>NZ_JBIBEG010000001.1:0-184089 GCF_042902585.1 Streptomyces argenteolus
GTCCTGAGCCAGGATCAAACTCTCCGTGAATGTTTTCCCGTAATCGGGATCACAACACGAGAGCGGAACGACCAGGTCGGAATATGACCGGTCGTCCACAGCGTCCTCGCTGTTGTTGCCTACCCGACCCGAAGGCCGTGCAGGACTTTTCAAAGGAACCACCAACCTGCGATGCAGGCCGGGGTATCAACATATCTGGCGTTGACTTTTGGCACGCTGTTGAGTTCTCAAGGAACGGACGCTTCCTTCGGTCCCGTTTCACCGGGGCCCTCCGGGCGCTTCCCTTCGTTCTTGCGTTTCCGACTCTATCAGACTCTTTCGTGTCCGATTCCCGGTCGAAGCGGGTTACTGCTTGTTTCGCTTTCCAGTTCTTCGCTTTCGCGTTTCCCTTTCCGGCGAGTCCGACTTTACCAGACTCATTTCCGTTCCGTTTCCGGTCCGAATTCGATTCCAGCGGCCTGCGGAATGGCCTTTGCCTTTCGGCGGACTCGACTTTATCAGAGATTCTGAGTCGGATTTTCCGGCCCTCCAGAGGAGCTCCCGGCGCACACGTGCGCGGGCTGCTTCCCGTTCAGGCGGAAACGTAAACGTACTGGAGCGGGGCTCCCCGATGCAAATCGGGGAGCCCCGCTCCAGGTCGGCGGCCTCAGGCCGCCGTCGACGGACCGTCCCGTCAGACCTCGACGACCACCGGAAGGATCATCGGGCGCCGGCGGTAGGTGTCCGACACCCACTTGCCCACGGTCCTGCGGACAAGCTGCTGGAGCTGGTGCGGCTCCATCACCCCGTCCTGGGCCGACTTGTTGAGGGCCTCCTCGACCTTGGGCACCACGGCGGTGAACGCACCGTCGTCGATGCCGGAGCCCCTGGCCTGGATGTGGGGCCCGCCCACGATCTTGCCGGAGGAGCTGTCGACCACGATGAAGACCGAGATGATGCCCTCGTCCCCGAGGATCCGGCGGTCCTTGAGCGAGGTCTCGGTGACGTCGCCGACCGAGAGGCCGTCGACGTACACGTAGCCCGCCTGGACCTTGCCGACGATCTTGGCCTTGCCGTCGACGAGGTCGACGACGACGCCGTCCTCGGCGATGACGATGTGGTCCTTCGGCACGCCGGTCAGCGCGCCGAGCTCGGCGTTGGCCCGGAGATGGCGCCATTCACCGTGCACCGGCATCAGGTTCTTCGGCTTGCAGATGTTGTAGAAGTACAGCAGCTCGCCGGCCGAGGCGTGGCCCGAGACGTGGACCTTGGCGTTGCCCTTGTGGACCACGTTGGCACCCCAGCGGGTCAGGCCGTTGATCACGCGGTAGACCGCGTTCTCGTTGCCCGGGATCAGCGAGGACGCCAGGATCACCGTGTCGCCCGGGACGATCCGGATCTGGTGGTCCCGGTTGGCCATACGCGAGAGTGCCGCCATCGGCTCGCCCTGCGAGCCCGTGCACACCAGCACCACCTCGTCGTCGGGCAGGTCGTCCAGCGTCTTGACGTCGACGACCAGGCCCGCGGGGACCTTCAGATAGCCCAGGTCACGGGCGATACCCATGTTGCGGACCATGGAGCGGCCGACGAAGGCGACCCTGCGGCCGTACTCGTGGGCGGCGTCCAGGATCTGCTGGATGCGGTGGACGTGGCTGGCGAAGCTGGCCACGATGATGCGCTTCTGGGCGTTCGCGAACACTGTGCGCAGGACGTTGGAGATGTCCCGCTCCGGCGGGACGAATCCCGGGACCTCGGCGTTCGTCGAGTCGGAGAGAAGGAGGTCGATGCCCTCCTCGCTCAGCCTGGCGAAGGCGTGCAGGTCGGTGAGACGGCCGTCCAGCGGGAGCTGGTCCATCTTGAAGTCACCGGTCGCGACGGCCAGGCCCGCGGGAGTCCGGATGGCCACGGCGAGCGCGTCCGGGATGGAGTGGTTGACCGCGATGAACTCGCAGTCGAAGACGCCGATGCGCTCGCGCTGCCCCTCGGCCACCTCGAGGGTGTAGGGGCGGATCCGGTGCTCCTGGAGCTTGGCCTCGATGAGCGCGAGGGTCAGCTTGGAGCCGATCAGCGGGATGTCCGGCTTCAGGCGGAGCAGGTACGGGACGCCACCGATGTGATCCTCGTGGCCGTGCGTGAGGACGATGCCCTCGATGTCGTCCAGGCGGTCCCGGATCGTGGTGAAGTCCGGCAGGATCAGGTCGATGCCGGGCTGCTCCTCCTCGGGGAAGAGCACACCGCAGTCGACGATGAGCAGACGGCCGCCGTACTCGAAGACCGTCATGTTGCGGCCGATCTCGCCCAGGCCGCCCAGCGGGGTGACCCGCAGGCCGCCCTTCGG
Source organism: Streptomyces argenteolus (assembly GCF_042902585.1). Taxonomy (GTDB): domain Bacteria; phylum Actinomycetota; class Actinomycetes; order Streptomycetales; family Streptomycetaceae; genus Streptomyces; species Streptomyces argenteolus. Next base: position 2,318 of record NZ_JBIBEG010000001.1, read on the forward strand.
GAGCTTCGGCGGGGTACCGAGTTCAGGATGCGGATGACTCAAAAGACTCTCCTCACCACGCACGCCACGTACCGCTGAGGGCACGTGGCGCGCATGTCATTCGTGCACTTGCTGTTGTCAGGTGGTGTTTCCGTCGCGAGGGTTCCTCGCTTATTCAGTTGTGAAGTCCGTGGTCAGAGCTGTACCCCACCGGCGGCCAGATCCATCGTGAGCTGGGCCGTCTCCTGGGTGGTGAGTTCCACCAGAGGGAGGCGCAGCGGTCCGGCGGGCAGTCCCTGGAGGGTGAGCGCGGCCTTGGTGGTGATCACGCCCTGGGTGCGGAACATCCCGGTGAAGACGGGAAGCAGCTTCTGGTGGATCTCGGTGGCCTTCTGCACGTCCCCGTCGAGATGCGCCTCGACGAGTGCGCGCAGCTCCGGGGTCACGACGTGGCCGACGACGGAGACGAATCCCACCGCGCCGACCGAGAGCAGCGGCAGGTTGAGCATGTCGTCGCCGGAGTACCAGGCGAGTCCGGACTGGGCGATGGCCCAGCTGGAGCGGCCCAGGTCACCCTTGGCGTCCTTGTTGGCGACGATCCTCGGGTGCTCGGCGAGGCGTACGAGCGTCTCCGTGTCGATCGGCACACCGCTGCGGCCGGGGATGTCGTACAGCATCACCGGCAGGCCGGTGGAGTCGGCGATGGCCCCGAAGTGCCGGAGGAGACCCTCCTGCGGCGGCTTGTTGTAGTACGGCGTGACGGCGAGGAGGCCGTGGGCACCGGTGCGCTCGGCGGTGCGGGCCAGCTCGATGCTGTGCCGGGTGTCGTTGGTGCCGACGCCGGCGATGACGTGCGCCCGGTCTCCGACGGCTTCGAGCACGGCCCGTACGAGCTGGTCTTTCTCCGCGTCGCTGGTGGTCGGGGACTCGCCCGTGGTGCCGTTGACGACCAGGCCGTCGTTGCCTGCGTCCACCAGATGGGTGGCGAGCCGCTGGGCGCCGTCGAGGTCGAGAGCGCCGTCCGCCGTGAAGGGCGTGACCATAGCGGTGAGGACCCGCCCGAAGGGGGTCTGCGGAGTGGAGATCGGAGCCATGGGTAACACGCTACTCGTTGCTCGGAGCGCCGTGCCCCCTCGGGGGGACGAGGAAGAGGAGCCCGGCACTGCCTGCTCGGGGGTTCAAGCAGTGCCGGGTCCGTTTGATCAGCCTAGATGAACTTCACGAAACGCCGCAATACGGACACCGCCTACGGGGCGACCCGTCCGTTTTTGTTGAAGGCGGCATGAGTGAGCGGCATCAGCGTCTGCCAGTGCTGTTCCATCTGCTCGCCGACCATCTCGATCTCGCGCTGCGGGAAGGACGGGACCTTGGCCAGCTCGTGCTGGGTGCGCAGGCCGAGGAAGTGCATCAGCGAGCGGGCATTGCAGGTGGCGTACATCGTGGAGAACAGGCCGACGGGGAGCACCGCGCGGGCGACCTCGCGGGCGACCCCGGCGGCGAGCATCTCCTGGTAGGCGTCGTACGCCTGCCGGTAGGAGTCCTCCATGGCACGGCTGGTGAGCGCGTGCTGCTCCGGGGTGCCCTCGACGAACTCGTACTTGCCGGGACGGCCCTGCTGGATGAGCTTGCGGGACTCCCCCGGAACGTAGAAGACCGGCTCGAGCTCCCTGTAGCGGCCCGATTCCTCGTTGTAGGACCAGCCCACGCGGTGCCGCATGAACTCGCGGAACACGAAGATCGGGGCGCTGATGAAGAAGGTCATGGAGTTGTGCTCGAACGGGCTGCCGTGCCGGTCCCGCATCAGATAGTTGATGAGGCCCTTCGAGCGCTCGGGGTCCTTCGTGACCTCTTCCAGGGACTGCTCGCCGGCGGTGGACACACGAGCGGCGAAGAGCACGTCGGAGTCGGCGGCGGCTGATTTCACCAGGTCAACGGTGACATCGCTGCGGAAGTGGGCCTTTGTGGGCTCGGGGGTGTCGGTCACCGGCGGGGGTCCTTCCAATGGCGTCGCTCGGGCGGCGTCCACTCTACGGGCCCCGGGAGCAGCCTCCGTCAGCGGGAATTCCTGCATGTGTTCGGCGATTCGGGGCACCGATCAGGGTTCCCGTACGTCTGACTCGACAGCAGCACCCGTCACACAGTTCAAGGAGATCTTCCTCATGTTCCGCCGGCGTGAATCCGTCCCGTTCTCGTTCGTTGCCGAGGCCGACCGGTTCCGCAGTAATGTCACTCCGCCTCCCCGCCGCCGCGCCAGCCGCTCGCAGCTGGCCGCTCGCTCCCTCGTAGGGCTGACGCTGGTGGCCGGCTTCGCCGGTTCGCTGCTCCTCGGGCTGCCCGCCCTGGACGCCGACCGGACCCCGGCGCACAGCCAGACCTCCGAGGCCTCCCGGCACCGCTGACCCGTACGGGCCCCCTGGGGTGGTAGGCCGCAGGGCTGCTCGGTAGCCTCACCGGGCACAGCAATCGAGCGTGCTTGTGAGTGAGGATCAGTCGTGCCCCTGCCCTTTCTGACGGCCGACCGCGCATTCGACGCGAACGCGGAGGACAGCGCGCTGCCGTTCGACGACCACGACAGCTGGCGGCGGCCCTACCGCCCCGGCCCGTGGCGGGTCGCGGCGGCGGCCACCCTGCTGCTGCTCGCGTCGTTCGTGCTGCTCGCGGCCGTGATCATCTCGGTCGCGGGATCACTGTCCGGTGCGGGCGTGTGTTTCGCGCTCGCCGGTGCGGTGATCGTCGGCGCGCTGCGCCTGCTGCGGGTGGGCGCCTGGGTGAGCCGTCACGGTGTCCGCCGGGTGGGCTTCTTCCGTACGACCACCGTCCGGTGGCCGGACGCGGTGGCGGTCCGCACGGTGCAGCAGCCGGTGAAGTGGCTCGGGTTCCCGCGCACCGTCCAGGGTCAGGCGCTGGTCGTCGTACGCCGCGGCGGCGAGCCGCTGGCGCCGCTGGTGACGGATCACAACGCCGACTTCCTGGCCCGGTCCGAGGCCTTCGAGCGTGCCACCGACACGATCGAGGCCTGGGGGGACGAGTACCGCACCGGCTGACACCCCGGGCGGTCCAGCACCTCACAAGCCGGTACGGCGCCCGCTCAGGCGCGTACCGGCTTGTTCGCGTGCAGGGCGATGGCGCGCTGCATCGCCTTACGGGCGCGCGGGGTGTCCCTGGCGTCCTGGTAGGCGACCGCCAGCCGGAACCAGCTGCGCCAGTCGTCCGGGCTGTCCTCGGTCTCCTCCCGGCGCCGTGCGAACACGGCGTCGGCGGAGTCACGGTCGATGCGCCCGGAGGGGGTGCGCACCAGTTCGTCCACGGGCAGACCGCCCTCGGCGTCCAGTTCGGCGGCGAGTGCGTTGGCCCTGCGGACGAACTGGGTGTTCTTCCAGAGGAACCAGACGCCGATCACCGGCAGGATCAGCACCGCCACCCCGAAGGTGACCGTGAGCAGGGTGCCGTGCCGGATGAGGAGGACACCGCGGCTGCCGGCCAGGACGAAGTAGAAGACCAGGACGGCGGCGGTGACGACGTAGGTGAGCTTTGCGCGCATGGGGTGGGCCAGTCAGTTCAGGTCGAGGAAGTGTTCCAGGCCGAAGGTGAGGCCGGGAGTGGTCACCACGCGGCGGGTACCGAGCAGGATGCCCGGCATGAAGCTGCTGTGGTGGAGCGAGTCGTGGCGCAGGGTGAGGGTCTCGCCCTCGCCGCCCAGCAGGACCTCCTGGTGGGCCAGGAGGCCGCGGAGCCGGACCGAGTGGACCGGTACCCCGTCGACGTCGGCGCCGCGCGCCCCGTCGAGCGCTGTGGCCGTGGCGTCGGGCTGAGGCGCCGATCCGGCCTTCCGACGGGCCGCGGCGATCAGCTGGGCGGTGCGGGTGGCCGTTCCGGAGGGGGCGTCGGCCTTGTTCGGGTGGTGGAGCTCGATGACCTCCACCGACTCGAAGTAGCGGGCGGCCTGCTCCGCGAACCTCATCGTGAGGACGGCGCCGATGGAGAAGTTCGGCGCGATGAGCACACCGGTCTCCGGGGAGCCGGAGAGCCAGGTGTTCAGCTGCGCGAGCCGTTCGTCGGTCCAGCCGGTGGTGCCGACGACCGCGTGGATGCCGTGCCGTACGCAGAAGTCGAGGTTGCCCATCACCGACGAGGGGGTGGTCAGCTCGACGACTGCCTGGGCGCCGCTCTCCGTGAGGGTCTCCAGCTCGTCGCCACGGCCCAGTGCGGCGACCAGCTCCATGTCGTCGGCGGCCTCCACGGCTCGTACCGCTTCGGAACCGATGCGTCCGTTGGCGCCGAGAACGGCCACGCGCAGCTTGCTCATGTGCTCTTTCCTTACGGGGTGGTTAGGAGACCGCTTCCTGGAGGCGGTTCGCCTGCTTGTCCTTCAGCGGGCCGATGACCGAGAGCGAGGGCCGCTGTTCGAGGACGTCGGCCGCCACCGCGCGGACCTCGTCGGGGGTCACCGCCGCGATCTTCGCCAGCATGTCATCCACGGACATCTGTTCGCCCCAGCAGAGCTCGCTCTTGCCGATGCGGTTCATGAGCGCGCCCGTGTCCTCCAGGCCGAGGACGGTGGAGCCGGCGAGCTGGCCGACGGCGCGGCTGATCTCCTCGTCGCCGAGACCGTCGCTCGCCACGCGGTCGAGCTCGTCGCGGCAGATCTTGAGCACGTCGTGCACCTGGCTGGGCCGGCAGCCCGCGTACACGCCGAAGAGCCCGCAGTCGGCGAAGCCCGAGGTGTACGAGTACACGCTGTAGGCGAGGCCCCGCTTCTCCCGTACCTCCTGGAAGAGGCGCGAGCTCATGCCGCCGCCCAGCGCGGTGTTCAGGACGCCGAGGGCCCAGCGGCGCTCGTCGGTCCTGGCCAGGCCGGGCATGCCGAGGACGACGTGCGCCTGCTCGGTCTTGCGGTTCAGCAGCTCGACCTTGCCGGCCGTGCGCAGGGTGCGTGAGCCCTCGCGGGGCGCCGTGGGCACGGCGTCGGTGCGGCTCAGGGCGCCCGCACGCTCGAAGGCGCGGCGGACCTGGCGTACGACCGTGGCGTGGTCGACGTTGCCCGCAGCGGCGACGACCAGGCGCGTGGGGTCGTAGTGCTTCTTGTAGAAGCGGGCGATCTGGCCGCGGTCCAGCGCGTTGATCGTGTCGACGGTGCCGAGCACCGGGCGGCCCAGCGGGGTGTCACCGAGCATGGTGTGCGCGAACAGGTCGTGCACGCAGTCGCCCGGGTCGTCCTCCGTCATGGCGATCTCCTCGAGGATGACGCCGCGCTCGGCGTCCACGTCCTCGGGGGCGATCAGGGAGCCGGTCAGCATGTCGCAGACGACGTCGATGGCCAGCGGGAGGTCGGTGTCCAGGACCCGCGCGTAGTAGCAGGTGTACTCCTTCGCCGTGAAGGCGTTCATCTCGCCGCCGACCGCGTCGATCGCGGACGAGATGTCCAGGGCGCTGCGCTTGGCCGTGCCCTTGAAGAGGAGGTGTTCGAGGTAGTGCGTCGCGCCGTTCAGGGTGGGCGTCTCGTCGCGCGAGCCGACGTTGGCCCAGATCCCGAAGGTGGCGGAGCGGACGGAGGGCAGCGTCTCGGTGACGATCCGCAGGCCGCCCGGAAGGGTGGTGCGGCGGACGGTGCCGATGCCGTTGCTGCCCTTGAGAAGGGTTTGGGTACGGGCGACGGCCCGCCCCTCCGAGGAGGTGCGGGCCGCCGTCACGGAACTGCGGGACGTCACTTGTCGGTGTCGTCCTTCTTCTCGTCCTCTTCGCCCTCGATGACGGGGATGAGGGAGAGCTTGCCGCGGGAGTCGATCTCGGCGATCTCGACCTGCACCTTGGCGCCGACGCCGAGCACGTCCTCGACGTTCTCCACGCGCTTGCCACCGGCGAGCTTGCGGATCTGCGAGATGTGCAGCAGACCGTCCTTGCCGGGCATCAGGGAGACGAAGGCACCGAAGGTGGTGGTCTTGACGACCGTACCCAGGTAGCGCTCGCCGACCTCCGGCATGGTCGGGTTGGCGATGGCGTTGATCGTGGCGCGGGCGGCCTCGGCCTGCGAACCCTGCTGGGCACCGATGTAGATGGTGCCGTCGTCCTCGATCGTGATGTCGGCGCCGGTGTCCTCCTGGATCTGGTTGATCATCTTGCCCTTGGGGCCGATGACCTCACCGATCTTGTCCACCGGGATCTTGACGGTGATGATCCGCGGGGCGTTCGGGGACATCTCGTCCGGGACGTCGATGGCCTCGTTCATGACGTCCAGGATGTGCAGACGCGCGTCACGGGCCTGCTTCAGCGCGGCGGCCAGGACCGAGGCGGGGATGCCGTCGAGCTTGGTGTCGAGCTGGAGCGCGGTCACGAACTGCTTCGTGCCGGCGACCTTGAAGTCCATGTCGCCGAAGGCGTCCTCCGCACCGAGGATGTCGGTGAGGGCGACGTAGTGCGTCTTGCCGTCGATCTCCTGCGAGATCAGGCCCATGGCGATACCGGCGACGGCGGCCTTGAGGGGCACACCGGCGTTCAGCAGCGACATGGTGGAGGCGCAGACCGAGCCCATGGACGTCGAGCCGTTGGAGCCCAGCGCCTCGGAGACCTGGCGGATCGCGTAGGGGAACTCCTCGCGCGACGGCAGCACCGGCACGATGGCGCGCTCGGCGAGCGCGCCGTGGCCGATCTCGCGGCGCTTGGGCGAGCCCACGCGGCCGGTCTCACCGACGGAGTACGGCGGGAAGTTGTAGTTGTGCATGTAGCGCTTGCGGGTCACCGGGGAGAGGGTGTCCAGCTGCTGCTCCATGCGGAGCATGTTGAGGGTGGTGACGCCCAGGATCTGGGTCTCGCCACGCTCGAACAGCGCCGAGCCGTGCACACGCGGGATGGCCTCGACCTCGGCGGCGAGCGTACGGATGTCCGTGACGCCGCGGCCGTCGATGCGGACCTTGTCCTTGATGACGCGCTCGCGGACCAGCTTCTTGGTCAGCGCGCGGTAGGCACCCGAGATCTCCTTCTCGCGGCCCTCGAAGGCCGGGAGGAGCTTCTCGCCCGCGATCTCCTTGATGCGGTCCAGCTCCGCCTCGCGCTCCTGCTTGCCGGCGATGGTGAGCGCCTTGGCGAGCTCGGTGCTGACGGCCTTGGTGAGGGCCTCCAGGACGTCGTCCTGGTAGTCGAGGAAGACCGGGAACTCACCGGTGGGCTTGGCGGCCTTGGCGGCGAGGTCGGACTGGGCCTTGCAGAGCGCCTTGATGAAGGGCTTCGCGGCTTCCAGACCGGCGGCGACGACCTCTTCGGTCGGGGCCTCGGCGCCGTCCTTGACGAGCTGGATGGTCTTCTCGGTGGCCTCGGCCTCGACCATCATGATCGCGACGTCGCCGTCCTCGAGGACGCGACCGGCGACGACCATGTCGAAGACGGCGTCCTCGAGCTCGGTGTGCGTCGGGAACGCGACCCACTGGCCCTTGATCAGGGCGACACGGGTGCCGCCGATCGGGCCGGAGAAGGGCAGGCCGGCCAGCTGCGTGGAGCAGGAGGCGGCGTTGATCGCGACCACGTCGTACAGGTGGTCGGGGTTGAGCGCCATGATCGTCTCGACGATCTGGATCTCGTTGCGCAGGCCCTTCTTGAAGGAGGGGCGCAGCGGCCGGTCGATCAGGCGGCAGGTGAGGATCGCGTCCTCGGAGGGCCGGCCCTCACGGCGGAAGAAGGAGCCGGGGATCTTGCCTGCGGCGTACTGCCGCTCCTCGACGTCCACCGTGAGGGGGAAGAAGTCGAGGTTGTCCTTGGGCCGCTTGGAAGCGGTGGTGGCCGACAGCACCATGGTGTCGTCGTCCAGGTACGCGACGGCGGAGCCTGCGGCCTGCTTGGCCAGGCGGCCCGTCTCGAAGCGGATGGTGCGGGTGCCGAAGGTTCCGTTGTCGATAACGGCCTCGGCGTAGTGGGTCTCGTTCTCCACTAGTGATTTCTCCATACTCGTCGTCTTTCGTCCTGCCGCCCGTGTGGCGGAGGACGGTGCGGAGAAGCGCACCGTGTGTGCGGGCCGGTCTTCGATCGAAGCTCCCGGGCGTTGCCCCGGGGGCCACTACCGAGGACCGGCGGCGGCCGTAGGGCGCCTCTCCTCGTTCTGTTGTCGTGCGTCCAGGTTACTGAGCCGGACCCGGGTCACGCACGTACAGCAAAGGGAGCGGCCCCCTGGAACTGGGGTACCGCTCCCTCTCACAGCGTCCTTACTTGGCGCCGCCGGCCGCACCGCGGCGGATGCCGAGGCGGTCGACGAGCGCACGGAAGCGCTGGATGTCCTTCTTGGCAAGGTACTGCAGGAGGCGGCGACGCTGGCCGACCAGGATCAGCAGACCACGACGGGAGTGGTGGTCGTGCTTGTGCGTCTTGAGGTGCTCCGTCAGGTCCGAGATCCGGCGGGAGAGCATGGCGACCTGGACCTCGGGGGATCCGGTGTCACCCTCCTTCTGGGCGAACTCGGACATGATCTGCTTCTTCGTAGCGGCGTCGAGCGGCACGCGTACTCCTCTTGGTCTTCGATGCGCCCACGAGTGCCCCTGGTCTTGATCTCAGGGGAGCTTCCGTGACTCGGAGGCGAAGGTCCGATGAGCGCAGCCCCCAGGAAAACCCCGGAGGCGCGTACACAAACGGCCACCAGTCAGAGTACCAGTCGCCGGGGGCGGCTCCGACGGGCGTCAGCTGGTCATGGCCCTGGCGCGGGTGAAGACGTCGAGGACGGCGAGGCAGAGCGGGACCAGGGAGAGCAGCAGCGCGCTCTCCGTGAGGTCGAGGAGCCGGCCCCAGAAGGGGGAGAGACCCTTGCGCGGGATGACGAGGCCGATCGCGGTGAGGAGGGCGGCGCCCGCGGCGACCGCGGCGGAGAGCCAGATCGTACGGATGTCCAGGGAGCCCCGGTCCCCGTAGCGCACCAGGTCGTACAGCAGGTCGGTGGGCGGATTGAGCGAGAGGCCCAGGACCAGGAGGGCCACGGCGCCGATTCCCGCCACCAGGACGCAGGCGACCTGGGAGGTGTAACGGAAGAGGCGGGCGCGCAGCAGCATGGCCAGTCCGGCGGTCAGCGCGAGCACCTGACCCCAGATGCTGTCGGAGAAGCCGAGCACCGCGGCGGATCCGACGACGACCGCGGAGCAGCCGCCGACGAGGCCGAGGAGCATCTCGTGGCCGCGGCGGGCCTGGGCGGCGATGCGGTCGGCGTCCACCGGCTCGCCGTCGGCGGTGGGCGCGGAGCCCGGCTCGGTGAAGGAGTCGTCGTAGCCGGCGGGGGCGGTGCGCGGGGAGGCGTAGCCGATGGGCAGCCGGGCGAAGCGGGCGGAGAGGCCGGGCAGGAAGGCGACCAGGCCGAGGGCGACCGGTGCGCAGACGGCGGCGGTCTCGGTGGCGGTGGCCTCGGTGAGGATGGCGGCGAAGGTGGCGAGGGTGCCGACGGTGGCCAGGAAGGTCGCCGCGACGAAGGGGGCGTCACCGCTGGGGGTGAGGGCGACCAGGATGACGGAGGCGAGGAGGACCGCCACGCAGCCGAGCAGGAACTGGAGCCGCCCGGGGCCCTGGCCGGCGTCCGGGCCGATGATGCCGGAGCCCGCGATGAGGACGAGGGGCAGCGCGCCGAGGCCGAGGGCGACCGCCGTGGCACGGTCGGCGTAGACCCGGGCGCGCACTCCGGCGAAGGCGGTCAGGAGCAGGCCCGCGGAGCCGGCGACGATGCCGGGCAGGCTGTGCATGTCGTGGCGTACGGGGTCGGCGAACCAGAGCACGAAGCCGAGCAGGACGAGCAGCAGGACACCGCCCACCAGGCCCGCGCCGCGCAGGAGTTCGTCGCTCCACAGGTGGCGGTCGCGGGTGACGGCGGAGGCGACCGCGTCCGACACGTCGTCGAAGACGGCGGGCGGCAGCGACTGGGCGAAGGGCCGCAGGCTGAGGATTTCGCCGTCGAGCACCTGCTGGGCGGAGAGGGTGCGGGCGCCGTCCAGGACCGTGCCGTCACGGCGTACGAGGTGATAGCCGGTGGGTGCGCCGGCGGCCTGGGTCTGGCCCGTGAGACGCAGGATCTCGGGGTAGACGTCGGCGACGGCGATGTCTTCCGGGAGGGCGACGTCGATCCGGCTGTCAGGTGCCACGACGGTGACGCGGCAGAAGCCCGTCGCTGCGGTCGTACTCACGTGTCTGGTCCCCCTGATTCGCGGTTGCGCACAGTGCGGCGCCACCCTACCGGGAGGGGGGAAGGTGATCTGCACGTAGGATCACGGTCGCGCGGATCCAAGTCCGCAGCAACGCAGCCACGGGGGCGTCGGTGCGGACCGGCCGGCCTTCCGCCCGTCCGTATTGAGGGATTGATGTTCCGGTGAGCCAGATCGTCGTGAAACGACCTCCGCGGTCTCTGCCGCCGGAAGTGCCCTCTGACGAGTTGACTTTGGAGGCTCCTCCCGAACTGCCGCGCGGGCAGCAGGAGGGCATGCTGATGCAGATCCTGCCGGTGCTCGGCATGGGGTCGTCGGTGGTCTTCTTCTTCTCTCCGCAGGCGCCTCCGTTCATGCGGATCATGGGCGTCCTGATGCTGGTCTCGACGGTCGCGATGGTCGTCGCGCAGATCGTCCGGCACCGTCGCGGTACGCAAGGGCAAATGGGCGATGTCCGACGTGACTACCTGAAGTACCTCGCGCAGACCCGCCGGACGGTCCGCCGTACGGCCCGTGCCCAGCGCGACGTGCAGCTCTATCTGCACCCGGCGCCGGAGCAGTTGTGGTCGGTGGTGGCCGAGGGCAGCCGCGTCTGGGAGCGGCGCGTCGGTGACAAGGACTTCGCGCAGGTGCGGTTGGGGCTCGGGGCGCAGCAGCTGTCGACTCCGCTGATCGCGCCGGACACGGCTCCGGTGGACGAGCTGGAGCCGATGTGCGCGGGGGCGATGCAGCAGTTCCTGGCGGTGCACGGGTCGCTGGACGGGCTGCCGATGGCCGTCTCGATGCGGGCGTTCTACCACGTGACGGTCTCGGGCCGCCCGGAGTCCGCGCAGTCCACGGCGCGTTCCCTGGTGGCGCAGCTGGTGGCGCTGCACTCCCCGGAGGACCTGATGGTCGCCGTCGTGGCGGCGCCGCACGCGGTGGCGCGCTGGGACTGGACGAAGTGGCTGCCGCACACGCAGGTGCCGGGCCAGGTCGACGGTGCCGGAACGAAGCGGTTGTTCGGTGACGACCTGGGCGAGCTGGAGACGCTGCTGGCGAGCCGGCTGGAGGGCCGGCCCCGGTTCGGCCGTGAGAGCCAGCCGGTGCTGGACCAGCCGCACGTCGTCGTGGTCCTGGACGGCGGGATGGTGCCGCCGGACTCGCTGTTCGCGGCGGCCGAGGGCCTCCAGGGCGTGACGATCGTCGAGGTGGTCTCCGGCGAGCTGGACGAGCTGCGCGGCGGGCTCTCCGTGGTGGTGCGGCCGGGGCTGCTGCGGCTGGAGTCCGGTGGCGGCCTCGCGTACGAGGGTGTGCCGGACGTGATGTCGCCGGAGGCGGCCGAGGCCCTGGCCCGGCAGCTGGCGCCGCTGCGCATGGGCGGCGGGGACGACGACGAACCGCTGCTGGCCAACCTGGACTTCACGGACCTGCTCTCGCTGGGGGACGCGGCCTCGGTCGACGTGGCGCGCACCTGGCGGCCCCGGTCGGTCTCGGAGCGGCTGCGGGTGCCGATCGGTGTCGGCGAGGACGGCCAGCCGGTGATGCTGGACCTGAAGGAGGCCGCCCAGGAGGGCATGGGCCCGCACGGCCTGTGCGTGGGTGCGACGGGTTCCGGGAAGTCGGAGCTGCTGCGGACGCTGGTGCTCGGTCTCGCGGTCACGCACTCCTCGGAGACGCTGAACTTCGTGCTCGCCGACTTCAAGGGCGGTGCCACGTTCGCGGGGATGTCGCACATGCCGCACGTGGCGGCGGTCATCACCAACCTCGCCGACGACCTGACGCTGGTCGACCGCATGGGCGACGCGATCCGCGGTGAACTCCAGCGCAGGCAGGAGCTGCTGCGCTCGGCGGGCAACTACGCCAACATCCACGACTACGAGAAGGCCCGGGCGGCGGGCGCGGCGCTGGAGCCGCTGGCCTCGCTCGTGCTGGTGATCGACGAGTTCTCGGAACTCCTGACCGCCAAGCCGGACTTCATCGAGATGTTCATCCAGATCGGCCGCATCGGCCGTTCGCTGGGTGTGCACCTGCTGCTGGCGTCGCAGCGCCTGGAGGAGGGCAAGCTGCGCGGCCTGGACACGTACCTCTCGTACCGGATCGGTCTGCGGACCTTCTCGGCGGCCGAGTCGCGGACGGCGCTGGGCGTGCCGGACGCGTATCACCTGCCCTCGGTGCCGGGCTCGGGGTATCTGAAGTTCGGTACGGACGAGATGACCCGCTTCAAGGCGGCGTACGTGTCGGGGACGTACCGGACGGGCGGCCCCGACCTGCCGGTGGGGCAGCTGCCGATCGAGCGGCGGCCCGTGGTGTTCAGCGCGGCCCCGGTGCCGGTCGTGTACGCGGCGCCGGACCCGGCCCATCTGGCGGCCCGCGCCTCGGCGGAGGACGACGCGCTCGCCGACACGGTGCTCGACGTGATCGTGCGGCGCCTGGAGGGGCAGGGTGTGCCCGCCCACCAGGTGTGGCTGCCGCCGCTGGACCAGGCGCCGACGCTGGACCAGTTGCTGCCGGGGCTCGCGCCGACCGCGGACCGCGGGTTCACGGCGACGGAGTACACCAGGCCCGGTGGGCTCACGGTTCCGCTCGGCCTGATCGACAAGCCCTTCGAGCAGCGGCGCGAGGTGCTGTACCGGGACTTCTCCGGCGCGGCCGGGCACATGCTGGTCGTCGGGGGCCCGCAGTCCGGCAAGTCGACGCTGATCCGGACGCTCATCTCCTCCTTCGCCCTCACCCACACCCCGCACGAGGTGCAGTTCTACGGGCTGGACTTCGGTGGTGGCGGTCTCGTCTCGCTGGCGGACCTGCCGCACGTCGGCGGGATGGCCTCGCGCCTGGACCCCGAGCGGGTGCGCCGGACGGTCGCGGAGGTCGGTGGCGTGCTCAACCGGCGCGAGGAGTTCTTCCGCGCCCACTCCATCGACTCCATCGCCACCTACCGGCGCAAGCGCGCGCAGGGCGAGCTGCCCGGCGAGGCGTGGGGCGACGTGTTCCTGGTCGTCGACGGCTGGGGCGGCTTCCGCGGTGAGTACGAGGGGCTGGAGCAGGTCGTCACGGAGATCGCCGCGCGCGGTCTCGGCTACGGCGTGCACGTCGTGATCACCGCGGCCCGTTACATGGAGGTGCGGGCGGCCCTCAAGGACCAGATCCTCGGGCGGCTCGAACTGCGTCTCGGTGACGTCATGGACTCCGAGTTCGACCGCAAGGTCGCGGCGAACGTCCCCGCGGGGGTGCCCGGCCGCGGCCAGGTCCCGCAGAAGCTGCACTTCATGGGTGCTCTGCCGCGCATCGACTCGGTCAGCAGCGGTACGGACCTCTCCGACGGCACCGCGGCGTTCGTCGCGGCGGTGAAGTCGAACTGGGCGGGTCCGGTGGCTCCTTCCGTACGGCTGCTGCCGCGCAAGCTCCCCGCGGACCAGCTGCCCAAGGGCTTCGAGTTCCCCGAGCGCGGCATCGCGATCGGTATCGACGAGACGTCCCTGGAGCCGGTGTTCGTCGACTTCGAGACGGATCCGTTCTTCCTGGTCTTCGGTGAGAGCGAGTCCGGGAAGACCAACCTGCTGCGGCTGATCGCCAAGCAGATCGGGGAGCGCTACTCCCCCGACGAGGCGAAGATCGTCGTCGGTGACTACCGTCGCGCGCTGCTGGGCGCGCTGCCCGAGTCCCATCTGCTGGAGTACGCGCCGATGGCCAGCGCCATGCAGATGCACATGGAGGCGCTCGCCGGCGTGTTCGCGCGCCGGCAGCCGCCGACCGATGTGACGCCGCAGCAGCTACGGGACCGCAGCTGGTGGTCGGGGCCGCAGATCTTCATCATCGTGGACGACTACGACCTGGTCGCGACCAACGCGGGCAATCCGCTGGCGCCGCTCGCGGAGTACCTGCCGTTCGCCCGGGACACCGGCGTTCGGTTCATCATCGCGCGGAACTCGGCGGGCGCCTCGCGTGCGATGTACGAGGGCTTCATGCAGCGCATCAAGGAGCTGGGCGCGCAGGGTGTGGTGCTGGCGGGCGATCCGTCCGAGGGCGATCTGATCGGGTCGGTGCGGGGCCACGCGATGCCTCCGGGGCGCGGGTACTTCGCGTCGCGCCGGCGCGGGACCCCGCTGGTGCAGACGGGACGGCTGCCGGAACAGCACTGAGCGGCGCACGTCCGCCGGACCTCGCCGAAGGGCTTCCGCGCATGCCGCGCGGGGGCCCTTCTCCGCGTGAGGGCGCGCCGCCGTCCGGCTCGGGGCACGGCCTCGGCGCGGGGCGCCGTCCGGCAGGGTGCACCGCCCGCCGCACGACCGCCGCGGCCGGGGCGGGGCTGCCGGGTGGGGGCGTGCCCCGGTGCGGGATCGTTCCCTTACCACGTGGGCCGCTCCCCCGGGGCTTCCGCATCATGTTCCCGTCGCCCGGGCAGGTGATCCGGGGATAATCGGCGCGCGGATCACACATGGATCGACCGGCGAGGAACGCACTCCGCCGCGGAAGAGGGAAGGCGTCTGATGGGTACGCAGCAGGAGAAGGACGAGCTGTACGCACTCGACATCTCGGGGGTGGAGTGGCTGAGCGCCCCGGGCACCGAGGAGGCGGAGGAGCGGGTGGAGATCGCCCACCTGCCGGGCGGCGCCGTCGCGATGCGGTCCTCCCTGGACCCGGAGACGGTGCTGCGCTACACGGAGGCGGAGTGGCGGGCCTTCGTCCTGGGCGCGCGGGACGGCGAGTTCGACCTCACGTAGGCCCCGGCGCGTACGGGTGACCCCCGAGCGGGCCCAGAGCGCGGAAGAGGGGCACGGCCCGGTGGGCGTGCCCCTCTTCCGTGCGTGACGGGGCCGGTGAGGGCCCGGCGGTCAGTACGCCTCGGTGAACAGGCGCGAGGCCTTCACGTCGGTGGAACGGTAGCTGTCCTTGCCGTTCTCGATGATCTTCGCGACGTGCTCGAGCCGGTCCTTCATGTGGTCGGCCTTACCCTTGTACTGCTTCTGGAGACTGACGTACCCGGCGTGGGCGTCACCGTCCCAGGTGTCGGTGACGACCTTGAGGGCGGCATCCATCTCTTCGAGGTCCTTGATGATGTTGCGCGACACCGTGCGGATGCGGTTCGCCATCTCCTGGACGCTCTCGTACCTGACCTTGGTGTTCGGATCTGCTCCGGCCATCTGTCTGCTCCTGGTGTTCGGCGTGCGACGTGTACGGATGAGGGGGCGACGCCCGGGCTCAGAGGTTGTTGAGCCCGGAGGTGTTGCCCGAGGAGGCGGACTCCTTGACGGCGTTGAAGGCCGCGCGGACCTCGTCGTCGTTGGCGTTGCTGAGGTTCTTGGTCTGGCTCACACCGTTGAGGAGCACACCCAGCAGGCGGCGGATGTCGTCGTGGTCCTCGTTGATCACGATCTGTGCGGATGTGAATCCGCCGGCACCGACACCGGTCCATCCCGCACTGACCGTCGCCAGGATGTCGGCCAGTTCACGGGACTGCCTGGACACCGCCTGGGAGGTCTCGATGATCTTGTTCTTCGCCTGGACGATCGGATCGTCGCCAAGCCCGAAACCGGAACCGGTGTTGCTCATCCGGAGGTCCTATCTCTCAGTTCCCGGGCCTGTCCGCGGGCCGCGGACAGGCTTGTTGCTGCACGGGGTCCCGGAAGCCGCCGGCGGTGTTCGCACACCCCGGAATCGGACTTTGCCACTTCTCGTTCCCCCGTCACACACGTGAAGTCTGCTACCACCCTAGTCACTTCGTCATCTCTCCCCAACTGCGCTTCACCGGGAGAGATCCAGCTCACCGGATGGCCTCCCGGCGCACACCGCGCCGTCTCCGGACATCACGGGCGACCGTCGCCGTACCGGCCACGACGCAGACCAGGACGGCCGCCAGGGCCAGGGCGTAGGTCGCGTAGCGCTCGCTGCGCTCCTGCGCCGTCTCGGACATCGCGAGGTGGGCCGGCCGGGGCGCGGGCGCCTTGGCCGGAGCGGGGTCGGGGCGGGGGGCGGCGAGCGGGGCGTCGTCCTTGTCACCGGCCAGCGCGCGCACGGGGTCGACCACCCCCCAGCCGACGAAGTCGTCGTGGCCCCGGATGGAACGCTCGGCGGTCTGCTCGATCCGGGCGACGATCTCGGCGGGGCTCCACGTGGGGTACTTCGCCACCAGGAGGGCGGCCACGCCCGCCACGTAGGGCGCGGAGAAGCTGGTGCCGTTGTCGGTGCACTGGCCGTCGCCAGGGACCGTGGAGACGATGTCGACGCCCGGGGCGGCGACTCCGACGAAGTCACCTGCCTGCGAGAAGGGGGCGCGTTCGTTGTTCCGGTCGGACGAGGCGACGGCGAGTACGCCGGGGAAGGCGGCGGGGTACGTCTGCTTCCGCTTGCCGTCCATGCCGTCGTTGCCCGCCGAGGCGACGACGACGATGTCCTCCGCGAGCGCCCTGGCGACGGCCCTGCCCAGCGCCGAGTCTCCGGACAGCGGTTTCGTGGTGTCCTGCGAGATGTTGATGACCTTGGCGCCCTCGGCGATCGCGTGGTCGATCGCGGTGGCCATCGTGGTGTCCTTGCCGCTGTTCTTCTCGTCGTTCTGGCGGATCGGGATGATCGTCGCCTCGGGGGCGATACCCACGAACCCGGTCCCCTTGCGCGGGCGGGCGGCGATGATGCCGGCGACCTTGGTGCCGTGGCCGACCTCGTCCGTGGTGCCGTCGCGGCTGCCCCCCTCGAGGAGGTTGCGTCCGGCGGACACGTCGACGGCGTCGGCGAGCTGCGGGTTGGCGTTGTCCACGCCGGTGTCGATGACCGCGACCCGTACGCCCTTGCCCTTGGTGTCCTGCCACAGCTCGTCGAGCAGGACGCGCTGCAGCGACCAGGGCCGGCCCTCGAACTGCTCCTTCATCGGGAAGGTGCATTCGCCGCTGCCGTCCAGGACCGTCCCGGTCCCCCGCCCCGGTCCCTCGGCGGCGTACGCGGTGTGCGGCGCCACCAGTGCGGCCAGTGCGGCGGTGGCCGCCGTCAGAGCGGCCGTCTTCCGGTGCAACATCTGTTCCTCTCCCCCGGTCCCGCGTGCGTGACGATGCCGGTACGGCTACGAGCCCTGGGGCTGGCGTGCGCTGTTGGTGTCGAGCCTGGGGCCCTTGGACAGGAACTCGGACCAGGCGATGGGCACGAGCGAGGGGGTGACCTTCTCGTAGCCCAGCCGGATCTGCGCCTGACTGGCCTCGGGCCTGCCGTCCTCGGCCTGCGGGCCGCTGCCGATGTCGGAGCGCTCGGCGTCGCTGTCGCCGTTCGCCTGGACCGCGTAGCGCAGCCCGGTGTCGGTCACCAGGAAGAGTGAGCCGTCGGGCTTGGTCTGCTCACCCCTGACCTGGGTGTAGAGCAGTCCGCTGCCGGGGGTGACATAGGTGCTGGTGCCGCCGGCGTTGATGGTGGCGGGGTAGGCGGCGCCGGCCCAGGTGCTCAGCGTCGTACGTCCCTTGTCGTCGACCTTGCGCAGCACGCTGCACACGGTGTCCCGACTGGCGTCACCGCCGGCCGAGTTGACCTGTTCGGCCTTGTGCGCGGGCCAGCGGGCGGCCTGGCCCTCGAAGGTCCGGCTGTCCGGCACGAAGTCCTGGAGGCCGACGGCGCGGGCCTCGCTGTCGAGGTTCAGGGGCGCGGTCTGGGGGGAGTTGATCAGCAGCCAGGCGGTGAATTCGGAGACCGGCTGGACCTTGCCGTCGAGGACGACGTAGTGCGTCGTGCCCTCGCCGGTCCTGGTCCGCAGCACCATGCCGACCTTGTTCTCCTCGGCGGAGAGCTGGCCCTGGATGTGCGCGGGCGCCCCGACCGTGCCCGGGATCCGCGGGAAGACGAGCGGGCTGCCCTCGTGGAGGGTGTCCAGCCAGTCGTCGGTGACGGCCTGCGGCTGCCTGCTGCCGACGAGGGCGTTGGTCAGGTGGCCGTCGTCGGTCGCCTTCTCGTCGATGCGGTAGCGGGTGCCGCTCGCGTCGACCAGATAGCGTGCCTGGTCCTGGCCCTGGACGTAGAGCACCTGGCCGCCGGTGAGCCGGCCGGCGCCCTCGGTCAGCTTGTCGTCACGTCCGGCGAAGACGAAGGCGGCCTTCTGTACGGTGTTGCCCTTGCCCCCGGGCTGTTCGCAGACAGCCCAGCGCTTGGCCGTGCCCGCGTCCTTGGCCTCGGGCAGCCGGTCGGGGGCGTACGGAATGCCGAGGATCGGGCCCCGCGGGGGCTTGCCGGCGTCCAGGATGTCGTCGCCGACCTGGATGACGCCGAACTGCTGCGGGGTGAGCAGCAGCCGGGCGGACGCGAGGTTGAGCACGGGGTGGAGCAGGGACTTCTTCTGCTTGCCCTCGCCGGTCTCCAGGACGACGTAACGGGTGGTCGACTTCTTGCCGACGATGACCTTGGTACCGGGCTTGTCCCAGTCCTTGGGCGCGGTGGGCTTGAACATCCCCCAGGCGCCGAATCCCGCGACGATCAGAGCGCCGACGACGAGGCTCGGGACGACGGCGCGCAGGGGGCGTGGGGCGCCCTCCTCGGTACCGGTGGGCGAGGGTTGGAGGAATGCGGCCACCGTGCGCTTCTTCGCAAAGGTGTACGCGTTGAGCTCGTCCCGCCGTGATGCCATGAGTGTGTCTGTCTCCCGTGTCTCCCCGCGCGGCCCAGGAGCGTACGCATCCCCGTCCCCTGTGCCGGACCCGGTACCGGACCCTGGTGCCGGACCGGCCCCTACTATGCCTGCTGATCCCGTGTACCGGTGGGGCGGGTAGGGTGATCCAGCCGCCGAAGCCCCGGCGGGAGCGGGGCGGTCGGGTTGAGTTGGGCCTTATGAACGGGGGAATGCCGGAATGATGGCTTCCGCGACGCGGACACGTCCGGCCGGGAACGCACAGCCCTCCAGGAGCTCCGGAACGGGCCGCCCGGGGTCTTCCCGCCGCGGTTCCGGCAGGCCTCCGAGCGGCCCCCAGGGCCCCGGCGGCGCTGCGGCTCCTCGACTGAACGGACGTGCCGGACAGATCGGTTCGTTCCGATTGCAACAGCTCGTACTGATCGAAATCGCGGCGGCGCTGCTCGTGACGGCCTGGGTGATCGAGCCGCTGCTGCTCCTGCCCGCGGGCGTCGTCGCGGCGGTGCTGGTGCTGCTCGCCGTCGTCCGCCGCCACCGCCGCTCGCTGCCGGAGTGGCTGGCCACCGTCGTCGCGCTGCGCGCCCGTGCCCGCCGGGCGGCGACGCTGACGGTGCCGGCGGGTACGGAGCCCGGTCTGGCGCCCGCCGTGGAGTGCGAACCCGCCCTGCGTACGTACTCCTTCAGCGACCGCGACCGGCGCCCGGTCGGGATGATCGGCGACGGGACGTACCTCTCCACCGTCGTCCAGGTCGAGTCGGACGCGACGGCCCTGCGGCCGGACCGTTCGGCACGGCCGCTGCCGCTGGCCCTCGTGCGGGAGGTGCTGGAGGTCGACGGCATCCGGCTGGAGTCGGCGCAGATCGTCCAGCACACCCAGCCGGCTCCGGCTCCGCATCTGCCGAAGCAGTCGGTGGCCGCGCGCAACTACGCGCCGCTGCAGGCCCAGACGGGTTCCCCGGCGGTGCGCATCACCTGGATCGCGCTGAAGCTGGACCCGGAACTCTGCCCGGAGGCGGTGGAGGCACGCGGTGGCGGGCTCACCGGTGCGCAGAAGTGCGCGGTGCGTGCCGCCGACCAGCTGGCCAGCCGGCTGACCGGGGCAGGTTTCCGCGCGACCGTGCTGACGGAGCAGGAACTGACCTCGGCGATCGCCACGTCGGCGTGCGTCAGCCCGCTGGCCATGGCGCAGGCCAGCCGGTCGGAGACGCCGGGCCGCCGCACCGAGGAGACCTCGCGCACCTGGCGCTGCGACGACCGGTGGCACACCAGCTACTGGGTGAGCCGCTGGCCGCACCTCGGCGGCGGTGGCGCCTCGATGCCCCAGCTGGTGGCGCTGCTCACCTCCATCCCGGCGCTGGCGACGACCTTCAGCCTGACGCTGGGCCACGGCGACCGCTCCGCGGTCTCGGTCACCGGTCATGTCCGTATCACCGGGCGCAGCGACGAGGAGCTCCTCGCGGCCCGTCATGAACTCGAGCGCACCGCACGGGGCGTGAAGGCGTCGCTGGTCCGGCTGGACCGCGAACAGCTGCCCGGTGTGCTCGCCACGCTGCCGCTCGGGGGTACCCGCTGATGTCCGCCACCACGAGCGCCCGTGCCCGGCTCGGCTTCGGTCTGATCGGCCCCCGCCGCGGCCGGCACACGGTCTCCTTCGAGGAGCTGTCCACCCTTGCCGTGCCCGTCGGGGACGACGGGACCGTGATCGGCGTGGACGCCGAGGGCCGCCCCGCGGTGCTGGGTGTCAACAGGCCGACGCCGTACGAGATCACGCTGATCGGCGGGCTGTGGACCGCGCAGGTCCTGGCCCTGCGGGCGGCGGCCACGGGCGCGCGGATCGCCGTGGAGACGGGACGCGCGCAGGCCTGGACGGCGCTCGCGCAGGCCGCGGGCGGGGGGCAGCCGTGCATCTCGCTGCACGACGTGGGGCGGGTGCCGCCGCAGGGCGCGTCGGCCGGGTCCCCCGTCGTCGTGGTGCGCGACTGCGGTATGCGTCCCCCGCGCGGGCGGGTGGTGGCGGGTCCCTGGCAGTCCGTGGTCACCCTGCTGCCGTACCTGAGCCCGGTGGCGCCCCGGCTGATGGAGAAGTCGGCGCTCGTGGGCGTGCAGCGGGTCTCCCCCGACGAGGCGGCACAGATCGGCCGGATCATGAATCTGCCGGCCGCCGAGACCCACGCGCTGTCCACCCTGGCCGACGGGGTCACCCTGTGGTGTACGGGCCGGGACCGGCAGTTCGTGATGACCCAGGCGACCGACGCCGAGTCCGGACTGCTGGGCAGCGCACGGCGGATGGACTGACCGGGACCGCGGGTCCCGGTCCCCGGCCGTCGCGAACGGCCCACTCCGTGCGGGCAGATGTGCGCTTTTCGACCGCTTCGGCCCGCCCTGTCATCCACACTTGGTTCACTTGTGGCGGGACGTGACCTACTGGACAGTTCTTCCCGTGCGATACGGCCTGCCGTTGGGTGCCCCATGGCGATTAGGGTGGGTGGGGCGCGGCAGAGGAACCTGCGGGCAGGCACTGCGCGTCGCAAGGGGGAGAGCCGGGCGGATCGGACCACGGGAACGGTCGCCCCCACCCCCCACGGCACAAGGGTGCTCGACCACACCAGGAGGCAAAGTGAACGGCGATCGGGACGAGATCCGCGGGGGATGGAACACGCCCGTCGACGAGTCGTCCGACGCGGAGCCCGCCGAGATGACGGGTGAGTTCACCATCGACTACACCCCTCCCGCCTGGTACACCCAGAACGCGTCCGGGGACTCGTCGGGCGGTGCGGGCTCGCACCTGGCGCCTCCGCCGCCGCAGGGGGCGCCTCTGTCCGTACCGGGGCTTCCGGCCCCCGGCGGATTCGACGGCTGGCCGCCGGCGGTGCCGTCCGGCACGGCGAACCAGGGTGCGGCGCCCACGGGTACGGCGCCTGCGGGTGCCTCGGCCTCGGGTGCGGCTCAGGAACCGTCCGCGTCCTCGCCCGGCCCCTCCCCCACGCCTGCCTCCGACCCGGTGCCCTCGGCTTCCCCGGCCACTCCCGGCCCCGGGACGCCTGGCGCCTCCGGCCCGTTCGGTGGCGGCGACGTGGAGAGCGGGGCCACCATGCGCTTCTCCCCCGCGGCGCTGAAGCGGGAGATCGCCGAGCGCGAGGCAGCGGCCGAGGCCGAGGCCGCGGTGTCCGCCCCGGGCACCGCGGCCGGACCCGCACCCGCCGTCTCCGCCGAGGACGAGGACGAGGACGCGGCCCCGTCCGCCGCCCCCGCGGGCGAGGAGGAGTCCGGGGGTTCCGAGGAGCCCGGGGCGAGCGGCAAGGCCGGCGCCCTCGCTCCCGCGACGGACCCGGGCGAGGACACCGCCCCGGCCCAGGAGGACGGCGAACCGGCCCCCGAAGCCGAGCCCGCCGAAGCCCCCGTGGACGCCGTGCTCCAGGACGCGGTGCCCCAGGACACCCCGCCGGCCGCCGAGGGCGGGACGGCTCCCGCCGACGCGCCGCTGTCCCCCGCCGCCCCGCAGGACCCGGCGCCCGGCGCCACGCCGGCCCCGTGGTCGCCCGCACCCGCGCAGGGTGCCCTTCCGCCGCTTCCGCCCGCCTTCCAGCCGGCCGCGCCGCAGCCGGGTACGCCGCAGCCCGCGTCCCAGTGGCCCGCACAGACGTCGCAGCCCACGCCGCCGCCCCCGCCCGCGCAGACGCCGCCGGCACAGCCCGGGGCGTCCGCGCCGCAGGGCGGTCACGGCTTCCCGCAGACGCCTGCGCCCGGTGGCGACCCGCAGGGAGGGTACGGCTTCCCGCAGGCGGCCCCGGCCCCCGCTCAGGCCGCACCGCAGCCGCCCGCGCAGGCACCCCTGCCGGCGCGGCCCGACCTGCCCGCGCCGCAGGGTGGTTACGGCTTCCCCCAGCAGCCGCAGCAGCCGTTCCCCGTCCCGAACGCGCCCCAGCTGCCCGCTGCCGCGCCGCCGCAGGGGGGGTACGGCTTCCCGGCCCCGCAGGCCGCCCCGCAGCCGCAGTTCCCGGCTCAGGGCGCCCCGCTCCCGCCGCAGTTCCCGCAGCAGCAGGCCCAGCCCACACCGAACCTGCCCGCCCCGCAGCAGCCTCAGCCGCATCACCAGCAGCAGCCCGAGGCGTACCGGCCTCAGCCGGCCGCGCCCCAGGCGCCGCCCGTCGACCCGCGTACCGGCGCCGCCTGGCCCACCCCGGTCACACACGACCAGCGCGAGCGTTCCGTGCCGGGTGCGCCGCTCGGGTACACCGCCGCCGTGGAGCTCTCGTCGGACCGGCTGGTCCGGGGCAAGCAGAAGGCCAAGAGCAGCCGTGGCCCCTCCGGCGCCTCCCGCTTCAAGCTGGGCGGCAAGAAGGAGGAGATGGAGCGCCTGCGGAAGCTGGACCTGATCCGCACGCCGGTGCTCTCCTGCTACCGGATCGCCGTCATCAGCCTCAAGGGGGGCGTCGGCAAGACCACGACGACGACCGCGCTCGGCGCCACCCTCGCCACCGAGCGGCAGGACAAGATCCTCGCCATCGACGCCAACCCGGACGCCGGTACGCTCGGCCGCCGCGTGCGCCGCGAGACCGGGGCCACCATCCGCGACCTGGTGCAGGCGATCCCGTACCTCAACTCGTACATGGACATCCGCCGCTTCACCTCGCAGGCGCCCTCCGGTCTGGAGATCATCGCCAACGACGTGGACCCCGCGGTCTCCACGACCTTCAACGACGAGGACTACCGCAGGGCGATCGACGTGCTGGGCAAGCAGTACCCGATCATCCTCACCGACTCGGGTACGGGTCTGCTCTACAGCGCGATGCGCGGTGTGCTCGACCTCGCCGACCAGCTGATCATCATCTCGACGCCGTCCGTCGACGGTGCCTCCAGCGCGTCCACCACGCTGGACTGGCTGTCCGCGCACGGCTACGCCGACCTGGTGCAGCGCTCTCTGACGGTCATCTCCGGCGTCCGGGAGACCGGGAAGATGATCAAGGTCGACGACATCGTGCAGCACTTCGAGACGCGCTGCCGGGGCGTGGTCGTCGTACCGTTCGACGAGCACCTGTCGGCGGGCGCCGAGGTCGACCTCGACATGATGCGCCCGAAGACCCGCGAGGCCTACTTCAACCTCTCCGCGCTCGTCGCCGAGGACTTCCAGCGGGCCCAGCAGCAGCAGGGCCTGTGGACGTCGGACGGCAGCAGCCCTCCGCCGCAGTACGCCCCGCCGATGCCGGGCGGGCAGACGCCGGGTCAGCAGGTGCCCGGCCAGGGGCAGTACGCGCCGCATCCGCAGCCCGGTCAGCCGTACCCCGCACAGCCGCAGCAGCCGTACCCTCCGCAGCAGCCGTACGGGGGACAGCAGCCCTACCCGGGGCAGCAGCCTCCCCAGCAGCCCGCGTCACCCCAGCAGCCGTACCCGCCGCACCCCGGCCAGGGCTTGCAGCACAACGGCTGGCAGCAGACGCCGCCCGCCCAGGCGCAGCCAGGAGCGCATCCCGCCGGGCCGCCTCCCGCGCCCGCGCACCACGATGGCCAGGCACATCAGCCAGGGCAGTCCGATCTGCACGGCCCCGTTCCGCCCGCGGGGTGGCAGCAGCACCCTCCGCAGCCGCCGTCGGCGCCTCAGCAGTAAGGCAGTAGAGGTCTAAACCAATGAGGGCTCGCACCGTCCACCCGGTGCGGGCCCTCATCGCATTCCCGCAGACCACACGCGGTTTCGCCGACCGTTGACGCGACTCGACCGCCGCTGATAGACCTTCGCTTCACCAGCTGGCGAACCAGAGATCTGCCCGCCTTCACCGTGCGAGTCATGACGCGAGGTCTACGTCCATGGTCACAAGTTTCCCTCCACGCTCCTCCCGCCCACACGGCCGCCTGCGCATCCTTCTCGCCTCCGGGGCCGCCGCCTTCGCGCTGGCCGCCGGTTCGGTCGTCCCCGGAAATCCGCTCGCCCCCGCCCCGCAGGAAGCACAGGCCGACGAGGGCGGTTCGACCCTCACGGTCGCGGTCGCGCAGAGCGTCGACTCCCTGAGCCCGTTCCTCGCGCAGCGGCTCGTCTCCACGAGCATCCACCGGCTGATGTATGACTACCTCACCAACTACGACGCCAAGGACAGCCACACGATCCCGGGTCTGGCCACCGCCTGGGAGGCCTCGCCGGACAAGCTGACCTGGACGTACACCATCCGGGACGACTCGAAGTGGTCGGACGGCGAGAAGGCCACCGCCGAGGACGCGGCCTGGACGTTCAACACGATGATGACCGACGAGGGCGCCGGCACCTCCAACGGCAGCTTCGTGGCCAACTTCAAGAAGGTGACCGCTCCCAGCCCGGACAAGCTGGTCATAGAGCTGAAGCAGCCCCAGGCCACGATGACCGCGCTGGACGTGCCCATCGTCCCCAAGCACGTGTGGGAGAAGGTCGGCGACTTCTCGAAGTTCAACAACGACACGAAGTTCCCGATCGTCGGCAACGGGCCGTTCATCCTGACGGACTACAAGGTCGACAGCTATGTGAAGCTCAAGGCCAACAAGGACTTCTGGCGGGGTGCGCCCAAGTTCGACGAGCTCGTCTTCCGGTACTACAAGGACCAGGACGCAGCCGTCGCCGCCCTCCGAAAGGGTGAAGTTTCCTTCGTCGCCGGCAGCCCCAGCCTGACCCCCGCTCAGGCGGACGCGCTGAAGAGCGCCGAGAACATCAAGGTGAACGACGCCCCCGGCCGCCGCTTCTACGCACTGGCCACCAACCCGGGCGCGCAGACCAAGGACGGCAAGAAGTTCGGCGACGGCCACACGGCGCTGCTGGACCAGAAGGTCCGTCAGGCGCTCTTCATGGCCGTGGACCGCACGACCATCATCGACAAGGTCTTCCAGGGCCACGCCATAGAGGGCGAGGGCTACATCCCGCCGCGCTACGACTCCTACTTCTGGAAGCCGACGGCGGAGCAGAAGCTCGCCCACGACCCGGCGAAGGCCGGCGCCCTCCTCGACGAGGCGGGGTACAAGAAGAACAGCGCCGGCAAGCGGACGGGCAAGGACGGCAAGCCGCTCGACTTCCGCATCCTGTGCCACGCCACCGACCCGAACGACAAGGCGATCGGCAAGTACCTCCAGGAGTGGTGGGGCGACCTCGGTGTCGGTCTGAAGGTCGACTGCCGCGACAACGTCTCCGACCCCTGGTACGCCGGTGAGTACGACCTCGCCTTCGACGGGTGGTCGGTGAACCCCGACCCCGACTTCGTGATGTCGATCCACACCTGCGCCGCACTGCCGGCCAAGGCGAAGGAGACGGCGCAGACCGACAACTTCATCTGCGACAAGCAGTACGACGAGCTCTACGCGAAGCAGCTGGCGGAGTACGACCCCGCCAAACGGGCCGATCTCGTCAAGCAGATGGAGTCGCGGCTGTACGACCTGGGATACATGAACGTCATGGCGTACCCGAATGCCGTCGAGGCCTACCGCACCGACCAGATCAAGTCCATCACGACCATGCCCTCGGACGGAGGCAACATCTACGGCCAGGACGGTTACTGGAGCTGGTGGTCGGCGGTCCCCGCGGCCGGCGCGTCGGGCGACTCGTCCGACGGCGGCAGCTCGACCGGGGTCCTCGTGGGTGTCGGGATCGCCGTAGTCGTCCTCGCCGGTGGCGGGCTGCTGTTCGCCATGCGTCGTCGTTCCACCGCGGAAGACCGTGAATAGTCCATGAGCACAGAAAGCACTCCCGCGCTCCTGAAGGGCGCGGCGGGCGTGGACAGCGCAGAGACCGACGGCCCGGCTCCGGCCGGGCCGTCGGCCCGCGGTCCCCGCGCCCGCGGCACGACCGCCTACCTCCGCTACGCGGCGGGCAAGCTGGCCGGCGCGGCCGTCTCGCTGTTCGCCGTGCTCGTCACCAGCTTCTTCCTCTTCCGTCTGATCCCCGGCGACCCGGTCAAGCAGATGACCGGGGGCCGGCAGGTGTCGTCCGAACAGATCGCCGCGATGCGCAAGGAATTCGGCCTGGACCTGCCGCTCTGGCAGCAGTTCACCGAGTACTGCGGCAAGGCCCTGACCGGGGACTTCGGCACCTCGTACCAGTTCCGCGCCCCCGTCATGGACAAGATCACCGAGGCGCTGCCCGCGACCCTGCTGCTGACCGGCACCGCCTTCGTGATCTACACGGTCATCGGTATCTGGCTGGGCGCCAGGTCCGCCTGGCGCAACGGCTCGGCCGGTGACCGCTTCCACACGGCCTTCGCCCTGACCCTGTACTCGGTGCCGTCCTTCTGGCTCGGCCTGCTCCTGATCATCACCCTGTCCGTCGGCATCGGGCCGATCCCCGGCCTCTTCCCGACGGGCGGCATGGAGTCCGGCAGCGAGAGCGGCTTCGCGTACGTCGTCGACGTGGCCCATCACCTGGTGCTGCCGGTCGTCACCCTCGTCGCCGTGGAGTACGCGCGCACGCTGCTGGTGATGCGCTCCTCGCTGCTGGACGAGATGGGCAGCGACTACCTGACGACGGCCCGCGCCAAGGGCCTGCGCGACGACCTCGTGCGCCGCAGGCACGCGGTGCCCAACGCCATGCTGCCGACCGTGACCCTGCTCTTCGTCAACCTGGGCAACACGGTCGCGGGCGCCATCCTCGTGGAGACGGTCTTCTCCTGGCCCGGGCTGGGTGGCCTCTTCTACCAGGCTCTGAGCGTGCCCGACCTGCCTCTCGTGCAGGCCCTGTTCTTCATCTTCGCCGCCGCGGTGATCCTGATGAACACGCTCGCCGACGTGATCTATCCGCTCCTCGATCCCCGGGTGGGCCGATGACAGCCACGACCGACTCCGCGCGGGCCCTCAGCCCCCGCGCGCTCACCTGGACCCGCCGGCGCCAGGCGGCGGCCCGGTTCTGGCAGCAGTACCGCGCCCACCGGGCCGGGCTGGCGGGCCTCACCGTGCTCGTCCTGATCGGCCTGGTCGCACTGGCCGCCCCGGTGCTGGTGGGCGCGGACTCGCAGAGCGTCACCGAGGCACCGGGCGGCCCGCTGGAGGCGCCGAGCGCCGCGTTCCCGCTCGGCACCGACCAGTTCGGCCGCAGCCTGCTCGCCCTACTGGTGTGGGGGACGCGGGTCTCGCTGACGGTCGGCCTGCTCGCCGCGTTCCTCTCGGTGGCGATCGGGACCCTGGTGGGCATCACGGCCGGCCACTTCAAGGGCTGGTACGGCAACGTCGTCATGCGGATCACCGACTGGTTCCTGGTGATGCCGACGCTGGTGCTCGCCATCGCGCTGGCGACCGTGCTCTCGCGGTCCCTCTGGACGACGGTCCTCGCCATCGGCGTGACGACCTGGCCGACGACCGCGCGGCTGGTGCGTGCCCAGACGCTGTCCGTGGAGTCCCGTCCGTACATCGAGCGCTCCCGGGCCCTCGGCGGCGGGCACCGCCACATCATGTCCCGCCATGTGCTGCCCAACGTCATGCCGCTGGTGCTCGCCCAGACCACGCTGGTGATCTCCACCGCCATCCTCACCGAGGCGACCCTCGCCTTCCTCGGGCTCGGCGACCCCACGGTCGTCTCCTGGGGCGGGCTGCTCCAGGACGCCCGTGAGGCCGGGGCGGTCAGCTCCGGAGACTGGTGGTACCTCGCTCCGCCCGGACTCGCCATCGCGGTGGTCGCGCTCGCGTTCACGCTGTGCGGCCGGACGATCGAGACCGTGCTCAACCCCAAGCTGGGGGTGTCCCGTTGACCGCTGTGAAGACCGAGAGCGTCGAGAGGCCGGAGACCGGCCGGCCACTGCTCGACGTACGCAATCTGCATGTCACCTACGGCTCCGGGGCCTCGGCCGTGCCCGCCGTCCGCGGTGTGGACCTACGGGTCGACGCCGGCCAGAAGCTCGGCATCGCCGGGGAGTCGGGCTGCGGGAAGTCGACCCTGGCGCTCGCGCTGCTGCGGCTGCTGCCCGCGTCCGCGACGCTGAGCGGGGAGATCCTGCTGGACGGCGAGGACGTCCTCACCATGAAGTGGGGCCGGCTGCGGGCGGTGCGCTGGGCGGGGGCGTCGATCGTCTTCCAGGGCGCGATGCACTCGCTGAACGCCGTGCACCGGATCGGGGACCAGATCGCGGAACCGATCCTGCTGCACGGCAGGGCCGGCCCCGCCGCGGCGCGCACCCGCGCCGGTGAGCTGCTGGAGCAGGTGGGACTACCGGCCGCCCGCGCGGACGCCTATCCGCACGAGCTCTCCGGTGGCCAGCGGCAGCGCGTGATGATCGCCATGGCGCTGGCCTGCGACCCCCGTCTGATCATCGCCGACGAACCGACGACCGCGCTGGACGTGATGATCCAGGCGCAGATCCTGCGGCTGATCGAGAAGCTCGTGGCCGACCAGGACCTCGGCCTGATCATGATCAGTCATGACCTCGCGGTGCTCTCCGACACCTGCGACCGGCTCGCGGTGATGTACGCCGGCCGGATCGTCGAGGAGGGGCCCGCGAAACAGGTCCACGAGAGCGCCAGGCACCCGTACGGCAGCGCCCTGTCGGCCGCCTTCCCGCGCATCGGCGACCTCGCGTCGCGGCACGCGCCACGCGGCCTCCCGGGCGACCCGCCGGACCCGTCGGCGCTGCCGTCCGGCTGCGCTTTCCATCCGCGCTGTCCGGCGGCGCTGGACATCTGCGCCACCGAGGACCAGGAGCTGCGGGTCGCGGGCCCGTCCCGGCGGGCCGCTTGCGTCCTGGTGGAGCCGGGCGCCGCCACGTCGACCGGCCCGTTCGGCGGCGCCGAGGAAGCGAGGAGCACCTCATGACCACCACTCCCCCCGCGCCCCTGCTCAGCGCCCAGTCCCTGGAGGTCGCCTTCCCCGGGCGGCGCGGGGCGGCGACGGCACGGGCGGTCGACGGGGTCGACCTCGACATCCGTCCCGGCGAGATCGTCGCCCTGGTCGGCGAGTCGGGCTGCGGCAAGACGACGCTGGCCCGTTCTCTGCTGGGCCTGGTGCCGCCGACCGCGGGGCGGGTCACCTTCGGCGGTGAGCCCCTCGACTACGGGGGCCGGGCGCTCAAGGCGTACCGCAAGCGGGTGCAGCTGGTCCTCCAGGATCCGAGCGGCTCCCTCAACCCGCGCCACACGGTGTACGACGCCGTGGCCGAGGGCCTGCGCATCCACGGGTACGCGGGCGACGAGCGGGCGGCCGTGACCCAGGCGCTGTCCCGGGCCGGGCTGCGGCCTCCGGAGCGGTTTTTCCTGCGCCATCCGCACGAGCTGTCCGGTGGTCAGCGCCAGCGCGTGGTGATCGCGGGCGCGCTGGTCCTGGAACCGGAGCTCATCGTCGCGGACGAGCCCGTGGCCTCGCTGGACGCGTCCGTGCGGGGCGAGATCCTCGCGCTGCTGCTGCGGCTGCGCGACGAGCTCGGCCTGTCGGCGCTGGTGGTGACGCACGACCTGGGGCTTGCCTGGAACATCGCGGACCGGGTCGCGGTGATGTATCTCGGGCGGATCGTGGAGACGGGTGACGTCGAGCAGATCCTCACGGCTCCCCGGCACCCCTACACCCAGGCCCTGCTGTCCGTGCTGCCGGAGGCGGACGGCGAGCCGGTGATCCTGAAGGGCGAACCGCCGGACCCGTCGAAGGTGCCGTCCGGCTGCCGCTTCCACGCCCGCTGCCAGATCCTGGCGTCGGGCGAGGCGGAGCGCGCGGGCGTCGCGGACGCGTGCCGCGGCACCGACCTGCCGGTGCTGGACGGGGGCGGGCTGCCCCAGGTCGCGTGCCACTGGGCGGCGGCCACCATGCAGGCGCCCGCAGCGGGCTAGGCCTCCCGGGTGTGGTGGATCGTGCCGGTGAGTTCGGTCAGGGGCCGCCCGGTGCCGCCCCAGTGGCGCTGGACGATCTCGGCCGCGATGGAGACCGCCGTCTCCTCCGGCGTCCGGGCCCCGAGGTCGAGACCGACCGGGGAGGCGAGGCGCGCGAGGGACGCCTCGTCCACCCCGGCCTCGCGCAGCCGGGCCGTCCGGTCGGCGTGGGTGCGCCGGCTGCCCATCACCCCGATGTACGCCGCGGGGGTGCGCAGGGCCGCGACGAGCAGGGGGACGTCGAACTTCGGGTCGTGCGTCAGGACGCACACCACCGTGCGGGTGTCCACCTCGGTCGACTCCAGATAGGTGTGCGGCCAGGCGCAGACCACCTCGTCGGCCGTGGGGAAGCGCTCCCGGGTCGCGAAGGCCGGCCGGGCGTCGCAGACGGTCACCCGGTAGCCGAGGAAGGACCCGATCCTCGCGGTGGCGGCGGCGTGGTCGATCGCTCCGAAGACCAGCATGCGGGGCGCGGGGGCGTACGTCTGGACGAAGACGGTAACGTCCTGCATCCGGCGCTCGCCGTGCGGGCCGTAGCCGGCGCTCTCCGTGGCGCCCTGCGCGAGCAGCCCGCGCGCGTCGTCGGTGACGGCCGCGTCCAGGCCCCCGTCCCGCAGCGAACCGGTGGTGCGGCCGGGCAGGACCAGCAGCCGCGCCCCCTGCGGCGCCGCTCCGGAGACCACCGTGGCGAGCGCGGCGGGTCTCCCGTCGGCGATCACCCCGGCGAGCTCCCGCAGCAGATCCCGGTCGGCCGGGGCGGTGTACGGCTGCACCAGGACGTCGATGGTGCCGCCGCAGGTCAGCCCGGCGCCGAAGGCCTCGTCGTCGCTGATGCCGTACGTCCGCAGCAGCGGGCGGCCCGTGGTGAGGGTCTCGGTGGCGGCCTCGTGGACGTCGCTCTCCACGCACCCGCCGGAGACGCTGCCCGCCACCTGCCCGGTCGCGGTCACCGCCATCACCGCGCCGGGCGCGCGCGGCGCGCTGCCCCGTACCGCGACGACCGTGGCCAGGGCGAAGGGCGTACCGGTGGTGTCCCAGTCGCGCAGTTCCCTCAGCAGTTCACGCACGCGGACGTCCTTCCGGCAGCGTCGGCTCCTACCCCCGACGATGCCCCTGTGTCCGCCCGCGCACCACAGGAAGGCGTCAGCGGCGCTCGTAGGCCGCGATCAGCTCGCTGGAACGCTTCACGTCGGCGGCCATCGCCACGAGCAGGTCGTCGATCGAGGCGAACTTCAGCATGCCGCGTACGTAGGCGAGGAAGTCCACCGCCACGTGCAGCCCGTACAGGTCGAGGCCGACGCGGTCGATCGCGTACGCCTCGACGGTCCGGTCCTTGCCGTCGAACTGCGGGTTCGTCCCGACGGAGATCGCGGCGGGCATCGCCTCGCCCTCGACGGTCAGCCAGCCCGCGTAGACGCCGTCGGCGGGGATCGCGGTGTGCGGCAGTGTCTCCACGTTCGCGGTGGGGAAGCCGAGCTCACGGCCGCGCTGCGCACCGCGCACCACGACACCCTCCACGCGGTGGGGGCGGCCCAGGATCTCCGCGGCGCCCTCGACGTCGCCCTCGGCGATGAGGCGGCGGGTGAGCGTGGAGGAGAAGGGCTCGCCGCCGCCCGCGTCGCCGCTGACGAAGAGGTCGATGACCTCGACCTCGTAGTCGTACGTCGCGCCGAGTTCGGCGAGGAAGGCGACGTTGCCCGCCGCGCGGTGCCCGAAGCGGAAGTTGGGGCCCTCGATGACCAGCCGGGCGTGCAGCTTGTCGACGAGGACCTTCACGATGAAGTCGGCGGGCGAGAGCTGCGAGAACGCGGCGGTGAAGGGCAGGATCAGCACCGCGTCCACCCCCAGCTCCGCCATCAGCTCGGCGCGCCGCTGGTGCGGGGCGAGCAGCGGCGGGTGCGTGCCCGGGCGCACGACCTCGCTGGGGTGCGGGTCGAAGGTGACGACGACGGAGGGCACGCCGAGCTCGCGCGCCCGCTCCACGGCCCGGCCGATGATCAGCTGGTGCCCGCGGTGCACCCCGTCGTAGGAGCCGATGGTGACGACGCTGCGTCCCCAGCCCTCGGGGATGTCCTCCAAGCCACGCCAGCACTGCACTGTGACCGCTCCTCGCCCGAACCTGTGTACGTGTGTATGTCCATTACGCAGGTCTAAGACTGCCATGCTCACGTCCCGCGGCCTGCATCGGCACCGGCATCCCCGGCCGCGCCCCTTCCATGGCCTCCATCGTGCGCCGGGCCGCGGCCCCCACCACGGCGGCCCACTCCTGCGGGGCGTCGGACAGCCACCGGGTGACGAGGGCCGCGAATCCGGGGACCTCCCGGGCGAGTTCCACCAGGACGCGGTCGAAGCGCCCCGCCCCCTCGGGTGTGCGGACGAGCAGCATGCCGGTGCGGTGCACCAGCGCTCGCGTCCGGGCCTCCGGGCGGCGTGCCGAGCCGGCCGCCGCGGCCCGCAGGAGGGCTTCGAGGACCTCGGGATCCTTGCCGGTCTCCTGCTCGAACTCCAGCAGCACCTCCAGCAGCTCGGCCCGCAGGGGCCGGGAGGCGGCGCTCCCCTGGGCGGCGAGCACCCGGGCCAGTGCGGCGCGCACGGGCGGCGGGGCGGGGCGGTCCCGCAGCAGCCCGGTCACCAGGGGCAGCAGCAGTGCGCGGGCGGCCGGGCTGTGCTCGAGCCGGAGCTCCACGTAGGCCGCGGCCCGCGCCCCGCCGCCTCCGGGACGGCTGTCGATGTACCGGCGCACGAGACCGGGAGCGTGCAGTGCCAGGGCCGGGGTGTCCAGGGAGGCCAGCTCCCGCAGCACCTCGTCGGCGGCCTCCCCCGGCAGCGACAGACGGGCACGGAGCGCGGCGAGCACGGGTTCGGGGTGCTCGGGGAGCACGTCGGTCAGCAGAGACAGCGGCAGCTTCGGGTCCCCGGCGGCGAAGACGCGCAGGGCCTGCGGCAGATGGCGGCCCCCGGTGCCTGGATCGCGTACGAGGACGGTGAGCGCCTGGGCGTGCAGCGCGGTGTCCTCCGGGCGGCCGATGAGGGTGAGCGCCGCGTCGCGCAGCAGCGCGCGGTCGGCGTCGGCGAGGGTGAGGGCGGACACGAGAGTGGCCTGGGTGGCTGCCGCCGCACGCCGCTCCGGGCGCTCCTCGTCGCGCGCCCACCGGTCGATCGCACGGCAGAGCGCGCTCGGCTCGTCCTCCGCGAGAGCGGTGAGGAGCTCGGCGGCACGCGGATGGCCGGTGTCGGCGAGGGCCTCGACGAGGTCGTCGAGAGCGAGGTCCCGGCGGGCGTACAGGAGCGCCTGGGCCGCGGAGGCCACGATGAGCCGTATCGGCACGCCCTCCTGGGAGGGGAGAGGGCTCTCGTCGGTGAACCAGCCGCAGAGCAGCGCCTGCACGGTCCTCGGGTGGGCGGCCAGGCGCCGCGACACGGCGTCCAGGTAGCGCTCGCCGCCCTCCGCTCGCCGGGCTCCGTCGGCGGGCAGGAGCCGGCGCAGGAGGTCGATCCGGTCCTCCTCGGGCAGCTGGACGCGGCGCCAGAACCAGGGACCGAACTCGGCGTAGGGGCCGAGCGCGGCAGGCCCGTCCGGGGACAGGGACCGCCGGGCGATCCGCCCGCTGAGCACCCGCAGCACCCCGATGCACGGCCGGGCGTCGGGCACCTTGAGCAGACTCTCCCGGAGCAGGTGGGCGGCCCACCACGCGGCGTCGCGGTGCCGGGCCGAGGTGCTCGCGCCGGCCCCCAGGCGGTCCATCGCCTCGATCAGGTCCGCCATGCGGTGGGCCAGCGCGGCGGGCCCCTGCCTGCGCCCCAGCAGGAGCATGGCCTGGATCACCGGCCCGATGCGGTGACGCGGCACGGGAAGGTTGCGGGGTTCGTGGCCCGGGTCCGCCTCGGCGGGTTCCGGTGCGGCCTCGTCGGCGTGCCAGCGGTGGACCAGGGAGTGCAGCGCGGCGTCCAGGTCCAGATGGGCGCCCTGCACCCAGTCGCCCAGCTCCTCGTGGGCGAAGCGGTAGCCGCCGCCCGCCGGCACCAGCAGGCCTTCGGTGAGGACGGCGGAGGCCCAGCCCGTGCGCCACGGGAAGATCTCCTCGAACGCCTCGCGGTCCAGCTCCCCCTGGCCCGGCCCGAGGCAGCGCCTGGCCGCCTCGTGGACCTGGCCCGCCACCTTCGCCGCGAGTCTGCTGATCGCCTTGCCGCGGAGGCGGGGCTCGGCCTGGGCTCCGATCCGCACGGCGATCCGGACGCAGCTGAGGTCCAGATGCGCGGCGAAGACCTCCTCGGTCCCTGGGCGCCCGGGCACGTCCGGGGGGAGAGCCTCCCGGACCTCGGCGAGCAGACGCAGGGTGAGGGGGTGCCGGTCGTGGCCCGGAGCGAGCGTGCCGGGCGGGATGCCGTATCCCTCCATGACCCGCGCGGCCTGGTCCGCGGTGAGTTCACCGAGCCGGACGGCGGGCGGCAGCCCTCCGGCGGGCCGCTCGGGGTGGTGCAGGGCGTCCGGCGGGTAGAGCGCGCCCGCGGTCTCCCAGTGCTCGGGGCGGCAGGCCACCACCATCCGCGCCCCGTGGTCCCCGAGCCACGCGGCCGTCGCCCGCGTCCAGCCGGCGAGCCGGTGGGCCAGCAGGGGCGGCATCTCCTCCGGTCCGTCCACGACGACGAGCAGCGGGCTTCCGGACCGCGCGGCGAGACGCGCCACGCGTTCCGGAGTGGCCGCCGCCATGTCGCCCCGGGCCCCGGCGGCGTTGAGGATCCTCCCGGAGCGCTGCAGCGCCCGGGTCATCGCGTCGGCGACCGACGTGTCCTCGGCCAGCAGGTCGGCGCCGCGCAGCCAGAGGGTGAGGGCGGGGACGGGGCCGCGCGCCCGGCGGGCGGCCAGGGCGGCCAGTTCGGTGGTACGGCCGGTACCCGGGGCGCCGACCAGTCCGAGCACCGGCCCCGTACCGGCCTCGAAGGCGGTGAACTCGGCCCGCACGCGGGGCCGTTCGACGGCCTCGGCGCCACGGGGGAGACCGTCGGCCTGACCGAGCGAGGTGGCGGTCAGCTGGAGCGCTCCCGCGAGGTTGAGGTCGCAGCCGTAGCCCGGTACGCCGTTCCCGTTGCGCCGGAGCACCTCCGCCAGCGGACCGGGGGCGTCCTCGACGGCCAGTGGCACCGCGAGCCCGGCGGCCTCGTGTCCGGCGCGCAGCGCCGTGGAGAGCACCCCCAGGACCGCCCCGGTGCGCGGGTCCGTGACCGGCCCGCCGATCGCCGCCCCGCCGGACCGCAGCGCGTCCCGCCCGTCGGTTCCCAGAGCGAGTTCGAGGGCGTCGCTCACCGGGTGGTCGCGTCCCCCCTCGGTGTAGGTCGCCGGAATCGCGCCGAGCACCCGTGCCTCACGCCAGCCGTGGGCGGCGATCCGCACGTAGGTGCCCGTCTCGATCCGCTCGCGTACGGCGATGGGCAGCGGTTCCACGGCGAGGGCCCCGGGCCCGCCGGTGCGCAGCAGGGCGAGGCCGAGAGCGGGCAGAGGGGTGATGTCGCCGGGAGCGAGGGAGCAGCTGCGTCCATCGGGGGCGTGCAGCGTCAGGGGGACGGAGCGCGCCACGGCCTGGTGGGTGGTGACGACCGTGCCCCGGTCGTCCGCGACGAAGCCGGTCCCCCGTGGCCGGCCGGCCTGATCACAGATTCTCACCAGTTTCGACCGGTCCCCGCTGCCCATGGTCCGACGGTAGATCCCAGGTGATCGACACGAGAAACCGAGGGGGTGAAAGCGCCCCCCTCACACCCCTCGGTCACTCCGAGCGCCCGTCCGTTGGGGTGAATCGGCGGGTTCGTCTGGACAGAGATGTGCGCGGGGAGGGGATCGTGGAGCGGGCTCCCGGGGGGAAGGGCCCGCTCCACGGCGGGGCGAATCCCGTGGAGCGTTTCGCCGGCGGTTCAGGCGAAGACGGCGAGGCTCCTGGCCTTGCCCTTCTGCTCCTCGACGAGCACCAGGAAGGTGCCGTCCGGCCCGAAGACACCGACCGGCCCCGGCGGATAGGACGGCATGTCCACCCGTACGCCGTTGAGCAGCAGCTTGGCGCGCTTCTCGTCCACGTCCCAGCGGGGGAAGGCCGAAGCCGCCGCCTCGGCGACCGGCATCACGGTGAGCTCCTGCTGATGCTGGTCGAGGGTGCGCGCCGCGTCGAGGCCGTACGGGCCGACGCGGGTGCGCCGCAGCGCGGTCAGGTGACCGCCGACGCCGAGTCCGGCGCCGAGGTCGCGGGCCAGGGCCCGGATGTAGGTGCCCGAGGAGCACACGACCGAGACGACCAGGTCGACGACCGGGGTGCCGTCCTCCGCGACGTCCTCGCGGACGTCGTAGACGCGGAAGGACGAGATGGTCACCGGGCGGGCCGGGATCTCGAACTCCTCGCCGCCGCGCACCCGCGCGTAGGACCGCTTGCCGTCGATCTTGATCGCGCTGACCTTGGACGGCACCTGCATGATCGCGCCGGTCAGCGCGGCCACCCCCGCGTCTATGCCTTCACGGGTGACTCCCGAGGCGTCGGTGGACGAGGTGATCTCGCCCTCGGCGTCGTCGGTGACGGTGTCCTGGCCGAGCCTGATCGTCCCCAGGTACTCCTTCTCGGTGAGCGCGAGATGGCCGAGCAGCTTGGTGGCCCGCTCGACGCCGAGTACGAGCACGCCGGTCGCCATGGGGTCCAGCGTGCCGGCGTGGCCCACCCGCCGGGTGCGGGCGATGCCCCGCATCTTGGCCACGACGTCGTGCGAGGTGAAGCCGGACGGCTTGTCGACGATGACCAGGCCGTCCGGCGTCCTGTCCTGCTTGTTCTGCGTCATGCGGAAGGCGAGTCCCCGTCGTTCTCGTCGTTCTCGTCCTCCGGCTTGCGGTACGGGTCCGCGTCACCGGCGTACGTGGCACCGGAGGACGCCTCCCGGACCTTGGCGTCCGAGGCACGTGCCCGGTCGAGGAGGTCCTCGATCGCCCTGGCGTTGTCCGGCAGGGCGTCGGCCACGAAGGCCAGGGTCGGGGTGAACTTCGTCCCCGCCGCGGCACCGACCGCCGAGCGCAGGATGCCCTTGGCGCTCTCCAGGCCCGCGGCGGCGCTGGCCCGCTCCTCGTCGTCGCCGTAGACCGTGTAGAAGACCGTGGCCTCCCGCAGGTCGCCGGTGACCCGGGTGTCCGTGATGGTCACGTGCGTGCCCAGACGCGGGTCCTTGATACCGCGCTGCAGTTTCTCGGCGACCACCACCTGGATGAGGTCCGCCAGCTTCTTTGCCCGCGCGTTGTCGGCCACTGGTCCGTCTCCTTCTTAAGCCTTGCTCAATCGTCTTCGTCGCTGTGCAGCCGCCGCCGTACGGACAGCAGCTCCACCTCCGGCCGGCCCGCGATCATGCGTTCGCACCGGTCGAGTACGTCTGTGAGGTGTCCGGTGTCCCCGGAGACCACGGCAAGGCCGATCCGGGCCCTGCGGTACAGCTCCTGGTCGCCCGTCTCCGCGACGCTCACCGCGAACTTGCGGTGGAGCTCGGCGACGATCGGGCGGACGACGGAGCGTTTCTCCTTCAGCGACCGTACGTCGCCGAGGAGCAGATCGAAGGACAGAGTCCCCACATACATGTGTGTCCGGATGTCCCGCCGGTTCGGGTTCACGCCCCGCCATCGCTTGGCAGGGACACCAGAACCGTACACGGAACGGCCGGGGCCGATCGACGGAAATACGACCCGTCGACCGGCCCCGACTGTGCAGGAGAGCCCGGGGGTCTCCCCCCGGGAATCCCCGTTGATCAGCCTCGCGGCTTCTCGCGCATCTCGTACGTCGCGATGACGTCGTCGATCTTGATGTCGTTGAAGTTCCCGAGGTTGATACCACCCTCGAAGCCTTCGCGGATCTCGGTGACGTCGTCCTTGAAGCGGCGCAGACCGGAGATGTTGAGGTTCTCCGCGATGACCTTGCCATCGCGCAGCAGGCGCGCCTTGGTGTTGCGCTTGACCTCGCCGGAGCGGACCAGGACACCGGCGATGTTGCCCAGCTTGGACGAGCGGAAGATCTCGCGGATCTCCGCCGTGCCGAGCTCGACCTCTTCGTATTCCGGCTTGAGCATGCCCTTGAGGGCCGCCTCGATCTCCTCGATCGCCTGGTAGATGACCGAGTAGTACCGGACGTCCACGCCTTCGCGCTCGGCCATCTGCTCGGCACGCCCTGCGGCGCGCACGTTGAAGCCGATCACGATGGCGTCGGAGCCGGTCGCCAGGTTGATGTCCGACTCGGTGACCGCACCCACACCGCGGTGCAGGACCCGGATGTCCACCTCTTCGCCGACGTCGAGCTGGAGCAGCGAGGACTCGAGAGCCTCCACCGAACCGGACGCGTCGCCCTTGATGATGAGGTTGAGTTCCTGCACCAGACCGGCCTTGAGCGCCTCGTCCAGGTTCTCCAGGGAGAACCGGACGCCCTTGCGGGCGAAGTTGGCGTTGCGCTCACGGGCGGCACGCTTCTCGGCGATCTGACGGGCCGTACGGTCCTCGTCGACCACCAGGAAGTTGTCGCCGGCACCCGGGACGTTCGTGAGACCCAGGACCAGGACGGGGGTCGAGGGACCCGCTTCCTGGACGTTGTTGCCGTTGTCGTCGAGCATCGCCCGGACACGGCCGTACGCGTCGCCGACGACCATCGTGTCGCCGATGCGCAGCGTTCCGCGCTGGACGAGGACGGTCGAGACGGCACCGCGACCGCGGTCGAGGTGGGACTCGATCGCAATACCCTGCGCGTCCTGCTCCGGGTTGGCCCGCAGGTCGAGCGAGGCGTCGGCGGTGAGGACGACGGCCTCCAGCAGCGCCTCGATGTTGAGGCCCTGCTTGGCGGAGATGTCGACGAACATCGTGTCGCCGCCGTACTCCTCGGCCACCAGACCGAACTCGGTGAGCTGACCGCGCACCTTGGTCGGGTCGGCACCCTCGACGTCGATCTTGTTGACCGCGACCACGATCGGCACCTCGGCCGCCTTGGCGTGGTTCAGCGCCTCGATCGTCTGGGGCATCACACCGTCGTTCGCCGCCACCACGAGGATCGCGATGTCGGTGGACTTCGCACCACGTGCACGCATGGCGGTGAACGCCTCGTGACCCGGGGTGTCGATGAAGGTGATGCGGCGGTCCTCGCCGTTGACCTCGGAGGAGACCTGGTACGCACCGATGTGCTGCGTGATACCGCCGGCCTCGCCCGCGACGACGTTCGTCTTGCGGATCGCGTCCAGCAGCCGGGTCTTACCGTGGTCGACGTGACCCATGACGGTCACGACCGGCGGACGGGAGACCAGGGCCTCTTCGCCGCCCTCGTCCTCGCCGAACTCGATGTCGAAGGACTCGAGCAGCTCGCGGTCCTCCTCCTCCGGGCTGACGATCTCCAGGACGTAGTTCATCTCCTCGGCGAGGAGCTTCAGCGTCTCGTCGGAGACCGACTGCGTGGCGGTGACCATCTCGCCGAGGTTCATCATCACGGCGACGAGCGACGCCGGGTTGGCGTTGATCTTCTCCGCGAAGTCGGTCAGGGACGCACCGCGCGACAGCCGGACAGCCTGCCCGTTGCCGCGAGGCAGCATGACGCCGCCCACCGACGGGGCCTGCATGGCCTCGTACTCCTGGCGCCTCTGACGCTTCGACTTGCGACCGCGACGCGCGGGACCACCGGGACGGCCGAACGCACCCTGCGTGCCACCACGGGCACCCGGGCCGCCGGGACGTCCACCGAAGCCGGGACGACCGCCGAAGCCGCCGCCACCACCGGGACGGCCTGCGCCGCCACCGCCGCCGGGACCACCGGGACGGCCGGCGAAGCCGCCGCCGCCACCACCGGGACCGGCCGGACGGCCCGCGAAGCCACCGCCGCCGGGACGACCGCCGCCGCCGCCGGGACGACCGCCGCCGGCCGGACCACGGCCACCGCCGGGGCCACCACCGGGACGCGGACCCGCAGCGGGACGCTGCGGCATCATGCCGGGGTTCGGGCGGTTACCCGAGGGGGCACCACCCGGACGGGGAGCCTGCGGACGGGGCATGCCGCCCGGGGACGGGCGTGCGCCACCCTGGCCCTGGGGGCGCGGGGCGCCACCGGGACCACCCTGCGGGCGCGGGGCGCCGGGGCGCTCCTGACCGCCGCCGGGGCGCGGGGCACCGCCGGGACGGGGCGCCTGGGGGCGCGCCATGCCGGTGGAGCCGCCGGAGGTGAAGGGGTTGTTGCCCGGACGGGGACCGGCCGGACGTGCGCCGCCGGGGCGGGGTGCGCCCTGGCCCGCGGGACGTGCGGGACGCTCCGCGCCACGCTCGCCACCACGGCCGCCGTCGCGCTGGCCACCGTCACGGCCGCCGTCGCGCTGACCGCCGGCCGGAGCCGGACGGGCGGGACGGGGGCCCGGGGTGGCACCCGAGGGACGCGGGGCCTGCTGGGGGGCGGCCGGCTGCTGAGCCGGAGCCGGAGCGGAGAACTCCGCGGCGGGCACCGGGGTGACCGGGGCCGGCTTCGGCGCGGGCCGGGGGCCCGGACGGGGTCCGCCCGACTGTGCGGCCGGCGCGGAGGGCGCCGCGGGGGCGCTGCTCGCCGGGGCCTCGGCCGCGGCCGGCTTGGGGGCCGGTGCGCCGGGCTTCGGGGCAGCAGGACGTGCCGCGGCGGCCGGAGACGGCGCCGCGGGCTTTGCGGGGGCGGCCTTACGAGGCGCGCCAGGCTTGGCAGCGGACTTGCCGGCGTTGCCGCCGGGCCCCTGCAGTGCGTCAGTCAATTTGCGTACAACCGGCGCCTCGATCGTCGAGGACGCCGAACGGACGAATTCACCGAGTTCTTGGAGCTTGGCCATGACGACCTTGCTCTCCACGCCGAACTCCTTGGCGAGTTCGTATACCCGGACCTTAGCCACTTCGCTCCTTTTAGGTCCGGGTTACCGCCGGACCGTCGCTACTTCATGGGCGTACTCATCGCGTACTCATCGAGTGCTCATCGCAATCTCGACCTACTT
This sequence comes from Streptomyces argenteolus, assembly GCF_042902585.1. Taxonomy (GTDB): domain Bacteria; phylum Actinomycetota; class Actinomycetes; order Streptomycetales; family Streptomycetaceae; genus Streptomyces; species Streptomyces argenteolus. The sequence continues at coordinate 43,799 of NZ_JBIBEG010000001.1, forward strand.
CCAACTCGCGAGGTACCTGACCGCACGGGGACCCGTGCCGTTCACTTTCTTACGGTGTCACCCGTTCGACGAACCGCTGCAGTGCAGTGGGATCGAACGGCCCCTTGGCCTTGAAGGCCCGGGGGAATGCCCGGCGGCGAACCGCCAGGTCGAGACATACAGAGGCGGGGTGTACGTACGCACCCCGGCCGGGCAGCGTACCGCGTGGATCAGGGACAACCTCTCCCTCGTCCACCACGATGCGCAGCAGCTCGCTCTTGGCCGCTCGCTCCCGGCATCCCACACAGGTTCGCTCGGGGCAAGCGCGGGCGTGCGTCCGGCCAGACACGGCTAAGTCTACCTCCCCGCACCGACCTCACCCCTTTGGGGCAAAAATCGAACGGATGTTGTCGTGATCTCAGCGACATGACGCCTCGATCTATTCCCTTCGTACCCCTGCCGTGGCCGCCTGAGCGGCACCGGCAGGGGCCCCGGATCAGCCGCGCTCGGACCGCTCCCGGGCACGCTCGGCGCGCTCCCGGTCTGCGATGTCGCGCTCGGCCTCGGTCTCGGTGTCGGGACGGATGTCGATGCGCCAGCCGGTGAGCCGCGCGGCCAGACGGGCGTTCTGCCCCTCCTTGCCGATCGCCAGCGACAGCTGGTAGTCGGGCACGGTCACCCGTGCGGAGCGCGTCCCGAGGTCCACGACCTCAACCTTGCTCACCCGTGCGGGTGACAGCGCGTTGGCGACCATCTCGGCCGGGTCGTCCGACCAGTCCACGATGTCGATCTTCTCACCGTGCAGCTCGGCCATCACGTTCCGCACCCGGCTGCCCATCGGGCCGATGCAGGCGCCCTTGGGGTTGAGCCCGGCACGGGTGGAGCGCACGGCGATCTTGGTGCGGTGACCGGCCTCGCGGGCGATGGCCTCGATGACGACCGAGCCGTCGGCGATCTCCGGCACCTCGAGAGCGAAGAGCTTCTTGACGAGGTTGGGGTGGGTGCGCGAGAGCGTCACGGACGGGCCGCGCACGCCCTTGGCGACCCGCACGACGTACGTGCGCAGCCGCAGGCCGTGGGTGTACTCCTCGCCCGGCACCTGCTCCTGCACGGGCAGGATCGCTTCCAGCTTGCCGATGTCGACCAGGACGTTCTTCGGGTCCTTGCCCTGCTGCACCAGGCCGGTGACGACGTCACCCTCGTGGCCGGCGTACTCGCCGAACGTCCGGTCGTCCTCGGCGTCGCGCAGCCGCTGCAGGATGACCTGCTTGGCGGTGGTGGCGGCGATACGGCCGAAGCCGGACGGGGTGTCGTCGAACTCCTTGGGCTCCTGGCCCTCCTCGAGGTCGGCCGGGTCCTCCTTCGCCCACACCGTGACGTGGCCGTTGTCGTCCAGCTCGACGCGCGCCCGGCGGTGGCTGCCCTCGGTGCGGTGGTACGCGATGAGGAGGGCCGACTCGATCGCCCCGACGAGCACGTCGAAGGGGATCTCCTTGTCCTGCGCCAAGCCCTTCAGAAGCTTCACATCGATGTCCACGGCTACGCCTCCTCTTCCTTCTTGTCCTTGCGGTTGAATTCGATCTCCACACGAGCCTTGGCGATCTCGTTGAAGGCGACACGGCGCGCGGTGGGCTTGCGGCCCTTCACGCCCGGCACTTCGAGATCGAGCCCCTCGTCGTCCACCCCGAGGATGCGGGCCACCAGCTCGCCGCCCTCACCCAGGGTGAGTCTGGCCAGCCGGCCGGTGGCGCGTACGTAGTGGCGGTGCTCGGTCAACGGGCGGTCCGCGCCCGGAGAGCTCACTTCGAGGACGTATTCGCCCTCGCCCATGGCGTCGGTCTCGTCCAGCGTCTCGGAGATCGCGCGGCTGAGCTCCGCGCAGGTGTCGAGCTCCACGCCGTCCTCGGAATCCACGATGACTCTCAGCACCCGCCGCCGGCCCGCCCGGGACACCTCGATCTCCTCGAGATCCAGTTCCTTGGCGCTGACGAGCGGCTCCAGCAGCCCGCGCAGCCTGTCGCTCTGGGTGGTGCTCATCCGGGTGACTCCTCGGCCGCGTGTGCTGTTGTGGGGATCGTCGTGTGTCAGGTCAAAGGGTATCCGGTCCGCAGGGGTGTTGCCGTCCGCCTCCCGCCCTGCCGCGGGTACGCTCGCCTTCGGTGATCACTTCAGGTCAGAAACTGTCAAAAACCAGGCTGAAGGAGACAAGTGCGCCGCACGGGGACGACGCGCAGGAGTGCGCTCACCGCTACGGGAGCATTCGGCCTGGGCGCGGTGCTCGCGGGCTGCGGGAGCGACGGAGGGGCGACCGCACGGCGTGACGCCACGGGTCCGGGCGCCCGGACCGTCTCGCTCCGGGAGGACACGGCGCTGAAGGCGGCGCAGGCCCGCGCCGGCGCCTCGCTCCTCGCGCACTACGACCGGGTGGTGGCCGCACACCCGATGACGGAGGCCGGGCTCGCGCCGCTGCGGGCCGCCGTGCAGGAACACATGGCGGCACTCGGCGGACGGCCCGGGACGGCCGGCTCGCCCTCCCCCGCTTCCTCGGCCCCCGCCACCGACGCGCGGACCGCCCTGAAAGAGCTGGCGGCCGAGGAGCGCCGGGTGGCCGACGTCCGCGCCGCGGCCCTGCTGGAGGCGGGCCCGGAGCTGGCCAGGCTGCTGGCCTCCGTCGCCGCGGCCGGTGCGGCCCACGCGTATCTGCTCACCGAACTGGCCAAGGAGATTCCGGCATGACGGGCAGGACACGGGCGGTCCGCGGCGACGCCACCGCGGAGGCGCTCCGGGCCGCGCAGGCGGCGCTCGCCGCCGAGCACGCCGCGGTGTACGGGTACGGCACGCTGGGCGGCCGGCTGGAAGGCGGCCGCCGCCGTGACGCGACGGCCGCCGGCGACGCCCACCGGGCCAGGCGCGACGCGCTCGCCCGGACGGTGCGCGACCTGGGCGGGACGCCGGTGGCGGCCCGCGCCGCGTACGCTCTGCCCTTCGCCGTGCGGGACCCGGCGACCGCCCTGCGGCTCGCCGCCGTGCTGGAGGACCGGGTCGCGGGAGTGTACTCGGACCTCGTACGGGCCTCCTGGGGGCCGTTGCGGCAGGATGCGGCGGTCGCGCTGCGGGAGGCCGCGGTGCGGGCGGCCCGCTGGCGTGGCACCGGCGTAGCCTTTCCTGGGCTCGCCGAGAAGGCCGCCCCACCGGACAACACGGCGGAGGCCGGCGCCACGGGTGTCACGCACTGAGGAAGCTGTGAAAGGGAACAAGGCACGTATGGGTTTCGAACCGCCGCAGCGTCTGGTGCGAGCGCTCGGCGAGACGTGCGGGGAGACGGCCGCCGCCGAATGGCTCGAGCAGCTCCCCGCACGCACCGACGACGCGCTGTCCGCAGCGGGCCAGCAGGTCCTGCCCGACCGGGTGGTCGCCCCTGGTGGCCGGAGCAGTCTCGTCCTCCTGGTGCACCGCGCGGACGGCACCCCCGCGGTGCTGAAGATCGCCGCCCCGGGCTCCGCGCCCGAGCTGGAGCGGGCGGCCCTGGCGCACTGGAAGGGCTGGGGCGCGGTCGAGCTCCTGGCCACGCCGGACGCGCGGGTTCCGGCTGACGCGCTGCTCCTGGAGCGGCTGCACCACGAGGTGTCGCTGCGCTCGCTCCCGGAGGCGAAGGCCCTCCTGGAGGCGGCGGGCACGGTGCGGCGGCTGTGGGTCGAGCCCCCGCCCGGGCACGCCTTCGAGACCGTCCAGGAGCGCACCGGCCGGCAGGTGGAGCCGATGAGGGCCGCCGCCGTACGGGACCCCGCGCTCGCGCCGCTCGTCTCGGCGGCTCTCGCCGCCCGGGAGGAACTGGTCGCCGATGTGCCCGAACTCTTCCTGCTGCACGGCAACTTCCGCCAGAGCAAGGTCCTGTCGGGCGAGCGCGCCCCGTGGCTGACGGTCGGTCCGGAGCCGCTGACCGGCGAGCGCGCCTACGACCTGGCGCGGCTGGTGCGTGACCGGGTCGAGGACCTGATCGCGTCACCCGGCGGGGCCGCGACGGCCCGCCGCCGGATCAAGAAGCTCGCCGAATCGCTGGAGGTGGACCAGGCGCGGCTGCGCGGCTGGACGCTGTTCCGGGCCGTCGAGTCCGGCACGCGCGCGCTGACGGTGGGGCGCAGGCAGGACGGCGAACTGTCCCTGGAGTTCGCGGGCTGGCTGTAGCCACCACGGCACACGCAGAGGGCCCCCGCGCGGTGGCGGTTTCTAGGAGTCGTCGCAACACGTGGTCGTGTTGATCAGGCCGCGAGCAGTTTATGCAGTCGCTCGGCTGGGGTTTCCCAGCCGAGCGTTTTGCGTGGGCGGCCGTTGAGCTCGGCGGCGACAGCGGTCAGGTGCGCACAGCCGTGGGCGGACAGGTCGGTGCCCTTGGGGAAGTACTGCCGAAGCAGGCCGTTGGTGTTCTCGTTCGAGCCGCGCTGCCAGGGGCTGGCCGGGTCGCAGAAGTAGACGGGGACGTCGGTGGTGAGGGTGAAGGAGCCGTGGGCGGCCATTTCGGAGCCTTGGTCCCAGGTCAGGGACCGCATCAGGTGGGAGGGGAGCGTCTGGACGGTTTCGACCAGAGCGTCGCGGACGTGTTCGGCAGTGCGGCCTTCGGGCAGGTGCACCAGCATCACGTAGCGGGTGGCGCGCTCGACGAGGGTGCCGATGGCGGAGTTGCCGTCCTTGCCGATGATCAGGTCGCCCTCCCAGTGGCCGGGCAGGGCCCGGTCTTCGGCCTCTGCCGGACGCTCGCTGATCATCACCATCGGGGTGGCGAACCGCGGCTGACGGCAGGCAGTCTGGCGGTGAGGCTTGCGGCGCGTGCGGCCGGTGCGTAGGGCCTTGGCAAGCTCACGGCGCAACTCGCCCCGGCCCTGGACGTAGAGGGCCTGGTAGATCGTCTCGTGGGCCACGGGCATCTCCGGCCGGTCGGGAAACTGGGACCGCAGAGCCTGGCAGATCTGCTCGGGGCTCCACCGTAGGTCCAGGTGACGCTGGATGAAGTCCCTCAGCGCGGGGCTGTGGCCGATCTTCCCCGGCTTGGGGCGGGGTCGGCGGGCATCGGCGCGGGCCTGGGCGGCGTGGGGCCGGTACTGGCCGCTGACCGGGTGCCGGTTGCGGCGGATCTCGCGGCTGATGGTGGAGGGACTGCGGCCCAGCTCCGCGGCGATAGCGCGGACGCCGGCCTTCTCCCGTAGCCGGTCGGCGATGTGGATGCGGTCAGCCTCGCCCAGGTAGCGGGACGGGCCCGACGAAGGCGGCGCCTCCTGGTAGATCGGAGGCGCCGCCTTCTCGCGGCCTTTGTAAGCGTGGCGGCCGTTGCGCCATTTCTTGCCGGTCCGTACGTCGATACCGACGATCCGGCAGGCTTCCTTGCTGCTGTAGCCCTGCTGCATGAGCTGGAAGTATGCCGCCCGCTCACGGGTCAGTTTCTTCCGTCCCTGCGGCTTCCGGTCCTTCCGGATCTCGAAGTCCATCGCACCCCTTCAGCTGGGGTGTTGCGACGACCACTGGAACCCAAGGGTGCGCGGGGGCCCTCTGCGTGCGTACCGGCCGGGTCAGCCCTGGTCGGTCAGGCGGGCGATCGCCTCGTCGACGGTGAGCTCCTCGCGCTCGCCCGTACGGCGGTCCTTGAGCTCCAGGACGCCCTCGGCCGAGCGGCGGCCCGCGACGAGGATCTTCGGGACGCCGATGAGCTCGGAGTCGGTGAACTTCACGCCGGGCGAGACGCCCGCGCGGTCGTCGACCAGGACGCGCAGGCCCGCCGCACCGAGCTTCTCGGAGACGTCGAGGGCCAGTTCGGTCTGGAGCGCCTTGCCCGCCGCGACGACGTGCACATCGGCCGGGGCGATCTCGCGGGGCCAGCACAGGCCCTTGTCGTCGGCGGTCTGCTCGGCGAGGGCGGCCACCGCGCGGGAGACGCCGATGCCGTACGACCCCATCGTGACGCGGACGGGCTTGCCCTGCTGACCGAGGACGTCCAGGGAGAAGATGTCGGCGTACTTGCGGCCGAGCTGGAAGATGTGGCCGATCTCGATGGCGCGGTCCACCTGGAGGCCGGTGCCGCACTTGGGGCAGGGGTCGCCCGCCTCGACGACGACGACGTCGAGGTGCTCGTCGACCTCGAAGTCGCGGCCCACGACGACGTTCTTCGCGTGCTTGCCCTCCTTGTTGGCACCCGTGATCCAGGAGGTGCCGGCGGCGACGCGGGGGTCGGCGATGTAGCGGACCTTCTCCAGGCCCTGCGGGCCGACGTAGCCGCGTACGAGGTCGGGGCGGCCCACGAAGTCCTCCGCGGTGACGAGTTCGACGACCGCCGGGGCGAGGTGCTCCCCGAGCTTGCCGAGGTCGACCTCACGGTCGCCGGGCACGCCGACCGCCACGATCTCGCCGTCGACCTTGACCAGGAGGTTCTTCAGGGTGGCGGAGGCCGGGACGCCGAGGTGGGCGGCGAGGGACTCGATGGTGGGGGTGTCGGGGGTGTCCAGCTCCTCGACGGGGCCGGTCGCCGAGGCGTCGGCCACGGCCGTGACGGTGAAGGTGACGGCCTCGGTGTTCGCGGCGTAGTCGCAGTTCGGGCAGTCGACGAAGGTGTCCTCGCCGGCGGGCGCGGGCGCGAGGAACTCCTCGGAGGCGGAGCCGCCCATGGCACCGGAGACGGCGGAGACGATGCGGTGGTCGAGGCCGAGGCGCTCGAAGATCCGGATGTACGCGGCACGGTGCAGCTGGTAGGCCTCGGCCAGGCCCTCGTCGGTGGTGTCGAAGGAGTACGAGTCCTTCATCTGGAACTCGCGGCCGCGCAGCACACCGGCGCGGGGGCGGGCCTCGTCGCGGTACTTGGTCTGGATCTGGTAGAGGATCACGGGCAGGTCCTTGTAGGACGAGCACATGTCCTTGACGACCTGGGTGAAGATCTCCTCGTGGGTCGGGCCCAGGAGGTAGTCGCCGCCCTTGCGGTCCTTGAGCCGGAACAGCAGGTCGCCGTACTCGTCGTACCGGCCGCTCGCCTCGTACGCCTCCTTGGGCAGCAGCGCGGGGAGCAGGACCTCCTGGCCGCCGATGGCGTCCATCTCCTCGCGGACGACGCGGGTGATGTTCTCCAGGACCTTCTTGCCGAGCGGCAGCCAGGACCAGATGCCGGCCGCGGTGCGGCGTACGTATCCGGCGCGGACGAGGAGCTTGTGGTTGAGCGTCTCGGCGTCCGCCGGGTCGTCGCGCAGTGTCTTGATCATCAATCGGGACATGCGCTGGACCTGGGCCATGATGAACTCCTGCTCGCAAGGGTGGTGAGCCCGAGGTTAGCCGGGGGGCCCGCGCGGGCGGAAATCGATTGCCAGGACCGGCCGGCGCGCAGGGGGTCCGGGCGCTCTCAGCCGCGGCGCAGCGGGAGAGGCGCGCCCATGACCGCGTACGGCCTGGGAGCACTGGGGAACAGCACCTGGCGGGCCAGGTCGCGGTAGCCGAGGGCGCGGTAGAGACCCCGGGCGGGGCTCTCGGTGTCGATCGCGGAGAGGATGGAGCGCGGCTGGCCGACGGCGTCCGTGATGGTGGTGATGAGGCTGCGGCCGATGCCGCGCTGCTGGAACTCCGGGTGGACGTGGAGCTCGGTGATGACGAACGAGTCGTCGAGCCAGTCGTCGGACCCGGTGGCGCGCAGATAGGGCTCGACGACGGTGGACCACCAGTGCGTGCGGCTGTTCGGCAGCCCGTAGACGAATCCGACGAGCCGCCCGTCGGCCGTGGTGGCTCCGAGGGCGCGGGCCTGCGGATGGTCGAGGTGGCGCAGGACGATGTGGCGGCGTACGTCGATCTCGTCCTGGCTCAGGCCGAAGGCACGTGCCTGCACGGCGAGTGCCTCGTCGACGCGGGCGGCGAGGTCGAGCGGTCCGACCACGATGTCGGGGGCCCCGGAGCCCTGGGGGGACGCGGGCGTTGCGGCTGCCATGCGGGAACCCTACTGGCCGCGCCGCCGGGTCAGAACAGCACGCTCATGAACGCGCCCGTCTCACGGAAGCCGACGCTGCTGTAGGCCCTGCGCGCGGGGGTGTTGTAGTCGTTGACGTAGAGGCTGACGACGGGTGCCACGTCGTGGAGCGCGTAGCGCAGGACGGCCGCCATGCCCGCCTTGGAGAGTCCGCGGCCCCGGGCCTCGGGGGCGACCCAGACGCCCTGGATCTGGCAGGCACGGGGGGTGGCCGCGCCGATCTCTGCCTTGAAGAGGACCTTGCCGTTCTCGATGCGGGCGAAGGAGCGGCCGGTGCTGATGAGTTCGGCGACCCGCGCCTGGTAGAGCAGCCCGCCGTCACCGGCCAGCGGGGAGACGCCGACCTCCTCGGTGAACATCGACACGCAGGCGGGCATGAGGACGTCCATCTCGTCCTTGCGGACCCTGCGCACGAGCGGGTCGGGCGCCACGTCGGCGGAGGGGGCGTCGGTGACCATGAGCGGCTGGTTGGGCCTGACCTCGCGGGCGGGACCCCAGCTGGGTTCGAGCAGACGCCACAGCTGGGATGTGGGGCCCACCGGCCCGACGATCGAGGAGCAGCGCCGGCCGGCCCGCCGGGCGCGGTCGGCAAAGGCCCTGACGGCCTCGGGGGTGGCGCAGATGGGCACCAGGTTGGCGCCGGAGTAGCAGAGCGAACGCAGCCTGCCGTCGGCGTACCATCCCCACATCTCGCCGCCGAGACGCCAGGGATCGAGTCCGGCGACCTGCACGCGGGAGGTCACGAACGCGTTGTCCACGGGTTCGCTCTCGAGGATGGCGAGCGCGGCGGGGAGCTCGCCGGGGTCGAGGACCCGGGTAGTGGTCTGCGTCAACACTGGGGCCTCACCGAACGGTCTACTGGTTTCCGCACTGTAACCGAGAAGGCTGTGAGGTGCCCCCCGCGGAGGGGACGGCGTATGCGGGCGGACACGGCCGCACCCCGCAGGACGGGGCCTGCGGGGCACGGGAGCCGGAGTGCTAGCCGGCGATGGAGATCTTGGGCTCGCCCGAGGGGATGCCGTCCTTCTCCATCTGTTCCGCGATCTTCATGGCTTCCTCGATGAGGGTCTCCACGATCTTCGATTCCGGGACGGTCTTGATGACCTCGCCCTTCACGAAGATCTGGCCCTTGCCGTTGCCCGACGCCACACCCAGGTCCGCCTCACGCGCCTCACCCGGACCGTTCACCACACAACCCATCACCGCGACCCGCAGCGGGACCTCGAGCCCGTCCAGACCCGCACTCACCTGGTCCGCGAGCTTGTACACATCCACCTGCGCACGCCCGCACGACGGACACGACACGATCTCCAGACGCCGCTGCTTCAGATTCAGCGCCTCCAGGATCTGCAGCCCGACCTTGACCTCCTCCGCCGGAGGAGCCGACAGCGACACCCGGATCGTGTCCCCGATCCCCTCCGACAGCAGCGCACCGAACGCCACCGCCGACTTGATCGTCCCCTGGAACGCCGGACCCGCCTCCGTCACACCCAGATGCAGCGGATAGTCACTGCGCGCCGCCAGCAGACGATAGGCGTTCACCATCACGACCGGATCGTTGTGCTTCACCGAGATCTTGATGTCCCGGAAACCGTGCTCCTCGAACAGCGACGCCTCCCACAGCGCCGACTCCACCAGAGCCTCCGGCGTCGCCTTCCCGTACTTCCTCAGCAACCGCGCGTCCAGCGACCCCGCGTTCACACCGATCCGGATCGGCGTACCCGCGTCACCCGCCGCCTTCGCGATCTCCTTGACCTTGTCGTCGAACTGCTTGATGTTGCCCGGATTCACCCGGACCGCCGCACACCCCGCGTCGATCGCCGCGAAGACGTACTTCGGCTGGAAGTGGATGTCCGCGATCACCGGGATCTGCGACTTCCTCGCGATCGTCGCCAGCGCGTCCGCGTCGTCCTGCGTCGGGCACGCCACCCGCACGATCTGGCAACCCGACGCCGTCAGCTCCGCGATCTGCTGCAACGTCGCACCGACGTCCGACGTACGCGTCGTCGTCATCGACTGCACCGACACCGGTGCGTCCCCACCGACCGCCACCGACCCGACCTGGATCTGACGGCTGACCCGTCGGTCGGCGAGCTTGGTCGGAACGTCCGGCATTCCGAGAGAAATCGCAGTCATGCGCTGAGCATCCCCAAGGTGTGGATCAGTGGTGATCGAGGTCCCGAGACGGCGGGCTCCGGACTTCGAGGTTACGGCACCGCGGGAGGACGGGAAGCATCCCGTCGGCGAGCCCGTGCCGCGGGAGGGCCCGCCGGGGCCCGTCCGGTGTCAGGTGATCTTGACGGGGTTCACGATATCGGCGACGAGCACCAGCAGCGTGAAGCAGATGAAGATTCCTGCCACCACGTAGGCGACGGGCATGAGCTTCGCCACGTCGAACGGTCCCGGGTCGGGGCGCCTGAAGACCCGGGCCACGTTGCGGCGCAGGGATTCCCACAGCGCTCCGGCGATGTGCCCGCCGTCCAGCGGGAGCAGCGGGAGCATGTTGAAGAGGAACAGCGAGAGGTTGAATCCGGCCAGCAGGAACAGCATCATCGCGATCTGGTTCTGCGCCGGGACGTCGAGGTTCATCACCTCGCCGCCGATCCGTGCCGCGCCGACCACACCGACCGGTGAGTCGTCGGCACGCTCGCCGTCGCCGAACGCCGCGTCCCACAGGTCGGGGATCTTGGACGGCAGGGCGATGATCGAGTCCACGCCGTTCTCGATCATGTCGCCCATGCGGGCGACCGACTCGCCGAAGGAGAGCGGAAGGATCTCCGTCTTCGCCGCGAAGCCGAGGTAGCCGGCGCTGACGTACTGGTCGGGGATGATCTCGCCGTCCGCGTCCTTCTTGGCGACGGCGTTCTTCTTCAGCACGGCGTTCAGGGTCTGTTCCTGGCCGTCACGCTGCACGGTGATGGTGGCGGGGCCGATGGTCTCGCGGATCTTCTCGGAGAGCGTGGCCCAGTCGTCGATCTTCCGGCCGTTGAAGGCGACGATCGTGTCGCCCTCCTCCAGCCCCGCCGCCTTCGCGGGGGAGACCGGGTCGGAGGCCTTGCAGGTGTCGCGGTTCTCGCTCTGCGCGATGACGCACTGCTGGACGCCCGCGACCTCGGTGGTCTGCGTCTGGAAGCCGAACGACATCGCCACGCCCATGAAGATCGCGACGGCGAGGACGAGGTTCATGAACGGCCCGGCGAACATCACGATCACGCGCTTCCAGGGCTTGCGCGTGTAGAAGAGGCGTGTCTCGTCGCCCGGCTGGAGCTCCTCGAAGGCGGCCGACCTGGCGTCCTCGATCATGCCGCGCCAGGGCGAGGTGGAGCGCGCCTCGAGCCGGCCGTCGGGGCCCGGGGGGAACATCCCGATCATGCGGATGTAGCCGCCCGCGGGGATGGCCTTGATGCCGTACTCGGTGTCCCCCTTCCTGCGCGACCAGATCGTCGGGCCGAAGCCGACCATGTACTGCGGCACCCGGATGCCGAACAGCTTGGCCGTCGACAGGTGGCCCAGTTCGTGCCACGCGATCGAGAACAGCAGACCCACGGCGAAGATGGCGATCCCCAGGATCGTCATCAGGATCGTCGTCGTACTCATACGTGCGCCTCCGCTGTCGCTTCCGCCGAGAGCTCCCGGGCCCTGGACCGCGCCCAGGTCTCCGCTTCGAGGACGTCCGCGACCGTCAGTGAAGTTCCCGTGGCGGGGGTGCCGTGTTCGGCCACCACCGCTGTGACCGTATCCATGATTCCGTTGAACGGCAGGCGTCCCGCCAGGAAGGCGTCGACGCACTCCTCGTTGGCGGCGTTGAACACGGCGGGGGCCGTGCCGCCCAGGGTGCCCACGTGCCGGGCGAGCCCGACGGAGGGGAAGGCCTCGGTGTCGAGCGGGAAGAACTCCCAGCTGGAGGCCTTCGTCCAGTCGAAGGCGGGCGCGGCGTCCGGGACGCGCTCGGGCCAGCCGAGACCGATGGCGATGGGGCCCCGCATGTCCGGCGGAGTGGCCTGGGCGAGGGTCGAGCCGTCGGTGAACTCCACCATCGAGTGAACGTACGACTGGGGGTGGACCACGACCTCGATCCGGTCGAACGGGATGTCGTACAGGAGGTGCGCCTCGATGACCTCCAGGCCCTTGTTGACCAGGGTCGCGGAGTTGACCGTGATGACGGGACCCATGGCCCAGGTCGGGTGCGCGAGGGCCTGTTCACGCGTGACGCCGGCCAGCTCGCTCCGCGTCCTTCCCCGGAACGGCCCGCCGGACGCGGTCACGACGAGCTTGCGGACGTCGGCGCGCTTCCCGGCGGCCAGCGCCTGGAAGAGCGCGGCGTGCTCGGAGTCGACCGGGATGATCTGGCCGGGAGCGGCGAGCTCCTTCACCAGCGGTCCGCCGACGATCAGCGACTCCTTGTTGGCCAGCGCGAGGGTACGGCCCGCCTTGAGCGCGGCGAGCGTGGGCGCGAGGCCGATCGACCCGGTGATCCCGTTGAGCACGGTGTGGCAGTCGCTCGCGGCGAGCTCCGTGGCCGCGTCGGGCCCGGCCAGGATCTCCGGGAGGGTCTCGCCCGCCCCGTAGGCCTCCCCGAGCGCCTCGCGCAGCGCGGGGGCCTTGCCGGCGTCGGCGACCGCGACCGTACGCACCCGCAGCTGCCGCGCCTGCTGGGCGAGGAGCCCGACCCTGCCCCCGGCGGCGGAGAGGGCCGTGACCCGGAAGCGGCCGGGGTTGCGCAGGACCAGGTCGATGGCCTGGGTTCCGATGGAGCCGGTGGAGCCGAGGATCACCAGATCCCGGCGGCCGTCCGCCGCGTCGAAGACAAGGTGCGGATCGGCGAGGGGTGCGGGGCTGTCGCTCATGGCCCCCATTGTTGCCGCATCCGCTGTGTGCGCCGACAGTGCGCCCCGGTCGGCGCGTGCCTCAGGCCTGCCCGGCACGGAATTTCTTCCACTGGGCGGCCGTGACGGCCTCCGGGATCCCGCCGATGTCAGTGGTGCCGAGGATCTCGCCCCGGAAGGCGAGGGTGGTCGAGCCGGACCGTACGACGGTGAGGTACTCGTAGAGCTTCAGCTTCCCCTTCACGTCGAGGACGGTGAAGCGGTAGGCCTGCGCCTCGTCGGCCTCGCGGGCGAAGGCGGGCAGGGTGGCGGGTTCGACCTTCTCGTACGTGGCGCGCGCGATCGCCCGCTCCTCGGTCAGCCCTCCGGCGCACTCCCGGCCCGCCGCGCCGAGCGACTTCATGACCTGCGCCGCCTCGTCGTCGCCGTACGAGCGCAGGGTCACGTCGACGGTGACCCCGAGCATCTCCTCGGGCTTGTCGACCTTGCGCTGCACCTGGGCGGTGGGCTCGTGACCGCTGACGTCACCGGCGAGGCTGACGAGCGGCTGGCAGACGGCCGGGGTGGCGGTGTAGGCGTCGCCGAGCGGTCCGTCCAGGGTGTAGTCGGAGGCGGTGAACTCGCCGACGCGCTCCCCGTCGGCGAAGGCGACCGCGCTGAGCTGCGCCTCGGTGAGCCCGCCGGCCGGGGCCGGCGTGGCGGCCGGACGCGAGGCGGCGCTCCTCCCCGGCTTGCCGCCGCCGTCGGCCCGTTCCCCGCCCGACCCGCCACCGCATCCGGTGAGGACCGCGAGGGCCAGCGCCACGCACCCCGCCGCCGCGCGGCCTCGCCGACTGCCCGCCCCGTGCACCCCGAACATCCCTGCCCCTGTCTCCCGTTGACCCGCCGGGCCCGTGTCCCGCGCGCGGCCGAGGCTCGATTGTGCGGCATCCGGGATCAGGAAGACGACCAGGGCTGCGAGCCGCCGGGCACGATGTGCGGGACACGGCCCGGCCGCGGGAGCCGTTTCCGCTCCGGCAGGGCCTGCCCGCGGCCTACTGCGCTCCGGCGCTCCTCGCCACGAACTCCGCGAACTCCTCGTGGAACCGGGGGAACGTCTTGCGCACGCAGCCCGGGTCGTCGTAGCTCATGCCGGGTGCGAGCAGTCCGGCGACCGCGAACGACATCACGATGCGGTGGTCGCCGTGGGTGGCGATCTCAGTGGGACGCGGGGTGCCGGGGTGGATCTCGATCCAGTCGGGTCCGGTGTGCACGGTGATCCCCATGGCGCGGAGGTTCTGCGCGCAGGCCTCCAGCCGGTCGCACTCCTTCACCCGGGTGTTGGCGACGTCCTCGATGCGCACGGGCGAGGTGGCGTACGGCGCGATGGCGGCGAGGGTGGGCATCGTGTCGGAGATGTCCCGCATGTTGACCGTCAGCCCGGAGAGCGGGCCGCCGGCGCCCACGGTCGTGGAGTCCGCGGTCATGCGCACGTCCGCGCCCATCCGGCGCAGCACGTCGGTGAAGCGCAGGTCGCCCTGGAGGGCGCCGGTGCCGAGGCCGGGGACGGTGACCTCACGGCCGGTGAGCGCCGCCGCGGCGAAGAAGTAGCTCGCGGTGGACGCGTCGGGCTCGACGGCGTACGTGGTGGCGCGGTACCCGCCGGGCGGCACCGTGAAGGTGTTCCCCGCCCGGACGACGTCGACGCCGAAGCTGCGCATCATCGCGAGGGTGATCTCGATGTACGGCGCCGAGACGAGCTCCGTCACCTCGATCCGGAGACCCTCGGCGGTGAGCGGGCCGAGCATCAGCAGGGCGGTGAGGTACTGGGACGACTCCCCCGCGTCGAGGGTCAGTTCGCCGCCCTTGACGCCCGACGCCTCGATGGTGAGGGGGTGGTGGCCCTCGGCCCCCTCGTGGCGCAGGTCGACGCCGAGGGTGCGGAGTGCCTCGGTGAGCGGGGCGAGCGGGCGGCGGCGCATCTGCGCGGAGGCGTCGAAGCGGTAGGTGCCGGTGGCCGCGGCGGCGGCGAGCGTCGGCAGGAAGCGCGCGGTGGTGGCGCCGTCACGGCAGTGGACCTCGGCGTCCGGGACGGCGGGGCCCGAGGGGCGCCCGTCGATGTGCCAGCGGTCCGGCTCGCGCCGCACCCCGTACCCGAGGCGGGTCAGGCCCTCGGTGAACCCCTCGGTGTCGTCCGAGTGCAGGGGCCGCAGGAGGGTGGTGGTGCCGTTCGCCGCCGCGGCCAGGAACAGGGCGCGGGCGGTGACGGACTTCGAGCCGGGGACATGGGTGACGGTCACGGGCGTCCATTTTGCCCTGCGCCCGGCATGCCCGCGGGACGCGTCCAGGCAGTGGACGCGTCCCGCGGGGTGCCGGCTTCAGCGGACGGGGCGATGCACGTTCTCCCCGGTGGCCGGGCCGGGGGTGGCGTCGGCGATCCAGGGGCCGTCGCCGCTGGGGTCGATGACGCCCTCCTCCAGCCAGGTGTAGGTGCCGGCCAGGACACCGGTCACGACGCGCTTGTCGATCTCGTCGGTGTTGGACCAGAGCCGGCCGAAGAGCTCCTCGACCCGGATCCGGGACTGCCGGCAGAACACGTCGGCGAGCTGGTACGCCTCGCGGCCGTGGTCCCCGTCGACCCGCAGGTGCTCGGCCCGTACGCAGGCGGCGCTCATCGCGAAGAGTTCGGCGCCGATGTCGACGATCCGGCCGAGGAAGCCCTGCTTGGTCTCCATGCGGCCCTGCCAGCGGGACATCGCGTAGAAGGTGGAGCGGGCCAGCTTGCGGGCCGAGCGCTCGACGTACCGCAGGTGGGCAGAGAGGTCGGGGTGCCCCGGAACACGGAACTCGGCGTAGGAGTGGGGCAGCTGGCCCGGTCCGCTGACCAGCTTGGGGAGCCAGCGGGCGTAGAAGCCGGCCGCGTTGGCGCCCGCCTTCGCCTTGTCGGAGAGCGGCTTGTCGGGGTCGATGATGTCGCCGGCGACCTTGAGGTGGGCGTCGACGGCCTCGCGGGCGATCAGCAGGTGCATGATCTCCGTGGAGCCCTCGAAGATCCGGTTGATCCGCATGTCGCGGAGCATCTGCTCGGCCGGCACGGCGCGTTCGCCGCGGGCGGCGAGCGAGGCGGCCGTCTCGAAGCCGCGCCCGCCCCGGATCTGGACCAGTTCGTCGGAGATCAGCCAGCCCATCTCGGAGCCGTACAGCTTGGCGAGGGCGGCCTCGATGCGGATGTCGTTGCGGCTCTCGTCGGCCATCTGCGAGGAGAGGTCCACGACCGCTTCGAGCGCGAAGGTCGTCGCGGCGATGAAGGAGATCTTCGCGCCGACCGCCTCGTGCCGGGCGACCGCCCTGCCCCACTGCTCGCGGACCGCCGACCATTCGCGGGCGATCTTCAGCGACCACTTGCCCACGCCGACGCACATGGCGGGCAGCGAGAGCCGCCCGGTGTTGAGCGTGGTGAGGGCGATCTTGAGGCCGGCGCCCTCGGGGCCGATCCGGTTGGCCGCCGGGACGCGCACCTGGTGGAAGCGGGTCACGCCGTTCTCGATGCCGCGCAGGCCCATGAAGGCGTTGCGGTGCTCCACGGTGATGCCCGGGGAGTCCGCCTCGACGACGAAGGCGGTGATACCGCCCTTGTGGCCGTCGGACTCGGGGACCCGCGCCATCACGACGAGGAGGTCCGCGACGACACCGTTGGTCGTCCAGAGCTTCACACCGTCCAGGACGTAGTCGTCGCCGTCGGGCACGGCCGCCGTCGCGAGCCTGGCCGGGTCGGAGCCGACGTCCGGTTCGGTGAGGAGGAAGGCCGAGATGTCCGTGCGCGCCAGGCGCGGAAGGAAGGCGTCCTTCTGCTCCTGCGTGCCGAACATCTTCAGCGGCTGCGGTACGCCGATGGACTGGTGGGCGGAGAGCAGCGCGCCGATCGAGGGGCTCGCCGAACCGGCCAGCGCCAGCGCCTTGTTGTAGTACACCTGGGTCAGCCCCAGGCCGCCGTACTTGGTCTCGATCTTCATGCCGAGGGCGCCGAGCTCCTTGAGGCCGTTGACGACCTCGTCGGGAATCCTGGCCTCGCGCTCGATGAGGGCGCCGTCGACCTCGGTCTCGCAGAACTGGCGCAGCCGGGCGAGGAAGGCCTCACCGCGCCGCACGTCGTCGGGGGCCGGCTGGGGATGGGGATGGATCAGGTCCAGCCGGAAGCGGCCGAGGAAGAGTTCCTTGGCGAAGCTCGGCTTGCGCCAGTCCTGTTCACGGGCGGCCTCGGCCACCTGCCGCGCTTCGCGCTCGGTGACTTTGGGGGCCTGGGGAATGTCGGATGGGGCGGACATGAGGAGCTCACCTCGCCGCGAGTCGGGATGTTGGTGGGGCTGTACGCGTGCCGATCGGTACCTCTCGTCCGTATCTACCCGATCTGCGCAACCCCCACCACCTCTGCGACGGGCCCGGGGCGGTGCGGGGAGGCGGCCTGGAGCCCCGGGCCGTGGCCCCGCCGATCCCCCGGGGGGCGGCGGGAACCGCTGCGCCGGTCGGGCGACCTCGGGACGGGTGCCCGGCGGGTGCCCGCGGTGGGCCGGGCGCCCTCCCCCGCATGCCCGCCGGCGGCCCCCGGTGCGGCGGTCGGCCGCACCGGGGGCGTGGGCACCTGCCCGGAAGCGCCCTCAGTCGAAGACGTAGGTGGTGCCGAGCACCGCCGCGTGTTCCAGCACGTCCTCCAGGGGGTCGTCGATCTGCCCGGTCTGGATGAGACCCACACGGGGCGCGTTGTGCGAATGGGTGTGCGTCTCGTCGGCGTGGGCCGCCCCGGCGGACAGCCCGAGGGCCATCAGGGCGGTACCGCACGCGGCGGAGCCTCGGAGCAGTGACGGCGTCCGGTATGACTTCACGCTGTGACCTCGTCTTCTTCTCATCGGATGTGTCCACCCGCTGTTCGCCTCAACAGCGGAACGGGCCCCAGGTCACGCAAGATCATCCGTCGGGGGCAGGAACACCGCGCTCGCGTGCCAGCCCCCTGTCCGGCGCGGGCGGGCGCGCACGCCGCGGGTCCTCGCCGCTTCCGCGTACGGGGCGGTGCCGGGGCGGCAGGTCACAGAGCCGCGGTGTACTGGACGACGGTGTCCTCGCAGGGGCCCTCGGCGAACACCTTCAAGGCCTCCATCGCCGTGTCGTCGGCGGTGAGCTGCCAGCGGAGTTTCGTCGCCACCCACTCGGCGACATACCGGCAGTGGGCCTCCGGCGCCGGCGGGAGCCAGTCCGCCGGGCCCTGGTCCGCCCTCTGCCGGATCGTGCGAGCCGTCACCGCCGTCAGCGACGCGGCGGCCCCCTGGTCGTTCGCGTACGCCGCACGGCGGGCGGCGGTCCACGTGGACGCGCCGGAGCCCCAGGACTCCGCGAGGGGCACCGTGTGGGTCACGTCCACGGCGGCGGGGCCGGTCACCTTCTGGCCGTCGTAGTACGAGACCCACGTGCCGCCGGTCAGCGTGCATCCGGCCCCCACGGCGGGGGCTTCGGCCGCCTCGGCGAGCAGCACCTCGTTCCGGGTGTCGCAGCCGTCGCCGGGTAGCTCGCCCGACGTCCAGTGCTCGAAGGCGGACGGCGTGTAGCCGGTGCGGTTCTCGTCGACGACCTTCACCAGGCCTACGGCGTCGGCGAGTGTGGTCACGACGGCGGGCCGCGGCCCCTGCGGGGCGGGGGCGGCCTGCGCCGGGGTGCCTGCGACGAGCGGGGCCAGGGCGAGGGCGAGGGCGCAGCCGCGCGGAAGGTTCTTGATCATCCTGGCGTTCTACCGGGCCCGTGGCCCCTGAAGGGCAACCGGCCGTCGCCCCTTCACCCGCCCGGACGCGGACGTTCACCGCAGGAACGATTCGTGGGAGCGCCCGGCGGGGGCCGCGCGGGGTGCCGCGCCCCCGGCGGCTCCCCTCCGTCCGGCGGGAGAGCGGGTGCCCGCAGACCGGTGCGGGAGGGCGTTGCCCGCAGACCGGTTCGGGAGGGACGGAACGGAACCGGCCGGAGCCCCCGCACAGCGGGCTCCGGCCGGTTCCTCGCGCGCCGCGGACTACAGGGCCAGGCCCGTGAGGACCAGCACCCGCTCGTAGGTGTAGTCGTCCATGGCGTAGCGCACGCCCTCGCGGCCCACGCCGGACTGCTTGGCACCGCCGTACGGCATCTGGTCGGCGCGGTAGGAGGGCACGTCACCGATGACGACACCGCCGACCTCCAGGGCCCGGTGGGCGCGGAAGGCCGTCTGCAGGTCGTGGGTGAACACGCCTGCCTGCAGGCCGTACTTGGAGGCGTTGACGGCGGCGAAGGCCTCGGCCTCGCCCCGCGTCTTCTGGACGTACAGGACCGGGCCGAAGATCTCCTCGCAGGCGAGCGTCGTGGTGTCCGGGAGGTCGGTGAGGACCGTCGGGGCGTACGTGGCGCCGTCGCGCTTTCCGCCGGTCAGCAGCGTGGCGCCCGCGGTGACGGCCTCGTCGACCCAGGACTCGACGCGGCGGGCGGCGTCCTCGCTGACCAGCGGGCCGACGTCGGTGGCCGCGTCGGAGGGGTCACCGGTGACCAGGGCCTCGACGGCGGCGACGATCTTCGGGACGAGCCGGTCGTAGACGGAGGCGTCGGCGATGACGCGCTGCACGGAAATGCAGGACTGGCCGCCCTGGTAGTTGGAGAAGGTCGCGATGCGGGTCGCGGCCCAGTCCAGGTCCTCCTCGGACGAGTAGTCGCCGAGCACGACGGCCGCGCCGTTCCCGCCGAGTTCCAGGGTGCAGTGCTTGCGCGGCACCGACTCCATGATCGAGTAGCCGACCGGCCCGGAGCCGGTGAAGGAGATCACGGGCAGCCGCTCGTCCTTGACCAGGGCGGGCATCTTGTCGTTGGGCACGGTCAGGACGGACCAGGAGCCGGCCGGGAGGTCGGTCTCGGCCAGCAGCTCGCCCAGGATCAGGGAGGAGATCGGCGTGGCGGGGGCCGGCTTGAGGATGATCGGGGCGCCGACGGCGATGGCCGGCGCGACCTTGTGGGCGCTCAGGTTGAGCGGGAAGTTGAAGGGCGCGATGCCGAGGACGGGGCCGCGCGGGAAGCGCCGGGTCAGACCGAGGCGACCGGTGCCGCCGGCGTCGGTGTCCAGCCGCTGGGCGTCGCCGCCGTTGAAGCGGCGGGCCTCCTCGGCCGCGAAGCGGAAGACGGAGACGGCACGGCCCACCTCGCCGCGGGCCCACTTGATCGGCTTGCCGTTCTCGGCGGAGATCAGCTGGGCGATCTCCTCGGTGCGCTCGCTCAGACGCCGTACGACATGGTCGAGGGCGGCGGCCCGGACGTGCGCCGGGGTCGCCGCGAACTCCTCGCGCACGGCGTACGCCGCGGCGACGGCCTCCTCGACCTGGGCGTCGGTCGGCACCGAGACGGTGCCGACGAGCCGGCCGTCGTAGGAGTTGGTGACGTCGAAGCTGTCCTCGCCGGTGGCCTGGCGGCCGGCCAGCCAGAAGGCGTGGGTGGAGGTCATGGCGGTACCGGCCCTTCGGGGGTGGTGAACGACGATCGCCGGGAGCCACGCGGGCACCCGTCGGCCCCACCGTAGGGCGACCTGGCACGGATGAGGCTTGTCCGCCGTGGAGTGGAGGCGGGAGGCGATGCGCCGGTTTGTCGTAGCTGGGCAGGAGCGGGCGCAGGGGCCGCCATGCCACGGCCGGGGAGGGCCTGGGCGGTGAGGACGGGGCCGGGTAGAACGGCTCCGGTGAGTCCCCGTCGGTGAGGACCGGGCCCGGTGAGCGCCGGGCCGGCGTGCCCACAGCCGACGGGGCACCGGATGCCGGACGGCGACGACGCGGGCCCCGGCCACCGGGAAGGGCCCCCCGGAGCACCCGGGGGGCGCGCGGGCCCGTCCCTGACCGGGGCGCGACGCCGGGCCCGCCCCGCAGCCTGCGGCCCTACGGCGTACCCGAGGAGGCGGCCGTGGCCTTGAGGGCGAGCCACAGCTCCATCCGGACGTCCGGGTCGTCCAGCGAGCGGCCCAGGATCTCCTCCACCCGGCGCATCCGGTAGCGGAGGGTGTGGCGGTGCACGCCCAGGTCCGCCGCGGCGGCGTCCCACTGGCCGTGCCGGGAGAGCCAGGCGCGCAGGGAGGCCGCGAGGTCACCCCGTCCCTTGGCGTCGTGCTCCCGCAGGGGCCGCAGCATCCCGTCGGCGAAGGCCCGGACGGCGTCGTCGCCCAGGAGCGGCAGGACGGAGCCCGCCGCCAGTTCCTCGTGCTCCACCAGGACCCTGCCCCGGCGGCGGGCGACGGAGAGTGCCTGCTCGGCCTGTTTGTACGCCGCCGACACGGCGATCGGGCCGGCCGGGGCGGACAGGCCGACGACCACCTCACCCTCCTCGGCCGCGGGCTCCCGCACGGCACGGTCGTCCTCGGCCCGGGCCGCGTGGGCGGCGCAGGCCGCGACCGCGGCGCCGCCGTCCGCGGCCAGGACCACGAGGCGTTCGCCCTCGGGCACCATCAGCAGCGTCTCGCCGGAACGGGAGGCCGCCGCCTCCATCGCCTCCGCCAGCGGCTCGGTCCCCGTGGTGGCGGGCCCCTCGGCGATCAGGAGCCTGAAGGGGGCGTCGAGCAGGCCGCCGTAGAGGTCCCCCGCGACGGCCCGGGCGTGGTCGGGCTGCCCCGCCAGCAGCATCCGCAGGACCGCCGCGCCGAGGCGCTGCTCCGCACCCTGGAGCGCCCTGGAACGGGCGGTGGTCAGGGTGAGCAGGGCGATCGCCGAGTGCACGGCGTAGCGCTCGGCCGTGCCCAGCGCCGCCCCCGTGCCGACGGCCAGCGCGCCGCGGGCCCGGTGGCCGGTGCCGAGGGACTGGAGCTCGACCCGGTCGTCGCCGTCGCTGTCGCCGACGACGGCGCTGGCCGGCGCGGGGCGCTCCCGCAGGCGCTCCACGTCGGGCGTCAGCCGGGCCGCGCGGCGGGCCGCCCAGTCGGGGGCCGCGGCCACGACGGCCCCCGAGGCGTCGTACAGCGCCGCCCAGCCGTCGATGTGCGCGGCGAGGCGGGTGAGGAGCGCCGCGGGCCCGTCGCCGGCGACCGCGGCGCGGGTCAGTTCCCGCTGTGCCTCGAAGCCGGCCGTGACGGAGCGGTACTGCTCGGCGGCGATCGACGCCGAGACCGCCTTGCTGATCGCGAGGAAGGGGGTGCGCCGCGGCACCTCCAGCAGCGGCAGGCCCGCCTCCTCGGCGGCGTCCACCAGTGCGGGCGGGATGTCCTCGTAGGTGACGCCGACGCCGAACCCGATCCCGGCGACCCCCGCTCCGGCCAGCCGCTGCACGTAACGGCGCATCGTGGCGGGGTCCTGGGCGTCCAGGTTGGTCGCGGTGACGAGGAGCAGCTCGCCGCCGTCCATGTACGGCACCGGGTCGGCGAGCTCGCTCGCGTGGGCCCAGCGCACCGGCGTGCCGAGCCGGTCGGCCCCCGCCCGGACGGTGAGCTTGAGCGCCGGGTGCTGGACGAGCGAGGCGAGTGTGAGGGGCATGGGACCGCCGGACCTCTGGGAGTCGGTTGCGCCGCCCCGTACGAACGGCTCGAATGCGCCGCCCCTGCGGACGGCCCGTGTGCACCGCGGCGTACGGGTGACGACATTGCGCCACCCCGTACAGACGGTCGGGGCCAATTCTGCCAGGGCGGCAGGGTCCGCGTAACCTCGCCGTTCAGCCTCCCAGGTCGACCAGGAGCGGGGCCGCGTGCTCGCCGTCGACGTTCGTGAGCGACAGGACGGCGTGTCCGGCCGGCAGCTGGTACGCCAGCTCGGAGGCGGACCAGCGCTCCCGCTCGACCCGCCGCACGGTGACGGCGTCCCTGGTCACGGCCTTGCCGGTGACCAGCTTGCGCAGGCCGTGCAGGGCGCGGGTGAACGGCTGGTCGGCGAAGACCGCGTGCTGGGCGACCTCGCGGGTCTCCACCCACTCCTTGCCCCACACCTCGGCGAAGCGCTTGCCGTCCCAGGTGGTGACCCCGCTGAAGACCATGCAGCAGCCGACCGCGCCGAGCAGCGCGGTGTGCAGTCCCTCGGGGACGTCGTCGACGGTACGCAGCGCCAGGACCGCCCCCGCGTTGACCGAGCGCAGCCGCCTGATGTTCCGGACGGTCTCGGCGGTGACCGTGTGCGTGGCGTCGTCCAGGACCAGGCAGACGAAGAGCGACCGGTCGGCGCGTGCGGCGGCGATCGCCGTGAACTGGGCGAGGACCAGCCGCGCGAGCAGCCGCGACGCCTCCGCGTGCCCCCGCTCGGGAAGGTCGATCCTGACCCGCAGCGGCAGGTGCTCGAGGGAGCGCAGCGAGAAGGGCCTGGCCTCGTCGCCCGTGGCGAAGAACGGTGCGAACGCAGGCCGGTCCAGCAGCGCGATCCGGTCGGCGAGCACGGGGCCGGGGTCTCCGGCGCCTCCCTGCTGCCTGCTGCGGGCCTCCAGCTCCCGCAGCATCGTCCGGTGGCCGCCCGCCGCGAGCGCCTCCCGCAGGACGTCCGTCGCGGCCAGGTCGCCGTCCAGGAGCTCCCGGAGCGCGGGCACCCCGGGGAAGTGCCCGTGGACGGCACGGTAGGGGCCGAGGAGCTGGGCGAGCACGGTGGCCGCGCGCCTGCTGTCCATCTGCGCCACGTCGCCGACGAGCCCTTCCGCGAGCACCCCCGCGGCCTCGTCGGGGTCGGTCGTGCCTCCGTAGAGGTCGAAGTCGTGCACGGAGGCGGGGTCGCCGATCCGCACCACGACGTCGAAGGCGTCGTCCGGGCCGAGCTCGCCTCCGCCGCTGCCCACCGCGAGCACGGCGGCCCGGCCGGCGAGTGCCTGGAGGGACAGGGACTCGACGACGGGGCGGACGAGCCGGGCCGACTTGCCCGCGCCGGGGGGCCCGACCGCCAGCAGGGAGGTGCCGAGCAGCGCGGGCTCCAGGGCGATGCCCGAGCCGCGACGGGGATAGGGGTTGTGCGGGTGCTCCGCGACGCTGCCGATCCGGACCTGGCCGGTGAGCAGGTCGTGGCGGGCGGTGCGGCGCGGCAGGTCACGGGCGCCCGAGGGGTGCAGGGCGGCGGCGCCGCCGGTGCGCAGCACGGCCTCGGTGAGTGCTTCGAGGCGCTCGGGGTGCGCCCGGCCCACGCTCCAGGCATGGCGCACGCGCGCGACGTCGACGTCGTTCATCCGGCCGGTGCGCACCTCCGCGGCCAGGGTCTCGGCGGCGTCCGTCCGCCCGGCGGCGCGCAGCTCCGGCCACTCTGCCGGTGACGGGGCGTCGGGGGGTGCGGCGGGGTCACGGGGTGGCTCGGCGGTGGCCTTCCCGCCCCGCCCAACGATCAGTGCGCGCCAGCCGCCGAGGCGGGCGAAGGGCCAGAGCACGCCGACGGCGATCAGGGCGTAGATCACGTTGACCACGGTCTGGCTCTGGTAGATCTCCCCTCCGGCGACCGTGGCGACGAGGATGAGCACGGGCCGGACCAGCGGCACCGCGTCCTTCCACACGAGGAGTTCGGCGAGGCCAGCTGCGGCGGCCGTCGCCAGCGCGAGGAAGGGCTGTCCCCGGCCCGCCACATGCCGGCGGAAGATCTCGGACCAATTGCCCAGGCGCCCGCAGCCGTAGACGAGGAGCCCGAAGAGGACGGCTTCGTAGACGGTGAGCGCGTCGGCGCCCTCGATCGTCCGGGGGCCGCCGAAGGTGCCGGCGTACCACCAGTCGGCGGGGGTGAAGAGCTTCAGCGGTACGAGCCGGTAGGGGATGTATCCGTTGCGCCAGAGGGACCACAGCAGCAGACCGCTGAGTACGGAGATGAGCACACCGACCAGCAGCGAGCGGTCGGACACCCCCTCGGGCTTCTCGGGCGGGCGCGGGGTGTGCCCGAAGCGCCACACGCCCGGTTCGCGCACGGGGCGGGGGGTGCGCAGCCATTCCTCGACGCTCGCGTCGGCGGAGGGGCGCCGGGGCTGCGGCGCGTAGGAGGGAGGCGGCGGTACCGCAGGCGGTGGCCCCGCGTGGGCGGGAGCGGCCGGCCCCCCGGGCGGTGGCCCGGCGGGGCGGGGCACCCGGTCCGCGCCCGTGCCGCGTGCGTCGTACGTGCCTTCGGTGTCCATGAACCGCCGCCCCCTGACCAGCCAGGTCCCGCCGTTTGCACGGCCAATCTAGTGCCCGGGCACCGGGAGTTCAGCCATGCGGCCGGATGACCCGGCGCGGGCGGTGCCCGGGGGGTCCACCCGGGCATCTGTCCGTCGCGGACAAGGACACGTGCTCACCACTCCCGATCGGAGCATGACCGGCGCCCTCGGCCACCCCTAGCCTGCAGAAACAGAAGCGTCCGAAACACCCCCAGGAGCCCCGCATGCCCGACCTCCCGCAGGAGCGCCGCCTCCTCACCGCCATCCCCGGCCCGAAGTCGGCCGAGCTGCAGGCCCGCCGTGTCGCGGCGGTGGCCGCGGGTGTGGGTTCCACCCTGCCGGTCTTCACCGCCCGTGCCGGCGGCGGGATCATCGAGGACGTGGACGGCAACCGGCTGATCGACTTCGGTTCCGGCATCGCCGTGACGTCGGTGGGCGCCTCCGCCGAAGCGGTCGTACGCCGCACGTCGGCGCAGCTCGCCGACTTCACCCACACCTGTTTCATGGTCACGCCGTACGAGGGCTACGTGGAGGTCTGCGAGCAGCTCGCCGAGCTCACGCCGGGCGACCACGCGAAGAAGTCGGCGCTGTTCAACTCGGGCGCCGAGGCCGTCGAGAACGCCGTGAAGATCGCCCGCGCGTACACGAAGCGCACCGCGGTCGTCGTGTTCGATCACGGTTACCACGGCCGGACGAACCTGACGATGGCGCTGACGGCCAAGAACATGCCGTACAAGCAGGGCTTCGGTCCGTTCGCGCCCGAGGTCTACCGGGTGCCGGTCGCGTACGGCTACCGCTGGCCGACCGGTGCCGAGAACGCCGGGGCCGAGGCCTCCGCGCAGGCCATCGACGAGATCACCAAGCAGATCGGCGCCGACAACGTCGCCGCGATCATCATCGAGCCGGTCCTCGGCGAGGGCGGCTTCATCGAGCCGGCCAAGGGCTTCCTCCCGGCCGTGGCGCAGTTCGCGAAGGACAACGGGATCGTCTTCGTCGCGGACGAGATCCAGTCCGGTTTCTGCCGGACCGGCCAGTGGTTCGCCTGCGAGGACGAGGGCATCGTGCCCGATCTGATCACCACGGCCAAGGGCATCGCCGGCGGCCTCCCGCTCTCGGCGGTGACCGGCCGCGCGGAGATCATGGACGCCGCCCACGCCGGCGGCCTCGGCGGCACGTACGGCGGCAACCCGGTGGCCTGCGCGGGTGCGCTCGGCGCCATCGAGACGATGCGCGAGCTGGACCTGAACGGCAAGGCCAAGCGCATCGAGGAGGTCATGAAGGGCCGCCTCTCCGAGATGCGGGCGAAGCTGCCGAACGGCGACATCATCGGCGACATCCGCGGCCGGGGCGCCATGATCGCGATCGAGCTGGTGAAGTCCGGCACGAAGGACCCGGACGCCGCCGCCGCCGGCGCGCTGGCCAAGGCCTGCCACGCGGAGGGGCTGCTGGTGCTCACCTGCGGCACCTACGGCAACGTGCTGCGCTTCCTGCCGCCGCTCGTCATCGGGGAGGACCTGCTGAACGAGGGCCTGGACGTCCTCGAGCAGGCGTTCGCCCGTCTCTGATCCGTTCGTACCACCCGGGTGCCGGCGAGCCGCTTCGGGCGGCGGGGGCGGCACCCGGGTCGGAGCGTGTGAAGAAGGTGTGCGGGGGCGATGGCGGGATACCGTTGCCACTTCCGGTGCCCGCTTCCTCTGACGTACGGTTTTTCCAGATGAGAGAAACACCCCGCCCGCAGGGGACTGCGGGTGAATCCGGGCCGGGGCTCCCCCAGCGCCGTCCCGGACGTGCCATCGCGCACACCGCTGGAGCCTCGTGCTCCGGGACTCCTCACCGATCGGATGGCCGCCCGCCCCACACCCCCCGGGGCGCGCGGCAAACCGATCCGACCGGCCACCTCGGAACAATCCCCCCTGTTCCCCGGTGGCCGGTTCTTCTCGTCTCCACGGCCGTGACGCTGCTGGCCCTCTTCGCCCTGATCACCTGGCAGGTGCTGGCCGACGGCCCGCTGCTGGGCCCCGACGAGCGGCTCGGCCTGGACCTGGCGGGGCGCGGCCCCGCCCGGCTCGCGGACCTCTTCGCGGACCTCGGCAACATGCAGGTCGCGGTGCCGGTGCTGGCGTGCGCGGTCGTCCACGCCTGGTTCCGCGGCGCCCGGCGCGCGGCGCTGTACGCCGTACTGGCCATGGCGGCCGTTCCTGCGCTCGTCGTCCCGCTCAAGCTGTGGACGGACCGTCAGGGTCCGCTGACCGAGGCGACGGGCTACTTCCCTTCGGGGCACACGACGACGGCGATGGTGGCGTACGGGGCCGCGGCCCTGCTGCTGGTCCCGTACGTGCGGCGGACATGGGTGACGCTCGTCGCCGCCGTCCTGCTGACGGCGGCGACGAGCGCCGGTCTGGTGCTGCGCGGCTACCACTGGCCGCTGGACGTGGTGGCCGGCTGGTGCCTCAGCGGGGTGCTGCTGCTCGCCCTGCGCGCGGGCACGCGGAGCGGTCAGCCTCCGAAGTAGGCGTCGAAGTTCTTCGAGAACTCCCAGTTGTTGAAGCGGTCCCAGTTGATGGACCAGGTCATCAGCCCGCGGAGCCCGCTCCACGTGCCGTGCGTCCGGTAGGTGCCGCAGTCCGTCTTCTTCGTCAGGCAGTTCAGCGCCTTGGTGACCTCGGCGGGCGAGGTGTGGCCGTTGCCCGCCTGGGTGGACGCCGGGAGACCGAAGGCGACCTGCTCGGGGCGCAGGGCCGGGAAGACCTTGGTCTGGTCACCCGCGACGGGGAAGCCGGTGAGCAGCATGTCGGTCATGGCGATGTGGAAGTCGGCCCCGCCCATGGAGTGGTACTGGTTGTCCAGTCCCATGATCGAGCCCGAGTTGTAGTCCTGGACGTGCAGCAGGGTGAGGTCGTCGCGCAGGGCGTGGATGACCGGCAGGTAGGCGCCGGCGCGCGGGTCCTGGCCGCCCCAGGGGCCGGAGCCGTAGTACTGGTAGCCGAGCTGGACGAAGAAGGTCTCGGGGGCCATGGTGAGGACGAAGTCCTCGCCGTACTTGGCCTTGAGGGACTTCACCGCGGAGATCAGGTTGACGATGACGGGGGTCGTCGGGCTGCGGAAGTCGGTGTCGCCCGTGGCGAGCGAGAGCGAGTGGCCCTCGAAGTCGATGTCGAGGCCGTCCAGTCCGTAGGTGTCGATGATCTTCGACACGGACGAGACGAAGGCGTCGCGTGCCGCGGTGGAGGCGAGCTGCACCTGCCCGTTCTGGCCGCCGATGGAGATCAGCACCTTCTTCCCCGCGGCCTGCTTGGCCTTGATGGCCGCCTTGAACTCCGCCTCCGTCTCCACTCCCGGGCACTCGGCCACGGGGCAGAGCGAGAAGCGGATGTCGCCCGAGGTGACGGAGGTCGGCTCGCCGAAGGCGAGGTTGATGACGTCCCACGAGTCGGGCACGTCGGCCATGCGGGTGTAGCCGGAGCCGTTGGCGAAGCTGGAGTGGAGGTAACCGACGAGCGCGTGGGCCGGAAGGCCCGCGTCGCCCCCTCCCCCGCCGCCCGCGGTCGTGCCGGCGCTCACGGCCGGGGACTTCGGTGACTCGCCGGCCGCGTTGACCGCCGTGACCTGGAAGCTGTACGTGGAGGACGCGGCGAGTCCCGTCACGGTCGCCGAGGTGCCGGTGGTGTCGAGGACCTTGGTGCCGTCGCGGTAGACCCGGTAGCCCGTCGCTCCGGCGGACGCCGTCCAGGAGAGCGGGACGGAGGACGCGGTGGACGTGCCCGCCCGCAGCCCCGTCGGAGCGGCGGGGACGGTGACCGGGTCGCCCCCGGGCCCGGTCAGGGTGAGGTCGTCGGCGTAGTAGGCGGGGGTGCCGTACCAGCCGTGGGTGTAGACGGTCACCGAGGTGGTCGAGGGGCCGGTCCTGAACGTGGTGCCGAGCTGCTGGTACGCCCCCGCGGACTGCGTCCAGGTGGAGACGTCGGTGGTTCCGGTGCCGGACGCCCCCAGATAGACGTAACTCCCCTGCACCCAGGCGCGAAGCGTGTACGAGGAGTCGGGCTTCACCGTCACCGTCTGGGAGCAGCGCGCGTTGTCGCTGCCGGCCGGGGTCGCCTTCAGCGCGGACGTCCCGCCGTGCACGGGCGTGCTGACGGTCGCCCCGCTGCCGCCCGAGCAGGACCAGCCGTCCAGCCCGGCCTCGAAGCCACCGTTGCGCGCGAGATCGGCGTCGGCCGCACCGGCGGCCGGCGCCGAAGCGGCCAGACCGCCCGCGGCGAGCAGCACCGCCGAGAAGGCGGCCAGAAGTCCGGAGAAGCGGATGGGTGGTCCGGTGCGTTCCACAACAGCCTCCGTGCAGGGGGGAATTGAGCGGTCCGCGCACAACATGGTCCAGACCAATCCACTTGTCAAGACCTCTGGCGGTGCCTCAGTCCTCTCCGCCCCGCGCCCCACGGGCGGCGACGGCCTCGTGCAGGGCGAGTTCGAGGAGCACCGGATCGGTGAGCGTGCCCGAGCCGTCGGGCAGGATCAGCCACCGCACCCCGCCCACCGTGCTGCCGGGCCTGGGAACGACGATCCACGCCCCCTCACCGACACCGCGGATTCCTGTCCCGACCCAGCGGGCGGCCGTCCCCGGCGGCACGAAGAAGCCCATGCGGTGATCTCCGAAGTCCGCCAGGACCGGGCCCGGCCGGTCGATGAGACGGGTGAGCACGTCGAGCGTCGGATAACCCAGCTCCCCCGGGACGACGAGCACGTCCCAGCGCTTCCCGGCGGGAAGGAGCGCCATCCCCTGAGGGTCGCGCTCCCACTCCCTCCGGCAGGCACCCGGATGCGGTGCCACCGATGCGAGCCATGCGACCGCGGCTGTCGCCCCCGTGCCGGCCATGAACGTCCTCCTTCTCCCCGTGGGCACCGGCAGGGTCCTGCCGGTGCGTGCACGGGGAGAGAGAGGGCCGGGCCCGGATCATGACGCGGGTTCGGGCACCGATCCGTGGTGAGCTGGGTCACTCCCGCCGGGCCACCCAGTTCAGCTGTCGAAACCGAGCCCCAGCCGGTCCATGGTGCGCAGCCACAGGTTGCGGTGCCCGCCGTGGCTGTCGGCGCCGGCGAGGGACCGCTTGGTGAGCTCGATGCCGGCCCAGGCGAAGGGTTCGGGCGGGAAGGGCATCGGCTTCGAGCGGACCATCCGCAGCGCGGTCCGCTCCGTCTCACGGCCGGACAGGAGGTCGAGCATCACGTCCGCGCCGAAGCGCGTCGCACCGACCCCCAGTCCGGTGTATCCGGCGGCGTAGGCGACCCGCCCGCGATGGGCCGTGCCGAAGAACGCGGAGAAGCGCGAGCAGGTGTCGATGGCGCCGCCCCAGGCATGGGTGAAGCGCACCCCGGACAGCTGCGGGAAACACTCGAAGAACTGTCCGGCGAGCTTCAGGAAGGTCTCGGGCCGCTGGTCCAGGGAGGGGTCCAGCCGCCCGCCGTACGGATAGATCGCGTCGTAGCCGCCCCACAGGATCCGGTTGTCGGCGGAGAGCCGGAAGTAGTGGAACTGGTTGGCACTGTCCCCCAGCCCCTGCCGCCCGCGCCAGCCCACAGAGGCGAGCTGACCGGCGCTGAGCGGCTCCGTCATCAGGGCGTAGTCGTAGACCGGGACCGTGTACGGGCGCACCCTCCTGACCAGCGAGGGGAAGATGTTCGTGCCGAGGGCGACGTCCCGGGCGAAGACCCTGCCGTACGGGGTGCGGACCGCCATGCCGGCTCCCGACCGGGCGACTTCGAGGCCCCGGGTGTTCTCGTGGATCCGTACGCCGAGGGCGAGGCAGGCCTTCTTCAGGCCCCAGGCGAGCTTCGCCGGATGCAGCATGGCGACGCCGCGCCGGTCGAGCAGACCGCCGAGGAACGAGGGCGAGTCGACCTCCGCGCGCACCTGGTCCCGGTCCAGGAACTCCAGTCCGCCGAAGCCCAGCTCCTCGGTCCTGCGGTGCCATTCCCGCAGCTCCTCGAGCTGGTGAGGGGCCGTGGCCACGTCGATCTCGCCGGTCCGCTCGAATTCGCAGTCGAGGGCGTACCGGCCGACGGCGGCCTCGATGGCGTCGAGGTTCCGCGCGCCCAGCTCCTCCAGTTTCCCGATCTCCTCGGGCCAGCGCTCCAGGCCGTTGGCCAGGCCGTGTGTCAGGGACGCGGCGCAGAATCCGCCGTTGCGGCCCGAGGCGGCCCAGCCCACCTCGTGGCCCTCGATGAGGACGACGTCGCGTCCGGGGTCGCGTTCCTTGGCGAGCAGGGCGGTCCACAGTCCGCTGTAGCCGCCGCCGACGACCAGCAGATCGCACCGCGCGTCCCCGGTCAGTGCGGGGAGGGCCTCGGGCCTTCCCGGGTCGTCGAGCCAGTAGGACAGGGGACGTGCGTCGGAGAGTGAGTGTGCGG
Organism: Streptomyces argenteolus; assembly: GCF_042902585.1. Lineage (GTDB taxonomy): Bacteria > Actinomycetota > Actinomycetes > Streptomycetales > Streptomycetaceae > Streptomyces > Streptomyces argenteolus. The sequence continues at coordinate 75,074 of NZ_JBIBEG010000001.1, forward strand.
CAGTACGCATGGCATCCGGGGCCATGGTTTCCAACTCCTTCGGGTTCTACTTTCCCGCATGGCTCTTCCGCCGGTTCGCGATGAGCTGTCCGGCGAGGACCACCGAAACGGCGATGACGAACATGGCCGTGCCGATGACGTTGATCTGCACGGGCGTTCCGCGCTGGGCCGATCCCCAGACGTACATGGGGAAGGTCACGGTGGAGCCCGCGTTGAAGTTGGTGATGATGAAGTCGTCGAAGGAGAGCGCGAAGGCGAGCAGCGCTCCCGCGGCGATTCCGGGTGCGGCGATCGGGAGGGTCACCCGCAGGAAGGTCTGCACGGGTCCCGCGTAGAGATCGCGGGCCGCCTCCTCCAGACGCGGGTCCATCGACATCACACGCGCCTTGACGGCGGTCACCACGAAGCTGAGGCAGAACATGATGTGGGCGATCAGGACGGTCCAGAAGCCGAGTTGCGCCCCCATGTTGAGGAAGAGCGTCAGCAGCGAGGCGGCCATGACGACTTCGGGCATGGCCATCGGCAGGAAGATCAGCGAGTTGATCGCGCCACGCGCCCTGAAGCGGTAGCGGACCAGCGCGAAGGCGATCATCGTGCCGAGCACGGTGGCGCCGGCGGTCGCCCAGAAGGCGATCCGCAGGGAGAGCGAGAGAGAGCCGCAGAGGTCCGCGGCGCCGCAGGGGTCCTTCCAGGCGTCGAGGGAGAACTCCTGCCAGGCGTAGTTGAAACGCCCGTTGGGCCGGTTGAAGGAGAAGACCATGACGACGGCGTTCGGAAGGATCATGTAGGCGAGCGTCAGCAGCCCCGCGATCACGACCAGCTTCCGGCGGATGAGACGGAGTACGGGCATCAGACCAGGTCCTCCGTCCCGGAGCGGCGGATGTAGACGGTGACCACGAGCAGGACGACCGCCATGAGGATGAACGAGAGTGCGGCGGCCGTCGGGTAGTCCAGGACCCGCAGGAACTGGGTCTGGATGACGCTGCCCACCATCTTGGTGTCGGTGGAGCCGAGGAGCTCCGCGTTGACGTAGTCGCCGCTGGCCGGGATGAACGTCAGCAGGGTGCCGGAGACGACCCCGGGCATGGAGAGCGGCAGCGTCACCTTGCGGAAGGTGGTGGCGGGCGTGGCGTAGAGGTCGCCCGCGGCCTCGTGCAGCCGTCCGTCGATCCGCTCCAGCGAGGTGTAGAGCGGCAGGATCATGAAGGGCAGGAAGTTGTACGTCAGCCCGCAGACGACGGCCATCGGGGTGGCCAGCACCCGGTTGTTCTCGGTCCAGCCGAGCCAGCCGGTGACGTCCAGCACGTGCAGGCTGTTCAGCACCTCCACGACCGCGCCGCCGTCCGCGAGGATCGTCTTCCAGGCCAGCGTCCGGATGAGGAAGCTGGTGAAGAAGGGGGCGACGACCAGCACGAGCACGAGGTTGCGCCACCGCCCGGCCTTGAAGGCGATCAGGTAGGCGAGCGGGTAGCCGAGCAGCAGGCACAGGATCGTGGCGGTGCCGGCGTACAGCAGCGACCTGATGAACTGGGGGTAGTAGTCGGCGAGCGCGTCCCAGTACGTCCGGACGTGCCAGGTGACCTCGAAGCCCTTCTCCAGGGATCCGGTCTGCACGGAGGTGGAGGCCTGGTAGACCATCGGCAGCGCGAAGAAGACGAGCAGCCACAGGATGCCGGGAAGCAGCAGCCAGTAGGGGACGAGCCGTCTGCGGGTGGACGGCCGCCGGACCTCGGCCTGTGCGGGGGGCGCGGGTGGCGCCTCGGTGACACTCACGCCGCGTCCTCCAGGCTCTCCGCGCCGGCGCTGATGTCCTGGGCCGCGTCGAGACCGAAGGTGTGCTCGGGGTTCCAGTGCAGGACGACCTCGGCACCGGGGACGAGCCGGCTGTCACGTTCGACGTTCTGCTCGTAGACCTGGAGCGCCGTGCCGGCCGGGCTCTCGACGACGTACTGCGTGGAGACGCCGATGAAGCTGGAGTCGGTGATGCGGCCCGTGACGCGGTTGCGGCCGTCGGGTATCGCGGCCGCGTCCCCGGCGTGGGCGAGGGAGATCTTCTCGGGCCGTACGCCGACGAGCAGTTTTCCGCCGGCGGACGCCGGGGAGGTACACCTGCCGCCGGGCAGCCGGAGCGTGCCGCCGCCGGCCGAGACGACGACGTCGGTGCCGCTGGAGACGATCTCGCCCTCGATGAGGTTGGAGGTGCCGAGGAAGTTCGCCACGAAGGTGGTGCGCGGGTTCTCGTACAGCTCCGCGGGGGCTCCGAGCTGCTCGACCCGGCCTCCGTTCATCACCGCGACGGTGTCGGCCATGGTCATGGCCTCCTCCTGGTCGTGGGTGACGTGGATGAACGTGATGCCGACCTCGGTCTGGATGCGCTTGAGTTCGAGCTGCATCTGACGGCGCAGCTTGAGGTCGAGCGCGCCGAGGGGCTCGTCGAGGAGGAGCACCTGGGGGTGGTTGATGAGCGCGCGGGCCACGGCGACGCGCTGCTGCTGGCCGCCGGAGAGCCGGTGGGGTTTGCGGTGGGCGAAGTCACCGAGCTGGACGAGTTCCAGCATCTCCCCGACCTGCTTCTTGACGGACTTGATGCCGCGCCGGCGCAGGCCGAAGGCGATGTTCTCGGAGACGTCGAGGTGCGGGAAGAGCGCGTAGCTCTGGAAGACGGTGTTGACGGGCCGTTTGTACGGAGGCAGGTCCGTGATGTCCCGGCCGCCGAGCGAGACCGTGCCGGTGGTGGCGTCCTCCAGGCCCGCGATCATCCGGAGCGTGGTGGTCTTGCCGCATCCGGACGCGCCGAGCAGCGCGAAGAAGGAGCCCTCGGGGACGGTCAGGTCGAGGGGGTGCACGGCGGTGAAGGAGCCGTAGGTCTTGCTGATCCCGGTGAGACGGACGTCGCCGCCCTCTGTCTGCTGCTGTGTCATGGGTCGCGGTCCCGGTGGTGTCGGAGGAGATCGGGCGGGGGACGGGGCGGTCAGGCGCCGATGAGCTTGGCGAACTTCTCCTCGTACGCCGTCTCTTCCTCGGAGCTGAGGGAGCGGAAGGCCCGCGACTTCGCGGCCATCGCCTTGTCGGGGAGGATCAGCGTGTTGGAGGCCATGGACTCGTCGATCTTCGCGAGTTCGCCGGCGACCCCGTCCACCGGGCAGACGTAGTTGATGTACGCGGCGAGCTGGGCGGCGACCGGGAGCTCGTAGTAGTAGTCCATGAGCTTCTCGGCGTTGGTCTTGTGCCGTGCCTTGGCCGGGATCAGCATGTTGTCGCTGGAGGTGATGTAACCGGCGGCGGGGATGGTGAACTTGATGGCCGGGTTGTCCGCCTGCAGCTGGATGATGTCGCCCGCCCAGGCCACGCAGGCCGCGATGTCGCCCTTGCTGAGGTCCGCGGTGTAGTCGTTGCCGGTGAAGCGGCGTATCTGCTTCGTGTCCACGCCCTTCTGCATCCGGCCGATGGCCGCGTCGAAGTCGGCGTCGTCGAACGAACCGGGGTCCTTGCCCATGTCCAGGAGCGTCATGCCGACCGAGTCGCGCATCTCGGAGAGGAAGGAGACCTTGCCCTTGAGCTTGGGGTCGTCGAGCAGCTGGGTGATGGAGTCGACCTTCCGGCCGCCGGTCGCCTTCTCGTTGTAGGCGATGACGGTCGGGATGCCGGTCCAGGGATAGGAGTAGGCGCGCCCCGGGTCCCAGTCGGGCGTGCGGAACTGGGCGGAGAGATGGGCGAAGGCGTGCGGCAGGTTGGCGTGGTCGAGCTTCTGGGCCCAGCCGAGCCGGATGATGCGCGCGGCCAGCCAGTCCGTCACGATGATCAGGTCGCGGCCGGTGTCCTGGCCCGCGGCGAGCTGCGGCTTGATCTTCCCGAAGAACTCGACGTTGTCGTTGATGTCCTCGGTGTACTTGACCTTGATGCCGGTGCGTTTCGTGAACGCCTCCAGGGTCGGACGGCTCTTCTCGTCCTCACCGACGTCCATGTACTCGGTCCAGTTGGAGAAGTTGACCTGCTTCTCCGCCGCCGAGTGGTCGTCGGACTCCGCGGCGTCCCCGTCCCGTTTCGCGGGCGGGATGCCGCACGCGCTCAGCGCCCCGAGGCCGCCGAGTGTGAGGGCGCCCATGCCTGACGCACGGAGGAGGGAACGGCGGGTGAGGGCGCCCCTGCCGTTGTCGAGGCTGCGCCTCATGGCGGCCAGCTGGGGCGCGGAGAGGCGCTCGGGCTCGTACTGTTCCATACGCGTGGGCCCTTCCGGGTGGGTGGGGCCGCCGTGCGGCGGCCGCTGCTATCGGTCCCCGAAAACGGTGCGGTGCCAGTCCTTCCGGGCCACCGCGGTGTTGTCGTACATGACGTGCTTGACCTGCGTGTACTCCTCGAAGGAGTACGACGACATGTCCTTGCCGAAGCCGCTGGCCCGGTAACCGCCGTGCGGCATCTCGCTGATGATCGGGATGTGGTCGTTGATCCACACGCAGCCCGCCCTGAGCTCACGGGTCGCGCGGTTGGCCCGGTACAGGCCGGTGCTCCAGGCGGAGGCGGCCAGTCCGTACGGGGTGTCGTTGGCGAGGCGGATTCCCTCGTCGTCGGTGTCGAAGGGCAGCACGACCAGGACGGGCCCGAAGATCTCCGCGCTGACGATCTCGCTGTCCTGGGCGGCGTCCGTGATCAGGGTCGGCCGGTAGTAGGCCCCCTCGGACAGCGCGCCGCCGGGAGCCTCTCCGCCGGTGACGACGGTGGCGTGGGCGCGGGCACGTTCGACGAAGCCGGCGACGCGGTCGCGCTGCTGGTGGCTGATCAGCGGGCCCAGGTCGGTCGACGGGTCGAAGGGGTCCCCCAGCCGCACGCCCTCCATCAGGGCGGCGACCCCGCTCACGAACGCGTCGTACAGGGGGCGCTGCACATAGGCGCGGGTGGCGGCCGTGCAGTCCTGGCCCGTGTTGATGAGCGAGGCGGCGACCGCTCCCTGGACGGCGGCGTCGAGATCCGCGTCCTCGAAGACGAGGAAGGGTGCCTTGCCGCCGAGTTCCAGGTGCAGGCGCTTGACGGTGGAGGTGGCGAGCTCGGCGACGCGCCTGCCGACGGCGGTGGATCCGGTGAAGGAGACCATCACGACGTCGGGGTGGCTCACGAGGTGCTCGCCCGCGTCCCGCCCCGCGCCGGAGACGATGTTGATCACCCCGTCGGGGAGGCCGGCCTCGGTGGCCGCCTGCGCGAACATCAGGGAGGTCAGCGGCGTGATCTCGGAGGGTTTCAGCACGATGGTGTTGCCCGCGGCGACGGCCGGCAGGATCTTCCAGGCGGCCATCTGGAGCGGGTAGTTCCAGGGTGCGACGGAGCCGATGACCCCGAGGGCCTCACGGCGTACGTAGGAGGTGTGGTCGCCGCTGTACTCGGCGGCCGACTTCCCTTCGAGGTGGCGTGCGGCGCCCGCGAAGAACGAGGTGTTGTCGACCGTGCCCGGGACGTCGAACTCGGTGGAGAGCTTGAGCGGCTTGCCGCACTGCACCGACTCGGCGTACGCGAACGCGCCTGCCTGCCGGTCGAGTACGGCGGCGAAGCGGTGCAGCGCCTGCGACCGTTCGCCGGGGGTGAGCCCCGACCAGCCGGGGAACGCCTCGCGTGCGGCGGCGACGGCGGCGTCCACGTCCTCGGTGCCGGCCAGTTCGTAGCGCAGGACCGTCCCGCCCGTCGCGGGGTTCACCACCTCCTGGTGGCGCCCCGACGTGCCCGGGCGCAGCCGGCCGCCGATGTACTGCGCGCCCGCCGCGAAGCGCTCCCGTATCTCGAAGCCGTTGTCCATGACGCTCTCCTCCGCCGCCCTGTGACCAGGGGCGGCGTAGCTTCTTGTCGAATTGAGTGCCGATCCTGACAGAGGCGCCCTCTACCAACAAGTGATTCCGTTGTTTCCTTTTGGTTACGCGACGGAATCTGTCGACGATGTGTCTCGTGTACACGGAAATCCCTGTACCGGCTGTCAGTGGCGGATGCCAGACTCGGCTGCCATGGGACAGGACTCTGTGGAACGGGACTGTGGGGAACGGGACGCTCTCGTAGCGCGGGTGGCCCGCGGGGAGCGGGTGAAGTACCTGCCGTTCTGGGGCCATCGGGCCCGCGCGGACGGCGAGCTGGGGAAGAGCTGCCTCAGCCAGTGGTGGCCGTCGCCCTTCACCGTCGACGCGGTCACCTACGCGACCGCGGAGCACTGGATGATGGCCGGCAAGGCCCGCCTCTTCGGGGACCCGGAGGCGGAGGCCCGGGCGGTGGCGGCGCGCAGCCCCGCGGAGGCGAAGAAGGCCGGGCGGCTGGTCAGGGGGTTCGACGGCGCCACGTGGGAGCGCGAGCGGTTCGCCCTGGTCGTCGCGGGCAGCGTCCACAAGTTCGGCCAGGACCCGGCCCTGCGCGCCTACCTGCTGGGCACCGGGGAGCGGGTGCTCGTGGAGGCCAGCCCGCTGGACCGGATATGGGGCATCGGGCTCGCCGAGGACGATCCGCGTGCCCTGGAGCCCGCCTCCTGGCGAGGGCTGAATCTGCTGGGCTTCGCCCTCATGGAGGCGCGAGCACTGCTGCGCGAGGGGTGACACGGCCCGCGGCCGGGCCGGGGACGGGCGTCCCCGGCCCGGCCGCACCCGCCGGTCCGCCGTGCGTCAGCGGGAGGAACCGACGACCAGCGACGTGGCGTAGGGGTCGTCGTAGTCGTACTCGCTGCCGGACTCGTCGTTGGCGATGGCCCAGATCATGAACCCGAGGAAGACCGCGCTCACGACGATCGCGATCGAGCCCAGGATGATCCCGGCGAGCGCCATCCCGCCGTTGGTCGCCTCGCCCCGCTTGGCACGGCCGCGGCCGATGACGCCGAAGATCAGGGCGAGGATGCCCAGGATGATGCCGAGCCCCCACATGCAGAAGCCGGCCACGGCGATGATGCCGAGCACCAGCGCCGCGACGCCCAGCCCGTTCGAGGGCGCCGGTCCCCAGGCGGGCTGGGCCGCGTAGCCGGGGTACCCGGGGTAGCCGTACGCGGCGGACGGCGGCGCGGGAGTGGGGTAGGCGTACGCCGCGGAGGGCGGGGCCGCGGGGTCCGGGTAGCCGTACTGACCGGGCTGCCCCGGTCCGTTCGGCGCCGTCGGAGGGGCCGGCATACCGGGGTGCGGCATGCCGGGCTGCGGGGCCGGGCCGAAGTTTCCGGCCGGTCCGGGTATGTGCCCGCCCCCCGCGTCCGGGCCGGGCATGGATGTGACCGTCGGCTGGTTGTGCACGGCGGGCGGTCCGGCGTCGGCGGGCTGCTTGCCCAGCTCGACCCGGCTGTCCGGCGGTGCCCACGGATCGCGCGGCACGCCCTCGCCACCGGGCTGCGATGTGTTGTCTGACATGGGCCTCCCCCATCGTGGTCCCGCCATGCTACGGCCCGGCATCGGGCCGCAGCCCCCCGCCTACGATGATCGGTGCAGCCGGTCCGCCCGGCCCAGAACAGAGATCCGGGAGAATCCGATGAACGATCTGCACCCCTTCATCGCGGGGCTGCCCAAGGCCGAGCTCCACGTCCACCACGTGGGATCCGCCTCCCCGCGCATCGTGGCCGAACTAGCCGCCCACCACCCCGACTCCAAGGTCCCCACCGACCCCGAGGCCCTGTCGGACTTCTTCACCTTCACCGACTTCGGGCACTTCATCGACGTCTACCTCTCGGTGGTCGACCTGATCCGCACCCCCGAGGACGTGCGGCTGCTGACCTTCGAGGTCGCGCGGGACATGGCCCGGCAGAACATCCGGTACGCGGAGCTGACCGTCACCCCGTTCAGCTCGACCCGCAGGGGGATCCCGGAGCAGGGCTTCATGGAGGCCATCGAGGACGCCCGCAGGGCGGCCGAGACCGAACTCGGCGTCGTGCTGCGCTGGTGCTTCGACATCCCCGGCGAGGCGGGCCTGGAGGCCGCCGAGGAGACGACCCGGCTCGCCGTGGACCTGCGGCCCGAGGGGCTGGTCTCCTTCGGTCTCGGCGGACCCGAGGTGGGCGTGGACCGCCCGCAGTTCAAGCCGTACTTCGACCGGGCGATCGCCGAGGGCCTGCACTCCGTCCCGCACGCCGGGGAGACCACGGGGCCGCAGACCGTCTGGGACGCGCTCACCTCCCTGCGCGCCGAGCGCATCGGGCACGGCACCAGCTCCACGCAGGACCCGAAGCTGCTGGCCCATCTCACCGAGCACCGCATCGCCCTGGAGGTCTGCCCGACGTCGAACATCGCCACCCGCGCGGTCGCCGACCTGGACCGGCACCCGATCAAGGAGATGGTCGACGCGGGTGTCCTCGTCACCGTCAACAGCGACGACCCGCCGATGTTCGGCACCGACCTCAACAACGAGTACGCCGTGGCGGCCCGGCTGCTCGGCCTGGACGAGATCGGCCTCGCGGCTCTGGCGAAGAACGCGGTGGAGGCGTCGTACCTCGACCCGGCCGGAAAGAGGACGCTGGCCGGCGAGATCGACACGTACACGACGAACTGGCTGAGCGGCCCCGGCCGGTGAGCCCGCGCGGTCACAATGGCCCCATGATCACCGACGTCACCGCCGTGGCCCACCGTGGCGATCCCTACCGCGCCCGCGAGAACACGCTCCCCTCGATCAGGTCCGCCGTCGCACGGGGGGCGGACGCGGTCGAGATCGACGTCCGCGTCACCCGTGACAAGGTGCCCGTCCTGCTGCACGACCGGACCCTGGAACGCCTGTGGGGCCATGACGTGCCCGTCGACCGCCTCGGCCACCGGGAGGTCGTGGAGAGGACCGGCGGAGGGGTTCCGGCCCTGCGTGAGGCCCTGTCCGCGGCCGGCGACCGGCGGATCATGATCGATCTGCCCGGCGCCACCGAGGCGGGGGTGCGGGAGGTCGTCGCCGTGGTGCGGGAGTGCGGGGCGGCCGACCGCGTCTACTACTGCGCGAACACCGAGGCGATGCTGCGGGTGCGCGCCGCGGACCCCTCGGCGGAGATCGCGCTGACCTGGACGACGCTCGCTCCACCGCGTGCCGTCCTGCTCGACGCGGTGCGCCCCCGCTGGCTCAACTACCGCTTCGGGCTGCTGAGCCGGGAGCTGACCGCCCGCATCCACTCCGACGGGCTGCTGGTCTCCGCCTGGACGGCCGACACCCGTCGCACGATGCGCCGGCTGCTGGCGTACGGCGTCGACTCGATCACCACCAACAGGATCGAGGCACTCCGGACGGAACTCGCCAAGTCGCCCTCCTCCGGAGCTTCTTGATCGGTCCGGCATCATGGGCGGTCCGTACCGTCCGTGATCCCAGGAGCTGACGTGCCCGAGCCAGGCCCCCGCACCGCACCCGCCCGTGTCCGCGTCGACATCGCCCACAACGCCCGGGTGTGGAACTACTGGCTGGGCGGCGAGGACCACTACCCCGTGGACCGTGCGGTCGGCGACCGGGTCACCGGCATGTACCCGAGCATCGGCGAAGTGGCCCGCGCGGACCGGGCGTTCCTGGGCCGGGTCGTGCGCCATCTGGCCGGTGACGCGGGCACAGGCCAGTTCCTGGACATCGGCACCGGGCTGCCGAGCGCGGACAACACCCACGAGGTCGCCCAGCACACCGCGCCCGACGCGCGCGTCGTGTACGTCGACAACGACCCGATCGTGCTGGCGCACGCGCGCTCCCTGCTCAGCAGCTCCCCCGAGGGCGCCACCGAGTACATCGAAGCGGACGCCCGGGATCCGCAGCGGATCCTGCGGGCCGCCGAGGGCACCCTGGACCTGCGGCGGCCGGTCGCGGTGATGATGCTCGGCATCCTCAACTTCGTGCTGGACACGGACGAGGCACGGACCATCGTGCGGACACTGATGGACGCGCTGCCCTCCGGCAGCCACCTGGTGCTCACGCACCCCACGCTGGAGCTGGGCGGCGAGGGCAACGAGGCGGCGATGCGCTTCTGGAACGAGAACGCCACCCCGCCGATCACCGCGCGCACCCGGACGGAGTTCGCCTCGTTCCTGGACGGCCTGACCCTCCTGGAGCCGGGCATCGTGTCCTGCTCCCGCTGGCGGGCGGGCGCCACCGCGCGGACCCCCGAGGTCGCCCAGTTCGGCGCGGTGGGCCGGAAACCCTGAGGCGGGGAGCCCGGCCGCCGGGGACGCCGTCCCGGCCGGGGCACTCCCCGGGGCGCAGCTCGCGGGTACGGCCGGGCGGGGCCCGAGGCCGGTCGCGGCGTCCGCCCCGCACCGACGCCGGTGGAGGTGTGCACCTCACCGGGCCCGGGCGCCTCGCGCGGGCACGTACCGAAGGGCTGCGTACCCTGGTTCAGCGCGGGGCCGGGGACGACTCCACCGCGGTCGCCGCCTCCAGCCGCTTGATCATGCGGCGTACGACGAGCAGCGGGATGACGCCGAAGACCCCGAAGGACATGTCGATGACGGTCCACCAGAACGGGATGTCCCTGATCTGACCGCAGATCAGGGCGAGCGGGATGATCCCGGCGCAGGCGATCATGCCGAACTCGATCACCCAGATGTTGCGGACCGGGTCGCGGTAGGGGCCGTAGAAGGCGACGGCGATGACGAGGTGGGCGAAGGCCAGCCAGTCGGTGCCGTACAGGACGAAGGGATGGTCCGCGTCGGCCTCGTCCAGACCGGTCCGTACCCGGCCGATCCATTCGGTCAGGGCCGGGAGGTGCTCGGGGGCGGGTGAGGCCGGGGCGTTCAGCAGGTCCTCGGCCCAGCGGAGTTCGGTGACCAGGGGGAAGGCGGTGAGCCCGCTGAGCACCAGACAGACGATGAAGACGACCAACCACACGCGTATGCGCCGCAAGAGGGCTCGCTCGTTCATGGCCGCAGAGTACGCCCGGCATGAACACGTTCAAAAACTGGGTCCCCGCAGCGCGTCCGAGGGCGCCCCGGTGCGCGGATCACCTGGGAGCGAACCCGATTCCCGGGCACCGGAGGCGGGCCTAGGTACGCGAAACGGCCCCGGGCGGGCCCGGGGCCGTCGTGACGCTCTCGTGCGGATCAGTCGTCCAGGGACGTCATGACGTGCTTGATCCGGGTGTAGTCCTCGAAGCCGTACGCGGAGAGGTCCTTGCCGTAGCCGGACTTCTTGAACCCGCCGTGCGGCATCTCGGCGACGAGCGGGATGTGGGTGTTGATCCACACGCAGCCGAAGTCGAGCTTCTTGGACATCCGCATCGCGCGCGCGTGGTCCTTGGTCCATACCGAGGAGGCCAGGGCGTACTCCACGCCGTTGGCGTACTCCACGGCCTGGGCCTCGTCGCTGAAGGACTGCACGGTGATGACGGGCCCGAAGACCTCGTGCTGGATGATCTCGTCCTCCTGACGGAGGCCGGAGACGACGGTCGGGGCGTAGAAGTAGCCCTTCTCGCCGACCCGGTGGCCGCCCGCCTCGACCTTGGCGTGCGCGGGGAGCCGCTCGATGAAGCCCGAGACCTGCGCCAGCTGGTTGGCGTTGTTCAGCGGGCCGTAGAGCACGTCCTCGTCGTCCGGCAGACCGGTCTTCGTGTCGGCCGCCGCCTTGGCGAGCGCGGTGACGAACTCGTCGTGGATGGACTCGTGGACCATGACGCGGGTCGCGGCCGTACAGTCCTGGCCGGCGTTGAAGTACCCCGCTACGGAGATGCCCTCGACGGCCTTCGCGATGTCGGTGTCCTCGAACACGACGACGGGCGCCTTGCCGCCGAGCTCCAGGTGGACCCGCTTGACGTCCTTGGCCGCGGACTCGGCGACCTGCATGCCGGCCCGCACGGAGCCGGTGATGGAGGCCATCGCCGGGGTCGGGTGCTCGACCATCGCGCGGCCGGTCTCCCGGTCGCCGCAGACCACGTTGAAGACACCGGCGGGCAGGATCTGCCCGATGATCTCGGCGATCAGCACCGTCGACGCGGGGGTCGTGTCGGACGGCTTGATGACCACGGTGTTGCCCGCGGCGAGCGCCGGGGCGAACTTCCACACGGCCATCATCATCGGGTAGTTCCACGGCGCGACCTGGGCGCAGACGCCCACCGGCTCGCGGCGGACGATGGAGGTGAGGCCCTCCATGTACTCGCCGGCCGAACGGCCTTCGAGCAGCCGTGCGGCTCCGGCGAAGAAGCGGATCTGGTCCACCATCGGCGGGATCTCTTCGGTGCGGGTGAGCTCCAGCGGCTTGCCGGTGTTCTCCGACTCGGCGGCGACGAGGTCCTCCGCCCGCTCCTCGAAGGCGTCCGCGATCTTCAGCAGCGCCTTCTGGCGTTCGGCGGGCGTCACGTCGCGCCAGGCGGGAAAGGCCGCGGCGGCGGCCTGCATGGCGGCGTCGACGTCGGCCTGCCCGGAGAGCGGCGAGGTCGCGTAGACCTCTTCGGTCACCGGGTTGACCACGTCGATGGTCCGCCCGTCCGCGGCGTCCCGGAACTCTCCGTTGATGTAGTTGCGCAGACGGCGCACCTCGGTGGTCACAACCACCCCTCCTGTCGGCTGTCCGATGGGTGAGATGTCCAGCCTAGACGGTCGGGCGACGCTTTCGACATACCCAACCGCCGAGAACTTCGGATTCAGTGAGTTTGAGCGACTCAAACAACGAATTTCATCGATTCGGGCTTGCCAGACAGACGACTCGCAGTGCACAGTGGCTGCGTGGCCAGTCGCAGCGCAGACTCCAGGACCGGGAACGGATCGGCACCAGCGGTCGATGCCGTGTCCCTCGCAATCATCGAGCAGCTCCAGGAGGACGGGCGCAGGCCGTACGCCGCGATCGGCAAGGCCGTGGGCCTGTCCGAGGCGGCCGTGCGCCAGCGCGTCCAGAAGCTGCTGGACCAGGGCGTGATGCAGATCGTCGCCGTCACGGACCCGCTCACCGTGGGGCTGCGGCGTCAGGCGATGGTCGGGATCAACGTCGAGGGCGACCTCGACCCGGTGGCCGAGGCCCTGTCGGCCATGGCCGAGTGCGAGTACGTGGTGATGACCGCGGGCTCCTTCGACCTCATGGTGGAGATCGTCTGCGAGGACGACGACCACCTGCTGGAGACGATCAACAAACGCATCCGGGCCATTCCCGGCGTGCGCTCCACCGAGAGCTTCGTCTACCTCAAGCTCAAGAAGCAGACCTACATGTGGGGAACCCGATAGCCGTGAGCAAGGACCTCAGCCGAACCGCGTACGACCACCTGTGGATGCACTTCACCCGCATGTCGGACTACGAGAACGCGCCCGTTCCCACCATCGTGCGTGGCGAGGGCACCTACATCTACGACGACAAGGGCAAGCGTTACCTCGACGGCCTCTCCGGCCTGTTCGTGGTCAACGCCGGGCACGGCCGTCACGAGCTCGCCGAGACGGCGTACAAGCAGGGACAGGAGCTCGCCTTCTTCCCCGTGTGGTCCTACGCCCACCCCAAGGCCGTGGAACTGGCCGAGCGGCTCGCGGACTACGCCCCGGGCGACCTCAACAAGGTCTTCTTCACCACGGGCGGCGGTGAGGCCGTCGAGACGGCCTGGAAGCTGGCCAAGCAGTACTTCAAGCTCAAGGGCAAGCCGACCAAGTACAAGGTCATCTCGCGCGCGGTGGCCTACCACGGCACCCCCCAGGGCGCCCTGTCGATCACCGGACTGCCCGCGCTCAAGGCGCCTTTCGAGCCGCTGGTCCCCGGTGCCCACAAGGTGCCGAACACCAACATCTACCGCGCGCCCCTGTTCGGCGACGACCCCGAGGCCTTCGGCCGCTGGGCCGCCGACCAGATCGAGCAGGAGATCCTGTTCGAGGGCCCGGACACCGTCGCCGCCGTCTTCCTGGAGCCCGTGCAGAACGCCGGTGGCTGCTTCCCGCCGCCGCCCGGGTACTTCCAGCGCGTGCGCGAGATCTGCGATCAGTACGACGTGCTGCTCGTCTCCGACGAGGTCATCTGCGCCTTCGGCCGCCTCGGCACGATGTTCGCCTGCGACAAGTTCGGCTACGTGCCGGACATGATCACCTGCGCCAAGGGCATGACGTCGGGCTACTCCCCGATCGGCGCCTGCATCGTCTCGGACCGCATCGCCGAGCCGTTCTACCAGGGCGGCAACACCTTCCTGCACGGCTACACCTTCGGCGGGCACCCGGTCTCCGCCGCGGTCGGCCTCGCCAACCTCGACATCTTCGAGCGCGAGGGCCTCAACCAGCACGTGCTGGACAACGAGAACGCCTTCCTGACGACGCTCCAGAAGCTGCACGACCTGCCGATAGTCGGCGACGTCCGCGGCAACGGGTTCTTCTACGGCATCGAGCTGGTGAAGGACAAGGCCACCAAGGAGACCTTCACCGACGAGGAGACCGAGCGCGTCCTGTACGGCTTCCTCTCCAAGGCGCTGTACGAGAACGGCCTCTACTGCCGGGCCGACGACCGTGGCGACCCGGTCGTGCAGCTCGCCCCGCCGCTGATCTCCGACCAGTCGACCTTCGACGAGATCGAGGGCATCCTGCGGAGCGTGCTGACGGAGGCCTGGACCAAGCTCTGACCGGCCCACCGGCCTGCCGCCACCGATACACGCGGCAGTCATCTCATACGGACCACGCGGCCCGGATGCACCCGTTCGAGTGAGAAGGGGGGCATCCGGGCCGCGTACTGTCCCGACACCCCGGTCCGGCTGCCTAGCGTGCCGAGTGACCGATCGGCCTTTTTCTCGTTGTATTCGTTCCCCCGTACGGGGGACAGGAGATCTGATCCGAACCGAGGTGTACGCCATGGTGGCCCCGCCCGACAACGACGTGATCTGGGCACGTTCCCTGCACCACTCCCACAACGGCTCCCCGGGGCTCAACGGCGTCTCGCTCGGCGTCCGGGACGGCGAGGTCCTCGCCGTGACCGGCCCCCGGGGGAGCGGGAAGACGACGCTCCTGCACTGCCTCTCCGGCCAGCTGGTGCCCGAGCAGGGCGAGGTCTGGTTCAACAGCGTGCCCGTGCACACCATGGGCCCCCGCCTGCGCGAACAGCTGCGCCGCGACAGGTTCGGCTGGATCGCCGCCGAACCGCAGCTCGTGCCGGAGCTCAACACCTGGGAGAACGCCGCACTGCCGCTGCTGCTCCGGGGGGTCTCGCACCGGGCGGCGAAGAAGGCCGCCACCGAGTGGCTGGAGCGGCTGGACATCGGCCCGCTCGCCCGGAAGAGGCCACACGCCCTCCTCCAGTCGCAACGGCAGCGGATCTCGGTGGCCCGCGCGCTGGCCGCCTCACCGTCCGTGATCTTCGCCGACGAGCCGACCGCCTCACTGCACAGCACCGAGCGCGCCCAGCTCCTGCGCACCCTGACCACGGCCGCGCGCTCCCACGGCATCACGGTCGTGATCGCCACCCACGACCCGGAAGTCGCCTCCCTCGCGGACCGTGTGATCTCGCTCCTGGACGGCCGCCGCGTCACCACCGTCTCCCTGCCCGCCGCGTCCGATACGGAAGGCCGCTCGGCGTGCTCGCTCTCCGTCTGACCCGCGGCTCGCACCCCCTGGTCCTGGTGCGGCGGCTGCTCCTCGCCGCCGCGTCCGCGGGGGTCGGCTTCCTGCTGCTGTGCACTCTGGGGTACGCGTCGGCCCACCCGGCGCACTCCTCCGGTTCCGTGCTGAGGCTGCTCTGGTGCGTCGTTCCGCTGGCCGCGACCGTGCAGTTCGCGGTCGCGGTCGCGCGCACGGATCCGAGCACCCGCCCCCGGCCCGGCCCCTTCGCCGCCGGGCTCGGCCCTCACCGGCTCGCCGTGCTCGCGGCGATCTCGACCGCGGTGTCCACCACACTCGGCTCGGCGGTGGCGCTGCTGTTCTTCCTCCATCTGCGCGGCGATCTGACCGGGCTCCCGTTCGACGGCGGCGCGGCGGAGTTCCTCGGGGCGGGCACCCCGCTGCCCCTCGGCGCCGCACTCACCCTGCTGGCCCTGGTGCCGCTGGCCGCGTCGGCCGCCGGCGGGCTCGCGCTGCGCTCCAGGCCCGTCGCCCCGTCCGAGGCCCAGGAGGCCGAGGACGACCTCAGGCCCGCCCCGGCGCCGACGGGACTGCCCTGGGGAGTCGCGCTGGCCGCGGCCGGTCTCGCGGTCGAGGCCTACACCAGCCGCGGCTCGGGGGGCAATCCCTTCCCGCTGCCCGGGCGGCTGGACTCCACCCCGGCGGCCGTGCTCGTGGGCTGGGTCCTCACCGCGATCGGGCTGGCCATGGCGGGCCCCGGCCTCACCCATCTGTGCGGCCGGCTGCTCCAGGCGGTGCGCCCGGGAGCCGTACGGCTGCTCGCGGGCAGGGCCCTGATGGACGAGGCGTCCAGGATCGGCCGCCCGCTCGGCATCGTCTGCGCGGTGCTGTCCGGGGTGATCGCCGCGTCGGTGCTCTACACCGGCGAGCCACGCCCCTTCGGTCCGCTCACCGCGCTCGGCGCCGTGCTGGTCCTCGGCTGCACCACGGCGACGCTGCTCACCTCCGCGCTGGAGGCGAGGCAGGCACGGGTACGCACCGCCAGGACGCTGCTGCGGCTGGGCGCTCCGGCCTCCGCCCTCCGGTCGGCCGCCGCACTGCGCGCGGTGGTGCTTCTGCTCGTCTTCGCCCCGCTGACCTGGGCGATCGCCTGGCTGGCGGCGCTCCCTCTGACGGAGTGACACCTGGCGCCGGGGCCGGTCCGTAGCATGGCGGTGTGGAGAATCCGGACGAGAACACCTACGCACCCGGCGCCGAGATAGAGACCCTCGCCGCATTCGACCTGGCCGTCGCGGCGGGAAGCCTGGCCGGCCATCGTGTCCAGTCCGTCGACCTGACGGACCGGACACGGGCCCTGCTCACGACCGGGACGCGGGGCGCCGTCTTCCTCGGCTGCCGGATGGAGCCCCGCGCCGACGCGAAGATACGCGCGGACGGGGCCTTCGTCTTCCCGCCGGTGCCCGGCCTGCCCTTCGACCCGTACCGCGGGCTGCTCTACAGCCCGGACGCTCTGTACGAGGGCCTGGCGGAGGGGGGTTACGCGGCGACGCCGGACGCTCGGGCCTACGGCTGGTTCCAGCTGACCAAGGCGAACGGCGACGTCTTCGCGTCGATGCTGCGGGCGCTGCACGACGACGCGGTGTCGGACGCGCTGGACGAACACCTCACCGGGGCGCGGGTGGTGGGGGTGATGGGCGGCCACGCGATGGCCCGGGGCACCGGGGAGTACCGAGGCGCGGCCGTGCTCGGCAGGGAACTGGCCCGCAGCGGCCTGACGGTCGCCACGGGCGGCGGCCCCGGCGCGATGGAGGCCGCCAACCTGGGCGCGTACTCGGCTCCGCACTCCGACGCGATGCTGCTGAAGGCCTGCGAACTCCTCGCCACCGTGCCCTCGTTCAGCCCGTCGGTCACCGACTGGGCGACGGCCGCCTTCGACGTGCGGGAACGCTGGCCTGAGGGCGGGTCCTCGGTCGCGATCCCCACCTGGTTCTACGGTCACGAGCCGCCGAACGCCTTCGCGGACCACATCGCCAAGTACTTCGCGAACGCCGTGCGCGAGGACGGTCTGCTCGCCCGCTCGACCGCGGGCGTGATCTTCCTGCCCGGTGCTGCCGGGACCGTCCAGGAGATCTTCGACAACGCGACGCCGAACTACTACGAGTCGCGTTCCGCGCCCACCCCGATGGTGCTGGTGAACCGCGCGCACTGGACCGAGAAGCTCCCCGCCTGGCCGCTGCTGCGGGCGCTGGCGGCGGACCGGGCGATGGAGTCGCGTATCGCGCTCGTCGACACGGTGGAGGAGGCGGCGGGGGCGCTCGCCCGGCTGACGGGCTGACCGGGCGGGCGCTCAGCGCGAGGCGAGCAGGGTGTCGAGGGCGTCGAAGAACGCCTCCCAGCCGTCCTCGGCCGCCGCGTACTGCTCGGGTGTGAGATGTCCGCCGCGCTGGCGGAAGACCATCTCGGTGGACGTGCGGCTCTGCTCGGTGAGGGTGACCGTGACGGTTTCGCCCTCGATGTCCCCGGGCGCGCTTGCGTCCTTCAGCGTGAAGACGAGCCGTTCGGGGGCTGACACCTCACGGTAGACGCCGTGGAAGGGCATCTCCACGCCCGGCATCACGATGACGAGGCTCCACGCGCCGCCCGGCGTGACGTCCATGGAGACCCGGTCGAGCGGCACGTCCGCGTCGCCCCCGTACCAGGCGGCGAAGTCCGCAGGTTCCGTCCAGGCGGCGAAGACCCGGTCCCTCGGCGCCGCGACGACGCGGGTGATGTCGATGCCCTCGCGGGATGAACCAGCCATGTCCCTGTTCCTCTCCGGCGCCCCCGTCCAGAGGACCAGGCTCCGGCGAGGGCCGCCACCCGGGCCGGTTCAGGCGGGGGGCAGGACCACCGTCTCCGCCGGGTCGAAGGTCACGCCCACGACCGCGCCCTCGTCGGGGGTGTCGCGCAGGGCGCACTCCGCCTCCAGGGGCGGCCCGTCCCCGGGCCGCAGGGTGACGGCAACATGGTGGCCGCGGAAGGTGCGGACGCCCACCGTGCAGCGCAGTCCGTCCTTCGGGTCGCCGAGCCGCACACCGCCCGGCCGCACGAGCAGCTCACGCTCCCCCTGCGGAGAGCCTTCGGGGACGGGCACCTTGCCCCAGGGGGTGTCGGCGGCCGTGCCCGTGACCGTCGCCTGCACCACGTTGTCGAAGCCGAGGAAGCGGGCGACGAACGCCGACGCGGGGCGCTGCCAGACCTCCAGGGGGGTTCCCGCCTGCGCGATGCGGCCGTCTCTCATCACCACGACCCGGTCGGCGAGCGCGAAGGCCTCGCCCTGGTCGTGGGTGACGGCGAGCACCGTGGTGCCCAGCCGGCCGAACAGGGCGCGCAGTTCGACGACGAGCCGTTCCCGCAGACTCCGGTCCAGCTGGCCGAGCGGTTCGTCCAGCATCAGCAGCTTCGGGCGGGGCGCCAGCGCGCGTGCGAGGGCCACCCGCTGCTGTTCACCACCGGACAGGGCGGCGACGGCCCGCCGGCCCGCCCCGGGCAGGCCCACGAGGTCGAGGAGCTGGTCCGCCCTGCGGTCGCGCTCGGCGCGGGAGACTCCGTGCATCCGCAGGCCGAAGGCGACGTTCGCGCCGACGTCGCGGTGCGGGAACAACTGGTGGTCCTGGAACATCAGCCCGAGCCCGCGCCGGTGCACGGGCAGCGGGGCCTGGTCGGCACCGTCGAGGAGGACCCGCCCGCCGTCCAGGTGCTGGAGCCCTGCGACGGCCCGCAGCAGGGTCGACTTGCCGCTGCCGCTCGGCCCCAGGACACAGACGATCTCGTGGTCCGCGACCTCCAGGTCGACCGCGTCCAGGGCGGTCCGCCCGCCGAACCGGACCGTGGCCGACTCCACTGCCAGCATCGTCAGAACTCCCCGGATCGGTCGGTGCGGATACGTTCGAGCAGGAGCAGCGACACCGCGCAGACGAGCATCAGAATCGTGCTGAGGGCCATCGCCTGCCCGTAGTTGAGCTCTCCGGAGCGCCCGAGCAGCCTGGCGACCGCGACCGGGAGCGTCGGATTGTCGGGGCGGGCGATGAACACGGTCGCGCCGAACTCCCCGAGTGACACGGCGAAGGCGAAGCCGGCCGCCACCAGGAGCGCGCGGCGCATCAGCGGCAGGTCGACCTCCCGCCAGGCCCGCAGCGGCGACGCGCCGAGCACCGCGGCGGCCTCCCGCAGCCGCTCGTCCACCGCGCGCAGGACGGGCAGCATGGTCCGGACGACGAAGGGGACGCCCACGAGGGCCTGGGCGAGCGGGACCAGGATCCACGACGTCCGCAGGTCGAACGGCGGCTCGTCGAGCGTGATCAGGAAGCCGAAGCCGACGGTGACCGCCGAGACGCCGAGCGGGAGCATCAGCAGCGCGTCGAAGCCCCGCACGAGCCGGCCCGCGCGCCGGGTGAGGGCCGCCGCGGCGAGGCCGCCGATCAGGAGGGCGATGAGCGTCGCGACCAGGGCGTAGCGCAGGGAGTTACCGATGGCGTCGATCGGCGGCACCAGGAAGGTGGAACCGCCCGCGTCGGCGGACCCCAGTGCGCGGTAGTAGCCGAACCCGTAGCCACCGGAGGTGTCCAGGGAGCGTTCGACGAGCACGCCGAGCGGCAGCACGACCAGGAGCAGCACGGTCAGCAGCACGCCGCCCAGCAGCGCCCGCTGCCCGGCGCCCCGCGGCGGCCGGGAGGTCTGGGCGGGGTCGACGAGCCTCAGCGCCGTCTCCCTGCGCCGCACGGTCCAGGCGTGCACGGCGAGGATCGCGGCGACCGCGGCGAACTGCACCAGCGTCAGGACGGCGGCGGTCGGCAGGTCGAGCAGCTGCGCGGTCTGCCGGTAGATCTCCACCTCCAGCGTGGAGTACGCCGGACCGCCGAGGATCTGGACGACTCCGAAGGAGGTGAACGTGAACAGGAAGACCATCACCGCCGCGCCGGCCACGGCGGGGGCCAGCGCGGGCAGCGTCACCCGCCGCCAGGCGGCGAACCGCCCGGCGCCGAGCACCCGGGCCGCTTCCTCCTGCCGGGGGTCGAGCTGCGACCACAGGCCGCCGACGGTGCGTACGACGACGGCGTAGTTGAAGAACACGTGGGCGAGCAGGATCGCCCACACCGTCGTGTCGAGCCGGACGCCCCAGAGTTCGTCGAGGAACCCGCCGCGCCCCAGCAGGGCGAGGAACGCCGTGCCGACGACGACCGTCGGCAGGACGAACGGCACGGTGACCACGGCCCGCAGCAGCTGTTTTCCGGGGAAGTCGAGACGGGCGAAGACATAGGCGCCCGGCAGGGCGATCAGCAGCGTGAGCAGAGTGGAGGCGAGCGCCTGCCAGGTGGTGAACCGGAGGACGTCCAGGATGTCCGGCCGGCTCAGCACCGTGCCGATCCGGCCGAACTGCCAGACGCCGTCCGCCCTGAGCCCCCGGCCGACGATCGCGACGACCGGGTAGGCGAAGAACAGCGCGAAGAACGCGACGGGCAGGGCCATCAGCCCGAGCCGCACCGCGTTCCCCCCGCGCGGGGGCCGCGCGACTACTTCACGACGAGCGAGGACCACGACTGGACCCACTGCTCACGGTTCTTGGCGATCTTCTCGGGTGCCACGGTCGCCGGCTCGTCGACCGTCGCACCGAACTTCGTGAAGAGCTCCGGCAGCTTCGCGTCCTTCACCACCGGGTTCACGAACATGGTGAGAGGCATGTCCTCCTGGAACCGCTTGCTGATCAGGAAGTCCAGCAGCGCCTTGCCGCCCGCCTCGTTCTTCGCACCGTCCAGCAGTCCGGCGAACTCGATCTGGCGGAAGCAGGTGGCGGTGGCGACACCGGTCGGGGCCTCGGTGGGCTGCGGGTCGGCGTACAGCACCTCGACGGGCGGGCTGGAGGCGTACGAGACGACCAGGGGGCGGTCCGCCTTCGCCTTCTTGCCGCCGGCCGAGCCGGAGAACTCCTCGTTGTACGCCTGCTCCCAGCCGTCGACGACCTTGACGCCGTTGCTCTTCAGCTTCTTCCAGTAGTCCTGGTAGCCGTTCTCCCCGTAGGTGGCGACGGTGCCGAGGAGGAACCCGAGGCCGGGCGAGGAGGTCGCGGCGTTCTCGGTGACGAGAAGGTTCTTGTACTCCGGGTCGAGGAGGTCGTCGAAGGAGTTCGGCGGGTCGAGCTTCTTGTCGGCGAAGTACTTCTTGTCGTAGTTCACGCAGATGTCGCCGGTGTCGACGGGCGTGACCCGGTGCTCGTCCGCGTCGAGCTGTGCGGACTCCGCGACGCGGTCGAGGCCCTTCGCCTCGTACGGCGTGAACAGGCCGTGGTCCAGGGCGCGGGAGAGCAGCGTGTTGTCGGCACCGAAGAACACGTCGCCCCGGGGGGATCCCTTGGTCAGGATCTCCTGGTTGAGCGCGGCTCCGGCGTCACCGCTCTTGAGGACCTTGACCGTGTAGCCGGTCTCCTTCGTGAACGCCTTAAGGACGGCGTCCGAGGCGTTGAACGAGTCGTGGCTGACCAGGGTGACGGTCTTGGAGCCCTTCGACCCCGTGCCGCCGGCCTCGTCGTCGGCGCCGCAGCCCGCGAGCACGCCGACGCCGAGCGCGGCGGCCAGCGCCGTCGCGGCGTACTTCGTGGTGGTGTTCATGTGATTCCTCCTGGAAGTGACCAGGAAGAGACGCGGCCCCACCCGCTCGGTGAGCGGGCAGGGCGCAACAGCTTGAGTAAGGTCCGAACTTCCTACCCGGAATGACCCGGGCGAGGTTCAGAGGGTCTGCGGCCTGCCTGTTCTCGGTGCCGCACTCTCAGCGCTGTGGCGCTCCCCTGTCGGAATATGAAGTTGATTTCCGGACCAGGCTACACCGGCCGGATCACGCCGTACCGACCGCCCGGCGGGGGACGGTGGCCCCGCCGGGGACCGCCCTCAGCGCTCCGAGGCCGCCAGCTGGCCGCAGGCCCCGTCGATCTCCTGGCCGCGGGTGTCCCGGACGGTGACCGGGACTCCGTGGCGGGCGATGGCCTCGACGAACGCCTTCTCGTCCTCGGGACGCGAGGCGGTCCACTTGGACCCCGGGGTCGGGTTCAGCGGGATGAGGTTGACGTGCACCCGCTTGCCCTTGAGCAGCCGTCCCAGCAGGTCTCCCCGCCACGCCTGGTCGTTGATGTCGCGGATCAGCGCGTACTCGATGGAGATGCGGCGGCCCGACTTCTCCGCGTACTCCCACGCCGCGTCCAGGACCTCCCGGACCTTCCAGCGGGTGTTCACGGGGACCAGGGTGTCGCGCAGCTCGTCGTCCGGGGCGTGCAGCGAGACCGCGAGGCGGCACTTGAAGCCCTCGTCGGCGAAGCGGAGCATGGCCGGAACGAGGCCGACGGTGGAGACCGTGATCCCGCGCTGCGAGAGCCCCAGCCCGTCGGGCTCCGGGTCCGTCAGCCGGCGGATCGCCCCGACGACGCGCTTGTAGTTGGCCAGTGGCTCGCCCATGCCCATGAAGACGATGTTGGACAGCCGCGCGGGCCCGCCCGGGACCTCGCCGTCACGCAGCGCGCGCATGCCGTCCACGATCTGGTGCACGATCTCGGCGGTCGAGAGGTTGCGGTCGAGACCCGCCTGTCCGGTGGCGCAGAACGGGCAGTTCATGCCGCAGCCCGCCTGGGACGAGATGCACATGGTCACCCGGTCCGGATAGCGCATGAGCACGGACTCGACGAGCGTGCCGTCGTGCAGCTTCCAGAGCGTCTTACGGGTGGTGTCGTCGTCGCAGCTGATGTGGCGCACGACCGACATCAGGTCCGGGAACATCGCCTCGGCGAGCTTGTCCCGTGACGCGGCGGGGATGTTGGTCCACTCGGCCGGGTCATGGGCGTACCGCGTGAAGTAGTGCTGCGACAGCTGCTTGGCGCGGAAGGGCTTCTCGCCGGTCGCGGCGACTGCTTCCTTGCGCTCGTCGGGCGTGAGGTCGGCGAGGTGCCGCGGGGGCTTCTTGGCTCCGCGGGGCGCGACGAAAGTGAGTTCTCCGGGCTTAGGCATGGTTCCTCCAGTGTTACAGACACGCCGAGGTCATCGGGACCGCCGTCGGCCCGGAAGGGGGCGGAGGACCGACGTGCCCGGCCCCCACCGGACGCCGTTGCCGACGTGGGCGGCCCTTCGACGGCCGGGGCGGTCCGGGGGGTGCCGCGGGGAACAGTGACCGATCGCACGGCGGGGGTGCGCGCCCGGCCGGGCATCGGCTCAACGGCCCGGACGCCGTAGAAGCCCTCTAGAATCGAATACGTGTCCGAAAACATGTCCCGCCTGGATCGCCTGCGCATCGTGCGCGAGTGGCAGGCGTACCAGCTCGGCCGAACCGATCGGACCATCGCGGAGCTGGAGCAGCGCGAGGCCGCGGCGGCCCGGGCCGCACGCACCCTGCCACCGCCGGAGCCCTCCTGGAAGCTGTCGGTGCTGCGCGCGGGCGCCGGGGCCAGGCCCGACGCCGTGCACACGGGCGACTGCGGCATGGGTGGCGGGAGCACGCGGCCGATGACACGTGAGCAGGCCTTGCGCGCACTGACCGAGGACGGCATCCCGGCCTGCCCGTACTGCCGGCCCGACCGGGACCTCGGAGTGCTGTGACCGCGGGCGTGCGGAGGTCCTCCCCCGTCTGCGCGGGACGCCCACCGATCGCGGTGCGCGCGGAGCCGATGAGTTTCCCGGCGCACTCAGGTCATCACCTGGAGGCTACGCACGACACACCGAGAGCGTGGTGGGCCGGCCGGGCGGCGTCGGCGCACCGGAGGACGTCCCTGAACCGGCCGCGTAGGGAGCGACATGGCGGACACCGAACCGACGGTCCTGCTGGGCCCCTTTTCGTCCCCGGGCGCGCGAGCCACGCCGTGGGCGTCGGCGTCGGCCGTCCTGGCCGAGGCGGAGGTGTTCTGGCTGTCCACGGTGCGCCCGGACGGGCGACCGCATGTGACGCCGTTGCTGGCGGCCTGGAGTCTGGGCGGCATGTGCTTCACCACAGGAGCGCAGGAGCGCAAGGCGCGCAATCTTGAGCGCAATCCCCACTGTGTGCTGACGACCGGGACACATGCTCTGACCGGTACGGACGTCGTCGTCGAGGGTGCCGCCGCCACCGTGGACGGGCGCGCCGAGCGTGCGGAGGCCGCCGCTGACCTCGAGCGGAAGTACGGTGCCCGTCTGACCAGCCCCGAGGGTGCCTGGTTCGGGCTGGGCGCGGCCGTCGTCGCCGGCGACGTCCGGCTCTACCGCATCGAGCCCGCCGTCGGGTTCGCTTTCGGCAAGCTGCCGGTGGCCAGCCAGACCCGCTACACCTGGCCGGACCGGTGACGCTCATGTCCTCACTGCAGCGGAGGATCCAGGATGTGCTCGACGAGCGCGCCGAGACGGGAGCCGAGACCGGCCTGCAGGTCGCCGTCCACCACCGCGGGGCTCTCGTCGCGGACGCCGTCGCCGGTCTCGCCGACGGCCGGAGCGGACGCCGGGTGACCTCGCGCACCCTCTTCTTCAGCTTCTCCGCCGGCAAGGTCATGACGTCCCTGATCGCTCACCTGCTGGTCAGGAACGGGGCGGTCGGATACGACACACCCCTGACCGACCTGTGGCCGGAGTTCGGTGCCCATGGCAAGGAGACCGCGACTCTCCGGCACGTGCTGACCCACTCGGCCGGGATCCCGGCCATGCCACGATGCATCGGTCCCGCCGATCTCACCGAGCGGCCGCGTGTCTGCGGGGCGATCGCCGGGGCCGAGCCGCGGTGGCGGCCCGGGACGAAGACCGGATACCACGCGTTCACCTACGGTTTCCTGGTCGGCGAAGTCGCACGCCGGGCCACCGGAAAACCGATGCGCACGCTTCTGCGCGAGTGGGTCACGAACCCCCTGGGCCTGGAGGGTGATCTCTTTTTCGGCGTGCCGCCGGCCGATCTGGCCCGGTTGGCCCATCTGGAGGACGCGATGCCGCCAGCGGCCGGGGCGCCCCCGGACGATGCCGTTCTCGCGCCCTGGGAGATGCGGCCGAGCGCGGCCATGGGAAACAGCCACGCGATCCTGCTGGCGGACATCCCGTCGGTGGGCACCTTCACCGCGAGGGGAGCCGCCGCCATGAACGCGGCGGTGCTCGACGGCCGGCTCATCGGCCCGGGCCGGCTCCGGGAGCTGACGACGGTGGCTTTCGAGGGAACCGACCAGGTCTTCGGCAACCACGCGCGGCTGTCCCTGGGCTATCCACTGGGGCGCGTCGGCGCCCGGCAGGGCGAAGCGTCCGCCACGTTCGGCTGGACCGGCGGGGGCGGCAGTTACGTCTGTGCCGACCCGGCCACCGGCGTCTCCTTCGCGATGACCAAGACCCGTCTCACCCCCGGCTTCGACACCGCGCAGCGCCTCGCGGACGTCACCGCGGCCCGCTTCGCCCCGGGCGCCTGACTCCCGGCATGCGCGGCGGGCCCCCTGCCGGCCGGTGACCTACGCGCAGGCACCGGACGCGCCGCGGTCAGGGCTCCCGCACGGGCGGGGTCCGTGGCGGGCGGGTGTACGCCCCTCGCGGGACGGGGGCACGGAAAGCCCTACGGGAGCCGGACGACCGCCGTACCGCCCTCCAGGTCCACCGTGGTGCGGTGGGGAGGCGCGCCGTCCTCCTCGTCGTCCCGCATCAGCAGGGCCGACTGCCGCTCCTTGAGCTCGTTCTGCTTGCCGGGCGAGAAGCTCGCGTGCAGCTGCTCGAAGCCGGTCGCCGAGATCTGCCCCTGCCGCACGCTGTTACGCCACGGCAGGACGCCCGCGCGGCCCGCCCGCAGCAGAAGCTGATCGACGAAGGCCAGGAGCGTCAGGACGACGACCAGTCCGGGCAGGGTCATGAAGACGGCGAATCCCATGCTCCGTAGTGTGCGCCGCGGCACTCCGCCCGTGAACGCCGGTGGGGCCGTCGCTCCCGGCGACGGCCCCACACGCGATGCTCCCGGCGGTCTCAGCCGGCCCCGACGAACAGCACCAGCAGCAGCCACACCACGGGCGCGCTCGGCAACAGCGAGTCGAGCCGGTCCATGATGCCGCCGTGGCCCGGCAGCAGGGTGCCCATGTCCTTGATCCCCAGGTCCCGCTTGATCATGGACTCGCCCAGGTCACCCAGGGTCGCGCTGGCTGCGACCGCGAGACCCATCAGCAGCCCCTGCCACCAGCTGCCGCCGTCGATCAGGAACTCCATGCACAGGGCGCCGGCCACCATCGCGAAGCCGACCGCCCCGAAGAGGCCTTCCCGGGTCTTCCCCGGGCTGATGCGCGGCGCCAGCTTGTGCGTCCCGAAGCGCCAGCCGACGGCGTACGCGCCGGTGTCGCTGACCACCGTCAGCAGCAGGAAGGTCAGTACCCGCCACGGACCGTCGTCCGCGGTGAGCATCATGCTCACGAAGGTGGCCAGGAAGGGGACGTAGAAGACGGCGAAGACACCGGCCGTGACGTCCTTGAGGTAGCCCTCGGGAGGCTCCGTCATGCGCCACACGAACACGGCGAGGGCCGTGAGGGCCATGGCGACCCAGGCGCCCTCGGCCTCCCGCACGTAACCGGCGACCACCATCGCGGCGCCGCCGACGGCGAGCGGCACCAGGGGGGCGTTGATGCCCTTGCGCTCCTTGAGGCGCGAGGTGAGCTCCCAGAGCCCCACCACCACGGCCAGCGCGACCACACCGACGAAGACGGCCTTCACGACGAAGAGGGAGCCGGCGACGAGCGCACCGAGGCCCAGTCCCACCCCTATGGCCGCACGCAGGTCACGCCCCGCACGCTTCTTGGGCGGCGTGGGGGGCGGCGGCGGGGTGGACATGGGCTCCTGCGGCTTCTCGTCACGGAACAGGGGACCGCTGACGCGCGCGGCGTCCCGGTTCCGGTCGTCGCGGTCGTCAGCGTCTCTACCTGCGTCGGGAACGTCCGGCACGATGGGCATGGGCCGAGTCTGCTGGGCGCCGTGCACATCGTGAGCGGGACCCGCCGGAGCGGCCCCCATCTCGGGCGCGCCCCAGTAACCGGCTCCCTGCGGGGCGCCCCAGGTGGAGTCGTTCATCAGACTTCGAGCAGCTCGGCTTCCTTGTGCTTGAGCAGCTCGTCCACCTGCGCGACGTACTTCGCGGTGGTGTCGTCGAGCTCCTTCTCCGCGCGGCGGACCTCGTCCTCGCCGGACTCCTTGTCCTTGACGAGCTTGTCGAGCGACTCCTTGGCCTTGCGGCGGATGGAGCGGATCGAGATCTTGGAGTCCTCGGCCTTGGTCTTGGCGACCTTGATGTACTCCTTGCGGCGGTCCTGCGTGAGCTCGGGGAACGTCACACGGATGATGTTGCCGTCGTTGCTCGGGTTGACGCCGAGGTCGGAGTCACGGATCGCCTGCTCGATGTTGCGCAGCGCGGTCTTGTCGAACGGCGTCACCACGGCCATCCGCGGCTCGGGGACCGAGAACGAGGCCAGCTGGTTGATCGGGGTCAGGGCGCCGTAGTAGTCGGCGACGATCTTGTTGAACATCGCCGGGTGCGCACGGCCGGTACGGATGGCCGCGAAGTCTTCTTTCGCGACCACGACGGCCTTCTCCATCTTCTCCTCGGCCTCGAGGAGGATTTCTTCGATCACCACGTGCTCCTGCGTGTCTTGAGCGGGCCCGGCGTCGTCGGGCCCTGCGGATCCTGCGTCGCGTCCTCACCTGCACGGTGTCCGACCGGCAGGCCCTTGTCCATCTTCTGGGCTGTCAGGCCCGGGTGCTCTCGTCGCTCACCAGCGTGCCGATCTTCTCACCCTTGACCGCACGGGCGATATTGCCCTCCGTGGTCAGCTCGAAGACGAGGATGGGGAGCTGGTTGTCGCGGCACAGAGTGATGGCGGTGGCGTCGGCGACCTTGAGGTCGCGGGCGATCACCTCGCCGTACCCCAGGGCGTCGAACTTCACCGCGTCCGGGTTGGTCTTGGGGTCGGAGTCGTAGACCCCGTCCACCCCGTTCTTCCCCATCAGCAGCGCCTGCGCGTCGATCTCCAGGGCACGCTGGGCGGCGGTCGTGTCGGTGGAGAAGTACGGCATCCCCATGCCGGCGCCGAAGATCACGACGCGCCCCTTCTCCAGGTGCCGCACGGCGCGGAGCGGGATGTACGGCTCGGCGACCTGGCCCATGGTGATGGCGGTCTGGACGCGTGAGTCGATGCCTTCCTTCTCCAGGAAGTCCTGCAGCGCCAGGCAGTTCATGACCGTGCCGAGCATGCCCATGTAGTCGGACCGCGCCCGGTCCATGCCGCGCTGCTGGAGCTCGGCGCCACGGAAGAAGTTGCCGCCGCCGATGACGATCGCGATCTCCGCGCCGTCGCGCACGACCGCGGCGATCTCGCGGGCGATGGCGTGCACGACGTCGGGGTCGACACCGAGGCCTCCGCCACCGGCAAAGGCCTCGCCGGACAGCTTCAGCATGAAGCGCCCGGAAATCTTGCCGTCGTCGCGCTTGTGGTCACCGTGTGTGGCGTCCGCGCCCTTGTTCATGGAGATTCTCCTCGTGCACATACGAAGAAGGCCATTGCCGGTGGGTCTGTCGTCCCTGAGCGGCAATGGCCTCCTCGTCAGATCTGCGGTCGTCCGGCTGGGTGCGGCCGACGACTGCACCAGACCCTATCGGGGTCCACCGTTGTTCGCGGACGGACTCAGATGCCGACCTTGATACGCGTGAAGCGCTTCAGGCTGACACCGGCCTCGTCCAGGACCTTCTGAACGGACTTCTTGTTGTCCAGCGCGTACGGCTGGCCGAGGAGGGTGGCCTCCTTGAAGAAGCCGTTGACGCGACCCTCGACGATCTTCGGGAGCGCGGCCTCGGGCTTGCCCTCGGCGCGCGTGGTCTCCTCGGCGACGCGGCGCTCGGCCTCGACGACCTCGGCGGGGACGTCCTCGCGGGACAGGTACTTCGGGGCGAAGGCGGCGATGTGCTGCGCGAGGCCCTTGGCCAGCTCGGCGTCGGCCTTGTCCAGCTCGACCATGACACCGATCTGCGGCGGCAGGTCGGGCATCGTGCGGTGCATGTACACGGAGACGTAGGCACCCGTGAACTGCGCGAAGCGGTCCAGGACGATCTTCTCGCCGAGGTTGGCGTTGGCCTCGTCCACGTACGCCTGGACGGTCTTGCCGGGCTCGATCTCCGAGGCGAGCAGCGCCTCGATGTCGGCCGGGGAGGTCGCGGCGACGTGCGCGGCCAGCGCGTTGGCGACGGCCTGGAACTTGTCACCCTTGGCGACGAAGTCCGTCTCGCACTTCAGCTCGACCAGCACGCCGGACGTCTTGTCCTCGGAGACGAGGGAGACGACGGCGCCGTTCTCGGCCGAACGGCCCTCGCGCTTGGCGACGCCCTTCTGGCCCTTGATGCGGAGCGCCTCGACCGCGCCGTCGACGTTGCCGTCGGCCTCGTCGAGCGCCTTCTTGCAGTCCATCATGCCGGCGCCGGTGAGCTCGCGGAGCTTCTTGACGTCAGCGGCGGTGTAGTTCGCCATGAGTCTGTTTCTCTCTCGAAGTCTGAAAGATCTACGGGTGAACGGCGGGGGCGGTGCCTGTGCACCGGCCCCCGCCGTCATTCAGCCGTGACTGACGGGTGTCAGGCCTGCTCGTCCGTGGCCGGGGCCTCGGCGGCGGGGGTCTCGGCCTGCTCCGAAGCCTGCTCGGCAGCGGCGGCGGCCGGCTCGGCGTCGGCGGCCTTCTCGGTCTCGGCGGAGGACTGAACCTCGGCGTCGTCCTTCTTCTCGCCCGCGAGCAGGTCGCGCTCCCACTCGGCGAGGGGCTCGCCGGCGGCCTTCTCGCCCGGCTTCGAGTCACCGGTGGCGGCACCGGAGCGGGCGATGAGGCCCTCGGCGACGGCGTCGGCGATCACGCGGGTGAGCAGGGTGACGGAGCGGATCGCGTCGTCGTTGCCCGGGATCTTGTAGTCGACCTCGTCGGGGTCGCAGTTGGTGTCGAGGATCGCGACGACCGGGATGTGGAGCTTGCGCGCCTCACCGACGGCGATGTGCTCCTTCTTGGTGTCGACGATCCAGACGGCGCTCGGCACCTTCTGCATCTCGCGGATACCACCGAGGGTCTTCTCCAGCTTGGCCTTCTCGCGCGAGAGGACCAGGAGCTCCTTCTTGGTGAGGCCGGAGGCGGCCACGTCCTCGAAGTCGATGAGCTCGAGCTCCTTCAGACGCTGAAGGCGCTTGTAGACGGTGGAGAAGTTGGTGAGCATGCCACCGAGCCAGCGCTGGTTGACGTACGGCATGCCGACGCGCGTCGCCTGCTCGGCGATGGCCTCCTGGGCCTGCTTCTTCGTACCCACGAACATGATGGAGCCGCCGTGGGCGACGGTCTCCTTGACGAACTCGTAGGCGCGGTCGATGTACGACAGCGACTGGAGCAGGTCGATGATGTAGATGCCGTTGCGCTCGGTGAAGATGAAGCGCTTCATCTTCGGGTTCCAGCGACGGGTCTGGTGACCGAAGTGGACGCCGCTTTCCAGCAGCTCCCGCATCGTGACGACGGCCATGGCCGTACTCCTTGAGGTACTCGGTTGTCGCGACCGCAGGATTGCTGTCGCGCCTGACGCCCCGACGCGCCGTGCCACGAGGGACCGAGAGGCGCGGCCACCGTCCGCAGAGAGGGAGGTGGAGGGGCGTGCGAAGTCGACCCGGTGACCCGGATCGCCAGAAGAAGTGTACGGGACCCGCCGGGTGCCGGGTGACGGCGATGTCCACAAGCGGCCGGCTGTCCACAGATCCGGGCCATGATCCCCGCGGAACGGGCGGCCGGGAGATCGTGACGCCATGCCCCGCACACCTGGAACACGGCCGTCCCGGCCCCGCCTCCCCCGCGTCGCCCCGCCGCCGCCACCACCCGCGCGTGCCGTGGCCGCCGCACTGCTGACGGTGCTGCTCACCGTGGCCGCGGGGCGCTCCGCCGCCCTGACCGCGTCCCACGGTCCGGGCGCCGGGGACACCACCCAGGAGGCCACGTCGTGGAGTACCGGCCCGTGGGTCAGACCGGAACACCCCACCGGCCGCATCACGCCCCACGAGCCCAGCACCACCTCACCGGGATTAGCGGCCCGCAGCCCCGATCCGGGGGCCACGCCACCGACCACTGCCTCGGGGGGCACCGCCGGGAGCGCCGGTCCCGGGGTAACGCACCGGGATGCCGATCCGGGGCCCGCCGCCCGGGCCGAGTCCCCGGCTGCCCGGGATGGGCGCGTCTGGCCGCTCGCGGGCAGGCCCCTGGTCGTGCGGGGCTGGGAGCCGCCCGCGGGTCCGTACGGGCCGGGTCACCGCGGCGTGGACCTCGCCGCCCCGCCGGGCACCCCGGTACGCGCCGCCGCCCCGGGCCGGGTCGCCTTCGCGGGGCAGGTGGCGGGGCGCGGGGTGGTCTCCGTCGACGTGGCAGGGAGCGGGGTGCCGCCGCTGCGCTTCACGTACGAGCCGGTGCGGGCGCGGGTCGCCAGGGGCGAGGACGTGGCCGCGGGGCAGCTGGTGGGAGTGGCCGGCCCGGAGCCGTCCCACTGTGCCTCGGGCTGTCTGCACTGGGGGCTGCGCCGGGGAGGTGTCTATCTGGACCCGCTGTCGATGCTTCCGCCGTCACTGCTGCGGCGGGGCCCTTCACGGCTGCTGCCCGTCCTGGGGGTACCACTGCCGGAGGCGGGAAAGCCTCCCGCTCAGCCGCGCACGCCGCGCAGGACCATGGCCACGGCCGTGTCGGCCACGATGCCGGGCTCCTCCGCCGCGCCCAGCTCGATCCTGCGGACGGCGGCATCCACGGAGCCCTGCAGCAGCATGGCGGCGAGCCTCGGCTCGGTGTGGCCCAGGTCGGCGAGCGCCTCGACGATCATGGCGATGAGCCCGCCGTGCGCGGCGCGGATCTTCTCGCGCGCGCCCGCGTCGAGCTCGCTCGCGGAGATGGCCACGACGGCCCGGTGCCGCCGGTCCCCGACGAGGTCGAGCTGCCGGCGTACGTAGGCCTCGATCTTGGCTTCGGGGGTGGCGGCGCGCTCCATGGCGTTCTCGACCTCGGCGGCCCAGACGGGGAAGTCGACGGCGCAGAGTTCCTCGACCACGGCGGCGCGGGAGCGGAAGTACTCGTAGACGGAGGACCTGGCTAGGCCGGTGCGCTCGGCGAGGGCGGGGAAGGTCAGCGCCTCCGTACCGCCCTCGGACAGCAGGGAGCGCGCGGCGTCCAGGAGGGCGCCGCGCTGCATGGTCCGGTGCTCGGCCACGGAGGCCGCTCGAATCCTGGGCACCCCTCCACTCTACGGCGGGGTGCGTGCGCGGGAGGGTGCGCGTCCGTCACCGGATGGCCGAAGCGGCTCCGGCTCAGCGGCCGGCGTCGGCCAGCTTCGCGCGGAGCTGGAGCACCGACTTGGTGTGGATCTGGCTGACCCGGCTCTCGGTGACCCCGAGGACGTTGCCGATCTCGGCCAGCGTGAGGCCCTCGTAGTAGTACAGGGTGACCACGGTCTTCTCCCGCTCGGGGAGCGTGTTGATGGCGCGGGCCAGCAACCGTCTGAGCTCGCGGTCCTCGGCGACCTCGACCGGGTCGTCCGCAGCGGTGTCCTCCAGGGTGTCCATCAGGCTGAGCCGGTCGCCGCCCTCGCCTCCCACGTGCAGCAGCTCCTCCAAGGCCACCACATTGGCGAGCGACAACTGGCTGAAAACCGCGTGCAGTTCCTCCAGGGCGATACCCATCTCCGCCGCGACCTCGGCCTCCGAGGGGGTGCGTCGCAGCTGCGCCTCGAGCGTGGCGTAGGCACGCTCGACGTTGCGCGCCTTCTGCCGCACGGACCTGGGAATCCAGTCCAGGGCCCGGAGTTCGTCGATCATCGCGCCGCGGATCCGGGTGATCGCGTACGTCTCGAACTTGATGGCGCGTTCGATGTCGAACTTCTCGATGGCGTCGATCAGCCCGAAGACCCCGGAGGACACGAAGTCCGCCTGCTCCACATTGGACGGCAGGCCGACGCTGACCCGCCCGGCCACGTACTTCACCAGGGGCGAGTAGTGCAGGATCAGCTGCTCCCGCAGGCGCTCGTCGCCGGTGGTCTTGTACGAACGCCACAACTCGTCGAGCGAGGAGGGGGCGGGAGGGCGCACAGTGCCACGCGCAGCCGGTGGTACTGCCGCGCGGTCAGACCCGGAGGTGTGCTGGGGCATGTGGTGCCTTGAGCCGTTCTGCCGTGACGTGCTGGGGACGTGTCCGTGGGGCGGATTCCTTGTGAGCGTAGCGTGACTGAGGTGTTGCGGTGCGCGCAGGACAAGGGAACCGTGCGGTGCGATTGCGTTCCATTTCCCCCGCCGCCGGGCACAGCCCGACGGCGGGACCGTCACCGCGCGCACCGGCCCTACGGGCCTGAAGAGGTACTGCCTAGGTCAACGGCATCACCTTTTCACCCGAATGCTCCGGGTCAAGTAACGCCTCGCCGCGTGCCGCCATTGCATGTCGGTCCAGACGTCAACTTCCATCCGCCGCCATGGCGTTCGACGAACCCCAGTGAGTGAAGTTCGTACAGACGCCCGAGTGCCTCGTCCGTCGACGTCCCGGCGCTCCGGGCGATGTCGCGGCCGTCCGTGACGCCCGTGGCCGGCAGGGCGTCCAGGACCCGCGCGGCGACGGCGTCGAGGAGATCCCTGGACAGGACGGGACCCCTTCTGACCGGGGCGAGGTCACCGATCTCCCCCACCAGTTCGACGATTTCGGCGGCGTCGGTGACGAGGACGCTCTCACCGCGCAGGAGTTCATGGACCCCCGACGACAGACCGCTGGTCGCGGGGCCCGGCACGCCCATCGTGAAGCGGCCCAGGCGCTGCGCGTTCCTCGCGGTGACCAGCGAACCGCTGCGGTACTCCGCCTCGACGACCACGGTTCCCCTGGTCAGCGCGGCGATCACCCTGTTGCGGAGGATGAATCTGCTGCGGGTCGGATGGCCGGAGGGCGGCAGTTCCCCCATGATCAGGCCCTGTTCCGCGATACGCCCGATGAGCTCGGCGTGTCCGCGCGGGTAGGCCACGTCCACCCCGCAGGCCAGTACGGCCATGGTCGCCCCGCCCGCGGCGAGCGCTCCCCGGTGGGCGGCGCCGTCCACGCCGAACGCCGCACCGGAGACGACCACCCAGCCCAGCTCGGCCAGCCCCGCGCCGAGGGTCGCCGCCATGTGCGCCCCGTAGGGCGTGCAGGCCCGGGCGCCGACGACGGCCACGGAGCGCAGCGCCCACAGGCGCAGGTCGCATCCACCCCGCACCCAGAGCCCGATGGGACGCGCGTCCCCCAGGTCGTCGAGCTGGCTCGGCCACTCCCGGTCGCCCGGGCAGACGAAGCGTCCTCCGATCGCGGCCACGTCCGCGAGGTCCTTGCGGGGATCGACGTCGGACGCCCGTAAGCGGTAGCCCCCGAGCCGGGT
Source organism: Streptomyces argenteolus (assembly GCF_042902585.1). GTDB lineage: Bacteria > Actinomycetota > Actinomycetes > Streptomycetales > Streptomycetaceae > Streptomyces > Streptomyces argenteolus. The sequence continues at coordinate 109,873 of NZ_JBIBEG010000001.1, forward strand.
CTCCGTCATCCCCGCGAGCGCCTGCGCCGATCCGTCCGTGGCGGTGAGGCGCCGTATCAGCTCGACGGCCCCGACCTCGCGGAGCCAGCGCCCGCCCCGCTCGTCCCCGGGCTCGAAGACCCGGGTCAGGGCGGCGCGCGCCAGCCGCTCCCGCTCGCCGGTGGCCGAAGGGCCGGTCACGACGCACCGGCCCGCATCGGCACCCCGCGCTGGATACCGGTGCGCAGTTCCAGGGCCACCGCGATGTCCGAGGCGTCCGGGCGGTCGGCGCCCCTCAGGTCGGCGACGGTCCAGGCCACCCGCAGGACGCGGTCCAGCCCACGGGCCGTGAGGATGCCGCGCTCCATGTCCCGCTCGGCGGCCATGAGCGCACCGGGCGCCGCGACCAGCCTCGTGCGCAGCTCGTGGCCCGGCACCTCGCTGTTCGTCGCCCACGGAGTGCCCGCGAGCCTCGCCCCGGCTCGCTCCCTGGCTTCCGCCACCCGGGCGGCGACGACGGCGGAGGACTCCCCCCGCCCGCCGCTCCCCATCAGGTCCGCCCTGCCGACCGGCTCGACCTCGACGCGCAGATCGACGCGGTCGAGCAGCGGGCCCGACAGCCGTGACTGGTAGCGGCGCACCAGGGACGGCGGGCACTCGCAGCCCGCGCCCGCCAGCGTGTGCCTGCCACAGGGACAGGGATTCGCGGCCAGGACCATCAGGAAGCGAGCGGGCAGCCGCACGACCCCCGCCGCGCGCGCGACCACGACGTGTCCGGATTCCAGGGGCTGACGCAGCGCGTCGAGGGCCCGCCCGGAGAACTCGGGCGCCTCGTCGAGGAAGAGCACCCCCCGGTGTGCCAGGGACACCGCGCCCGGCCTCGGCAGGCCGTTCCCCCCGCCCACGAGCGACTGCATCGTCGCCGAGTGGTGCGGTGCGCAGTACGGCGCCCTGGCGATCAGCGGCTCGCCGGGCGGGAGGATGCCCGCGACCGAGTGCACGGCGGTCACTTCGAGGGATTCCTGCCGGGTCAGCGGCGGCAGGATCGCCGTGAGCCGCTCGGCCAGCATCGTCTTCCCGGCGCCGGGCGGCCCGGACAGCAGGAGGTGGTGCCCGCCCGCCGCGGCCACCTCCAGGGCCTTGCGCGCCCGGCCCTGGCCCGCGACGTCCGCCAGATCGGGAGGATGCGACGCGCCTCCGGCCGTGTGCGGGGCCAGGCCGGTGCCGATGCCCGCTCCCGGCACCATCAGGCCGCTCAGCATCGTGTCGGGCCGGCCGCGGTCGGCGGCGGGCTCGTCGGGCACGGGTTCGTCGCCGAGCACGGCGATCAGCTGGCGCAGGCTCCGCACGCCCAGGACGGAGACGCCCGGGACCAGGGCGGCCTCCCCCGCCGTCTGCTCGGGCACGACGACCTGGCGGTACCCCGCCTCCGCCGCCGCGAGCACGGCGGGCAGCACCCCGCGCACCGGGCGCACCCGGCCGTCCAGTCCGAGCTCGCCGATCATCACCACGTCGGCGATGGCCGCGGGGTCGATCCGCTCCGCGGCACCGAGCACGGCGCACGCCACGGCGAGGTCGAAGCCCGAGCCGCCCTTGGGCACGGACGCGGGCGACAGGCCCACGGTGAGTTTCTTCTGCGGCCACTCGGCACCGGAGTTGACGACCGCCGCCCTCACCCGGTCCCGGCTCTCCACCAGGCTCTTGTCCGGGAGGCCGACGAGCGCGAACGCCGCGACGCCCGGTTCCAGATCGGCCTGGACCTCCACCACCACACCCTCGACGCCGACCAGCGCCACCGAACACGCCCGCGCGAACCCCATCAGGCCACGCCCCGCACGTGTTCGGCGACCGGAGCGCCCCGCCTCGGCAGGATCACACCCACCAGATCGATCCGGACCCCGCCCGGCGGAGGACCGCCGTGCCGGGAGAGCCAGATCTCCGCGAGCCTGCGCAGACGGTCCGCCTTGGCCGGTGTGACCGCCTCCATCGGATGCTCGAAGAAGCCCGCCCTGCGGGCCTTCACCTCACAGACGACCACCGCGTCGCCGTCCTTGGCGACAATGTCGATCTCTCCGGCGCGACAGCGCCAGTTGCGCTCCAGGACGGTCATTCCGGCCTCGGTCAGCAGCCGCGCCGCAAGATCCTCGCCGTACCGCCCGAGTGCCCCCCGTGCGTTCATGTCGGCACCACCTCCGGCGCCAACTCTGACCCCGTCCGCCGGAACGTGTGGATCTTGGTGGACAACTCCGGCGATGTGAATATCCCGGCCACTCGTACGAGTGAGAAGTCGCGGATACGAGGGAGCCGGGAGACGGGTCGTGCTCGGGGGGACCAGTGGCGCACCGGAACACGGGTGGCGCGCCCGGAAACGGATGGCGGGCCACGAGACAGGTGGCGGACCGGTAGCAGGCGACAAACCCGTAAGCGGGCGGCGAACCCGAAAGCGGGCGGTGCGCCGGAACACGGCCGGTGAACCGGAAGGCAAGGGCAGGCCGGAGCCGTACCCCACGACCGCCGGAGCCGTACCCCACGACCGGAAGACGGGTGGTGGGGCTCCACCTCATGGAGCGAGGGAGCCGGAGACAAGCAGCGACCAGGGAGACCGATGGTCGACCGGGTCGCGGCGAGCCCTCGTACGGGGCCCCTGGATCAGCCCCCGGGCAGTTCGAGGTCGCTCTTGTTGAGCTCCTCGATGTTCACGTCCTTGAATGTCAGTACGCGGACCTGCTTGACGAAGCGTGCGGGCCTGTACATGTCCCAGACCCAGGCGTCCGCCATGGAAACCTCGAAAAAGACCTCACCCTGGACCGAGTGCACCTGCATCTCGTAATCGTTGGTGAGGTAGAAGCGCCGTTCGGTCTCGATCACATATTTGAACAGACCGACGACATCGCGGTACTCCCGGTAGAGCTTCAGCTCCATCTCGGTCTCGTACTTCTCGAGGTCCTCGGCGCTCATGGCATGTTCCCCTTCAGCCGTGCGTCCCCCTATTGTGCGTCAGCCCTGCGCGACCCTGGCCGATTACACGATTTCGGGGGCGAGAACGAGCGGAACAAGCGGGGGACCCTCGTCGAGCAGCGTGCGCAGCAGCCCGGCGAGCTTGGTCGGATACACCGTCTCACGCGTGGCGAGAAGTTCGGCGGACGTCCACCACCTCAGACCGGCGACGCTGCGAAGCTCCAGCTCGGTCATGCCTTTCCGGTCCGTGGCGGTCTGCGACGTGCGCGCGAGGAAATACCACTCGTCCTGGTCCCAGCGACGGCCGTCGAAGGGGAAGGAGCAGGTCCTCGTCCACAGCAGCGGGCCGAGGGAGACGTCCCTGATTCCCGTCTCCTCCGCCAGCTCGCGCAGCGCCGCCTCTTCCCTGGTCTCGTCGCCCTCCAGACCACCGCCCGGGGTGAACCACCAGGTCTCGGCCGGATCGCCGGGCTCGAAGCCGTGCAGCAGAAGGATCCGGTCGTCGGGGTCCAGCAGCACCACGCGGGCGACCTTGCGCGTCTCAGTGAGCACCGGTGGACACCCCCTGCCGTCCGGGCCGGCGGGCGGACCGCCGGGCCGCGAGCGTGCCGTAGGCCGCTCCTCCCAGTATGAGGACCGCGCCCACCACGAGGCCGGTGAGCTGGAGCCGCAGCGGGCCGCTGGACGACACCCCGCCGGGCAGTGCGGCGAAGGCGCGGGGCCTCTCGATCATGCCGTTCAAGGGCCATGCCACCGCGTCCACCCGTGCCTGGACGGCACTGCGCGGCACCGAACCCTGCCCCGGGTCCTGCAGATGGACGCGGGAGTCCATGGAGGTGTTGCGCTCGTCCCCGAGGAGGAAGAGCTGCCCCTCGGGCACCTCGGCCGTGAAGTTCTGGGGGGAGGCGGGGGCCTTCGCGTCGGGGCCGCCAAGCGAGGAGGCGCCTTCCGCACGCAGATACGCTTCGTCGACGGGCTCGCCGTCGACGGTGAGCCGGCCGTCCTTGTCGCAGCAGGCCACCTTGTCACCGCCCACGCCGACCACGCGCTTGACCATGGGCACATCACCCCAGGTCGAGTCGGTGAAGACGACCACGTCACCCCGGCGCACCTCGTCGCCGGCTATCCGCTCGGCGAGCACCCGGTCCCCCGCGTTCACCGTCGGGCTCATCGACTCGGTCGGCACGGTGTACGGCTTGTACACCACCGCTCCCCAGGCGAAGCCGCCGAGGAAGAGCACACAGCCGACGGCCACGGCCAGGTTCGACACCACAGTGCCGAGCCGGCCGCGGCCGTCATCCGTACGTCCTGTTCCACTCATCCCAGCGCTCCCCCATCGGAGATCGACAATCGCTGATCCGAGTCGGCACCCTACCCGGCGGTACGCCCGTGGGTCAGCCTGCGGCGACGCCAGAACACGAGGGGCAGCGCCCCGGCTACACCGAGTGCTCCGGGCACTGCGGCAGCGGCGGCAGCGTTCAGGCCGGGCTGGTCGAACGTGCTCGGCACCGGCAGGGTCGCCCAGCGGTTGACGGGCCAGGCGATGACGACGGCGCGTCCGACGACCTCGTCCGTGGACACCGTGCCCTGACCGGGCAGCTCCTGGTGGTAACGCGAGTCCAGGGAGTTCTGGCGGTGGTCGCCCATCACCCAGATCCTGCCCTCGGGCACATGGATCGGCCCGAACGGCTCGTCGTCGCAGGCGCTGTTGCCCTCGAAGATGAAGGACTTGTCGTCCAGGGCCTTGCCGTTGACCGTGACCGGCCCGTTCTTCTTGCACTCGACGGTGTCACCGCCGACCGCGATGACCCGCTTGATCAGGTCCTTCTCCTCGGCCGACGGCATCAGCCCGATGAAGCTCAGGAACTTCTGCACCGCGTTCGGCTCAGGCGTCGCGGTGTCCTCCAGCCAGCCGCCCGGGTCGTGGAAGACCACGACCTCCCCGCGCTCCGGCTCCGAGCCGAACCACGGGGTGAGCTTGTCGACCAGCACCCGGTCACCACGCTGCAGTGTGTTCTGCATGGAGTCCGAGGGGATCGAGAACGCCTGCACCAGGAACGTCTTGATCAGCAACGCGAGAATGAGCGCGATACCGATGAGGAGAGGCAGTTCCTTCCAGAACGAGCGCGGCTTCTTCACCGCCGTACTTCCCCCGCCCGTGGAATCGCCGTCACTCCCCGCCTCCGCCGGGACCCCGTCACCCGTCGGCCGGTCCTCGGGTTCGTCGTGTCCGGATCGTGCGCCGACCGCCAAATCCCCCACATCCACTCCTCACTCCGTGCCACCGCCCACGCCCGATTCGGCGCAGGCCCACCACTCCCATAACGAGCGGGAGTTCCGCAGGGGTCGGGAGCAGGACCATTCCGTTGCGATCCTGGGAGGACACACTATTCGACGGGCCCGGCGCGGCTGTCGTCCCGGCGCGCCCCTCAGGGACCGACGCGTACGTCCCGGGCTCCTCCAGCCTGCGCCAGTGGGCGAAGGGCCAGGCGATCACGACGGCCCGCCCGACGACCTCGTCCTCCGAGACCGTGCCCTTACCCGGTTTGTCGAGATGGAAGCGCGAGTCCGCGGAATTCGACCGGTGGTCGCCCATGACGAAGATGCGGCCCTCGGGAACCTTTACCTCGAATTTGAGAGTGGACGGCACATCGCCGGGGTTCAGATAGGGCTCGTCGAGGGCGACGCCGTTGACCGTGAGCCTCCCGTCGGCGCCGCAGCACGTGACGGTGTCACCCCCGACGGCCACCACACGCTTGATCAGGTCCTGCTCGTCGGCCGAGGGCAGCAGCCCGATGAAGGTCAGCAGTTCCTTGACCTGTTTGACGCCTGCGGGCGGGTCCTCGGGCTCCGCGTTCTCCTGCTGGAGCCAGCCGCCCGGGTCCTTGAAGACCACCACGTCGCCGCGCTGCGGCTTCGACCCGAACCACGGGGTCAGCTTGTCCACCAGGACGCGGTCACCGATCCGGATGGTCTGTTCCATCGATCCGGAGGGGATCACGAAGGCCTGGACCAGGAAGGTCTTGAGCACCAGGGCGATGACCAGGGCCACGAGGACGAGGAGGGGTATCTCCTTGATCGCGGACCTGCGCCTGCGGCGCCTGACCTTGCGGGCCAGCTTGCGGCGCTCCGCCCGCGTGGGCAGTGAACGGCCTGTGGTGGGCCTGGACCCGGTGGGCAGGGGCGGGTCCGTGTCCGGCGCTCCCCGTCCGCGCCCCCGGTTACCCATGGTCCGGGCCCGCCGGCCGTATGCCCGCGAACGCGTCGGTCCCCTCCAGGGAACCGAGCCTGCCGAGCGGCCAGCCGAGCCAGTCCACCCGTCCTGTCACCCGGTCGACGGGGACCATGCCGCCCCCCGGCTGCCCCAGGTGGTCCCGGGAGTCCCGGGACCTGCTGCGGTGGTCCCCCATCATCCACAGCGTGCCCGGGGGTACCACGATGTCGAAGGCGACGCCGGACGGACGGTCGCCGGGGTGCAGGTACTCCTCGTCCACCGGAGCACCGTTCACCTCGAGCCTCCCCCGCTGGTCGCAGCAGACCACCCGGTCACCCCCCACGCCCACCACCCGCTTCACGAAGTCGGTCCCGGCGGGCTCGACCAGCCCGAGGGACGCGGCCGCCCCGCGCACGAACGCGCCGAGGGCGTTGCCCCCGGGCGTCTCCCGCACGAAGGAACCGGTGCCGTCGAAGACCACCACGTCGCCGCGCTGCGGCTCCGAGCCGAAACGGTACGCCAGCTTGTTGACGAGGACCCGGTCCCCGACCCTCAGCGTGGGCTCCATCGAGCCACTCGGGATGAGGAAGGGCTGCAGCACGAAGGCGCTGAAGAGCAGCAGGGCCGTCGTGCAGAGCATGCCCAGGAAGACGGTGCGTCCCCAGGACATCGACGTGACCCGGGAGTCCGTGACATGCGTGAAGCGCGACCCCTCCTCCGGCCCGTCCGTGGGGCTGGAGGAGCGATCGCGCTCCATGTGCTGTGCTTCCGTGTCCATCGGGGCCGAATCCTATCCGGCCGCGCTGTGGACGCCGGAGGGGAATCAGCGGTCGCGCTTCTCCTTGATCTTCGCGGCCTTGCCGCGCAGCTCACGGAGGAAGTACAGCTTGGCGCGACGGACGTCACCGCGGGTGACGAGCTCGATCTTCTCGAAGATCGGGCTGTGCACCGGGAAGGTGCGCTCGACGCCGACGCTGAAGGAGACCTTGCGGACCGTGAAGGTCTCGCTGACGCCCGAGCCCTGGCGGCGGATGACGATGCCCTTGAACTGCTGGATACGGGAGCGGTTGCCCTCGATCACGCGCACGTGGACGTTGACCGTGTCACCGGGGCGGAACGCCGGGAGGTCGGTACGGAGCGAGGCGGCGTTGACGCCATCGAGCAGGGAAGCCATGTTGTCTGCTTTCTTCGCCGATGCCACAGGTCATCGACGGGAGAGTGGGAAGTTCGGATGCTGATCACATCGGGCGGGCGTCTTTCCCCCTGTGGCAGGGGCGCGCGCCGGACGTACAGCGGGCCTATTCTTCCACGGCCTCGGGCCTGCGCCAAAATCGTCCGCCGGGCTCCGGGGACCAGCCGAGGATGGAGAGGATCTCGCGGTCCTTCTTGTCGAAGCCGGACGCCTCGCAACGCTCGATGAGATCGGGCCTGTTGAGCGCCGTACGGCGGAACGCCTCGTCCCTCCGCCAGCGGGCGATCCGGCCGTGGTGGCCGCTGAGCAGCACGTCGGGGATGCCCCGTCCGCGCCACTCGGGCGGCTTCGTGTAGACCGGCCCTTCGAGCAGGTCGGCCATGGCTCCCGGGGCGAAGGAGTCGTCGCGGTGCGACTCGGCGTTGCCCAGCACTCCGGGCAGCAGCCGGGCCACCGCCTCCGTGATCACGAGGACGGCCGCTTCCCCGCCGGCCAGGACGTAGTCGCCGATGGACACCTCCACGACCGGCAACCGGGTCGTGTACTCGTCCATCACCCGGCGGTCGATGCCCTCGTAACGGGCCGGGGTGAACACCAGCCACGGCCGCGCGGAGAGCTCCACGGCCAGCTCCTGGGTGAAGGGCCGGCCGCTCGGGGTGGGCACCACGAGCACCGGGGAGTGCGCTCCGGCCTCGTAACCGTCCGCGAGCACCTCGTCCAGCGCCTCGCCCCACGGCTCGGTCTTCATGACCATGCCGGGCCCGCCCCCGTAGGGGGTGTCGTCCACCGTGTTGTGCCGGTCGTGGGTCCACTGCCGCAGGTCGTGGACCCGTACGTCGAGGCTGCCACGGGCGCGCGCCTTGCCGACGAGCGAGACGTTCAGCGGTTCCAGGTACTCCGGGAAGATCGTGACGACGTCGAGCCGCATCACGCGTCGCCCTTCTGCCCGTCGCGGTCGGCGCCACCCTCGGCACCGTCCTCGTCGGCGTCCCGGGTCGACGCGATCACGGCCTCGCTCTCGTCGATCAGGCCCGGCGGGGGCGTGATGACGATGCGCTGCTCCTCCAGGTCGATCTCGCTGACGATCTCCTCGACGAAGGGGACCATCACCTCGCTGCCGTCCGGCCGTTCGACGATGAACAGGTCCTGGGAGGGCAGGTGCGAGATCTCGGTGATCCGGCCGATCTCCGTGCCGTCGGCGAGGACGACGTCGAGGTCCATGAGCTGGTGGTCGTAGAACTCGTCGGGGTCCTCGGGCAGTTCCTCGGGATCGACCTCGGCGATCAGCAGCGTGTTGCGCAGCGCCTCCGCGGCCGTGCGGTCGCGCACGCCCTCGAACCGCAGCAGCAACCTGCCGCTGTGCACCCGGCCGGTCTCGATCGTCAGCGGTCCCACCTGGGCGGGCTCCGTGGCCAGCACGGCCCCGGGCCCGAGCCGGAGCTCGGGCTCGTCGGTGCGCACCTCGACGGTGACCTCGCCCTTGATGCCGTGGGCGCGACCGATCCGCGCCACTACCAACTGCACGCTACTTCTCCCGATGATCTCTGACTGAGGAGGCGGTCATGTACGGACGACAAAGGCCGGGGACGGCTCGAAAGCCCTCCCCGGCCCCGGCCGGTGTTCAACTCTTTCAGCGAACCTGGTCCACGTCGACGAGGTCGACACGGATTCCACGTCCGCCGATGGCACCCACGACGGTACGCAGAGCGCGCGCGGTGCGGCCGTTACGGCCGATCACCTTGCCGAGGTCGTCCGGGTGGACCCGGACCTCCAGGACGCGCCCACGGCGCAGGTCACGCGAGGCGACCTGCACATCGTCGGGGTTGTCGACGATGCCCTTCACGAGGTGCTCAAGAGCCTCCTCGAGCATGCTCAGGCCTCGGTCGACTCGGTGGACGCAGCGTCAGCCGCCTCGTCCGCCTTCTTGTCCGACTTCTTGGCCTTCTGGGTGATGGCCTCACCCTTGGCCTCGTCGCCGTCCGTGGCCAGGGCCTCGAACAGGGCGCGCTTGTCAGCCTTGGGCTCCGGCTGCAGCAGCGGCGCGGGGGCCGGGAGGCCCTTGTGGGCCTGCCAGTCACCGGTGAGCTTCAGGATCGCGAGAACCGGCTCGGTCGGCTGGGCGCCGACGGACAGCCAGTACTGCGCGCGCTCCGAGTTGACCTCGATGCGGGAGGGGTTCTGCACCGGGTGGTACAGGCCGATCTCCTCGATGGCCCGGCCGTCACGGCGGGTACGGGAGTCGGCGACGACGATGCGGTAGTGAGGCGAACGGATCTTGCCCAGACGCTTCAGCTTGATCTTGACTGCCACGGAAGTGGTGTCTCCTGGTCTCTGACGTGGTTGGGCACAAAAGATGCCACGTGGGGTTGCGGTACTCGGGTGCCCGATGGACGCGTCAGCCGGAGGAGAGAGGGGTCCTGTGCGACTGTCGAGTACAGCTGACCATTGTGCCACACCGCGTCGGGTCACCCCACCGCGACCGCCGCTTCCGGGATACGGAACGGCTTTCCGCACCCGCCGCAGACGATCGGCGCCTGGGCGAGGACCGACGGGACGACGCGGACGTTGCGCCCGCAGTCACAGACGGCCTTGACCCGCACCCCTCCCCCGGACGAGCCGTGCCGCGCCGCGGGACCGCGGAACGAGCGCTTGGTGTCGGCGGCGGTGGCGACGGTGTGCGCCTTCAGCGCACGCTGCAGCCGTTCCGTCGTCGGGCGGTATCTGCGTTTGGCCTCGGGATTCAGCGTCACCAACGAGAATCCGCTGCTGGGGTGGGGCTCCTCGGCATGGTCGAGGCCCAGCTCCTCGGCGATCGCGAGGAAGCGTCGGTTGTGGTAGCGGCCGGCCCGGGAGGTGTCCCGGACACCTCGCGCGGCGGCGATGCCGTGGACTGCCTCATGGAGCAGCCGTTCGAAGGAGAGCTCGGCGCCACATGCGGACGACGACTCTCCGATCAGGGACTCTGGCGCGGCAAGATCGGGCAGCTCGGGGTGGTACCGCTGAATGTCGGCCCACGCCTGTGCCAGCTCTGCGGCAAGTACAGGTGGTGTCGTGCTCACGTCGTGACAACGAGCCTGAGTGCTCCGGTGTTCCTATTCCGGGGCATCCCAAATAATTTGCACGTACCAGCCAGTTGCCCTTGATGCGTCCGGACGAGGGCGGGTGCGCAGATCAGCGGAGAAGACTCACAGCTCGCACCAAGGTGGTACGTAGCAACGCGTACGCACGGGCACCCACAGGGCACGCGCGGGCGACATTACCCGGCACGGAGCGGCAGGCGCACGCCGGTCGCGGGGCGGGGGGAGAGCGCTCGACGTGCTGCGCCCGGCGTGTCGGGTAAGACTGTGGGGAAGCGAGCGGCAGGCGTGCCGCCGCCGGCGCCCGCCCGCCATGCACGGCGCCGGGGGCGCACGACCGGAGCACGTGAGTCACTGCCATCCCACCCCGTCCGACCCCTGGACGGGACCGCCGATGCGGAGTTCTCTGGCATACGGGGGCTGTGGGCACGCATGCACAGCACATAGACATGGGGGACCTCACTCGGGCACGACCGACCTCACGGCGGATTGGGGCGCATTCCATGACACCTACGCTCGTCCGGCACCACAGGTACGCGGATTCGTCCGCCTCGGTGGACGCCGGTACCCGCGCCCGTGACTGGGCCGAGATCCAGGAGCGCATGCTGGCACCGCTCTACGAGGCGGTGTACGAGCGCCTCGAAGTCGGGGCCGGAACACGGATGCTCTCCCTCGGCTGCGGTTCCGGGCTGGCGCTGCTGATCGCGGCCTCGCGCGGGGCGCGCGTCACCGGCGTCGACAGCGACCGTGAACGTCTGGCGCTGGCGCGCGAGCGCCTCGCGCCCGGCGAGGGGCCGGACACGGGCCTCGGCAGCCCGGCTCCGCGGGCCAGGCTCGTCGAGGGCGTGTCCGCCGCCAGGCCGGAGGGCGCGCCGTACAACCTCCTGACGGCCTTCCAGCCGATCGGCTGCGCCGCCGGTGACTCCGAGGGGCTCGCGCCCGCGCTGGCCTCCGCCGTGCCGCTGGCCGTGCGGGGTGCCACGGTGGTGCTGGCCGGCTGGGGGCCGCCTGAGCGGTGCGCCACGGCCCCCGTCCTCCAGGTGGCGGCGCGGCTGACCGGGTCGTCGCCTGCCCCGCGCCCCGTGAGCGGGTGGCGCCCGGCCCTGCGGGACGATCTGGAGGAGGTCGCGGCGCGGGCCGGGCTGAAGCCGGACGGCTCCGGCCGGGTGTCCTGCCCGTTCGGCTACGCGGATGTGGACAGCGCGGTGCGCGGACTGCTGTCGACCGGGCTGTTCGACGCGGCGATACGGGCGACCGACCGCTCCCAGGTGGAGAAGGAGGTCGCGGAGGCTCTGCATCCGCATCTGCGGCCCGACGGCACGGTGTGGATGCCGAACGTCTTCCGCTACCTGGTGTGCGTGGCGTAACCGCCGGACCGGGAACAGGAAAGGGGCGGCCCGCCGGGCGGGCCGCCCCTTCCTCCGTGTCCTGGGCGGGTCAGCCCATGAACTTCTTGAACTCGTCCGGGAGTTCGAAGTTCTTGTCCTCCTGGGCGGGCAGCCCGAACGCGCCGCCCTGCGCGGCCTGCTCGCGCCGGGCCGCCGCGGCCTGCTCCTCGGCCTTGCGCTTCATCGGGTTGCCGCTCTTGCGCTTGCCCTTGGCCTGCTTGACCTGCTTCTTCTGCCGGCCGGCGCCGCCACCCATGCCCGGCATGCCCGGCATCCCGGGCATGCCACCGCCCTGAGCCATCTTCGACATCATCTTGCGGGCCTCGAAGAACCGCTCCACCAGGTTCTTCACGGCGGAGACCTCGACACCGGAACCCTTGGCGATACGGGCCCTGCGCGAGCCGTTGATGATCGTCGGCTCGGCGCGTTCCTTCGGGGTCATCGACTTGATGATCGCGGCCGTACGGTCGACGTCGCGCTCGTCGATGTTGTTGATCTGGTCCTTGATCTGCCCCATGCCGGGCAGCATCCCGAGCAGCTTGGAGATGGAGCCCATCTTCCTGACCTGCTCCATCTGCGCCAGGAAGTCGTCGAGCGTGAAGTCCTTGCCCTTGCTCGACGCCAGCTTGGAGGCCATCTTGGCGGCCTCTTCCTGGCTGAAGGTCTTCTCCGCCTGCTCGATCAGGGTGAGGAGGTCACCCATGTCGAGGATGCGGGAGGCCATGCGGTCCGGGTGGAAGGCGTCGAAGTCCTCGAGCTTCTCGCCGTTCGACGCGAACATGATCTGCTTGCCCGTGACATGGGCGATCGACAGGGCGGCACCACCGCGGGCGTCACCGTCGAGCTTGGAGAGCACCACGCCGTCGAAGCCCACACCGTCGCGGAAGGCCTCCGCGGTGTTGACCGCGTCCTGGCCGATCATCGCGTCGACGACGAAGAGGATCTCGTCCGGGCTGACGGCGTCGCGGATGTCCGCGGCCTGGCGCATCAGCTCCTCGTCGATGCCGAGGCGGCCGGCGGTGTCGACGATGACGATGTCGTGGACCTTGGCCTTGGCGAACTCGATGGAGTCCTTGGCGACCTGGACCGGGTCGCCCACGCCGTTGCCCGGCTCCGGGGCGTAGACCGCGACGCCGGCGCGCTCGGCGACGACGCTCAGCTGGTTGACGGCGTTGGGGCGCTGGAGGTCACAGGCGACGAGCAGCGGGGAGTGGCCCTGGCTCTTGAGCCAGAGGCCGAGCTTTCCGGCCAGGGTGGTCTTACCGGCACCCTGGAGACCCGCGAGCATGATCACGGTGGGCGGGTTCTTGGCGAACCTGAGGCGCCGGGTCTCGCCGCCGAGGATGCCGACGAGCTCCTCGTTGACGATCTTGACGACCTGCTGGGCCGGGTTCAGCGCCTGGGAGACCTCGACGCCGCGCGCCCGCTCCTTGACGTTGGCGATGAACGCGCGGACGACGGGGAGGGCGACATCCGCCTCGAGCAGGGCGATACGGATCTCGCGAGCCGTGGCGTCGATGTCCGCCTCGGACAAGCGGCCCTTGCCCCTGAGGTTTTTGAAAGTCGCGCTAAGGCGGTCGGAGAGAGTATCGAACACGGCGCTCGTCGGTCCTCAGGGTCGGGGGCGGGGCAGGTCAGTCGCCCTCCAGGGTATCCGGACCCCGGGGAACGCAAAGCCCTCGCCCGTTTCTCGTGACGAACGGGGCCGGGGCCGGGGTTCAGCCCAGCTCCTTCTCCACCTCCCCGGCCACCTCCGCGGCCCGCTGCGGAGGCAGCGGTTCGCCGTCCGTACCGGTGACGTAGAAGGCGTCGACGGCGTTCGCTCCGAGCGTGGAGACGTGGGCGCTCCGTACCCGTACCGCGCTCTGTTCGAGCGCCCGGCCGATCCGGTGCAGCAGTCCGGGGGCGTCCTGGGCGCGGACCTCGATCACGGTGGCCAGGCGGGAGCCGGCCGCCGCGACGGTCACCCGGGGCGGGGGCGCCTTCATTCCGCGCCGCCGCGGATAGGCGGCCTCGCGTTCCGCGAGGCGGGCCGGGATGTCCAGGGACCCGTCCAGGGCGCGTACGAGGTCGGCGCGGAGCCTGGCGGCCTGCGGGAGCGAGCCGTACTCGGCGGCCACCCGCCAGCTGAGCACCAGCAGGTCGGCCGTCTCGCCCAGTTCGGTCGGGAGCTCGACGGCGCGCAGATCGGCGGCGCGGACGGTCAGGCGGTGCAGGGCCAGGACGCCGGCCGCCGCCGGCAGCACCCCGGGGCGGTCGGGCAGCGCGATGAGCAGTTCGACGCCGACGGGCTCCGGCTCCCCGTCCTCGGCCACCGGTTCGGGCCGGGTGTGCAGGGCCAGGACCGGCTCTCCGGTGCGCAGGGCCTCGACGGCGAGGCGTTCCTGCTCGGCGCTGGGCGCGAGAGGTTCCGGCTCGGCGGGTTCCTCCCCCGCCAGCAGGGCCGCCACGCGCTTGACCAGGTCGGCGACCAGGGACGCGCGCCAGGAACTCCAGGCGGCGGGGCCGGTGGCCAGGGCGTCGGCCTCGGTGAGGGCGTGCAGCAGCTCCAGCGTGGACGCGCTGCGCACGGCGGTGGCGACGGCGCGCACGGTCGCGGGGTCGTCGAGGTCGCGCCGGGTGGCGGTCTCGACGAGCAGCAGGTGGTGGCGTACGAGCGTGGCGACGACGGCCACGTCCTGCTTGTCGAAGCCGATCCGGGCGGCCATGTCGCGGGCGATGACCTCACCCGCCACCGAGTGGTCCCCGGGCCAGCCCTTGCCGATGTCGTGGAGCAGGGCGGCGATCAGGAGGAGGTCCGGGCGCCCCACGCGGCGGGTGAGCGAGGAGGCGCGCACGGCCGTCTCGACGAGGTGGCGGTCGACGGTCCAGGTGTGGACGGGGTTGCGCTGGGGGCGGCAGTGGACCCGCTCCCAGTCGGGCAGCAGGCGCGTGATGATGCCTTCGGCCTCCAGGGCCTCCCACACACCGACGGTGGATTCGCCGGCGCCGAGCAGGGTGACGAGCTCCTCGCGGGCCTCGGGGGGCCACGGCACGGGGAGCGGCTGGACCGCGGTCCGGAGGTGGCGTACGAGATGGCGGGAGAGCGGGAGCCCGGCCTCGGCCGCCGCCGCGGCGGCTCTGAGGGTGAGCACCGGGTCGCGTTCGGGGCGCGCGGTGCGCGCGAGGACGACCTCGCCGTCCGCCTCGACGACGCCCTCGGCCAGCGGCGTGCGGTCCGGGGCGGTCTTCGCTCCGCCGCCGAGGATCGACCGGAGCCGGGGCCGTGCGGAGCGGGCGCGCAGGACGCGGTTGACCTCGCGCCAGGTGACGTCGGTGGCGTACGAGACGGTCCGGGCGGCTTCGTAGACCTGGCGCAGCAGGGCGTCGGAGTCGAGGAGGCCGAGGGACCGGGCGACCTGGTCCTGTTCCTGGAGGGCCAGCCGGTCGGTGGCCCGGCCGGTGGTCAGGTGGAGGGCGTCACGGGCGTCGAGGAGGGTACGGCGGGCCTCGGCGAGCCCCTCGCGGGGGGCGTCGGCCACCCAGGAGGCGGCCACGGCGCGCAGGGCGGTGGCGTCGCGCAGGCCGCCGCGGGCCTCCTTGAGGTCGGGTTCCAGGAGGAACTGGAGCTCGCCCATGCGTTCGGCACGCTCGCGGCAGAGTTCGTCCAGGGCGGGGAGCCGCTTGGGCGCCTGGTTGCGCCAGTCGGCGAGGACGGCGGTGCGTAGTCCGGCGACGAGGCCGAGGTCACCGGCGACCGGGCGCGCGTCGAGCAGCCCGAGCTGGACCTTGAGGTCCTCGCCCGCGGTCTTCCGCGCTTCGGCGGGGGTGCGTACGGAGTGGTCGAGGGCGAGGCCGAGGTCCCAGACGGGGTACCAGATGCGGTCCGCGAGGGTGGCGACGGCCGCGGCGTCGGCGCTGCCGTCGTGCAGGAGCAGGAGGTCGAGGTCGCTGCGCGGGGAGAGCTCGCCGCGGCCGTAGCCGCCGACGGCGACGAGGGCGGCGCCGCGCACGCCCGCCGCCTCGGCCGCCGCGTCGAACAGCGCGGTGAGCCAGTCGTCGGTGAGCCGCGCCAGGGCGGCACGGCGCGGCGGCCCGGACCGCGCCTCCTCCTGGAGGAGGCGCAGCCGGGCCGCCGCATAGCCGCTGGGTCCGGAGTCCTCTGCTTCGGTCGTCACTTCGGTGCTCGTCACCCAGCTGCCTTTCCGTTCACAGGAACCGTCGGTCAGAGTGCGTCCGGGCCGCGCTCGCCGGTCCGTACGCGGATCGCGGTGTCGACCGGAACGCTCCAGACCTTGCCGTCACCGATCTTGCCCGTGCGGGCCGCCTTGACGACCACGTCGATGAGCTGCTCCGCGTCCTCGTCCTCGACGAGCACCTCGATGCGGATCTTCGGTACGAGGTCCACGGTGTACTCGGCACCACGGTAGACCTCGGTGTGCCCGCGCTGACGCCCGTAGCCGCTCGCTTCCGTGACCGTGAGGCCCTGGACTCCGAAGGCCTGCAGGGCCTCCTTGATCTCGTCCAGCCTGTGCGGCTTCACGACTGCGGTGATGAGCTTCATGCGTCCACCTTCTTGTTCGTCGGGGCTGCCGTGGTGCCGGGCGCCGGAGGAGTGGTGCGGGCGGTGGAGCCGCCGCCGGCGCCGCTGAAGTCGTACGCGGTCTCGGCGTGCTCGACCTGGTCGATGCCGGAGACCTCGTCGTCCTCGCTGACCCGCATCCCGATCGTCCGGTCGAGGACGAAGGCGAGGACGGCGGAGACGACCAGGGAGTAGGCGAGGACCGCGAAGACGCCGACGGCCTGCTTGCCGAGCTGGTCGAGCCCGCCGCCGTAGAAGAGGCCCTTGGCGTCGGACTGCACACCGCCGGTGGCGAAGAAGCCGACGAGGAGGGAGCCGAGGACACCGCCGACGAGGTGGACGCCCACGACGTCGAGGGAGTCGTCGTAGCCGAACTTGTACTTGAGGCCGACCGCCATGGCGCAGACCACACCGGCGATGAGACCGACCGCGATGGCGCCCAGCGGGCTGATCGCACCACCCGCGGGGGTGATGGCGACGAGGCCGGCGACGGCGCCGGACGCGGCACCCAGCGTGGTGAAGGAGCCGTGGCGGATCTTCTCGTAGGCGAGCCAGCCGAGGACCGCCGCACCCGTGGCGACCTGCGTGTTGACGAACATGACCGCGCCGACGCCGTCGTCGTTGCCGAGCCACGAGCCCGCGTTGAATCCGAACCAGCCGAACCACAGGAGGGCGGCACCGAGCATGACGAGCGGCAGGCTGTGCGGCCGCATCGGATCCTTCTTGAAGCCGACCCGCTTGCCGATGACGAGGATCACACCGAGGGCGGCGGCACCGGCGTTGATGTGGACCGCGGTACCACCGGCGAAGTCGATGACCCCGAGCTCGAAGAGCCAGCCGCCGGCACCCCAGACCCAGTGCGCGACCGGGAAGTAGACGACGGTGACCCACAGGGTGATGAACAGGGCCCAGGAGGTGAACTTGACCCGGTCGGCGAGGGCGCCGCTGATCAGGGCCGGGGTGAGGATCGCGAACATCAGCTGGAAGACGGCGAAGACGTACACCGGGATGGTGTAGCCGTCCCAGAGCTCGGTGACGCCGATACCGCTGAGGCCGACGAAGTCCGAGCTCCAGCCGATGACCGAGCCGACGTCGGCGCCGAAGGCGAGGCTGAATCCGTAGAGCACCCACAGGACCGTGACGATCCCGAGGCTGATGAAGCTCATCATCAGCATGTTCAGGGTGCTCTTGACGCGGACCATGCCTCCGTAGAAGAAGGCCAGACCCGGGGTCATGAGCATCACCAGCGCGGAGCAGATGAGCATGAACCCTGTGTTGGCGGCAGACAGCTGCGGAGTGTCTGCGGCAAGCGTCGTGATGCCTGGGGGCATCGGCGTCTCCTCGTCGTCGGTGCGGCCACGTGCGGGGGTGCGGGACCACGGTGAAAAGGTGCGGGCCGGTTATGCGCCATGAGATTCGCGCAGCGCGGTTTCCACGAATGCCGCACGATGTTTCACCGCAGTGACGAAGCCTCGCGACGTGTTACGTGCCGATGAACCCGGAGTGGCGGTGCCGTTGCGGTGCCTACCATGCTGCCTGCGCCGCATACGGCGGGGTTGACACGCCCGGGAACGTGAACCGGCCACGGCAGCGGCCCGCTGACCTGGCGATGGGGGAGCCGGTCGGATGGTGCGGTGCGGCTGTCGTGGCCGGTGGCGCGGGTGCCGGTCAGACCGCTTCGGCGGTCTCCGGGAGCTGCTCGCTGAGCAGGTCGGTGAGCCTGGCGACCTCGGGGACGTCGCCGAAGTCCCTGGCAGCGGTGTCGACGGTCTTGCGGAGCCTGGTGTTGACGCGCTCCGACCTCACCCTCTTGGCGATCTTCAGTGCCTGCGTGGCCGGCACGGTCGACTGCTCGGGCTCGCGCTGGAGGAGATGCACGGTGGCCATGCCGATCAGGTTGAGGGCGTAGGACCTCTGGTGCTCGTCGTCGTCGCCGAAGAGCTCGACGGCGCGGGCCATGACGGGCTCGGCCAGGGAGGCGTAGGTGGGGCTGCGGCCGGCGACATAGGCGAGGTCGCGGTAGGAGTGGGCGTTCTCTCCGTGCAGTTCGGCGTCGGAGAAGAAGCGGATCCAGTCGGGCTCGGGCTCGTCGTCGAGAGCCGCGTCGGCGAAGGTGTCCTCGGCCATCCGGACGGCTCGCTTGCACTTGCTCGGCTGCCCCATGTTGGCGTAGGCGCGCGCCTCCATCGCATACAGCATGGCCTGGGTCCGGGAGGTGGCGCAGTCACGGCTGCCGTACTGGGCGAGATGGATGAGTTCGAGCGCGTCGTCGGGCCGGCCGAGGTGGATCATCTGGCGGCTCATGCTGGAGAGGATGTACGACCCCAGGGGCTTGTCGCCCGCTTCCTTGGAGGCGTGCAGCGCGAGGACGAAGTACTTCTGGGCGGTGGGCTGGAGGCCCACGTCGTAGCTCATCCAGCCCGCGAGCTCGGCGAGTTCGGCCGCGCAGCGGAACAGCCGCCTGGCGGTGGCCTCCGGCTGCGGCTCCTGGAGGAGGTCGGTCACCTCGTGGAGCTGCCCGACGACGGCCTTGCGGCGCAGCCCGCCGCCGCACTGGGCGTCCCACTGGCGGAACATCGCCGTGGTGGACTCCAGGAGGTCGAGCTCGGGTCCCGAGAGCTTGGAGGGGCGGCCCTCGGACGCCGTGCGCTCCGGTTCCACCCGGCCCGGGGCCACGGGCACCAGCCAGCGCTGCATGGGCTCGATGAGGGTGGGCCCGGCGGCCAGCGCGAGGGAGCTGCCGAGGAATCCGCGCCGGGCGAGCATGAGGTCGCTGCGGGAGAACTCGCTGAGCAGCGCGACGGTCTGCGGACCGGCCCAGGGCAGGTCGACCCCCGCGACGGAGGGCGCCTGGTGCGCGGCGCGCAGTCCGAGGTCCTCCACGGCGACGACGCTGCCGAACCGCTCGGAGAAGAGCTCGGAGAGGATGCGGGGGATGGGTTCGCGCGGCTGTTCGCCGTCCAGCCAGCGGCGCACCCGGGAGGTGTCGGTGCTGATGTGGTGGGCGCCGAGCTGGCGGGCTCGCCGGTTCACCTGGCGCGCGAGTTCGCCCTTGGACCAGCCGCTGCGCACGAACCACGATCCCAATTGCCCGTTGGGGCGCTTTCCGGCATTCGTCTCGCCTGCGCCGCTGCCACTCACTGGAACGCCCCCATCCCGCTGAAATCTGTCGCGCGAACCTCTATCAGAATGCCGTGCCTCGGTGGCGGCCGTACGGGCCTTGCACACCATCGAACGGATCATCGGGTTGCCCGGGGCATACCCACGCGCACATGCAATTGCAGGTTCGAGTACCGACGGTAATCCTACGATCACCGTCACCGCGAGGGGTGTTGCGGAAACGCCACCATTCGCCACCCCTTCGGATGAACCCGTTCGACGCAGTCCGCGATTCACTTGACAGGCCGCGATCAGCTATCGGGCGGAGTGAAGCATTCAGGGGCGCGGGAGTCGCGTCGCGCACCCCGGTGACACCACCCCGTGCGCCGGTGATCGCCGGCGGCGCCGGAGGACGTCCGCGACTCCAGGTCGTAACCACCGGTGAGTCGGACCCGTTGGAGGGGGCATGGGCTTCACGATCGGCGGCATCCGTGAGATGCGGTCCGGCACGCGGCGCCGTGGCCGTGCGGCCGGGGCGACCGCGGTGGCCGAGTACGCAGGACTCTGGGGCTGGGCGGTGGCACCGGGCGCACGAGCGGCGGCCGGTACCTGCTCGTGCGGGGACTCCGCGTGTGCCGCCCCCGGCGCGCATCCGCTGGACTTCGCCCGCGAGGTACCACCGGGCGCCACGCACGGCACGGCCGCCGACACCTGGGCCGAGGTGCCGGGCGCCTCGATGCTTCTCCCGGTGGGCCGGACCTTCGACGTGCTCGACGTCCCCGAGGCCGCGGGCCGGCGCGCACTGGTGCGGATGGAACGGATGGGGCTGCCGCTGGGCCCGGTGGCGGTGACCCCGACCGGCCGTACCCAGTTCTTCGTGGCGCCCGGGGCCGCCGCGGGACTGCCGGGGCTGCTCTACCGCATGGGCTGGGACGACGCGGATCTGGATCTGCGGGCACTGGGCCGGGGCGCGTACATCACCGCTCCCCCGTCGGATCTGGGCGGTCTGGGCCCCGTCCGCTGGCTGCGCCCGCCGGACCCGGGGACCGCCGCGGCTCCCCCGCAGGCCAGGCTGCTGCTCGGCGTCCTCGCCTACATATGCCACCGCGGGTGAACGCGGAAGGGCGGTGAACCCTCACGGGTCCACCGCCCTCGGCGCTCTCCCGGGCCGTACGCCCGTCAGTCGCCGATCAGCGCGTCGACGAAGGCGCCCGGCTCGAACGGGGCCAGGTCGTCCGGCCCCTCACCGAGTCCGATGAGCTTCACGGGGACACCGAGCTCGCGCTGGACGGCGATGACGATGCCGCCCTTGGCGGTCCCGTCCAGCTTGGTGAGGACGATGCCGGTGATGTCGACGACCTCCGCGAACACCCGCGCCTGGACCAGCCCGTTCTGACCGGTCGTGGCGTCGAGGACGAGCAGGATCTCGTCGAGCGGCCCGTGCTTCTCGACGACCCGCTTGACCTTGCCGAGCTCGTCCATCAGGCCGGTCTTCGTGTGCAGGCGGCCCGCGGTGTCGATGAGCACCACGTCGGCACCCTCGGCGATGCCTTCCTTCACCGCGTCGAAGGCGATCGACGCGGGGTCACCGCCCTCGGGCCCGCGCACCGTACGGGCGCCCACGCGCTCGCCCCAGGTCTGGAGCTGGTCGGCGGCGGCGGCCCGGAAGGTGTCGGCGGCGCCCAGGACGACGCTGCGGCCGTCGGCGACGAGCACGCGGGCGAGCTTGCCCGTGGTGGTGGTCTTGCCGGTGCCGTTGACCCCGACGACCATCACGACACCCGGCGTCTCCTCGCCGCCCTCCGTCTTCACCGCACGGTCGAAGTCGGGACCGAGGAGGGTGACGAGCTCCTCCCGCAGCAGGGTCCGCAGCTCCTCGGGCGTGCGGGTTCCGAGGACACGGACCCGCTCACGGAGCCGCTCCACGAGCTCCTGGGTGGGGGCGACGCCGACGTCGGCGGTGAGGAGCGTGTCCTCGATCTCCTCCCAGGTGTCCTCGTCGAGGTTGTCGCGGGACAGGAGGGCGAGCAGCCCCTTGCCCAGGGAGTTCTGCGAACGGGCGAGCCGGGCGCGGAGCCGCACCAGACGGCCCGCGGTGGGCTCGGGGACCTCGAGCGCGGGGATCTCCGGCTCGACGACGACCGGGGTCTGCTCGACGGGAGTCCCGGTGCCGGGGAGACCGGCCTCCTCGATGGTGCGCCGCGCTTCGTCGCGCGGCGCCTCGGCTTCCTCACCGACGTGGGGTTCGGCGGGAGGAGTGATGGTCGGCGTGCTCGACGGTGCCGAGGGCGGCAGCTGCTTCTTCTTGCGGCTGCTGACCACGAGCCCGCTGATCAGGCCGACCGCGACCAGGGCGATGACTACAGCAAGGATGACGATTTCCATAACCAGTCCAGTATCGGCCACGGCCGTGCTCCGGGCGCGGTTCGGTGCGACGGCGGGTGGGCCGCCTGGGCGGTATGCCGCGTATGGGGGTAAAGGTACGCTGCTGCCCGTGGAGAACCGCGGCTTGGATCCCGTCCCCGACGCCGAGCGCACGGGCCGGGTCCGCACCCTCTTTCCCACCTGGGTGACGGCGAACATGACGGTCCTGCTGCTGACCGTGGGCGCCGGGCTCACCGTCTTCAACGGGCTGAATCTCTGGCAGGTGCTGGTCGTGGCGGTGGTCGCCCCGGTCGTCGCCTTCGGGCTGGTCGGGTTCGTGTCGATCGCCGGCAAGCGTGGCGGGGCGCCCGGCATGGCGCTCTCCCGGGCCGTCTTCGGGCAGCGCGGCAACCTGTTCCCCGGCGCCCTGCTGTGGGTGGCCCGCTGGGGGTGGGAGACCGCCAACGCGGTCACCGGTTCCTACGCACTGCTGGCCGTGCTCGACCTGCTGTTCGGCGTCCACGTCACCCACACGCTGGTGCTGGTGACCCTGACGGCCTTCGTCGCCGCGAGCTTCCTCGTGTCGGGTCTGGGCATTCGGGCGCTGACGCTCTCCTCGCGCCTCTCCGCGTGCCTCTTCGGCGCCGCGAGTCTCCTGGTCCTCGTGCACCTGGCCGGCGCCACCGCGTGGCGGGAGGTGCTCGGCCGGCCTCCGGGCCCTGCGGCACTCATGATCGCGGGGATCGGCACGCTGGCCGCCGGGGGGATCAGCTGGGTCCCCTCCGCCCCGGACTTCGCCCGCTACCTCCCGCGCGCCGCGTCCGGCCGTGCGATGGTCGCCGCGGCGGTGGGCGGGGCTCTGGTGACCGTCCTGCCGATGGTGATGATGGGCGCCGTGATGGCCGTGGACTCCCCCGACCTCGCCGTGACGGAGGACCCGGTGGCCTTCATCGGCGAACTGCTGCCGAGGTGGATCTCGGTGCCGTACCTCCTGACCGCCCTCGCCGGCATGGTGCTGATCAACGCGATGTCCATGTACTCCGCGGGCTTCACCGCACAGACGCTCGGCTTCGTGGTCCCCCGCGCCTGGGCGGTGGGCGTGAACGCGGCCATCAGCCTGCTGCTCGGAGGGGTGCTGACGATGGTGGCGACGAGTTTCATCGGCACGTTCACCTCGTTCCTGACCCTGCTCGGGGTGGCCTTCTCCGCCTGGATCGGGGTCTTCGGCGTGGATCTGCTGCGGGGCCGCGCCTACGACCCGGTGGCGCTCCTGGACACCTCGCACCGCAGCGCCTACTGGTACGCCGACGGGTTCAGCAGGCCGGCCATGGGCGCCTGGGGCACCGCGCTCGTGGTGGGGCTGCTGCTGACCGAGGTGGAGTGGTTCACCGGCCCGCTCGCCTCCACCTGGGTCGGCCGTCACGGTCTGGGCTGGGCAGCGACGATCCTCGTCGCGGCGGGGGTGTACGCGCTGCTGCCACGTCCCACGGAGCGCCTGGCCGCCGAGCCGGAGGGCTTCTGACACCTGACAGGCCGTCGGCCGGCGGCACGTACCCGCGCGGCCCGTGCGGCGGCGCGTCCCCGGCGGCGGGCGCCGGGCGGCCCCACGGCGGCGGCCCCGGGAAGAACGCTGCCCCGGGCCGGCAGGAGCCGGACCGGGGCAGCGGGGTCGAGGAGAGGGGCAGCGGGGATTAGCCCATCTCCTCCAGCGCCTTGCCCTTGGTCTCCTTCACGAACTTGAGCACGAAGGGGATGGAGAGCACGGCGAAGCAGGTGTAGATGATGTACGTGCCCGACAGGTTCCAGTCGGCCAGGCTCGGGAAGCTCGCGGTGATCGCCCAGTTGGCGATCCACTGCGCGGAGGCGGCGACGCCGAGCGCGGCGGCACGGATCCGGTTCGGGAACATCTCGCCCAGGAAGACCCAGACGACGACACCCCACGAGAGGGCGAAGAAGAGCACGAAGACGTGCGCGGCGACCAGGGCGACGACGCCCTGCGCGGTCGGCAGCTTGCCGTCGATCAGGTCCGCGGAGAAGGCCCAGGCCTCGAAGGCCAGGGCGACGGCCATACCGGTGGATCCGACGAGCGCGAGCGGCCTGCGGCCCACCCGGTCCACCAGGATCATGGCGATCACGGTGCCGAGGATGTTGATGATCGACGTGGTGAACGAGTAGAAGAACGAGTCGGTCGGGTCGATGCCGACGGACTGCCACAGCGTCGCCGAGTAGTAGAACGCCACATTGATGCCGACGAGCTGCTGGAAGATCGACAGGCCGATACCGACCCAGACGATCGGCAGGAAGCCGAAGCGGCTCCCGAGCAGGTCGCTGAACTTGGACTTGTGTTCACGGCGCATGGCCGTCTCGATCTCGTCGACCCGCGCGTCCAGGTCGACGTTCTTGCCCTCGACCTCTTCGAGGATCTTCCGGGCCCGGTCCCGCTTGCCGACCGAGATCAGGAAGCGCGGCGACTCGGGGATCGCGAAGGAGAGCAGCCCGTACAGGATGGCCGGCACGACCATCACGCCGAGCATCCACTGCCAGGCCTCGAGGCCGCCGATCTCACCGCGCTGGTCACCGTCGGCGATCTGCAGGATGCCGTAGTTGACCAGCTGCGAGATGGCGATGCCGATGACGATGGCGGCCTGCTGGAAGGAGCCGAGGCGGCCGCGGTAGGCGGGCGGTGAGACCTCGGCGATGTAGGCGGGGCCGATGACCGAGGCCATGCCGATCGCGAAGCCGCCGATGATCCGCCACATGGCGAGGTCCCAGAGGGCGAACGGCAGGGCGGAACCGACGGCGCTGATGGTGAAGAGCACCGAGGCGATCTGCATGCAGCGGATACGGCCGATCCGGTCGGCGATACGTCCCGCCGTGGCCGCACCGATGGCACAGCCGATCAGGGCGATGGCGATGACCTGCGCCAGGGTCCCCGACCCGATGTCGTACCGGTCACGGATGGCTTCGACGGCACCGTTGATGACGGAGCTGTCGTAGCCGAAGAGGAAGCCGCCCATCGCTGCGGCTGCGGTGATGAAGATGACATGGCCGAGATGGTCCGGGTGGGCCTCCCGGGCTCCGGACTCCGGGCCGCGCGCTGTGCTGGTCACATGAACTCCTGGTACCTGGCCGCAACGTCAGGTGTGGGGGGTGAGCCCTCCTAGTGGCGCACAACTTTCAGCCGACCACCACTTGAAGGTAAAAACAACATTGCTGAGGTTATGCGTTCAAGTTTCGAAGTCAACATTCGACTCTGGCCAAGGGGTCACTCACAAGTACCCAGGGATACCCAAAAGGTGCGTTCAGATGTTGAAGATTAGGTAAAAGGGATGTGACTGCCCCTCAGTCCGTCTACCCCGGAGTCCGGCGCAGACGCTGACTGATCACCTTGGAGACGCCGTCGCCCTGCATGGAGACGCCGTAGAGCGCGTCGGCGACCTCCATCGTCCGCTTCTGGTGCGTGATCACGATGAGCTGGGAGCTCTCCTGGAGCTCCTCCATGATCCGGATCAGGCGCTGCAGATTGGTGTCGTCGAGCGCGGCCTCGACCTCGTCCATGACGTAGAACGGGCTCGGCCTGGCCTTGAAGATCGAGACCAGCAGGGCAACGGCCGTAAGGGATCGCTCGCCGCCCGACAGCAGCGAGAGCCGCTTGACCTTCTTGCCCGGCGGCCTCGCCTCGACGTCGAGACCGGTCGTCAGCATGTTGTCCGGGTCGGTCAGGACGAGACGTCCCTCCCCGCCCGGGAAGAGCCGCGAGAAGACGCCTTCGAACTCGCGTGCGGTGTCCCGGAACGCCTCGGTGAAGACCTGCTCGACGCGCTCGTCGACCTCCTTGATCACCTGCATGAGGTCGGCCCTGGTCTTCTTCAGGTCCTCGAGCTGCTCGGAGAGGAACTTGTGCCGTTCCTCCAGTGCCGAGAACTCCTCGAGGGCCAGCGGATTCACCTTCCCGAGTTGCTGATACGCCCGTTCGGCCGCCTTCAGCCGCTTCTCCTGCTCGGCCCTGACGAACGGCTTCGGCTGGTTGCGCGGGTGCTCCGGATCCTCCGGGAGTTCCTCGCCCTCGGCGGCGGGCGACGGGGGCACCAGCTGCTCCGGCCCGTACTCGGCGGCCAGCCCGGCCGGCTCGACGCCGAACTCCTCCAGGGCCTTCGCCTCCACCTGCTCCATGCGCAGCCGCTTCTCGGCACCGAGCACCTCGCCCCGGTGCACCGAGTCGGTGAGCCGGTCGAGCTCGCTCTTCAGCTCGCGGCCCCGGCCGCGTTCGGCGGTGAGCTCCCGCTCCCGCTCGGCCTTGGCCGCCTCCGCCCTGGACCGTTCCTCCTCGGCCCGTACGACGGAGACCTCGACGTGGGCCAGCAGCTGCCGGGCGCCCGACGCCACTGCCGTGGCGACGGCCGCCTCGTGGCGCAGCCTGGCGCGGCGCTGCTCCGCGCGGGCCCGGGCCTCCCGCTCGGCACGGGCCCCCCGGTCCAGCGCGTCGGCCCGCCCGGCGAGCGCCTTGACCCGCTCCTCGTGGGTACGGGCCTGGAGCCGGGCCTCCATCTCGGTCTGCCGGGCGTTGGCCCCGTCGGCGGCGAGCCGGTCCCGTACGGAGGTGTCCGGCTCCTCCTCCACGGGCGTCTCCTCCGCGACCAGCAGCCGTTCCGCCAGTTCCTCGGCCTCCTCGGTGGCCCGTTCCAGCGCCTCCTGTGCCCGGGCCGCCGCCGCGGTCGTGCGCTCGGCCTCTCCCGCGGCGCCCCGGGCCTGCCCGGCCAGCCGTCCCAGCTGCTGCGCGACTCCGGACTTCTCCCGCTCGGCGGCCCGGCGCCGCTCACCGAGCTCCTCGACCAGCGCCGCCGCCTCGCCGCGCCGTGCGGCCACGAGGCGCTGGGCCGAGGCGAGCTCATCGCAGCGCACGGCGAGCTCGGCCAGTTCGGCCGCGGCCTCGTCGACGGACGCCTGCACCTCCAGCAGGCTCGGCGCCCCGGCCGATCCTCCGTGGGCGAAGTGGGTCCCGAGGACGTCGCCCTCGGCCGTGACGGCGGTCAGGTCCGGGTGCGCGGCGACCAGTTCCTCGGCGTCCTCCAGGGTGCCGACGACGACCGTGCCGCGCACCAGGCGGCGTACGGCGGTGAGCAGTTCGGCCGGGCCCCGCACCAGGCCGGCGACCGCGGGCGCGGCACAGCCGTCGGCGGCGGGGGCGGCCACGGCCGCGACCGGCTGCCCGCCGTGGAGGGCCCCGGCGGCGCCACCGGGTTCCGCCCCGGGCGGGGTCCCGTGATGCGCCCCGGGCAGGGCGCCGTGGTCCGCTCCGGACGCCTGTCCGGGGACCTGGCCGGCGGCGGCCGGCTCCGGGCGTTGTTCCGTGCCCTGGGCCGGCACCTGTCCGCCTCCCGCCCCGCCCAGCACCAGCGCCGCGCGCCCCGCGTCCTGTTTGCGCAGCAGCCGGATCGCGTCCGCCGCCGCAGCGGGATCCGACACCGCGACCGCATCGGCCGCCGCGCCCAGTGCCGCCGCCACCGCGACCTCGTGCCCCGGGGCGACCGTGAGCAGTTCCGCGAGCGGGCCGAGCAGCCCGGCGAGCCGGTCTCCCGCGCCGAGCAGGACCCCGGTGCCGTCCTTGCGCCGCAGTCCCAGCGACAGCGCGTCGTGGCGGGCCGAGAGCGCCGCCCGGCTGCGCTCCGCGTCGGTGACCGCCTCCCGGGCCGCGCCGAGCTCCGCCTCCGCCTCCGCGAGCTCCCGCTTGGCGGCCTCGTGCCGCTCCGCCAGTTCCGCGTCACCCGCGTCCAGGCCCTCGACCTCGGCCTTGAGCTGCTCGTACTCCTCCTGCGCCGCTACCGCCCGCTCCCGTGCCTCGTCGCGCGACGCGGCCAGCCGGTCGATCTCGGCCTGCGCCGAACCGGCCCGGCTCCGGGCCGCGTTGACCTGCCCGTTGAGCCGCGCGAGACCTTCGCGGCGGTCGGCGATGGCCCGGGCGGCGTCCCTGAGCCTGCGTTCCTCCACCGCGAGCTCGCGTTCCAGTTCGGCCCGGTGCGCGGTGGTGTCCTCCAGCGCGTGCTCCGCCGCTTCGAGTGCCGCTTCGAGCTCGGCCTCCTGCTCACGGATCCGGGCGGCCTCGCGTTCCATGTCCTCGGGGTCACGCCCGCGCCGCTCCTCGTCGGGCGCGGCGGTGGCGCTCTTCACCCGGGCGTCCGCGAGCGAGATCGTGCCGCGTACCCGCTCGGCCAGCTGGGAGAGCTCGTACCAGGTCTGCTGGGCCCGCTGGAGCCGTGGGGCCAGCCGCCGTACCTCGTCCTCCAGACCGGCCTCGCGTGCGAGCGCCGCCCGGAGTTCGGCCTCCGCCGCCTCCCTGCGCTGCTTCAGCGCGGCCTCGTCGGCGATCTCGCTGCGCAGCGCCTCGCGCAGCGAGACCAGGTCGTCGGCGAGGAGCCGCAGCCTGGCGTCGCGCAGGTTGGCCTGGATGACGGCGGCGCGGCGGGCCACGGCGGCCTGCCGGCCCAGCGGCTTCAGCTGGCGGCGCAGTTCGTCGGTGAGGTCCTGGACGCGGGCGAGGTTGGCGCCCATCGCCTCCAGCTTCCGCAGCGCCTTCTCCTTGCGCTTGCGGTGCTTGAGCACGCCCGCCGCCTCCTCGATGAAGGCGCGGCGGCCCGTCGGATCGGCGTGAAGGACGGAGTCCAGCCGTCCCTGACCGACGATGACGTGCATCTCCCGGCCGATACCGGAGTCGGAGAGCAGTTCCTGGATGTCGAGCAGCCGGCAGGTGTCCCCGTTGATCTGGTATTCACTTCCGCCGTTGCGGAACATGATCCGGGTGATCGTCACCTCGGCGTACTCGATCGGCAGCGCGCCGTCGGAATTGTCGATGGTCAGCGACACTTCGGCGCGGCCCAGCGGTGGCCTTCCGGTGGTCCCGGCGAAGATCACGTCTTCCATCTTGCCGCCGCGCAGGGATTTCGCTCCCTGTTCACCCATGACCCAGGAGAGCGCGTCCACCACATTCGATTTACCGGACCCGTTGGGCCCCACGACGCAGGTGATCCCGGGTTCGAACCGCAGGGTCGTGGCGGAGGCGAACGACTTGAAACCACGCAGGGTCAGGGCCTTGAGGTGCACGCCGCCGGACTCTACCTTTCACTCTCGGTTTCGCTGATGAAGGTGCAGGGCACATCAGACGGTAAGCGAAGAGCGATACGCGGGTGACGGTCCGGGGGGAAAGAAAGAAGGGACGCCGGAGCGTCCCTTGTGAAACTCGCACGGTGAGGCGTGTACTGCCCTCCGTGCACGGTCTTGCGTGACGGATCGCGAGCGGACCGGATCACGAGCAATCCTCGGTGTTCCAGGACGGCGATCCGTGAC
The DNA here is from genome assembly GCF_042902585.1 of Streptomyces argenteolus. Taxonomy (GTDB): domain Bacteria; phylum Actinomycetota; class Actinomycetes; order Streptomycetales; family Streptomycetaceae; genus Streptomyces; species Streptomyces argenteolus. The sequence goes on from NZ_JBIBEG010000001.1 coordinate 139,046, forward strand.
GAAAGACATTCGTTGGATGATCCCGAGCAGCTGGCGTGCGGCCCGACCGGCCCCGGCAGGGCCTGAGGGTCAGGTCAGCGCGGGCTCCGCCTGGGGTACGTCGATGTCGATGCTGTCGAGCAGCGACTCCTGGTGCTGGGCGGCGGCGTTGAGCGCGTCGTTCTCGTCCTGGATCCGCGAGAGCTCGGATTCCAGGTCCTGGACGCGCTTCTGAAGCCGTCGCATCTCGGCGAGGAGTCGCGGGTCGGATCCGCCGACGTAACCGAGAAGCGCCTTTGCCATGATGGATGGTCCTCCACACTGAGTGACCGACCGATGCGGTGTGGGTCGTGGTCGTGAGGGAATCGCACCCGCGGTGCTCGGCAGTGCTCTGTGTCGTCACTGCTGTTCTGCTGTCACCAGCCCTGCCGAACAGCTAAGGTGCGCGGGGTTTTCAGCGTCTCACCAAAAAGTTTGACGGTCAACACGATCACACGCCGGGGAGCCGGGTGTCCCGGGGGCGCGCGGCTCGGCGATCATGCGGCGCGACTCTCCTGCGGGCCCCCGAGGGGTGTGGAGATCTTCGTCAATGCCGCAGCCTGGCATGCCAGGGCGTTCTTGGCAACCATGTCCCGCCACCGAACATTCCGCAGGTCATTTCGGGTGCGGGGCCTTTGCCGGCCTTCCGGTCACCGCACGCCGCACGGTGCGTACGGAGCGGATCCGGGCGTCCTTTCCCGTGGGGCGTCAGCGGATCGCGAATCCCTCGTAACCGCCGCGTGGCGTGTCCCAGATCTCAGTGACCCCGTCCACGCGCCCGGGTGTGTCGGCGGAGCCGAGCCACTCCAGGAGACGGTGGCAATTCTCACGTGGCCCTTCGGCCACCACCTGCACCCGGCCGTCGTCGAGATTCAGGGCGAAGCCGGTGAGTTTTCCGATCTCCAAAGCATTTGCCCTGGTGAACCAGCGGAATCCCACTTGCTGTACTCGGCCGCGTACCCATACGACGAGTCGTGCGTCTTCGTTCATGCCCGAACGCTAACCGTCCAATTGCCCGAGGAGCACGTCGCCCCAATCCGTCATGGCGTAAGGTCCCCTCGCAATAGCCTCACCCGAACAGGTGAGTTTGATCAAGAATACGGTGACGTCGGCCACGGCGCCCGGAGCACAGGAAGGCACAGCGCATGGGACGGCATCGACGCGCAGGCGCGGCCCCCGCCGCTGAGCAGCACGCGGCGAACGCGGCGGACGGGCCGCGCGGTGCGCGCCGGAAGAGGCGAGCGGGCCTACCCGTGCGCGCCGGGCTTCTCGGTGTCTCCGCGGCGGTGGCCGTCGGAGCGGTGGCTGTGGCCTCCGGCCTGCTGCCCGGCGGCGGCAGCTACGACGTCAGCGGCAGCCCGTCCTCCGACCGTGTCCACGCGGGCGGCGCCCCCGACCTGCTGACCCAGGGCGACGCGTCCGACGAACCGACCGGCCGCACCTCGGCCTCGGCATCGGCCGAGGCGAGCAGGGGTGCCGACCGCTCCGCCACCCCCTCGGCCTCCGCCTCACCGACCCCGGTCAGGACGCCGTCCGAGAAGCCCTCGGCCACCGCTTCGAAGCAGGCGGCGAAGACTCCGGAGCGGACGAAGGCACCGGCCCCGAAGCCGAAGAAGAGCGTGTCCTCGGCCCCCGCCACCAAGGCGCCAGCCGCGCCGAAAACCGCTTCGGCCGCTCCCGGCAAGGAGCCCAGCGCCTCCACGAGCCCGTCCGCCACCTCGGCCCAGGCTGTCGTGCTCGCACTGGTCAACCAGGAGCGCGCCAAGGTCGGCTGCAGCCCGGTCACCACCAGCGCCTCACTGACCGCGCTCGCCCAGGACTTCAGCGAGGACATGGCCGCCCGCGCCTTCTTCGACCACACCGACCCGGACGGCGCGACCCCCTGGGACCGTGCCGCCGCAGCGGGTGTGGAGGGTCTCGGCGGGGAGAACATCGCCCGCGGGCAGGTGGACGCCCAGGCCGTGATGGACGCGTGGATGGCCAGCGACGGCCACCGCGCAAACATTCTCAACTGCGACTACAGGACGCTCGGCGTGGGAGTGCACCTCGGCGCGGGCGGCCCCTGGTGGACGCAGGACTTCGGCTTCTGAGACGTACCGGAGAGGCCCCTGCCCGTCCTGGACGGGCAGGGGCCTCACGCTGTGCCTCGGGCCTACAACCATGGCCCGCCATCAGGAGTCTTGATCTTTCGGCAGCTTCATTCAGCCATGGCTGATCAAGACCGAAGGAACGCATGAACCGACCCAGAGGCACCACGGTGGCCACCGCGAGCGCCGTGGTGCTCGCCACAGCGGGCGGCCTGCTCGCCACGGCCGCCCCCGCCTCCGCAGCCGTCACCTGCGCATCGCCCGTCTTCAAGCGGACGTTCTACGCGAACACCACGTTCTCCGGGACGCCCAAGGGCACCGACTGCGACTCCGTGATCGACCAGAACTGGGGCACGGGCGCACCCGGATACCCGGGCATGCCCTCCAACTACTTCGGAGTCCGCTGGTCCATGACCCGCGACTTCGGATCCGGCGGGCCCTTCACCTTCACCGCGTCCTCCCGGGACGGCATACGCGTGTACGTCGACGGCGTGCGCAAGGTCGACCTGTGGAAGAACGTCGCCACGACCGTCTCGAAGACGGTCAACCTGACGATCCCGTCCGGCACGCACAGCCTGCGCGTCGACTTCGTGAACTGGACCGGGTCCGCCGACGTCAAGTTCGCCTACACGCCCCGCACCTCGGCGACCGTGGACAAGGTCAAGCCGCTCGTCCCGACCGGGACCACCGTCGCCTACAGCACGGCTTCCACGTCCACGAAGGTGAGCTGGGCCGCGAACAAGGAGATGGACCTCGCCGGCTACCGGGTGTACCGGCGGCTGAAGGGCGCGGCCTATCCGGCGAAGGCGCTGGCGACCACGACGTCCACCTCGTACACCGACACGAGCGTGCCGAAGGACGGCAACGTCTACTACTACGAGGTACGCGCGTACGACAGGGCGGGCAACACCTCCTCGGGCACCGCCGACGCCGCCGTCACCACGGTCGACCGGACGGCTCCGGCCGCTCCCAAGGGCGTCGAGGACAACTGGGCCATCGGCAACCCCACCAAGATCACCCTCTACTGGGACGGCAACGCCGAGCCCGACCTCGCCGAGTACCGGGTGTACCGCTCGACCTCGCGTCCGGTCGCCCTGACCGCCGCCAACCGGCTGGCGTCCTCCGGGGGCGGCTACAGCGGCCCGCTGCCGCAGACCGGTCACACGTACTACTACGTGGTCACCGCCGTCGACACCCACGGCAACGAGTCCTCGCCCTCCGGCACCGCCGTGTACTACAGCGACGACCTCACCGGCCCGGTCGACACCGCGCTCAACGCGCGGGCCTCCGAGAGCGAGGCCGGCGTCACCGTGACCTGGGACGCCTCGGCGGTGACCAGCGAGGACTTCGCGGGCTACTCGGTCTTCCGGACCAACCGCCCCGGAACGGCCACGGCCACCCGCACGGAGGTCGGCAAGGGCATCAGGGGGACCTCCTTCACCGACGCCGCGCCGCCGGCCGGCGCGACGTACGCCTACCACGTCGTCGCCCTGGACCACGAGGGCAACGGCGGCACCCCGTCCGCCGCGCTCTCCGTGGCCGTCGTGGGGAACAGGACCGCCCCCGCGCCCGTCACCGGGGTGACCGCGGTCCCGAAGGCGAACGGCGTCACGCTCTCGTGGGAGGCCAACACCGACCTTGGTCTCGCCCACTACCGCGTGCTGCGCGGCGCGCTCGTGGACGGCCGGTGGACGTACACCCCCGTGCCCCACCCCTCGAACTTCCAGCCGTGGGAGATCGCGGAGACGACGTTCCACGACGCCGTGCCGGCCGACGGACAGCAGGTCCGCTACGCCGTCGTCGCCGTCGACCAGTACGGGAACCAGCTGACGCCGGCCGACGGCGCCACATCCCTCGACGTCACCGAGCTGGATCTGCGCCCGACCGTCCCGGCGGCGACGGGCGCCCCGCTGGCCTACCTCGGCTCCGACCAGAATGCCTGGCTCTCCTGGGCCCTCGGAAGCTCCGAGACCCTCGGTGAGGTCTCCGGCTTCGCCGTCCACCGCTGGAACCCGCAGACCGGGGCCTTCGAGCTGGTCCGCACGGAACCGAAGGGTGACAGCACCACCTGGCACTGGAAGGACCCCGCCGTCCCGGCGGAGACCACGGTCTACTACCGCGTCTCGGTCCTGTACGCCGACGGAACCACCTCGGGTGCGAGTGAGACCTCCGTCGTGACCCGCTGAATCGCCGCGTCCGCCGGCCTCGGCGCCCGTGCAGCGCTCACCGTGAGTGAGCGCTGCACGGGCGTAAGCTGGGCGTCATGGGCGAGACCGAGACGCTTTCCGTGGCTGACGACGAAGGCTCACCCTTCGACGTCTTCTCCCGGCTGTGCCCCTCACGCGGGACGCTGGAACACGTCACCGGCCGCTGGGGCAGCCTGACCCTGGGGGCGCTGTACGAGAGCGGCGCCCGCTTCAACGAACTGCGCCGGCGGGTCGACGGGGTCAGCGAGAAGATGCTCTCGCAGACGCTGCACGCGCTGGAGCGCGACGGCCTGGTCCTGCGGGAGGCGCAGTTCACCAACCCGCCGCGCGTCGACTACGAACTGACGGACCTGGGCCGCGCGGTCGCCACCCGGCTGCTGGAGCTGATCCAGCTCGTGGAGGGCCGGATGCCCGAGGTCCTCGAGGCCCGGGCCCGGTACGACGCCGCCCGCGCGGACTGAGGCCGAGACCGCACCGCCCGTTCCGCCGGCCTCCGGGCACCGGGGCCCTCTGCTCCGGCCCGCGGCCTCGTCCTCAGGAGGCGGCGGAGACGCGCGGGGGACGCTGGCAGCGCGGGCAGAAGTAGCTGGAGCGGTTCATCCAGGGCCGGCGGCGCATCGGCGTACCGCACCTACGGCAGGGTTCGTCCTCGCGTCCGTAGGCGTCGAGCGACCGGTCGAAGTAGCCCGACTCACCGTTGACGTTGACGTACAGGCTGTCGAAGCTGGTGCCGCCCTGGTCGAGGGCCTCGCGCATCACCTCGCGGACATGGCCGAGCAGCTCCGCCGTCCTCGGGCGGGTCAGGGACGCGGTCGGCCGCTCGTAGTGCAGCCTGCTGCGCCACAGCGCCTCGTCCGCGTAGATGTTCCCGACCCCGCTGATCAGGGACTGGTCGAGCAGCGCGCGCTTGACCGTCGTACGGCGCAGGCGCAGCGCCCGGTGGAACGCCTCGTCGTCGAAGGCCGGGTCCAGGGGGTCGCGCGCGATGTGCGCGATCACGTCGGGCAGTCCTTCAGGGGTGTTGTCGTGCAGCGACAGCCCGCCGAAGGTCCGCTGGTCGACGAAGCGCAGCTCCGTGCCGAGGTCGTCACCGAAGCGGATCCGGATGCGCAGGTGCTTCTCGTCCGCGGCCTCCTCGGGCTGGACGAGCAGCTGACCGCTCATGCCCAGATGGCCCAGGAGCGAGGAGTCCGCCTCGTCGAGCGGCACCCAGAGGTACTTGCCGCGGCGCATCGCCGTGCCGAAGCGCAGCCCGCGGAGCCGGGCGGCGAAATCGGCGCCGCCCGCCAGGTGCCTGCGGACCGCCCGCGGATGCAGGACCTCGACGGCCTCGACGGTGCGCCCGGCGGTCCAGCGCTCCAGCCCCCGCCGCACGACTTCGACCTCGGGCAGTTCGGGCACGACGGGCACTCCTTCGGGAAGGTGGTGACGGGACAGCGAGAACCCCCCGGTGCACCAGGGCACCGAGGGGTTCTCACGTGGTTCAGGCCGGAGCGGCGTCCGAGTGCGGCGACGGGTCGGCAGGGGTGTCGGCGACCCCTCCGTCGGCAGCGGCCTCGGCCGCCGCCTCCCGCGCTTCCGCGGCGGCGCTGATCTCGCGCCAGGCGGATTCCGCCGCCTGCTGCTCCGCTTCCTTCTTGCTACGGCCGGTGCCGGTGCCGTACGAGACACCACCGACGCGAGCGGCAGCAGTAAAGGTCTTCTCGTGATCGGGGCCGGTCTCCGTGACGAGGTACTCGGGGACTCCGAGGCTCTCGCTCGCGGTGAGCTCCTGGAGACTGGTCTTCCAGTCCAGGCCGGCTCCGAGGTTGGAGGACCTGTCGATCAGCGGGTCGAAGAGCCGGTGGACCAGCTCGGAGGCCGCGCTGAGGCCCTGGTCGAGATAGACCGCGCCGATCACCGCTTCGAGGGTGTCGGCGAGGATGGAAGCCTTGTCCCGGCCACCCGTGCCCTCTTCACCGCGGCCGAGCCGGATGAAGGAACCGAGTTCGAGGCCGCGGCCCACTTCCGCAAGCGCACGTGAGTTGACCACCGCGGCCCGCAACTTGGCCAGCTGGCCTTCGGGCAGGTCGGGGTGGGTGCGGTACAGCGTGTCCGTGACCACCAGGCCGAGCACCGAGTCCCCGAGGAACTCCAGCCGCTCGTTGGTGGGCAGACCGCCGTTCTCGTACGCGTACGAACGATGGGTCAGCGCACGCACCAGAAGGGCGGACTCGAGGTGATACCCGAGCCGCCCTTCCAGAAGCGTGTGGGACGAGGCTGTGTTGATGTTGTCTGCCTGCTTCTTGGCGCTGGACAACTCAGACATCGGGCCTCTCACCAGCCGCTCAGACCTCGAGGACCTGGCGCTTGTTGTAGGTGCCGCAGCTCGGGCACGCAATGTGCTGGAGCTTCGGCTCCTGGCAACGCTCGCACGAAACCAGGGTGGGGACCGCAGCCTTCCACTGCGACCGGCGGTGGCGCGTGTTGCTGCGCGACATCTTCCGCTTCGGAACAGCCACGGCTACTTCTCCTGCTTCTCGTCGACGCCCGGTTCGGCGCCGCCCATGTTGTCCTTCTCGCCGTCCTGAACGGTCTCGGCGAGTCCTTGCAGTGCCGCCCAACGGATGTCGACGGCATCGTGGTGGTGGTCGGGATTCTCGTCCAGCCTGATCCCGCATTCGGAACACAGACCGGCGCAGGTCTCCTTGCACACCGGCTGCAGCGGCAGTGCGAGCACCACCGCGTCACGCAGCACAGGCTCGAGGTCGAACGAGTCGTCCTCGAGAAAGAACCTGTCCTCGTCGTCCTCGGCGTCGTCGACCGGGTCCGCGGTCCTGCTGCGGTTCCGGTCATCGGCGTCAGGGTACGAGAACATCTCCTGGAAGTCCGCTTCGACCTCGAGGGTCAGCGGCTCCAGACACCTTACGCACTCCCCCTCGGCCGTCGCACGGGCGGTGCCTGTGACGAGCACCCCTTCCATGACCGATTCGAGGCGGAGGTCCAGCGCCAGGGGCGCGTTCTCCGGAACGCCGATGACCCCGTCGATGCCGAGGTCCTTCGGTGCTTCCGCCGTGCGGGTCAGCCGCTTCAGGGCACCAGGACGCCGGCCCAGCTCGCGCGTATCGAACACGAGAGGGCTGCGGTGGTCGAGGTGGCCGTTCAGGGCGTTTCCTGCTTTCGAGATCATGTGCGTGGTGCGGCTTCGGGGGGGCCGCCTCCGTCCGGACGGAAAGAGGGCAGCCGGGATCGCGGACATACGCGCGACCGAAGAGCCAGGATACTGGACGTACCGCCCAGCTCCCAATCCGGTACGGACCGCTCCGGTCAGCGGCCCTGTTCGTAGCGGCGCAGCTGCTCCAGGTCGATCATGCTGGTGTCGAAGAGGCTGGTCTCGTCGAGCGCGCTCTCGCCCTGCTGCGCGGGAGCCTGGGCCTGCTGCGGCCAGCCGTAGTCCTGCTGCTGGTTCGGGTCGTACGCCTGCTGCTGGTAGGCGCCGTAGGGGTCGGCCGGGCCGGGCTGCTGCGGATAGGCGGCGTAGGGATCGGCCTGGCCCTGCTGCTGGTCCTGGTAGCCGTACGTCTGCGCGTACGGCGACTCGGGCTGGGCCTGGGCGGGAAAGGCGCTCTGCGAGGGGTCCTGGTAGCCGGCCACCGGCGCGTAGTCCGGCTGCGCGGGCTCGGCGTAGGAGTGCGGCTGGGGGCTCCGCACCGGTTCCGGGGTGGCGAGCTCGGCCAGACCCGCCCAGTGGTCCTCGTCGCTCGTGTGCTGCAGGCCGCCCGCGGCGTCCTGTGCCGCCATGTGCGCGCCGAGGTCGTCGGTGGCCACCCGGCCGTGCAGCTTCTGCCGCCCCCGGCCGACCGCCTCCAGCGTCTTGGCGAGCACCGCCTCGAAAGCGCCGAGCTTGGTGTCCACGTAGTCGTCGGCCCGCCGGCGGAGCGTCTCGGGGTCGGCGCTGCGCTCGGGAGCCTCCGCGAAGTCGGGGTCCTCGTAGCCCTGTTCGTCGACGCCCGCCCCGCGGCCCAGAAGCTTCTCCCGGCCGCGGTCGACGGAGCCGATGGTCTTGGTGAGGACGACCTCGAAGTTGGCGAGCTTGCTGTCGACGTACTCGTCGGCCTCGGCGCGGACCTCGTCGGCCTCCCTGCGGGCCTCGGACAGGATGCGGTCGGCCTCGGCCTGGGAGCGCTGGGCGATCTCCGTGCCGGAGATCAGTGAGCCGCGCTCGGCGCGGGCGGACTCGATGATCCGTTCGGCCTCCTGCCTGGCCTGCTCCACGAGCTGCTCACTGCCGCCGATGAGCTCCTCGGCGTGGGCGAGCGAGCCGGGCAGCGCGTCGCGCACCTCCTCGAGCATCGCGAGCAGCTCGGCGCGGTTGACCACGCAGGACGCCGACATGGGCATGGAGCGGGCGTTCCCGACCGTTTCGACGATCTCGTCGAGCTTCTTCTGCACGTCCACCGTGTGCTCGCCATTCTCTGCTGCTGTTGGAGACGGACGGGACGACTGTAAGGCCAGTCGCCTCCCGTCCGACACCTGGTGACGGCCGGTCAGCCCGTCACTTCTCGCCGAGGCGCTTCACGAGGGCCTCGTGAACGGTCGGCGGGAGCAGGTGCGCCACGTCGCCGCCCCAGGTGGCGACCTCCTTGACCAGGGAGGACGACAGGAAGCTGTAGGTGGGGTTGGTCGGCACGAAGAGGGTCTCGACCCCCGAGAGGCCGTTGTTCATCTGGGCCATCTGCAGTTCGTAGTCGAAGTCGCTGACGGCCCGCAGGCCCTTCACGATCGCCGGGATGTCGCGCTGCTTGCAGAAGTCGACCAGCAGGCCGTGGAAGGACTCGACCTGCACGTTGCCGAAGTCCGCCGTGACCTCGCGGATCAAGTCGATCCGCTCGTCGACGGTGAACAGGCCCTTCTTGGACTGGTTGATCATCACGGCGACGTGCACGACGTCGTACAGCTTCGAGGCTCGTCCGATGATGTCGAGATGTCCGTTGGTGATGGGGTCGAACGACCCCGGACAGACGGCGCGGCGCAACGTGGTTCCCTCGCTCTCCGGTGCGGTCATCGTGCGTCTTCGCACGTAGAGGCGGCGCGACCGTACCAAAACGTGGCCTCGCCGTAACGGCGGGCCCGCAGTGGCTCGAATCCTTCGGGCCAGTGGAATTCCCCGCCTCTGGTGCTCCGTTCCACCGTGACGAGGGCATCGCCCGTGAGCCACCCCTGAGCACGGAGTGTGAGCAGGATCTCCCGAAGATCGTCGTCGGTGACGGCGTAGGGCGGATCGAGGAAGACCACGTCGTACGGGCCGGAGGGGGCCGGTCCCGTCACGATCTGTTCGGCTTTGCCCGCCCGGAACTCGGCGCCGGGCAGGCCGAGCGTCCGGATGTTGCCGCGGACGGTGCGCGCGGCGGTGGCGTCGGCCTCGACGAGCAGTGCGTGGGCCGCTCCTCGCGAGAGTGCCTCCAGGCCCACGGCGCCCGATCCGGCGTACAGGTCGGCGACACGGATGCCGTCGAGCGTGCCCAGCAGCGCCTGCCAGGTGGAGAACAGGGCCTCGCGCGCACGGTCGGAGGTGGGGCGGGTGCCGGTGCCGGGCGGGACGGCCAGGCGGCGTCCGCCGGCCGAGCCGGCGATCACGCGGGTCATGGGTGTCGGTCCTCGGGTCGCGGGCGGCACACAGGACGGGACGCGTGCCGTGTTCCCACGATATGGCGTCCGCGCGGATCCGCCCGGTCACCCCTTGTCGAGGTACTCCTCCCGGTCCTTGTCGAGCAGTGCGTCCAGGGCGGTGCGCAGCTCGGGCAGCCGCTCCAGGGAGGGGTCGCCCGCGACGACGCGTACGGCTTCCTCGCGGGCCGCCGCGATGACCTCCTCGTCGTCGATGACGCTGAGCACCCGCAGGGAGGAGCGGACGCCGGACTGCGCCTGGCCGAGGACGTCGCCCTCGCGCCGCTGTTCGAGGTCGATGCGGGAGAGCTCGAAGCCGTCGAGGGTCGCGGCGACCGCGGAGAGCCGGGCGCGGGCGGGGCTCGCCTCGTGGGCCTCGCTGACGAGCAGGCAGAGGCCGGGGGCGCTGCCACGACCCACGCGGCCCCTGAGCTGGTGCAGCTGGGAGACGCCGAAACGGTCCGCGTCCATGATCACCATCGCGGTGGCGTTCGGGACGTTCACGCCGACCTCGATCACGGTGGTGGCGACCAGGACGTCCACCTGCCCCGCCGCGAACCGGCGCATGACGTCGTCCTTGTCGTCGGGCTGCATCCGGCCGTGCAGGATCTCGATGCGCAGGCCGGCCAGCGGGCCCTTGGCGAGCTGCTCGGCGATCTCCGTGACGGCGAGCGGGGGCCTCTTCTCGGCGTCCTCACCGGCGGCCGGCTTCCCCTTCTTCTCCGGGGCCTCGTCGTCGTCGCCGATGCGGGGGCAGACGACGTAGGCCTGGTGGCCGTTCTCCACCTCCTCGCGGACGCGTTCCCAGGCGCGGCTGAGGAAGTGGGGCTTGTCCTTGGCGGGCACGACGTGGCTGGCGATCGGCGAGCGGCCGGCCGGGAGCTGGTCGAGCACGGAGGTCTCCAGGTCGCCGAAGACGGTCATCGCGACCGTCCGGGGAATGGGCGTGGCCGTCATGACCAGGAGGTGCGGGGGCTGCTTGCCCTTGGAGCGCAGCGCGTCCCGCTGTTCCACGCCGAAGCGGTGCTGCTCGTCGACGACGACCAGGCCGAGGTCGTGGAACTTGACCTTGTCCTCGATCAGCGCGTGGGTGCCGATGACGATCCCCGCCTCGCCGGTGACCAGGTCGAGCAGTGCCTGACGGCGGGCCGCGGTGCCCATGGACCCGGTGAGCAGGACGACCTTGGTGCCCTTGTCGGAGCCGCCGAGCATGCCGCCTTCGGCGAGCTCCCCCATCATCTCGGTGACCGACCGGTGGTGCTGCTGGGCCAGCACCTCGGTGGGCGCCAGCATCGCCGCCTGGCCTCCGGCGTCGACGACCTGGAGCATGGCCCGCAGGGCGACCAGCGTCTTGCCCGACCCGACCTCGCCCTGGAGCAGCCGGTGCATCGGGTGTTCGGTCGCCAGGTCGCCGAAGATCTCCTCGGTGACCTTGAGCTGGCCGTCGGTGAGCGTGAAGGGCAGCGTCGCGTCGAAGGCGTCGAGCATCCCGCCGGGTACGGCCGCGCGGGCCGCCGCGGGGAGCTGGGTGTCCGCGAAGCGCCGGCGGGCGAGCGCGACCTGGAGGACGAAGGCCTCGTCCCAGCGGAGCCGGTCGCGCGCGGCGGCGATGTCGGCCTTGGTCTGCGGCCGGTGGATCCTGACCAGCGCCTCCGGCAGCGGGACGAGGCCGCGGCCGTCCCGCAGCGAGGGGGGCAGCGGGTCCACCGCCTCCTGGGCGCTGGGCAGCACGGTGTCGACGGCCTTGGCGATCCGCCAGGAGTCGAGCTGCTTGCAGGCGGGGTAGATCGGCAGCAGCTGCCCCGCGAAGGCGTCGACGGCCTCCGTCGCCTCCCCCTCGTCGTGGGCGTCGAGGAGCTGGTACGTGGGGTGGGCGAGCTGCATCTTCCGGTTGAAGACGGAGACCTTGCCCGCGAACATCGCCCTGCGGCCGGGCAGGAGCTCCTTGTGGGGCTTGTGGACGCCGTGCCCGAAGAAGACCAGCTGGAGCCGGCCGCTGCCGTCGGTGAGGGTGACCTCCAGCCGCTTGCCCCGGCCGTTGTTGAACATCATGACCCGCGCGTCGGCCACCTGGGCGACGACCGTCACGTGCTCGTCGAGGGGCAGCTCGGTGAGCGCCGTGAGGCGGCCCCGCTCCTCGTAGCGCCGCGGGTAGTGGTGCAGCAGATCCCCGACCGTGTGCAGGTCGAGGTGTTCGGCCATCACCTTCGCGGTGGCTCCGCCGAGCAGCTTCTTGAGGGGTTCATCGAAAGCGGACACGCGCTCCATTGCACACCACGCCACTGACAGACGGTGGCGGGCACAGCGCGGCGCGGGGTGTCACTCGACGCCGATCAGCAGGGGTGCCGCCTGGTGTCCGCCCCGGTAGACGACCGTGTCGACGGCCAGATAGCCGTCCCGGACGTGCTCGCCGAGTTCCTCGGCCAGGGAGTCGGGCACGTCCTCGCCCAGGATCAGGGTGACGAGTTCGCCGCCGGCCGACAGCATCCGGTCCAGGACCGTACGGGCCGTGGCCTGGACGTCCTCGCCGATGACGGCGACGTCGCCGTCGATCAGGCCGAGGATGTCGCCTGCCTGGCAGATGCCCGCCATGGTCCACGACCGGTGCTCGGCGACGGCCAGTTCGGCGTACCGGGTGGCGCCGGCCGCCGCCGTCATGGCGACGACGTCCTCGTCGAAGCTGCGGCCGGGTTCGTGGACGGCGAGGGCGGCGATGCCCTGCACGGCGGCGCGGGTGGGGACCAGCGCGACGCGGACGCCTTCGGCCCTGGCCTGCTCGGCGGCAGCGGCGGCGGTGTGGCGCAGCAGCGCGTCGTTGGGCAGCAGGACGACCTCGCGGGCATGGGCCCGGCGGATCGCGTCCACCAGTTCGCCGCTGGCGGGGGGTTCGCCGGGGCGGGCCAACACGGTGGTCGCCCCGGCCTCGGCGCACAGCTCGGAGAGGCCGTCGCCGGGGACGACGGCGACGACCGCGCGCTGCACTGGGTCCCGGTCGGCCCTGATCCGGTCGGCGGCGAAGTGGGTGATCCGGATGCGGTACGGCCGGCCCGCCTCGACGCCCGCCTCCACGGCCGCCCCGGCGTCGTCGACGTGGACGTGGACGTTCCACAGGCCGTCCCCGCCGACCACGACCAGGGAGTCCCCCAGGGCGTCGAGCCTGCTCCGCAGGCGGTCGACCGCCTCGTCGGCGGCCTCCAGGAGGTAGATGACCTCGAAGGCCGGGCCTCCGTCCGGGCCCGCCTCCGCGCAGTCGCCGGTCAGCGGCAGGGCCTCGGGTGCGGGCCGGTCCGGGCGCTCCCTGCGCCGTCCGCCGGCCGCTTCCAGCAGCGCCCCGAGCACGGCCACCAGGCCCTGCCCGCCGGCGTCCACGACACCGGCCCTCCCGAGGACGGCGAGCTGGCCCGGTGTCTCGGCGAGGGCGTCCCGCGCACCTTCGTACGCCGCGTCGAGCACGTCCGTGAGGCGGGCGCCGGCGGTGGCACCGGCCGCCACCGCGGCGGCGGTGGCGACGGTCAGGACCGTGCCTTCGACGGGGTGGGCGACTGCGAGCCGGGCCGCGGCGGCGGCCTCCTCCAGGGCGGTGCGCACATGATCCGCGTCACCCGCCTCGGCCAGCACCCCCGCCATCCCGCGCAGCAGCTGGGCCAGGATGGTGCCGGAGTTCCCGCGGGCGCCGATCAGGGCCCCGTGGGCCATGGCGCGTACGGCGTCCGCGGTGCCGGGGGCGGTGGAGCCGGTCTCGTGGGCGGCGAAGACCGCTTCGACGGCCGCCGCGGCGGACTCCACGGTCAGGTACAGGTTGGTGCCGGTGTCCCCGTCGGCGACCGGGTAGACGTTGATGGCGTCGATCGCCGCCCGCTCGCGGCCGAGGGCCTCCAGGGCCAGTGAGCACCAGGTGCGCACCGCGACGGCGTCGAGAACGTCGGGGGACTGCGGCACCGTTGGTCCTCCTTGGGGCGGCCGTGGGGGGCTGGCTGCACCGCAGAGTAGCCCTCGTCCGCAGGCCGGGCGGGCACAGGTGCGGGACGGAGTGCTCGGGGAGCCGTGGTAGTTTCGTATCTCCGACGCAGCCGTTGTATGCTGCTCCGGTTGCCCGACGAGAGTCGGGCCAATCCCTCCGGTACCGCCACTTCAGTAAAATGATTCCGGCGCGCCGGAATTCACTGTAAGTGCATCTGAAGTCTTTGGAGTGACCCGTGGCTGCCAACTGCGACGTTTGCGGCAAGGGGCCGAGCTTCGGCAACAGCATTTCGCACTCGCACCGCCGTACGTCCCGTCGCTGGAATCCCAACATCCAGCGCGTGCGTGCCGTGGTCGGTCGGACGCCGAAGCGGCTCAACGTCTGCACCTCGTGCATCAAGGCCGGCAAGGTCGCGCGCTGACGTCCCCGTCGTAGCGCAGCCTTCCGGTTGCCCAAAAAGCCGGTCCACCTCGGTGGGCCGGCTTTTTGCTGTGCTCCGCGCGAGCCGTGCCCCCGAGGAGCTTCGCCTCCCCCCGCTCGGTCCTGGACGCCCTCGCCGGAGCTGGGCCCCTTGTCCTCGCACCCGGCGGGCGGCTCGTCGCCACCCGGTGCGCTCCTGGCCGCCGGCCGGGCCGCCGGGGCCCGGACCGCGACGGCGCCGCGCACCGGGTTCAGCCGGCGGGGCGGGTGAGCCAGCCGTGGTCGACGGGGCCGATGCCGCCGCCCAGCGCGAAGCCGGCCCGGATCGCGCCGGTGACGTACTCTTTCGCGCCCCGTACGGCGGCCGGGACGTCCTCGCCCCGGGCGAGTCCGCAGGCGATGGCGGAGGCGAGGGTGCAGCCCGTGCCGTGGGTGTGCCGGTTGTCCAGCCTCGGGGCGCGCAGCCAGTGCTCCTCGTCGCCGTCCGTCAGCAGGTCCACGGCGTCGCCTGGGAGGTGACCGCCCTTGATCACCACCCAGCGGGGCCCGAAGGCGAGGATCTCCGCGGCGGCCCGGCGCATCCCGGCCTCGTCGGTGACGGTGACGCCGGTGAGCTGGGCGACCTCGTCGAGGTTCGGGGTGGCGACCGTGGCGACGGGCAGCAGCCGCGTGCGGACGGAGTCGAGGGCCTCGGCGGCCAGCAGCGCGTCCCCGTGCTTGGAGACCCCGACGGGGTCGACGACGACGGGGGCGCCGGTTCCCGCGAGGAGGTCCGCGACGGTGTCGACGAGCGCGGCCGAGGACAGCATGCCGGTCTTCACCGCCTGGACGCCGATGTCGTCGACGACGCTGCGGTACTGGGCGCGTACGGCGTCCGCCGGCAGTTCCCAGGCTCCCTGGACCCCGAGCGAGTTCTGGGCCGTCACGGCGGTCAGCACGCTCATGCCGTGGGTGCCGAGGGCCAGCATCGTCTTCAGGTCGGCCTGGATGCCCGCACCGCCGCCGGAGTCTGATCCGGCGACGGTGAGGACACGGGGCGGTATCGGCGCGGGTGCGGTCATGCCCCGGAATCTACTGGGCGTCCTCGATGGATCCGAAATGGTCCCAGCCGCCCTTGCTCGTCCAGGGCGCCCCGTCGACGGTGACCTGGGGCAGCGCCGACGGGTTGAGGACCTCGCCGATGACCTTCCACCGGGCGGGGAGCTTCACGTCGGCGGGGAAGGTCGCCACGATCGCGTGGTCCTCTCCCCCGGTGAGCACCCACTGCAGCGGGTCGACCCCGACGGCCTGTCCGATGTCGGACATCTGCGAGGGGATGTCGATGAGCCCCGACCGCAGGTCGATGCGGACCTTGCTGGCCTCGGCGATGTGCCCGAGGTCGGCGACCAGTCCGTCGCTGACGTCAGTCATGGCGGTGGCGCCCAGGCCCGCCGCCGCCGGGCCCGCGTGGTACGGCGGTTCGGGGCGCCGGTGGGCCTCGACGAAGGCGCGCGGCGAGCGGAACCCCCGCGAGAGCACGGCGAATCCTGCGGCGGACCAGCCGAGCCAGCCGGTGACGGCCACGACGTCGCCGGGCCGGGCGCCGGCCCGGGTGACGGGCTCGTGGTTGCGCAGGTCGCCGAGCGCGGTGATCGAGACGGTGATGGTGTCGCCCCCGACGACGTCACCGCCGACGACGGCCGCCCCGGCGACCTGGCACTCGTCGCGCAGGCCGTCCATCAGCTCGGCGGCCCAGGTGACCGGCAGATCGGCCGGTACGACGAGGCCGAGCAGCAGCGCGGTGGGCACGGCGCCCATGGCCGCGATGTCGGCGAGGTTCTGGGCCGCCGCCTTGCGGCCGACGTCGTACGCCGTCGACCAGTCGCGGCGGAAGTGCCGCCCTTCCAGCAGGATGTCCGTACTGGCCACGACCCTGCGGTCGGGAGCGGCGACGACCGCGGCGTCGTCGCCGGGTCCCAGCCGTACCGCCGGAGTGGTGGTGAGCCGGGACGTGAGCTCTCTGATGAGCCCGAACTCCCCCAACTCGCCCACGGTTCCCTTCACCGAGTCTCACCTCTCATCTATCGCACCGGACACCTGTCCGGGCTGCTTCGGCGGCCGGAGACCCGGACCGTGGGCGAAGGGCCCACGAGGGGCCGTGGCCCCGGGACGTGCAGACATGACCGTCCCCCTTCCGCCTCGGTGGGCTTGCGGTCGCGAGCCCCAACTGCTGTCGGTACCGTCAAGAGATACGTCAACTTCCGCGGTGCACGCGCCACGCTGTGGACGTCGACCGGCCCGTAGGTCTCCCCTCGGCCCGGGGCAACGCGATAACGTGGCGTCCCTTTCCCCCACATGATCCTCGTGGCCGCCCTGGAGGTTCCGTGGTACAGGCGTACATCCTTATCCAGACCGAGGTGGGCAAGGCGTCGATCGTCGCCGAGACCATCGCCAAGCTCCCGGGAGTGATGCAGGCAGAGGACGTCACAGGCCCCTACGACGTGATCGTGCGCGCACAGGCCGACACGGTGGACGCGCTCGGCCGCATGGTGGTCGCCAAGGTCCAGCAGGTGGACGGCATCACGCGTACGCTGACCTGCCCGGTCGTCCACCTCTGACCCCTGTCTACGCTGGTCCGGTGACTCACACCCGCCGCCGGTCCCCCAGATCCCGCGTTCTCGCACCGTCCGCCGCCCTGTTCGTCCTGACGGCGGCGGGCTGTTCCTCCGGCGGACAGCCCTCGGTGACGGTTCCCACGCCGTCGTCGGAGGCCGCCGGGTACTGCGAGGCACTGCACGAGGTGCTGCCGGAGAACGTCGCCGGTCTGGAGCGGAGCGATCCCTCACCGGCTTCGGACCTGACCGCCGGCTGGGGGGACGGGGCGATCGTACTGCGCTGCGGGGTCCCCCGGCCCGCACGGATGGATGATTCCCAGGCCAAGGGTGTGGACGCGGACGGCGTCAACTGGCTGCTGGAGCAGCGCGATGACGCCGGTCCGCGGTTCACGACCACCTACCGCAAGGCGTACGTCGAGGTGACGCTCGGGGCGGAGTACGCCCATGACATCACCCCTCTGTCGGCGTTCGCCGTACCCGTGAGGAAGACGGTCCCCGACAGTCTCTGACAGCCGGCCGGTGGGGGCGGACCCGCGTCAGCGCAGGCCCGTGGAGCGGTTCAGCGCGGACGTGATCAGCCGGTCCACCAGCTCCGGGTAGTCCACCCCGCTCGCCTGCCACATGCGCGGGTACATGGAGATCGGTGTGAACCCCGGCATGGTGTTGATCTCGTTGATGACGAACGTGCCGTCCTCGGTGAGGAAGAAGTCCGCGCGCACCAGCCCCTCGCAGGAGGCGGCCTCGAAGGCGTCGACGGCCAGCCGCTGGACCTCGGCGGTCTGCTCGTCGGTGAGCGGCGCGGGCACGAGACCGGCGGCCGAGTCGATGTACTTGGCCTCGAAGTCGTAGAAGTCGTGCGCGGTCACGGGCGGGATCTCGGCGGGCACACTGGCGCGCGGACCGTCCTCGAACTCCAGGACGCCGCACTCGATCTCCCGGCCGCGCAGCAGGGACTCCACGAGGAACTTGGGGTCGTGACGCCGGGCCTCCTCGATCGCCTCGTCGAGCCCCGAGGGGTCGTCGACCTTGGTGATGCCCATGGAGGAGCCGCCGCGGGCGGGCTTCACGAAGAGCGGCCAGCCGTGCTCGGCGGCGAACTCCATGATGCGCTTGCGGGCCGCGGGGCGGTCCGACTCCCACTCGCGGGGCCGCACGACCTCGTACGGACCGACCGGCAGGCCGAAGGAGACGAACACCCGCTTCATGTACTCCTTGTCCTGGCCGACGGCCGAGGACAGGACACCGGCGCCGACGTACGGCACACCGGAGAGCTCCAGGAGCCCCTGGAGCGTGCCGTCCTCGCCGTAGGGGCCGTGGAGCATCGGGAAGACGACGTCGACCTCTCCGAGGGCCGTGGGCACCGCACCGGGTTCGCCCACGACGACGTCGCGGTTGCCCGGGTCGACGGAGAGCGTCACGGACCCGTGCGCGGACTCGGCGAGCTGCTCCACGTCCGGCACCTGCCGGTCCGTGATGGCCATGCGGGCCGGGTCGTCGGACGTGAGGGCCCAACGTCCGTCCCTGGTGATGCCGATCGGCAGGACGTCGTACTTCGTCCGGTCGATGGCGCTCATGATGGCACCGGCCGTGACGACCGAGATGCCGTGTTCGGAGCTGCGGCCACCGAACACGACGGCCACGCGCGGCTTGCGGCCCGGCGCGGAGCTCTGCTCGGAGCTCAGGGGGCTCTCAGGGCTCTGGGGGAGGTTCTGGCTGCTCATATCGCGATGAGCGTACCTGCTGGTAGGGCTCGAGTCAGCGCCGCTCGGGCTTGGCGCTGCGCGACATCAGCTCCTTGAGCGCGACCACCGGCGGCTTGCCCTCGTGGACGATGCCGACGACCGTCTCCGTGATCGGCATGTCGACGCCGTGCCTGCGTGCCAGATCGAGCACCGATTCGCAGGACTTGACGCCCTCGGCGGTCTGGCTGGTGACGGCGACCGTCTCCTGGAGCGTCATCCCCCGTCCGAGGTTGGTACCGAAGGTGTGGTTGCGCGACAGCGGCGAGGAGCACGTGGCGACCAGGTCGCCCAGTCCGGCCAGCCCGGAGAAGGTGAGCGGGTCGGCGCCCATCGCGAGTCCCAGGCGGGTGGTCTCGGCGAGCCCGCGGGTGATGAGCGAGCCCTTGGCGTTGTCGCCGAGGCCCATCCCGTCGGCGATGCCCACGGCGAGGCCGATGACGTTCTTCACGGCGCCGCCGAGTTCGCAGCCGACGACGTCCGTGTTGGTGTACGGCCGGAAGTACGGAGTGTGGCAGGCGGCCTGGAGCCGCTGGGCGACGCTCTCGTCGCAGCAGGCGACGACGGCCGCGGCGGGGCGGCGTTCGGCGATCTCCTTGGCGAGGTTGGGGCCGGTGACGACGGCGATGCGGTCCGCCGGGACCGCCGTGACGTCCTCGATCACCTCGCTCATCCGCTTGGCCGTGCCGAGTTCGACGCCCTTCATGAGGGAGACGAGGACCGTCCGGGGCTCCAGGTGCGGGGTCCAGGCGGCGAGGTTGGCGCGCAGTGTCTGGGAGGGCACCGCGAGGACCGCGAAGTCGGCGCCGCGCAGCGCCTCGGCGGCGTCGGTGGTGGCCCTGATCGAGGCGGGGAGCTCAATTCCCGGCAGGTACTGCGGGTTGGTGCGCGTCCGGTTGACGGCCTCGGCCACCTCGGCGCGGCGCCCCCAGAGGGTGACCTCGCAGCCGGCGTCGGCGAGGATCATGGCGAAGGCCGTACCCCATGAGCCGGTTCCGAAGACGGCAGCCTTGGCGGGGTGCGTCACGTGGATCCCTTTCCCTCTGCCTTGCGCCGCTGTTCAGCACGGGCCTTGCGGTGATCGTAGAGCTCGGCGGGCGCCTTCTCGCCGCGGATCTCCTCCAGCTGGGCGGTGACCGCGGCCATGATGGTCTCGGTCGCCTGGCGCAGGACGTCGGGGGTCGCCTCGAGTCCGTAGTAGCGGGAGAGGTCGACGGGCGGGCCCGCCTGGACCACCAGGGTCTTGCGGGGGAAGAGCCGGAGCTTGTTCTTCTTGGCGTACGGCGGCATCACGAGGTTGGCGCCCCACTGGGCGACGGGGATGACGGGGGCCTTGGTCATCAGCGCGACGCGGGCGGCGCCGGTCTTGCCGGCCATCGGCCACATGTCGGGGTCCCGGGTGAGCGTGCCCTCGGGGTAGAAGGCGACGCACTCGCCCCGCTCGATGGCGTCGACGGCGGCACGGAAGGCGTCCAGGGCGTTGGTCGACTCGCGGTAGACGGGGATCTGCCCGGTGCCGCGCAGGATCATCCCGACGAACGGGGTCCTGAACAGTCCCGCCTTGGCCAGCAGCCGCGGGACGCGTCCGGTGTTGTACTGGAAGTGGCCGTAGGACAGCGGGTCCAGATACGAGTTGTGATTGACCGCCGTGATGAATCCGCCCTCGGCCGGAATGTGTTCCCTTCCCCGCCAGTCGCGCTTGAACAGAACCACCAGGGGCGGTTTTGCGATGACCGCAGCCAGGCGGTACCAGAAGCCGATTCTGGGGCGGGACACTCGGACGCCTTCCTTTAGGGACTGACCTGCTGCGGGGGCGGCGGCACTGCTGCCCGTCCGGGGCCCCTGCTGTGTGGAGAACACCGTACGCCTCACCCGTGGGGGCGGGCCTCCGGGTTGTCGTACCGGCAGGCGAGAATAAGTCCTGATGCGTACGGAGGGGGAGATCGCCACGAACACCGACCCGACCGGCCCCTGGTCCCTGGTCGTCCCGCTGAAACCGCTCGCACGGGCCAAGAGCAGGCTGGGCCGGGCCGTGGGCGGAGATCTGCGTCCCCGCCTGGCCCTGGCGTTCGCCCAGGACACCGTGGCGGCGGCGTTGTCCTGCCGGGCGGTGGGGGATGTGGTGGTCGTCACGGACGACCCGGTGGCCGGTGCGGCTCTGACCGCCCTGGGCGCGCGTATGGTGCCCGACGTTCCGGCGGCCGGTCTCAACGCCGCGCTGGAGCACGGCGCGCGTGCGGTGCGGGCGCGGCACGGGGCGGCGGCGGTCGCGGCGCTCAACGCGGATCTCCCCGCTCTGCGCCCGGAGGAATTGGCGCGGGTGCTCGATTTCGCCACTGAATTTCCCCGTGCATTTGTCTGCGATGCCCAGGGAATCGGCACCACTTTCCTTTCCGCGGCGCCGGGGGTGGAATTGCGGCCGGCTTTCGGCGGGGCGTCCCGGGCGCGGCATCTGGCCTCGGGCGCGGTGGAGATCGTGCTGCCCGGACTCGATTCGGTCCGCAGGGACGTGGACACGGGCGAGGATCTGGCGGCGGCGCTCGCGCTGGGGGTGGGGCGGTTCACCGCGGGTCCCGCGGCCCCGCTGGTGGCCGCCGGGGACCGATAGGCTGCCGCTCATGCAGGCGACCTCGTTCACGTACGACCCCGAGACCCGCACCGGCAGCGTGCTTCTCGACGACGGCACCCCGGTGGACTTCGACGCGCCCGCCTTCGACGCGGGCGGGCTCCGGCTGCTGCGTCCGGGGCAGCGGGTGCGGATCGAGACCGAGGGCGAGGCACCCGCGCTGCGGATCACCCTGGTGACGCTCCAGACGCTCTGAGAGGCCCCTGAACAGCCCGCGGGCCGGGCTCCCCGAGGGGAGCCCGGCCCGGCGCGTACGAGAACGAGCGGTGCCCGGTCTCACTTCTTGCGTGCGGTGGCCTTCTTGGCCGTGGTCTTGCGCGCCGTGGTCTTCTTCGCGGGCGCCTTCTTCGCCGTGGTCTTCTTGGCGGGCGCGGTCTTCGCGGCGACGGTCTTCTTCGTGGCGGTCGTCTTCTTCGCCGGGGTCGCCTTCTTCGCCGCCGCGGTGGTGGTCTTCTTGGCCGCCGTGGTGGTCTTCTTCGCGGCGGTCGTCTTGGCCGCGGTCGTCTTCTTCGCCGCCGCGGCGGTGGTCTTGCGCGCCGTGGCCTTCTTGGCGGTGGCCTTCTTCGCGGCGGCCTTGGCCGTCGTCCGGGTGGAAGAACCGCCCGAGAGGCTGCCCTTGGGGGCCTTCTTGACGGAGACCTCGCCGCCCTTGGGGAGCTTCTTCGAGCCGCTCACCAGGTCCTTGAAGCCCTGTCCCGCACGGAAACGGGGCACGGAGGTCTTCTTGACCCGGACGCGCTCGCCGGTCTGCGGGTTGCGGGCGTACCGGGCGGGGCGGTCGACCTTCTCGAACGAGCCGAAGCCGGTGACCGAGACCCGGTCCCCCGCGACAACCGCGCGGACGATCGCGTCGAGTACCACGTCGACGGCGTCCGCGGCCTGCTGACGGCCGCCGACCTTGTCGGCAATCGCTTCTACGAGCTGCGCCTTGTTCACGTCTTCCCCTTCGGAGACATTGCCGGAACAAACTGTTCAGGCTTTTTCGCACGTTAGGCAGATATATACCGCAAATCAAACACGAAACGGGCTAATCACCCTAGTGCCGCAACGAAGTCGACCGCTGCGCCGTCCGCAGAGTCAGTCACCTTCGGGGAATCGGCCCTCGTCGAGGTCCTTCATCAAACGGTCCAGACGTCTTGCCGCGCCTGGGAGATCGTGCTTAGCCGCGGCCGTGACGGCCAACAGCTTCCGGGACAGCGCCATCCGTACGCCCTCCGGGACTTGCAGTGAGCGCACTCTTGCGTGCGCTTCTTTCAATCGGTCGGCGACGTGGCCATAGAGCTCGAGTTGGCTGTCGCGTTCCATGCACCGATTGTGCCATCTGGGGCGAGTTGTCGCCCGAGGGGGTCTCAACAAGCGACTGCGCCCCCTGCCGTCGGGCAGGGGGCGCAGTTCGGGAAAAGCGCTGCTCAGGCAACAATTGTACGCGGCTTGTGCGACGGCCTGGCCGCCTCATAAGTCGCAATGTCCGCTTCGTTCTGAAGGGTGAGGCTGATGTCGTCGAGACCGTTCAGCAGTCGCCAGCGGGCGTTCTCGTCGAGCTCGAAGTCGGCCGTGACGCCCTCCGCGAGAACCTGCCTCTTCTCCAGGTCGACCGTGATCTCGGCCGTAGGGTCGGCCTCCGTCAGGTCCCACAGCGCGTCGACGACCTTCTGGTTGAGGACGACGGTCAACAGACCGTTCTTCAGGGAGTTGCCCCGGAAGATGTCCGCGAACCGCGAGGAGATGACGGCCTTGAAACCGTAGTTCTGGAGGGCCCAGACGGCGTGCTCACGGGAGGAACCCGTGCCGAAGTCCGGACCGGCGACCAGAACCGAGGCGCCCTTGCGCTCGGGGCGGTTGAGGATGAAGTTCTCGTCCCTGCGCCAGGCCTCGAAGAGCCCGTCCTCGAAGCCGTCGCGGGTGACCTTCTTCAGCCAGTGCGCGGGGATGATCTGGTCGGTGTCGACGTTGCTGCGGCGCAGCGGGACGGCACGGCCGGTGTGTGCGGTGAATGCTTCCATGGCTCTCAGACTCCGGCGGGCGTACGGACGTCGGACAGATCGGCGGGCGAGGCCAGATGGCCCAGCACGGCGGTGGCGGCGGCGACCTGCGGGGAGACCAGGTGGGTACGGCCGCCCTTGCCCTGCCGGCCCTCGAAGTTGCGGTTCGAGGTGGAGGCGGAGCGCTCACCGGGGGCCAGCTGGTCGGGGTTCATGCCGAGGCACATCGAGCAGCCCGCGTGCCGCCATTCGGCGCCGGCGGCGGTGAAGACCTTGTCCAGGCCCTCCTCGACGGCCTGGAGCGCGACCCGGACGGAACCCGGGACGACCAGCATCCGTACGCCGTCGGCGACTTTGCGGCCGTCCAGGATCGAGGCCGCGTTGCGCAGGTCCTCGATGCGTCCGTTGGTGCAGGAACCTACGAAGACCGTGTCGACGCTGATCTCGCGCAGCGGCTGTCCCGCGGTCAACCCCATGTACTCCAGCGCCTTTTCGGCGGCGTTGCGCTCCGAGGCGTCCTCGTACGAAGCGGGGTCGGGGACGTTGGCGGACAGCGGCGCGCCCTGGCCCGGGTTGGTGCCCCAGGTGACGAACGGCGCGAGTGCGGTGCCGTCGATGACGACCTCGGCGTCGAAGACGGCGTCGTCGTCGGTGCGCAGCGTCTTCCAGTACTCCACCGCCGCGTCCCAGTCCTTGCCCTCGGGCGCGTGGTCGCGGCCCTTCAGGTAGGAGAAGGTGGTCTCGTCGGGGGCGATCATGCCCGCGCGGGCGCCGGCCTCGATCGACATGTTGCAGATGGTCATCCGGGCCTCCATCGAGAGCTTCTCGATGGCGGGGCCGCGGTATTCGAGGATGTAGCCCTGTCCGCCGCCGGTGCCGATCCGGGCGATGATGGCCAGGATCAGGTCCTTGGCGGTGACGCTGTCGGGGAGTTCGCCCTCGACGGTGATCGCCATGGTCTTCGGGCGGGCGAGCGGCAGCGTCTGGGTCGCCAGCACGTGCTCGACCTGGCTGGTGCCGATGCCGAAGGCCAGGGCGCCGAACGCGCCGTGGGTGGAGGTGTGCGAGTCGCCGCAGACCACCGTGGTGCCGGGCTGGGTCAGGCCGAGCTGCGGGCCGACCACGTGCACGACGCCCTGCTCGACGTCACCCAGCGGGTGCAGCCGCACGCCGAACTCCGCGCAGTTCTTGCGCAGGGTCTCCAGCTGGGCGCGGGAGACCGGGTCGGCGATCGGCTTGTCGATGTCGAGGGTCGGGGTGTTGTGGTCCTCGGTGGCGATGGTGAGGTCGAGTCGCCGCACCCGGCGGCCCGCCTGGCGCAGGCCGTCGAACGCCTGCGGGCTGGTCACCTCGTGCAGCAGGTGCAGATCGATGAAGAGGAGGTCGGGCTCGCCATCGGCGCGCCGGACGACGTGGTCGTCCCAGACCTTCTCCGCGAGTGTCCTACCCATCGCTTTCCCTCCGGCCGGCATCCTCGCCGGCCCAACTAGAGATTCGGGTGCCGCCGTCCGGACCCCCGAGCGGGGCGGTGGCTGTGGGCCGTTGTACGGCCGCACGTACAGGTTCGCAACTTTCGGGGAAAATTGAACTTGCGTTTCACAGAGTGAGACGCGAGTATCGTCGTATGGACAACTCTAGCGGCGTCGGCGTTCTCGACAAGGCAGCTCTGGTATTGAGCGCCCTGGAGTCCGGTCCGGCCACCCTCGCCGGGCTGGTCGCGGCGACAGGGCTCGCACGGCCGACGGCACACCGACTGGCCGTGGCACTCGAACACCACCGCATGGTGGCGAGGGACATGCAGGGCCGTTTCATTCTCGGCCCCCGGCTCGCGGAGCTCGCGGCCGCGGCCGGCGAGGACCGCCTCCTGGCGACGGCCGGACCCGTACTCACACACCTGCGCGACATCACGGGCGAGAGCGCGCAGCTCTACCGGCGGCAGGGCGACATGCGCATCTGCGTGGCGGCGGCGGAGCGCCTGTCCGGACTGCGGGACACCGTGCCGGTCGGCTCCACCCTCACCATGAAGGCGGGTTCCTCCGCCCAGATCCTGATGGCCTGGGAGGAGCCGGAGCGTCTGCACCGGGGACTGCAGGGGGCCCGCTTCACGGCGACGGCCCTCTCCGGCGTACGCCGGCGCGGCTGGGCCCAGTCGATCGGCGAGCGCGAGCCGGGCGTGGCCTCGGTCTCCGCCCCGGTCCGTGGCCCCTCGAACCGGGTGGTCGCCGCGGTGTCCGTCTCCGGCCCGATCGAGCGGCTCACCCGCCACCCGGGCCGGATGCATGCGCAGGCCGTCATCGACTCGGCCGCCCGGCTGAGCGAGGCCCTGCGCCGCACGGGCTGAACCCCCCGAGGGGCCAGGCCCCTTCGCCGTACGAGGCCGCGCGGCACCCGCGCTCCCGCCTCGGCTCGCACCCTCCCACCAGAGGCCGCCCCAGCGTCGTGGCGGCCCCCCTTCACGCCCGGCACGCGCTCCGCAACAGGCAGGGCCCGTACGGGAGTCGGCCGCACCGCCCCCCAACTCCCCTTGCTCACCCGGAACAACGCAGAAGGCCCTCCACCGGAGTGAAGGGCCTTGCCGCACTGCTCTGTTGTACCCCCGACCGGATTCGAACCGGCGCTACTGCCGTGAGAGGGCAGCGTGCTAGGCCGCTACACAACGGGGGCGTGGTTACTGCTGACTTGCGCTGGGCTACCAGGACTCGAACCTAGAATGACGGTACCAGAAACCGTAGTGTTGCCAATTACACCATAGCCCATGGTGTGACAAGTACCCCCGACCGGATTCGAACCGGCGCTACTGCCGTGAGAGGGCAGCGTGCTAGGCCGCTACACAACGGGGGCCCTAGCGATCCCATCCGGCGTCAGCCGGATGTTGTCACCGAAGAACGTGGGTGCGACCCAGATGTTCTCGCGGGATGGATCTGTACCCCCGACCGGATTCGAACCGGCGCTACTGCCGTGAGAGGGCAGCGTGCTAGGCCGCTACACAACGGGGGCTTGTTACTCGGTCTTGCGCTGGGCTACCAGGACTCGAACCTAGAATGACGGTACCAGAAACCGTAGTGTTGCCAATTACACCATAGCCCACTGAAACGCAACCCCTGAGGGTTGTGATTCTGTCTGCGCTTCCCGGCCGGATCTTTCGGCCCGCTCGGGCGGCGCAGGAAGAACATTACCTGAAGGTGTCCGGCGCTCCAAAACGGGTATCTCCTGCCAGCAGGCCGGGGAGCTCGGCGAGCCCCGTGATCCGGACGAGCTCCGGGCGCCCGCCCCGTCCGCGACGGTCCAGCCACACACCGGCGAGACCCGCGGCCACGGCCCCGGCGGCGTCGATGTCTGGCTGGTCCCCGACGTAGACGACCTCGTGCGGGTCCAGCTCCAGCGCCTCACAGGCCGTGCGGAAGGCCCGGGCGTCCGGCTTGTAGACGCCGAGCTCCTGCGCGCACAGCAGCGCCTCGAAACGGTCCCGCACGCCGAGCGCCCGTAGCTTCCGCTCCTGGTGGTCGACGGAGGAGTTCGACAGGATCGCGTGCCGGTGCGTGGCGGCCAGTGCGTCGAGGACGGGCACGGCGTCCGGGAAGAGCTCCCAGGAGCTCTCGTAGTGCCCGACGTACCGGCGGAACCACGCGTCGGCGTCCTCGTCGCTCAGCTCCGCCTCCAGGAACTCCCGCACCCGGTCCCGGCAGTGCGCGGGCCAGTCCGACTCCCCGGCGGCGACGCGCGCCCAGTGGACGGAGGCGATGCGCATCCAGCGGTCGTGGTGGTCCTCGTCACTCTCGCCCAGCCCTTCCGCCCGAAGATGCCGCAGCAGACCGGTCCGGTCCGAGCCCGCGTAGTCGAAGATCGTGTCGTCCACGTCCCAGAGGACCGCGCGAATCACCATGTCCGGGAACCTACCCGCCCGAAAACGCGGAGAAGCCGGAACCCCGGAATCCGTGGACCGCACCCCGCTGCCGGCTTCCCGGGCCGCCCCGGCGCCGTGCACGACCGGAGGCCGGGCTCCCCGTGGGGGACCCGGCCTCCGGTGTGCGCTGGGCCCGCTACGCGGCGAGCTTCGCCAGCGCGGCGTCGATGCGGGCGATCGTCTTCTCGCGGCCCAGGATCTCCAGGGACTCGAAGAGCGGCAGGCCGACCGTGCGGCCCGTGACGGCAACGCGGACCGGGGCCTGCGCCTTGCCCAGCTTCAGGCCGTGCTTCTCACCGGCGGAGAGGACCGCCGCCTTGAGCGCCTCCGCGTTCCACTCCGCGGCGGTCAGCTCGGCGCGGGCCGTGACCAGCAGGGCGTCGGAACCCTCCTTCATGGCCTTCGCCCAGGACGCCTCGTCGTGGACGGGCTCGTCCAGGAAGAGGAAGTCGACGTTGGCCGTGATGTCCGAGAGAACCGTCACACGCGTCTGGGCGTGCGGGGCGATCTCGGCGAACTGCTCCGCGTCGAAGGCCTCGGGCGCCCAGGGCGCGAAGGGGGCCTTCAGCCAGGGCCCGCACGCCTCGGTGAACGTCTTCACGTCGAGCATCCGCAGGTGCTCGGCGTTGATGTGCTCGGCCTTCTTCAGGTCGAAGCGGGCCGGGTTGGCGTTGACGTCGGCGATGTCGAACGCGGCCACCAGCTCGTCACGGCCGAAGATGTCGCGGTCCTCGGCGATGGACCAGCCGAGCAGCGAGAGGTAGTTGAGCAGCCCCTCGGGCAGGAAGCCACGCTCGCGGTAGAGGTTCAGCGAGGCCTGCGGGTCACGCTTGGAGAGCTTCTTGTTGCCCTCTCCCATGACGTACGGCAGGTGACCGAAGGCCGGGGTGCTCTTGGCGATGCCCAGCTCGGCGAGCGCCCGGTAGAGGGCGATCTGGCGGGGGGTGGAGGAGAGCAGGTCCTCGCCGCGAAGGACGTGGGTGATCTCCATCAGGGCGTCGTCGACCGGGTTGACCAGCGTGTAGAGCGGGGCACCGTTGGCACGGACGATGCCGTAGTCGGGCACGTTCTCCGGCTGGACGGTGATGTCGCCGCGGACCAGGTCGGTGAAGGTGATCGCCTCGTCGGGCATCCGGAAGCGGACGATCGAGGTGCGGCCCTCGGCCTCGTACGCCGCCTTCCGCTCGTCGCTCAGGTCACGGCAGTGGCCGTCGTAGCCCGAGGGCTTGCCGGCGGCGCGGGCGGCGTCGCGGCGGGCGTCGAGCTCCTCGGTGGTGCAGTAGCAGTGGTACGCGTGCCCGGTGTCCAGGAGCTTGGCGGCGACGTCCTTGTAGAGGTCCATCCGCTGCGACTGGCGGTACGGCTCGTGCGGGCCGCCGACCTCGGGGCCCTCGTCCCAGTCGAGGCCCAGCCAGCGCATCGAGTCGAGCAGCTGCTGGTAGGACTCCTCGGAGTCGCGGGCCGCGTCGGTGTCCTCGATACGGAAGACCAGCGTGCCCTGGTGGTGCCGGGCGAAGGCCCAGTTGAACAGGGCGGTGCGGACCAGGCCCACGTGGGGGTTGCCGGTCGGGGAGGGACAGAAACGTACGCGGACGGGTGCGTTAACCACGCTTGATCACCTTGTTGGTGAGAGTGCCGATGCCTTCGATGGTGACGGCGACCTCGTCGCCGACGTGCAGGGGTCCGACTCCTGCGGGGGTTCCCGTGAGGATCACGTCACCCGGGAGCAGCGTCATGGCTTCCGTGATGTGGACGATCAGGTCCTCGACGGAGCGGATCATGTCGCTCGTCCGGCCGAGTTGGCGCTGTTCGCCGTTGACCGTGGCCTGGATGGCCAGGTTGCCGGGGTCGACGTCGGTCTCCACCCAGGGGCCGAGCGGGCAGGAAGTGTCGAACCCCTTCGCCCGGGCCCACTGGCTCTCCCGGCGCTGGACGTCACGCGCGGTGACGTCGTTGGCGCAGGTGTAGCCGAAGATGACGTCCTTGACGCGCTCACGCGGAACCTCGCGGCACATGCGGCCGATGACCACGGCCAGCTCGGCCTCGTGGTGCAGTTCCTCGGAGAAGGAGGGGAACTCGATGGAGTCGCCCGCGCCGATCACCGACGTGGTGGGCTTGAAGAAGGCGACGGGCACATCGGGGACCTCGTTGCCCATCTCGGCGGCGTGTTCCGCGTAGTTGCGGCCGATGGCCACGACCTTGTTGGGGAGCACGGGCGGGAGCAGCCGGACCTTCTTCAGCGGGACCTTGGTCCCGGAGAGCTCGAAGTCGGCGTACGGGATGCCCTTGATGATGTCGAGGACGAGGCTGTCGGGGCTGTCGCCCTCGACCGCGCCGAAGGCGACATTGCCGTCGATGGAGAACCTGGCGATGCGCACGGGATGCTGTCGCCCCTCACTTGCTGGCTGGCTGAAGACTGACGCTCCAGGCTATCGCCTCGCCCGGCCGGGGACGGGTACGCGTGAGGGGCGGCCGTGCCCGTGACGGCCGGGAGCCCGTCCTACCGGTCGGCGGGGACCGGGGCGTCCATGAGGATGGTGCGGCGCGGGTTCGCCGTCTGGGTGGGCAGGTCGACGGCGTGCTCCCGCTGCTCCGGCGCCCGCAGCGCCTCGGCGTCCGCGAGGTGCGCCAGCGTGGTGCGCCGGGGGTTGGCAATGTTGCGGAACGTCATCGTCGTCTTCATCTGCCGTATGGACCCTTGTCGCTGGGGCGCCGCCCGGAGGCACGCCGGTTGTCGGATTCGCTATCCCTGTAAAGCGTCAGGCTAAACATCCGATTCCCCGACGTGGCCGGGATGAGACGGCGATCATCGTGTGAGTTTGCTCACGAAGTTGCCGACAAATCTCGCATTACGGGCACACGATCATGAGATGCAAACCCGACAATCCGTCATTGAATCTGGCATTCCGCTCCCGATCATCGCGTCTGGGACACCGGCATCCAGGAGGGGGATCACCCCCGATCGACCGTTTTGACCGTGTACGCGCTCCACGTCTTGTTACGCAGCCATCACACCGTGTCATCCAGGTCACAGCCCGGTACGCGGGCCTTGTTGGAGATCCTTCACTGTGCTGGAATTCCACGCACCGCCGCGGGTTTCAGGCCCAGCGCGCAGGGGCGCAACGCAGCGCCGAGTGGCGGCGGGAGGGGGAAGTACGCCGGTCACTCACGACCACCTTGGGGCGCGTCCAGCGCCCCACGACGCCGACACCGTCCTGCCGCGCCCACGCGCGAAGGGACGCCTGGTCCAGAGGTTGCGACGCTAGTGCAGGGACGTTTCAAGAGGGATGGCATGGGGTCGCCCCAGCCCCGCCAGGGCCGAGGGGAAGCTCCGGCGGATCAGGAACCGCGCGGCGGCAGCGACCGCGGTTCCGTGCCCCAGCACGCCCAGAACCCCGGCCCGGCCGGTGACGGCGGCGACCGCGCGCAGCGCTCCGGCTCGACGGGAACCGGAGGCGGAGAGGCCGCGGCGCCCCTCACGCCGGCCGGCCCGAGCAGCGCGGGCTCACGCATAGCCCTGCGCAACTGGCGCATCAGTACGCGTCTGGTCTCCCTGCTCGCCCTCCCCGTGGTCGCCGCGACCACCCTCGGTGGCCTGCGCATCAACGAGTCCATGAACGACATGGACCAGTTGGAGCACATGCAGCTGCTCACCAAGATGACCAAGCAGGCGACCGCGCTCGCGGTCGCGCTGCAGAACGAGCGCGACCAGTCGGCCGGCCCCCTGTCGAACGGCGTGAAGGTCACCGACTTCAAGGTGACCGAGCCCCGCAAGCGCACCGACCGCGCCAAGGCCGCCTTCTTCGACGCCACGGACGAGATCGGCAACTCCCCCGGCGACGCGGCGCTGGACAGCATCCACGCGAGTGTCAGCCAGATCGGCAACCAGCTGGGCAACATCACCAGCATCCGCAAGGACGCCTACGCCGCCGACAGCCCGAGCCTCAACACGATCGACCAGTACAGCCAGCTGATCACCTCTCTGCTGAGCCTGTCGCAGGACATGGCCCAGGCGACCAGCAACCCCGAGATGATCAAGCGCACCCGCGCCCTCGCGGCCTTCTCCTCCTCCAAGGAGTACGCCTCGGTCGAGCGCGCGATCATCGCGGCGGCCCTGCCGGCCGGTGACAGCGACGAGACCCACCTGAACGACAACGACCAGGCGTTCGGCCGTAACGCGCTCAACAAGGCCGGCACGACGCTCAAGACCTTCGAGACGACCTACGAGTCCATGGGCAAGAGCTCCGCCGAGCTGCTGGCCCCGCTGGACAACGGGAATCCCGAGATCACCGCCGCCGACATGTACGCGAGGAAGGTGCTCGACAGCCCCCTCGGCATGGAGGGCAGCGGCAAGACCCGTACGTACATGGACTGGTTCGACCAGAGCTCCAACAAGATCAACGCCATGGGCACCATCGAGCAGACGCTCCTCGGTGAGATGGAGAGCAAGGCCCGCGAGCTGCGCGAGGAGTCGCAGCGCGACGCGATCCTCAACGGTGCGGTCATCCTGATCGTCCTCGGTGTGTCGCTGGTCGGCGCCTTCGTCGTGGCCCGGTCCATGATCCGCTCGCTGCGCAGGCTTCAGGACACCGCGACGCGGGTCGCCCAGGACCGGCTGCCGGAGCTCGTCAAGCAGCTCTCCGAGACGGACCCGCAGGACGTCGACACCTCCGTCGAGTCGGTCGGTGTGCACTCCCGTGACGAGATCGGCCAGGTGGCCGCGGCCTTCGACGACGTGCACCGCGAGGCGGTCCGTCTGGCCGCCGAGCAGGCGCTGCTGCGAGGCAACGTCAACGCGATGTTCACCAACCTCTCGCGCCGCAGCCAGGGCCTCATCCAGCGTCAGCTCTCGCTGATCTCCGAACTGGAGTCCCGCGAGGCCGACCCGGACCAGCTGTCCTCCCTCTTCAAGCTCGACCACCTCGCGACCCGCATGCGCCGTAACGGTGAGAACCTCCTCGTCCTCGCGGGTGAGGAGCCGGGACGCCGGTGGACGCGCCCCGTGCCGCTGGTGGACGTGCTCCGCGCCGCCGCCTCCGAGGTGGAGCAGTACGAGCGCATCGAACTGGCCGCGGTGCCCGCCACCGAGGTCGCGGGCCGTGTCGTCAACGACCTCGTGCACCTCCTCGCCGAGCTGCTGGAGAACGCCACGTCGTTCTCCTCGCCGCAGACGAAGGTCCGCGTCACGGGTCACGCGCTGCCCGACGGCCGTGTGCTCGTCGAGATCCACGACACCGGCATCGGCCTCTCCCCCGAGGACCTCGCCGCGATCAACGAGCGGCTCGCCTCGCCGCCCACCGTGGACGTCTCGGTCTCCCGCCGCATGGGTCTGTTCGTGGTCGGCCGCCTGTCCCTGCGACACGGCATCCGCATCCAGCTGCGCCCCTCGGACTCCGGCGGTACGACCGCGCTGGTCATGCTGCCCATGGAGGTCGCGCACGGCGGCAAGCAGCCGCCGAAGCCCGGCCAGGGCCAGGGTCAGCAGGGCAACGGCCAGCAGGGCGGTGCCCCTGGCGGCCTCCTCGGCGGTGCTCCCGGCGCGGGCCAGCGGCCCGGACTGGGCGGTTCCGCGGGGGCTCCCGCCAAGGGACTGGGTGGCTCTGCCCCGCGCGGGCAGGTCGGTGCGGGCTCCGCCCCGCGCGCCGCGCTGCCCTCGCGCGACGGCGCCGCCGGACCGCGCCAGCCGCAGCAGGGCGCGGGCCAGCAGCCCGGCGGCCCGCAGGGCCCCGGTCTGCCGAACCAGGGCAGGCCCGAGGGACCGCGTCAGGGCGGCGGCCTCGCCGGTGCCTTCTCCGGCGGTGCCCGCCCGGGCGCCCGCCCGCAGCAGGACCCCTCGGCCGGTGCGGACTCGGGGCGGCCGAACCTCTTCGGCCACTCCGGCCAGCAGAGCGGCCCGGCCGCCCGGCAGCCTCAGCAGCCCGGTCAGGGCCAGCTGGGCCAGGGCGACCAGGGCAACCGGCAGCAGCCCGGCGGTCCGGGGCGCCAGCTCCCTCCGCCCGGCGGCCCCCGTGCCGAGCTCCCCGGTGGCACCCCGCAGTCCCAGCGTCCGCAGGCCACCAGCTGGGGCGTCGAGGAGCAGGGTGCTCCGCGGCGTACGCAGCCGGACGCTCCGCGCGGTCACGAGGAGCACGACTCCGGCCGGTTCGCCCGGCCGGGCACCGCCGCCCCGAACCAGCCGTTCACCCCGCCGAACCAGCGTCCGCCGATGAACGACCTTCAGGGCCCCGGCGCCACGGCGGAGTTCGCCCGGCCGGACTTCTCGGCACCGCAGGCACCGCAGGGACAGGACCCGGCGAGCACCGCGCAGTTCGCCCGCCCGGACTTCAGCGCCCCGAGGCCGCAGGACCAGGGCTACGGCGCCCAGGCCCCGCAGATGCCCGCGCCGCGTCAGCCCGGGAACGCCGACTTCGGCGCCCCCCGTCCGCCGGCCCCCTCCGCGGGTGAGCCGCCGCGCCGACCCGCCCTGCCGCAGCAGCCCGAGGTGCTGCCGCCGGCCGGACCGGGTGACGGGCGTACGCCGTTGTACGACACGCTCGAGACGAACTGGTTCCACGGTCCGCAGCAGGGTGGCCAGCAGCCGCCCGCCGCCGAACCGCAGGCGCCAGCCGCCTCCCAGCCCGCCGGCGGTCCGGCTCCGTCCATGCCCAGGCGTGGTGCGGCGGACACCGGTTCGTGGCGCGCCTCGCCGAACGACGAGCTCGTACGGCAGGCGGAGCGGGTCAAGAAGCCCGCCGCCGGCGGCATCACCACGTCCGGGCTGCCCCGCCGTGTCCCACGTGCCAATTTGGTTCCGGGCACCGCTCAGCAGCAGAATCATCAGTCCGGACCTCAGGTTTCGCGTGCGCCCGATGACGTACGCGGCCGTCTGACCAAT
This sequence comes from Streptomyces argenteolus, assembly GCF_042902585.1. GTDB lineage: Bacteria > Actinomycetota > Actinomycetes > Streptomycetales > Streptomycetaceae > Streptomyces > Streptomyces argenteolus. The sequence goes on from NZ_JBIBEG010000001.1 coordinate 173,104, forward strand.
CTCCGCCGGGGCATCCAGCAGGGACGGCAGGCCAACAACGGCTCGTCGACCGGCAGTTTCCAACTCGGCCCCACTCACCAGCAGGAGCGTTAGTTGAGCCCCATGAGTCAGGCCGCGCAGAATCTGAACTGGCTGATCACCAACTTCGTGGACAACACCCCTGGGGTGTCCCACACGGTGGTGGTCTCCGCGGATGGCCTGCTGCTGGCGATGTCCGAAGGCTTCCCCCGCGACCGCGCCGATCAGCTGGCGGCCGTGGCCTCCGGTCTGACGTCGCTGACGGCAGGTGCCTCCCGGATCTTCGAAGGCGGCGCCGTGAGTCAGACGGTCGTGGAGATGGAGAGGGGATTCCTCTTCCTCATGTCCATCTCCGACGGCTCGTCGCTCGCGGTCCTCGCCCACCCCGACGCGGACATCGGTCTGGTCGGGTACGAGATGGCGCTTCTCGTCGACCGGGCGGGAACGGTCCTCACCCCTGACCTCCGCGCCGAACTACAAGGAAGTCTGCTCCACTGATCGGCCATGCGGCAGACACCTGACACGATCACCCCAGGTACTACTCAAAACCCTCACCCATCCGGCCGCCACAGCCCCTCACCGGCCACCTTCAGACGGCAAGCCGACATCCTGCTGTCACGCCCGGAGGATTTATGACCCCGCCACCCGCCTCACCCGATCCGTACGGCGCACTGCACCACGCGTCGTACGACGGTGAAGGCGACCAGCCGCTGGTCCGTCCGTATGCCATGACCGGTGGCCGGACCCGGCCGCGCTACCAGCTCGCGATAGAGGCTCTGGTCAGCACCACAGCGGACCCCGCCCACCTCGGGACCCTGCTCCCCGAGCACCAGCGGATCTGCCACCTGTGCCGTGAGGTCAAGTCGGTGGCCGAGGTCTCGGCCCTGCTGTCCATGCCGCTGGGTGTGGCCCGGATCCTTGTGGCGGACCTGGCGGAAGCCGGCATGGTGGCCATCCACCAGCCGGGCAACGGAGAGGCCGGCGGCGCGCCGGATGTGACACTGCTCGAAAGGGTGCTCAGTGGACTTCGCAAGCTCTAGCGACGGTACGCCCCGCGCGACCACCTCGGCGAAGATCGTCGTGGCAGGGGGCTTCGGCGTGGGTAAGACCACGTTCGTCGGTGCCGTCTCGGAGATCAATCCGCTGCGCACCGAAGCCGTGATGACGTCCGCGTCCGCGGGCATCGACGACCTGACCCACACCGGGGACAAGACCACGACCACCGTGGCCATGGACTTCGGACGCATCACCCTGGACCAGGACCTGATCCTCTACCTGTTCGGCACCCCCGGACAGGACCGCTTCTGGTTCATGTGGGACGACCTGGTCCGCGGCGCCATCGGCGCCGTCGTCCTCGTCGACACCCGCCGCCTCGCCGACTGCTTCCCCGCCGTCGACTACTTCGAGAACAGCGGCCTCCCCTTCGTCATCGCCCTCAACGGCTTCGACGGACACCAGCCCTACACCCCCGACGAAGTACGCGAAGCACTCCAGATCGGCCCCGACGCCCCGATCATCACGACGGACGCCCGGCACCGCGCGGACGCCAAGAGCGGTCTGATCACGCTGGTCGAGCACGCGCTGATGGCCCGGCTGAAGTAGCCGCAATGCGGGAGTGATCTACGGGACTTGCTGTAGTCACGCGGGGGCGGCCTGTGTCCTTTGACACGCTCCGCCCCCGCGTTCATAACATTTCGACAGAGAATTGCGTCCCCGCCGATACCCGACGCGCACGGCCGGTACCGCTGCGCTCACCTGAGCCTCGCCTTTTGGCGGGGCTCGCTCTTTATGCCCGTTTTATCGTGAGCCCGGCCCGGTCCGAATCGCGCATTCCGACTGTTTGGAACGCGACCGCTCCGCATGCTGCAATGCCTCGAACTACCCAGTAGTACGGCCCCTGAACGATAATCCGGCACAACGTAGGTGCCGACGCCGAGAGGTTGTTGGTCGAGTGAGGCGAAGCAACGAGGGCTCCGCGGCCCAGCCGGAGCGGGGCAACTTCACCCCTCCGCCGCGCGCTGCGGTGTCGCCTGCGGACACGTCGTCCGAGGCGGAGCCTGCCAGTGGCAGCACCAGCCGGCTGTCACCGCGCAACTGGCGGGTGCCCACCCGGCTGAACGCGATTCTCCTGATCCCCGCACTGGTCGGCCTCGTCATGGGCGGCTTCCAGGTGAAGGGGTCGGTCGACACCTGGAACGAGGCGCAGGACGCCGAGAAGACCGCTCTGGTCGTCCGCGCCGCCGCGGCCTACGGACAGGCGCTGCTGAACGAGCGTGACCTCACCGCCCAGCCGCTGCTGTCCAACAAGCGCACCGCCGCCGAGGTGGAGCAGGTCCGCGCCACCACGGACGACGCCGCCGCGAAGTTCGACGCCGCCGTGCAGAAAATGCCGGACAAAGAAGGCCTGCACCGCCGCCTGAAGCTGTTCGAGGTGGAGGAGCCCCTCCTCCCGGAGCTGCGCAAGGCCGCCTACGCCGAGGCGATGGACCCGGTGAAGACCGAAGAGGGCTACACCAAGGTCCAGCACTCGCTGATGGAGTTCTCCAACGAGCTCGGCCTGGGTACGGGCAACATCACCAGCTACGGCCGCACCGTGTACGCGATCGAGCTCTCCAAGGCCGCCGCGTCCCTCCAGCGCTCGATCGGCATGCACCTGCTGGTGCGCCCGAGCCAGGAACAGCGCAAGTTCAACGGCCAGGTCACGGCGTTCAGCTCGTACAACTACCTGGAGCAGATCGCCCTCGGTGAGTTCGTCTCCGGCGGTACGGAGGCCGACTCCGCGCGGCTCAAGGAAGTCATGGCCGACAAGGCCGCCGAGGGTGCCGAGCAGTTGAAGGCCGCCAAGGAGAAGGCCACCGCCGCCGGGGAGCCCTTCGTGGAGCCGCCGAGCGTCGAGGGCTCGGTCTTCGACGGCATGGCCCAGCAGATCGGTCAGGGCAGGAGCCCGGCCCAGCTGAAGGCCAAGGGCATCACCCCCGAGACCTGGATGGCCGCGGCCACCGCGAAGTTCGACGGTTACACCACGGTCGAGAACGAGCTCGTGGACAAGGCCGTGACCGAGGCTGCGGAGATCTCGACGGACGCCCGCAACGACGCCATCCTCAACGCCGCGATCGTCATCGTCGCGCTGCTCGCCGCCTTCGTCATCGCCGGGCTCATGGCCCGCCAGATGAGCCGCTCGATGCGCCAGCTGCGTACGGCCGCCTTCGGCATCGCCGAGCAGCGCCTGCCGATGCTGGTCGACCAGCTGTCGCGGACCGAGCCGGGCCGGGTGGACACCCGGGTCCAGCCGATCCCGATCAACAGCCAGGACGAGATCGGCGAGGTCGCCCGCGCCTTCGACCAGGTGCACCGCGAGGCCGTCCGGCTCGCCGCCGAGCAGGCCATGCTGCGGGGCAACGTCAACGCGATCTTCACCAACCTCTCGCGCCGCAACCAGTCGCTCATCGAGGGTCAGCTGACCCTCATCACCGACCTGGAGAACAACGAGGCCGACCCGGACCAGCTGGAGAGCCTCTTCAAGCTGGACCACCTGGCCACGCGTATGCGCCGCAACGGCGAGAACCTCCTCGTCCTCGCCGGTGAGGAGCCGGGCCGCCGCTGGAACCAGCCGGTTCCGCTGGTCGACGTGCTGCGGGCCGCCTCCTCCGAGGTGGAGTCCTACGAGCGCATCGAGCTCACGGGTGTGCCGGAGAGCGAGATCCACGGCCAGGCCGTGACCGACCTCGTGCACCTGCTGGCCGAGCTGCTGGAGAACGCCACCACCTTCTCCTCGCCGCAGACCAAGGTCCGCGTCACCGCGACCCGGCTGCCCGACGGCCGCGTCATGGTCGAGATCCACGACAAGGGCATCGGCCTCACCGCCGAGGACTTCGCGGACATCAACCACAAGCTCGCGAACCCGCCGACCGTGGACGCCGCGGTGTCCCAGCGCATGGGTCTCTTCGTGGTCGGCCGGCTGGCCGACCGGCACGGCATCCGGGTCCAGCTGCGCCCCTCGGGCGAACAGGCGGGCACCACGTCGCTGGTCATGCTGCCGGACGCCATCACCCACGGTGGTGGCGGCGAGACGGCCCAGGAGAGCGACTTCACGGTCTCCTCGATCATCCCGGAGCAGCAGCAGCCGCAGGCCTTCGAGCCGATGTCGCAGCAGACACCGATGCGCACGGCCGCGGAGCTCGGCTTCGACGACTCCCGGTACGAGATACCGGCGGCGGACTCCCCGCAGCTCGACCCGGTCAACCGGTCGCTGATGCGTGAGGAGCGGCGCGCCGCGCTCGAGGCACAGACCGGCGGCGAGCGTCCCGCGTTCCAGGACAACGGCGCCGGGCAGCAGGAGGCCTACGCCCAGGAGCAGTTCACGCAGGAGCAGTACGGCCAGACGCAGCACGGCCAGGAGCAGTACGCCCCCGGCCAGCACGGTCAGGAACCGTACGCCCCCGCGCAGTACGGCCAGGAACAGCAGGGGTACACCCAGCCCGGTTACGACGCCGGCTACGAGCCGTACACCGCCGGGAACGGCTACCAGGAGCCGCAGCAGAACGGTTATGCGGAAGCTGAATACGGCACTCCGGAAGCTCGGCAGGAGCAGTTCGCCGACCCGTACGCACAGCAGGGCAACCAGTCCCACCAGGGCGAGTGGGCAGGTCAGGGCTCTTACCAGGGCGCCTACGAGACCCAGGCGCAGCCGGTAGCGGAATCTGTTCCGAGCGCTCCCGCCGAGACGCAGGAGCGCGTAGGCTTCGAGCGTCCGGGGCCCACCCCCAGTCCCGGTCACGACCTGACCGACGCGGGGCTGCCCCGCCGGGGTGCCGGACAGCAGCACTGGCAGCCCACCGGGCGCGGAAACGATCAGCCTGCCGCGCCGGCGCAGCGGCAGCGGCCTCAGCCGGAACAGCCGCAGGCGGATCAGCAGACGGAGCCCGCGGACGGGGAGAGCCCCGCGGACTGGCGCTCGGCGAACGACGAGCGCTGGGAGCGGGCCGAGAAGCTCAAGGACCCCAAGGCGGGTGGAATCACGCCGTCGGGGCTCCCCCGGCGCGTGCCCAAGGCCAACCTGGTCGAGGGGACGGCGGAGCAGACCCAGCAGGGCGGCCCACAGGTCTCCCGCGCTCCGGAGGACGTGCGGGGCAGGTTGAGCAACCTGCGCCGTGGTGTCCTTCGGGGACGTACCGCGGGGTCGGACACAAGTAATACCTACAACCAGGAGCGTTAGTGTGAGCCCGATGAGCCAGGCGGCGCAGAATCTGAACTGGTTGATCACCAACTTCGTGGACAACACCCCTGGGGTGTCGCACACGGTGGTGGTCTCCGCCGACGGACTCCTGCTGGCAATGTCCGAAGGTTTCCCGCGGGACCGCGCCGATCAGCTGGCGGCTGTCGCCTCCGGTCTGACGTCGCTCACCGCGGGTGCCTCCCGGATCTTCGAAGGCGGCGCCGTGAATCAGACCGTTGTGGAGATGGAGCGAGGATTCCTCTTCATCATGTCCATCTCCGACGGATCCTCACTCGCTGTCCTCGCCCACCCGGACGCCGATATCGGCCTGGTTGGGTACGAAATGGCACTTCTCGTGGACCGTGCGGGAAGTGTCCTCACGCCGGATCTCCGCGCCGAACTCCAGGGAAGTCTTCTTAACTAATAGACAGACAGTGCGTTTCTCGTCACCGCGCCATAAGGTGCGGTGGCGCGGCACCACTGGGATGGCGACCGGCAGTCGGAGGAGGAAACGTGGCAGCACCCACAGGCGGACACCCGTACGAGGGCGGTCAGCGGGTTCCGGGTGAGCAGGGTGACAACCGTTTCGACGCCCCCTCCACGCCCGGCAGACAGGGTTCGCACGAGCAGCCCTACCAGCCGTACCAGCCCTACCAGCCCCATCAGGGCCCGCAGGGCGGTGAGTGGCAGCAGCAGCCCCAGCAGCCCGGTTCCGGGTGGCCGCAGCAGCAGCCGCAGCAACAGCCGTACCAGCAGCCTCAGTACCAGCAGCCGCAGCACGAACAGCAGCCGCAGCAGCGGTACGAGGCGCCTCCGTCGCGCATCCAGCCGGTCCAGCGGCAGGCTCCGGCACCGGCGAAGCCCGCGGGGCACAATCCGCTGGTGCGCCCGTACGCCATGACCGGCGGCCGGACCCGGCCGCGCTACCAGCTCGCCATCGAGGCTCTGGTCAGCACCACGGCCGATCCGTCCAGGCTGCAAGGGCAGTTGCCCGAGCACCAGCGGATCTGCCGGCTCTGCATCGAGATCAAGTCGGTCGCCGAGGTTTCGGCCCTTCTCTCGATCCCGCTCGGCGTTGCCCGGATCCTCGTCGCCGACCTGGCCGAGGCCGGACTCGTCGCTATCCATCAGCCCGGCGGCGACGAGACCGCCGGCGGCCAGCCAGATGTGACACTGCTCGAAAGGGTGCTCAGTGGACTTCGCAAGCTCTAGCGGCGGAGCGGCCCGCTCCACTACCTCGGCGAAGATCGTGGTGGCAGGGGGCTTCGGCGTGGGTAAGACCACGTTTGTCGGTGCCGTCTCGGAGATCAATCCGCTGCGCACCGAAGCCGTGATGACGTCCGCGTCCGCGGGCATCGACGACCTGACCCACACCGGGGACAAGACCACGACCACCGTGGCCATGGACTTCGGACGCATCACCCTGGACCAGGACCTGATCCTCTACCTGTTCGGCACCCCCGGACAGGACCGCTTCTGGTTCATGTGGGACGACCTGGTCCGCGGCGCCATCGGCGCCGTCGTCCTCGTCGACACCCGCCGCCTCGCCGACTGCTTCCCCGCCGTCGACTACTTCGAGAACAGCGGCCTCCCCTTCGTCATCGCCCTCAACGGCTTCGACGGACACCAGCCCTACACCCCCGACGAAGTACGCGAAGCACTCCAGATCGGCCCGGACACCCCGATCCTCACCACGGACGCCCGGCACCGCGCGGACGCCAAGAGCGCGCTCATCACGCTGGTCGAGCACGCGCTGATGGCCCGGCTGCGCTGACCTCCGCCGCCCGTTGCACGGCGAAGGCCCCGTACTCCTGGGAGTACGGGGCCTTCGCCGTGCAACGGGGCCCGCAGGGCCGTGGAGGGGCCTCAGCGGCCCTTTTCAGCCCTGCCAGCTGTGCGGGGCACGGAAACCGGGGGTGCGCTCCAGCCGGCGCCACCCGGCGGTGCTGCGGCCTCGGCCGGCCGGGGCGTCGGGCTGGGCGGACGCGCGGGCGAGCAGGACCGCGGTGATGGCGGCGAGCTCTTCGGGGCCGGCCTGGCCCTTCTCGACGCGCAGGACCGAGTCGGCGGGGGTGACGCTCATGGATGTCTCCGTCTTCTGGGCAGAGGGGCGCGGGGCGCGGGCGGGGTCGCCGCCCGCGGACCGCGGCTACTGCGGGGGGTTGCCGTGCTTGCGGGACGGCAGGTCGGCGTGCTTGTTGCGGAGCATCGCGAGCGAGGCGATGAGTACCTCGCGCGTCTCGGCGGGGTCGATGACGTCGTCGACCAGGCCGCGCTCGGCCGCGTAGTAGGGGTGCATCAGCTCGGCCTTGTACTCCTTGACCATGCGGGCCCGCATGGCCTCGGGGTCCTCGGCGTCGGCGATCTGACGGCGGAAGATGACGTTGGCGGCGCCTTCGGCGCCCATGACCGCGATCTCGTTGGTGGGCCACGCGTAGGTCAGGTCGGCGCCGATGGACTGGCTGTCCATGACGATGTAGGCACCGCCGTAGGCCTTGCGCAGGATCAGGGAGATCCTGGGCACGGTGGCGTTGCAGTACGCGTAGAGCAGCTTCGCACCGTGCCGGATGATCCCACCGTGCTCCTGGTCGACGCCGGGCAGGAAGCCGGGTACGTCCAGGAGAGTGACGATGGGGATGTTGAACGCGTCACACATCTGGACGAACCGCGCGGCCTTCTCGGACGCCTCGATGTCCAGGACACCCGCCAGTGCCTGCGGCTGGTTGGCCACGATGCCGACGACCTGGCCGTCGAGCCGGGCCAGTGCGCAGACGATGTTGCGGGCCCAGCGCTCGTGGACCTCCAGGAAGTCGCCGTCGTCGACGAGCTCCTCGATGACCTTGTGCATGTCGTAGGGGCGGTTGCCGTCGGCCGGGACCAGGTCCAGCAGGACGTCGCCGCGCCGGTCGGCCGGGTCGTCGCTCGGCACCACGGGCGGGTTCTCGCGGTTGTTGGAGGGCAGCATCCCGATGAGGTAGCGGACCTCGGCGATGCAGGTCTCCTCGTCGTCGTACGCGAAGTGCGCCACGCCCGAGGTCTCGGCGTGCACGTCCGCGCCGCCGAGGCCGTTCTGGGTGATCTCCTCACCGGTGACCGCCTTGACGACGTCCGGCCCGGTGATGAACATCTGCGAAGTCTCACGGACCATGAACACGAAGTCCGTCAGCGCCGGGCTGTAGGCCGCGCCACCCGCGCACGGGCCGAGCATCACACTGATCTGCGGGATCACACCCGAGGCCCGGGTGTTGCGCTGGAAGATCCCGCCGTAACCGGCGAGCGCGCTGACACCCTCCTGGATACGGGCCCCGGCACCGTCGTTCAGCGACACCAGCGGGGCGCCCGCCGAGATGGCCATGTCCATGATCTTGTGGATCTTCGTGGCATGGGCCTCGCCCAGCGCCCCGCCGAAGATCCGGAAGTCGTGCGCGTAGACGAACACCGTCCGGCCCTCGACCGTGCCCCAGCCGGTGATCACCCCGTCGGTGTACGGCCTCTTCGCCTCCAGGCCGAAGCCGGTCGCCCGGTGCCGGCGCAACTGCTCGACCTCCTTGAACGACCCCTCGTCCAGCAGCAGCCCGATACGCTCGCGCGCCGTCAGCTTGCCCTTGGCGTGCTGCGCCTCGGTCGCCCGCTCGCTCGGTCCACGCCGGGCCCGCTCACGCAGAGCCAGCAGTTCGGCCACCCGCCCACGCGTGTCGCTGGGCTCGCCCGGGATTTCGTCCACAACGGTCATGCGTCGACCCTACGAACCCGACCCAGGATTTCCTGCCGTTCACTCCGGACAGTCTCCTGCCCGGTTTCCTGGTGGCACCCGACAGAACCGGGGCTCCGGGTATCCCATCTGCCAGCTCACGAGGCTTCCGGGTTGTAGATCCCCCACAAAGCACCCCATGTGGCCTCGGCCACACACCCCGTCGCGCGCCACGCCGCGGAGCCACCGGGGCGGGGTACCGGGCAGACCTCAATGGCGGGGGCGCCCGGACCTCGGCTCACGCGCCGGGCGTACGCCCTCGCCCTCACCGGCGACAGCCGAGCGCCGTCCACACTCCTCGCCCAGGAGGGTGAGCCGGTCGCCCTCCCAGCATGCACGGCCGCCCCGGGCGGACCGCAGCGGCCCCCGGGGAGCCTGCGGAGCACCCGCATCGGCGGCCCCGCTCACTCCGCGCGCACGACGGTCCACCGCACGTGGCCAAAAACCGTCCCGTGGCGTCGAGTTGTGAAGAACAGGGCGCCTTTGAGAGCGCTCTCAGTCATAACTCTTGACGGTGGCGAGAGGCATCGCGAGAGTGTTGCGCACCGCAGACGGCCCCACCGTTCCACACCCCCCGCGCCACCCCCCATGCCCCTGTCTGCGACCCCCACACTCCGGGAGTTCCTTCGTGATTTCTCGCAGAATGTTCCTGACGGGCGCCGCCGCCTCCGCGACCGCGCTCAGCTATCCCCTCTGGGGCAGCGCCCTAAGCCCGCGCACCTCCGCCGCCCCCGCCACGTGCGAACTGGCACTGGAGAACACGTCGCTGCCCGGGACCGTGCACGCGTACGTCACCGGCCACGAGCAGGGCACCGACCGCTGGGTGCTCCTGCGCGCCGACGGCAGCGTCTACCGCCCCGATTCCCCCGGCGCCCCGCAGACCCCGCTCCCGGTGGACTGCGCCATCCCGCTCAAGGGCGCGGGCGCCGGCCCCGTCGTACTGACCCTCCCGCAGATGTACGGGGCGCGGGTCTACTTCGTGCGCGACGGCAAGCTGGACTTCTACCTCAACCCGGGCCCTTCGCTGGTCGAGCCCGCCTTCGCGACCCCGGCCGACCCGAACTACGGCCGGACCTGGTCGTTCTGCGAGTTCACGTTCAACCCTCAGCAGCTGTACGCGAACATCAGCTACGTCGACCTCGTGACGGCGCTGCCGATCGGCCTGACCCTGGAGGGCGACTCCACCCACACCGTGGCCCCGCTCCCGGACGGCGCGGTCCAGCGCATCGCGGACGACCTCACGGCCCAGGCCGCGGCGGACGGGCAGCCCTGGGACAAGCTGATCACCCGCGGCCAGGACGGTCAGGTCCTGCGGGTCGTGTCGCCGCAGAACCTGATGGCGCCGTTCTTCGACCGGCCCGCGGAGATGCCGTTCAGGGACCTGTTCACCGCACAGATCGACGAGGTCTGGGAGAAGTACCGCTCCACCGACCTGCGGATCGACCTCCAGGGCGGACGGGGGACACTGGCGGGCCGGGTCAGCGGGGACACGCTGACCTTCGAGGGCGGGCACACCTTCGTCAAGCCGACGTCGAAGGACATCTTCACCTGCAACCACGGTCCCTTCACGAACAACCCGGCCGACTCCGACGACAAGAAGGCGCTGCTGGCCAGGATCGCGGCGGGCTTCAACCGCTCGATCATGCTCAGCCACCCGCAGCAGCCCAACGGCACCTCGGTGGCGGACTACTACAAGGGCGCCGTGACGAACCACTGGTCCCGTGTCGTCCACGCGAACTCCCCCATCGGTTACGCGTTCCCCTACGACGACGTACGCCCGGACGGCGAGCCGGACGTCTCGGGGGCCGCGCACGACGGCAACCCCCGCCGCTTCACGGTGAGCGTCGGCTCCTGACGCTCACCGTGACCCGCCCCTCGGCGCGGCTGCGCCGAGGGGCGGGGGCGCCCCCCCCCCCGCCCCCGGGGGGGGGCCCCCCCTTTACGCGCCCCCCCCCCCAGCCCGGTGCCGGCGCGGGAAGCGGTAAAACCACGCCCCCCCACC
>NZ_JBIBEG010000001.1:184099-382268 GCF_042902585.1 Streptomyces argenteolus
CCCGCCGGCCGGGGCCGCGGCAGGGGGGGGGGGCCGCCCCCGCGGCAACCCCCCCCGGCTCCCGGGGGGGGGGGGCCGCCCCCCCCCCCCCGGCCCCCCCCCCGGGGGGGGGGGGCGCGGGGGGGCGGGGCCGCCCGCCGCCGGTCCGCGGCGGGCGGCCCCGCCTTTTCCGCTCCCGCCACCTCAGCCGGTGACGGGAGCGGAATGCGTAACTCCGACGACACGCATCCCTCTTGACTTCGCAACAACCGGAATGAAGAGTGCCGGGCACTGTACTTGTACATGCCATCGGACCGGAGGCGCCCGTGTGCGACCTGCACGACCCCAGCGACCACGACCACGCGGTACGGACGGGTGACGGCCTCAGCCGCCGCCGGATCATGCAGATGCTCGGGGCAGCCGGAATAGCCACGACCGCCATGGCGGCGACGGCGGATCCGGCCATGGCAGCGGCCTCCGACGAGGCGGCCGGCCTCGCCGCGGCCGACGCCGCCGCCTACACCGCGCCGGGAGGGCTCGCCCAGGACTCGGACGCCAAGCGCACCGCGCTCGGCTGGCTCGACCGGAACGCCTCCCGGATCACCGGGCTGAACGACGAGATCTGGGAGCACGCGGAACTGAGCCTGCGGGAGTGGAACTCCTCCCTGGCCGAGGCCGAGTTCCTGCGCAAGGCCGGTTTCGACGTCCGCTTCGGGACGGCCGGTTTCCCGACGGCCTTCACCGCCACATACACCCGCGGCAAGGGCGGCCCGGTCATCGGTTTCAGCGGTGAGTACGACGCCCTGCCCGGACTGTCCCAGAACAAGGGCGCCGGTGAGCACGACCCGAAGGAGTACGTCCACGACCCGTTCGCCCCGGGTTACGGCCCCGGCCACGGCTGCGGGCACTGCGCGCTGGGGGCGGCGGCGGCAGCGGCAGCCGCGGCGGTCGCGGAGGCGTCCCGGCGCCACAAGCTCGACGTGACGGTGAAGTTCTTCGGCTCGACCGCCGAGGAACAGCTGATCGGCAAGACGTACGCCGTGAGCCAGGGCGTCTACGACGGGCTCGACGCCTTCCTCGACTGGCACCCCTCCACCGGCAACGCCACCGGCTGGGGCACGTCCAACGCGATGACGGCCGTCACCTTCACCTTCCTCGGTGTCGCGGGCCACGGCGGGACCCCGCTCGGCAACAAGAGCGCGCTGGACGCCGCCGTGATGATGGCGACCATGTCGGAGTTCCTCCGCGAGGAGAGCATGGCCCCGTCGGCCCGGCTGCACTGGGTGATCAACAACGGCGGCGACATCCCCAACGTCACGCCGGAGATCGCGGAGATCTCCTACTACGTGCGCGAGGGGAGCGTCGCCCGCGTCACCTCGCTCCTGGACAAGGTCATCGCCGTCTCGGAGGCGGCGGCGACCGCGAGCCGCACCTCGGTACGGCACCGGATCACCTCGGCGTGCTGGAACCAGCTCCCCTCGAAGGCGTTCGCCGAGCTGATGTACGACAACATGCGGCAGATCGGCCCGCCTGCGCACTCGGCGGACGCGCAGCGCCTCGCCAGGGAGCTCCAGAGTTCGCTGGGCCTGCCGGAGAGCGGCCTGCACGACAAGGTCAGCCCCCTGACGCCGCCCAACCCGGTCTTCCTCGGCGGCGGTTCCACCGACGTGGCCGACATCAGCTGGCAGGTGCCGACCGTCTCCATGGGCGCCGCGCTCGCCCCCGTCGGGTCCAAGATGCACACCTGGTCGACCGCCTCGTGCGCGGGCTCGGCGCCGGGCCATGCGGCGATCAGGGCCGCGGCCTCCTACCTGGCCGCCACCGCGGTGGACCTGCTGGTGAAGCCGGAGCTGCTGGCCGGCATCAAGGAGGAGTTCCGCAAGCGGACCGAGGGCCTGACCTGGAAGACCGCGCTGCCGGAGGGGTACGAGCCCCCGATGTACGAGCCGCCCGCGTGGTTCCTCAAGAAGACGGGCCAGAGCTGGCCGCCGGAGAACATCACCTGGCCGCCCCGCCGGATCATCAGCAAGGAGAAGTTCTCCTCCCTCGGCCCGGCGCTGGAGCCGCAGGTCTGAGCGCGGCCCCGGAACCTCCCCCGGCGCGCGCCGCGCGTCGGCGGGAGGCGCCGGACAACCCGCTCGCGGTCCGCCCGGCGGCCATCGCATCATCTCAGCCATGGGTACGGACATCCACGGGTTCATCGAGTGCCGCCACGGGTACTCCGCCGACGGCGGCTCCACGCCCTTCTGGCAGCCCGCGATCGAGCTGGACCAGCTCTACGGCCACCGCGACTACGACGCGTTCGGCAGCCTGTTCGGCGTCCGGGGCCGCCAGGCGGGGCTTGAGCCCCTGGCCCCGGGCGGGGGCTGCCCGAGGACGTCTCGGAGACGGTCGCCCGTGCGCACCTCGGCCACGGCACGACCTGGATCAGCTGGGCGGAACTGGCGGCTGCCGACCGGGACGGGGCGGCGCCCGGGCCGGACGCGTACCTCCATCGCTACCGACGGCGCTCCCCCGGCGACGCGTGGGTCTTCGAGGAGCGGGCCTTCCCCGTGGACCGTCTCGCGGAGCTCTCCGGGCTGACACCGCCCAGGGACGGGTGGCCGGCGGGGACGGAGTGGCGGGACGGCGACGTCCTGCTGAGGGTCGAGCCCCTGACCCGGCGCCAGACCGTGCACGCCGGCACCTGGGCGCCCGTCCTGAGCGCCATGCGGGTGCTGGCCGAGCGTCACGGCGGAACCGGTGTGCGCCTGGTCGTCCGGTTCGACCGAAACGGCCCTCGCCCCGTGGGAACGGGACGAGGGCTTTCGTGCGTGCGGGGGGTCAGCAGCCGCCGCAGTTGTAGTACGTGACGTCCCAGTGGTTGCCCTCGTCGGCGTAGACGTTGCCCGAGCCCGACTTGTACTGCGGGGCGCCGTCGCCGCGCAGGCCGATGTAACTGAACACGCCCTTCACGTAGTTGGTCAGGCAGGTGGTCTTGCTGAAGTCCAGCTTGTAGCCGTTCCAGTGCGAGTACGTGCCGCCGGCGTGGCCGGTCTCCGTGCCCCCGGTGATGTTGAGCGCGCAGCCCGTGGCGCTCTTCAGCGTCTGGGCGCCCTGCGCGCTGGTCAGGTTGAGCTGTTCGAACGAGGTGCAGGTGGAGACGTACCGGTCGGAGCAGCCGCCCGAGGACGACCAGGTGATCCCGGACGAGGTGAAGCGGGAGGTCGCCTGGGAGTGGGTCAGCTTGGTCACGGCGTGCGCCTCGGTGGCGCCGCCGCCGAGCACGCCGACGCCGGGCGCGAAGAGGGCGCCGAGCACGAGAGCGAGGGCGGTGACGGCCGAGCGGAGTCTGGGACGGGTCAGCATGGGGGGAATCCTCCTGCTCATGACAATTGGGGGCAGGGAGATAGTGCCGTAGCTCTACGCGCGTCCGCCAGAGGGTCGCGCGAGACGGATGGGTGTCCGCCGCGACTTCCGGACCGGCCTGGACCCTTGATGTTGAACTTTGAACAAAAGAGATCTACAGTGAATCTCGTTGAAGGTTAAACCAAACGTTCGGCGGTCTGATCCACAGAGCGCGCCGGAACACGTCCCCGAGGAGGAGCCATGGCTCTGTTCAACCGCAAGAACACCGCCCCGTCCACCACCGCGACCCTCGCTGTGGACCCGGCGCTGGCGGCCCTGACCGGCACCTACACGATCGACCCCGCCCACAGCAGCATCGGTTTCACCGTGCGCCACGCCATGGTCACCAACGTGCGCGGCTCCTTCGGTGAGCACGAGGGCACCCTCGTGCTGGACGGCGCGAACCCCGGCGCCTCCACCGCCTCAATCGACGTCAAGATCGCCAGCGTCGACACCGGCATCGCCGACCGCGACGGCCACCTGGTCAGCGGCGACTTCTTCGACGCCGAGAAGTTCCCCACCATGACGTTCCGCTCCACGCAGGCCGAACAGCTCGGCGGTGACGCGTACCGCGTCACCGGTGACCTCACGATCAAGGACGTCACCCGCACGCTCTCCATCGACCTGGAGTTCAACGGCTCCGCCACCGACGTCTACGGCAACGAGCGCGTGGGCTTCGAGGGCAGCGCCGACATCCTGCGCTCCGACTGGGGCCTGACCTGGAACGCCGCCCTGGAGACCGGCGGTGTGATGGTCAGCGACAAGGTCAAGCTGAACTTCGACATCTCCGCGATCAAGGCCGCCCCCCAGGCCTGACCTCCACGGACCGAGCGCGCCCGCCGGCTCTCCCCTCCCGGGGTGGGCGGCGGGCGCTCGCCATTTCCCAGGAGGGCGGCCGGGCGCTCAGCGGCTACCTGCCCGGGGGCGCGGAGTGAGGAGGGCGGAACGGATGCCCATGCCGTCCGGGGACGGGCCGGACGGGTGTCGGTGGTGCCGTCCGAAGGGGGCGTGTCGGTGGTGCCGTCCGAAGGGGGCATGTCGGTGGTGCCGTCCGAAGAGGGCCTCACCCCCACGCCGGTGCGCGGTCCGAAGGCGGGCCGCACCTCATACCGGTGCGGTCCGCCGCCGGAACCGGCCGGATCAGCCCTTGCGGCGGATCTTGAGCGCGTTGTCGATGCGGGTCGTGGGACGGCCCTCGGGGTCGTTCTGGACCCGCTCGTGCTCGCCGCTGAGCAGCACCTCCCACTCCCCCTCCGGGAGTTCGAGGGACGCCAGCACCTCGTCCGGGGTCGGGAACACCATCTCGGGGTGGGGGTTCTCCTCCCAGGCCG
Organism: Streptomyces argenteolus; assembly: GCF_042902585.1. Classification (GTDB taxonomy): domain Bacteria; phylum Actinomycetota; class Actinomycetes; order Streptomycetales; family Streptomycetaceae; genus Streptomyces; species Streptomyces argenteolus. The sequence continues at coordinate 188,797 of NZ_JBIBEG010000001.1, forward strand.
GGAAGCCCGCGTGCCCGACGATCAGAAGCACGCCGCCGGGGGCGACGGCCCGGGCGGCCCTCCGCAGGATCTCCTCGCGGGGCAGGTCGCCCATCGAGTGCAGGAACTGGGCGGAGACCAGGTCGTACTCCCCCTCGGGGAACTCCGCCCCGAGATCGATCCGCAGCCAGTCGATCCGGTCCGCCACCCCGGCCTCGGCCGCGTGTCCGGCCGCCCGGTCGAGGGCGACCCGTGAGATGTCGGTGGCCGTGACCTTCCAGCCCCAGCGGGCGAGCCACACGGCGTCGGCGCCCTCGCCGCACCCGAGGTCGAGCGCCCGCCCGGGCTTCAGCCCTTCCACTTCACGGACCAGGACCACGTTGGGGTTCCCGCTCCAGATGCGGTCGCTCTCTCGGTAGCGCTCGTCCCACATCTCGGCGTCGGTCCGGTTGCTGTCGGTGGTCATCGTGCCTCCTGAAGTCCATGACGGCGGTCCCCGAGCACCCGCTCGGTCACCTGGCGCTCGGCCTCGGCCGAGAAGGGCGCGCGGCGGCCCTCGACCGCGCGGCGGGTGTCCTCGTCGACGAGGTCCATGTTGATCATCGAGGCCGACTTCAGCCCTGCGGCGGCTGCTCCGACGACCTGCTCCATGAGGTTGGCGACGTTACCGGCCACCCACACGCCGGGCACGTCGGTCGCCCCGGCGGGGTCGGCCGCGATGTACGTACCGACCACGTGGCCGCCCACCTCCAGCTCGGTGGGCCGCAGACCGAGGCCCTCCAGCACGGCGGAGCGGGCCGTGAAGCGCGGCTGGACGACGAGCGCCTCGCGCGGGATCACCCTGCCTCCGGCCAGCCGCACCCCGGTGAACCGGTCATCGGCCACCTCCAGTCCGGCCACCTCTCCGTCCACCACGCCGATACCCCGGGCGGCGAGCCGCTCGTAGTCCTCGTCCCCGAAGTCCGCCTGCCCGTGCCGGAACAGCACCACGTCGTCCGTCCACTGCCGCCAGAGCAGAGCCTGGTGCACGGCCATGGGGCTGACGGCCAGGATGCCCACCGCCTGGTCCCGCACCTCCCAGCCGTGGCAGTACGGGCAGTGCAGCACCTCACGGCCCCAGCGCTCGGCCAGGCCCTCCACCGCCGGCAGCTCGTCGACGAGTCCGGTGGTCACGAGGAGCCGGCGCGCCTCGACGACGCTCCCGTCCTCCCGCACGACCCGGAAGCCGTCGGACAGCTTCTCCGCCTCGACGACCTCGCCCTGGACGATCTCGGCGCCGTACGCCTCGGCCTCGGCGCGGCCGACGGACAGCAGTTCCGAGGGCGGGGTGCCCTCGCGGCCCAGGTAGTTGTGCACGTGGGACGCGGGCGCGTTGCGCGGTCTGCCTCCGTCGATCACGAGCACGGAACGCCGGGCACGGGACAGGGCCAGAGCCCCGCTCAGCCCGGCGGCCCCGCCGCCGATCACCACGACGTCGTAACGCTGATTGATCTCGCTCATCCGGAACACCTCCATTTACGGGAGATGGTGCGCCCGCGAGCCCGAACCGACAAACTTGCTTGCCGAAGCGGCAAACTCGCACCACACGGTCTTCCCCGGCTGCCGCTCCCCCACCCCCCACGCGTCGGCGAGCGCCCCGACGAGCACGAGCCCCCGCCCCCACTCGGCCTCGGGCGCGGGCCCCCCGACCTCCCGGACCTCCCCGGAGCCGCTGTCGTGCACCTCGATCCGAAGGACGGGCCCCCAGGTGACGTGGACGCGAAATCCCCTGCCAGGCGGTACGCCGTGGATCAGCGCGTTGGTGGCGAGCTCGCTCACGCAGAGCAGCACGTCGTCGACGTCGACCTCGCACGCCCAGTCGAGCAGCGCCTGTCGTACGAACTTCCGCGCGAGGGGGACGGACCTGCGCTCACGGCGGTAGAACGCCTCACGGAAGGAGGTGAGTTGTGTTGTCTCGTTCACGGGACGACTGTCACAGACCGTGACTACTGTGGGGCACCGCGTCAGGTCGTACACCGCGTTTGTACGAGCGCTGACGGGTCGGGCGGGGCTCGGGTACGGGGAAAGGCACGTCATGCACTCGGTGAAGAGGAACAAGCGGGTCACGTCCTGGCATGTCATCGGCGCGCAGCTCGCCGCGTTCCGGCGCGCGGCCGGACTGACGCAGACGTCCCTGGCCGACCGGTTCTGCGTGGGCGAGGACACGATCGCCTCGATCGAGCAGGGCCGCAGGCCGCTCCAGGCGGACTTCGCGACGCAGCTGGACGAACTGCTGGACACGAAGGGGGTGCTGGGGGTCGCGGTGGCGAAGGTGCCGCAGAAGGAGCGGTTCCCGGCGTTCGTGCAGGACTTCGTGGAGTACGAGCAGGAGGCGGTGACGCTGCTGTCGTATCAGAATCAGGTGGTGCCGGGGCAGCTTCAGACGGAGGCGTACGCCAGAGCGGTGTTCGCGAGCCTCTACCCGCCCCTGGAGGACGGCGAACTGGAGGAGCGCGTCGCGGCCCGGCTCGACCGGCAGCGGGTCTTCGAGCGCAAGCCCCGGCTGATGGCCAACTTCCTGATCGAGGAGAGCATCCTGACGCGGCCCCTCGGGGGCAGGACGGTGTTGCGCGAGCAGATCCTTCATCTGCGGCGCTGCGCCGAACTACCTTTCCTGGGACTCCAGATCATGCCGACGAACCGCAAGACGCACGCCGCGCTCGACGGGCCGATGGTGCTGCTGGAGACCCCCGACCACGATCAGCTGGCCTACATCGAGGGGCAGCGCGTCAGCGTCCTGATCGACGACCTCGACGAGGTCAGTGTGCTGCACCAGAAATATGGGATGCTGCGTTCGCAGGCGATTTCCCCCGAGGAAAGCATGCGCCTACTGGACGACCTGCTTGGAGAGTCATGACGCCCTCAGCACACGACACAGGCCGCACCTGGTTCAAGTCGAGCTACAGCGGCAGTGAAGGCGGCGACTGTCTCGAAATCGCTTACGACTGGCACAAGTCCAGCTACAGCGGCAGTGAGGGCGGCAACTGCGTCGAGGTCGCCTCCCACCCCGCCGCCGTACACATCCGCGACTCCAAGGTCACCGACGGCCCCGTCCTCACCGTGCCCCCGGCCGCCTGGGCCGCGTTCGTCGCCGGAACCAGTCAGCGATGAACCCACACAGCCCGCCCCTCGTCTGGTTCAAGTCGAGCTACAGCGGCAGTGAAGGCGGCGCCTGTCTCGAAATCGCCTACGACTGGCACAAGTCCAGCTACAGCAGCGACCAGGGCGGCAACTGCGTCGAGGTCGCCTCCCACCCCGCCGCCGTGCACATCCGCGACTCCAAGGTCACCGACGGCCCCGTCCTCACCGTGCCCCCGGCCGCCTGGGCCGCGTTCGTCGCCTCCGCTGCCTGAAGGTGCGCCCGTGACCGACGCCCTCGCCCGGATCGCCGAACGGGTCCGCCCGCCCGCCGTGGTGGTCGACGGCCACGGTGACTGGGCAGAGGCCGAGAGGGTGCTGGGCATCCGGCTACCGGATGACTACAAGCGGCTGGTCACGACCTACGGGCGCGGCGACTTCTGGGGCGCACTGTGCCTCTGCACACCTTTCGGTGAGGCCAATCCCGTCCCGCTCACGGCGGATCTGCTCGACGACTACGGCCCCCTGCGCGAGGACGCACCCGAGAATTACCCCTATCCCCTCTTCCCCGAGCCCGGCGGGCTGCTCGCCTGGGCGGTGACCGAGAGCGCGGCGCACGTCTGCTGGCTGACCGAAGGGCCTCCCGAGTCCTGGCCCGTGGTGATCTGGTCGCGGGACGACGACTACGAGCGGTTCGACTGCGGGGCGGGCGCGTTCCTCGATGGCCTGACGAGCCGCCGCATCACCTCCCACCTCCTGCACCACGCACCGGAGCTCATCCCCTGGTTCGACCCCGCTGTCGAGAGGGACCACGTGTACGTGAAGCTGGGAGACGGGGCGCACCCGTACTCCGAGCGGCTGGGAATCCTGCGCGAGGCGCTCGGCCCCACGTCGGACCGTGGCGGATACGAGCACCTCGGGCTGCGGCAGGACCACTTCGCCGTGGACGGCGCAGGCTGGCTCCTGACGTACGAGTCCGCCTACGGCCACCAGCTCCGGATCGCCTTCCCGCCCGCCGACAGCGAGGCGGCCCGGCGGGCCGTGCTGGCGGCGGTGGAGCTCATCGGGTGCCCCGTGCTGTCGGCCGACACCGTGCACGGCACGTCTTCATGGGCATCAGCCACTTGACCAGGCCATGACTGATGCGGCCCTCCGCCGGCCGCCCATTTCCCGGTACCGGCCTTCCCGTTCCGCTTTTCGCCGAAGCCCGTCAGATGTCTGTACGCACATCGGCGTACCGGTGTACGGTCTCGGCCGGATGGGCGTTGGGAGCGCTCCCATCATGTTGTTTCCACCCCACACGAGGAGGAATCACCTTGAAACGCCTATTCGCCTTACTCGCCGCCCTCGCGACCGTCCTGGGTCTCACGGCCGCCTTCAGTTCCCCGGCGGTTGCCGCCACCGGCTGCAAGGTCGACTACACGGTCACCAGTCAGTGGACGGGCGGCTTCCAGGCCGGTGTGAAGATCACCAATCTGGGTGCCCCCGTCAACGGATGGACGCTCGCCTTCACCATGCCGGAGTCCGGGCAGAAGGTCACCCAGGGCTGGAACGCCACCTGGTCGCAGTCGGGTTCGGCGGTCACCGTCGTCGGTGTCGACTGGAACCGCTCGCTGGCCACCGGCGGCTCGGCGGACGTCGGGTTCACGGGCACGTTCACCGGCGCCAACCCGAAGCCCACGGCGTTCACGCTGAACGGCGTCGCCTGTACGGGATCGACCGGGGAGGAGCCCCCTCCCGGCCCCGACCCCGTCGACGGCACTCCCGTGGAGGTCAATGGCCAGCTCCACGTCTGCGGCGTGAACCTGTGCAACCAGTACAACCGCCCCGTCCAGCTGCGTGGCATGAGCACGCACGGCATCCAGTGGTTCGACGCCTGCTACAACACCGCCTCCCTGGACGCGCTGGCGAACGACTGGAAGTCGGATCTGCTGCGCATCTCCATGTACGTGCAGGAGGACGGCTACGAGACCGATCCGGCGGGCTTCACCAACCGCGTGAACAGGCTCGTCGACATGGCCGAGGCACGCGGCATGTACGCGCTCATCGACTTCCACACCCTGACGCCCGGCGACCCGAACTACAACCTGGAGCGATCCAAGACCTTCTTCGCCTCCGTCGCCGCGCGTAACGCGGGCAAGAAGAACGTGATCTACGAGATCACCAACGAGCCCAACGGCGTGAGCTGGTCCGGCATCAAGAACTACGCCGAACAGGTCATCCCGGTGGTCCGGGCCGCCGACCCGGACGCCGTCGTCATCGTCGGCACCCGTGGCTGGTCCTCGCTGGGGGTCTCGGACGGCTCCAACGAGAGCGAGGTCGTCAACAACCCGGTGAACGCGTCCAACATCATGTACGCGTTCCACTTCTACGCCGCGAGCCACAAGGACACCTACCGCGCCACTCTGAGCCGGGCGGCTTCCCGGCTGCCGCTGTTCGTGACGGAGTTCGGCACGGTGAGCGCCACCGGCGGCGGGGCGCTGGACCGGTCGAGCACCACGGCCTGGCTGGACCTGCTCGACCAGCTGAAGATCAGCTACGCGAACTGGACCTATTCCGACGCCGACGAGAGCAGCGCGGCGTTCCGGCCGGGTACCTGCGCGGGCAGCGACTACAGCAGCAGTGGTGTGCTGACCGAGTCCGGTGCACTGCTCAAGAGCCGGATCAGCACCGCTGACAGCTTCCCCACGAGCTGACGTGAGGCGGGGCTCCGGCCTGTCCGGGGCCCCGCCTTCCACGACGGGACCGCTCCCGTCCCCCTTCCGCGCTCCCTCACTCCCCCACCTCGGAGGCACACGTGCGCGTCCCTCTCCCCCGATCACCGCGCCGGCCGTGGACGGCGGTCCTCACCGCCCTCGTGCTGCTGGCGTCCGGCTTCACCGCGATGACCGGCCTCACGGCGACGTCCGCCGCCGGCGCGGCGGCGGGCTGCCGGGTCGACCACACGGTGAACAAGTGGAGCGGCGGCTATGTCGCCCAGTTCAAGGTCACCAATCTCGGCCCGGCGATCGACGGCTGGCGCCTGACCTGGACGTACACCGGGGACCAGCAGGTGACCTCGGCATGGAACGCGACCGTCACGCAGACCGGCGGCGCCGTGGTCGCCGAGCACACGAGCGCGAACCGCGCCCTCGCCACCGGCGGCACCGTCGACTTCGGGTTGCAGGGGACCTGGCGGTCGGCCGACCCCGCTCCGGTCGACTTCGCCCTGAACGGCGTCTCCTGCGGCGGTGACGGCACCACGCCGCCGACCACACCGCCTCCGACCACACCACCCCCCACGACACCGCCGTCCGGCGCGGACTGCGGCGACGCGGTGATCTGCTCGGACTTCGAGGACCAGGCAGGCCCCGCCCCTTCGGGCGCCTGGAAATTCACCGTGCCCGACTGCCAGGGAACCGGTACGGCCGCCGTGGACACCGCGGTCGCGCACAGCGGCAGCAGATCGCTGCGGATCGACGGCGGGGCCGGTTACTGCAACCACGCATTCGTCGCCTCCACGGCCGACCTGTCCTCGGTCGGCCCGGTGATGCACGTACGCATGTGGGTGCGGCACACCACCGCGCTCCCCTCGGCCCACGTCACCTTCGTCTCTCTGCCCGACACCTCACAGAGCGGCCGGAGCCTGCGCGTCGGGGGCCAGAACGGCGCCCTGCAGTGGAACCGGGAGATCGACGACGCCACCCTGCCGGCCCAGAGCCCGGCCGGAGTGGCGCTGAGCAGGCCGCTGCCGACGGACACCTGGCAGTGCCTGCGGTTCGCGATCGACACGACGGCCCCCGGCCTCGACACCTGGCTCGACGGTGAGCAGATTCCCGGCCTGCACGCCGACGGCGTTCCCACGCAGGACATCGACCAGCAGTGGCTGGCCCGGACCACCCCGCCCCGGCCCACCGCGCTGCGACTGGGCTGGGAGAGCTACGGAACGGGCGACGACACCCTGTGGTTCGACGACGTGACCGTCGGCTCGACGCCCGCCGGCTGCTGAACGGCCCGCCGACACCATCGGGCGCCCGTCGGCCGCGCTCCGCGGTGTCGTCGGGGCGCGGAGGCGGACGAAGCCGGCCGGCCCGGCTTCGTCCGCCTCCCGCACGTCCCGGGGTGCACGGGGTTCGTCCGGGTCCGTCCGTCACGAATGGCATAGTGATCCCCAAAGCGGCGCTCAATCGGGGGAGTTCGGGCTTGTGAGGATCGCTCGCTGGATGGTGCCGGTCATCGCCGTGGCCGTGGTCACGCCGGTATCGCTGGGAATCGGGACCGCCCTGCTCGGGACCTTCGACGACAGCGAGGCGGCCGGCACGGACGTCCCCGCACCGATGAGCACCGAGTTGAAGGCGGGCGACGTGGGTGTCCCCGTCGTGTACGCGAAGCTCTTACGTGACGCAGCGGCCGACTGTGACGAGAAACCGCTCACCGCGCCCGTGCTGGCGGCGCAGTTGAAGCGGGAGAGCAACTTCAACCCGAGGGCCAGGTCGGTCACGGCCGACGGGCCGGCCGGCGACGAGGGCTCGCTGACGGACCCGCGGAGCGCGGAACAACGGGCGCAGGACGGGAAGCCGGCCGGAGAGGACCTCTCCGACGGCGCACAGGCCACCGCGCCCGGTTCCGGTGGGGCCTCTGGGGGCGAGGGCCCGCCCGACGTCGCGCAGGCCGAACGCCCCGTCACCAGGGGCATCGCGCAGTTCTCCGACGCCGACTGGGCCGCCGAGGGGATCGACGGCAACAACGACGGCGTCAAGGACATCCTGGACCCGGCGGACGCCATACCGGCGCAGGGCAAGAAGATGTGCGGGCTCCTGCGGACCGCGAAGGAGCACCCCGGCTACCGGGGCACTCCCCTGGAACTGGCCCTGGCCGGCTACCGCGTCGGCTGGAAGAAGGTCGAGGAGTACGGCGGCGTGCCGCGGGCGAGCGGAGCGGACGGGGAGACGTACGAGTACGTCAGGGCCGTCATGGCAGCCTCCCCGAAGATGGTCGTCCCCGTCGGGGGTGCGATGTCCGGCGGCTGGACCCTGCCCGTCGAGGGTCCGGCCGGTACCCCGTACCACCAGCGGGGCTCCGCCTGGTCCACCGGTCTGCACACCGGCGTCGACTTCGTGGTCCCCACCGGGACGCAGGTCAAGGCCATCGGCCCCGGCGAGGTCGTCACGGCCGGACCCGGCGGGGACTACGGCGATCAGGTCGTCATCCGGCACGAGGACGGTACGTACAGCCAGTACGCCCACCTGGCCGAGGTGAAGGCGGTCGTGGGCCAGAGCGTCCAGGGCGGCACGCTCATCGGCTGGTCCGGCGAGACCGGGAACGCCACCGGGCCGCATCTGCACTTCGAGGTCCGCACGGGGGCCGCCTTCGGCTCCGACGTCTCCCCCGTCCCCTACCTGCGGGCGAAGGGCCTGGTCCTCTGAGGGTGTGCCGCTTCGCGGGGCTGTCCTGAGGGCGCGTACCGCTTCGCGCGGCACGCACGGACGCCCCCTCGACGTCGCGCTCCGGGGAGCCGGTCGAGGGGCGCGAGTGTGCGGACGCGCTCTAGGTGCCGCTGGTCGTGGCGCGGGTGAAGAACTCGATCTCGGCGATCGAGACCTGCTTGTCGGGGCCCACGTTGAACGCCGAGCGGATGATGAACCGTACGTTGACGACGTTCTGCGCCCGGAACTTCCGCTGCTGGGGGCCGCTCACCTGGTCGAGTTTGATGTGGCGGGTGGTCTTCCTGCCGTCGGCCGTGGTGACGACCGCGTCCACGCGGTGCGGGAGCGCGGCCTCGGAGAGGTCGGCGGGCTTGGTGGAGATGCCGGACGTGATGAGGACGTCCAGCAGCCGCGTGGGCTCCAGGAAGCTCGCCTCCACCCATTCGCCCTCGGCGGACTGAGAGACGCCGGGGCCCCACCAACTGTTGTTGACCTTGTCGAAGAGCGCCTTCGGCGGGTGGCCCTTGAAGGAGCGGGACGCCTCGGCGGCGTCGGGGCTGATCTGGGCCCGCTTGGCGAAGTGGTCACGTGCCGCGTTCCATGCGTTGCCCACGTTGAAGGCCGCGTAGATCACCAGCCCGAGCGCGAGGCCGTAGGCGACCCAGGTGAAGATGCGGCCGATGCCCCGGCGCAGCCTCGGGCGTTCGCCGGCCCACGGGGTCGGGCGGTCGCCGGCGTTCAGCATCCGGCGCCACCAGGGGCGCCGGGCCTCAGGGGCACCGGGGCGCTCCGCGAGGGACATGCCGCAGCGGCGGCAGAAGTGCCGGTCGGGACGGTTGCCGACCGCGCACCAGGGGCACGGCGGGCCGGCCTCGTCGGCCGGTTCACCGCCGGGGGCCTGGACGTGGGGGCGGGCGGCGGCAGGCACGCCGGGCAGGACGGGGGCGACCTCCGGTACCGGTGCCGGGGCACTCCGGTCGGCGACCGGCACGAGCAGCGCCCTGGCCCGCGCGCTCGCGTCCGGGGCCGGGGTCGCGGCCGCAGGAGCGGCCTGTGGGGAGGGCTGCGTGGCGGAGACCGCCGGGATCGAGGTGAGGGTGTCGTCCTCCTCGTCCTCCTCGGGCGTCACGGGCGGCGCGTCGGCGCGTACGGGTTCGCGCACCGGGTCCGTGTTCCCGGCGCCGGGCTCCGCGTCGGCCGACGTGTCCGGCCCGGGGCGGGAGCCCGCGGCGCCCGGTGTGTCCGCGCCGGGCTGCCGGCCCGCCGCGCCGGACTCTCTTTCCCTGCTGCTCGGCGTCCAGCTCAGCACCGCGCCGCAGCCGTCGCAGAAGGACTGTCCCGGAGTACTCGGCGTGCCGCACTCGGCACAGTGACGTGGCTGGTCCCCCGTGTCTCCGGTGGCCGCGGAGGAAGGCGGCGTGGAGGGGGAGGCCTGGTGACTGGTCACCTGTCGGAAGTCCTTTCGGCGGCGGTCACACGGACCGTGTAAGGCATATGGGCGGGGCGGGCTGCCGCGACGAGGCGCTCCAGCCGGTGTTCGGCGGCGGGGCCGGGCTCGGGCAGCCGTACGGTGACGTGCAGGTGCGGGCGGGTGTCACCGGGGACCGGGCCCAGGGGCCTGGCGTCCCAGGCGGCGGCGCCGCTCTCGGTGATCTCCGGCTCCACGCCGAAGGCCAGCCGTACCGCTTCGGACAGTCCGCGCCGGGTGCCGCGGATGCGGTGGAGCCGTACGGCGGCGGTGACGGCGGCGCGCAGTGCGGCCGTCGCCTCCATGTCCTCGGGGTTCGCGGTGGGCGAAGCGGTGGGCGGGGCGTTCGTGGCGGGGGCGTCGGCGCGACCGGCCGTGTCCGGTGCTTCGGTCTCCGCGCCGACCCAACTTCCCAGCCAGCGGGTGAAGTCGGCGGGCGCGAGCGACGGGGTGAAGTAGGCGTCCAGGCAGTCGAGCACGTTGTGGAGCGGCGCGAGGACCTCGTCGATCCCCGCGACGAAACGCTGGGCGAGGTCGTCGTCGGCAAACACCGCCGGCAGCATCACACCCAGCGGCGCCGAGGAGCCGAGTCCGTCCACGGAGCCGCGCGTGCTCCCGCTCGTGGTCACGAGGCGCCCCCGATCACCCGGACGCGGTGGTCGAACGAGAAGACGAGCGCGGGGGCTTCGAGATCGATCCGTTCCGTGGGGTCGCCGCGCTTGCCGCTGAGCGGGTCGGCCGGGTGCAGCAGCACCTCGTCCACCAGCTCGACGCCGGGCACCCGTTGCAGCACCGCGAACACCTCTCCCGCCTGCACCGGCCGTCCGAAGGGCCAGCCGGTGCCGTGGGCGCCCCCGGTCAGCGGGTCGAGATGGCGGTACAGGGCGTCGTGCGCCTGCCGCCTGACCCGGTCGGTGTCGGTGCCGCGGAAGGCGTGCACCGTCGCGACAACCGTCACCCCCTGGTAGAACGGGGGCCCGACCGCCAGCCGGGTGCCGATCAGGCGCCGCTCGTCCAGGTAGCGGGTGATGCGCCCCAGCAGGGCGTCCCCGGGGACGAGTTGCTCGAAGCGCAGCCGTCCGCCCGGGTCCGACACGGCCTGGGGGACGACCAGCACCCGCACGGCGTGCGCGCCGTGCTCGTCCGGCTCGGCGGCGAGGCAGGTGATGCGCGCGGTCTCGGGCGCCGCGCGGCGCGCGAGCTCCTCGTAGTCCCGCAAGGTCACGGCGCGGTCCTGCGCGCTCAGCGCGATGGGCGCCCTGCGCTTGGCCTCCTCGACCGTCTCACCGTCGACCCCGCCGCGCGCGGCCTCCCGGTTGACGACGTCGGAGACGTACGGGACGGAGTCCCGCAGGACCTGGATGGCGCCCCTGGCGACGTTGCCGGCCTTTCCGCCGCCCGTACGGTAGCGGCGGGCCCGGATCGGCGCGCCCTTGGGCGGTACCGCCCCGTACTGGCGCAGGGTGCCGTCCTGTTCGCGGACGGACGGGCCGAAGGCGATCTCGCCGGTGGTCGCGTCCAGGGTGATGTGCCGGTCGGTGGGGCCCGAGGCGGCGAAGTGGCCGACCGTCTCCCAGTCGACCCAGCCGTCGCGCTCGGCGACCTGGAGGAGCAGCGGCTGGGCGTCGCCGACGACGGGGCTGTTGGCCAGCTTCAGCCGGTGTCCCGGCAGTCCTGTGGACTCCCCCAGCGCCTCGTCCCGCACGGTCTCGGCGTGCACGACGCCGGTGGTGCCGCCGATGCTGAACGCCTCGGCGGAGCGGATGGTGGGCGAGGTGGTGTAGAAGGGCTGGCCCTCTTCCGGCTCGGTGACCCGGCAGCGCAGCCAGCCCGCCTCACGCCGCCCGGTACGCGACAGCGCGTGGCCGCCGGGGACGTGCAGCACGACCTCGCCCGGGCGGTTGAGCCCGCCGGTGGTGTCCCGGTCGACGTCGCAGGCGGCCCAGCCGTCGGCCGTCCACGCCTCCCAGGCGAGCGGGGGCTGCCGGGGGTCGACGCCGACACCGTCCACCTGGCTGTCGAGCTCCAGGACGACCACGCACTCCGGTACGGCCGCGCTGAGCCCGAACAGCATGCGGTCACCGGGGCGCGGTGCCTCGGTGAAGCAGTGCACGTCCTTGGACTCGGCGAGGTCCGAGGTGCGGTCCACCGCCTCCTGATCGGTCGGCTGGACCACGAGGTAGGACAACTCGCACGGGATGACGGTGAGTTCGCGCTCGGTGGCGAAGACCACCGCGTCCTCGGTCTGGGTGCGGACCGTGGCGACCTCGGTGCCCGTCGCGAGCACGACGGGCTGCTGCTGCGGCGCCGACAGCCAGAACGTGACGTCGGCGCGCGCCGCGGAGGGAGGGAAGAGCGTGATCCCGATGAGGTCCAGGAAGGCGAGGTGGTTCTTCTCGGGGACCCGGTTGAGCCGGTACACGATCTGGTCGGCCATGTGGGCGACCGTCTCGACGAGGGTCACGCCCGGGTCGGAGACGTTGTGGTCGGTCCACTCGGGGGCGCGCTGCTGGATGTAGCGCTTGGCGTCGTCGACGAACTGCTGGAAGCGCCGGTCGTCGAGGTTCGGGGAGGGCAGGGCCATCAGCGGTCGCTTCCAAAGTGCTCGTCGGGGGTGCCGGACCCCTCGGGCCCGTCGTGGGAGGGGATCACGTAGAACGGGAAGACAAGGCTGCGCGGGTTGTTCGTGCCCGTGATCGAGTAGCGGACGTCGATGAAGAGGACGCCCTCCTCGGCGCCGGCCGTCACCGCGACGTCGTCCACCTCGATGCGCGGTTCCCAGCGGTCGAGGCAGCTGTGCACCTCGTGCTGGATCCGGCCGGCGGTGGCCTCGTTGACGGGCGCGAAGACCATGTCGTGGATGGCGCAGCCGAATTCGGGGCGCATCGGCCGTTCACCGGGCGCCGTGGAGAGGACGAGCCGGATAGCCTCCTCGACCTCGCGTTCGCCGCTGACCAGGGCGATGCCGCCGGTGGGGCTGATACGCAGCGGGAAGGCCCATCCGGAGCCGACGAACTGTTCCGCCATCAGATGCCTCCCACCGTGAGCACCGGCTTCATCTTGGACAGGACCAGGGGAGCGTTCAGGCCGACCTCCACGCCCGAGTTGATCTTCAGGGCGAGTCCTGCGGTCAGCGACATGGCGGCACCGGCCGACACGCTCAGCGCGCTCGCGTTCACGGACGTGACACCTGCCTGCACCGACAGGGCACTGGCGTTGATGTTCATGGGTCCGCCGCTGCGGATCGTCATGGAACCCACGGCGTTGAGCGAGAGGTTGCCGCCCGCGTTGACGGCCACGGCGCCGGTCCCCCGGATGGAGACCTTGCCCTTGCTGTCCACGACGATCTCGGTCTTCGTCCGGTCCAGGTTGATGGTGAGCCGGTTGTCGCCGGTGGAGAGCCGCACCCCGCGTTTGAGGCCGACGCTCTGGTCGAGCAGGTCGAGGCGGTTGTTGCTGCGGTCGGAGAGGGTGCGCCGGGTGACCTTGCCACGCGTCGGGTCGTAGACCGGCACGTCGACGGGGTCCGGCTTGTCGACGCCGTTGTAGAGGCCGCCTATGACGAAGGGGTGGTCCAGGGCGCCGCGGTCGAACGCCACCAGCACCTCGTCGTCGACGTCCGGGGAGATCATGCTGCCGCCCTTGGCCCCGCCGAGCTGGACGGTCCGGGTCCAGTCGCTGACGTACATGTCGTCCAGCCACGGGAACCTCAGCTTGACCCTGCCCTGCTTCAACGGGTCCTTGATGTCGGTGACCAGGGCGTTGGCGACGCTCGGCAGTCCGGACGGGCCTGCCCCACCGCCTCCGGAGGTGAGCCCGAACAGCGAGCGCCACTGCCGCCCGCTGACGTTCAGGAACGTCTCGTAGTGCTCCTGGTCGCCGAAGGTGTGGCGGGCAGCCGTGACCGTGTACTTGCCCTGGAACGGCTTGCCGACGTCCTTCAGGGTGACGGCGACACCCGGACGCAGTTCGGTGTTGCCCCGCGTCGTGATCTCCACCTCGGCGAAGGAGGACGTCACGTCGTCCGCCACGGCGTCGGCGGCGTGCTTGACCTCGTCCAGCTTGTCGTAGGGCGTGTCGGTGACGACGAGTTCGGCCTTGCCGAACGTCCGGGACACCTCGGACGGCGTCGTGCCGATGGCGAAGCCCGTGTTGGCGAGAGCGGGCGCCTTGGAGACCAGGGGCTGCTTGGTGGTGACGTTCCAGCCGCGGGCCTCGACCGCGGTCACCTGGTCGGCCGAGGTGACCGCCGCGCGGCAGCGCAGGATCTCCTCGCCGCCCTTCAGGACGAACGGGCTCTTGGCGTTCGGCATGCTCTCCGAGGGAGCCGTCGCCGCCTGCTGTCGCTTGACGAACTGGAACCGGCCCTTCGAGTTGATGGACATCACCATCTCGTTCTCGTCCGCGAGCCGCTGGACGAAGTCCCAGTCGGTGACGTTGGCCTGGCTGATGAACTCGTACTGCCCCTTGGTCCGTTGGGTCTTCCCCAGGGGTATGCCGCTCTTGCGTGCCAGCTCCACGGCGATCTCGGTCGCGGTCTTGTTCCTGTACGCCGCGACCCTGCGCTGCCGGAGCATGCGGTGGCCCTTGTCGTAGCCCCGGATGACGGTGAACGTCCCGGTGCGGTCGTAGTCGGTCTCCAGCGCCGTGACCTCTCCGGTGATCAAGGGCGCGCCCTTGCCGTCGGACAGGGGCGCGATGACCACGGGCGCACCGATCTCGACGTTCAGCTTGGCGAGGACGTCCTTCTTGTCGTCGCGGAAGGTGAGGTGGAACGCTCCGGGCACTCCCGCGCCGAAGTCCACCCGTCCCGCGACCAGTTTCGTGTTCTCCGGGGACTTGAGCTTCGTGCCGGCGATCTGCACCGTGAGGATGTTGGAGAAGCCGATGTCGGGCATCAGGCACCGACCTCTTCGGCGGCGGGGAGCATCAGTTCACTGCCGGGGGTCAGCAGCTTCGGGTCGTCGATGTCGTTGGCCTCGGCGATCGTGCGCCACACCGTGGCGTCGCCGTACTCACGCCATGCCAGGAGCGGGAGCGAGTCGCCTGCCACGACCCTGTGCACCCGGCGGGTGGTGAGCGCGCCGGAGGTGGGGTTCTGACCGGGCGTGCTGCCGGGGATCTCGTGCAGGTTCACCTGGCAGACGGCCCTGATGGGCATGCCGTTGGTGTTGAAGAGGGTGTACTGGGCCTCGACCGAACTGACGTAGGCGTTGAACCGGGCGGTGGAGAAAGCACCCCACTCGAACACCACCCACGGAGTGGACGGCTGGTTCGCCGCGATACTGGCGGTGGTCGTCTCGCAGCAGGAGAAGAGGGCTTCGACCTTCTTGCGCACATCGTTGCTGTCCGGGTCGTCGGAGCGGTCGAGGAAGATCTCCACCGTCATCTCCCGGGGCTCGGGCCCCATGAACTCGGGCACCGCGCCGTCCCGCACCGCCGCGGTGGGCGTGGTCTTCCACTGGGCCCTGCGGGTCAGCGACAGCTGCGACGGGTTGAAGTCGAAGGTGAACGTCTTCATGAGCGCACCGGGCTTGGTGCTGCTGCCGATCGGCGGCTGATGGATGGCCAGCGTCGCCCGCACGAGGCTGTCGCCGACACCGAAGCTGGAGAGATTCATGAGTTACGCAGCCCCCGCGTCCGTGAAACCGTGGTGGGCGATCTCCAGGACCTCGGTGGCCACCGCGGGGCTCGCCGGGTCGAAGGAAGGACCGCGCCAGCTCACGGGGAGTACGTCGATCAGCCCCCACTGGGCGACCATCGAGCCGTCCGCGCGCAGTGCCGCGATCTGCCCGGTGGGCCGGGTCACGCCCGTGGTGACGGAGGAGATCCACTCCGCCACCTTCGCGGTCTCCTCGGTGAGGGGCCGGGTCAGCGTGATGTTGGAGAAGGTGACACGGGAGGGGAGCTGCCAGACGAACCCGTTGTTGCCGCCCTCCTGCCGCTGCTCGATCTCGACCTGGGTGGAGAGCCCTTCACAGCCGTTGAAGGTGCCCAGGCTCTCACCGTCGATGGTGAGGTGGAAGAAGATGGTGGAGCCTGCGTCGAGTTCCTGGGGCATCGGGTGGGCCTTCCTGCGGTTCCACATGCGGTCGGGGCCGGGTGCCCGGTGGGGGGCCGGCGGGTGGGGCGTACGGGCGTTCTTGCGGCGCCGGTCAGTGGCGTGGGTCGCGCAGCTTGCCGATCCGCTCACGGTCGAGCCGCAGTTCGGTGCGCAGCAGCCGGGTCATCGGCCCGATCAGCCGGTGGACCAGCTCAGCCACCTGGTCCTCCTTGAGCTCACGTGGTGCGAACCGGCTCGTGACCGAGGGCGCGGGCCGGTCCTGGGCGCTCGCCCCTCCGCTGCTCCGCTGCACGGCGACGGACGTGGAGCGGGTCGGCGCGGCCGCACGCGCGGGCGCCGGCGCCCGGACGGGGGCCGGGGGTGCGACCGGGGGCGGGGAGGGCCGCGAGGCCGGGGCGTCGGGGGCCCGCTGCACGGGCAGCGCGGTCGCCGGAGCGGGCCGGGCGGGCGCCAGGGACACGACGGGGCTCCGGACGGGCCGGGCCACGGAGGCGGCGGCCGGCACGCCCGGGGTTCCGGTCGGGTGGGCGCCGCCGGAGTCCCCGGGGGCATCCGCCGACTGCGTGCGGGCGACGCCTGGGGGGACGGGCGGCCCCGACGCGGGAAAGGCCCTGCCCCGAGGCGCCGACGGGGGCACGCCCGGGACGCGAGGCGCGGGCACGGAACGCTGGACGACCGGGGCACGAGGCGCCGGCGCGGGCAGGGACACGGAGCGCTGCACGAGGGGGACGGCCGCGGCGGCACCGTGGGAGCGGTGCCCTTCGCGGCCCGGCCGTGCGGGAGCGGAAGCCGGGGTGGGGGCGACGGAGGGAGGGGCGGGGGCGGCCGGCCGGGCCGGCGGACGGACGGCGGCGGGCGGCGAGGACGGCACCGCGGAACGCTGTACCGCAGGCCGACGCGTGCCGGCCGCGCCGGTGTTCACGCCACTGGCCGCGGGCCCGGTCCGCACGCGGTGCAGGCGTACGGCCGCCGGGGCGCTCCGCACCGGCGGCGCGGGGGCCGGTGCGGGCGAGGACCGTGGCACGGCACTGCGGACGCCCGGGAGCGCGGAGGCGGCCCCTGGCGCGGCGGGCCGCCGGCCGGCGGCACCCGTCCCGGTGCCGGAGGCGCCGTCGGCTCGCCGCCCGGGGGCCGTCGGAGAGCCGCCCGCCGCCCGGACGGGTGCCGCGGGCTCCGGCCCCGCCGGGGACGGTGCGAACCCTGCGGCCGTGACCGGTGCCGAGGAACCCACCAGCGGGGCTACGGGCAGGGACCGCGCGGGCGGAGACGGGTCGGCCGCTGTCAGGGGTGCGGCAGTCCCGAGGGACACGGCTGGCGCTCGAACGACGGTCGGCGGGACAGCTGCCGGGGTGACGGGGGCACGGGACGCCGGAGCGGGGGTTCGCGGTTGCGGCTGGGACCGGTGGGGCAGCTGGGACTGTGATTGCGGCCGGGGTCGGGGCTGGAGCGACCGCTGCACAGGGAGCGCGCCACCCTGTCGGCCGGAGCCGGCTGCCCCGGCCGCCGAGGACCGGACCGGCCCTCGCTCCACGGAACCGGGGCCGGAGCCGACGCCGCGACCGGCGCCCTGTACGGGAACCGACCGTGTGCCGCTCACCGGCGGGACCGCCGGAGCCGCATGCGGCTGCCGTACCGGCACGCCTGGCAGTGCGGCCCGCTGCACGGTCGGCGCAGCGGCCGGGCTAACGGCTCCCGAGCCGCCCGGCAGCCGAGCGGGCGCGGCAGGCACAGGCGCACCGGCGACACCCGCCGGGCCGGAAGCCGCCGGGCCGGAACGGCGGACGGAACCCGGGGACGTGGGCGCCGATGGGGCGTCGGCACGGGAACGGGACGTGGGTGCGGGGCCGGCCGAGGGTGCGCCGAGCCTGCGCACCGGCGGTCGGGCCGCCGGCCCTCCCCCACCGGCCGGGCCGCTCGGCGTCGGCACAGCGCTGTCGGCCGCCCCCGGAGCGGCGAGCTTCGGCACCGGAGCGGGCCCGCGGGTGCCCGCAGGGGCCGCACCACCTGCGGTCTCGGACGCGCGCGCCGGGACGACGAGTCGCCCGGCGGCGGAGCCTGGCCCGGAAAAGCCGAAGGCGCCGGAGGAGCTCGACGAGCCGGATGAGCCGGAGGAGCTCGACGAGTCGGTGGACGGGGAGAACCGGGACGATCCGAGCCCGCTCGCCGAGCCGGTCCCGGTACCGGTGCTCGTGGGCTGCCGCCCGCCCGCAGACGCACCCGGCGACACGCCCTCGGTGGCGGCGCGCAGCTGTACGGGCGGCACCGGTGCGGGGACGGGTCCGGCGACCGCCGCGGAACGCTGGATGCGGGGTGCGCGGTCGGGAGCCGGGGCGCTCGTCCGCGGGCGCACCGCCGGGGGGACGGCCCGCGGATCGCCGGCCTGACCGCCGACGGGCCCGCTCGACGGAGCGCCCAGCCCCGGCCGGACGGCCGGAGGCGGGGTCGGACCGGACACTGCCGGACGGGAGACGACCGGACCGGGCACGACCGGACCGGGCACTGCAGGACGGAGTGCGGGCGCACCCGTCCCCTGGGGACCGGATCCGGACGCACTCGCCCTCGGTGTGCCGCTCGGGCGTGCGTCAGGCGTCTGCCCGCTCGGCAGCGTCCTCCGCGCGGGCTGCGTACCGCTGTTCCCGCCACCACCGGACGCCGTCGCACGCCCCGACGCCGGTCCGCCCCCGGAGAGGCCCGGGGGCTGAACTGCGGGCGATCCGGGTCCTTGCGGGGACGGTCGCACGACGGGACCGGTGGCGCCCCGGTCCCGCTGCTCCGGTGAGATCCGCGATGCCTGTGGCGACGGTGAAACGACCGGTCCTGACACCGGAGGTCCGAGCGGCGAGCGGCGCGGAGGCACGCTGCCGGCCGGTCCCGTCGTCCGGACAGGAGCGTCCGTGCGGCGTCGTTGTACGGGGAGTGAGGATGTGCGCGCGGGAGGGGTCCTGACCGGCGGAGGCGCCGCGGGCGCCCCTGCGGGACCCGGTCGCCGGGGTGGCGAGGGCTCGGTCCGTGCGGAGCCACCGCGAGTGCCGTCCTGCTCTCCCTCCGAGCGCTGAACGCGAACAGCGACGTCCGGAGCAGGAGCGGGAGCCGCAGAGGAACGCGGGGGTGTGGAGGGGGGAGTTCGGGGAGCGGGAGCCGCGGAAGAGGGGGCGGAGGGCTCGGGCGAAGGCGCAGGCACCCGCGAGGGCGCAGGCGCAGCCGCCCGGCCCGACGCCGCCCTGCTCGGCGCCGCCGCGGGAAGCACCCTCGGCGCCGCCGCGGGCAGCACTCTGCGCTGCCCCGTGCTCGGGGCGGAAGCCCGTGTCAGGGTCGAGGGCGCCGGTCCCCGCCGCGGCTGTACGGGAGCGACCCGCGGCCCCTGGGCGCGCTGGACCGAGGGCCCCTGCCACTGGTCCCGGCGCCCCTGGCCGCCGCTCTCGCCGTCGCCGCCACCGTCACCGGCACCCGCATCGGCGACGGCGACCGGCAGGGAGAGGCCGGTGTCGCCGTGGGTGGCCTGACCCGACCCGAGGGCGAACGACCGGGTGTTCTTGATGAGCCCGGTCGGAGCGTCGTCCAGGACGGCGTGCGAGAGCGTCCCGGAGAAGGAGGGGTTCTGCCAGGCGGTCAGCGAACCGCCGAACTCCGCCGATGCGACCGTCTGCCTCGCCGGTGCCATCGTCGCGAGCCGGATCGGCGGCAGACCGGCCCAGTCACGCCCCCGGCCGGGAAGCCCGGCAGCCGTGCCGGCTCCGTCGCCGGTGGACGGCACGGAAACGGGGCCCGGAACCGTACCGTCCCCGTCGGCGCTCCGCTCCCGGCCCCGGCGGTCGCCTTGACCACCGTCCCGGCCCCGGCCCCTGAGCCGGTCCCATATGCCCATCACCGCTCCGTAGCAGCACGCGTCACCAACGTGGCGATCTGTTCGGCGTATCGCCGCCGCTCACGGTGTTCCAGGTCCAGAATGTCGTCGAGGTTCCAGTGGAAGTGGTAGGCGATGTACGCGATCTCCTCATGGATCCGGTCGGTCGCGTACGTCACGATTCCCCCAGGCGGCTCCCGCCGAGCTCGACCTCGAACGGCTGCTCGCAGTGCGGGCAGGACACGCCGGCCCTGGTGTGGCCCTCGGCGTTGACCTGACGGTAGAAGTCCTGGAGGAAGGCGAGGTCGGAGGCGAACATGTTCTCGACCACGCCGTCGTGCATGTGCGCCACGGTGCCCAGCTGGGTGATGACCCGGCCGAGCAGGACCACCGAGAGATACGCCGGGTTCTCCTGCACCCGCATGTCCCGCAGCGGGATCAGCTCGTCCCGGGCGGTGGCCAGTCGCATGACCCCCTCGCGGTGCACGGTGCCCATGTCGTCCACGTACCCGCGCGGCAGCTCGAACGCGAACTCGGTCTGCAACTGCCGCCGGACGGGCTGTGCTTCCGCCGGAGCGACGGCCGGGGCCGCCACGTCCGCGGGAGCGGAGGTGGCGGCTACGGCGTCGGTGGCGGGCCTGGCAGGTCCGCGGCGCATTACTCGGTGACCAGCTCTTCGTAGACGATCGTGACGGTCTCGGTCATGACGGAGGCCTCGCCGGCGGTGGCCGCCGCGCCCATCACCTTGGTGCACCAGGCGTTGCGCAGGTGCTGACGCCGGACCGGGTTGTACTGGTAGTCCATGTAGATGATGCTCGCGTTCTTGCGGGCCGAGCCCATGTCGCCGCGCAGCGAGGCGTTGATCCACTCGGTGAAGGCGGTGGACTGCTCCATGCCGCGCGTGACGGTGGTCTCGCCGGCCTTCTTCACGCCGGGCATCTTCTTGGTGATCGGCTGGCCGTTCGCCGAGACCTGCTGGTACTCGATGACGTCCTGCTCCATTCCCACCTCGCCCACGGCGTGGAGGTACTCGACCATGACACCGTCGATCTGGAGGCCGAAGTTGTGGGTGGTGAGGGCGTCACCCTGGGAGAGACTCATGAAAAGCCGTTCCTTCTACTGAGGCTGGGACCTGAGGCCGGAACCTGAGGCCGGGACCTGTCGCTGGGACCTGGGGTGGGGTCTGAGGCTGGGGCCTCAGGCCGTACGCGAAGTCCGGCGGGGGCCGGAGGCTGCGCCGTCTACTCCTCCAACTCGCCGCTGCCGCCGGAGAACTGGGCCAGCCGGAAGATCACGAACTCGGCGGGCTTGACCGGCGACACACCGATCTGGCAGATGACGCGTCCCAGGTCCACCGACTCCGGCGGGTTGGTCTCGGCATCGCACTTCACGTAGTAGGCGTCCTCCGGCGTGGCGCCGAACAGTGCGCCGCTGCGCCACTCCGTGACCAGGAACGCGGAGATGTTCCGCCTGATCCGGGCCCACAGCGCCTGGTCGTTGGGCTCGAAGACCACCCACTGCGTGCCGTTGAGGATCGACTCCTCCAGGTAGTTGAAGTACCTGCGGACGTTGAGGTAGCGCCAGGCCGGGTCGGAGGAGAGGGTGCGCGCGCCCCAGACGCGGATGCCGCGGCCGGGGAAGGTGCGTATGCAGTTGATGCCGATCGGGTTGAGCAGGTCCTGCTCACCCCGGGTGATCTGCATCTCCAGGTCGACGGCGCCGCGTACGACCTCGTTGGCGGGAGCCTTGTGCACCCCGCGCTCGGAGTCGTTGCGGGCCCAGATGCCGGCGACGTGGCCGCTCGGCGGGATCAGCCGGGTCTGGCCGCCGGCCGGGTCGAAGACCTTGATCCAGGGGTAGTAGAGCGCGGCGTACTTGGAGTCGTAGTTGGACGTCTCCTGACGCCACACCCGGATCTGCCGGGCGTTGAGGCCGGGCGGCGGGTCGATGATCGCCAGCCGGTCACCCATCAGCTCGCAGTGGGCGATCAGACCGAGCTGCACGGCCTTCACGGCCTCCAGGTCGATCGCGCCGCGCTGGTAGGCGGCCATCAGGTCGGGGACGGCGACCATCGAGATCTCGTCCACCGCTTCGAGACCGCCGAAGCCCGTACGGTCCGAGGAGTCGCCCAGGTACTCGGCGATGCCGACGGACTCACCCTCGGAGGCGTCGGGGACGGCGGGGGCCTGCGCGGCGGCCACGGGCACGTCGAGCGCGACCGTCTGGTTGTCGGGGCGGGCCAGCTGCGAGGCCGCGGCCCCCTCCTGCACGGAGATCAGCTTGGAGCGTTCCTTGACCTGCGTCACCACGTAGTTGCGGGCGCTCTTCTTCGCCGAGACGTCGAACGTCTCCACGGCCTTCGCGCCGTCCTTGACGACCAGCCGGAAACGCTCGGCGGGGCCTTCGCCCTCCGCGTCCGTGACCTCGACGCTGAGCGTGCCGCTCTCGCCAGGTGCGACGGCCGACACCTTGAACGTGCCCAGGGCCGCGGGCTCCCCGGCCGTCAGCTCGGCGGGCGCCGCCGCGCCGCCGACTGCCGTCCGGCCGTGCTGTCCGCCTGCCGCGCCGGCGCCTTCGCCCGGTGCGCCCGCCACTCCGCCGGGCGCCCCGCCCACCCGGACCACGTAGGCCGCGGATCCGCCGTTGTTGAAGAACCCGTACACCGAGTGCGCCAGGAAGTAGCCGTCGGTGAACTCGCCGAACGAGGCGACGTACTGGGTCCAGTTGGTGACCAGCGTCGGCTCGTTCAGCGGCCCCTCGGGCGCCAGCCCGACGAACGCGGCCACCGAGGTGCCGACACCCTCGATCGGACGAGAGCCGCTCGCCACCTCTTCCACGTACACGCCTGGCGACAGGTATGACGGCATGCTCTGCTCTCCTCGGGGTACCGATACAAGACCGGATCCACCTTCGTCGCCCGGGCGCACGCGGGTAAACGTCCTCCGGTGCCTTGTCGAGGGCACGGACCATGCCCCCAGGGGCAACACGGCGCAGGCCCCGGAGGTCCTCCGGCGCAACCGGGGGGCCTGGCGGGCGACGGCGCCGCGGCGCCGGGCCCTGCCTCCCGGGGTACGGCCACGGGGGCGGTCCCGCACCCCCCGGCCCGGGGCGCGCGCGGAGGGATGCGAGGGCAGCGGGCGTTACCTTTCGGGCAGCGGCACTACCCCGTAGCTTCTGACGTCGCCCCGCCCACGCGCAGTAGCGTCCGTCGGGTGACCACCTGGACATCTCTGGAGCCCGCCTCGACCACGGTCGACCCGGGCAGCAGCACCACCGTGCGTCTGCGTCTGCGCAACACCGGCGACGTCGTCGACGAGTACCGCTTCGAGCCGGTCGGCGACGTCGCACCGTACGTCTCGGTGGAACCGCCCTCCCTCAGGCTCTTTCCAGGTACCACCGGAATCGTGGAGCTGACCTTCGCACCGCCCCGGACCCCGGACGCGACCGCGGGCCCGCATCCGTACGGTGTGCGCATCCTGCCCACCGAGCACCCCGAGACGACCACGGTCGCCGAGGGCAACGTCACCTTCACCACGTTCATGGAGGTGCGGGCCGAGCTGGTCCCGCAGACCGTCAAGGGACGCTTCAGGGGCCGGCCCAGACTGGCGGTCGACAACCTCGGCAACACCGTGCTCACGGCGTCGATCGGCGGCGGTGACAAGGCGAGCGACGACCTGTCGTACGAGATCGTCCCCGCCAACGTCCAGATCCAGCCGGGCCGCGCCGCCTTCGTCGACGCGACGCTCAAGCCCCGGCAGATCACCTGGGCGGGGCAGAAGCAGGAACGGCCCTACGAACTGTCGGTGCGTCGCTCGGGGTTCGAGCCCCTGGCGGTGAACGGGACGTACGTCCAGCGCAGCCTGCTGCCGCTCTGGATGATGACCACGCTGAGTCTGCTGCTGGCTCTCACCATCACCGGCCTCGTGCTCTGGTTCACCTACAAGGCACCCGTACGCACCCTCGCGCAGCCGAGGATCGAGCAGGCGGGGGCCACCGCACTGCCGGAGGAGCCCCCGGAGCAGCCGACGCAGAAGCCGACGCAGGACCCCACGCCCTCCGAGAAGGCGGAGGCGTCGGGCGGCGGCGGGGAGGAGAAGCCCGAGGAGGAGGAGGAGAAGGTCGAGCGCGGCCCGCTGCCGATCACCTCGGAGGACAAGCCGAACCTCTTCGTGCAGTTCGCACAGGTACGGCTGGTCGTGGGGGCCGGTGGCTGCAAGCTGACCGCGGCGCACACCGTGGGCAAGCTCGACGCGGCGACCCAGAAGGCGCTGAAGTGCTTCCAGGAGTCCAACCACACGGCGTACGGCGACTTCAGCCAACTGGTGAAGGCCGACGGGGCCGGGAACCTGGGCCGCGCCACGATGACAGCGCTCCTGGCATCGCACTTCGTCGACGCGAAGACGGTGCCGCTGAACGCGGACGAGGCGAGCCCTGAGGTGCCCTGGGTGCGCAACATGCTGCTCTGGGGCACCCAGGCCGAGATCGACGACGGCGACCTCGCCATCACGATCGCGTGCACACGGGCCAACATCGACTACCTGAGCAAGCAGGTCCAGCGCAAAGAGAAGCCGTCCCCCGGCCTCTTCAACCGGATCAAGGAGTACCAGGGCCTGTTCGGTGCGGAGCAGACCGGCGTCATGGACGAGTTGACGCTCAACAAGACGAAGGTGGGCTGGATCAACGGGCAGGACGCGGCGGGCACGGTGGTGGCCAAGGACTGGCTCCCCGCGCCGATGGAGTAGCCGGTCCCGGACGTCGCCCGCCGCGGGCCCGTGGTCTGCCGTCCTGGCAGGCCGCGGGCCCGCGGCGTGACCGGCCTACCAGGACGCGTCGTCCAGGACCAGCCGGCCCGCCTTGCGGTACTCGCGCCGGGCGCCCGCCAGCAGGTCCTCCGTCGACACGCCGTCGCCGCGGCCCGCCGCCGCGTACGCGGCCGTGACGACCGCGCTGCGGATCGAGCCGCCCGCCAGCTCGAAGTCCGCCGCGCAGGACGCCGGATCGATGCCGTCGGCACACGGGACGTGGGCGAGGCTGTGCCGCCACAGCGCCAGGCGCTGTTCCTCGTCGGGAAAGGGGAAGTCGACCACCAGGTCCAGCCGGCGCGTGAAGGCGTCGTCGATGTTCGAGCGCAGGTTGGTGGTCAGCAGGGCGATACCGTCGAAGGACTCCAGCCGCTGGAGGAGGTAGGCGCTCTCCATGTTCGCGTGCCGGTCGTTGGAGCTGCTGACCTCGGAGCGCTTGCCGAAGACCGCGTCCGCCTCGTCGAAGAGGAGCACCGCGTCCGTGCGGTCGGCCTCGGTGAAGATCCGCTCCAGGTTCTTCTCCGTCTCACCGACGTACTTGTCCACGACGGACGGGAGCTGCACGACGTAGAGGTCGAGGCCGATTTCGCCCGCCACCACCTCGGCGGAGAGCGTCTTCCCGGTACCGGAGTCACCCGCGAACAGCCCGACCACGCCCCGTCCGCGCCCGCCGCCCGCGCTCAGCCGCCAGTCGCCGAGCACCCGGTCGCGGTGCTGGGCGCGCAGGACCAGTTCCCGCAGCTGCGCCAGCGGCCCCTCGGGCAGGACGAGGTCGTCCCAGCCGACGTCGGGCCGGATGCGGCGGGCGTGGCGCTCCAGGCCCGAGGCGGACTGCTGCCGGGCCGCGCGACGCAGGTGCGAGGCGGACAGCTCCGTACCGTGGAACGCGGCGAGGTCCAGCGCCGCACGCGCCGCGCGGTCGATCCCGCCGGGCCCCAGCCGGTAGGCGGCGACGACCGGCGCCAGGTCGAACCCCGGCTCCTGCGGGCCGAGCGCGGTCCGCCAGGCGTCGAGGTCACCGGCGCGCCGGCGGGGCGCGTCCAGCACGACCGGGTCGCGTCCGCCCTCGCACCACTGCGGGTCGTACGGGCGCGGGTCCGCGAACACGACCGGGACGTCGCGCACCGCGAGGGCCCGGATCAGCTCGTCGGGCTTCTCCGGCAGCGAGGTCACCACGACGGCGCGGCCCGTCAGCCGCGCCTCGCGGAGCAGTTCCCGGTACGGGAGGAGCTCCCCCGGCGTACGTTCCGCCGGTGCGTGCTCCTGCGGGCGGTGCGGGTCCCCCGAGCCCTTCCCCGCGACGAGATGCAGGGCGGGGAGACCTGCCGCCTCCAGCGCGGCGGCGGCGCAGGCGAGGCCGTCGCCTTCACGGTGCTCGCGCAGGTAGACCGTCAGCGGGCGCGCCGAGAGCTGCTCGGCCAGCCTCCGTATCATCGGGTCGCCGCCCTGGACCGCGCCGCCGTCCGCCTCCTCCGCGTGCGCTCCGGCTTCCGGGGGCAGGTACGGGAGGGGACGAACGGTCCCGTCCAGCGCCGGGTCCGGGGTGTCGTCGCCCAGCAAATGGGCCACGACCCGGTCGGGTACGCGCAGGGAGCGGCTGAGGAAGGGCCGTTCCGGTTCGTCGACCTCGATCAGGCCGCGTGCGCGCAGACGCGCGGCCGGATGGAAGCGGGCCCGTCCCGCGGCGGAGTGCGTGGGCACTCCGCACAGGTCGAGCGCGAGCGCGACGGTCGCCCGGCGACGCGTGACGTCGTCGTTGAGGTAGGCGTACAGCGACTCGAACGTGCGGTCCAGGTCCGGGGCCAGCGCGATCAGCAGGATCTCGGATTCCAGCGGACTGAGACGCAGCCAGTGGGCGAGCCAGTGGAGGCGGTCCTCGTCGGAGGGCTCGGGCTCCTCGTCCGGGTCCTCCGCCGTCGGGGGCTCGGCCGTGCCGCCCCTCTCCTCCGCCGTCGGGGGCTCAGCCGTGCCGCCCCTCTCCTCCGGCACGCCCTGGTCGGCGGGATGCGCCGCGTCTTCCGTGCTCACGGCGAGCAGGTGACGTACCGCGTCGTCCGTCAGGTACATCCCGCGCATCGGATCGGTGGCGGTCGGATCGGTGGCGCTCCGGTGCTCGACGAGGAACGCCACCCGCTCGCGCAGTTCCGCGAGGCGTTCGAGCAGCGGGGTGGAGGAGTCGCTCACTTCCGCTGCTCCTGGAGCGTGCCCGCCGTGCCGTGCCGCTTCGTGAAGTCCGCCTTGGCCGCGTCGACGCTCTGTTCGCTGTGGTAGCGCACGGGAGCGTCGCCGGGCGGCTCCTGCGACCCGCGCACCTCGACGCCGAGCCCTTCGGTGACGGGCGGGCCGACCGCGTACTCGGGGTACGCGAGGAAGGGGGCGGTGATCACCACGTCGAGCGAGGGCTTGAGTTCGCCGCCGAGGGCGGACCAGATGTCCGCGAGCGAGCGGGCTTCGTTGTGCAGCCCCGCGACGGTCAGCGGGACGGAGAGACCGAGTCCGGCGAGTGTGCCGGTCAGGTCCTCGGGCGGGAGTATCTCCTTGGGCAGGAGCGTGTGCAGTACGGCGGAGAGCATGCGGTGTTCGTCCTGCGGGCGCTTGGTCCAGGCCGTGACGAGATACGCGAGCCGGAACCAGCGGGGCGGCTGGTGCTGTTTGAGGACGATCCCCTGCTCGTCGCGGAGCGACATCTTGCCGCGCTGGCGACGCTTGGTGTCCTCGCGGATGTCGTAGAGATAGGCGTCGATGGTCGGGCCGTTGCGCCGGGCCGCCCACTCGCGCGTCGGGGCGTCGAAGGTGACCTCGACATCGGATCCGGCGAAGGCGCCGCGGACGAGCAGCCCTCTCAGGATGTCATCCACCTCGTGGATCACTGTCGGCCTGCCCTTTCCACGTCCCCGCCCGCGCGGACCGGCTCGTCGCCGGACGAACCGTCACGGTACGGCCTGTCATGTGCCTGTGCGCCGGGTACCGGCCTGTCGTGGGCCGGTCCGTCACTGCACGGAGCGGCCCATTCCATCGTCGCCGCAGGCATGCCCGCCCCGCGAGGCACCCGGGGGACGACCCCAGGGCAACACCCCTGCCCCCGCACCGCCGTTCTCGTGTCCCCGGGGCCCTTGATCCGGCGGACGGACCGTCAGATGTAGCCTTCCCGCAAGGCATAGGCCACGGCATGGGCACGGTTGCGGAGCTGCAGCCGAGTCGTCAGACCGTGCATCACGTTCTTGACCGTGCGTTCGGAGTACGACAGTTTGCTGGCAATCTCCCCGGTATCCATTCCCTCGGCCACCAGCCTGAGCACGTCCACCTCGCGTGGTGCCAGGCCGGACGCCGTGGCACCCGTCACGTTCGTCGTGCCGCGCTGCAACGTGCCGACCTGGGCTATGAGCCGCCCCAGGAGGTCCGACGGCAGATCCCCGTCGCCCCGGGACGCGGCGAGGACCGCTCGCAGGAGACGGTGTCCGGTGGCCTCGCGCCGCCAGACGATCGCGCCGACTCCGTACTCGATCACCTGGAGCAGCTCCGCCTCCCGGATCAGGCTCGTGACGAGAACCGCCTTCGTGCCGTCCGCGCGGGTCAGCCGCCTCAGCCGTGACAGCGTGGGCTCGTCCAGCCCCTCGGCGAGCAGGACCGCGACCGTGCCCGGCCGGCCCGTGCCCTCCTCGATCAGTTCCACCTCGGAGTGCCGGCGAAGCTGGCTGACCGCGCCGTCCATGGACAGCGGATCCGACGCGTGCACCTCCACGGGGATCCTGACCGGGGCTCGAACAACCATGCCTGTGCGTCCTCGCGACGTGCCTCGACGGAGTGAACCATTCGTGCTCCCACCATCCTTTCTCCGCCGGCAGGACGACGACAACGTGGCCCACCACGAGAACGACCACGAGATCGGCGGACTGTCCCGATGACCGCTTTATCGGGTCAGCCTCTCCCTTGCCCTTCCGCCCCGGCCACGGGGGCGGGCCCCGCCTCCGCCGGGCTGCTCGAACGCGGCCCCGCCCTGGACCTGCTGGCGGTGGAGGCGGGCCGGGCCGTCGCCGGATCGGGACGGCTGGTCCTGTTCCGCGCCCCCACCGGTACGGGCCGCAGCACCCTGCTGGAGGCCGCCGCCGAGCTGGGCGCGGGGCTCGGCATGCGCGTTCTGCGGGCCTACGCCTCCGCCGAGAACACCGGCGTCCCGCTCGCCCTCGTACGGCAGCTCCTCGAACCGGCACGCGCTCGTGCCGGACTCCACGACGGCGTCCCGGAGACTCCGCATCCCCTCGGCCGGGGGGCCCGCCTGTGGCAACTGCTGTGCGAGCAGGCTGCCGAGGCCCCGCTGCTGGTCGCCGTCGACGACGCCCATCTCGCCGACCATGCCTCCCGCCGCTGGCTGACCGAGGGAGCCCGGCAGCTGACCGGGATGCCGGTCCTGATGGTGGTGACCGAACGTGGGCAGTACGACGTCGCGCCGCCGGCGCCGGGGCTCGCCCACTCCCTGCCGCCCGGCGTGGTCCGGATGCACGCGGTGCCGCCGTTGAGCCGCCCCGCGGCCGAGGAAATGGTGCGCGGCGTGCTCGGCGCGGATACCGGTGACGCCTGGGTGGACGGCTGCGTACGGGCGGGCGGCGGCAATCCCCTGCTGCTGCGCACGCTGCTGGAGGATCTGCGGGCGGTCTTCCCGCACGGCGGCCGGGCCGGCGCCTCGGGCAGTGGCGGTCCCGAGCCCGTACTCCCGGAGAACATAGCCGAGTTGTACCCCGGGGCATTCGTGGCGGCGGTCTCGTGGTGGCTGAGGAGCGCGGGCGCGGGAAGCACCTCGGTGGCCCGCGCGCTCGCCGAACTGGAGGACTCGGCACGGTACGGCGAGCAGGAGGACGGGGTCCCCGGTGGCGAGGCGGGAGCCGTTCCGCACGAGGGCCACGAAGCCGGCGACGACTTCGGCGGCTTCCTCGCCGAGCTCACCCGGGCCGATCCGGACCGTGTCGACGGCTGGGTCACCGCGATGATCCGACTCGGGCTGCTGCGCCGTACCCCCGGGACCGGCGTCCCGCGCTTCGCGCACCCGCTGCTGCGCGGAGCGGTCCTCGAAGGCTGGCCCCGTTCGGACCGGCAGGCCCTGCACCTGCGCGCCGCGGAGCTCCGGCAGCGCCGCGGCCACGGCGTCGAAGCGGTGGCCGGGCATCTGCTGCGTACCACCCCGGGCGGTACCGAGCGCGTGGCGAAGGCACTCCTGGACGCGGCGGCCGACGCGTCTAGGGCCGGCAGGACGGGCGCCGCCGCGCACTACCTGCGCCGCGCGCTGGACGAGCCGCTGCCCCGCGAACGCCGGGCCGCCGTCCTCACCGAGCTGGGAGAACTGGAGTTCGCCACCTTACGGTCCGGCGGGATACCCCGCCTGGCCGAGGCCCTGCTCCTCCAGGAGAAGCCCCGGGACCGGGTGATGGCGGCGGTCCACCTGGGCAACGCACTGGCCAACCGCGGCAACCCGCACGCCGCACTCGACGTGATGCGCGAACTGGGCGCGCTGGAGGGGGAACCCGTCCTCGCCCGTACGATCCAGACGGCGTCGGCGTTCTTCTCGGACCACGACCGGGAGATCCGGCGGGAGGTCTACACCCGGCTGCGCGAGCGTGCCGCGCGCTCCCCGGAGTGGCTCAGCCCGGCACTCCACGCCCTGCTCGTCCGGTACGAGTCGACGGCCGGGCTGCTGTCCGCCGAGTCGGCGATGCGGCAGATCAGGCGGCTGCTGACGGCCCCGGAGGACCCACTGCTCGTGCCGTACCTGCTGAGCACAGCCGCCGCCGTGGCGCAGTGGGCCGACGCGCCGGACGAGGCCGAACGCCTCATCAGGACCGGGCTCGACGAGCACTGGCTCTCGCCGCTGCACCCCGTCCACCGCTCGCTGCTCAACACACGACTGGACACCGCCGCGGCGCGCGGTCGGCACCGCTGGGTGCTGGAGGAGACCGCGCGCAGGCTACGGGGCCCGGGCGACGCCCCCCGCACCGGGGCGAGCAACTTCCTGGCCCACCGGGTCATCGCGCTCGTCGAGTGCGGCCGCCCGTCCGACGCCGAGCGGCTCGTCGACGGGGTCGACGTCGGCACGGCGCAGGACGGCTGGGAGCACAATCGGTTCCTCTACGCACGCGGTGTGCTGCGTGCTTCCGTCGGCGACCCGGCCGGCGCCCTGGCCGACTTCCGGGAGTGCGGCACACGCCAGCTCGGCCGCGACGTGGTGAGCCCCGTCGTCACTCCATGGCGCTCGGCCGCCGCCGAATGCCTGCTCCGGCTGGGGGACACGTCCCAGGCCCTCGCGCTCGCCGAGGAGGAGTTCCGGCTCGCCGCCGTGTGGGACACACCCCGGGTACGGGGCCGCGCCCTGCGCGTCCTCGGCGCGGCCACCGGCGGCCGGCGCGGTCTCGAACTCACCGCCGAGGCCGTCGCCGTCCTGCGCGGCACACCGCTCGACGTCGAGCTGATCCCCGCACTCATCGGTCATGGGCGCCGGCTCACGGAAGCCGGACAGTCCCGCAGCGCCCGGCCGCTGCTCAGGGAAGCCGCGACCGCAGCCGAACGGCTGGGCGCCGTAAGGCTGTCGGGTCAGGCGGAGTGGGCCCTGCGCGCCAGCGGCGCCCGTCGCGGGAACGCCTCCCTCACGGGCCGGGGTTCGCTGACGGCCGGTGAGCACCGGATCGCCGCGCTGGCTGCCGAGGGAAGGACCAACGCGGAGATCTCGGAACAACTGCATCTGGCACGGCGGACCGTGGAGACCCATCTGACCAGCACCTACCGCAAGCTCGGCATACGGCGCAGGGCGGACCTGCCGGCCGCGCTGAACGGCCGCGAGGAGGGGCCGGCCTGACCCTGGCCGCGCACAGGAGGCGTGGGACCGGCACCGGCTCGGGGAGGGGGCCCGGGCGCGGCGTTGCCCCTGTGGCCCTCCCGCCGACCCGCTCACACCCGGGACACTGCCCTCGCGGACCTCCCGCCCGCACGCGTCGCGGGTGACGCTGTCTGATCAGGCATTGAGTGGCGAGGAGTACCGTGCGCGCATACAGGACCCAGGCCGAGACGACCGGTGGCCGGGAGAGCGGCCCTCGCGCGGAGGTGCCGGTCACGTTCACGCAGCGCGTCCGGGCTCTGCAGCGCACGGCGGGAAACGCGGCGGTGGCCCGCGCCGTCGAGGAGGAACGGCACGAGCACGGCGCCGGGTGCGGCCACGAGAGCGCCGATCAGCCGGCCGTCGCGGCGGCGTCCGCCCAGCCGTCCTCCGTGATCGACGCAGTCCGCTCGCCGGGCCGTCCGCTGGACTCGCGCATCCTGGCGAAGGCGGAGCAGGGCTACGGCATGTCCTTCCGCCATGTGCGCGTGCACAGCGACCCGGTCGCGCAGCGCTCGGCGACGGCGTTCGGCGCCCGCGCCTACACCACGGGCCATGACATCGTCCTCGGCCCCCAGGGCGCGGACGACGAGACGATGTTCCACGAACTCGACCACGTACGCCAGCAGTCCATGGGCCCCGTCGCGGGTACGGACAACGGGTCGGGTGTGGCGGTCTCGAGCCAGGACGATCCCTTCGAGCTCAGCGCCTCGGCCAACGGCCGGAGGATGGCCCAGGGAGGTATGCCCGACCTGTCCGGCCCCGGCGCGGCGCGGACCGCCGGACCCGCCGGGAGCGGCGAGGGCATCACGGTGGCCCGCATGGTGTCCGGTCGCGGCCGGAAGATGCACAGGAAGGACCGTGGGCAGCTGTTCGAGATCAGCGGCGCGCGTGGACCGGTCGTCGGCCGGTACGTCGGGTCCCAGCCCGACGGCACCGAGATCTTCGACACCACACGGGAAGGGCGCATCGCCGTCCACCCCACCGCCATCATGGGCCCCCGGGCCGTGGTGGGCGGTCTCCACCCGCGGGGCCAGACACGCCCGCCCGAGGAGAACCTGCACGACCGGGACCAGATCCTGCTGTCCGAGGCGGACCTCTCCGGGGCGCGGGCGCGGGTGCGGCGGGACCCCGGCCAGGCGAGCAGGATGGCCGCCACCACCTTCGAGGAGCAGCCCGACTACGAGGGGTACGAGGACAACCGCGAGGATCTGCGGCGCCTGGGTGTCCCCGTCCTCAACAACGTCGACCTGAGCCGTCCCGAGGCCGCCGACCGCTTCCGTGACGTCGGCCCGAACGCCAACATGCACTTCCAGATGCCGCGCGTGCCACGGGGAACTCGCGGCTACTCCACCCAGGAGCTGATCCGGGACACCGGCCGGATTCCGGGGCGCACCGGCCGCGACGACGTGACGGTGAGCGTCACCACGCCCCATCCGTCCAGGTATGCGAAGCCCGGAACGCACAACGCCTTCTACGGCCTGGAGAACCGGAAGGCCGTGCCGGAGGGCATGAGGCTCGCCGGTGAGTACTCCGACGACGACGCGGACCTCGAGGAGTTCGGCTACGGGCACCGGCAGTCCACCAAGGACGTGGGGGCCGCTGTGGCCGATCGCCGGAAGACCTACCGGATGGAGCCGGACCGGCGCAGCAACAGTCCCGACGAGGACGCCGAGCCTCAGTACCGCAGCCGCAGCATGAGCCGCAGCCAGAGCGTGAGCCGCTCCGGCCCGGCTCAGCCCCCTGCCCGCCGGCGCAGGTCGAGGCCGCCGCTGGCCACGACGGGCCGCCGTCACATCGCGGCCCCCGTCAACTACGCCGCGGTCGAGGACGAGGACGAGATCTTCGGCAGTCAGCAGCCCGAGAGCAGCAGTCGCCGGCACCGCCGGAGCAGCCGCCCTCCCAGCTACCTCGCGGAGTCCGCGGACGAGGGCGCGTCCCGGCGCAGGAGCCGGAGTCGTCGCCCCGTGGACGTGGAAGCGTTCGAGCCCCAACCCGAGCGGGAGCGCAGCCGCAGCCGCCACCGCAGGTCGAGCCGGCCCCCCGCCGGCACGTCCAGCAGCCGGCCCGTCGACCTCGGCGACGACTTCTCCTACGGAGCCGGACCCATCGAGGCCGAGCCGCGGCGTGAGCGCGGGCGCAGCCGGCGGCCCTCGTCCTCCAGGGTTTTCGTCACGGACAGCGGGCGCAGCACCCGGGCCCCCGTCAGTTACGCCGAGCCGGAGTTCGAGGACGACTTCGACGGCGACGCCAACCCGTTCCTGCCCAGGGATCGTGGCCGTCGCCGGTGACGTGACGGCGTCGCCCGGATCCCGCGTCGACGGCCGAAACCGGTTGCGTCGGCTTCGGCCGCCTCTCGCGTACGACGGGCGCCTTGCGTAATCACGTCAGTTCAGGCGACGGCGCAGCCACCAGGTGCAGAAGCCGGTGAGCAGCCCGGCCAGGGCCAGGAAGACGCCCCTCTCGATCCACTGGAACGACGGTGCCCGAGGTGGGGGTGATCAGGCCGCAGGCCAGCTGTAACAGGGTGGACTTCCCGGCCCGTTGGGCCCGACCAGACCCACGACGCGGCCGGCCGGCACGCTGATGGTGCAGTCCGAGAGGGCCTGGCGGCGGCCGTACCGCTTGCTCAGGCCTTTCGCTTCCAGAATGGCTGTCATCGCTCCTCTTCGGTGGGTGTGCGGAAGGTGCTCACGAACAGGGCCTCGATGCTCTCCTCGTCCAGTCCCGCGGCCCGCGCCCGCTCCAGCCATCCCTGCAACTCGCGCCGCAGCGGCTCGTGTTCGGGCAGCGAGGGGTCGCTGAGGGTGCTGGACACGAAGGTGCCGACGCCGGGCTTCTTGGTGACCAGCCCCTCGTACTCCAGCTCCCGGTAGGCCTTGAGCACGGTGTTGGGATTGATCGCGACCTTGGCGGCGACGTCCTTGACCGTGGGCAGGCGGTCCCCCTCGAAGAGCAGCCCCAGGCGCATGGCCTGACGCACTTGGTGGACCAGTTGCAGGTACGGCGCGACACCGGACCGGGCATCGAGGTGAAACTCGATCACCGTCTCCTCTATTCATCTAGGTTCCTAGCACTATAGGACTCTAGCGACCCCTGACTGTCAACATCCGCCGGCGGAAGGGCAGTTCACGGCCACCTGCCATGCCGCGGGCCGCGCAGGGCAGGCGAGCAGACATGAACATCACGCTTTTCACGCGCGGACGGCGATGGGCCGCACTGCTGGCGGCCGGGCCCCTCGTCGCGGCGTGCGGTGGGCACGCGGATCCGGGCGTACCCGCGGACGGGGCCCCGCCGGTGCTGCGTCCGGGTGCGCACCTGGTGATCACGACCGGCGACGGCGTGCGTCTGCGGCCGGCCGAGGGCGACCGGGCGGTCACGGAGGCCCGGATCGGCAGTGGCTGGTCGCACCGCGCCGGTCTGTGGGTCCTCGACCTGTCCTGCCCGCGCCACGAGGGTCACGAGGACGGCCGGTGCCCCCGCATGCCCGCGGTGGGCGTTCCGGCCGGAGTCTCCGTCACGGTCACCGCCCGGAACGCGGGCATCGACGCGACGGGCATCGTCGCGGGGCTGGACCTGACCACCGTTAACGGGGACGTGAGGGTCACCCGGTCCGGCGAGGAGGACGCCACCGTCCGCCTGGTGACCCGCAACGGCTCGGTGCGCACCGCCACTCTGCGTGCGGCCGACGTGCACGCCGAGACCGAGAACGGGGACGTGACGCTCGGCAGCGCCACCTCACCGGCCCGCGTCACCGCGGCGACGACGAACGGCTCGGTGCGGGTGTCGCTGCCTCACGGCGCGCCCGCCTACGACGTCGCCGCCACCACACGGAACGGCCGGGCCTCCGTCGCCGTCCCCACCGCCACCCGGGAGAACGGCCACGAGATGCGTCTGGCCACCGTCAACGGCGACGTCACCGCCGTGCGTGACTGAGACCGCTCAGGGGTGCTCCCCCGGCCCCTCGGTGTACGGGGCGAGGCGGGTGGGCGAGAGGGCGGTGTCCTCCTCGCCCGGCTCCAGCAGGGTGGCGGCGGCGCCCACGATGAGCGGGTCCGGCTTGCCGACCGCCTCGGCGCTCTTGGCCGTGTAGTCGACCCGGGCGAGCAGACTGCGCATGGCCTCCAGGCGGGCCCGGCGCTTGTCGTTGCTCTTCACGACCGTCCACGGGGCGTGCTCGGTGTCGGTCGCGCGGAACATGTCGATCTTCGCCGTCGTGTAGGCGTCCCAGCGGTCGAGGGAGTCGATGTCGGTGGGCGAGAGCTTCCACTGACGTACGGGGTCGACCTGGCGGATGGCGAAGCGCGTGCGCTGCTCGGCGCGGGAGACGGAGAACCAGAACTTGACGACGATGATGCCGTCGTCGACGAGCATCTGCTCGAAGGCCGGGCACTGCTGGAGGAAGAGTTCGTACTCGGGCTGGGTGCAGAAGCCCATGACGCGTTCGACGCCGGCCCGGTTGTACCAGGAGCGGTCGAAGAAGACGAGCTCGCCCGGCGCGGGGAGGTGCGCCACGTAACGCTGGAAGTACCACTGGCCCCGCTCGCGGTCCGTGGGCTTGTCGAGGGCGACGATCCGCGCGCCACGGGGGTTGAGCCGCTCGGTGAAGCGCTGGATGGTGCCGCCCTTGCCCGCGGCGTCACGCCCCTCGCACACCACGACGACCCGCGCTCCGGTGTCCTTGGTCCAACGCTGCAGTTTGAGCATCTCGATCTGCAGGATGCGCTTGATCCGCTCGTACTCCTTGCGGCGGATCTTGCGGTCGTACGGGTAGTTCTCCCGCCAGGTCTTGATCGGCCTGCCCGCCTCGTCGAGCAGGATCGGCTGCTCCGGCCTGCTGGTGTCGACGGTCAGGCCGTCCAGCAGCTGCTTCTCCACCTCGTCGCGCTCCATCAGGCCTAGCCTGGCACCCGTTCGGGTTCCGCGCCACCAGGTGGGGCGGGGCCGGCGGTGAACGCGCGTCCTACTTCATCTTCTCCGCGAAGAGCGGGACGACCTTCTCCAGCGCGTAGGAGGTCGACAGGATCGAGTCGGTGGCGAACGCCGTGCTGATGCCCTTGTCGTCGAAGACGAGGGAGTGGCCGGCCTTCACCGACGGCACCGCCTTGAAAAGCGGGTCGCCGCTGATGTCGCTCGCCGGGATGCCGATGGGCGCCATGACGGTCAGGTCGGCGTCGAGGAGGTCGAGGTTCTCCTTGGAGACGGAGATCGAGAAGCCCTCGCCGGCCTCGGCCTCGACGGCCGGGTTGTTCTCGAAGCCCAGGCGCTCGACGAAGTCGACGCGGCCGGTGCCGGAGACATAGGCGCCGTAACCCTCGGAGGTGCGGGAGCCGAGCGTGATCGTGCTGCCCTCGAACTCGGGGTGCGCCTTCACGGCCTGCGCGAACTTCGCCTCGGTGTCGGCGATCAGCTTCTCGCCCTTCTCCGGGACACCCATGGCGGCGGCGACCATCTCGGTCTGCTTCTCCCAGGAGAGCTTGTACTGGTCGCCGCCCTCCGGCACACCGACGGTCGGGGCGATCTTGCTGAGGGTGTCGTAACGCGTCTGGTCGCCGCTGGACTTGGTGTCCAGGATGAGGTCGGGCTGGAGGGCCGCTATCTTCTCGAACTCGGGCTCCAGCGTGCCGATCATCTGCGGGCTCTTGTCGTACCTGCCCTTGGCCCACGGCCCGACGCCCTCGCCGCCGAAGGCCAGCCAGTCGCTCGCGCCGACGGGCTGACCGCCGAGCGCGAGAACCGTCTCCGCGTCGCCCCAGCCGAGCGCGACGATGCGCTTCGGCGCCTTGTCGACGGTGATCTCGCCGAACTTCGTCGCGACCTTCGCGGGAAAGGCACCCGTGGCCGCCCCGTCGGAGGAGGAGGAGCTGGAAGCGTCGTCGGATGAGCCGCATGCGGCCAGGCCGACGAGGAGGGCCGCGACGGCGCCGGCCATCAGGACCGGGGTGCGACGCACACGGCGGACGCGGGGAGCGGAATCGTTCATGCCGTTTAGGTTAGCCTAACCTCAGTCAGCGCCGAGACGCGGGTAGGTCCGCCCCGCCCCCCACATGGTGGCGGCCCAGCGGCACCACCATCGGCGTGGCCGACGCGGGGTCGTCCATCACCGAGCAGCGCATCCCGAACACCTCGCCGACCAGCTCCTCCGTCACGATGTCGGCCGGCCTCCCCTCCGCGACGATCCGGCCGTCCTTCATGGCGATCATGTGGTGCGCGTACCGGCAGGCGAGATTCAGATCGTGCAGCACGGCGACCATGGTGACCCCGTGCTGGTGGTTCAGATCGGTGAGCAGGTCCAGGACGTCCAGCTGGTGGCTGGCGTCCAGGAACGTCGTGGGCTCGTCCAGGAGCAGGATGTCCGTGCGCTGCGCGAGCGCCATCGCGATCCACACGCGCTGGCGCTGTCCGCCGGACAGCTCGTCCACCGGGCGCTCGGCGAGTTCCAGGGTGCCGGTCGAGAGCAGCGCCTGGGCGACCGCCTCGTCGTCCTCGGGTCCCCAGCGGCGGAACCAGCCCTGGTGCGGGTAACGGCCACGCCCCACGAGGTCGGAGACGGTGATCCCCTCCGGCGCGGATGGGCTCTGGGGAAGGATGCCGAGTACGGCGGCGACCTCCTTCGTCGGCATCTCCTGGACGCTGCGCCCGTCCAGGAGCACCGCGCCCCGCGAGGGTGCCAGCAGCCGCGCCATCGCCCTCAGCAGGGTGGACTTGCCACAGGCGTTCGGGCCGACGATGACGGTGATCCGCCCCGGAGGGACGTCCACGCTCAGCCCGGAGACGATCTCCCGGTCGCCGTAGCCGAGACGGACGTCCTGGGCTCGAAGGGTGTGCTGGGCCACGACGTGGTCACGCCTTTCCTCGTTGTCCGTGTCGGATGAACGCGTGTCCGTCCCTGTCTCAGCCACCGCTGCCCCCGCGGTTGGCGCGGGCCAGGAGCAGCAGCAGGTAGGGGGCGCCGATGATGCTGGTCACCACACCCACCGGCAGCTGCACCGACGGCAGCAGGTGCTGGGCACCGAAGTCGGCGACCAGGACGATCAGGGCCCCGGTCAGCGCGGCGTGCGGCAGCGCGGCGCCCTGACCCGGTACCAGCCGGCGGGCGATCGGCCCGGCCACGAAGGCCACGAAGTTGACAGGCCCCGCCGCTGCGGTCGCGACGCCCGCGAGGGCGGTCGCACAGCCCAGCAGCGCCAGCCGGCCGGGCTCGACGCGGGCCCCGAGCCCGGCCGCCGCGTCGTCCCCCAGCTGGAGCGGGGCGAGGGCGCGGGCGGCGAGGACGGTCAGCGGCACGATGACGGCAAGGGCGGTCAGCAGCGGCCACACCTGCCCCCAGGAGCGGCCGTTGAGGGTGCCGGTCAACCAGAGGAACGCCTCCTGCGCGTCGGCGGTGTCGGAGCGGGCCATGACGTACCAGACCACGCTGCTCAGGCCGGTGCCGAAGCCCACGCCGATCAGGACGAGGCGCTGGCCCACGACGCCCTGGCGCCAGGCGAGCAGGTAGATGGCCGCACCGGCGGCCACCGAGCCGATCAGGGCGCTCCCGGACAGTGCGAGTCCGCTGACCTGGAAGAGCAGCGAGGCGGTGACGGCGACCGCGCTCGCCCCTGCGCTGATGCCGATGACGTCCGGGCTGGCCAGCGGGTTGCGCAGCACGGACTGGAAGACGGCTCCGGAGAGCCCGAATCCGATGCCGACGAGGACCGCGAGCAGGGCCCGGGGCAGGCGCAGCTCCAGGACCACGAACCGGGAGCCGCCGTCGCCGCCCCCGAACAGGGTCTCGACGACCTTGCCGAGCGGCATGACCATGTCGCCGTAGCTGAGCGAGACTGCGAACATCGCACAGACGCACACCAGCAGGGCGAGCGCAACCAGCACGGAGCGCCGTCGTCCCCGGTTCCGCACCCGGGCGACGGTGCGTACGGCGTCCGTCAGTCGCGCGCCGGATGTCTCCTCCAGGAGGCGGGTCCCGGTCACAGCTCGACCTGCTTCCTGCGGCGTACGAGCCAGATGAAGGGGACGCAGCCGATCGCGGCGGTGACCACGCCCACCTGGACCTCGCCCGGTGGGGCGACGACCCGGCCCACGATGTCGGCGACGAGCAGCATGACCGGGGCGAGCACCATGCTGTACGGGAGCACCCAGCGGTAGTCGGGGCCGGTGATGAGCCGGGCGGCGTGCGGCACCGCGAGACCGACGAAGCCGATCGGGCCGGCGACCACCGTCGCCGCGCCGCACAGCAGCACCACGGCGAGTGCCGAGACCAGCCGGGCGACGCCCACCCGCTGGCCGAGGCCTCGGGCGAGGTCGTCGCCGAGCGAGAGGGCGTTGAGCTGCGGGCCGAGCAGCAGCGCGAGCAGGGCTCCGGCCGCGACGAACGGGGAGACCTGCCACAGCACGTCCGCGTCCCGGGCGGTGAGCGCGCCGAGCTGCCAGAAGCGGAAGCGGTCGTAGCTGTCGCGGTCCTGGAGCAGGACCGCACTGGTCACGGATGTGAGTACGGCGCTCGTCGCCGCGCCGGCCAGCGCGAGCTTCACCGGGGTCGCGCCCTCCCGGCCGAGCGAGCCGACGCCGTACACGAGAAGGGCGGCGAGCAGGGCGCCGAGGAAGCCGAACCAGATGTACTGCGTGGCGAGGGTGAATCCGAAGAAGCTGATCGAGCACACCACGGCCACGGACGCTCCCGCGTTGACGCCGAGCAGCTGCGGATCGGCGAGTGGATTGCGGGCGACGCCCTGCATCACCGTGCCCGCGAGGCCCAGCGCCGCGCCTGCCAGCAGTCCGGCCACGGTACGGGGGATCCGGACTTCCTGGACGATCAGCTGGCCCTTGACGTCGAGGTTCGGGTCGAACACCCCGTCCAGTACGTCGCGGAGGGAGACGTCCCCCGATCCGACGGCGAGACTCGCCAGCACACTCAGCAGCAAGAGGGCCACGGCGCCGAGCAGCCCGACGGCGAGCACGGGCCGGCTGCGCGCGCGGCGCCGCTCGGTGCTGCCGGCCTTCCGTTCCTGAACGCCCTGGAGGACCGAGCCGCTCACAGCCGGTACACCCGGGGCTGCGGCATGCGGTTGCGCACTGTTCCTCACCCTCGCTCCGCCCCCGGGACGGGGAGCGCCCGCGAGCTTAAGTAAGGTGAGCCTAACAGTGCCAGGTCAGCGATCCGCTGGTGTGCCCCTCTGAGGTCCGGAGAACCCCTTGTCGAATGCCGCGCCCATGGCCCTGGGCACCCTCCCCTCCCCTGTCGGCGACCCTCTGGCCGGAGCGGTGCCCCTGGAGTCGGCCGAGCAACTGCGCGAGATCCTGGGCGAACCGTGGCCGATCGTCATCGACAAGGTGCACGACGAACTCACCGACGCGGACCTGGACCTGCTGGCCAGGGCGCCCTTCTGCGCCGTCTCGACCTCCGACGCCGACGGCAACTGCGACACCTCCCCGCGCGGGGGCGAACCGGGCTTCACCCGGGTCCTGGACACGCGCACCCTCGTGCTGCCGGATCTGCCCGGCAACCGGCGCGGCGACAGCTTCCACAACATCCTGTCCAACCCGCACGTGGGCCTGCTCTACCTGATACCCGGCGCCATGACGGTCCTGCGGATCAACGGGCGGGCGCGCATCCTCACCGACGCCCCCGTGTTCGACGAGATGACGGTCAAGGGCCGGCGCCCCGACCTCGCGCTGGTCGTGGACATCGACGAGATATACCTGCACTGCCCGGCCTCGCTGAAGCGCTCCGGCGTCTGGGCCCCGGAGACGTGGGAGGAGCAGCCGGCGAAGGCGCCGGGTGCGCGGACGGCGGGCTAGAACCCACCGCCGTCGAACCCTCCGCCGCCTCCGAAGCCGCCTCCGTCCCCGAAGCCGCCTCCGTCGCCGAAGCCACCGAAACCGGAGGAGTCGAAGTCGGAGCCCGAGACGTCACCCCCGCTCCAGTCACCGCCGCCGCCGCCGAAGTCACCGCCGCCGTAATCCGCCGCGTACGCCG
Organism: Streptomyces argenteolus; assembly: GCF_042902585.1. GTDB lineage: Bacteria > Actinomycetota > Actinomycetes > Streptomycetales > Streptomycetaceae > Streptomyces > Streptomyces argenteolus. Next base: position 230,311 of record NZ_JBIBEG010000001.1, read on the forward strand.
GGGTGGAGAGCATCGAGCCGAGCATGGTGCCGACCAGCAGGCCGGGCAGCAGGCCGCCCCCGAAGTAGCCGCCGGCCCAGGGGCCGTAGGCCGGGCCCGCCTCCCAGTAGGGGCGCCGCCGGCCGTCGCCCACGTCGACCGTACGGCTCATGGGGTCCTCGCCGTCGCGCAGCCGGACCTCGTCGGCGCCGCAGACCGGGACCTCGCGGGCGGCTCCGCCCGAGGGGGTCCACAGGACGTCGGCGACCGAGGGGCCGTGGCGCGGGTCGAAGAAGCAGGGCGGCCGGCGGGAGGGCAGCGGCCGGCCCGTGCGCCGGGCCTCCAGGACGGCGAGGGAGAAGCGGCCGTCCTCCAGGGCCTGGGTGACCCCTCGCACGTCGGAGGGGTGCTGGGCGCCGCCCATGCGGGACTTGGCGTCCTCGTAGGAGTCGAGCGCGCGCTCGTACTCGATGCGCATCGCGTCGTCGGCGCCCTTCTCGCCGGGATGGAAGTCCAGCCGGTCCAGGGTCTCGCCGTACGCGGTGATGTCCTCGTCCACGACGACCCGGAGCTTCTCCAGAGCCACCCGTTCCTCTTCCTCCTTGCGCCTCCTGTTGCGGCGGGCGACCGCGAACGCGGTACCTCCGCCCACCAGGACCACGCCGCCGAGGACGACCAGGCCGGCCACCGGGGCGCCGTTCCCGGCCCCGTCGTCCGCGCTGCCACCGCCGGACCAGGAGGCCGGGGCGCTGCCCTTGGCCTGGTCGAGAGCTCGGTCGACGAAGGCGTTGAGCTGGGTCGCGGCGTCGGTGTCCGTGCCGGGCGCCTTCACGGCGCTGGTGAGGTTGTCGACGGCCCGGGTCGGCATCACCTGCGGGTCGGCGCCCGCGTCGAAGCCGTCGCCGAGGCGGACCGCGTAGACACCGGTGACTCCGGTGTCGGTGCGCAGGTTCTGCAGGAGGTTCTGGGGCGGGTACTCGGACGTCGCGGGCAGGACGGCCACGAAGACGGGCTTGTCAGCGTTCTTGATCTTCTTCTCCAGGGCGGTCTCCTGGGCCGCCGAGAGCTGACCGGACGCCGCCGGGTCGACGTACACGGGGCCCTGGCGCAGGGCGCTCGCCGCGTCGTCGATCGTGGAGGGGGCGGCCTGGACAGCGGGGGTCATCGCCAGCACAGCCGCCGTGAGTATCAGCAGCAGGCAGGCCCACAGGGGAGCGAACAGCCTCTTCCGCATACTCCGAAAGTAACCCGGACGGGCGACAAACGCGTCGCCCGCCCGGGTTTCTTTTCCGCAGTTACGCGGCGCGGTACGCCGTGCGCAGCTTCGCCACCGCTCCGGTCAGGTCACCGGTGAGCAGCAGGTGGTCGGCCTCGGCGAACGGCTTCGACACCGACGCTGTCAGCTTCCCGCCGGCCTTCTGCTGGACCAGGAGCCGCGCCCGGTCCACGATCTCCTTGCCCGCGGTGGTCTTCCCGAGCCCGGCCCGCTCGGCGAGCGAGGCGGCGACGGCGAGGCCGGTGAGGGTGGCTTCGCCGCCCGTGGGGACCTTCTTCAGGGTGGTGAGACCCCAGCCGTAGGGGAACTGCGGGTCGTAGGCCGTGTCGCCGACGTTGATCGGCAGCTGCGACTCGGACTTCGGCCAGGTGACCGGGAGCTGTCCGGTGAAGGCCCGCTTGCCGTAGAGGACGTCGGCGACGCCGTCGCCCTCGGTGCCCGGCAGCCAGGAGGCGACCAGCGCGTCGATGGCGCCGAGCCGGTCCCCGATGAGCTGGGGGCGGCCGGAGACGATCAGGACCGCGCACTTCATGGCGGCGCAGACCGTGTCGATCGCCTTCTTGTCGGCGTCGCTGATCTCCAGGTCGTGGCCGTTGCCGACGTCCCCGATGCCCTCGGCGTACGGCTTCTCGCCGACGACCACGACTCCGGCGTCGTATCCCTCGGTCGGGGCGGAGGCGTCCTTGGAGAAGGTGGCCGACGAGGTGTTCTTCTCGATGCCCTTCAGGATCGTCGTGCCCGTGGTGGTGGCACCGGAGGCGCCCTGCCAGCTGATGGTCCAGCCGCCGGCCTGGTTGCCGAGGTCGTCGGCGTTGGAGCCGGCGACGTAGACCTTCTGCGAGGCCTTGAGCGGGAGGACGGCGCCGTCGTTCTTCAGCAGGACCTGGGACTTCGCGGCTGCCTCGCGGGCGACCGCGCGGTGCCCGGCCGAACCGACCTCGTCCAGGTTCGTCGTGTCCGCGTACGGCTTCTCGAAGAGGCCGAGGCGGAACTTCTGGGTGAGGATGCGGGACACCGCGTCGTCGATCCGCGCCTCGCTGATCCGGCCGGCGGTGACCTCGGCCTGGAGCGTCTTCGTGAAGTCCTGGTAGGCCGTCGGGACCATGATCATGTCGAGGCCCGCGTTGACCGAGGTGCGGACGTCGCTTGCGTAGTCGCCGGGGATCTGGTCGATGGCCTGCCAGTCGCTGATGACGAAGCCGTCGAAGCCCATCCGGTCCTTGAGCACACCGTTGATCATCTCGGCGTTGGCGTGCATCTTCACCGGGCCCGCGTCGTCACCGATGACGTCCAGCGAGGAGTACGAGGGCATGACCGTGCCGACGCCGCGCTTCACGGACTCGGTGAACGGCGCGAGGTGCACCGCTTCGAGCTCCTCACGCGTGACCTTGGTGACGCCCTGGTCGATGGTGTACGCGCCGGTGGTGGAGGAGCCGAACTCCGTGCCGCCGTCGCCGACGAAGTGCTTGGCGCTGGCCAGCACCTTGTCGTTGCGGTCGAGGTCCGTGCCGGACGGGCTGCCCTGCATGCCGGTGATGACCGTCTCCATGGCCTCGACCAGGGCGGGGTCCTCGCCGTACGCCTCGTAGGACCGGCCCCAGCGCTCGTCACGGGTGACACAGACGCAGGGGGCGAAGTCCCACGGGATGCCGGTGGCGCGGACCTCGTTCGCGGTGACCGCGCCCGTCTTCCCGGCGAGCTTCGGGTCACGGCCCGCGCCGATGCCGATGTTGTGCGGCATGATCGTCGAGCCGATCACGTTGTTGTGGCCGTGCACCGCGTCCACGCCGTAGATCAGCGGGATCTGGAAGCGGGTCGCCTGCGCGCGCAGCTGGTAGGCGTCGACCATCTTCGCCCAGGCCTCGGGCGTGTTCGGGGTGGGCACGGAGCCGCCGCCGGAGAGCAGCGAGCCGAGGTCGTACGTGGCGATGTCACCCTGGGACCTGAGCGCGTTGCGCTCGGCCTGGGTCATCTGGCCGGCCTTCTCGGCCGGGGACATCCGTGCCAGCAGGTCGGCGACGCGCTTCTTCACCGGGAGCTTCGCGTTCTGGTACGGCAGCCCGTGGGCGTCGATGACGACCTGCGGGTTCTCCTTCGGCGCCTTGGCCCCCGTGACGGTGAGCTCCAGCGGGATCGTCTCCGCCGACTCGGCCCCCTTGTCCTTGACCGTGGCCACGGAGACGGTGTGCGTGGTGCCGGATGCGGTGCCCGCAGGGAAGGTGTGCGTGCCGGTGACCGCGGTGTAGTCCTTGCCGGCCTCGGCGCTGCCGCCCTTGGTCGTGTACGCGACGGTGACGGGCTCCTCGATGGGCGCGGAACCCGTGGTGGCGACGGAGATCTCGATGGCCGCCGTGCCGCCCTCCTCGACCGTGTGCACGGCGGAGTCGACGACGACGCTCGACTTCAGGGCCGGGTCGGCCTTGCCGTACAGCTCGACGGCGTCCATGGCGAACGAGCCGGGGGCGCCGGTCGGCAGGGTGACGGCGTAGCCCCACATCTCGTTCAGGCCGAGGACCTGGTCGATGCCGCCGACGGGCTGGTAGTCGGCGCGGTAGACGAAGTCCGCGAAGGGGATCTCGACCTGGTGCCAGCCCTCCCAGTCGTCGGTGAAGGAGGTGGTCCACAGCTCGGAGGCGCCGCCGTTCGCACCGCCGTCCTTGATCTCGAAGTTGATCCGCTTGCCCGAACCGGGCGGCAGGGGCGCGGTGTTCTGGCCGTACCACCAGAAGCGGATGCCCTTGTGGGCGGTCCAGTCCTTCGGGGGCTGGCCGACGGCGAACTCGTGGCTGAGTCCGCCCCAGGCGCTGATGTCGTAGGTGCCCTGGAGGACCTTGGAGCCCTCGGGTGCGTCGGCGCGCTCCGCGAACGTGAGGGCGGGGTGGTCGTCCGCGTCGCCACCCCAGGTGAACAGCGAGTCGGCGGGCGGGTTGCCGAGGGGGACCTCGCCCTCGAAGCGGTCGACGAGGACGGGCGCCGGCTCCCCGTCGTCGGCCGCCGCGCTGGGGACGGCCCCGGCGAGCAGCGAGGCGAGGACGGTGGCTGCGGCGAGCGCGGCGGTCGCCGGTCTCGCCCCGTGGCGTGCGCGGACCTGTGGCGTACGGGGCATGTGCGGCTCTTCTCTACTCCGGTGACGTTCGGGCACGGGGGAAGATCAGTCGGTACGGGCGTTCCGCGTGAGGCGGATCGTGTCGCGGTACCACTTGGCGCTGTCCTTGAGCGTCCGCACCTGGGTGTCGTAGTCGACGCGGACGATGCCGAACCGCTTGTCGTAGCCGTAGGCCCACTCGAAGTTGTCCATCAGCGACCAGGCGAAGTAGCCCCGGACGTCGGCGCCCTGACGGCGGGCCTCGGACACGGCGTCGATGTGGTCGGCGAGGTAGGCGGTGCGGTCGGTGTCGGGCACGGAACCGTCGGCGGCGACGGTGTCGTCGAAGGCGGCGCCGTTCTCGGTGATCACGGTCGGCAGCGCGTAGTCGTTCTGGAGGCGCAGCAGCAGATCGGTGAGCTCGGTCGGGGTGATCTCCCAGTCCATGGCGGTACGGGGCAGGTCGCGCTCCACGCCGCGGACGACGGGGAGGCCGTCGCTGTCGGTCGTCGACCCGTCCTCGGTGACTCCGGAGAAGAGTGCGCCCCGGTAGAAGTTGACCCCCAGGACGTCGAGCGGGGTGGAGATGGCGTCCAGGTCGCCGTCCCGCACCGGGAGTTCGATCCCCTGCGCGGCGAGGTCCTCGACGACGTCCTGCGGGTAACGGCCGTGCACGATCGGGTCGAGGTAGAGGCGGGTGCCCATGCCGTCGGCGCGGCGGCAGGCCTCCCGGTCGGCCTCGCTGCCGGTCTCCGGGGTGGCGGTGCCGAGGTTGAGGGTGATGCCGAGTTCCAGCGGGCCGCTGCCGGCGGCCTCGCGCATCTGCCGGGCGGCGAGCCCGTGACCGAGCAGCAGGTGGTGGACGGCGCTCATGGCGTCCCCCATGTCGGTGCGGCCGGGGGCGTGGGCCCCGTAGGCGTAGCCGAGCATCGCCGAGCACCAGGGCTCGTTCAGAGTGGTCCAGTGCTCGACGCGGTCGCCGAGCGCCTCGTGAGCGAGCATCGCGTACTCGGCGAACCGGAGGGCGGTGTCGCGGGCCGGCCAGCCGCCCGCGTCCTCCAGCTCCTGCGGCAGGTCCCAGTGGTAGAGGGTGATCCAGGGGGTGATGCCCTTCCCCTGGAGCTCGTCGACCAGCCGCTTGTAGAAGTCGAGGCCCTTGGCGTTGGCGGGGCCCCGGCCGCCCGGCTGGATGCGCGGCCAGGCGAGGGAGAAGCGGTAGGTGTCGACACCGAGGCCGGCGATCAGCTCCACGTCCTCGGGCATCCGGTGGTAGTGGTCGCAGGCCACGTCGCCGTGCTCCGCGTTGTGCACGGCGCCGGGGACGCGGCAGAAGGTGTCCCAGATGGACGGGGTGCGGCCGTCCTCCGACGCCGCGCCCTCGATCTGGTACGAGGAGGTGGCCACGCCCCAGCGGAAGTCGGCAGGGAGTCCCTGGACGGCGGCGGGCTGCAGGCTGCTGCGGGGCGTGACGAGATTCATGGTTCTCCGTAACTCCGTGTGCGGGTGGGGTTTTCTTCGGCCGGCCGGGTCAGGCCGGCCGGGTGTGCAGCCAGCAGGCGACCTCGCGGCCCTGGCCGCCCTCCGGGGCGGTGAGCACCGGGACCCGGTCGTCGCACGGGTCGAAGGCCTTGCCGCAGCGGGGGTGGAAGGCACATCCGGCGGGCATCGCGGCCAGGTGCGGGGGCGATCCAGGGATGCCGGTGAGCTCGCGGCGGGGACCGTGCAGCGCGGGGAAGGAGTGCAGCAGGCCTTCGCTGTACGGGTGGCGCGGGTCGCGGTAGATCTCCGAGGCGCCCGCCTGCTCCACGATCCGCCCGCCGTACATGATCGCGATGCGGTCGGAGAACTCGATCAGCAGCGAGATGTCGTGGGTGATGAAGACGACGGAGAAGGAGAGGCGCTCCCGCAGCTCGACCAGCTTGCGCAGGATCTGCCGCTGCATCACCACGTCGAGTGCGGTGGTGGGCTCGTCCATGATGACGATCTCGGGTTCCAGGGCCAGCGCCATCGCGATCATCACGCGCTGGCGCATGCCGCCCGAGAGCTGGTGCGGGTAGGCGGCGAGCCGGTCGGTGGAGATGCCGACGAGGGTCAGCAGCTCCTCGGCCCGCGCGGTCCGCTCGGCGGCGCGCATACCGGGGCGGTGGGCGGTGAGTACGTCGGTGAGCTGGCTGTGGACCGTGTGCACCGGGTTGAGCGAGTTCATCGCCCCCTGGAACACGATGGACAGCTCCTGCCAGCGGAAGGCGCGCAGCTCGTCGGGGCTCAGGGCGAGGATGTCGACGGTCCCTCCGCCCGGCCGGTGGTAGTGGACGTCACCTCCGGTGATCACCCCGGGCGGGGAGAGCAGCCGGGTGACGGCGTACGCCAGCGTGGACTTGCCGGAGCCCGACTCGCCCGCGAGGCCGAGGACTTCGCCGCGGTGCAGGGTGAGGTCGATGTCCCGCAGCGCGCGGACGCCGCTCGCGCCGGTGCCGTAGTCGACGTTCAGGCCGCTGATGGTGAGGATCGGCTCGGCGGTCATGCGCGCTGCTCCTTGCTGGACGTGCCGGCTGACTCGGGGGTGCCGGACTCCGTGGCCGCGGGGGTGCGGGCCTCCGCGGTACCGGGCTCCGCGGGTGCGCCTGTGCGGGCCACCGGGGTGAAGGCGGGGGCGGCGGGTCCGTCCTGGGGGGCGGTGCGGGCGACGGGTGTGAAGCCGACGCGCATCCGTACCTTCCGGGAGGCGCCCGTCGCGGTGCGCAGGCGCGGGTTGACGAACTCGTCGATGCCGAAGTTGATGAGGGAGAGGGCCGTGCCCAGCAGGGCGATGCAGAGCCCGGCGGGGACGAACCACCACCAGGCGCCCTGGGCGAGGGCCTGGTTGGACTGGGCCCAGAAGAGCACGGTCCCCCAGTTCCAGTGGGAGATGTCGGCGACGCCGATGAAGGCGAGGGTGATCTCCGAGAGGACGGCGAAGATGACGGTGCCGACGAAGCCGGACGCGATGACGGCGGTGAGGTTCGGCATCACCTCGAACAGGATGATCCGCCAGGTCGACTCGCCGGTGGCACGCGCCGCTTCCACGTAGTCGCGCCGCCTGAGCGACAGGGTCTGGGCGCGCAGGACGCGCGCCCCCCAGGCCCAGGAGGTCAGGGCGATGACGGCCGCGATCAGCAGGTCCCCGGTGTCCTCGACGAAGCTCGCGATGATGATGATCAGCGGCAGCCCGGGGATGACGAGGAAGATGTTGGAGAGCATCGAGAGGATCTCGTCGGCGGCTCCGCCGAGGAACCCCGCGCTGACCCCGATGAGCACGGACAGCGCGGTCGCCAGGATGCCGGCGAGGAACCCGACGAGCAGCACGCCGCGGGTGCCGACCAGGATCTGCGAGAGGACGTCCTGCCCCGTCTGCGTCGTGCCGAACCAGTGCGCGGAGGAGGGCGGTTGCAGCAGCTGGTCGCTCATCGCGTCCGGGTCGTACGGGGCGAGCCAGGGGCCCGCCACGGCCAGGACCACGAAGAAGGCGAGGATCAGCAGCCCCGTGCGGGTCTTGCCTCCGCGCAGGAAGCGGAACCTGGCCCGGGACGCGGCGGGCGCGGCGTCGGTGACGACGACGTCGGTGGTGGTGACGGCCATGGTCGTCACGCCTCCTTACGGGTGCGCGGGTCGAGGAGGGCGTAGGCCATGTCGGCCAGCAGGTTCGCGGCGAGCACGGAGAGCGTGATGATCAGGAAGACGCCCTGCATCAGGGGGTAGTCCTTGGCTCCGACGGCCTGGAAGAGCTGGTAGCCGATGCCCGGGTAGGAGAAGACCATCTCGACCAGCAGGGTGCCGCCGACGATGAAGCCGAGCGAGAGGGCGAAGCCCGAGATGTTGGGCAGGACGGCGTTGCGGGCGGCGTAGGAGAACATCACGCGCCGCTCGGAGAGCCCCTTGGCCTGCGCCACCATGACGTAGTCCTCGGAGGAGACGGTCACCATCATGTTGCGCATGCCGAGGATCCAGCCGGCGATGGCGCTCAGCACGATCGTCACTCCGGGGAGCACCCCGTGGTACAGCGCGCTGGAGACGAACGGCCAGTCGAAGGCCGGGACCAGGGAGTTGTCGTAACCTCCGGCGGCGGGGAAGATCTGCCACTTCACCGCGAACAGCGCGATGGCGATGAGGCCGAGCCAGAAGTACGGGATCGCCGAGATGAAGGTGGTCACGGGCAGCAGCCCGTCCAGCCAGGAGCCGCGCCGCCACCCGCTGTAGACACCGATGCCGGTGCCGAGCAGGAAGCTGATCAGGGTGGTGATGCCGACCAGCGCGAGCGTCCAGGGCAGCGACTGGGAGATCACCTCGCCCACCGGGGTCGGGAAGAAGGTGAAGGACAGGCCCAGGTCGCCGTCGAGCAGGTGGGACCAGTAGTCGGTGTACTGCGCCCAGACCGACTTGTTCTCGTCGAGCCCGAACAGGGCCTTCAGGGAGGCGATCGCGGAGGTGTCGAGCTGCCCCTGGTAGCGGCTCATCAGCGCCTCGACGGGGTCACCCGGCATCAGGCGCGGGATCAGGAAGTTGATGGTGATGGCGGCCCACGCCGTGACGGCGTAGAAGGCGATCCGCTGGAGGATGTACTTCACTTCGCTGCTCCCTCGGCGGTCGTGCCGTCGTACAGCCAGCAGGCGGCCCACTGACCGTCCGCGAGGTCGAAGCGCGGCGGCAGTTCGGTGCGGCAGCGCTCCATGGCCTTCGGGCACCGGGGGTGGAAGCGGCAGCCGTCCGGCGGGGCGATCAGCGAGGGCGGCTCGCCGCTCCCGGTCTCCTCCTGCGCCTCCTCGTCCGCCACCCGGTCGGGGTCGGGCGCGGAGGCGATCAGCAGCTGGGTGTACGGGTGGGCGGGGCGCTGGGTGACGGTCTCGCTGTCACCGCCCTCGACGATCCGGCCGGCGTACATCACGAGGGTCGTGTCCGCGAAGTAGCGCGCGGAGGCGATGTCGTGCGTGATGTAGAGGATGGCCAGGCGCAGCCGCTCCTTGAGGTCGCGCAGCAGGTTGAGGACGCCGAGCCGGATCGACACGTCCAGCATCGACACCGGCTCGTCGGCCAGCAGCACCTGGGGGTCGGCGCCGAGCGCGCGCGCGATCGCGACGCGCTGGCGCTGACCTCCCGACAGCTCGTGCGGGAATTTGTCCAGGTACTGATGAGGAGGAGTCAGCTGGACGCGTTCGAGCAGAGCGGCCAGGTTCTTCTCCAGGTCCGCCTCCCCGCTCCCCGCCCGGTCGTGGATCTTGAGGGACCGGGTGAGGTGGTAGCGCACGGTGTGCACCGGGTTGAGCGAGGCGAAGGGGTCCTGGAAGATCAGCTGGACCTGCTTGACGTACGTGCGGAAGGACCGGCCACGCCCGGCCTTCACCGCCGTGCCGCCCAGGCGTATCTCCCCCGCGCTGAGCGGGTACAGCTGGGCGAGCAGTCGTGCGACGGTGGACTTTCCGGAGCCGGACTCCCCCACCAGCGCCGTGACGGTGCCGCGCCGGAGCTCCAGCGAGACGTCGTCGACGGCGTGTACGGTGCGGCGTCTGCGGGCGACCAGGTCGCCGGCGGTGCGCCGTACGGGAAAGTGCTTGGTGACTCCGCGTGCTTCGAGCACCACGTCGTTCTCGGTGCGCACGTCTGCGGACTGTTCGGTGGTCATGGCCGGTTCTTCCCCGTACTTACTTGGCGGGCTTCAGGTTGAGCACGACTTCCAGCGCGTCCTGCTGGGTGTGCTGCGGTGCTGCGTACGGGTCCTTCTCGGTGGGCCAGCCCACCCAGTTCTTCGTGGAGTACTCGGCACCGATGGGGGCGGCGGCCGTCGGGATGACGGGGGCCTGCTCGACCATGATCTTCTGGAGGGCGTTCATGGCCTTGGTACGGGTGGCGTCGTCCGTGGCGTTGGCGTACTCCTTCAGCGCGGCGGTGGCCTCGGGGCTCTTGAAGCGGCCGAAGTTGCCCAGCTGGGAGCTCTTGCCGATCGGCTGGAAGATCGCGCCGTCCATGATGTTCTGGTACATGTCGTACGGCGTGGCGCCGCTGTTGGTCCAGTGCAGGGTGGCGTCGAAGTTGCCGGTGGCGACGTCGTTGCCCCAGGCCTCGGCGGTCTGCGTCTTGACCTTGGCCTCGATGCCGAGCTGCTTGATGTTGTCCTTGATGATGGACAGCCCGGTGATGTAGTCGTTCCAGCCGGCCGGGTCGGTGAAGGTCAGCTCCACCGGCTTGCCGCCCGGGTCCTTCAGGACGCCGCCGCTGAGCTTGAAGCCCGCCTCGTCGAGGACCTTCTTGGCGCCGGCGACATCGGGCTTCGTGGTGGCGTTCTTGTACTCCGGCGCGAGGAAGGGCTCGCCGGCGGGCAGCGGGATGCCGGTCGGGTTGCTGATCTCCGGGTAGAGCGTCGCCTGGGCCTGTACGTGGATCGCGTTGCGGTCGACGACCATGGCCATCGCCTTGCGCAGCGCCGGGTTGTCGAACGGCTTGCGGGCGGTGTTGAACCAGAGGCCGTGGATGCCGAGCCCCGAGGGGAACCAGAGCTTGTGGTTCTTCGGGTCCTTGGCGACGTACAGCTGCTTGTAGTTCGGCATGAAGACGAACGACCACTCCAGCTTGCCGTTCGCCAGGGCCGTGGTCGCGGCGCTGTTGTCGTTGTACGTGCTGTAGCGCAGCTCCTTGACCTTGGTCTCGCCCTTCCAGTAGGTGGGGGTGGCGGTCAGGGTGGTCGTCTGCGGGGTGAAGGTCTTCAGCTTGTACGGGCCGGAGCCGACCGGGGTGCGGTTGGGCCAGGTCTCGGGGTTCTCGACCTTCTCCCAGATGTGCTTGGGCACCACGTACGTGGAGATGATCTTGTTCTGGTTGACGTACTGGGAGTCCTTGAAGGTCAGGACGACCTTCTCCCCCTCCACGGTCACGCCGTCGTACGGGATGCCGTTGCCGTTGAGCGCCGGGTGCTTCTTCAGCAGTTCGAAGGTGAACGCGACGTCCGCGGCGGTCAGCGGCTTGCCGTCGGCCCACTTGGCCCGCTTGTCGAGGGTGAAGGTGAGCTTGGTGAAGTTCGACTCCCAGTCCCACGCGGTCGCGAGCCAGGGGTCCGCCTTGTCCGTGGGGCGGATCTGGTTGGTCATCGCCAGCGGCTCGTAGATCATGTAGCGGTAGCCGAGGGTGGCGCTCGCCGAGGTGGCCAGGAACGGGTTGCTGTTGTTCGTCTGCGGCCCGTCCGGCTTGCCCAGGGTCAGCACACCGGAGGCGCCGGCTCCGCCCCCCTTGTTGGCACCCGAGTTGGCGGACGAACAGCCTGCGGCGAGAGCGGCCACGGCGATGGCGGCTGAGAGCGCTCTCAGAGTGTGACGACGGCGTACGGACATGGCGACTCCAGGAGGACTGCGGGTCTGGGAGATCCGGCGATGCGGGCAGCGCCGGACGCGCGGGGTGCGGGTGCGTGCACGGCGGTTGCCGGTGCCTGACACGGTGCGGGGTCTGCGGTGACGCGGGTGCGGGGCGTGCGGTGCCCGGGGGGCGGTGACTCGGGCCGGGGTGCGCGACGGGGTGACGCGGGGTTCACCGCGGTGTCCGTCGGGTGGTGAGGCTGGCTTCGCCGCGGTGCGGTGCGGCGGGTCGGGGATACGGACGGGAGGCCTCGCGGGCCGGACCCGTTACGGCGCCGAGCGGCGCACGACCAGTTCGGTGGGCAGCACGACCGGTCCGTCCGGTACGGCGGTGCCGCCGAGATGGGAGAGCAGCAGGCGGGCCGCGGCCTCGCCCATCTGCCGGGTGGGCTGATGCACGGTGGTCAGCGGCGGTTCGGTGTGTTCGGCCATCGGGATGTCGTCGAAGCCGACCACCGCGATGTCGTCGGGTACGCGGCGGCCGGCGGCTCGCAGGGCCCGCAGGACACCGGCTGCGCTGATGTCGTTGTGCGCGAAGACGGAGTCGAACTCGACTCCGGAGGCGAGGAGTTCCTCCACGGCGAGCCGGCCACGGCGTTCGGTGAAGTCTCCGTCCACGACCAGGTCGGTGGGCAGGACGGACCGGAACCCCGCGAGCCGGTCGCGCACGCAGCCGAAGTGCTTCGGCCCCGTGACGACCAGGGGTCTCGTGCGCCCCGCGTCCCGCAGGTGGCGGGCGGCGCAGGCGCCTCCCTCGTGATTGGTGGTCACGACGGAGGGAAATTCCGGGTGGTGGCCCCTGTCGTCGATCAGGACGATCGGCAGACCGGACCGGTGCAGTGCGGTGAGCTGGTCGAGGGTGTTCTCCGGTTCGACGACGACGAGACCGTCGAAGGCACGCGCCGACACCTGGGTGGTGAAGCGCTCGACGGACTCGGCCCCCCGGTTGCACGTGAAGAGCAGCAGCCCGTAGTCGGCGGCCTCGACGGTGTCGACGACCCCCTGGAGCACCTCACCCATCCACGGCCAGGTCAGCGAGGGCACCAGCATCCCGACCGTGCGGCTGCTGCCGCGGGCCAGTCCGACGGCGCCCGAGCTGGGCACGTAGCCGAGGTCCGCGATCACTTCACGAACGCGGGCGGCCGTGGATCCGTCCACTTCGCCCTTGAGGTTGATGACCCGCGACACGGTCGTCTTGCTGACGCCGGCCTCACGGGCGACATCGGCGATGGTGACACGCATCGGGGCCTCCAGGGGCAAGGCAGGACAGGGTGGTTCGCAGGGCTTCGGTACCGGTTCCGCAACCGGTACCGGAACCGGTACCGGCGTTGCGGCTGGAGTTAACCCCCCTGGAACAGAGGCGTCAATACTTCACACCGAGATTGGTCCGTACCCATACCGAAAGGAGATGCGACGGCGCTTGCGTTCACTTCTCGAAGGTACGGACCTATTGACGCGGACACGTAACTGCCAGTTCACTCACGCTCGTTCGACGGCACCTCCCCGACGCCCCTGCCGAGAAAGGCAGCAGCCCATGATTCGGACAAGCAGAACGGCGAGGGTCCTCGTCGCGACGGCACTCGCCACGGCGGGCCTCGCCGGGCTCTCCTCCGGGACCGCCCAGGCCGCCGGCGAGACCGTGAACATCGTGCTGACCACCACGGACGACGCGGGCGGGCGCCATGTCACGCGCGGTCTTCAGGCCCAGACGCCGGTCTCCTTCGTCGCCGGCAACGGGGGCCCGGGCACCGGTATCACCGTCGACGAGAACACCCGCTACCAGACCTTCACCGGGGGCGGGGCCTCGTTCACCGACACGGCCGCCTGGCTGATGAAGGGCAGCGGGGCGCTCAGCCAGGCCACCCGCGACCAGACGATGAAGAAGCTGTTCTCCCCCACGGAGGGCATCGGGCTGTCGTTCGTCCGCAATCCGATGGGCGGATCCGACCTCGCGCGGTTCGGCTACACCTACGACGACATGCCGGCCGGGCAGACCGACCCGAGCCTCGCCAACTTCTCGATCGCACACGATCTGCAGGACGTGCTGCCGCTCACGCGGCAGGCCAAGCAGCTCAACCCGGCGCTGACGACGGTCGCCTCGCCGTGGACGGCGCCGGCCTGGATGAAGGACAGCGGGCAGCTCAACGGCGGCTGGCTGAAGGCCGAGAACTACGGGACGTACGCCGACTACTTCGTGAAGTACCTCCAGGCGTGGAAGGACCAGGGCGTCCCGGTCGACTACGTCACCGCGCAGAACGAGCCCACCTGCTGCTCCGGTTACCCGTCGATGAGCTGGAACGCCTCGGGTCTCGCCTACTTCACCAAGAGCGAGCTGCTGCCGGGGCTCCAGGCGGCCGGGCTGGCCACGAAGGTCCTGGCGCACGACTGGAACTGGGACACCTACGACGCGTACGCCGCCCAGACGGTCGACGACGCCGCGGTGCGCAGCCACCCGAACTTCGGCGGGGTCGCCTGGCACGGCTACGGCGGCGACGTCGCGAAGCAGACCGCCGTGCACGACCGGTACCCGCAGGTGGACGCGTTCCAGACCGAGCACTCCGGCGGTACCTGGATCGCCGACCAGCAGCGCGAGGACATGCTCGACATCATCGGCTACACCCGCAACTGGGCGAAGTCGGTGACCAAGTGGTCGCTGGCCGTCGACCAGAACCGGGGGCCGCACAACGGCGGCTGCGGCACTTGCGACGGGCTGATCACCGTGCACAACGGGGACAGCCGGCACGGCCAGGTCGACTACACGGTCGAGTACTACACGATGGGACACCTGACGAAGTACGTCCGGCCCGGCGCGTCCCGGATCGCCTCCACCGCGAGCACGGCCGTGCCCAACGTGGCCTGGCGCAATCCGGACGGTTCGAAGGCCCTGATCGCGTACAACGGCGGCACGTCGGCCCAGCAGGTCACCGTCAACTGGGGCGGCCAGAAGTTCACCTACTCCCTGCCCGGCCGCACCTCGGCGACCTTCACCTGGTCGGGCACGCCGTCGGGGTCCCCGGGGAGCAGCGGCGCGCTGACGGGCATCGACGGCGCCTGCCTGGACGCCACGGACAACAGCGCCGCCGACGGCACCCCCGTCCAGATCTGGGACTGCACCGGCGCCGCCAACCAGAGGTGGACGGTCGGCGCGGACGGCTCCGTCAAGGTGCTGGGCACCTGCCTGGACGTCACCTCGGGCTCGACGGCCGACGGAGCAAAGGTCCAGCTGTACACCTGCAACGGCTCGGGCGCGCAACGCTGGACGTACGATCCGGCGACCGGGGACGTGGTGAACACGGCGGCGGACAAGTGCCTGGACGTGACGGGCCGGTCCTCCGCGAACGGCACCCGGGTGCAGATCTGGACCTGCACCGGCGCCGCCAACCAGAAGTGGCGGCTCCAGTAGGAGCCCGGAGCGGGCGGCGCCGGGCGGGAACACCCCCGCCGGGCGCCGCCGTGCGACGCGGACCGGCCGGGCCTAGACTTGGAGGACCGGGGCCCGCTCAACGCACCGTGGCACGGGGCAGGTTGAGGGCCGGTGCGGACGGAGGCCGGCGGGTGCGCCCGGGCCGAGGAGGGACGGAGGCGGCCATGCCACGGACCAATCCGCATCTTGAGGACGGCGGCGGAGTCGGGGACGTCTTCGGCCCGTCGCACGAGGCGCGCGGGTGGCAGGCGGGGTACGACGCGGGAATCGGCTCACCGCATGGCGTGCCCGCAACCCCCCTGGTCCGGGTCGGCGGCTTCATGGACGCCTTCGCGGAGGGCGCCGCGGCGGGCAGCACCGACGGCGCGGCGGGGGGCTGGCGGCTGTGGGCCGTACGGGAGGAGGGCCCCGGCGCCGTGACGCGCCCGCCGGGCACGGAACCCGTGGACAGCGGCGAGACCGGGGACGCGGCACCGAACTTCCCGCTCGCGTGGCCCGGTGTGGGGCCGTTGCCGCTGCTGCCGATGCTGACGCACAGCGCGCCGGAGGCGCACGCCGCGTGGACCACCCAGCTCGCGGGCCTGGCCCTGCGGCGGGCTCTCGCCGCGCAGGGCGATCCCGGCCGTCTCTACCTGCCGGTCTGCCTCCAGCCCGAGCACTCCCTCACCGGTGACGCCGTGCTCGACGCCGGCTACTGGCACGGCACGGTGTCCGGCTCCTTCGGCACCGCGGGCCGGGAGGCGGCCGAGCACGCGCTGGTGCGTGTGCCGCACTTTCCGGGGCTGGTGCGCTACCGCCCCGAGGACGACCACAACTTCTGGGAGTGGCTGCCACTGGCGCAGGGGGACCTGACACTGCCGTGAGGGAGGAGGCCGCTCGGGCCCCCGCTCCCCCGTGAGGGGCACCGGGAGGCGTGAGCGGCCGGGGCACGCTACTCCGTCGGCTCCACACCGGCCCGCAGCAGACCGAAGGTGTACGCGTCCTCCAGGGCCTGCCAGGACGCCGCGATGACGTTCTCGGCCACGCCGACCGTGGCCCAGTCACCCGTTCCGTCGCCGGTGGTGATCAGCACCCGGGTGGTGGACTCGGTACCGGTGCGGCCCTCCAGGATGCGGACCTTGTAGTCGATCAGCTCCAGCTTGGCGAGCTGCGGGTAGATACGCTCCAGGCCCACCCGCAGGGCCCGGTCCAGGGCGTTGACCGGGCCGTTGCCCTCGGCCGTGGCGACGATGCGCTCGCCCTTGGCCCAGAGCTTCACCGTGGCCTCGTTGGCGTGGGTGCCGTCGGGGCGGTCCTCGACGATGGCCCGCCAGGACTCGATGCGGAAGTAGCGGCGGGGCCTGCCGTCGACCTCGGCGCGCAGCAGCAGCTCGAAGGAGGCGTCGGCCGCCTCGTAGGTGTAGCCCTTGAGCTCGCGTTCCTTGACGCGCTCCACGACCCGGCCGACGAGCGCGCGGTCGTCCCCGAGGTCGATGCCGAGCTCCTTGCCCTTGAGCTCGATGGAGGCACGGCCCGCCATGTCGGAGACGAGCATCCGCATGGTGTTGCCGACGAGTTCGGGGTCGATGTGCTGGTACAGGTCGGGGTCGACCTTGATCGCGGAGGCGTGCAGTCCGGCCTTGTGCGCGAAGGCCGAGACCCCGACGTAGGGCTGGTGGGTGGAGGGCGTGAGGTTGACGACCTCGGCGATGGCGTGGGAGATCCGGGTCGTCTCGGCGAGCGCGCCGGCGGGCAGGACGGTCTTGCCGTACTTGAGTTCCAGGGCGGCGACGACGGGGAAGAGGTTGGCGTTGCCGACCCGCTCGCCGTAACCGTTGGCGGTGCACTGCACGTGGGTGGCGCCGGCGTCCACGGCGGCCAGCGTGTTGGCGACGGCGCAGCCCGTGTCGTCCTGGGCGTGGATGCCGAGCCGGGCACCGGTGTCGGCGAGGACGGTGGAGACGACGGCCTGGATCTGGGCCGGGAGCATGCCCCCGTTGGTGTCGCAGAGGATGACCACGTCCGCGCCGGCCTCGTGCGCGGTGCGCACGACCTGCTTGGCGTACTCGGCGTCGGCGCGGTAGCCGTCGAAGAAGTGCTCGCAGTCGACGAAGACGCGGCGGCCCTGCTCCCGGAGGTGGGAGACGGTGTCGCGGACCATCTCCAGGTTCTCCTCGAGCGTGGTGCGCAGCGCGAGTTCCACGTGGCGGTCGTGGGACTTGGCGACCAGCGTGATCACCGGGGCCCCCGAGTCGAGGAGCGCCTGGACCTGCGGGTCCTCGGCTGCCTTGCCGCCCGCCCTGCGGGTGGCCCCGAAGGCGACGAGCTGGGCGTGCTCGAAGTCGATCTCCTGGCGGGCGCGGGCGAAGAACTCCGTGTCGCGGGGGTTGGCCCCCGGCCAGCCGCCCTCGATGAAGCCCACACCGAAGTCGTCCAGATGCCGTGCAATGGTCAGCTTGTCCGCGACCGTCAGGTTGATGCCTTCGCGCTGCGCGCCGTCGCGCAGCGTGGTGTCGAAGACATGGAACGTGTCGTCGGGGGCCGAGGCCTTGGTGGTCATACTGATCTGACTCCTGTCGGGTGAGCGGATCCGGACGAATCGGCTCCACTTGCCCCCATCATCTCGCGTGCCTCGCCCCGGCCGTGGTGTGGGCCGGAAAACGAAAAAACCCCTCGCGGGTGCGAGAGGTCTGCGCGCGGGTCTGGGGCACGATGTCCGTTCGGTACGTGGTGGTACGGAACGGTCACTGCGGACCGGCGCGCCTGCTGCCGATAATCATGGCGAACGAGGACACGGCAGCAGTCTGGCACAGCGGCACCCCTGGGTCTCCGGGCGTCTCAGGATGCGGGCGTGACGTCCGTCGCACCGCCGTCGGAGGGCTCCGGGGCGGCGCCGGCCGCATCGCCGTCAGCGGGCGACGGCAGGGGGACGGGGTCCTTCGCACCGCCGGAGGCGGGCCCGGGCACGAGCGTCTCGTCCACGTACCGGCGCACCTGGTCCAGGACCTGCTCCCGGCCGGTGCCGGGGATGCCGACGGTGACATGGATGCTGAACCCGTCCAGCAGGGCCCGCAGCCGGGTGGCGGCACGGCCGGTGTCCACGGCACGGAACTCCCCCCGCGCGGCCCCCTCGGCCAGCAGCTCCACGAGATCGCGGTGCCAGGCGTCCTCGATGGCGGCCTGGCGTGCGCGGGCGTCGTCGCCGGCGTCCTGCGAGCGGTTCCAGACCTCCAGCCAGAGCGTCCAGTGCGGATCCCGGTGTCCGTCGGGGACGTACAGCGCGATGTAGGCGTCGAGCCGATAACGCACGCCGCCCGGGGCGGTGAGCAGCGCACGGCGTTCGGCGCCGAGCCGCGCCTCGCTCCACTCCAGGGTCTGGAGCAGGAGTTCGTCCTTGGTGCGGAAGTAGTAGAGGAGGTGCCCGCTGCTCATGTGGACCTCGCGGCCGAGCCCCGCCATCGTGAGCCCGTCGAGGCCGCGCTCGGCGACGGTGGCCATGACGGCGGCGAGCACGTCCTCCCGGGGCGGGGCGATGTTGCGGCGTCGCGGGGTAGCGGTCACGGTTGTCAGATCCTGGGCTGTTGCTGTGTGATGCAGTGGATGCCTCCACCACCGGCAAAGATCGTACGGGCGTCGACGCGTGTCACCGTACGGTCCGGGAACAGGTCGGCGAAGATCGCCGCCGCCTCCTCGTCCCTGGGGTCGTCGAAGGCGCAGAGGATCACACCGTCGTTGCAGAGGTAGTGGTTGATGTAGGAGTGGTCGTTCCACCCGCCGCCGGCGTCCCGCGACGCCGTGGGGGCGGGGACCTCCACCACCTCCAGCGGGCGGCCCGCCGCGTCGGTGGCGGCACGCAGGAGGCGGAGCGTCTCACGGGTGACGTCGTGGTCCGGGTGCGAGGGGTCGGGCTGGACGTGGGCGACGACGACGCCGGGACGGGCGAAGGCGGCGACGATGTCCACGTGCCCGAGGGTGCCGTAGGTGCCGTAGTCCCCGGTCAGGCCCCGCGGCAGCCAGAGGGCCTTCTCGGTGCCGAGGCGGGCGTGTATCTCCTGCTCGACGGCGCGTCGTGTCCAGCCGGGATTGCGCTCCTCGCCCAGCTGGACGGTCTCGGTGAGCAGGACCGTGCCCTCGCCGTCGACGTGGATCGCGCCGCCCTCGTTGACCAGCGGCGAACTGTGGACGGGGACCTGCGCCAGCTCGGCGACGGCGCGCGCGATGTGCCGGTCGTGCTCCCAGCGGGCCCAGCCCTGTGCGCCCCAGCCGTTGAAGGTCCAGTCGACCGCGGCCAGCCGGCTGCCGTCGGTGACGAAGGTGGGGCCGATGTCCCGCATCCAGGCGTCGTCGAGAGGGCGTACGGCGATCTCGACGTCCGGGCCGAGGAGCTCGCGGGCACCGTCCTCCTGGCCCGGACCCACGATCACGGTGACCGGTTCGAAGCGGCGCACGGCGCGGGCGACCGCGGCCCAGGCGCGACGGGCCTCGTCCAGTTCCGCGGCGGTGGCGAAGGTGGGGTTGGGGCCGGGCCAGGCCATCCAGGTGCGCTCGTGCGGGGCCCACTCGGGCGGCATGCGGAAGGTCATGGCGGGTTCCTAGAGGAAGTAGAGGCGGTTGAGGGACACGGAGTCGGCGGCCGGTGAGCGCAGCGGGTCCCCGTCCAGGGTGACCAGGCCGGTCTCGCCGTCCACACCCACCTGTCCGGTACGGGAGTTGAGGCGCAGGTCGGCGGGTCCGATGCCGCGCGTGCCCCGCACGGCGACGCGGCGCCGGCGGGTGGGCATCAGGTCGGCGCCGAGCTGGGCCGCGGCCTCCGCGACGAAGGCGACGGAGAGATCGGCGGCGGTGGCCCCGTACGCGCCGAACTGCGGTCCCAGGATCAGGGGTTCGCAGGTGTCCGTGGCGGCGTTGGGGTCGCCGGTGACGCCGTACGCGGGAAAGCCGGACTTCAGGACCAGCTGGGGTTTCGCACCGAAGAACTCCGGCCGCCACAGCACGATGTCGGCGAGCTTGCCCGTCTCGATGGAGCCGACCTCGTGCGCGATACCGTGCGCGATGGCGGGGTTGACGGTGAGCTTGGCGATGTAACGCAGTACGCGCGCGTTGTCGTCGGCCGGGCCGTCGCCCTCCATCGGGCCGAGCTCGGCCTTCATCTTCGCCGCCATGGCGAAGGTGCGGCGCACGGTCTCGCCGGCCCGCCCCATGCCCTGGGCGTCGGACGAGGTGATCCCGATGGCTCCCAGGTCGTGCAGCACGTCCTCCGCCCCCATCGTCCCGGCCCTGATCCGGTCCCGGGCCATGGCGGCGTCACCGGGGAGGTCGGTCTTGAGGTCGTGGACGGAGACGATCATCCCGTAGTGCTCGGCGACCGCGTCGCGCCCGAACGGCAGCGTCGGGTTGGTGGAGGAGCCGATGACGTTCGGGACTCCCGCCATCTTCAGGACGTTGGGCACGTGCCCGCCGCCGCAGCCCTCGATGTGGAAGGCGTGGATCGTGCGGCCTTCGAGCACGCTCAGGGTGTCCTCGACGGAGAGACACTCGTTCAGCCCGTCGCTGTGCAGGGCGACCTGGACGTCGTACTCCTCGGCGACCCGCAGCGCGGTGTCCAGGGCGCGGGTGTGCGCGCCCATGTCCTCGTGGACCTTGAAGCCGCAGGCTCCGCCCTCGGCGAGGGCCTCCACCAGCGGCGCCCGGTGCGAGGAGGAACCGCGGCCGAGGAAGCCGATGTTGACCGGCCAGGCGTCGAAGGCGCCGAAGGCGTGGCGCAGGGCCCACGGGGAGTTGACGCCGACACCCCAGACCGGACCGAACTCCTGGCCGATGATCGTCGTGACGCCGGAGGCCAGCGAGGCTTCCATGATGCGCGGGGAGAGCAGGTGGACGTGCGGGTCCACGGCGCCCGCCGTCGCGATCAGGCCCTCGCCGGAGACGATCGTCGTGCCGGTGCCGACGACCACGTCGACCCCGTCCAGGGTGTCCGGGTTGCCGGCCCGCCCGATGGCGCTGATGCGGCCCTCGCGGATACCGACCGAGACCTTGCGGATGCCCAGCACGGCGTCGACGACCAGGACGTTGCTGATGACGACGTCGCAGGTCTCCCGGACGGCGGCGGCCTTGAGGTGCAGGCCGTCGCGGGCCGTCTTGCCGAACCCGGCCAGGAACTCGTCCCCCGGCTTCTGGGAGTCGGACTCCACGCGCACGGTCAGCCCCGAGTCGCCGAGCCTGACCCGGTCCCCGGTGCGCGGACCGTGCACGGACGCGTACTCGTACGGATCCATCACGCGCCCTCCCCCGCCCCGAGGTAGCCGCAGGCCGCCGCTCTGCGCAGGGCCTCCTCCTTGGCGCCCGGAGCGTCCAGCGGACCGTCGACGAGACCGGCGAAGCCGATGGCGACCCGGGCGCCGCCGATCGGGACGAGCGCGGCGCGCACGGACTCGCCCGGGCCGAAGCGGACGGAGGAGCCCGCGGGCACGCTCAGCCGCATCCCGTACGCGGCGGCACGGTCGAAGCGGAGCCGGGGGTTGGCCTCGAAGAAGTGGAAGTGGGACGTGACGCTGACCGGCACGGTCGCGGTGTTGTGGACGGTGAGCCGCACGGACGGCTCGGGCTCGGGTGTCCCGGGGCCCGGGAGGAGGGCGCCGGGGGCGTCCGCGCCGAGTGAGCCTCCGCCGAGGGGGTCGCTGACGACCGCGAGCCGGGAACCGTCGTCGAAGACGGCCTCCACCTGGACCTCCGTGACGATGTCGGCCACCCCGGGCAGCACGTCGCCGGGTCCCAGTACGGCACGCGCGGCCTCGATCGCCTCGGCGAGCCTGCGCCCGTCCCTGGCGGCCTCGCAGACGGTGTCGGCGATCAGGGCCGTCGCCTCGGGGACGTTGAGCCGCAGGCCCCGGGCGCGCCGGGCCCTCGCCAGCTCGGCGGCGCCGAAGAGCAGCAGCCGGTCGCGTTCGGTCGGGGTCAGTCGCACGGTACGCACCTCCAGGTTCGAGCAGCACTCTAACCAGTTTTGAGCAGCGCTCAAAACCCTGGGCGTGAGAATCCGCGCGGCCCGGGGACGCACGAAGGCCGCGCCCCTCGCGAGGGGCGCGGCCTTCGTGCGTCAGCGGCGCGTACGGCCGGGGACTCAGCCGAGCCGGTGCATCCAGCCGTGGGTGTCCTCGGCGATGCCACGCTGGATGTCGAGCAGACGCTCGCGCAGCTTGAGGGTCACCTCGCCGGGGGTGCCGTCGCCCTGGGTCCACTCGCCGTCCGCGCACTTCACGGTACCGACGGGGGTGATGACGGCGGCGGTGCCGCAGGCGAAGACCTCGGTGAGGGTGCCGTTCTCGGTGTCGGCGCGCCACTGGTCGATGGAGACCCGGCCCTCCTCGGAGGCGTAGCCGAGGTCGCGGGCGACGGTGAGCAGGGAGTCACGGGTGACGCCGGCGAGCAGCGAGCCGGTGAGCGAGGGGGTGACGATCCGCTTGCCGCCGTCCTCCTGCTCGTACACGAAGTAGAGGTTCATGCCGCCCAGCTCCTCGACCCACTTGTGCTCGACGGCGTCGAGGTAGGCGACCTGATCGCAGCCCTTGGCGGCGGCCTCGGCCTGGGCGAGCAGGGACGCGGCGTAGTTGCCGCCGGTCTTGGCGTCACCCATGCCGCCGGGAACGGCGCGGACCCGGTCCTGGGAGAGCCAGATGGAGACCGGCTTCACTCCGCCGGGGAAGTAGGCACCCGCGGGAGAGGCGATGACGAGGAAGAGGTACTCGTTGGCGGGACGGACACCCAGACCGACCTCGGACGCGATCATGAAGGGACGCAGGTAGAGGGACTCCTCGCCGCCGTGCGCCGGGACCCACGCCTGGTCCTGCCGGACCAGCACGTCACAGGCCTCGATGAAGGTCTCGGCGGGGAGCTCGGGCATCGCGAGGCGGGCTGCGGAGCGCTGGAAGCGGGCGGCGTTGGCCTCCGGGCGGAAGCTGGCGACGGAGCCGTCGGGCTGCCGGTAGGCCTTGAGCCCCTCGAAGATCTCCTGGGCGTAGTGCAGCGTCATGTTGGCCGGGTCGATGGACAGCGGCCCGTACGGCACGAGCTGGGCGTCGTGCCAGCCGCGCCCCTCGGTCCAGGTGATCGTCACCATGTGATCGGTGAAGTGGCGGCCGAAGCCGGGGCTGGCCAGGATCGCCTCGCGCTCCGCGTCGGACAGCGGGTTCGAGGAGGGCTTGAGCTCGATCGTGGGCGTCGTCATGAGTGCGTGTCCTTCACCGGTCTTGTGTGTGATGGACCGCGCCCACGCCTGCGCCTCTCCGGCGTCGGCCGGAAGGTTGTAGGACGTCCGAGCACTACCACGAGCCGCGGTCCCGCGTTCGATTATCTCTCGCGGGCGGCCCTGCACGAAATGACGTGTTTGCGGTGACGTCGACGCTGTCGCTACGGCGACGCGAAAACGCGGTCCTGGGGTCGATGGTGGCACCCGGGGACCGCAAGGTGAAGCCGCCGGGTGCGGTTGCGACCCGGCGGCTTCGAAGTGGAGGCGTCGGGTCAGCTTGCTACGCGTACCGCGAGCGCGTCGCCGATCTCGTCGGTGGTGCGCGGGGTCGCTCCGTCGCGCTCCGCGAGGTCGGCGGAGACGGCGTCCTCGATGCGCACGGCCTCGGCCTCGTAGCCGAGGTGGCGCAGCAGGAGGGCGACGGAGAGGATCGTGGCGGTCGGGTCGGCCTTGCCCTGGCCCGCGATGTCGGGGGCAGTGCCGTGGACCGGCTCGAACATGGACGGGAAGGCACCCGTCGGGTTGATGTTGCCGGACGCGGCCAGGCCGATGCCGCCGGTCACGGCAGCGGCGAGGTCGGTGAGGATGTCACCGAAGAGGTTGTCGGTGACGATGACGTCGAAGCGCTCCGGCTGGGTGACGAAGAAGATCGTCGCGGCGTCGACGTGCAGGTAGTCGGTGGAGACCTCGGGGAACTCCGCCGCGACCTTGTCGAAGGTGTTCTTCCACAGGTGGCCCGCGTACACGAGGACGTTGTTCTTGTGGACCAGCGTCAGCTTCTTGCGGGGGCGGGCGGCGGCCCGCGCGAAGGCGTCACGCACGACGCGCTCGACACCGTAGGCGGTGTTGACGCTGACCTCGGTGGCGACCTCGTGCTCCGTGCCGGTGCGCAGGGAACCGCCGTTGCCCGTGTACGGGCCCTCGGTGCCCTCGCGGACGACGACGAAGTCGATCTCGGGACGGCCGGCCAGTGGCGTCGCGGTGTTCGGGAAGAGCTTCGACGGCCGCAGGTTGATGAAGTGGTCGAAGGCGAAGCGCAGCTTCAGCAGGAGCCCCCGCTCCAGCACACCGGACGGGACCGACGGGTCGCCGATGGCTCCGAGCAGGATGGCGTCGTGACCCTTGAGGGCTTCGAGCTCCGCGTCCGGGAGGGTTTCACCGGTGCGGTGCCACCGCTGGGCGCCGAGGTCGTACTCCTTGGTCTCCAGCTTCACATCCTGCGGGAGAACAGCGTTGAGGACCTTGAGGCCCTGGGTGACGACCTCCTGGCCGATACCGTCGCCGGGGATCACTGCGAGATCGATGCTGCGAGACATGCAGGCAGCCTAGCCCTCCGTCCCACCCCATGACATCCGACGTCCACCATGCGGACATGATCCGAGGTCGGCGGCCATGGGGCGGAAGGCCGGTCTCAGTGACCCGTCGACCCGCCGTTGTCCCTGCGGTCGAGGGCGCGCTGCAGTGCGGCGGCGGCGTTCTTGCGCTCCGGCTCGGCGGAGCGGGGGGTACGGCGGACGCGGCGGGTAGTGGTCTCGGCCATGACGGATCGACTCCTTGAGATCGCGTGGATTTCGGGATCGGGACTTCGCGCGGACGGATGTCGAGATCGGGATTTCGAGGCGCCGGAAGGGGCGGGGAGCGGATGCCGCAGGGGTTGCCTGCTTCGGGGCGCGCTCACTTCCGCCGGTCGCTGGTCACGCGATTCGTTCGGCTCCTACAAAGCTAGGGCAGCTGGAGCCATCTGTCTCCACAGATACTCGGACTTCCTACTATCTGAGACGGCCGCGACGGGGGACGGGCCGTCGCGACCCGTCCCCCGCCCCGCGGCGCGCCCCTCTCCCGGCTCAGAGATCCACGGTGAGCTGCGCCTGGACATGTGCGCGCAGGACGCCCGCCATGTCCGTCGCGCGGTCGCCGAGCAGCCACTGCACCTGGAGGCCGTCCATCAGGGCGATCAGCTGCCGGCCCGCGTCGTCCGGCTCGATGCCCGCGCGCAGGGCACCTTCCAGGCGGGCCTGCGCGTAGGCCCGCTGGGCGCCCTGCACCGAATTGCCGTACCGGCGGACGAAGTAGCCGTGTGCGGGGTGGTCCGCCGCCGTCGCCTCGGCGGAGACCACGGTGAACAGCTCGACGATGCCGCGCCGGGTGGAGTTCAGCGCGGCCAGCTCGGCGAAGCGGCGCAGCCGCCCGACGCCCGTGGTGCCCCCCAGCGACAGCCAGGCGCCGTCGACCTCGTCCCGGTGCTCCAGGACGGCGAGCAGCAGCGCCTCCTTGGTCGGGAAGTGGTGCAGCAGCCCGGTGTGCGAGATGCCGCAGCGGGTCGCGAGCACCCGCAGCGACGCCCCCCGGTAACCGGCCTCGCCGAACAGGGCCATGGCCTGGTCGAGGATCTCCAGCCGCTTCGCACGGCCCTTCGCGTAACCGCGGGGCGCTTCGCCCGTCACCCGCCGCTCCCCCGGTCCGCCGGCGAACAGCCGGCCGGCTGTTCGGTGCATCGGATCGCCATACGGCCTCCTGTGGACAGGGCCCGGAGATTCGGTCCCGGAGATACTTACCAGCTGGTCGGTATTGACTCTATGGTGAAGGCGAACCGTGTCGCGAAAGGACCCCCCGTGGCCCCCTCCCTGCCGTATCTCGACCCCACGCTGTCCGTCACCGAGCGAGTCGGCGACCTGCTCGGCCGCATGACCCTGGCCGAGAAGACCGGCCAGATGCTCCAGCTCAACGCCAAGGACGGGGTACGCCACCTCATCGAGGACCTGCACGCGGGCTCGATCCTGCACGCCTCCCCCGAACGCGTACGGGAGGCGGCGGCGCTGACCGAGCGGACCCGGCTGCGCATCCCGCTGCTGGTGGCGGAGGACTGCATCCACGGCCACTCCTTCTGGGAGGGGGCCACGATCTATCCCACGCAGCTGGGGCTGGCCGCCACCTGGGACGCCGGGCTCGTGGAGCGCGTGGGCCGGGCCACCGCCGTCGAGGTCGCGGCGACGGGCGTGCACTGGACGTTCTCCCCGGTGCTGTGCATCACCCGTGACCTGCGCTGGGGCCGGGTCAGCGAGACCTTCGGCGAGGACCCCTTCCTGATCGGGGAGCTCGCCTCGGCGATGGTGCGCGGCTACCAGGGCGAGGGCCTCTCCGACCCGACGGCGGTCCTCGCCTGCGCCAAGCACTTCGCGGGCTACTCCGAGACGCAGGGCGGCCGTGACGCCAGCGAGGCGGACATCTCCCGCCGCAAACTCCGCTCGTGGTTCCTGCCCCCGTTCGAGCGCGTGGCCCGGGAGGGCTGCCGTACGTTCATGCTCGGCTACCAGTCGATGGACGGCGTGCCGATCACCGTGAACGACTGGCTGCTGAACGAGGTGCTGCGCGGCGAGTGGGGTTACACCGGCACGCTGGTCACGGACTGGGACAACGTCGGCCGCATGGTGTGGGAGCAGAAGGTCTACGCCGACCACACCCAGGCAGCCGCCGCGGCCGTCCGCGCGGGCAACGACATGGTGATGACCACCCCGCAGTTCTTCGAGGGCGCCCAGAACGCCGTCGCCGAAGGCGCCCTGGACGAGGCGGAGATCGACGCTGCCGTACGGCGCGTCCTCACCCTGAAGTTCGAGCTCGGCCTCTTCGAGAACCCCCGCCACCCGGACGCCGCCCGGCAGGCCGCGGTCATCGGCAGCGCCGGTCACACGGAGCTGAATCTTGAGGCCGCGCGCCGTTCCCTGGTGCTGCTCACCAACGACGGCACCCTCCCGCTGGCGGGCGGCCTGGTGCCGGGGCCGGACGGGCGCGCCCTCGCCGGAACCGGGGCGGTTGCCCGCACGGTCGCCGTCGTCGGGCCCAACGCCGACGACGCCCAGACCCAGCTGGGCGACTGGGCGGGTTCCTCCGGCCAGGCGGACTGGCTGCCGGACGGCCACCCGCGCCACATGATCCGCACCGTGCTCGACGGCTTCCGCGCACACGTGCCGGCCGACTGGACCGTCACGTACGCACGGGGGGCGCAGATCCTCTCCGTGGGGCCCGACCCGGAGGGCGCCTTCTTCCCGGACGGGCAGCCCCGCCCCGAGGTCGTCGTGCCCGCCGAGCCGTCCGCCGACCTGATCGGTGAGGCGGTCGCCGCCGCCGAGGCCGCCGACCACGTCGTCGCCGTGGTGGGCGACCGTATCGAGCTGATCGGCGAGGGGCGTTCGACGGCGACCCTGGAACTCGTGGGGGACCAGGTCGCGTTGCTCGACGCGCTCGCTGCGACCGGCAAGCCGCTCGTCGTCGTGGTCATCAGTTCCAAGCCGCTGGTGCTGCCGCCGTCCGCCCACCGCGCGGCGGCGATCGTGCACGCCTTCAACCCGGGCATGCAGGGCGGCAGGGCGGTGGCCGAACTGCTGCTGGGCCTCGTCGAGCCCTCGGGCCGGCTGCCGGTCTCCTTCGCCCGGCACGCGGGCCAGCAGCCCACGTACTACAACCAGGTCCGGGGCCAGCACGGCTCCCGGTACGCCGACCTGACCCAGCGTCCGGCCTTCGTGTTCGGCGAGGGCCTGAGCTACACGACCGTCGCCTACTCCGGTCTGGAGGTGCTCACCGCCTGCGTCGGCGAGAGCGACACGCTGCGGGCGCGTGTCACCGTCCACAACACGGGCGCACGGCCCGCCGTGGAGACGGTGCAGATGTACGTCAGCGACAGCGTGACGTCCGTGACCTGGGCGGAGAAGGAGCTGAAGGGCTACCGGCAGATCACGCTCGCCCCGGGCGAGCGGCGCGAGGTGCTGCTCGAACTGCCGGTCGCCGACTGCACCCTGGTGGACGCGGCGGGGCGTCGCGTGGTGGAGCCGGGCGCCTTCGAACTGCTCGTCGGCCCGTCCTCACGCGACGACGCCCTCCTGCGGGCGGGCTTCACCGTGAAGGGCTGAGGCCACGCGGGGCGTCCGGGCCACCGGTCGCCCCGAGGTCCTGCAGCCCGATCACGGCCAGCAGCCGCAGCCGCTCGTACGATTCGCTGCCCGGTTCGGCGGTGTGGATGACCAGGCGCTGCCCGCAGTCGGCGGTCAGCAGCACTTCGCAGCCGAGCTCCAGCAGGCCGACGGCGGGGTGCAGGAACCGCTTGCGCTCGGCCCGCCGCATCGCCACCCGGTGCTCGGCCCACAGCGCCGCGAACTCCTCGCTGGCCTCCCGCAGCTCGGCGACCAGTGCCGCGAGGTGCCGGTCGCCGGGCCGGGAGGCGGACACCGCCCGCAGCTGGGCGACGTGGACGAGGGACTGGGCGGCGTGGTCCTGCGGCAGGTGGAACCTCCGGGCGGCGGGGTCGGTGAACCAGCCGCGGATGACGTTGTGCCCCGGCTCGGTCTCCCCGGTGAGCGCGGTCGCCAGGGCGTTCTGCGCGAGCAGCTCGCCCCGGTCGCTGTAGACGTGGGCGGGGGCGTCGTGCAGCCGGTCGAGAACCATCAGCAACGCGGGGCGCACGTGCTGGGCGGGGCCGTCGCCCGAGCGGGGCGGTTCCTCCCCCGCCAGGTGGAACAGGTGGTCGCGCTCGTCCTGCGTGAGCCGCAGGGCCCTGGCCAGCGCGGCGAGCATCTGCCGGGAGGGCCGGGAGCCCCGCCCCTGCTCCAGGCGCGTGTAGTGGTCCACCGACGCGCCCGTCAGCATGGCCGCCTCCTCCCGCCGCAGGCCCGGGGTACGCCGCCGGGGGCCGGCCGTCAGCCCGACGGTCGCGGGGTCGAGACGGGTACGGCAACGGCGCAGGAAGTCGGCGAGTTCGGCACGGTCCAGGTCCATCGCCCCAGCATGGCCCGGTACCGCCCGCCGCTCCAGAGCTGATCCAGGGACCGCCGGTCCCTGGATCAGCCCGTCCCTCCCGCGACGACGCGGACGCCCTCACGCTGGGGGCGGCACGGGGCCGGAGCGGTCCCGGCGTGGAGAAAGGACGGGCGATGCGCATTCTGGTGACGGGCGCGACGGGCGAGGTCGGACGGCGGTTCGTACCGAGGCTGCTCCGGCGGGCCTCCTCCCGCGACACGGTGCGGGTCGTCGTGCGGGACGAACGGCGGGCGGGTGCGTTGGCCGCCCTGGGCGCGGAGGTCGTCACCGGTGATCTGCGGGACGCCACCGCCGTGGACGGCGCGCTGAAGGGCGCCGACGCGGTCGTGAACATCGCGGCGGCCTTCCGGGGTGTCCCGGACGAGGAGATGTGGTCGGTCAACCGCGACGCCGCCGTCGCTCTGGGCCGGGCCGCCCTTCGGGCCGGCACGGCCAGGTTCGTGCAGGTGAGCACCAACCTCGCGTACGGGGCGGGACGCGGCAGACCGCTGACGGAGGACGACCCGACGGTGCCCGGCGGACAGCTGTGGGGCGCGTACGCGCAGTCGAAGGCAGGGGCCGACGAGGGCCTGCTCGCACTGCACCGCGCACACGGCCTGGACGTGCGGACCGCCGTCCTGCCGTTCGTGTACGGGGAGGGCGACCCGCACCTCGCGGAGGCGATGGGCCGGGCGGGCGGCTGGGCGGCGACGCAGCGCCTGGCGACGGTGCACCACGCGGACGTGGCGCAGGGGCTGCTGCGCCTGCTGTACGCGAGCGAGGCGGCGGGCCGCCGCTACAACGTCGGCGACGACGCCCCGGTGACGGCGGTGGACCTGCACCGGATCCACGGGGTGCCGGTCCCCCCGGACCTGGCCGGCCGCACCGACCCCGATCCCTGGTACGGACAGATGTCGACCCTTCGGATCAGGGACGAGCTGGGCTTCCGGCCCCTGTATCCGTCGGTGTGGACGGCCCGGGACGCGGGCGCGCTCTGAGAGGCGGGGCCGGGAATGGAAACCGCCTCCCGGCAGGCGGGGGGAGCCGGCCGGGAGGCGGAGTGCGGGGAGGGGCGCCCGCGCGACGGGCGCCCCTGGGCGTCAGCCCTGGTGGGGGTAGGTGTACTCGGTCGGCGGGACCAGCGTCTCCTTGATGGCGCGGGTCAGCGTCCAGCGCTGCAGGTTCTGCGGGGCGCCCGCCTTGTCGTTGGTGCCGGAGCCCCGGCCGCCGCCGAAGGGCTGCTGACCGACGACCGCACCGGTCGACTTGTCGTTGATGTAGAAGTTGCCCGCGGCGTAGCGGAGCTTGTCCATCGTGTACGCGGCGGCGGCGCGGTCGCCCGCGATGACGGATCCGGTCAGGGCGTAGTCGCTGACCGACTCCATCTGCTCCAGCATCGCGTCGTACTTCTCGTCCTCGTAGACGTGCACGGCGAGGATCGGGCCGAAGTACTCGGTCGTGAACACCTCGTTGGCCGGGTCGTCGCAGACGATGACCGTCGGGCGGACGAAGTAGCCGACGGAGTCGTCGTACGTGCCGCCGGCGATGACCGTGCACGTCGGGTCGGCCTTGGCGCGGTCGATCGCGGCCTTGTTCTTGGCGAAGGAACGCGCGTCGATGACGGCGCCCATGAAGTGCGACAGGTCGGTGACGTCACCCATGGTGATGCCGTCGACCTCGGCCGCGAACTCCTCCTTGAACCCGGAGTTCCAGATGGAGGCCGGGATGTACGCGCGCGAGGACGCGGAGCACTTCTGGCCCTGGTACTCGAAGGAGCCGCGGGTCAGCGCGGTCTTCAGGACGGCGCGGTCGGCGCTCGGGTGCGCGACGACGAAGTCCTTGCCACCGGTCTCGCCGACGAGCCGCGGGTAGGTGCGGTAGTTGGCGATGTTGTTGCCGACCGTCTTCCACAGGTGCTGGAAGGTGGGCGTCGAGCCGGTGAAGTGGATGGCGGCCAGGTCGCGGTGGTTCAGCGCCACTTCGGAGACGGCGATGCCGTCGCCGGTGACCAGGTTGATGACACCCTTGGGCAGCCCGGCCTCCTCCAGGAGCCGCATCAGCAGCACGGCGGCGTGGGTCTGCGTCGGGGACGGCTTCCACACCACGACGTTGCCCATGAGCGCGGGCGCGGTGGGAAGGTTGGCCGCGATGGCGGAGAAGTTGAACGGCGTGATCGCGTAGACGAAGCCCTCCAGCGGGCGGTGGTCCATGCGGTTCCACACGCCGGGGGAGTTGGCCGGCGGCTGCTCGGCGAGGATCTGGCGCGCGTAGTGCACGTTGAAGCGCCAGAAGTCGACGAGCTCACAGGGGCAGTCGATCTCGGCCTGCTGGGCGGTCTTGCCCTGGCCCAGCATCGTGGAGGCGGCGAGGGTCTCGCGCCAGGGGCCGGAAAGCAGCTCGGCCGCGCGCAGGATGATCGCGGCGCGGTCGTCGAAGGACATCGCACGCCAGGCCGGGGCGGCGGCGAGGGCGGCGTCGATCGCGTCCTGCGCGTCGGCCTCGGTGGCGGCGGCGCCGGTGCCGATGACGGACTTGTGGTTGTGCGGCTGCACGACGTCGAAGCGCGCGCCGCCACCCATCCGCTTCTCGCCGCCGATGGTCATCGGCAGCTCGATGGGGTTCTCGGCGAGCTCCTTGAGCTTCGCCTCCAGACGGGCACGCTCCGCGGTGCCGGGGGCGTAGGAGTGGACCGGCTCGTTGACCGGCGCGGGGACCTGGGTGACAGCGTCCATGGGTGCCTTGTCTCCTTGGTTGAGGTGGGTGGTCGGCCGGGCAGGTCAGCCCTGGTTCAGCCGGGGGTGCGGTCCTCGGTCCGGACCTCGGTCCCGCTCGGTGGCTCAGCCCTTGGTGAGGACGGACCGGCCGAAGAACAGCAGGTTGGCCGGCTTCTCCGCGAGGCGGCGCATGAAGTATCCGTACCAGTCGGTGCCGTACGCCGTGTAGACGCGCATCCGGTGGCCCTCGGCCGCGAGCCGGACGTGCTCCTCGCTGCGGATGCCGTACAGCATCTGGAACTCGTACTCGTCCAGTTTGCGCCCGGCCTGGCGCGCGAGCTCCTGGCCGATGGCGATGAGACGGGGATCGTGAGAGCCGATCATGGGGTAGCCCTCGCCCTGCATCAGCGTCCTGAGGATGCGGACGTACGCCTTGTCGATCTCCGGCTTGTTCTGGTACGCGACGGAGGCGGGCTCCTTGTAGGCGCCCTTCACCAGGCGGACCCGGCTGCCCGCGGCGGCCAGGCGGCGGGCGTCGGCCTCGGTGCGGAACAGGTAGGACTGGATCACGCAGCCGGTCTGCGGGAAGTCCTTCCGCAGCTCCTCGTGGATGGCGAACATCGAGTCGAGGGTGGTGTGGTCCTCGGCGTCCAGGGTGACCGTGGTGCCGATCGCGTCGGCGGCCTCGACGACGGGGCGGACGTTGGCCAGGGCGAGCTCGTGGCCGCCCTCCAGCGCTTGGCCGAACATCGACAGCTTGACGGACATCTCGGCGCGGGTACCGAGACCGAGCTCCTTCAGGCGCCCGACGAGCTCCAGGTAGGCGTCACGCGCGGCGGCGGCCTGCTCGGGGGTGGTGATGTCCTCACCCACGACGTCCAGGGTGACCTCGAGGCCCTTGCCTGCGGCGTCCTGGATGACCGGCACGACCTGGTCGACGGTCTCACCGGCGATGAAGCGGTCGACGACCTGCTTGGTGCCCGGCGCGGCCGAGATGAAACGACGCATCTTGTCGCTGCGTGACGCGGCGAGAATCACGGGACCCAGCACGGGGCACCTCCACGGAGTACGAACGAGGCCGGACCGGGACGGATGTGAACGGACCGGGACGGCACGGAGAACCGCTGTGAAATCTAGGTACCCCCGCAATCCCGTGCCATCGACAGCTGTCACGCATCCGTGCACCGGATCTCAGACATTTGTCTGAAGGGGTGCGAGAATGGCGAGGTGAAGGGCGATTACCAGGAGCTGGTCGACGAGATCTCCGCGCTGCTCAGCGCCCCCGCGACCCTGGAGAACCGCGATTTCGGCCTCGTCGCCTTCGGTGCCCACGACAGCGACGACGACACGGCCATGGACCCCGTCCGTACGCGTTCGATCCTCACCCGGCGCTCCACCCCCGCGGTCCGCTCCTGGTTCGAGGGCTTCGGCATCACCCGCGCGACGGGCCCGGTCCGCATCCCGGCCGCCCCCGAGGCGGGCGTGTTCCGGGACCGCATCTGCCTGCCGGTACGCCATCGGGGTGTCGTCCTGGGCTACGTGTGGCTGCTGGACGCCGACCCGGGGCCGACCGAGGGACAGCTGGCGGCGGCGATGGACGTCGCGGCCCGGATCGGCGCCCTGCTGGCCGACGAGGAGCGGGCCGGAACGGACCTCTCGCGGGAATTCGGCGCGGTGCTCGTCGCCGGGCGCGGCTGGCAGCGGGACATGGCGGTGGCCGCGCTGCGCGAGGCGCTCGGCGCCGACGCGGACGGACTGCACACGGTGGTGTGTGTGACCCCGTGGCAGGGCGAGACCCCCTCCGTGCGCACGGTGCCCTCGGCCGCCGCCCTCGCCACGGTGCCGGGGGCGGACGGCCAGGCCCTGGCCGGCCTGGTCCGGCTGCGCTCCCCCGAGGCGCTCGACCCGGCGACGACCGCGGCCGAACGGCTGCGCGGCGCGGCCGGGGGCGCCGCCACCGGCGGCTTCGCCACCGCCCGCCGGGGCCTCGCCGAGCTGGCAGCCTCCTGGCACGAGGCCCTGTCCGCCGCCCGCGCCGCCGCCGCCGAATCCCGCCACGGCCCGGTCGCCGGCTGGTCGGCCATCGGCCCGTACCGTCTGCTGGCCTCACTGCCGCACGGCCAGGACGCCGCCCCGGACCAGGCCGTCGGGCCCCTGCTGTCCCCACCCCACACCGAACTGGCCCGGACCGCCGAGGTGTTCCTCGACCGCGCGGGCCAGGCGAGCCGTACGGCCACCGAGCTGGGCATCCACCGCCAGACCCTCTACTACCGGCTCGCCCGGGTCCAGCAGCTCACGGGCCTGGACCTCAACGACGGCGAGGACCGGCTGCTGCTGCACATGGCGCTGAAGCAGGCCCGTCTGCGGGCACGCACCGGATGAGTACGCCACGGACGCTGCGGGCACGCACCGGATGAGTACGCCACGGACGCCCGACTGAGTACGGTGAACCGGCCGTATGAGCGACGACATCCGGACGCCCGTCCCCCTCGCGGCGCACGGCCCGGCCGGGTCGCGGTGGTGGGCGAGCCCCTTGGCGGGCACCCTGGCGGCGCCGGCACCGGCCGTCGTCGTCTCCTCGGCGGACAACGCCTTCGCCGGCAGGACGTTCCTCCTGACCGGCGGCACGGTCCTCGCCTACGCGCTGATCCTGCCGAGCCGGTTCCCGGGCGGACACCGGCCCGGCGCCACCGGCGGACCGGACTCGTCGTGTCCGGCTGCGCGCTCGCCCTCTGCTTCCCCGCACTGATCTCCACGCTCGGCTGCGCCCTCTTCCTCGTCGCGCTCCTCACCGGGCAGGTGGGCGGCTGAGAGGTGGCGCCCGAAACGGCCCGCGCCCGGGCGCAGATCGGAATCTGCGCCCGGGCGCGGGCTGTCGCACGCGTGCGGATCAGTCGGTGAGGTTCACCGAGCGGGCCGACGTAGCACCGATCTCCTCGGCGATCTCGGTGAGGACCGACTGCGGGATGGTGTCGTCGACGGTGAGGACGACCAGCGCCTCGCCGCCCGCGTCCTGCCGCGAGACCTGCATGCCGGCGATGTTCAGCCCGGCCTCGCCGAGGATCTTGCCGACCGCGCCGACGACGCCGGGACGGTCCTCGTACCGCAGGACGACCATGTGGTCGGCGAGCGCCAGGTCCACGTCGTGCTCACCGATCGCGACGATCTTCTGGAGGTGCTTGGGACCGGCCAGCGTGCCGGAGACCGCGACCTCCTCGCCGCTCGACAGCGTGCCGCGGACCGTGACCACGTTACGGTGGTCGGGCGACTCGGAGCTGGTGGTGAGACGGACCTCGACACCGCGCTCCTGCGCGAAGAGCGGGGCGTTGACGTAGCTGACGGTCTCGTCGACGACGTCCTCGAAGACACCCTTGAGCGCGGAGAGCTCCAGCACCTTCACGTCGTGCTGGGTGATCTCGCCGTACACCTCGACGTCGAGACGGGCCGCGACCTCGCCCGCGAGCGCGGTGAAGATCCGGCCGAGCTTCTCGGCGAGCGGCAGACCGGGGCGCACGTCCTCGGCGATGACGCCGCCCTGGACGTTGACCGCGTCGGGCACGAGCTCACCGGCGAGGGCGAGACGGACGGACTTGGCGACCGCGATGCCCGCCTTCTCCTGCGCCTCGTCGGTGGAGGCACCGAGGTGAGGGGTGCAGACGACCTGGTCGAACTGGAAGAGCGGGGAGTCCGTGCAGGGCTCCTTGGTGTACACGTCCAGACCGGCGCCGGCGACCCGGCCCTCCTTCAGGGCGGAGGCGAGCGCGTCCTCGTCGACGATGCCACCGCGCGCGGCGTTGACGATGCGCACCGAGGGCTTCACCTTGTGCAGCGCCTCGTCGCCGATCAGGCCGAGCGTCTCGGGGGTCTTGGGGAGGTGCACGGTGATGAAGTCGGAGACCTCGAGCAGCTCGTCCAGCGTGAGGAGCTTGACGCCCATCTGCGCGGCGCGCGCGGGCTGCACGTAGGGGTCGTACGCGACGATCTTCATGCCGAACGCGGACATGCGCTGGGCGACCAGCACGCCGATGCGGCCGAGTCCGACAACGCCGAGGGTCTTCTCGCTGAGCTCGACACCCGTGTACTTGGAGCGCTTCCACTCGCCGTTCTTCAGAGCGGTGTTGGCCTGCGGGATGTTGCGCGCGGTGGCGACGAGCAGGCCGCAGGCCAGCTCCGCGGCGGTGACGATGTTGGAGGTCGGCGCGTTGACGACCATCACACCGGCCTTGGTGGCCGCGGAGACGTCGACGTTGTCCAGACCGACGCCGGCCCGGGCCACGACCTTGAGCTGCTTCGCGGCGGCGATGGCCTCGGCGTCGACCTTGGTCGCGGAGCGCACCAGGATCGCGTCGACGTCGGCGATCGCGGGGAGCAGCTCGGCGCGGTCCGCGCCGTTGCAGTGCCGGATCTCGAAATCCGGACCCAGAGCGTCGACCGTGGCGGGCGACAGCTCTTCGGCGATGAGTACGACAGGTTTCGAGCTCACGTGAGTCCTCACAAGTCCAGTGCGGACGGCCGTCCCGACGGCCGCAGGCGGTGGAGGGGCTAGCCGCGTGGAAGACGCACGACACTGTGGGCCCTGACGCGTGTATGTGTTGGTGAGAGTGTAGTCATGCGGCCGGGCACATACTGCGCCCCGGTGGAAGGATCACCCGCACGGGGTGGACGGTCTGTACAGGCGTACGGCCGCGCTTCGCTGCCACCCACCTCTCCCCGCAGTGACACGGGAGTGAGGCCGGCCTGGTGCCGGGGGGCGGGCCCGTGCGGACCCGCCCCCCGGCGAGAACTCAGGCGTCCTCGTTGTCGACCCAGCTCATGAGCTTGCGGAGCTCCTTGCCGGTGGTCTCCAGCAGGGACTCGCTGTCGGCCTTCTTGTACTCGTTGTACTTGGGCAGGCCGTTGTGGTACTCGGCCATCCAGTTCTTGGCGAAGGTGCCGTCCTGGATCTCGGCGAGGACCTTCTTCATCTCGGCCTTGGTGGCGTCCGTGATGATGCGCGGGCCGGTGACGTAGTCGCCCCACTCGGCGGTCTCCGAGATGGACCAGCGCATCTTCTCCAGGCCGCCCTCGTACATGAGGTCCACGATGAGCTTCAGCTCGTGGAGGCACTCGAAGTACGCGATCTCCGGCTGGTAGCCGGCCTCGGTCAGGGTCTCGAAACCGGCCTTGACCAGGGCGGCGGTGCCACCGCAGAGGACGGCCTGCTCACCGAACAGGTCGGTCTCGGTCTCCTCGGTGAAGGTCGTCTTGATGACGCCGGCGCGGGTGCCGCCGATGCCCTTCGCGTAGGAGAGCGCGAGCTCCAGGCCCTTGCCCGAGGCGTCCTGCTCGACGGCCACGATGCACGGGACGCCGCGGCCCTCCTCGTACTGGCGGCGGACGAGGTGGCCCGGGCCCTTGGGGGCGACCATGCAGACGTCGACGTTGGCCGGCGGCTTGATGAAGTCGAAGCGGATGTTCAGGCCGTGGCCGAAGAACAGCGCGTCGCCGTCCTTGAGGTTGTCCTTGACGGACTCCTCGTAGACCTGGGCCTGGATCGGGTCCGGGACGAGGATCATGATGACGTCGGCCTCGGCGGCGGCCTCGGACGGGGTCACCACGCGCAGGCCCTGCTCCTCGGCCTTGGCCTTGGACTTCGAACCCTCGTGCAGACCGACACGGACGTCGACACCCGAGTCACGCAGCGACAGCGCGTGGGCGTGGCCCTGGCTGCCGTAGCCGAGAACCGCGACCTTGCGGCCCTGGATGATGGACAGGTCGGCATCGTCGTCGTAGAACAGCTCGGCCACTGGGTCTTCTCCTTGGTGTGCAGGTGTTGCGTCCCACCGTACGGCGGGGTGCGTGGGGTACGTTGCCGGGTCTCGCCATACGAGCGGCGAGGAGTCCCGGAGGGTTACGCCGTACGGTCGAGAGCGCGCAGGGAACGGTCGGTGATCGAGCGCGCGCCGCGCCCTATGGCGATGGTGCCGGACTGGACGAGCTCCTTGATGCCGAACTGCTCCAGCATCTTGAGCATGGCCTCCAGCTTGTCGGCCCCTCCGGTCGCCTCGATCGTGACGGCCTCCGGGGAGACGTCCACGGTCTTGGCGCGGAACAGCTGGACGATCTCGACGATCTGGGAGCGGGTCTCGTTGTCTGCGCGGACCTTCACCAGGACGAGCTCCCGCTGGATCGCTGCGGTCGGCTCGAGTTCGACGATCTTCAGGACGTTGACCAGCTTGTTGAGCTGCTTGGTCACCTGCTCCAGGGGCAGGCCCTCGACGTTCACGACAATGGTGATGCGTGAGATGTCGGGATGTTCGGTGGTACCGACCGCGAGCGAGTCGATGTTGAAGCCGCGCCGGGAGAACAGGGCCGTGATCCGGGCGAGGACACCCGGCTTGTTCTCGACCAGGACGGAGAGCGTGTGCTTGGTGGACATGGAGTCGGTCTCTCTCTGTCTCTCAGTCGTCTTCGTTGTCGCCGAAGTCGGGGCGGACGCCACGCGCTGCCATGACCTCGTCGTTGGAGGTGCCTGCGGCGACCATCGGCCACACCATGGCGTCCTCGTGGACGATGAAGTCGATGACGACCGGGCGGTCGTTGATCGCGTTGGCCTCGGCGATGACCTTGTCGAGGTCGGCCGGGTCCTCGCAGCGGATCGCGTAGCAGCCCATGGCCTCGGACAGCTTGACGAAGTCCGGGACGCGGGTGCCCTTGGCGGCGTTGCCGTCCGCGTCGGGGCCCGAGTGCAGCACGGTGTT
The DNA here is from genome assembly GCF_042902585.1 of Streptomyces argenteolus. Classification (GTDB taxonomy): domain Bacteria; phylum Actinomycetota; class Actinomycetes; order Streptomycetales; family Streptomycetaceae; genus Streptomyces; species Streptomyces argenteolus. Next base: position 268,916 of record NZ_JBIBEG010000001.1, read on the forward strand.
GGAGTACCGCTGGTTGTAGAACAGGGTCTGCCACTGGCGGACCATCCCGAGCGCGCCGTTGTTGATGATGGCGACCTTGATCGGGATGTTGTTGAGCGCGCAGGTGGTGAGTTCCTGGTTGGTCATCTGGAAGCAGCCGTCGCCGTCGATCGCCCAGACCGCCCGCTCGGGCATGCCCGCCTTGGCGCCCATGGCGGCCGGGACGGCGTAGCCCATGGTTCCGGCGCCGCCCGAGTTGAGCCAGGTCGCGGGCTTCTCGTACTGGATGAAGTGCGAGGCCCACATCTGGTGCTGGCCGACGCCCGCGGTGAAGATGGTCCCTTCGGGGGCCAGCTCGCCGATGCGCTCGATGACCTGCTGCGGCGAGAGGCTGCCGTCCTCGGGCAGGTCGTAGCCGACCGGGTAGGTCTCGCGCCAGCGGTTGAGGTCCTTCCACCAGGCGCTGTAGTCGCCCGTGTTGCCCTCGGTGTGCTCGGCCTGGACCGCCTGGACGAGGTCGGCGATGACCTCGCGGGCGTCACCGACGATCGGGACGTCGGCGGCGCGGTTCTTGCCGATCTCCGCCGGGTCGATGTCGGCGTGGACGATCTTGGCGTACGGCGCGAAGCTGTCCAGCTTGCCGGTCACGCGGTCGTCGAACCTGGCCCCGAGCGCGACGATCAGGTCGGCCTTCTGCAGCGCGGTGACGGCGGTGACCGAACCGTGCATGCCGGGCATTCCCACGTGCTGCGGGTGGCTGTCGGGGAAGGAGCCGAGCGCCATCAACGTGGTGGTGACGGGCGCTCCGGTGAGCTCTGCCAGGACCTTCAGCTCGGCGGTGGCACCGGCCTTGATGACGCCGCCGCCGACGTACAGCACCGGGCGCTGGGCCTGGGTGATGAGCTTGGCGGCCTCACGGATCTGCTTGGCGTGCGGCTTGGTGACCGGGCGGTAGCCGGGCAGGTCCATCGACGGCGGCCAGCTGAAGGTGGTCTTCGACTGCAGCGCGTCCTTGGCGATGTCGACGAGGACCGGTCCCGGGCGGCCGGTGGAGGCGATGTGGAAGGCCTCGGCGATCGTGTGCGCGATGTCCTCGGCGCGGGTGACCAGGAAGTTGTGCTTGGTGATCGGCATCGTGATGCCGCAGATGTCGGCTTCCTGGAAGGCGTCCGTACCGATGGCGGCGGAGGCCACCTGGCCGGTGATCGCGACCAGCGGCACCGAGTCCATGGCCGCGTCGGCGATCGGGGTGACCAGGTTCGTGGCACCGGGGCCCGAGGTGACCATGCAGACACCCACCTTGCCGGTGGCCTGCGCGTATCCGGTGGCGGCGTGGCCGGCGCCCTGCTCGTGGCGGACCAGGATGTGGCGGACCCGGGTGGAGTCCATCAGCGGGTCGTACGCCGGGAGAATGCAGCCGCCGGGGAGTCCGAATACGGTGTCGGCCCCGACTTCCTCGAGAGAACGGATGAGGGACTGCGCGCCCGTGAGGTGCTCAACGGAGGCGGAGGACGGTCCGCCGTTACGGGCCCGCGGCTGCGGGTGCTGGGCCCCGGTGGCCTGCTCGGTCATCGGCATTCTCTTCTCGAAGCTGAGGGTTTATGCGGTGTGTTTGTGGGGTTTTGAGAGGTCCCGGTGCAACAAAAAACCCCTCGTGCCGTGAGGCAAGCGAGGGGAGCGCGCCGGTGCGGTCTGCAAGGTGTCCATGAGTGACCCTGCTTCAGCCGACGCGCTTTCCAAGTACGAGAATTCGGGTGCGCATGGCATTGACCCTCTCTCCGGCACGCGTGCGGTGTCAAGTGGGTGGGACGGGCGTCTCATCATGTGAGCGCCCCTGGAGCGGGATCGCGCCGCCCGCCAGAACCGGCTGAGCAGCCGGGCCGATGCCCGGGACGGGGTACTTCCCGCGGATCAGGGTGCGCCGCAGCCGGTATTCGTCCAGCGGGCCGTTGAAGGCCATCCCCTGGCCGTGCGTGCACCCCATGGCCCGCAGGGCGCGCACCTGCTCGGGTACGTCGACCCCGTCGGCCACGGACTGCATGCCGAGATCCCCGGCGATGCGCAGCAGGCCGCTGGTGATCTTGTGCAGCCGCGCGGACTCGACGACGCCCTCCACGAGGCACCGGTCGAGCTTCAGTACGTCGATGGGCAGCCGTCGCAGGGCGTTGACGGCGGCGTATCCGCTGCCGAAGCCGTCGAGCGCGATCCGCACGCCGAGGCGCCGCAGGGCCACCAGCCGCTGTTCCAGCTCGTCGAAGGAGATCCGGGGGTCGCTGTCGGCCACCTCGATCATCAGCGCGCCGGAGGGCAGCCCGTACCGGGTCAGCAGCGCCTCGACGGAACCCGGGGGCAGGGTCCGGTCCAGGAGTCTGGCCGCCGACACCCGCACGGAGACGGCGACCGCGTGCCCGGCCCTGGCCCGGTCGGCGGCCTGCTCCACCGCCTCCTCCAGGAGCCAGCTGCCGAGCTCCGCGGCGCGGTCGCTGCCCTCGGAGACCCGCAGGAATTCGGCGGGGGTGAACAGCACGCCCTGCGTGGAGCGCCAGCGCGCCTGCGCGGAGACCGCCGCCACCGTGCCGCTGGCCAGATGGACGACGGGCTGGTGGAGCAGGGCGAATTCGCCGTCCCGCAGCGCCGAACGGAGCCGGGCCGCGAGCTCGGAGCGGCGTACGACGTCCGCCTGCATCTGGGGGGCGTACAGCTCGACGCGGTCCTTGCCGCTCGCCTTCGCGCGGTACATGGCGAGGTCGGCGTTGCGCATGAGGTCCTTGGGCGTGATGGAGGGCTCGGCGAAGGCGACCCCGATGGAGGCGGCCACGCGCACCTCCCCGGCGCCGATCCGGTACGGCTGGGAGAGCCTGAGGCGCAGCCGGTCGGCGATCTCGTGGACCTGGTACTCCCGCGCGGCCTGGTCGCGGGTGCCGTCGCCGACGACGAGTGCGGCGAACTCGTCGCCCCCGAGGCGTGCGGCGGTGTCCGAGGCCCGTACGGAGTCCTGGAGGCGCCGGGCGGCCTGGATGAGGAGCTCGTCGCCCGCCTGGTGGCCGATGGAGTCGTTGACCGCCTTGAAGCCGTCGAGGTCGATGAAGAGCACGGCGGTGCCGGGGTCCCCGGCCCGCCGGCCGCCGAGCGCCTTGCCCACCCGGGCGGTGAAGAGGGCGCGGTTGGGCAGGTCGGTGAGGGGGTCGTGCTCGGCGTTGTGCTGGAGCTGCGCCTGCAGACGGACCCGCTCGGTCACATCGCGGCTGTTGAGCAGCAGGCCGCCCTGGTGGCGGTTGACCGTGGACTCCACGTGCAGCCAGTCACCGGTGCCCGAGCCGAAGCGGCACTCGATGCGGGTGGTCGGCTCCTCCCGGGGGGAGGCGGCGAGGAAGCGCCGCAGCTCGTGGACGACTCCCCCGAGGTCCTCGGGGTGGATGATCGAGGACAGCTCCGTCCCGACGAGGTCCTCGGCCTCACGGCCGTAGACACCGGCCGCCGCGGGGCTGACGTAGCGCAGGACGCCGCTGGGTTCGGCGATCATGATGACGTCGCTGGAGCCCTGGACCAGGGAACGGAAGTGGTTCTCCTTCTGGGCCAGTTCCTGGGTGAGCGAGATGTTGTCGAGGAGCATGATGGCCTGCCGGACGACCAGGGCGAGGGCGACCGTGCAGCCGGTGAGGACGACCACGCGGTCGACCCTGCGGCCCTCGACCACGTTGTACAGGATGCCGAGCGTGCAGACGGCGGCGGCCAGGTAGGGCGTGAGCGCGGCGAGGGAGCCGGCGATCGGGCGGCTGGCGGGCGGCGTCTGCGCTGCGGACCCGACAGCGTTGTCCTCATCCTCGCGTCCGGCGGCCCAGGGGGCGTAGGCGAGGAGCAGCGAACCGGCGAACCAGCCCGCGTCCAGGAGCTGGCCCGACTGATAGGCCGAGCGCAGCAGCGGGGCGGTGAACAGGGCGTCGCACAGCACGGTCAGGGCGAGGCCGCCGATCGCGGTGTTCACCGAGGAGCGGTTCGCGCTGAACCGCCTGAAGTGCAGCGCGAGGACCATGGACACCAGCACGATGTCGAGGAGCGGGTAGGCCAGCGAGAGCGCAGCCCTGGCCACGCTCACGCCCGCGGCGTTGGCGACGTGGGCGGTGTGGGCGAGGGCCAGGCTCCAGGAGAGCGTCAGCAGCGAGCCGCCGATCAGCCAGGCGTCCAGCACCAGGCAGACCCATCCGGCCCTGGTGACGGGGCGTTTGGCGAGGACGAGCAGCCCGACGATGGCGGGCGGGGCGAAGCAGAGGAAGAAGAGGTCCGCGAGGGACGGCGTGGGCACGGAACGGCCCAGCACCACCTCGTACCACCCCCAGACCGCGTTGCCTCCGGCGGCCATGGCCGAGGAGAGGGAGAAGAGGAACCAGGCGGGCCGGAACCGGATGCCGCCGGCGCGGGCGTACAGGAAGCAGGACACCGCGGCGATCAGTGCGGCGACGCTCAGGCCGAAGTCCCCCATGAAGACGGCGAGTTCGGGCGACCCCCAGCCGACGACCGCGCCCACCGCGTATCCCGCGCAGACCGCGGCGAGGGCGAGCCGGGAGCGCAGGCCCGCACTCCGCCCGGTGGCCGTCCGCCAGGAGAGCAGGGCCCCGGGGGCGCTCACCGGAGAGCTCCACGAGCCGGTCCCGGCGCCGTCGACCGCTCCCGCGCGCCCCGCCCGGTCGTCCCGTCTCTCCACTGGCCGCACATCGCCCGTCGCCCCCTCGCGTTCCGCTGCCGCCCCGGCGCCGCCCCTTCCACGGCGCTGCCCTCTTGTGGACGATACACCAGAGCCGTCACTCAGGGACATAGCTTCTCTACTCTCCGTGACGACCTGGGGTGTTGCCCGGCACGGAGAGCGTCCGGTCCGGCCGGGAGCGCGGTCAGCCGGTGGTGAGGACGAGGTTCGCGACCGGCTCCCCCGCCGCGAACCGGGTGAGCTGTCCGGCCAGCAGGCGCTTGGCCCGGGGCAGGAACGCGGAGGTGCTGCCCCCCACATGGGGACTGATCAGCGTGTGGGGAGCATGCCAGAGCGGGTGGCCGGCGGGCAGCGGTTCGGGGTCGGTCACGTCGAGCGCCGCACGCAGCCGCCCGGACTCGAGTTCGGACAGCAGGGCGTCGGTGTCGACGACGGAGCCCCTGGCGACGTTCACGAGCAGCGCGCCGTCCCGCATCGCGGCGAGGAAGCGGGGGCCCACCAGCCCTTGTGTGGACGGGTTCAGCGGGGTGGACAGAATGACGATGTCCGCCTCGGGCAGCAGCGCGGGCAAGGCGTCGATCGCGTGCACGGGACCGCGCGCGGTGGTACGTGCGGAGCGTGCGACGCGCACCACCCGCGCGCACTCGAAGGGTTCGAGCCGGTCCTCGATGGCCGCGCCGATCGATCCGTAGCCCACGACGAGGACGGACTTGTCGGCGAGGGCCGGATAGAAGCCGGAGCGCCACTCCTCCTTGTCCTGGCCCTGCACGAAGCCGGGGATCCCCCGGAGCGAGGCGAGGATCAGCGCGAGGGTGAGCTCCGCGGTCGAAGCCTCGTGCACGCCCTTGGCGTTGCAGAGCCGCACCCCGGCGGGCAGCAGCGGAAGCCCCGGTTCCACGTGGTCGATGCCCGCCGAGAGGGTCTGGACGACCTGGACCTCGCCCATCTCGCCGAGCGGCCGGACCGCCACCTCGGCGCCCTTCATGTACGGAACGACGTAGAACGCGCAGCGTGACGGATCCGCGGGGTAGTCCCGGCCGCCGTCCCAGAACCTGTAGTTGAGACCCTCGGGGAGTCCGTCGATGTCCTCGGCCGCGAAGGGCAGCCATACGTCGGTGGCAGCTGTGGAAGTCATGGTCAGGAGGCTATGCGAAGGCCCAGGAGCGGCAGAGGTTAGTTTGGGGTGCTGGTGGGCCCGTGATCATGGGCCGAGGAAGGGTTCGGGGAGTTGGAGCGCAGGACTATCGGTGCGGCGGCGCTCGCCGTGGGCGCGGTCGGGCTGGGCTGTATGCCGATGAACTGGGCCTACAGCACGTCGCAGCAGCGCGGTGACCGTTCGGTGCGCACGGTGCACGCCGCGCTGGACGCGGGCGTCCAACTGCTCGACACGGCCGACATGTACGGGCCCTTCACCAACGAGCTCCTGGTCGGGCGGGCGCTCAAGGGCCGCCGCTCCGAGGCCTTCCTCTCCACCAAGTGCGGGCTGCTGGTGGGCGATCAGCACATCGTGGCCAACGGGCGCCCGGGGTACGTGCGCCGCGCCTGCGACGCGTCGCTGCGCAGGCTCCAGACGGACGTGATCGATCTGTACCAGCTGCACCGGGCGGATCCCGAGGTCCCGGTCGAGGAGACCTGGGGCGCCATGGCGGACCTGGTGACCGCAGGCAAGGTGCGGGCGCTCGGGCTCTGCGCGGTGGGCGCGCGTGCCGGCCGTGGCCCGGGAGCGCGGATGCACGACGGAACCATTCGGCAGCTGGAACGGGTCCAGCAGGTCTTCCCGGTGAGCGCGGTGCAGGCGGAGCTGTCCGTGTGGTCGCCGCAGGCGCTGGAGGACCTGCTGCCGTGGTGCGCGGCCCGGGGGGTGGGGGTCCTGGCCGCGATGCCGCTGGGGAACGGCTATCTGACGGGGACGCTCAAGCCCGGCCAGGGCTTCGAGCCGGACGACCCGCGGGCCAGGCATCCCCGCTTCACGGCGGAGATGATGGCGGCCAACCAGCCGGTCGTGGCGGGGCTGCGCCGGATCGCGGAGCGGCACGGCGCCACTCCGGCGCAGGTGGCCCTCGCGTGGGTCCTGCGGCAGGGCCGCCACGTGGTGCCCGTGCCCGGCACGAAGCGGGAGCGGTGGGCCGTGGAGAACGCGGAGGCGGCGCGGCTGACGCTGACCGAAGGGGATCTGGCCGAGATCGCCGGCCTGCCACCGGCGCGCGGTTCGTGGGACTGACCCCGCGGCGGGAGAATGGGCCGGGATCGGGAACTCCACGCGGTGCGGCGAGGTAGGAACAGTAGTCGTGCGACCGTCGAAAGGATTCGGTGCTGTGCAAACTCCCGTGCTGCGCAAGGGGATGGTGGCCCTGCTCGCCTCCGCCTCCGTCCTGCTGTCCGCCTGCTCGTCCGACGACGGCGGTGCGCCGGGCGAGCGTTCCTCCGCGTCCCCGGCAGCGTCCTCTCCGGCGGCCTCCCCGAGCCCTTCGGCGGATCTGGCCCCGGCCAAGGGCTCGGTGGAGGTCGTGAAGACGCTGACGGACTCTCTCGCCTCCCCCTGGGGCCTCGCGGCTCTGCCCGGGGGCGACCTGCTGGTCGGCTCGCGCGACGAGGCGACGATCACCCTGGTCGACGGGGAGAGCGGCAGGAAGACGCTCCTCGGCTCCGTGCCGGGTGTCTCCCCCTCGGGCGAGGGCGGCCTGCTCGGACTCGCCGTCGCCCCGACCTTCGGCGCGGACCATCTGATCTACGCGTACTTCACCACCGAGTCGGACAACCGCGTCGCACGCCTCCTGTACGACGAGAGGAAGCCCGCCGGACAGCGGCTGGGCGCGCCGGACACCATCCTGCGGGGCATCCCCAAGGGTTCGGTGCACAACGGCGGGCGGATCGCCTTCGGGCCCGACCGCATGCTGTACGTGGGCACGGGCGAGACGGGGGACACCGGGCTCGCCCAGGACAAGGACTCGCCGGCGGGCAAGATCCTGAGGATGACGCCCGACGGGGAACCGGTGCACGGCAACCCCGAGGCCGACTCGGTGGTGTACACCTACGGGCACCGCAACGTGCAGGGCCTGGCCTGGGACCGCGGGAAGCAGCTGTGGGCGGCGGAGTTCGGCCAGGACACCTGGGACGAGCTGAACCGTGTCGAGCCCGGGAAGAACTACGGCTGGCCCGAGGTCGAGGGCGAGCAGGGCAAGTCCGGCTTCGTCGACCCGGTGGCCCAGTGGAAGACCTCGGAGGCGTCGCCGAGCGGCATCGCGTACGCCGAGGGGTCGATCTGGATGGCCGGCCTGCGCGGCGAGCGGCTCTGGCGGATCCCGCTGTCGGGCAGGGCGGACGGCGCGCCCCTGGCGGAACCCCAGTCGTTCCTGGAGGGGAAGTACGGCCGGCTGCGTACGGTGCTCGCCGCGGGGGGCTCCGGCCTGTGGCTGGTCACGAGCAACACGGACGGCCGCGGGACCCCGGAGAAGGGGGACGACCGCATCCTGCTCCTGAAGGTGCGGTAGGGGCGGCACGCCGGCGGGAGCACGCGAGGCCGCCGGTGCGGTGGCCGCCGGTCTCCGTGCGGTGGCGCGCCGGTCTCAGCTCACCGCGTACAGCCGGAGGCGGTGCGCCAGCGCCGCCGCCTCCCCGCGGCTGGAGACGCTCAGCTTGGCCAGGATGTTGGAGACGTGCACGCTCGCGGTCTTCGGCGAGATGTACAGCTCCTCCGCTATCCGGCGGTTGGTGTACCCTGCGGCGACCAGCCGGTGCACCTCCTGCTCGCGTGAGGTCAGCCCGAAGGACCCGAGGGCGTCCACCGCCGGGCCCGGCTCGTCGGGTGCCTGCTCCTCCTGGGCCTCCTCGCCCGCCCCCGCCAGCGCGACGCGGGCCCGGCCCGCCAGCAGTTCGATGCTCTCGGCGAGCGGGCGGGCCCCGAGCTCCGACGCCACCGCGTGGGCCGCGCGCAGGAGGGCGGCCGCCGGAGTCCGGTCGCCCGTCGCGACGAGGATCGCCTCGGCCCAGCGGTGACGGACCTGCGCCAGCTCGTAGGGGCGCTGGAGCGGGGCGAACGCCTCCGCGGCCCGGCGCCAGTGGTCCGGAGTGTCCTCCCCCTCGGCCCGTGCGAGCTCCGCCTCGACCAGCACGCCGTAGGCGGCCCATACGGGTACCAGCATGGGCAGTTGCTTGAGGTGGCGGCGGACGCGCTCCAGGATCGCGGGGCGGCCGGCCTCCATCGCGGGCAGCCCGCGGGCGTCGGCCTCGATCGAGGCGACGGTGTGCAGCAGCGGCAGCGAATAGCGCTGGGTGCCCGGGGGCAGGCCGGTCTCGGACTGCGCCTCGAACGCCGCGCGTGCGTCGAACAGCCGGCCCTGCTGGGCGGCGAGGATCACCGCGTGCCGCACCGGGCTGATCAGGTGCTGCGGCTGCGGGTCGTGCAGACCGAGGTGGCGCCGGTTCAGGGCGAGTTGCTCCTCCGCCTCCTCGAAGTCCCCCCGGGCCAGGGCCAGGTCCGTACGGCGGCAGGCGACGAGCCCGTTCGCCTTGCGGGAGCGGGCCAGCGGTGCCGCCGCGTCGACGGCCGCCCGGCTCTCCTCCCAGCGTCCCAGGGAGAAGTACGACTGGGCCTGGTTGGCCCGCACCCAGGCCTCGGAGTCAGGCAGCCCGTGGCCGTGACAGATCTCGATGCCGTGGTCGGCGGCCGACACCGCCTCCAGGGAACGGCCGGTGGATTCGAGCGAGGAGGGAAGGTTGATGCTGGCCCGGCTCATCACGCCCACCAGGTGCAGCTCCTCGGCGCGGTCCCGCACGCCGTACATCTCGCCCAGGCCCTCCTCGACACCGCCCGCGTCGATCGTGAGCCAGCCGCGGGTGAGCCGGGCCTGGAGCTCGATGGACTCCTCGCCCACCAGCTGGGCGTATTCGACGGCCCGGTCGGCGGCCGTCAGGGTCTCCGGTCCGGGCCGGTGCAGGGCGCCCCAGCTGGCCGCGGAGGCGAGGACGTCGGCGTGCACCGCGGAGGGCTGCATCCCGCGCACCAGGTCCTGGGCGGTGGCGAGCTCCTGCCAGCCGTCGCCCCGGGAGAGGCTCTGCATCAGGTAGGAGCGCTGCACCCAGAACCAGGCGGCGCGCAGCGGGTCCGACTCCGTGCTCAGGATGCGCAGGGCCTTCTTCGCCAGGGCCAGGGCCCGTTCACGGTCGCCGCCGAAGCGGGCGGCCACCGCCGCCTCGGCCATCAGGTCGAGGTAGTTGAGCGGGCTCGCCCCCTGCGCTCCGTCGCAGCGCGGGTAGACCTCGGCGTAGTCGAGGGGGCGCAGCGTGGCGCGCACCGCGTCGGGGACGTCGTCCCAGAGCTCCATCGCCCTTTCCAGCAGACGCAGTTGCTCCGAGTAGGCATAACGCCGTCTCGCCTCGACGGCCGCCTGGAGCACGGCGGGCAGCGCCTTGACGGCGTCGTGCGCCGCGTACCAGTAGCTCGCCAGGCGTGCGGCGCGCTCGTCCGCGCGTACGAGGGACGGGTCGGCCTCCAGGGCCTCGGCGTAGCGGCGGTTGAGGCGGGTGCGTTCGCCGGGCAGCAGGTCGTCGCTGACGGCCTCGCGGACCAGGGAGTGCCGGAAGCGGTACCCGTCGGTGTCGGGGGCGGGCAGCAGCAGATTGGCGCCGACGGCGGCCCGCAGCGCCTCGTCGAGTTCGTCGTCGGCGAGTCCCGCGACGGCGGCCAGGAGCGGGTGCTCGACGGTGGAGCCGCCCTCGGCCAGGGTGCGGGCGATCCGCTGCGCGTGTTCGGGCAGCGCCTCGACGCGTACGAGCAGGAGGTCGCGCAGCGAGTCGGAGAGGCCGGAGCTGTCGCCGCCGCAGCACTCCACGCTGCGGGCGAGTTCCTCGACGAAGAAGGCGTTGCCGTCGGACCGGTCGAAGATGTCGTCGACCAGCGCGGCGTCGGGGAGCACCGCGAGGATGCCGGTGAGCTGGCGGCCGACCTCGGCGCGGCTGAACCGGTCGAGCTCGATGCGGCGGACCGTGCGGAGCCGGTCCAGCTCGGCCAGGAGCGGGCGCAGCGGGTGGCGGCGGTGGACGTCGTCGGCGCGGTAGGTCGCGATCACGACGAGCCGTCCGCTGCGCAGGGTGCGGAAGAGGTAGGCGAGCAGATGGCGGGTGGAGGCGTCGGCCCAGTGCAGGTCCTCCAGGACGAGGACGACCGTGCGGGTGGCGGAGACCCGCTCCAGCAGCCGGGCGGTGAGCTCGAAGAGTCGGGCGGTGCCGTGCTCGTCGTTCGCCGCCCGCTCGGCCTCTCCCAGCTCGGGAAGCAGCCGGGCGAGCTCGCCCTCCTGTCCGGCCAGGGCCTTCGTCAGCTCCTCCGGCAGCGCCCGGCGCAGTGCTCGCAGCGCCGTGGCGAACGGGGCGAAGGGCAGGCCGTCGGCCCCGATCTCCACGCAGCCGCCGACGGCCACCACCGCCTCCCGGCGGCGGGCCGCCGTGAGGAACTCCTCGACCAGCCGGGTCTTGCCGACCCCGGCCTCGCCGCCGACGAGCAGCGCCTGCGGCTCGCCCGCTCCGGCGCGGGCGAGCGTGTCGGTGAGCGCTGCCAGTTCGGCGGCGCGGCCGACGAATACGGGGCTGACGGTGTTGGTCTCCACATCGCCGAGCATCGCATATGCGTACGACACCCCGGCGGCCGTTTTCTGCCGTGCGGCCATCGCTAGGCGGCGTGCACGAAGCTGCCCCGCTCCCTGCCCACCTGCCCTTCGATCTCGTCCGGTCCGGAACGGCGGGCCGAGCGGCGGGCGGCCCGGCGGGCGAGCACGGCCCGGCGGACGGTGCGCTGCTCGTCGGCGCGGCGGATCAGCTCGGCGACGTTGAGCTGGTGGAGCTCGTACTCGTACATGGTCTTCTCCCTGGTGAAAACGCGGTGGGGGCACGGCTTCTGGCCGTGCCCCCACTCTCGTCCGCCAGGGGGTGCCGCCACATCGGGCGACTGCCGCATCTCCGCGGCCGGGGGGCCTTAGGCCCGGGTGGCGGATGCCTTAGGCACCTGCCTGCGGGGCCTCAGCTTCCGGCGGCGGTGGGGAGGGCGACGAAGAGGTCGAAGTACATCCCGGCGGAGATGAGGACGCCGAGCACGCCGAGGGCGACGCCCGCCCGGGCGACGGAGCGGACCCAGCCGGCCTGCGGGCGTTCGGTGGGCGTGCCGAAGGCGGGGCGCACCAGGACGAAGACGCCGACGAGCAGGGCGAGGACGGCGAACAGGCCGTTGACGAGGGCCGTGCTGTGCCAGGCGTCGCCGTAGATCTCGGAGATCTGCCGGGCCGCGCTGCCGCCGCCCGAGGTCTTGATCTGGCCGATCAGGGTCTCGCGTTCGGCGGCGACCCGGCCGGTCCAAGCTCCGGAGAGGGAGACGACGCCCAAGCCCGCGGCCACGACCGCCGCCGCGCCCGTGCCCGCGCCGGCGGCTGCCGCCGCCTCGGCCTCGGCGTACGGGTCGGGCTCCAGCTCGGCCTCCCGGCCGTCCTCGGCCGCGGCGTCCGTCGCGGCGACGTCCATCTCGGTCACGTCCGCCGCGGTCAGGCCCGGTGCGACCCCGTCCGGGACGGCGTCCTCCTCGGGACCCGTCTTCTTCGTGATGTCGGGTGCGGCGGCGGTCCCGTCCGCCGTCTCCTTCTCCTCGGTGTCGTCGGTGGTCGCGGTGGAGGGGGTGGTGTTCATGCGCCGCACGCTAGGGGCCCCGTATGAGAACCTCCTTAACGCGGGAGGGCCCGCTCCCTCGCCGCGCGCCATTCGGGGGCGAGGACCGCCCAGATCTCCTGGTCGTGCCGCGCACCGCGGTAGGCGTAGGCCTCCCGCAGCACACCCTCACGGGTCATGCCGAGCCGCTCGGCCACCGCGACGCTGCGGGTGTTGGCCGAGGAGGCGACCCACTCGACCCGGTGCATGCCCCGCACGTCGACGGCCCAGTCGATCAGCTTCCGGCAGGCGCGGGTCACCAGGCCCCGGCCCTCGCCGGAGGCTTCCAGCCAGCAGCCGATCTCGCAGTTCCCGGCGTCCGCCTCGAATATCCGGAACAGGACGCCGCCGACGAGCGTGCCGTCCAGCCAGATCCCGTACAGCCGTCCGGTGTCGGCCGCCTGCTTGTCCGCGTAGCGCTGGAGCAGGGCCCGCGCGGAGGGGAGGTCCTGGGCAGCCGCGGCGAACGGGATCCAGGGATCGACCAGGGCGCGTGCCCGGTCCATGTGGGTCAGGAACTCCTCGGCCTGCCAGGGCTCCAGCGGGCGGAGCTCCGCGCCGTCCCCCAGTGACACCGTGAACACAGTTGCTCTCCTCGGTCTTCGCGACGTCACGGGGTGACGTCTCCCCGCGTCTCGCGACGGGTCAGTGGACGCGCGGGCCGACGTGCCGGCCGGGACCGCCGGTGCGCTCCTGGGGGATTTTCGCATGCGGTACCGGGCGGTCCGGCGGCTCGATGCTGATGCGGGGAAGGAGCCGGTCGAGGCGGGCGGGCAGCCACCAGTTCGCCCCTCCGAGCAGGTGCATCAGGGCGGGCACGAGCAGGGTGCGCAGGACGAACGCGTCGAGGGCGACGGCGGCGGCCAGCGCGATGCCGAACATCGCGATGACCCGGTCGCCGCTGAGCACGAAGGCGAGGAAGACCGAGATCATGATCACCGCCGCCGAGTTGATCACGCGGCCGGTCTCGGCGAGGCCGACCCGCACCGACCGCCGGTTGTCCCCGGTCTCCAGCCATTCCTCGTACATCCGGCCCACGAGGAAGACCTGGTAGTCCATCGACAGCCCGAAGAGCACGGAGACCATGATCACCGGGAGGAAGGGCTCGACAGGGCCCGCGCTGCCGAGCCCGAGCAGTTCGCTCCCCCACCCCCACTGGAAGACGGCGACGACGACGCCGAAGGAGGCGGCCACCGCCGCCACGTTCATCACGGCGGCCTTCAGCGGCACGGCGAGCGACCGGAACGCGAGAAGCAGGAGGAGACAGCCGAGCGCGACGACCACCCCGACGAAGAGCGGCAGCTTTCCGACGATGATGTCGGCGAAGTCGTCGTAACTCGCCGTCACCCCGCCCACATGGGTCCGGAGCGAGGAGGTCTCCTGCGCCTTCGGCAGCACGTCGTCGCGCAGCCGGTCGACGAGCGCGCTGGTCCGCTGCGACTGGGGAGCGGTCTCGGGCACGACGGTGACGAAGGCGGTGTCCCCGGCGGCGTTGTACGTCACCGGGGAGACCGACGCGACGCCCTCGGTGTCCCGCAGCACGGCGGGCAGTCCGTCCAGGGCGAGCCGGTCGTCGGCCCCGTCCAGGCGCGCGGCGATCGTCAGGGGGCCGTTGACGCCGGGGCCGAACCCCTCGGCGAGCAGGTCGTAGGCCTGCCGGGTGGTGGTCGTGGCCGGGTTGTTGCCCTGGTCCGAGGTCCCCAGGTGCAGCCCGAGGGTGGGCACCGCGAGCACCGCCATGACGGCCGCCGCGACCGCTCCGAGCAGCTTGGGATGCCGCTCGACGAACGCGGACCACCGGACGGCGAAGCCCGTGGCCCGCTCGGGGCGCGGTCCGTGCGCGGCGAGCCGTTCCCGTTCGCGCCGGCCGAGCGCCCGCATCCCGATGAAGGAGAGCAGCGCGGGCAGCAGCGTCACCGAGGCGGCGACGGTCAGCACCACGGTGAGGGAGGCGGCGATCGCGACACCGTTGAGGAAGCCGAGGCGCAGCACCAGCATGCCCAGCAGGGCGACGCAGACGGTGGCTCCCGCGAAGACGACGGCTCGGCCGGTCGTCGCGACGGCGTTCTGTGCCGCCTCGGTCACGGACAGGCCGCGCCGAAGGCCCCGCCGGTGCCGGGTGACGATGAAGAGGGCGTAGTCGATGCCGACGCCGAGACCGATGAGCATGCCCAGCATGGGGGCGAAGTCGGCGACGGTCATGACGTGGCCGAGCAGCGCGATGCCCGCGTAGGCCGTGCCGACGGAGACGAGGGCGGTGGCGATCGGCAGCAGACTGGCCGCGACCGAGCCGAAGGCGAGGAAGAGGACGGCGGCCGCGACGACCACTCCCACGGCCTCGCCCAGGTGGAGGGAGGGCGCCTCGGTCAGCCCGACGGCGGCTCCGCCGAGCTCGACCTGGAGCCCTTCGGTCTCCGCGGCCAGGGCGGTGTCGACGACCGCCTGGGCCTGCTCCGGCGGGATCCGGTCCGCCCGGTGGTCGAAGGTGACCGTGGCGTACGCGGTGCGTCGGTCGGCGCTGATCTGTCCCTGGCCCGAGGCCCCGTAGGGGCCGGTGACGTCCCCGACGCCGGGCAGCGAGCCGATCGCGTGCAGCGCGTCGGTCATCGTCCGCTCCACGTCCGCGGCGTGGACGGTGGAGCCGGAGGTGTGCCACACCACGGTGCCGGTGTCGCCGCCGAGGTCCTCGAACCCGGCCTCCAGGAGCTCCCCCGCCCGGCCCGACTCGGTGCCCGGCACCTCGTAGTCGTTGGAGTACGAGGTACCGGCGAACCCCGCCGCGGTGGCCGCTCCACCGAGGGCGAACAGCCAGATGAGGACGGCGGCGAGACGGTGCCTGAGGCACCAGCGTGCGATGGCGGCCAACGGACGTGCTCCTGAGCGCTGATGGAGACTTGTCCGGCATGGGGCGACAACAGCCCGGAAAGCCTCACATGACCTGAACTGCCACTCTGACAGCCCCAGGTGATCATCGGCACCGTTCGTGGCCATGGTCACACCGGTGGTCCTCGGGTCACCGGCCCGGCCTCCGCCGCCCCTCCCCTCTTCTCGGCCCCCCGCCGGCCCGTCGGTTCAGCCGGAGACGCTCGCCCTGCCGTTCTCCATGTGGCCCATCAGCCGGCGCCGGAAGGTGCCCTCCTCGGCAGCCGTCACCAGGAGGTCGTACCAGCCGTGGGCGTCGGCCGCCGAGTGCACGAGCGTGCGGCTGCGCCCCGGCTTGACCGTGACCGTCCGGCGCCAGTCCCGCAGGTCGTCCTCGTCGACGTACCCGAGCGGTCGCACGGTGTACGTCAGCGTCCGGCTGCCCTCGTTGCGCAGGGTGAGGTGCAGGTCCCTCTCGCGGGCGTCGATGCGCGAGGACACCTCGGCGGCTCCGCCGGCCGCCCCCTCGAACTCCCGCCGGAAGCCGTTCGGGCCGGTGACCGTGAAGCGGTACCCCTCCCCTGTCAGCGGCACCCGCCACCGGGCCGTTCCCCTGACGTCGCGGTGCTGCGGCGCGGGGAACTCGTTCGCGTACGGGTAGAGCGTGAAGTGCGCCGAGGAGCGTCCGCTGTTGCTGAGGGCCACCACCAGTTCGGTGCCTGTCCGCTCCAGCTGGGCGTCGGGCTGGTACGGCAGGGGCCTGGCCGGCCGGGTCCCCGGTTCCTGCACGGGCATGTGCTGGACGGCCGGAGGCTTCGGCTGCCAGCGTCCGCCGAACGGCGGGATCGCGGCGGGCCGCTCCGTGCCCGGCTGCCTGCGTGCCCGTGTGAAGTCGAAGGCCGAGGTCAGGTCGCCGGTGATCCTGCGCCGCCACGCGCCGATGTTCGGCTCCTCCACGCCGGTCCAGCGCTCCAGGAGGCGGATCACGGAGGTGTGGTCGAAGACCTCGGAGCAGACGTAGCCGCCGACGGTCCACGGCGACACGACCAGCAGAGGGACCCGCACACCGAGGCCCGTGGGCCTGCCCTGCCACTGCTCCTCGGTCACCTCCGGCGAGGGGACGGGCGGCGGCACATGGTCGAAGAAGCCGTCGTTCTCGTCGTAGTTGATCAGCACCACGGTGCGCCGCCACACGTCGGGGTTCCGGCCCAGCGCGTCGAGGACCTTGTAGACGACCGTGGCGCTGTGCACCGGGGAGGAGACGCTCGGATGCTCGGAGTCCACCGCCGAGGGCACCAGGTAGGAGACCTCGGGCAGCGTGCCGGCGGCGACGTCCCGGGCGAACTCGTCGGCGAGCGTGCCCGTGGGGACACGGCGCAGTCCTCGCTCGAACAGACTGCGCTCGGCCGGTGCCAGGGTGGCGACGCCCTCGTCGAGCAGCCCGAGCAGCCGCTCCCGCTCACCGGCCGTCTCCGCGTCGCGCACGGTGGCGTAGAAGGCCTCCATGTAGGTGTGCCCGGTCCGCGTCAGGGCCTTGCGGGCGATGGCCTTGAAGGTGGAGAAGAACTCGATCTGGTTGTCGGTGAAGTTCTCCCACTCCGTGTACGTCTTCCAGCTGTGCCCGGCCTTCTCCAGCCGCTCGGCGTACGTGCCCCAGTCGTAGCCGGGGTGGGTGCCCTCGTCGTACGCGTCGTTGCCGACGGCCCGCCTGCCGTCGGCCTCGTAGCCGGTCCGGCCGCTCCACAGATGGTTGCGGTTGGGGCTGGTGGAGGTGTGGATCGAGGAGTGGTAGGCGTCGCAGACCGTGAACGTGTCGGCGAGCTCGTAGTGCAGGGGGATGTCACGGCGGTCGTAGTACGCCATGGTGGCGGCGGTCTTCGCGGTGACCCAGCCGTTCATCCAGCCGCCGGCCCAGGCCTTGGCGCCCCCGTTCCAGGAGTGGTCCAGGGCGCCTATGTACTGCAGGTCCTGCGCTTGCGTCTGTGCGGCCCCGCGCACCGGGAACGGCAGGACGGTGGTGCCCAGCGGGCCCGGCTGCTCGAAGACGGGCCTGCCGGAGGGGAGTTCGATCGCGTTGCGGTCGCCGAAGCCGCGCACCCCGCGCAGCGTGCCGAAGTAGTGGTCGAACGAACGGTTCTCCTGCATCAGGATCACCACGTGCTCGACGGCGTCCAGACCCGCCGCACCGGACCTGTCGGCCGGCTGCGCGGCGATGGCCGCCTGGAGCGAAGGGGGCAGGAACGATCCCGCCGCGGCGGCGCCGAGTGCGCCGCCCCCGAGCGCGAAGAGCCGACGCCGTGACATGTCCGTGGTCAATTGAGCCTCCCGGTTCCGTATCTACGGCCGGAAGCTAGTCACGCCGGGTGGCGGTGGGAAGACGGTGGTGCGGCCCGGCGGTGAACGTCCCTCGCGTCCCTTCGCCCGGCAGGGCACCGAAGGCGCGGATGGGAGGCCCGTACGGGGGGCGCCGCACGCGCGAAGGGCGCCGCCCGCACCGGAGGCTCCGCACACGCGGAAGGGGGCGGGGAGCCCGCATCGCGGGTTCCCCGCCCCCTTCCGGAGCGTGGCGTGGATCAGCCTTCGACGCCGAGCTTCTCCAGGATCAGCTCGCGCACGCGTGCCGCGTCCGCCTGGCCCCTGGTCGCCTTCATGACCGCGCCGACCAGGGCGCCCGCCGCGGCGACCTTGCCGCCCCGGATCTTGTCGGCGATGGCGGCGTTGGCGGCGATGGCCTCGTCGACCGCCGTGCCCAGCGCGCCCTCGTCCGAGACGACCTTCAGCCCGCGCTTCTCGACGACGGCGTCCGGGTCCCCCTCGCCCGCGAGGACACCCTCGAGGACCTGGCGGGCCAGCTTGTCGTTGAGGTCGCCGGCCGCGACGAGCTCGGCCACCCGGGCGACCTGCGCCGGGGTGACGGGCAGCTCGTCCAGGCTGCGGCCCGTCTCGTTGGCGTTACGGGCGAGCTCGCCCATCCACCACTTGCGGGCCTGGTCCGAGGGAGCGCCCGCGTCCGTCGTGGCGACGATCAGGTCGACCGCACCCGCGTTGAGGATGGACTGCATGTCGTGCTCGCTGACACCCCACTCCTCCTTCAGCCGCTTGCGGCGCAGCCGGGGCAGCTCGGGAAGCCCCTGGCGGAGCTCCTCGACCCACGCGCGGGCCGGGGCGACGGGCACCAGGTCCGGCTCGGGGAAGTAGCGGTAGTCCTCGGCGTTGTCCTTGATGCGGCCGGCCGTGGTGGAACCGTCCTCCTCGTGGAAGTGCCGGGTCTCCTGCACGATCGTCCCGCCGGAGTTCAGCACCGCGGCGTGGCGCTGGATCTCGAAGCGCGCGGCGCGCTCCACGGAACGCAGCGAGTTGACGTTCTTCGTCTCGGAGCGGGTCCCGAACTTCTCGGTGCCGTGGGGGCGCAGCGACAGGTTCACGTCGCAGCGCATCTGGCCCATCTCCATGCGGGCCTCCGAGACGCCGAGCGCCTTGATGAGCTCACGGAGCTCGGCGACGTACGCCTTGGCGACCTCGGGGGCGCGTGCCCCGGCTCCCTCGATCGGCTTGGTGACGATCTCGATGAGCGGGATGCCCGCGCGGTTGTAGTCCAGCAGCGAGTGGGAGGCGCCGTGGATGCGGCCGGTGGCACCGCCGACGTGCGTCGACTTGCCGGTGTCCTCCTCCATGTGCGCGCGCTCGATCTCCACGCGGAAGATCTCGCCGTCCTCCAGCTGGACGTCCAGATAGCCGTTGTAGGCGATCGGCTCGTCGTACTGGGAGGTCTGGAAGTTCTTCGGCATGTCCGGATAGAAGTAGTTCTTCCGGGCGAAGCGGCACCACTCGGCGATCTCGCAGTTCAGCGCGAGCCCGATCTTGATGGCGGACTCGACGCCGATCTCGTTGACGACCGGAAGCGCGCCCGGAAGTCCGAGGCACACCGGGCAGGTCTGCGAGTTCGCGTCCTGCTTGAGCTCGGTGGAGCACCCGCAGAACATCTTGGTCTTGGTGCCGAGCTCCACATGGACCTCGAGGCCCATGACGGGGTCGTACGTCGCGAGGGCATCCTCGTACGACTCCAGGTCGATGACAGTCACGATGAAACTTTCCCTCTCAGCCCAGCAGGACGTCGTCGTCGCCGAGACGCTTGAGCTCGCGGTAGAGGATCGCGAGTCCGGTCACGATCGCGGCGGCGGATACGGCGGCGTCGATCAGCCGCAGCGTGTCGTTGTCCTGGCGGGCCATCCTCGCCTGCTTGACGACGCTGAGCGCGCCGAAGGCGGTGGTGCCCAGGGACACGTACACGCCGGACTTGGACTTCTTGAAGTTCTTGGCCTTCTTAGCCATTGCACTCATAGCGACGGAGCCTCCTCAAGCAGCGGATGCCCCCACTTTTCCACGAAGGCGGCCTCGACGGCGGCTCCGACCTTGTACAGACGGTCGTCCTTCATGGCGGGGGCGATGATCTGCAGCCCGACCGGCAGGCCGTCCTCCGGGGCCAGGCCGCAGGGGAGCGACATGGCGGAGTTACCGGCGAGGTTGGTCGGAATGGTGCACAGGTCCGCGAGGTACATCGCCATCGGGTCGTCGGCGCGCTCGCCGATCGGGAAGGCGGTGGTGGGCGTCGTCGGCGAGACGATCACGTCCACCTGCTCGAACGCCTTCTCGAAGTCCTGCGTGATGAGCGTGCGGACCTTCTGCGCCGAGCCGTAGTACGCGTCGTAGTAGCCGGAGCTGAGCGCGTACGTACCCAGGATGATGCGGCGCTTGACCTCGTCGCCGAAGCCGGCCTCGCGGGTGAGGGCGGTGACGTCCTCGGCGGAGCGCGTACCGTCGTCGCCGACCCGCAGCCCGTAGCGCATGGCGTCGAACCGCGCCAGGTTGGAGGAGCACTCCGACGGGGCGATCAGGTAGTACGCCGAAAGAGCGAGGTCGAAGGACGGGCAGTCCAGCTCGACGATCGTGGCGCCGAGGGACTTCAGCAGTTCGACGGACTCGTTGAACCGCTGGACGACCCCGGCCTGGTAGCCCTCGCCCGCGAACTGCTTGACCACACCGACGCGCATGCCCTGGACGGAGCCGCTGCGCGCGGCCTCGACGACCGGCGGGACCGGGGCGTCGATGGACGTCGAGTCCAGCGGGTCGTGCCCGCCGATGACCTCGTGCAGGAGGGCCGCGTCCAGGACCGTACGGGCGCAGGGGCCGCCCTGGTCGAGGGAGGACGAGAAGGCGACCATGCCGTAGCGGGAGACCCCGCCGTAGGTGGGCTTGACGCCGACCGTGCCGGTGACGGCGGCGGGCTGGCGGATGGAACCGCCGGTGTCCGTGCCGATGGCCAGCGGCGCCTCGAAGGACGCGAGCGCGGCGGAGGAGCCGCCTCCGGAGCCGCCCGGGATGCGGGTGAGGTCCCAGGGGTTGCCGGTCGGGCCGTATGCGCTGTTCTCGGTCGAGGACCCCATGGCGAACTCGTCCATGTTGGTCTTGCCGAGGATGACGACGTCGGCGGCCCGCAGCTTCTTCGTGAGGGTCGCGTCGTACGGCGGGACCCAGCCCTCGAGGATCTTCGAGCCGACGGTGGTCGGCATGTCCCGCGTGGTGAAGATGTCCTTGAGCGCGAGCGGGACGCCGGCCAGCGGGCCGAGCTTCTCGCCCGCCTCACGCTTGGCGTCGACCGCGCGGGCCTGCGCGAGCGCGCCGTCACGGTCGATGTGCAGGAAGGCGTGGACCTTCTCGTCGATGGCGTCGATCCGGGCCAGGTGCGCCTCGGTGACCTCGACGGCCGTCAGCTCGCCGGAGGCGATCTTCGCGGCGATCTGGGCCGCGGTGAGCTTGATGATGGTGCTGATGTCCGTCATGGCTGTTAGTCCTCCCCCAGGATCTGCGGCACCTTGAAACGCTGCTGCTCCTGGGCCGGGGCGCCGGAGAGCGCCTGCTCGGGGGTGAGCGACGGACGGACCTCGTCCGCTCGCATGACGTTGGTCAGCGGCAGCGGGTGGGAGGTCGGCGGTACGTCTTGGTCGGCGACCTCGGAGACGCGGGCGACCGCGCCGATGATGTCGTCGAGCTGACCGGCGAAGTGCTCGAGCTCTTCGCCCTTCAGCTCAAGACGCGCCAGCCGGGCGAGGTGGGCGACCTCCTCGCGCGTGATGCCAGGCA
Organism: Streptomyces argenteolus; assembly: GCF_042902585.1. Taxonomy (GTDB): domain Bacteria; phylum Actinomycetota; class Actinomycetes; order Streptomycetales; family Streptomycetaceae; genus Streptomyces; species Streptomyces argenteolus. The sequence goes on from NZ_JBIBEG010000001.1 coordinate 290,286, forward strand.
TGCAGCGATCCTCAGGGTTTGGTGTGTGGTTTTGGCCCAATCCTATGGGGTCGCGGCACGCTGCCCCGCCTGCTCTCCCCTCCAGGGCCCCACGATCCGGGTGCGGCAGCGCCGGGGCCGCCGGGCGACGGGGGGCGGAACGGCCGCCGGAGGCCCCCCGGTCCTCCGCCGCTCCCGGGAAAGCCCCCGGTCAGGCGGTCGCCGGCCCGGACACCGCCCGGCCCGCCGGCCGCTGCTGCTCCGCCTCGGGCTGCACCGCGACCGCCGCCTCGGCCGCCGCCCGCAGCTCCGCCGGGCGCCGCCAGCCGTGCTCGCCACGGGCCCGCAGCCATGCCGTCGTCTCCTGCGGCGGCATCGCTGCGGCCACGAGCCACCCCTGCACCGCGTCGCAGCGCAGGTCCCGCAGCCGCTCCCAGGTCTCGTCGTCCTCGACGCCCTCGGCCACCACCACCAGCCCCAGCGAGTGGGCCAGGTCGATGGTGCAGCGGACGATCTCCGCGTCCTCGGTGTCGACCGCCAGCCGGGCGACGAAGGAGCGGTCGATCTTGAGCTCGCTGACCGGCAGTTTCCGCAGGTGGACGAGGGAGGAGTAGCCCGTGCCGAAGTCGTCGAGGGACATCTTCACCCCGTGGCCCGTCAGTCCCGCCAGGGTGTCGGCGGCCCGCTGCGGGTCCTCCAGCAGGACGTGCTCGGTTATCTCCAGCTGCAGCGCCCCGGCCGGGACGCCGTGCCGGGCGAGCCGGGCGGCGACACTGCCTGCGAAGCCCGGGGTGTGGACGTCGCGCGGCGAGACGTTGACGGCGACGGGCACGTACAGCCCCTGGGCGCGCCACCGGGCGACCTGGGCCAGCGCGGTCTCCAGGACGTATTCGGTGAGGTGGGGCATCAGCCCGGAGGATTCCGCGATCGCGATGAACTCGTCCGGGGGAACCCGGCCGCGCTCGGGATGCACCCAGCGGACGAGCGCTTCGAGGCCGGCCACCTGACCGTCGAAGCGGACCTTCGGCTGGTAGTGGAGCTCGACCTCCCGGGCGTCCAGGGCCCGGCGCAGGTCGCCCAGCAGGCCGAGCCGGTCCGGGGTGTTGCTGTCCCGCTTCGACTCGTACACCTCCACGCCCGTGCGGTCCCGCTTGGCCTGGTACATCGCCACGTCCGCCCGCCTGAGCAGACCTTCCGCGTCCAGCGCGTGGTCGGGGTGGACGGCGACCCCGGCGCTCGCCTCCAGGACCAGGGTGAGCCCGTCGAGATCGAGGGGCGAGGAGAGTTCGGCGACCAGGTGGCGGGCGATGCGCTGGGCGCTGGTGGTCGAGTCCGCCGTGGGCAGGAGTACGGCGAACTCGTCACCGCCGAGCCGTGCGGCCTCCGCGCCGCGCGGCAGGGCCAGCCGGAGCCGCTCCGCTATCTGGAGCAGGAGGCGGTCACCGGCCAGGTGGCCGAGGGTGTCGTTGACGGCGCGGAAGCGGTCGAGGTCGATGAGGACGAGGGCGGACCTGCTGCCGGTGCTCGCCGCCTCCTCCAGCGCGGTCCATGTCCGCTCCAGGAGCCACTGGCGGTTGGGCAGGCCGGTCAACGGGTCCCGCAGCTGCTCCTCGGCCCGCGCGCGGGCGATCCAGAGCGTGGAGTCCAGGGCGATCAGCGGGACCGCGAAGAGCGGCAGCAGCATCGGCATGGCCGAGGCCACCACGCAGATCAGCGGGGCGATGCCGAGCAGGGCGACCGCCACCAGTCCCTGGCGCAGCAGCGCGGTGCGGGCGATCGTCGGCAGGCCGCCCGTCTGCGAGGCGCGGGCGTACCACAGCAGGAGGCGGGTGACGAGCAGGTACGCCCCGGCGGCGAGCAGCACCTCCGGCACGGCGTCGATGCCCCAGTGGAGTGGCCGCCACGGGGTCTCGACGCTCGGCACCTCGCCGAAGGCGGCGAGGACGAGCGCGGCGGCCCCGATGCCGAGTATGTCCGCCGCGCCGTGCAGCAGCCCCTGCCACCAGCGGTGACGTCGGGCCGTACCGACGAGCACGACGACGACGAGGCTCACGAGGCCCGCGGCGACCCAGCCGTAGAGCAGCAGTACGGCGAGCGTCAGCGCGGCGCCGGAGCCCGTGCCGCCCCACCACCGGTCGCGCCCGAGGGCGACCAGATGGCCCACGATGACTCCCGTGAGCAGGGCGAGCGACCAGCCCGCGGTGCCGTCGGGGAAGAGTGCGTGGCCGTCGCGGACCGTGCTGTAGAAGCCGGTCGCGAGCTGTACCGCGGCGACCGCCACGACGACGGTGCCCACTCTCGACGTGAGGCCCACGAAACCCTGCAGCCGCGACACCGGCGCGGCGCTCTCGGTCGGTTCCATTCCGTCCCTCTCACAGCCGGCGGTGCCGATGTCCCACGGTGGCCCCCGCTCCCATGCCACCACGGCCCGAATCCCACCACGCGGCCGGGCACGGCAGGTGCTCGTTCAACAGTAGGCCGCCGAAGGCCCGCACGGGCAGCGCTCCGACGCTCTTGCCCGAATGCGGACCCGGCACCCCTGGCTGTCTGATATGCGCCGAACGGGTGATGGGGGTGGGCCGTTCGGAGGCCCCGGCCCTCGCTCGTCCCACCTCGTCCGCTTACTTCCCCGCACATCCACGGCCACGCGTCGCCGGTGTCTCGATCGCGCCTCGATCAGGCCTCGGCGGGGACAGCGGCCTCCCGGGCGGCGTCCGGCCCCTGTTCGAGGAGTACGGCGAACCCCTCCTCGTCGAGGACGGGCACCTTCAGCTGCATCGCCTTGTCGTACTTCGACCCGGGGTTGTCGCCGACCACGACGAAGGAGGTCTTCTTCGACACGGAGCCGGTCACCTTCGCGCCCTGGTTCTGGAGCGCGTCCTTGGCGCCGTCACGGGTGTGTGTGGCCAGCGTGCCGGTGACGACGACCGTCAGCCCCTCCAGCGGTCGCGGGCCCTCGTCGCCTCCGGCGCTCTCGTCCTCCATCCGGACCCCGGCCTCCCGCCACTTGCGCAGGATCTCGCGGTGCCAGTCCTCGGCGAACCACTGCTTGACCGAGGCGGCGATGATGGGGCCGACCCCGTCCGCCGCGGCCAGCTCCTCCTCGGACGCCTCGTCGATCCGGTCGACGGACCGGAACTGCCGGGCCAGTTCCACGGCGGCCACCGGTCCGACATGGCGGATGGAGAGTCCCGTCAGGATCCGGGCCAGCGGCGCCTCCTTGGCCGCCGCGATGCCCTCCAGCATGGCGAGGGCGTTCTTCTTCGGCTCGCCCTGCTGGTTGGCGAAGACGGTGGCGATCTTCTCCTCGCCGGTCTTCGGGTCGCGCTTGGGCAGCCCGCTGTCCGGGTCCAGGACGTACGCCCGGATCGGCAGCAGCTGATCGACCGTCAGCCCGAAGAGGTCGCCCTCGTCCACCAGGGGTGGCTCGGCGGGCTCCAGGGGCTTGGTCAGGGCAGCGGCGGCCACATAGCCGAAGTGGTCGATGTCCAGGCACTTGCGGCCCGCCAGATAGGCCACGCGTTCCCTCAACTGGGCCGGGCAGGAGCGCGCGTTGGGGCAGCGGAGATCGATGTCACCCTCTTTCATGGGGCGCAGCGGTGTCCCGCACTCGGGGCACTCGGACGGCATGACGAACTCCCGCTCGTCACCGTCGCGCAGGTCGACGACCGGCCCGAGGATCTCCGGGATGACGTCGCCCGCCTTGCGCAGCACCACGGTGTCGCCGATGAGCACGCCCTTGGACCTGACCACGTTCTGGTTGTGCAGGGTGGCGAACTCGACCTCCGATCCCGCCACCACGACCGGCTCGACCTGGGCGTACGGCGTGACCCGCCCGGTGCGGCCGACGCCGACCCTGATGTTGACCAGCTTGGTGTTGACCTCCTGCGGCGCGTACTTCCAGGCGATCGCCCAGCGCGGCGCGCGTGAGGTGGAGCCGAGCCTGCCCTGGAGGGGGATCTCGTCCAGCTTGACGACGACCCCGTCGATCTCGTGCTCGACGGAATGGCGGTTCTCGCCGAAGTAGGCGATGAACTCCCGCACCTCGTCCAGGGATGCCACGACCTTGTTGTGCCGGGCGGTGGGCAGGCCCCACTCGCTCAGCAGGTCGTAGGCCTGGGAGAGCCGGTCGATGTCGAACCCCTCGCGGGCGCCGATGCCGTGCACCACCATGTGGAGCGGGCGGGTGGCGGTGATCTTCGGGTCCTTCTGGCGCAGTGACCCGGCCGCCGCGTTGCGCGGGTTGGCGAAGGGCTTGTCGCCGGCCTCGACGAGCCGGGCGTTGAGCCCTTCGAAGGCCTCCATGGGGAAGAAGACCTCCCCGCGGATCTCGACGAGCGCGGGGATCCGGTCGCCCTCCAGACGGTGCGGGATCTCGGCGATCGTGCGGACGTTCGGGGTGATGTCCTCGCCCGTACGGCCGTCACCCCGGGTGGCGGCGCGGGTCAGCCTACCGTGCTCGTAGGTGAGGTTGACGGCGAGTCCGTCCACCTTGAGCTCGCACAGGAAGTGGTAGCCGCCGCGGCCCACGTCCTTGGCCACCCGCTCGGCCCAGGCGGCCAGCTCCGCGTCGTCGAAGGCGTTGTCCAGCGAGAGCAGGCGTTCGCGGTGCTCGACGGAGGTGAATTCCGTGGTGTAGGGACCCGCGACCTTCTGGGTGGGCGAATCCGGGGTGCGCAGCTCGGGGTGCTCGTCCTCGACGGCTTCCAGCTCGCGCATGAGCCGGTCGAACGTGGCGTCGTCGACGACCGGCTGGTCCTTCACGTAATACCGGAAGCGGTGATCCTCGATCTGCTCGGCGAGGAGTGCGTGCCGCTCCCGCACCTCCGCCGGCACACCGGTCAGCTGCTGTGCCTGCTGTTCGCCGGCCATCTCCCGTTACCTCCCGTTGCCCAGCTGGACTCGACCGTCACTCAGGGTTGTCCGCGAGCGACCTCGCGGCCCGGGCGCAGTGGGCGAGCGCCGCGCGGGCGTAGGCGGGCGAGGCGCCCGCCAGCCCGCACGCGGGGGTGATCACGACGGACTCGCCGAGAATCCCCGGATTCAGCCCCAGCCTGTTCCACAGCGTCCTGACCCCCATGACGCTACCGCCCGGGTCGGACAATGCGGTCGAGGCGGCGTCGACACCGGGGACGACTCCGAGGAAGAGCTGGGTGCCGCCCTCGACGGCTTCCCCGATCGCCTCCTCCTCACGCTCGGTGAGCAGGGAGAAGTCGAAGGACACCGCGCCCGCTCCGGCGCGCCGCAGGAGCGCGAACGGCACCTCGGGGGCGCACGAGTGGACGGCGGTCGGCCCTCCCCCGTTCACCGCGAGCACGTCGCGCAGCGCCCCCTCGACGACCTGGCGGTCCACCGCGCGGTAGGTGCGGTAGCCGCTGGCCGACCTGACCCGCCCCAGCAGCACGGCGGTCAGGGAGGGCTCGTCGAGCTGGAGCACGACCTCGGCGCCCGGAATCCTGCGCCGTACCTCGGCGAGGTGGGAGCGCAGCCCCTCGGCCAGCGAACCCGCGAGGTCGCGGCAGGCGCCGGGGTCGGCGAGCATCGCCTCGCCGCCCCGCTGTTCGAGCGCGGCGGCGAGGGTCCAGGGACCCACGGCCTGCACCTTGAGGAGCCCTTCGTAGCCCTGGGTGAACTCCTCCAGCGCGTCGAGGTCCTCGCCCAGCCAGGAGCGGGCCCTGCGGGTGTCACGGCCGGGCCGGTCGCTGATCCGCCAGCCGCTGGGCTCGACGTGGCCGTACATCTCGACGAGCAGCCCGACGGTACGGCCGATCATGTCCGCGCCGGGGCCCCGGGCGGGCAGCTCCGTCAGGTGGGGCATGCCCTGGCCGTCGGCGAAGGACCCGGTGACGGTCTTGGCCGCCTCCCGGGCGTCGCCGCCCGGCATGGACCCGATCCCGGTTGCCGCAATGGCGCTGAACCCGCTCTTCTCGCTCACACGCAAAGCCTACGGGCCTGACCCGCGGCTCCGGAGCCGCGGGTTCTCAGCGGCCGGGACGGACCGTCAGGTCGTTGACCTCGGCGTCCCGGGGCAGGTCGATCGCCAGCAGGATCGTGGTGGCCACCGACTCGGGGTCGATCCAGCGCGAGGCGTCGTACTCCTTGCCCTCCTGCTGGTGCACCTTGGCCTGCATGGGGCTGGCGGTGCGTCCCGGGTAGACGGAGGTGACCCGCACCCCGTTGCCGTGCTCCTCGTGGCGCAGCGAGTCCGCGAGCGCCTTGAGTCCGTGCTTGCTCGCGGCGTACGCACCCCACTCGGCGTGGGCGGCGAGCCCCGCACCGGAGTTCACGAAGACGACCTGGCCCTGGGAGACGCGCAGCTGGGGCAGCAGCAGGCGGGTCAGCTCGGCGGGCGCGACGAGGTTGGCGTTGAGCTGGAGGTGCCAGGTCTTGGGGGTGAGGTCCCCGATCCGGCCGAGCTCGACGACACCCGCGATGTGCAGGAGCGAGTCGAGGCGTTCGGGCATCGGCTGCTGCCCGAAGGCCCAGGAGAGCCGGTCCGGGTCGGCGAGGTCACCGACGAGGGTGCCGGCCCCGGGGTACAGCGCGGCCAGTTCCCTGGCGCGTCCCGCGTTCCGGGCCAGCAGCACGAGCGCGTCGCCGCGCTCCTGGAGGCGGCGGGCCACGGCAGCGCCGATCCCGGAGCCGGCGCCGGTGATGAGGTGTGTAGGCATGCCCTCATGCTCGCATCCGCGTGGCAGGCCCCCGCCCACCTCAGAGGTGACCCGCGGATTCCTCCAGGTAGGCCAGCGCGCCGACGCCGTCCTTGGCGAAGAAGACCAGCTCGGTGAGGGGGAGCGGCAGGAAGCCCTCGTCCTCCATGCGCTGGAACTGCTGGCGCAGGCCGTCGTAGAACCCGGCGGTGTTCAGCAGGACGACGGGCTTGGTGTGCTTGCCGTGCTTCTTCAGTTCCAGGATCTCCGTCGCCTCGTCGAGGGTCCCGGTACCGCCGACCATGATCACGATCGCGTCGGCCTTCTCCAGGAGCAGCGCCTTGCGCTCGGCGAGGTCCTTGGCGATCACCATCTCGTCGGCGTTCGCCCGGGCCTTCGCCGCGAGGAAGTCCACCGACACCCCGACGAGGCGTCCACCGGCCTCTTGCACGCCGTCGGCGACGACCTTCATCAGTCCGCTCTCCGACCCTCCCCAGACCAGGGTGTGGCCGCCTCGGCCCAGCAGTTCGGCGAATTCCCGGGCGGGCACCGTGTAGCGGTCGTCGAGGTCGGCGGCGGAGAGGAAGACACAGATGTTCATGCGCCCACCGTAAGGCCGCTCCCGGATGCGGGAAGAAACGGGCCTCCGGGGCGGCTGAATCCGGTATGACCTCCACCACAGGACACACGATCACCGTCGAGCCCGTGCCGGTCCATGTGCGGGCCGTGCACGACGGGCGGGTGCTCGCCGAGAGCCGCCGCCCGCTGGCACTGCGCGAGACGGGCTGCCCCGTCCGCTACTACCTGCCGCCCGAGGACGTCCGCCTCGACCTGCTGACCCCCTCGGACACCCGGACGCACTGCCCGTTCAAGGGCGACGCCTCCTACTGGTCGGCGCCCGGGGCCGCGGATCTCGTCTGGTCCTATCCGCAGCCCTTGGAACAAGTGGCGTCGATCAAGGACCACTTGTGCTTCTACGCCACCGAGGTGGTATCCGACTGAAGGTCAGAAACTTTTCTCCGCAACGGCGATGAGTTCTGTGCGGGGCGGCGGTCCACCCTCACATGGACAAGACTCTCTCCCGTGACGGCACGTCGATCGCGTACCGCCGCCAGGGCGACGGGCCGCCGGTGGTCCTGGTCGGCGGGGCGCTGAGCACCGCCGCCGACGAGGCTCCGCTGGCCGCTCTGCTGGCCCCGCGCTTCACGGTCGTGACGTACGACCGCCGGGGCCGGGGTGCCAGTGGCGACGGTGGGCCGTACACGGTCCGCCGCGAGATCGAGGACCTGGCGGCGGTCGCGGCTCGGGCGGGCGGTCCCGTCTCGCTGTTCGGCATGCTGTCGGGAGGGGCGCTGGCGCTGGAGGCGCACGCCGCGGGGCTCGCCGTCGACCTGCTCGCGGTCTACGAGCCGCCGTACGCCCAGGGGGCCGGAAACCTGCTGCACGCCTCACGCCGTACGGCGCTGCTGCACCGGCTCCTGGGGAAGGGTGACCGGGCCGGCGCCGTCGAGCTGCATCTGTCCGGGGCCGGGGTGCCGCGGGAGACGATCACGCACCTGCGCCGCTCCGCGAGGTGGCCGGACCTCGTGGCACTGGCGCACACCCTCGCGTACGACGACGCGCTGCTCGGCGGCGGCGCCGTCCCGGCGGAGCGGTTCTCCTCGCTGACGGCACGGACCCTGGTGGTCACCGGCGGCTTCAGCACCCCGCAGGCCCACGGGACGACCCTGGCCCTGGCGGCGGCGATCCCCCGGGCCAGGCACCGCACCCTGACCGGTCAGACGAGCGAACTGGCGCCGCAGGTCGTCGCGCCGGTGCTCACGGAGTTCTTCGGCCGGGCCCCGTCCCTGCGGACGGCGTCCTGACCGGGGCGTGGGGCGGGGCCGGATCGCCGCAGGGGAGCGACCCGGCCCCGCACCGACCGTGTCAGCCCGCCGCGGCCCTCTCGCGGCGTACGGTCGACGCGATCGTGGCCGAGCCGACCACCCGCGTCCCGTCGTAGAGCACGATCGCCTGGCCGGGGGCGACGCCCCGGACCGGCTCCGTGAAGCTGACGGAGAGCGTGCCGTCGACCAGCTCCGCCGTCACCTCTGTCTCGCCGCCGTGCGCGCGGAGCTGCGCGGTGTAGGTCCCGGCGCCGGTGAGGGCTTCGCCGCACCAGCGGGGCCTGATCGCGGTGAGGGCGGTCACGTCGAGCGCCTCGGCGGGGCCCACGGTGACCGTGTTGTTCACGGGGGAGATGTCCAGGACGTAGCGCGGCTTGCCGTCCGGGGCGGGATGGCCGATCCGCAGGCCCTTGCGCTGGCCGATGGTGAAGCCGAAGGCGCCCTCGTGGGTGCCCACCTTCGTGCCCGCCTCGTCGAGGATGTCGCCCTCGGCCGGGCCGCCGAGGCGGCCGGCCAGGAAGCCCTGGGTGTCACCGTCGGCGATGAAGCAGATGTCGTGGCTGTCGGGCTTCTTGGCGACCGCCAGGCCCCGGCGCTCGGCCTCGGCCCGGATCTCCTCCTTGGTGGTGAGCGTGTCCCCCAGGGGGAACATCGCGTGGGCGAGCTGGCGCTCGTCCAGGACACCGAGGACGTAGCTCTGGTCCTTGGCCATGTCGGAGGCGCGGTGCAGCTCCCGGCCGCCCCGCTCGTTCAGCACGACGGTGGCGTAGTGACCGGTGCAGACCGCGTCGAAGCCGAGGGCCAGCGCCTTGTCGAGCAGCGCGGCGAACTTGATCTTCTCGTTGCAGCGCAGGCAGGGGTTGGGCGTGCGTCCCGCCTCGTACTCCGCGACGAAGTCGTCCACGACGTCCTCGCGGAAGCGTTCCGCGAGGTCCCAGACGTAGAACGGGATGCCGATGACATCCGCCGCGCGGCGGGCGTCCCGAGAGTCCTCGATGGTGCAACAGCCGCGCGCGCCCGTCCGGAAGGACTGCGGGTTCGCGGAGAGGGCGAGGTGCACACCGGTCACGTCGTGGCCCGCCTCGGCGGCACGGGCCGCGGCGACGGCGGAGTCGACTCCGCCCGACATGGCGGCGAGCACACGGAGGGGGCGCTGGGGGGTCTGAGTCATAGCCTCTCCAGAGTACGGGGCGCCGGGAACCGAATGCTCGCCGATATGCGTTGACGACGTCGTGGAGACGAACAGGAGTGCCGGGCCGCCGGGGAAGCCCGGGCGCGGCATCAGCAGACGCGCGCTGCTCATCGGCGGTGGGGCGGCGGCCGTGGGCACGGCCGCGCTGGCCGTGGACGACATCCGCCGCGTCTGGTGGCGGGTTCCGGGCGTGGAGAAGCCCCGCAAGGCCGGTGAGCTGGATTACACGCCCGCGCGCTGGATCGCGGCCTCCGAAGCGAACTGGCGGCGCGCCGACCGCCCCGACGACTACGGCGTGGACCGGGTGATCATCCATGTCACCCAGGGCAGTTACGCCAGCGCGGTCCGTGTCTTCCAGGACCCCGCGCACCAGGCGGCGACGCACTACATCGTGCGGCAGAACGGCCGGGTGACGCAGATGATCCGCGAACTCGACGTGGCGTACCACGCGGGCAACCGGTCCTTCAACGAACGCAGCATCGGCATCGAGCACGAGGGCTTCGTCGACCGCCCGCAGGACTTCACCGCGACGATGTACGAGTCCTCGGCGCGGCTGACCGCGGCGATATGCGAGCGGTACGGCATCCCGGTGGACCGTGAGCACATCATCGGGCACGTCGAGGTGCCCGGCACGGACCACACCGACCCCGGACCGCACTGGGACTGGCCCCGCTACATGAAGCTGGTGCGCGCGGCATCCACAGGCGGTTCGCGGGCCAGCTGAGCCCGGCCCCGGCCCTCTGCCGGCCGGGTCCCGTCCGCGGCCGGCTCACGCGCCTGCGCGGGTCAGGTGAGTCCCGCCGTCCTGGCGCGCTCGACGGCGGGGCCGATCGCCCGCGCGAGTTCCTCCACGTCCCGCGAGGTCGAGGTGTGGCCGAGCGAGAAGCGCAGTGTGCCCCGCGCGAGTGCGGGGTCGGTGCCGGTGGCCAGCAGCACGTGGCTGGGCTGCGCGATGCCCGCCGTGCAGGCGGAGCCGGTGGAGCATTCGATGCCCTGGGCGTCGAGCAGCAGGAGGAGGGAGTCGCCCTCGCAGCCGGGGAAGGTGAAGTGGGCGTTGGCCGGCAGCCGGCCGCCGGGGGCCTGGTCCCCACCCGCGATCGCGTCAGGGACGGCCTTGAAGACCGCGGCGGCCAGCTCGTCACGCAGCGCCCCGATCTCACGGGCGAAGTCCTCACGCCCCTCGGCGGCGTGCCGTCCGGCCACCGCGAACGCGGCCACGGCGGGTACGTCGAGGGTGCCGGAGCGCACGTGCCGCTCCTGGCCGCCGCCGTGCAGGACGGGCACCGGAGTGTGGTCCCGTCCGAGCAGCAGCGCACCGATCCCGAACGGCCCGCCGATCTTGTGCGCGCTGACGGTCATCGCGGCCAGCCCGGAGGCGGCGAAGTCGAGCTCGAGCTGCCCGAAGGCCTGCACCGCGTCGGCGTGCATGGGGACATCGAACTCCTGCGCCACCTCGGTGAGTTCGCGTATCGGCATGATGGTGCCGATCTCGTTGTTGGCCCACATCACCGTGATCATGGCGACGTCACCGGGGTCGCGGAGCAGTGCCTCGCGCAGCGCCTCGGGGTGCACCCGCCCGTACGCGTCGACCGGGAGGTACTCGACGGTGGCGCCCTCGTGCTCGGCGAGCCAGTCCACGGCGTCGAGCACCGCGTGGTGCTCGACGGGACTGGCGAGGACGCGGGTCCGCCGGGGGTCGGCGTCGCGGCGGGCCCAGTAGAGGCCCTTCACGGCGAGGTTGTCGGCCTCGGTACCGCCCGAGGTCAGGACGACCTCGCTGGGCCGGGCGCCCAGCGCCTCCGCGAGGGTCTCTCTGGACTCCTCGACGGTACGGCGGGCCCGGCGCCCGGCGGCGTGCAGTGAGGACGCGTTGCCGGTGACAGCGAGCTGCGCGGTCATCGCCGCGATCGCCTCCGGCAGCATCGGCGTGGTCGCGGCGTGGTCGAGGTAGGCCATGATGGACCCGATTCTACGAGCCCGGGGCGCGGCCCGTGCGAGCGCGGCGCCCCGGCGCCGACGCTCCCGGCCGGAGACGGCCCCCGTGATACCGCCCGGGGCCCCCGGGACCGCACACACACCGGACCCCGACATTCATCCGGGCCACCTGACGCGGACGTGGCCCCGCCCCGGACGCCCGCCGGCCCCGGACGCCCGCCGAACCCTGATCGTCACCGAATCCCGACGGTCATCCGGGCCGCCTGACGAGGACGCCACCGGCCCTCGGACCCCCGCCGCCCTCCGGACAGCCACCGGTCCCGCACGCTCAACCGCCCCGCCGCACGCGAAGGAGCGCCGACTCCCTGGCCGTCCCCCTGCCGGCCCGGCGCCGCCGCAGGCCGGTGCGATGCCGGTCACCGGGCTCCGCCGGGGCGAGCATCGCCGGCGCACTCACCCGTCCGCCCTCAGAAGGCCGTCCAGCGCTGGGAGGCCGAGCCCGAGCAGCGGGTCGTCGTGACGCCCCCGTTGCCCAGGTCGAGACAGCCGCCGGTGCGGACGCTCACGAGGCTGCCTCCCGAGCCCGCGCGGAAGCGGCGGAGGTCGGACTCGTTGCAGGAGAGCATCAGCGTGCCTCCGTTGAGGATGCCCGCGCTCACGCACGACCGGCCCGACTCGTGGCCGAGCTGGAAGGTCCCGTCGGACAGCGGCATGACGGTCCACGTGGTACCCGCGCCGTCGCAGGCACCGGTGGACGCCGCGCCGCTGGACGCGGCGGCGAGACACTCGCTGTTGCCGCCGTTGCGGAAGTGACGGGTTCCGGACGGGGCGGCGCCGCCCCCGGAGCCTCCGGACGTGCTCGAACCGCCGGAGGAGCTGCCCGAGGTGCTCGAACCTCCCGATCCGCCGGAGCCATCGGAGGCAGAGGAACCACCGCTTCCGTCCTGGGAACCGCCCTCGGCATCACCGACCCCCGAAGCGGGGGTGGCCCCGTCGGACGCGTCGGCCCCCTTGCCGGCGTCCTCGTCCTTCTCCTTACGCGTCGGTGACTTCTCCGGCGACGCCGAGCCGGACGGGCTCGCGCCCGGGGAGGACGACCCGGCCACGGCCGGGGCCGTGGCCGTGGCGGTGGCCGACGGCCCGGCGGCGCCGCGGTCGTCCGCCCCGAAGGTGTAGGGCAGGAGCTGGAAGGCGAGGGTCGCTCCGCCCACCGTCACGACGACGGGGACGACGGCGAAGAAGACGCGGGTCCGGCGCCGTCGCTCGCGGGGCTCGCCGGTCGCCGGCGGCTTCCCCGGCCCGGGCGCCCTGCCCTTTCGTCCGAGGCGGCGCGTCTCCACGGACGCGGGCGGCGGCAGCTCGGGCTCCTGGACGTGGGCGGCGAACGCGGCCTTCTCCGCGAGGTCGCCCGCGATGGACTCCGGCCACAGCGGCGCCTCGAACGGCCCGTGCCCGTCCGCCCTGCGTACCAGCTCGGACGCGGTGGGACGGGCCCCCGCGTCCTTGGCGAGACAGGCCGCGACGAGGTCGGCGAGAGCGGGGTCGAGCTGCCGGAGCGCCTCCAGGTCGGGTTCCTCGTGCACGATGCGGTAGAGCACGGCGGGGCCGGACTCGTCGCCGAAGGGCGGGCGGCCACTGGCCGCGTACGCGAGCACCGAACCCAGGGCGAACACGTCGGCGGCGCCGCTCAGGTCCCGCCTGGTCGTCGCCTGTTCGGGAGCCATGTAGGCCGGAGTGCCGACCACCATTCCGCTCCTGGTCAGCTGGCTCTGCTCGGTGGCCCTGGCCACGCCGAAGTCGATGACCGTGGCGCCGTCGACCGTCAGCATGACGTTGGAGGGCTTGAGATCCCGGTGGACCATGCCCCGTTCGTGCACCGGCACCAGCCCCGCCGCGGCCTCGCGCAGCAGCAGCCACAGGGTGGCGGCGGGCAGCGGGCCCTTGTGGAGCTCAAGTGCCCTGCTCAGGGTGAGGCCGGGGACGTACGCGGTCGCCAGCCACGGAGGACTGGCGTCCCGGTCGCTGGCGAGCAGGGGCGCGGTGGCCTCCTCGGGCAGCCGCGCGAGGTTGTCCAGCTCGTGCCCGAAGCGGCGGACGAAGTCCTGCTCCTCACCCGCGACCGAGGGCAGCACCTGCTTGACGGCGACGTACCGCCCCTCGTGAACACCGAGGTACACGCGGCCCATTCCGCCGGAACCGAGCCGGCCCGCGAGCGGGATCCCCCCGATCTCCCGCGGCTCGTCCGGCCCGAGCGGTTCGGCACCGCTGCCCGTCAGGTCCCACACGCCCACACCGTCTCCCCGTGACACGCCTTTTCCGTTCCAGGGGAAGTCAGACCAGTGGATACTTGAGGAGGGAGCGACTTCTGGAAAGTCACTCCGGAAATTCACCCCGGATGACCCCCGCCTCACGAACCACAGGGACGGCCAGTCGATGAGCCCCAAGCAGCACCGCGGCGAGGTCACGTCCGATCTGCTCCTGGACGCCGCGCTGCGGGTGTTCGTCACGTCGGGCGAGCAGGGACTCACGGTCAACGCCGTCGTCCGGGAGAGCGGCGTCAGTCTGGGCAGTCTCTACCACCACTTCGGCAGCCTCGACGGCCTCATCGGCGCTCTCAGCCACCGCTGGCTGGACCGGCTGCTCGGCGAGCTGACCGGGGCCCTCCAGGGCGCGGACGGGGCGCGCGCGGGTGTGGCGGGCGCGGTGCGAGCCTATCTGGCCTTCGTCCAGGAGCACCCCGGTCCCGCCCTGCTGCTGCACTCCCCCCTCGCCGACCGCAAGGGCATGGCGCGGGGCAGGGAGTTCCGCGACGCACAGGAGGCCAGGGTCTCCGAAGTGGCCCGCTGGATACAGCTCGGTATCGATGCGGGGGAACTCGCCCCGCTGCCCGCGCCGTTGATCGAGTCACTGCTCATGGGACCCGTCGTCGCCGTCGCCCGCCGTTCGCTGTCGGGCATCGACGACGTCGACCTCGACGAGGCCGCCCGCCTCCTGCCGGACCGGATCTGGCGGTCGGTCGGCGCGTAGGTCCTCCGGGGCCGTCGCTACGGGGCGCCGGGGCGTCAGCCGGTGAGGCTCCAGGAGACCGTGCCGTTGCCGGTGACGAGGACGGCGAGGACGACCAGGTCGGCGACGCCGAGGGCGAGTCCGAGGAGCGCACGGCCACGGCGGGTGGTGGAGCGCGCGAGCGCGATCAGCGCCATGACGATGGCGACGGGCCCGAGCAGGATGTTCATCACCAGGAGGCCGAGCAGCCCGAGCACGAAGGAGGCGACGGCGAGACCGTCGGCCTCGCGCCCGGTCGTACGGGTACGGGTGGGACGGCTGGTGCGTGCGGTGGTGAGTGTCATGGTGCGGACTCCTTCGTCAGCGGGTGCGACGGGCGAGGTGCTCACGGACGCCGAAGACGGCCAGCCACAGGCCGATCACCGCCGCGGCGGTCAGGGTCAGAGGGAGGGGAAGGTGCGCCACCGCTCCGAGGACGACCCCCAGCAGGAGCAGTGCGGCGACGAGGACGAACATGTCCGGTCTCCTTTCCTCGAACTTTGAGAGTACGACTGTTCACTGACTTACGAGTCTAGACCTCCTACCCCTTCCGAGACTCGGAGAACGGTTGTTTACTGAATGGCATGAGTCACACCATCGGCGTCCGCCAGGCCCAGAAGCTGAAGACGCGTCAGGCACTGCTCGACGCGGCGCTGGGGCTGCTGGAGCACCAGAGCCTGAGCAGCCTGGGCCTGCGCGAGGTGACGCGCGCCGTGGGAGTGGCCCCCACCGCCTTCTACCGGCACTTCGACGACACGGCGGCGCTCGGCGTCGCGCTCGTCGAGGAGACCCTGGGCAGCCTGCACGGCATGATCGGCGCGATCCTCGCCGAGACCGGCGACAGCGAGGAACGGCTGGACCGCAGCGTCGGCCTGATAGCCCGTCACGTCACGGCGCAGCCGGCCCACTTCCGCTTCATCGCCCGTGAGCAGCACGGCGGAGTAAGCCGGGTCCGCGAGGCCATCGCCGCCCAGCTGCGCCTCTTCGCCCAGGAGGTGGCCCAGGTCCTGGGCGAGGAACCGGAGTCGGCGGGGTGGGAGAGGGAGGACCTGCTGATGCTCGGCGGGCTGTACGTCGACCACATGGTGCTCACCGCGTCGGCACTGCTGGACGCGGGCCCCGAGGGCGAGCGGGAGGTCGTACGGGTGGCGCGGCGCAGGCTGCGGCTGGTCACCGTGGGCAGGGCCCACTGGCTGGACAAGCCGTAGGGTCGGCCCCATGAGCGACTGGCCCCTGGACCGGACCTTCAGCAGTTCCTCCGGCGAGGTGCGCTGGGCCGCGCTCGGGCCCGAGCAGGCTCCGCCCGTCGTCCTGGTGCACGGCACCCCGTTCTCCTCGTACGTCTGGCGCTCGGTCGCCAGGGCCCTGGCCCAGGACCACCGGGTGTACGTGTGGGACCTGCCGGGTTACGGCGCCTCCGCGCAGTACGCCGGCCAGGACGTGACCCTGCGGGCCCAGGCCTGGGTGCTCACCGAGCTCCTGGACCACTGGGAGCTGGTGGAACCCGCCGTGGCCGCCCACGACTTCGGTGGCTGCGTCGCCCTGCGCGCCCGACTGCTGCACGGCGCCCGTTACCGGCGGCTGGCCCTCGTCGACCCCGTGGCGCTGGCCCCGTGGGGGTCGCCCGCCTACCGGCTGCTGGGCTCCCGGGCCGAGGTCTTCGAACAGCTGCCGCCCGCCCTGCACCGGGCCCTGGTGGCCGAGTACGTGAGCTCGGCCAGCCACCGGGGGCTGAGCTCTGGCGTGCTGGACCGGCTCGTCTCGCCCTGGTGCACCGCGTCGGGGCAGCCCGCCTTCTACCGGCAGATCACCCAGAACGACATGCGGTTCACGGACGAGATCCAGCACCGCTACGGGGAGCTGGACCTGCCCGTGCTGATCTGCTGGGGGACGGAGGACACCTGGATCCCGGTGGCTCGCGGCCATGAGCTGGCCGGGCTGATCCCCGGGGCGGAGCTGAGGCTGATCGAGGGGGCCGGGCATCTCGTCCAGGAGGACGCCCCGGCCGAGCTGACGGCGGCCCTCACCCGCTTCCTGCGTACAACTCCGTGACGGAGGCAGCGGCTTCGGCGAGGATGCGGCGCGCCCCGGACGGCGAGAGCACTTCGAGGTGGGCACCGAAGGAGAGCAGGGAACGCGCCCACCCGAGCTCGGGCACGGCGAGTTCGGCGCGCACCCACTCCCCCGAGGACTCCGCTTCCGGCTCGGGCGGCCCGGCCAGCACCGCCGTGTGGAGACGTACGAAGAGGTCCGCCCTGGACCGGTGCACCCGCACCCGCAGCCGCACGGCCCCCGGCCGCTCCTCCACCTGCCGGCGCAGCTCCTCCCATACGCCGGCGAGCTCCACGCCCGCCCTGCGCACCACGGGCTCATCGGTGAGGACCGCTCCTCACGCGGTCCGCACGGAAGAGGCGCGGCACACCGTCACGGTCTGCGACCAGGTACCAGACACCGGCCTTCACGACGAGGCCGTACGGATCGACGGTGTGGACGCGCGGGGCGTCCGTGCCGCTGTGCCGGTAGTGGAGCAGCAGCCGCCGGTCGGCGAAGACGGCGTCGTGGAGCTCGCCCACGTCGACGGCCGCGGGCGGGCCGCTCATCCAGCGGACCGGGTCCACCAGGATGCGGCGGCTCGTCTCCTCGGCGGCGGGCCGGTGCGGAGCCGGGAGCGCGGCCATCACCTTGCGCAGGGCGGAGCCGAGCGCGGCGTCGAGGCCGAGGGCGGCATGGGCGCCCTGGGACGAGAGGACGAACAGGGCGCGCGCCTCGTCGGTGGTCAGCCCGGTGACATCGGTGCGGAAGCCCGGCAGCAGCGCGATCCCCCCGTTGCGTCCCCGCTCGGCGTACACGGGCACCCCGGAGGCGGAGAGCGCCTCGACGTCCCGGTAGACGGTGCGTACCGATACTTCGAGGCGCTCGGCCAGCTCGCCCGCGGTCACCTGGCCCCGGGTCTGGAGCAGCAGCAGGATCGAGAGCAGCCGGTCGGACTTCACCGCACCATCATGGCGCGGGGCTCAGCCGCGCGGCGCGCGGGCCAGCTGGCGGGACTGCGCGACGAGCCGGCCCGCGCTGTCCCACACGTCCGCGTCCTCCTCCAGGAAGCCGCCCGCGAGGTTGCGGGTGGTGATGGAGACGCGCAGCGGCCCGGGGGCCGGGCGGCAGCGGACGTGGGTGGTGAGCTCGATGGTGGGCGTCCAGCCCTTCAGCCCGAGCTCGAAGGAGGTCGGCGGCAGCGCGTCCACGGTGAGCAGCAGGGAGAGCGGGTCGGCGTCACGGCCGTCGGCGAGCCCGAACCAGCCCCTCATCTCCCCCTTGCCGGACGGGGCGCCGACGGCCCAGCCGATCGTCGCCGGGTCGATCCGGACGTCGAGCCGTTCGGTGATGGCGGAGCTGCCGGGGATCGGCGCCGTGCCGTCTCCAGAACCGAGGCACTGCTCCAGCGGCGGCATGGCGGGCGGCTGCGCCGAGGTACGGATCTCCTCGCTGAGGCCGTCCAGGTCGCCGTAGGTGGCCAGCACCCGGATGCGCTCGATCTCGGTGCCGTCCTCCGCGAACTGGAAGAGCGAGGCCTCGCCGGTGGAGAGCGTGCGGCCGGTGCGCACGACCTGGGTGCGGATCACCGCGGGGCCCGGGACGGAGGCCGTGAGGTAGTGCGCGGAGACCGAGAAGGGGTCGGGGTGCGGAAGGGCCTGGCCGAGCGCGCGGCCGAGCATGGCCAGCAGATAGCCGCCGTTGACCGCGTGGATGATCGTCCAGCCCGCGGAGAGCTCGGCGTCGTAGACGCCCTCCTCCCGGAGCGTGACGGCGGTGTCGCGGTCGAACTCGCTGTCACCGATGGTCGCCTGTGTGCGCGACTCGTGCGCTGCTGCCTGTGCCATGGAGTGCACGGTACACCGATCGTATTACTGAGCGGTAGCTTTGTGTTGCGGTCAGATGACGGCCGGGCTCTCCTCCGCCCTCGCCGAGCGCCTGTTCCAGGCACGCGGGGCCCGCCAGTGGAACCGCATGGCCAGCAGCCGCAGCACGAAGGCGGTGACGACGGCGGTGCCGCTGGTGTAGGCGTTCAGGGCGTCGAAGCGGATGCAGAGCACCACCGTGGTGGCGCCGACGATCGCGGGCACGGCGTACAGGTCGCGGTCCCAGCGCAGCAGTGACGGCACCTCGTTGGCGAGCACGTCGCGCAGCACACCGCCGCCGACGGCGGTGGCGAGCCCGAGGGCGGCGGACGCGGTGAGGCCGAGGCCGTAGTCGTAGGCCTTGACCGTGCCGGATACGCAGAAGAGCCCCAGCCCCGCCGCGTCGAAGACGTTGACGCCGACCTGGATGCGCTCGACGTGCGGGTGCAGGAAGAAGACCAGCCCCGCGGCGAGCAGCGGCGTCGTGAAGTAGCCGAGATCGGTGAAGGCGGCCGGGGGGATCGCGCCGATCATCACGTCACGGAAGATCCCTCCGCCCAGCGCTGTCACCTCGGCCAGGACCGCGATGCCGAAGACATCGAAGTTCTTGCGTACGGCGAGCAGAGCACCCGAGATCGCGAAGACGAAGATTCCGACGATGTCGAGCGCATGCTGGACGGAGGGGGTGAAGAGTTCGTTGAGCACCGGGCAATTGTGCCGGTCCTACTCCTTGGGTTCCGCCTCGGTACCGGTGGACGGTGCGGCGGGGACCTCGTCCTCGCCGGAGGCAGCGCCGGAAGCCTTCTCCGGTGCGGACGCCTTCTCCGCCTCCGGTGCCTTCTCCGGTGCGGACGCCGCCTCCGTCTTCGCGGGTGCGACGGCCTCCTCGGCTGCCGTGCCCTCCTCGGCCGCGGCGGTCCGCGCGGGCTGCTCCGGAGCGGAGGACGCAGCCGCCTTGTCCGGCTCGACAGGCGCGGACGGCGAGGGCGCCGCCTTCACCGCAGCGGCCTCCTCGGCCACCGCGGCCGGCTCCGGCGCGGGCGTCGACTTCACCGTGATGACGTCGGCCGTCAGCGGCGCGTCCCCCGGCGCCTGGTCCTCGCCGTTCTCCGGGTGGTGGCACGCCACCTGGTGCCCGGTCTTCAGCTGGAGCAGCGGCGGCTCGGTCGTCGCGCAGATCTGCGTGGCCTTCCAGCACCGGGTGTGGAACCGGCAGCCGCTCGGCGGCGAGATCGGCGACGGCACATCGCCCTTGAGCAGGATGCGCTCGCTCTTGGCGCCGCGCCGGCGCGGGTCCGGCACCGGAACCGCGGACATCAGCGCCTTGGTGTACGGGTGCATCGGCGCCTCGTACAGCGAGGTGCGGTCCGCGAGCTCGACGATCTTGCCGAGGTACATGACCGCGATCCGGTCCGAGACGTGGCGGATGACCGAGAGGTCGTGCGCGATGATCATGTACGTGAGCCCGAGCTCCTCCTGGAGGTCGTCCAGGAGGTTCACGACCTGGGCCTGGATCGACACGTCCAGCGCCGAGACCGGCTCGTCCGCGACGACCAGCTTCGGCTTCAGCGCGAGCGCGCGGGCGATGCCGATGCGCTGGCGCTGGCCGCCCGAGAACTCGTGCGGGTAGCGGTTGTAGTGCTCGGGGTTGAGCCCCACCAGCTCCAGCAGCCGCTGGACCTCCGCCTTCACGCCGCCCTCGGGCTTGACGCCCTGGAGACGGAAGGGGGTGCCGACGATTCCGCCGACCGTGTGGCGCGGGTTCAGCGAGCCGTACGGGTCCTGGAAGATCATCTGGATGTCGCGGCGCATCGGCCGGAGCCGCCCCGCGGACATGTGCGTGATGTCGCGGCCCTGGAACTCGACCTTCCCGCCCGTCGGTTCGAGCAGGCGGGTCACGAGCCGGCCCATGGTCGACTTGCCGCAGCCCGACTCACCGACCACGCCCAGGGTCTCCCCCGGACGCACGTCGAAGGTGAGCCCGTCCACGGCCTGCACCGCGCCGACCTTGCGCTTGAGCACGCCCTTGGTGATCGGGAAGTGCTTGACCAGGCCCTCGACCTTGAGGAGCGGCTCCGACCCGGATCCGTCCGACCCGGCCGCGGTGGACGCGGGAGTCTTCTTGTTCAGATCAGTCACAGCTTCGGCGCAATCTCTTCGGTCCAGATACGGTCACGCTGCTCGCGCGACATGTGGCACGCGGAGTAGTGCCCGTCGCTGACCAGTCGCAGCTCAGGACGCTCGGTGCGGGTGATGTTGTCCGGCGGGACGTCGGCGTACGGGCAGCGCGGGTGGAAGGCGCAGCCGGACGGGACGTTGATGAGGCTGGGCGGCGAGCCCTTCACCGGGATGAGCCGCTCGGTCTGCTCCCGGTCGATGCGCGGCATCGACCCGAGCAGGCCCCAGGTGTAGGGGTGCTGGGGCTCGTAGAACACCTTCTCGGCGCTGCCGCGCTCGATGCAGCGTCCCGCGTACATCACGAGCAGGTTGTCCGCGATCTCGGCGACGACACCCAGGTCGTGGGTGATCATGACGACCGCGGAGCCGAACTCCTTCTGCAGG
The DNA here is from genome assembly GCF_042902585.1 of Streptomyces argenteolus. Lineage (GTDB taxonomy): Bacteria > Actinomycetota > Actinomycetes > Streptomycetales > Streptomycetaceae > Streptomyces > Streptomyces argenteolus. The sequence goes on from NZ_JBIBEG010000001.1 coordinate 311,431, forward strand.
TCGCGGATGAGGTCGAGGATCTGCGCCTGGACGGTGACGTCGAGGGCGGTCGTCGGCTCGTCCGCGATGAGCAGCTGCGGGTTGTTGACCAGGGCCATCGCGATCATGGCGCGCTGGCGCATACCGCCGGAGAACTGGTGCGGATAGTCGTCGTAGCGGCGGTGCGGCTCGGGGATGCCGACGCGGTCGAGCATCTCGATCGCGCGCTTCTTCGCGGTCTTCTTGTCGACCTTGTTGTGGACCCGGTGGGCTTCGACGATCTGCGCGCCGATGCTGTAGTACGGGTGCAGGGCCGAGAGCGGGTCCTGGAAGATCATGGCCATCTTCTGACCGCGCAGCTCCCGCACCCGCTCCGGTCCGGCGCCGATGAGCTCCTCGCCGTCCAGCCAGATCTCGCCCTTGATCCGGGCCCGCTCGGAGGTGTGCAGACCCATGATGCCGAGCGAGGTGACGGACTTGCCCGAACCGGACTCGCCGACGATGCCGAGCGTCTGACCGGCCTTCAGGTCGAAGCTCACGCCGTCGACGGACTTGACCAGCCCGTCGTCGGTGTCGAAGTGGACGCTGAGGTTGCGCACGGACAGGAATTCGTGGCCGTCGCCGGACCGCGGGGCGGGGACCGTGTCCGCCGCCGGGGAGTCCGTCTTGCTTACCTCGCTCATGAGAGCCTCACCCGGGGGTCGATCGCGGCGTACACGAGGTCCACCAGCAGGTTGCAGATGACGATGAAGAAGGCGGCGACCAGGGTCACGCCCATCACCTTGGGCAGGTCGGCGGTGGTCACGCCCTGGATGGCGAAGGCACCCAGCCCCTGGAAGGAGAAGACCCGTTCGGTGATGACCGCGCCGCCGAGCAGCAGCGCGAAGTCCATGCCGAAGATCGTGACGAGGGGGGTGAGCGCCGAGCGGAGCCCGTGCTTCACGACCACCTTGCGTTCCTTGAGGCCCTTGGCCCGGGCGGTTCTGATGTAGTCCTCACCCATCGTCTCCAGCATCCCGGCCCGGGTGAGCCGGGCGTAGAGCGCGGAGTACAGCAGGGCGAGGGTGCACCAGGGCAGGACCAGGCTGCCCGCCCACTCGACCGGGTTCTCCGCGAACGGCACGTACTCGCCGTTGCCGAACAGCGCCAGGACGACGAGGCCGGTGAAGAACATCGGCAGCGAGACGCCGGCGAGCGCGACACCCATCGAGAGGCGGTCGAAGAACGAGCCCCGCTTGAGCGCGGAGACGACGCCGATCGCGACACCGGAGACGACCCAGATGACCGCGGCACCGACGGCCAGCGACAGCGTGACCGGGATGCGGTCGACGATCTGCGGCCAGATCTCGGTGTGGGTCTTGAAGGAGTAACCGAAGCACGGGGCGTTGCAGGTGACCGGGTCGGGGCCGAACTGGTAGTCGGCGCCGACGACGATGCCCTTGATGAAGTTCCAGTACTGGACGTAGAGGGGCTGATCGAGCCCCAGGTTCTTCTTGACCGCGGCGATGACGTCCGGGTCGGGGCTCTTCCCGACGTACTGGGCGGCCATCGAGTCGAGGGTCTGCCCACCGAGCCGGGGGACGAGGAAGAAGATCGCGAACGTGACTGCGCTGACCACCAGCAGCAGCAACACCGCGGCGAATACGCGTCGGATGATGTACGCAGCCACAGCCGTGCGGCGCCGGGCGGGCGGACGGGGTACGCCCGCCGGCCCGGCGCCTTCACCTGCCTTTCAGGGGATGCTGTCGATGAACAGGTGTTACTTGCTGGAGGTCATCAGCACGTAGTCGTACATGCCGAGGTACGCGTCCGTGACCGTGACGTTCGCCGCGGAGTCCGGGCGGTAGAGCAGGTTCTTGCGGTAGACGAGCGGAACGAGGGAGGCGTTCTCCATGACCTTCTGGTCGACCTCGCCCCAGGCGGCGTTACGCGCAGCGGTGTCCACCGTGCCGATGCCCTTGACCAGGGCCTCGTTGACACCCTTGTCGTCGAGCTCCATGAGGTTCGTGCCACCGGACGGCTTGATGGCCGAGCCGTTCACGATCTGGTCCAGGAAGCCGAAGCCGGTCGGCCAGTCGGCGCCCCACTGCATCATCATCATGCCCGCGTTGTTCTTGTGGACCCACTCGGGAACACCCGCGAAGTCGGTGAAGTACTTGTCCGACGGGAACTGCTTGATCTCGGCGGTGATGCCGATCGCCTTCAGGCTGCCCTGGAGCTGCGTGGCGGCGGTGATCTCGTCAGGACGGTCCGAACGGGCCGTCAGCGTGGTCTTGAAGCCCTTGGGCTGACCGCACGCGGTCAGGTGCTCCTTCGCCTTGGCGGCGTCGCCCTTGCTGCCCTCGGTCGGGTACAGGTCGAACTTCTTGTAACCGGCGACGGTCGGCGGGATGACCGTGGTGGCCGGGTCGCCCTTGACGGAGCCACCGATGGAGTCGATGAGGCTCTGCTTGTCCACGGCGTACTGGACGGCCTTGCGGCACTCGATGTTGTCGAACGGCTTCACGTTGACGTTCAGCGCCAGGTACTGCAGGACGCCGGCGTACGGGTTGTCCGTCTTCGCCTTCTCGGCGGCCTTCACCAGGACCTTGGGCTGGGTCTTGGACTGCAGACCCGTGCCCGCGACGTCCGCGGTGGTGACGTCGTTGAGCAGGTGGTCGTCGACCGTGGTGGGGTTGACGTTGAGCTTGAGCTCGATCTTGTCCGGCAGAGCCTTGCGGATCGGGTCCGTCTTCGGGTCCCACTCCGGGTTGCGGACCAGGGTCGCGCCCTTGCTCTCGTCGTACGCCGAGAACTTGTACGGGCCCGAGGAGACCATCTTCTGGACGTAGCTGGCACCCGTGTCGGCCTTCTGCGGGACCGGAGCGGTCTGCGAGAAGGCGGCGAGGTAGTCCATGTCCGCGAACGGCTTGTTCAGCTTGAAGACGATCGTGTAGTCGTCCGGGGTCTCGATGGACTTGAGGCCCTCGGGGGACTTGTCCTTGTACGGACCCTTGTACTTCTCGCCACCGTCGAGGTAGGCCTTGAAGTAGGTCGGGCCGTTGGACAGCGCCTCCGGCGCGAAGTTGGAGCGCTCGACGGCGTACTTGACGTCCTTCGAGGTGATCTCCGTGCCGTCCTCGAACTTCACGCCCTTGCGGATCGTGTACGTCCAGGTCTTGGCGTCGTCGCTGGCCTTGCCGAGTCCGGTGGCGAGGTCCGGGACGATCTCCAGGCTCTCCTTGCCGGCGGCCGGCTTGAAGGTCACCAGGGAACGGGCGTACAGGCGGGAGAAGTTCTGCACCCAGCCGTAGTACGTGTTGCCCGGGTCGAGGGAGTCCGGGCCACTGGAGTGCTCGTACGTGACCGTCCCCCCCTTCTTGTCGGACGCGTTCACGATGCTGGTCAGAGCGGCGTCCGCCTTGGCGTTGCCCCCGCCGCCACTGCCGTCGCTGCCCGAGTCACTGCTGCTGCAGGCCGATGCGCCGAGCGACACCGCTACGGCCACGGCTATGGCAGCCGCTGTCTTTCTGTTCTGCATGCTGAGGAAAGCCCCCTCGCTAGTCCGGTGCGGCACTGCCTGCCGCGATTACTTGCCACGAGGGTCGAGTGCGTCACGCAGCCCGTCCCCCAGCAGATTGAAGGCCAGCACGGTGATGAAGATCGCCATGCCGGGGATGACCATGAACATCGGGTCCACCTCGTAGAGGTCGACCGCCTGGGTGAGCATGCCGCCCCATGACGCCTGCGGCGGAGCGATACCGACGCCGAGGAACGACAGGGAGGCCTCGAACAGGATGTTCGTGGGGATCAGCAGCGTCGCGTACACGAGGATCGGCGCGATCAGGTTCGGCAGCAGCTCGCGGAAGAGGATGAACGGCCCGCGGGCGCCGAGCGACCTGGCCGCCTCGACGAATTCGCGTTCGCGCAGCGACAGGGTCTGCGCGCGGACGATACGGCCGATGTAGGGCCAGCTGAAGAAGCCGATCACGAAGATGAGGACCGCGATCCGCAGCGTGAGCCCTTCCATCCCGAAGGCGTTGCCCTGCAGGGAGGCGGAGATGGAGATCGCGAAGAGGAGCAGCGGGAAGGCGAGGAAGGTGTCCATCAGGCGGCTGATGAAGCTGTCGACCCAGCCGCCGTAGAACCCGGCCACCACGCCCATGACGACGCCGATGACGACGGAGAGCAGTGTGGAGCCGACGGCCACCACCAGGGAGACCCAGGAGCCTTCGAGGATGCGGGCCAGGATGTCGCGCCCGGTCTGCGGTTCCACGCCGAGGGGGTGGTCCCAGCTGATGCCGCCGAAGGAGCCCTTGGGCGCCAGCAGGACGGGGTCCACCAGGCTCTGGTTGAACGCGTTGGGGTCGAGCCCGAGGAGCGACTGGAGCGGCTTGGACAGGACGGCGGTGAGGATCAGCAGCACGACAACGATGCCACCGGCCATCGCGGCCTTGTCCCGCTTGAAGCGGGTCCAGGCGATCCGGCCGAGCGAACGGCCCTCGATCTCCTTGCGCCCGGCGCCTTCCAGCACCGTTTCGGGCCGCGCGTCCGCCCCGGTGGTCTCGATCGGTGCCGTCATTGCGCTGGAGACCCCTCTCGGCCGGCGGATGGCCGGCCTGTGACCGCCGCTGTAGCGGCTCGTACGAAAACGTGACACAAGTGGCGGTGTATGGCCGAACGGACCCTGTTTGAAAGAGGGGTGCGCCGGGCAGGGACCACCTGCTGTGTGGAGTCTTCAACCACTTTGCGATCACCCGCCAGACCTGACGGGGAATGTTTGCATAAACGTGATGCTGCCAAGGGGCTTCCGTTATCCGGACACCCGTGCTTACTGAGCGGACCTCTCGGCCACTAATCCGCTATAACGGACATGGCGCCCAACTGCGTGGATCAGGTCATCAATTGACCGTGCGCCGGGCGGTCCTCAGCTCGCGCGCGGTCCGCCGGACACCGCCGACGGGCGGTCAGTAGGCGCGCGGGGCCTGGCCGGTGGGGGGCGGGTAGCCGTACCCCGGGGCGGCGGGTGCCGGGGCGTGCGCCTCACGGTCGTAGAACGGCCGGGAGTTGGCCTTCAGCCACATCGCGACCGGGTCGTACTCGTCGGACATCGAGACCGTGGAGACGGGCAGCCCGTCGGGGACCGCGCCGATCGACTGCTGCATCATCGCCCGGACCGCGTCGACGGACGGGCGCCCGGTGTCGTAGAGGTCGAGCCCGATGGCGAGGTAGGGGACGCCGAGTGCGGGCTGCACCCAGGCCCGGCGCAGCGCCCTGACGGCGGGGGTGCGGTGGGCGTTCTGCGACAGCAGGGCGTAGAACTGCGGGATCTCGACGGCGGGTTCGGACAGGCGCAGCGGCCCCGCGGGCATCCGGTCGAGGCCGGTGGCGATGCGCCGCAGGTCCAGCCACGGGATGCCGACGCCGCCGCCGGGGGCGTGCGGGTTGAGCCAGATGCCCCAGCGGTCGGGGAAGAGCGAGCGGGCGATGTCACGGCCCGTGGTGACCTCGTGGGCCCTGCTCCAGCCGCTCGCCGAGAGCTCCTGGGCGGAGGTCACGCACGGGGCGTAACCGAGGCCGTCGACCTCCATGTTGCCGTACTGGGCATCGGGGGAACCGGCCGTGCCGTGCCAGAGCAGCATCCAGACCTGGCCGTCCGCGAGGGACCGCAGCAGCGCCTCGTAGGCGTCGATGCGCCCGGGGGTCACTTGGCGCAGCATGTGCTCGACCTGCCCGGCCGCCGCGGTGCCTGACGCACTCACCCTGGGTCCCGCCCCTCTTAGATCCGCTGATGCCGCATGCTTCACGGTGCTGTGGTTCCGCTCCCGGGCACACGGGGCGGCCTCGTCATCCAACCAGCTTATGCGCCGCCTACGACACCTTCCCGGCGTCGCGTGGCGGTGCCGTCCCCCGCCCTCAGTGGCCCTCGCGCCGGTAGAACGGGCGCACCTTGTCCAGCATCCAGTCGCCGACCGGGTCCTGCGCCACGTCCAGCAGGACGAGATTGACCGGCCAGGGCACCTGTATCCGGCCCAGCGCGCGGCCGAGCGCCTCCATCGGGGCACTCTGCCCGGCGCCGTCCCAGGTGGCGAACTCGACGCCGACGAACAGGACGGGGCTGTCACCCTCGATGCTGGCCAGCGCCCTGCGCGCGGTGCTCACCACCCCGGTCGCCTGGAACTCGGCGGAGACCGCGGAGAGGAATTCGACCGGGTCCTCCTTCCAGTCCGGCTCGTACAGCCGGACCCGGCCGCCGCTCGCCGGGCCGTCCAGCGCCGTGCGCCCCGCCCGGCAGAGTTCGGCGACCGCGGAGGGCGGCAGGGGCATGCCGACCGCGCCGCCGGGGTTCACCGCGATGCCGAGCTGCGGCGGCAGACCGCGGGCGAAATCGCGCGCGGGCGCGACGGCGAAGGAGAGGTGGGAGCCGACGCACTGGAGGAACTGCCCCTCGGAGCTGAACACGGGGACGAACGCGGCGCCGCCGATGTCGACCGTCGGCAGATCGAGGTCGGGACTGTCCGGGCCGCCGCCGTTCGGCAGGGGCACCCAGACCTGGCTGCGGCCGAGCACCTCGATCAGCCGGCCGGCCGCCCCGGGGACGCCGAGCGAGGCGCTGAGCACTTCTTCGAGCTCGTTGGCCGGCCATCCCTGCGACGGATGGGACGGTGCCTGGGCCGGAATGTCCACGGTGTCTGAATCCTTTTCTCGCCATGCGGTGCGGCAGAAACCTTAGACCGGCTCGCGCCCCGGCCGCAGGGCCGCAGGCCGGAGCCCCGGAGGGCCCCGGCGTACCGTCCAGATTCCGGACAGGCGGCCGGACGACTGCGAACTGTGCGTATGCGAACGGTGACGCCCGAAGGCTCCGCCGCCGGCCCGCGGGAACCCGCCCCGCGGAGGCCGCGGCCGGCCTCCGGCGGCCCCTCCCCCTACTCCTGCCCCGAACGCGCCTCGGGGAACGAGATCCGACCGACGGCTCCGGCCGTCTCCCGGTCGAGCAGCACCGCCGAGGCGCACCCCGGCGGGAGCAGGCCCTGCTCGGTGTCGCGCAGCAGCCGGCCGACGGCGCGGCGGTGCCGGGCGAAGGCGTAACCGGAGACGCCCCGGCCCCGCTCCCGCTGCCCCTGCCGGGCCACCTCGGGGGTGACGTCGAGCAGGACGAGATGCAGGGTGCCGCCCCGGCGCCGGGCCTCGCGCGCCAGCCAGCGCCGCACCCAGGCCTGCGTACCGCAGTCGTGGACGACGACCGAGGCCCCCGAGCGCAGGGCCCGCCACAGCCCGGCGTAGTGCGCGGCACGCACCAGCGGACGGTAGAGGGCGTACGGGAGCGAGCGGGGCAGGGCGGCGGCCCAGCGGTCCCTGGTGTCCTGGGAGTCGATCGCGTGCCCCTGCACGGCCCGCCGGATCAGTGTCGACTTCCCGCTGCCGGGCAGACCCGACACCACGACCACGTCACCCGCCGCGAAGTCCAGGGCCTTCGGCCCGCGGGAGCCCCCGCCCCGCAGATCACGCACCACCGGAACCGGCCCACCACCCGGCTCCCGGGCGGGCGTGCCCGGCTGCCGGGGCATCGCCCCGCGATCCGCCCCCGCGGTTGCCGCGTAACGCTGCAACGTCATCGTCTTCCCCCTGCCGAGTCACCCACTGACCTGCCCAAGAAGTGTAAAGAAAAGGTAATGCGGCACAACCGCTTCCGTATGTACGTGTCGGGACCGGCGCCGGCCCGCACCTGGACGCCCCACTCTCCCGCAATGCGTGCGATGATGACCCCGCCAACTGCATACCGGCCGTTTGAATCCGCGCGGGAGAGTCCCGGTCACCGTGTGCGCCGGGCGCCGAAGGAGCAAGTTCCTCCCTTGAATCTCTCAGGCCCCGTACCGCGTGGATGAGGCAGATCTGAAAAGCGGGCCGCTTCGCGGCTCCACCCAAGGTGCAAGCCGACCCTGAAGGGGATGCCCCCTCCAGGACCCTTTCAGGGGCTCTCGGCGAACCTCTCAGGTTCCGATGACAGATGGGGAGGGAAATTCCCTGTCGTCATGCCCTGGAGCCATGTCCATGAGCACTGCCCCGAGCGCTGCCCCCCGTCAGACCGCCCTCGACGCCCTGCACCGGTCCCTGGGCGCGACCATGACCGATTTCGCCGGCTGGGACATGCCCCTGCGGTACGCCAGCGAGCGCGACGAGCACAACGCCGTGCGCACGCGGGCCGGGCTGTTCGACCTGTCGCACATGGGTGAGATCACCGTCACCGGCCCGCAGGCGGCGGCCTTCCTGAACTACGCGCTGGTGGGCAACATCGCCACCGTCGGGGAGGGCCGGGCCCGCTACACGATGATCGTCGCGCAGGACGGCGGAATCCTGGACGACCTGATCGTCTACCGGCTGGCCGGCGACGAGTACATGGTGGTCGCCAACGCGGGCAACGCGCAGCTCGTCCTGGACACCCTCACCGAGCGCGCGGCGGGCTTCGACACCGAGGTGCGTGACGACCGCGACGCCTACGCGCTGATCGCCGTCCAGGGGCCCGACTCCCCCGCCGTGCTGAAGTCGGTCACGGACGCCGACCTGGACGGACTGAAGTACTACGCCGGGCTCCCGGGGACGGTGGCCGGTGTTCCCGCGCTCATCGCCCGTACCGGTTACACGGGTGAGGACGGCTTCGAGCTCTTCGTCGCCCCCGCTCACGCCGAGCAGCTGTGGAAGGCCCTGACCGAGGCCGGCGCCCCGTACGGCCTCATCCCCTGCGGCCTCTCCTGCCGGGACACGCTCCGCCTGGAGGCGGGCATGCCGCTGTACGGGCACGAGCTGACCACCGCGCTGACGCCTTTCGACGCGGGCCTGGGCAGGGTCGTGAAGTTCGAGAAGGAGGGCGACTTCGTCGGACGCGAGGCGCTGCTCGCCGCCGCCCGGCGAGCCGAGACCGCCCCGCCCCGCAAGCTCGTCGGCCTGGTCGCCGAGGGCCGCCGGGTGCCGCGCGCCGGTTACCAGGTCGTGGCCGGCGGTGAGGTCGTCGGCGAGGTGACCTCCGGCGCGCCGTCCCCGACCCTGGGCAAGCCGATCGCCATGGCCTACGTGGACGCCGCGCACGCCGCGCCCGGCACCGAGGGTGTCGGAGTCGACATCCGGGGCACGCACGAGCCCTACGAGGTCGTCGCACTGCCCTTCTACACGCGCCGTAAGTGACACCGCGCGCCGCGCACGTGACGCAGTCGTGTCTCACACCGTAAGACCACCGTTCATCAGCACTCCCCCGCGTACAGGAGAATTCAGGTCATGAGCAACCCCCAGCAGCTGCGGTACAGCAAGGAGCACGAGTGGCTGTCGGCCGTCGAGGACGGTGTGGCCACGGTCGGTATCACCGAGTACGCGGCCAACGCGCTCGGCGACGTCGTCTACGCCCAGCTCCCGGAGGTCGGTGACACGGTGACCGCGGGCGAGACCTGCGGTGAGCTGGAGTCGACCAAGTCGGTCAGCGACCTGTACTCGCCGGTGACCGGCGAGGTGACCGCGGCGAACCAGGACGTCGTGGACGACCCGTCGCTGGTGAACTCCGCCCCCTTCGAGGGCGGCTGGCTGTTCAAGGTGCGCGTCGCGGAGGAGCCGAACGACCTTCTCTCCGCCGACGAGTACACCGCGTTCTCCGGCAACTGAGACCCAAGGGACCCACTGATGTCGCTTCTCAACTCCTCCCTCCACGAGCTGGACCCGGACGTCGCCGCCGCCGTCGACGCCGAGCTCCACCGCCAGCAGTCCACCCTCGAGATGATCGCCTCGGAGAACTTCGCTCCGGTCGCGGTCATGGAGGCGCAGGGCTCCGTCCTCACCAACAAGTACGCCGAGGGCTACCCCGGCCGCCGCTACTACGGTGGCTGTGAGCACGTCGACGTGGTCGAGCAGATCGCGATCGACCGCATCAAGGCGCTCTTCGGTGCCGAGGCCGCGAACGTCCAGCCGCACTCGGGTGCGCAGGCCAACGCCGCCGCGATGTTCGCGCTGCTGAAGCCGGGCGACACGATCATGGGCCTGAACCTCGCCCACGGCGGTCACCTCACGCACGGGATGAAGATCAACTTCTCCGGCAAGCTCTACAACGTGGTCCCGTACCACGTCGACGACACCGGTGTCGTGGACATGGCCGAGGTCGAGCGCCTCGCCAAGGAGTCGAAGCCGAAGCTCATCGTGGCCGGCTGGTCCGCCTACCCGCGCCAGCTGGACTTCGCCGCCTTCCGCCGTATCGCGGACGAGGTCGGCGCGTACCTGATGGTCGACATGGCGCACTTCGCGGGCCTGGTCGCCGCCGGTCTGCACCCCAACCCGGTGCCGCACGCCCACGTCGTCACGACCACCACGCACAAGACCCTCGGCGGTCCGCGCGGTGGCGTGATCCTCTCGACGCAGGAGCTCGCCAAGAAGATCAACTCCGCGGTCTTCCCGGGCCAGCAGGGCGGTCCGCTGGAGCACGTGATCGCGGCCAAGGCCGTCTCCTTCAAGGTCGCGGCGACCGACGAGTTCAAGGAGCGCCAGCAGCGCACCCTGGACGGTGCCCGCATCCTCGCCGAGCGCCTGGTGCAGCCGGACGTCACCGAGGTGGGCGTCTCCGTCCTCTCCGGCGGCACGGACGTCCACCTGGTCCTGGTCGACCTGCGCAACTCCGAGCTGGACGGCCAGCAGGCCGAGGACCGGCTCCACGAGCTGGGCATCACGGTCAACCGGAACGCCATCCCGAACGACCCGCGGCCCCCGATGGTCACCTCGGGCCTGCGCATCGGCACGCCGGCGCTGGCCACCCGTGGCTTCCAGGCCGAGGACTTCACCGAGGTCGCCGAGATCATCGCGGCGGCGCTGAAGCCCACGTACGACGCGGAGGCCCTCAAGGCCCGCGTGACCGCGCTGGCCGAGAAGTTCCCGCTGTACCCCGGCCTCAAGTAGTCACCCGCAGTTTGCACACAGGGTGGGGGCACCACGCACACTGAACACAGTGAGCGCGGTGCCCCCACCCCTTTGCCCCGCGCTCCCGGGCCCACCCGGCCCGTCCCGCACCACCCGGGCGGACAACGACGTCCACCAACGCCTTAGGAGTACCCCCGTGGCCCTCTCGGTCTTCGACCTCTTCTCGGTCGGTATCGGCCCGTCCAGTTCCCACACGGTCGGCCCGATGCGCGCGGCCCGCATGTTCGCCCGCCGCCTCAAGAACGAGGGCCTGCTGGCCCACACCGCCTCGGTCCGGGCGGAGCTGTACGGCTCGCTCGGCGCGACCGGCCACGGCCACGGCACGCCCAAGGCCGTCCTGCTCGGGCTGGAGGGCGAATCCCCCCGTACGGTCGACGTCGAGGGCGCCGACACCCGGGTCGAGGAGATCCGTGCCTCGGGCCGCATCAATCTGCTCGGGATGCACGAGATCCCGTTCGACGCGGACGAGCAGCTGGTGCTGCACCGCCGCAAGGCCCTGCCGTACCACGCGAACGGGATGACCGTCCGCGCCTACGACGACACGGGCGCTCCGCTGCTGGAGAAGACGTACTACTCGGTGGGCGGCGGCTTCGTCGTCGACGAGGACGCCGTGGACGGCGAGAACCCGATCGTCCCCGACGACACGGTCCTGAAGCACCCCTTCCGCACCGGTGACGAGCTGCTGAGGCTGGCCCGGGAGACCGGCCTGTCCATCTCCTCCCTCATGCTGGAGAACGAGAAGGCCTGGCGGACCGAGGACGAGATCCGCGCCGGTCTCCTGGAGATCTGGCGCGTCATGCAGGCCTGCATCGCGCGCGGCATGTCCCGCGAGGGCATCCTGCCCGGCGGCCTGAAGGTCCGCCGCCGCGCCGCGAACTCGGCCAGGCAGCTGCGCGCGGAGGGCGACCCCCAGGCGCACGCGATGGAGTGGATCACCCTCTACGCGATGGCGGTCAACGAGGAGAACGCCGCCGGGGGCCGCGTCGTGACCGCCCCGACGAACGGCGCGGCGGGCATCATCCCGGCGGTCCTGCACTACTGGATGAACTTCGCAGCGAGCGGCTGCACGGAGGCCGAGAAGGACGACGGCGTGGTCCGCTTCCTGCTGGCCGCGGGCGCCATCGGCATGCTCTTCAAGGAGAACGCCTCCATCTCCGGTGCCGAGGTCGGCTGCCAGGGCGAGGTCGGCTCCGCGTGCTCCATGGCCGCGGGCGCCCTCGCCGAGGTGCTCGGCGGCTCTCCGGAGCAGGTGGAGAACGCCGCGGAGATCGGCATGGAACACAACCTGGGCCTCACCTGCGACCCGGTCGGCGGCCTCGTCCAGATCCCCTGCATCGAGCGCAACGGCATGGCCGCGGTCAAGGCGGTCACGGCGGCGAAGATGGCGCTGCGGGGCGACGGCAGCCACAAGGTCTCCCTGGACAAGGTCATCAAGACCATGAAGGAGACGGGCGCCGACATGAGCGTCAAGTACAAGGAGACGGCGCGGGGCGGGCTCGCGGTGAACATCATCGAGTGCTGAAGCCGTAGGCCCTGACCAGCGCTTTTGCATCTTTCAGCGCTGTCAGGGCCTTCCCTGCTTGCACGGCGAAAAGTCCCTGGAATCTCCTTGGGACAGACATGAAAGTCCCTGAAAAGGCCCTGGAGAATCTCCCTCCGATGGGCGTGTGGCCTGGAAGTTCGCGGCAACCGCGCAGCGGTGGATGTCCCTCGGGCACAGCAGATCGAACCATCACCCCAGCCAATAACAAGAGTCTTGTTAAACTCGGCCTCATGACTACCTCCCCCGTGCCCGGTGAAGGACCCGTCCGGCCCGTATCGGTCTCGCTCCACGAAGGCACCATCGCTGCCCTCAAGGCACGTACGGGCAAACGAGGCATGTCTGCCTACGTCGAATCCCTCATCCAGCGCCAACTGGAACGGGACCGACTGCGCGAACTCATCGAGGATGCGGAAGCCGAGCATGGCCCGGTCGACCAGTCGGCCGTCGACGCCAAACGTGCGATCCTCCGCGGCGAGACGGCCGGCTCGGCGGACGCCGCATGAGCGGCACGCTCGTCCTGGACTGCGAAGGCCTGTCCAAGCTGGTACGACGCACACCTGAGATCACCGAGTGGCTGACGGCAGCCGAAGCCGAGGACATCCGCGTCGTCACCAGCTCCGTCACCCTCGTCGAAGCACGCGACCCCAAGGTCAACCAGGCGCGCTTCGACCACGCCGTCTCCCGCGTGAACATCATCCCGCCCAACGAAGCCATCGCCCGCCATGCGAGCAAGCTGCTGGCCGCGGCCGGACTACACGGCCACAAGTACGCCCTCGACGCCATCGTGGCCGCCACCGCGCTCGCCTCGCCGGCGCCAGTGACCGTCCTGACGTCGGATCCCGAAGACCTTCTGAGGCTCTGCGGCCCCAGCGTCCAGATCATCAAGATCTGACCTCGAGGCCCTCCCTGAAGAATCCCTCACATGACACAAACGTGCTTGTCGCGCCAAATCCGCAGGTCAGAACCACCAAATGCGGCCGACGTACGCGTCAAGTACAAGGAGACGGCCCGGGGCGGTCTCGCGGTGAACATCATCGAGTGCTGATCGAGTGCTGAGGGGACGGCCCCGGACGGCTGACCGAGGCGCACCCGGAACCGTGCGGGGGTGCCCGGAGGCGTGGGTCTTTCCCGGAGCCCTCGTGGCTCCGCCCGGCGCCGGCCCTGCGCCCGGGAGCCCTCGCGGTGCCGCCCGAGACCCTGGGTACGCACGGCAGGGATGAGGCCGAGCCGCGACGGGCGGTCCCGCGCGGCTCCCGCCACCGTCCGGTGCGTCCCCGTAGAGGTACCGGCGCGCGGTCGTGAAGCGGCGGCGGACGGCGGCGCCGCCGTCCAGGGGCCCGAGGAGCCGGAAGGTCACGGCCGTTCGAAGAACTGGAGGACGCCTGCGGCGGAGAAGCAGAGCGCGCCGGCCAGGGTGCCCCAGTTGGCGATGTCGGCGTTGCTCATGCTACCCGTGGCCGGGCGGGTGTACGCGGCGAGTGCCGAAACCATGAAGAGGGCGGAGCCGAGCTGGTTCACGGCGACGATCCACCAGCCCAGCTCGCGCGGCAGCAGGCGCGGCCGGCCGTGGCAGATCTCGACGACGGCAAGGTGCCCGGAGATCAGGAAGAGCACGCAGCCGATCATGTCGGGCGCCCAGATCAGCCGGTTGATCTGCTGCGCGGTCAGACCTCGCAGGAACGAGTCGAGCAGGTCGACGGCGAAGACCAGGGTGCCGGCGAACAGGACGAACGCGCTCAGCCAGTCGGCCCGCCCCGGCTCGTAGCTCCACCAGCGCCAGCGCCGGGTGACCAGGGCGCCTTCACCCCCTGGCACGTGACGGGGAGCGTTGATCACCTGGAGCAGCGACACATAGCCGCCGGTGTTGAAGCACAGGCCGCCGGCGAAGTAGACCGAGGCGGAGGTCGTGCCGTCCCCGGAGCCGAACTGGGCGACGGCGGCCCCGACGGCGAAGAGCGCTCCGCCGAGGACGAAGGCGGTCGCGGCGATCGCGTTGAGCCTGCGCAGCCGGGCGAGGGCGAGGGCGTCGGCCCTGGCGTGACGGGTCGCCGCCCCGGGTGCGTGGACCGTGATGATTCCACGCCGCCGGGCGGGTCGGGACTCCCAGACCGCGCTACCGCCCCCGGGCGGATGCCAGGTGAGCCGTGTGGTGAACGGTCCGGCGCCCTCGGCGCGCTGCTCGGGCTGTCTCATGCGGGCGGGACGGCGGCGGTCCCGCCCTCCCCCTCGGGGCCGATCGGGGTGGGTCGCCTCACGGCTCGGCGCCACCCCAGCGGGCGGCCGAAGGGGAGGGCGGTGATCGGCGCGGCACCGGTGGTGCCACCCGTGCGCAGCACGACGAGCGGCTGGACGACGCCGCCGCCGAAGGAGAGGGAGCCGCGGTCCGGTGCGTTGCCGCTCCACGGGGACAGACCTACGACCTGGGTGAGCCCGCCCCGCAGCGACCGGGACCGGAAGCCGCCACCGAGGGCGGCGGCGGGCACGAGGACCGCGTAGCCCCTGGCGGTGGGTCCTCCCCGGCCCACGGGCACAGGGGGCCCGGCAGCCCCCTCCGTGTGGGGGCGAGGACCCTCTCCCGCCTCGCTCATGGCATCTCCCCCGACCGCTGAGGTTCGGGCGCCGCGGCCACGGATCCCTGACCCCGCCGACTCTGCCAGAGCTGGCCGGAGGAGGCCCGGCGCCGGAGCCCGCATTGGTCCGATCGGCGGACGGCCGGGCATCGGCGCCGACCACGCCGGCTCCCCGTCGCGCGACGCGTGCGTGGCTCCTCCTCCGGGAACGCGAGCGTCGCGGCCGGGCCGCGACCTCCCCGTGCGGGCTGCCCACCGGGCCGGACCGCGCGGCTTCCCCCCATCCGACTGCCCACCGCCCTCGCCGTCGCGGCAGACGTACGGGACGTCGCGGGCGGGTGCGGTGAGCGGCGCCGAGGGGCGGCCACTCGCACCGGCCATGACCCCGGCGACGAGGGTCTCCCGGATGCGGCACATCCGGGTGGGCGTCGCAGGGGTACGCCTCCGGGCCGGTGCCCGCGGCGCTCACGCGCTCGGCCACCTGGCCGGCTTCCTCCCCCGTGCCGGCCCTCCTTCCCGCCGGGAGGCGTACGTCACACCGGCGCCGTGTCACATCCGCGGGCACCCGATCCGTCGAAGGGGTGTAAGCAGCAACGACGACAGCACGGGAGTGCATCATGAACGCTCGCCTGAACCTCTTCGAGAGCCCTCTCTCCGGCCAGTTCCTGCGGCACATCAACTCGGCCGGCAAGGTGCTCTCGGACTCCGGGCTGCCGGCCGCCACGCAGGAGCTGGTGAAGATCCGCGCCAGCCAGATCAACGGCTGCGGCTTCTGCACCGACATGCACACCAAGGACGCGGCGAAGGCCGGTGAGACCCCCACCCGTCTGCACCTGGTCGCCGCCTGGCGCGAGGCCACGGTGTTCACGGACGCCGAGCGTGCCGCCCTGGCGCTGGCCGAGCAGGGCACCCGGATCGCCGACGCCGCCGGCGGGGTCACGGACGAGGTCTGGGCCGAGGCCGCCGAACACTACGACGAGGACCAGCTCGCCGCCCTGGTCGGTCTCATCGCGCTCATCAACGCCTACAACCGCCTGAACGTCATCGTCCAGCAGCCCGCGGGCGACTACCAGCCCGGCCAGTTCGGCTGACGTCACGGAGACCCGGCGCTGCCCGGGGCACGCGGTCCGCGGACCGGTGCCCCGGGCAGCCGCGCTTGACAGCCCTGTCCTGCGACAACCATCATTCCATTAGTTGACTAATGGAATTGAGGCGAGAACGCGTGGCGGAAACGAGCATTCCGGGCGGGGGCCCCAGCCCCTGGGCCCTGGAGGCCCACGGGCTGGGGAAGCGCTACCGACGCGGCTGGGCGCTGCGCGACTGTTCCTTCCGGCTGCCGGCCGGACGGATCTGCGGACTCGTCGGGCCCAACGGGGCGGGCAAGAGCACGCTGCTCGGCCTGGCGTCCCGGCAGGTGGAGCCCACGGAGGGCGAACTGCGGGTGTTCGGGGTGCCGGTGAGCGACCCGGCGGTGCTGCCCAGGTTCGCCTTCCTGGGGCAGGACAAGCCGTTGTTCAAGCGGTTCACCGTGGCGGAGACACTGCGCATGGGCCGCGAGCTCAACCCCGGCTGGGACGCCGCGGCGGCGGAGCGGATCGTGCGCTCCGGCGACGTGCCGATGCACGCCACGGTCGGGACCCTCTCCGGCGGCCAGCGCACCCGGGTCGCCTTCGCGCTCGCCTTCGGCAAGCGGCCCGGTCTGCTGCTGCTCGACGAGCCGATGGCGGACCTCGACCCGCTGGCCCGGGACGAGATGAGCACCCTGCTGATGGCGGAGGCCGTCGAGCGCGGCACCACGGTGGTGATGTCCTCTCACCTGCTGTCCGAGCTGGAGGACATGTGCGACTACCTGCTGGTCGTCGCCGGCGGCCGGATCCGGATGGCCGGCGACGCCGACGCGCTGGTTCCCGCCCACGCCGTGGTGACCGGGGTGACCAGGGACGGGGACCTGCCCGCGGCCCTGACCCGGCACACGGTGATCGAGAAGCGCGTGACGGGGCGTCAGTTCCAGGCCATGGTGCGGCCCGACGGACCGCTGTCCGGGGACTGGCAGGTCTCCGAGCCCAGCCTGGAGGAAGTGCTGCTCGCGCACCTGCGCTCACCGGACGCACCCGCGCTGTTCACCCCGGGCGCCCAGCCCGGCACCGAGAGGACCAGGACCGCATGAGCACCACCCTGACCGGCAAACCGACCGCGCGGTCCGCTCGCCCCGGAGTGCTGCGCGGACTGACCTGGCTGGTCCTGCGCCAGCACCGGGCCACGCTGGCGTGCGTCCTCGCGCTGACGGTGCTCTGCTCGCTCTGGATCGTCTACCAGCGCGGCCAGCTGAACGACCTGCTCGACGCGAGGGGCTGGCCGGAGAAGACGGTTCCGCAGCCCGTCGTGGGCGACGGGTACCGCAACCTCACCGCCCTGCTGGGGCTGTTGCCCGGCGTCCTCGCCGTCTTCCTCGGCGCCCCGCTGATCTCCGCCGACCACGAGCAGGGCACCGCGCGGCTCGTCACCACCCAGTCGGTGACACGCCGCCGCTGGCTCGTCGCGAAGCTCGGCGGGTGCTTCCTGATCACCCTGGTGGCCTGCTCGGTGCTCTCCGCCGTCTTCACCTGGTGGTGGCGGCCCCACCGTTCGGTGCTGCCGGACATCTGGATGGACGCGTCGGTCTTCGACACCACGGGTCCCGTACTCCCCGCGCTCGCCCTCTTCCTCACCGCGGCCGGCGTCACGATCGGTGTCCTGCTGCGCAGGATCCTCGCCTCCATGGTCGTCACCCTCGTGTTCTCCGTGGTGGCGCAGACCGTGTGGGGCATGTTCCGGGACCGGCTGGCCGCACCCCGCACGATCACCTACCCGCTGGACGCGGACCTCCCCGCGCGCCTGCACGACGCGTACGAGGTGGACCGCTGGGTCGCGAGCGCCGACGGCCGGCTGTACGGGTGGGGGTCGTGCGCCGAGCCGACCGAACAGGCGACGAACGCGTGCATCGAGGAGAAGGGCATCGTCGACAACGTCTTCGAGTACCTGGACTACAGCCAGATGGCCGCCATGCAGTGGACCGGTGCGGGCATCCTCCTCGCCGGCACCGTCGTCCTGACGGCGTTCACCCTCTGGTGGGCGTCCCGGCGCCCGCTGTAGGCCCGGCCCCCGTGGTCTACGTAAAATGTCGGCATTCGAGCGGAGGGTGATGTCCGTGGTCGTGTTCCGCATCGACCGGCGCAGCGGCGTGGCGACGTATCTCCAGATCGTCCGGCAGGTCGAACAGGCCCTGCGGATGGGCGCGCTGGAGGAGGGGGACCGGCTTCCCACGGCCGCGCAGGTCGCCGCCACCACGAAGGTCAACCCGAACACCACGCTCAAGGCCTACCGCGAGCTCGAGCGCGCGGGTCTGGCGGAGGTCCGCCAGGGAGCGGGGACCTTCATCACCCGCACGCTCGTGGAGCCGGGTTCCGGCCCGGAGTGGCCGCTGCGCGGCGCCCTGGACGAGTGGCTGCACCAGGCGCGGGCGGAGGGGCTGGGGGGCGAGGAGGTCCAGGCCCTTTTCCGGACGTCCTTCGAGGCCGTCTACCCTCCGGCGCCGGACGACTGAGCACGCCGGTCCCACCGGGCGCGCCCGCCCCGGACCGCCCTGCCCCAAGGGCCGGGGCGGTCCGGGGCGTCCGTTTCTCCGCGCCCGGCAGGCCGGCGGCCCTCGCGGCAGTCCCCCCGTCCCGGCGGTCCGGCCCGGCACGATCCGGACGAAAGACCGGGCCCGGCTTCCCTCGGCAACTCCCGGCGCGTTCACTGGTGGTGACGCATGGTGACTTCGACGAGGGGTGCCGATGGGCCAGATCGTTCTGCCGGTGCTCCACATGCCGTTCCGCGGGGCGGGGTGCAACCCGGGTGCGGCGCAGGCCGGCGAGGCCGCGCACCGGTGGGCCGGGGAGCAGGGGCTCGTCCTGTCCTCCGTCGCCCGTACGAGGATGCTGCGCGCCCGTCCCGAACTGCGGGCCTCGCTGCTCTTCCCCGAGGCCCCGCCGGACCGGCTCGGACTCGTGTGCCGGTGGATCTTCTGGGCGCTCCTGGTGGACGACGAGTTCGACGACGGGCCGGCGGGTCACGATCCGCGTCTGTGCGGGGACACCGTCGGCCGGCTGGTGGAGGTCTTCGACGGCGCGGTGCCGCGCAGCCCCGTGGAGCGCGCGCTGAACGACCTCCGGGAGCGGACCTGCACGGGCAGGTCTCCGGAGTGGGTCCGGAGGTTCGGGAGCCACACCGTCCGCTGGCTCTGGACGCGTTACGCCGAGGCCGCCGAGCGGGCCGCCGGGCAGTTGCCGAGCCGGGCCGACTTCGCGCGGCACCGGCGGGACTCGGGGATGATGCCCATGCTCCTGGACCTGCACGAGGTCGTCGCCGGGGTGGATCTCCCCGGGACCGCACGCAGTCTGCCCGCCTACATCGCCCTGCGTGAGGCGGTCATCGCCCATGCCGGCCTGTGCAACGACATCTGTTCCGTGGAGAAGGAGGCCGTCGTCGGCCACGGCCACAACGCCGTCGTCCTCGTCCAGCGGGACCGGGGCTGCACGCTCCAGCAGGCGGTCGACGAGGCGGGCGTCCAGCTGTCCCGCATCGCCGAACGCCAGCAGCGCGCCGAGAAGGAGCTGGCCCGGCAGATCCGGGCCGCCGGCGTCGAGGGCCCCGCGCGGCTGGCTCTGGAACGCTGCGTACGGGACTACCGCGCCCTGGTGCGGGGGGACTTCGACTACCACGCGCGTGCGGAGCGCTACACGCGTCCCGATCTGGCCGAGGTCGACCGGCAGGGGCCCCTGTCCCGCTCCTTCACCGTCTGACCCCGGCCGCAGGCGAGAACCGCAGATACGGGGGGCGGTACGCCGGCAATCGTGACCGGTCCGAGTCCGGAATGCGGGCACGGCCCGGGGGCGATGCGCGAAGATCGGGCGGTGGTCCGGCAGTGAGCCGGTCACGTCCTGCCCACTGCCGCACCGGCAGTCATTCATCCTCGGGGATTTGACGTGCGAGTGAAGCGAAGAATATGGGCCACGGCCGCCGTCGCGACGACGGCCGTGGCAGGTGTCCTGGTGTTCGAGGGGGTCACCGGCACCTCCCACGTACCCGACGACGCGGGGCCCTCGTCGGGCCCGGCACGGACCGAGGTGCACCATTCCGCGCTGAAGGTG
Organism: Streptomyces argenteolus; assembly: GCF_042902585.1. GTDB lineage: Bacteria > Actinomycetota > Actinomycetes > Streptomycetales > Streptomycetaceae > Streptomyces > Streptomyces argenteolus. Next base: position 331,620 of record NZ_JBIBEG010000001.1, read on the forward strand.
TCCAAGGACGGCACGAGCGCCTCGCTGCGCCGGTCCGGCACCGACCCGTTCAGCATGCTCGGCGTCACCTGGACCGACCCCTCGGCGAAGATCACCGGCACGGTCGAGGCCCGCACACGGGCCCTGCCGAGCGGTGACTGGTCGGCCTGGCTGCCCATCGACACCGAGGTGGACGGGCGCACCGAGGCCGGGCGCACCGGCACCCGCGGCACCACCGAGCCCCGCTGGGTCGGTCTCTCCGACGGCGTCGAGGTACGCGTGTCCTCCGGGGGCGGCACCTCCGCGGGGCTCCCCGCCGGCCTGCGGCTCGACACCGTCGACCCGGGCCGGGTGGGCTCGGAGCCCGCCGCATACGCCGTGGACGCCACCGACGAGCCGTCCGCCGAGCCCACGGACCCGACGTCGGACCCCGCCGTCCCGTCCACGGAACCGAGCGAGTCGGCAGGCGGCGAGACCACCGGGCCTGCGACCGAGACCCCGACGCCCGGGACCACGGCGGACCCCTCCACGACGGCGGACCCAGGAACCTCGCCCTCGGCTCCCACCGAGTCGCCGTCCGCGACCGTGACCGCCGAGCCCACCGCGACGCTGCCGCCCCCGCTGCCGTCCACGGCACCGAAGCCCCCGATCGTTTCCCGGGCCGAATGGAACGCCGACGAGTCACTCGACGACGAGTCCCCTGACTACATGGACACGGTCAAGGCCGTGTTCGTGCACCACACCGCGCAGACCAACGCGTACTCCTGCGCCGACTCGGCCGCGATCGTCCGGGGGCTGCACGCCTACCACGTCCAGTCGAACGGCTGGAAGGACCTCGGCTACAACTTCCTCGTCGACAAGTGCGGCACCGTCTTCGAGGGCCGCAAGGGTGGCGTCGACCGGGCGGTGCTCGGCGCGCACACCTACGGCTTCAACCGTGAGACGGCGGGCATCGCCGTGATCGGTCTGTACACCGACTCGGCGGCGGCGACCGCCGCGACGACCGCGGTGGCCAGGGTCGCCGCGTGGAAGCTCGGCCAGTACGGCGTCAGCCCTTCGAGTACGACCACGCTGACCGCGGGCGCCACCGGCACCAACTACGCCGGGACGCGGTTCACCGCCGGTACGGCCTACACGTTCGGCCGGATCTCCGGGCACCGCGACGGCTACAACACCGAGTGCCCCGGCACGAAGCTCTACGCCCAGCTGCCCACGATCCGCGGTTACGCGGCCGGGCCCGTCACGGGTCTGGCCGTCACCTCGGTGACCGGCGCCGCGCTTTCGGGCACCACGTACTACACCAAGGCCGACATCACCGTCGGCTGGTCCGCGACGACGCCCGCCGTGTTCGTCACGAAGTACGAACTGCTCGTGGACGGGAAGCCGGTCGCCGCCACCACGGGCAGCGCCACGTCCGCCAGGACCGCCCTGGCCGCCGGAAGCCACACGGTGCAGGTGCGGGCGACCCACCAGTCGGGGAAGACCTCCGTCTCCGCGGCGGCGACCGTCGTCGCCGACCGGACCGCTCCGGTCTTCTCCACGAAGCCGAATCTCGCGCTGCGCACCGGCACGGTGAACACCGCGGCCGTCCCGCTCACCCTCAAGTGGAAGGCGTCCGACGCCGTACAGCTGCGGGACGTACGGCTGAGCGCTCCGGTCGCCAAGACCTACGGCCCGACGACCACGAGCGCGTCGCACACGGCGAAGTCCGCCGTGGCGACGACCTGGAAGATGACCGCGTACGACCGGGCGGGCAACAGCCTGGCCGCCTCCGTCGCCGGCACCCCGGTCATCCTGCAGGAGTCCTCGGCGACGAAGAGCGGCAGCTGGACCACCAAGTCGTCGTCCAGCTATCTCGGCGGCAGGTCCTATTCGAGCGGCACCAAGAACGCCGCCCTCACCTGGACGTTCACCGGCCGCTCGGCGGCCTGGGTGGTGTCCAGGGCGTCGACGTCCGGACAGGCGTACGTCTACGTGGACGGCGTCAAGGCGGCGACGGTGGATCTGAAGTCCTCCACCACCGCGTACCGCCAGGCGATCTGGACGAAGTCCTGGTCGGCCTCCGCCAAGCACACCGTCAAGATCGTGGTGGTGGGTACGAGCGGCAGGCCCACCCTCACCACCGACGGCCTGGTCTACCTCAAGTAGCCGGGCCTCCGCGCCGGACCGGCACCCGCCGGTCCGGTGCGGGTCAGGCCTTGTTCTGCGAGGCCCAGAACTCGTCGAAGGTGAGCTCGCCGTCACCGTTGGCGTCGTGGGCGTTGATGACGGCCTGCGCCACGGTCTCGGTGACGTAGGGGTCACCCAGCTGAGCCATGGCGCTCTTGTACTCGGACGCCGTTATGCTGCCGTCGCCGTTCTGGTCGAAGCGCTCGAATGCCTTGCGTGCCGACTCGATGTCCGCCACTGTTCCGCCCCTTCGTTGTGCGTTGCTGACGAAGGTCAGATTATCCGGCCGCCCGGGCGGCAACGGCAGCGCTCCGCCCGTGGGCGGACTCCGCCGCGCGGGCGCGGGCGCCGGCGCGCGGGGCCGCGGGCCTCAGGTCAGCAGCTCCGTGGCGGTGACCGCGCGCATGCGGCGCCGGCGGATCTCGGTCAGGAGGAGGGGCAGGGCGGCGACGGTGTCCCGGTAGCCGAAGTGCAGGCTCACCACGGAGCCGTTGCGGAGTTCGCCCGCGACCTTACGGGTCACCGCCGCGGTCCCGGGCGAGGTGAAGTCGAGGGATTCCACTCCGTAGGACAGGACGTGCGGGTACCCGGCGCGGAGCGCGAGCTCCTGGACGAGCGGGGTGGCGTACCGGGCGCGTGAGGGCCTGAACCAGGTGCCGATCGACCCGGTGAGCCGCCGCAGGCGCTGGGCGCAGCCGGTGATCTCCGCGTACGCCCGCCTCTCGTCCAGCGCGTTGATGTCGAGGTGGCTCTGGGTGTGGTTCCCCAGGTCGTGGCCGCCGTCGAGGATCCGGCGCGCCATGCCGGGGTGCCGGTCGAGCCAGCTGCCGACGGCGAGGACGGTGAGCCGTGCGCCCGCCCGCTCCGCCTCGGCGAGCACGGCCACGGCCAGGGCGGGGTCGCCCCGGCCGTGGAAGGTGAGGGCGACGCGCGGGCGATCGGCGGGGCCACGCTCGATCTGGACCGGCTGCCCGGGGAATCGCCGCGGAGCCGGGGCGGGGCGTACGGCGCGGTGTCCACGCAAGGCCTCGCGGGCCTGTGCACCCTGTTCGTCCCGGCCCTCACGGGCGGCCTGCGCACCCGGCGGCTTCTCCGCCGTGGCCGTGGGCGACGCGGCCCCGGGCGCGCACCCGGGGGTGAGGGCGCCCGTCACGAGCGCTCCGCCCGCCGCCCGCAGGACACCCCGGCGGGGCATCCCCACCCTGCGACCGTTCATGCCGTCCACCTCGCGGGTCGGTTCGGGCTTCCTGCCCCCGGACCTCGCCAGAGTAGGACGGGACGCACGCGAGGGGAGGAGAGACACCCTCGGGCGGTGATCGATGAATCACGCGGCGAAGTTGCGGAATGTGTGAAGAATGCCAGGCAAGTGACCCATCACACCTATGATTCAGAAGCGATACGTCAGGCTTTACTGATAAATGACCGTTTTGCCACTTTGGCCCCCGGGTCGCCCGTCTGCCATAGTCGGTGACACGACCTCCTCCGACCCGAGCCAGGTCCCCCGTGCGGCCGTGGACACACCCCCCATTCCACGGCCCCCTCAGAAGCCCCCGACGCGCCCCACCCCGGCCGACCGGGGGCTTCTGCGTGTCAGCGGTCGGAGGTGCGCATCTCGAACCAGGTGGTCTTGCCGCGCGGTAAGAGGTCGACGCCCCAGCGGTCGGAGAGCTTGTCGACGAGGAAGAGCCCTCGCCCGCTGACGTCCGTCTCCCGGACCGGCATCAGGCACGGCAGCCCGCGCGAGGGGTCACGCACCTCGATCCGGACCCAGCCGCGGCGCCGCAGCATCCGCAGACCGAAGACCCGCGCCCCGGTGTGCCGGACCGCGTTGCCCACGAGCTCGGAGACCAGTAGCACTCCGTGTTCGGCGGTCTGGGCGGGCAGCTGCCACTGACGCAGCATCACGCACGAGGTGATGCGCCGAGCGGTGGCGGCGGACTCCGGGCGGGACGGCAGCCGGACTTCGTCCTCCGTCGGATTACCGAACAACTCCAGCGCTTTGAACGCCTGTTCGTCTTCGCCGGCAGTCATCCAGCGTGCCGCCGTCGCGCTGCTGCGCGGTCGCGGCTGCTCCACACCCTCCAGGCCCGCCATGTCCCCCATCATGGCCGCACAGAACGCTCTCTGTGACCGTTCCGGCGGAATCCCTTACCCGGAACCAGTCATTCCGGGTTGGTTCTCCGGCATATGCCAGGGGCAGAAAGGGGGGTCTCGCACCCCGCCCCACCTGCGTCGACACAGGTGGGGCGAGTAATTGCACGGGCGGTAGGGGCGCCCGGCCTTAAGGTTCCCTTAAGGTTCCACTCATCCGCCCACACGGATGAACGGGCGCGCCCCTGTGCGTAACTGACGTTCGGTCAGAGAAATGTGGCCTTGCCCGGACCCTCCTCCACGAAGCTGCGCATCCCCCGCTCCCGGTCCTCGGTCGCGAACAGACCGGCGAACCAGTTGCGTTCGATCGTCAGCCCCGTGTCGATGTCCGTCTCCAGACCCGCGTCCACGCACTCCTTGGCGGCGCGCAGCGCCATCGCGGGCCCACGGGCCAGCCGGGCGGCCCACGCGTGCGCCTGCTCGTACACCTCCGCCGCCGGCACCACGCGGTCCACCATGCCGATCGCCAGGGCCTCGTCGGCCCTCACCTGACGGCCCGTGAAGATGAGGTCCTTGGCCTTGGACGGGCCGACCAGCCGGGCCAGCCGCTGGGTGCCTCCGGCGCCCGGGATCAGGCCGAGCAGGATCTCCGGCTGGCCGAGCTTGGCGTTGTCGGCGGCGATCCGGAAGTCGGCGCAGAGCGCCAGCTCGCAGCCGCCGCCCAGGGCGTAGCCGGTGACGGCGGCGACCACGGGCTTGGGGATGCGCGCCACGGCGGTGAAGGACTCCTGGAGGGCCCTGGAGCGCGCGACCATCGCCGCGTGGTCCATCACCTGCATCTCCTTGATGTCCGCGCCCGCGGCGAACACCTTCTCGCCGCCGTAGAGGATCACCGCCCGTACGTCGTCGCGCCGGCCGGCCTCCTCGGCGAGCTCGCGCAGCCGGTCCTGGACCGCGATGTCCAGGGCGTTCATCGGCGGGCGGTCCAGGCGGATCGTGCCGACGTTGTCGCTTACTTCGAGGGTTACGGTCATGGGGGCAGGTTAACCGTCGCTAACGGGAGCGGGCCCGGTGCCGTTGGTCACAGCACCGGGCCCGCTCCCGCGTTCGGGCGGGGGATCTACTTGATCCACTCCGACCAGTCCATGTTCCAGCCGTTGAGGCCGTTGTCGGGCTGGATCACCTTGTCCTCGGAGTTCTTGACGATGACGACGTCGCCGATCAGCGAGTTGTCGAAGAGCCACGCGGCGGGCGTCTTGCTGTCCCACGCACCGCGCACGTCCCGCAGGCCCACGCAGCCGTGGCTGGTGTTCGTCGTGCCGAAGATGCCGGACGCGCCCCAGTAGTTGCCGTGGATGAAGGTGCCCGAGGTCGACAGACGCATCGCGTGCGGGACGTCCTTGATGTCGTACTCGCCGCCGAAGCCGACGGTGTCACCGTTCATCCGGGTCACCTTGAGCTTCTCGCTGATGACCATCTGCCCGTTGTACGTGGTGGTGGCCGGGGCGCCCGCGGAGATCGGGATGTCCTTGATCTGCTTGCCGTCCCGGACCACCTTCATCCGGTGGGAGCTCGCGTCGACGGTGGAGACCTGGCTGCGCCCGATGGTGAACTTCACGGTCTTGGCCTGCTTGCCGTAGACGCCCGGCCGCCCCTCGACACCGTCGAGGTCGAGGCGCAGGGTCACCTCGGTGCCGGCCGCCCAGTACTTCTCGGGACGGAAGTCGAGGCGGTCGTTGCCGAACCAGTGCGGCTCGATCTGCACGGCCGGCTCAGCGGTCACGCTGATCGCCTTCTCCACGGCCGCCGGGTCGGTGATGCCACGGGTGAAGTGGATCGAGACCGGCATGCCGACGCCGACGGTCGAACCGTCCTCCGGCGTGTACTGGCCGATGAAGGTGTTCTGCGGGACCAGCGTGGTGAAGCTGGTGTCCTTCGCGGACTCGCGGCCCTCGGAGTCCTTGGCGACGGCGTGCACCGTGTACTTCGTCGCGGCGGCGAGGTGCCGGTCCGGGGTCCAGCTGAGGCCGTCCCCGGCTATCTTGCCCTCGACCTCCTTGCCCTTGGGATCCGCGACCTTCACCGTGCTCAGCTTGCCCTGGGCGGCCGAGATCTTCAGCGCCCCGCTCGTCGCCACGTCGTCGGCGCCGTCCTTCGGCGCGATGGTCACCACCGCCTGCGACGCGCTGGTGTCGTCCACCTTCGCGCCGGCCCCCTTGCCCTTGTCGTCGTCACCGGCGTTCGCGTTCCCGCCGCAGGCGGTCACCAGCAACAGCAGCACCCCCAGGACCGGGGCGAGAAGGACGGGGGCCCTGCGCCCGCGCCGTCCTCCGCCCGTGCCGGTCCGTTCCCCCGATATCGGCTGCCCGTTCAATGTGGTCGTCTCCCCTCGCACGGCCCTGGCCCCGCCATGGCCCGCACCCCCGCGCGCTGTACGTGCGCGCTCGGCGCTAGACAATCACACCGGGCGTGGGGAGAACTCCCCCGGAATGTCACTGTTCGGTCCCAAGTCGCCCCAGGGCTCGCACGGGTGGTCCCGGAGAGGGGATCTCCGGGACCTTCGCAGGTCGGACCGGGGGTCACCGCAGGGCGGAGCCCGCCTTCCACTCGGGCCAGCCGAGGTTCCAGCCACCGAGGCCGTTGTCCGGCGCAACCGTCTTGTCCGCGGAGTTGACCACCTCCACCACGTCGCCGACGAGGGTCCGTTCGAAGAACCATCCCGCCGGGGTGTCGGAGCTGCCGCCCTTCACGTCACGCAGCCCGATGCAGCCGTGACTGGTGTTCTCGGAGCCGAAGACGTCCGGGGACTCCCAGTAGTTGCCGTGCAGGAAGGTGCCCGACTTGGTCAGCCGGACGGCGTGGGGCACGTCCTTGATGTCGTACTCCCCGCCGAAGCCGACGGTGTCCCCGTTCATCCGCGTCACGTCGTGCAGTTCGGAGACCACCATCTTGCCGTTGTACGTGGTCCGCTTCTCGGCGCCCGCCGAGATCGGGACGGTGCTGACGAGCTCGCCGTCGCGCCGTACCTCCATGGTGTGCGCGGCGGCGTCCACCAGCGAGGTCTGCGACCGGCCGACCCGGAAGGTCACCTTCTTGCGCTGACTGCCGTAGATCCCGGGCGCGCCCTCCACGTCGCGCAGGCCCACGTCGACGGTGACCTCGGTGCCCGGTTCCCAGTACGAGGCGGGGCGGAAGTCCAGCCGGTCCTTGCCGAACCAGTGACCGACCACCTCGACCTCGGGCTCCGTGGTGATCCTGATGGCCTTCTCCACCGCGGCACGACGGGTGACGGGCCGGCTGAAGTCGAAGGAGACGATCATTCCGGTGCCCACCGTGGAGCGGTTCTCCGGCTTGAAGTAGCCGATGAAACGGTCCTTGGGGACCAGCGTGGTGAAGGTGGTGCTGCGGGCCGAGCGGCGGCCGTCCCCGTCGACGGCGACCGCCTCGACGCTGTACTTGCCGGCCAGCCCGAGCCGGTACCCCTTGTCCCGGGGCGCCCAGGAGCGGCCGTCGTCCGCGATCCGGCCCGGCACCTCCCGCTGTTCCGCGTCCTCGATCCGTGTGACCTTCACCCGTTCGAGCCGCCCGTCGGGGACGGTGACCCCGAGTCGGCTGCCGGGGCCGACGTCGCGTGCCCCGTCCTCGGGGAGGATCCGGATCGCGTCCCCGGGTGCGCGGTCGTCCCCGAAGAACGACGTCGCCTCGGTGCAGCCCGTGAGTACGGCCAGCACGGTGAACAGTCCTGCCCATGTCAGCACGGCGGCCGAACCCGCCCGTGCTCTCTTCGCTTCGTGGTTCACGCTCCCCCAACGACGGGGCAGCCCTCGGGAAACGTGAGTGCGGGCCCCGCCGTGGGCAGAACAAAGGGGGAGGACCCCACCAGGAAGGCCGCGGCCGGGACGCCGTACGCCCTCTCCCCGGGTACCGGTCCGACGAGCCGCAGGAGGCCCAGAGGTGTCGAGTACAGCCGAGCAGGAGGAAACGCCGCGCACCGCGGGGCGGAGGGGGGCGCCCGTTCCGGCCCCGGTGCACGGACCCGGCGAACCACCCGTATGGCCGGGTGCACCGATGCCGCTGGGTGCCCGCTTCAGGGTGGGCCCGGACGGTGTGGCCGGCACGAACTTCGCCCTCTGGGCGGGCGGGGCCGAAGCCGTCGAACTCTGTCTCTTCGACGAGCACGGCGGTGAGATCCGGCTCCCGCTGACCGAACTCACCCACGAGATCTGGCACGGTTTCCTCCCCGGGGTACGCCCGGGCCAGCGGTACGGCTACCGGGTGCACGGCCGCTGGGACCCCTGGACCGGCGCCCGCTGGAACGCGGCGAAGCTGCTCCTCGACCCGTACGCCCGCGCGGTGGACGGTTCCTTCACCCTGCCGCCCGAGGTCTACGGGCACATGCGGGACTGGCCCGACCAGCACGTGGCGGACACCGTGCGGGACGACCGGGACTCGGCTCCGTTCGTGCCCAAGGCCGTCGTGGTGCACGACGACGACGACTGGGCGGAGGACCGCAGGCCCAAGACCCCCTGGGCGGACTCCGTCATCTACGAGCTGCACGTGCGCGGCTTCACCAAGCTCCACCCGGACATCCCCCCGGAACTGCGCGGCACCTACGCCGGGCTCGCCCATCCGGCCGCCGTGGGCCACCTGCGGCGCCTCGGGGTGACGGCGGTCGAGTTGCTCCCGGTGCACCAGTTCGCCCACGAGGACCACCTCCTGCGGCGCGGACTGCACAACTACTGGGGCTACAACTCCATCGGCTACTTCGCCCCGCACGCCGGTTACGCCGCGAACGGCACGGCGGGGGCGCAGGTCGGGGAGTTCAAGCAGATGGTGCGCGCCCTGCACGACGCGGGGATCGAGGTGATCCTCGACGTGGTCTACAACCACACGGCCGAGGCCGGCGAGCTCGGCCCGACGCTGTCCCTGCGCGGCATCGACAACCGCGGCTACTACCGCCTCCAGCAGGACGCCCGCCGATACGCGGACTACACGGGGTGCGGCAACACCCTGCACGTGGTGCAGCCGCAGGTGCTGAGGCTCATCACGGACTCGCTGCGCTACTGGGTGACGGAGATGGGCGTCGACGGCTTCCGCTTCGACCTGGCGGCGGCGCTCGCCCGCTCGATGCACGACGTCGACATGCTCTCCCCCTTCCTCGCGGTGATCGCGCAGGACCCGGTGCTGCGCCGGGTCAAGCTGATCGCCGAACCGTGGGACGTCGGCAACGGGGGGTACCAGGTGGGGGCCTTCCCGCCCCTGTGGACCGAGTGGAACGACCGCTACCGCGACGCCGTGCGCGACTTCTGGCGCGGTGCCCTGCCCGACGTGCGCGACATCGGCTACCGGCTCACCGGATCGAGCGACCTGTACGCCTGGGGCGGCAGGCGCCCGTACGCCTCGGTCAACTTCGTCACCGCGCACGACGGCTTCACCCTGCGCGACCTGGTGAGTTACGAGCACAAGCACAACGAGGCCAACGGTGAGGGCAACCGCGACGGCACGAACGACAACCGTGCCTGGAACTGCGGCGCCGAGGGCGAGAGCGACGATCCGGACGTCAACGCCCTGCGCCGCAGGCAGTTGCGCAACCTGCTGACCACCCTGCTCCTGTCGACCGGGGTGCCGATGCTGGTGGCCGGCGACGAGATGGGCCGCACCCAGGGCGGAAACAACAACGCCTACTGCCAGGACAACGAGGTCAGCTGGGTGGACTGGTCGCTCCTGGAGGACCCCCGGTGGCGCGGGCTGACCGAGCTGACCGCCCGGGTGCTCGCCCTGCGCCACCGCCATCCTGTGCTGCGCCGGAGGGCGTTCTTCGCCGGGACACCGCAGGCCCCTGACGGGCTGCGGGACCTGGCCTGGTTCACCGACCGGGGCGCGGAGATGACGGAGGCCGACTGGTACGCCCCGGCGGCCACCCTCGGTCTCTACCTGTCCGGGCGTGACATCCCGGGCCGTGACGCCCGGGGCGGGCAGATCACCGACGACAGCTTCCTGGCGGTGCTCCACGCGGACCACCGGCCCTGCGACTTCACGCTTCCCGGACCGCCCTGGGCCCAGTCCTACGAACTGGTGCTGGACACCTCGCGCGAGGAGCAGGCCACAGCCCCGGGGACGGTCCACCAGGGCGGTACGGCGCTCACGGTGCCGGGGAGGACGGTGCTGCTGCTGCGGGTGGCGGAGTGAGGGGCACCCTCAGCCGAGGATGCCGCGCTCGTAGGCGACGGCGACGGCCGCCGCGCGGTCCTTCGCGCCCAGCTTGGCGAAGACGTGGGTGAGGTGGGTCTTCACGGTCGCCTCGCTGATGAAGAGTTCGGCGGCGATCTCCCGGTTCGAGGTCCCCCGGGCGACGAGTCCCAGCACCTCGCGCTCGCGCGCGGACAGCGACTCGTTGCCCGGAGCCGTGGGGGTGCGCACCCGCGACACGAGGCGGGAGGCCACCGCGGGGGACAGTACGGTGCGGCCGTCGGCGGCGGCCCGTACGGCGGTGAAGAGCTCGTCGCGGGGCGCGTCCTTGAGCAGGTAGCCGGTCGCGCCCGCCTCGATGGCGGGCAGCGTGTCGGAGTCGGTGTCGTACGTGGTGAGGACGAGCACCCTGGACCGGGCGCCGAGCCGGGCCAGCCGGGCGATGGCCGCCACGCCCCCGCCGCCCGGCATCCGCAGGTCCATCAGCACGACGTCGGGGTCGAGACGGAGGGCGAGTTCCACCGCCGCCACCCCGTCCGCCGCCTCGCCGAGGACCTCGAAGCCGGGCGCGGAGGCGAACATGCCGCGCAGGCCGTCGCGTACGACGGGGTGGTCGTCGACGACGAGGAGGGTGATGACGCGCGCGGTGCCCGTGGCCTCAGTCATATCGCCGCAGGCTACTGCCCGTCAGGTACGCCGTACCAGCGGTACCCGGGCGGAGACGGCCGTGCCCTGTCCGGGTCCGGTCTCGATCTCCACCGTGCCCGCGATCTGTTCGGCGCGGGCCCGCATCCCGCGGAGGCCGAAGCCGCCGGCGCCGCTGTGCGGGGGCAGGGCGGCCGGGTCGAAGCCGCAGCCGTCGTCGCGGACGTCCAGGGTTATCTCGTCGCCCATGTAGGAGAGCGTGACGCCCGCCCGTGTCGCGCCGGAGTGCCGGGCGGCGTTGGCGAGGGCCTCCTCCGCGATGCGCAGCAGGGTGGCCCCGACCTCGTCGTGGAGCGGCTCGACGGTGCCGGTGACGGTGAGATCCGCCCGTGCGCCGCTGCGTTCCGCGTAGCCCGTGACGGTCCTGCCGAGCGCCACGGGGAGGTCGTCGTGCTCCAGCGCGGCGGGCGCCAGGTCGTGGACGGAGCGCCGGGCCTCGCCGAGGCTGTGGCGGGCCAGGGCCGCGGCCCGCTCCAGGTGGACGCGGGCGGTCGGGGGGTCGGTCTCCCGGGTGGAGGCGACGGCCTGGAGCTGGGTGATGATGCCGGTGAGCCCCTGGGCGAGGGTGTCGTGGATCTCGGCGGCGAGCCGGCGCCGCTCGTCGTCGACCCCGGCCTCGCGGGCCTGGACGAGGAGCTGGGCGTGCAGGGCCGCGTTCTCCGCCATGGCCTCCTCCAGCCGGATGTTGGTGCGTTCGAGCTCATCGATGGTCTCGGCCTGGACCCGGGCCTTCTCCACCTCGCGCAGCCCGGCGTGCCAGAAGAAGAGGGCGAGGCCGGCGTTGAGGCCGTACAGCGCCCCGAACGCGACCCAGTTCATCAGGGAGGCCGGTGGCAGGCCGCCGCTCTGCGACCCTGCCAGGGTGGCGGCCGTGGTGAGCAGCCCGACGCGCACGGCGGGCTTGGGCAGCAGCGGCTCGACGTCGAAGTAGCCGAGGGCCGCGTAGATCGCGAAGAACGGGTTGAGCCAGGTCAGGGCGAAGGCGAGGACGGTCCGCAGCGCGTAGTAGGCCACCGCCGCCGGCGCGGCCGGTGCGGTGCGCGGGCGGGCCCGGCCCCACCAGGCCTGGAGCCCGTACGCCGCGGCGACCAGCGCACCGGCCGTGTACATCTCGTCGCGCGTCATGAGCAGCCCGGCGGCGACAGCCGAGACGAGGGTGGCCAGGGTGAGCACGACATAGGGCCCGTAGCGGTAGAACTGCTCCCAGCGGTGTTCCACGGTGCGGGGCGCCACCGGGACGCGGGGGTGCGGGGGGCGCGGCGGCTGCGTCATGCGCGCAGTCTCCCCCGGCCGCCGCCCCGCGTCACTGCCACCGGAAGAGGCGGCTCGCCGCGAAGCCCAGCAGCACGGTCCACCCCGCGACGACGCCCAGGCAGGCCCAGCTCGGCCAGTCGCCGGAGGCGGCCTGGTCCAGTGCCTGCGCGGCGGCGCCGAACGGGGTGAACCCGACGATGCGGCGCAGGGTGTCGGGCATCGCCTGGACAGGCACCCAGACTCCCGCGGTGAACATCATCACGAGGTACGCGACCGAGCCGGCCGCGGTGGCCGCCTTCGTCGTGCGGGACAGGGCGCAGATGGTGGCGCCCATGGCGAGGACGACGGCGACGGCGAGCAGCAGCGCCAGGACGTAGCCGGTCAGGTGCCCGGGGAGCGGGACGCCGTGGAGGAGACCGCCCACCGTCACGACGAGGAGCGCAGAACCGAGCGCCGCGGCTCCGTGCAGGGTGATCTGGGCGGTGAGGAGTGCCCCGGGCCGCACCGGGGTGGTGGACATGCGGCGCAGGACGCCGCGCTCGCGGTAGGAGGTGAGGACCGGAGGCATCGCCTGGAGCCCGGCCATGATCATGGCGAGGAGGATCGAGACGGGGACGTAGAGGTCGATGACCCGGCGTCCCGCGAGGTCGTCCTGCGGCTCCGCGAAGGCCGGGACGAAGCCGAGGATCACGAGCAGGACGGACGGGAAGGCCAGGATCCAGAAGAGACTGCCGGGTTCACGGAGGAAGAGCCGGGTCTCCGCCCTGAGGACGGCGACGGCGGGGGCCGTGCGGGAGGCGGTAGTGGGCGTGGTCGTGGTCATGAGGCCTGCTCCGTGAGGTCGAGGAAGACGTCGTCCAGGCCGGCGTCGACGACGCGGAGCTGACGGGCGGTGACGTGGTGGCGGGCCAGGAGCGTGATGACGGCGTTGGCGGTGTCGTCGGTACCGTGGATGACGACCCGGCCCCCGGGGTCCGCGACCTCGACGGAGACCGCTCCGGGCAGGCCGGCGAGGTCGCCGGGCGGAAGCGGGGCAGACGGCGTGAAGGAAATGGCGGTGGATCCCGCAGAGCTGCCGATGAGCCCGCCGGGGGTGTCCAGCGCCACGACCCGGCCCTTGTCGATCACCGCGATCCGGTCGCAGAGCCGCTGGGCCTCCTCCATGAAGTGGGTGACGAGCAGGACGGTCACCCCGCCGTCCCGGGCCTCCTCGATGAGGTGCCAGGTGTCGCGCCGGGCCCGGGGGTCGAGGCCGGTGGTGAGCTCGTCCAGGACGACCACGCGGGGGTTGCCGATGAGGGCGAGCGCGATGAAGAGGCGCTGCTTCTGCCCACCGGAGAGCGTGGCGAAGGGACGGCCGAGGTGGCCGTCCAGCCCGAGCCGTGCGGCGAGCGCACGCCAATCGGCGGGCCTGGGGTAGAAGGCGCTGTAGAGCTCCAGCGCCTCCCGCACGGTCAGTTTGGGCTGGAGTTCGCTCTCCTGGAGCTGGGCGCCCAGCAGCTGGGTGACCTCGTGGCGGTCGGTGGCCGGGTCGAGGCCGGCGACCCTGACGGTGCCCGCGTCGGGTGTCCGCAGCCCTTCGACGCACTCCACGGTCGTGGTCTTACCGGCGCCGTTGGGGCCGAGTATCCCGAAGATCTCCCCTTCCTCGACGGCGAAGCTCACCCCGTCGACGACGGGACGGCCCCCGTAGGCCTTGCGGACCCCGTTCACTTCGATGACTGCCATGCCCGCAAGGATTGCGCCGGGCGTACGGCGCCGGTATCCACCGTCACGCTCGGACCGGCATCAGCCGATCGGTTGACCCGGCGGTACGACCCGGCAGGCGTGACCGGAAATTCACGTGAGCGATGTCAGTGGTGAACCATAGGCTCGCTCCTGATGCCCGAAAAACCTGCAGAGCCCACGGACCGGTCCGCCGTGCGCTCCCTCCTGCGCCTGTGGCCCTACGTCAGACCGGTGCGAGCCCGCTGGATCAGCGCCGCCCTCGTGGCGGTGCTGGCCTCCTGTCTCGCCCTGGTGATCCCCCTGGTCCTGAAGTGGATGGTGGACGGCCCGGTCGCCGACCGCGATCCGGGCGGGGTCTGGCTGGGCGCGCTCTACCTGCTGCTCCTGGGCATCGCGGAGGCGGGCCTCTTCGGCCTCCGGCGATGGCTGGTGGCCCGGCCGCTGGCCGGGGTCGAGGCGTCCATGCGCGCCGATCTCTACCGCCATCTCCAGCGGCTGCCCGTGGCGTTCCACGACCGCTGGCCCTCGGGTCAGTTGCTGTCGCGCGGCACCACCGATCTGATGCTGCTGCGGATGTTCCTGGCCTTCCCGCTGACGTTCCTCCTGGTCAACGGCACGACCATCGTGGTCGGTTTCGTGATCCTGTTCGCCCAGGAGTGGTCGCTGGGGCTGGTCCTCCTCGCGCCCGCCGTGCCCCTGATGATCCTGTGCTCGCTGTTCGAGACGAAGTACGCGGTGGTGGCGCGCAGGGCCCAGGACCAGGTCGGCGATCTGACCACGGTCGTCGAGGAGAGCGTGCTCGGCATCCGTGTCGTCAAGGGCTTCGGACGCAACCGCAGCCAGGCACTGGCCTTCCGTGCGCTGGCCCGGCGGCTGCGCACCACGGAGCTGGGCAAGGCCCGGCTGCTCGCCGGGATCTGGGCGCTCATCACCGCCATCCCCGAGCTGGCGATCGGGGCGGCGCTGGTGCTCGGGACGATCGAGGTGGCGGACGGGAATCTGTCGGCCGGGACGCTCGTCGCGTTCCTCTCGACCGCCCTGGCGCTGCGCTGGCCGGTCGAGTCGATCGGTTTCCTGCTGGCGATGAGCCAGGAGTCCGCGACGGCCGCCGACCGCTACTTCGAGGTGATGGACGTCCCCGAGGAGGCGGAACCCGCGCCGCGGGCGAGGACGGAGGCCCGGGGCGAAGAGGGCCTCGTCTTCGACGGGGTGGAGTTCCGCTACCCCGACGCCGACCCCGGCTCCCCTCCTGTGCTGGCCCGGATCGATCTGCGGATCCGTCCCGGCGAGACCCTGGCCCTGGTGGGGGCCACGGGCTCCGGGAAGACGACGCTGACGGCGCTCGTCCCCCGGCTGCACGACGTCACGGCGGGCCGGATCCTGCTGGACGGCGAGGACATCGCCGCCATGGAGCGCCCCCGGCTGCGTGAGCTGGTGTCGGTGGCCTTCGAGGAGCCGACCCTCTTCTCCGCGACCGTGGGCGAGAACGTGCTGCTGGGGGCCGAGGACGCGGGCGAGGAACACCTGCTGCGGGCGCTGTCCGTCGCCCAGGCCGATTTCGTCCACGACCTTCCGCAGGGTGTGGGCACCCAGGTAGGCGAGCAGGGCCTGAGCCTCTCCGGGGGGCAGCGGCAGCGTCTCGCGCTGGCCCGCGCGGTGGTCGGCGAGCCTCGCTTCCTGGTGCTCGACGACCCGCTCTCCGCGCTGGACGTGCACACGGAGGCCCTGGTGGAGGCGGCCCTGCGGCGGGTGCTGGAGGGGACGACCGCCCTGGTCGTCGCCCACCGGCCGTCCACGGTGATGCTGGCGGACCGGGTGGCCCTGCTGTCCGGCGGCCGGATCAGGGCGGTCGGCACCCATCAGGAACTCCTGCGCACCGACGCGGAGTACGCCTGGCTGATGTCCGGTGACCGGGGCGCCGGTCTTCCCGTCCCCGAGGAGGGCGGTATCCGATGACCAGTACCACTGCCGACGGCCCCGCCCTCACCGGCGACGACCTGCCCGAGGGGGAGGCGGGGCGGCCACCGGGTGACGGTGACCTGTTCGACCGCGACGCCCTGCCCGCCCCGCGCGGGGCCACCTGGGCCCTGCTGACGTCCCTGCTCGGTCCGCTGCGTGCCAGGGTGGCCGTGGCCGCCCTCGTCCTGGTGTTCCAGCAGGCCGCGGTACAGGCGGGCCCGCTGCTCGTCGCGTACGCCATCGACAGCGCGGTGCCCGCCTTCCGGGACCACGACTACGGTCCGCTGGCCGCCGTGGGCGCCGGGTACGCGGTGTGCTCGGTGGGCGCCGGGCTCCTCCAGTACGCCTTCATCCGGGCCGCCGCGCGGATCAACCAGGACGTCCTGCTCGACCTGCGCGGACGGATCTTCCGGCACGCCCAGGCGCTGAGCGTGGACTTCCACGAGCGCTACACCTCGGGCCGGCTCATCTCCCGGTCGACCACCGACGTGGAGTCCCTGCGCGAGCTGCTGAGCGAGGGACTCCAGGAACTGATCGGCGTGGTCCTGTCGTTCGTGTCCATCTCCCTGATGCTGCTCTGGCTCGACCTCGGCATCGGCGCCATCGCGGTGGCCTCCTTCGTGCCGCTGTACCTGCTGGTGCGCAGCTACCGCCGGCGCGCCTCCACGGCGTACTCGGCGCGCTCCTCGGCGATCGCCGCGGTCATCGTGAAGTTCGCCGAGACGATGAACGGGATCAGGCCCGTGCAGGCCTTCCGCAGGGAGCGTGCCAACGACACGGAGTTCGCGGTGCTCAACCGCCGCCACGAGCGGACCAACGGCGACGCCCTGCTGGAGATGGCGCGCTACGTCGTCGGTTCCCGCCTGGTGGCCAACACCGCCGTGGCGGCGATGGTGCTCTGGGGCGCCTACCGGGTCGCGTCGGGCACGCTGGCGCTCGGTGTGCTGGCCGCCGCGGTGCTCTATCTGCGGCGGCTGTACGACCCGATCGACCGGCTCGCGATGTTCCTCAACTCCTACCAGTCGGCGGCTGCTTCGCTGGAGAAGATCGCCGGCCTGCTGGCGCAGACGCCCACCGTGCCCGAGCCGGTCGCGCCGAAGGTCCTGCCCGCCCTGACCGGTGAGCACCCGGGCCGCGAGGTCGTCTTCGACGAGGTGCGTTTCGCGTACCGGACGGGTGGAGAGGTCCTCCCCCGGTTCGCGCTGACGATCCCGGCGGGGCAGACCGTGGCCGTGGTCGGCTCGACGGGCGCGGGCAAGTCGACGCTCGCCAAGCTGCTGGCGCGCTTCTACGACCCCACCGAGGGGCGCGTGCTGCTGGACGGCACCGATCTGCGCGATCTGGCGACGCCCGAACTGCGCCGGGGTGTGGTGATGGTGACCCAGGAGGCGTTCCTGTTCTCCGGGACGATCGCCGAGAACATCGCGATCGGCCGCCCGGAGGCGGGTCCCGAGGAGATCGAGCGCGCCGCCAAGGCCATCGGGGCGCACGACTTCATCACCGCGCTGCCCGACGGGTACGAGACGGACGTCCGCAAGCGGGGCGGGCGGATCTCCGCAGGTCAGCGTCAACTCGTCGCCTTCGCGCGCGCTTTGCTCGCCGACCCGGCCGTGCTGATCCTCGACGAGGCCACGAGCTCGCTCGACGTCCCCGGCGAGCGGGCCGTGCAGCGGGCCATGGACACCGTCCTGCACGGGCGTACGGCGGTCGTCATCGCCCACCGGCTGTCGACGGTCGAGATCGCGGACCGGGTGCTCGTGATGGAGCACGGCCGGATCGTCGAGGACGGGACGCCGGCCGAACTCATCGGGGGCGACGGCCGTTTCGCCGGGCTGCACAAGGCGTGGCGGGAGAGCCTGGCCTGACGGCTTCCGCCGGCCCCGGGGCCACGACGGCGGAGACAGGCCACAGGGGACGGCGCGGAACTGGCCACAGTTCCGCGCCGTCTCAGCACGTGGTCCCCCTCCGCTTCGCATTCCGCCCGCCGTTCGGCGCGAGCGAGGGCTGAACCTCAACGCACCCTGCGAATACAGGGTTCCCGGCGCCTCGGCGGGATCCCGGCCACCCTCGGGCGACACACGGGGAAACGTTCGCTTAACGAACACGGCACTTCCGGCAACGGACGACTTCCGGCCAATGTGTTGACGCGCTCCTGACACACACCTGGTTCTGCTGGCACTCTTCCCCCGTTCCGCGCACCGCCTGCTCTGCCGGCCGGCTCTACCCCGCCGACCGTGACCCCCCTCGCAGAAGGAGTCCGCGTGAGACCCACGCCCAGCCGTCGTGCCACAGCGACCGGCGCTCTGATAGCCGCAGCAGCACTCCTCGCCGTCGGAATGCAGGGCGGTGCCGCCACGGCCGCCCCCGAGGCCGCGACCGCCGCCCCGGCCGCCGCGGTGAAGGGCGCCGACCCGGGCGCCCTTCCCGCGAAGCTCTCCCCGGCGCAGCGCGCCGAGCTGCTCAGGGAGGCGAACTCCACCAAGGCGGCGACCGCCGAGGAGCTCGGTCTCGGAGCCACGGAGAAGCTCGTCGTCCGCGATGTCGTCAAGGACGTCGACGGCACCACCCACACCCGCTACGAGCGCACGCTGGACGGCCTCCCCGTCCTCGGCGGCGACCTGGTCGTCACCGCCTCGAAGGCGGGAGCGACCGAGGCGGTCACCAAGGCCTCCAAGGCGACCGGTGCGCAGCTGAAGGCCGTCGGCAGCACGGCCGCCGTCGCCCCGGCCACCGCCGAGAAGCAGGCGCTCACCGCGGCCCGTGCCGACGGCTCGAAGAGCACCGAGGCCAGCAAGGCCCCGCGCAAGGTCGTCTGGGCCGCGAGCGGCACCCCGCAGCTGGCGTACGAGACGGTGGTCGGCGGCCTCCAGCACGACGGCACGCCGAACGAGCTGCACGTCATCACCGACGCCTCGTCCGGCGCCAAGCTCTACGAGTGGCAGGCCATCGAGAACGGCACGGGCAACACCCAGTACAGCGGTCAGGTCACCCTGGGGACCTCGGGCTCCGGCAGCTCCTACAACCTGACGGACACCGCGCGGGGCAACCACAAGACGTACAACCTGAACCGCGGCACCTCGGGCACGGGGACGCTGTTCTCGGGCACCGACGACGTCTGGGGCAACGGCAGCGCGTCCAACACCGAGACCGCCGCGGCCGACGCGCACTACGGCGCCGCGGAGACCTGGGACTTCTACAAGAACGTCATGGGCCGCAGCGGTATCAAGGGCGACGGCGTGGGCGCGTACTCCCGTGTCCACTACGGCAACAACTACGTCAACGCCTTCTGGTCCGACAGCTGCTTCTGCATGACGTACGGCGACGGCAGCGGCAACCTCGCGCCCCTGACCTCGCTGGACGTGGCGGCGCACGAGATGACGCACGGCGTCACCTCCAACACCGCCGGCCTCAACTACAGCGGTGAGTCGGGCGGTCTCAACGAGGCCACCTCGGACATCTTCGCGGCGGGCGTGGAGTTCTACTCCAACACGGCGACCGACCCGGGCGACTACCTCGTCGGCGAGAAGATCGACATCAACGGCGACGGCACGCCGCTGCGTTACATGGACAAGCCGAGCAAGGACGGCGCGTCCAAGGACTACTGGTACTCCGGCCTCGGCTCGGTCGACGTCCACTACTCCTCGGGCCCGGCGAACCACTTCTTCTACCTGCTCTCCGAGGGCAGCGGCGCCAAGACCGTCAACGGGGTGTCCTACAACTCCCCGACGTCCGACGGCCTCCCGGTGACCGGCATCGGCCGGGACAAGGCGCTGCAGATCTGGTTCAAGGCGCTCACCACGAAGTTCACCTCCACCACGAACTACGCGGCGGCCCGCACCGGCACCCTCGCCGTGGCCGGTGAGCTGTACGGCACCACGAGCGCCGAGTACACCGCGGTCGCCAACGCGTGGGCCGGCATCGCCGTCGGCTCCCGCCCCGGTGGCGGCACCGACCCGGACCCGGGCGGCACGGTCTTCCAGAACACGACCGTCAAGGCCATCGCCGACCGGAGCACCACCAACATCCCCGTCGTCGTCAGCGGTGTCACCGGCAACGCGCCCAGTGACCTCTCGGTGGCGGTCAACATCACGCACACCTACCGCGGTGACCTGGTGCTCGACCTCGTCGCCCCGGACGGCACGGCGTACCGGCTGAAGAACTCCTCGTCGAGCGACTCCGCGGACAACGTGGTGGCGACCTACACGGTCAACGCCTCGTCCGAGGTGGCCAACGGCACGTGGAACCTGAGGATCCAGGACGCCTACTCGGGCGACACCGGCACCTTCAACAGCGTCAAGCTCACGTTCTGATCCTCCGCCGGCGCTGAGCGGGCGCCGCGCGGACCACGGAACGGACGGCCCGGGGGAGCGTGCTCCCCCGGGCCGTCGGGCGTTCAGCCGGGAAGGTTCTGCTCGGCCCAGACGACCTTGCCGGTCGCCGTGCGGCACGAACCCCATCTGCGGCACAGCAGGTTGATGAGCTGAAGTCCCCGCCCGCCCTCGTCGCTGACGCCGGCGTGCTGGATCTGCGGCAGATCGGGCCCGGTGTCGGAGAGTTCCACCTGGAGCCGCTCGTCGTACAGCAGCCTGAGCCGGCCGGGACCCCCGCCGTAGCGCAGGGCGTTGCCGACCAGCTCGCTGACGACCAGCTCCGTCACGTCGGCGAGCTCGTCGAGGCCCCACCGGCCGAGCTGCTCGGTGACCAGCTTGCGCGCGGTGGAGGCCGGGTTGCCCACCGTGGGCAGGTCCCACTCCCGCAACCGCAGTTCGTGCGGCGGAGTATGGCCCCCCGCGACCAGCAGCACCGCCTCGTCGAAGCGCCCGTCGTCCTGGCGCGGCGAGGTGAGCGGGCCCCCGGCGTCGAGCTGCCCGGGCTCCATCGCGGCCACCGACGTACGCAGCCGCTCCAGCTGGACGTCCACGTCGTCGGTCCTGGTCTTGATCAGCCCGTCGGTGTAGAGCACCAGCCGGCCACCCGCCGGTCCCCGCAGCCGCAGGGGGTCGTACGGGATGACCCCGGCGCCCAGCGGCGCCCCGACCGGTACGTCGACGTAGCGGGCGGCACCGTCGGAGCCGACGAGCAGCGGCGGCGGATGCCCCGCGCTCGCGATGGTGTAGCTGGAGTCCGCCGGGTCGTAGACCGCGCACAGGCAGGTGGCGACCTGGTCGTCCTCCAGGTCGCGGGTCGCCAGGTCCAGCCGGGCGAGCACCTGGTGGGGCGCGATGTCCAGCATCATCAGGGTGCGGGCGACGGCCCGCAGCCGGCCCATCGTCGCGGCGGCGGGCAGCCCGTGGCCGGTGACGTCGCCGACGACCAGCGCCGTCCGCCCGCCGGGGAGCGCCACCACGTCGTACCAGTCGCCGCCCACCCCGTGCGCGTCGACCGCGGGGGCGTAGTGGGCGTGGACGGCCAGGCCGGGCGTGTGGGGTGTGGCGCGCGGGAGCAGGCTCCGCTGGAGCGAGACGACGTGCTGGCGTTCGCGTCCGTAGAGCCGGGCGTTGTCGATGAACACGGCGGCCATGGCGCCCAGCTGTCCGGCCAGGTCGAGGTCGGCGCGGTTGAAGGGCGGGCTGCTCCCGGCCCGTACGAAGTCGGCGGAGCCGAGCAGGACGCCCCGGGCGATCAGCGGCACCGCCATGTAGCTGTGGACCCCCTGCCGCCGCATCGCGCGGGCCGCGCTGTCGGTGGGCGTGACGCGCCGGTAGTCCTCCAGGGTCATCCTGCTGACCAGCACGGGCCGGCCGTTGCGCAGGCACTCCGTGGTCAGCAGCGTCTCGCGGCGCTCCCTGCGGTCGACCACCTCGCCGACCGGGGAGGGTTCGAGCTCGTTCAGCGCGTCGATGGCCCGGACGGCCATGGCCCGGGTGACGGGGACCGCCGCGCCGGTCACGCGCTCGCCCTCCTCACCGCGCAGCACCGACTCCAGCACGTCGACGGCGGCGCCGTCGGCCAGCCGCGGGACGCTGAAGGCGGCCAGCTCCTCGGCCGTCCGTTCCAGGTCGAGGGTGGTGCCGATGCGGGTGCTCGCCGCGTTGAGCCAGCGCATACGGGCCGCGGTGGTGAAGCGGTCGCCGCGCAGCGGGGCGGAATCCGGGCGGCGGACGTGCAGCGGCCGGGAGGCGCCGTTCCGCGTGGCCAGCCGACGGGTCAGGCGTCTTGCTCGGCCTCCGCCGCCGTTCACCGTGCTGACCTCCACTCGCGTTCCCGTGCGGGAACGCCTCGCTGTCACGTCGGTGGCTGCAGGGGCACACCGGCACGGCTGTCATGTTAGCGAGATCACGGCGAAAACACCCCTGCCGGTTCTGCGGTGGTACGGGCGTCGCGCGGGTGGGCCCGGCGCCGCGGACACGCGCCGGGCCCACCGGTAACCGTGACGTCAGCGCAGGAGCACCCCGCCGCCGTCGACCGTGGCCGCGTTCGGCACCGCGACGAGGCCGAGCTCGGCGCCCGAGGCGAGCAGCGGATGCGAGGGCAGCACGCGCACGGTGTAGCCGTACGGACCCGTGCGGTCCAGGGCGAGCGGGCCCTCGTACAGCCAGCGGTCCTCCAGGTCGTGCCCGCCGGCCGGCTTCAGTGGGAACGTCTGGGCCTCCGCGATCGCGTCGCCGGAGTCGACACGCCCGGCGACCACCTGCACCTCGACGTCGTCCGGGTCGAGACCGCCGAGGGCGATCCGGACCCGGAGCGCCAGGGTGGACCCCAGCTCGGCCGAGCCGCCCACGACCGTGTCGGCCGAGGCCTCCACATGGTCGACGGCGACCTGGGGCCAGGCCGCGCGGATCCTGGCCTTCCAGGCGGCGAGCTCACGCGCCGTCGCGGGCTCCAGCGCCCGGCGCGCGAGCGCCGCGGGAGCGTAGAGGCGCTCCACGTACTCCCGCACCATCCGCCCCGCGAGCACCTTGGGGCCCAGGGTGACCAGGGTGCGGCGGACCATCTCGATCCACCGCTCGGGCAGGTCCTGCGCGTTGCGGTCGTAGAAGCGCGGCGCCACCCGGTCCTCGATCAGGGAGTACAGGGCGCCCGCCTCCAGCTCGTCGCGCCGCTCCTCGTCGGTGGCGGAGCCGTCGGCGGTGGGGATCGCCCAGCCGAAGTCCGGCTCGAACCACTCGTCCCACCAGCCGTCCCGCACCGAGAGGTTGAGGCAGCCGTTGAGCGCCGCCTTCATCCCGCTCGTACCGCAGGCCTCCAGGGGGCGCAGCGGGTTGTTGAGCCACACGTCGCAGCCCGGGTAGAGCTTCTGCGCCATCCCCATGCCGTAGTCCGGCAGGAAGACGATGCGGTGGCGCACCTTCGGGTCGTCCGAGAAGCGCACCAGTTCCTGGACCAGCCGCTTGCCGCCGTCGTCGGCCGGGTGGGCCTTTCCGGCGACCACGATCTGGATGGGGTGGGTGGGGTGCAGCAGCAGGTCCCGCAGCCGGTCGCGGTCGTGCAGCATGAGGGTGAGCCGCTTGTACGAGGGAACCCGGCGCGCGAATCCGATGGTGAGCACGTCCGGGTCGAGGACCCCGTCGATCCAGCCGAGTTCGGCGGTGCCCGCGCCGCGCCTGCGCCAGGAGGCGTAGAGCCGTTTGCGGACCTCGGCGACGAGCTGCTCGCGCAGCCCGCGGCGCAGGTCCCAGATCTCACGGTCGGGGACACCGGTCACCGCGTCCCAGCGCCGGGGTGTGGCGCCCGCCCCGCCGCCGGTACGGTCCGCCCGGCCGCCCCCGGCGCCGGCGAGCGCGTCCTCCGCGCGTTCGGATCCGACGGTGAGGGCGCCGAGCCGGAGGACTTCGGGGGCGACCCAGGTCGGGGCGTGCACCCCGTTGGTCACCGAGGTGATCGGCACCTCGGAGGGGTCGAATCCCGGCCACAGCCCGGAGAACATCTCCCGGCTGACGGACCCGTGCAGGGTGGAGACCCCGTTGGCGCGCTGGGCGAGCCGCAGGCCCATCACCGCCATGTTGAAGAGGTCGGGCTCGCCACCGGGGTAGGTCTCCATCCCGAGGCGCAGGATCCGGTCGACCGGGACCCCGGGGAGCTCGCCGTCGTCACCGAAATGTCGGGCCACGAGCTGGCGTTCGAACCGGTCTATGCCGGCGGGCACCGGCGTGTGGGTGGTGAACACCGCCCCCGCCCGGACGATCTCCAGCGCGGCGTCGAAGTCCACACCGGCCTCGGCGAGTTCCCGGATGCGCTCCAGGCCGAGGAATCCGGCGTGGCCCTCGTTGGTGTGGAACACCTCGGGAGCGGCGTGCCCGGTCAGCCGGCAGTAGGTCCGCACGGCGCGCACCCCGCCGATGCCGAGCAGCATCTCCTGGAGCAGCCGGTGGTCGCTGCCGCCGCCGTAGAGCCGGTCGGTGACGTCGCGTTCCCCCGGCGCGTTCTCCTCGACGTCGGAGTCCAGGAGCAGCAGGGGGACGCGGCCGACCTGGGCCTGCCAGACCGAGGCGTACAGGGAGCGCCCGCCGGGCAGGGCGAGCACCACCCTGCTGGGCGTGCCGTCGGCCTCCCGCAGGAGGGTGAGCGGCAGCTCGTTGGGGTCCAGTACGGGGTAGTGCTCCTGCTGCCAGCCGTCCCTGGACAGACTCTGGCGGAAGTACCCGTGGCGGTAGAGCAGGCCCACCCCGATGAGCGGCACGCCCAGGTCACTGGCGGCCTTCAGGTGGTCCCCGGCGAGGATGCCGAGCCCTCCCGAGTACTGGGGCAGGGCCGCGGTGACCCCGAATTCGGGTGAGAAGTAGGCGATGGCGGCGGGGAGCTCCGCGCCGCCGGAGAGCTGGTCCTGATACCACCTCGGGCCGCCGAGGTAGGCCCGCAGGTCCTCGGACACCTCGGTGAGCCGTCGCAGGAAGTGCTGGTCCCCGGCCAGCTCGGCGAGGCGCGCGGCGGAGACGGCGCCCAGCAGGCGCACGGGGTCGGCGTCCGCGGGCCGCCAGCCCTCGGGGTCGGCGGCCTGGAAGAGCTGTTGGGTCTCGGTGTGCCAGGACCAGCGCAGGTTACGGGCGAGGTCGCTGAGCGGTCGCAGGGGTTCGGGGAGGACGGGACGCACGGTGAATCGACGAATGGCCTTCACGTATCCCACCTTTACAGGGGACGTACGGATCCGAGGGGACGCACGACGGTGTACGCCCTCTCCGTCACCCTCGACGGTAGCGGTGCGGCGCGCCGGGCGGCCACGGCGCGCGACCGGCTCAGTGGGTCCGGCCCGGCGCGGGCCGCCCGCCCCCGCCCCCGGCGCTGCACCGGGCGCGCTCTCCCCCTGCCGCCTCCCGCGCCACTCGGGTCACAGGCGTCCCGGACACCCCTCCGGCCCCTGTCGCCGCTTGGGCCAGATGCGCCTGTTTCGCCCTCCTCCGTCACGGGCGATATGGCTGATTTCCCCTCCTCGTTCGGACTTGTGGCACCCCGCGCCACGGGGAAGGCTGCGGAGGTGCCCACGTGCCGGCCGGGGGAACGGCGCGCGGCCCACAGCGCGTGCACCTGTTGGACCCAGGAGTTAACACGCCGCCGGGTTGGCCGCCCGAAAGCGGTGGGAAGGCTCCCCCGGTACACACCCCCCGCGCTGCACACCCCAGGTGCCCCGGTCGGAGCAGGAACCCCCCGCGCACCTGCCATTCGAGTCCATTCGAGTGAACGCGGACAGGAGCGGCCATGCCCACAGCCCGCCAGCCGACAACTGAGCAGCTACAAAGGACGCAACCCCACCATCGCGGCGCGCGCGGTCAGCCCTTCACGCCCACGTCGCGCGCCGTGCATGCCGAGCTCCGACCCCCAGGTGATTCCATGATCGGTCGCATTCCCGTCCTGGACGTCCGTCCGCTCGTCGACTGCGGCAGACGTCCGGCCAAAGCCGTCGCGGGCGAGACCTTCGAGGTCAGCGCCACCGTGTTCCGCGAGGGACACGACGCGGTGGCCGCCAATGTCGTCCTGTGCGACCCGAACGGACGGCCCGGCCCCTGGACGCCGATGCGCGAGCTCGCTCCCGGCACGGACCGCTGGGGCGCCGAGGTGACCCCGGTGGCCGAGGGCCACTGGACGTACACCGTCGAGGCGTGGAGCGATCCGGTCACCACCTGGCGCGCCCACGCCACGATCAAGATCCCGGCGGGCATCGACACGGACCTGGTCCTGGAGGAGGGCGCCGAGCTGCACGCCCGTGCCGCCGAAGGCGTGCCCAAGCAGGACGGCCGCGAGGCCGTGCTGGCCGCCGTCGACGCCCTGCGCGACACGGGCCGCCCCGCGGCCGACCGGCTGGCGGCCGCGCTCGCCCCCGAGGTGGACGAGGCGCTCGGCCGCCACCCCCTGCGGGAACTGGTCACCGCCTCCCGCCCGATGCCGCTGACCGTGGAGCGCCGGCGCGCCCTCTACGGCTCCTGGTACGAGCTGTTCCCCCGCTCGGAGGGGGCGCGGTGGGAGGAGACCGCACCGCCGAAGCCGGCCCGCGCCTCACGGGCGGCCAGGACAGCGAAGACCGCGAAGACCACGACGGCCGCCGCGCGGAAGAAGAGCCCCAGGGTGACGGCCGAGCTCACCCCGCCGTCCCCCAGGCTGGTCAGCGGCACCTTCCGGACGGCCGCCGAGCGGCTGCCCGCCGTGGCCGCGATGGGCTTCGACGTCGTCTACCTCCCCCCGATCCACCCCATCGGCACCACCCACCGCAAGGGCCCCAACAACAGCCTCACACCCGGCCCGGACGACCCGGGTGTGCCCTGGGCGATCGGTTCCGCCGACGGCGGGCACGACGCCGTCCACCCGGATCTCGGCACCATCGAGGACTTCGACCACTTCGTCGCGACGGCCCGCACGCTCCGGATGGAGATCGCCCTGGACTTCGCCCTCCAGTGCTCCCCGGACCACCCCTGGGTGTCCGAGCACCCTGAGTGGTTCCACCACCGGCCCGACGGCACCATCGCCTACGCCGAGAACCCGCCCAAGAAGTACCAGGACATCTATCCGATCGCCTTCGACGCGGACATGAGCGGGATCGTCGCCGAGACGACGCGCGTCCTCCGGTTCTGGATGGACCACGGCGTACGCATCTTCCGTGTCGACAATCCGCACACCAAGCCGGTCGTCTTCTGGGAGAAGGTGATCGCCGACATCAACCGGACCGACCCCGACGTGATCTTCCTCGCGGAGGCCTTCACGCGTCCCGCGATGATGCGCACGCTGGCCTCGGTGGGCTTCCAGCAGTCCTACACGTACTTCACCTGGCGTAACACGAAGCAGGAACTCACCGAGTACGTGTCCGAGCTCTCGGGCGAGAGCGCCTCGTACATGCGGCCGAACTTCTTCGTGAACACGCCCGACATTCTTCCGGGTTATCTCCAGGAGGGCGGACGTCCCGCCTTCGAGGCCCGGGCCGTGCTGGCCTCGACGCTCTCCCCCTCGTGGGGCGTGTACGCCGGCTTCGAGCTGTACGAGAACACCCCGGTGCGTCCCGGGAGCGAGGAGTACCAGGACTCCGAGAAGTACCAACTCAGGCCCAGGGACTGGGAGTCGGCGGAACGTGAGGGCCGCTCGCTCGCTCCCCTGATCACCTCCCTCAACCGGATCCGGCGTCGCCATCCGGCGCTCCAGCAACTGCGCGACGTGCACTTCCACCAGGTCGACAACGAGGCGCTGATCGCCTACAGCAAGCGCTCCGGTTCGGACGTCGTCCTGGTGGTCGTCAACCTCGACCCTCACCACACCCAGGAGGCCACGGTCTCGTTGGACATGCCGCGTCTCGGCCTCGACTGGCACGAGAGCGTGCCGGTGCGCGACGAGCTCACCGGCGACACCTATCACTGGGGCAGGGCCTTCTATGTGCGTCTCGAGCCGGGTGTGACACCGGCGCACATCGCGGTCCTGCGACCGTCCCCGCCGACCGGAGGGTCACCCACACCATGATCGTCAATGAGCCCGTCCACGACCTGTTCGAGGACACTCCCGCCAAGGACCGCGATCCCGACTGGTTCAAGCGCGCCGTCTTCTACGAGGTACTCGTCCGGTCCTTCCAGGACTCCAACGGAGACGGCGTCGGTGACCTCAAGGGCCTCACCGCCAAGCTGGACTACCTGCAGTGGCTGGGCGTCGACTGCCTGTGGCTGCCGCCGTTCTTCAAGTCGCCTCTGCGCGACGGCGGTTACGACGTGTCCGACTACACCGCCGTGCTGCCCGAATTCGGCGACCTCGCCGACTTCGTGGAGTTCGTCGACGCCGCGCACCAGCGCGGCATGCGCGTGATCATCGACTTCGTCATGAACCACACGAGCGATCAGCACGACTGGTTCCAGCAGTCCCGCACCGACCCGGACGGCCCGTACGGCGACTACTACGTCTGGGCCGACGACGACAAGCAGTTCCCGGACGCCCGGATCATCTTCGTCGACACCGAGACGTCCAACTGGACCTTCGACCCGGTCCGCAAGCAGTACTACTGGCACCGCTTCTTCTCGCACCAGCCGGATCTCAACTACGAGAACCCGGCCGTGCAGGAGGAGATCATCTCGGCCCTGCGCTTCTGGCTGGACCTCGGCATCGACGGCTTCCGCGTCGACGCCGTGCCCTACCTCTACCAGCGTGAGGGAACCAACTGCGAGAACCTCCCCGAGACCCACGGCTTCCTCAAGCGGGTCCGCAAGGAGATCGACGCCAACTACCCGGACACGGTGCTGCTGGCCGAGGCCAACCAGTGGCCCGAGGACGTCGTCGACTACTTCGGCGACTTCCAGGCCGGGGGCGACGAGTGCCACATGGCGTTCCACTTCCCCGTGATGCCGCGGATCTTCATGGCCGTACGGCGCGAGAGCCGCTACCCGGTCTCGGAAATCCTCGCGAAGACCCCGGAGATCCCGTCCGGCTGCCAGTGGGGCATCTTCCTGCGCAACCACGACGAGCTCACGCTCGAGATGGTCACGGACGAAGAGCGCGACTACATGTACGCGGAGTACGCCAAGGATCCCCGGATGCGGGCCAACATCGGCATCCGCCGGCGTCTCGCGCCCCTCCTGGACAACGACCGCAACCAGATCGAGCTGTTCACGGCGCTGCTCCTGTCGCTGCCCGGCTCCCCGATCCTCTACTACGGGGACGAGATCGGGATGGGCGACAACATCTGGCTGGGCGACCGGGACGCCGTCCGCACCCCGATGCAGTGGACGCCCGACCGCAACGCCGGTTTCTCCTCCAGTGATCCGGGGCGGCTCTACCTCCCCACGATCATGGACCCGGTCTACGGCTACCAGGTGACCAACGTCGAGGCGTCGATGGCCTCGCCGTCGTCGCTGCTGCACTGGACGCGGCGGATGATCGAGATCCGCAAGCAGAACCCGGCCTTCGGCCTCGGCTCGTACAACGAACTGCCCTCGTCCAACCCGGCGGTGATCGCGTTCACGCGGGAGTACAAGGACGACCTCGTGCTGTGCGTCCACAACTTCTCACGGTTCGCACAGCCGACAGAGCTCGATCTGCGGGCCTTCAACGGGCGTCATCCCGTGGAGCTGATCGGCGGGGTGCGCTTCCCGGCCGTCGGTCAGTGGCCCTATCTGCTGACGCTCGCGGGGCACGGTTTCTACTGGTTCCGGCTGCGGAAGGACGCTCCGGTCGGCTGACCGCCGGTGACGGACGGCTGACGGCGCCTCACCGTCGAGGCGCCACCCGCGGGGCGGTTTCCGCCGCCCCGCACGGGGCACTCTCCCCCATATCGAGCTCTTCCGGGCTCCTTCGGGCGCCCATCGGCCCAATGATCGACTCCGTCGGACTTTTCCTCACCCGACACGTCCCGCACAGCCGGACAGCCATTGCCGCAATCCGGGACACTCTTCGCATCCTGTGGTGTGCCCGGGGAAAGGACGCGATGCCATGTCGGAGGCTGCATCCACTCGAGTCGCCCTGGCGAAGAGCACAACATCACGAAAGACGACGAGAAGGCATACGCCGAGCGGCACGGGCACCACGGCCCTGCTCGCCTCGCTCGCTCCCCTGCTCCACGAGTGGGTGCCCCGGCAGCGCTGGTTCGCCGGCAAGGGGCAGGCCGTCAGCGGCTTCTCGCTGGTCGCCGCCACCGAGATACTGCCGCTGGACGCCACGAGCACGGGCCCCGGGCTCCTGCATCTGCTCGTCCGGGTCCACCAACCCGGCAACCGCCACGCGCAGCCCCAGGAGGACTGCTACCAGCTGCTGCTCGGCGTGCACGGCACGCTCCCCCCACGGCTGGCCGACGCCCGCATCGGGCAGGTGACGGACGGGCCGCTGGCCGGCCGCACGCTGTACGAGGGGCTGCACGACCCCCGTGTCGCCGACCTCCTGCTGGAACGGTTCCGTCACCCGGGCACCCTCGGCCCCCTCCGCTTCGACCGTGCGGAACCGATCCCTCCAGGGCTCACCCCGCGGGTTCTGGACACCGAGCAGTCCAACTCCTCACTGGTCTACGGCGACGCCTTCATCCTGAAGATCTTCCGCCGGGTCTTCCCGGGCACCAACCCCGATCTCGAACTGCCGCTCGCGCTCGGCCGCGAGGGCTGCGGACGGGTCCCCGCCCCGGTGGCCTGGTTCGAGGCGACCACCGGGCCCGAGCCGCTCACGCTCGGCGTGCTCCAGCCGTTCCTGCACGGCGCGCAGGACGGCTGGCAGCTCGCGCTCGCCGCCCTGGCCGCGGGACAGGACTTCGTCCCCGAGGCGCACGCGCTGGGCCGTGCCACGGCCGAGGTGCACACCGCCCTCGCGGCGGCCCTGCCGACGCCTCCACTGGCCCACGACCGGACCAGGCACCTGGTGGCGGGGATGGTGGAGCGCCTGGAGGCCGCCGCCCAGGCGGTCCCCGCGCTCGTCCCGTACGTGCCGGGCCTTCGCACCGCCTTCGACGCCGTCGCCGCGCTCGGGGAGACCGGCCGCGGCTGGACGGCCCAGCGGGTCCACGGCGATCTGCACCTGGGCCAGACCCTGCGCGGGGACGACGGTTTCTGGTCACTGATCGACTTCGAGGGAGAGCCGGCCAGGCCGCTGCCCGAACGCCGCAGCCCGCAGCCGACGGTGCGTGACGTCGCGGGGATGCTGCGGTCCTTCGACTACGCGGCCCGCTCGCACCACCCGTGGAACCCGGAGTGGGCGGCCCGCTGCCGTGCCGCGTACTGCGAGGGCTACGCGAGCGCGGCGGGCGCCGACCCGCGCGGCGAGCCGGAACTCCTGCGCGCCCACGAGACCGACAAGGCGGTGTACGAGGTGCTGTACGAGGCCCGGCACCGCCCCGACTGGCTGCCGGTGCCGATGGCCGCGATCCAGCGCCTGGCCGCCGAGCCCGCGTGACCTCCCCTCCCACCACTCACCTTTCGAGGAGGCAGTCTCTGTGACCGCCCGCAAGCCGTCCCGCAAGTCCCCCGAGCCCATCGAGGTCCCGCCCACGGCCCAGCCGGTGACCACCGAGGTCACCGCCCCCGCCGCGGCACCGGCCACCGCCCCGGCTCCGGCTCCCGCCTCAGCCGCCCCAGCCGCCCCAGCCGCCTCAGCCGCCTCAGCCGCCGACGCACCCGCCGAGGCCGCGCCCGCGGCGCCTGCCAAGCGCCCCCGCGCCAGGAAGACGGCCGCCGCGGCCACCGGGGCCCCGCCCCGCCCCCGGCGCGGCGGTGGCAGCAAGAACGTCCTGCCCGCCCCCGCCCTGGACCCCGCGGACCGAGGCAGGCTGCTCGCGGGCGACCACCACGCGCCGCACGACGTCCTCGGCGCGCACCCCGCTTCCGGCGGCGTGCTGTTCCGCGTGCTGCGGCCGTTCGCCCGCTCGGTTTCGGTGCTGGTCAAGAGCAAGCGGGCCGAACTGCAGAGCGACGGCGACGGCTTCTTCTCCGGCGTCCTGCCGCTTCCGGCGGTGCCCGAGGCCTACCGCCTCCAGGTCGTCTACGACGACAACACGATCGAGGTCGAGGACCCCTACCGCTTCCTGCCCGCCATCGGTGAACTCGATCTGCACCTGATCGGCGAAGGCCGGCACGAGGAACTGTGGAAGGCGCTCGGCGCCCAGCCGATGGAACACCAGGGCGTCACCGGGACCCGCTTCACCGTCTGGGCCCCGAACGCCCGGGGCGTACGCGTGGCGGGAGACTTCAACTACTGGGACGGCACCGCCTTCCCGATGCGCTCGCTCGGCGGCACCGGTGTGTGGGAGCTCTTCCTCCCGGGTGTCGGTGAGGGGGCCGTGTACAAGTACGACATCTGCCGGCCGGACGGCTCCCACACGCAGCGCGCGGACCCGATGGCCCGCGGCACCGAGGTGCCCCCGGCCACCGCATCGGTGGTGACCGCGTCGCACCACGAGTGGCAGGACGCCGACTGGATGCGGCACCGCGGCGACCGCCCGGTGCACGAGGCCCCCTTCTCGGTCTACGAGGTCCACCTGCCGTCCTGGAGGCCCGGCCTCGGCTACCGCGAGCTGGCCGCCCAACTGCCCTCGTACGTACGGGAGCTGGGCTTCACCCATGTCGAGCTGATGCCGGTCTCCGAGCACCCGTTCGGCGGCTCCTGGGGTTACCAGGTCACCGGCTTCTTCGCGCCGACGTCCCGCATGGGCTCCCCGGACGACTTCCGCTTCCTGGTCGACTCCCTGCACGCGGCGGGCATCGGCGTCCTCATGGACTGGGTTCCGGCGCACTTCCCGCGCGACGACTGGGCCCTCGCCGAGTTCGACGGCCGGCCGCTGTACGAGCACTCCGACCCGCGACGGGCCGCCCACCCCGACTGGGGAACCCTGGAGTTCGACTACGGCCGCAAGGAGGTCCGTAACTTCCTGGTCTCCAACGCCACGTACTGGTGCGAGGAGTTCCACATCGACGGGCTGCGGGTCGACGCCGTCGCCTCCATGCTGTACCTCGACTACTCCCGCGAGGACGGCCAGTGGTCGCCGAACGAGCACGGGGGCCGGGAGAACCTGGACGCGGTCGCCTTCCTCCAGGAGATGAACGCGACGGTCTACCGGCGCAATCCGGGTGTCGTCACCATCGCGGAGGAGTCCACCGCCTGGGAGGGCGTGACCCGCGCGACGGACCACGGCGGCCTGGGCTTCGGCCTCAAGTGGAACATGGGCTGGATGCACGACTCGCTGGTGTACGTCTCCAAGGAGCCCGTCCACCGCAAGTACCACCACAACGAGATGACCTTCTCGATGGTGTACGCGTACAGCGAGAACTACGTACTGCCGATCTCGCACGACGAGGTGGTGCACGGCAAGCAGGCGCTGGTCACCAAGATGCCCGGTGACTGGTGGCAGCGCCGCGCCAACCACCGCGCCTACCTCGGCTTCATGTGGGCGCACCCCGGCAAGCAACTGCTCTTCATGGGGCAGGAGTTCGCCCAGGGCGCGGAGTGGTCCGAGGGTCACGGGCCCGACTGGTGGCTGCTCGACGAGACGTACGAGGCCTCCGGCGACCACCGCGGGGTGCGCACCCTGGTCACGGACCTCAACGCGGTCTACAACGCGCTGCCGGCGCTCTGGCAGCTGGACACCTCCCCGGAGGGCTTCTCCTGGATCGACGGCGGCGCGGCGGAGGACAACGCGTTCAGCTTCGTCCGCTACGACGCGGACGGCTCGCCGCTGATCGCCGTCTCCCACTTCTCCCCGGTGGTGCGGCACGACTACCGCATCGGGGTCCCGGACGGACCGGAGTCCTGGGTGGAGGTCCTGAACACCGACGCGGCGCGCTACGGCGGCGGCGACGTACGCAACGGGGAGCCGCTGAAGCCGGAGGCGGTGCCGGCGCACGGCAGGGACACCAGCATCACGCTGACCCTCCCGCCGCTGGCGACGGTCTGGCTGCGGCCCGCCTGACGGCGTGAGGAGGGGCGGTGCACCGCGCACTCCGGGTGCACCGCCCCTCCCCCGGCACGGGCGCCTGAATCTCCGCGGCGCCTTCGCTCGCGGGGGGCGTGCGAGCCGGACCTCCGCGTGCACCGCCCGGGCCGGGAACGTGCGGACCGGACCTGCGGGCGCACCGCCCGCTCGTCCGGGGCGCCGGGCGAGCCGCTCTACTTGAGCTTGTACGAGCAGGGCTTGCCCGTCGCGCCGCCCTCGTTCTCGACGACGGTCTTGCCGTCGACCGTGATCGAGCATCCTGCCGCGACCAGCTTGCCGTCGGCGGCCGTCGTGTTGCCGGGGGTGACGATGACCAGCCGGCCGACCTCGCGCTCGGCGCCGCGCGGGGCGATGGTGGCCGTCTTCGTCCACGGCAGGTCGACCTCCTTGAAGCCGGAGTCGTCGAGGGTGTACATGACGTTGCTCCTGCCCGTCCCCTCGACCTTGATCGTCACCTCGTGCGAGGCGCCTTCCTCCACGCCCCCGCCGGTCTCCTTCGCCCCCGCGGACTCCTGGGCGGCGGGGGTGTCCCCCTTGCCCGCGTCGGCCGGCTTCTCCTCGCCACCACCGCAGCCCGTCAGCAGAGCGGCCGTCAGAACGAAGGCCGTCGCGGTGAGTGTCCTGCTCATCTGCTTCCCCCAGGGAATCCATGTCCTTCCGGCGCGCGGGGTGCGCTCCGGTCCTCGATGAGCCTAACCAGCCGCGCCGACAGCGCTCCTGAGGGTCCGGCGGCGGCCGGGGCACCGGTGGGGGAAGGCCTCGGCGCGCCGTCGTCGGCGTGTGCGCCGCACCGGCTTGGGGCCCCTTCGCGCCGGACGCCGCCAGTAGGGTCGGAGCCTGGAACCGACCGCTGGAACCGACCGGAAGGGCAGGGCATGGCCGAGGTGCACGACATCGACGCCCGCGGTGCGCGGCACTGCGAGACGACCGCTCTGGGGGTGCTGCTGCGGCACGAGGGACTCGATCTGTCCGAGCCCATGCTCTTCGGCCTCGGCTCCGGCCTGTCCTTCATCTACTGGGACGCCAAGAACCTGGACTTCCCCTTCCTCGGCGGGCGGGTGAGGCCCTTCGACCTCACCAGGAACCTGGCCGGCCGGCTCGGTCTGGACCTCCGGGTCCAGGAGACCACCTCGCCCCGTAAGGCCTGGGCGGACGTGACGGCGCACGTCGACGCGGGCCGCCCCGTCGGACTCCAGCTCGACAGCGGGCACCTCGACTACTTCACGCCCAAGGTCCACTTCGGCGGGCATGTCGTCGCCCTGTACGGCTACGACGGCCACGAAGCCCGGCTGGTGGACACCGCCCAGCAGGGCGGAGCGGTGACGACCAACCTGACCGGCCTCGCCCGGGCCCGGGCCGCGCGCGGACCCATGACGGCGAGGCACCGGTCCTTCACCCTCAGCGTCCCCCGGACCGCGCCGCCCCCGGAGAGCCGGATCGTCCCCGCCGTCACCGCCTGCGCCGCGGTCTTCCTCGACCCGCCCATCGCCAACCTGGGCCACCGTGGCATCGAGAAGGCGGCCAAGCTGGTGCCCACCTGGCTCCGGCGGACGGACGACCCGCGCCGGGACCTGCCGCAGGCCGCCTTCCTGATGGAGGAGGCCGGCACCGGCGGCGCGCTGTTCCGCAACCTCTACCGGGACTTCCTCGCCGAGTGCGCGCAGCTGGTCGGCGACCGGCATCTGCGCACCGGGCACGCGCTGTACACCGAGGCGGCCACCCTGTGGACCGAAGCCGCGGCCCTGATCGCCGCAGCCGGTGAGTTGGGCGACGAGCAGGACCTCGTACGGGCAGGCAATGTGCTGCGTGACGTGTCACGCGTCGAGCGCGAGGCCATGCGGGCGCTGGTCCGGCTGGAGGACGGGAGGGCGCCCGCGTAGGGCTCCGTCCCCCGCCTGCCGGTTCAGACGGCCGCGGGCAGGACGTCCTCCAGCTCCTGGAGCAGCCGCCGCTTGGGCCGGGCGCCGACCATGGACTTCACCGGTTCGCCGTCCTGGAAGACCATCAGCGTCGGCATCGACAGCACCGCGTAGCGGCTGGTGACGCCCGGGTTGTGGTCCACGTCGATCTGGACGATCTTGAGGCGGCCCGCCTCCTCCCGGGCGATCGCGCCGAGCACGGGGGCGAGCTGGCGGCAGGGCCCGCACCAGTCGGCTGTGAATTCGACCAGGACCGGCAGGCCGCCCTCCAGCACCTCCCGGTCGAACGTCGCGTCGGTGACCTCTGCGACACCTTCGACGTGGATCATCTGTCGTCCTCCCAGTTCAGTTCGCATCGTGGTTCGGGGCCGCCCGGCAGCTCGGCGGAGGCCTCCAGTTCGGCGCGCGCGAGCTGAGCGCCCACCTCCGCACGGACCGACCGCAGCTGGTCGATGAGCGCGTCCAGCTCGCCGAGCTTGCGCCGGTAGACGGCGAGCGAGGCCGGGCAGGAGTCGCCCGCCGGGTGGCCGGCGCGCAGGCAGTCGACGAAGGGACGGGTCTCCTCCAGGTCGAACCCGAAGTCCTGGAGGGTCCGGATCTGCTCGATCAGCCGCAGGTCGCTCTCGTCGTACGTGCGGTAGCCGTTCTCCGCGCGGCGGGCGTGCAGCAGGCCGCGCGACTCGTAGTACCGAAGCGTCCGGGCCGTCGTCCCGGCGCGTTCGGCCAGTTCCCCGATTCGCATACCGCGACCGTAATCCTTGACGCCGACGTCAAGGCAAGCCGTGCATCAGGGGCCGACGTGACCGCGTTTTCCGGAAGTTGAACGGCCGGGGCCATTGACGGGCGCCCCGAGTGCAACTAAATAACTCTGAGAGCGCTCTCAAAAGTACCTTCCCGGCACCGTCCCCACCGGAGGTCCCCTTGCGTACGAGCCGCACCATCCCCCACAGACGCACGACCGTCCTCGCCGCCCTCACCGCCCTGGCCCTTGTCCTCGCCGGAGTGATCACCGTCGCCGGTTCCGGGTCCGCCCGGGGTGAC
Source organism: Streptomyces argenteolus (assembly GCF_042902585.1). Taxonomy (GTDB): domain Bacteria; phylum Actinomycetota; class Actinomycetes; order Streptomycetales; family Streptomycetaceae; genus Streptomyces; species Streptomyces argenteolus. The sequence continues at coordinate 368,457 of NZ_JBIBEG010000001.1, forward strand.
GTACCGACCACGCCTGGCTGGAACCTCCAGTGGAGCGACGACTTCAACGGCGCGAACGGCAGCCTGCCGTCCTCCGCGAACTGGCAGATCGACACGGGACACGGCTATCCCGGAGGGCCCGGCAACTGGGGCACCGGAGAGATCCAGAACTACACCTCCAGCCCCGACAACGTCAGCCTCGACGGCAGTGGCAACCTCCGCATCACCCCGCTCCGCGACGGTGCGGGGAACTGGACCTCCGGCCGCATCGAGACCAAGCGCGCCGACTTCAAGGCCCCGGCGGGCGGCACCCTGCGCATCGAGGGCCGCGTCCAGATGCCGAACGTGACCGGCAACGCGGCCCTGGGCTACTGGCCGGCGTTCTGGGCCCTCGGGTCCCCGTACCGGGGCAACTACTGGAACTGGCCGGGCATCGGCGAGTTCGACATCATGGAGAACGTCAACGGGATCAACTCCGTGTGGGGTGTGCTCCATTGCGGGGTCAACCCGGGCGGCCCCTGCAACGAGACCACCGGCCTCGGCAACAGCCGCACCTGCCCGGGCGCGAGCTGCCAGTCCGCGTTCCACACCTACCGCTTCGAGTGGGACCGCGCCGTCACCCCCAACGCCCTGCGCTGGTACGTCGACGGGGAGCTCTTCCACAGCGTCACCCAGAGCCAGCTGGACGCCACGACGTGGGCCAACATGACCGACCACGCCGGCTACTTCCTCCTGCTGAACCTCGCGATCGGCGGGGCGTTCCCGAACGCGCTCGGCGGCTCCACCCCGACCGCCGAGACCGTGCCCGGCCGGCCCATGCTCGTCGACTACGTGGGCGTCTGGACCAAGGGCGGCAGCGGGACGACCGACCCGCCCACGAACCCGCCCACCGGCTCCTCCACCCTCGTCCTGCGCAGCGGCGGAGGCCTCGGGGCAGCCCAGTCCGCCGCCTCCTCGGTGACGGTCGCCTCAGCCGGCGGGGGGAACTACGACGGCACCCCGCACAGCCCGCAGACCTTCACCGCCACCGGCATCACCCGGACGTACGACGGTGGAGCCACCCAGTTCGACCTGTTCACGGACTCGGGTACCACCATCGCCAACGGGCAGCAGGTGAGGGTGAGTTACGACCGCACCGGTGACGGGACCTGGGACCGCACGGAGACGTACAACTACTTCGCCACCGACCCCGTCAACGGCTACGAGCACTACACGCAGGCCAAGGGGCTCAAGGCCTCCACCGGAAGCCACGGCAACCTCGTGAACGGCACGGTGAAGGTGGAGGTCTGGAACGCCATCGGCAACGGACCGAGCACGGTGGGGGTCGGCAACCAGTCGGCCGTCCACATCCCGTTCGGGTGATGCTGCGTCAGGACGCCCTGAGGTAACAGGTGTAGTCGCCTGTCACCGTCGTCTGCGCCCCGTCTCCGCCCATGCTGAAACTGCTGCCCACACTGGAGGAACCGACAAGATTGAAGCCCTGAGCGTACGAGCCGCCGCGCTGCCAGTCATCCGGCGCGGCGGCCAGTGCCCGCTCGCACTCCACCCTGGCGTACGAGTCACCGTTCGCGATGTCCTGCTTGCCGGGGAGGGCCCGGTCGACCTTCACCTGGGCCAGCACCCGCAGTTCGTGCCGGTCCGAGCAGTCCACGGGCCGCACGACCGTCGTGGTCCCGAGTCCCGTGCCGGCGGTGGTGGCGCACCGGCCGTCGTCGAGCGTGCCGATCGCGGCGAGCACCTTCCCGGCGTCCTCGACGGGCCGCCCGCCGGCCTCCGGCCCCTTGCCCTTCACGGGCCGGCCGAAGGCGCTGAGCTCGTACGAGGCGCGCAACTGCTTCACCTCGCGCAGGAGCCGCTGCTCGTGGAGCCTGGCCAGGACGGGGCCGAGGTCGGCGGTCGCCGCTGCCAGCCTCCCCTCCGCGTCCAGGCGCACGGTGAGCTGGACCGGCCTCGTGCCCCAGTCGTGCTGGAGGCTCTGCAGGTCCCGGGGGAGCAGTTCGGCGGCCACCTCGGGGAGCACAGTCACCCGGTAGACGCGGCTGCCGTCCTCCCGGCGCGCGGGCTTCTCCCGTGGGATCACTCTGGGCACGAGGTCGGCGAGGGTTCCGCTGTACGGGGCCGTGTCACCGGCGGCGTGCGCCGCGACCACCCCGGTGGTCTCGCCGAGTTCGTTGACCGCGTCAGGGGTGTAGCGCAGCCAGGCGGTGTCCCCGCTCCGGACGTAGACGTCGTCCCCTGCGGTGGCGACCGACTGCTTCCCTTCGGGGGCCGATTCCCGGAGCAACTCCAGGTCGTCCGCCGGGAAGTGACGTCCGGCGGTCAGGCCCAGCGTCACGAGGGAGGTGCCCCGCCCGTAGTCCTGGCTCCCCCTCGCCTGGTGCACGGCGTCGCCGCCGGCCGCCCCGTAGACCAGCGTCGACACGAACGCGGCGGTGCCCGCGCCGCGCGTGGCGTCCGTCGCGGCCTGGAACTGCTCGGCGAGCGGCAGCCCGTAGACCGCCTCGCCCGGCTCGGGCCGGTCCTCGGCGGCGCACCCGGCCGCGCCGATGACCGTCGGCAGCAGCAGTGCGACCGTGGCTCTCCAGTGTCGTCCGGTCTTCAGCGTCCCCACCCCTTGAGTCTGGTCAGGACACCCGTCGCGCCTGGTCAGGACAGTGATACTGCGCGGGACGGCGGCTGGGCGCCAGCACGGAATGATCACATCGGCGACGGCCGGAGTGGCGTGCGTACGAGCGGTCGGCACGAGAGCGGCAGGGCGGCACGCGAGCGGCCGGCACGGGGATCCCGTACCGGCCGCTCGGTCACGCGTCAGGCCCTCGTCACACCTTCACCAGCGAGGGCTGCTCCTCGCCGCCGTCCCTGGCGTCGGGGACGTGCGGCTCTGCGCCGTGGACGTCGTCGGTCATCGTCTTCTCGTCGAAGGGAAGGGCACCGGAGAGGACCTGGTCCACCCGGGCCCGGTCGATCTCCTTGGTCCAGGTGCCGACCAGCACGGTGGCCACCGCGTTGCCCGCGAAGTTCGTCAGGGCGCGGGCCTCGCTCATGAAGCGGTCGATGCCGACGATCAGGCCGACGCCGTCGACCAGGTCGGGGCGGTGCGACTGGAGGCCGCCGGCGAGGGTGGCGAGACCCGCTCCGGTGACGCCCGCGGCGCCCTTCGAGGCGATGACCATGAAGACCAGCAGGGAGATCTGCTCGCCGAGGGTCAGCGGGTCGCCCGTCGCGTTGGCGATGAAGAGCGAGGCCATCGTGAGGTAGATCGCGGTGCCGTCGAGGTTGAAGGAGTAGCCGGTCGGCACGGTGATGCCGACGACGGGCTTGCTGACGCCCATGTGCTCCATCTTCGCGATCAGCCGCGGCAGGGCCGACTCGGAGGACGAGGTGGAGAGGATCAGCAGGAACTCGCGGCCCAGGTACTTCAGCAGCGTGAAGATGTTGATCCCGGCCACCAGGCGCAGGAGCGCCCCCAGGACCAGGAACACGAAGAGCGCGCAGGTGACGTAGAAGCCGATCATGATGATCGCGAGGGACTTCAGCGCGTCCACGCCCGTCTCGCCGACGACCGCGGCCATGGCGCCGAAGGCTCCGACCGGGGCGGCCCACATGATCATGGCGAGGATGCGGAAGACGAGGCGCTGGATGTGGCCGATGCCCCGGATGACCGGCTCGCCGGCCGAGCCCATGGCCTGGAGCGCGAAGCCCGCGAGCAGGGCGATGAGCAGGGTCTGGAGGACCTCGCCCTCGGTGAACGCCGAGACCATGGTGGTGGGGATGATGCCGAGCAGGAAGTCCACGGTGGACTCGCTGGCACCCGAGGCCTGCTCCTCACCGGCGGCGCGGGCCGCCTCGGTGAGGTGGAGGCTGGAACCGGGCTCCAGGAGGTTTCCGACGACGAGCCCGATGGCCAGGGCGACGGTCGACATGACCAGGAAGTAGCCGAGGGCCAGACCACCGACGGCGCCGACCTTGGCGGCCTTCCGTACGGAGCCGACGCCCAGCACGATCGTGCAGAAGATGATGGGCGAGATCATCATCTTGATGAGGCTGACGAAGCCGGTGCCGATCGGCTTGAGCTCCACGGCGAAGTCGGGAGCCACGAGGCCCACCGTGATGCCCAGCACCACGGCGGCGATCACGGCCAGGTAGAGATAGTGCGTGCGGTCCCGTCGTGCGGCTTTCTCTGCCACGGGGTCTCCTCGGGTGTGCGGCGGCTCCCCGTCCCTGGGGGCTTCGGTGACTATCCACTTCCCTGTGACGGCCGTCACCCTTGCGTTCATATCGTTCACGGACGCTTATCGGCCACCTTGGGCCGGTGGTCGCCGCGAGGCAGACTGTGGGCATGCGTCTGCCCCGTACCGTCCCCCGGAGCCTGGCCGGCCAGCTCTTCGCGATGCAGGCCCTGCTCGTGGCGGCGGTCGTCGCCGGGTGCGCGCTCTTCACGTACGCGTCCGGCCGGTCCCAGGCCGAGGAGACGGCGGCGCGCCAGGTGCGGGCGGCTGCCCTCGCCATGGCCGGATCTCCGTCGGTGCGGGAGGCGATCCGTACCCCGGACCCCTCCGCCGTACTCCAGCCGTACGCGGAGCGGGTCCGCCAGGACACCGGGATCGCCTTCGTCACGATCATGGATCCGCGCGGGGTGCGCTGGACCCACCCGGACCGCACGCAGATCGGCAGGAGCTTCATCGGGCACACCGAGCGGGCGCTGCGCGGGGAGACCTTCGAGGAGACCTACACCGGCACCCTGGGCCCTTCCATACGCGTGGTCACGCCGATCCACGACGGGGGCAGGATCGTCGGCCTGGTCAGCGCGGGAATCACCGTGGAGCGGGTGTCCACGCAGGTGCGGGAGCAGCTCGGCGCGCTGGGGACGGCGGCGGGCGCCGCGCTGCTGATCGGCGCGCTCGGGACGTACGTGATCAACGCCAGGCTGCGGCGGCACACCCACGGTATGAACGCCCGGGAGCTGAGCCGGATGCACACGTACCACGAGGCCACGCTGCACGCGGTGCGGGAGGGGCTGCTGATGCTGGACGGGCAGCGCAGGGTCGCCCTGATCAACGACGCGGGGCGGGACCTGCTGGGGCTGGATCCGGGGTCGGTCGGGCGCAGGGTCGACGAGCTCGCGCTGCCGGCGCCCCTGACCGGGGCGCTCCTCGCGTCCGAGCCGCGGGTGGACGAGGTCCACCTCACGGCGGACCGGGTGATCGTCGTCAACACCAGCCCGGTGGTCGGCGGCGAGCGGCGCGGCACGGTGGTGACCCTGCGCGACCACACCGAGCTCCAGGCGCTGTCGGGCGAGCTGGACTCGGAGCGCGGCTTCACCCAGGCGCTGCGCTCGCAGGCCCACGAGGCGGCGAACCGGCTGCACACCGTGGTGTCGCTGATCGAGCTGGGCCGGGTCGACGAGGCGGTGGACTTCGCGACGGCCGAGCTGGAACTGGCGCAGGTGCTCACGGACCGGGTGGTGGGGGCGGTGGCCGAACCGGTGCTGGCCGCGCTGCTGCTCGGCAAGGCGGCGCAGGCGAACGAGCGCGGGGTGGAGCTGGTGCTCGCGCGGGACAGCCTGATCGACGACGGGGCGCTGCCGCGGTCGCTGGCCGCGCGGGACCTGGTCACGATCCTCGGGAACCTCATCGACAACGCGGTCGACGCCGCGTCCGAGGCGGGTCAGGACGACGGCGGGCCCCTCCCGGCCCAGCGCACCGCGACTCGGGCCCTGGTCACCGTGACGGCCCGCACGGACGGGGGCGAGCTGCTGCTGCGGGTGGCGGACACGGGCGGCGGGATCGGCCCGGACGAGGCGGACGAGGTGTTCGCCAGGGGCTGGACGACCCGTGGCGCCGGCCGCGGCCTGGGCCTGGCGCTGGTGCGGCAGGCGGTCCACCGCAACGGCGGCACGGTGACGCTCGGCCGGGCGGCGGACGGAGGCGCGGAGTTCACGGTGCGGCTGCCGCTCGCCGGCCGTACGGCGGCGGTGGTGGCCCGGTGATCCGGGTGCTGGTCGTGGAGGACGATCCGGTGGCCGCCGACGCCCATCAGCTGTACGTGGGCCGGGTGCCGGGCTTCGAGGTGGCGGCCGTGGCCCACTCCCGGGCCGAGGCCGTGCGGGCCCTGGACCGCACGGAGGTGGACCTGCTGCTGCTCGACCTCTACCTGCCCGACGGCCACGGACTGCAGCTGCTGCGCTCGCTGCGGGCGGCGGGGCACGGCGCCGACGTCATCGCCGTGACGTCGGCGCGCGACCTGGCCGTGGTGCGGGAGGGCGTGTCGCTCGGGGTCGTGCAGTACGTGCTGAAGCCGTTCACCTACCCGACCCTCCGGGACCGGCTGGTGCGCTACGCCGAGTTCCGGGCGGCAGCCGGTGAGGCCAGCGGCCAGGAGGAGGTGGACCGCGCCCTGGGCGCCCTGCGCGTCGCGGACCCCGCCACGCTGCCCAAGGGCCTGAGCGGACCGACGCTCGAGGCGGTGACCGGTGCTCTGCGGGAGGCGCCGGAGGGGCTGACGGCGGCAGCCGCCGGGCAGGAACTGGGCATGTCGCGGATCACCGCCCGCCGCTACCTGGAGCACCTGGTGGCGGCGGGCCGGGCCGAACGGCGGCCGAGCTACGGTCAGGTCGGCCGGCCCGAGCTGCACTACCGCTGGGTGGCCGAAACCCGCTGATCATGCCGGCCCGGCCGGAGACGGGCCGATAGGAGGATCGTACGAAGGGTGAACTGAGAGGAACAGCCTGTAGCCAGCGGGTTCCCCGCCTTCTACGGTGGGGCCGTGCACCCCACACCGCCCTTCAACGCCCCCGCCGCGCGCCGCTTGCGCGAGGCGCTGGGAATGGCTCCCGGACATGTTGCGTACGGGCTCGGCGCCCAGTACGGACTTCAGATCACGGCAGAGACCGTGATGGCCTGGGAGCGCGGTACGGCCCTTCCCGGAGAACGCGAACTGATGGCACTCTCCGGGGTGCTGTGGTGCGCCCCGGGTGAACTGCTCTCCGCCGCGGGCACGTTGCGTGAGCACCGGCTCGCCCGGGACGTCACCGTGGACGAACTGGCGCGCGCGCTCGGGATGTCGGCGGCGGCCTACCAGCGGATCGAGGATTCGGGCCGCTGGCGGGGCAACGAGCGCCAGGCCGTGGCGCTCTGCGACGCGCTGGGGATGTCCGCGGCGCAGTTCCTGACGGCGACCGGCCGGAACGAGGAGCTGACGGACCTGCTGACGCGGGCGGTGACCACCCGCTGGCAGGCGTATGTGCGACCGCTGGACAAGCTCGTCCCGCTCGACCGCATCCTGCTCCAGAACGTGCTGGAGCAACTGCACACCGACTACCAGGCCCTGATGGTGTCGACGCTCAGCTGGAACACCGCGGGCCGGGACCGGAACGGCACGGCGGGCGACGCGGGGCGGACCTACCTGGACCGGGTGGTCGAGGAGTTCTGGCGCACGGCCGGCATCTGAGACCGCCCGGGCCCCGGAGCCCCGCCGGGCCGGAGAGTGCCGCGGCTCGGAAGTCCCCGCGGGGACGACGCCGGCCCCGGCCGTCCTCGGGGGACGGCCGGGGCCGCGGCGTCGTCCGGCCGGGCTCCGGCGGAGGGGTCAGAAGACCGACTCGGCCTCGTACATCCGGTCGCTGGGGACGGTCTTCAGACGGGTCACGGCATCGGCCAGCGGGGCCATCACGATCTCGGTCCCGCGCAGCGCCGTCATGCGGCCGAAGTCGCCGCGGTGGACGGCCTCCACCGCGTTCCACCCGAACCGGGTCGCGAGCACCCGGTCGTACGCCGTCGGGGTGCCGCCGCGCTGCACATGGCCGAGGATGACGGGCCGCGCCTCCTTGCCCAGGCGGAGTTCGAGCTCCGCGGCGAGACGGTTGCCGATGCCCTTGAAGCGCTCGTGGCCGAACTGGTCGATCTCACCCTTGGCGTACGGCATGGAGCCCTCGGCCGGGTGCGCGCCCTCGGCCACGCAGATGACGGCGAACTTCTTGCCGCGGGCGAAGCGTTCCTCGACCATCTTGACCAGGTCGTCGACCTGGAAGGGGCGCTCCGGCAGGCAGATCCCGTGGGCACCGCCGGCCATCCCGGACTCCAGGGCGATCCAGCCGGCGTGGCGGCCCATGACCTCGACGACCATGACCCGCTGGTGCGACTCCGCCGTGGTCTTGAGACGGTCTATGGCCTCGGTCGCGACGCCCACGGCGGTGTCGAAGCCGAAGGTACGGTCGGTGGCCGAGATGTCGTTGTCGATCGTCTTCGGGACGCCCACGACGGGCATCCCGGCGTCGGAGAGCATGCGGGCCGCGGTGAGCGTGCCCTCGCCGCCGATCGGGATCAGCGCGTCGATGCCGTAACGGAGGGCCAGCTCGGCGCAGTTCTCGGCGGCCTCGCGCAGCCGGTCGCGCTCCAGCCGTGCCGAGCCGAGGATCGTGCCGCCACGGGCCAGGATGCCGCTGACGGCGTTCAGGTCGAGAGGCCGGAAATGGCCGTCGAGCAGTCCCTTGAAACCGTCCTCGAAGCCGATGACCTCATCGCCGTGACCCACCACGGCGCGGTGCACGACCGACCGGATCACGGCGTTCAGGCCTGGGCAGTCGCCGCCTGCGGTGAGAATTCCGATGCGCATCCTGCTCTGTCTCCTGCTCGCTAGTGCCATGCATTCCGGGGACCGTCGAGAAACCCCCGTACCGTGAGCCATGACGATTGTCCCACGCCGTGCCCCGGCCCCGCGCTTCCGGCATCGCCGGTACGGGGCCGTCAGGGGTTCGGAGGGGGCCTGTAGCGGGCATACGGCCCGGCGGGCGGCATACCTGCCCCCGTGGGTATCGTCAAGAGGACAATGCCAGCCATACGGGACGGGAGACCACGCGTGACGCGCAGTGTGTACGTGACCGGGATCGACCGGGGAGACGGCCGCCAGGTCGTCGATCTGGGAGTCATGGAGCTACTGACGCGTCAGGTGGACCGGGTCGGCGTCTTCCGGCCGCTGGTCCACGACGGGCCCGACCGCCTGTTCGAGCTGCTGCGGGCGCGCTACCGGCTGTCGCAGAGCCCGGAGACCGTGTTCGGCGTCGACTACCACGAGGCGTCCGCGATCCAGGCGGAGAAGGGCACCGACGAACTGGTCTCGCTGCTCGTCGAGCGCTTCCACCGGGTGGCCCGCGACTACGAGGTCGTGCTGGTCCTCGGAAGCGACTTCGCCGCCACCCAGCTCCCCGACGAGCTGGCCCTGAACGCCCGGCTCGCCAACGAGTTCGGCGCCTCGGTCATCGCGGTCGTCGGGGGCAAGGACCAGGACGCCGAGTCCGTGCGCGCCGAGACCCGCAACGCCTACCGGGCGTACGCCGGCCTCGGCTGCGACGTCCTGGCGATGATCGTGAACCGGGTGGCGTCCGAGGACCGGGAGGACATCGCCGAACGGCTGCGGACCCAGTTGCCGGTCCCCTGCTCGGTCCTGCCGGACGACCCGGCGCTCTCCGCGCCCACCGTCGCCCAGATCACCACGGCGCTGGGCGGAACGGTTCTCCTCGGCGACGACTCGGGGCTCGCCAGGGACGCCCTGGACTTCGTCTTCGGCGGCGCGATGCTGCCGAACCTCCTCAAGGCCCTGACCCCGGGCTGCATGGTCGTCACCCCCGGCGACCGCGCGGACCTGGTCATCGGCTCCCTCGCCGCGCACAGCGCCGGCACCCCGCCCATCGCCGGCCTCCTCCTCACCCTGAACGAGCGCCCCGGCGAGGAGATACTCCGGCTGGGCGCCCGCCTCGCACCCGGCACCCCGGTGATCGCGGTGTCCGGCGGCTCCTTCCCCACGGCGGGTGAACTCTTCGCCCTCGAAGGCAAGTTGAACGCGGCGACACCCCGCAAGGCGGAGACCGCACTCGGCCTCTTCGAGCGCCACGTGGACACCGGGGCCCTGCTGGAGCGGATCTCCGTGGCCCGCAGCGGCCGGGTCACCCCGATGATGTTCGAGCACGAGCTGCTGGAACAGGCCCGCTCGGACCGGCGCCGGGTCGTCCTGCCCGAGGGCACCGAGGAGCGCGTCCTGCGCGCCGCGGACGTGCTGCTGCGCCGGGACGTCTGCGACCTGACCCTGCTCGGGGACACCGACGTCATCCGCAAGAAGGCCGCCGACCTGGGCATCGACCTCGGGGAGACCCTGATCGTCGACCCGCAGACCTCGGAGCTGCGCCAGAGCTTCGCCGAGCGCTACGCCGAGCTGCGCGCCCACCGCGGAGTGACGGTGGAGCTGGCGTACGACGTCGTCTCGGACGTCAACTACTTCGGCACCCTGATGGTCCAGGAGGGGCATGCCGACGGCATGGTGTCGGGCTCGGTGCACTCCACAGCGGCGACGATCCGCCCGGCGTTCGAGATCATCAAGACGAAGCCGGACGCCTCGATCGTCTCCTCGGTCTTCTTCATGTGCCTCGCCGACAAGGTCCTGGTGTACGGCGACTGCGCGGTCAACCCGGACCCCGACGCGGAGCAGCTCGCGGACATCGCGGTGCAGTCCGCGGCCACCGCGTCCCGCTTCGGTGTGGAGCCCCGGATCGCGATGCTCTCGTACTCGACGGGAACCTCGGGCACGGGCGCGGACGTCGACAAGGTGCGGGAGGCGACGGAGCGGGTACGCGACTCCCGTCCGGATCTGCGGATCGAGGGCCCGATCCAGTACGACGCGGCGGTCGAGCCGTCCGTCGCCGCGACCAAGCTGCCGGCGTCGGAGGTGGCGGGCCGCGCGACCGTGCTGATCTTCCCCGACCTCAACACCGGCAACAACACCTACAAGGCGGTCCAGCGCTCCGCCGGCGCGGTCGCGGTCGGCCCGGTCATGCAGGGACTCCGCAAGCCGGTCAACGACCTGTCGCGCGGCGCCCTGGTCCAGGACATCGTCACCACGGTGGCCATCACGGCGATCCAGGCCCAGGGCGAGGAATGACCGCCATGACCACCGCCCCCTCCAGCGAAGGTTCGCGCTCCATGAACGACGCCCACCGCGTGCTCGTGCTCAACTCCGGATCCTCCTCGGTGAAATACCAGCTGCTGGACATGCGGGACCGGTCCCGCCTGGCCACCGGTCTGGTCGAGCGGATCGGGGAGTCCTCCTCCCGGCTGGTGCACACGCCCCTGGCGGGCGGCGGGGAGCCCCGCGAGCGCACCGGGCGGATCGCCGATCACGAGCAGGCGCTGAAGGCCGCGGCGGACGAGCTGGCGGCCGACGGGCTGGGCCTCGACTCCCCCGAGCTGGCGGCGATCGGCCACCGGGTGGTGCACGGCGGGCTGCGGTTCAGCGAGCCCACCGTGATCACCGACGAGGTGCTCACCGAGATCGAGCGGCTCGTCCCGGTGGCCCCGCTGCACAACCCCGCGAACATCACCGGCATCCGCACGGCCCAGGCGCTGCGCCCTGACCTGCCGCAGGTCGCCGTCTTCGACACGGCGTTCCACACGACGATGCCGGAGCACGCGGCGCGCTACGCGATCGACGTGGAGACGGCCGACGCGCACCGCATCCGCCGGTACGGCTTCCACGGCACCTCGCACGCGTACGTCTCGCGCCGCACCGCCGAACTGCTGGGGCGGCCGGTCGCGGAGGTGAACGTGATCGTGCTGCACCTGGGCAACGGCGCCTCGGCCTCCGCCGTGGCGGGCGGCCGGTGCGTGGAGACGTCGATGGGCCTGACCCCTCTGGAGGGGCTGGTCATGGGCACGCGTTCGGGAGACGTCGACCCGGCCGTCACCTTCCACCTGAAGCGGGTGGCGGGGATGTCGACGGACGAGATCGACGTCCTGCTGAACAAGAGGAGCGGTCTGGTCGGCCTCTGCGGCGACAACGACATGCGGGAGATCCGCCGCCGGGTGGACAAGGGCGACGAACGCGCCGCGCTGGCGTTCGACATCTACATCCACCGGCTCAAGAAGTACATCGGCGCCTATTCGGCCGTCCTCGGCCGGGTGGACGCCGTGGTCTTCACGGCGGGTGTCGGGGAGAACTCGGCTCCGGTGCGGGAGGCTGCGCTCGCGGGGCTGGAAGGGTTCGGCCTGGCCGTGGACGCGGACCGCAACGCCGTACGGTCCGGCGAACCGCGGCTGATCTCGCCCGACGACGCACGGGTGGCGGTCGCCGTCGTACCTACGGACGAGGAGCTTGAGATCGCCGGTCAGACCTTCGCCCTGGTCCACAACTGAGCGGGCCCGCGCCCCTTTGTACCTTCCACCAGACGGAATATTCCGCAGTGAAACAAACCGATAGGATCCGCCTCATGCGCCGTTCCAAAATCGTCTGCACCCTCGGTCCCGCCGTCGACTCCCATGAGCAGCTCGTCGCTCTGATCGAGGCCGGCATGAGCGTGGCCCGTTTCAACTTCAGTCACGGTACCCACGAGGAGCACCAAGGCCGTTACGACCGGGTCCGCAAGGCCGCCGCCGAGACCGGCCGCGCGGTCGGTGTCCTCGCCGACCTCCAGGGCCCGAAGATCCGCCTCGCGAAGTTCGCCGAGGGACCCGTCGAACTGGTCCGCGGGGACGAGTTCGTCATCACCTCCGAGGACGTCCCGGGCGACAAGTCGATCTGCGGTACCACCTACAAGGGGCTGCCCGGCGATGTCGCCAAGGGTGACCCGATCCTGATCAACGACGGCAACGTCGAGCTGAAGGTCGTCTCGGTCGAGGGTCCCCGGGTCACGACCATCGTGATCGAGGGCGGTGTCATCTCCGACCACAAGGGCATCAACCTTCCCGGCGCGGCGGTCAACGTCCCCGCCCTGTCCGAGAAGGACGTCGACGACCTGCGGTTCGCCCTGCGGATGGGCTGCGACCTGGTCGCGCTGTCCTTCGTGCGGGACGCCGAGGACGTCAAGGACGTGCACAAGGTGATGGACGAGGAGGGCCGCCGGGTCCCCGTCATCGCCAAGGTCGAGAAGCCGCAGGCCGTCGAGCACATGGAGGGCGTCGTCGCCGCCTTCGACGGCGTGATGGTCGCCCGCGGCGACCTGGCCGTCGAGTACCCGCTCGAGAAGGTCCCGATGGTGCAGAAGCGCCTCGTCGAGCTGTGCCGCCGCAACGCCAAGCCGGTGATCGTGGCGACCCAGATGATGGAGTCGATGATCACCAACTCGCGGCCGACCCGCGCCGAGGCGTCCGACGTCGCCAACGCGATCCTGGACGGCGCGGACGCTGTCATGCTCTCGGCGGAGTCCTCCGTCGGCGCGTACCCGATCGAGACGGTCAAGACGATGTCGAAGATCGTCGTCGCAGCCGAGGAGGAGCTCCTGTCCAAGGGCCTCCAGCCGCTGGTGCCGGGCAAGAAGCCCCGTACGCAGGGCGGTTCGGTGGCGCGCGCGGCGTGCGAGATCGCGGACTTCCTGAACGGCAAGGCGCTGGTGGCCTTCACCAAGTCCGGTGACACCGCCCGCCGTCTGTCCCGCTACCGCGTGGCGCAGCCGATCCTGGCCTTCACCACGGAGGAGTCCACCCGCAACCAGCTCGCGCTGAGCTGGGGCGTGGAGTCGTACGTCGTGCCGCACGTGGACAACACCGACGCCATGGTCGACCTGGTGGACGCCGAGCTGCTGAAGCTGAACCGCTACAGCGACGGCGACACCATGGTCATCACGGCCGGTTCGCCCCCCGGCGTCCCCGGCACCACCAACATGGTCCGGGTGCACCACCTGGGCGGCGAGACCGCCTGACACCCGCGCAGCCGCACAACGGCCGTGGGCCCCCCCCCCCCGGGCCCGGGGGGGGGGCCCCCCCCGGGGGGGGGGCCCCCCCCGGGGGGGGGGGGGGCGGGGGGGGGCCGGGGCGTAGTTTATGAGGGCGGGGGCCCAGTGCGCGCCCCCCC
>NZ_JBIBEG010000001.1:382278-980971 GCF_042902585.1 Streptomyces argenteolus
GGTCCCCCCCCCGGCGCCCCCCCCACCCCAAACTTGGTGGGGGCCCCCCCGGGGGGGGGGGCCCCCGCCCCCCCCCCCCCCCCCCCCCCCCGGGGGGGGCCCCCCCCCCGGGCCCGGGGGGGGGGGGCCCACGGCCGTTGTGCGGCTCCCGGACGGGTCAGGGGGTCAGCTGTTGGCGCCGGTGAAGTAGTTCTGCAGGCCGGGGACCTTGAGCGAGCCGCCGAACTGGCCCGCCTGGGTCACCGTGGCGTCGGTGAAGAAGGCGAAGGGCACGTTCAGTGGCGGAGGGGTCTCCGGGCTGAAGGTGACGGGGATGATGCCGAAGAGGTTGCCCTTCAGGCTCTCCGTGTACATGGTCACCGTGCCGTTGCGGATGGTGGAGGTCGAGCCCTCCTCCGCCTTGACGTGACCGGTGGTGCCGGCCGGGCCCTTCGTCAGCTGGTGCAGGTCCCGGATGTCGATGGTGTCGGCGGTGAACTTCAGCACCTTCTTGATGCTGCCGCTGTACGTCTTCACCTCGACGATGCCCTTGTAGTCGAGCCCGGTGAGCGTCAGCTTGGAGGTCTCCAGCGTCCACGGGTCGTCCGGGAGCAGCGGGATGCCCTGCTCCAGGTCGGCCGCGGCGAGCGCCTCGGGGTCGGCGGTCGGGCACGGGAAGCGCTCCTTGGCGCCGTCCGGGATGTCCTCGTCCTTCACGGGGTCGAGGCCCTTGACGTCCTCGTCGAGCTCCTCGACGTCCTCGCCCGCCTTCTCCGCGGCGTCACGGATGGCGTCGGTGGTCTCGCCCGCCGCTTCCTCCGCCTCGTCCGCGGCTTCCTTCACGGGCTCGGTGGTGGCGGTGGACTCCGAGGGCGCGGGGGTCTCCTCGGTGGCGGATGGGGACGGCTCGGCCGTCGCCTCGTCCTTGCCGTCGAAGAGGTCCTTGAGCGCGTCGCCGACACCCAGCGGGTCGAGCGGGTCGGTCGACTCCGTGGGCGTGGGAGTGGCCGTCGGTGCGGCCTTCTCCTCGGCCTTCTCCTCGGTCCCGTCCTCGGCGGACGGGCTCGCGGAGGGCTTCGGCGCCGTGGTCCCGTCGTCCGTGCCGCCCTCGTCGGTCGTGCCCTCGCCGGCGTCGTCCTTGCCCGCGTCCTCGGACGGGGTGGCGCTCGGCGTCGGCTCCGCCTCCGGTTCCTGCGATTCGGCCGGCTCGTCCGAGCGGGTCACGCAGGGGCCGGGCGCGAAGGGGATGTCCGAGCTGTCGTCGGCCATGGCCAGCTTCGGGGTGAGGCCCATACCCACGAAGACCGCCGTCGGCATCGCGGCGAGCGCGAACGCCTTCTTGCCCGCGGGCATGTGCAGCTTCGTCAGCAGCGACTTCCTGGGCGCCGCGTGGCGGGGGCCTCTTCGGTCCGGAAGGTCCTCCGGTCCGAGGTCGTTCATCCGCGTCTCGTCACCCCGCACGATGACTCCCGCCGTCGGCGTCGGCCACGTCGAACAGCAGCGGCTTGTGCGGGGCCTCCGCGGTGTCGTGGAACCCCTGGCCCTGCGCCGGCATCTGCGGGGCCTCGCCCTGGGCGCCTTCGGGCGCCGTGGCGGCCTTGGCCTCGCCCGGCACCCAGGCGATGGAGAGGGCTCCGCCCAGGAGGGAGAACAGGAAGCCGATGATGAAGCCGCCGATGTTGGCGACCGGTATGGAGATCAGTGCGAGCAGGATCGCGGCGACACCGGCGAACACCCGCACGATGCTGTGGAACCACATCGTCAGGCCCAGTGTGACGAGCAGGACCCCGATGATCAGCGACCCCGCACCCGCAGTGGTGGACATCGCGATCGTCATGTTGCCGAGGTGCATGTTGGCGTACGGGAAGTACGCGATGGGTACACCACCCAGGATGGTGAACAGGCCCGCCCAGAACGGCCGGTTACCCCGCCAGGTGCGGAATCCCCGCCGGTAGACGGTGAGGTAGTGCTCGTTCTGCCCTGTGGACTCGGGGCTCATGGAAAACAGCTCCCTGGAACCGGTACTGCTGTGAGAAGAGAAGGGGTGGGCAGCCGGAGTCCCTCACGGAGCTCCGGCCACCCGGGCGAGTGCTAGAAGCACTCCTTGACGCCCTTGTGCAGCTTCAGGCTCAGGTTGCTGAGCTTGAAGGTGCCGGCCGTGGTCGCCCACGCCGTCTGCTCCACGTTGCTCAGCGTGGCCGTCTTGGCCCGCTGCGCGAAGCCGTTCGGGTTGACGGCCCTCTCCGTACCGGCCTGGATGCCCGGCTTGCCCACCGAACCGGCTGCGACGCCGATGTCGATCTGCTCGAAGTACGCGTCCGCGTCGAGCTGGGCGACGTCGAGGTACAGGTTGGTCGCCTCGACGGGCTTGTCCGGGTCAGTGCCGGCCTTCAGCTGGAGGCTGACGCTGCCCAGCCCGAAGGGCAGGTCCGGCGTCACGACCGACTGGCACATGTTCGTGATCGTGGCCTTGCTGAAGCCCGAGACGGCCACCGGGTGCGCCGCGTCGTTGCCCTTGAGGTCCTTGCCGACAGCGACGCTGCCGTACTGGACGAAGTCCTCACCGACCAGCTTGTCGGTGGAGACCTTGAAGCTCTGACCGGAGACGCTGAACGACGCGGCGAGCGCACCCTGCGCCAGGCCGACGCCGACTGCGGCGGTCGCGACGACGCTCGGCACCATGACCAGAGCGAAACGCTTCCATCTGGTACCACCGCGAACCTGCGAACTCATATATTTCCTCCTTCTCGGACGTACATCTCCGGTACGGGCATGTGCCCGCCCTGGGATGGGAGAAGTGCTACGTCCTCGGGAAGGAGAGCGCCTCGGACCGGAGGCGCGTACCGCATCCGAATCACCGGCGATCACCCCCGAGCGACAACCACTGGCCGCGCGTCTGCGCAGCCGGTTCGGACAGGCCCTGCCCAGGGGCAGGAACCCCCCTGTCCGCGATCGGCGCCACTGCCGCCGACCACCCGGTGGGGACCCAACGGACCCGTCTGCGCCGACTGGCCGTCGAGCGGGCGGGTATTGGACCGAGCGTGGCCGATCGTGGTGCATTCGCGGCCGTGACACAAGGGGGGTCGTTACTCGCTAGTAACGACCCGATAACCCGGACACGACAGGGGGGTACCGTCCGGCCACGCAGGGTGGCACCAAAGGGACGCGAGAAGCGGGGGATTACAGCCCGAAACCGGACAGACCCCAGGAGGTGATTTACTGCGAGTAACAGGGCGTACTTTTATCAAGTTTTGGTAAAGCGAGCGCGTTTTTGTCGTTCACCCGCGAAAACGGCCGCGGTGCCCGGAGGGCTCCACGGCCGTGTTGTCACATCAGAACAAGACCCGCGCCAGAGCGGTCCGGGACGCGACGACGCGGGGGTCGTCGGGGCCGATCACCTCGAAGAGCTCCAGGAGCCGCACCCGTACCGCGTCGCGGTCGTCGCCGACGTTGCGCCGCACCGTCTCCACCAGCCGGCCGAAGGCGTCCTCGACGTGACCGCCCACGAGGTCCAGGTCGGCCGCCGCCATCTGCGCCGCCGGCTGGGCCGGGTTCTCCGCGGCCTCCTTGCGGACCTGCTGCGGGTCCATGCCCGCGACCCGGCCCAGCAGTTCGGCCTGGGCGAGGCCCAGCTTGGCCTCGGTGTTGACCGGGTCGTCCGCCAGGATGCCCCGGTAGGCCGCGACCGCACCGTCGAAGTCGTTGGCGTCCAGCGCCTGCGCGGCGGCCTCCAGCTGCGCGTCGTACGGTCCGGCGGGCACCTCGGCGGGGGCGCTCTGCGCGTCCGCCGCCCCGGCGTCCGGGTCGACGACGAGACCGGTGAGGCCGAAGCGCTCCTCGCCGACCTGGATCAGCTGGTCCAGCGTCTGGCGGATCTGGCTCTCGGGAGCCGCGCCCTGGAAGAGCGGGAGGGCCTGTCCGGCCACCACCGCGAAGACGGCCGGGATGCCCTGGATCCCGAACTGCTGCATCAGCATCTGGTTGGCGTCGACATCGACCTTGGCCAGCACGAAGCGGCCGTTGTACTCGGCGGCGAGGCGCTCCAGGAGCGGGCCGAGCTGCTTGCACGGCTCACACCACTCGGCCCAGAAGTCGATGACGACCGGGACTTCGGTGGAGCGCTGGAGGACGTCGGTCTCGAAGCCCGCCTCGTCGACGTCGATCACCAGGGAGGCCGGGGACACGCCGCCGCCACCCCCCTGCCGGGCCGACTCCGCGCGGGCCTGCTCCGCCTTCGCCTTGGCCTCGCCGGCCGCCTTCACAGCGGCGAGGTCGACGACGCCGCTCATGGACATGTTCCTAGGCTGCATACGTACATCCTCCCCCCTGAGCACACCGATCCGGAAAGCGATCCCCGAACCGCTCCCGCCCACAGCCGCACCGGCGTGCGCGGCGCGTGGACGCAAACGGCTCCGAGGCCCTGGAACACCCCGTGTTCGGTGCCGGGTCCCCACCCGGCACCAGTGGCTGTCACTCGTTCGTGGCGTCACGACGGCGGACCGTCGCTTCTTACGCTACGACCCGTAGCGTAACTGCCCGCACCCCCCACGAGGCAAGAGCGCACGGTGATCTGTCTCACGGGCTCCGGGCCCGGTCAGCGGTACTTACCGGCCGGTATGGTCACCGCATGCTGAGCCGCAGTCCCACCGAACCAGCCCGATCCGGACGTCCCCGCAGTGCCGAGGCCGACGCCGCGATCCTGGAGGCGACCCGCGCGTCGCTGGTCGACCTGGGCTGGTCGAAGCTGACCATGGGCGACGTGGCGACGCGGGCGGGCGTCGCCAAGACGACGCTCTACCGCCGCTGGGCCGGCAAGAACGAGCTGGTCGTCGACGCGGTCGCCGTGCTCTTCGACGAGCTGGAGCTGCCGGACCTGGGCAGCCTGGCGGCCGATGTGGAGGCCGTGGTGCTGCAGTTCGCGGCACTGCTGGAGCGGCCGGAGACCAAGACGGCACTGATGGCCGTCGTGGCGGAGTCGACCCGCGACGAGGCGCTGCGGGACCGGATACGCAACTCGATCGTGGCCCGGCAGAAGCACCTCGTCCTCCAGGGCCGGGAGCGGGCGCAGGAGCGCGGGGAGCTCCCCGTCGAACCGGACCCCGGGGTGGCCGCCCGCACCGTGGACCTGATCTTCGACGTGATAGCCGGCGCGGTGGTGCACCGCGCACTGGTGAGCGCCGAGCCCGTCGATGCCGACTGGGCCCGGCGCTTCACGCTGCTGCTGCTCTCGGGGCTGGGCGCGGAGTCCTCGCGGGAGGACTGACCGCGACCCATCAGAAGCCGGGCGGCTCCGTGTAGACGCCCCACTCGTCGCGCAGGACACCGCAGATCTCGCCGAGGGTCGCCTCGGCCCGTACGGCGTCCAGCATCGGCGCGATCATGTTCGACCCGTCCCGCGCCGCGGCCAGCATCGCGTCGAGGGCGCCGCGCACCCGGGCGTCGTCGCGGCCCTCCTTGCGCGCGGCGAGCTCACGCACCTGCTCGCGCTCGACCTCGTGGCTGACCCGCAGGATCTCCAGGTCCCCGGTGACGGAGCCGTGGTGGACGTTGACGCCGACGACCTTCTTCTCGCCCTTCTCCAGCGACTGCTGGTACCGGAAGGCGGACTCGGCGGTCTCGCCCGTGAACCAGCCGTCCTCGATGCCGCGCAGGATGCCCGAGGTCATCGGCCCGATCGGGTGCCTGCCGTCCGGGTGGGCCCGGGTGCCGCGCTCCCTGATCTGCTCGAAGATCTTCTCGGCGTCGGCCTCGATGCGGTCGGTGAGCTGCTCGACGTACCACGAACCGCCCAGCGGGTCGGCGACGTTGGCGACGCCGGTCTCCTCCATGAGGACCTGCTGGGTGCGCAGGGCGATCTCGGCGGCCTGCTCGGACGGGAGGGCGAGCGTCTCGTCCAGGGCGTTGGTGTGCAGGGAGTTGGTCCCGCCGAGCACGGCGGACAGCGCCTCCACCGCGGTGCGTACGACGTTGTTGTACGGCTGCTGGGCGGTGAGCGAGACGCCGGCCGTCTGGGTGTGGAAGCGGAGCCACTGCGCCTTGTCGGTCCTGGCGCCGTAGGTCTCCTTCATCCAGCGGGCCCAGATGCGACGGGCGGCGCGGAACTTGGCGATCTCCTCGAAGAAGTCGAGGTGCGCGTCGAAGAAGAAGGACAGCCCGGGTGCGAACGTGTCGACGTCCAGGCCCCGGGAGAGGCCGAGCTCCACGTAACCGAAGCCGTCGGCGAGGGTGTACGCGAGCTCCTGCGCGGCCGTCGCCCCGGCCTCGCGGATGTGGTAGCCCGAGACCGAGAGCGGCTTGTACGCCGGGATGTCGCGGGCGCAGTGCTCCATCAGGTCGCCGATGAGGCGCAGGTGCGGCTCGGGCTGGAAGAGCCACTCCTTCTGCGCGATGTACTCCTTGAAGATGTCGGTCTGGAGCGTGCCGTTGAGCACCGCGGGGTCGACACCCTGGCGCTCGGCCGCGACCAGGTACATGCAGAAGACGGGGACGGCGGGCCCGCTGATGGTCATCGAGGTGGTGACGTCGCCGAGCGGGATGTCCCGGAAGAGGACCTCCATGTCGGCGGTGGAGTCGATGGCGACCCCGCAGTGGCCGACCTCGCCGAGCGAGCGGGCGTCGTCGGAGTCGCGCCCCATCAGGGTCGGCATGTCGAAGGCGACACTGAGCCCGCCCCCGCCGTTGGCCAGGATGGTCTTGTACCGCTCGTTGGTCTGCTCGGCGTTGCCGAAGCCGGCGAACTGGCGGATGGTCCAGGTGCGGCCCCGGTAGCCGGTGGCGTGCAGGCCCCGGGTGAACGGGTACTCGCCGGGCCAGCCGATCCGTTCGAATCCCTCGTACGTATCGCCGGGGCGCGGCCCGTACACCGGCTCCACAGGGTCCCCGGAGAGGGTGGTGAAGTCCGCGTCGCGCTTGCGGGCCTTGTCGTAACGGGCCTGCCAGCGACGGCGGCCTTCCTCGATCGCGTCAGCGTCCATGGGACAAATTTACTAGGACGTCCTAGTAAATGTCGATGGCAAACCGCCCGGCGCATCGCGCGGGGCGGTTCGGCGGCGCGGATCAGACCTTGACGGCCTGGGCGGACCCGTCGGTGATCAGCGGCTGGACCTCGCGGACCACCTTGCGCTCGACGAAGAACGCGGCGGTCGGGATCGTGCCGGAGATCAGCACCCAGAGCAGCTTGCCGACCGGCCACTTCGCCTTGGAACCGAGGTCGAAGGCGAAGATCAGGTAGATGATGAACAGGACGCCGTGGAGCTGCGAGACCACGAGGGTCAGGCCCTCACCGGTGTCGAATCCGTACTTGAAGACCATGCACACGCACAGGATCATCAACATGACGGCGGTGACGTAGGCCATCACCCGATAGCGGGTCAGCACGCTGGATTTCATGGCATCGAGCGTAACCGGACGGCGGGGGCGATCTTGCAGCGCCCCGGGCCCGGAGGGAGCGGCGGCCCCCGTCACTCCTTGTCCTCGAAGTCCTGGGCGGCCACCCGCAGCGGCCGGAGCATCGCGAAGATCTCGGCGCACTCCTCGTCGTCGTACACCCCGAGCCCGAAGTCCATCGCCATCAGGTCCTGGCTCGCCGCCTCGACGACCTCGCGGCCCTTGTCCGTGATGGAGGCCAGGGTCCCGCGCCCGTCGTTGGGGTTGGGTCGCTTGGCGACCAGCCCGGACCGCACCAGCCGGTCCACGGTGTTGGTCACGGAGGTGGGGTGCACCATGAGGCGCTCGCCGATCTTGGACATCGGCAGCTCCCCGGCCTGCGAGAAGGTGAGGAGCACGAGCGCCTCGTAGCGGGCGAAGGTCAGTCCGTACGGTTTGACCACCGCGTCCACCTCGGCGAGCAGGATCTGCTGCGCACGCATGATCGAGGTGATCGCCCCCATGGAGGGCACCGGCCCCCAGCGCCGGTGCCAGAGTTCCTCGGCGCGGGCGATGGGATCGAAGGGGAGGCTGAGCGGCTTCGGCACGGGACGACCTTACCCACTGGTCACATGGCGGTCAGCCCTGTCTCGCACTTCGGTACCGGACACGCGTTCTACGGACCTCCAGGGCGAGCAGCAGGGTGCAGAGGCTTCCGGCCGCCCCCGAGACCGCCACCACCTGGTGCACCGGGAAGAACTCCGCGGCCAGCCCCGCCAGCGCCATGCCCAGCCCCTGGACCGTCATCAGCCCGGCGGTGAGCAGGGTCATCGCGCGGCCCCGCAGCGGTTCGGGAACCGCCTCGACGAACCACTGGTCGAGCCCGATGACGTACGCCGCCCCGGCCCCGGCCAGCACGAGGGCCCCCACGGTCACGGCCGTGCCCGGGCGGAAGGCGTACAGCACCAGGGGCAGCAGCCCGAGCACCGCCACCGGCAGCACCATCCGGGAGCGGGCCCGGGGGCCGAGCGCGGTCCCCACGTACAGTTCCGCGCCGATGTGCCCGACGGCCATCGCCCCCATGAGCAGCCCGAGGGTGGCGGGGCCCGCCCCGAGCGCGTCCGCGTACGGGGCCGCGAGGGCCTCCGGGGCCACCACGAAGAAGGCGGGCACCCAGAACAGGAGCAGCAGCCCCCGCACCCGCCGGTCGCCCAGGACGGCGCGGGCGCCGGCGAGCGACTCGGCCGGCAGCGAGCCGTTCCCCCGCCCTGCCGTACGGGCGGGCCGGTCCCTGGTGCCGAGGCGCAGCAGCGCGGCGGAGCAGAGGAACGTGACCACGGTGACCGTGATCGCCCCGCGCGGGGACAGGGCCGCCAGCAGGATGCCACCGGCGCCGAAGCCGACCAGCAGGGCGCTCTGCGACACCAGCCGGAGCAGCGAGCGCCCGAGGACGTAGAGGTCGCCCTCTCCGAGGATGTCGGTGAGCGCCGCGGTACGCGTGCCGGTGAAGACGGGCGCCACCGCGGCCACCACGCAGCGCAGCGCCAGGAGCCCCCACACGGGCGTGCCGGGGACCACCATCACGGCCACGCATCCGGCACAGATCAGATCGCAGGTGACCAGGACCCGGCGGGCCGGGTACCGGTCGGCGACCCCGGCGAAGAGCGTGCCGCCGACGATGTACGGGAGGAAGCCCAGCGCGAAGGTGAGGGCGGACAGCAGGGGTGAACCGGTGAGGTCGTAGACGAGCACGGTGAGCGCCAGCTCGCTGACGACGACGCCGAGGAGGGAGAGCAGGTGCGCGGCGAAGACCGCCCGGAACTCCCGCACGGCGAACACGGCCCGGTATCCCCCGCGCCCCGGCTCCTTCCCCGGGGCCGGGCCCGGGCCGGCGCAGGGTGGCCGCTCCGGAGGCGGGGCGGACGGCGCGCCGGGGGCGCGCGCTTCGCGGGGCGTACCCGCCGCGGTGGTGGTCTCGTTCGGCATGGAGGCAGCGTGGAGCAGGGCCCCGGCCCCTCCGTAGACTTTCGGCTCACACCGAATCTTCGAGGGGCGTATGCCGTTCCATCTGCACTTCGACGAGAGCGATCTCCTGCGCTGCCGCTTCGCGCTCTCTCCGCTCTGGGAGACCCAGGAGGCGGTGCGCACGCTGCACCGCCCCGGCCGCCACGGCTATCACCTGCCCTGGCTCCGGCGGATCGAGCAGGAATCGGCCGGACTGGACCTCGCACCGCTGTGGGCGCTGATGCCGGACGGCGGGCACAATCCGGACTTCCTCTGCCCCCCGCCGCTCGGACCGCTCGCCACCTTCGGGCAGGAGATCGCCGCGGTGCGCGCGACCGATCCGGTGACCGCCCGCGACGACATGGCGCGGGCACTCGCCGACGTACCGGGCGGAACGCACTCCCCCACGGGCCGGCGCCTGCTGGCCGACCCCGCGCGGGCGGTCCAGGAGCTGGCGGATCTGCTGGAGCGGGCCTGGCAGGTGCTGGTCGAGCCGCACTGGCCCCGGCTGCGCGCGCTCCTCGAGGCGGACGTCGCCTACCACTCGCGGCGCATGGCCGAGGTGGGCTTCGAGCGGCTGCTCGGCGAGATCAGTCCCCGGCTGCACTGGAGGGACTCGACGCTGACCGTGGCCGGCACCCGGGGGAACCACAGCAGGGTGCTGGGCGGACAGGGCCTGGTCCTGATGCCCAGCGCCTTCGTGTGGCCGGACGTGGTCGGCGGCTACGAGCCTCCCTGGCAGCCCGCCGTGATCTATCCCGCCCGTGGCATCGGAGGGCTGTGGGCCCGGTCGGCCGACCGCACCCCGGACGCGCTGGCGCGTCTGCTGGGCCGGGCCCGCGCCGATGTGCTCTGTGCCCTCGCCGAACCGGCCGGGACGAGCACGCTGGCCCATCTGCTCTCGCTGGCCCCGTCCTCCGTGTCGGCGCATCTGTCGGCCCTGCGCGCTGCGGGTCTGCTCACCTCACGGAGGTACGGGCACCAGGTGCTCTACGAGCGCACGCCGCTCGGCATCGCGCTGGCGGCCCAGGAGACCTGAGCCGCCGGCGGTCCCTGGTCAGCTCCCCGCGGCAGGGGTCCCGCCGGCGGAGGCCAGCGCGCGTTCCGCCTCCTGGGCCGGACGCGCGGGCCGGGGCCGGTACCCGGCCGCCCCACGGGTCCCGCGCTCACGCGGCGGCGCGAGGGAGCGCACGGCGGCCGGTGCGAGGGCGAGCAGCAGGACCGCCGTCGCCCCGGGCAGGATCTGCGGGTGGAGGACGGCCGAGAGGCAGCCGAGCGCACCGAGCGGCCGGGCGAGGGCCGCCAGGGGCCGGTGGGCGAGCAGCAGCGTGTAGCCGGTGAGCCGCCCGGGCGGCACCCGGAACAGCGTCGTCCCGTACTGCCGCGACAGCGGCCCCCACGCGGGGCGGGGCCTCCGGCCGGAGGCGTCCCCACCGGCCGTCGCGTCCGGGACGGCCGGCACGTCCGGCGTGCGGACGGAACGCCAGTGGCGCCCGGTCAGCGGGTTGCGGCGCCGGTGCATCTCCAGGCCGGTGACCAGGTCCGCGGTGGGCGAGTTCCTGAAGCCCCCGGCCCCGCGCAGCGCGGCGACGCGGACGACGCTCCCGGCGCCGGCCAGGACGGGCGCCCCGTAGCGGTTGCCCGCGCGCTGGACCAGGGCGCGGAGGCCGTGCTCGCGGTGCAGCCGCGGACCGACGGCGAAAGCGGTGTCCGGGTCGCGGAAGTAGCCCGTCGTCCGCTCCAGGAACTCCGGCCGGGGCACGTGGGCGGTGTCCGCCGAGGCGAGCAGGTCGTAGGCGTCACCGTGCTTGGCGAGCCAGGCGTTGAGGTTGCCGTGCTCCGACCCGGCCCGGTGCGGCCCTTCCTCCCGGTTCCACTCGGGCACCCCGAGGCGCGTGAAGTGGTGCACGCCCAGTTCGGCGCAGAGCATCCTGGCCTCGGGGTCGTCGCCCTCGTCGAGCAGCCAGACGTCCAGGGGCCCGCGGTGCCGCATCCCTACGGCGCCCTCCAGGACGGCCCGCACCGCGGAGAGCGGCCGGCGGCCCGGAACGTACGTGGTGAGGAAGGCGACCCGGATGCCGGACTCCGGCGCCACCGGGACGGGATCCCCGGCCACGGCCAGGGCGTGGAGGGTCAGGACGGCGACGGCCGAGGCGTACAGCGTGATCAGGCAGGCGCACACCAGGGTCAGGGAGTCCGCGAGGACGAGCCATCCCTGCGCCTGCGCCCGTCCGGCTCGGTACACGGGCAGGAGCGCGACGAGCAGCAGCAGCCCCGCGAGCGCGGGGGCGAGCACCTGCGGGAGGACCGCTCGTATTCGCGGGCGTCCGGTGCGGGTGCGGCCGCGAAAGCGCACGCGGTACCCGGTCGCGGGCGGCTCGGTGAGCGGTCCGGCGGGACGCCCGCGGCGTTCGTGGTCGTGTCTGTCCGACGGCATCGCGCCTCCAACGGTCGGATATGCCGGTATCCCCACAGAAGGGGAGACGGCGCGAGGTGTCGACCCGGCGCGTCCGAGTGAGCGGTTTTCTTCGCCCGAACGCGACGGGCCCCCGGGCGCCGGGTGGCGCCGGGGGCCCGTTCCGGGGTGGGCGCCCCGCGCGGGGGTGCGGGGTGTGCGGATTCGCGCGGGGTGTCGCCGGTGTGCGTCCCGCGCGGGGCTGCGTCAGCCGGCCAGGTGGCGTTCCACCGTCTCGACCTTGGAGGTCAGGCCGTCGGTGACGCCCTGCCGGATGTCGGCCTTGAGGACCAGGGAGACCCGGCCCGCACGGGCCTCGACGGCGGCCACGGCCCGCTTCACGACGTCCATGACCTCGTCCCACTCGCCCTCGATGGAGGTGAACATGGCGTCCGTGCGGTTGGGCAGCCCGGACTCACGGACGACCCTGACGGCGTCGGCGACGTACTCGCCGACGTCCTCGCCGACGCCCAGCGGACTGACGGAGAAGGCGACGATCACGCGTTCACCGTGCCCTCGGCGCGGGCGCGGGCGGCGATGACGCCGTCGGCCTCGTACTTCTTGAGCAGCTTCTCGCCGTAGAGCCCGCCGAAGGGGACGACCGCGAGGAGGAAGAACAGGGCCACGCGCTTGAGCGGCCACTTCGCCTTGACCCACACGTCCAGGAGGAACACCACGTAGATGGTGAAGAGAAGGCCGTGCAGCGCGCCGAGGGGCGGCATCAGGAAGTCGATGTCCGAGATACGCATGAGCAGCGAGCCGAAGATCAGCAGCGCCGGGAAGGACAGCGCCTCGGGAAGCGAGATGAGGCGCAGCCGGTGCAGGGCGGAAGCGGTCTTGATGTCCACGAGGGCACCTTCGGTGGGAGGGGCGTGTCGGCTTGTGAACGCAGGCACAAGCACAGCCATTGTGGCATCGCGCCCCGCCCCCTGGATCGGGGGGTCCGTGTCCGGCCCGTGCGGCACGTATCGGCGCATATCAGGGTCGTCTCGAGGTCGGGATCGGCCCCCGGGCCCTGTCCGCGGGACTCCCCTGGGGCTACCGTCGGACCGTGGCGATGTTCCGACTCCAAGGCAGCAAGACGCTCGCCGTCGACCTGACAGGCGACGCCGTCAAGGCGAAGAACGGCTCGATGGTCGCGTACGACGGCCGGATGGCGTTCAAGAAGATGTCCGGCGGCGGTGAGGGCCTCCGCGGGATGGTGACCCGCCGGCTGACCGGCGAGCAGATGGAGATGATGGAGGTGAAGGGGCAGGGCACCTGCTATTTCGCCGACCGGGCGAGCGAGATCAACCTCGTCTCGCTGCACGGCGAGACGCTGTACGTCGAGGCGAGCAATCTGCTGGCCGCCGACGCCGGGCTGCGCACCGGCACCAGCTTCACGGGCCTGCGGGGCGGGGCGAGCGGCAACGGCCTGTTCACCACGACCGTCGAGGGCACCGGGCAGGCGGCGATCATGTCGGACGGCTCGGCGGTGGTGCTGCGGGTGACGCCCCAGTACCCGCTGAACGTCGACCCGGGCGCCTACATAGCCCACCAGGGCAGGCTCCAGCAGCACTTCCAGTCCGGGGTGAACTTCCGGACGCTCATGGGCGAGGGCTCGGGCGAGTCCTTCCAGATCCGCTTCGAGGGCGAGGGGCTCGTCTATGTGCAGCCCAGCGAGCGCAACACCGTCGGGGGCGATGTCTGATGCCGTTCCGTGAGATCAACTCGAAGATGGTCGAGGCCCAGGTGGTGCCGGGCCAGAAGATGTACAGCCAGCGCGGCGCGATGCTCGCCTACCGCGGCGACGTCTCCTTCACCCCCGACATCCAGGGCGGCCAGGGCGGCCTGGCGTCGATGATCGGCAGGCGGGTGGCCGGCGAGGCGGCCCCGCTGATGACGGTCGAGGGCAGCGGCACCGTGATGTTCGGGCACGGCGGGCACCACATCCAGGTGATCACCCTGGCCGGCGACACCCTCTACGTGGAGGCCGACCGGCTGCTCGCCTTCGACGGGTCCCTCCAGCAGGGCACTATGTTCATGGGCTCGCAGGGCGGGGTGATGGGCATGGTCCGCGGCCAGGTGACCGGCCAGGGCCTGTTCACCACGACGCTCAAGGGCCACGGCGCGGTCGCGGTGATGGCCCACGGCGGGGTGATCGAGCTGCCGAT
The DNA here is from genome assembly GCF_042902585.1 of Streptomyces argenteolus. GTDB lineage: Bacteria > Actinomycetota > Actinomycetes > Streptomycetales > Streptomycetaceae > Streptomyces > Streptomyces argenteolus. Next base: position 396,235 of record NZ_JBIBEG010000001.1, read on the forward strand.
CACCCCGGGCAGGCCGGTCCACGTGGACCCGCAGGCGTACGTCGCCCACCACGGGGACGTGACCAACAAGCTGTCCACCGCGCTCGGCTGGCGCGACATGGTGGGACGCGGCTCGGGCGAGGCGTTCCAGCTGGAGCTCGACGGCAACGGTGCGGTGTACGTCCAGGCGTCGGAGGAGAAGCTGTGAGCACGCCGGTGGTTTTCGATCCAATGACGCTGCCCTCGGACGACAACGTCAACGCGTACACCTTCTGCGTGGAGCTCAAGGGGAGCCAGTGGTTCCTGCAGAAGGGCAAGATGATCGCCTATTACGGGCAGATCGACTTCAACGGCATCGGGCACGGCCGGTTCGAGCGGCTGATCCGCACGAGCTTCCACTCGCCGCTGCACGCGAGCGACTGGGTGGTGGCCGAGGGCAGCGGGAAGATGCTGCTCGCGGACCGGGCCTTCGACGTGAACTCCTTCGACCTGGAGGACGGCAACCTCACGATCCGGTCCGGCAACCTGCTGGCGTACCAGCCGACGCTGGCGCTGAAGCAGTCCATCGTGCCGGGATTCCTGACCCTGATCGGCACGGGGAAGTTCGTCGCCGCCTCCAACGGCCCCGTCGTCTTCATGGAGCCGCCACTGCGCGTGGACCCTCAGGCGCTGGTGGGCTGGGCCGACTGCCCCTCCCCGTGCCACCACTACGACCACGGCTACATGACGGGCGTCATGGGCGGGCTGCGCTCCCTGACCGGGATCGGCGGCACCTCGGGCGAGGAGCACCAGTTCGAGTTCGTCGGGGCCGGTACCGTACTGCTCCAGTCGACCGAGGTACTGATGCCCGAGCAGGCGACGGGCGCGGTGCCGCACCAGCCGGGCGTGCCCGGCGGCGGCCCCGGGGCGGGGGGTCAACACGGCTCCACACCCCGCACGCCCGGTCAGCTGGGGGACCTCCAGCGCCGCTTCGGATTGTGAACGGTAGTCTGCGGAGTGTGACGCCCGGCCTCACGTGCGCGGGGTCACACTCCCCGACTTCGTCCGTCTTTCAACTTCTTAGGTAGAATCCATACATGGAGACCGAGACGGCCACCCGCTGGCTTACCGATGCGGAGCAGTGCGCCTGGCGCACGCACCTGGACGTCAGCAGGCTGCTGACGCATCAGCTGGAGAAGGACCTCCAGCCGTTCGGCCTGACCATGAACGACTACGAGATCCTGGTCAATCTCTCCGAGTCCGAGGACCAGCGGATGCGGATGAGCGATCTCGCCGCCGCCACCCTCCAGTCCAAGAGCAGGCTCTCGCACCAGATCACCCGCATGGAGAACGCCCAGCTGGTGCGGCGTGAGCACTGCGAGTCCGACCGGCGCGGGCTGTTCGCCGTCCTCACGGACCTCGGCGCGGAGACGATGCGCAAGGTGGCGCCGCACCACGTCGAGTCGGTGCGCAGGCACTTCATGGACCTGCTCTCCCCCGAGCAGCTCACCGCGCTGCACTCGGCGCTGACCCCGATCGCGGACCACCTGCACGGGCGGCGCGGCAAGCCGTAGCGGGACGCGGTCTCAGCCGGGCCGGCGCCCGCTCCCACCGGGGCCGGGCGCCGCCGGGAGCCGCAGGGTGAACCGCGCTCCGCCGCCCGGTGCCGCGCCCACCGTGAGCGTGCCGCCGTGCCGGGCGGCCACGTCCCGGGCGATGGCCAGGCCGAGCCCCGCTCCCCCGTCGTCACGGCTGCGCGCGTCGTCCAGCCGTACGAAGCGCTCGAAGATGCGCTCCCGCTCGGCCGGGGGCACACCGGCGCCGTCGTCGACGACCTCCACGAGCACCTCACCCCCCTCCCGGCGCACCGTGACGGCGACCGAACCCTCCGCGTGCCGCTGGGCGTTGTCCAGGAGATTGCCGACGACCCGGGCCAACTGCGAGCGTGAACCGGCGACTTCGCACGATCCCCCGTCCGCGACGGTCACCTCGGTCGGCATCCGGTCCGCCGGCCGCTGGGAGGCCTCCTCGCGCACCAGCGCCCCGAGGTCGACCACCGCCCGCCCCGGCCGCTCCCCCGCGTCCAGCCGGGCGAGCAGCAGCAGATCGGCGGCCAGCCCCTGGAGCCGCACGGTGTCGGCCACCGCGCCCGGCACGTCCAGCAGCTCCGGATGGGCCTGCCCGACCTCCAGCTGGGTACGCAACGAGGCGATGGGGCTGCGCAGTTCGTGCGAGGCGTCGGCGACGAAACGCCGCTGCCGGTCCACCGACGCCTCCAGCACCGCCAGGGTCTCGTTGGTCGTACGGGCCAGCCGGGCGATCTCGTCGCGCGAGTCCGGCTCGGGGACCCGGCGGGCGAGGTCCTCGGACGCGGTGATCGCGGCCAGCTCCCGCCGGATGCCCTCCACCGGGCGCAGCGCGCGCCGGGTCACCAGCCAGGTCACCCCGGCGACGACCAGCAGCATCAGCGGCAGCCCGGTCAGCATGGCGGTGCGTACGGTGCCCACGGCCTCCTGCTCGGCCGCGAGCGGGGCGCCGGCGTGGACGGTCAGGGTGACGTCGCGCTCGGTGGTGACCTCCACGGCGGCGAAGCGGTAGTCCGCGCTCTCGCCGTCGACGGTGGCCGAGCCGTTGGCGAAGTCGGGTGCCCCGGAGGAGACCTGGCTGCGCGCCGGGTCGTCGTCATCGTCGTCGTCGTCGTTGCGCGCCGGGGCCGACGGTGCCGGTGCGACCGCCCCGGTGCCCGTTCCCGAGATGGCCTCCAGGTCCTGGGAGACGGCCACCACACGCCCCGCCTCGTCGGTCACCTGGACGGGACGGGTCTCCTCGTCGCCCAGCTCAAGATCCGTGTAGGGCACTCCCAGGGCGATCTGGCCGGCCACCTCACGCGCGGCCACCTCCGCCTCCAGGCCGGCCCGGTCGGTCAGATTGCCCCGCAGCACCGTCAGGACGGCGAGGCCCGCGAGGACCAGGGCGACGGCGACGACCAGTGTGGCTCCCAGCGCGGCCCTGGCGCGTACGGACCTCACGGCGTCTCCAGCCGGTAACCCGCGCCCCGCACCGTACGGATCGAGGCGGCGCCGAGCTTGCGCCGCAGGGTGCTGATGTAGACCTCGACGATGTTCGGGTCCCCGTCGTACGCGAAGTCCCAGACGTGCTCCAGGATGTCCGCCTTGCTGACCACCTCGCCGGCCCGCAGCACGAGCTGTTCCAGGACGGCGAACTCCTTGGCCGTGAGCGCGACTTCTTCGTCGCCCCGGTGGACCCGCCGGGCGGAGGTGTCCATCCGCAGCGTGCCGGCGCTCAGCACGGGCGAGGCGGAGCCGCCGCGCCGGCGCAGCAGCGCCCTGATCCGGGCGACGAGCACGACGTACGAGAACGGCTTGGTCAGATAGTCGTCGGCGCCGGTGTCGAGCCCCTCCGCCTCGTCGTACTCCCCGTCCTTCGCGGTCAGCATCAGGATCGGCGTCTCGTGCCCGGCCGCGCGCAGGGCGGCGCAGATCCGGTAGCCGTTCATCCCGGGGAGCATGATGTCGAGGACCACCAGGTCGTGGACGCCCTGGCCGGCCAGGTGGAGCCCCTCCAGACCGTCGTGCACGACGTCCACGGCGAAGCCCTCGGCGGTGAGTCCCCGTGCCAGGGACGTCGCCAGACGCTTCTCGTCCTCCACGATCAACAGGCGCATGGGAACAGCTTCCCGCACCGGACCTGAAGAAGCCTTCAGGCGGCTTCAGCCTGCGTTCAGCATCGCCGGGCCAGTGTGGATCCCGTCGCACCGCACATCCCATCGGGGAGGAACACACCCATGAAGCGCAACATCGCCATCGCCACCCTCACCGCCGCCGTACTCGTCGGCGGCGGGCTCGTCACGACCGCGGCGTTCGCGGACTCCGACGACGGCGTGAAGGAGGGCAGGACGGCGGCCCCGGAACGGGCGGCCGCCGACTCCGCGCCGGCGGGGAACACCGCGACGGCCGGGCGCGCCGGGATCGACAAGGCCGTCGCCGCCGCGCTGAAGGCCGTCCCCGGCACGGTCACCGAGGCCGAGCGGGACGATGACGACGACAGCGCCCGTACGGTCTGGGAACTCGACGTGTACGGCGCCGACAAGGTCTGGCACGACGTGACGGTGGACGCCGCGAGCGGCAAGGTGCTGTCCGACCGCGAGGACGACGGCGAGGACCGTGACCGGCACGCGCCCCGTTCGGCGGGCGTCTCGCTGGACGCGGCCGTGAAGGCCGCACTCGCCCAGCAGCCGGGCACGGTGACGTCGGTGGACCTGGACGACGACGATGACGACGCCGGGCGCGGGGCGCCGCGCTGGGACGTCGAGGTCACGGGCAAGGGCGGCAAGGCGCACGAACTGCACGTGGACGCCGGGAGCGGCAAGGTCACCGTGGACCGGGACGACGACAGCGACGACGGCGACGACGACTGACCTCCCCCGGCGGCGGACACGGTCCCGCCGGGCGCGGCCTCAGGGCGCGAACCCGGAGAGGACCGTGCCGTCGTCCGGCGAGGAGAGGAACAGCGCCTCGTCCACGGCGATCAGGGCGGGTGTGGTCCCGCGGACGGGCAGCGAGAAGGTCTTGCCCGGGCCGGGAGGGTTCTCGCCCTCGGCGTCCAGTGCGTAGGAGTCCACCGTCACGTCCGCGTGGACGAACGCGCTGGAGCCCACGATCGAGACGTTCCCGGCCGCGTCGTCGAGCAGCGTGTCGACGTGGTGCCACCGTTCCTCACCGTCGCTCAGCCGGAAGGCCCGCACCCGGCCGGGCGTCGAGACCACCACCGTGCCGTCCTTCGTCACGGCCGGCTTCATCGCACCCTCCATGCCCCCGGCCAGGACGCGAGGGCGGGCGGGGCCGGACAGGTCCGTGACCGTGAGGCTGTCCCCGGCGACACAGATCAGCTCACCGCCCTTGAGGACAGGATGACCGCATCCCGCCTTCTTCTCTCCTCCACCCGGCAGGCGCTCCCCCGTCCCGGCGTCGAAGACCCGGACGTCCCTGCCCACGGCCACCACCCGGCCGTCACCGGCGAGCAGCGTGAACTCGAAGTCGTCGTAGTCCACGGCCCACTTCCGGGGCTTCTTCCCGCCGGTGAGCTGCTGGGCCACCAGGGTGCCGGCCGAGCCTCCCTTCACCCGGGCGACGTAGTAGAGGACCCCGTTCGCGTACACGGCGCCCGTGCCCAGGCGGCCGTCCGGCAGGGGCCGGCGCCACACCCGCTTGCCGTCGCTGAGCCGCAGCCCGACCAGCTCGTCCCGTACGAAGGCGTAGACCGTGCCGTCCTCCACCGCGGCGATGGACCGGCCGTCCGTGCCGGCCTCGGCCTCCCGCCCCTCGGGGAGGTTCCAGCGTTCGGCGCCGGTCGCGGCGTCCAGAGCGGTGACGCCGTGCTCACCGGAGCAGACGAGGGTGCCGGCCGACAGCACGCAGCCGTACTCGCCCGTGCCCTCCTCGGACTTCCACGGCTTCCAGCCCGCCGGACGCGCGGCGAGCTTCCCGTCGCGGGACCCGAAGTCGTCGGTACGGCCGGCGTCCGCCCCGGGCACGACCGTGGGCCCGGAGGAGGCCGGCGCGGACGCCGAGGCCGACGCACCGGGCCGGCCGGCGGCCGGACCGCCGTCGCCGTCGAGCAGACCGGGCAGGTACACGGCCCCCAGGACAGCGCAGACCACCGCGATCGCGGCCGACGCCACCAGCGTCCCCCGCCGCCGGGCGGGCGCCGGGGGCGCGGGAGGTTCCTGCGGCGGTGCGGACGGCCTCGGCGGGGCCGCCCGCACCGACGCCGCGCAGCGCAGGGCCTGTTCGGTGTGGGCGGCGAACTGCTCCCGGAGCGCGTCGTGCCACGGGAAGGGGCCGGGCACACCTCCCGGCAGGAGCAGCCCTGCGAGTTCGTGCGGGGTGGGCCGGTCCTCGGGACGGGGCGCGAGGCAGCGTTCGACCACCGCCCGCAACCCGGCCGGTACGCGGTCCAGTTCGGGCTCACCGTGGGCGATCCGGAAGATGACCGCCGCCATGTCCGGATCGTCGAACGGGCCGCGTCCGCACGCGGCGAAGGCCAGCACCGCGCCGAGGCAGAACACGTCAGAGGCCGGTACCAGCGCACGGGAGCCGTTGACGTGTTCCGGCGAGATGTAGCCGGGGCTGCCGACCACCACCCCGGTCCGGGTCAGCTGGGTGGCCTCGAAGGCCTGGGCGATCCCGAAGTCGATCACCTTGGGGCCGGCGGCCCCCAGCAGGACGTTGCCCGGCTTGAGGTCGCGGTGCAGCACCCGCACGGCGTGCATGTCGGCGAGTGCCAGGGCGAGGCGCGCACCGGCGGCCCGGACCACGGCCTCGGGCAGCGGGCCGGTGCGGGTGACCGCCTCGGCGAGCGACGGCCCCGGCACGTACTCCGTGGCGAGCCAGGGCGTGACGCCGGTGGCGTCCCCCGCGACGAGGGCCGCCGAGTGGGGACTGCGCACGGCACCGGCCGCCGCGATCTCGCGGCGGAAGCGGATCCGGAACCCGTCGTCGAGGTCGAGCCCGGGGAGCACGGTCTTCAGTGCGACCAGCCCGGCGAGGGGCGCGCCGGGGACCGGCGCGGCACCGTCCTCACGCGCGAGGTACACCTCACCCATGCCGCCCGCGCCGAGCAGCCCCAGGAGCCGGTAGGGGCCGACGTGGGTGCGGCTGCCCGGAGGCAGGGGCCCGATCATGAGGCGTCCGGGCCGGGCACGGCGACGGAGACGGCGATGCCGTGGCGGTAGACGATGTGGACGACCCGGCCCGCCGGGAAGATCTCGGGGGGCGTGTTCTCCTTGCCCAGCTCGGTGCCGAAGTCCGGGTCGTACGGGTCCTCGATCTCCGGGACCGGTACGTCCTCGATCGGGGTCCGCCTCAGCGGCCCCGGGGCACCCCCGTCGCCCAGCGCGACGCTGTACAGCGCGTCGGTGTCCGCCCAGAGGAGCGTGCCGTCGGCCGACGCCGGGGCGGAGACCGGGTTCTCCTCGCGCGCCTCCGCGTCCTCACCCAGGCCGTAGCGGCCGATGACCTTGCCGTCGGCCCGCCCGACCAGGACGATCTCCGGTTCCCCGGTGTCCGCCGCCGCGTCCTCGCCCGCCGGGGCCGACGCGCCCGTCCGGTAGACCGTCACCCGGTCGGTCTCCGCCACCACGGCGGCGTCCGCGCCCACCCCGGCGGGCGCGTCCTCACGGCCGGTTCCGTCCTGGGTCTGCGGGCAGTGGACGGCGAAGGCGGGCGGCGTCTTCCCGGGGCAGCCGGTGTCCCGTCGCGCACCGTCCTTCGTGCCGAACGCCTGCAGGCCCTTCTCGTTGCTGACGTACAGCACCCCGTCCTGGGCGCCCAGCGGCCAGAAGTCGCCGCGCTCGGCCTGGGCCAGGTCCTGCCCGACGAGCGGCTTCCGCCACTTCTCCGTCCCGTCCCGCACGTCGAAGGCGGCGATCTCGGATCCGTCGGGCAGGTCCCCGATGTCCGCGAAGACCATCCCGTCCGCCACCCGCGGTGAACTCCACGCCATGTGGGCTCCGCCGGTCCGGGCCTCCCAGCGGGTCGTACCGGTCTTCGCGTCGACGGCGAGAAGGCGGTTACCGGTGGCGAAGTACGCCGAGCCCGCGTCCACCACGGGGCGGGTGGAGCCTCCGGGCATGAAGAACTGCCCGGTGGGACTGATCCGGGCGCCCCCCGCCCCCTGTTCCTCGACGGCCGCGTACGTCCAGAGGCTCTTTCCGTTGGCGGTGGAGAGCGCCTCGTACGATCCGTCCGCCATACGGCAGACCACCGCGTCCTGGCCCGCGGCGCAGCCGAGCGGGGTACCGGAGAAGGTCGCGTGCCACGCCTTCCAGCCGGGGGGACCCGAGGGCGTGGGGCTGGTGCCTCCCCCGGCGTCCCCGCCCCCGCCGTCGCCGCCGTCCCGCAGGGCGAGCAGGCCTCCGGTGGCCGCTCCGGCCAGGACGACCGCCGCGAGGATCCCGCCGAGGAGCCGGCGACGGCGGGCGGGACGGGCCGGGGCGGTACCGGGCGGCAGTCCGGGCCCCTGGGTGGGCAGTTGGTCCACCGGGGTCCGGCTGCCGGTCGCCGCCTCCGTCGGGGTGTACCCCGGGAGCAGCGGCCCGCCGAGGGCCCGTACGGAGGCCAGCTCCCGCTCGTACTCCGCGATGTGGGCCGCGACCGGCCCCGGCCAGCGCACGGAACCTTCCGGCGCGAGGCGGGCGGCGAGCTCCGCGGGGGTGGGCCGGGCGGCCGGATCGGCCACCAGGCAGTCCTGGAGCACCGCGCGCAGGGCGCCGGGGACCCCGTCGAGGTCGGCCTCCATGTACTTGACCCGGTAGAGCACCGCGGCCACCGGGCCGTCGCCGAACGGGTCGTGGCCGGTGGCCGCGAAGCACAGGACGGACGCGAGGCAGAAGACGTCGGAGGCGGGCACCACCCGTCCGCTGCCCGCCACGTGCTCGGGTGACATGAAGGCGGGGCTGCCGATCATGCGGCTGGTGGTCGTGAGCGGGGTGTCGCCCGCGCCACGGGCGATCCCGAAGTCGATCAGACGGGGCCCGCCCGCGGCGAGCAGGACGTTGCCGGGCTTGACGTCCCGGTGGACGACACCGGCCGCGTGGACGGTCTCCAGGGCCCGGGCGAGCTCCGCCCCGAGCATCCGGACCTCTTCCTCGTCCAAGGCGCCCGAACGGCGTACGGCGGCCGAGAGCGTGGGGCCCGCGACGTAGCCGGTGGCCAGCCAGGGCACCTCCGTGCCGGCGTCCCCGTCCAGGACGGGGGCCAGGGCGGGGCCGGTGACCGAGCGGGCGACCTCGATCTCTCGGCGGAAGCGCCGGCGGAAGCCGGGGTCCTGGGCGACGTCGCGGCGGACGGTCTTGACGGCGACGGGCGCGGAGCCCTCGGCCGAGTCGCCCTCCGGGCCGTCACCGGCGCCGTCGCGCAGTCCGAGGAAGACCTCCCCCATGCCGCCCGCGCCGAGCCTGGCCAGGACCGTGTACGGCCCGATCCGCCTCGGTGAATCCTCGCGCAACGGCTCCAGCATGCGTCCCCCCGAGTGCATGACGAAGACGCGCACCGTACGCGCCCCGTGCGCGGAATCCTTTCACGGCCCGCCGTACGGGGAGCGCGGTCTCCCCGGCGCCGGTCCCCCGCGGCCGGGGGGGTTCCCGGGCGGCCCGCACGCCGCCCGGGGACCTCAGCTGCCGTCGGTGAGTCCCGCGACCAGTTCGTCCGCCGCCGCGTACGGGTCGAGGCCTCCGGCCACGATCCGTCCGGCGAGGGCGTCCAGCCTGCGGTCGCCGTGCAGATCGGCGATCCGCTCACGGAGCGCGGTGACGGCGATCGTCTCGACCTCACGGGCCGCACGCGCCGTGCGCCGCTCGGCCAGGACGCCGTGCTCCTCCATCCACGCCCGGTGCTTCTCCAGGGCCTCCACCACCTCGTCGATGCCCTCGCCCCGGGCGGCGACCGTCTTCACGATCGGCGGACGCCAGTCGCCGGGCCCCCGGGACTCGCCGAGACCGAGCATGTGGTTGAGTTCGCGGGCGGTGGCGTCCGCGCCGTCACGGTCGGCCTTGTTGACGACGTAGACGTCGCCGATCTCCAGGATTCCGGCCTTCGCCGCCTGGATGCCGTCGCCCATGCCCGGGGCGAGGAGGACGACGGAGGTGTCGGCCTGGGAGGCGATCTCCACCTCCGACTGTCCCACCCCCACCGTCTCCACGAGGATCACGTCGCAGCCCGCGGCGTCCAGGACCCGGATCGCCTGCGGTGCCGACCAGGCGAGTCCGCCCAGATGGCCCCGCGTGGCCATCGAACGGATGTAGACCCCCGGGTCGGAGGCGTGCTCCGACATCCGGACCCGGTCCCCGAGGAGCGCGCCCCCGGAGAACGGCGACGAGGGGTCGACGGCCAGCACCCCGACCCGCTTGCCCGCCCTCCGGTAGGCGGAGACCAGCGCCGAGGTGGAGGTGGACTTGCCGACCCCCGGCGATCCGGTCAGGCCGACGACGTAGGCACGGCCCGCCAGCGGCGCCAGCGCGGCCATGACCTCGCGCAACTGCGGCGAGGCACCCTCCACCAGGGAGATGAGCCGGGCCACCGCACGCGGCCTTCCCTCACGTGCCTGCTCGACCAGGGTGGGGACGTCCACCTTCACGCTCGGCCTCCTCGCTCGTTCGTACCGGCTACTTGCCCGGTACGCGGATGATCAACGCGTCGCCCTGACCGCCGCCGCCGCACAGCGCCGCCGCTCCGGTACCGCCGCCACGCCGCTTCAGCTCCAGCGCCAGGTGCAGCACCACACGGGCGCCGGACATGCCGATGGGGTGACCGAGAGCGATCGCGCCGCCGTTGACGTTGACCTTGTCGGAGGTGACGCCGAGGTCCTTCATCGACTGGACCGCGACGGCCGCGAACGCCTCGTTGATCTCGATGAGGTCGAGGTCCTCGACGCCGATGCCCTCCTTCTTCAGGGCGTGCCGGATGGCGTTGGACGGCTGCGACTGCAGCGAGTTGTCCGGGCCCGCCACGTTGCCGTGGGCGCCGATCTCGGCGATCCAGTCCAGGCCCAGCTCCTCGGCCTTGGCCTTGCTCATGACGACGACGGCCGCGGCACCGTCGGAGATCTGCGAGGAGGTGCCCGCGGTGATCGTGCCGTCCTTGGTGAAGGCGGGGCGCAGCTTCGCGAGCGACTCGGCGGTGGTCTCGGGCCGGATGCCCTCGTCCTTGGAGAAGAGGACCGGGTCGCCCTTGCGCTGCGGGATCTCGACCGGGGTGATCTCGGCCTCGAAGATGCCGTTCTTCTGCGCCGCGGCGGCCCGCTGGTGGGACAGGGCGCCGATCTCGTCCTGGTCGGCACGGGCCAGGCCGAGGCGGCTGTTGTGCTTCTCGGTGGACTCACCCATCGGGATGTTCTCGTAGGCGTCCGTCAGACCGTCGTACGCCATGGAGTCGAGCATCTCGATCGCACCGTACTTGTAGCCCTCACGGGACTTCGGCAGGAGGTGCGGGGCGTTGGTCATGGACTCCTGGCCGCCGGCCACCACGACGTCGAACTCACCGGCGCGGATCAGCTGGTCCGCGAGGGCGATCGCGTCGAGCCCGGAGAGGCACACCTTGTTGACGGTGAGCGCCGGGACGTTGAGCGGGATTCCGGCCTTGACCGCGGCCTGGCGTGCCGGGATCTGCCCTGCCCCGGCCTGGAGCACCTGGCCCATGATCACGTACTCGACCTGGTCTCCCCCGATCCCGGCCCGGTCCAGCGCGGCCTTGATGGCCACGCCTCCGAGGTCGGCTCCGGAGAAGCTCTTCAGCGAGCCGAGGAGACGGCCCATGGGCGTCCGCGCGCCCGCGACGATCACTGAGGTGGTTCCGGTCGTTCCTGACATGAGGCGCAGCCCCTTGGGATCGGTTGTGAACGAGGGTTTACCTGAATGTACTGAGCGGTACGGCGCCCGTCATCCGGCTGTCGGTGTGATCGCGCGCACGTTGCGTAACCATCGCCGGAGCGCTGCACTGGTTCCATGCTGACGCGAATCGACCACATCGGGATCGCCTGTTTCGACCTCGACGAGACAGTGAAGTTCTACCGCGACACCTACGGCTTCGAGGTGTTCCACTCCGAGGTCAACGAGGAGCAGGGCGTCCGGGAGGCCATGCTGAAGATCAACGACACCTCGGACGGCGGTGCTTCCTACCTCCAGCTGCTCGAACCGACCCGTGAGGACTCGGCCGTGGGCAAGTGGCTGGCGAAGAACGGGGAGGGCGTGCACCACATCGCCTTCGGGACCGCGGACGTCGACGCGGATGCCGCGGACATCCGCGGGAAGGGCGTCCGGGTGCTGTACGACGAGCCCAGGACGGGGTCGATGGGCTCCAGGATCACCTTCCTGCACCCCAAGGACTGCCATGGTGTGCTGACCGAACTTGTCACCTCGGCGAAGGAGCACTGACCCGACCCATACCCGGCCCGGTAGAGTGGGCGGTTCCGGGCCGGGGCCGGGTCGGGGCCGTGCCGCGTCCTCGCCGTTGATCTGTCACCATTCCCCGGGGGACCGTTCGCCGGTGAGCGGTACTCGCATGGAGAATGCGACCAGGGTTGGGGTCTCCCCTGCTCGAACGAAGTGCAGAGCTCGGGGAAGGATGGGACCGCGCAGTGCGGGGCTACGAGAGCCAGCAGAGCCACCGAGCTGAAGACGACCATCTCTCGCGGTTCGAAGCCGAGATGGACCGGCTGAAGACCGACCGGGAGAAGGCCGTCCAGCACGCCGAGGACCTCGGCTACCAGGTCGAGGTCTTGCGCGCCAAGCTGCACGAGGCGCGGCGCAATCTGGCGACCCGTCCCGCACACGACAGCGCGGACATCGGCTACCAGGCCGAACAGATGCTCCGTAACGCCCAGATCCAGGCCGATCAGCTGCGTACGGACGCCGAGCGCGAGCTGCGTGAAGCAAGGGCTCAGACGCAGCGGATCCTCCAGGAGCACGCGGAGCACCAGGCCCGCCTCCAGGCGGAGTTGCACGCCGAGGCGGTGCAGCGGCGCCAGCGGCTGGACCAGGAGCTGGCGGAGCGCCGGCAGACCGTCGAGTCCCACGTCAACGAGAACGTCGCCTGGGCCGAGCAGTTGCGCGCCAGGACCGAGGCCCAGGCCCGCCGCCTGCTGGACGAGTCGCGCGCCGAGGCCGAGCAGTCGCTCGCCGCCGCCCGCGCCGAGGCCGCCCGGCTGGCCGACGAGACCCGCAGGCGCCTCAACTCCGAGGCAGAGGCGGCCCGTGCGGAGGCCGAGGGGACGCTGCTACGGGCCCGCAGGGACGCCGAGCGGCTGCTGGAGGCGGCCTCCTCGCAGGCGCAGGAGGCGACCAGCCACGCCGAGCAGCTGCGCTCGGCAACCACCGCCGAGACGGACCAGACCAGGCAGCAGACCGCGGAGCTCAACCGCGCCGCCGAACAGCACATGCAGGAGGCCGAGACCCGGCTGCGCGAGGCGCGGCTGGAGGCCGAGAAGGTCCTCGCCGAGGCGAAGGAGGCCGCGGTCAAGCGGCTGGCCGGCGCCGAGTCGCAGAACGAGCAGCGCACCCGTACGGCCAAGTCGGAGATCGCCCGGCTGGTCGGCGAGGCCACGAAGCAGGCCGAGACCCTCAAGGAGGAGGCCGAGCAGGCGCTCGCCGACGCCCGGGCCGAGGCCGAGCGGGTGGTCTCCGAGGCCGCCGAGAAGGCCCGCACACTGGCCGCCGAGGACGCCGCGGCCCAGCTCGCGAAGGCGGCGCGCAGCGCCGAGGAGGTCCTGACCAAGGCCTCCGAGGACGCCAGGTCCACCACCCGGGCCGCCGGCGAGGAGGCGGACCGGATCCGCCGTGAGGCCGAGGCCGAGGCGGACCGGCTGCGCGGCGAGGCGGCCGAGCAGGCCGATCAGCTCAAGGGCGCGGCCAAGGACGACACCAAGGAGTACCGGGCCAAGACGGTCGAGCTCCAGGAGGAGGCCCGCCGTCTCCGGGGCGAGGCCGAGCAGCTGCGCTCCGAGGCCGTGGCCGAGGGCGAGCGGATCCGGGGCGAGGCACGCCGCGAGGCGGTCCAGCAGCTGGAGGAGGGCGCCCGTACCGCCGAGGAGCTGCTCACCAAGGCGAAGGCCGACGCGGAGGAGCTGCGGGGGTCCGCCAGCGCCGAGAGCGAGCGGGTGCGGGCCGAGGCGGCCGAGCGTGCCGCCACCCTGCGCAAGCAGGCCGAGGAGGCCCTGGAACGCAGCCGCGCCGAGGCGGAGAAGGTGCGCGCCGAGGCGGAGGAACAGGCGACCGCCCTGACCGCCGCGGCGGAGACGGCGGCCGAGGCCCTGCGCGAGGAGACCGAGCGCGGGATGGAGGCCCGCAGGGCCGAGGCGGCCGAGGAGCTCGCGCGGCTGCACGCCGAGGCCGAGTCCCGGGTCGCCGCCGCGGAGGAGGCGCTCGGCGAGGCGCGCGCGGAGGCGGAGCGCATCCGCCGCGAGACCGGCGAGGAGTCCGAGCGGCTCCGCGCGGAGGCCGCGGAGCGGCTGCGCGCGCTCCAGGAGCAGGCGACGACGGAGGCGGACCGGCTGCGGACCGAGGCCGCGGCGGACGCCGCGCAGTCCCGCGCCGAGGGCGAGGCCGTGGCCGTACGGCTGCGCACCGAGGCAGCCACCGAGGCGGAGCGGCTCAAGAACGAGGCGCAGGAGACCGCCGACCGGGTGCGCTCCGAGGCCGCCGCCGCGGCCGAGCGGGTCGGCGCGGAGGCGGCGGAGGCGCTGGCAGCCGCCCAGGAGGAGGCCAACCGGCGCCGCCGCGCGGCCGAGGAGGCGCTGGATTCCGCGCGCGCCGAGGCGGAGCAGGAGCGCGAGCGCGCCCGCGAGCAGAGCGAGGAGCTGCTCGCCTCCGCCCGTAAGCGGGTCGAGGAGGCACAGGCCGAGGCGCACCGCCTGGTCGAGGAGGCGGAGAGCCGGGCCTCCGAGCTGGTCTCGGCCGCCGAGCAGACCGCTCAGCAGGTGCGGGACTCCGTGGCCGGTCTGCAGGAGCAGGCCGAGGAGGAGATCACCGGGCTCCGTTCCGCGGCCGAACACGCGGCGGAGCGGACGAGGACCGAGGCGCAGGAGGAGGCGGACCGGGTCAGGTCCGACGCCTACGCGGAGCGCGAGCGGGCCACCGAGGACGCCAACCGTGTCCGTTCGGTCGCCCACGAGGAGGCCGAGGCGGCCAAGGCCCTGGCCGAGCGGACCGTCTCGGAGGCGATCGCCGAGTCGGAGAAGCTGCGCTCGGACACCTCGGAGTACAGCCAGCGGGTCCGTACGGAGGCCTCCGACGCCCTCGCGTCGGCGGAGCAGGACGCCTCGCGCGCCCGCGCCGAGGCACGCGAGGACGCCAACCGCATCCGTTCCGAAGCGGCGGCCCAGGCCGACCGGCTGATGGCGGAGGCGGCCGGCGAGAGCGAGCGGGTCCGCGCGGAGGCCACCGATCAGTCGGAGCGGTTCGTCCGCGAGGCGACCGACGAGGCGGAGCGGCTGCGCGCGGAGGCGGCGCAGACCGTCGGGTCCGCCCAGGAGCACGCCGCCCGCACCCGCGAGGAGGCCGAGCGGCTGCGCGCCGACGCCGAGGCCGCGGCGGAGCAGCTGCGAGCGGAGGCCCGCCAGGAGGCGGACCGGATGCTGGACGAGGCACGCGAGTCGGCGGCCAAGCGCCGTGCCGACGCCGCCGAGCAGGCCGACCAGCTCGTCGAGAAGGCCCAGGAAGAGGCGCTGCGCGCCGCCACCGAGGCCGAGGAGCAGGCCGACAGGATGGTCGGTGCCGCGCGCAACGAGGCGGTCCGGATCACCTCGGAGGCGACCGTCGAGGGCAACTCCCTGGTGGAGCGGGCCCGTGCGGACGCGGACGAACTGCTCGTCGGCGCCCGCCGGGACGCCACCGCCACCCGGGAACGGGCGGAGGAGCTCAGGGCCCGCGTCGAGAGCGAGGTCGAGGAACTGCACGAGCGCGCCCGGCGCGAGACATCGGAGCAGATGAAGACGGCGGGCGAGCGGGTCGACAAGCTGATGAAGGCGGCGACCGAACAGCGGGCGGAGGCGGAGGCCAAGGCCAAGGAGCTGCTGGCGGACGCCAATTCGGAGGCGAGCAAGGTCCGCATCGCCGCCGTGAAGCGCGCCGAGTCACTGCTCAAGGAGGCCGAGGCGAAGAAGGCCGAGCTGACCCGCACGGCCGAGAAGCTGCGCGCCGACGCCGAGGCCGAGGCGAAGCAGATGGTGGACGAGGGACGCCGGGAACTGGATCTGCTGGTGCGCAGGCGCGAGGACATCAATACGGAGATCTCCCGTGTCCAGGACGTGCTGGAGGCGTTGGAGTCTTTCGAGGCTCCGGGCGGGGCGGGCAAGGCGGCGGGCAGTGGCGCGGGGGGCGTCAAGGCGGGCGCCGCGGCGGGCACCCGGTCGGGTGGCAAGGCTTCGGACGGGTAGCCACGCACGCAATTCGCCATGAACATTCAAGCCCTGGGGTCGCAAGTGCTCCCAGGGTCAGCCACTCAAAAGGGGTGTCATTCTCCATACCAAAGCGGCATCTTCACGTTGACACGCCGCCCAGGCCCCTAGGATTCCCTCTAACACCTCACCGGTCTCATTCGACAGGAACCCCATGAGCGACCCTTCCTCCCCCTTCGGCTTCGAGCTCGTGCGACGTGGATACGACCGCGGTCAGGTGGACGACCGCATTACCAAACTCGTCGCCGACCGTGACAGTGCTCTCGCCCGTATCACCTCTCTGGAAAAGCGCATCGAGGAGCTCCACCTCGAGACGCAGAACGCCCAGGCCCAGGTCAACGACGCCGAGCCGTCGTACGCCGGGCTCGGCGCGCGCGTCGAGAAGATCCTCCGCCTCGCCGAGGAGGAGGCGAAGGACCTGCGTGAGGAGGCCCGCCGCGCGGCCGAGCAGCACCGCGAGCTGGCCGAGTCGGCCGCCCAGCAGGTGCGCAACGACGCGGAGACCTTCGCCGCGGAGCGCAAGGCGAAGGCCGAGGACGAGGGCGTCCGTATCGTCGAGAAGGCCAAGGGCGAGGCGAGCACGCTGCGCACCGACGCCCAGAAGGACGCCCAGCAGAAGCGCGAGGAGGCGGACGCCCTCTTCGAGGAGACCCGCGCCAAGGCCGCCCAGGCCGCCGCGGACTTCGAGACGAACCTCGCCAAGCGCCGCGAGCAGTCGGAGCGCGACCTCGCCTCCCGTCAGGCCAAGGCCGAGAAGCGTCTCGCGGAGATCGAGCACCGGGCGGAGCAGCTCCGCCTGGAGGCCGAGAAGCTCCGTACGGACGCCGAGCGCCGGGCGCGTCAGACGGTCGAGACGGCACAGCGTCAGGCCGAGGACATCGTGGCCGACGCGAACGCCAAGGCCGACCGGATCCGCAGCGAGTCGGAGCGCGAGCTGGCGGCGCTCACCAACCGCCGCGACTCGATCAACGCCCAGCTGACCAACGTCCGCGAGATGCTGGCCACCCTGACCGGTGCGGCCGTCGCCGCCGCCGGCTCCCCGGTGGAGGACGAGCCCGCGGGCCGCGGTGTCCCGGCTCAGCAGACCCGCTGAGACACGTACATCACCTGTACCCCTCGCACGCCCGGTTCCGCCCCTTGTGGTGGCGCCGGGCGTGCGGCCGTTCTAGCGTGAACGCATGATCGAGCTCGACGGTCTCACCAAACGCTTCGGCAACAAGCTTGCCGTCGACCGTCTCTCATGCCGGATCAAGCCGGGCATGGTGACGGGATTCCTCGGCCCGAACGGGGCGGGCAAGTCCACGACGATGCGGATGATGCTCGACCTCGACAACCCGACCAGCGGCACGGTGCGCATCGACGGCCGGCACTACCGCGAGCTCGACGAGCCGCTCAAGCACATCGGCGCACTGCTGGACGCCAAGTCGATGCACGGTGGGCGCAGCGCCTACAACAACCTGCTGTGCCTGGCCCAGAGCAACCGCATCCCGGCGAGCCGGGTCTCCCACGTGCTCGACACGGTCGGTCTGAGCGCGGTCGCGAAGAAGAAGTCCAAGGGCTTCTCCCTCGGCATGGGCCAGCGGCTGGGCATCGCGGCGGCTCTGCTCGGCGACCCCGAGATCCTCATGTTCGACGAACCCGTCAACGGTCTGGACCCGGAGGGGATCCACTGGATCCGGAATCTGATGAAGACCCTCGCCACGGAGGGCCGTACGATCTTCGTCTCCTCGCACCTGATGAGCGAGATGGCCCTGACCGCCGATCACCTGATCGTCATCGGACAGGGCAGGCTGCTCGCCGACACCTCGATGGCCGACTTCATCCACGAGAACTCACGCAGCTTCGTGCGGATGCGTTCCCCGGAGCAGGAGCGGCTGCGCGACCTGCTGTACGCGGAGGGCGTCGTCGCGGTCGAGTCGGGCAACGGCACCCTGGAGATCGACGGGGAGGCGCCGGAGCGGTTCGGTGAGCTCGCCGCCCGGCACGGGATCGTGCTGCACGAGCTCAGCTCCCAGCGCGCGTCCCTGGAGGAGGCCTTCATGCAGATGACCGCGGGCTCGGTGGAGTACCACGCGCACTCGGAGGCCGAGGCAGGACCGCCTCCGCCCGCGGGCCCGCGGTGGGGCGAGCAGTGGGACCGCCGGACCGGGTCCGCGAGCGGCGCCGGAGCGCCGGGGGCCACCGGTACTCCCGATGCCCCGGGGCAGGCAGGCCCCGGCGCCGGCGCTCCCGGCGAGACCGGTCCCGGCATCGGCGCGACCGACGACGGCACGAAGGGGGTGTGACGGCGATGGCTTCGGTACCCGCTGTCCTCACGTCCGAGTGGACCAAGATCCGTACGGTCTCCTCGACCACCTGGACCCTGATCTCCGCGTTCGCCGTCACCGTCGCGATGGGCGGGGCCCTCAGCGCCCTGCTGAAGAGTCAGTTCGACGACCTCTCCACCGCCGAGCAGGCCACCTTCGACCCGACGTTCGTGGGCTTCTCCGGGATGGTCCTGGGGCAGCTGGCGATGGTCGTCTTCGGCGTCCTGGTGGTGGGCACGGAGTACAGCTCCGGGATGATCCGCACCTCGCTCGCCGCCGTGCCGCAGCGCGGGCCGTTCCTCTTCAGCAAGATCGCCGTGGCGGGCGTCCTGGCCCTGCTGGTCGGCCTCGCCACCAGCTTCGTGACGTTCTTCCTCAGCCAGTCCCTGCTGGGCGAGCACCGCACGGACATCGGCGCGGACAACGTGCTGCGCGCGGTCTTCGGCGGCGGCCTCTACATGGGCCTGATCGCGATCTTCTCCATGGGCGTGGCGACGATGCTGCGCAGTTCCATGCTGTCGCTCGGCATCCTGATGCCGTTCTTCTTCCTCGTCTCGCAGATCCTCTCGGCGGTCCCCGGCGCCAAGCACGTGGCCCGGTACTTCCCCGACCAGGCCGGCTCCAAGATCATGCAGGTGGTGCCGGACGCCATGAACAGCGATCCGGCGCCGTACGGGCCGTGGGCCGGGCTCGGGATCATGGTTCTGTGGGTGGTGGCGGCGCTCGTCGGCGGCTACCTCGTGCTGAAGAAGCGCGACGCCTGAGCGGTCCGCCGTCGCGCGGCACCCGCCGGCGCTCCGCGTGACGGCTTGGCCGGAACCACCGGCGGCTGGTTATCCTCCTAACTCTTACGGGGGCGTGCGGCCGGCGGCCTGGGCCCCGACGACAGATAAGTCGATGGGGCTGGAGAATGATCGAGGCAGTCGGCCTGACCAAGCGCTACGGCGCGCAGACGGCCGTGCACAACCTTTCCTTCCAGGTGCGGCCCGGTGCGGTCACCGGGTTCCTCGGTCCCAACGGGTCGGGCAAGTCCACCACCATGCGCATGATGCTCGGCCTGGACCGGCCGACGTCCGGACACGTGACGATCGGCGGCCACGCCTTCCGCAGTCTTCCCAACGCGCCGCGCCAGGTGGGCGCCCTCCTCGACGCCAAGGCCGTGCACGGCGGGCGCAGCGCACGCAACCACCTGCTCTCGCTCGCGCAGCTGGCCGGCATCCCGGCGGCCCGGGTGGACGAGGTCCTCGGTGTCGTCGGGCTCCAGGACGTCGCGAAGAAGCGTTCCAAGGGCTTCTCCCTCGGCATGGGCCAGCGGCTCGGGATCGCGGCGGCCCTGCTCGGCGACCCGCAGGTGCTGCTCTTCGACGAGCCCGTCAACGGACTCGACCCGGAGGGCATCCTCTGGGTCCGCAACCTGATGAAGCAGCTGGCCTCCGAGGGGCGCACGGTCTTCGTCTCCAGCCACCTCATGAGCGAGATGGCGCTCACGGCCGACCATCTGATCGTGATCGGCCGCGGGCAGCTGCTTTCCGACATGAGCGTCACCGACTTCATCTCCGCCAACTCCGCCGACTTCGCCCGCGTACGCCTCCCGGCGGACCGGCCCGAGCTCCGGGAGAAGCTGACGGCCTCGCTGACGGAGGCGGGCGGCCGGGTCATGCCCGAACCGGACGGCGCCCTTCGGGTGACCGGCCTCGCCCTGCCCCGCATCAGCGATCTGGCGCACGAGTCGGACGTACGGCTGTGGGAGCTCTCGCCGCACCAGGCCTCCCTGGAAGAGGCGTACATGCGGATGACGCAGGGCGCCGTGGACTACCGCTCGACGGCGGACGCCAAGGCCGGCCTCCAGCTGCCGCCGCCCGGCTACGGGCAGCCCGGCTACGCGCAGCCGGGGGCCGAGGGCCACGGACAGCCCGGCTTCGCCCCGCCCGAGGTCCCGCAGCAGGGCTGGTACGCCCCGCCGCCGCCAGGACAGAACCCGTACGCCGCGCCGGCCCCGGAACCGGCCGAGCGCAAGACCAGCGAGGACTCCCGATGACGATGCCGGCGACTCCGCCGCCCGCGCAGGCTCCTCAGCCTCCGCAGCAGGCCCCTCAGCCCGCCTACCGGCAGCCGCAGGAGGGCTGGGGCGCTCCGGCCGGCCCGTACGCCTCACCGATCCCCGTGCGCACCCCCGGGCTGGGCGACGCCATCGCCTCCGAGTGGACGAAGATCCGCTCCGTGCGCTCCACGATGTGGACGCTCGGCGTGATGATCGTGCTGCTGATCGGCATCGGCCTGCTCACCGCCTTCGCGGTGAGCGTCTCGGACGCCGATCTGGACGAAACCCCCGTGCTGAGCCTCGGCTTCTTCGGCGTGCTGCTCGGCTCCATCTGCGTGATCACCCTCGGCGTGCTGACCATCGCCTCCGAGTACGGCACCGGGATGATCCGTACGACGCTGACGGCGTGCCCGAGCCGGGCCCGGATGCTGATCGCGAAGTCGGTGGTCTTCTTCCTGCTGGCGTTCACGATCACCACGGTGACCACCGGGGTCGTCGGGGTGCTTCAGACGGCGATCCTGGACGGTGCCACGCCCGGCGCCGGTTACTGGGTCCGCGCGACGGTGGGGGTCGGCCTCTACGTCGCGACGCTGGGGCTGCTCTCGCTCGCGCTCGGCGCCGTCATCCGGCACTCGGCGGGCGCCATCACGATCATGATCGCGGTGGTGCTGCTGCCCCTCGTCCTCGCGATGTTCATGTTCTCGCCGACGCTGGCCGACGTGCAGCAGGCTCTGTTCGAGTACTCCATCCCGAACCAGCTGGGCGCGATGTACGACGCCTCGGTGACCACGTCGGGGCCGACCGGCTGGGAACCGCTGTGGATCGTCCTCGGTGTCACCGCGGTGGCCCTGGCCGGCGCCTTCGTCTCGCTGGACCGGCGGGACGTCTGAGCCCCGGCCCTCAGTAGCGCGGAGCGTTCCTGGACCGCTGCACCCGTGTGGTGCGGCGGTCCTTCGCGTTCCAGCACGCCTTGTGCCAGTGCCTGCGGTCCTCGACCCCGCCGAACTCGGGCCAGGCCACGAGGTGCGGCACCCCGGAGGGGATCTCCTGGTCGCACCCGGGACAGCGGTAGCGCTTGCCCATGGCGCTCGCGCCGCTCACCGGGCGCACCGACCACTCCTCGCCCTGCCAGCTCTCCGTGGCCCCTCCCCCGCCGTACCGGACCGCCCCCTCTGGCGTGTTGCCGGCAGGACTGTCGCCGCCTCGGGGGCGGTTGCGGCGCGGGGACACGGAACACCTCACAGGGTGTGTACGGGCAGTTCGTTCCGTCCAGCGTAGAGGCATCGGCCGTTGAGCCGCGTCGGACGGGGCACGAGAGCACTGGTGAGGCGGGTGGGTTAGCGGAAAATCGCAACAACTTCTTCACGGACCGTGCCTTTGGCACGTGTCAGACGTTGTTGCCGGTGGGGGATGGCCGCGTCGGCCGCAAGGAGGCAATTGGCGATGCGCGTAGGAACGTTCGTACTGGCAGCCCAGTTTCCCGGTCAAGGGCAGGGCGAGGCCCTGCACCGGGCCGTCCGCTCCGCGGAGGTCGCGGAGGAGTCCGGGCTCGACTCCGTCTGGCTGGCCGAACATCATTTCGTACCGTACGGAGTGTGCCCGTCCGCGGTGACCCTGGCCGGGCTGCTGCTCGGCCGCACGCGCAGAATCCGCGTCGGCACGGCGGTGAGCGTCCTGCCGACCCAGCACCCCGTCACGCTCGGCGAGCAGGCGGCGCTCCTGCATCTGACCAGCGGCGGGCGCTTCACGCTCGGCGTGGGGCGTGGCGGCCCCTGGGTCGACCTGGAGGTGTTCGGAGGCGGGCTCGACGCGTACGAGAACGGCTTCCCCGAGTCCCTGGAGCTGCTGCTCGACTGGCTGGGCAAGCCCCGGGTGGCGGGCCGCGGGGAGCGTTACGGCTTCCGCGAGGTGGCCGTCGTGCCCCGGGCGGACGAGCTCCTCGGGGACGGTCCGCCGGGCCCCGAGGTGATCGTCGCGTGCACCTCCCCGAAAAGCGTGAAACTCGCCGCTGGAAAGGGTTTGCCCATGCTTCTCGGGATGCATTGCGGCGACGAGGAGAAGGCCGACATGGTGGCGCTCTGGCGTTCCGCCGCCCGGGAGGCCGGCCAGCCGGCCGAGGTCGTGGAGCGGGTAGCACATGTGTCCGCAGGGGTGGCTCAGATCGCGGACCGTCCCGCGGACGCCGTGGAGACGCTCGTGAAGGCCATGCCGGGGTGGCTGCGCCAAGGGCTCGACGCGCATGTGACGGTCGACGGCAGGCACCGGGTGATGCGCGACCCCGTCGCGTACACCGAGTTCCTCTGCGGTCTGCATCCGGTGGGTCCGCCGCGTTTCGCCGCCGACCGGCTCGCGGCCACCGCGGAGCGTACGGGCATCACCCGCTTCGCCCTCATGGTGGAGGGCTCGGGCGATCTCGCGGCGACGGAGGCGAATGTGCAGCGCCTGGGCACGGAAGTGCTGCCCATGCTGGAGTGAGGCGTTCACGCTGGTCGTCCTGGTGGTGCCACGGTGGTGCGAGAGCTGCCGCCCCGGAGCCAGTTGCACCTCCCGCGGCCCGGAGCGGCAGCAGAAGCGTTCAGCAGTCCCGGAGTTCGGGCGATTGGTTGAGCAACTGACCCCTCACCGAGGTGAATCGGGCCAGCCGCTCGTCGACCGACGCGTCCAGCGGGAACACCGCGACGCGGTGGCAGTTCTGGAATGCCAGGCGCACCCCGAAGTGCCGCTGGAGCGCACCGCGTATCGCATCACTGGCGAGCGCGCGCAGCAGCTGACCACGTGCCTGCTCGTCCGGCGGAGGCGTCTGGTTGTCGGCGAACTCTCCGCCGTCGACCTTCAGCTGGGCCACCAGGGAGCTGATCATCTCCCATGCGTAGGGCAGGGAGGTCCGGACGCAGTCGACGAAGTCGGCTTCGTCGACCTCGCCTCGCTCGGCCTGTTCCAACAGCGCCGGTGAGACGTCGAGCGACATGGGTTCTCCTCTCGCGACCCCGACGGGTGGCCGGGGCCTTACGGGCAGGGCAGGACGGCGACGCTGCGTACACAGACGGCGACCTCCTGCTTCCACGGTAAGGGCGCAGTCCGGGCCGCACCAGGAGATTGGGAACACAACCGGCCAATGACGAACGGTCGCAAAGAGGGGCAAGCCCGCGTGGCATACGTCAAGGGGTGTACGGGGTGCGTGGGGCGGGAATCGCGTGGACCCGTGGTCGTCGAGTAGCGTTGCGGACCATGCGTCTCGTCATCGCCCGTTGCTCCGTCGACTACGCGGGCCGGCTCACCGCCCACCTGCCCTCCGCTCCCCGTCTGATCCTGGTGAAGGCGGACGGCAGTGTCTCGATCCACGCCGACGACCGGGCGTACAAACCGCTCAACTGGATGTCCCCGCCGTGCACCCTGAAGCAGGGTGCCGACGACAGCGAGGGCATCTGGACCGTGGTCAACAAAGCGGGCGAGAAACTGATCATCACGATGGAAGAGATCCTCCACGACTCGTCCCATGAGCTGGGTGTGGACCCGGGCCTCATCAAGGACGGCGTCGAGGCGCACCTCCAGGAGCTGCTGGCCGACCGCATCGAGACGATCGGCGAGGGCTACACCCTGATCCGCCGTGAGTACCCGACCGCGATCGGCCCGGTCGACATCCTGTGCCGGGACGCGGACGGCGCGACGGTGGCCGTGGAGCTGAAGCGCCGGGGTGACATCGACGGCGTGGAGCAGCTGACCCGCTATCTGGAGCTGCTCAACCGCGACCCGCATCTGGCTCCGGTGCGGGGCGTGTTCGCCGCTCAGGAGATCAAGCCGCAGGCCCGGGTGCTGGCCACGGACCGCGGGATCGGCTGCCTGGTCCTGGACTACGACGCGATGCGCGGCATCGAGGACGACAAGCTGCGGCTGTTCTGATCCCGGGGCTGTCGCCCCTCGCCTGCCCCCGTCGCCGTACGGGTCCCGTCGCCGGGCCGCCCGTACGGCGATGTCGCGTTCAGGCGACGGCCGGGGCCGCGGGGCCGGTCTCCGTGGACGACGCGGTGACGGTCTCCGCCGGTCCGCTCGCCGAGTTGGAGGAGCCCGGCTCCGTCGTCGCCGTCTCCGTCGGGGTCGGCGACGGGGTGGGCGTGTCGGTGGGTGTCTCGGTCGGGGTCTCGGACTCGCTGGGTGTGGGGGGCTTCGTCGTCGGCCGCTTCGTGGGCGTGGGGCTGCCGGACGTGGGACGGCCGCTGGGGCCGTCGCTCGACGGGGTGCCCGTGCCCGGGCTCGCCGAGGAGGCGGACGCGCCCGGCGACGGGGAGCCGCTCGCGGACGGAGTGGCGGAACCCGAAGGGCGGGGGGACTGCGAGGTGCCGGGGGTGCCGACGCCGGACGCGCCCTCGCCGGCCGGCTCGTCCGCGGAGAGGCCGCTCTCGCTGTCGTCCTCGCTCGCCGACTGTTCGGTCGTGACGTTCCGGCCTTCCGGCTCCTCGTTCCCGGCCGTGGCTCCCAGGGTCACCACCGTGCCGAGGACCGCCGCCAGCAGGGCCCCCGCGCCGACCGCGACCACGTTGCGCCGAGCGCCGCGCAGGAGACCCATGCCGGCGCCCGGTGTACCGGCGGGGGACGGGACCTGACGGGCGATCAGAGTCGCGGACGTCTCGGTCTGCCGGGGGAAGAGGGGCATGGCCGCCGGTACGCCGCCGGGCGGCGACGCCGACTCGTCGTGCCGCGGTGCGGGCACCTCCTCGCCCGCCGGGGTGCTGAGCACCGGCTCGCCGGAGCGGTCGGCCACGAGCGCGAGGGCCCTGCGGCCCGCCACCGCGCCGGGCTTGTCGGCGAGGGCGCCGCGCATCCCGATGGAGGCCTCCAGTTCGGCCCTGGCCCGGTCCAGGTGACCGGAGCAGAGCGCGAGGACGCCCAGCTCGTGGTGGAAGTACGCCTCCTCCGCCACCTCGCCGGCGATCCGGGCGGCCTCCTGGCCGGCCCTGAGCGCCTTCTCCCAGGCCCCCCAGTGCAGGCCCGCCGCGAAGGCGGGGGCGGCGCTGCGGGCCAGCAGCACGGCCGCGCTGGCCTGGCCCGCCTGGTCACCGGGGACGAGGCGGGTCATCGCCGCGAGGAGGGCGTCCGCCTCGGCGACCGCCCGCTCCGGGGTGACGGAGGGGTGACCGGCCCACCAGGCGTAGTGCTGCGCGGCGCTGCGGGCGTGCGCGTCGGCGTCCTCGCCGTAGCCGCTCGCCTCCAGCTGGGCCAGGGCGCCGGCGGCCAGCCGGTAGCGGGAGCCCGCCGGGGAGAGCAGTCCGCTCCGGGACAGCTCGCCGAGCGCGGCATCGGCGTGGGTGTCGCCCACGAGGGCCGGCAGATGCGCCTGGTGCGGCACCTCGCCGCCGAGGGCGACGGCGAAGCGCAGGGTCTCGCGGGCGGCCTCGCTCAGCCGGGAGGCGAGCAGCGGGGCGGGCGCCGCGCCGTCACCGAGGCTGGGCAGCGGCACGTCCGCCGGCCGTGCGGTCCCGAAGGCGGGCGCGTCGTCCGGATCGTCCTCGTAGCCGTCGAGGCCGGCCTGGCCGGTGCGCAGCTCGTCGCGCTGGCGCAGCAGGGCGCCGGCCTGGACGAAGCGCAGGGGCAGTCCCTCGGACTCGAACCAGAGGTCTCCCGCCCAGTTCGCCTCCTCCTCCGTGAGGGGGCGTTCCACGACCTGTTCGAGGAGCTCGATCGAGGCGGCGCGGCCGAGTCCGGTGAGGAAGACCTCTTCCAGCGCCGAGTCGGCGGAGGGCGCGGGCACCTCGGCGGTCGCGCCGAAGAGGAACGCGCACTCGGGGGTCGCGTCGAGCAGTTCCTGGAGCGCGGCGCCGCCGAGCTCCAGGTCGTCGACGACGACGACGGCGCCGATGCCGTGGACGTGGGCGAGGAGCCCTTCGCGGTCGGGCCGGTACGACGGGGAGTGGTGCACGGCCTCGAAGAGCCCGTACAGCAGGTCCGTGACGGTGCGCTTGTAGCCGGACAGGCGGACGACCCCGTCGGGTGCCAGGTCCACGCAGTCGCCTGCGACGGCGTCCAGCAGGGCCGTGCGGCCGGAGCCGGCCGGGCCGGTGAGGCACACCGAGCGCCCCCGGGCGAGCAGCCGCACGAGGCGCTCACGCTCGTCCTGGCGCTCCAGGAGGGGGAGCTGGGCCGGGGGCGGCCCCGGGGGCACCGGAGGGGCGGCGGCACGCTCCCGGTCCGCACGCTGGACGGGGGTGTGCCGCACGGGCGGCTCGGGCCGCTCCCCGGGCCGGCAGGGCTCGATCTCGCTGCCGTCGACGGGATTGACGGTGAGCAGGAAGTCGCCCGATATCAGCCGCACCGTGCGGGACTGCTGGGGCGTCTGGTGCCCGAAGTCGGGTGTCAGGGGGTCACGGGACTGGCGCCGGCGCCCGGCGTCGTCAGCGGGCCGGTCGTTGCCGTGGCCCTGCTCTTCCGGTCCCCGGCTGATCGGGTCCATCGTCAAAGTCCCCCAGACGCGCAGCGCGCGGTTGCCCCCTCCGGCCTCGCACGCCCGTCGTCGCTCCCGGTCCGGTGTCCGCCAGCGGGTCCTTGTCTATCGGCAGACGGCCGAACCCTAAACCTTCGCACAGTATCTACGAACCAGTGGGGGGCCGCGCCGCCCACGACGTCACGTTCTCGTGAGGATTGTGCGTGTATCGCCCGGAGCGGGCCGGACACGGCCCTCCCCGGACCCCGGGGCCCCGTGCCGATCGGGCCCGGCGCGGGCCGCTCCGGGCCCTCAGACGCGGGGCAGGGAGTCCGCCGCGATTCCCCCCTCGATGGCCAGGATCCGGTGGAGTCTCGTCGCGACCAGGAGCCGCTGCATCTGCGGAGGAACTCCGCGCAGCACCAGCCTCCGGCCCGCCCGGCCGGCTCTGCGGTGCGCCCCCATGATGACGCCGAGTCCGGTGGCGTCCCACGAGTCCAGCTCGGTCAGGTTCAGCACGAGGTCGCCGGAACCGTCGTCGACCGCGGAGTGCAGAACCGTACGGGCGTCCGCCGCGCTGCGGACGTCGAGGCGGCCCCCGACGACCAGTTCGGCGTGGTCGCCCCTGATGTGCATATGCGCTCCCCGGAAGTACCCCGTAGCAAGGCCGGTCTGTCTGGTTTCTCTTTCTGTCTCTGCCACAACTGACTGCCGCAGCGACAGGGAAGTTGCCGTCTGTAAGCGAACCGATACCGAATTCACCCCGAGGAGTGAAGCAGGTCCGGTGGTACGCGTGGATCCGTGCGCCGCGCGGCGTAGGGATCCCGGTCCCCCGGGTCTGATTGACGGCGCATCAGACAGCCCGGGGGGCCGGTCGTGATCAGTAGGTGTAGAAGCCCTGCCCGCTCTTGCGCCCGATGTCACCTGCGTCGACCATCCGGCGCATCAGCTCGGGAGCGGCGAACTTCTCGTCCTGGGACTCGGTGTAGATGTTGCCCGTGGCGTGCAGGAGGATGTCGACACCGGTCATGTCGGCCGTGGCGAGGGGCCCCATGGCGTGACCGAAGCCCAGCTTGCACGCGGTGTCGATGTCCTCGGCCGAGGCGACGCCCGACTCGTACAGCTTGGCCGCCTCGACGACGAGAGCCGAGATCAGCCGGGTGGTGACGAAGCCCGCGACGTCACGGTTGACGACGATGCAGGTCTTGCCGACGGACTCGGCGAACTCCCTCGCGGTGGCCAGGGTTTCGTCGCTGGTCTTGTAGCCGCGCACCAGCTCGCACAGCTGCATCATCGGCACGGGCGAGAAGAAGTGCACGCCGACGACCCGCTCCGGGCGCTCCGTCACGGCCGCGATCTTGGTGATCGGGATGGCGGAGGTGTTGGAGGCGAGGACGGTGTCCTCCCGCACGACCTTGTCGAGCGTACGGAAGATCTCGTGCTTGACCTCCAGCTTCTCGAAGACGGCCTCGACGACGATGTCCGCGTCCGCGACGGCGTCCAGGTCGGTGGTCGTGGTGATGCGGGCGAGCGCGGCCTCGGCGTCGGCGGCGTCCAGCTTGCCCTTGGCCACGAACTTGCCGTAGCTGGCCTCGATACCGCCGCGCCCACGGGCCAGCGCCTCGTCGGTGACATCACGCAGCACCACGTCCCAGCCCGCCTGTGCGGAGACCTGCGCGATACCGGACCCCATGAGTCCGGCGCCGATGACGGCGAGCTTCCTGGCCACGTTTCGCACCCCTATGCATTCTCGGTCGTTCGCATGCTCTCCGGCGGAGATTAGTACCCGTGAGGGGCCCTGGGGCCGCGAAGAGATGCGCGTCACGTCTCACATGACGGACATCACACCGGCCCCCGTCACGGTGCGGCGCGCCGCGCGTAGCCGAGCACCTTCGCGCCGAGGAGATCCTCCATGTCGTCGAGCAGGACGAGGGCGTCGCGCGAGACCGCGTCCGGCCGCCGCCCCGCGACCATCTCGCGTCCGATGTACGCCATCAGGGTGCTGTGCACCCAGGCGAGCTGACCCGCCACCAGGACGGGGGTGAGGTCGTCGGCTCCGGCGCCGGACTCCTCCCGCAGGGTCTCCTCCAGACGGAGCTGGACCTCCTGCTGGATGTGCCAGAGGCGGGCCTTGAGACCGTCGGCTCCCTCGATGACCCGCATGAAGCGCTCGTACCCCTCCATGAGGCCGACGGCCGGCGAGACGCCCTCCACCTGGATCCGCAGCTCCCGCAGGACCGCCTCGGCCGCCGACTCGCCCTCGTCGCGGCCCCGGACGTAGCGCGACAGCCGGTCGACGATGCCGCTGCTCCGGTCGAGGAAGAGATCCTCCTTGGCCGGGAAGTAGTTGTACACCGTGTTCACCGAGACGTCGGCGGCCTGGGCGATCTCCGCGATCGTGACCGCGTCGAAGCCGCGTTCCAGGAAGAGTCCGGTCGCCACGTCCGAGAGCTGCTGCCTCGTCCGGCGCTTCTTCCGCTCCCTGAGCCCTTCAGCCATGGCCCCATCCTACGACTCCCCTGGGGTCCCTGAAATTTTGGGGCCATTGCAATTTTTGGGTCACTCTGTTTTTGTGGTCACCATGCCAATCATCAGCACGTCCGGGCTGGCCCGGACCTTCCGGACCAAGGCGGGACCGGTCCACGCGGTGCGCTCGGTCGACATGACGGTCATGCCCGGGGAGATCGTCGGCCTGCTGGGACCCAACGGTGCGGGCAAGAGCACCACGCTGCGGATGCTCACCACACTGCTCGCCCCCACGGGTGGAGCCGCCACGGTCGCCGGCTTCGATCTGACCGCCGATCCGGCGGGAGTCCGCGGGACGATCGGTTACGTCGCCCAGTCCGGCGGGGTCGATCCGCACGTCAGTGTGCGGGAGGAACTGGTCACCCAGGGGCGGCTGTACCGGCTGGGCAAGGCCGAGGCGGTCGGGCGCGCGGCCGAACTCGCCGCGGCCCTCGGCCTCACCGGCCTGCTCGACCGCCCGACCGCCGCCCTCTCCGGCGGGCAGCGCCGCCGTCTCGACCTCGCGATGGGTCTCACCCACCGCCCGGCCGTGCTCTTCCTCGACGAGCCCACCGCCGGACTCGATCCGCCGAGCCGCCAGGACCTGTGGGACCTGGTCCGGGGGCTGCGCGACGACTTCGGCACGACCGTCGTGCTCACCACCCATCACCTCGACGAGGCGGACACCCTCGCCGACCGGCTCGTCGTCATCGACGGCGGCCTGGTCGTCGCCGAGGGCGCACCGGCCGCGCTCAAGGCCGAGCACGCCGGCTCACCGGACGCCTCGCTCCACGACGCCTTCCTCGCGATCACCGGGCGCTCCCCGGCCACCGCCGGGGCCTCCCCCGTAGCCGTATAGGACCCCTCGATGCTTCTGCACGACACCTCACTGGTCTTCGGGCGCCACGTCCGCCAGACCCTGCGCTCCCGGTTCCAGATCTTCTTCGGGATCCTGATGCCGCTGCTGTACCTGATCTTCTTCGGCCCGCTGCTGACAGGTCTCCCCCTCGGCTCCCCGGGTGACTCCTGGCAGGTCCTGGTTCCCGGACTGTTGCTGCAACTGGCCCTCTTCGGAGCGTCGTTCGCGGGATTCTCGATCATCATCGAGCAGTCGACGGGGGTGGTCGAGCGCATGCGCGTGACCCCCGTGAGCCGCTTCGCGCTCCTGCTGGGACGGGTGCTGCGGGACACCCTGCTCTTCATGTTCCAGGCGGTGCTGCTGGTGCTCGCCGCCCTGGTCATGGGGCTGCGCGCACCGCTGCCCGGGGTCCTCGTCGGATTCGCCTTCGTCGGCCTGCTCACGGTCGCGCTGGCCTCGCTCTCCTACGCCCTGGCCATGAAGGTGCGTACGCCGCAGGAGTTCGGGCCGGTGATCAACGCGCTCACCATGCCGGCCATGCTGCTCTCCGGGCTGATGCTCCCGATGACGCTCGGCCCCGCGTGGCTGGACGTCCTGTCGCACCTCACACCGTTCCGGTACCTCGTGGACGCGGTGCGGGACGCGTACGTCGGCCGGTACGCCACGGCGCACATGCTCCACGGGGCGCTGGTCGCGCTCGCCTTCGCCCTCCTGGCCATGACGGCCGGCACGCGTGTCTTCCGCAGGGCCGGAGCGTGACCAGGGCCTTTCCGGCGGCCGGGCTCGCGTGCACCGGCCCCCGCTCCCTGCTCCGGCCCGGCCCGAACCCCTACGCTGACCCCATGGTCAATCTGACGCGCATCTACACCCGTACCGGCGACAAGGGCACCACCGCCCTCGGCGACATGAGCCGGACCGCCAAGACCGATCTGCGGATCTCGGCCTACGCCGACGCCAACGAGGCCAACGCCGTCATCGGCACGGCCGTCGCACTCGGGAACCTTCCCGAGGCCGTCGTGAAGGTCCTCGTCCGTGTGCAGAACGACCTGTTCGACGTGGGCGCGGACCTGTCCACCCCGGTGGTGGAGGACCCGAAGTACCCGCCGCTGCGCGTGGAGCAGTCCTACGTCGACAAGCTGGAGGCGGACTGCGACACCTTCCTGGAGGAGCTGGAGAAGCTCCGCAGCTTCATCCTTCCGGGTGGCACGCCCGGGGCGGCGCTGCTGCATCAGGCCTGCACGGTCGTCCGCCGTGCGGAGCGGTCGACCTGGGCGGCGCTCGAGGTCCACGGGGACACGATGAACGCCCTGACGGCGACGTATCTCAACCGCCTCTCCGACCTGCTGTTCATCCTCGCCAGGACGGCGAACAAGGAGGTCGGCGACGTGCTGTGGGTGCCGGGCGGCGACCGCTGATCAGCGCTCCGCCCCCGCCCGGTCCTTCGGCTCCCGCTTGGGGAAGAGCGTGTAACTCCCGGCGATGACCAGGTTGATCCCGATCACCCAGAGCATCGTCCGCTGCCACATCCGCAGCGACTCGGTGTCGCCGTCGCCGCCCACGTACCAGGCCGCGGCCTGGAGCAGCACGGCCGCCGTCAGCGCCGCCACGATCCAGCGGGCCGCGGTGCGCCACTCGTGGGCGGCCCGCGCCCTCCCGTACCTCGGGGGCTTCGGGGGCGGCGGGCCGCCCGCGAAGCGGTGGGCGACCCTGGCGTCGGCCCACAGGACGGTGGAGTGGCCGAGCCCCACGGTGAAGCCGATGTAGACGGCGGCGAGGCCGTGCTTCCAGTCCGGCTCCGCGCCGTTCTTCAGGTCGACGGCCGTCACCACGAGCAGGACGACCTCCAGCAGGGGTTCGCACAACAGCACGGCCGCGCCCGCCCGGGGTTTCCCGGCGACGTACCGCAGTCCGAGTCCGGCTGCCAGCAGCACCCAGAAGCCGACCTCGCAGAGCACGATGAGTGTGACGATCACGGCCCTTCCCCTTCCCTCCTCTCCAGGCTCCCTTCCGGAGGGCGCCGGATCGTCGTCAGCAGTGACGAGACGTGACTGCATCCTTCGATGTAGCCGCACCTCCCTCCCCGTCCCGACGTCCGGCGGCCCGCCACCCTGTTGGATGGGAGGGTGTTCTCCCTTGCGCGCCCGCACCGCGACGACGTCCTCCTCGCGGTCACCGGGCTGGCCGGCGGCGTCTTCCTGTGGCTGGTCGGCCTCCACATCCAGAACGGCCGGCTCTTCGACGCCCCTTGGGTCTCCCTGCTGCCGCTCGTGGTGATGTCGGCCCTGGAGCTGCTCCGGCGCAGCGCCCCGCTGACCGCGCTGGCGATCGGCTCGGTCGCGCTGGTGGCCGACCAGTTCACCGTGGGCAGCCTGGCGACCCTGCTGCTCTTCACCGACCTGGTCTACGCCGCGGTGCTCTACGGCCGGCCTGCGGCCTCGCGCCGCATCCCGGTGATCGCACTGCTCGTCACGGTCGCCGTGACGGCCGGGTTCATCGCCCTGGTGCCGTCGGCGGACGCCCTGCTCCTCGGCATCCTCACCGGCATGGTCTCCTTCGGGCCCGCCCTGACCGGTGCCGCCGTGCGCAATCACCGCGACGCCGCCGAGGCGGCCAGGCTGCGCGCCGACCAGACCGCGCTGCTGGCCGAGATGGACCGGGTGCAGGCGGTGACGGCCGAACGGGCGCGCATGGCCCGGGAGCTGCACGACATTGTCGCCAACCACCTGTCCGCGATCGCCATCCACTCCACCGCCGCTCTCTCCATCGACGATCCGGGCACCTCCCGCGACGCCCTCGGGGTGATCCGGCAGAACAGCGTCGACGGGCTGGCCGAGATGCGGCGGCTCATCGGGCTGCTGAGGGAGAACGGCGCGGCCGGGCCACCGAGCGTGGCGCCGACCCTCGCCTCGCTCGACACCCTCGTGGAACAGGCCGGCGCCAACTCCGCCTCCAGCGGTCTCACCGTCACCCTGGACGACGCCCGCGAGGAGGCGGGACCACTGCCCGCGCCCGTGGAACTGGCGGCGTACCGCATCGTCCAGGAGTCGCTGACGAACGCGCTGAAGCACGCGGCCCCCGGTCCGGTGACCGTACGGTTGCGCAGGTCGCGCGAGGTGCTGGCCGTGGAGGTGAGCAGCGTGTCGGGGGAACGGCCGGGTCCGCGCGCCCCGGGCTCGGGTGCCGGTCTGGTGGGGATGCGCGAACGGGTCGCGCTGCTGGGCGGGACGATCGAGGCGGGGCCTCGTCGCCGCGGGGACGGTACGGAGATCTGGCTGGTCCGGGCTGAACTGCCCGTCGAGGAGAGGGCGTAGGGGACATGACGATCCGGGTGGTGGTCGCGGAGGACCAGGCGGCCGTGCGCGCGGGACTGGTGCTGATCCTGGGCAGCGCCCAGGACATCGAGGTGGTGGGCGAGGCGGGCGACGGCGAGACGGCGGTGCGCCTGGCCCGTGAACTCCGGCCGGATCTGGTGCTCATGGACGTGCAGATGCCGAGGCTCGACGGGGTGTCCGCGACGCGGCAGGTGGTGGCGGAGCGGCTGGCGGACGTGCTGGTGCTGACGACCTTCGACCTGGACGAGTACGTCTTCGGCGCGCTGCGCGCGGGGGCGTCGGGCTTCCTGCTGAAGAACACCGACGCCCGGGACCTGCTCGACGCGGTACGCACCGTGGCTCGCGGGGAGGGCATGATCGCCCCGGCCGTGACCCGGCGCCTGATCGCGGAGTTCGCCGGTTCCCCCTCCGCGCGCGAACCGGCGCCCCACACCGCGGAGGCTCTCGGCACGCTGACGCGCCGGGAACGCGAGGTGCTGGGCTGCCTCGGCGAGGGGATGAGCAACGCCGAGATCGCGGAGCGGCTCTCCATGGCCGAGGCGACGGTGAAGACGCACGTCAGCAGGCTGCTGGGGAAGCTGGAGCTACGCAGCCGGGTGCAAGCGGCGGTGCTCGCTCAGGAGTTGGGCCTCTGACCCGTGCCGGGATCTTTGGTCTGGACCTCTTGACGATTGGTCCAGACCTTCCTAATCTCACCGAACACGCTGCGGTGAGTACGCCATGACAAAAGCGGCTCAGGGCGACGCAGGGTCTGCAGGTTACGGATCATCCCCGTTTGCCGGACCTCACCCGAGGAGCACCGTTGAGCACTGACAACCCCGTACGCCGGTCCCGACTCAGATGGAGACGTGAAGCCGGCACAGCCACCAGGTCCAAGGCGGTCGCGGGTCTCACCGCGCTGCTGCTGCCGCTCGCCGCGATGGTCGGCCTGGCCTCTCCCGCCGAGGCCGCCACCTCCGCCACCGCGACGTACGTCAAGAAGTCCGACTGGGGCACCGGCTTCGAGGGCCAGTGGACCGTCAAGAACACCGGCACCACCGCGCTCTCCTCCTGGACGATCGAGTGGGACTTCCCCTCCGGCACCGCGGTCGGCTCCGCCTGGGACGCCTCCGTGACGGGCTCCGGGACCCACTGGACCGCCAAGAACCTCAGCTGGAACGGCTCGGTCGCCCCGGGCGCCAGCGTCTCCTTCGGCTTCAACGGCACCGGCACCGGCTCCCCCACCGGCTGCAAGCTGAACGGCGCCTCCTGTGACGGCGGCCCCACCGTCCCCGGCGACAGCGCCCCGTCGAAGCCCGGCACCCCCACCGCGAGCAACGTGACGGACACCTCGGCGAAGCTCAGCTGGAGCGCCGCCACGGACGACAAGGGCATCAAGAACTACGACGTCCTGCGGGACGGCGCCAAGGTCGCGACGGTCACCACGACGACGTACACCGACACCGGCCTCACCAAGGGCACCGACTACTCGTACACGGTGCAGGCCCGTGACACCGCCGACCAGACCGGTCCGGTCAGCGCCTCGGTCGCGGTCCGCACCACCGGCACCACCGACCCGGGAACCCCCGGCACCGGCGACAAGGTCAACCTCGGTTACTTCACCGAGTGGGGCGTCTACGGGCGCAACTACCACGTGAAGAACCTCGTGACCTCCGGCTCCGCCGCGAAGATCACGCACATCAACTACGCGTTCGGCAACGTCCAGGGCGGCAAGTGCACCATCGGTGACGCCTACGCCGACTACGACAAGGCCTACACCGCCGACCAGTCGGTCGACGGCGTCGCCGACACCTGGGACCAGCCGCTGCGCGGCAACTTCAACCAGCTGCGCAAGCTCAAGGCGAAGTACCCGCACATCAAGGTGATCTGGTCGTTCGGCGGCTGGACCTGGTCCGGCGGCTTCGGTGCCGCGGCGCAGAACCCGGCCGCGTTCGCCCAGTCCTGCTACGACCTGGTGGAGGACCCCCGCTGGGCCGATGTCTTCGACGGCATCGACATCGACTGGGAGTACCCCAACGCCTGTGGCCTCACCTGTGACACCAGCGGCCCCGCCGCGCTCAAGAACCTCTCGTCCGCCCTGCGGACGAAGTTCGGCTCCAGCAACCTGGTCACCGCCGCGATCACCGCGGACGGCTCGGCGGGCGGCAAGATCGACGCGGCCGACTACGCGGGCGCCTCGGCGTACTTCGACTGGTACAACGTCATGACGTACGACTTCTTCGGCGCCTGGGAGGCCAAGGGCCCGACGGCCCCGCACTCCCCGCTGACCTCGTACAGCGGCGTTCCGCAGGAGGGCTTCAACAGCGCGGCGGCGATCGCCAAGCTGAAGGCGCAGGGCGTCCCGGCGAAGAAGCTGCTGCTCGGCATCGGCTTCTACGGGCGCGGCTGGACCGGAGTCACCCAGGCGGCACCGGGCGGCACGGCGACCGGCGCGGCGCAGGGGACGTACGAGGCGGGCATCGAGGACTACAAGGTCCTGAAGAACAGCTGCCCCGCCACCGGCACGATCGCCGGCACCGCTTACGCGCACTGCGGCACCAACTGGTGGAGCTACGACACCCCGGCGACGATCGCGTCCAAGATGGCCTGGGCGAACACCCAGGGTCTGGGCGGGGCGTTCTTCTGGGAGTTCAGCGGTGACACCGCGAACGGTGAGCTCGTGAGCGCGATGGACAGCGGCCTCAACTAGCACCTCCAGTCGGTCGCACCCCCGAAAAGCGCCGGGGAGACAGGTCCGCCCCCTGTCTCCCCGGCTTTCGCGTGCGCGAGGGCTCGCCGGTCTTCGCGTACGCAGGGACTCGCGGTCTTCCGTGCGCAGCGACGCGCGGCCATTCCTGTCCTCGGCAGCGCGCGGCTTTCCCGGGCTCGGCCCCTCGCGGCTGAGCCGTGCTCAGCGGCTCGCGGTTCTCCGTGCCCAGGGCGTGCGCCAGGCCCGGCCGTCCGGATCCCCTGGTCGCGGGCCACTCGGGATCTTCCCGGGCCTGCGGGCCCGGACCCTCCCGGGCCCGATCCCCGGGACTCCTCGCCGCCGGGTGCCGGGCTCCCCCGGTCCTCCAGGACACTCCGCGCCGACGGAAAAGGGTCTCTCCCCGGACGGAATCCGGGGAGAGACCCTTTCTACGCAACCACCTCGGCACCGCCCGGGGTCACCCCACCCGGCGAGAGCCCCTCTAGGCCACGTTGACCCGCTGGCCGGGCGGTGCCGCCTCCAGCCAGGCGAGGAAGCCGGTCAGGGCGTCCTCGCTCATCGCCAGCTCCAGGCGCGTCCCCCGGTGGAGACAGCCGAGCACGACGGAGTCGGACAGGAGCGCGAGCTCCTCCTCGCCCTCGGGCAGCCGGCGCGCGACCACCTCGATGGCGGAGCGCTCCAGGCCACGGCGCGGCCGGGGCGAGTAGGAGAACACCCGGAACCAGTCCACGCGGTCACCGCTGTAGCGGGCCACCCCGTACACCCAGCCCTTGCCGGACTGATCCGGTTCCTCCGACACGTCCCAGCGCAGGCTGCAGTCGAAGGTGCCGCCCGAACGCTGGATGAGCCGCCTGCGGAGGCCGAAGACGAACAGCCCCACCGCGACCAGCACGACGACCAGGCCGCCCACCCACAAAGCGAGGACCATCTCCACCGACCTCCTCGCATCGTCGAGTAACGGATACCGAACCGAGCCGAAACGCACTGCACCTGCATCGCCTCAGCCGCGACACGGTCTGGATCTCTCCAGCACGGGCCGCGGCTGAGTCAGAAACTCCTGGTGGGGACGCTCAGTGCGCCGCCACCGCACGCAGTCGCACATCGGCGCGCCGCTCGGCGGCGGCGTCCGTGTCCGACTTCGCGCGCTCCAGCGCACGCTCGGCGCGCTGGACGTCGATCTCGTCGGCAAGCTCGGCGATCTCCGCCAGCAACGAGAGCTTGTTGTCCGCGAACGAGATGAAACCGCCGTGCACAGCGGCGACAACAGTCCCGCCGTCGCTCGTACGGATCGTCACGGGGCCCGATTCCAGCACACCCAGGAGCGGCTGGTGACCGGGCATGACGCCGATGTCGCCGGACGTGGTACGTGCGACAACGAGGGTGGCCTCGCCGGACCAGACACTGCGGTCCGCGGCGACCAGCTCGACATGCAGCTCAGCAGCCAAGGGTGGCTCCTCGGGTCACCACCCGGCGGTCGTGCCGGGTGTCGGTTCAATTCTACGGGGCGTGGTGAGGGGGGCGGGACACACCCACCCCCCTCGGTGAGCCGGTGGCTCAGGAGACGCCGAGCTCCTTGGCCTTCGCCTTCAGGTCGTCGATGCCACCGCACATGAAGAACGCCTGCTCGGGGAAGTGGTCGTACTCCCCGTCACAGATCGCGTTGAACGCGGCGATCGACTCGTCGAGCGGGACGTCCGAACCGTCCAGGCCGGTGAACTGCTTGGCGGCGTGGGTGTTCTGCGACAGGAAGCGCTCGACGCGACGGGCGCGGTGGACGACGAGCTTGTCCTCTTCGCCCAGCTCGTCGATACCGAGGATCGCGATGATGTCCTGGAGGTCCTTGTACTTCTGCAGGATCCCCTTGACGCGGCTGGCCGCGTCGTAGTGGTCCTGCGCGATGTAGCGCGGGTCCAGGATGCGGGACGTGGAGTCCAGCGGGTCCACGGCCGGGTAGATGCCCTTCTCCGAGATCGGACGGGAGAGAACCGTCGTCGCGTCGAGGTGGGCGAACGTGGTGGCCGGGGCCGGGTCGGTCAGGTCGTCCGCGGGGACGTAGATCGCCTGCATCGAGGTGATCGAGTGACCACGCGTCGAGGTGATGCGCTCCTGGAGCACACCCATCTCGTCGGCGAGGGTCGGCTGGTAACCCACTGCGGACGGCATGCGGCCGAGCAGCGTGGAGACCTCGGAACCGGCCTGCGTGAAGCGGAAGATGTTGTCGATGAAGAGCAGCACGTCCTGCTTCTGCACATCGCGGAAGTACTCCGCCATGGTCAGGGCGGACAGCGCGACCCGCAGACGGGTGCCCGGCGGCTCGTCCATCTGGCCGAAGACCAGCGCGGTCTTGTCCAGGACGCCCGACTCGGTCATCTCGTCGATGAGGTCGTTGCCCTCACGGGTGCGCTCACCGACACCGGCGAACACCGACACACCCTCGTGCAGCTTCGCCACACGCATGATCATTTCCTGGATGAGGACCGTCTTGCCGACGCCCGCACCACCGAACAGACCGATCTTGCCGCCCTTGACGTACGGGGTCAGCAGGTCGACGACCTTCAGGCCGGTCTCGAACATCTCGGTCTTGGACTCGAGCTGGTCGAAGGCCGGGGCCTTGCGGTGGATCGGCCAGCGCTCGGTGATCTGAGCCTCGGCCTCCGGCTCGTTCAGGATCCTGCCGAGGGTGTTGAACACCTTGCCCTTGGTGATGTCACCGACGGGGACGGTGATGCCCGCGCCCGTGTCGGTCACCGGGGCCTGGCGGACCAGGCCGTCGGTGGGCTGCATCGAGATCGCGCGGACCAGGCCGTCACCCAGGTGCTGGGCGACTTCCAGGGTCAGCGTCTTACGAGCGCCGGCCTCGGCCGGGTCGTCGACCTCGACGTGGAGGGCGTTGTAGATCTCCGGCATCGCGTCGACGGGGAACTCCACGTCGACGACCGGGCCGATGACCCGGGCGACGCGGCCCGTGGCAGCGGCCGTCTCAACTGTCGTCGTCATTACTTGTCACTCCCCGCGGACGCGTCGGCCAGCGCACCTGCACCGCCGACGATCTCGCTGATTTCCTGGGTGATTTCGGCCTGGCGGGCCGCGTTGGCAAGCCGGGAGAGGCTCTTGATCAGGTCCCCGGCGTTGTCGGTCGCCGACTTCATCGCACGACGGCGGGCGGCGTGCTCGGAAGCGGCGGCCTGCAGCAGTGCGTTGTAGATGCGGCTCTCGACGTAGCGCGGCAGAAGGGCGTCGAGGACGTCCTCAGCCGACGGCTCGAACTCGAACAGCGGAAGGATCTCGCCCTTCTCGGTGCTCGCCTCCTCGCCCTTGTCGAGCGACAGCGGCAGCATCCGGCCGTCGACCGCGTTCTGCGTCATCATCGACACGAATTCCGTGAAGACGATGTGCAGCTCGTCGACGCCGCCCTCGGCCGTGTCCTTCTGGATGGCCTCGATGAGGGGCTCGGCGATCTTCTTGGCATCCGAGTACTCGGGGCTGTCGGTGAAGCCGGTCCACGACTCCGAGACCTTGCGCTCACGGAAGCCGTAGTACGCGACGCCCTTGCGGCCGACGATGTACGTGTCGACCTCCTTGCCCTCGGCCGCCAGCCGCTCACGCAGCCGCTCCGCCGCCTTGATGGCGTTGGAGGAGTAGCCGCCGGCCAGACCGCGGTCGCTCGTGAGGAGCAGGACCGCCGCCCGGGCCGGGGCCTCGGCCTCGGTGGTGAGGGGATGCTTGGTGTTCGAGCCGGTCGCGACCGCGGTCACCGCACGGGTGAGTTCGGTCGCGTACGGCATCGACGCCGCCACCTTGCGCTGCGCCTTGACGATGCGCGAGGCGGCGATCATCTCCATCGCCTTGGTGATCTTCTTGGTCGCGGTGACGGCTTGGATGCGGCGCTTGTAAACGCGAAGCTGAGCGCCCATCGATCAGCCCTCGCCCAGGAGCTTGCCGTCCGAGGTCTCGAACTGCTGCTTGAAGGAGGCGATCGCGTCGGCGATCGACTGCAGCGTGTCGTCGGACATCTTGCCGCCCTCGGCGATGCTGGTCAGCAGGTCCTTGCGCTCGCGGCGCAGGAACTCGAGCAGCTCGGTCTCGAAGCGGCGGATGTCCTCGACCGGGACGTCGTCCATCTTGCCCGTGGTGCCGGCCCAGACGGAGACGACCTGCTCCTCCATCGGGAACGGCGCGTACTGGGGCTGCTTCAGCAGCTCGACCATGCGCTTACCGCGCTCCAGCGACGCCTTGGAGGCCGCGTCCAGGTCGGAACCGAAGGCGGCGAACGCCTCCAGCTCTCGGTACTGGGCGAGGTCCACGCGGAGGCGGCCGGACACCTGCTTCATGGCCTTGTGCTGGGCGGAGCCACCGACTCGGGAGACCGAGATACCGACGTTGAGCGCCGGACGCTGACCCGCGTTGAACAGGTCGGACTCCAGGAAGCACTGGCCGTCGGTGATGGAGATGACGTTGGTCGGGATGAACGCCGACACGTCGTTCGCCTTGGTCTCGACGATCGGGAGACCCGTCATCGAACCGGCGCCCATCTCGTCGGAGAGCTTGGCGCAGCGCTCCAGGAGACGCGAGTGCAGGTAGAAGACGTCGCCCGGGTAGGCCTCGCGGCCCGGCGGACGGCGCAGCAGAAGCGACACGGCGCGGTAGGCGTCGGCCTGCTTCGAGAGGTCGTCGAAGATGATGAGGACGTGCTTGCCGTCGTACATCCAGTGCTGGCCGATGGCCGAACCGGTGTACGGCGCCAGGTACTTGAAGCCGGCCGGGTCGGACGCCGGGGCGGCGACGATGGTCGTGTACTCGAGCGCGCCGGCCTCTTCGAGGGCACCGCGCACGGAGGCGATGGTGGAGCCCTTCTGACCGATGGCGACGTAGATGCAGCGCACCTGCTTGTTCACGTCGCCCGAGCGCCAGTTGTCGCGCTGGTTGATGATCGTGTCGACGGCCAGAGCGGTCTTACCCGTCTGACGGTCGCCGATGATCAGCTGACGCTGGCCGCGGCCGATCGGCACCATGGCGTCGACGGCCTTGTAGCCGGTCTGCATCGGCTCGTGCACCGACTTACGGACCATGACGCCAGGCGCCTGCAGCTCGAGGGCGCGACGGCCTTCGGTCGCGATCTCGCCGAGACCGTCGATCGGGTTGCCGAGCGGGTCGACGACGCGGCCGAGGTAGCCCTCGCCGACGCCGACGGAGAGCACCTCACCGGTGCGCTGCACCGGCTGGCCCTCCTCGATACCGCTGAACTCGCCGAGGACGATCGCACCGATCTCGCGCTCCTCGAGGTTGAGGGCGAGACCGAGGGTGCCGTCCTCGAACTTCAGCAGCTCGTTCGCCATGGCGGAGGGCAGGCCCTCCACCTTCGCGATGCCGTCGCCGGCAACGCTGACCGTCCCGACCTCCTCGCGCGAGGCCGCGTCCGGCTGGTACGACTGGACAAAGTTATCCAGTGCGTCCCGGATCTCCTCCGGCCGGATCGTAAGCTCCGCCATCTGGGGTTCCCTGCTCTCCTTGTTGGGCCCGAAGTTTCTCAAAGGGGTCTGGGGGCGACCCCCAGGAATCTTCTGCAATTTCTGCACGGCCCAACCGGGCCGCTGTTCTTGCTCGTTCAGTTGGTGCTGTGGCGCTGCGCGCTGTCAGCCGGCCATCCTGCGGGTGACCTCTTCGAGGCGCTCCGCGATCGTGCCGTTGATGACCTCGTCACCGACGCGCACCGAGATCCCGCCGAGGACCTCGGGGTCCACGTCCAGGTTCAGGTGCATCTGCCGGCCGTAGATCTTCGCCAGGGCGGCGCCGAGGCGCTGCTTCTGGCGATCGGACAGCGGCACCGCCGAGGTGACGACGGCGACCATGCGGTCCCGGCGCTCCGCGGCGAGCCTGGACAGGGAGTCGAGTCCCGCTTCCAGGCTACGTCCTCGGGGCTGCGTCACGAGGCGCGTGACCACGCGCTCGGTGACGGGCTGGGCCTTGCCACCGAGCAGGCTGCGCAGCAGCTCGCTCTTGGCGGAGACCGTGGCCGACTTGCTGGTCAGGGCGGACCGCAGTGCCACGTCGGAGGAGACGATCCGGCCGAACCGGAACAGCTCGTCCTCGACGTCGTCGAGCACACCCGCGCGCTGGGCCGCGGTGAGGTCCGCGGTGTTCGCCAGCTCCTCGACCGCGTCGACCAGGTCACGCGATTGCGACCAGCGCGAACGGACCATGCCGGAGACCAGGTCCACGGCTTCGCCGCCCACCTGACCGCGCAGCAGCCGTCCGGCCAGCTCGGCCTTGGCCTCGCCGCCCTGCGACGGGTCGGTGAGGACCCGGCGCAGCGATACCTCGCGGTGGAGCAGCGCGGTGACGGCTGCCAGCTCCTCGGCGAGCTTCGCCGCGTCGACCGACGTCGAGTCGGTCAGTGCGTCGAGGCGCTCGCGTGCGGCGGCCAGCGCCTCGCGACTCGCTCCGTTCATCGGACGGCCTCGGCCTTCGCCTCGAGCTCGTCGAGGAACCGGTCGACGGTGCCGCTCTGCCGGGCGTGGTCCTCGAGGGACTCACCGACGAGCTTGCCGGCCAGGGCGGTGGCGAGGCTGCCCACGTCCTGGCGCAGCGCGGACGCCGCTGCCTTGCGGTCGGCCTCGATCTGGGCGTGGCCGGCCGCGATGATCTCCTCGCGCTGCCGCTGACCCTCCGCCCTCATCTCCTGGATGATGACGGCACCCTGCTCCTGAGCCTCCTGGCGCAGGCGGGCGGCCTCGTGGCGGGCCTCGGCGAGCTGAGCCTTGTACTGCTCAAGCACGCTCTGGGCCTCGGTCTGGGCCGCATCGGCCTTCTCGATACCGCCTTCGATGGCCTCGCGGCGCTCTTCCAGAACCTTGTTGATGTTCGGGAGGAGCTTCTTGGCGAGGAAACCGAAGACGATGGCGAAGGCGATGAGGCCGATGACGATCTCAGGCACCGCGGGAAGCAGCGGGTTCTGGATCTCTTCTTCGGACGCCAGCAGTAGGG
Organism: Streptomyces argenteolus; assembly: GCF_042902585.1. Taxonomy (GTDB): domain Bacteria; phylum Actinomycetota; class Actinomycetes; order Streptomycetales; family Streptomycetaceae; genus Streptomyces; species Streptomyces argenteolus. Next base: position 439,293 of record NZ_JBIBEG010000001.1, read on the forward strand.
CGTTCACATCAATGCCTTTCGTCGCTTCGGGCAGTGGGAATGCCGCGAATTAGTCGACCGGGTAGACGAAGGGCATGACGAGACCGATCAGGGCGAGCGCCTCACAGAGCACGAAGCCGAGGATCTGGTTCGAGCGGATCAGGCCGGCGGCCTCGGGCTGACGGGCCAGGGCCTGGGTGCCGTTACCGAAGATGATGCCGACGCCGACGCCGGGGCCGATCGCGGCGAGGCCGTAGCCGATGGAACCGAGGTTGCCCGTGATGTTGACGGCGGCGAGGGTCTCAAGAGCGGACATGCCGTTTCTTCCTTCTCTTTCAGAACCGGTGGGGGTTGGCCACCGGACGACTATCGGGGGTGGAGCTGGCTGCTCAGTGGTGCTCGGCGAGAGCGCCCTGAATGTAGTTGCAGGCCAGAAGGACGAACACATAGGCCTGCAGCGCCTGGATGAACAGCTCGAAGGCGGTCATCAGGATGGTCATCACGAACGACACACCGGCGTAGGCGATGCCGATGCCGTTCAGCAGGTACCAGCTGGCGATCGTGAAGATCAGCAGCAGCACGTGGCCGGCGAACATGTTGGCGAACAGTCGCACGGCGTGCGTGAAGGGCCGGATCAGCAGGTTCGACATGATCTCGATGATCATGACGAAGGGAAGAGCCGGGCCGATCGACGGGTCGTAGCCGGAGATGTTCTTCCAGCCGCCGACGAAGCCGTGCCGCTTGAAGGTCAGGCTGACCCAGAGGATGTACACGATCGCGGCCAGCGCCACCGGGAATCCGATGACCGAGACCACCGGGAACTGGGCGAAGGGAATGATCGCCCAGAGGTTCATGATCCAGATGAAGAAGAACAGCGAGACCATGAGGGGCACGTACTTCTGGCCCTCACGCTTGCCGAGCGTCTCGTAGACCACACCGGTGCGGATGAAGTCGTAACCCGCCTCGGCGACCATCTGGAGCTTTCCGGGCACGACCTTCGGCTTGCTGAAGGCCGCCCAGAAGAAGCCGACGACGACAACGGTGCTCAGGACCGCCAGCAGCATCGGCTTGTTGATCTCGATGCCGCCGACGGTGAACATCGGCTCGAAAACAAAGGAGTGCAGGCCAGGAGCCGGGAAGCCGCATCCGTCGAAGATGTGGCAGTCGGTCTCGAAGGCGAGCACCGTCGTCGGGTCAGCACTCACCGCGGGCTCCTTCAGCGTGGCGCATAGGTACGGCAACCTCGTTGTGTCGGCGCGGCAGGCAGCCGCTGGTCGGCACTGGACTGGTCTTACGGATGGGGGGCGGCTCAGGCATTACGCCTCGCGATGAAGCAGGCGCCGTTTTTGATGCCCGCGCCCGCAGTGCCGCAGTTGGCACCGGACGATAGCAGGGTCTCGAACGAGCGCTTATCCCGGCCCTACCCCTCACGTCGACGACCCCATGTTCTCGGGCTTCTTGCCCGCGGACGAGTCCGGCTCGACGTAGAGGATCTTGGCTTTCATGTGGACGCGGATCTGCGCCGCGACCCACGAGAGGGTCGCGACGATCACCGCGGCTGCGAAAGCCCTGGGATTGAACAGCGTCGTGTTCTTGAACGCGGCGACGAAGACGAACAGCAGCAGCAGTTCGGTCGTGTACAGCAGGAGCCCCATGGACTGGAACAGATGCGGCAGGGACTTCGCGGTGCGCTGCAGAACGGCGAGCCCGATCCCCATGAAGAGCATCACCACCAGCGTCCCGACGGTCGCGCCGACCGCTCCCTTGCCGCCGGCGAGCGCAGCACTGACGGCGACGGTGACGACACCGACGGCGGCAGTGGGCACGGCGGTGTGGAGGAGAGTCCGGACGTCGTTGGACGGCATGGCGGTTACTCCGCATTGCAGGGGGTGGGCAAAGGTCGTCAGGGACGAGCGTAGGCCCGGTCCGAGTCGATGTTTCGGGCCAATGGACCGTGCTACTCAGGTCCTTCGGCTTCCTCACCGGGCTTCGTGAACGGTATCACAAACTATTTGATGAGGTCTTTACTCAGAACGTGTGCCAGCTGTCACACATGAGGGCTACTCCGCGCGTGTGTGCAGAACATCACGACGCGCTGTCTGGTATTGGCACATCCGCCCAGCAGGATCAACGCGAGGAGTCGGCACGGTCCCGATCCGCGAAGCGCGAACGGGGGCCGATGGCTGTCGCTCCGTTGACGCCTGAGACGCCCACGGCGACGGGCGCCCGCTCCGGGGCCGGAGAGGCCATCTGCGAACCGTCCAGGCCGTGTTGCCCCTCCGGGGCCTCCTCCTCGCCCTCCCCGTGCCGCCGGCGCCGGTAACGCGGCGGCACGAAGGACTCGGCCCAGCGCGGGGCGCGCGGCGTGAAGCGCGGCATGAGCAGCAGGACCAGGCCCACGGCGCTGAGCCCCACGATCACCAGCACGATCCAGAGCGACGCGGAGTGCACGGAGTAGCCGACGGCACCGAACGCGATCAGCGCGGACCAGAAGTACATGATCAGGACCGACCTGCTGTGCGAGTGCCCGACCTCCAGCAGCCGGTGGTGCAGGTGCCCGCGGTCCGCGGCGAACGGCGACTGCCCGTTCCACGTACGCCGCACGATGGCCAGCACCAGGTCGGCCGCCGGGATCGCGATGATCGTCAGGGGCAGCAGCAGCGGGATGAAGACCGGGAGCATCGCGTGCGTCGCCCCGCGCTCGCCGCCCACGAAGATCCCCAGGCGGTCGGGGTCGACCTGCCCGGTGATCGAGATCGCGCCGGCGGCCAGCACCAGCCCGATGAGCATCGACCCCGAGTCACCCATGAAGATCCTCGCGGGGTGCATGTTGTGCGGCAGGAAGCCGAGGCACATGCCCATGAGGATCACGGCGAAGAGCGTGGCCGGCGCGGCTTCCTCGATCCCGTAGCCGTACCAGAGCCGGTAGGCGTAGATGAAGAACGCCGCGGAGGCGATGCAGACCATGCCGGCGGCCAGACCGTCCAGGCCGTCGACGAAGTTGACCGCGTTGATGGTGATCACGACCAGGGCGACCGTGAGCAGCGTGCCCTGCCACTGGGTGAGTGCGACCGTGCCGACACCGGGGATGGGCAGCCACAGGATCGTCAGACCCTGGATGACCATGACGGCGGCGGCGATCATCTGTCCGCCGAGCTTGATCAGCGCGTCGATCTCGAACTTGTCGTCCAGGACGCCGATCAGCCAGATCAGCGCGGCACCGGACAGCAGCGCGCGCGGCTCGTTCGAGAGCTGGAAGACACTCGTCAGGTTGAACAGATGGGCGGCGACGACCAGACCCGCGCACAGCCCGCCGAACATCGCGATGCCGCCGAGCCTCGGCGTCGGCTCGCGGTGCACGTCCCGCGCGCGGATGGCGGGCATCGCCCCGACCGCGATGGCGAACTTCCGCACCGGCCCGGTCAGCAGATAGGTCACTGCGGCCGTGGCACAGAGCGTCAGCAGGTAATCACGCACGGGCTGCCCCAGAAATCTAGCTGTTGACCGAGCCTCACACCGTCGACCGTACCGTGCGGGACGGCGAGGGCTCCTGCTGCGCCGGATCAGGGGAAGCGGACGACTCCCCCCGGCGGACCGAGGGGCGCGACACCCGTGGAACACACGCCCCCGATACCGGCGAAGGGACGTGTGGAGAGAGCATCAGCTCCGGCCACAGTGTAGATCGAACCCACAAACCTCAGGACACGCCCGCCGGATCCGCACGGACGTCCTCTACGACGAGGGAACGGCCGCGGGCGGTTCCGTCCCCGGCCCGGTCCGCGCGACCGGGCCGCACCGCGCGCGTCCTCACCTCTCGCCGTGCGGGCGTCCGGCTAGGCGCGGGGGTCCGTGGTGTCCGGGCGGACCGGGTTGCGGGAGGCCAGTTCCCGGACCTGTGCGAGGACCGTGCCCGTGCCGCCCTCGTCGCGTACGGCCGCGCCGAACAGCTCGGCGATCCTGGCCATGTCGTCCTCGTCCATCCCCTGGGTGGTGACGGCCGCGGTGCCCAGCCGGATGCCGCGCTCGTCCCCGTACGGCAGCGCGCACGTGTCCACGACCAGCCCGGCCGCCATGAGCCGCTCGCGGGCGGTGCGGCCGTCGACGCCCAGCGGGCCGGGGTCCGCGACGACGATGTGGGTGTCCGTGCCGCCCGTGGTGATCTCGAAGCCCTCGGCCTCCAGCGCGGCGGCGAGGACGCGGGCGTGGGCGACGACGCGGTGGGCGTAGACCGCGTACGCCGGGGTCGCGGCCTCTCCGAACGCCACCGCCTTCGCCGCGATCGTGTTCATCTGGGCGCCGCCCTGGGTGAAGGGGAAGACCGCGCGGTCGATGCGTTCGGACAGTTCGACCCCGCACAGGATCATGCCGCCGCGCGGGCCGCGCAGCACCTTGTGCGTCGTCGCGCACACCACGTCCGCGTACGGGACGGGGCTGGGCGCCGCTCCCCCGGCGATCAGTCCCATGGGGTGGGCGGCGTCCGCGATCAGATAGGCGCCCACCTCGTCGGCGATGGCCCGGAACTGCTCGTAGTCGGGGTGGCGGGGGTACGAGATGGAGCCGCAGACGATCGCCTTGGGCCGCCGCGCCCTCGCCAGGGCACGCACCTGGGTGTAGTCGATCAGCCCGCTGTCGGGGTCGACCCCGTATCCGGCGAACTCGAACCAGCGTCCGGAGAAGTTGCCCGGGGCGCCGTGGGTCAGGTGCCCACCGTACGGAAGTCCCATGGCCAGCACCGTGTCGCCGGGGCGCAGCAGCGCGGCGTAGGCGGCGAGCACGGCCGAGGAGCCGGAGTGCGGCTGGACGTTGGCGTGCTCGGCGCCGAACAGCGCCATGGCTCGCCGGACGGCGGTGCGTTCGGCGGCGTCGGCCTGTTCGCAGCCGCCGTGGTGACGGGCCCCGGGGTAGCCCTCGGCGTACTTGTTGGCGAGCGGGGAGCCGAGGGCTGCGAGAACAGCCGGCGAGGTGAAGTTCTCGGCGGCGATCAGCTGGAGTGTGCTCGCCTGCCGGTCCGCCTCGGCCAGCAGGATGCCGCCGATCTCCGGATCCTGGCGGAGCAGGGCGTCGAAGTCCCGGGGCACGCCGGTGTCGTACGGGGAGGGAGGCGGCGCGGTTGCGCGTGCGGCTGGAGTGGTGACCGACATGTGACGGCTCCGGGCCTGAGGAGGGGGGTGCGTGGCGTCAGCTCCAATGTAGGCCCGCCCCGGGCGGCCTGCCCGCTGCCGTGCGGCCCTCTACGCCGGTCGGCGCACCTCAGTGCGGAGCGCGCACACCGGTCAGTGCCGTCATCACGGGGTCGAGCGCCTGGCTGATCTCGTCACCGATCGAGCGGAAGAACGTGATCGGGGCGCCGTACGGGTCGTAGACCTCGTCGGCCTCCGCCGTCGGCGCCAGCAGCCAGCCGCGCAGGGCCGCCGCGGCGCGCACGAGTGCGCGGGCCCGCTCGACGACGCCCTCCTCGCGGGCGTCCGGCAGGGTGGCGGGGTCTATGGCCCGCACCAGGCGGGTGAACTCCTTGAGCGTGAAGGTGCGCAGACCCGCCGAGTGGCCCATCGAGATCACCTGGGCGCGGTGGTCGCGGGTGGCGGTGAGCACCAGGTCCGCCCGGATCACGTGCTCGTCGAGGAGCTCGCGGCCGACGAAGCCGGTGGCGTCCGCACCGAAGTCGGCGAGGACGACCTCGGCGTTGGCCTCCATGGGCGCGCCCTCGTGCCCCCAGGTGCCGGCGCTCTCGACGATGAGGCCGCCGCTGAGCGGATCGCCGAGGCGGTCCACGAGGGCATGGCGGGTCAGCCGCTCGGTGATGGGCGAGCGGCAGACGTTGCCGGTGCTGACGTGGAGGATGCGGAAAGTGTCGTGCTGCCCCGCTATGCCACGCCCCTCAGGGGCGGTCAATTGGCCACCTCGAGGTCGGGTACCACCTTGCGGAGTTCCTCGACGGAGAGCGCGCCCGCGCGGAGCAGCACGGGGACCTTGCCGGTGACGTCGACGATCGAGGACGGCACGATGCCGGGGGTCGGTCCGCCGTCGAGGTAGACGGAGACGCTGTCGCCGAGCATCTCCTGGGCGGAGTCGCAGGTCTCGGGCGAGGGGTGTCCGGTGAGGTTGGCGCTGGAGACGGCCATGGGGCCGACCTCCGTGAGGAGCTCGATCGCCACGGGGTGCAGGGGCATCCGGACGGCGACGGTGCCCCGGGTGTCACCGAGGTCCCACTGGAGCGACGGCTGGTGCTTGGCGACGAGCGTGAGGGCGCCGGGCCAGAACGCGTCGACGAGCTCCCAGGCCTGCTCGGAGAAGTCGGTGACCAGGCCGTGCAGGGTGTTCGGGGAGCCGATCAGGACAGGGGTCGGCATGTTGCGTCCGCGGCCCTTGGCGTCCAGGAGGTCGGCGACGCCCTCGGAGCTGAAGGCGTCCGCACCGATCCCGTACACGGTGTCCGTGGGCAGCACGACCAGTTCGCCGCGGCGGACGGCGGACGCGGCTTCACGCAGGCCGGTCGTACGGTCGGTCGCGTCGTTGCAGTCGTATCGCCGTGCCATCAGCCGGCCTCCTCGGACATGTACGGGTGGGAAGGGTGGAAGGGTCGCGGTGCCGGTGTGCCGGTGGTCACGGCATGGCCTTGCGGGCCGTCGCGAACCGGGGCCGCCTGTTCAGGTCGGGGTGGTCGGCCGCGTCGGCCCAGCCCCGCTCCTCGGTGAAGATCCACGGCACCTGGCCGCCCTGGGTGTCGGCGTGCTCGATGACGACGAGCCCGCCGGGGCGGAGCAGCCGGTGGGCGGTCCGTTCGATGCCCCGGATGGTGTCGAGGCCGTCCTCGCCGGAGAACAGCGCCATCTGCGGGTCGTGGTCGCGGGCCTCGGGTGCCACGTACTCCCACTCGGTGAGCGGGATGTAGGGCGGGTTGGAGATGACCAGGTCGACCTGCCCGTCGAGCTCGGGGAGGGCGCTCAGGGCGTCGCCGCGGTGCACCGTGACCCTGGACCCCTCGGCGTTCTTCCGGGTCCACCTCAGGGCGTCCTCGGAGAGCTCCACGGCGTGCACGCGGGACCGCGGCACCTCCTGGGCCATGGCGAGCGCGATCGCGCCCGAACCGGTGCAGAGGTCGACGATCAGCGGTTCGACGACGTCCATCGCGCGGACCGCGTCTATGGCCCAGCCGACGACCGACTCGGTCTCGGGCCGGGGCACGAAGACGCCGGGGCCCACCTGGAGCTCCAGGTAGCGGAAGAAGGCGCGGCCGGTGATGTGCTGGAGCGGCTCGCGGGCCTCACGGCGGGCGATCGTCTCCCAGTACCGGGCGTCGAAGTCGGCGTCCGGCACGTTGTGCAGCTCGCCCCGCTTGACGTCGTGCACGAACGCGGCGAGTTCCTCGGCGTCGAATCGCGGTGAGGGGACACCGGCGTCGGCCAGCCGCTGGGTGGCCTGGGCCACCTCGGCGAGCAGCAGGTTCATCGCGGTTCTCCGTACGGGTTCACGAGCGGGGCGGGGCGGTGGAACTCACGCGGCGGCGAGCTTCGCCGCGGAGTCGGCATCGACGCAGGCCTGGATGACGGCATCGAGGTCGCCGTCGAGCACCTGGTCCAAGTTGTACGCCTTGAAGCCGACGCGGTGGTCCGAGATGCGGTTTTCCGGGAAGTTGTACGTCCGGATCTTCTCGGACCGGTCGACGGTGCGCACCTGGCTGCGGCGTACGTCGGAGGCCTCCTGCTCGGCGGCCTCCTGGGCCGCGGCCAGCAGCCGGGACCGCAGGATGCGCATGGCCTGCTCCTTGTTCTGGAGCTGGCTCTTCTCGTTCTGGCAGGAGGCGACGACGCCGGTCGGCAGGTGCGTGATGCGGACGGCGGAGTCCGTGGTGTTGACGGACTGGCCGCCGGGGCCCGAGGAGCGGTACACGTCGATGCGGAGGTCGTTGGCGTGGATCTCCACGTCGACCTCCTCCGCCTCGGGCGTGACGAGCACACCGGCGGCGGAGGTGTGGATGCGGCCCTGGGACTCGGTGGAGGGCACGCGCTGCACACGGTGCACGCCGCCCTCGTACTTCATCCGCGCCCAGACGCCCTGGCCGGGCTCGGTGGCGCCGTTGCCGCCCTTGGTCTTCACGGCGACCTGGACGTCCTTGTAGCCGCCGAGCTCGGACTCGGTGGAGTCGATGATCTCGGTCTTCCAGCCGACGCGCTCGGCGTAGCGCAGATACATGCGCAGGAGGTCGCCGGCGAAGAGGGCGGACTCGTCGCCGCCCGCGCCCGCCTTGATCTCCAGCAGCACGTCCTTGTCGTCGCTGGGGTCGCGCGGGACCAGGAGGAGCCGCAGCTTCTCGGTGATCTCCTCGCGCTGCTTCTCCAGGACCTTGACCTCGGCGGCGAAGTCCGGGTCGTCGGCGGCGAATTCGCGGGCCGTCCCGATGTCGTCACCGGTCTGCTTCCAGGACCGGTACGTGGAGACGATCGGGGTCAGCTCCGCGTAGCGCTTGTTGAGCTTGCGCGCGTTGGCCTGGTCGGCGTGGACCGACGGGTCGGCGAGCTTCTTCTCGAGATCGGCGTGCTCGCCGATCAGTTCCTCGACCGCCTCGAACATCTTCGGGCTCCTGGTTTCTGCGTCATACGTCTGCGGGCCTGCTGGACGGCGTACCGGCGGCTCCGCGGCCCCGGAGGGCGCGCCCTGCCGCGCAGCCGGAAAAAACGCCGGCCCCGGCGCCCCCGCTAGAGGGCGCCGGGAACCGGCGCAGTGGCTCGCTACTTGCTGGCGGAGCCGGCAGCCTTGCCGAAACGGGCCTCGAAGCGGGCCACGCGGCCGCCGGTGTCGAGGATCTTCTGCTTGCCCGTGTAGAACGGGTGGCACTCGGAGCAGACGTCGGCGCGGATGGCGCCGCCCTGGAGGGTGCTCCGGGTGGTGAACGACGCACCGCAGGTGCAGCTGACCTGCGTCTCGACGTACTCGGGGTGAATGTCGCGCTTCAAGGTGTCTCCTAGATTCGGGAGGGCTCCGGGTCGTTCGCGCGGATTGCGCGTCCGTGAACCGGGGCCGACGTACCAGTCTGCCAGGACCGGCCGTATCTCCCAAAACGAGGACCCCGCCGCAGGTATTCCCGTGCCCGCGGGGGACGTTCCGCGACCGTCCGGCGACGGAGGGTGCCGTTACCGTACGACCTTTCCCGCCCCGCCCTTGTCGCCCGCCGACTGCGCGGTGGCGGAGGCCGGGATGGGCTTGTCCTGCTTGAGGGCCGCCCAGACCTGCCGGCCGGCCTTCTCCTGGGGCAGCACCCGGTTGGGGTCGGCCGGGTCGTACTCGACGGGCAGGGTCACCATGTCGACGTCCGACGAGCCGAGTCCCTTGAGTCCGTTCGCGAAGCTCGTGAGCTGCTTGACCGAGGCGAGCGCGGAGTCGGTGGTGACGGCCTTGGTCGCGGCGTCGGCGAGGCCGAACAGCTTCTTCGGGCTGGAGAACACCCCGACGCTCTTCGCCTGGTCCATCAGGGCCTTCATGAACGCCTGCTGGAGCTGGATGCGGCCCAGGTCGCTGCCGTCCCCGACGCTGTGGCGCGTGCGGACGAGGCCGAGCGACTGCTCCCCGCTCAGGGTGTGGGTGCCGGGCTTCAGCGCGAGGTGGCTGTCGGGGTCGTGGATTGCCTGCGAGGTGGTGATCTCGACGCCGCCGAGCTCGTCGACGAGCTTCTTGAAGCCGGTGAAGTCGACCTCGAGGTAGTGGTCCATGCGTATGCCCGACATGGCCTCGACGGTCTTGACCGCGCAGGCGGGCCCGCCCGTCTGGTAGGCCGAGTTGAACATCGTCTGGTGCGCGGCGGGGACCTGCTCGCCGGTCGTGGCGTTCGTGCAGGCGGGGCGGTCGACGAGGGTGTCGCGCGGGACCGAGACCACGCTCGCGGAGGTGTGCCCCTCGTCGACGTGCACGACCATCGCGGTGTCCGCCCGTGCGGTGCCCTCGTCGGTGCCGTACGCGGCGTTGGCGCCGGAGCGGGAGTCCGAACCCAGCACCAGGATGTCTTCGGACCCGTTGTCCACGTCGTCGGGACGGTGCGTCCCGAGGGCGGCGTCGATGTCGACGCCCTTCAGGTTTCCGTTGAGCGTGACGTAGGCGTACCCGAGCCCGGAACCGCCGACGACCACCAGTGCGGCGGCGCCCCACAGGGCGGCGTTCCTGGCCCGCCTGCCGCGCGAGGGCTTCCTCCGGCGGCTGCCGGTGCCGCGTATTCGGCCGGTGCTCCTGCTCTGCTCGCTCATGCGGATCCCTCTTTCCGTTCCTCGCCGCTGACCCCCTGCCGTGGCGCACGGGCGTGGTCCGGTGTCGCGCGGTGCGACGACCGGAGCAGCGAGAAGCCTCGCACAACGGGCTGAGGCCCCCGCCGAACGGCGGGGGCCTCTCCCGGAGCGGGTGAGCGGGCCGGGAACCCGGCGCTCACCTGGTGTTTCAGCTGACCGTGTAGTAGCTGTTCCAGCCGGTTCCGAGCTTCACCTGTGTGGCAAAGATCTCCGAGGTGCCGACGCCCGTCCCCTTGAGGAGGTACAGGGCGCCCGCGGGCGTGCGCGCCACGAGGTCGGACTTGGCGTCGCCGTTGACGTCGCCGGGCGTGACCAGCAGGTCGTAGGCGGACCAGTTGCTGCGGACCTTGACCGGGACCTCGAACGGGGCGGTGGACTTGCCGGTGCCCTTGGCGAGGTAGAGGTCGTTGGTGCCGCCGCGGCGCAGCAGCAGGTCGTTCTTGCCGTCGTAGGTGAAGTCACCGTGACCGCGGACCTGGTTGTACACCTGGTAGCCGGCAGCCGCCTTGACCGCCGTGTTGAACTTCCCGTTGCCGTAGCTCGGGTACACCAGCAGGTCACCGGTGGAGGTGACCGCCAGGACGTCGCCCTTGCCGTCGTTGTTCACGTCGCCGGGGGCCACGATCGCGCGGACGGTCTTCCAGCCGCTGAACATCTTCGTCTTGGCGTAGGTCGAGCTGGTCGCCGACCGGTGCAGCCAGTAGACGTCGCCCGTCGAGCTCTGCCGGGCGATGAGGTCCTCGTAACCGTCACGGTTGAGGTCCGTCTGGATGATCAGGTTGTACGCGCTGTACGAGCCGGCGAGGACCTTGCGCGCGGCGAGCGCCTCACCGGTGGAGTTCATGGTGTAACCCGTCGCCCCGGTGGTGCGGGCGAACAGGTCGGCGCGGTGGTCCCGGCTGAAGCTGGTGTCGTCGATCCGCGGCTGGATCGAGCGGTAGTACGTCGACACCTTGGTGTACACGTCGTACGTGCCCTGCATGTTGCAGGCCTCGAAGTCACTGGCCACACCCCACGAGGTGATGCCGATGACCCTGCCGCTGACGAACATCGGGCTGCCCGAGTCACCGGGGCAGGTCGCCTTGCCCGTGGCGTCGTTGCCCGTGCCGCCCACGCCCGCGCAGATCATGTGCCCGGGCTTGTAGGCACCCGGGATGTTCACGGCCGTGTCGAGGTTCGCCGAGCAGTCGGCGTCCGACTGCAGCGGCTGCTCCAGGCGCAGGAGGGTGTCCGACAGCGGGGAGAGGTCCCAGTCGGAACCCGTCATGCCCCAGCCGTACGTGGTGGCCACGGTGCCCGGGGCGTACCGGGCGGTGTCGCCGTACGAGGCCGGCTGGGCCGGGGTGTAGGACAGCGGCTTGGAGAGCGTCAGCAGCGCGATGTCGTTGTCGATCGCGTCCGCGTTGTACGTACCCGCGAAGTAGGAACGGGTGATTCCGACGGCGGTTCCCTCGTCGGCAGGACCACCCGCGAGCTTGGCGGTGCCGGCGAGCACCATTCCGTGCCCCGCCATGTCGAGCGCTTTGCCGTTCTCGTCGGTGACGCAGTGCGCCGCCGTCATCACCTTGTTGGGCGCGACGAGCGTGCCGCCGCAGGTGAAGTAGAAATATCCGTCGTTGTCGTACTCGAACAGGAGCTGCACCATCCAGGGGGCGCTGCTGAACGACGTACCTGTACCGCCGATTATCTTCGACGACATGTTCTTCGGGCTGACCACCTTGGCGCCCTTCGGCGGCAGGAACTGCTCGCCGCCGTCATCGGCCTGGGCGGTGGCCGTCAGGCCGCCCCCCAGGAGTGCCAGCGTGGCCATACCGGCAGCGAGGTATCTGCTGATTCTTCCTACCGATATGCCACGACGCGACATGCGCACACAAGTCTCCCGTTGTCCAAAAGCATGTGGTGTGTGGTGCCGTAAGTGGGGGGAGAGTGACGGCAAGTTGAATGGTACATGCAGAAATCCGCCCCGTCACCGAAGTAACAGGGCGGATTTCAGAGAAACTTGACCGGTACTGCGTCAGAAGTGAATTCAGTCGTTCCCATTGCCGTTGCCCGGCGTGGTCTTCTGGATCTGGAGCAGGAACTCCGCATTCGACTGCGTCTTCTTCATCCGGTCCAGCAGCAGCTCGATCGCCTGCTGCTGGTCGAGCGCGTGGAGCACCCGGCGCAGCTTCCAGACGACGGCCAATTCGTCGGTACCGAGGAGGATTTCTTCCTTACGGGTGCTGGACGCGTCCACGTCCACCGCCGGGAAGATGCGCTTGTCCGAGAGCTTCCGGTCGAGCTTGAGCTCCATGTTGCCGGTGCCCTTGAACTCCTCGAAGATCACCTCGTCCATGCGCGAGCCGGTCTCGACGAGCGCGGTGGCCAGGATGGTCAGCGAACCGCCGTCCTCGATGTTGCGCGCCGCACCGAAGAAGCGCTTCGGCGGGTACAGCGCGGTCGAGTCGACACCACCGGACAGGATGCGGCCGGAGGCCGGTGCCGCCAGGTTGTAGGCGCGGCCCAGGCGGGTGATCGAGTCCAGCAGGACCACCACGTCGTGCCCCAGCTCCACGAGGCGCTTCGCACGCTCGATGGCGAGCTCGGCGACCGTGGTGTGGTCCTCGGCGGGACGGTCGAAGGTCGAGGAGATGACCTCGCCCTTCACCGACCGCTGCATGTCGGTGACCTCTTCCGGACGCTCGTCGACCAGGACGACCATCAGGTGGCACTCGGGGCTGTTGACCGTGATCGCGTTGGCGATGGCCTGGAGGATCATGGTCTTACCGGTCTTCGGCGGGGCCACGATCAGGCCTCGCTGGCCCTTGCCGATCGGGGCGACCAGGTCGATGATCCGGGTGGTCAGGACGTTGGAGTCGGTCTCCAGACGGAGCCTGTCCTGCGGGTACAGCGGGGTCAGCTTCTGGAACTCGGGGCGTCCCCGGCCGCTCTCCGGCGCCATGCCGTTGACGGAGTCGAGGCGGACCAGCGCGTTGAACTTCTCGCGGCGCTCGCCGTCCTTGGGCTGGCGCACCGCACCGGTGACGTGGTCACCCTTGCGCAGTCCGTTCTTGCGGACCTGGGCCAGCGAGACGTACACGTCGTTCGGGCCCGGCAGGTAGCCGGAGGTCCGGATGAACGCGTAGTTGTCGAGGATGTCGAGGATGCCCGCGACGGGGATCAGGACGTCGTCGTCGGCCACCTGCACGTCGGTCGCGAAGTCGTCGCGTCCACGACGGCCGCGGCGGTCGCGGTAGCGGCCCCTGCGTCCGCGCCGGCCGCTCTCGTCGTCGTAACCGTCGTCCTGCTGGCCGCCACCCTGCGGGCCCTGGCTCTGGCCGCCGCCCTGCTGGCCCTGACGGCGTCCGCCGCCCTGCTGGCCCTGGTCGTCGCCCTTGCCGCGGCGGTCGCGCTGGCGGTCCCGGCGGTCACCGCGGTCACCGCGCTCCTGGCGGTCGCCGCGACGGCCGTCCTGGCGGTCGCCACGGCGGCCCTCGGCGGCGTCCGCGGCGGACTCGGCCTTGGCGTCGCCCTTCGCCTCGCCGCGCTCGTCGGCGCGGTCCTGGCGGCCCTCGCCCTTGTCCTGGCGGGGCTCGGCCTTCGGCTCGGCCTGCGGCTCCGCCTTGGACTCGGCCTTGGTGTCGGGGCTGCCCGCCTGCGCGGTGGCGCGGCGACGGCGACGCTCGCCCTGGGGCTGGTCGTCGCTGGCCGGCTGACCGGGGATGTCGATCTGCTGCTGGGCGGCGGCCTTCTCGGCCGGCGCGGCGGCGGTCTCGTCACCGGTGCGCGACTTGGACGTGGCGCGCCGCTTCGGCTTGCTCGCGGTGTCCGTACCGGCGGACGCGGCGGCCTTGGGGGCGGGCGTGGAGGAGCCTCCGGCCTGCGCCTCCTTGATGACCTCGATCAGCTGGCTCTTGCGCATCCGCGCAGTCCCCCTGATGCCGAGGCCGGACGCGACCTGCTGCAGCTCGGCCAGGACCATGCCCTCGAGGCCGGTGCCGGAGCGGCGGCGCCGTGCGGTGGTGCCAGTGGCAGCACCTTCGGCGGGCACGGAGCTGTCGACGCTCTTGTCGGCAGTCACGCCCATCAGATCGGTGGTGTCGCTCACGAAGGGTCCTTCCCTGGAGCGGACGTCGGCCTTCTGGCTCGGCGACCGGTTGTGCTGTCCGACTGCGGTCTGTTGATCGTGTCGATCGCGGACCGTGCCGGGGCGGTGGTCCGCCGGGTACGGCGGAGAGATGAATGTGCGGGGTTCCGGCGCGAGATCCCCCTGCTCGGCCCACTCCTGGACGAGCAAGAGGGTGTCGTGCCGGTTCCGGAGCGTGCTCGAAAGCTCAGGCAGGCTGCTCAGGCAGTCGGGGAGGCTCCCGGAAGAGTGGTGGTCCCGGAGGGGGACACGAAGCAACGCGCCACGAAGACGTCGATTGCTGACTTGAGGTTAACACTACCGGCTCCAACAAACATTCCCCCTCTCATGCACCGGCAATCACATGCGATCACGCGGCGAGCGGCAGCACGCTCGCACCCGGGGCGTCGAGAGAGAGCCGGTTCGCCGCCCAGCCCTCACCCGCCAGCCGGGCGACCTTGTCGGCGGAGCCCTCCTCCGTCAGCGCGAGCACGGTGGGCCCCGCGCCGGAGATGACGGCGGGGACGCCGTCGGCGCGCAGCCGGTTCACCAGCTCCACGCTCTGCGGCATCGCGGGACCCCGGTACTCCTGGTGGATGCGGTCCTCTGTGGCGGCGAGCAGCAGCTCGGGACGCCTGGTCAGGGCCTCGACGAGCAGGGCGGCGCGGCCGGCGTTGGCCGCCGCGTCCACGTGCGGGACGGTGCGCGGCAGCAGGCCGCGGGCGGTCTCGGTCAGCACCGGCGTGGCCGGGACGAAGACCACCGGAACGACCGAGTCCGCGGGGTCCATCCTGATCGCCCTGGCGGCTCCGCCGTCCATCCAGGCGAGGGTGAATCCGCCGAGGAGGCAGGCGGCGACGTTGTCGGGGTGGCCCTCGATCTCGGTCGCCAGCTCCAGCAGGGCGGCGTCGTCGAGGCGGGCCTCGCCGCCCGTCGTCACGGCGCGGGCGGCGACGATGCCGGCGCAGATGGCCGCGGAGGAGGAACCGAGGCCACGGCCGTGCGGGATGCGGTTGGCGCAGACGATCTCGAGACCGCGGGGCTGTCCGCCGAGCAGGTCGAAGGCGGTGCGCAGGGAGCGTACGAGCAGGTGGCTCTCGTCGCGGGGAAGCGTCTCGGCGCCCTCACCCGCGATGTCGATGTGCAGCCCGGAATCGGCGACCCGGACGACCACGTCGTCGTAGAGCCCCAGCGAGAGGCCGAGGGCGTCGAAACCCGGGCCCAGGTTGGCGCTGGTTGCGGGGACGCGCACCCGGACGGCGGCGGCTCGGAACGCGGGACCGGCCATCGGTTGGACGACTCTTCCTGTACGGCGGCGGGGATGTGGTGCAGGGTACTTCGGCGTGCGTGGGGTGCCGTTGTGCGGGGGATGGGGGACCCGGCAGTCACGACGGCTGCTGCACCGCGGCGGATGCGGCGGGGCGGGTTGAGTACAGCTTATCGAAGGAAGGTTCTGTGGCGACATAGGGCGCACAGGAGGCGCACGATGCGTGTCGCACACCTCCCATGCGCTCTCCGCCCCTGGAGGCGGGGAGCTGCCACGGCGGCCGGGCGGGCGAGGCCCGCCTCCCGGCCGCCTCGGCCGTCAGGCCAGGCCCAGCTTCTCGGCGGCGGCGACCGCGTCCACCGGGACCGTGACCGGCTGCGGAGCACCCGCGACGGCCCAGTCGGGGTCCTTCAGCCCGTTGCCGGTGACGGTGCAGACGATCTTCTGGCCGGGGTCGACCTTGCCCTCTTCGGCGGCCTTGAGCAGACCGGCCACGGACGCGGCCGACGCGGGCTCGACGAAGACACCTTCCTGCGACGCCAACAGGCGGTATGCGGACAGAATCTGACGGTCCGTCACCTCGTCGATGAAGCCGCCCGACTCGTCCCGCGCGTCCAGTGCGTACTGCCAGGAGGCCGGGTTGCCGATGCGGATCGCCGTGGCGATGGTCGCCGGGTCCTTGACGATCTCGCCGCGCACGATGGGCGCCGAACCCGAGGCCTGGAAGCCCCACATCCGGGGCGTGTGGGTGGAGATCGCGTCCCCGGCGTACTCCTTGTAGCCCTTCCAGTACGCCGTGATGTTGCCCGCGTTGCCCACCGGGAGGACGTGGATGTCGGGGGCGTCGCCGAGCGCGTCGACGATCTCGAACGCGGCGGTCTTCTGGCCCTCGATACGGACCGGGTTCACCGAATTGACCAGCGCCACCGGGTAGTTGTCCGAGAGGCTGCGGGCCAGCGTCAGGCAGTCGTCGAAGTTGCCGTCGACCTGGAGGATCTTCGCGCCGTGGACGAGGGCCTGCCCCATCTTGCCGAGCGCGATCTTGCCGCGCGGCACGAGGACGGCGCAGACCATGCCGGCGCGCACGGCGTACGCGGCGGCGGAGGCGGAGGTGTTGCCGGTGGAGGCGCAGATGACGGCCTGCGCGCCCTCCTCCTTGGCGCGGGTGATCGCCATGGTCATGCCGCGGTCCTTGAACGAACCCGTCGGGTTGGCGCCCTCGACCTTGAGGTGCACCTCGCAGCCCGTGCGCTCGGAGAGGACCTGCGCCGGAACGAGCGGCGTACCGCCTTCACGCAGGGTGACGACCGGCGTCGTGCTCGTGACCGGAAGCCGGTCCCGGTACTCCTCGATGATGCCGCGCCACTGGTGGGTGCCCTTGGTGGTCATGGGTCCTTACTCCCCTTCAACACGCATGATGCTGGCGACACCGCGCACGGTGTCCAGCTTGCGCAGCGCTTCGACGGTCCCGGAGAGGGCGGCGTCGGGCGCGCGGTGGGTGACGACGACGAGGGATGCCTCGCCGTCCCCGCCCACTCGTCGCCCGCTGCCGCCCTGCTCGATGACGACTTCGTCGCCGCTGCTCGAATGTCGGCTCTGCTGTCGGACCGTATCGATCGATACGCCCTGTTCGGCGAAGACCGTCGCGACCTGGGCGAGTACGCCAGGCTTGTCGGCCACGTCGAGACTGATGTGGTAGCGCGTGACGACATCGCCCATGGGGCTGACGGGCAGGCGCGTGTACGCGGACTCACCGGGGCCGGTGGTCGCGCCGATGATGTTGCGGCACACGGCGACCAGGTCACCGAGGACCGCGGAGGCGGTCGGGGCGCCGCCGGCGCCGGGGCCGTAGAACATGAGCTGCCCGGCCGCCTCGGCCTCGACGAAGACCGCGTTGTACGCCTCGCGGACGGAGGCGAGCGGGTGGCTGAGCGGGATCATCGCGGGATGCACCCTCGCGGTGACGGATTTGCCGTCGGCGGCGCGCTCGCAGATCGCGAGCAGCTTGACCGTACAGCCCATGCGGCGGGCGGAGGCGATGTCGGCGGCGGTGACCTCGGTGATGCCCTCACGGTGCACCTCACCGATCTTCACCCGGGTGTGGAAGGCGATGCCGGCCAGGATCGCGGCCTTCGCGGCGGCGTCGAAGCCCTCCACGTCGGCCGTCGGGTCGGCCTCGGCGTAACCGAGCGCCGTGGCCTCGTCGAGCGCCTCCGAGTAGCCGGCGCCGCTGGTGTCCATCTTGTCGAGGATGAAGTTGGTCGTGCCGTTGACGATGCCGAGCACCCGGTTGACCTTGTCGCCCGCCAGGGACTCGCGCAGCGGGCGGACGAGCGGGATGGCGCCGGCCACGGCCGCCTCGTAGTAGAGGTCCCTGCCGTTGCGCTCCGCGGCGGCGTGGAGCGCGGAGCCGTCCTCGGCGAGCAGTGCCTTGTTGGCCGAGACGACGCCCGCGCCGTGTTCGAAGGCCGTGGTGATGAGCGTGCGGGCGGGCTCGATGCCCCCGATGACCTCGACGACCACGTCGATGTCGCCCCGTTTGACCAGGGCGGTCGCGTCGGTGGTGATCAGGGCGGGGTCGATCCCCTCCCGCACCTTGGAGGGCCGGCGGACGGCGACACCGGCGAGCTCGACCGGCGCGCCGATGCGCGCGGCGAGGTCGTCGGCGTGCGTCGTCATGATGCGCGCCACCTCTGAGCCGACCACTCCACAGCCCAGCAGCGCCACCTTCAGCGGACGCGTACGCATCATCCGACCTCGTTTCTCATACTTCTGATGTGTGGACCAGTCTCACTCACCGGACGGGGGTTTCTGCCACCCGTCCGGATTTTGAGATGTGAATTTCATCAGCCGACATCGAGACGCAGGAGATCTTCCTCCGTCTCGCGCCGGACGATGACCCGCGCCTCACCGTCACGCACGGCGACGACGGGCGGGCGCAGCGCGTGGTTGTAGTTGCTCGCCATGGAGCGGCAGTACGCCCCGGTGGCAGGCACCGCGATCAGGTCGCCCGGTGCCAGGTCGGACGGCAGGAACGCGTCCTTGACCACGATGTCACCACTCTCGCAGTGCTTGCCGACGACGCGTACGAGCATGGGCGCGGCGTCCGAGCTGCGCGAGACGAGGGCGACGCTGTACTCGGCGTCGTAGAGAGCGGTACGGATGTTGTCCGACATGCCGCCGTCGACACTCACGTACGTCCGCAGGCCCTCCAGGGGCTTGATGGTGCCGACCTCGTACAGGGTGAAGGCGGTCGGGCCGACGATCGCGCGGCCGGGCTCCACGGAGATGCGCGGGGTGGCCAGACCGGCCGCCTCGCACTCGCGGGTCACGATGTCGCCCAGCGCCTTGGCGATCTCGTGCGGCTCGCGGGGGTCGTCCTCCGAGGTGTACGCGATGCCGAGGCCGCCGCCGAGGTCGATCTCCGGGAGCTCGATGCCGTGCTCGTCGCGGATCTCCGCGAGCAGCTGCACGACGCGCCGCGCGGAGACCTCGAAGCCGGCCATGTCGAAGATCTGCGAACCGATGTGCGAGTGGATGCCGATGAGCTCCAGCCCGTCCAGGGTGAGCGCCCTGCGGACCGCTTCCGCCGCCTGCCCGTCGGCGAGCGCGATGCCGAACTTCTGGTCCTCGTGCGCGGTGGCGATGAACTCGTGGGTGTGCGCCTCCACGCCGACCGTGACGCGGATCTGGACGCGCTGGCGGGTGCCGAGCGCCTGGGCGATGTGGGAGACGCGCGCGATCTCCTGGAAGGAGTCGAGCACGATCCGCCCGACGCCGGCCTCCACGGCCCGCTCGATCTCCGCGACGGTCTTGTTGTTGCCGTGGAAGGCGATCCGCTCGGCGGGCATCCCCGCCGCCAGCGCGGTGGTGAGCTCGCCGCCGGAGCAGACGTCCAGGTTCAGGCCCTCCTCCTCGAGCCAGCGCACGACGGCGCGGGACAGGAAGGCCTTGCCTGCGTAGAAGACATCGGCGTCCGGACCGAAGGCGTCGGCCCAGGCGCGGCAGCGCGACCGGAAGTCGGCCTCGTCGAGGAAGTACGCCGGGGTGCCGAACTCCTCGGCCAGCCGCGCGACTTCGATCCCACCGACGGTGAGCGCGCCGTCCGCGTCACGGGTGACCGTACGCGACCAGACCTTCGCGTCCAGCTCGTTCAGGTCGGTGGCCGGGGCGGTGTAGTGGCCCTCGGGGAGGACGTCGGCGTGACGGGGCCCGGCGGGGTGTGCGGATCGGCTCATCGTTCTGCTCTGCTCTCTCAGGTCTCAGAGGTGTTCGGGCGCGCTGATGCCGAGCAGGGACAGGCCGCCTGCGAGCACCGTCCCGGCGGCTTCGGCAAGAGCCAGCCGGGAGCGGTGGGCGGCCGAGGGTTTCTCGTCGCCGGCGGGCAGGGGCGGGGTCGCGCCCTGGAGGTCGAGGAAAGCGTCGGCCAGCGTTTCGAGATGCCTGGCGAGCCGGTCGGGTGCCTGGTGACGGGCGGCGGCGGCGAGGACGGAGGGGTAGTCGTCGAGCGCGGCGTGCAGCGCGGGCGCGGGAACGTCGGCGGAGTGCTCGTACACGCCTGTGACGCCGAGCCGCGCGCCCTCGCGGACGAGCGCGCGGGCGCGGGAGTGGGCGTAACGGACCAGGAAGAGGGGGTTGTCCTCCCCCTGTACGAGGAGTTCGCGGCCGAGGGCCGCGTGGTCGTGCCCGGCGGGCCTCAGCAGCCCCCACCGGGCGGCGTCCACGCCGAGCCGCTCCAGGAGCTCTCCCGCGCCGGCTCCGGCGGGGACGGGGCGCGTCTCCCTCAGGGGGGTGGGAGGGTGCCCGTGCCCGTCGACGGTCACGCCGAGACGCGCCCAGCCGGGGTCGGGGGTCTCCTCGCAGGTGGTGCGCACCAGGGCACCCTGCGCGCGGAGCAGCTTCGCCACCGTGGCCGCCACGACCGCCGCCCGGACCTCGCGCCGGTGGTGGAGCTGATGGATCTGGCCGGCGCAGACGTCGCCCCGTCCGTAGCGCACTCCCCGCTCCAGCACCTCGTGGACGCGGGCGGAGCGGGCGACTCCGCCTGCGGAGGGGGCGAGCGTGAAGTTCAGGAAGCCCGGACCGGTGATCTCGACGCGCCCGATGCCGGGCGCCCCGGCCACCCGCTCGCGCAGGATCTCGGCCACCCCACGCGCCGGAAGCCCCGCGGGCCCCGCCAGCTGCAGCGCCACCGCGCAGGCGTAGTCCCCGCTCCCGCCGGGCCGCGTCCGCTCCACCCGCACGCGGGCGGGCACGGGCGCGCGCAGGGCGTCCTCGTCGACCGCACGGCGCACAGCGTGCAGCACGGTCCGGGAGAGATCTGCGGGGGTCACGGGACAAGCGTATGGGAGGAAGGGGGGCACTTCGCCAACCGGTTTCGCCATACGGTCACCGACCCGCCGGCCGTGCGTCCGGCCACCCGCTCAGCCGGCCGTGCTCCCTGCCGTTCCCGCCCCACGCCTGCCGTCCAGCGGCACCCTGCTCCCCCGCTGCGCGAGCCGCCGCACGATGCGCACCAGCTCGCTCGGCTCGAACGGCTTGGCGAGGAAGGCGTCGACCCCCACGTACTCCCCGGACTCCACCTCGTACGGCGTGCAGGCACTCACGACGGCGACGGGCAGGTCCACGGTCCGGGGATCGGCACGCAGCCTGGCCGCGGTCTGGATCCCGTCGAGCCGGGGCATGACCACGTCCAGCGTGATCACATCGGGGCGGACGTCGTGCACGAGGTCCAGGCACTCGACACCATCGGCCGCGGTCACGACCTCGAAGCCCTCCAGCTCGAGATTGACCCTGATCAGCTGCCGGATGACCTTGTTGTCGTCCACAACAAGCACGCGGCCGTACGCCCCTGACACCCTTCGAGAGTAGGTCGACCGGAGGAGCCGCGTCCGGGTTTTGCCCACTTCCGCCCCCGCAGGAGTGGCCGGCTCCCCTCCCGCGTCCGCCCCACGGGGGCACGCGCGACGCGGAAATACCTGTTCCCGGACACCCCCTCGGAGCTGGTAGGGTTTCACTCGTCGCCGCCGAGCGCAGCGACATCGCCCCCGTAGCTCAGGGGATAGAGCATCGGCCTCCGGAGCCGGGTGCGCAGGTTCGAATCCTGCCGGGGGCACTTCGCAGGAAGTGCCGAAAAGACCCTCTCGCCAGTGGAAACACTGCGCAGGGGGTCTTTTTCATGTGGGGCCGCCAGGGCGGCTCTTCTCTCCGGAGCCGCACCCTCGGGATCCAGGGCACGGACCAGGCCCCGCGCGCAGCGGGAAGCGCGGGGCATGGCCGATGAAGAGCCCCGGCACGATCTCTTCCGGTGAGCCGTCCGCACGCCCCGCGTGCCTGTCGCCGTTTCGTCCTGGCGGTTCCGCGCCTGCGCCACCGCCACGACCGGTGGCTTCGGACGCCCGTCGGAGGACTACGGCCTGGTCGTCGTCTCGGACACCGAGGTGGGCATGTACGGGAACTTCTCCGACTGCTGAACCGCCCCTCGACGACGCCCGACCGTCCTCCCGCCGGGCCCGTGACGCGGCCTATCGGCGCTTCAGGAGACGCCAGTCACGACCAGGCTTCGGGATCTTCGCCTCGTCCGCCGCCGGACGGTCCTCGTCCTGGATGACCTCACCCGGGATGACCTGACCCCCGGCCGGCCTGGCGAGTTCCAGGCCGGAGAGATGCGTCTTGAGCCTCTTGGACATGGGGCGGAAGGTCGCGTACGTGAGCCCGCCGGAAACCGCGGCCCCGACGAGGGGAATGGCCTTCGACACGGACTTGGCGAAGGTCTGCTTCGTCATCTCGACGCCGAGATACTCGGCGACCTTCTTCACGATGGGGTAGACGACACCCTTGGTCAGGGCCTGCTGAGGCAGCTTCTTGGCGACCTGCTCGGCCATCGCCTCCGCCACCTTGCCCACGGCGGCGTTCGCGGACTGCGTCCCGAACATCACTCCGAAGAAGAGCGTGAGCACTCCCTTGGTGGCGTCATCGAGGTCGTCCTTGTCCGTGGAGAAGAGATCGGGCCAGCTGTAGAGGTAGGCGAGCTTCTGCGCGATGCGCAGCATGTGGCCGACGTACTGGGCCAGATCGGCAGGCACCGTGGCCGGCAGGGCGAGGACTCCAGGAAGTCCCGCCGCCGCGGAGAGCGCGCTCACCTTGGCGGTCTCGTAGCGGATGGACTCGTTCGCCACCCTGTCCAGAACGTCAAGAGGGATACCCGCCGCTGCGGGGGTCTCTTCCATCGCCCTGAGCACATCTTCTTCCGGGCAGTGCCGGGCGAGCGCCGTCCGGAGGTACGCCTCCCGGTCGACCCGTACGCCCGGAAGCCTTGCCGCGCCCGCCAGAAGAGCGGAGAAACGTGACTCCGGGTTCTCGCTCACTTGTCCCTTGACCATGCCCGGAACGTACATCAGACGGGTGACGCGTATCCCCGGAACTCGTGCAGGAGCGAGCCCGCGTCCCACGACCGTCCCGCCCCGGACGTGGCGGAGCCCGGGAGTCGTATCCAGCTCCCGGGCCCCTGGGGTTGCCACCCAATTGCGCTTGCCAGCGCCGTTTAAGAGTGCGGATCAGTCGTCATACCGTCGCGTTCTGCCTTTGAACTACCGCGCCGCGTAGAGGCGCAGGCCGGATTCGAACCAGCATTCAACGGTGTTCGTCCGTACTCGGTCGATCTGGCAATCGGCGGCGATACTGAAGCTGGAGCGAGAGTCTGAGATTGATCGCGGCTGCCTCTGCCATGTTGGGCCACCCCGGCAGGTGGAGCCGGGGGGAGGACTCGAACCTCCACCGTCACCGCGTCTTCAGGCTGAACGTTCAGTTTCAGCTTGCGCTCGTCACACGGGGCGGACCTCAATTCCGCCTCGTGCAGGGTGCGCAGCCCCCACGGCATTGGCGCGGGGGCGTTCTTGGGGTGCCGCCTGGCGCGTCCGGCGTCAGCCGAACAGGTAGCCGAACACCGCGTCGCCGACCCGCCGGTCGGTGACCTCGGCGCCGTTCGCCTCCTCGCGGGCGAACTTCACCGCGTGCTGGAGCTTCTCGACCCGCTCCATCAGCTCGTTCACCCGGCGCGCCGGAAGCGCTCCGGAGAACTTCACGGTCGTCCAGTACCCGATCGGGACGTCCTCGTAGTACACATCGACCTGGGCCGGGTGCTTGTCCGTCGCCTCCGCCTTGACGTGGTTGCGCGGCACCTTCTTCGTGCGGATCGTGCGGACCGGGTCCGTCTTCCACCAGTCCGTCGACGGGTCGAGCGACCAGGACTCGGAGGCGTCCAGGACCGGGAGCTTCTTCACGAAGGTGTGCAGGTCGGTGAGCTGCTTCTCCAGGAACAGCAGGTAGCTGACCGGGACCTCGGCGACGATCGTGCGTCCGTCGACGGTCACGTCTGCGCGGGCCGTGCAGTTCGCCCAGTCCTTCGTCGCGGTCACGTCGAACAGGCGGGTCAGCGACGCGGACATCTCACGCAGCGCCTCCTCGGCCTTGACCTGCACCCGGGCGGACTCGGGCGGCAGCTGCTCGCCCTCCTCGTCCTTCGGCTGGTACGTACGCGAGATGCCGGCCAGCAGCGCCGTCTTCTGCACCTTGTGGTGGGCCGCGGTGATGTCCTGGAGCGACTTGCTCTTGACACCCTTCTCCACGGCGATGATCTGGTTGAGCTTGGTCACTTCGCCCCCTTCGAGTGACAGGAACGTACCGCACGCGACCTCGATCGTCCGTACGGTTTTTCAGCGGGGTCCGGACTACGGAGCCGGGTACGTCACCCGGCCGCGTCCGTCGACCCGGGGCTCCGCACCCCAGGCACCCAGTTCGTGAACGCGGGTCTCGAAGGAGCCGGAGCCGGAGCCCAGGATGTGCCGGACCGTCCAGCCGCGGGCGGTGAGGGTGTTGGCGATCAGCAGGCGATGGCAGCGCCACGGCATCGGCTCGCCGCACATGACGGCGACACGGCCGTGCTCCGCGAGCGAGGTCAGGCGGGTGATGCCCTGCTCGTAGGCCGGGAGGAGGGTGTAGTCGGCGTAGTTCCTGAAGCTGGGGTTGTGCCAGCCCGCGTTGACGGCGGGGTCCACGTCCTGCTTGCGCCGCCGGCCGCCGAGCTCGTCCAGGTAGGCGTAGTCGATCCCCGCCCGCTCCAGCCACTCGGGCATCACGTCACGCGAGAACTGCGGGCTCCGGCGCGAACCGGGGTGCGCCCGGACGTCCGCCAGGGCATCGACGCGCTGGGCGTCGAGCAGGCCGATGAACGTCTCCTCCGGGCACGTCCAGTGGCCGACCGTCCAGATCTCACGCACCACGTCATGATGCCCTCCGCCGCGCCCTGGGGCCGCTCGCGACACCCAGGCGTCCCCCGCGCCGGTCAGCCCGCGTTGCGGGCCATCCGGAAACCGAGGTCGTCGATCGCGAACGTGGGGTGGCTGCGACGGCGCACCGTGGCGCCGCAGCCGCGCTCAGCCTCGGCCCAGCCGCCGCCGCGGAAGGTGCGGTAGGCGCCGTAGACCTCCTCGTCGTAGAGGTCCCAGCACCACTCCCAGACGTTGCCCAGCATGTCGTACAGGCCCCAGGCGTTCGGAGACCTGCCGCCGACGTCGTGGAGCCTGCCGTCCGCGTTGTCCTCGTACCAGGCGATGCTGTCGAGTTCGCCGTAGCGGTAGCCGGTGGTACCCGCCTTGCACGCGTACTGCCACTCCGCCTCCGTGGGCAGGCGGTAGCCGTCGGCGGCGAGGTCGCGCACGACCTCGCCGCTCCGTGCGTCGCGGGAGTAGACCGGGGCCAGGCCGACACGGGCCGAGAAGCGGTTGCAGAGGTCGACGGCGTCGAGCCAGCTGACGTTCGTCACCGGCAGGGCGTGGGACACCGAGAGGTCGGGGGCCGTGTCCGTGAGAGCCCAGTACTGCCCGAGCGTGACGGGGAGGCGGGCCAGCAGGAACGGCTGGACGGCCTCCTGCCACCGTGTCCCGCGGCGGTCGTCGCGGAGATCGACGGTGCCGGCCGGGATCCGGACCATGCCTGCTGCCGTCTCGTCGTCGAGCAGGCTCACGCGGCGCCCTCCTTCACCGAGGGCCGAAGTGCCCTCGTGCACAGGCTACTTCGACCGGCGGACGACCGCCGGTGAACCGGCTCCCGCGACGGGACCGCCTCAGCCGAGCCTGCGGACGGGCTCTCCGTCGAGGTAGGCGCGGATGTCCTCGACCGCGTGGCCGTAGTACGCGGCGTAGTTGGCCTGTGACACATACCCCAGGTGCGGTGTGGCCAGCAGGCGCGGGGCGCCGCGCATCGGGTGGCCAGCCGGGAGGGGCTCGACGTCGAACACGTCGACTCCGGCCCCGGCGATGGCTCCCCGCCGCAGGACGTCGAGCAGCGCGTCCTGGTCGACGATCGCCGCCCGCGACGTGTTGACCAGGTAGCTGCCGGGCCGCATCAGACCGAGCTCCTTCGCGCCCAGCAGCCCCCGGGTGCGCTCGCCGAGGACCAGGTGCACGGAGACGAAGTCGCTGGTCTCCAGCAGCTCCTCCTTGGAGGCGGCGAGTCCCACCCCGGCCGCTTCGGCCCGCTCCTGGGTGAGGTGGTGACTCCAGGCCACCACGTCCATCCCGAAGGCGAGGCCGACCGCGGCGACCCTGGTGCCGATCCTGCCGAGGCCGAGGAGGCCGAGCCTGCGCCCGTGCAGGTCGGCGCCGACGGTGGACTGCCAGGGGCCGCCGTCCCGCAGGGCGTTGGCCTCGGTCACGATCCCCCGCGCCAGGCCGAGCAGCAGGGCCCAGGTGAGCTCGACGGGCGGTGTGGCCGTGCTGGCGGTCCCGCAGACGGTGACGCCGTGGCGTCGGGCGGCGGCGTGGTCGATGGACGTGTTGCGCATGCCGGACGCGACGAGCAGCCGCAGGCGCGGCAGCCGCTCGATCAGGGTCGCCGGGAAGGGCACCCGTTCCCGGAGCGTGACGACGATGTCGAACTCGGCCAGCCGCGTGGCGAGTTCGTCCTCGCTCGCACAGTGGTCCGCGAAACACACGACGTCGACCTCACCGGTGACGGGCGACCAGTCGGCGGCGGTGGACGCCACGGACTGGTAGTCGTCGAGCACGGCACAGCGGAGCTTCATGTGTCTTCCCCTTCGGCGGCGCGGCAAGGCTCCGCGGCGGCCCGTCCTTCGCCGGCCGTCCTTCGCCGGCTCAGCCTCCAGCGACACAGCTTCCGGCGGCCGGCTCCGGCGGCCCGGGCAGGCCTGCGGCAGCACCCGGGAATCTACCGGCTCCGGCCCGCCCTCACGCGTCCAGCCAGGCCTCCCCGTTGCGCGCCACGTCGTAGACCCGCTCCACCTGGGTGGGGGTGAGCACGCCGGTCAGCGGGGCGAGAGCGGACACCTGCCGCTCGCGGCAGACCCGGATGCCCGGCGGGGTCGCGACCACCTCGAGCGCGGTGACGCCGGTGAACACCAGGACGGACTGGACGGGCACCTCGAAGACGCAGTGCGCCCCCAGGACGGCCCGGGCCCACCGGGTGCCGGGGACGGCGTCCAGCACGTACGGCTGCGGGGTCCCCTCGTCGATCCGCACGGTGCCGTCGCCGATCCGTACCGATGCGCCGGGGCGGTGCTCGGTGCCCACCGCGAACACTCCACCGGGCCCCATGAGCAGATGCCCGATCTCCGTACCGTCCGGCAGGGGCACGGAGTGCAGGACCCGCCAGCCGTGCCGGGTCAGCCGTTTGAGCTCGGCCCCGACGCGCCGCTCCCCCGCGAGGGCGCTCCGGCGCGGGTCCGGGTCCTTGTGCCGTCGCAGCGCTCCGGTGGCCGCCCGGACGAGCGCCCCGGTGCCGGACTCGCCGAGCTGCTTGCGCAGTGCGGCGCCCGGCCGGCGCGCCGCGAGGTCGTTCGCCGGTGTGAGCGCGGGCAGGACGGGCCCGCGCGGGGAGCCTTCCCGGCGCGGCACGGACAGCGGCGGCCGGACCCGCTCCTCCCCGGCCGAGGGCGCCACCCCCGCAGCGCCCTCGCCGGGCTGTCCGGGCGCCTCCGCCCCCGCGCCCCCGGCCGGCCGGCCAGGCGCCGCCACCGCGGTGCCGTCCTCCACAGGCTGCCCGGTCTCTCCGGGTTCCGGCCTCCGTACGGGCATCGACTCCGCCGCGGGCGGCGGTTTCTGCGCGGGCACGCCGTTCACCGCGACGCCCCGTTTACGCAGTCCCCGCACCGGAGGGATTCTCGGGACCTGCGGCGGCGTGCGGGGTGCCGGCGGCCCCGCCGGGCCCTCCTCGCCGACGAGCGCCGGCAGGTCCGGGACCTGCCGCGCGAGCGCGTCGGTCACGGCGTCGCGGTACCGCGGGTGCAGCACCGTGATCGTGCCGCTGCCCCGGTCCGCCCATCCGATCGCGGTGCCGTCCGGCAGGTTCACATACAGCCGGTCGTGCCCGAAGAGCTGCCATGACGTGACCTTGAGATCCTGCATCGTGCCCCCTCTGTTCACAGCTCCGGCGTCCGTCTCCGCCAGCCTCTACGGCGATCCGGCGGCCGCACAGGGCGCAGAACGGGCGCGCGGGATCGGGGGCCCGGCGTTCCGGAGCAGTCCGGGCCCCGTGTGCCCCCGGAGCGGACTGCTCCGGCGCCCCCGTCAGACCAGGGGGAGCCCCGGCGCCGGATAGGCGTCCATCATCGTCCTGACCTCGTCACGGACCGCGGAAACGGTCGCTTCGTCACCTGTACGAGCGGCATCGACCACCAGACCGATCCACTCCGCCACCGCCGCCATCTCGGACGCGGGGATGCCCCGGGAGGTGAGCGCGGGGGTGCCGATACGGATGCCGGACGGGTCGAACGGCTTGCGCGGGTCGTAGGGGACGGTGTTGTAGTTGACGACGATCCCGGCGCGGTCGAGGGCCTTGGCCGCGATCTTCCCGGACACGCCCTTGCCGGTGAGGTCGGCCAGCAGCAGGTGGTTGTCCGTGCCGCCGGAGACGAGGTCGAAGCCCCGGGCCGCCAGCTCCTCCCCCAGTACCCGGGCGTTGGCGACGACCTGGTGCGCGTACGCGGCGAACCCGTCCCCTGCCGCCTCCTTCAGCGCCACGGCGATGGCTGCGGTGGTCTGGTTGTGCGGCCCGCCCTGGAGCCCGGGGAACACGGCCCGGTCGACGGCCCTGGCGTGCTCCGCCCGGGTCAGCAGCATCGCCCCGCGCGGCCCGCGCAGGGTCTTGTGGGTGGTGGTGGACACCACGTCGGCGTACGGGGCGGGCGAGGGGTGCGCGCCTCCCGCGATCAGCCCCGCGATGTGGGCGATGTCGGCCACCAAGACCGCGTCCACCTCACGGGCGATCTCGGCGAAGCCGGCGAAGTCGATCACGCGGGGCACCGCGGTCCCTCCGCAGAAGATCACCTTGGGGCGCTCGGCACGCGCCAGGTCGCGCACCTCGTCCAGGTCGATGCGCCCGGTGTCGCGGCGCACCCCGTAGCGCACGCCCCGGAACCACGTGCCCGTGGCGGAGACGTCCCAGCCGTGCGTCAGGTGCCCGCCCATCGGCAGCGACATGCCGAGGACGGTGTCACCGGGTTCCAGGAACGCCAGGTAGGCGGCGAGGTTGGCCGGGGAGCCCGAATACGGCTGCACGTTGGCGTGGTCCATGCGGAACAGCGCCTTGGCCCGCTCCACGGCGAGTGTCTCTACCTGGTCGATGACCTGCTGGCCCTCGTAGTAGCGCTTCCCGGGGTAGCCCTCGGAGTACTTGTTCTGCAGGACGGTGCCGGACGCCTCCAGCACGGCGGCGGAGACGTAGTTCTCGCTGGGGATCAGGCGCAGGGTGTCCGCCTGGAGCCGCTCCTCGGCGTCCACCAGTGCGGCGAGTTCGGGATCTGCGGCTGTCAGGGCGGGGCGGCGGGCATCGGACGGCTGTACGGCCACGGGGTTCCTCCCGGGTCGGTCGCACGGGGCGACGTGGACCCGGACAGCCCAGGCGGACGGCCCTCCGGCGATGACGCCCCGGGCGTGCCCGGAGTGTGCCGCTCCCTCGTGGTCGGTTCCACGGAGCACCCGAAGGGTGCGCGCCAGTCGCGGCACCGGGCACTCTACTGCGCGCGGGGCCGATCCGGCAGCGCGCCCCGTCCGGCCCGTACGCCCTCGGAGCGGACCTTTCGCGCCATTTCCTCCGGACGCCCCCGAGGGTGCGTGAACGGGTACGGAACTGGGCAGTTTCCCCGGGACCTGACGAGGTTCGGCGGTGGGGGGCCGTGATGGAGTCACGTGATCAGCCGGGTGCGCCCGGAACCGGACCGGGGTTCGGGACGGAGCCGGGGACGGAGCGCCCTCCCGGGGCCGCGTGGGGCGGATTCCGGCCGCCGCCACCGCCCGCGGGGCCGTCGGCCGGCCCGCCTCCGCAGGGGGCAGCACCGCGCGCCCTCGCCGCTGGACTGCTCGGCCTCTCGGGCCTGGGCCTCGGCCACCTCCTGGTGCGGCGCCCGCGCCGGGCCGCGGTGAGCTGGGCGGCGACCGGGATCTTCCTGCTGGTCGCCCTGCCCGCCGATCCCGACGGGGTGCCCGGCGCACTCGTGGCCGCCTATCTCCTGGTGCTCGTCCTGGCGGGTGCCGACGCGGCCCGCATCGCGCTGCGCACGGACACCGGACGGCCGCCCCGGCCGCTGATCGCGGCGGTCCTGGGGCTGCTGCTGCTCGCGGTCCCGGTCGGTGGCGCCTTCGCCTACGGCTCCGCCCGGGACGAGGCCGTGGAGCAGGAGCTGCTGGACCGTCTGGAGAAGGGCGACGTTCTGGTCGCGAAGGCGGCGAAGAGCCCGTTCGCCCTGTCCCGGCCCGACTACCACCGCGCGCTCACCCTCTACCGGGAGCTGGGCGAGAGGCATCAGGGCTCGCGGGCCGCCGCCCTCGTGCCCGCACGGCTCCAGGCCTACTACGACACGGTCGCCGCGCCGTACCGCGCGAAGGAGCACTGCGAGGCGGTCGCTCCCCTGACCTATCTGCGGACGGTGCCCGAGAGCGTGGACGGGAAGCTGCTCGGCGATCTCGCGGGCTGGCCCGACACCCCGCTCGCGGAGTCGCTGTACGCCTGCGGCGTCTCCCGCCTCGGTGGTACGGGGACGAGTTCGGGCGGCGAGGAGCTGGGCGCCCTGCTGCGTACGTTCCCCGACTCCGCGCAGGCCGGACAGGTCGGCCCGGCGATCAGCGCGACGATACGCAAGCAGGTCGCGGGCCTGAGGAGCGGGGACCCCTGCACGGTGACCGAGCAGCTGCGCGGCACGCGCACCCTGGTCGCCGCGCTCCCCGGAACCTCCCTGTCCGCGCTGGAGCCGCAGGCCGAGGCCGGAGTGCGCGACGGGGTGTACGCCTGCGGCGTGGACGAGTTCACGCACGAGCGGTTCGCCGAGGCCCGGCAGACCCTGGGCGATTTCGCGGACACCTACAAGGACGACGGCCGCAGGCAGCAGGCCCGGAACATCGCCATAGCGGCCGAGATAGCCGAGGACCGCCCGGCGGCCGGAAAGCGACTGCCCAGGAGCGGCAGGCCCGGGGGCGCCCGCATGGAGCTGGTCATCAGCAACGACGCGCCCTCCGGAGTCGAGGTGCTCTACACGGGCCCGGTCACGGGCAAGGTGAAGCTGAAGGGCTGCGGCGGCTGCGCGCGGTACTCCAGCGAGGCCGCCGGCTCGGCGAAGTCCTGCCGGGCGAACGGCAGGTCGTACCCGAAGGTACGGCTGAGCCTCCCGGCGGGCGACTACCACTTCCTGTACAAGCGCGGCTCGGACGAGGAGGCGGCCGTGGACAACTACACCTCGGGCACCAGCGTCAAGCCCGGTTACTCGTACACGAGTTGTACGTACGTCGTCGAGCAGGACAAGTACGGCCTGGACCTGCCCCTGCTGCCGGACCCGCTGGAACCCGCGACCGCCCGCCGGTGAGCGGCCCGCCTCGGCCGGTGCGGTGACGCGTCAGGCGGAGGCGCGTCAGGCGGAGGCGCGCTTGCGCGTGCCCCCGCCGGACGTCTTCGCCGCCGTCGTCTTCGTGGCCTGTGCCTTCTTCGCGGGGGCCTTCCCCGTCGCGGCCTTCTTCTCGGCGGTCTTCTTCGCCGGGGTCTTCTTCGCGGCGGTCTGCTTCGTGCCGGTCTTCCCCGCGGCGGACTTCTTCGCGGGGGCCCTGCCCGCGCTCGCCTCACCCTCCGCCGCCCCGTCAGCCGAGGTCTTCTTCGCGGGCGCCTTCCTCGCGGCCGTCTTCTTCGCGGCCGTCCTCCCCCCTGCGGACTTCCCGCTCTCCCCCCGTTTCGCCGGGGCCCGCCCGGAGGGACCGGTCTTCTTCGCACCGCCGCGGCCGGAGCCGATGGGGTGGACGTCCGCCACCCCTCCCTCGCGCCCGCCGTCCTGCCCGTGGGACTCCTGCGCGGCCCGCACGCTGCTCTCCAGCGCGGCCATCAGGTCGATGACCTTGCCCTCGGGCTCCTCGCCCTCCGTCTGCGCGACGGGTTCGCCCGCCGCCTTCGCCGCGACGAGTTCCTCGACCGCCTCGCGGTAGTCGTCGTGGAGCGTGTCCATGTCGGCGTCACCGAGGGTGTTCATCAGCGCGTCGGCCAGGTCGAGTTCGGCGTCACGGACCTTGACGCCCGCGTCGGGGGCCACGCCTTCCGGGGCGCGGATCTCGTCCGGCCACAGCAGGCCGTGCATGGCGATCACGTCGTCGACCACCCGCAGCATGCCGAGCCGTTCCCGCCCCCGCAGGGCGTACTTCGCGACGGCCACCTTCCCGCTGCGCCTCAAGGCCTCCCGCAGCAGGGCGTACGGCTTGGCGGCCGGGACGCCGTTGGCCGAGAGGTAGTACGCCGAGTCCAGCTGGAGGGGATCGATGGCCGACGGGGGCACGAAGCCCTCGATCTCGATCGTCTTGGCGGTGGGGAGCGGGAGCGAGGCGAGGTCCTCGTCGGTCACCGGGATCACCGTGCCGTCGGCGTCCTCGTACGCCTTGACGGTCTCCGAGGCGGGGACCGCCTCCTCGTCCAGCTCGCAGACCTTGTGGTACCGGATCCGGCCACCGTCGGCGAGGTGGATCTGCCGGAAGGAGATCGAGTGGTTCTCGGTGGCGTTCATGAGCTTGACCGGGATGCTGACCAGTCCGAACGAGATGGAGCCGTTCCAGATGGACCTCACCGTTCACCCCTTACGCCCGCTACGCCCTCATCGATACGATTTCATGTGATTCTTATCGTATGACGCCGATCACAGAGGTGGAGGGGCGGCGCCTGGCGCTCAGCAACCTCGACAAGGTGCTCTATCCGGCCTCCGGGACCACCAAGGGCGAGGTGCTGCACTACTACGCGGCCACGGCGGCGGACGCGATGCTGCCCCATCTGCGCGACCGCCCGCTGTCCTTCCTGCGCTATCCGGACGGCCCGGAGGGGCTGCGCTTCTTCACGAAGAATCCGCCGCCCGGTACGCCCGAGTGGGTGCGTACGGCCCCGGTGCCGCGCAGCGACGACCCGGGCGCCCGGCAGGTGCTCGCGCAGGACCTCCCCTCGCTGATGTGGGCGGCGAACCTGGTGGTGGAGTTCCACACCCATCAGTGGCGGCAGGACTCCCCCGCCGTGGCCGACCGCATGGTGTTCGACCTGGACCCCGGACCGCCCGCGAGCGCCGTCGAGTGCCGCGTGGTCGCCCTGTGGCTGCGGGAGCGGCTGGCGGCGGACGGGCTTGCGGCCTACGGGAAGACCTCCGGTTCCAAGGGGCTGCACCTGCTGGTCCCGCTGGTGCCCACGCCCTCCGAGGAGGTGACGGCGTACGCCAAGGAGCTGGCCGTGGAGGCGCAGGGCGCGCTGCCCGACCTGGCGGTGCACCGGATGACGCGCGCCCTGCGGCCCGGGAAGGTCTTCGTGGATTTCAGCCAGAACGCCGCGGCGAAGACGACCGCGGCCCCGTACACCTTGCGCGCGAAGGGCCGCCCCACCGTGTCGGCGCCCGTCACCTGGGACGAGATCGAGGCGTGCGAGGCCCCGGAGGAGCTGGTCTTCCTCGCGGGCGACATGGCCGCGCGGCTGGACCGGCACGGGGATCTCCTCGCTCCGCTGAACGATCCCGTGCAGGCGAGGCCTCTTCCCTGACGCTGAGCCGACGGGACGCGCACAGCCTGTTCACAGCCGTCGGGGCGCCGTGAGGAAAGGCCGCAAGTGGCGGGTGGATTGTCCTGGCGGTGGTGCACACTCTGCGCAGGCGCTGCTTCGCGGACGCGGTTTCCCGCCGCTTCCGGGACGCGGAGGCAAGACACGGGGAGGGTGTGGCGTGTTCAGGGGGATCGACGAGGTCGACTGGGCCTCGATGAAGCATGCCTACGGCCCGGCGGACGACGTGCCGGGGCTCCTGTACGGACTCGCCTCCGCCGATCCGGCGGAGCGGGAGAGCGCGCTCGACGGGATGTACGGAGCGGTGCACCACCAGGGCTACGTGTACGCGTGCACGCTCGCCTGCATCCCGTTCCTCTTCGAACTGGCCGTGGACCCCGGCATAAGGGACCGCGGCGGCATCGTCGAGCTGCTGACCAGCATCGGCGGGATCGATCTGGACGAGGACGAGGAGGACGGGCTCGACGAGCTGGACGAGGACGAGATGGAGGGCATAGCCAACTACGCCATGGCCGCGGCGGCGGTGTCCGCCGGCTCTGCGGTGTTCTTCGAGCTCGTCGCCGACGAGGACCCGTGCGTGCGGCTCGCCGCCCCCCTGGCCCTGGCCACGCTGCACGAGCGGCCGGACAGGGTGCTCGCGCTGCTGCGGGAGCGGCTGCCGGTGGAGCCGGACGACGAGGTGCGGCTCGCGCTCGTCGAGGCGGCGGGCCGGATCGCGCTGCGCCACCGGCGGCTGGGCGGACAGGCGGCGGACTGGCTGAGCCGGCTGGCCGCCGAGGCGTACGCGCCGGGACTGCGGCTCGCGGCACTCGCCCAGCTGGCCCGGTGCGCCCCGGACGCGCTGCCCGGTGACGTCGTCCGGCTCGTGTCCGGCCTGCTGCGGGAGCTGCGCTCGGGCCCGGTCCGGGCGGAACCGGCCGCCGGGAAACCTCCGGCCGGTGAGGGGGACGGGCCGGCGGACCGTGCCACCACACCGACCCTGGTGGGACAGCTGCGGGAGCTGACCGCCGGGGAGTCCGCGGGCCGCAGCGCCCCCTGGGCCGCCGACCTGCTGCGGACGCTGCACAGCGGGCTGGGCGACCGGGTGGACGACCGGACGGCGCTGCTGATGGACCAGCTGCGCAGTCCGGACCCCTGGCAGCGCGTCGACGCCGTGCGGATGAGCGGTGGACTGATCCGGACCTGGCGCGGTTCGTACGAGGGTCTGGTGCGGCTGGTCGGGGTCCAGCTCGGTGATCCGGAGCCGCGGCTGGCCGACGCCGCCTCGCACGTGCTGGAGGAGCTGTTCGGCCTGGCGGCGCCTGCCGCCGACGCCCTGGCCGCGCGCGTGGCGGCCGACCCCTCGGCGTGGGTGAAGGAGTGGGCCAGCGGCCCGCCGGGGCTGGGTTCGGCGGTGAAGGCGCTGGCGGGGCTGGGGGACGCCCGGGCGCTGCCCGCGCTGGCGGCGGCCCTGGAGCGGCCGGAGGTGCCGCACGACGCGGGGTTCGCGATCCGGTGCCTCGGTGACGCGGCGGCCCCGCTCGCCGGGGTGCTGCGGCGCAGGCTCGGGGAGGTCGGCCTGGACGAGGGCGCGTACGACCGGGCGAGCCCGCTGCTCACGGGGCTGACGGCGCTGCGGGCGGGCGAGGCCGCACCGGAGGTGCTGCGGGTGCTGCGGGGGGCGCCCGAGTACCGGGGCGAGTGGCTGCGGACGGCGGCGGTGCGGGCCCTGGCGTCGTTCGGGCCCGCAGCCCACTGTGCCGTTCCGGAGCTGCGGCGGCTGATGGCCCGGCCCGGGACGGGGGCGGCGACGGAGGCGGCCGAGGCGCTGTGGGCCGTCACCGGCGACGCCGACGCGGTGCTGCCGGTGCTGACCGAGGGGCTGCGGGCGGAGAGGGCGCACGACTGCCTGGCGGCGGCGAGCGCCCTGGGCGCGCTGGGGCCGCTCGCCTCGGCCGCGGAACCGGGGCTGCGGGCCCTGCTGTCGCACGAGGAGCTGTGGCTCGGGGTCGAGGCGGCGATCGCCCTGTGGGAGGTCTCGGGGCGGACCGCCGACGTGGTGCCCGTGCTCCTGTCGGCGTGGGAGAGGAACCGTCACGTCAGGGTCCGGGTCGCGGAATGCCTGGCGCAGATGGGCCCCGGCGGTGCAGGCTCGGACGCGACACGGGTGCTGCGCGCCGAGCTCCTCTCCGTACGCCGTCACAACGCGATGGACGGCGGGTACGGCAGTCACGACACTTATAGGGACGAGAAGCTGCTGGCGCTCTGCCGGCGGGCGCTTCCGGGAGAAGCGGGGAAAGGAACCACATCATGATCATCTTCGGTACGCGGGGCTATCTGTACCAGCTGGCGGTCCTCACGATGGTGTGCGGCTGGTGCGGCAATCCGGCGGCGCACACCCTGCGCAAGAGGGTCACCAAGTTCACGCTGTTCTTCGTGCCGCTGTTCCCGTTCTCGACGAAGTACGTGACGCAGTGCACCTTCTGCGGCGGGGAGCGGCAGATACCCAAGGAGCAGGCCGACCAGCTGCTGGCGCAGGCCCAGGGCGGCCAGGACGGCAATCCGTACGGCGCCGCGCCGCAGCAGCCCGGCTACGCGCCGCCCGGCGGCCAGAACCCCTACCAGAGCTGAGCCGTCGCGGGAACGCCCACCGAGGAGTGCCACGAAGCTGACATAAGGGAAATAATACCCGCCTCTTGCTACGTTGCGGGGCATGACCGCAACGACGGCGGACGCGCGCCCGCCCGAGCTACGCCTGCCCAAGCGGCGCGGGGTCGAGCTCTCGCTCCTGATCGGGGCCGTGATCGTCTCCGTCTACGGTTACGCCGCCGTCGGCCTCGCCCGGAACAACGCCGTACCCCCCGACGTGGCGGGCTACGGCGCCGGTCTCGGTCTCCTCGCCCTGCTCGCCCATCTCGCGGTCCGCTTCCGGGCCCCGTTCGCCGATCCGCTGCTGCTGCCGATCGCCGTGCTGCTCAACGGGCTGGGCCTGGTGCTGATCTACCGGCTCGACCTGGAGACGCCGAGCGACCGGGCGGCCACGACCCAGCTGATCTGGTCCACGCTCGGGGTGGCCTTCTTCATCGTGGTCGTCGTCCTGCTGCGCGACCACCGGGTGCTCCAGCGCTACGCCTACCTCTCGGTGGCCGCGGCGCTGGTGCTGATGATCGTGCCGATCTTCTTCCCGGCGGTGAACGGGGCCAAGATCTGGATCCGCGTCGGCGGGCTCTCCTTCCAGCCGGGTGAGTTCGCCAAGATCCTGCTCGCGGTCTTCTTCGCCGCCTACCTCGCGGCGAACCACAACGCGCTCGCCTACACCGGCCGCAGGATCTGGAAACTCCAGTTCCCCACCGGACGCGTCCTGGGGCCCATCGTCGCGATCTGGCTGCTCAGCGTCGGGGTCCTCGTCCTCGAACGGGACCTCGGCACCTCACTGCTCTTCTTCGGCCTCTTCGTGATCATGCTCTACGTGGCGACCGGCCGGACCGGCTGGATCGCCGTCGGGCTGCTCCTGGCCGCCGCGGGCGCCTTCGCGGTCGGCTCCTTCGAACCCCATGTGCACAGCAGGGTGGAGGACTGGCTGAATCCCTACGCCACGATCGAGGCCGGTCAGGGCCCCAGCCAGCTCGCCCAGTCCCTCTTCGCCTTCGCGGCGGGCGGCATGCTCGGCACCGGTCTCGGGCTCGGGCACTCGATCCTCATCGGCTTCGCCGCGAAGTCCGACTTCATCCTGGCCACTGCGGGCGAGGAGCTCGGTCTGGCCGGGCTCACCGCGATCTTCCTGCTGTACGCGCTGCTGGTGGCCCGCGGCTTCCGTGCCGGGCTGGCCCTGCGCGACCCCTTCGGGCGGCTGCTGTCCATCGGCCTCGCCTCGATCCTGGCGCTCCAGGTCTTCGTGATCGCCGGCGGTGTGATGGGGCTGATCCCGCTGACCGGGATGGCGATGCCGTTCCTGGCCCAGGGGGGATCGTCGGTCGTGACCAACTGGATCATCGTCGCCCTGCTCATCCGGGTGAGCGACGTGGCCCGCACCCCCGCCCCTCCGGCCGCCCCCGCCCCCACCGGATCCGGCACCCCGGGGCCCGTCGCCGCCGGGGAGGACCAGTGATCCGCTACATCCGGCACGCCGCGGCCTTCTGCCTGCTGCTGCTCGTCGCCCTCCTGGCGAACGCCGCGCGCGTCCAGCTGTTCGAGGCCGACGAGCTCAACGCGAACCCCGCCAACCGCCGCACCACGATCGACCGTTACGACCAGCCGCGCGGCAACATCCTGGTCGGCGACGAGCCGGTCACCGGCTCGAAGGACACCGGGGAGCAGCTGGCGTACGAACGCACCTACCGCCACGGCCCGTTGTACGCCCCGGTGACGGGCTACGCCTCCCAGACGTACGGCACCACGCTGCTCGAGAACGCCGAGGACGCGATCCTCTCGGGCACCGACCCGATCCTGGCTCCGCTCCCGCTGTGGGGCGACATCACCCGCAGCAGGCAGCCCGGCGGTGACGTGGTCACCACCGTCGACGAGGCGATGCAGCGGGCGGCCTACGAAGGGCTGGACGGCCGGCGCGGGGCGGTGGCCGCGCTCGACCCGTCCACCGGGCGCGTCCTGGCGCTGGTCTCCTCCCCCTCGTACGACCCGGAGGTCCTCTCCGGCACGGGATCCGCCGTCACCGACGCGTGGACACGGCTCAACCGCTCGGCGAGCAGGCCCATGCTCAACAGGGCCATCCGGCAGACCTATCCGCCCGGCTCCGCCTTCAAGATCGTGACGGCGGCCGCGGCGCTGGACGCCCGGGTGGTGACCGATCCGGACGCGGAGACGGACACCCCGTCCCCGTATGTCCTGCCGGGCACCTCGACGACGCTGCCCAACGAGGCGAGGGGCTGTGAGAAGGCGTCGCTGGCGGAGGCGATCCGGGTCTCCTGCAACACGGTGATGGCCCATCTCGGCGTCGAGGTGGGGCTGGACGGGATGCTGGAGGCGGTGGGCCGGTTCGGCTTCAACGACGACGACCTGACGATCCCCTCCCGGGTGGCCCGCAGCAACTTCGACACCGACATGAGCGACGACCAGCTGGCGCTGTCCTCGATCGGCCAGTTCGACACGACGGCGACCCCGCTGCAGATGGCGATGGTGGCCGCGGCGGTGGCCAACGGCGGTGATCTCAGGCGCCCGCACCTGGTGGACCGTGTGACCACGGGCGACGGGGACACCGTCCGCAGGCCCGGCTCGGAGTCGTACCATCAGGCGATGGAGCCGGGGACCGCGCAGCAGCTCCAGCGGATGATGGTCGACGTGGTGGAGAGCGGCACCGGTGCCAACGCGGCGATCGACGGGGTGACGGTCGGCGGCAAGACGGGCACGGCCCAGCACGGCGTCGACAACTCGGGCACGCCGTACGCCTGGTTCATCTCCTGGGCACAGGCCCCGGACTCCGGGCGCCCGGCGGTCGCCGTGGCGGTGGTCGTGGAGGACGCCTCGGCCGACCGTGCGGACATCAGCGGGGGCGGCAACGCGGCGCCGATCGCCAGAGCGGTGATGGAGGCCGCGCTGGAGAACTGAGGCCGTCCCGCGGCGCGTCACCCAGCAGACTGGGGCCATGACCACGGCACTGGAGACGGCCCTCGCCCGGATCGACCGGTTCGACCCCGAGCTGTGCGCCTTCACGGAGGTCTGGCACGAGCAGGCGCGGGCCCGCGCGGGGGCCGCGTCCAGGCTCCCGCTCGCCGGACTGCCGTTCGCCGTGAAGGGTCCCACGGGCATCCGTTCCTACGCCGCCCTCCGGCTGACCGCCGCGGGCGGGATACCGGTCGGTGCGACCTCGGTGCCCGGTCCGGGCACCACGTGGCAGACGTGGGGGCAGGGGGCGCGGGGCCGCACGGTCAACCCGTGGCGCCCCGACCGGACCCCGGGCGGCTCCTCCGCGGGATCGGCGGCGGCGGTCGCGGCCGGCCTCGTGGAGCTGGCCACGGGAAGCGACGGCGCGGGGTCGGTGCGGATTCCGGCGGCCTGGTGCGGGGTGTTCGGCCTGAAGACGACGGCGGGCCTGCTCCCCTCCCCCGACCGCACGGGTCTCGCGTCCCCGGGGGTGCTGGCGAGCTCGGCCGCCCGGGCGGAGACCTGGCTGCGCCACGTCCTGGACGGGTACGTCCCCCGGCCCGCGCGGCTGCCGGTTCCGGCGGTCTACAGTCCCGACCTGGGCTTCGCGTCCGTCGACCCGGCGGTGGCGCGGGTGACCCGGGAGGCGGTGGACCGGCTGGTGGACGCCGGGACCGTACGCCTGGTGCCCGGCTCGTGCGACCTGGCCGACCCCGCCGCGGCGTGGTTCGCCACGCGCGCGGGAGGGCCCCTGGCCCCGGCCCGGCGGCTGCGGGCCGCCGACGACCGGGTGCTCGACGCCTGCTTCGCCCGTGCGCCGTTGCTGCTCACCCCGGTCACGCCCAACTCCCCGCACGGCCACGAGGGACCGGGGGAGCTCTACTCCACGGCCCTGACCTGGGCGTTCAACCTCAGCGGGCATCCGGCGGCGAGCGTGCCCGCCGGCTTCACCCCGGACGGCTGCCCGGCGGGGCTCCAGCTGGTGAGCGGGCGGGGCACGGACGCGGCGCTGCTGGGGGTGGCGCGCGCGGTGGAGCGCGTCCTGCCCCCCTCCCGGCCGCCCCGGTTCAGCTGATCGGCCGGCGCAGCTCGGAGCGGACCTGGGCGGTCTCCTCGGCGGCCTTGTCGAGGTCGACCGACTGCGCGTCCTTGTCGAGGTCGGCCGTGCGGAGCACGGAGACCATGGCGGCGGTGTTCCCGTCGGCCCACGCGCACACGGGCTTGTTGACGGTCAGGCCGATCTCCTCGATCTTCACGACCTGGCACTCCACGGTGATGTCGTACCCCTCGGGACTGAACTCCTCGGGGGGCAC
Source organism: Streptomyces argenteolus (assembly GCF_042902585.1). Lineage (GTDB taxonomy): Bacteria > Actinomycetota > Actinomycetes > Streptomycetales > Streptomycetaceae > Streptomyces > Streptomyces argenteolus. Next base: position 479,880 of record NZ_JBIBEG010000001.1, read on the forward strand.
GGCCACGGTCGTCCCCTCCGCGGCGGTGACACCCTCCAGGATCTTCGTCCGCATGAGCGAGGGGTCGGACAGCCGCCCGTGCAGGCCGGAGAGCACCAGCATGCCGTTCTCCTCGGAGCCGTACTGGGCGAGCGCGGCCTCGCCGTCCCGGACGGTCGGATCGGGTGCCTCCTCGATCTCCTTGCCCTCGGTGTCCGACAGGTCCTGGGTGAGGGTGAACTCCCCCTTCAGCACGGTCTCGCCGACCACGAGTTCGTGCGTCGCCTCGGGGAACGACGTCGTCGCGCTCCTGCCGAGCAGCGCGAACACGCCGAAGCCGACGGCGAGTACGAGGACGAGCGACCCGAGCACGATGCCCACGACGAGCCCCGCCCGGTTCCTGCGCGGCGCCCGGGGCGGTTGCGGCCACCCGGGCCCGCCGGTGTTCCCCCACGGACCGCCGGCGCTCCCGGGCTGCTGCGGGTAGCCGTGGACCTGCTGCGGATACGGGGGCTGCTGCGCGTACGGGTTCTGCTGCGGCAGAGGGTGCTGCCCGTACGGGCTCTGCGGCGAGGGCTGCCCGTACGGATTCTGCTGCGGCGGTGGCATGCTCATGCACTCACGTTACGTCACCCTCGTCAACGGGCAGCCGGCGTACGGGAGTACGGGCCGCGGGCGCCACCGGAGACCGGCCGTCCGCGGGCCGGACCGCGGCCCCTTTGCGGGTCCGCCCGCCGCTCAGTCCAGCGGTTCCCGGCGCAGGCGCCACTCCGCGGGGACCCCGTCCATGCCCGTGGCCGCGCCGACGACGCCCCCGGTGATGGCGCACGTCGTGTCCACGTCCCCGAACCCCTCGGCCGTCGCCCACAGGGCCGCCTCCAGGTCGCCCTGGTGCCGGGCGGCGGTCCACAGCGCGAACGGCACCGTGTCGTCGGCCCTGATCCGGTGGCCGTTGCCCAGGAGGTCGGCGGCCTGCCACGGCTCCGTGGCGAACGGCACCTCCGCCGCCCGCAGTACACCGTCCCGCACCAGCCCCGCGGGCGTGCGCTCGGCCACCGCGTCCAGCGTGAACTCCCCCCGCACCGAGAGCGCGGCGGCCACCGCGACCGCCACCGCTCCGGCGACGCCCTCGGGGTGGGAGTGGGTGACGACCGCCGAGAGCTCGGCCTGCTCCGCGGCGTGGCCGAGGTCGGCGTGGAAGCGGGCACCGAGCGGCGCGACCCGCATCGCGGCGCCGTTGCCGAGGCTGCCGCCCTCGAACAGGGTGGGCGCCAGGGTGCGCCAGTCGGCGGGCGCGGACAGGAGCAGCGGCAGCAGCATGTGCATGCCGTGCCCGTAGCCGCGGGCCTGGTCCGCGTCGAAGGCCAGGGCGTAGTACAGGGCGAGCCGGTCCTGTTCGACCTCCCCGTACTCGTCGAGGACCCGCTGGAGGGCGAGGGCCAGGGCGGTGTCGTCGGTCCAGTGCCACACGGGCTCGTGCGGGGTCCGGCGCGCCCGGACCTCCGCGTAGGCCTGGCGGGGCGGCCTGAAGAGCGGGAACCACCGCTCCCCGAAGGCGTCACCGAGTGCGAGTGCCTCGAGGCTGCGCCGTGCCGCCGCGCGGTCCCCTGGGACGGTGGTCGAGTTCATGCCTCCATCCTGTCCGTACGGCCCGGGCGCCGTACACCCCGTTTTCGGCACGCGGCCGGGAGCACACCCGCCGCCGGCGCGGCCCGAGCTCCGAAGGGAACGGCTCAGTCCCGTACGCCGCCGTCGGCTATCGCCTCCTCGACCTCCGCCACGCGCGCCTGCTCCTCCGCCGCGAAGCGGTCCCGGTCCAGTTGCTCGGCGATCTCCTCGTCCTGGGCCATCAGCAGGTCCAGGTTCGAGTCCCCGAGTTCGAAGACGCCCATGTCGACGTAGGCCTTCTGGAGCCGCTCGCCCCAGAGGCCGATGTCCTTGACGCACGGCACGATCCGGCTGAACAGGAGCTTGCGGAAGAGCTGGAGGTACTCCGAGTGCTCGGAGAGGTCCTTGGCCTCCTGCTTGCCGATGCCGAAGTTCTCCAGGACCTCGACGCCGCTGAGGCGGTCGCGCATCAGGTAGCAGCCCTCGATGACGAACTCCTCGCGCTCGCGCAGTTCCGCGTCGCTCAGCTGCTTGTAGTAGTCGCGCAGCGCCATCCGCCCGAAGGCCACGTGCCGGGCCTCGTCCTGCATGACGTAGGCGAGGATCTGTTTGGGCAGCGGCTTCGTCGTGGTGTCGCGGATCATGCCGAAGGCGGCGAGCGCGAGCCCTTCGATGAGGACCTGCATGCCGAGGTAGGGCATGTCCCACCGGGAGTCGCGCAGGGTGTCGCCGAGGAGCCCCTGGAGGTTGTCGTTGATCGGGTAGAGCATCCCGACCTTCTCGTGCAGGAAGCGGCCGTAGATCTCGGCGTGCCGCGCCTCGTCCATCGTCTGGGTGGCGGAGTAGAACTTCGCGTCCAGGTCCGGGACCGATTCCACGATGCGGGCGGCGCAGACCATGGCGCCCTGCTCACCGTGCAGGAACTGGCTGAACTGCCAGGAGGTGTAGTGCTTGCGCAGCTCACCCCGGTCCCGCTCGGTCATCTTGGACCAGTGCGGGGTGCCGTAGAGGGTGAGGGCCTCGTCCGGGGTGCCGAGCGGGTCGGCGGGGTCGACCTCCAGGCTCCAGTCGATGCGTTTGTTGCCGTCCCACTGCTTGTCCTTGCCCTTCTGGTAGAGGGCGAGGAGGCGTTCGCGGCCGTCGTCGTAGTCCCAGCTGAACCGGGCGGCACCCGTGGCAGGAACCTGCCATGTGGGAGCCGGGGGCGGGGTGATGTAGAGGTCGTGTGTCGACACGGACAGCTCCTTCGCCTGGCGAGGATCGTGCATTCCGTGGTGCTGACGTCAGTTGGCAGGTTCACACGTTGGTAGACGCGCGGTCAACAAGTCGCGCACAAGGGATTGACTGCCTTGCTGACAAGCCGTCTCATAATCTCTGAACGGAAGTTGACCGCCGGTAACCCCCGCAGAGAGGTGCCTTCAGCCATGACGCCAGTGACCGAAGAGGACATCCAGGTGCTGCGCGACGCGCTCGGCCCCCTCAAGGACCGCGAACAGGTCGCGGTCCGCCTGCTCGAGGCCTCGGCCAAGCACTCCTTCGACCCGGACACCGAGCTCGACTGGTCCTCGCCCATCGAGGACGGCAAGTGGTTCTGGCCCCCGGAGCTGGTCTCCCTCTACGGCACGCCGCTGTGGCGGAGGATGCCGGAGGAACAGCGGATGGAGCTGGCCCGCCACGAGGCCGCCTCCCTGGCCTCGCTCGGCATCTGGTTCGAGATCATCCTGATGCAGCTCCTCGTGCGCCACATCTACGACAAGTCCGTGACGAGCAAACACGTGCGCTACGCGCTGACCGAGATAGCGGACGAGTGCCGCCACTCGATGATGTTCGCCCGGATGATCGAGTGGGGCGGCGCGCCCAGCTATCCCGTGCCTCCGCGCTACCACAACCTGGCGCGGGTGCTGAAGACGGTCTCCACCACCCCCGGTTCCTTCGCCGCGACCCTGCTCGGCGAGGAGATCCTGGACTGGATGCAGCGGCTCACCTTCCCCGACGAGCGCGTCCAGACGCTCGTCCGCGGAGTGACCCGCATCCATGTCGTCGAGGAGGCCCGGCACGTGCGCTACGCACGCGAGGAACTGCGCCGCCAGATGGTGACCGCGCCGGCCTGGGAACGGCGGATGACACGGCTGAGTTCCGGGGAGGCCGCGCGCGTCTTCTCCGTCTGCTTCGTCAACCCGCAGGTGTACGACAACGTCGGGCTGAACCGGCACGAGGCCGTCGCCCAGGTGAAGGCGAGCGGCCACCGCGCCGAGGTCATGCAGACGGGGGCGAAGCGGCTCACGGACTTCTTCGACGACATCGGTGTGCTCAACGGCGTGGGACGCAGGCTGTGGAAGAGCTCGGGTCTGCTGGCCTGAGGGGGCTCTTGAAGCCACCGCTTAGGCTTCGGAGTATGACCTCCGCCCCCGCAGCACCGCCGGCCCGCGCCTACCGACGGCTCGGTGTCGAGGAACGCCGCGCCCAGCTCCTCGCCGCGGCGCTCACGCTCTTCGCCCACCGGGCGCCGGACGACGTGTCGATCGACGAGGTGGCGGCGGTGGCGGGGGTCTCCCGGCCGCTGGTCTACCGCTACTTCCCCGGCGGCAGGCAGCAGTTGTACGAGGCCGCGCTCGGTTCGGCGGCCGAGCAGCTGACGCTCTGCTTCGCGGAACCGCCCGTCGGGCCCCCGACCGAGCGGGTGGGCAGGGTCCTGGACCGCTATCTGGGCTTCGTCGACCAGCACGACGCCGGTTTCAGCGCGTTGCTGCGCGGGGGCAGCGTGGCCGAGACCTCGCGCACCTCCACGATCGTGGACGGCGTGCGCAGGGCCGCGGCCGAGCAGATCCTGCTCCACCTGGGCCGGGGCAGCGGCCCCGGACAGGAGGCCGCCGGTCCCCGGCTGCGGATGATGGTGCGCACCTGGATCGCCGCCGTGGAGGCGGCGTCGCTGATCTGGCTCGACGAGGGGAAGCAGCCCGACGCCGCCGGGCTGCGGAGCTGGCTGGTGGACCATCTGATGGCCCTGCTCGCGGTCACCGCGGCCTCGGACGAGGAGACCGCAGCGGTGGTGGCGGACCTGCTGAGCCAGGAGACGCCCGAGGGCCCCGCCGGACGGCTCGCCACGCTCATCGTCCCGGTGGTGGGCGGGGCGGCGCACCTGCTGCCGCCCGGCTGACCGCGCCTGGGTCAGACTGGCCCGGTGAAAAGTGAGAACACCCCCTTCCGCGGCGGGCCCCTGGACGGCCGCGAGCTGCCCGTCCTGCTCGGGCCGACCGGCCATCCGCCCAAGTGGTACGAGGTGCCGGTACCGGACGCCGGGGGCGGCCCGGCCACCGTGTACGCCTACCGGCGCGCCCCGGCGGGATATTCGAAGCGGCTCGGCATCCAGCGCGGCTGGGTCTACGAGTTCGCCCCCGGCGGCCGTGAGCGCTTCACGCCCAAGTGGCCCTGGACCAGGCGCCGCAGCGAGTCCTGAGCGGTGGGCCCGCCCACGCCCGTAAGATCGACGGTCAGATGCCGAGGGCACGGTCACAAGGGGGGTGCGCCATGGAGGCGCTGCGTCAGGACGATCCACGCCGCTTCGGCCCGTACACGGCGCTGGCCCGCCTGCGCGAGAGCGCGAGCGCGGTGCACTACCTGGCCCGGGACGCGGACGGCGGCGAGCTCGCCGTGGTGACCGCGGCGCGGGCCGCCCTCGCGTCCGTACCCGCGTTCCGCAGGCGCTTCCGCGCGGAGGCGGGCATCGCGGAACGGCTGGCGGGCGGCTGGGTGCAGCCCTCGCTCGCCGTGCCCGAGGACGACGGCCTGTGGACGGCCGCGGCGTACGTCCCCGCGGTGACCCTCGCCGAGGCGATCGGCCTGGCGGGCCCGCTGCCCGAGCGTGCCGTACGGATACTGGGCGCCGGGCTGGCCGAGACCCTCTCCCGGGTGCACGCCACCGGAGCCGTCCTCCAGGGGCTGGCCCCACAGACCGTGCTGCTGGCCGGGGACGGGCCCCGGCTGACGGCGTTCGGGCCGCTGGGGGCGGCGGCCTCCGCCGAGGCGCGCGAGGGCGGGCAGCTGTCCGTGCGGCTCGGCTACCTCACTCCCGAGCAGGTCGCGGGCAAGGAGGCGGGGCCGGCGTCCGACCTCTTCGTCCTGGGTCTGCTGCTCGCGTACGCGGCGACCGGGACGACCCCGCTCGCCGACGGCCCCGTGGAGGAGGCGGCGGAGCGCATCGCCCACGGGTCGGCCGAACTGGGCTCCGTACCCGACGAGTTGCGCGCGCTCATCGCGAGCTGCCTGGCGAAGGACCCGGACGACCGTCCCACCGCGGGGTCGGTGGCGGCGGAACTGGCGCTGGAGGGCGCCGCCGGGCTCGCCAAGGGCGGCTGGCTCCCCGGGCCGCTGGCGGCGGCCGTGACGGACCAGGGGGCGCGGGCCCGGGCACTGGAGCCGCCGTCCGATCCGGTCCAGGACGAGGGACCCGCAGGCGGTGACGCGCCAGCGGTCGGCGGGGACACCGCCGAGGACAGCGGGACGACCCGCTTCCTGGGGACCGTGCGGGCGCCCCGGTCAGACCGGGCCACGGCCCAGCTGGCACTGCCGCGCGAACTCCCCGGCGCGCTCCCGGGCGGTCCTTCCGGCGAGGACCCCCGCGCGCTCCCCGGCCCGGCCTCCGGTGCCGTGCCCCCGCGGCCCGCCGCTCCCGCGCCGCTCCCCGCCCCGGCTCAGGCCCGGCCGTACGGCTACACCCACCCGGCCTCGGCGCAGGGCGCCCCGGCTCCGCTGCCCCTGCCGGGCGCAGCACCGGCCTCCACGGCGGCCTCCACCCCCGCGACCAGCAGGCGGGCCCTGCTGACCACCGTCGCGGCGGGTGCCGCCGGACTGGTCCTGGGCGCGACCGCGGTGTCCGCCCTCGGCTCCGACGAGCCCGCCCCGGCCACCGACGGGAAGCCGGCGGCGAAGCCCCGTCCCACCGCTCCCGGGCGGGCTCCCGACCCCCGGTGGACGTACCACCACCCGGCCGCCGGGCCCGCCCCGCTGACGGCGGGGGTGTGGCGCGACGAACTGCTCGTGCTGACGGACACGGCCGGGGCGACCGCCGTCGACCTGCGGACCGGCCGCAAGCGCTGGGAGCGCGCCGAGGCCGCGGGCGCGCAGACCGTCATGGCCGCGGGGGACGGGCTCTGCTTCCTGGCGAGCCCGACGGAGTTCCTGTGGCTGTCGCCCGAGGACGGGCGGATCAGGCACCGGCTGCGCTACGCGGACCAGTTCACCGGCGTACCGGGGATGAAGGTGGCCCCGCTGACCGGCCTGACCGGGTCCGTCCTCTGGTTCACCGGCTCCCACACCGTCACCGTGAAGTCCCCGAAGCCGAAGAAGGGGAAGAAGCCCGGCAAGGACACCCAGGTCGTCAGGGCCTACTTCTTCGCGTACGACATCGTGCGGCGCGAGGAGCTGTGGCGCGTCGCGGTCCCGGCCGGCCGGGCGCCCGGCACCCCCGCCTACCGGCTGACCGCCGTCCGCGACGCCGACCTCGTGGTACGCCAGGACGCCGCGACGCTCACCCCCGCCGACGTGACGGCCGGAAAGGGCAAGGCCGTCTTCCGCTGCTTCGACCGCACCACGGGAAAGCTCCTGTGGAACCGGCAGTTCGGCACGGTCGCGCCGTCCGGCGCGGCGACCGGTGACGAGGGGGGCCGGCTGTACGCCGCCGTCGGCGACGATCTGCAGGCCTTCGAGACGGGCACGGGCAAGCCGCTCTGGACGCTCAACGGGACCGCGTCCTCCCTCTTCGGCACGCCCCTCCCCGCCGGGACCCTGCTGCACACCACGAACCGCAACCAGGAGGTCGGCGCGGTCGAGCGGGCGACGGGACGGCTGCTCTGGCGCCGCTCCACCGAGGTGCCCCTCGGCGGCAACGCCCCCGCGCTCACGCTCAGCGGCGGCGGGAAGACCCTGCTGGCCGCCGACGCCTCGCAGGTGACCGCGTTCGCGGCCGGGGACGGGCGCAGGCTGTGGAAGTTCCAGGACGTGGGGGTGCAGGACCCGAAGGGCGCCACGGTGCTCGCGCCGTACCGGGTGCTCGCCGCCGGGAGGAAGAACGTGGTCGTCCAGCGCGAACGGGCCTTCTACGCCCTGCCCGTGACGTGACTCCCCCGTGGGCCGCCCCCTGCCGGTGTACGCCGTCCGTGGCGCGCCAGGGGCGTACGCCGTTCGGGGTACGCCCCGGACGGCACGCCGGTCGGTCCTTGCATCCCCCCACGGCACATGACCGGATGGTCGCGATCCGACCATTCGTGGGCTTTTCCGATTAGCTGGCATCGCCCTCGTCCTTGGAGGTGATGTCGTGTCAGGCCGGCTCGCACGTACCCTCTGCACCGCGGCGCTCGCCGCCGCCCTCGTCGCCGCCTCCCCCGCACCCGCGGAGCCGGCCGGCGCCGATCCGGTCCCGGCCCCGGGACCCGCCCCGCAGGGCGTCGCCGGGCTGCTCAAGCAGTTGCAGACGCTCTACCAGCAGGCCGAGGAAGCCGGGGAGCTCTACAACGGCACCGAGGAGGAGCTGAAGAAGCGGACCGCGGAGGCCAGGAGACTGAGCACCGAGGTCGCACGCGCCCGCACCGCGCTGGAGTCCGGCCGCAGGGAGGCGGGGCGGCTGGCGCGGGACCAATACCAGGGAAGCAACGACTTCTCCGCGTACCTGCGGCTGCTGCTCGCCGACGACCCCTCCCGCGCCCTGGAGCAGAGCCACGTCATCGAGCGCGCGCAGGCGGGCCGGGCGGCCGTGATCGAGCGGCTCACCGGCGCGGAGAAGCACGCCGAGACGCTGGCCGCCAGGTCACGGGCGGTGCGGGAGCGGCAGCGGGTGCTGACCGAGCGGCGGAAGGAACAGCGGGACGCCGTGCGGTCCCGGCTGAAGGGCATCGAGGCGATGCTGGCCTCGCTCTCGGACGAACAGCTCGCCGCGCTCTCGGCGCTCGAACGGAAGAACGTCGGCGAGGCCCAGGACGCGCTGGCGGCCTCGGGAGCGCTCAGCTCGGCCCGGGCACCGTCCGAGGAGGGCGAGGAAGCGGTGGCGTACGCGGTCGAGCAGATCGGCAAGCCGTACGTCTGGGGCGCCGAGGGCCCGGAGTCCTACGACTGCTCCGGGCTCACCTCGCAGGCGTGGTCCGCCGCGGGCCGGGACATCCCGCGCACCTCGCAGGAGCAGTGGCGCCGGCTGCCCAGGGTGCCGATGGACTCGCTGCGCCCGGGCGACCTGGTGGTCTACTTCCCGAAGGCGACGCATGTGGCCCTCTACATCGGCGACGGGCTGGTGGTGCAGGCTCCGAGGCCGGGCGCCACGGTGAAGGTCTCGCCCCTCGCGTCGAACCCGCTGCTGGGCGCGGTACGCCCCGACCCGGAGAGCGAGCCGCTGAGCACGTACACGCTGCCGGACCTGCCCGAGGACGCCGTCTCGGGTGCCGACGACGGGTACGACGCCCCGGAGGTCTGAGACGCACCGGGCCGCCGCGCCCGTCCCCTGTCCGGCGACGGATGCGGCGGCCCGGTCGGCGCTTCGCGGACCGAGGTCCTACAGGGCTCCGGTGAGCGAGCCGAGGTAGGCGTTCGTCTTCTCGGGCTCGAAGAAGAAGTTGTCGAAGTCCGCGGGGTTGTCGAACCCGTTGGCGAACCGGTCGGCGGCGGGCTGGAGCTGACCGGACGCGCCGATCAGGTTCAGCACGTGCTCCGGCGGCGGGCCGAGCATCGCGTTCGTCCACTTCACGACGTGCTGCGTCTTCTCCCAGTGCCGCTCGAAGGTGGCTTCCATCCACTCCTCGTCGAAGGGGCGGTCGCCGTGTTCGAGGATCGAGTGCAGGTAGGAGTGGGCGCACTTGGACGCGGTGTTGGAACCCTGGCCGGTGATCGGGTCGTTGGCCACGACCACGTCGCCCACGCCGAGCACCAGGCCGCCGCCGGGCAGCCGGCCGACGGGCTTGCGCACGGTCGGGGCGTAACGGCCCGCCAGCGTGGCGTTGGCGTCGGTCAGCTCCACCTTGGTGGCGCGCGCGTACTCCCACGGCGTGAACCGCTCCATGAGCTCCAGCGTCTTGGCCAGGTGCTCCGAGGGGTCCTTGATGCCCTGGAAGGCGTCCAGGGGCCCGCCGGGGATGCCTTCCCAGAACAGGATGTCCGCGCGGCCCGAGGTCGTCAGGGTCGGCATGATGAAGAGTTCGCCGACGCCCGGCACGAGGTTGCAGCGCACCGCGTCGAACTCGGGGTGCTCCGGGCGCGGGCCCATGCCGTGGACGTAGGCGACGGCCAGCGCGCGCTGCGGGCTGTCGAAGGGCGAACGGGAGGCGTCCCGGCCGAACATGGAGACGAGCTCGCCCTTGCCCGCGGAGACCATGACGAGGTCGTACGTACGGGAGAAGTAGTCGAGGTCCGAGACCGCGGCACCGTGGATGACGAGCTGACCGCCGCGCTGGGCGAAGGTCTCCATCCAGCCGGCCATCTTCACGCGCTGGTCGACGGACTGGGCGTAACCGTCGAGCTTGCCGACCCAGTCGACGGCACGCGAGGAGTCGGGACCGGCGACCGAGACTCCGACGCCCTCGATCCGCGGGGCCTGCGACTCCCAGAAGTTGAGCTGGAGGTCACGCTCGTGCTGGAGAGCCGTGTGGAACATGCACTGGGTGGACATGACTCGGCCGGACCGGATCTCGTCCGCGGTGCGGTTGGACATCAGGGTGACTTCGTACCCGTGGGACTGGAGTCCGAGGGCCAGCTGGAGACCGGACTGGCCGGCTCCGACTATGAGTATCTTCCGCATCGCGGTTCTCCGTTACGTGTACTGGGTGCGTCTGTCGTTACTCGGGGGCGACGTCGAGGGCGTGGCCCACCAGAGCGAGCAGCGACTCGACGACGGTGATCCTCTTACGCGCATCCATGATCACAACAGGCACGTGCGGAGCTACGGTCAGGGCCTCCCTGACGTCGGCCTCGTCATAACCGGTCGTTCCCTCGAAGTGGTTGACGGCCACGATGTAGGGCAGGCCGCAGCTCTCGAAGTAGTCGAGTGCGGCGAAGCAGTCGGCGAGGCGCCGGGTGTCGGCCAGGACGACGGCGCCGATCGCGCCGCGCACCAGGTCGTCCCACATGAACCAGAAGCGCTGCTGACCGGGCGTGCCGAAGACGTACAGGACGAGGTCGTCGTCGAGCGTGAGACGGCCGAAGTCCATCGCCACGGTCGTGGTGACCTTGTCGGGCGTGGCCGAGAGGTCGTCGGTCTCCTCGCTGGCCTGTGTCATCAGCGCTTCGGTCTGCAGCGGGGTTATCTCGGAGACCGAACCGACGAAGGTCGTCTTGCCCACACCGAAACCTCCGGCGACCACGATCTTGGTCGCGATCGGCGCGCGGGTGGTGTCGAGTTGCCAGGCCTGTACCGACTCGACGGGCGCGTCCTGAGAACCTCGGGGGCGCGGAGTGAAGAGCGGCGCCTCAGAGACGGCGGAGTCCATTGAGCACCCTTTCGAGCAGTGCGCGGTCGGGCTGGCCGGCTCCGTGACCGGTTCCGTACACGCGGATCTTTCCCTGGTCGGCCAGGTCGCTGAGCAGCACCCGGACGACTCCGAGCGGCATCTTCAGCAGGGCCGAGATCTCCGCGACCGTACGCATGCGGCGGCAGAGTTCGACGATGGCGCGGAGCTCCGGCATGACCCGGGAGGCCAGATTGCCGTTGGTCAGCTCGCGGCGCTCCTCGGGTGCTTCCAGCGCGGCGACGAACGTCTCGACGAGCAGGACGTGGCCGAAGCGGGTCCGGCCGCCGGTGAGGGAGTACGGACGGACGCGTGCCGCCTTGCGGTCGGCACCCCGGACGGGGAGTTTTCGTACGGGTTCAGCAGCTGACGTCACTGGGTGCTCTCCATCGATTTGCGCAGCTCACTGCGGAGTTCGGGGGTGAGTACGTGTCCTGCACGGCCGACGAAGAGCGCCATGTGGTAGGCGACGACGCTCATGTCGCAGTCGGGGGTGGCGTGCACACCGAGCAGCGAACCGTCGCTGATCGACATGACGAAGACGCTGCCCTCGTCCATCGCCACCATCGTCTGCTTGACGCCGCCGCCGTCCATCAGCTTGGCGGCGCCGATCGTGAGGGACCCGATGCCGGAGACGATCGTGGCGAGGTCGGCGCTGGAGCCCCTGGGGCCTCCGGCACCTCCCGCGGCCTTGGCCGCCGCGAGACCGGGGTCCGAGGACAGCAGCATCAGTCCGTCGGACGAGACGACGGTGACCGAGTGGACTCCGGGCACCTCCTCCACGAGATTGCTCAGCAACCAGTGAAGGTTCCGGGCCTCGGTGCTCAGCCCGAATGTGCTGGGCGCAGTCAACTGCGTGCCTCCTCGACTGTGTCCCCCGTCTCATCGATTCGACCGTCGTTACGGTCGGTCAGCTCAGTGTGGTCGGTCTGTGGGCCGCTCTCGGCGATCTCCGCCTCGACGTCGCGCCGCCCCTCCTTGGCGCCCTGGTGGAAGCCGCCGAGCCTCCGGCGCAGGGCTTCCCTGTCGATGCTTCCCTTGCGCTCGGCGACCGGGGCGGTCGGTGACGCCACGATCTTCGGGGTGCGCTTGGGCAGCCCCTTGTCGGTGAGCCGCGCGGGACTGGGTGCGGGGTCGGGCACCTCTTCGCCCAGTCCGGTCAGCGGCTGCCGGGGGCCGGGGACGGCGTCGGCGTGAGCGGCGGCCGGGGCGGCGGGCGACGGAGCGGGACTCGTGTCGGCGGCGCGCTCATGGCGGTCGGGGCTGATGGCGTACGGGCTCTGCGCCTCGGGCCGGGCGTGCGAGGGCGCCTCGGGCCGGGACGGCACGGGCACGTCGGAGGGGGTGCCGGGCTCCGCGTCACGGCCGGTGCCCTGCTCGGTGTTCTGCTGCACGGGCAGCCGGACCTGCATGGTGGTCTCGGCCTCGGACTCCGGGGGGATCCCGGCACCGGAGGCCGGCGCGGCCGGGGCCGGCGCCTCGGGGGCCGGGGCGGACGCCGAGGGCGCCGCTCCGGCGGGTGCGGCGTCCGCTGCCGCGGGGGCGACCGGTCCGGGTGCGGGGGCGGCGTCCGCCGCTGCGGGCGCTGCGGCATCGGCTTCCGCCGCCGCGTCCGTGCCCGTGGCCCGCAGGGTCCGCTCGGCGGCGGCGATCAGCGGGTCACCGGCGGAACGGGACGGCAGGGCGTTGGAGTTGGCCTCGGCGACCGACCCCGGGAGGTTCAGCGCGGGCGCGTCCCCGGGAAGCTGGACGGGCGGCGGGGAGGACGCGGGCGGCGCCTTGGGCAGCAGGGCCTGCGGAAGGACGACGACCGCTGTCACCCCGCTCCCCTTCTGCTCGCGCAGCTGGACCCGTACGCCGTGGCGTGCGGCCAGCAGCGAGGTCACCTGAAGACCCAGCCCGGCCCCGTCCGCGGCCTGTTCACCCGCTTCGAAGGACGCCGGGTCCGCCAGCCTGGCATTGAGCTCGCCCATCCGGACCGCCGACATGCCGATGCCCTCGTCCTGCACGGAGAGCATCACCTCTCCGGTCTCCAGCAGCCAGCCGGAGAGCTCGACATGCGAGTCGGGCGGCGAGAAGGACGTCGCGTTCTCCAGGAGTTCGGCGACGAGGTGGCTGAGGTCGTCCGCGGCGAAGCCCGCGACCTGGGCGTGCGGCGGCAGGGACTGGATGGTGACCCGCTCGTACCGCTCGATCTCGCTGACGGCGGCGCGCAGGACGTCGACGAGGGGGATCGGGTTCGGGTGGCTCTGTCCGTGCTCGGTGCCGGCGAGGACGAGCATGTTCTCGCTGTGCCTCCGCATCACGGTGGCCATGTGGTCGAGCTTGAAGAGCGTGGCGAGGCGCTCCGGGTCCTGCTCGCGCTCCTCCAGGCCCTCGATGACGCCGAGCTGGCGCTCCACAAGCCCCAGCGTGCGCAGCGAGAGGTTGACGAAGGTGTGGTGGACCGTGTTCCTCAGCCGCTCCAGCTGACCGGTGAGTTCGGCCACCGTGACCTGGAGTTCGGCCCGCTGGAGGGTGAGCGCCTCGCGGCCCGCGACGAGTTCGCCGCGCTCGGTCTGCAGGCTCTGGAGCTGACCGGTGACGTCGTGGTGCAGGCCGTGCAGTTTGCCGTGCAGCGCGTTGATGGACCGTACGACCTGGGCGAACTCGTCGTTGCGCCCCGTGTAGCGGACCGGCTCCGCGGTCTCGGGCTCGGCGGCGATACGGCCCGCCCCGATCCGCAGGACGGCGAGCGGCTGGGTGAGGGTGCGGGCGACGGCGGTGGAGACGCCCACGGCGATGAGCAGGCAGCCGCCGAGGAGGGCGAGGCGCAGCTCCAGGGCGGTGACGTCGTCGTCGCGGATCCCTTCCAGACGCTGCACCTGTGCGGTGCCGAGCGCGGACTCGACCCCGCGCATGCGGTCGATCCTGGCGGAGAGGGCTGCCTCGACCTTCTCGGGGTCGGAGGACCGGTCCGAGTCGGACAGCTCGGGCCGGTCGGTGAGCCGGGTGAGGTACTTCTCCGCGGCGGTGACCTCGGGGCCGGTGACGGTGGAGCCGAGCTTGTCGCGTGCGGAGGGCCCCGCGGCCTGGTCGAACTCGGCGAGGGAGGCGAGTTCGCGTACCCGGGCCTGCTGGGCCGCGGCGCTGAGCTCGTCGCGGTTGCGGTCGTCCTCGCCGCTGCTCGTGTCCTGCCCCTGGACGGGCAGCCCGGTGAACGGGTCGATCCGGGGTTCCTGCGGCTCGGTGCCGGGCACGGAGAGCGCCGCCAGGAGCAGCCCTCGCGTGGCGGCGGCCTGCTCCACCGCGCCGCCGAGGGCGAGCGGGGCGCGGGTGGCGTCGGCCGCGCGCGGCGGTGTCTTCTGGGCGAGTTCGTCCGCGAGGCCGTGGAGCTTGGCGATGACCTCGGAGTACGCCTGGTAGGCGTCCATCGCGGAGCCTTCGCCGGTGAGGGCGGCGCGGCGGAGCGAGGGGATGGTCGAGAGGTCACGGCGCAGCGCGGCGGGGGCGGCCTCCCGGATCTCGTCCACCTGCTGGTCGACACGGGCCGCGGGGCTCGACGAGCCGTCCTCGTCCCCGCCCTTGCGGCCGGCCGCGATGTGCGTGACGACCTCGTCGCGCTCGTCCGCGAGGGAGTGCGCGAGGGTGATCGCCTGCTGGTTCAGCTTCGCGAGCGTGACCAGGCTCTGGGACTCGTTGAGATCGGAGGACGCGCCGAGAGCCGCCGGGGCACCCGCGGCGATGACGGTGATCCCCACGACGGCGACGCCGGCGACCAGCCGGCTGCGTACCCGTACGGTCCGCTTGGAGGCACCCGCTGTCTGAGGCGTCGCCCCGGACTCCTCGCGCGTGCTGTCCTTGCTCCGAGGCCGCTTCTTCTGCACCGGTGCTCGCAATCTTGACTCGTCCGCCCTTGAAGCAGAGGTGACGCACGGTCACGTAAATGAACCCCGCCCTGGTGGGCACCGTACGGCTTCTGACCATTCCAGCGCTTTTGAGAGGGGGCCGCGCATCAACCGCTCCGCCACTCGAACGAGTGAACATCACTCCGGAGTTGGCGAACAAGTCTCCCCCGGGGCGCCGTCGGGCATGCACGGGCCGCCGGGTGGAAGTTCGGGCCAGGCTTTGGCAGTATGCCCGCCCGCATATGCACGGAGCCCGCTGTTCCGGTGCCGCGGGCCACTCTGACCTGCTGGTACGGTCCCGCCGCGATCGTGCAGGCCCCGTGAAGGCTTGGTGCAGACTGGCCGGATGCGTATCGAACTCGCCACCGAGCCCGGCAGTCCCGAACGCCCCAACGAGGACTGGGCGTCGGCCGTCGCCCCTGCGGCCGGCCAGGGCGGCACCCTCGTCCTGCTCGACGGAGTCACGCCACCCCGGGGCGGCGACGGGTGTGTGCACTCGGTTTCGTGGTTCACCTCGCGGCTCGGCGGCGCCCTGGCCGAACTGTCCGCTTCGCGGCGGGATCTGACGCTGGCGGACATCCTCGCACTGTCCATTCGGCGCACCGCCGACACGCACCGTTCCCTGTGTGACCTTTCTCACGTACGCACGCCCCAGGCGACGGTGGTCCTCGCGCGGTGGGACGACGTGCGGATCGAGCACCTGGTGCTCTCCGACTCCGTTCTGCTGCTGGAGGCGCCCGACGGGACCGTCGAGCCGGTGCTCGACGACCGCCTCGACCGGCTGCCTCCGGGCTCGCTCACCTCGGAGGAGGCCGTGGACACCCACCTGCGCAACAAGGAGGGCGGCTTCTTCACCGCCGGCGCCGACCCGTCGGTGGTGTCACGCGCGGTGACGGGCGAGCACCTCCGGACGGAGGTGCGGGCCCTGGCCGCGCTGACCGACGGGGCGAGCCGCTGGACGGAGAAGTTCCGCGAGGGCGACTGGGCGGGGACCCTCGGAATGCTCCGCAAGGTGGGGCCGCAAGGGCTCATCGACCGGGTGCGGGAGCTCGAGCGGGCCGACACCGGCCGTGTGTTCCTGCGTCGGGGCAAGACCCACGACGACGCGACAGCCGCGCTGGTGGAGTTCTAGCCCGCGTCCGCGATCCCCCAGCGCCGCACGCCCTCCTCGCGCGCGGCCCCCGGCCGTGGGGCGCGCGTCACTCCGGGCGCGCCCGTCCCCGTGGCCCGCGGGCGGCCCTCCCCCCGCCGTCCGTCCGGCCTCGCGCCGGCTCGCCTCAGTCCCCGGAGCGCTCGTTGAAGTGGTGCAGCAGCCGCGCGAGTTCGGCGACCTCGGCGCGGTCCCAGCCCGCGAGCTTGCGGGCGTACCGGCCCCGGCGCGCGTCGCGGACCCTCCGGAAGCGCGCGAGGCCTTCATCGGTGAGGTGGACGAGGGAGGCGCGACCGTCGGCCGGATCGGTCTCCCGGGCCACCAGCCCCAGCGACTCCAGGGCCCGCAGTTGCCGGCTCATGGTCGCCTTGCCGACACCGAAGTAGGCGGCGAGATCCGTCGCGCGCTGCCGCCCGGCCGACTCCAGCCGTACGAGCAGCCCGTAGGCCGCGGCCTCCAGGTCCGGGTGCACCTCGCGGGCCATCTCACCGGAGTTGGCGCGCGCCCGGCGCAGGAAGACCGCCAACTCGCGCTCCAGCGCCAGGAACTCATGGTCCACACCACTTCCGGCGGTTGCGCCGGGTTCACCACCGCTTTCGCTCCCGTGCACGTCAGTACCCCTCACACGCTTTCCAGCCGATGAAAATTTCTTTCAACCGCCGCTATCACCGCAGCTTGGCCAGTATTTCGCAGGCATAGACCTCCGGCGTCGCCCAGGCCCCCTTCCGGAGGGCGGGTCTACGTGCGTAGCTTCGTGAGTGCCATGGGTGGCATGTCCACACCATGGCGCACGACCGCAGGAGCGTCCCGCATCCGCTCCTGGGCCATGAGCTCCCCCCACCGAGCCCTCGGAGGCACGCAATGCCCGTGCACAGATCCGGAACCTCCCCCTCTCGCCGCTCCCGTGTCGCAGCGGCGGGCGCACTCCTCGCCGCCCTCGCCCTGCTGCTCACACTCCCCGGCGCGGCGTCCGCGGCCGGCACCGCGGTCGTCCCGGAACGAGGGACGGCGAGGATGGGCCAGGGCGTGCTCGCCCACGACGGCGGGCAGAGCGGCGGCGTCGGCGCGACCGCCGTCCAGACGGAAGGCGTGGACGTCAGCGGCCACCAGGGCAACGTCGCCTGGTCGACCCTGTGGAACAGCGGCGTGAAGTGGGCCTACGTCAAGGCCACCGAGGGGACGTACTACAAGAACACCTACTTCACCCAGCAGTACAACGGCTCCTACAACGTCGGCATGATCCGCGGCACGTACCACTTCGCGACCCCGGACACGACGAGCGGCGCCACCCAGGCGAACTACTTCGTCGACAACGGCGGAGGCTGGTCCAGGGACGGCAAGACCCTGCCCGGCGTGCTGGACATCGAGTGGAATCCGTACGGGGCGCAGTGCTACGGCAAGACCCAGGCCGGCATGGTCTCCTGGATCCGCGACTTCGTGAACACCTACAAGGCGCGCACCGGGCGTGACGCCGTGATCTACACCGCGACCAGCTGGTGGAAGGACTGCACGGGCAACAACGCGACCTTCGGCGCGACCAACCCGCTCTGGGTGGCCCGCTACAACACCACGGTGGGCGAACTCCCGGCCGGCTGGGGCTACTACACGATGTGGCAGTACACGTCGTCGGGCCCGACGGTCGGTGACCACAACCACTTCAACGGCGCACTCGACCGCGTGGCCGCACTCGCCAACGGCTGACCCCGCACGACGCACGACCGGACCCCGGTGACCAGCCCCAGGTCACCGGGGTTCCGCGTGGTGCCGCCACCCCCACTATGCACGATGCGTATACACGCTATGTATAGTCACGCCGTGCCGCACCGCCGGCGTGCGGCCGAGCCACGGGGAAGTGACGCGCTGTGTCTGTTGTGCCCGGAAAGATGTCGTCGTTCCGTCCAGGGTTGGCCGCCGCCCTGGTGACGGTGCTCACACTGACGCTCGGCGGGTGCGGTACGCGGACCACGGCCCCCGGGTCCGCCCGCGCCGAAGCCGCCTCCGACGCGAAGGGGGCGTTCGGGTCGGTGGACTGCCGCAAGGCCATGTGCATCGCGCTGACCTTCGACGCCGGTCCGGCGAAGGACACGCCGCACCTCCTGGACGTGCTGGCGGAGAAGAAGGTGCCGGCCACCTTCTTCCTGCTCGGCAGGGACCACGTGCTGAAGCACCCGCAGACCGTGCGCCGCATCGAGGCCGAGGGGCACGAGGTCGCCAACCACACCTGGTCCCACAAGATCCTGACGGAGCAGAAGCCCGAGGAGATACGCGCGGAGCTGGAGAGGACACAGCTCGCGATCGAGGACATCACCGGGAAGAAGCCCCGGCTGATGCGCCCCCCGCAGGGCCGCACCGACGACACCGTGTCCAGGATCTGCGAGGAACTCGGGCTCTCCCAGGTGCTGTGGAGCGCGACCGCCAAGGACTACTCCACCGACGACCGCGCGCTGATCAGGAAGCGGATACTCGACCAGGCGGGCAAGGACGGGATCATCCTGCTGCACGACATCTACCCGGGGACGGTGCCGGCGGTGCCGGGCATCATCGACGCGCTGAAGGCGCGGGGCTACACCTTCGTGACCGTTCCCCAGCTGATGGCCCCCGCGGAGCCGAAGCCCGGCACGGTCTACCGCCCCTGACCCCCGGACCTCCCCCTGCGCCGCGGTCCAGGCCCGGGCCCGCGGCCCATGGTGGGGCCCGATCCCTGCCCCCGCGTCCACGCGGAACGGCCCGCCCTCCGAGGGGAGGGCGGGCCGTCCGTACCGGCCGCGCGCGCGGCGCCGCGTCCGTCACCACGTGACGCCTATGCGGCGGCCGGGATCCTCTCCTGCGCCCTGGCCGGGGCCAGCGCGATCTCCAGCACCTGGCGCACATCGGTCACCGGGTGGACCTCCAGCGTTTCGAGGACCTCCGCCGGGACGTCGTCCAGGTCGGCCTCGTTGCGCTGGGGGATCACCACGGTGGTGATGCCCGCGCGGTGGGCTGCCAGCAGCTTCTGCTTCAGGCCGCCGATCGGCAGCACCCGTCCGGTCAGCGACACCTCGCCGGTCATCGCCACATCCGTACGGACCAGCCGCCCGGAGAGCAGCGAGGCCAGCGCGGTCGTCAGGGTGATGCCGGCGCTCGGGCCGTCCTTCGGGACCGCGCCCGCCGGGAAGTGGATGTGCACACCCCGGTCCTTGAGGTCGGCGACCGGAAGCTCCAGCTCGGCCCCGTGGGAGCGCAGGAAGCTCAGGGCGATCTGCGCGGACTCCTTCATGACGTCGCCGAGCTGACCGGTCAGGGTCAGTCCGGACGCCCCGGTCTCCGGATCGGCGAGCGAGGCCTCGACGAAGAGCACGTCACCGCCGGCTCCGGTCACGGCGAGTCCGGTGGCCACCCCGGGTACCGCGGTGCGGCGCTCGGCCGGGTCCTGGGCGGACTCGGGCACGTGGTGCGGCCGGCCGATCAGACCCCGCAGGTCCTGATCGGTCACCGTGAACGGAAGCTCCCGCTCACCCAGTTCGTGCTGCGCGGCCGCCTTGCGGAGCAGCCGGGCGACGGCCCGCTCCAGGTTCCGGACCCCGGCCTCCCGGGTGTACTCGCCGGCGAGCTTGCGCAGAGCGGACTCGTCGAGGCTCACTTCGCTCTCCTCCAGTCCGGCCCGCTCCAGCTGACGCGGCAGCAGGTGGTCCCGGGCGATGACGACCTTCTCGTCCTCGGTGTAGCCGTCCAGCGTGACCAGCTCCATGCGGTCGAGCAGGGCCTCCGGAATGGCGTCCAGGACGTTGGCCGTCGCCAGGAAGACGACGTCGCTGAGGTCGAGTTCGACCTCCAGGTAGTGGTCGCGGAAGGTGTGGTTCTGGGCGGGGTCGAGGACTTCGAGCAGGGCCGCCGCCGGATCTCCCCGGAAGTCGGAGCCGACCTTGTCGATCTCGTCGAGCAGGACGACCGGGTTCATGGAACCGGCCTCCTTGATCGCCCGCACGATCCGTCCCGGCAGCGCGCCGACGTACGTACGCCGGTGCCCGCGGATCTCCGCCTCGTCCCGGACGCCGCCGAGCGCCACCCGGACGAACTTGCGCCCCATGGCGTGGGCGACGCTCTCGCCGAGGGAGGTCTTCCCGACCCCGGGCGGCCCGACCAGGGCCAGCACCGCACCGCCGCGCCGGCCGCCGACGACACCGAGGCCCCGGTCGGCACGCCGCTTGCGTACCGCGAGGTATTCGGTGATGCGCTCCTTCACGTCCTGGAGACCCGCGTGCTCGGCGTCGAGGATCTCCTGGGCGCCCCGGATGTCGTACGCGTCCTCGGTGCGCTCGCTCCACGGGAGTTCGAGGACCGTGTCCAGCCACGTCCGGATCCAGGAGCCCTCGGGGCTCTGGTCGGAGGCGCGCTCCAGCTTGTCGACCTCCTTGAGCGCGGCCTCACGGACGTGCTCGGGCAGGTCGGCGGCCTCGACGCGGGCCCGGTAGTCGTCGGTCTCGCCCTCGGGATCGCCGTTGAGCTCGGACAGCTCCTTGCGTACGGCGTCGAGCTGGCGCCTGAGAAGGAACTCGCGCTGCTGCTTGTCGACGCCCTCCTGGACGTCCTTGGCGATGGACTCGGCGACGTCCTGCTCGGCGAGGTGCTCCCCGAGCCACTGGATGGCGAGCTTCAGCCGGGCGATCGCGTCCGTGGTCTCCAGCAGCTGGACCTTCTGCGCCGTGGTGAGGAAGGGGGAGTAACCGGAGTTGTCCGCGAGGGCGGAGATGTCGTCGATCTGCTGCACCCGGTCCACGACCTGCCAGGCACCGCGCTTCTTCAGCCAGCTGGTGGCCAGCGCCTTGTACTCCTTGGCCAGCTCGGCTGCGGAGCCCGGGAGCGGGTCGGGCAGGGACACGTCGATCCGGGTGCCCTCGACCCAGAGCGCGTTGCCCGGGCCGCTGGTGCCGGCGCCGATGCGCACCCGGTCACGGGCCCGGATGAGGGCGCCGGGGTCCCCGTCCGACAGCCGTCCGACCTGTTCGACGGTGCCCAGCACCCCGGTGCCGGTGTAGTTCCCGTCGATACGCGGCACGAGCAGCACCTCGGGCTTGCCGCCACCGGGCCGCGCGACGGCCTGGGCCGCCTCCACGGCGGCCCGCACCTCCGCGTCCGACAGGTCGAGCGGAACCACCATCCCGGGCAGTACGACCTCGTCGTCGAGCGGCAGCACGGGCAGGTCGATCGGCGTGGACGCCTTGGACGCATTGGATTCGGCAGTCATGATCTCCCCTTCGGCAGGCAAGTTGAGCTATGTGGGCTCAATGCTTGTGAGTCCCTGAATGTTCCCCGGACCGTGTTCGCTGTGAGCGATCACCGCTCCACCGGCTTCCGGCGACCGCGTGTCCCGCTCCGGAGCCGGACGGGATCGGCGACCACCGGGGACACCGAAGGGGCCGCCCGGTCCGCCTGCCTCTCTACGGCAGCACCTCGCCCTCCGCGGTCATTCCCCGCACCTCCGCCCGGCCGGGACCCGGCGTGCGGCGGAAGCGGCCGGCACCCCCGCACAGGAGGGTGAGATCTCAGGAATCCACTGGTCCGGGCCTCCGCCGACGGGAAAAATGGGCGCCCGAAGAGCCACGCCGACCGGAGACCGGAGACCGCGCCCATGCCCGCCACAGACGCCCACCGCCCCGTCGTCCTGGACCGCCGCGAAGGGCCGTTCGGCGAAGTCGTCCTCCGGGAGCGCGGCGAGGACTTCGAGATCATCGCCAACGGCTGCTTCCTCATGGACACCTCCGACGGGCGTTCCGAACGGCTGCTGGTCGACGCCGCGCTCGCCGCGCTGCCCGCCGGCCGGCCGGACCCGTCGGTACTGATCGGCGGGCTCGGCGTCGGCTTCTCGCTGGCGCACGCCGTGGCGGAGCCACGCTGGGGCCGGATCGTGGTGGTCGAGCGCGAGGAGGCGATCGTGGACTGGCACCGCACCGGACCGCTGGGCCGGATCTCCCGCGCGGCGCTCGCCGACCCCCGGACCTCCATCCTCCGCACCGATCTCGTCGCCCACCTCTCCACGGCCACGGAGCGTTACGACGCACTGTGCCTCGACATCGACAACGGCCCCGACTGGACCGTCACCCAGGACAACGGAAGCCTCTATTCCGCCACCGGTCTGGCAGCCTGCCGGGCGCGGCTGAAGCCCGGTGGAGTGCTCGCGGTGTGGTCGGCGCAGCCCTCCGCGATCTTCGAGGAATCCCTGCGGAATGCCGGATTCCGCGCAGTAAGCACCGAAGAAGTAGCCGTTGCCCGAGGTGTGCCGGACGTGGTCCATCTCGCACTCCGCGGGGACTGAACCCCCACCCGGTATGCGCACCCCCGTCCCGCTGCGGATCACGTGCCGCAAGTCCGCCGATCCGTCCCTATCCCGTGGGTAACACCTTCACGACGGACAACACCCTGCGTAGCCGAGAGGCCCGCTCAGCCTTTACGCTGCTTGGCGGCACAAGGGATCACCGACGACATCCACAAGCGATAACCGTGCTTCCGGGGGAATGGCCTCCGCGAGAACGGGCAGGGGCGGGGCGATGGAACAGACACACACCACCCACAACGGCGTCGCGGCCACCCCCGGGGCTCAGCGCCGGGTGCTGGTGGTAGAGGACGACGCGACAATCGTCGACGCCATTTCCGCCCGGCTGCGGGCCGAGGGCTTCCTGGTGCAGACCGCACTGGACGGGCCCGCGGCCGTGGACGCGGCCGAGGCATGGCAGCCCGACCTGATGGTGCTCGACATCATGCTTCCCGGCTTCGACGGCCTGGAGGTCTGCCGTCGTGTGCAGGCCCAGCGCCCCGTGCCGGTGCTGATGCTCACCGCACGCGACGACGAGACCGACATGCTGGTCGGGCTCGGGGTCGGCGCCGACGACTACATGACCAAGCCGTTCTCCATGCGGGAACTGGCGGCGCGCGTGCACGTCCTGCTGCGCCGGGTCGAGCGGGCCGCGCTGGCCGCGGTGACCCCGCGCAGCGGCATCCTGCGGCTCGGCGAGCTGGAGATCGACCACGCCCAGCGCCGGGTGCGCGTGCGCGCGGACGACGTCCACCTCACCCCGACCGAGTTCGACCTGCTGGTCTGCCTGGCCAACACGCCGCGCGCGGTGCTCTCCCGGGAACAGCTGCTCGCCGAGGTCTGGGACTGGGCCGACGCCTCCGGGACCCGGACGGTCGACAGCCACATCAAGGCTCTGCGCCGGAAGATCGGCGCCGAGCGGATCCGTACCGTGCACGGCGTCGGCTACGCCCTGGAGACCCCCGCGCCATGACCCGGCCCGGCTCCGGACTGCGGCCCTTCTCCATCAAGGCCAAGCTGGGCACCCTCGTGGTGATCTCCGTGTTCATCACGACCGGACTGCTCATCGTCGCCCTGCGGACCAGGACGGAATTCCGTTTCATCACGGTCTTCTCCGTGATCGCCACGCTGCTGATCACCCAGTTCGTCGCGCACGGCCTGACCGCACCGCTGGACGAGATGCGCGCCGTCGCGCGCTCGATCTCGCACGGCGACTACACGCGCCGGGTCAGCGGCGCCGGGCGGCGCGACGAGCTCGGGGACCTGGCGCAGACGATCAACCGCATGGCGGACGACCTGGAGGCGGAGGACCGGCACCGCAAGGAGCTGGTCGCCAACGTCTCCCACGAACTGCGCACCCCCATCGCCGCGCTCAGAGCCGTGCTGGAGAACGTGGTGGACGGGGTGTCCGCCGCCGATCCCGAGACCATGCGTACGGCGCTGAAGCAGACCGAGCGCCTCGGCAGACTCGTGGAGACCCTGCTCGACCTCTCGCGGCTGGACAACGGGGTGGTGGCGATCAAGGCCCGCCGCTTCGAGGTCTGGCCGTATCTGTCGGGCGTCCTGAAGGAGGCGAACCTGGCCGCTTCCCAGCGCCGGCTCTCCTCCGGCTCCGGCAATCACTCCCGCACGGACGTCCATCTGCATCTGGACGTGTCGCCGCCCGAGCTGACCGCGTACGCCGACGCGGAGCGGCTGCACCAGGTGGTCGCCAACCTGATCGACAACGCCGTCAAGCACAGCCCGCCGCACGGCCGGGTCACGGTGCTGGCCCGGCGCGGGGCCCATCCCGAGTCGCTGGAGCTGGAGGTCGTGGACGAGGGCCCCGGCATCCCGGAG
This sequence comes from Streptomyces argenteolus, assembly GCF_042902585.1. GTDB lineage: Bacteria > Actinomycetota > Actinomycetes > Streptomycetales > Streptomycetaceae > Streptomyces > Streptomyces argenteolus. The sequence continues at coordinate 504,114 of NZ_JBIBEG010000001.1, forward strand.
GCGGAGCGCCACCGGGTCTTCGAGCGGTTCAACCGCGGTCAGGCCCCGTCGCCGCACGGTCCGGGGAGCGACGGCGGTACGGGACTGGGGCTCGCGATCGCCCGCTGGGCGGTGGATCTCCACGGCGGACGCATCGGCGTGGCCGAATCCGCCCGTGGCTGCCGGATTCAGGTCACTCTTCCGGGGAACCCGCAACCAGTGGGTTGACCTGCTGTTCGAAGATCAGGGCCCTTGTTCTCCCCAGCCCGGGGAAAGAGATACGGTCCAGGGGGCCGTAGCACCGGCCTCGCGTACCGAAGGGCAGCGGAACCCTGCTTGTTTCCCGCCATTTCATGCGCCGAAACCCGGCTTCGGATGTGATGTGCACGACGAAGACCGGCCCGGCCTGCACGTAACGGCTCGGGAGGCGTAGCCTTGATTTCCGCTGTCCATCACCTTGTGAAGCGGAAGAGGGCGGTTGCCGCCGTGTCGTCTCAGTCCCCCAGTAACTCGAGCATCTCGACCGATCAAGAAGCAGGCTCCGGGTCGAACCCGGCCGCCGCTTTCGGCCCCAATGAGTGGCTCGTCGACGAGATCTACCAGCAGTACCTCCAGGACCCGAATTCGGTCGACCGCGCCTGGTGGGACTTCTTCGCCGACTACAAGCCGGGCGCGTCCGGCACGGCGGACAAGCCCGTACCCGCCCCCGCGGGACCGGTGACACCGGCTCCGGCAGCCGCCGCGGAAGCGCCGGCTCCGGCGAAGGCGCCCGCCGCCCCGGCCGAGCCCGCCCCCGCCGCTCCGGCGAAGGCAGCAGCTCCCGCGAAGGCCGCACCCGCGGCCCCGGCCAAGGCGGCCCCCGCCAAGGCCGCTCCGGCCGCCGCGAAGGCGGAAGCCCCGGCCGAGGCCCCCGCGGGCCCGGAGTTCGTGACGCTGCGCGGCCCGTCGGCCGCTGTCGCGAAGAACATGAACGCCTCCCTGGAACTGCCGACGGCCACGTCCGTCCGCGCCGTCCCGGTGAAGCTGCTCTTCGACAACCGCATCGTCATCAACAACCACCTCAAGCGCGCCCGTGGCGGGAAGATCTCCTTCACGCACCTCATCGGGTACGCGATGGTGCAGGCCCTCAAGGCCATGCCGTCGATGAACTACTCCTTCGCGGTCAAGGACGGCAAGCCGACCCTGGTCAAGCCGGAGCACGTCAACCTCGGTCTGGCCATCGACCTGGTGAAGCCCAACGGCGACCGCCAGCTCGTCGTCGCGGCCATCAAGAAGGCCGAGACGCTCAACTTCTTCGAGTTCTGGCAGGCGTACGAGGACATCGTCCGCCGTGCCCGCGTCGGCAAGCTCGGCATGGACGACTTCACCGGAGTCACCGCCTCGCTGACCAACCCCGGCGGCATCGGCACCGTCCACTCCGTGCCGCGCCTGATGCCCGGACAGGGCCTCATCATGGGCGTCGGCGCGATGGACTACCCGGCGGAGTTCCAGGGGACCTCGCAGGACACCCTGAACAAGCTGGGCATCTCGAAGGTCATGACCCTGACCTCGACGTACGACCACCGGGTCATCCAGGGTGCGGCGTCCGGCGAGTTCCTGCGCGTCCTGGCCCAGCTGCTGCTCGGCGAGAACGACTTCTACGACGAGATCTTCAAGGCGCTGCGCATCCCCTACGAGCCGGTCCGCTGGCTCAAGGACATCGACGCCTCGCACGACGACGACGTCACCAAGGCCGCGCGGGTCTTCGAGCTGATCCACTCCTACCGGGTCCGCGGCCACGTCATGGCCGACACCGACCCGCTGGAGTACCGCCAGCGCAAGCACCCCGACCTGGACATCACCGAGCACGGCCTCACCCTGTGGGACCTGGAGCGGGAATTCGCGGTCGGCGGTTTCGCCGGCAAGACGATGATGAAGCTCCGCGACATCCTCGGCGTCCTGCGTGAGTCGTACTGCCGCACCACCGGCATCGAGTTCATGCACATCCAGGAGCCGAAGGAGCGCAAGTGGCTCCAGGACCGGGTGGAGCGTCCGCGCCCGGCACCGGAGCGCGAGGAGCAGCTGCGGATCCTGCGCCGCCTCAACGCCGCCGAGGCGTTCGAGACGTTCCTGCAGACGAAGTACGTCGGTCAGAAGCGCTTCTCGCTGGAGGGCGGCGAGTCCGTCATCCCGCTGCTCGACGCGGTCATCGACTCCGCCGCCGAGGCCCGCCTCGACGAGGTCGTCATCGGCATGGCCCACCGCGGCCGGCTGAACGTCCTGGCGAACATCGTGGGCAAGTCGTACGCACAGATCTTCCGCGAGTTCGAGGGCAACCTCGACCCCCGGTCGATGCACGGCTCCGGCGACGTCAAGTACCACCTGGGCGCCGAGGGCACCTTCACCGGTCTGGACGGCGAGCAGATCAAGGTCTCGCTGGCCGCCAACCCCTCGCACCTGGAGGCCGTCGACCCGGTCCTCGAGGGCATCGCCCGCGCCAAGCAGGACATCATCAACAAGGGCGGCACGGACTTCACCGTCCTGCCCGTCGCGCTCCACGGCGACGCGGCCTTCGCGGGCCAGGGCGTCGTCGCCGAGACGCTCAACATGTCGCAGCTGCGCGGTTACCGCACCGGCGGCACCGTGCACGTGGTGATCAACAACCAGGTCGGCTTCACCGCCGCACCGGAGTCCTCGCGCTCCTCGATGTACGCCACGGACGTGGCGCGCATGATCGAGGCGCCGATCATCCACGTCAACGGCGACGACCCGGAGGCCGTGGTCCGCGTCGCGCGGCTCGCCTTCGAGTACCGGCAGACGTTCAACAAGGACGTCGTGATCGACCTCATCTGCTACCGCCGCCGCGGTCACAACGAGGGCGACAACCCGGAGTTCACCAACCCGCAGATGTACACCCTGATCGACAAGAAGCGCTCGGTGCGCAAGCTCTACACCGAGTCCCTGATCGGTCGCGGCGACATCACGCTGGAAGAGGCCGAGCAGGCCCTCCAGGACTTCCAGGGCCAGCTGGAGAAGGTCTTCGCGGAGGTCCGCGAGGCCACCTCGGCGCCGTCCCAGCCGCACGTCCCGGACGTGCAGGCGGAGTTCCCGGTCGCCGTGAACACCGCGGTCTCCTCGGAGGTCGTGAAGCTGGTCGCCGAGTCGCAGGTGAACATCCCCGACGGGATCACCGTCCACCCGCGTCTCCTGCCGCAGATGCAGCGCCGTGCCGCCTCCGTCGAGAACGGCACGATCGACTGGGGCATGGGCGAGACGTTGGCCATCGGTTCGCTGCTGATGGAGGGCACCCCGGTCCGGCTCGCCGGCCAGGACACCCGCCGCGGCACGTTCGGCCAGCGCCACGCGGTCCTCGTCGACCAGAAGACCGGCGAGGACTACACCCCGCTGCTCTACCTCTCCGACGACCAGGCCCGTTACAACGTCTACGACTCGCTGCTCAGCGAGTACGCGGCGATGGGCTTCGAGTACGGCTACTCGCTGGCCCGTCCGGAGTCCCTGGTGATCTGGGAGGCCCAGTTCGGTGACTTCGTCAACGGCGCCCAGACCGTCGTGGACGAGTTCATCTCCTCGGCCGAGCAGAAGTGGGGCCAGACGTCCGGCGTCACCCTGCTGCTCCCGCACGGCTACGAGGGACAGGGCCCGGACCACTCGTCCGCCCGCCCGGAGCGTTTCCTGCAGATGTGCGCGCAGGACAACATGACGGTCGCGATGCCGACCCTCCCGTCGAACTACTTCCACCTCCTGCGGTGGCAGGTGCACAACCCGCACCACAAGCCGCTGATCGTCTTCACGCCGAAGTCGATGCTGCGCCTCAAGGCCGCGGCCTCGAAGGTGGAGGAGTTCACCAGTGGCGGCTTCCGCCCGGTGATCGGCGACGAGACGGTCAAGGCCGAGGCGGTCCGCAAGGTCGTCTTCGTCTCCGGCAAGCTCTACTACGACCTCGACGCCGAGCGCGAGAAGCGTGGGGACACGGAGACGGCGATCATCCGTCTGGAGCGCCTGTACCCGCTGCCGGGTGCCGAGATCCAGGCCGAGATCGCCAAGTACCCGAACGCCGAGAAGTACCTCTGGGCCCAGGAGGAGCCGGCGAACCAGGGTGCGTGGCCGTTCATCGCGCTCAACCTGATCGACCACCTGGACCTGGCCGTCGGCGCCGATGTGCCGCACGGCGAGCGCCTGCGCCGCATCTCGCGTCCGCACGGCTCGTCCCCGGCGGTCGGCTCGGCCAAGCGTCACCAGGCCGAGCAGACGCAGCTGGTCGCCGAGGTCTTCGAGGCCTGATCAGCGGCTGTACGTCACCGGAGGGCCCGGCCCCGCGAGATGCTCGCGGGGCCGGGCCCTCCGGTGTTCCGGCCTCGTTATTCTTGTTCCATGTACTTCACGGACCGTGGCATCGAGGAACTGGAGAAGCGGCGCGGCGAGGAGGAGGTCACCTTCGAGTGGCTCGCCGAGCAGCTCCGCACGTTCGTCGACCTCAACCCCGACTTCGAGGTCCCCGTCGAGCGCCTCGCGACCTGGCTGGCCCGGCTGGACGACGACGAGGACGAGTAGTCAGTTTCCGGGGCCGCTCCCGGCCGCGTCCCTGAAGCGGTTGTACGCGATCCCGAGCACGCCCTGCACCAGCAGGACCAGGCCCGCCGTGATCCAGCCGCCGCTGCGGCGGCGGGCGCCCCAGAGCGTGAGCGGCAGACCGGCGGCGATCTGCGCCGTCGCCACGGCACGGGCTCTGGGGCCGAGCATCCACGGGCCGAGGCTGCCGCTCTCCACCGCGTCGAGCTCCACCCGCACGGCGTCGCGCCATCCGCCCCATTCGATCTGTTCCGTCTCCGGGTGGACCCCCGCGACCGAGCGCAGCCGGTCGGCCGGCTCGCCGGGGGCGAGGCCGGGGGGCAGGGCGACTCCCGCCCGGGCGAGCACGGCGATCAGACCGCGGAGGCGGGCGTCCGCGTCGGTGCCGGGGTCCGCGCGGGTGAGTGCTTCCAGCTCCTGCACGTCCAGGACGGGGTCGAGGCCCAGCCGGGTGGCGAACGTCCGCATGGCCTCGTCCTCGGCCACCGGGGTGCCGTCGGCCAGCCAGATGTAGCCGACGGGGCGCCGGAAGCCCGAGGCGAGCGTGTACCCGGACCGGTCCCCGTCCCACCACAGGGCGAGTACGGGCCAGGTGGAGCCCACCGCGAGCGCGGTGGCCCAGCCGCCCACGACCCGGTCGACGGGCTCGGGCTCCCGCCCGGCCGCCGCCCCGCCGCTCGTGTTCCCACCGGGCCGCCACGGCGTGCCCTCGGGGACGAGCACGCTCCAGCCGTCCCCCGCAGGCATGAGCAGCATGTGCTCCTGGAGGAGATGGGCCACGGGCCGTACGGTCTCGGGTTCGGCCCGGCAGAGGAGCAGGGCACCCACGGATGTCGCGGTCATGCCTCACACGCTAGGGCACATTGCCCGGATCTGAACCATTTGCACCGATTCTGCGGCTCTCCACCCCTCGACCACCTCCTCCTGTTCACCCTTGACTTCCAAGATCCGCGATATATCGTGAAGAGGAGAAGACGCGATATGTTGCGTCACGCCACCTCATGGGAGGTCAGACCATGCCCGAGTCGACGTGGACCGTCGCCGAGCCCCGGAAGCTCACCTTCGACGACCCCGTGACGGCGCTCCACGTGCGCATCGTCGACGGCGCGGTCAACGTCGTGGGCACCGACGAGACGACCGCCCGGCTGGAGGTGTCCGCCATCGACGGCCCTCCCCTGGTCGTGACCCAGGAGGGCGGGACCCTCACGGTGACCTACCCGGATCTCCCGTGGCACGGCATCCTCACCTGGCTCGATCGCAAGGCCCCACGCCGCCGCGCGGCGGTCTCCCTCGTGGTGCCCGCCGGCGCGGCGGTGGAGGTCGGCGCGATCGGCGCCGAAGCGGTCGTCTCGGGAATCAAGGGCCGCACCGAACTGCGGGGGATCTCCGGCGACAGCACCGTGGTGGGCCTGTCCGGCATCGTCCGGGCCGAGACCGTGTCCGGAAACCTGGAGGCCCAGACCGTGAGCGGCGACCTCCGCTTCCACTCCGTGTCGGGCGATCTGACGGTCGTCGACGGCTCCGGCACATCGGTCCGGGCCGAGTCGGTCACGGGCCACATGGTGCTCGATCTCGGCGCCTCCTCGAAGCCGACCGACATCAGGCTGACGTCGGTCTCCGGAGAGATCGCCATCCGGCTGCCGCACCCGACGGACGCCAAGGTGGAGGCGAACACCGCGAGCGGCGCGGTCTCCAACGCCTTCGAGGATCTGCGTGTGGGCGGTCAGTGGGGCGCCAAGAAGATCACCGGCACGCTGGGCGCGGGCACGGGGAAGCTCAAGGCGACCACCGTCTCGGGCTCGATCGCACTGCTGCGCCGCCCACCCGCCCAGGACCACACGCACGAGGCCGAGCCGACCGGAAAGGTGCTCTGACATGCCCCCCGTATTCGCCCACGGGCGCCTTCGCCTGTACCTCCTCAAGCTGCTGGACGAGGCCCCTCGCCACGGCTACGAGGTGATCCGGCTCCTGGAGGAGCGCTTCCAGGGCCTCTACGCCCCCTCGGCGGGCACCGTGTACCCGCGGCTGGCCAAGCTGGAGGCCGAGGGTCTGGTCACCCACGCCACGGAGGGCGGCCGAAAGGTCTACTCGATCACCGACGCCGGCCGGGCCGAGCTGGAGGGGCGCGGCGCCGAGCTGGCCGATCTGGAGCTGGAGATCCGCGAGTCGGTCTCCGAGCTGGCCTCGGAGATCCGCGACGACGTGCGCGGGGCCGCGGGCCGGCTCCGCAGGGAGATGCGTGCAGCCGCCTCCGAGTCCCGGCAGTCCTCCGCGCCCACGAGCAGCGGCTGGGACGCCGGATTCGGCGAGAAGGAGGCGTGGCGCACCGCGAAGGAAGAGCTGCGCAAGGCCAAGCAGGAGTGGAAGGAGCAGGCCCGCAAGGCGAAGGCCGAGTCCCGCAGGGCCAGGGAGGAAGCGGAGGAGGCCCGCCGTCAGGCCCAGGAGGCGCATGAGAACGCCCGGCGGCAGATGCAGAACGCCGCCCGCCAGGTCCAGGAGCACTTCGCGCGCGGCGACTGGCCCACGGGCGTACGGGAAGGGCTGGCCGAGATCACCGGGCAGCTCGGCAACTTCGCGAGCACCGGGACTTGGCCTTACTACAGCAGGCCCACGCCCGAGGAGCCGGACATCGAGTGGGCTGCCGACACGGCGAGCACCGGCGATCCCGGCCGGGACCTGGACCGCTTGCTGGACCGCTTCCGCGACGACATCCGTGACGCGGCCCGGGACCACGGCGTGACCGGGAGCCAGCTCGCGGAAGCCCGCCGGCATCTGGCCACGGCCGCCACCCGGATCGAGGGACTGCTGCGAAAGAGCGCCGACACGCCGAAGGACACCTCCGGCAAGGCCTGACCGGCGCGTGCTGTCCGGGCGGGGGATGCTCCGGCCCGGGCGGTACGGGGGCGGAGCCGCTGACGCCCGGGCAGCGGCTGTACGGGCCAGGCCGACCGACGCCGTACAGGCCGGGCCCTATCAGCTCGATACGGGCCGGCCCGGCGCGGCGGCCCTGCGCGGCCCGGCGCCGGACGTTACCGGGACGACCGATCCGCACCGTACGGCCGGTCCAGCGCGGTACATGACGGCACGGTGCGGAACCACGGACCGGGTCGGCCCGTACCGCGCTGTGCAGCCGGGTCAGCCCGCCAGGGCCTGGCCCTGTGCCCCGCCTCCCGCGCCGTACAGGGCGCGTTCGACCGTCGTGTACGTGGCACCGTGCTCGGCGAGCACATCTGCGACGACTCCAGGGCCGGCTGTCAGAGCCAGCAGCAGGTGCTCCTCGCCGATGAAGCGGTCGCGACGCCCGAGCGCGATGCGCAGGGACTTCTCCAGGATGCTCTTCGCGCCCCCCGTGAAGGGACGGCGTGCCGACCACCACCGGCGGGTCGAGCGGTCGCCCGCCAGGACACCCTCGCCGTGCGCGTCCTCGACCCGCGCCACGATCTCGGTGACGTCGATGCCGATGCCGGCCAGCGCCTCCGTGTCGGCCTTGGTGAGCCCGCCACGGCGGCGGGCCTCGGCGAGCGAGGCCTCGAGCGAGGCGCGCCGGTCGGTGAGCCCGAGTGCCGCGACGGCGAAGGACGCACGACTGCCCTCCTGGTCCAGCAGCGAGAGAAGCAGGTGTTCCTCGGTGACGGAGTCCGCGCCCGTTCGCTCGGCGTGTGTCACCGCACCGGTCACGGTGGCGCGTGCGCCTTTGGTGAATCGCTCGAACATCAATGCCTCCCGTACTTCTTGTGCACGGCCTGCCTGGTGACACCCAGCTCGGCAGCGATTTCCTGCCACGACCACCCCTTGGCGCGGGCGCTCCTCACCTGGACGGCTTCGAGTTGCTCCAGCAGCCGCCGCAGGGCGGCGACGGCCCGCAGCCCGACGCGCGGGTCGTGGTCACCGGCGCGTTCGGCGAGATCCGTTGCTTCGGTCATGACGTCAACTTACGTTGACACCAGGGTTCCGTCAACCGTCGTTGACATCATCGGTGGCAAGGCGGGCGTGACGCTCCACGTCGTAGCGTTCGTCGCCGTAGCGGAGCTTCTGCCGGTCGATGCCCTCGGCGGCGAAGCCGGCCCGCCGGGCGACCGCGCAGGAGGCGGGGTTGTTCGTACGGTGTCCGAGTTCCAGCCGGTGGAGGCCCAGTTCGTCGAAGGCCCAGCGGGCCAGCGCCCGTACTCCCATCACGGCGACGCCTCTCCCCCGCGCCGACTCGACGGTCCAGTACGAGACCCAGCCGGTGTCGTGGACGTGGTTCACCGCCGCCACGGCCACGGAGCCGAGCGGGACATCGTCGCGGACGACGGCCCACGTGTACGCGGTGCCCGCCGCCCGCTCCGCCTCCCGGGCAGCCACCCAGTCCAGGGCCTCGGCCATGGTCGTGACGGACCGCCCCGCCTGGCGGGCCATCTCCTCCGGCACGAAGGCGCGGAGGACGGCCGCCGCGTCATCGGGACGCCAGGGCCGCAGCAGCAGCCCTCCAGGCGTCGGCAGCTCCTCCGCCCCGCTCACGAGGTGGTGAGGACGATCTTCCCGAACAGGTCTCCGGCGGCTAGTCGTTCGAAGCCCTCACGCGCGCGGTCCAACGGCAGGGTCTCGTCGATGACGGGCCGCACCCCGGTCGCCGCGCAGAACGACAGCAGGTCTTCCAGCTCGTCCTTGGAACCCATCGTGGAGCCGACGACCTTCAGTTCCAGGAAGAAGATCCGGGTCAGTTCCGCGTGCGAGGGCCGGTCGCCACTGGTGGCGCCCGAGATCACCAGGGTGCCGCCGGGCCTCAGCGACTTGACCGAGTGGGACCAGGTCGCGGCACCCACGGTCTCGATGACCGCGTCCACACGCGCCGGCAGCCGCGCGCCCGGCTCGTACGCCTCGACGGCCCCCAGCTCGACGGCCCGCTTGCGCTTGGCCTCGTCGCGACTGGTGGCGAACACCCTGAGCCCCGCCGCCTTGCCGAGCACGATCGCGGCGGTGGCCACACCGCCGCCCGCGCCCTGCACGAGCACGGAATCGCCCGGGCGCACCCCGGCATTGGTGAAGAGCATGCGATACGCCGTCAGCCAGGCGGTGGGCAGGCAGGCGGCCTGCTCGAAGCTGAGTTCCTTCGGCTTGGGCAGCACGTTCCAGCTGGGGACGGTGACCTGCTCGGCGAAAGTGCCCTGGTACCGCTCGGTGAGGATGGAGCGCGGCTCGTCCGGGCCGACCCCGTGTCCCGTCTGCCCGATGACGGAGTGCAGGACGACCTCGTTGCCGTCCTCGTCGACGCCCGCGGCGTCACAGCCGAGGATCATGGGCAGCTTGTCCTCCGCGAGGCCCACCCCGCGCAGGGACCAGAGGTCGTGGTGGTTGAGCGAAGCGGCCTTGACCCGGACGGTGGTCCATCCGGGCCGCGCCTCGGGGGCCGGGCGTTCACCCAGCTCAAGTCCGTCGAGGGGCCGGTCACGGTCGATGCGGGCTGCGTAGGCGGCGAACATGGCACGACGATAGGACGTGACGCGACGTGACGTAACCGTTCGATGGTGTGACACACACCCCAGCGGGCGGAGCGGGCCCGCCCGCGAGGAAAGCACCGCGCCCGCCGGTGCGGGGGGCCCGCCGGCACGAAGGCCCCGGGCCCCGCCGACACGCCAAGATCCCCGCCGAGACGAGAGAGGCCGACGCGCAAGGGCGACGCACAAGGGCCGACGCGCAACAGCGACCCCGCCGGCGTGAAGGGGACCGACCCGCCGATGCGGGAGCACCGTCCCCGCCGAGACGAGAGAGGCCGGCCCGGCACGGAACGCCCTGGCCCGGCGCGAGAGGGGAGGGCCCGACGAGAAGGGCGGGCCCCACGTGAGAGGGGCGGGCCCGAAGCGCGGTCTCGCGCCGCGGCGCGCGTCCGTACCCCGTCCCGCCCCGTCGGGCGTCAGCGCCGGGCCACGCCCTCGGCGCGGGCGGCGGCGGCGACGGCGGCCGTGACCGCCGGAGCGACCCGCTCGTCGAACGGCGACGGAATCACGTAGTCCGCGGCCAGTTCCTCACCCACGACGTCCGCCAGCGCGTTCGCCGCGGCGATCTTCATGCCCTCGGTGATGCGGGAGGCACGCACCTGGAGCGCGCCCGCGAAGATGCCGGGGAACGCCAGCACATTGTTGATCTGGTTCGGGTAGTCCGACCGTCCGGTCGCCACCACGGCCGCGTACTTGTGCGCGACGTCGGGGTGGACCTCGGGGTTCGGGTTGGCCATGGCGAACACGAACGCGCCGGGAGCCATGGAGGCCACGGCAGGCTCGGGGACCGTACCGCCGGAGACGCCGATGAAGACGTCGGCGCCGGCCAGGGCCGTTTCCAGCGAGCCGGTGATGCCGGCCCGGTTCGTGAGCTCCGCCAGCTCGCGCTTGACGTCCGTGAGGTCCTCCCGGTCCCCGCTGACGATGCCCTTGCGGTCGGCGACGGCGACGTCACCGATGCCCGCCTCCAGCAGGAACTTGGCGATGGCCACGCCGGCCGCCCCCGCGCCGGAGATGACGGCGCGCAGATCGCCGAGCGTCCGGCCGGAGAGCTTCGCCGCGTTCCGCAGGGCCGCGAGCGTCACCACGGCGGTGCCGTGCTGGTCGTCGTGGAAGACCGGGATGTCCAGACGCTCCTGGAGCTTGCGCTCGATCTCGAAGCACCGGGGCGCCGAGATGTCCTCCAGGTTGATGCCGCCGAAGGAGGGCGCGAGGCGCACCACGGTGTCGACGATCTCGTCCGCGTCGGTGGTGGCGAGCGCGATCGGCACCGCGTCGACACCTCCGAACTGCTTGAACAGGATCGCCTTGCCCTCCATCACCGGGAGGGAGGCCTCGGGACCGATGTCCCCCAGGCCGAGGACGGCGGTGCCGTCCGTGACGACGGCCACGACCTGGGACTTCCAGGTGTAGTCGTGGACGAGCTCGGGATTCTCGGCGATGGCGCTGCACACCTTCGCCACGCCGGGCGTGTACGCGAGGGACAGGTCGTCCTTGTCGCGGATCGGAACGGTGGCCTGCACGGCCATCTTCCCGCCGCGGTGCAGGGCGAACGCCGGATCGAAGGGCTCGTCGGCCCCGCCGATTCCCGCCGTCCCGGCCGTGCCGTGCGTCGTGCTGTCGCTGCGAGGATTGACGATCTCCGCTGCCATTGTGTTGACCCCTTAAGTCTTCATCAGTTGAGGGTGGCCACTCCTGGTTGAGGAGGGGTGGGCGGGCACCGCGTACGTTCCCGGCACTGAGCGGGTTGGCCCGCTCCGGCAGGGGAGGCACATACGCGCGGGCGCGCCGCACACGCGCCCTGAGCCCCGGATGAGGGGTGTAAAGGTCTTTCTTACCGGACGGACCGGGCCTCTTACGAGTCGGTATCGAATCGGTGACATGACTCATAAGCGAATATCTGGACAAGTCCACTAAGGACCACAAAGGCCGTCCGAAGACCGAGACGCACCGGAGATTCTCCGGAGGAGCACTCGCTTTTCAGCAGATGGTCCGGCCTTGCCATGCCGGTCCGTTGAGGTTCGGGGGTCACCCGTTACCCGATTTTGACATGCCAGGCCCCCTGGATGGGTGAGTCCGAATGGCAAGATGCCCTAATCACACAAGGTGGCGACACTCGAAGGTGCGTGCGTGCCCACCTGACCAGCATTCCCTCACCGCCGGAGGATTCCGACCATGACCGCAAGCACCCTCTGCCGTTCGACCGCGAAGTCCCGGATTGCCGCGGTCTGCGCAGTCGCGGTCGCCGGCACCCTGCTGCTGACCGCCTGTGGAGACCAGACCGACAGCGCCTCCACGAAGGAGTCGGGCTCGGCCACCGCCACGAAGGACGCGCCGCTCGCCGACCTCCTCCCCAAGGCCGTCAAGGACAAGGGCGAGATCAAGGTCGGGTCCGACATCGCCTACCCGCCGGTCGAGTTCAAGGACGAGTCCGGCAAGACCGTCGGTATCGACCCCGACCTGGCGGACGCGCTCGGCAAGCAGCTCGGCGTGAAGTTCGTCTTCGAGAACGGCACCTTCGACACCCTGCTCACGGGCCTGCGCTCGAAGCGCTACGACCTGGCGATGTCGGCCATGACCGACACCAAGGACCGCCAGGAAGGTGTGGACTCCGAGACGAAGAAGAAGGTCGGCGAGGGCGTCGACTTCGTCGACTACTTCACGGCGGGCGTCTCCATCTACACGAAGAAGGGCGACGACAAGGGCATCAGCACCTGGTCGGACCTCTGCGGCAAGAAGCTCGTGGTGCAGCGCGGCACGGTCTCCCACGACCTGGCCAAGGCCGAGAGCGCCAAGTGCGGCAGCAAGGGCAAGATCGCGATCGAGGCGTTCGACAACGACCTGGAGGCCCAGACCCGCCTGCGAGGCGGCGGCGCCGACGCCGGTTCCTCCGACTTCCCGGTGGCCGCGTACGCGGTCAAGACCTCGGGCGGCGGCAAGGACTTCCAGCTGGTCGGCGAGCAGGTCGAGGCGGCCCCGTACGGCATCGCCGTCGCCAAGGGCAACGACGAGCTGACCAAGGCGATCGAGGCGGCCCTGAACGCGGTCATCGAGAACGGCGAGTACCAGAAGATCATCGCCAAGTGGGGCGTCGAGGCCGGCGCGGTCACCGAGGCCAAGATCAACGGCGGATCCTGACCGGGTTCCGGCGCTGAAAGGCAACATCTGTGACTGACATCAAGAAGACGGACGCGGCGGCCACCCCGCCCACCCCGTCGGCGGGGCCGGAGGCGATCAAGGCCATTCCGGTACGCCACTACGGCCGGTACGTCTCCGCGGTCGTCGCGCTCGGCCTGCTGGCCTCGCTCGTCTACGCGTTCGCGCAGGGCGACATCAACTGGAACGCGATCCCGGACTACTTCTTCGACGACCAGATCCTCGAGGGCGTCAAGAACACGGTCATCATCACGGTCCTGTCGATGATCATCGGCGTCGTGCTGGGCATCGTGCTCGCCGTGATGCGGCTCTCCAAGAACCCGGTGACGACCTCCATAGCCTGGGGCTACATCTGGTTCTTCCGCGGTACCCCGGTCTACGTACAGCTGCTGGTCTGGTTCAACCTCGGCATCGTGTTCGAGTACATCAACCTCGGGCCGGTCTACAAGGACGAATGGTCGTCCTTCATGACGCCGTTCCTCTGCGCGCTGCTCGGCCTGGGGCTCAACGAGGCCGCGTACATGGCGGAGATCTGCCGGGCGGGCCTCCAGTCGGTCGACGAGGGCCAGACCGAGGCGGCGCACGCCCTGGGCATGAGCCACGGCAAGACGCTGCGGCGGATCGTCGTCCCCCAGGCGATGCGCGTGATCGTGCCGCCGACGGGCAACGAGGTCATCAACATGCTGAAGACCTCCTCGCTCGCGGTCGCCGTCCAGTACACCGAGTTGCTGCGTTCCACCCAGAACGTCTCGCAGACCTCGGGTGCCACCGTGGAGATGCTGTTCCTGGCCGCGGCCTGGTACATGGTGCTCACCTCGGTGCTCAGCGTCGGCCAGTACTACCTGGAGCGGTACTACGCGCGCGGCTCCAGCCGGAGCCTGCCGGACACCCCGTTCCAGAAGATCAGGGCCACCATGCTGTCGCTGGGCCGCCCGAAGGGAGGCGCCGCATGACCGCCATGGTGAAGGCCGAGGGCGTCCACAAGTCCTTCGGCCCCGCGCACATCCTCAAGGGCATCGACCTGGAGGTCGCCCCCCGCGAGGTGTTCTGCCTGATCGGCCCGTCCGGCTCCGGCAAGTCGACGTTCCTGCGGTGCATCAACCACCTGGAGCAGATCAACGCCGGCCGGCTGTACGTCGACGGCGACCTCGTCGGCTACCGCCAGAAGGGCGACAAGCTCTACGAGCTCAAGGACAGCGAAGTCGCCCTGAAGCGCCGGGACATCGGCATGGTCTTCCAGCGCTTCAACCTGTTCCCGCACATGACGGCCATCGAGAACGTCATGGAGGCTCCCGTCCAGGTGAAGGGCGAGGCCAAGGCCGTCGCCCGGGCCCGGGCGGAACGGCTGCTGGACCGGGTCGGCCTGTCCGACAAGGCGAGGAACTACCCCTCCCAGCTCTCCGGCGGGCAGCAGCAGCGGGTGGCCATCGCCCGCGCCCTGGCCATGGAGCCGAAGCTGATGCTCTTCGACGAGCCGACCTCCGCGCTCGACCCGGAGCTGGTCGGCGACGTCCTGGACGTCATGCGCGGACTGGCCGAGGAGGGCATGACGATGATCGTCGTCACCCACGAGATGGGCTTCGCCCGCGAGGTCGGCGACGCGCTGGTCTTCATGGACGACGGCGTCGTGGTCGAGTCCGGCCACCCGCGCGACGTCCTGACCAACCCGCAGCACGACCGGACGAAGTCGTTCCTGTCGAAGGTGCTCTGACCCCACCCGCACGGCGAGGAGGGCGGTACGGACCCGGTCCGTACCGCCCTCCTCGCCGTCGCCCCGTCCCGTCCGCTACTTCCGCCCCTGCTCCGCCGGCACCAGCTCCGGCCTCAGCAGCAGGGCGCGCAGCTGCGCCCGGTCCAGCGGCGTGCTCGCGAGCAGCGGTCCCTGCGACCGGCTGCCCTCGTAGCCGGTGCTGGCACGCGCGGCCAGCAGCGAACCGTCCTTCAGGACGAGCCGGGCCGTGAGTTCGGGCCCCCACTGCGGTGTGCCGCCGTCGCCGTAGTCCATCGCGTCGCGCCAGATCGTCAGGACCCCGCCGTCCGGCAGTTCCTCGCGCACGCACTCGGAGCGGGGCGGCTCCTTGCCGCGGACCGCGCAGAAGTCGCCGAAGGGGTCCGTCCCCCCGAGCTTCCGGGCGGCCTGTGCGCGGGGCAGGTACGAGAGGGTCAGGAAGCCGACGCCCCCGTCCCTGCGCACGGAGTACTGCCCGTCCAGCGGACCCGTGTAGGTCTCCTTGGCCTGTGCGGGTGTCGCGTTCTTGATGAGCACGGCGAGCGACACCTGCTCGACACTCCCGACCCCCTCCGGCAACAGCGCGGTCAGCCGCTCCGCCCTGTCCCCGGCGCCGCTCCTCTCGGGGGCGCCCGCCACCGACGTCCGCTCCGTCCCCGGCCCCGTGGCGAACCCCGGGAGCACGAACGCCCCCGCCGCCACCACGGCCAGCGCGACACCCGATCCGGCGACACGGCGCCCCCGGCGCACCCGGCCGGCCCGTGCGTACACCGCTTCGGTGGACACCGCGGGCTGTCCCGCACCTTCGGCGGCCCGCTCCAGCAGCTCACGTACGTCGCTCATACCAGTTCCCCCGCCATCTCGGCGCGCAGCGCCGTCAGCCCCCGAGCCGTGTGGCTCTTGACCGTGCTCTCCCGCATCCCGAGCAGTTCGGCCGTGGCCTGGACGCTCAGGTCCTCCCAGTAGCGCAGCACCAGCACCGCTCGCTGCCTGGCCGTGAGCCGGGCGAGCGCCGCCCGGACCATCAGCCCCGTGTCCGAGTCAGCCTGCTCACCGGCGCTGTCGGGCAGTTCGCCGTACGGTCGCTCCCGCCGCCAGAAGCGACGGCGGGCGGCGATGTGCGTGTTGACCAGCGTCTTGCGCGCGTACGCCTCGATGTTGTCGAGCCGCCCGTGCCTCTTCCCGCCGAGCACGACCTTGACCAGCGTCGTCTGGACCAGGTCCTCGGCCTCGTGCCGGTCGCCGCACAGCAGGTAGGCGCTGCGGAACAGCGCCGCGCGTCTGCTCTCCACGAACGCGTGCAGAGCCGCGTCGTCCTCGATCCGCGCCATCGGCGCCCCTCTCCGGGTCCGCGGGTGCGGACCGTCTCACCCTTCCAGTGCGCCGGGGCGGGCCGCAGGTTGCAGGGCGGCGAAAAGAGGACGAGGGGCGGCCGGAGCCGCCCCTCGTCCTCCGTCTTCCGGCCCTTCTCGCGGGGGCCTTCGCCCTCGCGGGGCCCTCGTCCTCGCGCGCGGGCCCTACTTCACGGCCAGTACCAGGCTGTCCGAGGGCGAGGACCAGACCGCGCGCGCCTCCGCGAAGCCGGCCTCGCGGAGGGTGCGGGCGTGCCAGTGGACGGACGGCATGTCTCCGTCCGCGTGTTCGCCGTAGATGGCGAACCGCTCGGCGGTGGGCCCCGCGAGGGCGGGGTCCTCGGCCGCCAGGGCCCACCACCCCGCCCAGTCCACCGCCCCCGCGGCCTTCGCCCGGTCCATGGCGGCGTGCCGGTGGGCGCGCTCCGCCGCGTTGATGCGCGGGGTGGAGGTGTCGATCATGTGGTCCGCGTTCATGAACACCCCGCCGTCCCTGACCAGCCCGCCGATCTGCCCGTACAGGACCGCGAGCGGTTCGCTGTGCAGCCAGTGCAGGGCGGTGGCGGTGAGCACGGCGTCGTACGAGGTGTACGGGAGGCGCTCGGTCCAGGCGGCGTCCTTCAGGTCGGCGGTCACGAAGGTGACCCGGTCGTCCCCGTCGAAGGTGCCGCGCGCGATGGCGAGCAGCGCCGGGTCGAGGTCGACGCCCGTGCTGGTGGCCTCGGGGAACCTCTTGAGGAGCCGGTCCGTAATACTGCCCGTACCGCACGCCAGATCGAGCACCCTCGGTTCGGGCCCCACGACGGCTTCGACCATGTCCAGCATCACCCGGAACCGTTCCTCACGGTCCGGCATGTACCACTCCTGCTGCCGGTCCCAGCTCTCCTGCCAGGACTGCCAGTCGGTGCCCGTCCCCGCCATGCGAACCTCCACCTGTACCTCTATGCGTAAGACCCTTTGAGTACGACCACCCATTACACTGGTCGACACAGCGACCATAGACCCGCGCCGTAAGGACTACAAGTGGAACTGGCCTATTACTCGGACTACGCCGTGCGTCTGGTCAACACCGAGGAGCCGGCCCGCGACAAGGACAGCCTCACGACGGTCGAGTCCGTGCGCGAGCTGTTCGGCGCCAACGCCCAGGCGGCCCGCCGGGCGACCGACGCGGACGTGACACGCTTCCGGTCCGTGCGGGCCCGGCTGCGCGCGGTCTTCGAGGCGGCGGACGACGGCGAGGAGACCCTGGCGGTCGACCTGCTCAACTCGCTGCTGCTTGAGTTCCCGGTGAGCCCGCAGATCTCCGGCCACGACACCCGGGACGAGGACGGCAAGCCGGACTGGCACATGCACCTCGCCGACCATCCCTCGAACGCGACGGCGGGATTCGCCGCGATCGCGGCGATGGGCCTGGCCTTCCACCTGACCTCGCACGGGGTGGACCGGCTCGGCCTGTGCGAGGCGGCGCCGTGCCGCAACGCCTACCTCGACACCTCCACCAACCGCTCCCGGCGCTACTGCTCGGACCGCTGCGCGACCCGGGCCAACGTGGCCGCCTACCGGGCCCGCAAGCGCCTGGAGACGGACCGCTCCGGGGAGACACGGCGCACCGCGGACAGCGCCCAGCCCATCACCCCGAGCACCGATCGCTGATCCTTGCCCAACGGCCGGTAGCGGGCCCGCGCCCTGGCCAGCACGAGCTCCTCGGGGACCGTCCCGTAGTCCGTACTGTCACCGCCCGCGTACGCGTTGTCCCCCAGCACCCACCAGCCGTTGCCGCGCCGCTCGGCGGCGCGCTTGACGACCAGCAGGTCCTGCTGGAACGGGTGACGAAGGATCACCACGTCCCCGGGACGCACCGGCGCCCCGTACTGCACGAGCAGCCAGTCCCCGTGGTACAGCGTGGGCACCATCGAGGGCCCCGTCACCTCCACCACCTGGAACGACCTCCGCGCCGCCCGCCCGTTCCCTGACCCCTGCGCCGGTTCCGGCATGTGTGGCACCTCCCGGTCCATCCTCCAGTACACCGCTGCGCGCACCGTCCGTGTTTTCGGCCCACCGTCCCATCCTCACCCTGGACTTTTGGCCTAAGCCCAAGGGGGCAGCCGCAAAAAGCCGCTTCCCACGGAGTAATGTCCCACCTGAGAAGACGATCACGAGGAAGGACAGCTCCATGCTTTCCCGCCTGTTTGCCCCCAAGGTGAAGGTCAGCGCGCACTGCGACCTGCCCTGCGGTGTGTACGACCCGGCCCAGGCCCGCATCGAGGCGGAGTCCGTCAAGGCCGTCCAGGAGAAGTACCAGGCCAATGAGGACGCGGACTTCCGCACCCGCGCCGTTCTGATCAAGGAACAGCGTGCCGAGCTCGCGAAGCACCACGTCTCGGTGCTCTGGAGCGACTACTTCAAGCCCCCGCACTTCGAGAAGTACCCGGAGCTGCACCAGCTGGTCAACGACACCCTGAAGGCGCTCTCCGCGGCCAAGGGCTCGAACGACCCGGCCACGGGCCAGAAGGCTCTGGACCTGATCGCTCGCATCGACGAGATCTTCTGGGAGACCAAGAAGGCGTGACGCGTGCCCGGCACGTCCGACCCGCTCCGCTGCGGGCCGGACGGCCCGGCTGACCGCACCCGGTCCTCAGGCCGCCGGCAACGGCAGTCCTGACGGGCCGGGTGCGGTTGTGCGTTCCGGGGTGTGCTGCCCGGCGCGCGTCCGGCCGCGCGGTGCGGCGGCCGGGGAGCGGCGATGCTCCTGTCCCGCCGGGTCAGCCGCCCGGCAGGAGGTGGCGGTAGCTGTCCGGGTTCTCCAGGAGATAGGCGGCCAGGTTCTGCGCCGGGCGGCCCGTGAGGGTGGGGACGGCGTCCGAGACGGTCTCCAGTTCGCCGGCCGCGATCGCCTCGTACGACGTGACCCAGCCGGCCACCTCCCACTCCGCGGCACCGTAGTGGGCGCGGGAGGCGTAGGCCTCCTCACGGCTCTCGGGGACGTACCGGATCGTGCGGCCGGTGCGCCGGCTCAGCTCACCGGCGGCCTCCGCGAGGGTGAACGCCTCCGGGCCCGTCAGGTCGTACGTCGCGCCGTCGTGGCCGGTCCCCGCGTCCAGCAGCACCGCTGACGCCGCGTCCGCGATGTCCTGGTGCGACACGGCCGAGACCCGGCCCTCTCCGGCGGGTCCGCGCAGGATGCCGTCGGCACCCGTCATCGCGGGGATCGCCGCCAGATACCAGCTGTCACGCAGGAAGGTGTGGCGCGCCCCGGCCACCCGGATGTGCGCCTCGGTGTGCCAGTGGTCGCGCGCGAAGGTGAACGTGGCGTCCGGTGCCGCACCGAGGAACGACACGTACACGATGCGCTCGACGCCGGCCGCGAGGGCCGCGTCCACCGCGGTGGTGTGCTCCAGGACCCGGTCCGGGCTCTCGTGCGCCGAGACGAGGAAGAGGGTGTGCGCCCCGTCCAGCGCGCGGCGCATCGCCTCGCCGTCGCCGTACGGAGCGGGCGGCGCGGCGACCGCGCCGGGGAGCCGGGGCAGGCGCGAGGGGTCCCGGCCCAGGAGCCGCACCGGGACGCCTTCCCGGGCCAGCCGCCCGGCGACCCGGCCACCGACCGCTCCGCTCGCGCCCGTCACCGCTACGAGGGGACTGGTGAGGGGGCTGGTCATTCCGCCTCACCTCCCGCGTGCGACGGGTGTCCGGCCCAGGGGCGCACCTCCACGACCGCGTCGGCGGGAAGCGGTCCGTAGATGTGCGGGAACTCCTCGCCGCCGGGCTCCATGGCCTCGTAGCGCACGGGCGCCGGAATACGGTCCGCGTCGATGACCAGCACCACCAGGCCCTGGGCGTCGGCCCCGTACAACGCCTGGGCCACGGCGGGGAGCTGATGGGGCAGCGAGCAGTGGATGAACCCTTCCTCGCGCAGGGTGCGGCCCCGGGTGGACATCTCGTACGTCCCGGCTCTCCGGGCGGCCTCCCACAAGGGCTCTTCGGTGAGGTGCAGCAGGTGTTCGGTCATCGGGCCACGCTAAGGGCTGCCGGGGGCCGAGAGGAGCTTCGCCTCGGTCCGCGCGTCGAGCCCGACGGACGGCCGGTCGGGCCGCTGCGGGGCCGTGCCCCCTCGTCCGCGCAGCCAGGTCCAGGTGTCGACGACGGTTTCGGTGACGGGTCTGCACCGCAGGCCCGCGGCGTGGGCCTTGGTGACGTCACCCTGGTGCATGGTGTCGTGGAGCTCTCCCGCCGGCAGCCAGATCGGCAGGTCGGTCCAGGGTTCGACACCGGCGGCCAGGATCACGTCCGGGTCGGTCCAGCGCAGTCGCGCGCTGTCGCCCGTGACGCGGACGCAGGCGTCCAGCAGCTCCCCCATGGTGGTGTGCCCCGGGCGACTCACGGTGTTGTACGCCCCGCTCAGGCCGCCCGCCGCGGCGTCCAGGAGCCACTCGGCGAGGTCCCTGGCGTCGATGTACTGGAGTGGGGCGTCCGGTGGCCCCGGCGCGATCACCGGACCGCCCCGTGCCGCTCTGGTGAGCCACCACGGCAGCCGGCCGATGTTCTCGCCGGGGCCGAGGATCAGCCCGGCCCTGGCCAGCAGGGCCTTCTCCCCGAAGGCGTCGAGGGCCGCCAGCTCCCCGCCCCGCTTGGCCTGGGCGTAGGGGACGTCCGGCCCCGCGTCCGGGGAGGCGCCGGCCACCAGTGGTCCGTCCTCCGTGAGGCCTGCCGGGGCCGGGTAGGCGTAGACCGATCTGCTGGAGACGTAGCTGAAGTGCCCTGCTCTGCCCGACAGCATCCGGGCGGCGTCGCGCACGGCCGAGGGCGCGCCGCTCCAGGTGTCGACCACGAGGTCCCAGCTGCCGTCCGCCAGCGCCGCGAGTCCTGCCTCCCCCGTCGTCCGGTCCCCTGTCAGCGACCGCACCCCGGCGGGCGGCGGGTGGTGGCCTCGGTGGAACACGGTCACCTGCCAGCCCCGGCCGAGCGCCGCGTCGGTGACCGCGCGCCCGACGAATTCCGTGCCGCCCAGCATCAAGATCCTCATGCGCTGAGGCTGCCCGTCGTCGCAGGCGGGGGAAACCGGACCTCGCTGTCGGCAGAACGGGGAACTCCCGCCCCCTGCGGTGCCGTTCGGGCCCACCCCGGCCAGGCGGCGCCGTTCCGGATCACCCGGCCCCGCGGGCGGAGCCCGGTGAGCCCACGGTGCCGGGCCGCCGCAGGGAAGTGCCTGACGAGAGCAGGGGGCCCTCCCGCTCTCCCGCTCTCCCGCCCTCAGCATCAGGCCGGTCGGGCAGGTCGGGCAGGTCAGGCAGGTCAGGCGAGTTCGAGCGGGAAGGCGCCCCGGTGACCGGTGCCTGCGCCGTGTGCAGGGCGCGGTTCGAACTCCCGGCAGCTCCATATCTCCTGGACGAAACCGGTGCGCCGGTCCCACAGGCCCGCGACGTCCTGGCCGCCCTCCACGTCACGGTAGGCGTCCTTCGCGCCGCGGAAGCAGGCGAGCCCACCGGACAGGCCGCGAGCGGGCGCGGGGAAGTAGTCGGAGAAGGCGCAGGCGATACAGGTCTGCAGATGCATGCCCGGCGGCAGGATCCGCTGCACCGTGGCCAGCGCGGCGGCGAAGTCGCCCTCGGCGCGGTTGGACTCGTAGACCGCCCCGTCCAGATGGAGGGCGAGATACAGGTCCGGGTCGGCGCGGCGCAGCGACAGCAGGCAGCTGAGGGTGGCCTGGCGGACCGTGCCGGAGACGAGCACCGGCAGCGGGAGATCCCACTCCAGCACGCAGTCGCCCAGTACACCGTCCACCAGGTCGAACAGGTCCTCCTGGACCGGGGCTCCGGCTGCGGGTCCCAGACCGTCGAAGCTCTCGCCCTCGAAGTCCGTGCCCCGGACGCGGATACGGAGCTGCTGCCCGTCCGTGGTGAAAATGACGGCCGCGGAACCATGACGGTCCCGGTACCAGCCTGCCCACGACTCATCTGTCATGAGCAGGGACTGTAGTCCGTGCCCCGGTTGGCTCCGGTGGCACCCTCCCCTTCCGCGGACACGGTCTCCGGCTCTCGCCCAACAGGCCCTGGGATCGGCCTTCATGGGTGGTGCGACGGCCTGTCAGAAGGCCCGCCCCGGGCCTTGTCGACGCTCCGCAGGACCGCGTGGACAGGGCCGGGGCCGGTCGCGCTCCCCCTCCCTACGCCCGTGAACCGGACCCGCCTCTGCCGCTTCCTGCAGTCCGGCCGGGCAGCGGAAGCGGCGGCCCTGCGCTCAGTGCGTTCTGCGGGTGACGAACTCCGCCAGGGCCAGCAGGTCTCCGGCGGCTTCCGTGCCCGGAACCGCGACGGACAGATGGTGCACCGCGCGGGCCATCCGGTCCGCTGCCGAGGTCTGGGCCCAGTCACGGCCGCCCGCCCGGTCGATCGCGTCTGCGGCCGTCCTCACCTCCTCCTGCGTGTTCATGGCGCCCCGGTAGAGCGCCGCCAGTTCGTCCGCGGCCGGGGTGCCCGAGGTGAGCGCCGCGACCACCGGAAGCGATTTCTTGTGCGCGGTCAGATCGGCTCCGGCAGGCTTGCCCGTGCGGTCGGTGTCCCCCCAGATGCCGATCAGGTCGTCGATGAGCTGGAAGGCGAGCCCCGCCTCGCGTCCGAAGCCGTCCATGGCCCGGACCTCCCGCTCCCCGGCGCCGCTGTAGAGCGCGCCCAGGGCGCAGGCACAGCCGAGCAGCGCTCCCGTCTTGGCCATGGCCATGGCCACGCACTCGTCCAGGGTCACGTCTTCGGGACCGCGCTCCTCCAGGGCGCAGTCGGCCTGCTGTCCCGCGCAGAGCTCGATGACGCAGGCGGCGAGCCGCGCCGAGGCGTGGGGGGACGCCGGGTGCGGGTCGTCCGCCAGCAGCCGCAGTGCGAGGGCGAGCATGGCGTCACCCGTGATGACGGCGTCCGGCACCCCGAACACCGCCCAGGCCGTGGGTCTGTGGCGACGGGTGGCGTCCTCGTCGATGACGTCGTCGTGGAGCAGGGTGAAGTTGTGCGCGAGCTCGACGGCCACGGCCGCCCTCATGGCTGTCTCCGGGTCACCGCCCAGAGCTCGGGCGGCGGCCAGGACGAGCGCCGGCCTGATGGCTTTGCCCGCCTGCCCGGAAGCGGGCGTGCCGTCGGCGTTCTGCCAGCCGAAGTGGTACATGGCGACGCGGCGCATGGCTCCGGGCAAGGTCTCGACGGCTGCCCGGATGTGCGGGTCGACGGCGTTGCGGGTGTGCTCCAGGAGTTCGGCGGCCTTCCGCCCCTCCATCGCGGCATCCGTACTGGTCATGGTCACGGTCACTCCTTCCGGGCGCCCCGGGGCACCTTGGTCGCGGCCTCGGCCTGCCGGGCCCGGGCGGAGGCCGCCCGGGCCCCGGGAAGCGTCACCGCCAGCGGCTCACCTCCACGTTCTCCAGCACGCCGAGGGCGTCCGGGACCAGGATGGCGGCGGAGTAGTACGCCGTGACGAGGTACGAGATGATCGCCTGCTCGTCGATTCCCATGAAGCGGACCGAGAGGCTCGGTTCGATCTCGTCCGGGATGCCGCTCTGCTGAAGTCCGATGACGCCCTGGTCGGCCTCACCGGTCCTCATGCAGATGATCGACGTGGTGCGGGCGTCGGTGACCGGGATCTTGTTGCACGGGAAGATCGGGACCCCTCGCCAGGCGGGCACGTGGTGCCCCCCGACCTCGACGCTCTCCGGCACCAGGCCGCGCTTGTTGCACTCGCGGCCGAAGGCGGCGATGGCCCGGGGATGGGCGAGGAACAGGTTCGATCCGCGCCGCCGGGACAGGAGTTCGTCCATGTCGTCGGGGCCCGGCGCTCCGTCGTGGGGCTGGATCCGCTGCCCGTAGTCGCAGTTGTTGAGCAGGCCGAACTCGCGGTTGTTGACGAGCTCGTGCTCCTGGCGCTCACGGAGCGCCTCGACCGTCAGCCGCAACTGCTGCTCGGTCTGGTTCATCGGCTGGTTGTAGAGGTCGGCCACCCTGCTGTGGACCTTCAGCACGGTCTGCGCGACGCTCAGTTCGTACTCGCGTGGCGCCGATTCGTAGTCGACGAAGGTGTGGGGCACGACGGTCTCGCCGACATGTCCCGCCGAGAGGTCGATCTCCGCCTCGCCGTAGCGGTTGGTGCGCTGGTGCGGGATGGCGAGCAGCCCCGCGAGGTGGTCGCGGAGGGAGTCCGCGCGGGCGGCGAGATTGAGCACGTCGGACCGGCGCAGGGTCAGCAGCGTGCAGGCGGTCACCGCACGGGCCGTGTACTCCCAGGTCGCGTCGCCGTCGACGAGTACGTGGTCGCCGAAGTAGGCGCCGTCCGCGAGGACTCCGAGCACCGTCTCGTCGCCGTACGGCCCGGAGCCGATCTTCTCGATCTTCCCGTGGGCCAGCAGATGGACGCGGTCCGCGGCGTCCCCCGCCGCCGCGAGCACCTCACCCGCCTCGACGTCACGCTGTTCGCACCGGCGGGCCAGTTCGGCCAGCACGTCCTCGTCGGCGAAGTCGCGCAGGGCGGGGAGTTCACCGAGCTCGGCGGGGATGACGGTCACCCGGTCGCCCGTCTGCACGAACGTCACCCGGCCGTCCCCGACCGAATAGCTCAGCCGGCGGTTCACCCGGTAGGTGCCGCCCTGCACCTGAACCCACGGCAGCATGCGCAGCAGCCACCGTGAGGAGATCTCCTGCATCTGCGGGGCGGACTTGGTGGTCGTCGCGAGGTTCCGCGCAGCCGCTGTGCCGAGACTCTGCTGCGGCTGCGGCTGCGTGTCGCGAACCTCTTCACCAACGGACATCCGAAATCCTCTCGATCATGGGCTGACCTGCGAGAAAGAGACTTCCAGCCGAAGGACTCCGGGCGCTATTACACAAAAGAGTGTGACTATTCGGGCGCGGGCGGGGCACATTGCCCGGACCCGGGCCGATGCATGTCGGCTCGCCGGAAGGAACCGCGAACGGCAACTACCGCTCCACGGCCGCCTCCCGGACACCCGCCGCGGCCCGCCGCCTCCCTCGCCGGCCCGTTCCCGGGACGGACCCGGGCCCGGGCCCCGAGACGTAGGACCACCTCCGTCCCGCTGCGGGACCTCAGCCCGTTACGGCTCCGCCGCCGGCCCCCTAGCGTCGGCGCCATGGATACGACAGGCACGCTCGACGAGGCGCTCCAGCGGCTGCACGCCGCGGGACCCGAAAGGCTCGGACGGCTCACCAACCACGCCCCGATGGCCGTGGAGGCCCTCGCCGCGCACGGGCAGGCGCGCTCGGTGCACCGCTGGCTCGACGCGTACGCGCCCCGGCTGGAGGAGTTCCCGGCCGAAGTCGCACCGGTCACGGACGCCGACTGGCCTTCGGCGCTGGGCGATCCGCGCCGCGCCGCCGACTGGATCGGCTACTTCGACCGGCGGATCGCCGAGCGCCCCTGGCGAGACGTCCTCGCCGAGTGGTGGCCCCGCCTCCTGCCCGGTCTGTACGGCGGATCGACGCACCCGGTGATTCGTGTGGGTCACGCCGTGCGCACGCTCCTGGCGGGCGGGAGCACAGCCCCGCGGCTGACCGAGCTCGCGCACGGCCTCGGCTACTGGGCGGCCCGCCACCACCCCGTCACGGGCCTCGTCCCGGTGCCCGGCGCGGACAGCGCGGCGGCGGCGCTGGACGCGGTGCCGCCGATCGCCGAACGGGAGGGCGGCTTCCCCACCCGGCTCGGCGGCGTCAGGAGCCTGCCGGTGTGGGCGGGCACGGTCACGGACCCGGCCGAGGCGCACCGCCGCCTCACCGAACTGGTGACCGCGGCCACCCATCGGTACGCGACCCACGGCCACGGCGAGGAGACGATGCTGGTCCACGCGGCGACGGCGCCCAACGCCGTCCTGCGTACCCTGCCCGCTCTGCCCCGGGCCCTGTGGGTCCCGAGCCTGCGAGCCGCCTGGACGGCCTCGGCCGCGGTGACCGCCATGTACGCGCCGGACGCCCCGGTGGCCTACGTGCCGCCCGGCCCGGTCACCCCCGAGGAGGTCTTCGAGCTGGCCGTGGCCCACGGCGACGAGCACGTCGTCAAACTGACCGACACGGCCCTCGACATCGGTGACGAGCGGGCGCTGGCGGCGGCACTGCGCGCCGTCGAACTCAGCGAACCGCTGCGGTAGGGCCGGCGCCGGGAGTTCACCCCGCCAGGGGGGCGCCCGACTCGACCACCTTGCCCGGGTTGAGGATGCCGTACGGGTCCAGGGCCGCCTTGACCGCTCGCTGCATGGCCAGATTGACGGAGCCCACCTCGCGGTTCATGCCGCCCATCTTCAGCAGCCCGACGCCGTGTTCACCGGTGACCGTGCCGCCGAACGAGATCGCCGCGTCGAGGATGTCCTCGAAGGCGAGCTGGGCGCGCGCCCGTGCGGCCTCGTCGCCGGGTTCGGTGATGATGAGGGGGTGGAGGTTGCCGTCGCCCGCGTGGGCGATGTTGGCGATGCGCACGTCGTGTGCGCGGGCGATCTCCTCGACGCGTCCCAGCATCCGGGGCACCAGGGCCCGCGGCACCACCACGTCCTCGGTGAGCACGGGGCCCAGCCGCTCCAGTGCCGGGTAGGCGAGCCGCCGGGCCTGGAAGAGGGCGTCCGCCTCCGCCTGGTCGGTGGAGACCTCGGCCCACGCCGCGCCGGCCTCGGCGAAGCAGGCGCGGATGGCCTCGGCCTCGGCGTCGCCCGCGGCCCCCGGGGTGTCCACGCGGCCGAGCAGGATCGCGTCCGCGTCGGCCGACAGCCCCATGTTCTTCCACTCGTCGACGGCCTTCAGGCAGTGCCGGTCGAGGAGTTCGAGCGCGGAGGGCACCAGACCCGCCTCGGTCACCCTGCTCACCGCGTCGCCGGCCGCGACCACCGAGTCGAAGAAACCGGCGACGGTGCGCTCGGCCGGCCGGGCGCCGCGGAGCTTCACGGTGATCTCGGTGATCACGCCGAGCGTGCCCTCGGAGCCGACGAGCAGCCCGCACAGGTCGTAGCCGGCGACCCCCTTGGCGGTCTGCCGGCCCACGCGCACGACCTCGCCGAGGCCGTTGACGGCTTCCAGCCCGATCACGTAGTCCCGGGTCACCCCGTACTTCACGCAGCACATGCCGCCCGCGTTGGTGGCGGCGTTCCCGCCGATGGTGGACCAGGGCGAGCTGGCCGGGTCCGGGGGGTACCAGAGGCCCTGCTCGGCGCAGGCGGCGCGCAGGTCGTCGTTGACGACGCCCGGCTGGACGACGGCGAGCCGCTCCACCGGATCGATGCGCAGGATGCGGTTCATGTCCTCGAAGGAGAGGACGACGGCACCGTCCACCGCGTTCGCCCCGCCCGAGAGCCCCGTGCCCGCGCCGCGCGGGACCACCGGGATGCGGTGCTCCACGCAGTGGGCGACGACGGCCCGCACCTCGTCCGTGTCCTGGGGCCGTACGACGGCGAGGGGGCGTCCGGCCGGTGCCCACTCCGCTTCGTCGTGCGCGTAACGGCCCAGGCTGTCCGGGTCGGTGACGACCTTGCTCGCCGGTATCCCGTCGGCTCCGTTCGGCTTCGGCACGGCCGCTGACCACCTCTCTCGCGCTCGCGCACCCCGCATCCTCCACGGGGCCGCACCCACCCATCATGACGCGCCCGCCGGTGGCGTGGACCGGCGGTCTAACTTGCATCCACAATGCAACTTATCTACGCTGCGGCCATGCGGCTGACGCGATTCACCGATGTGGCACTCCGGGTGCTGATGCGCCTGACCGTCACGGCCGAGGGCGAGCACCCACCGACCACCCGCGAGGTGGCGGACACCATGCAGGTGCCGTACACCCACGCGGCGAAGGTCGTCGCCAGGCTCCAGCACCTGGGTCTCGTGGACGCGCGCCGCGGCCGGGGCGGAGGACTCTCCCTCACCACCGCCGGACGGTCGGCCTCGATCGGAGCCCTGGTCAGGCAGCTGGAAGGGCCGGGCGAAGTCGTCGAGTGCGAGGGCAGCACCCCGTGCCCGCTGCGTTCGGCCTGCCGGCTCCGCTCCGCGCTGCGCCAGGCCGAGGAGGCGTTCTACGCCTCCCTCGACCCGCTCACGGTCGGCGATCTCACCGCCTCCCCCACCGGCCCGCTGCTGCTCGGCATCAGCCGCAGCCGCCCCGCGCCCGGCTGATCCGCTCCCTTTCCGCCCGCGCGCACCCCACCGCGCACGGGTGGCGTCACGCCGCTCGAAAATATGCATCTAACTTACCAATTAGTGGGCCGCCGTTGCACGGCGCCCCCGCACAGAGGAGTCAACGGATGCTCTC
Source organism: Streptomyces argenteolus (assembly GCF_042902585.1). GTDB lineage: Bacteria > Actinomycetota > Actinomycetes > Streptomycetales > Streptomycetaceae > Streptomyces > Streptomyces argenteolus. The sequence goes on from NZ_JBIBEG010000001.1 coordinate 532,634, forward strand.
CGAGACCTCGACCGCCACTGTCCGAGCCACGCTCCCCGCCGTCGGCGCGGCCATCGGTGACATCGCGGACCTCTTCTACCGCAAGCTCTTCGAGGCCCACCCGGAGCTGCTCCGGGACCTGTTCAACCGGGGCAACCAGGCCTCCGGCGCCCAGCGCCAGGCGCTCGCCGGGTCCATCGCCGCCTTCGCCACGCAGCTCGTCGAACACCCCGGCACCCGCCCCGACGTGATGCTGGGCCGGATAGCGAACAAGCACGCCTCACTGGGCATCACGGCCCCCCAGTACGAGATCGTGCACACCCACCTCTTCGCCGCCATCGCCGAGGTGCTCGGCGACGCGGTCACCCCGGAGGTCGCCGCGGCCTGGGACGAGGTCTACTGGCTGATGGCCAACGCCCTCATCTCGATCGAGGCACGGCTCTACGCACAGCGGGGGGTGACGGCGGGCGACGTGTGGCGCGAGTGGACGGTGGTCTCACGCAGCGAGGAGACCGCCGACGTCGCCACCTTCCGGCTCACCCCGGCCGACGGCTCACCGGCGCCCGCGTTCCGGCCGGGCCAGTACGTCTCCGTACAGGTGGAACTCCCCGACGGCGCACGCCAGATACGTCAGTACAGCCTCATCGGCGCGCCCGGGGCCGAACTGCGCTCCTTCTCGGTGAAGCGGGTCCGCGGCGAGAGCGGCCCCGAAGGCGAGGTCTCGGCGCACCTGCACGCGCGGCTGCGCGCCGGTGACCGGCTGCGCGTCTCCGCCCCGTACGGCGACCTGGTGCTCGACGGCTCGGACGCCCCGCTGCTCCTCGCGTCGGCCGGCATCGGATGCACCCCGATCGTGTCGATGCTGGAGCACCTGGCGGCCGAGGGGCACCGTTCACCCGTCACCGTCGTGCACGGCGACCGGTCACCCGCCGACCACGCCCTGCGCACCCGGCACGCGGCACTCACGGCCGAGCTTCCCGACGCCAGTGCCCACTTCTGGTACGAGAACCCGGAGCCCGGCAGCGCCGGCGAGCTGACCGGCACGGTCGATCTGGGCGACCTCCCCCTCGCCCCGGGCACGCACGCCTACCTCTGCGGGCCGCTGCCCTTCATGCGCTCCGTCCGCTCCCAGTTGCTCGCCAAGGGGGTCGCGGCGGCCGACATCCACTACGAGGTGTTCGGCCCCGACCTGTGGCTCGCCCAGGCCTGAGCGCCGCAGGTCTCGGCGCTCGCGGACTGTCCGGATCGGCTCGCACAAGACTCGGGACAAAACCGAACAGGTTTGCCGGAGGCTCTGATTCCGGTAAAAGCGCTGTACGGACACGCTCCCCGAGCACCGAAGGAGTCGGCCATGTCCTCACCCATGTCCGCGAGCAACTTCCTCAAGGCCCTGAAGGACGAAGGACTCACCGTCGTCCAGGTGGGCGACTGGCGTACACACAACCGCAATCACAAGGGCCCCTGGGGGCCGGTCCACGGAGTCATGCTCCATCACACCGTCACCAGGGGCACGGCCCGCACGGTCGAGATCTGCCGGGACGGCCACGCGGGACTGCCGGGCCCCCTCTGCCACGGCGTGATCGCCAAGGACGGCCGGGTCCACCTGGTCGGCTACGGCCGCACCAACCACGCCGGACTCGGCGACGACGACGTCCTGCGCGCCGTCGTCGCCGAGAAGCGCCTGCCGTCCGACAACGAGTCGAACACGGACGGTAACCGGCACTTCTACGGATTCGAGTGCGAGAACCTCGGGGACGGGGAGGACCCCTGGCCCGCCGTCCAGCTCGAAGCCGTCGAGAAGGCGGCGGCCGCCGTCTGCCGCTTCCACGGCTGGGACGCGCCGTCGGTCATCGGGCACCGTGAGTGGCAGCCGGGGAAGGTCGACCCGCGCGGTTTCTCGATGACCGGCATGCGCAGACGGATCCACGACCGGCTGAAGTAGCGCGCCACCCGGGTACCGCCACCGGCGGGCCCGGGCCGCCGGCCCCCGCGCCGGCGGCCCGGCACACAATGAGGGCATGCACGACGAAGCGCCCGACCTCGCCCGGCTGCGGCCGGTGATCCCTTCGCCCCTGCGGCCGGCCGAGGACGAGCGCTTCGCACGCCACGGCGTGACCTTGCTCCTCAAGCGCGACGACCTGATCCATCCGGACCTGCCGGGCAACAAGTGGCGCAAGCTCGCCCTCAACCTCCGGGCCGCCGCCGGGCGCACCGTGCTGACCTTCGGCGGGGCCTACTCGAACCACCTGCGGGCCACGGCCGCCGCCGGCCGTCTGCTGGGTTTCCCGACGGTCGGCGTCGTACGCGGCGACGAGCTGGCCCACCGCCCGCTCAACCCCTCCCTCGCGCAGTGCGCGGCCGACGGCATGCGTCTGCACTTCGTGGACCGGGCGACGTACCGCCGGAAGACCTCTCCCGAGGTCCTGGACGGCCTGCTGAGCCTCTTCAGCGCCTGTCTGGTCCTCCCGGAGGGCGGCAGCAACGCGCTCGCCGCACAGGGCTGCGCAGCCCTCGGCCGCGAACTGCGTGGCCCGGCCGGCACGGTGGCGGTGGCCTGCGGCACCGGGGGCACTCTCGCGGGTCTGGCGGCGGGTCTCGGTCCGGAGCAGCGCGCCCTGGGCATTCCGGTGCTGCGCGGCGGCTTCCTGGGGGACACCGTGCGCGCCCTGCAGCAGGAGGCGTTCGGCGGGCCCGCCGGGCGGTGGTCCCTGGACGAACGCTTCCACTTCGGCGGCTACGCCCGCACGCCCCCCGAGCTCCACTCCTTCGCGGACGACTTCGAGGACCGGCACGGCCTTCCCGTCGAGCGGCTCTACGTGGCCAAACTCCTGTACGGGCTGACCGTGCTCGCCGGGGAGGGCGCGTTCGCCCCCGGGTCCACGGTCACCGCGGTCGTCACCGGCGCCCCCTGGGACGGCCGGCCACGGGGTCACGCGCCGTCCGACTCCCGGTAGGCGGCGGCCTCCTCCAGATCCAGCCTCCTGAGAAGGGCGCGCAGCATCTCGTCGTCGATGCGCCGGGCGTCCCTCAGGCGTACGAAGACCTCGCGCTCGGCGGCGATCATCTCCCTGGCCAGCCGCCGGTAGGTGTCGTCGGCGGACTCGCCGGAGACCGGATTCGCCGCGCCCAGCCGCTCCCAGACCGCGTTGCGCCGCCGCTCCATGACGGTGCGCAGCCGCTGGACGAGCGGATCCGGCAGTGCGTTGCTCGGGTTCTCCAGCAGCTCCGCGAGCCGCGCGTCCGCGGCCTCGGACGCCTCGCTCTGCGCCTGGGCCTCGGCCAGTGTCTCGGCCCGCGCGTCGCGTCCCGGGAGCTTGAGCACGCGCACCAGCAGGGGCAGCGTGAGCCCCTGGACGACCAGGGTTCCGATGACGGTGGTGAAGGTCAGGAACAGCACGAGGTTGCGGGCGGGGAAGTCCTCGCCGTCGTGCGTGGACAAGGGGATGGAGAAGGCGATGGCGAGCGAGACGACGCCTCTCATGCCGGCCCAGCTCACGATCAGGGGCGAGCTCCAGGGCAGCGGGCCCTCCCGCCGTCTGACCCGCTCGGAGAGCCACAGCGGCAGGTAGCTCGCCGGATAGACCCAGACGAAGCGCACCACGACCACTGCGACGAACACGAGCACGGCGTAGCCCAGGGCCTCGGCCACCCCGTAGGAGCCCAGCCCTCTGAGCACGAAGGGCAACTGCAGTCCGATGAGCGCGAAGACCGCGGACTCCAGGACGAAGGCGACCATCTTCCAGACCGCCGCCTCCTGGAGCCTGGTCGCGAAGTCGACCTGCCAGGAGCGGTGCCCCAGGTAGAGCGCCACGACGACGACGGCGAGCACCCCGGAGGCGTGCACGCGCTCGGCGGCGGCGTACGCCACGAAGGGGATGAGCAGGGACAGCGTGTTCTGCAGCAGCGCCTCCTTGAGGTGCGTGCGCAGCCAGTGCAGCGGCACCATCATCAGCAGGCCGACACCGACGCCGCCGACCGAGGCCAGCAGGAACTCTCCGACCCCGGCGCCCCAGCTCATGCCCTCACCGACCGCGGCGGCGAGGGCCACCTTGAAGGCGGTGATCGCGGTGGCGTCGTTCACCAGGGACTCGCCCTGGAGGATCGTGGTGACCCGGGCGGGCAGCCCGACCCTGCGGGCGATCGCGGCGGCGGTGACGGCGTCCGGCGGGGCCACCACGGCCCCGAGCACCAGGGCCGCGGTGAGCGGCAGGTCCGGCACGAGCAGGTAGGCCAGCCATCCCACGGCGAACGTGGCGAAGAGCACGTACCCCACGGACAGCAGCGCGACCGGCCGCAGATTGGCCCGCAGGTCGAGGTACGAGCTGTCGACCGAGGCGGTGTAGAGCAGCGGAGGCAGCAGCAGGGGGAGGACGACGTGCGCGTCCAGCGTGTAGCTCGGCACCCCCGGCAGGTAGGCCGCCAGCAGGCCGGCGGCCACCAGCAGCAGGGGTGCGGGCACCGGCGTCCGGCGGGCGGCCCCCGCGACCGCGGCGCTGACCGCCACGAGTGCCACCAGCGGCAATGCGTCCATCTCACCTTCCCCGCATCCGACGTAACGTGGCCATCATGAGTGAGTGCCTCCACGTTGACGAACTGCCGCGCCCCGAGCCCGCCCCGCTCAGTGACACCTGCCTGGAGTGTCTGGCGGCCGGTACGCATCCCGTGCAACTGCGGCTCTGCCTGTCCTGCGGGCACGTCGGATGCTGCGATTCCTCGCCCCTGAAGCACGCGACGGCGCACTACAAGGAGACGGGGCATCCGGTGATGCGCAGCTTCGAATGCGCGGAGAGCTGGCGCTGGTGCTTCGCCGACGGTTCGATCGTCTGACGCCTGGGTACGTCAAACCGGCGCCGGTTCTTCGTAATTGACCGCCGCAGACCTCTAGCCACTGTGCGTGGCCATGTGCCTACCATGAGTGACGGCGGGGTTGGAGCCCCGGCGACACGGCATCATGGGTCGCGATAGCGTCGCCGGACCACCGGACCGACGACGGACCGCACGGCCCCGGGCAGTCGTCCCGGAGCCTCGAACGAGTTTGTGCCACCTTGGAGGTGAGGGTGTCCCAGATCGCAGGCGAGCCCGGGAACCAGGACTTCGTTGAGGTCCGGCTGCCCGCTGCGGGTGCCTACCTGTCGGTGCTGCGTACGGCCACGGCCGGCCTCGCAGCGCGCTTGGACTTCACTCTCGACGAGATCGAGGATCTCCGTATCGCGGTCGACGAGGCCTGCGCGATCCTGCTCCAGCAGGCCGTGCCCGGCTCCGTCCTCAGCTGCGTCTTCCGCCTCGTCGGGGACTCCCTCGACGTGACGGTCTCGGCGCCCACCACGGACGGCCGCGCTCCCGAGCGCGACACCTTCGCCTGGACGGTGCTCTCCGCGCTGGCCGGCAAGGTCGACTCCACGGTCGCGGACGACCGTACGGTCAGCATCAGCCTCTACAAACAGCGCGGCGCGGGACCCGGGCCGGCGTGAGCGACGGGAACGGGGACGGTCCTGTGCGGGACGAGACGATCCGGTCCGGAGCGGTGCGCCCGGCCGCCCTGCCGGAACAGCAGGCCCGGCCGCACCCGGAGGACGGGGCGGACGGCACGGACGGCGTGCGGAGCGGTCCGGTCGCGGTGGAGCAGTCGCAGGCGGAGCGGGCGGGCCAGATGAGCGAGCACAGGCAGCACGATCCACACGACCGCAGCGGGGCGCGGGCACTCTTCGTGGAGCTGCGGGAGCTTCCCGACGGCTCTCCGGAGAAGGCCGAGCTGCGCAATCGGCTGGTGCGGATGCACCTGCCGCTGGTGGAGCACCTGGCGCGCCGGTTCCGCAATCGCGGCGAGCCGCTGGACGACCTGACCCAGGTCGCCACGATCGGCCTGATCAAATCAGTGGACCGGTTCGATCCGGACCGGGGCGTCGAGTTCTCGACGTACGCGACCCCCACGGTCGTCGGCGAGATCAAGCGCCACTTCCGGGACAAGGGCTGGGCGGTGCGGGTCCCGCGCCGCCTCCAGGAGCTGCGGCTGTCGCTGACCACCGCCACCGCGGAGCTCTCCCAGCAGCACGGCCGCTCGCCCACGGTGCACGAACTGGCCGAGCGTCTGGGCATCTCCGAGGAGGAGGTCCTGGAGGGGCTGGAATCGGCCAATGCCTACAGCACGCTCTCCCTGGACGTGCCGGACACGGACGACGAGTCGCCGGCGGTCGCGGACACCCTGGGCTCGGAGGACGAGGCCCTGGAGGGCGTGGAGTACCGGGAGTCGCTCAAGCCGCTGCTGGAGGACCTCCCGCCGCGTGAGAAGCGCATCCTGCTGCTGCGTTTCTTCGGCAACATGACCCAGTCGCAGATCGCACAGGAGGTCGGCATCTCCCAGATGCACGTCTCCCGGCTGCTGGCCCGCACGCTCGCGCAGCTGCGCGAGCGGCTGCTCGTCGAGGAGTAGCGGGCGGGCCCCCTACCGGGCCGGGTCAGGCATCCGGGGTCGTACGCGGCCCGCGGATGCCCAGTTCCCGGGTGGTCGCCGGGTTGAACAGCAGCACGAGCGCCGTCACCGCGACCGCGGCGAGCACGATGCCCGCGGGGATCATGGCGCCCTGGGCCCGCAGGAGCGTCCAGGCCACGGGCATCGCCATGAGCTGCGTGATGAGCGCGGGGCCCCGGCTCCAGCTGCGCCGCAGCAGCAGCCCACGGGCGGCGAACAGCGGGATCAGGCCGAGTGCCACCAGCGTGAGCCCGCCCATCTCCGCCTGCTGGATGCTGTCGGGCCGGCCGAACAGCCCGACGGCCAGCATGTAGATCCCGCCGACGGCGAGCGCCGCGCCTTCGAGGGCGGTGAGTGCGGCCAGGGCGGCGATCCGGCCCGGCTTCCCGGAGCCGGCCGCCGGCGACGGGGAGGGCGTGTTCTGCTGAGTGCTCACGCCTTTCAGATTCGCATCCCGGCCCGCCGGACGCGAAGCCGGGGCCCAGGGGGCCACCGGATCCGGCGGCCCGGCGCGCGAGCGGCCGGCCCGCTCACTCTCCGTGCACGCGCGCGAACGGGCCGGGCGGAACTTCAGGGCGGCACGGCGCGGTAGGTACCCTGGCGGGCATGCGCGCACTTCTCGTGGTCAACCCAGCTGCCACCACTACCAGTGCGCGGACCCGTGACGTGCTGATTCACGCCCTGGCGAGCGAGATGAAGATCGAGGCCGTGACCACGGAGTACCGCGGCCACGCCCGTGACCTGGGACGGCGGGCCGCCGACTCCGACGACATCGATCTGGTGGTCGCCCTCGGCGGTGACGGCACGGTCAACGAGGTGGTCAACGGGCTGCTGCACCGGGGCCCCGACCCCGAGGGCCTGCCGAGCCTCGCCGTGGTCCCCGGCGGCTCCACCAACGTCTTCGCCCGGGCCCTGGGCATCCCCAACGACGCCGTGGAGGCGACGGGCGCCATCCTGGACGCGCTGGCCGACCGCAGCGAGCGCACGGTGGGTCTCGGCCTCGCGACCGGGACCCCGGGCACGGCGGACGAAGCCGTACCGGAACGCTGGTTCACCTTCTGTGCCGGGCTCGGATTCGACGCCGGCGTCCTCGGCCGGGTGGAACAGAAGCGCGAGCGCGGCAAGCGTTCGACCCACCCGCTGTACGTGCGTCAGGTCATACGGCAGTTCCTGGAGGAGCCGCACCGCCGCAACGGCCTGATCACCTTGGACGTCCCCGGCCAGGAGCCGGTCACGGACCTCGCGCTCTCCATCATCTGCAACACCGCGCCCTGGACCTACCTGGGAAATCGCCCGATGTACGCCGCTCCCAAGGCGTCCTTCGACACCGGCCTGGACGTCCTCGGACTGAAGCGCCTCACCACCGCCGCGGTGGCCCGGTACGCCACTCAGCTGCTCACTTCGAGCCCGGAAAGGGGCCCGCACGGCAAGCACGCCGTGTCCCTCCACGACCTCACGGACTTCACCTTGCATTCCAAGGCGCCGCTGCCCTTCCAGATGGACGGCGACCACCTGGGACTGCGTAGGAGCGTGACGTTCACAGGCGTACGCCGTGCACTGCGTGTGATTGTGTGAGTGGAAGGGGCCAAAGTCCTTTGACTCGAACGTTTGGGCTGGCCCCCACCCCTTAGAAGTACGGCTGTGACCTAGTCGACACCGAGGAATCAAAAAAAACTTTCCAGAAGGGGTTGTATCCGCCGCCGAGGTTTGCGAATCTCTACATGGCGATCGGGACGGCCCGCAACATCGGCCTCTGAGAGCCAGAACCCCTCCTCACCACAACAGGACCACATCCAGCTCTTCTGGGCGTCGGACCTTCGTCTGCGGGGGGATTCGTGAAAGCGTTCACATTCACAAGCACCAGCATGTAATACCAAGGAGAGGTAGCAGCCATGGACTGGCGTCACAACGCCGTTTGTCGTGAGGAAGACCCCGAGCTGTTCTTCCCCATCGGCAACACCGGTCCTGCGCTGCTGCAGATCGAGGAAGCCAAGGCCGTCTGCCGTCGCTGCCCCGTCATGGAGCAGTGCCTGCAGTGGGCGCTCGAGTCCGGCCAGGACTCCGGCGTCTGGGGTGGCCTCAGCGAGGACGAGCGCCGCGCAATGAAGCGCCGCGCCGCTCGCAACCGGGCGCGTAACGCCAGCGCCTGACCGACGCCCCCGCACAACGAGCCCCAGCCAGGCGGCGCGTACAGAGCGTACGCACAGCCCCGCCTTCGAGTCGCAGCGCGCAGTACCCCCGAAGCGCATCGCACCGTGAGCACCACGCAGTGGGCCCGGACCGTCACCACGGTCCGGGCCCACTGCTGTGTGCGGAGTTCCGTCACTGGTCCTTGCGGGACGGAGCGTTCCGGACGGGGATGTCGAGCACCACCTGGGTACCGCGAACCGGTCCCGGAACCATCCCGAAGGTGCCGCCGAGCTCGCCCTCCACCAGCGTCCGCACGATCTGGAGACCCAGATTGCCCGCCCGCTGCGGGTCGAACCCCTCGGGCAGTCCCCGGCCGTCGTCCGTCACGGTGATCAGCAGCCGGGCCTCGGCCGGCGATCCGCCGCGCACCGCGGACACCTCCACCGTGCCGCGCTCGGCGACGGTGAACGCGTGCTCCAGCGCGTTCTGCAGTACCTCGGTGAGCACCATCGAGAGCGGAGTGGCCACCTCCGCGTCGAGGATGCCGAAGCGGCCCGTGCGGCGGCAGGTGACCTTCCCGGGCGAGATCTCGGCGACCATCGCGATCACCCGGTCGGCGATCTCGTCGAACTCGACCCGCTCGTCCAGATTCTGGGACAGCGTCTCATGCACGATGGCGATCGAACCCACGCGCCGCACCGCCTCGTTGAGCGCCTCGCGGCCCCGCTCCGACTCCATCCGGCGCGCCTGGAGCCGCAACAGGGCCGCCACCGTCTGGAGGTTGTTCTTCACCCGGTGGTGGATCTCCCGGATGGTGGCATCCTTGGTGATCAACTCCCTTTCACGGCGACGCAGTTCCGTGACGTCCCGGAGCAGGACCAGCGAGCCGATGCGCACGCCCTTGGGGGAGAGGGGGATCGCGCGCAGCTGGATGACTCCCCCGGCACCCTCGACCTCGAACTCCCTCGGCGCGTACCCGCTCGCCACCTTGACCAGCGCCTCGTCCACCGGACCGCGGGAGGGGGCGAGTTCGGCGGTCGTCGCGCCGAGGTTGTGGCCGACGAGGTCCGACGCGAGGCCGAGCCGGTGGTAGGCGGAGAGGCCGTTGGGACTGGCGTACTGCACGATGCCGTCGGCGTCGAGCCTGATCAGCCCGTCGCCCACCCGTGGGGACACGTCCATGTCCACCTGCTGGCCGGGGAACGGGAAGGAGCCGGCGGCGATCATCTGGGCCAGGTCGGACGCGGACTGGAGGTAGGTGAGCTCCAGCCTGGACGGCGTGCGCACCGTGAGCAGGTTGGTGTTGCGGCCGATGACCCCGAGCACCCGGCCCTCCCGCCGTACGGGGATCGACTCGACCCGTACGGGCACCTCCTCCCGCCACTCAGGGTCGCCCTCGCGCACGATGCGGCCCTCGTCCAGGGCGGCGTCGAGCAGCGGGCGGCGGCCCCGCGGCACCAGATGGCCGACCATGTCGTCCTGGTAGGAGGTGGGGCCCGTGTTGGGCCGCATCTGCGCGACGGACACGTAGCGGGTCCCGTCGCGGGTGGGCACCCACAGGACGAGGTCGGCGAAGGACAGATCGGAGAGCAGCTGCCACTCCGAGACCAGCAGGTGGAGCCACTCGAGGTCGGTGTCACTCAGGGCTGTGTGCTGGCGGACCAGATCGTTCATGGAGGGCACAGGTGCGAGCGTACCCGCGGAATCGAGGAGGTTCCGAACCGATCGGCCCTCCGATGCGTGACACTGTGGGAGGGGCGCACCGCGGCAGGAAAGTCCGCGCCCGCGGATGGACACGGCCTATTGGTCTAGTCCACAATGCACCATGTACGGACGCCACACCCAGGACGCGTCCCGTGCACGACTGACCTCCGTTCTCCCCGCACAGGAGAACGGACCGAGGTGTCCGGCGCTCTCTGCCCTGACTGCGCCGGCGCCTCACATGGCCGGAGGCACCGCACACCGCCGGCCAGGAAGCTCCGGGCTGCGGTGCCGGACGGGCTGAGGGTCCCGTCCCGGCGCCGCGGCCCGCGGGTGTTTCCGGGCCCTTTCCACCCTGCACCTCCGCACGTTTCCGCGCCCACCCGGTTCCGCCCGCGCGCGTCTCCGCGCCCCGGCTACCTCCGCAGGCGTGTCCGGAGCCTCCCCCACTGCGCCCCGCGCGCGATTCCGGGCCCGTCACACCCCTCGGCCCGCACGCGCCCACCGGGCTCCACCCGCCGCCGGCGCGGCCGTCCGCCGACAGAGCGACAACCAGCGACGAACAGACGAACGGTTCACCTTCGAGCCGCCCCGTTCTGCTAGATTGGGCACTTAGATTGGTCTATACCACCAGCCACTCTTCAGATCGGCAGGCACAGCGTGGAAGTTGTCATCGTCCCGGACGCCTCGGCAGGCGGAGAACTCATCGCGGAGGCCGTCGCGGCCCTGCTGAGCCGCAAGCCCGACGCCCTGCTCGGCGTTGCCACCGGCTCGACCCCGCTGCCCGTCTACAAGGCCCTCGCGGCGAAGGTCCGCTCGGGCGCCGTGGACGCCTCGAACGCCCGGATCTGCCAGCTCGACGAGTACGTCGGGCTGCCCGCCGGCCACCCCGAGTCCTACCGCTCGGTCGTGCTGCGCGAGGTCGTCGAGCCGCTCGGCCTGTCCGAGAAGTCCTTCATGGGACCGGACGGCACGGCCGAGGACGTGCAGGCCGCGTGCGAGGCGTACGACAAGGCGCTCGCCGAGGCGGGCGGGGTCGACCTCCAGCTCCTGGGTATCGGCACCGACGGGCACATCGGCTTCAACGAGCCGTGCTCCTCGCTCGCCTCGCGCACCCGCATCAAGACGCTGACCGAGCAGACCCGGATCGACAACGCGCGCTTCTTCGACGACGACATCGAGCAGGTGCCGCGCCACGTCATCACCCAGGGCATCGGGACCATCCTGGAGGCCCGCCACCCGATCCTGCTGGCCACCGGTGAGGGCAAGGCCGAGGCCGTGGCCCGTACCGTCGAGGGCCCGGTGGCCTCCGTCGTCCCGGCATCCGCGCTCCAGCTGCACCCGCACGCGACCGTGGTGGTCGACGAGGCGGCGGCGTCGAAGCTGAAGCTGGCGGACTACTTCCGCGCCACCTACGCGGCGAAGCCGCCGTGGCAGGGCCTGTAGGGCTCCTCGTACGCGTGAGGGCCGGGTCACCGCACGGTGACCCGGCCCTCGTTCGTCGTCGCGTCGCCCCGGACTCAGGGGGCCGTGCCGGTGAGGGTCTCCGCCGCCGCGATCCCGCAGACGCGTGCCGCGCCGTGCGTGGCGATGTGCCACGCACCCCGCGGAAGGGCCGCGGGCAGGCCCATCTCGACCACGACCGTGGCCGGCCGCGCCGCTACCAGGGCGTCCACGGCCGCGCCCATCCACGGGTGCCGGTGGGCGTCGCGGACGACCGCGACGATGCGCCGCTCCCCCGCCGCCTCCAGCACCTCGTCCGCGGGGGACGCGCTGTCGCTGCCATAGGTGTCCGCCACGGTGCCGGGCAGGATCCGGGACAGCTCCGCGGCGACGCCCCACGGGGTCTCGGCGCCGACGGCGATGTTGGCGACCGGGGTGAAGGCCGCGACATAGGCCGGGTCCCGCAGCGGCGCGCCGGAGCCCGTGACCGTCACGGCCCTGCGGGCGGCGATCAGCCCGATGTCGGCTCCGGCGCCGGGCGCGGTCCCCTCCTGCATGTCCGCGCCCGGCTCCGGGGCAGCCCCCCTGGCCCGCAGCGTCCATGACGCGAGGGCCCGTACACGTGCGGCGGCGTCGGCCAGCCGCTCCTCCGGCAGTTCGCCGGTACGCACCGCCGTCACCAGCGCGTCGCGCAGTCGCAGCACGGTGTCCTCGTCGGCCAGCCCGCCGCCGACGCAGATCGCGTCGGCGCCCGCGGCTATCGCGAGGACCGATCCGCGCTCGATGCCGTACGTGCCGGCGATGGCGTCCATCTCCATGCCGTCGGTGACGATCAGCCCGTCGTAGCCCAGCTCCTGACGGAGCAGACCGGTGAGGATGCGAGGGCTCAGGGTCGCGGGCCGGGAGGGGTCGAGTGCGGGTAGCAGGATATGTGCACTCATCACGGATTTGGAACCCGCTGCGATGGCGGCCCGGAAAGGCACCAGCTCACGGGCGTGCAGGGTGTCCGAATCCACATCGATGCGCGGCAGCGCGTGGTGCGAGTCGACCGCCGTGTCGCCGTGGCCCGGGAAGTGCTTGGTGCACGCGGCGACACCGGCGGCCTGGAGGCCCTCGACGTACGCGGCGGTGTGGCGGGCCACGAGGGCGGGATCGGCGCCGAAGGAGCGTACGCCGATGACCGGGTTGCCGGGATCGGAGTTGACGTCCGCGGACGGCGCCCAGTTGAGGTTGACCCCGCACTCGGCGAGTCGGCGGCCGAGCTCCCGGGCGACGGCCCTGGTCAGGTCCACGTCGTCGACGGAGCCCAGGGCGAGGTTGCCGGGGAAGGAGGAGCCGTTGCGCACCTCCAGCCGGGTGACGTCACCGCCCTCCTCGTCGATCGCGACGAGGACGTCGTCGCGCTCGGCCCGCAGCCGGGCGGTGAGCGCGGCGAGCTGTTCGGGCGAGTGGATGTTCCGGCCGAACAGCCCGACGGAGGCGAGGCCTTCGCCGACCCTGCGCAGCAGCCAGTCCGGCGCCGTGGTGCCGGTGAATCCCGGCTGGAGGACGGCGAGGGCGTCGCGGGTGACGGTGTCCGTGGTGGAAACGAGTGTGGTCATGGGGCTGCGTTATCCCTTCACGGCGCCGGAGGTGAGCCCCGTAGCCATCTTCCCCTGAATGATCATGAAGAAGATGACGACCGGGATGGAGATGAGCGTGGAGGCCGCCATCAGCGCGCCGTAGTCCGTACCGCGTTCCGTCGTGAACGTCATCAGCCACACGTTGAGCGTGTACTTGGAGTTGTCGTTGATCAGGATGTAGGCGAAGAGGTACTCGTTCCAGGCGTTGACCAGGGCGAAGATGGACGCGGCCGCGAGCCCCGGCGCCAGCAGCGGGAAGATGACCCGGCGGAAGGCCCCCATGCGGGTGCAGCCGTCCACCATCGCGGACTCCTCTAGCTCCACGGGGATGTTGATCACGAAGCCGCGGATCATGATCGTCGCGAAGGGCAGCGTCGAGACCAGGTAGACGACGATGAGTCCCCAGTACTCGTCGATGCCTCCCATCGCGTTGAGCTGGAGGTAGATCGGGATCAGCATCGCGGTCGGCGGCAGCATCTGGACCAGGATCATGATCATCATCAGCGCCTTCCGCCCGAAGAAGCGGAAGCGGCCGATGGCGAGCGCCGCGAGGGTCGCGATGATCATGCCGCCGACGACGGCGGTGACCGAGACGATGAGGCTCGACTGGATCGCCGTGGCGAAGTTGTCCTGCTTCACCGCACGCGCGAAGTTGTCGAAGGTCAGGGAGGACGGCCACAGGGTCTGGTCGTAGGACCGGATCTCGTGGTTCGGACGCAGCGAGCTGACGATCAGCCAGTAGACCGGGAAGGCCATGACCCCGGCCGTGACCAGCGCCAGGATGTTGTAGCCGAGCCGGTTCCTCTTGCGGTCCGGCCGCAGGACCTGGGCCGGCGCGTGGTTCGTGGGCGTGGAGGCGCTCATTCGACCTCTCCCGTCTTGATCAGCTGGCGCAGGTAGTACACGGCGACGCCTGACAGCATCAGGACGGTGATCAGCGCGATCGCGCTGCCCTGGCTGAAGGAGGTGGACTCGAACGCCTTGGAGAACGAGTAGAGGCCGAGGGTCTCGTACTCGGGTTCGGGCTTGTTGCCGCGGAGCAGCCAGATCTGGCCGAACACGTTGAAGTCCCAGATGACCGAGAGCGTGGCGACCATCGTGAAGACCGGCTTGATGACCGGCCAGGTCACGTAGCGGTAGACGCCGAACGCGGTGGCTCCGTCGAGGGCCGCCGCCTCCTCCAGCTCCTTGGGGACCTGGGTGAGGGCCGCGTACATCGTGATCACGACGAACGGGATGGCGCCCCAGACGACCAGGAGCGTGATGATGCCGAAGCCCTGCCACGGGTCGAGGAACCAGTTGTGCCCCAGCCACCGGTCCTCGTTGCCGGTGATGTCGGCGAGCAAGGTGTTGATCAGGCCGTAGTCCGAGTCGGAGAGCCACCGGAAGACCGAGGCGGCGACCATGAGCGGCATGGACCACGCGGCGATCAGGGCCACCGTGAGGACGAGCCGGACCCAGGTGGAGAGTCTCAGCATCATCAGGGCGATGAGCAGCCCGAGACCCATGGTCAGCGTGACGCAGATGACCATGAAGACGATGGTCCTGCCGACGACCGCCCAGAACTCCGGGTCGCCGAGGATGTTGGTGAACTGCTCGAGGCCGACCCACGGGGTCTCGCCGTTGCCCCACAGGGCCGCCCGTCCCAGGTCCTGGAAGGACATGATCACGGTCTTGATCAGCGGGTAGACGTAGACGGCGGCGATGGCAAGGATCGCCGGCAGGATCAGGAGGTAAGGGAGGAGTTCCCCCTTCTTACGCCGCTTCTTCGGGCGGGGCCCGTCGGCTTCCTGTCCGGAGGGTGAGATCCCGGTCTTCTCCGGGACACGCGGTGCGGGGACCGGTGGACCGGCGGCCTTGGTGTCGGCAGCAGTCACGTGACTGACCTTCCATCGGGATTCCGGGGATCTGCACCCGGGAATCACGGCGTTTCTACCTGAGAAAGGGAGGCGGCGGGGGCCCGGTGTCGGCCGGACCCCCGCCTGGAGAGCCGAAGCCCGGGGACTACTTGTTGATGAGCTCGTTGATCTTGTCGTCGGCCTTCTTGGCGGCGTCGGCCACCGAGGTGCCCTTGAGGATCTCCAGGAGCATGTTCTCCAGGACCTCCTCCTTCTCGATGGAGGTCCAGCCCGGCGCGATCGGCGTGAACCAGGCGTCCGGCACGGCGTTGGCGACGGCGGCCGTCTCCGGCTTGGACTTCAGCGGCTCGAGCTGCTTCTCGTTGTTCGGGAGGATGTTCTTGGAGGTGAGCACCTCCTGCGACTTCTCACTCGTGAAGAGGGAGACCCACTCCTCGCCCAGGTCGGTGACCTTGGACTTGGCGGTCACCGCGAGGTCCGAACCACCGATGAAGGACGGAAGGGCCTTGCCGTTCGGGCCGGGCATGCCGGCCGTGCCGATCTTGCCCTCGAGCTTCGGGTTGCCGTTGTTGGCACCGTCGACGACGGAGCCGGCCTCCCAGCCGTTGCCGTAGATCAGCGAGGTCTTCTCGTTGGCCATGACGTTGGCGTGGTCCTGCTCGTCCTTCGTCTGGTCGGCCTTGTTGTACTTCTTGACCAGGTTGACGAAGTGCTCGATGCCCTTCTGGGACTCGGGGGAGGAGAGGTTGCCCTTCCACTCCTTCGCACCCTCGTCGTACTCGGCGATGGAGCCGCCGTAGCCCGCGACGTAGGACATGGCCGCGTACCAGTAACGGCCCGGCAGGTAGAGGGACGAGAAGCGCTTGTCCTTCTTGCTGTACTCGGCCGAGACCTTGTCGAGCGCGGCCAGCAGCTCGTCCTCGGTCTGCGGGAGGGCGTCGCTGCCGGTGCCCTTCTTGAGCATGTCCTTGTTGTAGATGGCGACACGGGCGCCGGCGTAGTAGGGCACGCAGAACTGCTTGCCCTCGAAGGTGCAGGTGTCCTTCAGACCCTTGATCCAGGTGTCCGAGTTGTCGTACTTCTTGGGGTCGATCTCCGCCAGCGCACCGTTGAGGATGTACTGCATCGTCTCGGTGTTGCCGAGCTCGACGACGTCCGGGAACTTGTCGCCGCCGAGGGCCGTGTCGAGCTTCTTGGCCTTGTCCGCCCACTGCTGGTACTGGACGTTGACCTTGACCTTCGGGTACTTCTTCTTGAACTGCGCGTTGACGTCCTTGACCAGTTCCGGCCAGGTGCTCTGCGCGTCGACCATGAGCCAGACCGTCAGGTTCTCGGTACGGTCCTTCGGGTCCTTCGAGGCGTTGTCACTACCGTCCCCGCCACACGCCGCGATTCCGGTCATCATCGCTGCGACGCCTACTGCCGCAATGAGCTTGCGCTTCATGCCACACCCTCCTCAGGGATACCAGCAACCCCCCGCCCACCGCGAAGACGTACGCCTGGCGCTACCTGTGGGGCTGGGACCTGGTCTTTAATGGTTTAGACCAGTACCCGGAGCTTGGCCTAGACCTTTAGGGGTGTCAAGGGTGTATAAGAAGTGCACTCGCGTCCGTTATCGGACCGACACCTGAGGGAGGGCGACGACCCGTGACGAGGCCGTGCCACCATGTGAGCCGCTACAGACGGAGGAGCCGGTGACGGCAGCAACGCATCAGTCGGGAAGGCGGGCCATGGGTGCCGACGGGGGCAGCAGTACGAGCGAGACCGGTGCGGGTGCGCGTACGGCGCGCGTCCCGAAGTACTACCGGCTCAAGCGCCATCTCCTCGACATGACGGACACCATGCCGCCGGGCACCCCGGTGCCGCCCGAGCGGACCCTGGCCGCGGAGTTCGACACCTCGCGCACCACCGTGCGCCAGGCACTCCAGGAGCTGGTGGTCGAGGGCCGGCTGGAACGCATCCAGGGCAAGGGCACCTTCGTCGCCAAGCCGAAGGTCTCCCAGGCCCTGCAACTCACCTCGTACACCGAGGACATGCGCGCGCAGGGCCTCGAACCCACCTCGCAGCTCCTGGACATCGGGTATGTCACGGCGGACGACACGCTCGCAGGCCTCCTGGACATCACCACGGGCGGCAGGGTCCTGCGGATCGAGCGACTGCGGCTCGCGAGCGGTGAGCCGATGGCCATCGAGACCACCCACCTCTCGGCCAAGCGCTTCCCCGCGCTGCGGCGTTCACTGGTGAAGTACACCTCCCTCTACACCGCTCTGGCCGAGGTGTACGACGTCCGGCTGGCCGAGGCGGAGGAGACCATCGAGACCTCCCTCGCCACTCCCCGCGAAGCGGGGCTGCTCGGGACGGACGTCGGCCTGCCGATGCTCATGCTGTCCCGTCACTCGATCGACGGACACGGCGAACCGGTGGAGTGGGTGCGCTCGGTGTACCGGGGCGACCGCTACAAGTTCGTGGCCCGCCTGAAGCGTCCCAACGACTGAGACACCGACGGCAGTACGACCCCACCGGTCCTCCCGCGCCCGCGCGGGGGGACCGGTCGTTTTCGGGCGACACCGGACCGTTGCAGGACCGCAATGCGGACGGGGGGTGACGGTGGCCGGATCTCTCGCCTAGATTTCCTGCGCATTACACCAGGTGATCAGCGAGGGGACGGAGTCGCCAATGCCAGCGGAAAACGATGCGAAACCACCGGTGGTGACACCCACCAGAGTGGTCATCGCACTCTGCCTGATCGCCCCGTTCGTGGCGATGCTCTGGGTGAGCTCGTACGCGAAGGTCGACCCGACCTTCATAGGCATTCCGTTCTTCTACTGGTACCAGATGCTCTGGGTGCTGCTCTCCACCGCGCTCACGATGGTCGCGTACAAGCTGTGGCAGCGTGACCAGCGCGCCCGCAAGGGAGGTGCTTCCGCATGAAGGACGGCGTGAACGGCGTCGCACTCGCCGTGTTCATCTTCTTCTTCCTGGCCGTCACGGTCATCGGCTTCATGGCCGCGCGCTGGCGCAAGGCCGAGAACGAGGCCAGCCTCGACGAATGGGGCCTGGGCGGCCGGTCGTTCGGCACCTGGGTGACCTGGTTCCTGCTGGGCGGCGACCTCTACACGGCGTACACCTTCGTCGCGGTGCCGGCGGCGATCTACGCGGCGGGCGCGGCGGGCTTCTTCGCCGTCCCGTACACGATCCTCGTCTACCCGCTGATCTTCACCTTCCTGCCGCGCCTCTGGTCGGTCTCGCACAAGCACGGCTACGTCACCACCTCGGACTTCGTCCGCGGGCGCTTCGGCTCGAAGGGGCTCTCGCTGGCGGTGGCCCTCACCGGCATCCTCGCCACGATGCCGTACATCGCGCTCCAGCTGGTGGGCATCCAGGCCGTGCTGGACGTCATGGGCGTCGGCGGTGGCGAGACCACCCACTGGTTCGTCAAGGACCTGCCGCTGCTGATCGCGTTCGCGGTCCTCGCCGCGTACACGTACTCCTCGGGTCTGCGGGCGCCCGCGCTCATCGCGTTCGTCAAGGACGGTCTGATCTATCTGGTCATCGCCGTGGCGATCATCTACATCCCGATCAAGCTCGGCGGCTTCGACGACATCTTCGCCAAGGCGAGCGACGCGTTCTCGGCGAAGAACGAGGCCGCGGGCAAGCCCGTCGCGGGCCTCGTCCCGGGCGAGATGGGCCAGTGGGGCTACGCCACGCTGGCTCTGGGGTCGGCGCTGGCCCTCTTCATGTACCCGCACTCGATCACGGCGACGCTCTCCAGCCGCAGCCGTGAGGTGATCCGGCGCAACACCACGATCCTGCCGCTGTACTCGCTGATGCTCGGCCTGCTGGCCCTGCTCGGCTTCATGGCGATCGCCGCCGGCGTCAAGGTGGACAACGGGCAGCTGGCGATCCCCCAGCTATTCGAGAACATGTTCCCCGACTGGTTCGCGGGCGTGGCCTTCGCCGCGATCGGTATCGGCGCCCTGGTGCCCGCGGCGATCATGTCGATCGCCGCGGCGAACCTCTTCACCCGCAACATCTACAAGGACTTCATCAAGCCGGACGCGACCCCGGCCCAGGAGACCAAGGTCTCCAAGCTGGTCTCGCTGCTGGTCAAGGTGGGCGCCCTCGCCTTCGTCCTCACCATGGACAAGACGGTCGCGATCAACTTCCAGCTGCTGGGCGGGATCTGGATCCTCCAGACGATGCCGGCCCTGGTCGGCGGCCTGTTCACCCGCTGGTTCCACCGCTGGGCGCTGATCGCCGGATGGGCGGTCGGCATGATCTACGGCACGGTGGCGGCGTACGGCGTCGCCAGCCCGACCCAGAAGCACTTCGGCGGCTCCTCGAAGGAGATCCCCGGCATCGGCGAGATCGGCTACATCGGTCTCACCGCCTTCGTGCTGAACGTCGTCGTCGTGGTCGTCCTGACCTTCGTCCTCAACGCGGTGAAGGCCCCGGCCGGCGTGGACGAGACCTCCCCCGCCGACTACACGGCGGACGTGGGCGACCCCGGCGTCCAGGCCGAGCTGCCCCCGGCCACGGTGGGTGCCCCCGGAGGGGGTCACTGACCTCGCGGCAGTGGTGAGACGTACGACTCCGTCCCGGCAGGGCCCCCCTGCCGGGACGGAGTCGTTCCGGCCCCCTTCCCACGGGGCCGGAAGCGGGGAGGCGCCCGAAATCGAGGGCGCCTCGCACACCTCCTGCGGCAGACTTCCCCTCATGGACGTATCGATCGGACCGGTTCTGCCCGCTCAGTTCGAGGAGCTGGGCGAGATCACCGCCCAGGCCTACCTCGGCGACGGGCTCCTGGACTTCGGAGCCGAGGACCCTTACCTGGAACAGCTCCGCGCGGTCGGCCGACGGGCGGCCGAGGCCGAGGTGCTGGTCGCGCAGGACGCGGAGGGCCGGCTGCTGGGAGGCGTCACCTACGTCGCTCCCGGCAGCCCGTGGGCCGACATAGCCAGGGAGGACGAGGCGGAGTTCCGGATGCTGGCCGTCGCCCCGCGGGCCCGGGGCCGGGGCGCCGGGGAAGCCCTCGTACGGGCCTGCGTCGACCGGGCGCGGTCCGCCGGAGGACTGACCGGACTCGTCCTGTCGACGCAGCCGGCCATGCTGGGCGCCCACCGGATCTACCGGCGCCTCGGCTTCGCACGGACTCCGGAGCGCGACTGGTACCCCCTCCCCGATCTTCCGCTGCTGACATTCCGACTGCCGCTGTGAGCCCTCACGACACAAGATGTGGGGGCTGCTTCATTCAGCAGCCCCCACATGTATGCTCGACCTCGCTGTCGCCGCAGGGGAATCCGGTGCGAATCCGGAACTGTCCCGCAACGGTGTGACCGGCGCGCTCCCGCGCACCGGCGAAGTCCGAAGACCTGTCGACAGTGCGTCCGGCTCGACCGAACCGGACGCCGAGACGTCCGGGCCCCGCGGAGGGCCGGTGGACGCCGTGCACACCGTGCCGCCCTCCCCCGGGCATCGCCGTGCCCGGCTGCCCCCGCTCCCGCAGGCACCGAGCCGAGCGAGGGATAGCCCCAGTGACCATCGCGCCAGCCGATCCGGTTTCAGCCGCGGAATCCGAAGGCCGCACGAACGACGCGCCCGGGACCGCACTGCTGCGGACCCTGACCGGCCTCACCGCCGATCTCCCCGACACCGACCCCGGGCGGGTCGCCGCAGCCGCGCTCCGGGGCCGCAGCGCGCGGGCGGACGAGGCGGAGCTGCGCTCGCTGGCCACCGAGGCCGCCGCGGGGCTGATCTCCGAGGACCCGGCGTACTCCAGGCTGGCCGCCCGCCTCCTCACCCGGGCGGTGGCGGAGGAGGCGGCCGGGCAGGGCGCCGTCTCCTTCTCCGCGTCGGTCGCCGTGGGACACCGCGAAGGCCTGATCGCGGACCGCACGGCGGAGTTCGTCACGCTGCACGCCGAGGCCCTCGACTCCCTGGTCGAGCAGGCCCTCGCCGACGGCGCCGACGACCGCTTCGGCTACTTCGGCCTCCGGACGCTGCACAGCCGCTATCTGCTGCGTCACCCGCTCACGCGCCAGGTCGTCGAGACCCCGCAGCACTTCATGCTGCGCGTGGCCGCGGGCCTCGCCGAGGACACCTCCGCGCGGGCGCTGGAGGAAGTGGCCGCGCTGTACCGGCTGATGAGCCGTCTCGACTACCTGCCCTCCTCCCCCACCCTGTTCAACTCGGGCACCCGTCACCCGCAGATGTCGTCCTGCTACCTGCTGGACTCCCCGCTCGACGAGCTCGACTCGATCTACGACCGCTACCACCAGGTGGCGCGCCTCTCCAAGCACGCGGGCGGCATCGGGCTCTCCTACTCCCGTATCCGCGCCCGCGGTTCACTCATCCGGGGGACGAACGGGCACTCCAACGGCATCGTGCCGTTCCTGAAGACCCTCGACGCCTCGGTCGCCGCGGTCAACCAGGGGGGCCGCCGCAAGGGCGCCGCCGCCGTCTACCTGGAGACCTGGCACGCGGACATCGAGGAGTTCCTCGAGCTGCGCGACAACACCGGCGAGGACCAGCGGCGTACGCACAACCTCAACCTGGCGCACTGGATCCCGGACGAGTTCATGCGCCGCGTCGACGCGGACACCGAGTGGTCGCTGTTCTCCCCGGCGGACGCGCCCGAGCTGGTGGACCTGTGGGGCGACGCGTTCGACGAGGCCTACCGTGCGGCCGAGGCGAAGGGGCTGGCCCGCAAGACGATGCCGGCGCGTGAGCTGTACGGCCGCATGATGCGGACCCTCGCGCAGACCGGCCAGGGCTGGATGACGTTCAAGGACGCCTCCAACCGCACGGCGAACCAGACCGCGGAGCCGGGCCGGGTCGTCCACTCCTCGAACCTCTGCACGGAGATCCTGGAGGTCACCGACGACGGTGAGACGGCCGTGTGCAACCTGGGTTCGGTCAACCTCGGTGCGTTCGTCGACGGCGGTTCGATCGACTGGGAGCGGCTGGACGCCACCGTCCGCACCGCGGTGACCTTCCTCGACCGCGTCGTGGACATCAACTTCTACCCCACGGAGCAGGCCGGCCGTTCCAACGCCCGCTGGCGCCCCGTGGGCCTGGGCGCGATGGGTCTCCAGGACGTCTTCTTCCAGCTGCGGCTGCCGTTCGACTCCCCCGAGGCCCGCGCGCTGTCCACGAAGATCTCCGAGCGGATCATGCTCGCCGCGTACGAGGCCTCCTGCGACCTCGCCGAGCGGTCGGGACCGCTGCCCGCCTGGTCCGAGACCCGGGCCGCGCGCGGTGTGCTGCACCCCGACCACTACGCCACGGAGCTGAACTGGCCCGAGCGCTGGGACGCCCTGCGCGCCCGGGTCGCGAAGAGCGGGATGCGCAACTCGCTCCTCCTCGCCATCGCGCCCACCGCGACGATCGCCTCGATCGCCGGGGTGTACGAGTGCATCGAGCCGCAGGTCTCCAACCTGTTCAAGCGCGAGACGCTCAGCGGTGAGTTCCTCCAGGTCAACGCCTACCTGGTGGACGAGCTGAAGAAGCTCGGCGTCTGGGACGCCCGCACCCGTGAGGCACTGCGCGAGGCGAGCGGCTCGGTGCAGGGCTTCGCCTGGATCCCCGAGGAGGTGCGGGCGCTGTACCGCACGGCGTGGGAGATCCCGCAGCGCGGTCTGATCGACATGGCGGCGGCCCGCACCCCGTTCCTCGACCAGAGCCAGTCGCTGAACCTGTTCCTGGAGACGCCGACGATCGGCAAGCTCTCCTCGATGTACGCGTACGCCTGGAAGCAGGGGCTGAAGACGACGTACTACCTGCGTTCGCGTCCGGCGACCCGGATCGCCCGTGCCGCGTCCGGTCAGGCGCCGGCCGCCGCCACCGTCCCCGTCCAGCAGGCGCAGGCTCCCGACGCGGACGCCATCGCCTGTTCCCTCGAAAACCCCGAGTCCTGCGAGGCCTGCCAGTGATGAGCTCCAGCCAAGAGAAGAACCTGCTCGACCCGGGGTTCGAGCTGACCCTGCGTCCCATGCGCTACCCGGACTTCTACGAGCGCTACCGGGACGCGATCAAGAACACCTGGACCGTCGAGGAGGTCGATCTCCACTCGGACGTCGCCGACCTCGCCAAGCTGTCGCCGGGTGAGCAGCACATGATCGGCAGGCTGGTCGCGTTCTTCGCGACGGGTGACTCGATCGTCTCCAACAACCTCGTGCTGACGCTCTACAAGCACATCAACTCCCCCGAGGCGCGGCTGTACCTGTCACGCCAGCTGTTCGAGGAGGCCGTGCACGTCCAGTTCTACCTGACGCTGCTCGACACCTATCTGCCCGACCCGGAGGACCGTGCCGCGGCCTTCGACGCGGTCGAGGAGATCCCCTCCATCCGGGAGAAAGCGCAGTTCTGCTTCCGCTGGATGGACTCGGTCGAGAAGATCGAGCGGCTGGAGACGAAGGCCGACCGCCGGCGTTTCCTGCTCAACCTGATCTGCTTCGCCGCGTGCATCGAGGGGCTGTTCTTCTACGGCGCCTTCGCGTACGTCTACTGGTTCCGCTCGCGCGGTCTGCTGCACGGTCTCGCCACGGGTACCAACTGGGTGTTCCGTGACGAGACGATGCACATGAACTTCGCCTTCGAGGTCGTGGACACCGTCCGCAAGGAGGAGCCGGACCTCTTCGACGAGGCGCTCCAGCAGCAGGTCACCGACATGCTGCGGGAGGCGGTCGAGGCGGAGCTGCAGTTCGGCCGTGACCTGTGCGGCGAGGGCCTGCCCGGGATGAACACCGAGTCGATGCGCCAGTACCTGGAGTGCGTCGCCGACCAGCGGCTCACCCGGCTCGGCTTCCCGCCGCTCTACGGCTCCGAGAACCCGTTCTCCTTCATGGAGCTCCAGGGGGTGCAGGAGCTGACCAACTTCTTCGAGCGCCGGCCCTCCGCGTACCAGGTGGCGGTGGAGGGGTCGGTCGGCTTCGACGACGACTTCTAGATCCTGGCCCAGGACCTGAGGTACGGGCGCCGCGTCGCCGTGACGGGCAGCGCGGCGCCCGCCGTTCCCGGGGGTTGGGGCACCCGGCGGAGTTCCGCTTCCCGGAGTTCGCGGTCGATGCGGCGCTCCCGGGCGAACCCGACGAGCGCGGGCAGCAGGACGAGGGCGAAAAGTGCGGCTATGGACAGGTAGCTCAGGAATGTGTTCATGGCTCCACTGTCGCCTGACGGCCCGGATTTCGTCAGTGGCAGGACTGTCACACACCATCGAATTACTGCCACACTGGCGCCATGCTGAAGAATGTCGCTGTTCTCCTGCTCGACGACGTCCACCCCTTCGAACTCGGCGTCCTGTGCGAGGTGTTCGGACTCGACCGTTCCGAGGAGGGGCTCCCGGTGCACGACTTCGCCGTCGTCTCCGCCGAGGGCCCGACCCTGCGGACCCACGCCGGGTTCTCCATCAGCGCGCTCTGCGAGCTGGACCGGCTGGAGGAGGCCGAGCTCATCGCCGTCCCGTCGGGAGGCCGCTTCGCGGAGCGCACCTACCCGCCGGAGGCCCTGGACGCGCTGCGCCGGGCCGTGGAGCGCGGAGCGCGGGTCCTGAGCGTCTGCTCCGGCGCCTTCGTCCTGGGCGCGGCCGGGCTGCTGGACGGCCGCCGCTGCACCACGCACTGGCGCCACGCCGACGAGCTGGCCCGGCGCTTCCCCGAGGCGCGGGTGGAGCCGGACGTGCTCTACGTCGACGAGGGCCCGGTCATCACGTCCGCGGGGACTGCCGCGGGCATCGACGCCGCCCTGCACCTGGTCCGCCAGGCGTACGGCCCGACCGTCGCGAACACCCTCGCGCGCCGCATGGTGGTGCCCCCGCACCGGGACGGCGGTCAGGCGCAATACATCAAGCGCCCGTTGCCGCCCACCCCGTGCGACACGGTCGGTGAGACGCTCGCCTGGATGGAACGCCATCTCCACGAGGAGCTGACCGTCGAGCAGCTGGCCGCCCAGACCCACATGTCGCCCCGGACCTTCGCCCGCCGCTTCCAGCAGGAGACCGGCACCACGCCGTACCGCTGGCTGCTCCGTCAGCGGGTGCTGCTGGCGCAGCACCTCCTGGAGACGTCGGACGAGACGATGGACACGATCGCGGGCCGGACGGGGTTCGGCACCGCGGCGGCGCTGCGCCATCAGTTCGTACGCGCGCTCGGCACCACGCCGAACGCGTACCGCCGCACGTTCCGGGGGCCGGCCGGCCTGGTGGAGGTGGCCTGACCGGACGGCCCCCGGGCCGTCAGATGCCGCAGCTGGAGGCCGACCAGAAGTGGCTCGGCCCCTGGTTCACGTGGATGTGGTCGCCGTGGCCGGGGTAGCCCGGGCCGAGGATCCCGTTGAAGCCGTGGTAGCGGGCCTGGAGCGCGATGGTGCAGAGCGAGTGGGCTCCCGCGCCGAGGTCGACGGCGTCACCGTACAGATGGCGGCTGTTGGTGGCTCCGCCGACCGCCGCGTTGCAGGAGGTGGACCGGAAGCCGCTGGTGACGCGGAGGGGCTGGTCGCCGAGCGCGTGCCGCAGGGCCTCCAGCTTCCACATGCTGCTGAGGGCGTTGGCCTTGGCCGTGCCCGCGGCGACCGCTCCACCCGCCCAGGTGCTGTTGCAGGTGTTGAGCTCCGGGTAGGTGAAGTGGATGGGGGTGCAGTCGTCGTCCTGGAGCGCGTAGAGCTTCGACTGCGTGGCCGGGCCGGCGATGCCGTCGGCGGCGAGCCCGTACGCGGACTGGAAGCGCTTGACCGCCGCCGTGGTGGCGGGGCCGTACGAGCCGTCGATGGCGAGCACGGAGTTGTAGCCCGGGTAGCCGGCCACCCGGATCTGGAGCTGGGTGACGTCGTTGCCCGTGGCTCCGGGCGACAGCGTGCGGGTCCAGGTGTAACAGCCGTCCGCCTGTGCGGAGCCGGCGGTGACGAGGGCCCCGCCGACGGCGAAAGCCATGGTCATGACAAGGCCGAGCAGCAGATGTGCGGTACGTCTGAGCATGGGGGGTCTCCCTGCGCGAAGAGTCGTGCCCTGCGGTGTAGGGGTGAGCCTGGCGGACAGGTCGACGCGCGTCAACTACGCACCGGAGAAGGCTGGTTGGCCAACACCGCCGCGCGCGGGCGCGCCGCGCCGCCGGAGCGGGCGCGGACAGCGGGATGGGCCCCGCCGGACGGCGGGGCCCATCCCGGGAGTCGCGGGATCAGTCGTTCGGGACGACCTCGTAGCGCGGCGTTCCCTCGGCCATCTGCTTCAGCGCGTCCTTGCGGTCCCGCTTCGAGAGCCGGTCGATGTACAGGTAGCCGTACAGGTGGTCCGTCTCGTGCTGGAGGCAGCGCGCGAAGTAACCGCTGCCCCGCACCTTCACCGGGTTCCCCTTGGCGTCCTGGCCGCGCACGACCGCGTAGTCGGGGCGGGCGAGAGAGGCGTAGGCCGTCGGCACGGAGAGGCAGCCCTCGTTGGAGTCGTCGAGGTTGCGCTGCTCCGGGGCCAGGTCCTCCAGCACCGGGTTGCAGATCGCACCCACGTGCCGCACCCCGTCGTCGTCCGGGCAGTCGTAGACGAAGACCTTGAGGTCCACACCGATCTGGTTCGCGGCCAGGCCCACGCCCTCAGCCGTGCGCTGGCTGGCGAACATGTCGTCGATCAGCTGTGCCAGCTCGTCACCGAACTCCGTGACGTCACTGCACTCCTTGTGCAGCACCGGGTTGCCGACCACCGTGATCGGGCGTGAGGTCCCGCGCTCGCGGTGCGCCGCCTCACGCGCCTCGCAGTCCTCGGTGTCCACGACGAATCCCTCGTCGTCCACACCGGCCTGCTGGTCCGTCTCCTGCTGCGACATGTCCGCCGTACGCCTTCCTGCAAACCTGAACCCGTGAGTACCCGCACCGGAATCGGTGCCCGTACAGCCTACGGGCACCGCTCAGCAGACTTCTTCCAGATCCCGCCACTCGCGGCTGTCCGGACTGTCCGCCACCCAGCCGTCCAGCAGCCCGCGCACCAGCGCGGCGGGGGCCGCTATCCCGCACTCACGCTCCGGCACCCAGAGGTCGCCCGCAGTGCGGTGCCCGAGGGGGCCGGGGTGGCCCGGCTCGCTGTGGTCGTGCGGGTCCAGGTGCTCGCCGTCGCCCTCGTCGCTCTCCATCCGGCTCTCCGAACAGGCCCGGCAGAGCAGCCGTACGGAGGAGGACCAGTCCTCCGCCGCGAACCCGGCGTCCGAGGCCAGCTGCTCCAGCGCGTCCCGGTCGGCCTCGGTGGCCGCTTCCAGCAGCACCACCCAGGTGGGGACCGGAGAGGGCGCCCACAGCTCGATCTCGTCGAAGACCGGGTAGGACGGACCGGCCGCCGTGACCCGCTCGCCGTTCGGCACACCGTCGTGCAGGACGACCTCGCCCCAGCGCCGCCCCGAGGACGGCAGCGGGATCGACAGCACCTCCATGCGCGCCGGATCGAGCCTGCGGCCCCAGACGACCTCGGCCTCACCCTCGGGCGAGAGCCGCACGGCCGCGCTGCCCAGCTCCATGCCCGTGGGCTCGCTGTTGGACGCCGCGTTGTGCTGGCCGCTGCCCGGCACCTTCAGCCCGTAGGCCTGCCAGGCCCTGCGGGCCAGTGGCCAGTCCTGGAGCGCCGTGGCGGCGATCCCGACGTTCCACCAGTCCGGAGCCCCGGACTCCCGGTCGAGCAGCGCGACGGCCCGCAGACCGGCGGCCCGCGCCTGCTCCCAGTCGTGCCTGAACTTGTGCAGCAGCGCGAGATTGAACCAGGACTCGGAGAGCCAGGGCTCCAGGTCCGCCGCGCGCGTCAGCAGCGCCCCCGCGTCCTCGTACCGGCCGTCGCCGATCAGCGTGAACGCGCGGTCCGTGGCCTGCCGCCAAGAGGCGGACGGCCGATGCCGTACCTTCCCGAAGATCCTCACGATTCCCGCCTGTCCCGACTGGACACCCTCGTTTTCCGCTCTCCTTCGCATCCAACCATGCCGGGCCGGACGCTCGCTCATTACCCATGGGTTACCCAGCCCGCACCGGGGCCAGACCACCCCGCGCCAGGACTCTGGCCAAGGCTTCGACGACCTGCGGCTGGTAGTCGCGCCCGGTGCCGAGCCTGAGCTGCTCCAGGGCCCCCAGGGGGCCCTTGACGCCTTCCCCGCACAGGTCGTCGTACGCATTGACCGTACGGACGATCCTGGCGGCAGTCTGCTGTTCCCGGTACGGATCCGCCTGCTGTTCCACCACGGCGGCGACCGCGGGGTCCACCCCGGTCTGGCGGACCACCTCTCCCCCGAGCAGTGCGATCCTGCGCTGCTCGGCGGCGGGGAGGACGGCGGTCGCCCCGTCCGCCACCGGATCGACGAGCGAGAGCTGCCCGATGTCGTGCATCAGTGCCGCGTACTCCAGCACCGTCAGCTCGGGTCCGGCCAGTCCCAGCTCCCGGCCCACGGCCGTGGAGAGGTCGGCCACCCTGCGGGCGTGCCCGTGCGGGGTGTAGCCCGCGATCTCCGTGGACCGGGCCAGCGAGGCGATGGTCTGCCGGTAGGTCGTGCGGACGGCGGCGTACCGGCGGAACGACACCTGGGTGAGCAGCAGCGGTACGCACAGGACGGGCAGCGCCCACAGCCCCGCCACCGCCACCCCGAGGGCCATCACCACGCCGGTCGCGCAGACGGCGGAGCCGATGCCGCTGAGGGCGTGGAGCTCGTCGCGCAGCTGCGGGCCGAAGCGTCGGCCCGTGCCCGCCGTCAGGGCGGCGAGGACGGCGTCGCACAGGGCGGTGAGGAGCAGCAGCAGGAGCAGGAAGAGCGCCACGTACGGCCCCTGGCCGAGCCAGCGCTCCGAGAGGCCGGACTGCTGGAGCGGCCGGCAGCAGACCGCCGCGAAGCCGACGGTCAGGACACGGCGGGCCAGCTGGTCCGGGGCCGGCCCGCTGCCGCGTGCCACATGGGGCACCGAGGCGAGCAGCTGCGCCGCGACGACGACGGTGATTACCTGCGGGACGCCCTGCGCGGTGGGCTCACCGCCGCTGCGCCCGAGCAGCGCGTACGCGAGTGCGCCCGCCGCCCCCAGGGGCGCCGGTTCACGCTCACCGGGCTGGGCTCCCCATCGGGCCAGTTCGCCGACGGTGATCAGCAGACCGAAGGCGAGGGCGTGGCCGGGCTCGGCGACGCCGTTCCACAGGGTGTGCCCGAGCGCGGCGACTGCGAGGAGGAGCGCGGTGGCGCGGACCACGAGGGCGGCGGGCGCGGGACCCCGGGGCGTCACCGGGGCTGCCCCGGCCGGCCGGCGGTTCCCGTGTCCTGGGTGCCCTGCGCGGTCCGCTTCTGCTGCGGCAGACCGGCCGGCGCCTCCTCGGAGGTGACCGTGTTGGCCGCGGCGGACCAGCCGTGGCGGTCGACGGCGCGTGCCAGGGCCCGGACCATCCTGGGGTCGAACTGGCTTCCGGCACAGCGTTCGAGCTCCTCCACGGCCGCCGGCACCGGCCGTCCCCGCCGGTAGGAGCGGGTCGAGGTCATGGCGTCGAAGGCGTCCGCGACGGCGACGACCCGGGCGAACTCGGGGATCTGCTCGCCCGCGAGGCCGTACGGGTAGCCGCTGCCGTCCAGCCGCTCGTGGTGGTGCAGGATCGCGGCGCGCGCCTCGTCGAGGAAACCGATGCCCCGGACGATCTCGTGCCCGTACTCCGGATGCAGTTCGATCACCCGCCGTTCCTCCGGGGTCAGCGGCCCGTCCTTGCGCAGGACGCGGGTCGGCACACCGAGCTTGCCGACGTCGTGCAGGATCCCGGCGAAGCGGAGCGCTTCCATCCGGCTTTCCTCCATGCCCAGTTCACGGGCGATCAGTTCGGAGGCCCGCCCCACCCGCTCGCTGTGGCCCCGGGTGTACCCGTCCTTGATGTCGACGGCCTGGACGAGTGCCCGGATGGTGGCGCGATGAGCGGCGTGCCGGCGGTGGTACTGGGCGAAGACCCAGCAGGAGATGTACATCGGCAGCAGGACGACCAGCGCCGACACCGGGCCGTAGGTGCTGCGCCAGAGGACGGCCATCATCAGCCCTGCGAGCGCGTGCACCAGGTGCGGCCCGACGGCGCCGGCCGCCGGCCCCCGCCAGGCGTGCCGGACGGCCACCCGCTCGGCCGTGGCGAGGATGCCACCCTCCAGAGCGGCCCACACGAGGCTGAAGACGAGCGCCGCCGCGCAGGCGGGCACGAGGGCGTACGGGAGGTTCGGCACGGCGCCGCCCGCTCCACCGAGCGCGGCGGGTCCGCCCAGGAGTCCGTAGGCCCAGGAGGCCGCCGCCACGGTCAGGGCGAGCTGCGCGGCCCGCCAGATCCGGCGCGCCGCCACGGGGGGTTGCTCCACCCGGCCCGCCAGCGCCCCGGGCACGGCGACGAGGGCGGCCTCGGACGGCGGGAGCAGGAAGGCCGCCGCGAGCAGCAGGGGGAAGAACGATCCGGCACCGATCGGCACGGAACCGCCGAGGAGGCGGTGGCGGCCCGGAAGGTCGCAGGCCACGCAGAGCGCGGCCAGGAGGCCGAGCGTGCCCCACGGCGTGTCGGCCCCCGGGACCGCGGCGGGGAGAGCGCTGAGTGCGGCGCAGACGGCGACGCACAGGATGTAGACGCGCGCCGCCTCCGGTGTGCCTCTCACCCGTACCGCCCCGCCCCCCGGCTCCGTCAATGGAGGCGCCAGGCTAGCGAGTTGGGGGGCGGCGAGGTTCCGAACGGAGTGGATTACCACATTCGGGTGACATGGCACGCCTCTTGGGGTGCCGTCGGCCGGTGCCGTGCGAGAGCAGCGCACGCCGGGGTGCGCCGCCGGACCTCGGTCCGGCGGGCCCTACGGCGGTCAGCCGGCCGAGGGTGACGTCATTCGGCCGCTGCCGCCGGCCGGTCGGCCCCGCCCAGGGACACGTCCTGCCCGGGCACGGCCTGACCGGAACGGATCAGGTCGATCCGTCCCATCACCTTCGAGCGCAGGTCGGCGGGGACGTCGTCCTGCCCGCAGCAGCGCTTGACCAGCTTCTTCACGGCCTGCTCGAGGCCGTACTTCTCCAGGCACGGGGAGCACTCCTCGAAGTGCACCTCGAACTTGGTGCAGTCGCCCTCGGGCATCTCATGGTCGAGAAACTCGTAGAGATGATCGAGAACCTCTGAGCAATCCGTCTCGTGCGGCTCTCCGCAGCTCATGAGGCCGAGCCTTTCGTGTCGTCCGACTCACCGGCTCCGGCCGGGACGAGTCCGCGCTCACGCGCGTAGTCCTCCAGCATGCCGCGCAGCTGACGGCGTCCCCGGTGCAGCCGGGACATCACCGTACCGATGGGTGTCCCCATGATGTCCGCGATCTCCTTGTAGGCAAAGCCCTCTACGTCGGCGAGATACACGGCGATGCGGAACTCTTCGGGGATCGACTGCAGTGCGGACTTCACGTCGGAGTCCGGCAGGTGGTCGAGTGCCTGGGACTCGGCCGAGCGCAGACCGGTCGACATGTGCGACTCGGCGCGCGCCAGCTGCCAGTCCTCGATCTCCTCGGCGGCACTCCGCTGGGGCTCGCGCTGCTTCTTGCGGTACGAGTTGATGAAGGTGTTGGTGAGGATGCGGTACATCCACGCCTTGAGGTTCGTGCCCTCACGGAACTGGTGGAAGGAGCCGTACGCCTTCGCGTACGTCTCCTGGACGAGATCCTCCGCGTCGGCGGGGTTGCGCGTCATGCGCAGCGCGGCCGAGTACATCTGGTCGAGATATCCGAGAGCGTCCCGCTCGAAGCGCGCGTTGCGTTCGGCAGTCGTCTCCTGCGCACGGCCGTCGTCGGTCCCTGTGTCGGTCCCAGTGACCGGACCCACCTCCTCCAACGATGTGGCGGAACCGAGGCCGGACCCGCTCGCATCGGAGAATAGTCGACCTTGCTTCCGCGCGGGCTGACGACCGGCTCCACCCTCGGCCCGCGCCGGGGTGACCCTGTCCGCACGAAGCACCGTCCACTCCAGCTCTGCGGCGTTCGAGCGGCTCGGGCAGATGGTCGAACCCATGCGACGGACTCCCTCTCGACATACGGCGTTGTTGTACCGACACCAGCCACAACAGCCGCCCCGCGTGCAGCATTCCCGGGGTGCGGGAGGGGCCGTGGATGTGAGGAGAACTACGTTCCCGTACGCGGCCCGGCCGCCCGCCGCAGGCGAGTCCGTCCGTCCGTACGGCGACCACGGAAGGCCCCGGGGACGCCGGAGCCCGTCCGCCCTGCCGCCCTCACGGCCGGCTCAGGCAAGCCCTTCCAGCCATGCCGCCACCGCCCCGGTCAGCAGCTCCATCGCCTGATCCTCGGTCAGCGGCGCCTTCTTCGGTACGGCGAACCCGTGATCGGCGTGCGGCACCTCGACGAGTCCGTGCTGCCCCGGGGGGAATTCCTCCGGCCGCCCGAACGGGTCGCGGCCTCCCTGGACGACGAGGGTGGGCAGGCCCGTCCCGAGCAGTTCCTCCGCCCTGGACTTCTCCGGCCTGCCCGGCGGGTGCAGCGGGAAGCTCAGGGCCAGCACCGCACGGGCGCCGAGCTCCGCCCCCGTTCGGCAGGCCACCCGCGCCCCCGCACTACGGCCGCCCGCGACCACGGGAAGGCCCGGGGCCGCCAGCGCCGGCCAGAGACCACGCCAGCCGGTGTCCAGGGTCCGCGGCGCCGGGGCCAGCTTCTTCCCGGCCACCCGCCACGGCTGCTCGACCAGCGCGACCGTCACCCCGTGCCCCGGCAGCGCGGCGGCCAGCGCCTGGAGGTCCCGCGCCTCGATGCCGCCCCCCGCCCCATGGCTGACGGCGAGCACCAGACGGGCTCCCTTCGCGGGGATCCAGGTGATCCTGGCCTCCCCGGCGTCCGTCATGACGGTCTCGGTCCGCTGCGCTGTCCCTGATGTACGGCTCACGGCACCATCCTGCCGGTCAGAAGAGCGTGCCCACCTCAGGCGCGGCCAGCTCCTCCAGCAGCTCGGGGCCGTTGTTGCGGACGTTGCTGACGGCGGTGGCCACGGGGTAGGCCCGCATCAGCCCTCCGGGCGGCGGCTCCAGCAGGCCCTTCAGCTCCTCCAGGTCCGTACGCGAGGGATCGAGCCAGGCGTCCCACCGGTCCGGCGTGAGCATCAGCGGCATCCGGGGGTGGATCTCGGAGAGTGAGGACGGCCCCTCCGCCGGACCCACGGCCAGCGGTGACGTCTCCGCCTCGGTGGTGATCACGGAGCAGGTGACCCACCAGGCCTGCGGGTGGTCGTCGGGGAGCGTCCGGTCCCGCCAGAAGTCGTACAGCCCCGCCATGGCGAAGACGGAGCCGTCGGCGGGGGTCACGAAGTACGGCTGCTTGCGGGGCCGCTTCCTCCTCCCCTTCTCCTCGAGCTGCCGCTCGTCGGCGCCGGTGACCCACTCGTAGTAACCGTCGGCGGGCAGGATGCAGCGCCGGGAGACGAAGGGGCGGCGGAAGGACGGCTTCTCGTGGACGGTCTCCGCACGGGCGTTGATCATGCGGGCGCCGCCTTCCGGCGACTTCGACCAGGACGGCACGAGTCCCCACTTCAGGACGCGCAGCTGGCGAACCGGACGCCCGTCCTCTGCGTCCTTCACAGGACGGTCCAGAACCGCGTAGACCTCCTTGGTCGGCGCCACGTTCCAGTCGGGCTCCAGGGTCTCGGTGGGTTCCCACCTCTCCACGCCGAAGAGTCCGGTCAGATCCTCTGGCCGCCGGCTGGCCGCATACCGTCCGCACATAAGTGCCAGACTGCCACGACCCGCCGTCCGAGTGGACGCCGATCCCTCCACCACATCGAGGAGCCGCCCTCACCATGGACAGCACCGAACTGGGCGATCTCTGGGATCGCGTCTTCGGCACCCAGCCCGCTCCTGAGCAGTGGCTCGTGGTCGTCACCGCCACGGCGGCGCTCGCCGTCGTCGTCCCGAACCTCATATGGCGCCTCTCGCGCAACGCGATCACCATCGCGCACGAGGGCGGTCACGGCCTCGTCGCCCTGCTCACCGGGCGGCAGCTCTCGGGCATCAGGCTGCACTCGGACACCAGCGGCCTCACCGTCAGCCGTGGCAAACCCACCGGTATCGGCATGATCCTCACCGCCGCGGCCGGCTACACCGCGCCCCCGCTGCTCGGCCTGGGCGGTGCCTGGCTGCTGACCAACGGCCGGATCACCCTGCTCCTCTGGCTGGCGACGGCGCTGCTGGCGGTGATGCTCGTGATGATCCGCAACCTGTACGGGGCGCTGACGGTCATCCTCACGGGGACCACCTTCCTCCTGGTGTCGTGGCTCACCTCGGCCGACGTGCAGTCCGCGTTCGCGTACACGGTGGTCTGGTTCCTGCTGCTGGGCGGCGTGCGCCCGGCGTTCGAGCTCCAGTCCAAGCGCAGGTACGGCGGTGCGCCCGACTCCGACGCCGACCAGCTGGCCCGCCTGACGCACGCGCCGGCCGCGATGTGGCTGTTCCTCTTCCACGCGGTGTCGCTCTGCTCGCTCATCGGCGGCGGACGCTGGCTGCTCGGGCTGTGAGGGCGCGCGAGCGGGGGTGGCTGGGAGGATGCCCTGTACCACCCTTGGGTTACACCCCGGTTTCCTCCCATTTGATCAGGATCTGGGATTGCGGCGAGCCACTAAAGTGAGGGGCATGACCGAGAGCCCCGTGCACCCCGCCCTCTGGCCCGCCCCCCGTGCGACCGGAGCCGTCGACGCGACCGTCACCGTGCCCGGATCGAAGTCGGTCACCAACCGCGCCCTCGTCCTCGCGTCGCTCTCCTCCGAGCCGGGGTGGCTGCGCCGCCCGCTGCGCTCCCGCGACACCCTGCTGATGGCCCAGGCCCTGCGCGCGATGGGCGTCGGCATCGAGGAGGGCGTGGGCCCCGACGGCTCGGGTGAGGCCTGGCGGGTGATCCCGGCCGGTCTGCACGGTCCGGCCAAGGTGGACGTAGGCAACGCGGGCACGGTCATGCGCTTCCTGCCGCCGGTGGCCTGCCTCGCCGACGGCCCCGTCCACTTCGACGGCGACCCCCGTTCCTACGAGCGGCCCCTGCACGGCGTGATCGACGCGCTGAAGTCGCTGGGAGCCCGGATCGACGACGACGGCCGCGGGGCGCTGCCGCTGACCGTGCACGGCGCCGGCGCGCTGGACGGCGGGCCGGTGGCCGTCGACGCCTCCTCGTCCTCCCAGTTCGTCTCCGCTCTGCTGCTGTCCGCCCCCCGGTTCAATCAGGGGGTGGAGGTACGCCACACCGGCTCGTCGCTGCCCTCCATGCCGCACATCCGTATGACGGTGGACATGCTGCGCTCGGTCGGGGCCCAGGTCGACGAGCCGGAGACGGGCGGCGAGCCGAACGTCTGGCGGGTCTCCCCCTCCGCCCTCCTCGGCCGCGATCTGACCGTGGAGCCGGATCTCTCGAACGCCCAGCCCTTCCTGGCCGCCGCGCTGGTGACCGGCGGCCGGGTCACCGTCCCCGACTGGCCGCTGAGGACCACCCAGCCGGGTGACATGCTCCGGGAGATCTTCACCGAAATGGGTGGCACGTACGAGCTGACCGAGCGGGGACTCACCTTCACGGGCTCCGGCCGCATCCGGGGCATCGACGTCGACCTGGGCGAGGTCGGTGAACTGACGCCCGGTATCGCGGCCCTCGCCGCCCTCGCGGACTCCCCCTCCACGCTGAGCGGCGTCGCCCATCTGCGGCTGCACGAGACGGACCGGCTCGCGGCGCTGACCAAGGAGATCAACGGCCTCGGCGGCGACGTCACGGAGACCGCCGACGGCCTCCGGATCAGCCCCCGCCCGCTGCACGGCGGCGTCTTCCACACGTACGACGACCACCGCATGGCGACGGCGGGCGCGATCATCGGCCTCGCCGTGGCGGGGGTGGAGATCGAGAACGTCGGCACGACGGCCAAGACCCTCCCGGACTTCCCGGAGATGTGGACCGGCATGCTCGGGGAACCCTCCGGCGCCGTGGGCGTCTCGCCAGGGGCGCTGGGCGTCTCCGCGGGCCGGCGCGAGGGCTGAGGGCATGCGCCGCTACGGGAAGAACCCTGACGAGGACGACATCCGCGTCCGCCCCAACCCCAAGGGCAACCGGCCGCGTACGCACACCCGCCCCAAGCACGAGGACGCCCAGGACGGCATGGTGCTCACCGTGGACCGGGGCAGGCTGACCTGTCTGGTCGAGGACCGCACCGTGACGGCCATGAAGGCCCGCGAGCTGGGCCGCAAGGCCGCGGTGGTCGGCGACCGGGTCTCCCTCGTGGGTGACCTCTCCGGCGCCAAGGACACCCTGGCGCGCATCGTGCGGATCGGCGCACGCACGTCGGTGCTGCGGCGCACGGCGGACGACGACGATCCGTTCGAGCGGGTGGTCGTCGCCAACGCCGACCAGCTGGCCATCGTCACCGCGCTCGCCGACCCGGAGCCCCGCCCGCGCATGATCGACCGCTGCCTGGTGGCGGCGTACGACGGTGGGCTCACCCCGCTCCTGGTGCTGACCAAGTCGGACCTGGCCTCGGCGGACAAGCTACTGGAGGCCTACACCCCGCTCGGCGTGCCGTACATCGTCACCAGCCGCGAGGAGCTGGAGAACGGCGGCGCAGCCGACCGGGTGCGCGAGTTGCTGAACGACCGGGTGACGGCGTTCGTCGGGCACTCCGGGGTCGGCAAGACGACCCTGGTCAACGCCCTGGTACCCAAGGACCGCAGGCGGACCACCGGGGTGGTCAACGCCGTCACGGGACGCGGCAGGCACACCACGACCTCGGCCCTCGCGCTGCCGCTGCCGGACGGCCGTGGCTGGGTGGTCGACACCCCGGGCGTGCGCTCGTTCGGGCTGCACCACGTCGACCCCTCCCGGGTGATCAACGCCTTCCCCGATCTCCAGCCGGGCACCGAGAACTGCCCGCGCGGCTGCACGCACGACGGCCAGGAGCCGGAGTGCGCCCTGGACGCCTGGGTCGCGGAGGGACACGCCGACCCGGCGCGGCTCGACTCCCTCCGTCGGCTCCTGTCGACCCGGGAACGCCGCGAGGGTGACTGAGGCTGCCCTGGGGGATCCGGCGCCGTCCCCCGGGAGTGCGCGGCCGGTCGGCGCCCTACGGCGACTGCCCGACTCGCGCACGTTTGCGAGCTCTCCGGCCCGGTAAGGGCATAATCGCGTCGAGCGGGACGAACGTCACCTACGTGGAAGGCACCTGACGATGGCGTGGTTGCTTGTCGTGGTCGCCGGACTGCTGGAGACCGGCTTCGCCGTGTGCCTGAAGCTCTCCCACGGGTTCACCCGCCTCTGGCCGACCATCGCCTTCTGCGTGTTCGCGCTCGGAAGCTTCGGTCTGCTGACGCTGTCCCTCAAGAAGCTCGACGTGGGCCCCGCCTACGCGGTGTGGACGGGCATCGGCGCGGCGGGCACGGCGATCTACGGCATGGTCTTCCTCGACGACGTGGTCTCCACGCTGAAGCTGGTGTCGATCTCGCTGGTGATCGTCGGCGTGATCGGCCTCCAGCTCTCCGGCTCCTCGCACTGAGCGGCCCCTGTCCCCCGGCGGACCGCCGGCACCAGGGTGTAGGAGAGCGCGAGCCGCAGCGCGGTCTCGCAGGCCAGCTCCAGTTCCGCGTGGTCCAGCCGCCGGGGCCCGCGCTCCATCGCGGCCACGGCTCTGTCCCGTACGAGCGTGAGCAGTTCGGCGGGCGTGGGGGTGGGCGGCGCCGGGGCGGCCGGTCCCGCGCGGCGCCCCGCGTACGCGGCGCCCGGCCTGGGTAACCGCTCCCCCCAGACGCCGGTGAGCAGCGCCTTGACCAGCACGTTCGCCCGCGCCGCCCGGACCGTCCAGCGGGCCACCTCCGCCGGTTCGTCCCCCTGGGCCCGGGCCTCACGGAGCGCCTGTTCGACACCGGACAGATAGCCCTCGGCCGCGCGACGGATCAGCGCGCGCGCCAGGCCGTCCTTGCTTCCGAACTCGTTGTAGAGGGTCTGCCGGGAGACCCCCGCCCCGGCCGCCACGTCGACCATGCGCACGGCCGTCCACGGCAGGGTGGAGAGCGCCGATTCCGCGGCGTCCAGCAGTGCTTCTCGCGCCGTAGGCATCGTCGCCTCCCACGCCAGGGGTCTGCGCTTCAGAGTTGACGCGCCCGGCAGGGCTGTCAAGGGTCCGCGCGCACGGGGCGGGGCACCGCCGCCGGCGCCCACGGGGTCGTGTAGCCCGCCCGGGTGGCTGTGGATACTGTGACGGCATGCCCGATTACCACGATGATCTGCGCCTGGCCCATGTCCTGGCGGACGCCGCCGACGCGGCGACGATGGACCGGTTCAAGGCTCTGGACCTCAAGGTCGAGACCAAGCCGGACATGACCCCGGTGAGTGAGGCCGACAAACACGCCGAGGAGCTGATCCGTGGGCATCTCCACCGCGCGCGCCCGCGTGACGCCATCCTGGGCGAGGAGTACGGCGTCGAGGGCACGGGGCCGCGGCGCTGGGTCGTCGACCCGATCGACGGCACGAAGAACTACGTACGGGGTGTCCCCGTCTGGGCCACGCTGATCTCCTTGATGGAGGCGGGCGAGGACGGCTTCCAGCCGGTGGTCGGGGTCGTCTCGGCCCCCGCGCTCAACCGCCGCTGGTGGGCCGCCAAGGGCGCGGGGGCCTTCACCGGCCGCAGCCTGACGTCCGCGACCCGGCTGAGCGTGTCGAAGGTCGAGCGCATCGCGGACTCCTCGTTCGCGTACTCCTCACTGACCGGCTGGGAGGAGCAGGGCCGGCTCGACGGCTTCATGGATCTGACGCGGGCCTGCTGGCGCACCCGCGGATACGGGGACTTCTGGCCGTACATGATGGTCGCCGAGGGTTCGGTGGACATCTGCGCGGAACCCGAGCTGTCCCTGTGGGACATGGCGGCGAACGCGATCATCGTCCAGGAGGCGGGCGGGCGGTTCACCGGTCTGGACGGGGTCTCCGGTCCGGGCGGCGGCAACGCGGCGGCCTCCAACGGGCTGCTGCACGACGAACTGCTGGGCTATCTCAACCAGCGCTACTAGGACGCCACCCGGCGAAGGGCCCCGGGAGCGCCGGGGTCCTTGTCGAGCTCCCTCCGGAGTGCCACTCTGAGAGTCCCCCCACTTGTGAACTTGTGAAACGCCTCACGAGGGCGGCTTCGCAGGTCACTCCTCGAAGGAGGTGGCTCCCTTCATGCTCGTCCGCGACGCCATGAGCACGCTGGCCCTCACCATCGGCCCCGCCCATACGCTCCGGCAGGCCGCCCGGCTGATGTCGGCCCGGCGCATCGGAGCAGCCGTCGTCCACGACCCGGACACCTGCGGGCTCGGGATCATCACCGAGCGCGACATCCTCGACGCGGTCGGCGCGGGGCTGGACCCCGACGCCGAGACGGCCGCCACCCACACCACCACCGACGTCGTCTTCGCCTCTCCCGCCTGGACGCTGGAGGAAGCCGCGGAGGCCATGACCCACGGCGGTTTCCGGCATCTGATCGTGCTGGACGGCGAAGGGCCGGTCGGCATCGTCTCGGTGCGCGACATCATCCGGTGCTGGGCGCCCGCCAGGCGGCGGCACGCCGGCATGGTGCTCTGAGCGGCGGCCGGGCGGCGCCACCCTCCCGCCCGGGCCCTCGCGGGTCCGGACACGACGACGGGCCGGACCCCCCTGAGCCAGGGGGGTCCGGCCCGAAGCCGACGGCAAGCGCCCGTATCAGCCGCGAAGGGCCTGGACCGCGGCTTCCAGCCGCTTGCCGAAGTCTCCGTCGGCCTGACGGAAGTTGTTGATCGCGCGCTCGGCGATGTCGTCGCGCGAGACCTTGGAGATGAACCCGGCGAGGTTGTCGATCAGCCGGTCCTTCTCGTCCTCGGAGAGCAGCCGGTAGAGGTTGCCGGCCTGCACGAAGTCGTCGTCCTCGGCGTGCAGCGGCGTCTCGTGGTTGCCCGTACCTCCCGTGACCGGGATCGGCTCCCACAGGGGCCGGTCGGTCTGGACCGGGCCGCCGAAGCTGTTCGGCTCGTAGTTCTTCGTGCCCTTGTGGCGGCCGTCGTAGAGGTAGCCGTCACGGCTGTTGGTGCGCGCCTCCGTGGCGTGCGGGCGGTTCACCGGCAGGTGGTCGGCGTTGATGCCGACACGGTAGCGGTGGGCGTCGCCGTACGCGAAGAGACGGCCCTGGAGCATCTTGTCCGGGGACGGCCCGATGCCGGGAACGAAGTGCGCCGGGCTGAAGATCGACTGCTCGACCTCGGCGAAGACGTTCTCCGGATTGCGGTTGAGCTCCAGCTTGCCGATCTCGATCGGCGGGTAGTCCGCGTGCGGCCACACCTTGGTCAGGTCGAACGGGTTGAAGCGGTACGTGGCCGCCTCCGCCGCGGGCATGATCTGGACCTGGACCGTCCAGGACGGGAAGTCGCCACGCTCGATGGCCTCGCGCAGGTCACGCTGGTGGCTGTCCGGGTCGACACCGGAGAGGCGGACGGCCTCCTCGGTGGTGAGGTTCTTGATGCCCTGGTCGGTCTTGAAGTGGTACTTGACCCAGAAGACCTCGCCGGCCTCGTTGTTCCACTGGAACGTGTGCGAGCCGAAGCCGTCCATGTGACGGTACGAGGCCGGGATGCCACGGTCACCGAAGAGCCAGGTCACCTGGTGCGTCGACTCGGGGGAGAGACCCCAGAAGTCCCAGACGTTGTCCGCCTCCTGCGAGCCGGTGTACGGGTCCCGCTTCTGGGTGTGGATGAAGTCGGGGAACTTGATCGCGTCCCGGATGAAGAACACCGGGGTGTTGTTGCCGACGAGGTCGTAGTTGCCCTCCTCGGTGTAGAACTTCAGCGCCCACCCACGGGGGTCACGCACCGCGTCGGCGGAACCGAGGTTGCCCGCGACGGTGGAGAAGCGCAGGAAGGTCTCGGTCTGCTTGCCGACCTCCGAGAGGAACTTCGCGCGGGTCCACTGCGAGACGTCCCGGGTCAGCGTGAAGGTGCCGTACGCACCGGCGCCGCGGGCGTGCACGACGCGCTCCGGGATGCGCTCGCGGTTGAAGTGGGCGAGCTTCTCCAGAAGCGCCTGGTCCTGAACGAGAACCGGTCCACCCGGGCCAGCGGTCTCGCTGTTCTGATTGTCGGCTACCGGAGCGCCGGCCTCCGTGGTGAGCGGTCCCTGAGTCACGCGCGCCTCCTGCGTCATGTCCTGCGCAGCGTCCGTCCCTGCGCAGCTGTCATCGGCCCCAGCCTGTCCTGGCCAATACCGTTAGTGATCCTACAATGGACTTAGTCCAAGTCAAGCTGCCATCTAAAGTCACACCTACTCGGGACTCGGCCGTCCCACTGTTAGGCTGGTGCTCATGAGTGACCTCCTGGAACGACTCCGTGGACGCGGCTGGCGCATGACGGCACAGCGGCGCGTCGTGGCCGAGGTTCTCGAAGGGGACCATGTGCATCTGACGGCGGACGAGGTCCACGCGAGGGCCGTCGACCGACTCCCGGAGATCTCCCGCGCCACCGTGTACAACACGCTGGGCGAGATGGTGTCCCTCGGGGAGGTCATCGAGGTCACCACCGACCGCCGGGCCAAGCGCTACGACCCCAACGCCCACCGTCCGCACCACCACCTGGTGTGCGGACGCTGCGGAGCGATCCGGGACGTGCACCCGTCCGGCAATCCGCTGGCCGATCTGCCGGCCGAGGAGCGTTTCGGCTTCACCGTCTCGGAGGTCGAAGTGACCTACCGGGGCATCTGCCCGAACTGTGCCGCCACGAGCTGAGACGCCCGAAACCGTCTCCAGGGGGCCGCTTCGCCCCCTGGGGCGCCGAGTCGGCGGCCCGGGTTCCGGGCAGGCCGGCATCTGCGTCCGGCAGGATCGCTGCCGGTACCGTCCGGCAGCCCCGCGCGTCCGTCTTTGCTCGGGCATACGACAGAGGCCCGGATCCTTGGAAGGATCCGGGCCTCTGTCTTCAGTAGCGGGGACAGGATTTGAACCTGCGACCTCTGGGTTATGAGCCCAGCGAGCTACCGAGCTGCTCCACCCCGCGTCGTTGTGAGTGCAACACTACGGCACCCCCACCGACCGGAGCAAATTCATTCGCCGGACGCCCGCGCGAACCTCTGGGACACCTACGCCCCAGGGGTGCCGGACGCGATGTCACGCGGTGAGCTCCTGGTGGAGCGCCTCCAGCAGGCGCGCCGCCCGCTCGGTCACCTCCGCCGGTCCCAGCTCGACCGCGCGTGCACACCAGTGCTGCCCTTCGGCGAGCTCCCCGCGACGGGCCGCGAGCAGCGCGAGGCGAAGGGCGGCCCGGCCGTGCCCGTCGTTGGCGGCGCGGCTCCACCACAGGGCCGCCTCACGCTCGCTGCCCTCCCGGGCGAGCAGCAGGCCGAGGTTGAAGGCCCCGTTACGGCTCCCCGATTCCGCGGCCTCGCGGTACCAGCGGGCCGCGCTCGCCATGTCGCCGCGTGCGGCGGCCAGCATCCCGGCCCTGACCTGGGCACGGCGGTGCCCCTGCTCGGCGGCGCGCTCGTACCACTCCTCGCATTCGGTCTTCTCCGGCATCGGCTCTCCCAGTGCGGGAGGTCCCGGGGCCGGCTGGCGCAGGTCGAGCAGGCCGGCCAGCCGGAAGGCCGCCTCCGCGCTCCCGCCACCCGCCGCGCAGCGCAGATGACGCTCGGCCTCCTGCTCCTCGCCGTCCCGCAGCAGCGCCATGCCGACCTGGAGCGCGGCGTCCGTGTGCCCGGCAGCCGCCGCCCGCTGGTACCAGCCGAGCGCCGTGCGGTCCTCGTCCCGGCCGGCGTGCAGGATGCCGAGGTTGAAGGCCGCGTCCACGCTGCCCGCCTCGGCCGCTTTGGAGAACCAGGGCTCGGCCCCGGTCGCGTCCCCCGCCTGCAGCAGCAGCACGGCCAGCGCGTTGGCCGCCTCCCGGTGGCCGGCGTAGGCGGCCCTGCGGTACCACTGCTCGGCCTGCGCCGTCCGGTCCTGGGCTGCGCAGAGCAGGCCGAGGTTGTACGCGCCGTTCACATCGCCCGCGTCCATGGCCGCGCGGTACCAGCGCTCGGCGGTCTGCTGCTCCCCCCTGGCCGCGTGCAGCGCACCCAGCGCGTTGGCGGCGTTGCCGTCGCCGTCCTGGGCAGCGCGCAGCCACCACACGGCCGCGCTCTCCTCGTCCCCGGCGTCGCGGAGGAGGAAGCCGAGGGCGCACGCCGCGCGCGGCTCCCCCTCCTTCGCGGCGGTGAGGTACCAGCGCCCGGCCTCCTTCAGCTCGCCCCGCTGTTCGAGGATGGCGCCGAGATGCAGCGCGGCACGCCGGTGTCCGCGCGCGGCGGCCTGGCGGTACCACTGCTCCGCCTCCCCCACGCGCCCGGCGTCGGGCCCCGCGACAGGGCTGTCGCGCTTCGCGGGCGTACCGGCTCCGAGCCCTCTCGGGCCGTCGGCCACGGCGCGGCCCATACCGAAGGCGTCGTGCGCGTCGCCGACGGCGTTGCGCTCGATCGCCCGCGCGAGGCGGTACGCGGCCTCCCGGTGGCCCTGTTCCGCGGCGGCCCGCAGCCAGCGCTCGGCGCCGACGTCGCCCCGGTGTTCCAGCAGGTCGGCCAGGGCGTACGCGCCCAGCGCGTGTCCCTGCTCGGCGGACTGGCGCAGCCAGTACTCGGCTCCCGGCTCGTCTCCTCGCTCGCGGAGGTGGCGGCCCAGGGCGTGCGCGGCGGCTGCGGATCCCGCGACGGCGGCGATCCGCCACCAGCCCGCCGCCTCGTCCGCGTATCCCCTCTGGTGCAGGAGCACGCCGAGGTTGTTGGCAGCGGCCCGGTCACCCTCGGCGGTGGCCGCACGCAGATGGGCCTCGGCCCCGTCCAGGTCCCCCCGGCGCAGCAGGAGGGCGCCCAGGACGCTCATCGAGGCGGTGTCCCCGGCCTCCGCGGCGCGCCGGTGCCGCGCTTCGGTCTCGTCGGCGTGATCCGTGGTGTCCGTGGTGTCCGTGCCCCCGGAG
Source organism: Streptomyces argenteolus (assembly GCF_042902585.1). Classification (GTDB taxonomy): domain Bacteria; phylum Actinomycetota; class Actinomycetes; order Streptomycetales; family Streptomycetaceae; genus Streptomyces; species Streptomyces argenteolus. Next base: position 576,761 of record NZ_JBIBEG010000001.1, read on the forward strand.
GAGCCGGTCGTCTCCGCGTCGTACGGCGCCGTGTCAGCGTCCTCCACGGCGGCGCGAGTGGCCTCGCGGGCGCGCTCGGCGGGGTCAGCGGCGTCGGCGACGGCAGCGGCGAATACCGCATCTTCCACATTTTCCGTCGTTCGAACGCGTCGCTGCACAAACCGCCCTGTCTCCAACAGAGTTGCCCTGTCCCCCATAAATACCATCGTCGCACCACCTGCAACCCGCGTACACCTGGTATACCGCGGCCAGTGAGGTCACTTCAGCGTTTTGTCGACATGCCCACAGAGAGACAAGTGAAACACGGTTGGGCTCAACTCGTGCCCCGCGAACCGCACTTCACTCCGACAACTTGAGAGAAATTGGCCCACGACATGACGAAGGCCCGGATCTCAAAGGATCCGGGCCTTCACCTTTCAGTAGCGGGGACAGGATTTGAACCTGCGACCTCTGGGTTATGAGCCCAGCGAGCTACCGAGCTGCTCCACCCCGCGTCGTTGTGTTCAAACCGTACCACGACGCGGGGTGGTGCTTTCTCAACTCCCCTGGTCGTCGCCCTCGGGCTTCGTGGCGCCCTCGGAGTCCGAGGCGCCGCCGCCCTTGGGCTGCGCCGCCGCAGCGCGTTCAAGGGCCTTCTGCAGGTCTGCTTGGGCCTTGCCGTAGGCCTCCCAGTCCTGCTCCTTGAGAGCCGTCTCGCCCGCCGTGTACGCCTTCTGGGCGTCCGCGATGGCCTTCTTCAGCGCCGCGTCCCCCGTGGCCGGAGGCTCCGTGGTGTCACCCGGCGGCTCTTCCGGCTCCGTGGTGTCGGAGCCCTCGACCCCGAAGACCGCGTTGAGCGCCTCGCCGAGACTGTTCTCGAAGACGATCTTCGACCCGTACGAGGCGGCGACCTTGCGCAGCAGCGGGTAGTTCTGCGTGCCACCGCGCGTGTAGACCGGTTCGATGTAGAGGAAGCCCCCGTCGAGCGGCACGGTGAGCAGGTTGCCGTACTCGATGTCCGAGTCGGTGCCCTTGAGGTTTCTCACGAACTCGGCGACGTCGTCGTTGCCGTTGAGCTCACTCTGTACCTGACCGGGGCCCTTCACCGTGGTGGTGACCCTCAGCAGTCTTATCGTGCCGTAGTCCTTGCTGGCCGCGTCCGCGTCCACCGCCATGAACGCCCCGAGGTTGGGCCGTCCTCTCGGTGTGAACGTCGTGGTCAGTGAGAACTTCTGCGTGTCCTGACCCGGCATCTTCATGCTCAGGTAGTACGGCGGGACGGCCCCGGGCTCCTTGTTGGTCGGGTCGTCCGGCACCTGCCAGGCGTCACTGCCGCTGTAGAACTGCGCGGGGTCCTCGACGTGGTAGCGCGTGAGGAGCTCCCGCTGGACCTTGAACAGGTCCTGCGGGTACCGCAGGTGGTCCCTCAGGTCCTGCGGGATGTCTCCCCGGGACTTCACGGTCCCCGGGAAGGCCTTCCGCCACGTCTTGAGCACCGGGTCCTCGGTGTCCCACTCGTAGAGCGTGACCTTGCCGGTGTAGGCGTCGACGGTGGCCTTCACCGAGTTCCGGATGTAGTTGACCTGGTTCTGCTGGGCGACGACGGCCCGCTGATTGGTGGTCAGCGAGTCGGCCGTGGTGTCACCGAGCGTCGTACGCGAGGCGTACGGGTAGCCGTTGGTCGTGGTGTACGCGTCGACGACCCACTGGATGCGCTTGCCGACGACCGCCGGATAGGCGTCGCCGTCGATGGTCAGCCAGGGGGCGACCGCCTCGACGCGCTCCTTGGGGGTCCGGTTGTACAGGATCCGCGATCCCTCGCCGATGGCTCCCGAGTACAGGATCTGCGGCTCGCTCATGGACACCGCGTAGGCGGCGCGGTTGAAGGCGTTGGAAAGACTGACCCCGCTGTCACCCTTGTAGCTGGTGGTCTTCTCGCCGTCCTCCTCGTAGTCGAGCTCCTTCTGGGGCCCGCCGACGATGGAGTACTGCTCGGTCTTCTCGCCGTAGTAGATCCGCTGCTCGTACTCCCCCAGCTCGCCGGTGGTCGGCAGACCCGACTCCGTGAAGTCCGGTGACCCCGCCGGGTTGGTGCCCGTCGTGGTGCCCCGGGCCGCGATGGCGCCGTAGCCGTGGGTGTACGTGAAGTGGTCGTTGATCCAGTTCCGCTTGGGGAGGCCGTCGAGGTTGAGCTCGCGCAGCCCGATGACGGTGTCCTGCTCCTTGCCGTCCTCGCCCTTGTAGCGGTCGACGTCCAGCGTCTTGGGGAACTGGTAGTAGTTCCTCCTCTGCTGGAGCTGCTGGAAGGCCGGGGAGACGACGTTCGGGTCCATCACCCGGTAGCTCGCGGCCTCGTTCGCGGAGGTGCGCAGCTTGGCCGCGTCCGTCGTCGTGCTCTTGCCGGAGTAGTCGTCCACCTGCGCGTCGTCGATGTCGTAGGCATCACGGGTCGCGTCGATGTTCTTCTGGATGAACGCCGCTTCCTTGGCCTGCTCGTTGGGCTGGACCTGGAACTTCTGCACGATCGCCGGGTAGAGGCCGCCGATCAGGATCGCCGAGAGCACCATCAGCCCGAAGCCGATCACCGGCAGCTGCCAGGTGCGCCGCCAGAGCGTCGCGAAGAACAGCACCGCGCAGATCACGGCGATGCAGAAGAGGATCGTCTTCGCCGGCAGGTAGGCGTTCGCGTCGACGTAGCGCAGGCCGGTCCAGTTGTCGGTGGCCTTGAAGTCACTGGACTTCACGGCCAGGCCGTACCGGTCGAGCCAGTAGGCCACGGCCTTCAGCGAGACGAAGATGCCGAGCAGCACCGAGAGGTGGCCGGTGGCCGCCCCCGTCGCCCGGGCCCCGGGGCTCGTGACCCGCAGCCCGCCGTACAGGTAGTGGGTCACCGCGGCGGCGATCAGCGACAGCACGACGGCGGCGAAGCCGAACCCGAGCAGGAAGCGGTACCACGGAAGGTCGAACGCGTAGAAGGAGACGTCCAGCTTGAACTGGGGGTCCTTCTGCCCGAACGGCACGCCGTTGACGTACATGAGCCACGTACGCCACTGGCCCGACGCCGAGGCGCCGGCGATCAGTCCGACGAGCGCGGTGATCGCGAGCAGCACCCACTTCTTGTACGGGGCGACGCTCATCCGGTAGCGGTCCAGGCTCTGCTGTTCCAGTGACATCGCGCTCAGCGGCGGCCTCAGCCGGTGCGCGAGCCAGATGTTCACGCCGATGGCCACGGCCATCAGCAGTCCGAAGACGAGGAACAGCCCGATCTTGGTCCACAGGGTGGTGGTGAAGACGGATGAATACGCGACCGACCTGTACCAGAGCCAGTCCGTCCAGAACCCGGCGAACATGACGAAGGCCATGGCGAGGACCGCCAGGACACCCAATGTCATGAGCAGGGTACGGACGCGCCGGGACGGGCGGCCGACTCTGATCCGTGGCCCGGTCGGGCCTCCGCCGCGGTCCGGCATCTGGAAAGCCAACGTGCGCACCTCGAAGTTCGCGGTCGTGTGAAGCAGGCCCAGCGATCGTAGAGCCCACCTATGCAACTTACTGAGGCTTTACCTAGTTCCCGTTCCCGGGGCGGAAGGAGGCAGGATGTTGCCCATGCCCAACGTTTCCTCCTCAGGCCCTCCGATGGCCGCCAGTCCTCTGACCGTCGCCGTCCTCGAGATCGACACCTACGCAGCCGGCCTCGGCTGGGACCAGCCGGCCCGGCTCTTCGCGCTGGTCGACACCGCCCGGCTGCGTGCCCACGAGCCGGGCCTCGCCGCGCAGCTCGGCCTCGACGACACCGCTTCCACGGGAGCGGCCCTCACCCCGGTCGAGCAGGAGGAGCTGCCCGCCGGCACCGCGCTGGACGAATTCCTCGCCACGATCGCCTGGCCCGACGCCGTGGTCGGCTGCGCGATGACCGTGGAGCGGATGATGCTCCCGCCGTCGGCCGAGGCATCCGTACCCGAAGGCCTCAGCGACGCCCAGCTGACCGAGTGGGTCGCCCGGCACCCGGACCGCCAGGAGGTGCGGATGACCGTGGCGGTGCTGCGTGACGGTGCCCAGGACTCCGCCGTGCGGCTGCGGGAGAAGGACTCCCCGACGGAGGTCCTGACAGGTGCGGGGCTGGTTCCGGGGCTGGCCGACGCGCTCGCGGCGACCTTCGAGTCCTGACCCTCCGGGGGGCCGGCCTCAGCTCGCCGAGCAGCTCGGCAGCGCGGCCGTGTCCCCCGCACGGATCTTCTCCAGGGACTTCTTCGCGTCGTCGAGCGTCTTCACCCTGACCAGGGTGAGACCGCTCGGGGTGTCGGACGCGGCGGCGGCACAGTTGTCGTCGGGCGTCAGGAAGTACCGGGCGCCCGCGTCGCGCGCGCCGACCAGTTTCATGTTGATCCCGCCGATGGGCCCGACCGTGCCCTCGTCGTCGATGGTCCCGGTCCCGGCGATGAACTTGCCGCCCGTCAGCTTGCCCGGCGTCAGCTTGTCGATGATGCCGAGCGAGAACATCAGCCCCGCGCTCGGGCCCCCGACGTCGGCGAGCTTGATGTCGATCTCGAACGGGAACGTGTGGTCGACTCCCGCCTGGATGCCGACGATCGCCCGGTCCCCCGAAGGGCTGGAGGGGTCCGCCGGCGCCTTCCGCGTGGTGAGGGTGACGTCGCGGGCGCCCTTGGGCTCCTTGCCCGCCTTCTCCGCGGCGGCGGCGGTCCTGGCGGGAACGACCGAGAAGACGACGTCCTCGCCGGGCTTGTGCTTCGTGACCAGCTTCGCGACGTCCTCGGGCTGTTCGACCGCCGTACCGTCCACGGCCTTGATCACGTCGCCCGCGTGCAGCACGCCCTCGGCGGCACTGTCCTTGACGACCGTGGAGACGACCACACGGGAGGTCACCGGAATCTTCAGCTCTTCCAGGGCGGCGACCTTGGCGCTCTCCTGGGACTGGCTGAACTCCTCGGCGTTCTCCTGGGTGGACTCCTCCTCCGTCTTGCCGTCCGGGTACAGGGTGTCGTGCGGCACGATCACGCTGTCGTGCGCCAGCCAGCCGTAGACCGCCTCGACGATGTTCATGTCGTAGTCCGCGCCGGTGACGCGGACCGTCGTCATGTTGAGGTTCCCGGACGTCGGATACGTCTTGTGGCCGCTGATGTGCAGGACGGGCTCGCCTCGCGCGTCGCCGAGGGTGTTGACCGTCGGGCCCGGAGACATCTCCGAATACGGCACGGGGATCAGCACGCCTGCGCAGAGCAGCGCGATCAGGATGAGGGTCGAGGCGAGCATCGTCGCGGTGCGGCGTGGCATGGAACGACAGTACGGGAAGGGCCTGTCAGTGCACCGTTCGGGCCGGTCCGTACGAAGCGGACGAGCCGGTGGTCCGCAGGGCCGGAGAAGCATCGCTCACGCGCGGAGTGGACACGCGTCCCGCGAGCCGATGCGGTGCCGGATCGGCAACCGCGTACGGTTGCCGGCGTCTCAGACGGCCTCGGAACCGGAGTGCGATTTCTCCATCGCCTCGCGGAACCTGGCGTAGCCGGCGAGTTCGGTGACGTCGCCGGTCGTTCGATTGCGGGCTGCCCACCCGCCCCATATCGCCGCGCCAAGAGCAGCTATGAGCGGAATCAAGAGCCAAGCGAGTGCTGCCATCACGACCTCCCTGCCCCATGAGCGACCGCAACTGACGATCAGAAGATTAACCACCTGCGGAACCAACGCTCATGGCAGGGGTGCGGTTACGCAAATCGGGGCTGATGCCCCCTGGGGCGGTTTGCGCTCAGCAGGCGCCGACCCACTCCTCCGTGCCGTCGGAGAAGCGCTGGTGCTTCCAGATCGGGACCTCGTGCTTGAGGTCGTCGATCAGCTTGCGGCACGCCTCGAAGGCCTCACCCCGATGGGCGCAGGAGACGGCGACGACCACCGCCAGATCGCCCACACCCAGTTCACCCACCCGGTGGACGGCGGCCAGCGCGCGCACCGGGAACTCGGCCACGACCTTCTCGGCCACCCTGCGGAGCTCGTCCCCCGCCGTCGGGTGGCAGGAGTACCCGAGGGCCCCGACGTCCTGTCCGCCGTCGTGGTTGCGCACCGTGCCGACGAAGAGCGCCGTGCCCCCTGCGGCGTCGTCCCCGACAGCACGGAAGACCTCGTCGAGGGAGAGCGGCGTGTCGCGAATGTCCAGGAGCCGGATGGGGTCCTGGGCTGCCTGCTCGCCGGGGTGATCGTGGGTGCGTGCCATGGGGCTATGGTGCCGTACGGCACCGACATCACGGAATAGCGTTTTCGACCGGCGGCGCGCCGGCCGGTTTGGAGCCTCCTACCAGGGCGACGGAGCGGGGACGACGGACGGGGACGGTCCCGTCAGAAGCGGCGGCGGGCCTTGCGGGCGCGTCTGACCAGCGCCGCCGTGCCGAGCAGTGCGACCGTGGCCCCTGCGGCGCCCGCGGCGGTGGCGTCCTTGCGGCCGAGCCGCCGTCCGGCGAGGGTGTGGCGCCCCTCAACCTCCGCAAGCAGGGCGGCGAGGACCTCCTCGTTGGTCCACCGCGGCCTCCACCCGGCGTCGTGCAGCCTGCTCACGCTGACCACCCAGGGGTGCATGGTGTACGCGAGGTCGCCCGCCGGGGACGGGGTGAGACCGATCCGGTGCAGCCGGGCCGCGGCACCCAGGGCGACCGCGGACGGCAGCTCCATACGGCGCACGCCGGAGAGCTCCTCCACCTCCTCCTGTTCCAGCCAGCCGTCGCAGCCGACCGCGAACTCGCCCTCGATCTTCTCGAGCGCGGCGTACTCCAGGGCGGTCACCAGGTCGTCCACGTGGCAGAACTGCCAGGCCGGCCGTGATCCGGCGACGACCAGGAGCCTCGGGGACTCGAAGTACCGGGTGAGTGCCGTGTCCGTGCCGCCGACGAGGACCGTGGGCCGCACCACCGTGACGTTGAGGCCGGGGTGGGCGCGGGGGGCGCGGCGGCCGAGCCTCTCGATCTCCAGCAGGTCACCGACCCCGGTGGCCTCGGCGGTGGCCCGGAGCTCGGCGTCCTCGGAGAGCGGGATGTCGTTGTCGGGCAGAGCGCCGTAGACCATCGCCGAGGTGCAGAGCACGACCCGGTGGACGCCCACAGCCGCGGCGGCCGTCAGCACGGTCTGGGTTCCGCGCACGTTGTACGCGGTACGGGCGGCGGGGTCGGTCTCCAGGTCGAGGTCGAGTGCCATGTGCACGACGACATCCGCGCCGCGGAGCTTCTCCGCGATGGCGGGGTCCCGCACGTCCAGGATGTGCCAGGTCGCCTCGGAGACGTCCCCCCGGCGCTCGTCGATGGCGATGACCTGCTTGATCTCGTCGGATGCGGCGAGATGGGCGGTGAGAAGTTCACCGACGCCCGTGGCGGCGCCGGTGACGGCGACGACGGGGCCGCGGCTTCGGGAGAGATTTTTCGTGGGCTTGCTTTCGGGCGAGGGGTCGGCCAGGTTTCGCGCTGCGCGAACCTGCGGATCTGGGGAACTCACCGGGCGTCTCCAGCGGTTGTCTTCAGTACGTACCCGAATGACGCGTGCGTACCAGGTGGCGTCCATCCTGCCGCAGGCCGGGAGCCGGCGGAGCACTGAGGCCCCAAGCGGTCTTTGGTGTCTACGCTGGATGGTGATGTCGGGCAGTCGCCGTCGGTTCGAGCCGGCGGCCCTACGAGCCGAGGAAACCCGTGAGTGACACCCCATTCGGATTCGGCCTTCCGCCGGAGGAGCCGGAAGACGGCGACGAAGGCAAGAAGAAGGACCCCACCGGTGGTGGGCAGGGCTCGGGCGGGCCGGCGAACCCGTTCGGCTTCGGGCCCGGCATGGGCGGGGACAACCCGTTCGCCGCGATGTTCGGCTCGATGAACCCGAACGACCTGGGTGCGGCCTTCCAGCAGCTCGGCCAGATGCTGAGCTACGAGGGCGGCCCGGTCAACTGGGACATGGCGAAGCAGATCGCCCGCCAGACGGTGTCGCAGGGCACCACGGACGGCAGCAAGGACGCGAGCGTCGGTCCGTCGGAGCGGTCCTCCGTCGACGAGGCGCTGCGTCTGGCCGACCTGTGGCTGGACGGCGTGACGTCGCTGCCCTCCGGTTCCGTCTCGTCGGTGGCGTGGAGCCGCGCCGAGTGGGTCGAGGCCTCGCTGCCCGCCTGGCAGCAGCTGGTTGACCCGGTGGCCGAGCGTGTCGGTCTGGCGATGGGCGATGTCCTGCCGGAGGAGATGCAGGCCATGGCGGGTCCGCTGATCGGCATGATGCGCTCGATGGGCGGTGCCATGTTCGGCCAGCAGATCGGGCAGGCCGTGGGCGTCCTCGCGGGCGAGGTCGTCGGCTCGACCGACATCGGGCTCCCCCTGGGCCCGGCCGGCAAGGCCGCGCTGCTCCCGCTGAACGTCGAGCGGTTCGGCAAGGACCTGAGCGTTCCGCAGGACGAGGTGCGGCTGTACCTGGCGCTGCGCGAAGCCGCCCACCAGCGGCTCTTCGCCCACGTCCCGTGGCTGCGCTCGCATCTCTTCGGCGCTGTCGAGGCCTATGCGCGCGGCATCAAGGTCGACACCAGCAAGCTGGAGGACGTCGTCGGCCAGTTCGACCCGTCGCAGCCAGAGCAGCTGCAGGACGCGCTTCAGCAGGGCATGTTCCAGCCGGAGGACACCCCGGAGCAGAAGGCCTCGCTGGCCCGCCTGGAGACCGCTCTGGCCCTCGTCGAGGGCTGGGTGGACGCGGTGGTGCACGAGGCCGCGAAGTCCCGGCTGACCTCGGCGGACGCCCTGCGCGAGACGATGCGACGGCGCCGGGCGACCGGCGGCCCCGCCGAGCAGACCTTCGCCACCCTGATCGGTCTCCAGCTGCGTCCGCGCCGGCTGCGGGACGCCTCCCGGCTGTGGGCCTCGCTCACGGACGCCCGGGGTGTCGACGGCCGTGACGGTCTCTGGGAGCACCCGGACATGCTGCCGACGGCCCGGGACCTGGACGACCCGGACGGCTTCGTCCATCACGAGCAGCTCGACTTCTCGGAGCTGGACAAGATGCTGGGCGAGGCGGCGAAGGGGACACAGAAGCCTGCCGCCGACGAGCGCGGCGAGGACGAGTCCGGGGACGGCATGGACGGCACGGACGGCGAAAGCAAGGACGACTCCGGCCGGTGAGCCTCCACGACGACGCGGTCTCCGTACTCAAGTCCTACGGCCGCTCCGGCGCCGACGCCCAGCAGTCGCAGCTGCGGCTGGCGTATCTGGACCATCTGGCGGGGCACCCCGACGCCATGTGGAAGGCATGCGGTGCCGGGCATCTGACGGCCAGCGCGCTGGTCGTCGATCCGGAGCGCGGGCGGGTCCTGCTGACCCTGCACAAGAAGCTGGGGATGTGGCTCCAGATGGGCGGGCACTGCGAGCCCGAGGACACCACCCTGGCCGGGGCCGCCCTGCGCGAGGCCACGGAGGAGTCGGGGATCTCCGGGCTCACGCTGCTGCCCGGCGGGCCGGTCCGGCTGGACCGGCATCCCATCCCCGCCCCCTGCCACTGGCACCTCGACGTGCAGTACGCGGCCGTGGCGTCGGCCGGGGCCGTGGAGCGGATCAGCGACGAGTCCCTCGACCTGCGCTGGTTCCCCTACGACCAGGTGGCGGACACGGCGGACGCCTCGGTGGTGCGGCTCCTGGAGAGCACCCGCGAGCGGCTGGAGCAGGGCGCCTAGACCCACGCGAGGGGCGGGCTCCGCGGTGATTTCGCTGAGCCCGCCCCTCGCTGGTGTGCCTGTCCCGCCTCGGCGGGGAGGACTCAGTTCCAGGCGTTGTTCTGGTTCTGGCTGCGGGCGCCGTGCTGGCCCACACCGAACTGCGCGGCAGCTCCCTGGCCGACCTGGGCGTTCTGCGGAGGCAGTACCTCACTCGGCTGGACGAGGGCGAACCCCTGCCCCAGGAAGCTCAGCTCCCAGCCTTCCCCGGTGTTCCCACGGCGGCGCATGACCCCCGACGAGTGGGTCTGGGCCTGCATCTGCACCCTGAGCCCGCTCGACCAGGCGACGATCGCGTCGGCGTCGGCGTTGACGTACTTGTCCGGCGTGACCTGCATCATCAGCGGCTGGCCGGAGGTCATGAGCGCGACCTTGCCGTTCCCGGAGATGTTGAGCTGGTACTTGCCGGTGCCGGAGATCCCGTACTGGCTGTCCACCGCGATGACCTCGGTGTGCAGCGAGGAGTCCAGGGCCAGGACGTAGGCGCTGTCCACCGTCATGCCCTCGTGGTCGACGTCGACCAGGTGGATGTACTGGGCGAGGTTGGCCAGATAGACCGTGCCCTGGCCCGAGCAGCGCATGAGGTCGAGGCCCTCGCCCGTGTTCCTGCGGGCACGGCGCTGGCTCTGCGACTGGTACTCCCCGTCGAACTCCATGAGCCCCTGGTAGGCGACCATGGCACCCTTGCGGGCGAGGACGTCGTCGTGCCCGGTGAGGGAGACCCGCAGGAGCTGCGGGTTCTGGACGGTGTAGCGGTCCTGCGACTGCTGTTCGGTGTGGCTGAAAAGCGGACTCTGCATGATGTGTTCTCCCCCGCTCAGTGCCGGATCCGCAGGCGGTCCGTACTGTCCTCGCTCGGCTGGACGACGACGATGCCCTGGCCCGAGAAGGCCATCTGGTAGGCCTCTCCGCTGCCCCGCCCGATGAGCGAGCTCGCCTTGAAACTCCGCTTGCCCTTCACCTTGAGGTTCGGGGACCAGGCGACGAGGGCGTCGGGGTCGACGTACGTCTCGTCCTCGCCCCGGCCGCAGTCCACGACGATCGGTGTGCCGCGCGAGGTGATGGCGACCCATCCCGTGCCCTGGACACCGACGTTCCACAGGCCCTGGCCGGCGAACTTGGCCAGCCCCTTGACCCTTTCCACACCCCAGGTGAGGTGGCCGTCGAAGGCGAGGAGGTTGGTGCCGTTGACCGAAAGGGCGTCGTTGTCGAGGTTGATGACGACCACGTCGGCGCCGTAGTCGGCGAGGTAGAGCAGTCCGTCACCCGCGCACTTCATCAGGGGCGCGCCCTCTCCGGAGATCCACTGGGAGGCGATCTGGCGGACGGCGGGCGGGTTGGGCTCGTACTGGATGAAGCCCTCGTAGGCGACCATCGAGCCGGTGCGTGCGTAGAGGTCCTGGCCGGTGGCCATGGCGACCTTCAGCATCGAGCGGCCGTGGTTCTCCATACGGGCCGTGACGGGGGTCGGGGCGAAGCCCGCGAGTTGCTGATTCATGACGGGCTCCCTCAGACCTCGTACGGCTGGACGACGATGAAGTTCCCGGGCGCTCCCCGGAACTGGAGGTTCACGGTCTCCCCGCTGTGCCCCGGATACGCGTTACGGCGCAGCCGGACCTGGCTGGAGAGGATCACCTGGGACGCGGAGGACCAGGCCACGACGGCGTTGCAGTCCGCGAAGGTGGTCGGCGTGACCGGCAGGACCACCGGGACACCGTGTGTCTTGATGACGACGGTGCCGGTGCCCTGGAACTGCATGGTGAACAGGGCCCCGCCGGGGATCCCGTGCCCTTCGATCCTGCGGACCTCGTACTGCAGGGATTCGTCGAAGGCGAGGACGCTCTCCGCCGAGACGCAGATCCCGTCGCCCTGCAGCTCGATGGGGTGCAGATGCGAGCCCTCCTCGGCGAGGAAGACCTGCCCGCGGCCGGTGCAGCGCATCAGCTGCATCTCCTGCCCCGTCGCGTTGCCGACCATGCGGCCCGCGAAACCGGCCCCCTTGTACCCGAAGTCGACCTTGCCCTGGTACATGACCATGCTGCCCTGGCGGGCCAGCACCGGGGTGCCGCCCATCGTCAGGTCGACACGCATGAGCTGCTGGTTCTGCGAGGTCCAGCGCTGCCCGGTGGGCGCCTCCTTGTAGGGCTGCAGGGCCGCCTGCAGGCCGGCGCCGCCCGGCGGAACACCCTGGGGCACCCCCTGCTGCATGCCAGGAGGCTGCTGCCCGAACGGTACGGCAGGCTGCTGCCCGAACTGCGGAGGCGCCGGTGGCTGGTGGCCGAACTGCGGCGCCTGCGGCTGCTGGCCGTACGGCGGGGCCTGCGGCGGAGCGGCCTGGCCCGGGACCTGCCCGAACTGCGGCTGCTGCGGCGGCTGTCCGTACGGAGCGGGCGCAGGAGGCGCGACCGGAGCGGCGATGGTGGGGGCGGCATGGATGGGCTGCGGCGCGGGGGCCGGGGCCGCCGGAGCTCCGAACGCCGGGGCGGGCTGAGGTGCCTGAGGGGCGGCAGGCGCTCCGAACGCGGGGGGTGCCGTGGCCTGGCCGGGCGGGGCGAACCCCGGGGCGGCGCCCTGCGGCTCGGGGGCGGGAGCCTCTTCGGCGACCTCGCCTCCGAAGTTCTTGAGCAGCGCGTCGAGGCCGCCGTCGAATCCCTGACCGACCGCGGCGAACCGCCAGACGTCCTTCAGGTAGAAGTCTCCGAGCATGACCGCGCGCTCGGTCGTGAACTCCGAACCGGTGAAGGCGTACCTCACCACTTCTTCCCCGCCGGCGACGATACGGATGTAGCCGGGGCCGGCCTGCGACATCTGCCCGGCACCGTCGATGGTGGCGGTGAAGGACAGTTTGTGGATGTTCGCGGGAATACGGTCGAGGGTGACGCGGAAGGACTCGGTGTCACCGGCCTGGGCACCGAGAAGCTGAATGGACTCCTCGGGCGACGTGGGCTGGTTGAAGAAGATGAAATACCGGTCGTCCGAGAGCTGCTCATTGGCATCGAGACCGAAGCAGCTGATGTCGAACGTCAGGCCTGGGCCCGCGATCTGCACGCCTACGTACAGATCCGTCCCTGACGTGAGATCACTGATCTTGGCCTTGTGGCCGCGCTGAAATTCCCTGGCCATGCGTAACGACCGTCCCCCATCCCGAAGGTGAATGCGTCGCGTCAGGCTAACCGCAAACCGCGACATTGAGCCAAGCCGGTACAGACCCGGTACAGAATCGGCGAGGTCACTCTTCGCGTGCGGCGGGCAGATGGGGGAGCCGGTCGGCCGCGACGACTCCCTCGAGATAGCCACGGGCCCGCTCGGTGCGCGAGTACGCCTCCAGCAGCCGCCAGAACCGTGGCCCGTGACCGGGGACCAGCAGGTGGGCCAGCTCGTGGAGGAGTACGTAGTCGACCACGTACTCCGGCATGCCCTGCAGCCGGTGCGAGAGACGGATGCTGCCCTCGGCCGGGGTGCACGAGCCCCAGCGGGTGTTCTGATTGGTCACCCAGCGCACCGAGGCGGGGCGCGCCCGGCCCTCCAGATACTGGCCGGAGAGCCGCTCCGCCCGCTCGGCGAGTTCGCTGTCCCCGATGACGCGCTTGCTCTCCTGGGCGGCGAGCTTGTCGAGCATCACCCCGACCCAGCGCTGCTCCTCGGCCTCCGACATCCGGGCGGGGATGAGCACGATGGTGCGGTCACCTTCCCGGTACGCGGAGACCGTTCTTCGCCGCCGGGAACTCCTGCGGACCTCGACCGCGCTCGGCAGCGATGCGCGGGGCTGCTGGATGGCGGCGGGGCGCGGCTGGCGTTCGGCGCTGCGCGCGGGGGTCTCCCCGGCGAGACCGGGAGAGAGGTCGGCGGGCACGGCACGACGTTACCCGCTGCCGATGGGGGAAGTCCCGCCTCCGCCCCTGTTCGATGGTGATCCACTTCGCGGGTCGCGCCATTTGAACTACTAATGCCCCAGCCTGTGGATAACTTTCCGCCCGTTTCGCCGCCACGTTGCATTCTGGCAACAGCTCACGACATCGACCTGGAGAAGTCATGCACCCGATGCTGAAGCCCGCGCTGCGCCGGGCCTGGCGTGGACGGAACACCGTGCAATTCGGTGTGACGCCCGCCCACGCGGTAACGCTCGGCCCGATGGATATCGCGACCGGCAGCTTTCTGGAACTGCTCGACGGAACACGTGGACTGCCTCTGCTGCGTGAAGAGGCCAGAGCTCTGGATCTGTCGGACCGTCACGTGGACATTCTCGTATCGCGTCTTACGGAGGCGGGTCTGCTGGACGATCCGGACGCGGGCGGCCCGGAGGCCGACGCCTTACGCCGACGGGCCGAGACCCTCGATCGTCAGCGCCCTGACGCGGCGGCCCTCTCCGTGGTCCATCCGGCGCCCGGTGGCGGGCTGCGCGCACTCGCGGCACGGCGCGCGATGCGGGTCCAGGTACGCGGCGCGGGCAGGGTGGGTGCGGCGATCGCCGCCCTGCTGTCCGGCTCGGGGGTGGGTCACGTCGAAGTGCTCGACGGGGGCCGGACCGAGCCGTGGGACGTCTCGCCAGGCGGACTCCCGGCCGCATCGGTCGGAGAGCGCAGGGACACGGCCGCCCGGCAGCTGGTCCGCAGGTCCGCGGTCGGCGGACCCGCGCGGGCGGGAGCACCGGACGCGGCGCGTGCGTGCGGCGACCCGGCGCTCGCCCTGGTCGTCGTGGCCCCCAGGGACGGCCTCGCGGTCTACGCCCCGGACCCCGGTACGGCGGCGCCGTGGATCACCTCGGGCACGCCCCACCTCTACGCGGGGGTGATCGAGGCCACAGGGGTGGTCGGGCCGCTGGTGCTGCCCGGAGGAACGGGCTGCGCGGGATGCCTGGCGCTGCGCCGGGCGGAGCGGGACCCGCAGTGGCCGCGGATGATGGCTCAGTGGAAGTCGGGGCGGCGCCACGGCGTACAGGCCTGCGACCTGGGGCTGGCGACCGCGGTGGCCGGGCTCGCGGCCGCCCATGCGCTGTCCTTTCTCGACGGTGAGCTGCCGGCCAGCACCGGGGCACGGTGGGAGGCCGCCATGCCGCTGCTGGACTGGCGGTCGGATCAGCTGGAGCCCCACCTCGACTGCGCCTGTGGTGCGGCCGGGCACACTGAGGGGGAGCTCACCTCCGCGACCGGCGCGGCGCAGGACACAATGGCGGGGTGACCGTCGCCGACGGAGCGGAGCCGGTACTCACGCGGCACGGCAGTCTGGGAACTGGAGGGGCACATGTCTGATCTACCCCGGAAGGCGGTCACTCGTACCGCGAAGCTGGCTGCTCTGCCGCTCGGCTTCGCCGGACGTGCCACATGGGGCCTGGGCAAGCGGATCGGCGGGAAGTCCGCCGAGATCGTGGCCCGAGAGGTCCAGCAGCGGACGGCCGATCAGCTCTTCAAGGTGCTCGGTGAGTTGAAGGGGGGCGCGATGAAGCTGGGCCAGGCGCTGTCCGTCTTCGAGTCCGCGCTTCCCGAGGACGTGGCGGGCCCTTATCGCGCGGCGCTGACCAAGCTGCAGGAGGCAGCACCGCCGATGCCGACCCGCACGGTCCACGAAGTGCTCGCCGAACGGCTGGGCGAGGACTGGCGCGAGCTGTTCACCGAGTTCGAGGACCGTCCCTCGGCGGCTGCCTCGATCGGGCAGGTCCATAGGGCGGTGTGGCACGACGGGCGCGATGTGGCGGTGAAGGTGCAGTATCCGGGCGCCGGTGAGGCGCTGCTCTCGGATCTCACCCAGCTCAGCCGCTTCGCGCGGCTGCTCGGCCCGCTGGTCCCGGGGATGGACATCAAGCCGCTCATCACGGAGATGCGGAACCGGGTCTCCGAGGAGCTGGACTACGCACTGGAGGCACAGGCCCAGCAGGAACATGCCACGGAGTTCGCGAACGATCCCGATGTGGTCATCCCCGGAGTGGTGCACCAGAGCGATCAGGTGCTGGTGACCGAGTGGATGGAGGGCATACCTCTGTCGGAGATCATCGCCGACGGCACGCCGGAGCAACGGGACAGGGCGGGTCAGCTGCTGGCGCGCTTCCTGTTCTCGGGACCCGCGCGCACCGGTCTGCTGCACGCGGACCCGCATCCCGGGAACTTCCGGCTGCTTCCCCCGGCCGACGCGGTCGACTCGGATGGGAGTGGCTCGGACGCGGACCGCCCGGAGACGGACAGCCCGGAGGAGGGTGAGCTCGGCGGAGACCCTGGGCAGTGGCGCCTGGGGGTGCTGGACTTCGGCACGGTGGACCGGCTGCCCGGCGGCTTGCCGCAGACCATCGGCGACGCGCTCCGGATGGCTCTGGAAGGTGACGCCGAGGGCGTCCACGCGATGCTCCGCGAGGACGGCTTCATCAAGGAGTCGATCCAGCTCGAAGCAGACGCCGTGCTCGCCTACCTGCTCCCCATCATCGAGCCCGCACAGGTGGAGGAGTTCACCTTCACCCGCTCCTGGCTGCGCAGCCAAGCTGCCCGGATCGCCGATCCGCGCTCCCCCGCGCACCAGTTGGGCAAGCAGTTGAACCTCCCCCCGTCCTACCTGCTGATCCATCGCGTCACGCTCAGCACGATCGGCGTGCTCTGCCAGTTGGGCGCGACGGTCCGGCTCCGGGACGAACTGGAGTCCTGGCTCCCCGGGTTCCTGGAGTACGCACCCGATGCGGAGGACGCCGAGGCCGGGGACAGCGCCGAAGAGTGGGGCGAGGAGAGCGCGGCGGCGGGGACGTAGGCGAGCACGGCAGCCGAGGCGGAGTCAGACGGCACGGCGGCAGTGACCCGGCGGCGCCGACAGGCGAGGCGGAGCCAAGCGTGAACCGCCAGGCCGGTCCGGCGACGCGCCGCGAACGGCAGACACCAACGCGACGGCCGAGGCAGGCGCGGCGGAGCCCTGTGCGAACCGCCAGGTCCGGGCCGACAACGGGGCAGCTGAGACGAACGCCGCGACCGAGCTGCCCCGGCTGCCGCTGCGGGCGGGCGTCGCTGCGGGCAGGCGTCGCGGCGGCCGACGCAAACGAGGCGGAGCCAAGCGTGAACCGCCAGGTTCGGGTCGGCAATGCGGCCGGCGCTGCGGCGCGAAGGGCAGATACCAACGCGCCCGCCGAGGCAGAGCTGCGGGGAGGCACGGCGGGCAGGGGTGCGGGGCAGGCGCGCGGGCGGTCGTGCCCGGGTGTCACCACCAGTCGGCGTCGAGCCGGCTCTCGATCGACCTGATGTGGGCGCGGGCGCACGCGTCGCAGAAGTACTGGCGCGTGCCGTTCTCCACGGAGCAGAGCCAGGTCGGAGGCGGCCCCTCGCCCTCGGCGGTGGTGCCGCAGCGGGCACACCGCATACGGCCGGAGCCAGGATCCCCGGGCTGATCGGTCTCCTCGTCCACCTCGCGACGATAACGCCGCGGCCAGGGTGCGGCATGGTGAAACGCACCGCGGGGGCCGGCCTGTTCGGGCCGGCCCCCGCGGAAGGGGAGGTGGCTGCCCTGGGCGGAGCGGTTGCCCGGCAGCCGTGTCGCGTCGTACTACGGTGCGGCTGTCAGTGCATGACAGCCATGGCGAGCGCCCGGCGGGCGCGCATCGAGGCGCGCTCCGCACGGCGCTGCATCCGCCGAGCGGCGACCAGGCGCACGGCCTGGCGTCCCTGCTCGGCTTCCCTCAGGCGCTCGTGCATATGCGCACGTGCCAGGGCTTCTGGGATGAGTTGCATCTCGCGGGTCCTGTTCTGACGCGAGTCGTTCGCGCCGATGATGGTGACGTCCGGGGTGGCGGAGCCGACGGGCTCCCTCGTGGGGGTGGTCATTGGTGCCTGATTTCGGGGGTCATGGGTGTGGGGACGGTCGATGGTTCCGATGCGCTTCGTGCGTGTGGGGGACATGACCCCCAGGCCGGCGGTCACGCCGCGACCGGGTTCTTGCGCGGGCGGCCACGCGGACGCTTGCGGGCGACGACGACGCCCTGGACGAAGAGCTCGCCACCCCAGACGCCCCACGGCTCGCGACGCTCTTTGGCTCCGGCGAGGCAGGCCTCGACGAGCGGGCAGGTCCGGCAGAGGGACTTGGCGTACTCGACGTCGGCCGGCGACTCGGCGAAGAAGACCTCCGGGTCGTAGGAGCGGCAGGGGACGGGTACGCCGAGGTTCTCGATGGCGTCGTCGAGCGCGGTGAGCGCGGTGAGGGGGATCAAGGTGGAGTCCTCCGTGAGGCCGGGCGGGGAGATCGTGTCGGAAGGCGGTACGGACGGGGCGTGCGTCTCGAGTTGCACGGTGGCGTTGTCCTCGTCTGGTCGTGCCGGCCTGTTGGCCGGTTGGCGGCTGGTACCAGGTCCTGCTGTCCCGAGGCTCCTTCGTCTCGTCTCATCCGTTCGGACAAAACAAAAGGGCCGCGGATCCCGAGTGGGGTTCCGCGGCCCTGAAGGCGCCGGCCTGATGCGTATCAGGCTGGATCACTCCAGGGTTCAGGCCCACGGAAGGCCCACATCGTGTGGTGGTGCTGCGTCGTCTGCTTCTTGGCTCCGGCACCGGCTGCCGCAAAGGCATAGGCCGCGGCCTGTCCCTTCGCTACTGCTGCTTCCGGTGCCTCGGTCGGTCGCTCATTGCGCTCCCGCACGGGCAGGATCGCCAGGGACAGCGGGCGAGCGGCGGCGACGCCGGACGCACTGGTGCCACGGAGCGAGAGCGCGGAAGAACGGGTGAGGCCGAGCGAGCAGGTGGAGACGACCGACGGATCGGTCATTTTGATGGTGTTGATGATGCTGATCACGACAATCGCCTCCTCTCGGCGTCTCAGGGGACCGGCCGGGGCCGATCCTGCGGTATTCGGATAAGTACAGCACGGAGTCAGGGCTTCAGAGAAGTCGCTGTTCCCGTGGTTAAGAACCTATGGTGATGACTGCTGCGCGCGCAAACTATTTTCTGGACGAGTTTTTCTCACACCTCGGCCTCGTCCTCCCCGGGCTCCGTATCAGGGGTCCGGCCTGCGCAGATGGCCAGCACGTCGGTCCCGAACCTGGTGAGCTTCCGGTTGCCCACACCGGCGATGACGACCAGCTCGCCCTCGCTGTCGGGCGCCGCCTCCGCGATGGCCATCAGGGTCTTGTCGGTGAACACGCAGTAGGCGGGCTGGCTGATCCGCTTCGCAGTGTCGGCACGCCACTCGCGCAGCCGCTCGTAGAGCGCCTCGTCCATGTCCGACGGGCAGTCCTCGCAGCGCATCAGCTTCATCTCGCCGGCGTCGGTGAGCGTCCTGCCGCAGACCCGGCACCGGACAGGTCCGCGCCGTCCGGGCCGGGCCAGCGCCGCCGCGCCCGTGCCCCCCGGCCCGGTCCCCGTACGGGAGCCGCGGTCGATGCCGCCGCCCCCTCCGGCACCGGCCCTGGCACCCGGAGCTGCCGAGCCGGGCCGCAGGCCGTTCAGGAAGCGGGTCGGACGACGGCCGCCGCGACCGCCCGGCGACCGGGACACCGCCCAGGACAGCGAGAGGTGGAAGCGGGCCCGGGTGACCCCGACGTACAGAAGCCGGCGCTCCTCCTCCACCTGCTCGTCGGTCTTGGCGTAGGCGATGGGCATCATGCCCTCGGTGAGTCCGACGAGGAACGTCGCGTCCCATTCCAGGCCCTTCGCCGAGTGGAGCGATGCCAGGGTGACGCCCTGGACGGTGGGCGCGTGCTGGGCGGCGGCACGCTCGTCGAGCTCCGCCACGAGGTCGGAGAGGGTCGCGCCCGGCCGGGCCTGTTCGAAGTCCTCGGCCAGCCGGACGAGTGCGGCGAGCGACTCCCAGCGGTCCCGCACCGCTCCGGAGCCGGCGGGCGGCTTGGAGCTCCACCCCTTGGTGGAGAGGACCGCCCGCACCTCGGAGGGCAGGTCGTCGGCGCCGTCGAGCAGGGAGTCGTTGCCTCCCGCGCGGGCGGCACCGCGCAGGGCGACGCCCGCCTCCCGCACCTCGGGGCGGTCGAAGAAGCGCTCGGCGCCGCGCAGCTGATAGGGCACACCGGCGTCCGCGAGCGCCTGTTCGTAGACCTCGGACTGGGAGTTCACCCGGTAGAGCACGGCGATCTCACCGGCCGGGACGCCGGCGGCGATCAGGTCGCGGATCCGGCGCGCGGTGCCCTCGGCCTCCGCCGGCTCGTCCGGATATTCGGTGTAGACGGGTTCGGGGCCCTTGTCCCGCTGGGACACCAGCTCCAGCCGGTGTTCGGCCGCCTTGCCCCTGGCCTGGCTCAGCAGGCCGTTGGCCAGATGGACGACCTGGGGCGTCGAACGGTAGTCCCGCACCAGCTTGACCACCGTCGCGTCCGGATGACGCGTGCGGAAGTTCAGCAGGTGGTCGGGGGTGGCGCCGGTGAAGGAGTAGATCGTCTGGCCGGCGTCCCCGACGACGCAGAGGTCGTCCCGGTCGCCGAGCCAGAGATCGAGGAGGCGCTGCTGGAGGGGGCTGACGTCCTGGTACTCGTCGACCACGAAGTGCTGGTACTGACGGCGCACGTGGTCGGCGATGTCGTGCCGGTCCTGGAGGATCCCCACGGTGAGCAGCAGCACGTCCTCGAAGTCGATCACCGACCGGTCCCGCTTCAGCTGCTCGTACATCGCGTAGATCTGCGAGAGCTCGGCCGGGTCGCGCGGGGCGTCCCGCTGGGTCTTCGCGACGGCGGCCGGATAGTCGGCCGGGACGGTCTGGGTGACCTTGGCCCACTCGATCTCGCTCGTGGCGTCCCGCAGTTCGTTGCGGTCCAGCCGGATGCCGCAGCGGGCCGCGGCCTCGGCGACCAGCTGGACCTTGCGCTCCACCAGCCTCGGAAGCTCGCCACCGACTGCTTTCGGCCAGAAGTACTGGAGCTGGCGCAGGGCGGCGGAGTGGAAGGTGCGGGCCTGGACACCGGTCGCGCCGAGCTGGCGGAGCCGGCCCCGCATCTCGCCCGCGGCACGGTTGGTGAAGGTGACGGCGAGCACGGTCGTCGGCTGGAGGATCCCGGCACGCACCCCGTAGGCGATGCGGTGCGTGATCGCCCGCGTCTTGCCCGTCCCGGCTCCGGCCAGCACGCACACGGGTCCTCCGAGGGCCAGCGCGACCTCGCGCTGCTCCGGGTCGAGCCCGTCGAGCACGGCGTCCGCGGAGTCGGGGACCTGTGGGAAGAGGGTGGAATGCGTTGCTGCTGTCACCCCGCCATGCTGCCAGGTCGCGCGAGGCGGGTGCGGCGGTTGTCCACAGGGCCTGGCGTTCGTCATACCGGAAGGGGCGGCCGGGAATGGCGGCAGCTCCACGCGCGTTGGCCCAGTGCGGGAAGGTGCGTGAGCGTACGGTCCCGCCTTCGCGATGAGACGTACGAGACAAGAGGGAGCACCGACGACATGGCGGGCACTGTGACGATGTACAGCACCACATGGTGCGGCTACTGCCGCCGGCTCAAGGGCCAGATGGACCGCGAGGGCATCGCGTACACCGAGGTCAACATCGAGCTGGACCCGGCTTCGGCGGCGTTCGTCGAGAAGGCGAATGGCGGAAACCAGACGGTTCCCACGGTTCAGGTGGTTCCCTCCGGCGGTGGCGCCGAGGTCGTGATGACCAACCCCAGCCTCGCCCAGGTCAAGCAGGCGCTCGGCGTCTGAGACCGCACGCCACGCGTGCCGCCGCATCCTTGCGGTGCGCGGAACCCCTGGCCGGCGCTGAGCCGGCCAGGGGTTCCGCGTATCCGGCCGGGGAAGGCACACGCCGCCCGCCTCCGGCCCGCCGGTGGACAGGATCCGGACGCGGACGGCTCAGGCGGACGGTCGGCACGGCGGCACCGAGGCGGACACGGCAGTTGCTGCGCGGGCCTCCCGAGGGGGCGCACATGACAGGGCAGGGCGCCGTCACGACGGAACTCCTGGCCGGATCGGCAGCAGCACGCGCCGAGGACGGGTTCCGGCTGATCTATGCCGAAGCGTTCGCCGAGCCTCCCTACGGAGAGACCGAGGACGATGTCTCCTCGGCCTTCCGCCGCTTCCCCGCCCAGGTGCGCAGACGTACCTTCCGCGCGGCCTCGGCGCGTACCGGGACCGGCGAGCCGGTGGGTATGGCGTACGGCCACACGCTCACCGCCGACACGGTCTGGTGGGACGAACTCACCGAGCCCGTGCCCGAGGACGTGCGGCGCGAGGACGGGCGGCGCACCTTCGGGCTCATGGAACTCGCCGTGCGCCGGGCATGGCGCGGCCGGGGCGTCGCGCGGCGGCTGCACGAGACACTGCTCGCCGGTATCGCAGCGGAGCGGGTGCTGCTGAACGTCCATCCGGGCAGCGCGGCGGCGTCCCGCGCCTACCGGGCGTGGGGCTACCGCAAGATCGGCGAGGCCCGTCCCGGGGGCGGGAGCGCGGAACTCCACGACGTGATGCTGCTCGACCTGCGTTGAGGTCGGCGGGCGCCGCGGGGAGACGAGGAAAGCCGATCCCGCCCGGGACCCCCCTCGCCGCCGTGGCCGGGTGGTTCCCTCAGGCAGTGGCGCCCGGCCTGGGGAGCGGCTTGCCGTACCAGAGCTCGATCAGGCGAGCGGCGATGGAGACGCCGAACGGGGGGAGCACCTCGCCCGACTCGAAGGCCTTCGTCAGCTCCTCTCGGGAGAACCAGCGGGCCTCCTCGATCTCCTCGCCGTCCACGGTGATCTCCGAGGACGCGGCCCGGGCCATGAAGCCGAGCATCAGGCTGGAGGGGAACGGCCAGGGCTGGCTGGCGACGTACTCGACCTCGCCGACGGTCACCCCCGCCTCCTCGAAGACCTCGCGCGCCACGGACTGCTCGATCGACTCCCCGGGCTCGACGAAGCCGGCGAGCGTCGAGAAGCGCCCCTCGGGCCAGTGCACCTGGCGGCCCAGCAGCGCGCGGTCCTGGTCGTCGGTGACGAGCATGATCACCGCGGGGTCGGTCCGGGGGTAGTGCTCCGCCCCGCAGGCCTGGCAGCGGCGGATGTGACCGGCTGCGGCGATGACGGTGCGCTCGCCGCAGCGCGAGCAGAAGCGGTGCAGCCGCTGCCAGTTCTCCAGGGCGACGGCGTGCACCAGGAGGCCGGCGTCGCGGGGGCCGAGGAGCAGGCCCGCCTCGCGCAGACCGGCCGCGCGCGCCGACTGGTCCATGCGCCCCGGCAGGGAGTCCTTCTGGAGGGCGAAGTACCGCACGCCGTCCGCGTCCGTGCCCAGGAAGTAACGGTGGGTCTCGGTGAGCGGCGCCTCGAAGGAGGGCGTCATGACGAGCTCGGTGCCGCCGTCGGGGGTGTCGTCGATGAGGGCCTGGCCTCCGGAGACGACGAAGACCCTGGTCGTCGGGTGGCTCCAGGCAGCGGCGAGCCAGGCCTCGTCGAGCCGGTGGTGCGCCGCGCGGTCGATACCGCTGGGCGCGGTGAGACCGATCGGACGGTCTGCGGTGGCGTTGTCGAAGGTGCTCACAGGTGCTTCCTACTCCCCCGGGGGTGGATCGGGCGTTCAGAGATTCAGCGGAGGGCGGTGGCCAGCTCGCCCCACAGATGGGCGGTGGTCTCCACGCCCTTGAGGAGAAGGTCCAGTTCGACCTTCTCGTCGGGTCCGTGCCAGCCGTCGGACGGTACGGAGATGCCGAGGAAGAGGACAGGGGCCCCGAGCACGTCCTGAAGGTCGGCGGCCGGACCCGAGCCTCCCTCACGGGTGAAGAGGATCTTCGTCCCGAAGGCACGTCCCATGGCGCGGGCCACCGCCTGCAGAGCGGGGTGGTCCAGCGGCGTCAGACAGGGGCGGGTGGCCGGGCTGAAGGTGATCCGGTGGCGGACGCCGGCCGGGATCCGGGCTTCGGCCCAGGCGCGTACCGCTTCCTGGACGTGTGCCGGATCCTGGCCCGCGACGA
The DNA here is from genome assembly GCF_042902585.1 of Streptomyces argenteolus. Lineage (GTDB taxonomy): Bacteria > Actinomycetota > Actinomycetes > Streptomycetales > Streptomycetaceae > Streptomyces > Streptomyces argenteolus. Next base: position 600,291 of record NZ_JBIBEG010000001.1, read on the forward strand.
GCCGGAAGCTCAGTTTCACCAGGGCGGACGCGGGGATGACCGTCTTGCTGCCCGCACCCTGGTAGCCGCCGCCGATGCCGTTGACCTCGGCGGTGGGGCGGGCCCAGACGCGTTCCAGGGTGGAGTAGCCGGCCTCGCCCGCGGTGGCCTGCGAGGCGGCCGTACGCAGCCAGGTCGCCTCGTCGAAGGGCAGTTCCGCGAAGAGCGCCCGCTCCGTCTCGGTGAGTTCGGTGACCCCGTCGTAGAAGCCGGGGACGGCGACCCTGCCGTCCGGGTCGTGGAGGGCGGCGACCAACCGCGCGAGCGCGGTCGCCGGGTTCGGGACGGCTCCGCCGAAGGACCCGGAGTGGACGTCCTGGGCGGGCCCGTGGAGCTCGATCTCGCACTCGGCCAGGCCGCGCATGCCGGTGCAGACGGTCGGGGTGTTCTCGTCCCACATGCCGGTGTCGGAGACGATCACGACGTCCGCGGCGAGGCGGCCGGCTCGCTCCTCGGCCAGCGCGCGGAAGTGGGGGGAGCCGGACTCCTCCTCGCCCTCGACGAGGAGCTTGAGGTGCACGGCGGGGGCGCTGCGGCCCGTGGCGGCGAGGTGGGCGCGGACACCGAGTGTGTGGAAGAACACCTGGCCCTTGTCGTCGGCGGCGCCCCGGCCGTACATCCTGCCGTCGCGGATCACCGGTTCGAACGGGTCGGTGCTCCACCCGTCCTCACGGGCCGCCGGCTGCACGTCGTGGTGGCCGTAGACGAGGACGACGGGTGCCTCGGGATCGTCCGACGGCCACTCGGCGAAGACCGCCGGGGCTCCGGGCGTCTCCCAGATCTCGGTGACCGGGAAGCCCGTCCCGGACAGCTTGGCGGACAGCCATTCGGCACTGCGCCGTACGTCCTCGTCGTGCTCCGGCTGAGCGGACACGGACGGGATGCGCAGCCACGCGGCGAGGTCGTCGAGAAAGGCCGTGCGGTGCTGCTCCGTGTACGTGCGGACGACGCTGTCCGGGGTGTTGCTCATGCTTATGAGCCTATCGGCCTCACGGAGGTGGCTCGTCCAGCAGGAGCCTCTCCAGCTCCTCCCTTCCCGGCAGCCCGGCGGGACGGACGGTCTCCCCCGTACGTACGTACAGGAAGGTCGCGGTCACCGCGTCCAGGGGCAGGCCGTGCAGCTCGGCCCATGCCAGGCGGTAGACGGCGAGCTGCAGCGGATCGGCCGTGCGGTGCCGGGTGGTCTTCCAGTCGACGATCTCGTAGGTGTCACCCGTCCGGTACACCGCGTCGATCCTGCCCCGGATCACCCTGCCGGCGAGAGCGATCTGGAACGGCGTCTCGACGCGGTACGGAGTGCGCCGGGCGTACGCGGTGCGCTCGAAGGCCTCCTTGAGTTCGGCGAGGTCGCGTTCGTCGGCGATCTCCGCGTCGCTCTCGTCGCCCCCGGGGAGTTCGTCCGGGCCGAGCATCGGCAGGGGCAGTTCCTCGAACCGGGACTCCACCCAGGCGTGGAAGCGGGTACCCCGCCGTGCGGCGGGCTGCGGGGGCCGGGGCATGGGGCGGGCGAGCTCCCGCGCGAAGCCCTCCGGGTCGTCGGCGAGGTGCAGCAGCTGGGTGGCGGAGAGCGTGGCCGGCACGACGACGTCCCGCACGGCGGCGCGGGCACGGCGCAGCTCACCGGCGAGGGCGTCGAGATCGCGGTCCCAGGAGGCGAGGGTCCGGGACTCCTCCGGGGTGAGACCCGCGTCCACGGGGGCGCGGGCTGCCGGCACATGCGGCGCGGGAGGGGCAGGGGGCGCCTGCGGTTCGGCGGGAGCGGGTCCGGTGGACGGCCCCTGGGCGGGCGGGACGGCGCCGGGGCCCGGGAACCGCCGTCGGCCCCGGCCCTCCAGGTACTCGTACGGAGGGCCGGCCTCCTCGAAGGGCCGCTCCTCGCCGTACGCACGCTCCTCCTCGTACGGAGGCTCGTCGCCGTGCGGCGGTTCCTCCTCGTACGGAGGCTCGTCCCCGAAGGGGGGCTCCTCCTCGTACGGAGGCTCGTCCTCGTACAGCGGCTCGTCGTGCGAGGGCGGACCGGGCGTCTTCGCCGGTTCCTCGTACGCGTCGGCGACAGGCGTGGCCGCCAGCGCCTCCAGGTGGGCCAGGACCGTGTCCCGGGCCGCTCGGCGGCGGGCCATGGCGGTGTCGTCCAGGGGGAGCGGCCAGGGCTGCTCGGCCCCCTTCTCCTGGAGCTCCGGGTTCTCCTCGTCCTCCTCAGGCTCGTCGGCCCAGACCTCGATCTCTCCGTGTCCGGCCGCACAGTGGCCGTACAGCGCGTCCAGGAAGGCGGAGGGGCCCCGGGGCTTCTTCTGGGTCGGGCCCCACCAGTGACCTGAACCGAGGAGCAGGCTGCGGGGGCGGGTGAAGGTGACGTAGCCGAGGCGGAGTTCCTCCGTGTGCTGGTGCTCCTTCATCTCCTCCTTGAACGCCTTCAGGCCCTTGGCGTCGAAGGCGTCGAGGGAGGGCAGCGTGGGAGCGTCACCGCGCAGCGCGTGCGGCAGGACCTGCGGCTGTGAGGTCCACGCCTCCCGGGCCCGCGTGCTGGGGAACTGCCCAGTGACGAGCCCCGGCACCGCGACGACGTCCCACTCCAGTCCCTTGGACTTGTGCGCGGTGAGGACCTTCACGGTGTTCTCGCCGCCGGGCAGGGCGTTGTCCAGGCCCTTCTCGTACTGCGCGGCGGTGCGCAGGAAGCCGAGGAAGGCGAGCAGGGTCGCGTTCCCGTCCACCGCGGCGAAACCGGCCGCGACGTCCAGGAAGTTGCCCAGGGTCTCGCGCCGGCGTGCGGCCAGGGCGTGCGGCGACGCGGAGAGTTCGACCTCCAGGCCGGTGGTCGCGAGGACCCGGTGCAGGACGTCCATGAGGGGGTCGGCCAGCGAGCGCCGCAGGTCGCGCAGTTCGGCGGCGAGACGGGCGAAGCGGACGCGGGCCTCGGCGGAGAACGGCAGCTGGTCGTCCTCGGCCCCGCCGGCCTCCAGGAACGTGTCGAGGGCGTCGGCGAGCGAGATCACCTCGGCGGGGTCGATGCCCTCGACGGCCTCGGCCAGGCGGCGGTCCGGGTCCGTGCCGTCGTCGCCGGGCGAGGAGCGGTGCACCAGGAGGCGGGCGCGGCGCCCCAGGAGCGCCAGGTCCCGTGGGCCGATGCGCCAGCGCGGACCGGTGAGCAGACGGACGAGTGAGGCGTTGGCCCCGGGGTCCTGGAGCACCTCGCACACGGCGACGAGGTCGGCCACCTCGGGCAGGTGCAGCAGTCCTGACAGACCGACGACCTCGACGGGGACGTCCCGGGCGACGAGCGCCGCCTGGATCCGGGGGAAGTCGCCGGCGGTCCTGCACAGGACGGCGATCTCCCCGGGCGGTGTTCCGGTCCGCACGAGGTGGGCGAGCGAGTCGCCGAGCCACTCGATCTCCTCGGAGTGCGTGCGCAGGAGGGCGCAGCGTACCGTGCCGTCCCTCTCGGCCCCGGGTGCGGGGCGCAGCGCCTCGACCCCTTCGTGCATGGCGCGCAGGGGCTCGGCGAGACCGTTGGCGAGGTGGAGCAGCCGGCCCCCGCTGCGCCGGTTCTCGCTGAGGGAGTAGCGGGTGGCGGGCGTGCCGTCGGCGTGCGGGAAGTGGTGCGGGAAGTCGTCGAGGTTGGCCACGGAGGCGCCGCGCCAGCCGTAGATCGCCTGGCAGGGGTCGCCGACCGCGGTGACGGCGTGGCCCGCCGTGCCGCCCTCCGCTCCCCCGCCGAAGAGCGCGGCCAGCAGCAGCCGCTGGGCCACGGAGGTGTCCTGGTACTCGTCGAGCAGGACGACCCGGTACTCCTCGCGGAGGATCGCGCCGACCTCGGGCCGGGTGAGGGCCAGCTCGGCGGAGAGGGCGATCTGGTCACCGAAGTCGAGGAGGTCGCGGCTGCGCTTGGCCTCGCGGTAGCGCCGGGTGAGTCCGAGGAGTTCGCGGCGGGCCTCGGCCGTCTCGGGGATCTTGCGCAGCTCGGCGTTGGTCAGCCGGGCCGTCTCCAGGGTGCGGAGGAGGGCGGTGTCGTACGCGACGAGCTGGTCGGGTCCGGTGAGGTGTTCGGCGAGCTCGGCGTCCAGGGCCAGCAGGTCGCTGACGAGGGTGGGGAAGGACCTGGTCAGCGCGGGATAGGGGCCTGGTGCCTCGCGCAGCACCCGGGCGGCGAGCTGGTAGCGCGTGGCGTCGGCGAGGAGGCGCGTGGTGGGTTCGAGGCCGATCCGCAGCCCGTGGTCGGTGAGGAGCCGGCCGGCGAAGGCGTGGTAGGTGGAGATGCTCGGCTCGCCCGGCGGGTCGTCCGGGTCGATGACGTGCGGATCGGTGACCCCAGCCGCGACGAGGGCCCTGCGGACCCGCTCGGCGAGCTCGCCGGCGGCCTTGTTCGTGAAGGTCAGGCCGAGGACCTGCTCCGGGGCGACCTGGCCGGTGCCCACCAGCCAGACCACCCGGGCGGCCATCACCGTGGTCTTCCCCGAGCCCGCTCCGGCCACGATCACCTGCGGGGCGGGCGGCGCGGTGATGCAGGCCGTCTGCTCCGGGGTGAAGGGGATCCCGAGGAGCTCCTTGAGCTGCTCGGGATCGGTGATGCGGGAGGACACTCCAGAGAGGCTAACCGGAGGCACCGACAACGCCCTCCGGCCTCGGATCCGTCAGGGCGCTCATTCGATGATCTGACCGCCCTCGGGCTGGGCGCTGCACGACGCCCGGAACGCGCAATGGGTGCAGTGCTGGCCGGCCGTGGGCGTGAAGCGCTCGTCAAGGACCCGTCCCGCCGCCGTCGCCAGCAGGTCGGAGACCCATTCCCCGGAGAGGGGTTCCTGGGACTGCACCTTGGGCAGGGCGTCGCCGCCCTCCTTCTTCGGTGCGGGCTGACGCAGCTGGACGAGCTCGGCTCCCCCGGTCTCCGGACGGCGGCCGTCGAAGATCTCGTCGACGGCGCCCTCCCTGACCGCCAGCTGGTACACGGCGAGCTGGGGGTGGGAGGCGACCTCGTCCTTGGTCGGCGCCCCCTTGCCGGTCTTGAAGTCGACGACGTACGCCCGGCCCTCGGTGTCCTGCTCGACCCGGTCCATCGAGCCCCGGATGCGCACGGCGTACTCGCCGGCTTCGAGGGTGACGTCGAAGTCGTGCTCGCTGGCGACAGGGGTGCGCCCGGCGCGGTCCATGACGTGCCAGCGCAGGAAGCGTTCCAGGGCGGCGCGTGCCGTGTCCTTCTCCTGTTGCGACTTCCAGGGGGCGTCGAAGACCAGACCGTCCCAGACGGAGTCCAGACGCTCCATCAGGACGTCCAGGTCGGCGGCGGTCCGCCCGGACGCCACCTCGTCGGCGAGTACGTGGACCACGTTGCCGAAGCCCTGTGCGGCCGTCGCCGGGGCGTCGGCCTTCACCTCGCGGCCCAGGAACCACTGGAGGGCGCAGGTGTGGGCGAGCTGGTCGAGCGCGCTCCCGGAGAGCGCGACGGGCCGGTCCCGGTCGCGCAGCGGCACCTCGGAGCGGGTCGGTTCGTTCAGCCCCCACCAGCGGTGCGGATGGGCCGCGGGGACCAGGGGCTGGCCCTCGTCGTCGGTGAGCGCGGCGAGCCGGGCGAGGCGCTGCGCGGCGGCGTCGCGCAGCGCGTCCGAGGCGGCCGGGTCGACGGTCGTGGCGCGGAGCTCGGCCACGAGCGAGGCGACCGCGAGCGGCCTGCGGGGACGGCCGGTGACGTCCCGGGGCTCCTCCCCGAGCTCGGTGAGGAAGCGGGACGGCTGGTCGCCGTCGTCCGCCGGCGCCTTCACCGCGGTGACGATCAGGCGTTCACGGGCGCGGGTGGCCGCGACGTAGAAGAGCCGGCGTTCCTCCGCGAGGAGAGCCCCCGGGGTGAGCGGTTCGGCGAGGCCGTCGCGGCCGATCCGGTCCGCCTCCAGGAGCGATCCGCGCCGGCGCAGGTCGGGCCACAGGCCCTCCTGGACTCCGGCGACGACCACCAGGCGCCATTCCAGCCCCTTGGAGCGGTGCGCGGTCATCAGGCGTACGGCGTCGGGGCGCACGGCACGCCGGGACAGGGTGTCGGCGGCGATGTCCTGGGCGTCGATCTCCTCCAGGAAGTTGAGTGCTCCGCGTCCTCCGGTGCGCTCCTCGGCCCGCGCGGCCGTCTCGAAGAGGGCGCACACGGCGTCGAGGTCACGGTCGGCGTTGCGTCCGGCTGCGCCACCGCGCAGTGCGGCCCGCTCCAGCCGGCCGGGCCAGGGAGTGCCGTTCCACAGGGTCCACAGGGCCTCCTCGGCGGTGCCGCCGCCCTCCAGGAGTTCACGGGCCTTGCGCAGGAGCGCGCCGAGACGCTGCGCTCCGCGGGCGTACGCCGGATCGTGCGTGACGAGCCGCTCGGGCTCGCTGAGTGCCTGGGCCAGCAGCTCACCGGAGGGCGGGGGCACCCGCTGCCCGGCGGCCCGTTCCTCGTCGCGCAGGGCCCGGCCGAGACGGCGCAGATCGGCGGCGTCCATGGAGCCGAGGGGTGAGCTCAGGAGGGCGAGGGCGGTCTCGGTGTCGATCCGCTCCGGCGCCCCCGCGTCCTCCGCGACCGGGCCGTACGCCACCTCGCCGCTCTCGGAGGCGACCGAACCGTCCGCCACCCCGCCGCTCTCGGAGACGGCCGAACCGTCCGCGACCCCGCCGTCCCCGGAGCCGACCGGGCCGTGGCCGTCCGCCACCCCGCCGTCCGCCACCCCGCCGTCCTCCGCGCCCCGGCCGTTCGGCCGCTGCTCGGGCGCGGTACGGCGCAGGGCCGCAGTGGCGACGGCTCGCAGGGCGGTGAGCAGCGGGGCGACGGCGGGCTCGTGGCGCAGCGGGAGATCGTCCCCGTCCACATCCAGGGGCACGCCGGCCGAGGTGAGCGCCCGGCGCACGGCGGGGATCGAACGGCCGCCGGCGCGCACGAGGACCGCCATGTCCCTCCATGCCACGCCCTCCTCCAGATGCGCGCGCCGGAGCAGATCGGCGATGTTCTCCAGCTCGGTGGAGGGCGTCGGGTAGGTGTACGCCTCGACCCGGCCGCCGTCGCGCGCGGCGGCGAGCTCGCGATGGGCGCGGACCTTGTCCGAGGGCAGCCGCGTGAGCGGCATCCGGCGGGTGAGCAGCCGGGTGGCGGCGAGCAGCCGCGCACCCGAGCGGCGCGAGGTGGTGAGGACACCGACCGGGGCGGGTGCGCCGTCGGCCCGGCGGAAGGTGTCGGGGAAGTCGAGGATGCCGTTCACGTCGGCGCCCCGGAAGGCGTAGATCGACTGGTCGGGGTCGCCGAAGGCGATGAGCGTCCGTCCGCCGCCGGTGCCCGGTGCTCCGCTCCCCGGGTTCCCGGCCAGCGCGTGCAGCAGCCGAACCTGCGCGGGGTCGGTGTCCTGGTACTCGTCGACCAGGACCGCGTCGTAGCTCCGGGCCAGCACGGCGGCGACCTCGGGCCGCTCGGCCAGCAGGACCGCCCGGTGCACGAGTTCCGCGTAGTCCAGGACGCCCTGGGCGTCGAGGACGTCCAGGTACTCGGCGAGGAACTGGGCGGCGGCGCCCCAGTCGGGGCGCCCGGTGCGGCGCGCGAAGGCGGCCAGCGCGTCGGGGCCCAGGCCGAGCTCGCGGCTCCGCGCCAGCACCGCCCGCACCTCGTCGGCGAAGCCGCGGGTGGTCAGGCAGGCCCGCAGCTCGTCGGGCCAGCGGACGTGGGCCAGCCCGGCCCGCTCCAGGCCGAGCTGGCCGGCGAGGAGCTCGCGGACGGTGACGTCCTGTTCGGGGCCGGAGAGCAGGCGCAGCGGATCGGCGAACAGGTCAGCGTCCTGATGGGCGCGGACCAGGGCGTAGCAGTACGAGTGGAAGGTGGTGGCCTGCGGCCCGCGGGTGCCGCCGAGCCGCGCCGCCATCCGGTCGCGCAGCTCGACCGCCGCCTTGCGGCTGAAGGTGAGGACGAGGATGCGGGCCGGGTCGGTCCCGTCGGCCACGCGCCGTGCGACCGACTCGACCAGGGTCGTGGTCTTGCCCGTGCCCGGCCCCGCGAGCACCAGCAGCGGTCCGTCCCGGTGGTCAACCACCGCGCGCTGCGGTGCGTCAAGGAGAGGGGGCTCCACCGACCCGGGCGGCGTGCGCACCAGCCGGTACGCGCCCGGAGCCCGCCGCCGTGCCTGACGGTGCGGGCTGTTCCGGGTGGTGGAGGAGGAGCTCACGTGGGTCGCCGGTCCTGGTGGGTGTACTCGGTCTGCTGGGGCGGCCCGCCGGTGGTGACCGGCAGGCCGGGGACGGCCTCGTGACGACGGCCCGATGGTGACGGAAACGGATGAGGAGCGGAGCGTGCCGTGTGTGGACGACGCTACGCCAGCGGCGGAGCGGAAACCGGATGATGGGCCGCGTCGCCCGTCACATGCGCGCCCCCGCCGCCCGGTCCCTCCCCTTCACCGGCCCGGCGCCTGTCCCGTCGGGGCACGATGGCGGAAGCTGTCAGATGTGAGCTTTGTCGCCCGTGCCCGGACCACCGGTCACGCCGTCCCACCTGGCCCGCTTCATGTCGAGGCGCGGAAGGTGCCCTTCCGCACCGCGCGCGGCCTCGCGCAGCGGGGTGCCCTCCTCGCGGTAGTGGTCCAGCGCCCGCAGTTCGTGGCCGGGCAGCAGCGCCCCGTCGGACCGCACCACACGCCACCAGGGCACCGCGGATCCGTACAGCGCCATCACCCGGCCGACCTGTCTCGGGCCGCCGTCGCCGAGCCACTCCGCGACGTCCCCGTAGGTCATGACGCGGCCCGGGGGGATCAGGTCGGCCACGTCCAGGACCCGCTCCGCGTAGACGGGCAGTTCGGCGGTCACGGGGGTGGCGGGTGCGGCACCGGGCCGGCCACCGCTCGTCCGGTCTTCGCTCATCCGTCACATCCTGCCGTACGCCACCGACAGCCGGGCGTGCCCGGTGTCGTCCTGGTCACACAGCGTGCAAGCCGGGGCGAAGCCGCGTATGTTGCGCATCGCGCCCGTGCCGTGCACCCTGATGCCCCCCTCTGTCCGCAGGCCGTGCCACCATCATGCGGGCGGTGACCGGTGATACGAGACCACGAAGATTCATCAGAGGCGAAGGAGCAGGGCGTGCAGCCACCGAAGGCGGCGGACGCCTCTGACGCCGAGCCGCGTCCGGACGCGCCCGGAGCGGGGGAGACCCCCGAACCGGACGGCAAGCCCCTCGCGGGCTCGACCCTCGCGTCTGCCGACGCCGCGCTGACCGATCGCGTCTCGGGCGACGAGCCGCTGCTGCCCGCCCGGGTGCACCGCCCGTCGGACCTGCTGCGGCTCCTCGTCGGCGTCCTCGCGATCGCTCTGCTGTTCTCCATCGCGGCCTTCGCCCAGGGCACCACCACCGGCCTCGAGGACGACATCTCCAAGGGCACCGACCAGGCGCCCGACCTGCTGATCAAGCTCGCCGGTCTGGTGTCCAGCATCGCCGTGCTCCTGGTGCCGGTCGCCTTCGCGATCGAGCGCCTGGTGAAGCGCGACGGGCTGCGGATCGCGGACGGCGTGCTCGCCGCCGTGCTGGCCCACGGGGTCACCCTGGCCACCGACCTCTGGGTCGCCAGGTCGGCCTCGGGCACGATCAGGGACGCGTTGACCCAGCCGCAGCCCGGGGACGCGCTCACCGACCCCGTGCACGGCTATCTCGCACCCGTCATCGCCTACATGACGGCTGTGGGGATGGCGCGCAGACCCCGCTGGCGGGTCGTGCTGTGGGTGGTGCTGCTCCTGGACGCCTTCGCCATGCTCGTCGGGGGCTACACGACACCGTTCTCGATCGTCCTCACCGTGCTGATCGGCTGGACCGTGGCGTACGGCACCTTGTACACCGTCGGCTCACCGAACGTACGTCCGACCGGCCAGCACCTGATGGCAGGACTGCGGCACGTCGGTTTCCGCCCGGTCGCCGCGATGCGCACCGAGGACGCTCCCGAGAACGTCGAGCAGAGCGACCGTGGCCGCCGCTATCTGGTCACCCTGGAGGACGGGCCGCCGCTGGACGTGACGGTCGTCGACCGGGAACAGCAGGCCCAGGGCTTCTTCTACCGGGTGTGGCGCAGGCTCACCCTGCGCAGCATCACCCAGCGCCGCTCGATCCAGTCGCTGCGCCAGGCCCTGGAGCAGGAGGCTCTCCTGGCGTACGCGGCCATCGCCGCCGGGGCCAACGCCCCCAAGCTGATCGCCACCTCCGAGCTCGGGCCCGACGCCGTCATGCTCGTGTACGAGCACATCGGCGGGCGTTCGCTGGACGCCATGGAGGACGAGGAGATCACCGACGAGCTGGTGCGGGGCGCCTGGCGGCAGGTGCGCGCACTCCAGTCGCGGCGCATCGCGCACCGCAGGCTCACGGGCGACGCGATCCTGGTGGATCGTTCCGGCACGGTGTTCGTCACGGATCTGCGCGGCGGAGAGATCGCCGCGGGTGACCTGATCCTGCGCATGGACGTCGCCCAGCTGCTCACCACCACCGGCCTGCGCGTGGGTGCCGAACGGGCCGTGGCCGGGGCCCTCGCCGTGCTCGGCCCCGACGCCGTCGCCGACTGCCTGCCGCTGCTGCAGCCGATCGCGCTGAGCCGCTCCACCCGGGCGACGCTGCGCAGGCTCGCCCGGGAGCGTTCGCAGCGCGAGCGTGAGGCGGTGCTGGAGGCCTCGCAGGCGGCGAAGCAGGCGAAGGCCGAGGAGCACGACTCCGGCGGCGACCGCAAGGCCGCCCGCAAGTCGCTCCGTACGGAGAAGCAGGCCGAGAAGCGGGCGATGGACGACGCCCTGGAAGAGGCCCGCGAGGAGGACATGCTGGCCCAGATCCGCCGCCAGGTGCTGCTGATCAGGCCGCAGGCGCCGGTCGAGCCGGTACGTCTGGAGCGCATCAAGCCGCGCACACTCTTCAGCTTCATCGCGGGCGCGATCGCCGCGTACTTCCTGATCTCGCAGGTCACCGAGGCCGACTTCGGCACGGTCGTGGAGCAGGCCGAGTGGGGCTGGGTGGCGGCGGCCCTGGGCTTCTCGGCCCTGAGCTACGTCGCCGCGGCCATGAGCCTGCTGGGCTTCGTGCCCGAGCGGGTGCCGTTCAGGAAGACCGTGCTGGCCCAGGTGGCCGGGTCCTTCGTGAAGATCGTGGCACCGGCCGCGGTCGGCGGTGTGGCGCTGAACACGCGCTTCCTGCAACGCGCCGGAGTGCGCCCGGGGCTCGCCGTCGCGAGCGTCGGCGCGTCCCAGTTGTTCGGCCTCGGCTGTCACATCCTGCTGCTCGCCCTTTTCGGTTACCTGACCGGCACGGAGAAGACCCCGGACTCCCTCACCCCGTCGAGGACGGTGATCGCGGGCCTGCTGACCGTCGCGGTGCTCGTGCTGGTGGTCACCGCGATCCCGTTCCTGCGCAAGTTCGTCGTCACCCGGGTGCGGTCGCTGTTCGCCGGCGTCGTACCGCGCATGCTCGACGTGGTGCAGCGTCCGCAGAAGCTGGTCACGGGCATCGGCGGGATGCTGCTCCTGACCGGGCTGTTCGTGCTGTGCCTGGACGCGTCGATCCGCGCGTTCAGCGGCCCCGACGTCCCCCAGCTCAGCTACGCGAGCATCGCGGTCGTCTTCCTCGCGGGCAACGCCCTGGGCTCGGCCGCGCCGACTCCGGGCGGTATGGGCGCGGTCGAGGGCGCGCTGACCCTGGGTCTGATCGCGGTCGGCCTGCCGAAGGAGGTCGCGGCTCCGGCGGTGCTGCTGTACCGCGTCATGACGCTGTGGCTGCCCGTGCTGCCCGGATGGCTCTGCTTCAACCAGCTCACCCGGAAGGGAGAGCTCTAGAACAGCTGCGCGAGGCGGAGCCACTCGCTTGGCCCACGCCCCGCGCGCCGCCCCACGGCCCACCGCACGATGGGGGCATGAGGACTTCCCCCGCCCTGCGTGCCGCTGCCCTCGCCGCCACCGCCACCGTGCTGCTGCCGCTGACGGCCTGTTCGGACGACGGCGACGACGGAGGTACGGGGGCGAGGCCCTCGGTGGCCTCGACGGCGGCCCCCACGGCCACCCCCCGGGAGCTCACCTCCCAGAAGCTCGACTGGCAGCCCTGCCCCGCGCCCAGCACGGCCCAGGGCAGCGGCACGGCCCCCTCCCCGCTGCCGGGCGGCACCGGCTGGGAGTGCTCCTTCATGGACGCGCCCCTCGACTACGCGGATCCGGACGGCCGGACCGTCGAACTGGCCCTCATCCGCGCCGCCGCCAGGAACCAGGACCGGCGGATCGGCTCGCTGATCTTCAACTTCGGCGGCCCCGGCGCTTCCGGCGTGGCCACGCTGCCGTCCTTCGGCACCGACTACGACACCCTGCGTACCCGCTACGACCTGGTGAGCTTCGACCCGCGCGGGGTCGGCCGCAGTGAAGGCGTGGAGTGTTCGGACGACGAGGCGCTCGACAAGCGCTACGAGCAGGACGGCACCCCGGACGACGGCCAGGAGGAGAAGCAGTTCGTCGAGGACCTCACGTCCTACATCGCGGACTGCGAGGAGAACTCCGGGGACGAGCTGCCCTACGTCGGCACGACGAACGCGGCCCGGGACATGGACCTCCTGCGCCAGGTGCTCGGCGACGACAAGCTGTACTACTTCGGGATCTCGTACGGCACCGAACTGGGCGGCGTCTACGCCCACCTGTACCCGAAGAACGTCGGCCGGGCCGTCCTGGACGCCGTCGTCGACCCGACGGAGAACTCCCTGGAGTCCTCGATCGGACAGGCCGAGGGATTCCAGCTCGCCCTGGACAACTTCACCGCCGACTGCGCGGAACGGGACGACTGCAAGCTCCCGGGAGCCACCTCCGAGGAGGTCCAGGACTGGATCGCCGGCCTGCTCGCCGACCTGGAGGAGAAGCCCGTCCCGGGGCTCGGTGAGCGGGAGCTGACCCAGACCCAGGCCACGACGGGCATCGCGTCGGCCCTCTACTCCAAGGAGACCTGGCCCCTGCTCGAACAGGGCCTCGACGAGGCGGACGGCGGCAACGGCGGGCTGCTGCTCGCGCTCGCCGACTCGCTGAACGGCCGCTCCGAGGACGGTTCCTACGACAACTCGAACGCCGCGAACGCCGCCGTCAACTGCGCCGACTCCCGGCAGCGGTTCACCCTGGAGCAGACCAAGGAGGCTCTCCCCCGGTTCCGCGAGGCCTCCCCCGTCTTCGGCGACTACCTCGGCTGGGGACTGATGGCCTGCACCGGCTGGCCCGTCGCGGGCGCCTGGGACACCCCCGACGTCAGTGCGCCCGGTTCGGCCCCGATCCTGGTCGTCGGCAACACCGGGGACCCGGCGACCCCCTACGCCGGGGCGAAGGCCATGGCCGCGGAACTCGGCAAGGGCGTCGGCATCGAGCTCACGTACAAGGGCGAGGGCCACGGCGCGTACAACGGCGGCAGCACCTGTGTGCAGAAGGCCGTGGACGGTTATCTGCTGGAGGGGAAGGTGCCGAAGTCGGGAACGGTCTGCGAGTGACCGCTCGTTGGACGGCCGGACACCGATGACGCCCGGACCGGCCCGGGGGAGGGAGCGCTCATGCGTGTACGCGGACGGGCCCGCCCGGTCACCGTGGCGACCGCGGCGGCCCTGCTCCTGACGGCAACGCTCGCCGGGTGCGACGGCGGCCCGGCGCACCCGCAGTCGTCGAAGGGCTCGTCGGCCCGGGCCTCCCAGGAGCCCCAGGAGTCACCGGACGCCCCGACAGGCACGTCCCGGCCGCTGGAGTGGAAGCGCTGCGCCGCTCCGGAGGGCGGCACGGAGCCGGGCCCTGCCTGGCGCTGCGCCACCCTCGACGTCCCCCTGGACCATGCGGAGCCGGACGGCAGGACGATCGGCGTCGCCCTGGTCCGCAAGGCGGCCACGAGGAAGAGCGAGCGGCTCGGGTCGATGCTCTTCAACTTCGGCGGACCGGGCGGCTCCGGCGTCGGCATCCTGCCGCGCGCCGCGGGTGCGTACAGGCAGCTCAACACCCGCTACGACCTGATCGGCTTCGACCCGCGCGGGGTCGCTGCCAGTGCCGGGGTCCACTGCCGGAGCGACGAGGAGCAGGAGACCGCCTACCGCGAGGTCGACATGACCCCGGACACGCCGGCGGAGGAGGCCGCGTTCCTCGCCGACGGCGCCGCCTTCGGCGCCGGCTGCGCCCGCCTCTCCGGCACGGTGCTCCCCCATGTGGGCACGGCCAACGCCGCGCGGGACATGGAAGCGATCCGGGTGGCGCTGGGCGACGAGAAGCTGTCGTACTTCGGCGTCTCCTACGGCACGGAGCTCGGCGGTACCTACGCCCATCTCTTCCCGGACAAGGTGGGGAGGGTGGTGCTGGACGCCGTGGTCGACCCGACGGCCGACTCGGCCGGTCACGCACGCAACCAGGCGACGGGCTTCCAGCGCGCCCTGGAGAACTACCTGCGGGACCGCGGCCAGGACCCCGCCGCGGGCACCCGGCGCATCGCGCGGCTGCTGGAGCGGATCGACGGAACCCCCCTGCCGACCGCCTCCGGACGCGAGCTCAACGAGTCACTGGCGGTCCTGGGTATCGTGAAACCCCTCTACTCCAGGAGTGGCTGGCCCACCCTGACCGCCGCGCTCGACGAGGCGGAGGAGACAGGCCGGGGCGATCGGCTGCTGGCCCAGGCCGACGCGTACAACGGCCGGGACGGGGAGGGGCACTACGACGACCAGAGCCACTCCCAGCGGGCGATCTCCTGCGCCGACGCGAAGGCACGGCCGACGGCTGCCGACGCGCGTGCGCTGCTCCCCGAGTTCCGGAAGCTGTCACCGGTCTTCGGCCCGTTCCTGGCGTGGGACACGGCCGGCTGGTGCGCGGGCTGGCCGGTCGACGGTGAGCGCGACACCCCGGAGGCGAGCGCTCCGGGCGCCGCCCCGATCCTCGTCATCGGCACGACCGGCGACCCGGCGACCCCGTACGAGGGGGCGCGGCGGATGGCGGACGAGCTGGGAGAAGGGGTCGGTGTGATGGTGACCAACAAGGGTGAGGGGCACGGCTCGTACGGCGAGAGCTCGTGTGTGACCGCGTTGGTCGACTCCTACTTCCTGGACGGGAGGGTCCCGGCGGACGGCCGCACCTGCTCCTGACCTCCGGACACACCGGAGGGGCCGGCTCCGTTCCTCCGGAGCCGGCCCCTCTCGCGCTGCGCGGGTCTAGTAGACCGGCTTCTCGGGCTCGATCTGGTTGACCCAGCCGATGACGCCGCCGCCGAGGTGCACCGCGTCGGCGAAGCCCGCCGACTTGAGGACCGCGAGGACCTCCGCACTGCGGACACCCGTCTTGCAGTTCAGGACGATGCGCCTGTCCTGCGGGAGGTCCTGGAGGGCGGTGCCCATCAGGAACTCGTTCTTCGGGACCAGGCGGGAGCCGGGGATCGAGACGATCTCGTACTCGTTGGGCTCACGGACGTCGATGAGCTCGATCTTCTCGTCGCCGTCGATCCACTCCTTGAGCTGCTTGGGAGTGATCGTCGAACCGGCCGCCGCCTCCTGGGCCTCCTCGGACACGACGCCGCAGAAGGCCTCGTAGTCGATGAGCTCGGTGACGGTGGGGTTCTCGCCGCAGACCGCGCAGTCGGGGTCCTTGCGGACCTTCACCTGGCGGTACTGCATCTCCAGGGCGTCGTAGATCATCAGACGGCCGACCAGCGGGTCACCGATTCCGGCGAGCAGCTTGATGGCCTCGTTGACCTGGATGGAGCCGATGGACGCGCAGAGCACGCCCAGGACACCGCCCTCGGCGCAGGAGGGAACCATGCCGGGCGGCGGGGGCTCCGGGTAGAGGCAGCGGTAGCAGGGACCGTGCTCGGACCAGAAGACGGACGCCTGCCCGTCGAAGCGGTAGATCGAGCCCCAGACGTACGGCTTGTTCAGCAGGACCGCGGCGTCGTTGACGAGATAGCGGGTGGCGAAGTTGTCCGTGCCGTCCACGATCAGGTCGTACTGCGCGAAGATGTCCATCACGTTCTCGGCTTCGAGCCGCTCCTCGTGAAGGACGACGTTCACCAGGGGGTTGATCCCCTGCACGGTCTCCTTGGCCGACTGGGCCTTGGACTTGCCGATGTCGGCCTGGCTGTGGATGACCTGGCGCTGCAGGTTCGACTCGTCGACCTCGTCGAACTCGACGATTCCGAGCGTGCCGACACCGGCCGCGGCCATGTACATCAGAGCCGGCGAGCCGAGACCGCCGGCGCCCACACAGAGCACCTTCGCGTTCTTCAGCCGCTTCTGTCCGTCCATCCCGACATCCGGGATGATCAGGTGGCGGGAGTACCTGCGGACCTCGTCGACGGTGAGCTCAGCAGCTGGCTCGACCAGGGGTGGCAGCGACACAGGAACCTCAACAATGCAGGTGGTCGGTTTCTACGTACTTCATCTACGTACGGTTGTTCTCCCGTAACACTGCCACGCCGCTCCTCATTCCGAGATACCGGGTCCGATCCGCGAGACGAATTCGTCCCAGTAGCTGGGCAGTGCCGCGAATGGGTCGCTTTGTCCCCTCGTGCCGTCCCGGTCCGTGAAGAAGATCGTGCCCGCACCCTGCCAGCGCGCGATGCGCATGGCCTCCTCCAGGTGGGTCCGCGGGACGCCGTGGACGAAGTGGGCGAAGCGGCCCGGTTCGTAGGCGGCGGTCCATTCGGCCACCTGCGACCAGCGGTAGTCCGTCCACGGCCCGCGGAAGGTGACCAGCTGGTCGGCGGCCTCCGCGTACCCCGGGTGCGGGTGACCGTCGTGACCGAGCACCAGATGCCCGCCGCCCTCCGCGCTGTCGCTGTCCGCCAGGAGCGCGGTGAGCGTGCCGGTCAGCCGGCGCACGGCCGGGAGCCCGTCGCGCTCGGCAGGGCAGTGGTGCAGGTAGAACCCGCCGACGCGGTACCAGTCGAGGTAGGACTGGGCGTCGGAGATCAGCTCCCCGAAGGGCCGGCTGCCGAAGGCCAGGTCGAGGTGGCCCAGCAGCCTGCCCCCCGAGGCCCGGACGGTGTCGTCCGGGGCCTCGCCGTGCATGGCGCGTTCACGGGCGTTGTGGAGGCGGCCGGCCGCCTCCAGGCAGTGCGGGTCGGGCCGGGCGCCCGGTCCGTTGTCGATGTTGAGGACCGCCCAGTGCAGGGGGGTGCCGGGCCGGTTGAGTCCGTCCCACTCCTCGGGGGCGAGAAGCGGATGGGCGTAACCGGGGACGCCGACGCCGAGCTGTTCGGCGGCGCCCGCCCGCAGGACGGAGCCCGTGCCGCTCAGATACGGCATGCCGCCTCCATCCAGAT
The DNA here is from genome assembly GCF_042902585.1 of Streptomyces argenteolus. Classification (GTDB taxonomy): domain Bacteria; phylum Actinomycetota; class Actinomycetes; order Streptomycetales; family Streptomycetaceae; genus Streptomyces; species Streptomyces argenteolus. Next base: position 617,575 of record NZ_JBIBEG010000001.1, read on the forward strand.
GTCGGCGAGGGACTCCTCCAGATTGATCCGGGGCCGCCAGCCGAGCCGGTCCCGCGCGGTGCGGACGTCGGCCTGCTGCCAGGCTCCGCAGCCGTCGGGGTAGGGGGACGGGGTCGCCGCGAGGTGTTCCACGACGGACTCCGCCGAGGCCCGGGGAGCGCCGATGGGCAGCCGGGCGGGAGGGGCGTCCAGTTCGTGGAGCGCGCCCGCGTATCCGGCGACCCTGGCGAGGACGGCCGCCGCGTCGCGCAGCCGCACGGCCCGGCCGGTGCCGATGTTGACGACGCCCTGCGCTGCGGAGAGCGAGGCGGCGTGCACGGCCCGCGCCACGTCGCGTACGTCCACGAAGTCGCGCTGCACCCCGAGGCCGCTGAGCTTCAGCTCCGGGTCGCCGGACTGCATGGCCCGGCGCATCGTCTCGGCGAGCCTGCCGAGCGGGGAGCCGGCCGGGGTGCCGGGCCCGACCGGTGAGAAGACCCGCAGCACGACCGCGTCCAGACCGGACCCGAGGACGAGCTCGGTGGCGGCGAGCTTGCTGACGCCGTACGGACCTCCCGGACGGGGCACGGCGTCCTCGGCGGTGGAGGACCCGGGCTGCGAGGGTCCGTACTCGGACGCGCAGCCGACCTGGACGAGCCGCGCACTGCACCCGCTGCGGCGCATGGCCTCGCAGACCGTCGCGACGGCGACGGTGTTGTGACGGGTCAGGTCGCGGGCGCCGCCGCGGGTGGCACCGGCGCAGTTGACGACGACCCCGGGGTGGACGGCGTCCAGGAAGCGGGTCAGCGCTCCTGGGCTGCCGCCCGCGAGGTCGAACCGTACGTCGGCGTCGTCGCCCCGGCCCAGTGCCGTGAGGTGGACGGCGGGGTCGGCGAGCAGGCGGTCGGCGACGAAACGGCCGAGGAATCCGTTGGCTCCGAGCAGCAGAACCCTCATCGCGCACCCCCTCGGTGCCGACGGCGAGCTGCCGGTGCGGGGGATTGGGGGGTCATGTCCGGTGTCTCCTTGAGGAAGAGGTGAGCGGGAGGGGAAGCCCGCGGCGTCGGCTCCGCGGGAGGTACGGGGGCCCGGCTAGGCCGAGGTGTGGGCGGATGCCCGGGTGAGGGTGACCGAGGCGTGGAGCAGCAGCCCCAGCGCGGCGGTGCCGCAGGCGAGGGCGGGTACACCGCCGGGGCCGGCCGCCGTCACGACGAGGTCGACCGGCCGGGCGACGAGGTCGAGACCGGGCAGCCGTCCGGCGAGTACGAGGAACGGGGCCGCGACCTCGACGGCGCAGGCGGCGGCCAGTCCGGTGGCGGCGGGTTCGGGGAACCCGTGCGCGGCGAGCAGGCGGGCCACGAAGAGCAGCCCGCCGAGGGCGACGGGGCCCGGCGCCACCACGGGGGCACCCGCCGGGCCCGGCTGCCCGAGGCCGGCCAGGAACAGCAGCGCGGTCAGCGCGCACAGGAAGAGCGCGACGACGCCCAGGAGCAGCGGGCGCGCACCGGCGCCGAACTCGGCCAGCGCATGGGACCCGGCGAGCCGGTGGCGCGCGCGGGTGGCGAACAGGTGCGCGCACCAGGCGGCGGGGGCCAGGGCGAGCGCCAGCCCGAGCAGCGGGGCGGGGGCCGCGGTCCAGTGGCCGTCGGGGCCGCCGCTGACGACCTGGGCCAGCAGGTCGTCGCCGTACACCGCGTAGCCGAGGAGCCAGCAGACGTAGAGCGCGACGCCGCCCGCGCCCTCCCGGGCGTGCAGCGGCCCGCCGCGGAGGCTGAGCCGGAGGCAGAGGAGGACGAGCAGGGCCCCCAGGGCGGTCACCGCGGCTCTGGCCTCCCCGCCGAGAAGCCCTTCGGTCACCCGGAGTGCGCCGAAGGTGGCCAGGCAGGCGGCACCCGGCAGCAGCGCGTACAGCGCCCAGCCGGCCCGCGGCCCGGTGCCGGGCTCCGCCCGCGGCACCGGCCGTCGCCGGGAGGCGACCGCCCGGCCCGCGCCGGGGACACGGGCGTAGAGCTCCTCCGCCAGCGAGAAGACGTCGCGGTGCCGGTAGCGCGCGGCGGCCCGGTCGGTGAGCCCGTGCGCCTCCAGGCCCGCGGCGATCTCCAGGGGGTCGACGGCCCGCTCGCAGAGGTCGCGGTGCCGGTGCATGAGCGCCTTCACCGGGTCCGCGGTGCCGCGCCTGGCGGCCGTCCGGCGGGCGGGGTGATGGGCGATCTCGGGCGCCCTGACGGCGGACCGGACGGCCCCCTCGTCCGCCGGGCGCGTCCCGGACGCGTCCGGGGTCGGGGCTTCGTTCGGTCCGCCCATCGGGGCACCTCCGTGGTCGTGTCCGCTCGTGTCGTCACGCATCGCCGTCCCCCGCTCCGCGTGCGCCCGCGCACACGCCCTCGGCCCCGACGGCCCAGCTCGGCACCCGCGCGGCTCCGGGGACGGCGGGTTCGCGGATCAGGTCGCCCAGCACATGGGCCTCCGGGGGTGTGGCGAAGGGGCGTGGCCGTCCGGCCGGGTGCCGCGCGTCCGGCGGTGCCGTCCACCGGGCGGGGGCCTGGCCCACGAGGTCGAGGTAGATGCCGCGGAATGCCGCGAGGTTCTGCTCGACGGTGAAGAGCTCCAGCGCCCTGGCGCGGGCCGCCGCGCCGAGGCGCGCGCGGCGCTCGGGGTCGCGCAGCAGGGCGAGGCAGGCGTCGGCGAGCGCCCGCGGATTGCGCGGGGGCACCACCAGCCCCGTGCCGCCGACGACCTCGACCACGGCACCCACGTCCGTCGAGACGGTGGCCCGCCCGCAGAACATGGCCTCGACCAGGCTGATGGGGAACCCCTCGACGACGCTGGAGAGGACGACGACGCCTCCCGCCGCGTAGGCCTGCGCGAGGTCGGGCACCTCCGCGCCGCCGATCTCCTCGAAGGTGACCGGGTGGTCGCCGGCCGCCTGGGCGTCCGTGCCCTCCTCGGGGAACAGCTGGGCGACGAGGGCCCTGCACCGGGCGAGGTACGTCTCGCCCTCGCCGCCCTGGACGGGCGCGCCGAAGATCCGCAGCCTGGCGCCGGGCTCATCCCTGCGCACCTCGGCGAAGGCGTGCAGCAGGGCGATCAGGTCCTTGGCGGGCTCGATCCGCCCGATCCACACCAGGGTGCCGGGGCCGCCGCCGTCCTCGCCCTCCCCGACGGCGGCGAAGCGCTCCGCTTCCATACCGGGGTAGACCGTCCGCAGCTTGTCCCTGTCGGCCCCGAACCGCTCCTGCCAGCGGCGCACATGGGTGTTGCCCGGGGTGACGAGTGCGGCCTGCCGGTACACCTCCGAGGCGAGCAGTCCGTGGAAGTTGGCCAGCAGGGCGCGCACCGGCGCGCTGAGCGGGGTCTCGGGCACCGCGAGGTAGTGGGCGCGCAGCGGCACCCCGTGTTCCGTCACCAGCAGGGGGACACCGAAGAAGCGTTTGGCCAGCAGTCCCGGCAGGGCCGCCGCCCCGCCGGAGGCCGCATGGCAGAGGTCGACCGCGCCGAGTGCGTCGTCGTCGTACCAGTCGAGGGAGAGGGGACGCAGCGCCCGCTCCAGCCCGGCGGCGAAGGCGAGGTAGTCGGGGACGGTGGCGCTGTGCACGGTCCGGCCGGTGCCGGGGGCACGGCAGGCGGACTCCACGATGCGTACGGTCGCCTCGGAGCGCAGGGCGGTGTGCAGACCGCCGCGTTCCTGGGCCAGTTCGGCGAGGCCGTAGAGGCCGGCCGTGAAGAGGTCCGCCGCCCGGTCCGGCTCGCCCGGTCCGGGCCCGGCCTCGGGTCCGGCGCAGACCGATTCGACGAGCGCCGTCACGTGCGCCGTGAAGCGCCGCCGGTCCCGGCGCCCGTACGCGCGCCCCAGCCCGGTGGCGATGCGGCCCTGCGGTCTTCGGGTGCGTCCGGGGTGCCGGGTGTCCTCCTCGTGGGGAGCCCACAGAGGTGCGGTGCGCACCCGGCCGATCCGGTCGGGGAGCCTGACCCAGCCGCGTTGTTCCTGGTCGGCGGAGCGGCTCAGCGCGAAGAGGTCGAACTCGTGCTGGGGCAGACCGCGCACCAGACGGTCGCACCAGAGTCTGGACTCACCGGTCGCATACGGATAACCACCGTCCGTGAGGAGTCCGATCCGCACGAGCACACCCCCGATCTCCCTTGTGGACGGCCGCCGTTGATCGGCGACTCGCAGCGGGACGACCGTAAGCGGATACGCGGGTGGTGCGACGGACGGTTGTCCGTCGCACCACCGAAAGGGGTGAACCGTCGTAACTTTCCCGCGCCGGTCGCGTTCTGTTGCGACAATGGGGCGTTCAGTGACTCACCGTCAGGCTGCGGCCAGTTCCCTGCGGATCGCCCGGCGCGTCGCCGCCAGCGCGGGATCGAGTGCGGGCACGGCCGCGAGGAGCTGCCGGGTGTACGGGTCCCGAGGCGATCCGTACACCTCGTCGACCGGCCCCTGTTCGACGATCCGGCCGTGCCGCATCACCGCCACCCGGTCGCTGACCTGGCGTACGACGGCCAGGTCGTGGGCGATGAAGACCAGGCCGATGCCCAGCTCGCGCTGGAGCTCGGCGAGGAGGGCGGTCACCTGGGCCTGGGTCGTGACGTCGAGCGCGGAGACCGGCTCGTCGCAGACGATCAGCTTCGGCTCGGCCGCGAGCGCACGCGCGATGCCGATCCGCTGACGCTGACCACCGCTGAACTCGTGCGGATAGCGCTCGTGGAGTCCCGCGTCCAGGCCGACGCGTTCCAGCAGTTCGCCCACCCGGCCCCGGATCCGCCTCTCGTCGGTCTCCCCCGCCGCGCGGATCGGATCGGCGACGGACTCCCCGACCGTCCGGCGCGGGTTGAGCGAGGCGACCGGGTCCTGGAAGACCATCTGGAGCTCGCGCCGGAAGGGGGCCAGGCCCTTCTCCGGGAGCGAGCCGATCTCCTTGCCCCGGTACCGGAGGTGTCCGGCCGTGGGGTCGAGCAGGCGCACGAGCATCCGCCCGAGGGTCGTCTTCCCGCTGCCGCTCTCGCCCACGATCCCGAGGGTCTCGCCCGCGTGGAGGGTGAGCGAGACCTCGTCCACGGCGGTGACGCGCCCCGCGCCCCGGCCGAACTCACGCCGCAGCCCGGCGGTTTCGAGCAGCGGCACGCCCTCGTCGCCGGTGGTCCGCGGCCCCGGGAGCCGGGGGGCGCGCTTCGCGTCCACCCGGGGCACCGACGCCAGGAGTTCACGGGTGTACGGCTCCCGGGGCGCGCCCAGCACCTCGGCGACCGGCCCGCGCTCCACCGCCCGCCCGTGCCGCATCACGAGGATGTCGTCCACGCTCTCCGCGGCGACGCCCACGTCGTGGGTGACCAGCAGCAGGGCGGTGCCGGTCTCGCGGCGCAGCTCGTGCAGCAGGTCCAGGATCTGGGCCTGCACGGTGACGTCCAGGGCCGTGGTCGGCTCGTCCGCCACGATCAGCCGGGGTTCGCAGACGAGAGCCATCGCGATGAGCGCCCGCTGCCGCATGCCGCCGGAGAACTCGTGCGGCCGGGAGCGGGCCCGCCGGGCCGCGTCCGGGATGCCGACCCGGTCCAGCACCTCGACGGCGCGGGCCCGTGCCGCCCGCCGGGAGACGCGGTGGTGCACCCGGTACACCTCGGCGATCTGGCCGCCGACCGTGTAGTACGGGTCGAGCGAGGAGAGCGGGTCCTGGAAGACCATGGCGGCCTCGGCACCCCGCAGGGCCCGCAGTCCGGCCTCGTCCGCCGCGCCCACGTCCGTGCCGGCGACGCGGACGGTCCCGTTGACCCGGGCGCCCGTCCCCCGGTGCAGCCCCAGCAGCGCCGAGGCGGAGGCGCTCTTGCCGGAGCCGGACTCACCGACGACGCCGAGGGCGGCGCCCGCCTCCAGGGTGAAGGAGAGCCCGTCCACGGCGCGGACGCTCCCGAAGTCGACGGTCAGGTCCTCGACCTGCACCAGCGGCGTTGTCATGACAGGACCACCCGTCGGTCGGCCAGCGCGTACAGCATGTCCGCGACGGCATTGGCGAGCACCACGAAGAAGCCGGTCACCAGCACCATGCCGACGACCACGGGCAGATCGACGACCTTGACGGCGTGGACCAGTTCGCGCCCGATGCCCGGGATCCCGAAGAGGGACTCGGTGAGCACGGCGCCGCCGAACATCGAGCCGAAGTCCAGGGCGCTGAGCGCGATCACGGGGGCGAGCGCACCGCGCAGCGCGTGCCGCCCGATGACGGCACGCTCGCTGACGCCGTAGGCGCGGAAGGTGCGCACATGGTCCTCGGCGAGCGTCTCCAGCATGGAACTGCGGGTCAGCCGGGCGTATTTGGCGGACTCGATGAGTGCCAGGGACACCCAGGGCAGCAGGAGCCCCCAGGCCCACTGCTCGGGGTTCTCGCCGAACGGCACGTAGGTGGGCGACGGCAGCCACTGGAGCGTGGAGCAGAAGATGATGATGAGCAGCAGCCCGATGACGAAGACCGGGGTGGCGGTCCCGGCGAGGGTCAGCCAGGTGAGGACCCGCTCGGTGATCCGCCCCCGCCGCCAGGCGGACAGCACGCCCGTACCGACGCCGAGCAGGATCCACAGGACGAAGGCACCGAGGACGAGCGAGCCGGTGACCGGCAGCTTGGCCAGGATCAGCCGCATGACCTGCTCGTCGCTCTGGTACGAGACCCCGAGGCAGGGCGCGGAGCAGTGCTCCACGCCCGTGCCGGTGGAGAAGTCCCGTCCCGCCACGATGCCCTGGAGGAAGTGCCCGTACTGGGTGTACACGGGGTCGTCGAGCCGGAGCTGCGCGGTGACCTGGGCGACCTGGGCGGGCGAGCAGCGCGGACCGCAGGCGATCTGGGCGACGTCGCCCGGTGCCACGTAGAAGACCGCGTACAGGATGACGGTCAGGGAGAGCAGCACGAAGACGGCACCGCCGAGCCGCCGCAGCAGGAATCCGGTCACGGCGTCCACTCCTTCGCGGGTTCCCCGCGCCGCTCGCGTCCGGTGCCGATCCGCAGCCGGGAGGCGGCCCGCGGGTCGAGTGCCGTCCGGATGCCCTCGCCGAGCACGGTCAGGGCGAGCACGGTGACGAACAGCAGGCCCGCGGGCAGCAGGAGGTAGGTCGGGGCCGACTGGTACCAGGTGTCGGCCTCGGTGAGCATCTGGCCCCAGGACGGTGTGGGCGGCTTGATGCCGACGCCGAGGAAGGACAGGGCCGCCTCGACGGTGATGTTGACGGGGAACAGCAGCGCTGCGTACGTGATGACCGGCGCGGCCAGCGAGGGCAGGAGTTCCCGCCGGGCGATGCTCCACCGTCCGCGCCCGGCGAGCCGGGCGGCCGAGACGAAGTCGAGGGACTTCAGGGCGAGCGCCTGGGCGCGCACGATCTTCGACGTCCCCGCCCAGTTGATGCCGCCGATGACCAGGGCGATCAGGACGGGCCGGGGGAAGGAGGCCGGCACGATCGCGAGCAGGCCCAGGGCGATGACCATGAGCGGCAGGGCGACGTTGATGTCGGTGATCCGGCTGAGGACCTGGTCGGTCCTGCGGCTTCCCAGGGCGGCGGCCAGGCCCACGGTCACTCCGATGACGACCTGGAGGACGGTGGCCACGACGGCCACGCCGAGCGAGACCCTGGCGCCGTACACGACGCGGGCGAAGAGGTCGCGGCCGGTCTGCGGCTCCACGCCGAACCAGTGGTCCGCGCCGATGCCGCCGAAGGCCCCGATGGGGACCCCGCCGGCCGCGGAGTCGACCAGGTCGGGGTGGTAGGTGTCGGGGTCCTGGCCCGCGAGCGCGGCGAGCAGCGGCGCGGCGATCGCGGTCAGGAGGAGCAGGAGGACCACGGCCGCCGCGGCGGTGGCCGCGCGCTGTGCGCGCAGCCGCCGCCAGAACTGCCGGGCCCCCGAGACGGGGGCGGCGGCCGGCGCCGCTCCCGCCTCCTGGACCAGAAGTGCTTCGGACAGGGTCACTTGACCGCGACCTGGGAGATGTCGAGCACGCCGGTCCAGTCGCTGATGACGACGTTCTTGACGTCCTGGCCGTAGAGCCGCTTGTAGACCGGGTGGAACAGCGGCACCGTCAGCGCCTGCTCGCCGATCTTCTTGTCGAGGGCCCCCCACCGCGTGGCGGCGGCGTCCAGGTCGGTGAGCTTGTTGATCTCGTCGATCTCCTTGTTGACCGCCGGGTCGTTCAGGAAGGCCGTGTTGAAGTTGGCGCCGTCCTTCACGATCTGCCGGCCGTCGAAGATCGGCGCGAGGAACGGCCCGCCCGAGGGCCAGTCGGCACCCCAGTGCGCGAGGAAGAAGCCCGGCTCCTCGGAGGCGCTGTGGATGGTGTCGGAGTAGTCGTTGCCCTCCAGGCCCTTCAGCTCGACGGTGATGCCGGCCTTCTTGAGCGCGGCCTGGATCGCCGTGGCGATCTCCGGGCCGGTCTCGAAGTCCTTGTCGTTGGAGTGCGTCAGGGTGACCTTCAGGCCCTTGGGGTGACCCGCCTCCTTCAGCAGTTCCCGGGCCTTCGCCGCGTTGCCCGTCTCCCCCGCGGGGAAGTGGTCGTAGGGGGTGTGACCGAAGGACTTCTGGTTCGGCAGGTAGGTGGTGGCGGGCTCGGCGAGCGAGGAGCCGCCTGCCGCGTTGATGACCGAGGAGCGGTCGACGGCGTAGGCGATGGCCTGGCGCACCTTCGGGTCGTCGAAGGGCTTCACCTTCGGGTTGAAGGCGATGTAGTTCGTGTAGCCGAAGTGGCCGGTGCCCACGCGCGCGGCGAGTTCCTTGTCCCCGGAGACCTTGGCGAGCTCGGCAGGACCGAGGTTGGTGTCGGTGGTGACGGCCGCCGCGTCGGCGCCCTGCGAGGCGGAGAGCCGCTGGTTGATGACGGCGGAGTCGAGTCCCGAGCGTACGTCGATCCTGTCCGGGTAGGCCTTGCGCTCCTCGTCGGTGGCCGCCGACCAGTGGGGGTTGCGCTCCAGCACGAGCCGCTCGCCGTCGTTCTCGTTGGAGACGACCTTGTACGGGCCGGAGGAGACGGGGTGCTCCTCGTACGTGGTCCCGGTGTCCTTGGCCCGGGGCACCGGGGTCGTCTGGGTCTGCGTGGCGAGGTACGGGAACTCGCCCTCGGGCTTGTTCAGATGGAAGACGATGGTCTTCGCGTCCGGGACCTCGATGGAGTTGAGACCCTTCTTGTCCTTGTACGGCCCCTGGTAGTCGGCTCCGCCGATCAGCCAGTCCCGCAGGTAGGGCGCGCCGCCGGAGAGCTCCGCGGCGAAGGACCTCTCGATGCCGTACTTGATGTCCGCGCTGGTGATCGCGGTGCCGTCCTCGTACTTCAGCCCGTCCTTGAGGGTGTACGTCCACACGGTGGCGTTCTTGCTGGGCGTGCCGAGGTCGGTGGCCAGGTCGGGGACGACCTGGGCGCCGGCCTCGCCGTTCTCGCGGTTGCGGGTGGTGAGCGTACGGAAGACGAGGGAGGGGACGTTGCCGCCGCCGGAGGTGTAGAGCCGGGCGGGGTCGAAGTCCTGCTGGGGGTTGCTGTTGAGGACCGTGAGGGTGCCGCCCTCGGCGGGCTCGGCCGAGGCGCCGTCGCCGCCACTCCCCCCGTTGTCCTGCGGCCCGGCGCAGGCCGCGAGCCCGGCGGCCAGGGCGAGAGCTGCTGCGGCGGCGGTTGCCACGCGGCGCGATATGACGGACGGCTGACTCATCGGAAGATGACCTCTCGGGTGTGCTGCTGCGACGGGGATGGGGAGTTGCCCGCGCGGGCACGGCGAGGTCACACCCCGTCGAGGGGGTGGGGAGACCCGGAGACACACATGCCGCGCCCGCGGACGGAGTACGCCCGGGCGCGGAGGTCAGGAAGGGCGAAGGAGCCGGACAGGGCCTCTTCGGACGTCGACGCGCGCTCGAGCAGGCGTCAGCGACAGAGAACGTCGGCTACGCAGTGCCCGGCCACGCCGAAGAGCGCCAGCTCGATGGCGGCGCGCTCGGTGGATGCGGACGTGCGTGACATGCGGAGAAATATGGACGACCCCTCCCGCGATGTCAACGCGGGATGGGACGCGCGTCTCACGATCCGGGACGAGGTGCTCGACGCGGCACTCAACTGCCGGGATACACCCATGGGTTGGGGCGGCACTTGATGCCGTCCAGTTCCAGGGTCTTGGTCTGCTGCTGCATCACGGGCGCGAGGGCGCCCGGCGTGCGGCAGCTGACGTGGTTGTGTCCCAGCCGGTGGCCCACTTCGTGGTTGATGAGCATCTGCCGGTACGTCAGCAGCTTGTCCGGGCCGAAGGTGGCGGCACCCTGCGCCCAGCGGTAGGCGTTGATCATCACGCGGTCGGTGGCCGCGGAGTCGCAGGAGACGTTGTCCTCGGTGGTGTCCAGGCCCGACTTCTCGCACCAGACCGCGGTGGTGCCGGGACTCGCGAGCGTGATCACGAAATCGGCTTCCCCGGACGAGACCCGCTCGAAGGTCATGGCGCCGTTGTGCGCCCAGCTCCGGTCGTCGTTCAGCGTCTTCTGCACGGCTTCGGCGAACAGCGCGGCGTCGAGACCGAGGCCCTTCTCGACATCGATCCGGTACCGGTGCAGCTGCCCCTTGCCCGGGGCGTCGGCGTGCCCCGCCACCGCCTCGAAGGCGCCGGACCCCTTGAGATCGGCTGCCAGCGGGTAGGCGACGGCCATCTTCTGGGCGTACGACAGCGGCGTGACGTCCTGTTGCTTCACCTCGGGGGTGGGCCGGTCCACCGAGCGGGAGGAGTCGCCGGAGTCCTGCCGGTCGACACCTGTGGTCGACGGCGTGTTCCGCGTGCTCCCGGAGTCCTGCGCCACCTGCCCCGCCACCACGACCGCGAGCACCGTGGTCACCGCGGCGGCGGCGATGCCGGTGAAGGTGCGCCCCTTGCCGCCCTTCGCCCTGCCGTCCGTACCGTCGAGGTCCTCGCCGGGGCCCTCAGGGCCTTCGGGGCCTTCGGGGCCGTCGGGCCAGGGGGAGGTCTCGAAGGTCTCGGACGCGCTCGCGGAGGACGCGGGCGGGGCTGGACGGGAGGAGTCCGTGTCGAACGCCTCCAGGAACTCCTTGCGCGGACCGGGTATCAGCGGGGCACTGCCCGTCTGCGGCCCGGAGGTACGCCGGTCCGCCGCCATCCGCTGCGCGGCCTGCTGCCGCGCCATGGCCTGGCGCGCCCGGTAGGCCTCCTGGCCCACCTGCCCGGCCGGTCCCCGGCCGTCGTACGCGGGAACCGGACCGGTTCCCCAGCCGCCTCCCGGCTCACGCTGTTCGGGGTGGCCACCGCGCGCCTGGGGGGCGTCGTGGAACGGGCCGGCGGCACCCGCGGCGGGCGGCGCGGCGCTCCGCCCGCGTCGGCCGGTGCCCCGCCCCGTGCCCGCTGCGGCCCCGCCGGGCGCGGCCTCGCGCCCTGTGGCCTCGGGGCCCTTTCGGCTGTGTCGTCCCACGCCCCGGATCAGCTCCCGCCGCGTTCGTCGAGCAGGTCCCGGAACGCCTGGGCGACCGCCTCCGGGTACTCCATCATCGCCACGTGCCCGGCGTCGGGCAGTGTCAGCAGGCGCGAGTCGCGGAAGGCCGCGGACGCCCTGCGTGCCATCCGGTACGAGACGAGCTGGTCCCGTCCGCCGTACACGAGCAGGGTCGGTGCGAGCACCCTCTCGGCCTGGCGCCACAGGTTGTGCTGTCCGCCCAGCGTGTAGGCATCGACGATGCCCCGGGCCGAGCGTGTCATGGCGTCCCAGAAGTACGGCAGCCCCAGCCTGCGCTCCATCTCGGCCACCGCGTGGCGGAAGGCTTCGTCGGAGATGCGTGCCGGATCGCCGTAACAGAGTGCCATGGCTCCGCGCGTGCGCTGCTCGGCGGTCCAGTCCCGGGTGAGCCTGGCGAACAGGGAAGCGACGCCGGGGAGTGCGAGCAGCGCCGTCGGGACGGCGGGCCGCTGGACCCGGATCTCGGGCAGAGCAGGGGAGATGAGCGTCAGGGTGCGCACCAGATCGGGACGCACGGCCGCGACCCTCGTGGCAACGGCGCCCCCCAAAGAATTCCCGAAAAGGTGAACGGGCCCGCGCCGCTCCTCGTCCAGCAGCCGGATCACCGCCCTGGCATGCCCGGTGACGGAGTAGTTGCCGTCGTCCGGCGGCGGGGAGTCCCCGAAGCCGGGCAGGTCGACGGCCTCGCACGCGAGCGTGTCCGCCAGGAGGGGCATCAGGGCCGACCAGTTCTGGGAGGAGCCGCCCAGGCCGTGCACGAAGAGGGCGGGCGCGGCCCCCGCTCTCTCCGCCGGTCGCGAGCGGACGGTCAGGGTGAGGCCCACCGGGGTGACGGTGCGCAGCTTCTCCCCCTCCGCCACCCGGACGGCGCTGACCGTGGGGGCCGCCGCGGCGGCGACGGCCCGGATACCGGGCAGCTCGGTCGAAGACATGCGGCAATGTTACGAGACGATCACGCGGTGGTTCATGTGTTCGCGGTCACAGGCCGCATAGCGTCCCCGCAGGGTTGCTCCTAGGCTGCAAAGGAAGGAAGGGAGCCACCATGACGGTCGACCCGAGCGACCCCGAGACCTTCGAGGACACCGAGCCGGAGGAGCGCGCCCCCGAGGCCCCCGAGGCGGACACCGCCGAGCAGCGGTCCCCCGTGCGGCCCGAGCACGACGAGCCCCTCACCCGCATCGATCCCGGCAGGACGAACGAGGCCGATGCGGCCGAGCAGGCCCGCGTCGTCTCGGAAGATGAGGACGATTACCGGTAGATCGCACCGCTTTGCGCTGCCGGTCGGCATATCTGCGGCTACCGCGGCCGTCCGGTCCGTGAAATTCTGCGTCCGCGCCGCGCGCACCCGGGTTACCGAAAAGTACGATGGCATCCACGGCGCAGCGTGCACGGTACGACTGTGTTCGATCACGAAATTTTGGGAGGCGGCGTGACAGCCATCGAGCAGACAGAGGCGGCGCGCCCACGGGGTACCCGGCTCCCTCGCCGTGCCCGACGCAATCAGCTGCTGGGCGCCGCGCAGGAGGTCTTCGTCGCGCAGGGCTACCACGCCGCGGCGATGGACGACATCGCCGAGCGGGCGGGCGTCAGCAAGCCGGTGCTGTACCAGCACTTCCCCGGCAAGCTCGAGCTGTACCTCGCCCTGCTGGACCAGCACTGCGAGTCGCTGCTCCAGGCGGTCCGCACGGCGCTCGCCTCCACGACGGACAACAAGCTGCGCGTGGAGGCGACGATGGACGCCTACTTCGCGTACGTGGAGGACGAGGGCGGCGCCTTCCGGCTGGTCTTCGAGTCCGACCTGACCAACGAGCCCGCGGTCCGCGAGAGGGTCGACCGGGTCTCGCTCCAGTGCGCGGAGGCCATCTCCGACGTCATCGCGGGTGACACGGGCCTGTCCAAGGACGAATCGATGCTGCTGGCCGTCGGCCTCGGCGGTGTCTCCCAGGTCGTGGCGCGCTACTGGCTCTCCAGCCCCTCGGGCATCCCGCGTGACAGCGCCGTCCAGCTCCTCACCTCCCTCGCCTGGCGGGGCATCGCGGGATTCCCGCTGCACGGCGCCGATCAGCACTGAGCCGGAGCGCCGCCGGGACCGGTGTTCGCTGCGGGCGTTGCCGGTCGGCCCCTGCCCGGTCCCTTCACCGGGCTAATGTGTGCTGCGTACGGCGCGGTTCACCGCGCAGAGACGGACCGTCGGAGGGACATAGCCGTGGAGGTCAAGATCGGGGTGCAGCACACGCCCCGCGAGATCGTTCTGGAGAGCGGACTTTCCGCCGAAGAAGTCGAGAGCGCGGTCGGGGAAGCGCTCAACGGCAAGGCGCAGCTGCTCAGCCTCACGGACGACAAGGGCCGCAAGGTCCTGGTGCCGGCCGACCGGATCGCGTACGTGGAGATCGGCGAGCCCAGCACCCGGCGGGTGGGGTTCGGCGCGCTGTAGCACGCGCGACGCGGAGCAGAAGAGGTGGGGGGGCCGGGGGCCGGGTGGGCCGGGGCCCCCCCCCCACGGCGCCCCGGGCCCCCCCCGGGCGCGCCCGGGGGGGGGGGGGGGGGGGGCGCTCCCGCCGGGGGGGCCGGCCCGGGTGGGGGGGGGGGGGGGGGCCCCGCCCCCGGCCCCCCCCCACCTCTTCTGCTCCGGATCCGCCCCGGCGTTCCCTCGGTGGGGTCGTCCGGGGGCCCAGGAGGGTTGCGTTCCGCAGGTCACGGGTAGTACGGCCTAGGACCGACCGCCCGCCGCACCATCAAGCGAGGTGACCCCTCTGTGCTCTGGGAATCCATCAGCTCCGTCGTGCTCGGACTCGCACTCTCGTGGGTCGCGCTGCGCTCTCTGCCCCGCCGCCTCCCGTCCCCGCGCGTGGTCTTCGTCACGGGTGCGCTCGGCGCCCTGTTCGGCGCGTTTCTGACGCACTCGGCGCTGGACGGCGGACACTTCCTGGCGGCACCGGCCGGTGCCGTGCTGGTCGGGGCGGTCACGCTGTCCTTGCTGATCCGCCCACGCCGCAGCCGGCCGGTGCGGTCGGCTGCGGTCTAGGTCAGGCCGCGAGGCCGAGTGCGGCCATCCGCTTGGTGTGGGCCTCGGTGATCCGGGAGAACATCCTGCCGACCTCGGCCAGGTCGAAGCCGTCCGCGACACCGCCCACGAGCATCGTGGAGAGCGCGTCACGGTCCGCGACCACCCGCTGTGCCTGGGAGAGTGCCTCGCCCATCAGCCTGCGCGCCCACAGGGCGAGCCGGCCGCCGACGCGGGGCTCGGCCTCGATCGCGGCCCGCACCTTCTCCACCGCGAAGTTCCCGTGCCCCGTGTCGTCGAGCACGGAGAGGACGAGGGAGCGGGTGTCGCTGTCGAGCCGGGCGGCGATCTCCCGGTAGAAGTCACTGGCGATCGAGTCGCCCACGTACGCCTTGACCAGGCCCTCCAGCCAGTCCGACGGCGCGGTCTGGCGGTGGAAGTCGTCGAGCGCCTTCCCGAAGGGCTCCATGGCCCCGGTCGGCTCCGCGTCGATCGCGGTGAGCCGGTCGGTCAGCTGCTCGAAATGATGGAATTCGGCGGACGCCATCCTCGCCAGGGCCGCCTTGTCGCCGAGTGTCGGCGCGAGTTTGGCATCCTCGGCGAGCCGCTCGAAGGCCGCCAGCTCCCCGTAGGCGAGCGCCCCCAGCAGGTCCACGACCGCGGCGCGGTACTGCGGGTCGGCAGAGGCGGTGGCCCAGTCCTGGGCGGCGATTCCGGTCGGTGCGGGCGCTTCGTCGGATGCTTCGATGGCGTTGTCAGGCGTCTCCATGGAGCGCAGAATAGCCCGCCACGCCGGGGGTGGACGGGCCTGTCCGATCGGAGACATCACACCGTTCCGATGAATTCGCCCAACACACATGCGCGAATCCGGGGTACAGTGGTATTGCGCTTACTGAGCATTTTCTTGTGCCAGGAGCGCGACCTTGAATGAGGATGCCCGGTCGGTGGCCCGATCGGCTCCGACCCGACAGCCCTCCACGCGAGGCGTACCCCTGGTACGACCGCAGATGAGGGGCCCCCTCAGCGGCACGAGCGCTCGAGCGACGGCAGTGGTCCCGCGCCACCCGGCCCATCCACGGCCGGATGACCAACCCCGGCACGGTACGACCCCCAGCGTTCGCCTCGGGCCGCGTCTCACAGAAGAGGCAGCACCCTGACTACGTTCCGCGACCTCGGAATTCTCACCGAGACGGCCGAAGCCCTCGAGGCGGTCGGCATCACTTCCCCCTTCCCCATCCAGGAGATGACGCTCCCCGTAGCGCTCTCCGGCTCGGACGTCATCGGCCAGGCCAAGACCGGCACCGGCAAGACGCTCGGGTTCGGCCTGCCGCTGCTGGAGCGCGTCACCGTCCCCGCCGACGTCGAGGCCGGCCGCGCCGCGCCCGAGAAGCTGACGGACGCGCCGCAGGCCCTGATCGTCGTCCCCACCCGCGAGCTGTGCCAGCAGGTCACCAACGACCTGCTGACCGCCGGCAAGGTCCGTAACGTCCGCGTCCTCGCGATCTACGGCGGCCGGGCCTACGAGCCCCAGGTCGAGGCCCTCAAGAAGGGCGTCGACGTGGTCGTCGGCACCCCGGGACGACTGCTCGACCTGGCGGGCCAGCGCAAGCTCGACCTCTCCCACATCCGCGTCCTCGTCCTGGACGAGGCCGACGAGATGCTCGACCTGGGCTTCCTGCCCGACGTCGAGCGCATCATCACCATGCTGCCGCCCAAGCGCCAGACGATGCTGTTCTCGGCCACCATGCCCGGTGCCGTGATCAGCCTCGCGCGCCGCTACATGTCGCAGCCCACGCACATCAACGCCACCTCGCCCGACGACGAGGGCACGACCGTCAAGAACACGGCGCAGTTCGTCTACCGCGCCCACTCGATGGACAAGCCCGAGATGGTCTCACGCATCCTGCAGGCCGAGGGCCGCGGACTCGCGATGATCTTCTGCCGCACGAAGCGGACCGCCGCCGACATCGCGGAGCAGCTGGAGAAGCGCGGCTTCGCGTCCGGCGCCGTCCACGGTGACCTCGGCCAGGGCGCGCGTGAGCAGGCGCTGCGCGCCTTCCGCAACGGCAAGGTGGACGTCCTCGTCTGCACCGACGTCGCCGCGCGCGGCATCGACGTCGAGGGTGTGACCCATGTCATCAACTACCAGTCGCCGGAGGAGGAGAAGACCTACCTCCACCGCATCGGCCGTACCGGCCGCGCGGGCGCCAAGGGCATCGCGATCACGCTGGTCGACTGGGACGACATCCCGCGCTGGCAGCTGATCAACAAGGCCCTGGACCTGAAGTTCCCGGACCCGGTCGAGACGTACTCCACGTCTCCCCACCTGTACGAGGACCTCGGCATCCCGGCGGGCACCAAGGGCGTCCTGCCCCGGGCCGAGCGGACCCGTGCGGGTCTGCGCGCGGAGGAGATCGAGGATCTCGGTGAGACGGGCGGCCGTGGCCGCAAGTCCGCCGCCTCCGCCCCGGCCCCCCGCGAGGAGCGTCCGCCGCGCACACCGCGTCAGCGTCGCCGCACCCGGGGTGGCAGCAGCGTGGAGGAGGGTGCCGTCACCGTGCCGGCGCCGTCCACCGAGGCACCCGTCGAGGAGGCCGCGGAGCCGCGTACCCCGCGCCGCCGTCGCCGTACCCGCGCCGCCGCCGAGGCCGTGCCGGAGGCAGCGGTGGCCGTGACCGAGGCCCCGGCCGTCGAGGCCCCGGTCGTCGAGGCCGCACCCGCACCCGTGGCCGAGGCCGAGCCCGTGTCGAAGCCGCGCCGCCGCCGTTCGCGTGCCGCCGCTTCCGCCGTCGCGGAGCCGGCCGTGGTGGCGGCCCCGGCCGCCGAGCCCGTGGTCGACTTTCAGACCGTGGCGATCGCCGCGCCGCCGGCGGAGCCCGTGGCCACCAGGCCGCGCCGCCGGACCCGGGTCGTGAAGCCTGCCGACGAGGTCGACTTCCAGATCGCCCCGGTCTCCGAGCCGGTGACCGAGACGAAGCCGCGCCGCCGGACCCGTGCCGCGGCCAAGCCGAAGACCGAGGTGACCGTCGAGACCCCGGCCGCCGACGAGGCCGTGGAGACCAAGCCCCGCCGCCGCCGTCCCCGCGCCGCGGAGAAGGCGGAGGCCGCCCCGGTGACGGAGGCCGTGGTGGAGGGTGAGGCGGCCCCCGCCAAGCCGCGCCGCCGCCGGTCCCGCGCCGCCGCCACGGCCACCGCGGAGACGGCCGAGAGCTGATCCTCGGCCACGGCCCAGCCTGCCTACGGCCCCGGTTCCCGCGCTGCGGGGGCCGGGGCCGTAGGTCTGCCCGGGCACGGTCCCGCCCCCGGCGATACGCTCGGCCCATGAGCCGGCCGCCCACCTTCACCCCGCCCCCCTGCGCCCGTTCCCGCACGCTGCGCACCGCGCGGGGGGACTTCGCCGTGCTGGACGCCGCGCCGTCCGGTGACGCGCACGCCACGGCCCTCCTGCTGCCCGGCTACACCGGCAGCAAGGAGGACTTCATCGCACTGCTCGAACCCCTCGCCGAGGCCGGCTTCCGGGTGCTGTCCGTCGACGGCAGAGGGCAGTACGAGACCGCGGGGCCGGGCCACCAAGAGGCTTACGCGCAGGCGGAGTTGGCCAGGGACGTGCTGGCGCAGGCCGCCGCGGCGGACGACGGCGGGGCGCCGGTGTCCGGCGGGATCCATCTGCTGGGTCACTCGCTGGGCGGCCAGATCGCCCGCGCGGCGGTGCTGCTCGACGCCGCGCCCTTCCGCTCACTGACCCTGATGTCCTCCGGCCCCGCCGAGATCACCCCCGAGCAGCAGAAGAAGGCGCAGCTGCTCGGTGACGCGCTCGGCCGCTGGAGCATGGACGAGGTCTGGCGGATGATGCGGGCGATGGACCCGCCGGAGGACGCCGACACGGGTGACGGCGAGGATCTGCGCCGCCGCTGGATGCGCCACGACCCGGCTCAGCTGATCGCGACGGGCGCGCAACTGTCGTGCGAGCCCGACCGGGTGGCCGAGCTCGCCGCGCTGCCCCTGCCGGTGCACGTGATCTCGGGCGAGCGCGACGACGTCTGGCCCCTGCCGCTGCTCGACGCGATGGCGCGGCGGCTGGAGGCCCGCCGGACCGTGATCGAGGGCGCCGAGCACTCCCCCAACACGGCCCGGCCCCTGGAGACGGCCGCTTCCCTCGTCTCGTTCTGGAACAGCGTCCGCCCCTGACGGCCGGGGCCGGGACCCACGGACCGTCAGTATTGCGCCTGCAGGTGCTGCCAGAAGCCGTCGCGCAGCGCCCTGCGCAGGTGGGCGTGGCCGCGCAGGGAGTGCTGGAGGAGACGTTCCGCCTCGACGAGGAGGTCCTGGTCGACGGAGCCCGGCAGGTAGGGGTGGCCCGGCAGCAGGTCGGCGAGCGCGTCACGGCCGCGCGAGGTGAGCCAGGACGCCGCGATCTGGGCTCCGACGAAGCGGACGTCGTCGCGGGCGGGGGCGGGACTGTCGTCCTCGTACATCGTGACGGAGCGCCGCGTCACGTACGGGCGGCAGAAGTCGAGGTCGAAGGTGCGCTGGCTGTCGACCTCCCAGAGCAGTGGCTCGGCCTGGTTGCGGCCCTCGCCCGCCTCGATGCCCCACAGGTGCACGCGGGCTCCGTATCCCTGGGCCGCCTCGACGGCCGAGACCAGGTCCTCGTCGCCGCCGACGAGCGCCGCGTCGCTGATGGCGCGGTGCCGGGCGAGCGACTCCAGGTCGGTGCGGATGAGTGAGTCGACGCCTTTCTGCTGGTTGTTGGCGTTGAGATTGCCGAGCCTGACCTTCACGTCGGGGAGTTCGGCGATGGACTGCTGCTCGACGGTGTGGATCCGGCGCCTGGCCCCGTCGTACCAGTACACGCGGAGCAGCCTGCTGTCCGCGAAGATCGTGCGGGCCTTGTCGATGAAGGCCTCGATCAGCCCTTCCGCGTCCAGGTCGAAGGAACGGCGGTCCTCGGTGCCGGTGACGAGCAGCCCGGCCGCCGCGTAGACATAGCCCGCGTCCACGAAGATGGCGTGGGTGGAGGGGGTCTTCGACACCTCCGCCAGCACCCGCTGGAGGAGTGCGTTGGTGCGGTCCAGCTGTTCGCGGATGTCCGGCCCTTCGTCCGTCCGCGTGTCCGCGTGGTTCATGCGGACCTCATCGTCCGCGTATGGCTGATTACCGACGGGTACTTAGACATCCAAAAAATTTCCTTAGCGTAGGGAATGTTTGCTGCCGGCAAGCCGTTGTCACCCTTGTGGAGCGCGGGGCGCGGACGCCGTGTGCTCCACATCCTTGCGGACGGCATGCCCGTCCTCCCAGTAGTTCTCCAGCAGGAGGATCAGACGAAGGGAAGCCGTATGCGCTTCGAGATCATGCGACTCGACGATGTCGACGGTACCGCCGTGGACAGCACCGTCGTGGACGCCGCCTCCGTCAACCGGATCGTGCAGCAGGCCGCGGCAATGGGCCAGCGCATCTACATCCGGCCGGCCGACACGTCGGCTTCATAACACCTGGTTTCGCTTCGTGTCGCTGACCACCGGCGCATGACGAGCTGAAGAAGACGAAGCGCCCCCGCACGGAAGGCCCGTGCGGGGGCGCTGTGGTGTCCGGGGGCACACCTCACCGGCGACCTCCGGGAGTTCAGGAGGTCTGGATGACCTGGGTGACGCCGTTGATGATCTGCTGTACGGCGATGGCCGAGAGCATCATCCCGGCGAGCCGGGTCACCAGCACCACTCCGCCGTCCTTGATCACGCGGATGATCAGCAGCGAGTAGCGCATGACCACCCAGAGCACGAGGTGCATGGCGACGATCGCCGACCAGACCGAGACCTGCCCGCCCACCCCGTCGGCGTGCTGCACCGCGAGGATCACCGAAACGATCGCGCCGGGCCCGGCGAGCAGCGGCATACCCAGCGGCACGAGCGCCACGTTGACGTCCTTGGTCTGGGTGGGCTCGTCCGTCTTGCCGGTGAGCAGGTCGAGCGCGATCAGCAGCAGGAGCAGCCCGCCCGCGATCATCAGTGCGGGCACGGAGACGTGCAGGTAGGCGAGGATCTGCTGGCCGAGCAGTCCGAAGACGGCGATCACGCCGAAGGCGACGGCGACCGCCTGGAGGGCCATCCTGCGCTGGACCTTTGCGGGGCGGCCCGCGGTGAGGGCCAGGAAGATCGGGGTGATTCCGGGAGGATCCATAATCACAAAAAGGGTGAGAAAAAGGGATCCGAAGACAGCGATGTCGAACACGGTGAGCCTTGAGCCTTGCGAGAGAGGAGCGGGGGGAACAGGGAGGTGCGCGCACGCCGGCGCCACGAGGGCGGCCGGACGCGCCTGCGCGCGAAGAAGGCGGGGAGGGGCAGCGCCCCGCCGAACGGGGCGGGCCCGTCGTGGGCGGGGTGGCTCCGTTACGCGGGGAGCGGTCCGCCGGCGCCCGGCACCGGGAAGGCTCCCGTGGCGCGCCGGGTGATCTCGCCGTAGATCTCGGGATCGGTGGTGTACTCCCCGAGCCGGACGGTCTTGCGGGTGCCGTGGTAGTCGCTGGAACCGGTGGGCAGCAGCCCCAGTTCGGCTGCGAGCCCCCGCAGCCGGGCCCTGGTGGGCTCGTCGTGGTCCATGTGGTCGACCTCGATGCCGTCGAGTCCGGCCTCGGCCAGCTGCGCGATCACGGTCTCGGGCACCACGGTGCCGCGCTTGACGGCGAGGGGATGGGCGAAGACGGTGACGCCGCCCGCGGCCTTGACCAGCCGGATCGCGTCGAACGGGTCGAGCTCGTGCTTGTCGGCGTACGCCCGCCCGCCGTTCCCGAGCCAGGCCGAGGTGAAGGCGTCGGAGACCGTGTCCACGACACCCAGCTCCACGAGTGCGGTGGCGACGTGCGGCCGGCCGACCGAGCCGTCGCCCGCGATCCGCGCGACCTGCTCCCAGGTGATCGGGACACCCAGCTCCTGGAGCCTGGCCACCATGGCCTGGGCCCGCGGCACCCGGTCGTCCCTGACGAGCTCACGCTCGCGGGCCAGTTCGGGCTCGGCCGGGTCGAAGAGGTAGGCCAGCATGTGCAGGCCGATGCCGTCGATGCGGCAGGAGAGTTCGGCGCCGGTGACGAGGGTGAGCCCCTCGGGCAGGGCCGCTGCCGCCTGCGCGTGGCCGCCCACGGTGTCGTGGTCGGTCAGGGCGACGACGTCGAGACCCGCCGCGGCGGCGGCTGCCACCAGTTCGGCGGGGGTGTCCGTGCCGTCCGACGCGGTGGAGTGGGTGTGCAGATCGATGCGCACGACGCGTACTCCAGTGCTGGCGGACGGACAGGGGACGCTCAAGGATAACCGCCGCCCGTCACCCCTTCAGCCCTCGCCGGGGCACCCCGCCGGCCCTGGTCAGGGCCGTGTGAGCAGCCGGGGGGTGAGTGCTCCGCACGGCAGCAGGTCCACCTCGCCGCCCGCCTCGCGCAGGTCGGTCAGCACCAGCTCGTCGTACATCAGGAGCCCTGACTGCTCGGGCCAGACGATCGCCCAGAGCCACAGCCCCCTGGCCTCGCCGGCGAAGACGGCGCGGTCGGCCGGGGCGTCCTTGACGTGCCAGAGCGCGGTGGGGCGGCCCGCCGCGAGGACCTTGGCGTCAGGTGCGGAGTCGACACCCAGGGCGGCACCGGGGTCGGGACCCTCGATGCCCGCGTAACGCGCACCGAGCCCGACGCCGAGCTCCTCGGCGACGAGCAGCAGCTCCCCCATGCCACCGAGCGGGCCGGGACCCGAACACGCCACGGCGGTGGCCCGGCCACCGCTGCGGTCGTCGCCCGCGTACGCCGCGCCCGTGAACAGCCAGCCCACGGGGAGCGGCCAGGGCATCCACACGGGCACCTGGGCCCGGTGCACGACCACGCCGAGCGCCTCGACGCTGGGCGGGACCACCGGCTGCATCGGGTGCACCTGGCCGTGCGCGGCGCACTGCCAGGCATCGGCGAAAAGGCCGGGCGCCCTGACCCGGCCACCGCACTTCGGGCAACTGGGTTCGCCCCTCATAACGCCCCACGGTCCTCTCCGGTCGTCGTCGCGTCAAGGACGATCACCCGTCCGCAGCGCGGCTCCCGCCGGGAGAGATAGATGTGAGTTGCACTTATTAGAGTGTCTAACTTATTCTGTGCAAGGGACAACGATCTAGTGGAGAGCGAGAGAAGCCATGCGGGGAGAGGATCCGTTCGACGAAGGGGCGACCAGCATCCTGCGTCAGCCGAAGGCCGTATGGGCCACGGCGGGCGCCTCGGTCGTGGCCTTCATGGGGATCGGCCTGGTGGACCCGATCCTGCCGTCCATCGCCGAGGGGCTGGAGGCCACACCGAGCCAGGTCTCGCTGCTGTTCACCTCGTACTTCCTGATCACCGCGGTCGCGATGCTCGTGACCGGTTTCGTCTCCAGCCGCATCGGCGGCCGGAAGACCCTGCTGGCCGGCCTCGCGCTGGTCGTCGTCTTCGCCGCGCTCTCCGGGACCTCCTCGTCCGTCGGCGAACTCGTCGGCTTCCGGGCGGGCTGGGGCCTGGGCAACGCGCTGTTCGTGTCGACCGCCCTCGCGGTGATCGTGGGAGCCGCGGCGGGCGGCAGCGCCGCGGCGATCCTGCTGTACGAGTCGGCCCTCGGCCTCGGCATGGCGTGCGGGCCGCTGGTCGGCGCCCTGCTCGGCGACGCCAGCTGGCGCTACCCGTTCTTCGGGACCGCCGCGCTGATGGCGATCGGCTTCCTGTGCATCACGGCGTTCCTCAGGGAACAGCCCAAGCCGGCCAGGAAGACCTCGCTGCTCGACCCGGTCAGGGCGCTCGGCCACGGCGGGCTGGCCTCGGTCGCCACCTCGGCGTTCTTCTACAACTACGCGTTCTTCACGATCCTGGCCTTCACGCCGTTCGTGCTGGACATGTCGCCGTACAGGTCGGGGGCGGTGTTCTTCGCCTGGGGCCTGCTGCTCGCCGTCTTCTCCGTGCTCGTCGCCCCGCGGCTGCAGCGGCGCCTCGGCTCGCTGAAGGTGGTGGGCGGCTCGCTGGTGCTGCTCGCCGCCGACCTGGTGATCCTCGGCTACGGCGGTCACACCACGGCCGTCGTCTGCACCATCGTCTCCGGCGCGTTCATCGGCATGAACAACACGGTCTACACCGAGCTCGCCCTCGGCGTCTCGGACGCTCCGCGCCCGGTGGCGAGCGCCGGCTACAACTTCGTCCGCTGGTTCGCCGCCGCCGCGGCTCCGTACCTCGCACCGAAGATCGAGGAGTGGACCGACATCCACATCCCGTTCGTGGTCGCCGCCGTCGCCGCCCTCGCCGGCGCGCTGGTGGTGTGGGTCCGGCGCGCCGCGCTGACCCAGCAGGCCGAGGAGCTGGAGCCCCGGCACGCCGCCGAGGACGGTGTCACCGTCTTCGCCGACTGACGCGGCTCCCCCGTCCGGCCCCGCCCACGGTCCCCCTCCTGGCCGCGCGGCGGGGCCTTCCGCGTTCCGCGCGCCTTCCGGGTGCACCCGAACCGCGTGCCGCCCGCCCCGGCGTACGCTGCGCGCCCCTCGCACGCCCCGCGTGCGTCAGTCCAGCGCCACGGACCCGCGCAGCGGGTCCCGCAGGTCCGTGCCCTGCGAGAGCCAGCGCTCCTGGAGCTCCTGAGCGCCCCTGACCCGCTTCCAGGCGGCCTCGTTGTGCGTCATCGGCAGCAGCGGCAGGAAGCGCACCGGGTCCATCGGGGCGTCCAGCTCCAGATCCTCGACCAGGCCGCCGGGTTCGGCGACCAGGACGGAGCCGAAGGGCGCTCCGGGCCACAGCGGCTGCCCGAGGTCGAGCGACGCGCCCGGGGCCACGATCAGCCCTTCGACCTGCGGGGACGCCGCCAGTACCGCAAGGGGCCGCAGCACCTGGTCGGTGTCCGCGAGCCTCGCCCGCACGGAGAGGACCAGCTCGGCGCGCGGCCCCTTCACCGGGTCGGCGAGCGGCGAGGTGGGATCGGCCATCGGCTGGGCCGACATGCCGAGCGTCGCGTAGCGCACCACGTCGCCGTCGACGAAGCGGAGCACCTCGATACGGTCCGTGCCGAGGAACGTCACGTCGGCGCGCGCGTCCGGCTCCCCCAGCGCCGTACGGAGACGGGCCTCGACCAGATCAAGAATTTCTCGCATGCCGCGAGCATAGAACGCGTTGTGAACGGGCAAAGGAAGGAATTGGCCCTGAGTCAGGCTGATAGCCTGGGCCGTCGGTCGGGACAGCACGCCAAGCGTCGCTCTCAGTCCTGACAACACGTGATCCCCCACGGGGGACCGGCCGGAGGAGGTGGGGCTGCGGTGGATCCAAGTCGACCGTGCAGTACCAACCGCTCTTCCGCACGACGTCTGCCTTCTGTGATCTGACGTCCTTCCCGGACCTCACCACGGCAGTTCGCGCACCGGAAGAGCCCCTCGTTTTTGCCTGTCTGTAGCGAACGCCGTCATCGCGCCCGCGCGGTGCCGCCCGCTTTGCGGACGTGAGCGCACGTCCCCATTCCGGGCTGTTCCACGCCCCGCCGACGGCTCTCCGTGGAAGAGGAGCCAGCCATGTCGATGATCCGTGACCTGCGCGCCGCCGTGCGCCCGTCCCTGCGCAAGAGCAACACCCCGTACAGCACGTACGACACCACGCGTGACCCCTCCGTCTCCAGCGCCGTGGTCGACTGCGCGGTCTACCGCGACGGACGCAGGGTCACCGACGCCTCCTGCCTGACGCCGCGCGAGGCGATGCTCCGGGTGCGCGAGGACGGCGGCTTCGCCTGGATCGGCCTGCACGAGCCGACCGAGGAGGAGTTCTCCGGTATCGCCCGGGAGTTCGGGCTCCACCCGCTCGCCGTGGAGGACGCGGTCCACGCCCACCAGCGGCCCAAGCTGGAGCGGTACGACGAGACGCTGTTCACGGTCTTCAAGACGATCCACTACGTCGAGCACGCCGAACTGACCGCGACCAGCGAGGTCGTCGAGACCGGCGAGGTGATGTGCTTCACCGGACGGGACTTCGTCATCACCGTCCGGCACGGCGGCCAGGGTTCGCTGCGCGCCCTGCGGCACCGGCTCCAGGACGATCCCGAACTGCTCGCCAAGGGCCCCTCCGCCGTGCTGCACTCCATCGCCGACCACGTCGTCGACGGGTACATCGCGGTGGCCGGATCGGTGCAGGACGACATCGACGAGGTGGAGATCGACGTGTTCTCCACCCCGGCGAAGGGCAGCCGGCGTGGCTCGGACGCGGGCCGGATCTACCAGCTCAAGCGCGAGGTACTGGAGTTCAAGCGCGCCGTGTCGCCCCTGCTGCGGCCGATGCAGCTGCTCAGCGAACGCCCCATGCGGCTGATCGACCCCGACATCCAGAAGTACTTCCGTGACGTGGCCGACCACCTGGCCCGCGTGCACGAAGAGGTCATCGGCTTCGACGAACTGCTCAACTCCATCCTCCAGGCCAATCTGGCGCAGGCGACGGTCACGCAGAACGAGGACATGCGCAAGATCACCTCCTGGGCGGCCATCATCGCCGTACCCACGATGATCTGCGGGGTGTACGGCATGAACTTCGAGCACATGCCCGAACTGCGGTGGACGTACGGCTATCCGATGGTGCTGGCGCTCATCGGTGTCGTCTGTTTCTCCATCCACCGCACCCTCAAGCGCAACGGCTGGCTCTAATAGAGTTCGGGCATGACTGCTGCTGACGTGTTGCTGGCCCGGGCTCTCGTCGAGGAGGCCACCAAGAAGTCCGGCCTGATCTGGGTGCGGGGCACCGGACCCGCCCGGGCGCTGTGGCACGTGTGGCACGAGGGCGCCGCGGTGCTCGTCGGGGACGGCCCGGGCGAGCAGCCGCTCCCCCCGGGGCTGGACGCCGGCGCCGCCGCCGACGTGACCGTGCGCAGCAAGGACAAGGGCGGCCGACTCGTGGCCTGGACCGCCGACGTCACGGTCCTGGAACCGCACTCCGAGGCGTGGGAGGCCGCGGTCGGCGAGCTCAAGGGCAAACGGCTGAACGCACCGGACGCCGAACGGATGGCCGAACGCTGGGCGCGTGAGTGCCGGGTCGTACGGCTGACGCCCGGTGCCTCCCGTACCGATCTGCCGGACGGCTCGCTGGCCGCGACTCCGCTTCCCACCCCGGCGACCACCCGGCGCACGGCCCCCGCCGCGCTGCCCCGGCTGCTCCTGAAGCGCCGGGGCAGGCGCTGACGGGCTCCGTCAGCCGGAGGACCTGGGCAGCTCGCCGCCGTAGTCGACGGTGTCGTCCTCGGACGGTGCCTCCAGCGCGAACGTCTGACCCCAGTCGGCGAGGGTGATGGTGCCGCCGCCCCCGCCGCGGGCGACCCGCAGGGGGTACGGGGTGCCCTCCAGGGAGACGTCGAGCGCACCCCCCTCACCCTTTCCGCCCATGATCTGCACGGTGCGGATCCCGCCGATGGTGTCCCGGTCGCCCTTGTTGACCTTTCCGTGGAGCGTGAGCATCCCGTCGAGCAGCGTCTTCTTCTCCGTGAAACCGCGCAGCTGCTGGTAGGTCGGGTCGTCCTCGGGAACCTTGACGTACTTGCCCTGGAGCTTGTCGGCGGCCTGGTCGCTCTCGTCGTCGCCCGTCCCGCCCTTCCAGAAGCCGGCGTCGGCCTTGAGGAAGAGCTCGTCACCGACCCGCAGCAGCGCGAACGTGTTCTGCTCCGAGGTGACCGATCCGGTGCCGCCCTCGCCGCTGAGCCGCATGTTCAGGCTGTACGTGACGCCCTTGCTGACCAGCTTCCCCGTCAGCCGCACCGCGTCCGCGGCGTCTGCGGCGGCCCGCGTCTTCCGGTCGATCTGTGCGGCCGTCAGCTTGCCGACTCCGTTGGTGCCCTTGTCCGGGTCCTCGCCCGCGCAGGCCGCGAGCGAGGCGGTCAGTCCCGCGCAGAGCACCACGGCGGCAACGGTCCGGCGTCGGGCCCGGACGGCCGGGGCGGAAGAGGTCACGGGCGCACTGCCTCTCATCTGTGTGTCGGGGGTGGCAGACGGCAGCGTACCCGTGCGCCGTACGCCATTCGGCAGAGCGCCTTACGGACGGTCCGCCAAGGCGCCCCGCAGCGGTACGGGCTAGCCTGATCACGGCCCAGAAGGACGTGGACGACGAGGGAGGCGCACAGGATGGCGGCAGGCGCTCCCAGAGTTTTCGTCTCACACCTCTCCGGCGTACCGGTGTTCGACCCCAATGGTGACCAGGTCGGCCGGGTGCGCGACCTGGTGGCGATGCTGCGGGTGGGAGGCAGGCCTCCGCGCCTGCTCGGCATGGTCGTCGAGGTCGTGAGCCGCCGGCGCATCTTCGTGCCGATGACCCGGGTGACCGGGGTGGAGTCGGGCCAGGTCATCACGACCGGCGTGGTCAACATGAGGCGGTTCGAGCAACGCCCGACCGAGCGACTCGTCCTCGGCGAGTTCCTCGACCGGCGGGTGAGGCTGACGGAGACGGACGAGGAGGTGACCGTCCTCGACGTCGCCATCCAGCAGCTCCCCGCCCGCCGTGACTGGGAGATCGACAAGTTCTTCGTGCGCAAGGGCCGTGGCGGTGCCCTGCGCCGCAAGGGCGAGACACTGACGGTGGAGTGGTCGGCCATCAGCGGCTTCTCGCTGGAGGAGCACGGGCAGGGCGCCGAGAGTCTGGTGGCGACCTTCGAGCGGCTGCGCCCCACCGATGTCGCCAACGCCATGCACCATCTGACGCCCAAGCGCCGGGCCGAGGTCGCCGCCGCGCTCGACGACGACCGGCTGGCGGACGTCCTGGAGGAGCTCCCCGGGGACGACCAGGTGGAGATCCTCGGCAAGCTGGAGGAGGACCGCGCCGCGGACGTCCTGGAGGCGATGGACCCGGACGACGCCGCCGACCTGCTCTCGGAGCTCCCGGAGGCGGACAAGGAACGGCTGCTGGCCCTGATGCGGCCGGACGACGCGGCCGACGTACGCCGTCTGCTGTCGTACGAGGAGCGGACCGCGGGCGGGCTGATGACGACCGAGCCGATCATCCTGCGTCCGGACGCGACGGTCGCCGACGCACTGGCCCGGGTCCGTCAGCAGGACCTGTCCCCCGCGCTCGCCGCCCAGGTGTACGTGTGCCGCTCTCCGGACGAGACGCCGACCGGCAAGTACCTGGGCACCGTGCACTTCCAGCGGCTGCTGCGGGACCCTCCGTTCACCCTCGTCAGCTCGATCGTCGACAGCGACCTCGTGCCGCTCACCCCGGACACCCCGCTGCCCGCCGTGACCAGCTATCTGGCGGCGTACAACATGGTCTCCGTGCCCGTCGTGGACGAGAGCGGCTCGCTGCTGGGCGCGGTGACCGTCGACGACGTGCTGGACCACCTGCTCCCGGAGGACTGGCGCGAGACCGACTTCCAGGGCGAGGAGGGGATCGCCGGTGGCAGCTGAGGACCGTTCGCGTACCGTGCCGACCGGCGCCTCGGGCATCGTGCGCCCTCCGCGGCCCCGGCTCGACCAGCCGAAGGCGCCCCGGCGCCGGCTGCTGCCGGAGTACGACCCCGAGGCGTTCGGCCGGTTCTCCGAGCGCATCGCCCGCTTCCTGGGCACCGGGCGGTTCATCGTCTGGATGACGCTGATCATCATCCTGTGGGTGGTGTGGAACATCTTCGCGCCGCCGGACCTGCGGTTCGACGAGTACCCGTTCATCTTCCTGACGCTGATGCTGTCCCTCCAGGCCTCCTACGCGGCCCCTCTGATCCTGCTCGCGCAGAACCGCCAGGACGACCGTGACCGGGTCACCCACGAGCAGGACCGCAAGCAGAACGAGCGCTCCATCGCCGACACCGAGTTCCTCAGCAGGGAGATCGCGGCGCTGCGGATGGGCCTCGGCGAGGTCGCCACGCGTGACTGGATCCGCTCGGAGCTGGAGGCCATGGTGAAGGACATGGAGGAGCGCCGGCTGTTCCTTCCGGTCGAGAGTGACGAAGGTGACCGCGGAGGGGCTACCCGCCCGTAGGGATCGGCGCCGTACCATCGTCCTATGGCTACGGAAGACGCGGTGCGCGAAGCACTGGCGACAGTGAACGACCCGGAGATCCACCGACCGATCACCGAGCTGGGCATGGTGAAGTCGGTCGAGATCGATCCTGACGGTGTAGTCGCTGTCACCGTGTATCTCACGGTCTCCGGCTGCCCGATGCGCGAGACGATCACCAAGAACGTGACCGACGCGGTGGCCCGCGTCGAGGGCGTCTCGCGGGTCGAGGTGACGCTCGACGTGATGAGTGACGAGCAGCGCAAGGAGCTCGCCTCCTCGCTGCGCGGTGGCACGGCGGAGCGCGAGGTGCCGTTCGCCAAGCCCGGTTCGCTGACGCGGGTCTACGCGGTGGCGTCCGGCAAGGGCGGCGTCGGCAAGTCCTCGGTGACGGTGAACCTCGCCGCGGCCATGGCGGCCGACGGGCTCAAGGTCGGTGTGGTGGACGCGGACATCTACGGGCACAGCGTGCCCCGGATGCTCGGCGCGGACGGCAAGCCCACCCAGGTCGAGAACATGATCATGCCGCCGTCCTCGCACGGCGTGAAGGTGATCTCCATCGGCATGTTCACCCCGGGCAACGCCCCGGTGGTGTGGCGCGGCCCCATGCTGCACCGGGCGCTCCAGCAGTTCCTCGCCGACGTGTACTGGGGCGACCTCGACGTCCTGCTGCTCGACCTGCCGCCGGGCACCGGAGACATCGCGATCTCCGTGGCGCAGCTCGTGCCCAACGCCGAGATCCTGGTCGTCACGACCCCGCAGCAGGCGGCGGCGGAGGTCGCGGAACGGGCCGGCTCGATCGCCGTGCAGACCCACCAGAAGATCGTCGGCGTGGTCGAGAACATGTCGGGCATGCCGTGCCCGCACTGCGACGAGATGGTCGACGTGTTCGGTTCGGGCGGGGGCCAGCGGGTCGCCGACGGGCTGACGAAGACGGTCGGCGCCGAGGTGCCGGTCCTCGGGTCCATCCCGATCGACGTACGGCTGCGCGAGGGCGGCGACGAGGGCAAGCCCGTCGTGCTGTCCGACCCGGACTCCCCGGCCGGCTCGGCCCTGCGGTCCATCGCGGAGAAGCTGAGCGGCCGTCAGCGCGGCCTGTCGGGCATGTCCCTGGGTCTCACCCCGCGCAACAAGTTCTGAGCGTGCGACGGGCGGTGGGCAGCCTCCTGCGAGGCCGCCCACCGCCCGTCTGCGTACCGCTCAGCTCTCCTCGTACGAGGCGATGTCACCGATCACCGCGAAGCCGAGGCCGTAGGCGCTCATGCCGCGCCCGTACGCGCCGATGTGCACCCCCTCGGGAGCCGAGCCGGCCAGCACCCAGCCGAACTCGGACTCGCGGTAGTGGAACTCCACGGGCACACCGTCCACCGGGAGCGACAGCGTCGACCAGGGGGCCCGGCCGAGGTCGTGGGCGAGCTCGAACGCGGTCTCCGTCTGCTGGTTCAGCCATTCGCCACGCAGCGTGTGGTCCATCTGCGGAGGCCAGGTGCAGTCCAGCAGGCCGGAGCCCGCCAGCCAGGCCGCCGACGAGACGGTCGTGGCGTCCAGCACACCCGTCCCGTCGTCGCTGTCGCGCACCGGGCTGCTGCCCACCGTCACGACCACCGCGAAGCGCGCCTTCTCCGCCCCCGCGTCCGCGCGCACCACCGGCTCCTCACCGTGCCCGGTGGAACCGTGCTGCACCGTGTCGTCCGCCGTGGCGGTGACGTGCATCAGCCAGCGTGGGCCCGTGAAGGCGCCGTCCAGCCCGTACCAGGGGAACGGCGCCTTGAGATAGCCGTCGACAGTACGCCGGGTCGCCGGCACCCCCTCTGCGGTGACTGTGCTGGGCGCACCGTCCGCCCCTACCCGACTCGTCGTCTCCATCTGCCCGGCCGCCTCCTCGATCTTCCGCTGATCCGGAGCGGCCCTCCCCCCATGGGCATGGGCAACCTCGCAACCGGACAGATGGAGAATAGCCATACCGTCCGGACGAGCCGGGATTGACGGGTCTCAGGTGGCGTCTGCGTCGAAGGGCGGGCGCTCGTCCTTGGCGGGCTGCGCCGGCTTCTTGAGGAGGTCGGGGGCTCCGGCGGCCGCCCCGGACGCGGCAGCGGCGGCACCGGTGGGGGACGCGCTCTCGCGGCCGTTCACCGCGTCGGTGACCTCGGCCATCTCCTTGCGGAGGTCGAAGCTCTCCCGGATCTCCTTGAGCCCCAGTTCGTCGTTCCCGTTGGTGAGCTGCTTACGGATGTACGTCTTGGGGTTGAGGTCCTCGAACTCGAAGTCCTTGAACTGCGGGCCGAGCTCCGAGCGGATGTCCTCCTTCGCGCTGTCCGAGAACTCACGGATCTTGCGAATGGTGCGCGTGACGTCCTGGATGACCTTCGGCAGCTTCTCCGGGCCGAATACGAGCACGGCGAGAACCACGAGCGTCAGCAACTCGAGTGCGCCTATGTCATTGAACACCTTGCTGCTCCTCGTGTTCTCTGCGTGTTCTCCGCGTGGTCTGCGCCGCCAGGTCGTCAGGGCCCGGGCCGCTCCACGGTACCCGGCGAAGCTGTCCGCGCGGTACCTGCCGGTGTCCGTCAGGTGCCGCTCGCCGACCCCAGGGTCAAGGTCTTGGACAGTTCCTTTCCACCGCGGGTCAGCCGGAGGCCGAGCCGGTCGCCCGGGCGGTGGGCGCGGATCTTGACGATCAGTTCCTCCCCGCTGTGCACGCGCTGGCCCTCCACGGCGGTGATGACGTCCCCCGCCCGGATGCCGGCCTTGTCGGCGGGACCCCCCTGCGTCACGGCCGATCCGCCGTCGGCCGCCTTGCCTCCGACCTTGGCACCGTCGCCCGTGAACTCCATGTCGAGCGTGACGCCGATCACGGGGTGGGTGGCCTTGCCGGTATTGATCAGCTCCTCGGCGACCCGCTTGCCCTGGTTGATCGGTATCGCGAAGCCGAGGCCGATGGAGCCGGACTGGCCGCCTTCGGCACCGGAGGCGCTGTCGGCGGCGCGGATGGCGCTGTTGATGCCGATGACATGGGCGTCGGAGTCGACCAGGGGCCCACCGGAGTTGCCCGGGTTGATCGGGGCGTCGGTCTGCAGGGCGTCGACGTAGCTGACGTCGGTGCCGTCGCCCTTCTCACCGCCGGCGGTGATGGGCCGCTGCTTGGCGCTGATGATCCCCGAGGTGACCGTGTTGGACAGGTCGAAGGGGGCCCCGATGGCCACCACCGGGTCGCCCACCTGCACGTTGTCGGAGTTGCCGAGCGGCAGTGGCGTGAGGCCCGACACCCCGGTCACCTTGACCACGGCGAGGTCGTAGCCGCTGTCCTTGCCGACCATCTCGGCGGACGCGGTCTCCCCTCCACTGAAGGTGACCGTGATGTCGCCGGTGGAGCCCGCGGGGGCGACCACATGGTTGTTGGTGAGGATGTGCCCCTTGCCGTCGAGCACGAAGCCGGTGCCGGTGCCGGACTCGGCGGAGCCGCTGACGTGCAGGGTGACCACGCTGGGGAGCGCGCTGGCGGCGATACCGGCGACGCTCTCCGGTGCCCGGCCACCGTCGTCGCGTCCTGCTTGGGGGAGCTCGACCGTGGTCAGGCCGCCGTTGCGCTCGACGTAGGCGCCGATGCCGCCACCGATCCCGCCCGCGACCAGCGCGAGCAGCGCGGCGCCGATGACGAGGGACCCCCGGCGGCCTCTGCGCGGCCCGCTCTCGGGTCCCGGGTGGCTCAGGGGCTGGTGCGGTTGCTGAGGCTGCTGAGGCGCACCCCAGGGGTCGTAGCGCAGCCACTGCGAGGGCTGCTGCGGTGCCTGCGGCCCCAGTTGCGGCTGCTGAGCCTGTGCGGAGGACTGCGGGGGCACCGTGTGCTGCGGCGGCGGGGCAGAAGCGGAGTGGCCCTGCTGGGTGGTGTGAGCCTGCGGCGGGGCCGGGTGAGTCTGCTGAGCGGTGTGAATCTGCTGAGGCGGCGCGTAGCTCTCGGCGGGGGTCGCCTGCCCGGCCTGGGCCGGGGCGGGCGCGGGCGTGCCGTGGCCGTTCCCGCCCGCGTACGGCGGGGGTACGGGGGTGCCCTGGGCCGGGGTCGGCACCGGGCGCTGCACCGGCGGCGCGGGGGCCCAGGGCCCCGGGCCGCCGTAGGGCGGGGTGCTGTACTCGTCGGGCGCGTGCAGCGGCCGGGTCCGTGGCGCGGGAGCGTGCGGCTCGGGTGCGGGGGCGGCCGGACCGGCGTGGGCCGGGGAGGCGGAACCGACCGGCTCGGCGGGGGCCGGAGGTGCGGGGGTGTAGTCCTCCGCCTCGGTCCTGGCGGACGGCGGGGCGGCCACGGCGCCGGCGGACGGCTCGTCAGCCGGGTCGCCGGGGGCCGGCGGCGCGGCGGGCGCCGGTGGCGCGTGCACGTAGTCCTCGGTCCCGGCGGACGGCGCGGGTGTTCCTGCGGTCTCGTCCGCCGCGCCGGGGGCGGGGGCCTGCGGTCCGGCCGGGCCGGACCGTCCCGTCGAGGGACGGCTCCACCACTTCGTCTTCGGCCCGCTGGGCCTACCGTCGTCCATGCTCTCCCCGCAACTGGCCCTTGCACGCCCCACAGAGGCGTCCCTGCCGGAATTCAACCAGGTTTGCGAATCGGCGCGCAGGCTGCCGGTCAGCGCAGCGGGGAAAGCGGCATCGCGTGGTCGTAAACAGGCGGTGTCACGGTCGTCGCGGACGGCACAGGCCGCTGCGGATCCGCTCCCCTCCCGGGCGACGCCGAGTAGAGCGGGCCGGCGTCGGTCGGGCGTATGAGCGGCGGCACGCTCACGTTCAGCACGGGGAAGGTGTACGTGCCCGCGGTGAGCGGCGAGGTGCTGAGCAGCGACGGCGCGGAGGCGAGCACGGGCCGGCCCGAGGCGGAGGGGACGGGGCTGCCCGCACCCTGCCGGCCCTCCTGTACGGCGAGTGCCCCGCCGCCGCTGCGGCTGGCCGCCGTTCCGGCGCCGCCGGTCCGCTCCCGCGCGTCGAGCGGAACCGCGCTGCTGCCGGCGCCCTCGGCACTGAGAGGAGCCTCGGGGCTGTAGTCGAGCGGAAGGGCGCCGCCGAGGGCGATGGCCGCCAGCGAGACGGCACTGGCCGCGGCGAACGCGAAGCGCCGGGCACGCCAAGGGGATCGGTCGGCCTCGCGGCTCACGTCATGGATGCGGAAACCCCGGTGCGAGGAGCCGCCCGGGAGCACCGCCGTCGAACCGTGGGCCGTGGGGAGGTAGCCGAAACCGTCCAGCGGTGAGCGACCCGCTTCCGCCGGACCGCCGGGCTGGAGCACGGGGAAGATGCCGTCCGAGAGACGCCGGTTGCCACCGAAGGGGCCGCCGGAGCCGTCGTCGTCGGATCCGGAGCCGCCGGGAAGACCCTGCAACCGGGCGAGGAAACCCTCGGAGGGCGACGGGGCGGCGGAGGTCGCGAAGGCGCTCTTCAGCCGCCGCTGGGCGTCGGCCTCGGCCTTGCAGCGCGAACAGGTCGCGAGATGGGCCAGGACCCGCTCCCGCGCGTCGTGTTTGAGCTCGCCGTCGACAAGCGCGGCGAGCCGGTCCCCGAGATGCTGCTCCGCGGGGGTCGGACGTGTGCCACTCACGCCGTTCCGCCCTCCCCTGCCAGGACCGCGTCCGCCAGGGAACGCTGCTCGGCGCGGGCCTCGGGCGAACGGTGCTGGAGTGCCTTGCGCAGGTGCGAGCGACCGCGGTGGATGCGGCTGCGCACCGTGCCGAGCTTCACGCCGAGCGTGGCGGCGATCTCCTCGTAGGAGAGGCCCTCGATGTCGCAGAGGACGACGGCCGCACGGAACTCGGGCGCGAGGGTGTCCAGCGCCTGCTGGACGTCCGCGTCGAAGTGCGTGTCGTTGAAGACCTGCTGCGGAGACGGCTCACGGCTCGGCAGGCGCTCGGCCGCGTCGTCGCCGAGCGAGTCGAAACGGATCCGCTGCTTGCGGCGGACCATGTCCAGGAAGAGATTCGTCGTGATCCTGTGCAGCCAGCCCTCGAAGGTGCCGGGCGTGTAGGTCGACAGCGACCGGAAGACGCGGACGAAGACTTCCTGGGTGAGGTCCTCCGCGTCGTGCTGGTTACCCGTCAGCCGGTAGGCGAGGCGGTACACACGGGCGCTGTGCGTGCTGACGATCTCTTCCCATGAGGGCGGGGTCCACGCCTGGGAATCCGCATCTGAGGCGAAGGTCGCGGTCGGTGCGGAATCGTTGGAAGAACGGTCAGCAATGTTGGTCACGGATTTCGGCTCACCCGCCGACCTGAGAAAGCGCCGCAGCGCTCCTCTCCGATCCACAGGCGCAGCCGCACCTCCCCTATCGGCTCTGGTGGTGTCCAGTGGAGCCCCTACCATAGCCACCTCGCCCGTTAGCTCCGGATAAGCCTTTTCCCTGCTGGCGCCCCGGTCTCGCCGGGAGCAAGAGGCACATTCCGGGCCCGGCCCGAGGGCCCGGTCCAGCTGTTGTCCTCCGCCCCCTTCTAACGCCTGGTCCCATCTGCGGGTTCCCGGGTGCAGCGGATACAGTCACCGTTGCGCGAACTACGGGGACAGGAGAGGGTCATTACCGCCAACCGGCAGACGAGCTGGGCATTCGCCGACGCCTTTGTCGCCGAGGAAGAAGCTCTGCTCTGGGCGCGGGACCGGGCCCAGGAGTCAGGGCTCCGCCCGGTGTCCTCGGGCACCGGCGCGGCGCTGCGTCTGCTCGCTGCCACCGCGGACGCCAAGGCGGTGGCCGAGATCGGCACCGGAACCGGCGTGTCCGGCATCTATCTGCTCCAGGGCATGCGCCCGGACGGCGTACTGACCACCGTCGACCCGGAGCCCGAGCGTCAGCAGTTCGCCCGGGAGGCGTTCCGCGCGGCGGGCTTCGCCACCAACCGTGCCCGCTTCATCCCCGGCCGCGCGCTCGACGTCCTGCCGCGGCTCGCGGACGGCGGGTACGACCTCGTCTTCTGCGACGGCGACCGGCTGGAGAGTCTCGACTGTCTCGCTGAATCGTTGCGCCTGCTACGACCGGGTGGCCTCGTGTGCTTCGAGGGTGTGTTCGCCGACGGCCGCACCATCGACTCCGCGGCGCAGCCCGCCGAGGTGCTGCGCCTGCGCGAACTGCTGCGGGCCGTGCGCGAGAGCCAGGAGCTCATGGCGACCCTGCTGCCGGTGGGCGACGGCCTGCTGTGCGCGGTGCGGCGCGGCTGACCGGCCCGCTCCGGCCTCCTCGCCCCGCCTGCCCCCGTGGCCGTTCCCGTCCTCGTCGTTCCGGCCTACGGCGCACCACTGCCCCGGCACGGAGTCCGTGCCGGGGCAGTGGTGAAGTGTGGGCGCCTGCGCCTCAGCCGACGACCTGCTTCAGTGCGTCGCCAAGTGCGTCGGCCTCGTCCGGAGTCAGCTCGACGACAAGCCGACCGCCGCCTTCGAGCGGAACGCGCATGACGATGCCCCGCCCCTCCTTTGTCACCTCGAGCGGGCCGTCGCCCGTCCGCGGCTTCATGGCCGCCATGCTCGTTCCCCTTCCTGAAACCAGCTCATCGCAGCCGGCGGCCCCATGACAGGCGCTGCCTCACCGGCGTCGAACACAATGCTTCCTCCGCATTATCCCGCATCGAAGACCCCGATGACCAACATCGGTCGGCATCGCTTGCGCAACGCGCTTTCCCAAAACCACCCAATTCGGCGATCCGGCTGCGATACTGCGCCACCCCCGGCCCTCAGCCGAGAGCCAATCGTTAGACGCAGGTCACATGTCAGGCCCGCGGGAAGTCCGCCATGCTTGCCTGGACAGGCACAATGCCGGCGCCCTTAAGGAGACCCAGCGATGGCCGACGTGGCCGACACCGTGCTCACGGACGTGAGCCACGGGCTCGCGACGATCACGATCAACCGACCCGACGCGATGAACGCCATGAACACGGCGGCCAAGGTCGCGCTCCGCGACGCCCTGCTGGCGGTCGCGGCCGACCCCGCGGTGCGCGCGGTTCTGCTCACCGCCACCGGGCGCGCCTTCTGCGTGGGCCAGGACCTCAAGGAGCACGTCGCCAAGCTGGCCGAGGCGAGCGCGTCGGGCACGGGCAACGCGCTGAGCACCGTGTCGGAGCACTACAACCCCATCGTTCGCGCGATCACCGAGATGGAGAAGCCCGTGGTCGCGGGGGTCAACGGGGTCGCGGCCGGCGCGGGCTTCGGCTTCGCGCTCGCCGCCGACTACCGCGTGGTCGCCGACACCGCCGCCTTCAACACGTCGTTCGCGGGCGTGGCGCTGACCGCCGACTCCGGCGTCTCCTGGACCCTGCCGCGGCTGATCGGCGCGAGCCGCGCCGCGGACCTGCTGTTCTTCCCGCGTTCGATCTCCGCGCAGGAGGCCTACGAGCTGGGCATCGCGAACAAGGTGGTCCCCGCGGCCGACCTGGCGGCGGAGGCCCACGCGGTGGCCCGCGCCCTGGCGGACGGACCGACGGTGGCGTACGCGGCGCTGAAGGCGTCCGTGGCGTACGGCGCGGGGCACACCCTCGCCGAGACGCTGGAGAAGGAGGACGAGCTCCAGACGAAGGCGGGCGCCTCCAAGGACCACACGATCGCGGTCGAGGCCTTCCTCGCCAAGCAGACGCCGAGGTATCTGGGCGAGTGAGGGCGGGGCGGGGTCCTCAGTGCCCGCCCCGGGCCACACAGTCGGCGAGGTGGTCGTCGACCAGGCCGCAGGCCTGCATCAGGGCGTAGGCGGTCGTGGGGCCGACGAAGCGGATGGAGCGCTTCTTCAGTTCCTTGGCCAGTGCGGTGGACTCCGGGGTGACGGCCGGGATGTCACCGAGGGTGCGCGGGGCGGGCCGGGTCGCCGGGTCCGGGGCGTACGACCAGATGAGCGCGTCCAGCTCGCCCTCGCCCCAGCCGGCCAGCACCTCCGCGTTGGCGAGGGTGGCGTCGATCTTGGCGCGGTTGCGGATGATCCCGGCGTCGGCGAGGAGCCTCTCCTTGTCGGCGTCGGTGAAGGCCGCCACCGCGGAGATCTTGAACCCCGCGAACGCGCTGCGGAAGCCCTCGCGTCGGCGCAGGATGGTGAGCCACGACAGCCCGGACTGGAACGCCTCCAGGCAGAGCCGCTCGAAGAGCTGGTCGTCGCCGTGGACGGGACGGCCCCACTCGGTGTCGTGATAGGCGAGGTAGTCCTCCGTGGCCAGGCTCCACGGGCAGCGCGGGCGGCCGTCCGCGGCCGGCTCGGCCCCGCTCATCGGCCGTCCTCCTCGTCCCTCGGTGCGCCGCTCTCCCCCGTGAGCGGCTCGCCCGGCCGCTTGAACAGGTCGGGGCCCGTGACGGCGCTCGCCTGGGCGCCCGCCAGCGCCGACTCCAGCTCGGCGATGTGAGCGTCCCGCTCGGCGAGTTCGGCGCCGAGCCGGTCGAGGGCCTCGTCGACGTCCGCCATGCGGTATCCGCGGACGGACATGGGCAGCCGCATCGCCTCGATGTCGGCCCGGCCGACCGGGCGGTTCGCGGGCAGCGGATCGGTGAGCCGCTCGGGCTCGACGTCCTGCAACACGGCGCTTCCGCCTCCGCCGACCACCGCCAGCGTGACCGCGGCCACCACCACGGCCATCGTGAGCAGCAAGAACCAGAACACGTTCATCTCCTCGGGGAGCGGCATACCTGTCCGGGTCAGATCGTGCCATGCGCCACTGACAGTTAGGGTCGCAGGCGCAGGCGAGCTACAGGAGGAACCAGGGATGCGAAGCGGTGCGCTCAGGCTGGGGCGGCGGGAATTCGGGCCGAACGAGCCGGTGATCATGGCGATCGTGAACCGGACCCCCGATTCCTTCTACGACCAGGGAGCCACGTTCCGCGACGAGCCGGCCCTCTCCCGCGTCGAGCAGGCGGTCGCCGAGGGCGCGGCGATCATCGACATCGGCGGGGTGAAGGCGGGCCCGGGCGAAGAGGTCACGGCGCAGGAGGAGGCGCGCCGCACGGTCGGCTTCGTCGCCGAGGTGCGCCGTCGTCATCCCGACGTGGTGATCAGTGTGGACACCTGGCGGCACGACGTGGGCGAGGCGGTCTGCGCGGCGGGGGCGGACCTGCTCAACGACGCCTGGGGCGGTGTGGACCCGAAGCTGGCGGAGGTGGCGGCCCGCCACGGAGCGGGACTCGTGTGCACCCACGCGGGCGGCGCCGAGCCGCGCACACGGCCTCACCGGGTGACGTACGACGACGTGATGGCGGACATCCTGGAGGTGACCGTGGGCCTGGCGGAGCGGGCCGTGGAGCTCGGCGTCCGCCCCGACGGCATCATGATCGACCCGGGGCACGACTTCGGGAAGAACACCCGGCACTCGCTGGAGGCGACGCGCCGGCTGGAGGAGATGGCGGCCACCGGCTGGCCGGTCCTGGTCTCCCTCTCCAACAAGGACTTCGTGGGCGAGACGCTGGACAAGCCGGTGAAGGAGCGCGTGATCGGGACGCTCGCCACGACGGCCGTGTCCGCGTGGCTGGGCGCTCGTGTGTACCGGGTGCACGAGGTCGCCGAGACCCGGCAGGTCCTGGACATGGTGGCGTCCATCGCGGGCTATCGCGCCCCGGCGGTCGCACGGCGGGGGCTGGCCTAGGCCCGGGCGGACGGGCGGACCGCGGGCCCTCGCACCCCGCCGCCCCGGGGCCGCGGTCAGGAGCCCCCCGCGTACTCCACGTACGTCGTCCCGCGGACGAAGAAGCCGGACGGACCGGCCCCGCCTCCCGGGCCCTGACGCGGCCGGTGGGCGGGTCCGGTGGGCGCTAGCGGCCGACCTCCTTGGTCACCAGCCGGACCGCCTCGTCCACGTCGTCCGTGACGTGGAACAGCATGAGGTCCCGCTCGGACGCCTTGCCCCCCGCGACCACCGTGTCCCGCAGCCAGTCCACCAGGCCGCCCCAGTACGCCGTACCGAACAGGACGATCGGGAAGCGGGTCACCTTGCCCGTCTGGACCAGGGTCAGTGCCTCGAAGAGCTCGTCCAGCGTGCCCAGGCCGCCCGGCAGGACGACGAAGCCCTGCGCGTACTTCACGAACATCGTCTTGCGCACGAAGAAGTAGCGGAAGTTCACGCCGATGTCGACGTGCGGGTTCAGCCCCGACTCGAAGGGCAGCTCGATGCCGAGTCCCACGGAGACGCCCTTCGCCTCCCGCGCCCCCTTGTTCGCCGCCTCCATCGCCCCGGGGCCGCCCCCCGTGATGACGGCGAACCCCGCTTCGACGAGCGCCTTGCCGATCCGTACGCCCGCCTCGTAGTCCGGTCCGCCCGCAGGGGTGCGCGCGGAACCGAAGACGCTGATGGCGCTGGGGAGTTCGGCCAGTGCGCCGAAGCCCTCCACGAACTCCGACTGGATGCGCATGACCCGCCAGGGGTCGGTGTGGACCCACTCGGAGTCACCCTCGGAGTCCAGCAGCCTCTGATCGGTCGTGCCCGGCTGGACCTGGTCCCTGCGCCGCAGTACCGGACCCAGTCGCTGTTCCTCGGGCATCACCGCACCCTCGGGAATCTGCGCGCCCTCGGGGATCCGTGCGTCCTCCGGGTTGCCCATGACCTGCTCCCTCCGCCGACCTGCGATGTGCGTGTGTCGCTTCAGCGTAGATCGGCGGAGGTTACGCGCAGGGGAATGCCGTGAGTCAGCTGGTGAGCCAGGAGCGGAGACGCTCCTCGCAGTGCGTGATCCGCTCGACCCGCACGTGCTCGTCCCGCTTGTGGGCGAAGAGGGGGTCGCCCGGGCCGTAATTGACGGCGGGGACGCCCAGGGAGCCGAAACGGGACACGTCCGTCCAGCCGAACTTGGGCCGCGCCACGCCACCGACCGCTTCCATGAAGGCCTTGGCGGCGGGGTGCGAGAGGCCCGGCATCGCGGCACCGGTGTGGTCGTCCACGACGAACTCGTCGACGCCGCAGTCCGCGAAGACCTCCTGGACGTGCGCCTCGGCCTCCTCGGCCGTGATGTCGGGGGCGTAGCGGTAGTTGACGACCAGGGTGCAGGCGTCCGGGATGACGTTGGTGGCGACGCCGCCCTCGATGCCCACGGCGTTGAGCCCTTCGTGGTACTCCAGCCCGTCGATGACCGGGCGGCGCGGCTCGTACGCGGCCAGCCGGGCCAGGGCGGGAGCGGTCGCGTGGATCGCGTTGGACCCCATCCAGCCGCGCGCGGAGTGGGCCCGCTCGCCCTTGAAGCGCAGATGGACGCGGAGCGTGCCCTGGCAGCCGCCCTCGACCTCGCCGTTGGAGCCCTCCAGGAGGACGGCGAAGTCGGCCGCGAGCCACTCCGGGTGCGCCTCGGCCACGTGTCCGAGGCCGTTGAGGTGGGCGGCGACCTCTTCGTTGTCGTAGAAGATGAAGGTGAGATCACGGTTGGGCTCCGGCACCGTCGCCGCGATCCGCAGCTGGACGGCGACGCCCGACTTCATGTCGGAGGTCCCGCATCCCCACAGCACCCCGTCGTCGTCGAGCCTGGACGGCACGTTGTCCGCGATCGGGACGGTGTCGATGTGTCCCGCCAGCACGACACGCTCGGCACGGCCGAGGTTCGTCCTGGCCACGATGTTGTTGCCGTGACGGTCCACCGTCAGATGCGGCAGCGGGCGCAGGGCCGCCTCGATGGCGTCGGCGAGCTCCTTCTCCTGCCCGCTGACCGACGGGAAGTCGACCAGCCGGGCGGTGAGCGCCGGGCCGTCCAGTGCGAGGTCGAGCGAGTGTCCATCCATGGTCACGAGCCTAAGGGACTTCGCTGGCGGGCCCCGTCGTACCCTCCAGTACGGTGGGCCCCGTGCCCCGGACCGCCTCCGCCTCCCGCCGCAGCCGCCTCTTCCGAGTCGTGGCCGCCTTCACCGTGCTCGTGGCCCTGGCCGGCTATCTGGCCGTGCAGTACCTCTCCGGCTACAAGGGGGCCCCGCGCTGCACGGTGGGCCCTGCCGACGGGGGCGAGGGGCGCACGTACGAGCTCTCCCCCGACCAGGCCGCCAACGCCGCGACGATCTCCGCCGTCGGTCTCACGCGTGGGCTGCCGGAGCGCGCGGTGACCATCGCGCTGGCGACCGCGCTGCAGGAGTCGGCCCTGCGCAACATCGACCACGGTGACCGGGACTCGCTCGGGCTCTTCCAGCAGCGGCCCTCGCAGGGGTGGGGAAAGCCGGAGCAGATCATGGACCCGGTCTACTCGGCCGGGAAGTTCTACGAGCACCTCGCCGAGGTCCCGGGGTACTCACGCCTGCCGCTGACCGTCGCGGCCCAGCGGGTCCAGAAGAGCGGCTTCCCGCAGGCGTACGCCAAGCACGAGCCGGACGCCACGCTGCTGTCCGCCGCCCTGACCGGACGCGCCCCCGCCTCGCTGACCTGTTCGCTGTCCACGCGGCCGGCCGCGGGCCCGGGGGACGCGGCCGAGGTGCGGGCGGACCTGGTGCACGCGTTCGGCAAGGGCGTCCTGCCCGCCACGGAGTCGGCGGGCGCCGCCGCCGCGAGCACGGTGTCGGTGCCCGTGCGGGCCGGGGACGGGCCCGCCTCCCGGCGCGGCTGGGAGCTCGCCCACTGGGCGGTCGCCCGGGCCGGCGCCCTGCGGATCGACGAGGTCTCGTACGACGGCAGGATCTGGACCAGCGACACCGGCTGGCGCACCGAGCGCTCGGGATCGGCCGCCGGAACCGTCCGAATGCGGCTCGCTCAGTAGTACGGCCCATCCTCCGTACGGGCCGTTCAAACGCACCTCGAAACGCCGTCCGCGCGGCCGGATTCCCATCCCCGCGGAATCACGGATTCGCTTACACACCAAGGGAAGTGACGGTTCGTCAACCTTTCGCCGACCGCACCGTCACGCCGGGTTCCCCGATTGCGGATTATCTGACGCATTACTCACTCTTTACCTCGGTGCCCCGCAACCTTCCCCGCCCCCGGACCTGTTGTTCAGTGCGTCCGATCAACTGGACAGGCAGATTCCACATCTGCGACGACACTGTCGACGTCCCGCCGAAGGAGCATCATGTCCCTCCCCCTGACCCGCCGGATCGCCCGTGCCGCGCTGCTGATCGCCGCGGGTGCGGCCCCCGTGGTCGGCGCGGCCGGTGCCGCGGGCGCCGCGGGGCTCCCGCAGACCCCCGCGCTCGGCGGCCTCACCTCGCTCGACGGCGCCGGTCTCAGCAGCACGGTGGACTCCACCGCGAAGCAGGGCTCCGAGGTCGCGAACGAGACCGGCGGCAAGGTGGTCGGCACGACCCTGCCCGCAGCGGGCAAGACCCTGGAGAAGGCCGGCACCGTGACCGACGGCGAGCTCGCTTCCGACAGCCTGCCGACCAAGGGCCTGCCGATCGGCTGATCCGCCGGCGCGCGTGCCGCACGGACACGAAGGGGCCTCGGGAGTGCGCACTCCCGAGGCCCCTCGGCACATCCGCGGGCTCGCCCGCAGCGACCCTACGACAGCCGCTCGACCGCGGCGTCCACCCGCTCGTCCGTGGCCGTCAGCGCCACCCGTACGAAACGGTCCCCGGCCGGGCCGTAGAAGTCGCCCGGAGCCACCAGGATGCCGAGCTCGGCCAGATGGGCCACGGTCTCCCAGCACGGCTCGTCACGCGTCGCCCAGAGGTACAGGCTCGCCTCGCTGTGTTCGATCCGGAAGCCGTGGGCCTCCAGCGCGGCGCGCAGGGCCGTGCGGCGCCGGGCGTAGCGCTCGCGCTGCTCCGCGACGTGCGCGTCGTCGCCCAGGGCCGCCACCGTGGCCGCCTGGACGGGAGCCGCGGTCATCATGCCGCCGTGCTTGCGGATCTGGAGCAGTTCGCCGAGCACCGCCGCGTCGCCCGCGACGAAGGCCGCGCGGTATCCGGCGAGGTTGGAGCGCTTGGAGAGCGAGTGGACGGCCACGATGCCCTCGTACGTCCCCCCGCAGACGTCCGCGTGGAGCACGGAGACAGGCTCCGTCTCCCAGCCGAGCTCCAGGTAGCACTCGTCGCTGAAGACCAGCACCCCGTGCTCGCGCGCCCAGGCGACGATCCGGGTCAGCTCGTCCTGCGGCAGCACCCGGCCCGTCGGGTTGGACGGGGAGTTCAGCCACAGCAGCGCGAGCCCTTCGGGGTCCAGCTCCGTCGGGTCGTCGTAGACGACGGGCTCGGCCCCGCAGAGCCGGGCGCCCACCTCGTACGTCGGGTAGGCGAGCCGGGGGTAGGCCACCTTGTCGCCCGCGCCGAGGCCGAGCTGCGTGGGCAGCCAGGCGACCAGCTCCTTGGAACCGACGACCGGCAGTACGTTCTCGTGCCGGACGTCCACCGCGCCGAGCCTGCGCTCGACCCAGCCGGTCAGGGCGTCACGCAGCGC
Organism: Streptomyces argenteolus; assembly: GCF_042902585.1. Classification (GTDB taxonomy): domain Bacteria; phylum Actinomycetota; class Actinomycetes; order Streptomycetales; family Streptomycetaceae; genus Streptomyces; species Streptomyces argenteolus. The sequence continues at coordinate 662,266 of NZ_JBIBEG010000001.1, forward strand.
CTCGGTCCCCCACACCGTCGGATAGCCGGGGCTGTCGGCCGCGGCGATCAGCGCCCGCTGGATCAGCTCGGGCACCGGGTCGACCGGCGTGCCGACGGACAGGTCCACCAGACCGTCCGGGTGGGCCACGGCCGTCGCCTTGTAGGGCGCGAGCTTGTCCCAGGGGAAGACGGGGAGACGGGACGAGACGGGAACTGCTGCGGACACGGAACTCTGCTTTCTCGTACGGGGGGCGTGGGGCCGGAAACACGTCGGCCCCGTACGGTGACGAGCCGTACGGGACCGGGCGGCGCTCGTGCTGCTACTGGTTCTGCGGCGGCAGCGCGGCGATGAACGCGTGGTCGCGCTCGATGAGACCCAGCTTGGACGCACCACCCGGCGAGCCGAGGTCGTCGAAGAACTCGACGTTGGCCTTGTAGTAGTCCTTCCACTCCTCCGGGGTGTCGTCCTCGTAGAAGATGGCCTCGACCGGGCAGACCGGCTCACAGGCTCCGCAGTCGACGCATTCGTCCGGATGGATGTACAAGGACCGTGAGCCCTCGTAGATGCAGTCGACGGGGCACTCTTCGATGCAGGCCTTGTCCTTCACGTCGACACAAGGCTGCGCGATGACGTAGGTCACGCTGTCGTTCCTCCTCGGTAGGGCGTTGGCTCTCGCGCGGGAGCGCGGCGTCGTCGATGCCCGCCACCTAGTATCTCCGTTCCGGGGCACGATCCGAACAGGAGGGGCGTACAGAGCTGTGGAATTCACCATGGGCGGACAACTCGAGGTTCGCATGACAGCTGCTGACGTGGGTAAACGCGTCTCGGTCCGGCGCGCCGTCGATGCCCCTGGTGAGGGCGCGAAGTTCAGCGACACGGTCGGCGTTCTCACATCGTGGGACGCCGGAGTGCTGTCCGTCACGACCAGGAGAGGCGAGAGTGTCCGCATCGCGGAATCCTCGCTCCTGGCGGGCAAGGTGGTGCCCCCCGCACCGGCCCGCCGCCGCGGTCCCGCCGCGTCCTTCGGGGAACTCGTCCTGGTCGCCGCGCGCGCCTGGCAGCCGGTGGAGAGCGAATCGCTGGGCGAGTGGCGCCTGCGCGCCTCGTCCGGATTCACCCGGCGCGCCAACTCGGTGCTGCCGCTCGGTGATCCGGGGCTCCCGCTCGGTGAGGCGCTCGGACGGGTCCGGCGCTGGTACGGCGAACGGGGCCTGCCCGCCTACGTCCAGACCGCGACGGGCGCCGAGGGCACCCAGGAACTGCTCTGCTCGAGCCTGGAGGACCACGGGTGGCGCCGCGAGGTGACGGCGGACCTGCGGATCGCGGCGCTGGCACCGGTCGGGGACCTGGACGTGGACACCGCCGCCGTGCGCGTGTCCCGCACGGCGGACGAGGCGTGGCTCTCGCGCTACCAGCGCTTCGAGACCCCGGGGCCGCACGTGCTGAAGGTGCTGGGCAGCGGTCCCTCGGTGTGGTTCGCCTCCGTGCCCGGCGACGATCCGGCGGGCACGCCGGCCGCGATCGGGCGCTGTGTGGTCGACGGCCGCTGGGCGGGCTTCATGGCCGTCGAGGTGGGCCCGGAGTACCGGCGCAGGGGCCTCGCGACGGCCGTCATGGCCGCTCTGGCCCGCACCGCGCTGGACGAGGGCGCTTCCGCCGCGTGGCTCCAGGTCGAGACGGACAATGAAGGGGCCGGTGCGCTGTACGAGCGCATGGGCTTCGCCACCCATCACAGCTACCACCACTTCCGGCCCGCGTGACCGGAACAGCGGCAGGGGTACGTGTCACACATGAGCACCGATGATCCCGGCAGGCCCGAACGCCGGCGGCGGTTCGCCGAGGAGGCACGCGCCGAGCGGCCGGACCTCGCGCTGCTCTGCCTGCTGCTGGGCGCCGAGGCGTCCCCGCCCGCGGCGGGGGACCCCGATCCGCACGGCATCGACGCCGCGCAGATCGAGCTGGACCGGCTGGCGGGCCTGCTCCCCTACGGGGCGCGCGGCCCTCGTGCCTGGGCGTCCGCGCTCGCCGAACTGCTCGGCGAGCGGTGCGGTTTCGCGGGATCCGCGCAGGACTACCAGCGGCTGGACTCCTCGGTGCTCCAGCAGGTGCTGCGGCGGCGCAGAGGGCTGCCCATCCTGCTCTCCGTCGTCTGGATCGAGGTCGCGCGCAGGGCGGGCGCACCCGTGTACGGGCTGGCGCTCCCCGGCCACTACGTGGTCGGGTTCGGCGACCCGGCCGAGCGGGTGCTCGCCGACCCCTTCGCCGGTGGTGCGCCGCTGACCGGCGAGGACGCGGATCTGCTGGTGACGGGCGTGACCGGGGCGCCCCCCGAGGCTTCGGCACCGGTGGCGGCCAGACCGCTGGAGACCGTGCTGCGGGTCCTGAACAACATCCGCGCCTGGGCCTCGGCACGCCCCGAGCGCACGGATGTGGCGCTCTGGGCGCTGGAACTCTCCCTGCTGCTGCCCTCGCACCCCGCCAGACTCCGCTACGAGCGCGCCCAGCTCCTCGTGCAGCGAGGTGAGTTCCTGCGCGGGGCCGCGGAGATGGACGAGTACGCCGAGATCGTCGACGGCATCGAGCCGACGGCGGCGCAGGCCATCCGCCACCGCGCCCAGGCCGCGAGGGCCCTGCTCAACTGAGGCGCGGCGCGAGGCGTGGGTCCCGGGGGTTCGCGGGCCGGCCTCTCCGCCACCCGACGAGCCTCCAGGACGTGTGGGCACGGCGGCCCCGGCACGGTCGTCGACAGCGCCGTCGCCGGCGTCCCCGCACGCACCGGGGCCCGGCCGCATCCCGCGGCCGGGCCCCGGGCCCGTCTCACACCACGCAGAACTCGTGGCCTTCCGGATCGGCCATCAGGACGTGGTCGGGCCGGCCCTGCAACTCGTACTCCTGGAGGACCGTCGCGCCGGCGGCCGTCAGCCGTTCCACCGCTGCGACCACCCGAGGCCACCGGGTCTCCCACGGGGTCTCACGGCCGCCGCCCGCCCGCACGTCCAGATGCAGACGGTTCTTCACGGTCTTGGGTTCCGGGACCTTGATGAGGGACAGGTCCGGGCCGTGGCCTTCCGGATCGCACAGGTAGGCGCCGTCGTCCCACTCCTCCTCAGGGACCCCGTGGTGCGCCAACCACGCCTCCCGATCGGCGAACCCGGCGGGTGGGGGCTTCTCCACGTACCCGAGGGCCGTGGCCCAGAAGACGGCCATCGCCCTGGGGTGCGCGCAGTCGATCGTCAGACTCCAGCTGGTCGACACGATCCGGTCTCCTCCCCGAGCCTGCCCCGTGGGACGGCTCCTCACGGACGGCCCCGCACGGTCGTGGCGTGCCGGGGCCGGACGGCGACGCCTCCGCCCGGAGGGGTCCGGGCGGAGGCGGGCCGCACGCTGGCTGTCCTGCCGGTCAGCCCTCGCCGTTCAGCTCGATCGCGACCGTGCGTTCGGCGGGGGTCTTGCCGAGCAGCGCGCCCTGCATGGCGTGGGCCACGTCGTCGGCGCCGACCGGATACTGCTTGCCGTCACCCTTGGTGATCATGATGCCGTCGAAGACGCCGTCGAGCAGGGTCTCGATGGCCTTCTTGTCGTAGACCGCCACCAGCTTGCCGTCGACCGGCTTCATGGAGAGGATCTGCGGCAGCGACCTGGCGGGGCCGAAGTCGATCTGCTTGGGCCCTGCCTTGATGGTCACCAGACCCGACATCGCCGGCTCGGCGAACTCCTTCATCGCCCGGTCGAGTTCGGCCTGGGTGATGGTGGGTTCGGTGGCGGCGACCGGCAGTTCGACGACGGCCGGCTCCCCGGTCTGCACCTGCGCGCGGTACGCGTCGCGTACGGAGATCATCGAGCGGTTGACGTCCAGGGCCTTGCCCGACTTGCCCGGTACGGCCACGGCCTTGTTCGGCTCGAACTTGATCGTGCCGTCGCTCGCGGAACCGGAGACGCCGGCCAGATCGGTGAGCGCGACACCGAGCTTCTCCTCGTCGACGGGGATCACCGGGTCGGCGGGGCGCGCCCCGCCGAACAGGGAACCGATCACCGAGACCGGGTTGTAGTCGCTGCCCGCGGCGCCGCGCACCGTCTCCTGGCTGTCCAGGGTCAGGCCCGCCTTCTCGGGGGCGAGCTTCTCCTTCTTGCCGTCCACGGAGAGCTGGAGCGGCGTCCGGGCGCGCTTGCCGAGCGCGGCCTCCAGCTTGCTGACCGCCTCCTCCTTGGTCCCGCCGCCGATGTCCACACCGAGCACGGTGGTGCCCTTGGGAACCTCGGAGTGGTTCAGCAGCAGTCCCGCGCCGTAGGCCAGGCCGAACAGCACGAAGACGGCCACGCCGAGCAGAACCAGCTTGGAGCGGCCCTTCTTGGCCGGCGCGGCGGCCTGGGGCGCGGGCCGGGGCGCGGGAGCGGGCGCCGGGGCACCCGGGGCCGCGGGTCCGCCGCCCGCGGGGCCCTCGGGCCGCAGCCCGCCGGGGCCTCCGGGGAACGGGGAGCGGGCATCGCGCGAGTCCGGCGGGATGACGGGGATGCCGCTGGTCAGCGTGTCGCCGGAGACGTTCCCGCCGGAGCCGGAACCCGGACCGGGCGCCGGAGCCTGCGGGGTGAGGATCGCGGTGTCGTCCGACATCCTCGGCGGCACGCCGCCGGGGCCGCCAGGCCGGGCGCCGGAGGGGCCCGCCTGTCCGCCGCCGGGGAAGCCGTCGAGGTTCGGGGTCAGCGCCGAACTGCCGGTGACCGGGCCGGTGGTGGGACCGGAGGGACCCGGGCCGCCGGGCGGCCTCGTACCGAGGTTCGGCGTCGGGTGCGAGCCGCCGGAGCCACCCGCGCCGAGTCCGTCGAGGGCGCTGCCGCCCTGCCGGGCCCCGCCGTGGTCGCCGGGCTGCTGCGGGCCGTCCGGGAAGTACGGCGCGTCCGTGCGGGGCGGCGTCGGCGCGGGGCCGGAACCGGGCCCTCCGGCCGAAGGGCCGCCCGGGGACGGCGCGCCGGGCCCCTGGCCAGGCGTGCCCGGAGCGGAGGCCGAAGCCGCCGCACCCGCGGCGGGGGCCGGGGCCTTGCGCGGGGCGAACCAGTCGCTGCCGCTCTTCTCCTTGGCGGGCTTCTCGGCCGGCGCCTCGGCGGCGGGACCGCCGTCCCGCGGCTCCGGGCCGGGGCCGCCGGGCGACGGCACGGAAGCGCCGGGCCTCGGGGTGCTGCCGGTCCGCTCGGTGGCCGGACGGCCCCCCGTGGGATCGGTCTCACTCATGGGCGTCCGCATGACGACCGGCGGGATCGGACGCGAACCCGGAATGTTGATCCGGATGCGCGTCGTCAGCGTCGTCTCGGTTCTGGGCTCCTCGGGCTGAGGCGGATCCGCAGGTTCCGGAGTCTCCTCCGCCCCCTCCTGAGAGGGGTGCAGCGACGGATACTGGCGTGATCCGTACGGCGGCGTACCCGACGGGTACGCGGCTCCGCCGCGCCCCTGGGGCCCGGAGGACGAACTGTCAGTTTCACGACTCAAAGCAGGTTCTCCCGATTGGCTCCGCCGCCCGTACTTCCCCCGTGCCGCAGGCCAGGGGACGGCTCGGCGCGCGCACCACCATACTGGCCGCCGCCGTAAGACTCTCCGCGCCCTGGGGAATCAAGGATGCACCCACCGCCGCGCGGAGGGACAACCGGGAGCGGACATACCACATCACGTGCCGTGCCGGCCGGTGTCGTTGGCCGGATCAGGCAGCCGCGACATCGTGGCACACATCACAGCGGCGCCCATCCCTCCGAGCATGAAGAGCGCCAGGCCGAGTTCCGCCCCGAAGACGAAGTCCCCTTCGGGGCGCCCTCCGAGGAGCAGGACGACGGCGATGAACCAGCCGACGGCCGGTACCAGCGCGCCGAGCTGTGTACGGGTCAGCACCCGGCCGCCGTAGAACAGCCCGGCCGACGCGGCGAGAGCGAGCAGCAACCCGCCCGGGAACAGGGCCGCCTGGACGAGGGTGCCCGCGAGCCCGACGGCCGCGCCGAGCACCGCGAGGCCGACGTACAGCGGGATGCGCCTGGGGTTCGGGGGCGCTGCGAGTCCGGTGGGCCCGGGGCTCCTGGGCGGGGCGTTGGTGCGCGGCGCCTGTGAAGAGGCGCGCTGCCTCTGCCTGCTGCTCATGTCTGTGCTCCCGGTGCGAGGGGCGCGTCCGTCAGGCCCGCGAAGAGGTCGCGCTCCCGCCCACCATGGTCCACGCCGGGAACGCCCCGCACCAATTGGTAGTACTCGGTCGTGAAGACGGGCTGCCCGAGATCGTTCGAAAGAGCGAAGAACGGGCCGTCGACGGCGATCTGGGTGGCGTGCGCCCGCATGGCGGCGGTCTTGGCCCCGGCGTAGGACGAACCGTCGATCTCGGTGGTGATCTCCGCGTCGTCCACCACTCCGGGCACGTCGTCGATCGCGGCGATCCCGGGGAAGGCGTCAGGGGCGGTCTCCCGCAGCCGGGCGAAACCTTCCTCGGCCACGGAACGGGGCACCCGGTTCCAGTAGATCTTGGCGACGGTGTGCGGCTCCGCCCCGTCCTCGTACGCGGGATCGGCGGCCAGGTCGGCGGCGCGCATGGCGACGCGGTGGGCCTGGATGTGGTCGGGGTGGCCGTATCCCCCGTCCGGGTCGTAGGTGACCAGCACCTGGGGACGCAGGCTCCGGATCACCGCGACGAGGTGCCCGGCGGCCTCGTCGAGCCCGGCCGCCCAGAAGGCGCCGGGCCGGTGGTTCTGCTCCGTGCCCATCATTCCGGAGTCGCGGTACGTGCCGGCGCCGCCCAGGAAGCGGTGGTCGCTCACCCCGAGCTCCCCCATCGCGGCGGCGAGTTCACCGACGCGGTGGGCGCCCAGGCCGCCCTCCCGGTCCTCGGCGAGGTGCGCCAGGGCGGGCGGGATGACCTCGCCCTCCTCGCCGAGGGTGCACGTCACCAGGGCGACGTGGGCGCCCTCGGCCGCGTACCTGGCCATGGTGGCGCCGTTGTTGATCGACTCGTCGTCGGGGTGCGCGTGCACCAGGAGCAGACGGCGGGCGGGAAGGTCCTTCATGGGACCACCCTACGAGCAGCCCGCCCCCCGCACGGACCGCCCCACGGAGTCCCGGCCCCCCGGGCCGTCCGTCAGAACTTGATGCCCCCGATCATTCCTGCCACGTTCGACGTCACCTCCGAGATGGTCGGGGCGATCGACGAGCTCGCGAGATAGAACCCGAGCAACATGCAGACCACCGCGTGTCCGCCCTTCAGTCCGGATTTCCGGATCAGCAGGAAGACGACGATCGCCAGCAGCACCACCGCCGAAATCGAGAGTGCCACGGCGGTTCACCTCCATCAGTACGGTCGGGACAGGCAGCACACATGGAGCCAGCAGGTTCATACCCACCGAGCGCTACGGATCATAACTATCCGTGCCGACGCATTGATCGGGGCACGGCAGCACGAGGGGCGCACGGACCGCCCGCCGCGGGCTAGGTTCGGTGCCATGACCTCGCAAAAGCTGTCTTTTCCGCGCCAGCACGCCCGGACCCAGCGGTTCACTCTCGGCGCACCTCGCGCCTTCACGGTCTCACCGGATGGGACGAGAGTGGTCTTCCTCCGGTCGTCCTCCGGCACGGACCGGACGAACCGGCTCATGGTGCTCGACACCGCCACCGGTGAGGAGCGGGTCGCCGCCGACCCGGCCGTCCTGCTGGGCCGTTCGCCGGAGAAGCTGTCGCCCCAGGAGCGGGCCCGCCGCGAGCGCTCCCGGGAGGGCTCGGCGGGCATCGTGGGCTACGCGGTCGACGAGACGGCCGAGTTGGCGGCCTTCGCGCTCTCCGGCAAGGTGTACGTCGCGGAGTTGAGAGCGGGCACGGCGCGCGCCCTGCCCGTGCCGGGCCCGGCGATCGACCCGCGCCCCTCCCCTGACGGCCGGCACATCGCCTACGTCTCCCGGGGTGCGCTGCGCGTGGTGGGCGCGGAGGGCGAGGGCGACCGTGCGGTCGCGGAGCCGGAGGAGGCGCATGTCTCCTACGGCCTGGCCGAGTTCGTCGCCGCCGAGGAGATGGGCCGCTACCGGGGCTTCTGGTGGTCGCCCGGCTCGGAGCGCCTGCTCGTCGCCCGGGCCGACGACAGCGCCGTACAGCGGTGGTGGATCGCCGATCCCGCGCATCCCGGCAGCAAGCCTGCCGAGGTGGCGTACCCGGCGGCGGGGACGGCCAACGCCGAGGTGCGGCTCTTCCTGACGGACCTGGAGGGGACGCGTACGGAGGTTGTCTGGGACCGGTCCCGATTTCCCTATCTGGCCCGGGTGCACTGGTCCTCGCACGGCGCACCGCTGCTGCTGGTGCAGGCCCGTGACCAGCGCAGTCAGCGGTATCTGGCCGTCGACACGGAGAGCGGAGCGACCCGGACCGTCCATGTGGACGAGGACGGGATCTGGCTCGATCTTTTCGCCGGAGTCCCGGCGTGGGCGCCGGACGGCCAGCTCGTCCGGGTCGCGGACGAGGGGGGCGCGCGGGTGCTCTCGGTGGGCGGGCGGCCTCTGACCGGTGGCCGGCTGCACGTCCAGGCGGTGCTGGACATCGGCGATTCGGACATCCTGATCCAGGCCACTGCGGGCGAGGAGGCGCCGGACCCGGAGACGGGGCAGAGCCATGTGTACCGGGTCAACGAACTCGGCGTGGAGCGCGTCAGCGAGGGCGCGGGGGTGCACTCCGCGGTGCGCGCGGGCGCGGTGACGGTCCTGGTGTCGGCGTCCCTGGAGTGGCCCGGAGCGGTGGTGAAGGTCCTGCGGGACGGCAAGCGGATCGCCACCGTGGCCGGTCTCGCCGAGGAGCCGTCCCTGCGGGCCCGGGTCCGGCTGACGGAGGGGGGCGCACGGCGCATCCCGTGCGCCGTGTTGCTCCCCACCGGCTATAAGGAATCAGATGGTCCGCTTCCGGTGCTGATGGACCCGTACGGCGGCCCGCACGGCCGCCGGGTGGTGGCCGCGCACAATCCGCACCTCACGTCCCAGTGGTTCGCGGACCACGGTTTCGCCGTGATCGTCGCGGACGGCCGCGGCGCGCCCGGCCGCTCCCCGGGCTGGGAGAAGGCGGTCAGGGACGATCTCACCCTCACCCTCGACGACCAGGTCGAGGCGCTGCACGCGCTGGCCGGCAGCTTCCCCCTGGACCTCTCGAAGGTGGCGATGCGGGGCTGGTCGTACGGCGGCTACCTCGCGGCGCTCGCGGTGCTGCGGCGCCCGGACGTCTTCCACGCGGCCGTGGCCGGCGCGCCGGTGACGGACTGGCGGCTGTACGACACCCATTACACCGAGCGCTATCTCGGCGACCCGGCCGAGCAGCCCGAGGTGTACGCCCGCAACTCCCTGGTCACCGACGAAGGGCTCTCCGGGCCGGCCGGCGAGGCGCGGCCGATGATGATCGTGCACGGCCTGGCCGACGACAACGTCGTGGTCGCGCACGCGCTGCGGCTGTCGTCCGCGCTGCTGTCCGCAGGACGTCCGCACGAGGTGCTGCCGCTGAGCGGGGTGACGCACATGACCCCGCAGGAGCAGGTGGCCGAGAACCTGCTGCTGCTCCAGGTCGACTTCCTCAAGCGCTCTCTGGGGCTGCCGCGGGCGTAGGCGGGGCGCTCACCAGCTGGGCGGCGGCGAGGAGGGCGGCGGCGGGGACGCCCCGTGGCCGCCGCCCTGCGGATAGCCGTAGCCGGGGGTTCCACCCGAGGGGTAGCCGTAGCCCGGCGTGTCCGTCTGCGGGTAGCCGTAGCCGGGGGTCCCGCCCGAGGGGTAGCCGTAGCCCGGGGCAGCGGTCTGCGGATAGCCGTAGCCGCCGTGTCCCTGGTTCCGGTCGCCGGTCTCCTCGAAGCCCCTGCGCGCGAGGACCAGCAGGACGACGGTCCCCGCGAAGGTGAGCAGGAACGAGGTGAGCACGACGAGCTGGTACTCCACCCCGAGGTCGCCGAAGCCGTCCAGCATCCGGTGGTGGAAGGCCCGCGCGATCCCGAAGGCACCCGAGACCAGCAGGAAGGCCGCGGCGATCATGCCGAGCGGCCGTGCGTGGACGGCCCGGAAGAGCGCCGTCCAGGCCACGAGGAGGCAGACCGCGGCCAGAGCCACGCTCGCCCAGCCGGGCGGCGCCCCGGTGAGCCCCAGCGGGATGGCGCGCCCGCCGACGAACCAGTCCGGGTAGAACGCGTCGGGCAGCGTGAAGAACTGCCGGACCTCCCAGGCGAGCAGGACCGCGCCCGAGACGCCGAGCAGCAGGAAGGCCGTGACACCGGCGGCCTGTCCGGGGCGGGTGGGCAGGCGCTCGTAGGAGTCCTCGGGCTGTCTGCGGCCGGCCGCGCCCGTGATGACGAGCGCGAGCCCCGCGGCCACGACGGCGAAGGTGGCGACGAGCGCGCGGGTGCGCAACTCGTCGCCGAAGCGTCCGTCCATCCAGGACGCGCCGACGGTCCAGACGCCGGGCAGCCGCAGCACGAGGGTGACCACCCCCGTGGCGACCAGCGTGGAGGCCGCGATCGACGAACGGAGCGCGGCGACGAGGGCGAGGACGCTCACGACGAGCAGCACCGCGTCGGTCTGCGTCGTGGCGGGGAGACGTTCCGGCCGGGCGTCGCTGTAACCGGCCCAGTAGCGCAGCAGCTCGGCGGGATCTCCGACGGCACGCAGGTCACGCACGATCCAGGCGGCGGCGACGGCCGCGAGCACGGCGCACAGCACCGCTCCGGTGATTCTGGCTCCCCGTGTGAGTATCACCCCAGCGATACTCCACCGCGTCCCGCGGATGGACAAGGGGACCTCTGGGAATCAGGGGGTACGGGTAACCGGCCGGGGCGACGTGATGAACACCCCGGCCGGTTCACGGCACCCGCACGGCCGTACGTTGTCCATGGTGGTGCGTTCGTATATCGGAGCCGCGACGGTGAAGTTGCCTCCGTGTTAACGAAATTGACACCCCTTTATCCTTCTTTGTCACCCGTTTCGCCCGTGCGCGGCGAGGCCGGCGCGTCCTCCTGCCCCGGCACTCCGGCCTGCGCGGACCCCTCCTCCGGCCCGGGCGCTTCCTGCGGAACCACCCGCTTCTCCTCGGCGAAGTGGCACGCCGAGTCGTGCCTGGCCGGGGTGTCCACCTCCCGGAAGACGGCCGGCACCGCCAGCAGCGGCACCTCCAGTTCACACCGCTCCTGCGCCTTCCAGCAGCGGGTGCGGAAGCGGCAGCCGGAGGGGATGTTCGCCGGGGAGGGCACGTCCCCGTGCAGGATGATCCGCTCGCGGTGCTCACGGGCCGTCGGGTCGGGCACCGGCACGGCGGACAGCAGCGCCTGGGTGTACGGATGCGTGGGGTGGTCGTAGATCTCCTCGTCCGTGCCGATCTCGACGATCCGCCCGAGGTACATGACTCCGACCCGGTCCGAGATGTGCCGGACGATCGACAGGTCGTGCGCGATGAACAGGAAGCTCAGGCTGAACTCGGCCTGCAGCCGGTCCAGCAGGTTGACGACCTGGGCCTGGACCGACACGTCGAGAGCGGAGACCGGTTCGTCGGCGACGATGATCTCCGGGTTGAGGGCGAGGCCGCGGGCGATGCCGATGCGCTGGCGCTGACCGCCGGAGAACTGGTGCGGATAGCGGTTGATGTACTCCGGGTTGAGCCCGACGACGTCGAGCAGGTCCTGCACCTTCTGCCGGCGGTTCCCCTTGGGCGCCACCTCGGGGTGGATCTCGTACGGCTCCCCGATGATGTCGCCGACCGTCATACGCGGGTTCAGCGAGGTGTACGGGTCCTGGAACACCATCTGGATGTTGCGGCGTACGGCCTTCAGGGCGCGCCCGGACAGCTTCGTGACGTCCTCGCCCTTGTAGCGGATCGAGCCGCCGGTGGGCGGCTCCAGGTGCACCAGCATCTTGGCGACGGTCGACTTGCCGCAGCCGGACTCCCCCACGATGCCGAGGGTCTCGCCCGCCGCCAGGTCGAAGTCCACGCCGTCGACGGCCTTGACCGCCCCGATCTGCTTCTTGAAGAGGATGCCCCGGGTGAGCGGGTAGTGCTTGACCAGCCCGCGCACCTCCAGGATCGGATCGCCCTCGGCGTACGGCCGCGTGCGGTCCGCCTCGCGCGCCTCGGAGAGCAGTGTGGAGCCTCCCGCTCCCGTGGCGTCCTCGCGTCCCGCGTCATCGGCGTGCATCGAGCGTCTCCTTCCAGAAGTGGCAGGCGCTCCGGCGCTCCTCGTCCACGGTGTAGAGCGGCGGCACGTCCGTCCGGCACACGGCCTGGGCCATCGGGCAGCGGGGGTGGAAGGCGCAGCCGGGCGGGATGTGCAGCAGGTTGGGCGGCAGCCCCTTGATCGCGTACAGCTCCTGGCCTTTCTGGTCCAGGCGCGGGATCGACCGCAGAAGGCCCTTGGTGTACGGGTGGGCGGGGGCCTCGTAGATCTCGTGGACGGGCGAGGTCTCGACGATCCGGCCGGCGTACATGACCGCGATCTTGTCGGCCACGTCGGCCACGACGCCGAGGTCGTGGGTGATGAGGATCAGGCCCATGTTGAGTTCCCGCTGGAGCTCGGCGAGCAGGTCCATGACCTGGGCCTGGACGGTCACGTCGAGGGCGGTGGTGGGCTCGTCGGCGATGATCAGCGAGGGTTCCAGGGCCATCGCCATGGCGATCATGATGCGCTGGCGCATGCCGCCGGAGAACTGGTGCGGGAAGTTGCCGACCCGCTCCCGGGCGGCCGGGATCCGCACCCGGTCCATCAGCTCGATGGCCTTGGCCTTGGCGTCGCCCCGGGACATCCCCCGGTGCACGACGAACATCTCGCCGAGCTGGTCGCCGACGCTCAGCACGGGGTTCAGCGAGGAGAGCGCGTCCTGGAAGATCATGGCCATCTCCTGGCCGCGGATCTTGCGCCGTTCCTCGGGCTTGAGTGTGAGCAGGTCGCGGTCCTTGAAGAGGATCTCGCCGCCGCTGATCTTCCCGGGCGGCGTGTCGAGGATGCCCATGATCGCCTGGGCGGTGACGGACTTGCCCGATCCGGACTCGCCGAGCACGGCGAGCGTCTCGCCCTCGGCCACCGAGTAGTTGACCCCGTTGACGGCCTTGGCCACCCCGTCCCGGGTGTGGAACTCCACGTGCAGATCGCGCACTTCGAGCAACATGGCAGCGGACTCCTCAGCGCAGCTTGGGGTCGAGGGCGTCGCGCACCGCGTCGCCGAGCATGATGAAGGCGAGCACGGTGACGGCCAGCGCTCCGGCGGGCCAGAGCAGCATGTGCGGCGCGTTGCGGACGTACTGGGAGGCGGCGGAGATGTCGATGCCCCAGGAGACCGCGGGCGGCTTCAGGCCGACCCCGAGGTAGGAGAGGGTCGCCTCCAGCGAGATGTAGGTCCCCAGCGCGATGGTCGCGACGACGATGACGGGCGCGACGGCGTTGGGCAGGATGTGGCGCAGCATCATCCGCGGGTTGGAGGCGCCGAGCGCCCTGGCCGCCTGGACGTAGTCGTTCTGCTTGGCGGTGATGACGGAGCCGCGCGCGATACGGGCGATCTGCGGCCAGCCCAGCAGGACGATGAAGCCGATCACGGGCCAGACGGTGGAGCTGGTGACGACGGAGAGGAAGACCAGTCCGCCGAGGACCACCGGGATGCCGAAGAAGACGTCCGTGATGCGGGAGAGCACGGCGTCCCAGCCCCTGCCGAAGAAGCCGGCGAGTCCTCCCAGCACGCCGCCGAGGAGCGAGACCCCGAGGGTGGAGAGGACGCCGACGGTCACCGAGGTCCGGGCGCCGTAGACGGTGCGGGTGTAGACGTCGCAGCCCTGGCCGTCGAAGCCGAAGGGGTGGCCCGGCTGGGAGCCCTCCTGGGCCTTGGCCAGGTCGCAGTTGAGCGGGTCCTGGTCGGCGATCAGCGACGGCCAGATGGAGATGATCACCAGGAACAGGATGACCAGCCCGGAGATGATGAAGACCGGGTTGCGGCGCAGGTCGCGCCAGGCGTCGGACCAGAGGCTGCGCGGCTTGCCCGCGGGCCCGGTCCCCTCCGGGCCGCCGGGCGTCTTCTCCAGCGTGGTGCCCTCGTCCATCGCGAGGTCCATCGCCCCGCCCGCCCCGGCCCCCGAGATCGCCCCGCCGCCCGTCGTCTCGTCCCACGGCTTCTGCTCAGGCATAGCGGATCCTCGGGTCGAGTACGGCGTACAGGAGGTCGACGATCAGGTTCGCCGCCAGGAAGACGAGGACCAGGACGGTGACGAACCCGACGACGGTCTGGGAGTTCTGGCGCAGGATGCCCTGGTAGAGCTGGTAGCCGACTCCGTGGATGTTGAAGATGCGCTCGGTGACGATCGCCCCGCCCATCAGGGCGCCCACGTCCGTGCCGATGAAGGTGACGACGGGGATGAGGGAGTTGCGCAGGAGATGCCGTACCACCACCCGCCGCCGGGGAAGGCCCTTGGCCACGGCGGTACGGACGTAGTCGGCGCGGGCGTTCTCCGCGATCGAGGTACGGGTGAGCCGGGTGACGTAGGCCAGGGACACGGAGGCCAGGACGAGACCGGGGACGATGAGCTCGTCGACCGGCGCCTCCGGGGAGACGGAGGGCTTGATGATGCCCCACTCCACTCCCAGGAGCAGCTGGAGCAGCAGGCCGGTGACGAACGTGGGCACGGCGATGACGACCAGGGTCAGGATGAGGACGACGGTGTCGACGGGACGGCCGCGGCGCAGGCCGGTGACGACGCCGAGGCTGATGCCGATGACGATCTCGAACACGATCGCGACGATGGTGAGCCGGATGGTGATGGGGAAGGCCGTGGCCATCAGCTCCGTGACCTTCTGACCGTTGAACGCGGTACCGAAGTCACCGGTGAAGATGTTCCCCATGTAGGTCAGGTACTGCTGCCACACCGGCTTGTCGAGGCCGAACTCGGTGCGCAGCTGTGCGGCGGTCGCGGGGTCGCACTGGCGGTCGCCGCAGAGGCCCGCGATGGGGTCGCCCATCACGTTCACCATGAGGAAGATCAACAGCGTGGTGCCGAAGAAGACGGGGATCATCTGCAGCAGCCGCCGGATCACATAACGTCCCATGAGGGGCTCCGGGGGTCGGGGCGGGCTGAGGACCGGAAAGCCGGGTGGCCGGTGCGGTACTCCGCACCGGCCTCCGGCTTCAGGGGGTCACTTGACCTTGATCTGGTCGTACACCGGGACGCTGAAGGGGTTCAGCGAGACGTTCTCGACCCTGTCGGAGTAGCCCGCGCTGCCGTTCTGGTACCAGAGCGGGATGACGGGCATCTGCTCGACGAGGACCTTCTCGGAGTCCTGGAAGGTGGCGACGGCCTTGGCCTTGTCGCTCTCGGCGTTGGCCTTGTCGATCAGGTCGTCGAACTTCTGGTTGCTCCACTTCCCGTCGTTGGACGGGGCGTTGGTGTAGTAGAGCGGCTGGAGGAAGTTCTGGATGAGCGGGTAGTCCATCTGCCAGCCCGCCCGCCAGGCACCGGTCAGCTTCTGGGTGGAGACCTGGCTGCGGAAGTCGGCGAAGGTGCCGACGGGGCCGCCGACGCAGGCCTTGTTGTCGCCCATGACGTTGTTGATGCTGTTGCAGACGGCGTCGACCCACTCCTTGTGGGAGCCGGTGTCGGCGTTGTACGAGATCTTGAGCTGGCCGCCGGGGATGCCGCCGCCCTCCTCGATCATCTTCTTGGCCGCCGCCTTGTCGTACTCGCAGGGGGAGCCGCAGAGACCTTCCTTGAAGCCGCCCTCCTCGCCCAGGACCGGTGAGGTCCAGTCGGAGGCGGGGGTACGGGTCTTCTGGAAGATCTGGTCGGTGATCTGCCGGCGGTTGATCGCCATCGACAGGCCCTGGCGGACCTTGATCGCGTCGGGGGTGTTCCAGGCCTTCTCGTAGAAGGGGAAGGCCAGGGTCTGGATGATGCCGGCCGGGGTGTTGATGTACCGGTCGCCCAGGTCCGCCTGGACGTTCTTGAGCTGTGAGGCGGGCACGTCGTCGACCAGGTCGAGGTTGCCCGCCGTCAGGTCGGTGTAGGCCGTGTTGTTGTCGGTGTACACCTTGAGGTCGATGCCGCCGTTCTGCGCCTTGTCGTCCCCGGGGTAGCCGTCCCACCTGCGCAGGTTCATCGACGAGCCCTTGGCGTACTGGTCGATGGTGTACGGCCCGTTGCCGACGGGCTTGGCGAGCCAGGCGTCGTGGTCGGAGTAGAAGGTCTTCGGCAGCGGCACGAAGGCCGCGTAGCCGAGGGTGTCGGGCCAGAGCGAGAACTTCTGCGACAGCTTCGCCGTGAAGGTCGTGTCGTTGACGACCTTCAGACCGGAGAGGGTCTCGGCGCTGGCGGAGCCCGACTCGGGGTGGACCTTGTCATACCCCTCGATGTACTGGAAGAAGTACGCGTTCTTCTGGTTGTTCTTCAGCGCGGCGCCGTAGTTCCACGCGTCCACGAAGGACTTCGCCGTGATCTTCTCGCCGTTGCTGAAGGTCCAGTTGTCCTTGATCGTGATGGTGAAGTTCTGCGAGTCCTTGCTCTCGATCTTCTGGGCGATCTCGTTCTCGGCCTCGCCGGTCTTGGGGTTGTAGCGCACGAGGCCCCGGAAGACCATGTCGAGCACCTTGCCACCCTGCACCTCGTTGGTGTTCGCGGGCTCCAGGGGATTCTGCGGGTCGCCCCAGGACGAGCTCACGATCCCGTCGGCGCCACCTCCGCCGCTGTCGTCCCCACCGCCGCACGCCGTGGCCGTCAGGGCGACAGCGACGGCGCATGCGGCCCACCTGGCCTGTGTGGCTCCGCGCATGAAGTGCCTCCTAGGGTTCCCATGAGTAGCTCAATGCCTCATATCACCCCATATGACACTCCGTCGCATGTCGGCCTACGCCGTACGCCGTACGGTCGCCGGAACGCGTGGACGCCCGGCCCCCTGGGGGGACCGGGCGTCCACGGGTCGCTCTCGGCGGCGTCAGGCCGCGTGCACGACGTCCTTCTCCTCGGCGAAGTGGCACGCCGACTCGTGCGCGGCAGGCGTGTCCGAGGCCTTGAAGCGCTCGGGGATCGCCAGCAGCGGCACCTCGGTGGCGCACTTGTCCTGCGCCTTCCAGCAGCGCGTGCGGAAGCGGCAGCCCGACGGCGGGTTCGCCGGCGAGGGGACGTCACCGGAGAGGATGATCCGCTCGCGGCCCTCACGGGCGTCCGGGTCCGGCACGGGGACCGCCGACAGCAGCGCCTGGGTGTAGGGGTGCGTCGGGTGGTCGTAGATCTGCGTGTCCGTACCGATCTCGGCCATCTTGCCGAGGTACATGACACCGACCCGGTCCGAGATGTGCCGGACGATCGACAGGTCGTGCGCGATGAAGAGGTAGGACAGGTTGAACTCGTCCTGGAGCTTCTCCATCAGGTTGATGACCTGCGCCTGCACCGACACGTCGAGCGCGGAGACCGGCTCGTCGCAGATGATGATCTCCGGGTTGAGCGCGAGGCCGCGGGCGATGCCGATGCGCTGGCGCTGACCGCCGGAGAACTGGTGCGGGTACCGGTTGATGTACTCCGGGTTGAGCCCCACGACGTCCAGCAGGTCCTGCACCTTGCGGCGACGCTCACCCTTCGGGGCCACCTCGGGGTGGATCTCGAAGGTCTCCCCGATGATGTCGCCGACCGTCATGCGCGGGTTCAGCGAGGTGTACGGGTCCTGGAACACCATCTGGATGTTGCGGCGTACGGCCTTCAGCGCGCGCCCGGACAGCTTGGTGATGTCCTGGCCCTTGTAGAAGACCTCGCCGGCGGTGGCCCGCTCCAGCGTCATCAGGAGCTTGGCGACCGTGGACTTGCCACAGCCGGACTCGCCGACGATGCCCAGGGTCTCGCCCTGGTAGAGGTCGAACGAGATCCCGTCCACGGCCTTGACCGCGCCGACCTGCTTCTTGAACAGGATGCCCTGGGTCAGCGGGAAGTGCTTGACCAGGTTGCGCACCTGGAGGATCGGCTCCCCCTGCGAGACCGGCGCGTCGAGGGCCGCGACGGCCTCCGACTCGGTGGCCGCGTTGACCGTCGCCACTTCGGTGACGTTCGGGGTGGCGTCCACGGACTCCTTGTCGAGCTCAGCCATGGATCGTCTCCTTCCAGAAGTGGCAGGCGCTGCCGCGGCCGACCAGCTCGGTGCCGTCCTGCTCGGTCACCGGGCGCAGGGCCGGGATCTCCGTACGGCAGATGTCCTGCGCCATCGCACAGCGCGGGTTGAAGGCGCAGCCGGACGGCACGTGCAGCAGGTTGGGCGGCAGGCCCTTGATCGCGTAGAGCTCCTGGCCCTTCTGGTCCAGGCGCGGGATCGACTCCAGCAGACCCTTGGTGTACGGGTGCGCGGGGCGCTTGTAGATCTCGTGGACCGGGGCGGTCTCGACGATCCGGCCCGCGTACATCACGGCGATCTTGTCGGCGACGTCGGCGACGACGCCGAGGTCGTGCGTGATCAGGATCAGGCCCATGTTGAAGTCGCGCTGGAGCTCCGCGAGCAGGTCCATGACCTGGGCCTGGACGGTCACGTCGAGCGCCGTGGTGGGCTCGTCCGCGATGATCAGGTCGGGCTCCAGGGCGAGCGCCATGGCGATCATGATGCGCTGGCGCATACCGCCGGAGAACTGGTGCGGGTAGTCGTTCACCCGCTCCTTGGCCGCCGGGATGCGCACGCGGTCCATCAGCGCGATGGCCTTGGCCTTGGCGTCCTTCTTGGACAGGCCCTGGTGGACGCGGAACATCTCGCCCAGCTGGTAGCCCACGGAGAGCACCGGGTTCAGCGAGGAGAGCGCGTCCTGGAAGATCATGGCGATCTTCTGGCCGCGGATCTGCCGGCGCTCCTCGCCCGACATCTTGAGCATGTCCTGGCCGCGGAAGAGGATCTCCCCCTTCGGGATGCGGCCCGGGGGCATGTCCAGGATGCCCATGATCGCCTGCGCGGTCACGGACTTGCCGGAGCCGGACTCGCCGAGCACGGCGAGGGTCTCGCCCGCGCTGACGCTGTAGTTGACTCCGTTGACGGCCTTGGCGACGCCGTCGCGGGTGTGGAACTCCACGTGCAGGTCTCGGACTTCGAGCAGCGGGCCGCTCTCGTCGTTCGAACCACGCGGAGCCGGGACATCCGCCGTCTTGTCGATGATGGTCATGTACGCCTCCCTCAGCGCAGCTTGGGGTCGAGGGCGTTGCGTACCGCATCGCCGAGCATGATGAACGCCAGGACGGTGATCGACACCATGACCGACGGGATGATCAGCACGAACGCGGCGTTGCGCAGCTGCTCCTGGCCGGAGGAGATGTCGACACCCCACGACACGGTCGGCTCGGCGAGACCGATGCCCAGGAAGGACAGGGTGGCCTCGGCCGAGATGTAGCCGCCGAGCGCGATGGTCGCGACGACGATCACCGGCGCGATCGCGTTGGGCAGGATGTGCCGGAGCAGGATGCGGGAGGTCGAGGCGCCGAGCGCCTTGGCCGCCATCACGTAGTCGGCCTGCTTGATCGTCAGGACGGAGCCGCGCGCGACACGGGCGATCTGGGTCCAGCCGAGGAAGGCCAGGGCCAGGATGACGACCCAGATCTTGCGCTCCTCGAACGAGGTCAGGACGACCATCGCGCCGAGGATGAACGGCACGCCGAAGAAGATGTCGGTCACGCGGGACAGGATCGTGTCGATCCAGCCGCCGAAGTACCCGGCGAGCATGCCGACCACCGTGCCCAGGATCGTGACCAGGGCGGTGACGACGACGGCGACGGTGATCGAGGCGCGGGCGCCATAGACGACACGCGCGTAGATCGAGCGGCCCTGGATGTCGTACCCGAACCAGTCCTCCTGGAAGAAGTTCCCCCACTTGGGCTTCTGCAGGTAGTGGTGGGCCAGGTCCGCGTAGCGCGGGTCGGCGCCGGTGAACAGGCCGGGTGCTATCGCCATCACCAGCAGGAAGACGATCAGGATCGCCGAGACGACGAACAGCGGGCTGCGCCGCAGGTCGTGCCAGGCGTCCGACCACAGGCTGCGGGGCTTGCCGACGGCTGCGGCGGCGACGGGTGCGGCCACGGCCCCGGGGGTCTCCGCGGTGGCTTCCTTCAGTGTCTCAGGCATAACGGATCCTCGGGTCCAGGACCGCGTAGAGCAGGTCGACGACCAGGCTGGCGACGAGATAGACGATGACGATCAGCGTCACGATGCCGACGACGGTGGCGCCTTCGCGGTGCCGGAGCGCGTCGAAGACGTTGTAGCCGACACCCTTGACGTTGAAGATGCCCTCGGTGACGACGGCGCCGCCGAGCAGTGCGCCGAGGTCGGTCCCGAGGAAGGTGACCACGGGGATCATCGAGTTGCGCATCAGGTGCACACCGATGATGCGACGGCGCGGCAGCCCCTTGGCCACGGCGGTGCGCATGTAGTCCGAGCGCAGGTTCTCGGCGATCGAGGTACGGGTCAGTCGTGCCACGTAGGCGAGCGACAAGGACCCGAGTACGACCGCGGGCAGGATCAGCTCGCTCGAGTTCGCTTCCAGGCTCACGTTGGGCTCGACCCAGCCGAGCTGGAAGGCGAAGAAGTACTGGCCGAGGAAGCCCAGCACGAACGAGGGGACCGAGATGAGCAGCAGCGTCAGGACGAGCAGTCCGCGGTCGCGAAGGGTGTCGGCCTTCAGACCCGCGAAGACGCCCATGGAGATACCGACGACGACCGTGAAGATGAAGGCAAACAGGGCCAGCCGGACCGTGATCGGGAACGCTTCCGAGATGATGTCGGCGACGGGCCGACCGCTGGCGATCTGCGTACCGAAGTCCCCCTGGAACAGGTTCACCAGGTAGTTCCAGTACTGGTGCCAGAGCGGAAGGTCGAGCCCGAGCTCCTTCTTCATTGCGGCGATCTGCGTGGGGTCCACGGTCTGTTCGCCCGCGAGTGCGCGCACGGGATCGCCGGGCAGCGCGTACATCATGGCGAAGACCAGCAAGGTTGACCCGAGGAAGACCGGGATCATCTGGAGCAGTCGCCGCGCGACGTAACGCCCCATGTTTGCCTCCGATAGGGGATAAAGCAGCCCAGGGGCCGCTCTCCCGATAGGAAGAGCGGCCCCCGGGACCTACTGCCTGGTGTGGGCGGCTGATGGCCGAGTGGGGGCCCTCAGGCGTGGGTTACTTGACGACCGTGACTTCGGTGATGTTGTAGTCACCGTGGAAGTCGATGGTCACGTTGTCGACCGACTTCGAGTAGCCACCGTTGGTCTTGTACTCCCAGAGCGGGATCGCCGGCATCTTCTCGAGGACGAGCTTCTCGGCGTCCTGGTAAGCCTTGATCGACTCGTCCAGGGAAGCCGCGTTGTCGCCCTTCTTGAAGGCCGCGTCGACCTCCTTGTCGGAGAACCGGCCGTTGTTGGCCTCGGCGGTGGTGCCGTACAGCTCCCGCATGAAGTTGACGTTCAGCGGGTAGTCGGCGACCCAGCCACCGCGGTACATCGACTTGACCTGGTCGTTGTCACGCGCTTCCAGGTCGGTCTGGAAGTCCGGCTTGGCGTCCGGGATGCAGTCGACCCCGGTCGAGTTGCGGATGGACTCGCAGACCGCGGTCACCCACTCCTTGTGGCCACCGTCGGCGTTGTACTGGATCCAGATCTTGTTGCCCGGAACGCCGCCGCCCTCGGTGACGAGCGCCTTGGCCTTGGCCGCGTCGAACTTGAACACGTCGGTGCCCAGGTCCTGGTTACCGGCGACACCCGGAGGCGTGAAGCTCGTCGCCGGCTTGCGGGTGCCGTTCAGCACGGTCTTGGTGATCGTGTCGCGGTCGATCGCCATCGACAGACCCTGGAGGACCTTCGGGTCGATGTCCTTGAAGGTCTTCGAGTAGAAGGTCGGGACCAGCGACTGGATGGCCGCGTACGGCTCGTCGATCGCGCGGTCACCGAGGTCCGACTTGTACTTCGGGAGGTCCTTCGGGCCGACCTGGCGGATCATGTCCAGGTTGCCGGAGAGGAGGTCCTGGTACGCGGCCTCGACGGTCGCGTAGTTCTTGAAGAGGACACCCTTGTTCTTGGCCTTGTTCGGGCCCTGGTAGTCAGGGTTGGCCTTGACCTGGATGAGCTTCTTGTGGTCCCACTTCTCGAAGATGTAGGGACCGTTGCCGACCGGCGCCTGGCCGAACGCCTTGGTGTCCTTGTAGAACACCTCCGGCAGCGGGGCGAAGGTGGTGTAGCCGAGCTTGTACTCGTAGTACGGCACGGGCTTGTTGAGCTCGATCGTGAAGGTCGTGTCGTCGACGGCCTTCAGGCCGGACATCTCCGTGGCCTTCGGGTCACCCTTCTCGGGGTGGACGTCCGCGTAGCCCTTGATGTCCTCGAACCAGAACGCGTTCTGCTGGGCGTTCTTGACGTTCGCGTACCAGTTCCACGCCTTGATGTAGGACTCGGACGTGACCGGGGTGCCGTCGTGGAACTTCCAGCCCGCCTTCAGCTTCACCGTCCACGTCTTGTTGTCGTCCGACTTCACGGACTCGGCGTTCGTGTAGACGATGTTGCCCTCGGCGTCGAAGTCCAGGAGCTGGGTGAACACCGACTGGATGACGTAGCTGCCGAGCGACTCGTTCGTGTCGGCCGGGATCAGCGGCTTCTGCGGCTCGCCGACGTCGATGGAGACGTAGCCCTCGGGCTTGCCCTTCTCCTTCGAAGCAGACTTGCTGCTGTCGTCATCGTTGCCCCCGCCACAGGCAGTCGCGGCCAGGGCGATGATTGCCGCTCCCGCGACCCACTTGGCGCTCTTGGCACCGCGCATGGGTTTCCTCCTCATGAGTCCACTTTTGACTACAAGAGGGGCACTGCAGAGATCCACCGACACCCCTGACGGCGATCGTTCCAGTGCCCCGAGTGTGCTCGTGAGTCCGCACTCCCCACAGTGCGACGACCCATTGACCCGAGCTCAATGGAGCCAACTATTAAGGAACACCGGGCTGTAAACCACACTTAAAGGGTCTCGGTTTGACAACATCGAGAAGGCATGGTTGCCCGAAATCCGGACAAAGTGATCCCAGACAGACACCCCCGAAACGGACCGTTAACACATGTTCCGGAGAGCGACGCACGATATACGGACACCTCGGTCAGAAAAACAGGTTGACGAAAGGCCCGGGCCCCCACAGTGTCTGCGGGGGCCCGGGCCTCATGTCAATGGCCCGGACCGGCGGTTCTCCGGCCGTGGGCGGACGTCTCCGTCAGGTCAGGCGTTCTTGGCGCGCGAGGCGGTACGGCCACGCTGCTTGGCGTCCAGGACGACCTTGCGGATACGCACGGTCTCCGGGGTGACCTCGATGCACTCGTCCTCGCGGCAGAACTCCAGGGATTGCTCCAGCGACAGCTTGCGGGCGGGGACCACGTTCTCCGTGGTGTCCGCGGACGCCGCACGCATGTTGGTGAGCTTCTTCTCCTTGGTGATGTTCACGTCCATGTCGTCGGCGCGGGAGTTCTCGCCGATGATCATGCCCTCGTAGACCTCGGTGCCGGCCTCGGTGAAGATGACACCGCGCTCCTGGAGGTTGACCATCGCGAACGGCGTGACCGAGCCGGCACGGTCGGCGACCAGCGAGCCGTTGTGACGGGTGCGCAGCTCACCGAACCAGGGCTCGTGGCCCTCGAAGATGGAGTGCGCGATGCCCGTGCCGCGGGTCTGCGTCAGGAACTCCGTACGGAAGCCGATGAGGCCGCGGGAGGGCACGATCCACTCCATGCGGACCCAGCCCGAGCCGTGGTTCGTCATCGTCTCCATGCGGCCCTTGCGGGTCGCCATCAGCTGCGTGATGGCACCGAGGTGCTCCTCGGGCGAGTCGATGGTCATGCGCTCGATCGGCTCGTGCGTCTTGCCGTCGATCTGCTTGGTGACGACCTCCGGCTTGCCGACGGTCAGCTCGAAGCCCTCACGGCGCATCTGCTCGACGAGGATGGCCAGCGCGAGCTCACCACGGCCCTGGACCTCCCAGGCGTCCGGGCGCTCGGTGTCCAGGACACGGAGCGAGACGTTACCGATGAGCTCGCGGTCCAGACGGTCCTTCACCTGGCGGGCGGTGACCTTGTGGCCCTTGCCGCCCTTGCCGACGAGCGGCGAGGTGTTCGTGCCGATGGTCATCGAGATGGCGGGCTCGTCGACCGTGATCAGCGGGAGCGCGATCGGGTTCTCGGGGTCGGCCAGCGTCTCGCCGATCATGATGTCCGGGAAACCGGCGACGGCGCAGATGTCGCCGGGGCCCGCGACCTCGGCGGGCTTGCGGGTGAGCGCCTCGGTCATCAGGAGCTCGGTGATGCGCACGTTGGAGATCGTGCCGTCACGCTTGATCCAGGCGACCGTCTGGCCCTTGCGCAGCTCGCCCTGCTCGACGCGGCACAGCGCGATACGGCCGAGGAAGTTGTCGGCGTCGAGGTTGGTGACGTGGGCCTGCAGCGGGGCGGCCTCGTCGTACTCCGGCGCGGGGACCGTGGAGAGGATCGTCGAGAAGAACGGCTCCAGGTTGTCGCTGTCGGCCGGGACGGTGCCGTCCTCCGGCTTGGTCAGCGACGCGACGCCGTCACGGGCGCAGGCGTAGACGATCGGGAACTCGATCTGGTCCTCGTCGGCGTCCAGGTCGAGGAAGAGGTCGTAGGTCTCGTCGATGACCTCGGAGATCCGGGAGTCCGGACGGTCCGTCTTGTTGATGCAGAGGATGACCGGCAGCTTGGCGGTCAGGGCCTTGCGCAGGACGAAGCGGGTCTGCGGGAGCGGACCCTCGGAGGCGTCGACGAGCAGGACGACCGCGTCCACCATCGACAGACCGCGCTCGACCTCGCCGCCGAAGTCGGCGTGGCCGGGGGTGTCGATGATGTTGATCGTGATCGGGTCCCCGCCGTCCTTGGGGTGATACTTCACCGCCGTGTTCTTGGCGAGGATCGTGATGCCCTTCTCACGCTCCAGGTCGTTCGAGTCCATCATGCGTTCGTCGAGGTTCTCGGCGGCGTGGGCGGCGAAGGCGCCCGCCTGCTTGAGCATGGCGTCGACCAGGGTGGTCTTGCCGTGGTCGACGTGGGCGACGATGGCTACGTTACGGATGTCGTGGCGCGTGGGCATGGGTGGCTTGCGCTTCTCTCGGATCGTGGGATCAGGCGTCTCAGTCGGTCTCGAGTCCTCGTACGCCCGCCGGGCGGCACGCCACGGCTAGTCCAATGGTACGGGCCCGTCGAGTCCGGGGCTTCCCGGCCCGATCGTCGGAGCCGGGGTTCGGCCATGATTCAGCCGATATTCAGCCGATATTCAGCCGGTATTACGTCATCGTCCGGCCGGTGTGCGGGCGGACGGCAAGGGGTGTGGGAAGAGGAACAGCCCGGGTCTGGGCGGACACCACCTTGCCCGCCGGAGGTTCCGGCGGGCAAGGGAATTGAGCTGTATCTGAGCTTCGAATACGGCTTTGACCTGCTACTTCTTACGATTCGCGGGGGAACCTGCCGCTTGTCGCGCGGTGAAGCCGATGTCCTCGTAGCGGGGTGCGGCGAAGCCGAAGGCGCCGACGTTCACGAGCTTCCTGTCGACCGCGACAAGCTGTGGCCTCTGATACAGCGGAATCGATCCTGCCGCAGCCCAGATCCGTGCGTCGGCCTGCTTGAGGAGATCCCTGGCCGCGTTCGCGTCGAGTTCGGAGACCGCCCGGTCGAAGAGCTGGTCGATGTGGTCCGAACCGACCCGGGTGTAGTTCTGCTCGACGAGCAGCGAGCCGTCCGTGGCGGGTTCCGGCTTGGCGAAGATCGGGCGGCCGTCCGTCGCCGGGTAGGCGGTGGCGGGCCAGGAGTACAGCGCCATGTCGTAGTCACCGGAGGCGATGTGGTCCTTGAAGTAGCTCTCGTCGGGGACCTTGGTGATCTGGGTGCCGATGCCGATGGTGTCCAGCATCTCGACGATCTTCTCGCCGACGCTGCGCAGCGACTGCGACCCGGGTCCCGAGGGGAGGACGAAGCGCAGGGTCAGCGGCTTGCCGGCCTTGCCGACGCGGTGCCTGACCGAGGCGGGGGCCGGAGCGGCGGTGCCCGCCGGGGCGTAGGCCCCTGCGGCGCCGCCGGGGCTCTTGTCCTGTGCGGCGATCCCGGCGTCACCGGCCTTGCGGTCGCCGGGCTTGTCGTCGCCGACGATGTACGTCCCCTCGTCCCGCGACGCGGCGTCGTCCTTCGCGGCCTTGTCCGCCTCGCCGTCGGCGCCGGCCTTCTTCCCGTCCTTGGCGGCCTTCTCGTCCTCGCCTGCCTCCCCCGCCTTCTTCCCGCTCTCCCCTTCCTTTTCCTTCTTCTTCTCGGCCTCGCTGCCCGCCTTGGTGTCCTCGGTCCGGCGGACGGCTCCGCCCGGGGTCCACCCCGCGTCGGCGAGCAGCGCCCGCGCCTCCTTGGTGTCCTGCTCGCCGAGCGCCCCGCTGCCGTCCTTGTACGCGGGCTGCCCGGCCAGGGCCAGATGGCTTCCGGGCGGGGCCGCGGAGAGGCCGAGCGGCTTCAGCACGGTGTCGGCGAGCTCCTGGCGGTCCAGCGTCCGGGCGATGGCGCGCCGCACCCGGTCGTCCGAGAGGGGCCCGGACTCGCCGTTCAGCGCGAGCTGCGTGTACGCGGGCTCCAGCGACTTGCGTACGTCGAAACCGCGCAGCGCCTTCTGCTCGGCGGCGTACACGGCGACGGCCTCCTGGTTCTTCTTGCGGGCGGCCCGTGCCGTCTCGGCGGCCTCCTCGTCCGAGCCGTGGGCCAGCGCCCAGGACCGCAGGGCCGAGGCGGGGGTGGTGCCGGAGCCGGGACCGTGGGCGGGCGCCCCGGCGTTCCCGGCGCCCTCGCGGGCGGCCAGGGCGATGCGGTTCGCCGTCGCCGGCTCGATGTCGGCGACGTCCACCGTGCCCGCGGTGAGCGCGTCGGCCCGGTCCGCGGGTTCGACGGCGCGGAAGACGAGGGACTCGAGCTTGGCCTCGTCGCCCCACCAGCGCGGGTTCCGGTCGAGGACGACGGTCCCCTTCTTCTTGTCCACGCCCCGCAGCCGGAAGGGCCCGGCGGTGTTCTTGAGGGTGGTCCGGGCACCGTCGTTGAAGGTGCCGGGCGAGCCCGTCACCTCCTTGGGGTAGAGCGGCGAGAACAGCGAGCGCCAGTCGGCGTACGGCTTGGAGAAGGTGACCCGGACCTGGAGGTCGTCCTTGCCGCGTTCGATCTTCTCGATCCGCTCGTACCCCGCGTTGCGCGCGGTCCAGAACGCCGAGTCCTTGCCGCTCAGCGCGCGCCACTGGGCGACGAAGTCGGGGGCGCCGATCTCGCGGCCGTCGCTCCACACCGCCTGCTGGTTGAGCTTGTAGAGGACGACCTGCTTGGGCTCCTGCTCGATCACCTTCGCCGATTCCAGGAAGTCGGGGTTGAGCTTCGGCTCCCCCTTGGCGTTCATGGGGAAGAGCGAGGGCAGCAGGGCGCCGGTGATGCGCGCGGTCGCGCCGTCGGCGTCGGCCTGGAAGGCGTTGAGCGTGGCGGGCACCGCATCGATCGCCCAGGTGAGGGTGGAGCCGTCGGCGACCCGGTCCCGGGACGCGGGGGCGATGTCCTGGGGTGCGGCCACCGGGCTGGGGCCCTCGCTGTCCGCGGTACAGCCCGCCAGTACCGGGATCGTGAGCACACCTGTCGCCAGGAGCGCGACCGAGCGGCGCTTTCGGGCCGTCCCGTGCGGGACGCCGAGATGGGCCATGGCTGATACCTCCGGGGCCGGCCCGGTCCACCCCGTACCGGAAGGGACCGGATGATGCGTTCTGGTGGCATTTGCAGTTGATCAGACTGATTCGCTGATCCACTGAACGCACTTTCACGCGCGGGCGGGGGCGGACGCGGCCGGGGGGACCACGGATCTCACCCGAGCGGCCCCCGTCCGGCCGCCGTCCGGCCCGGTTCGGCCTCGGTCCGGCCGCCGTCCGGCCCCGGAGGGGTCAGCCCAGCAGTGCGACGATCGCGTCGGTGGTGCCGGTCTCGCCGAGCCTCGGGAAGATCTTCTCCACGCTGTTGCGGTGGGCGTCGGCGTCCATGTCGGTGACCGCGTCCGTCGCGACGGTGACGTGGTAGCCGTGCTCATGGGCGGCGCGGGCGGTGGACTCGACGCCGATGCTGGTGGCGATGCCGCTCAGCACCACCTGGGTGATGCCCCGGCGGCGCAGTTCCAGGTCGAGCGCGGTGCCGTGGAAGGCGCCCCACTGCTGCTTGGTGACGACGACGTCCCCGTCGCGCGGTCCGATCTCGGGCACGAGGTCGGACCAGTCCGGGGCGGGCTCGCGGGCCGGGGCACCGCTCTCGGTGCGGCCGGGCGCGCCCCCGGTCACGTGGACCAGGAAGACCGGGAGGCCCTTGGCCCGGAACGCGTCGGCGAGGGTGGCCGAACGGGCGACGACGCCCTCCGCCGGGTGCGCCGTCGGCAGGGCGACGATGCCCTTCTGGAGGTCGACGACGACGAGAGCGGTGCGGGGGTCCAGGACGGTGGCGGTCATGTGCGTACTCCTTGGGGTGGCGCTGTTCGTTGCGTCCGCGCGGGGGCGCGGGGAAGCCGGGCGGGCCGGTCAGGTGCGGGCGCGCAGGGCGCCGTCGGTGAGGGTGAGCACGGTCAGCAGGACGCCCAGGACGACGGCGACCGCCGCCATGAGGTGCAGTCCCGCGTCGCTCGCCGCGCCGGCGTAGGCCAGGGCGATCAGGCTGGACGCGGTGATCGCGCCGATGTACTGCGCGGTGCGCTGGAGCCCGGCGGCGGCCCCGATGCTCTCGGCCGGGGCGTAGGCCTGGACCGCCGCCTGGTTGCTCGTGCCGACGAGCCCCTGCGAGGCGCCGAAGCACGCTCCGGCGATCAACAGGACGCCGAGCGGGCTGTCGCCGGAGAGCAGGAGCAGGATTCCCCCGCCGGCGGTGAGCAGGACACAGGCCAGGGTCAGCGGGCCGCGCAGCCCCTTGGTACGGGCGCCGAGCAGCGAGCAGACGAGCGCGGTGACCGACATCGGCAGCATCAGCAGCCCGGCCTGGCCCGAGGAGAAGCCGCGGGCCTCCTCCAGCCACTGCGTGAAGCCGTACATCATGCAGTAGATGAGCAGATAGCTGAGCCCGTGGCGCGCGTACGTCCTCAGCAGTGCTCCGTTGCCCGCGAGCATCCGGACGTCCATGAACGGCTGCGGGGCGCGTAGTTGCCACCAGGCCAGTACGGCGGTCAGCACGGCGAAGGGGGCAAGCAGCCACCACCGGGGGTCGGCCAGGTCGAGGAGGAAGAAGACCAGCACCGTCAGAGCGGCGGTGAACAGGCCTGTCCCGAGCGGGTCCAGCGACACCCTGACGGCGCCGCCGTCGGCGGCCCGCTCACGCGGCGGGTCGGCCGGGACCCAGAGCAGCGCCGCACCGAGGGTGAGCAGCGCGATCGGCACGTTGACCGCGAAGATCCCGCGCCAGCCGACGACGGTCACGAGCAGCCCGCCGAGCGCGGGCCCGACGGCGGCGCTGCCCAGGGCGGCGAAGGAGAGCCGGGCCAGCACGGGGCGCGGAGTGGGACGGCCGAGACGCCGCGACTCGTCACGCAGCACGGCCATGGCGGCCGGGTAGGCGGCGGAGGTTCCGATGCCCAGGAGCACCCGGGAGACGATCAGCGCGCCGAAGCCGGGGGCGAGGGTGCCGACCAGGCCTGACGCGACCACGACGACGAGACCGGCCAGGAAGACCCGGCGCGGGCCGAGGGTGTCCGCGAGCTTGCCGAGCACCGGCTGGGCGACCGCGCTGGCGAGATAGAGGACGGAGATGAGCCACGCGGTGCCGGCCGCCCCGATGCCGAAGGAGTGCCCGATGGACACCAAGGCGGTGGAGATCATCGTGGTGTTGAGCGGATTGAGCAGGGAGCCCATCAGCAGGGGCGCGGTGAGCCGGGCGCCGAAGCCGGGCTCATCGGAGGGGCCGGGGGCCGCTGCGAGGGCCGCCGACGGGGCCGGGCCCGGAGCCGCGGCCGGGCCCGGAGCCGCCGGCCGTCCTCCGCGCCGTACCGCCGACGGGCCCGGCCGGTTCACTCGTCGACCAGACGGGCGATGAGCTCGGTGGCCTCGGCGAGCGCGCGGCGCTCCGCGCCGTCCAGCTCTCCCGCGATCGCCTCGGCCAGCCAGCTCCGCTTGGCGGCCCGCACTCCTGCCAGGGTGGCGGTCCCCCGCTCGGTGACGGAGACGACCGACTTGCGGCCGTCCTCGGGATCGGGAGCCCGGGTGACGAACCCCTGGCTCTCCAGCGCGCCGAGGGTGAGCCGCATCGACTGCGGCCTGACGAGTTCGGCACGGGCGAGCGCGGCCGTGGTGGCCGGCCCGTCGTCCTGGAGCCTGGCCAGGACCGATCGCTGGGAGGGAGTGAGCAGACTGTCCGCCGAGGAGCTGCGCAGCCTCCGGAGCAGCCGTCCGACCACGGCCGAGAGTTCGGCCGCGACGCGCTCGGCGCCGGGATCGGCCACCGGGTCGGGGGTGGGCCGCGCCGGGGCGCCGCCGGAGGGTTCGGACATGGGTCCCACCGTAAAGATGGACAGGGCAACTTGCAAGGTGGCCTGTCTATTTTCGGGCTCACCCCCGTTCGGGTGGCCGCGCCCCTGAGAGAGGAGAGGGCGGCGAGGGTCGCTGTTGCCCGCCGCCGGGCACGCGATCTAGGGTGAATGCGCTTTCAGAAGAGGGCCGCCATCCGCAGCAGCGGGTGTCGCAGGGAAGAAGAAGCGGACGGTCGGTCGAGTGAGTGCCCCCACGGTGTACGACGTCGCCGAGCGGTCGGGCGTGTCGATCGCCACGGTCTCCCGGGTCTACCGCACCCCGGACTCCGTGCGCGCCCAGACCCGCGAACGGGTCCTGGAGGCGGCGCGCGAACTCGGCTACGTACCGAGCGGCAACGCCCGGGGGCTGGCCAGCCGCACCACCGGCGTGCTGGGCCTCTGCTTCCCCGACTACGCCGATCCGGACGCCGAGGCCGACGCGGAGAACGACAGCGAGGCCGAGGACGCGGCGATGCTGTACTCCGACCAGATCATCCGGGGCATGGAGCGGGCGGCCCGCCGGCACGGCTACGCCCTGCTGATCGCGGCGTCGCTGGAGGGTGGGCCGGAGAGCCTCGTCGCCAAGGTCGCGGGCCGGGTGGACGGCTTCGCCGTGCTGGCGCAGACCGTGCCGACCGGGGATCTCGACGTCATATCGCGCCGGCTGCCGGTGGTGATGCTCGCCGGGCCACGCGAGATCGACCACCTGGACCACATCGTCGTCGCGAACGCCGCCGGGGAACGCGAGCTGGCCCGCCACCTCATCGAGGACCACGGGCTCCGCCGGCTCGCCTTCGTCGGCGGCGATCCCGACTCGCCGGACGCCGAGGCCCGCTTCCGCGGCTTCCGCGACGCCTGCCGCGACGCCGGGCTGCCCGTCCCCGAGGCACCGGACCTGCGGACGGGGATGATGACGCGCGCCGAGGGGGCGCGGGCCGCCGAGGCGCTGCTCGACCGGGGCACCGAGCGCCCGGACGCGGTGCTCTTCGCCAACGACCAGATGGCCGTGGGCGCCCTGCGCGCCCTGGAGCGGCGCGGGGTGCGGGTGCCCGAGGACATCGCGGTGACCGGCTTCGACGGGATTCCGCTGAGCCGGATCGTCCGGCCGTCGCTGACCACCGTGCGGCAGCCCATCCGGCAGCTCGGCGAACAGGCCGTGGAGTTGCTGGTGCAACGCCTGGCGGACCCGAGCCGCACCCCGGTCTCGCTGGAGCTCCCGGTCTCCCTGGCCCGCCGGTCGAGCTGCGGCTGCGGCTGAACGGGCCGGCCGGCACGCCTCAGAGGTGCGCCCCGAAGAACCGCGCGCGGCGCGCCACGAGCCCGGCCGTCTCCTCCACGATCCCCCTGTACGCGAAATGCCCCGCCCGCAGCACGAGCAGTTCCCGGGGACCGGGCAGCGCGTTGTACACGGCGAACTGCCCGGGCGGCGGGACCGCCGGGTCGAACAGCGCCGCGGCGACCAGCGTCGGCAGCTCCAGCCGCGTGGCCGCCGTCGCCGCGTCGAAGTACCGCAGCACCTCCGTCACCGCGGGGTGGAGCCGGTGGTGGGCGCGCACCGACTCACCGCTGCCGGCGCAGGGCAGGGTGAGCCTGAGCGGGTGGTTGCCGAAGGTGGGGACCGTGAGCTGGGCGGCGCGGAACCGGTCGTCCCAGGGCAGCGCGAGCGCCCCGAGCCCGCCGCCGAAGCTCTCCCCGAGGTAGCCGAGCCGCGCGGGCCCTGCGAGCTGCGGCAGCACCTCCTGCAGCGCCGATGCCGCGCACCACAGGTCCGCCACACAGTCGCCGATGACATAGGTGTCGCGCGCGTCGATGCCGTGCAGCACGTGCCCCGCGGCCTCGGCCGGTATCCCGGGCACCAGTCCCCGTCCGCCCATGCCGCGCACGCAGGGCAGGATCGCCGCCGACCGGGGCAGCGGCAGCGGCACGTCGGGCCCCGGCCGCTCCCGCCCGCCGTATCCGTGGCCGACGACGAAGCCGTGCTCCGCCGGGCCGTCCACGGGCAGCGCGACCCAGCCCCCGAGGCGCACGCCCCCGACGGAGGTGAAGGTCACAGCGTGCAGCCGGAGCCCGTCGCGCTCCTCCTCCACCGGCCCGAGCTCGGGCGCGGTGACGACGGCGCGGGCCTCGCGGTGCCGGGCCCTCCAGAACGCCTCGAAGTCCCCCGGAGCGGTCGGCGCCTCGACGCGCAGCAGCTCGTCGAGCGTCCGCCCGTAGGCCGGGTCGAAGGGGAAGTCGTGCGCGAACGAAGTCATGCGCAGGACAGTAACGGGCCGCTTCCGGAGCCCGGAATCCCGCCAAACAAGCGGAATCGGTCACATCCACTTCAAATCCGCAAACAGTGTGCATACGGTGCCACGAACAACCCTCCAGGTGTCCGGCACGTTGCACGAGTGTGACCCAGCACCCTCTTGCGGTTTCCCGAACGACTACAGCAGAGTGATGTATGCGCTTACAGGCAGCGCATACATCCGGATTGCTCGAGGAGGAGCCCTCCATGTCCCGCACCGCCAGAACCGCCTCCGCAGCCATCACCGTGGCGCTCGCCCTCGGCGTCTCCGCCTGCGGCGGCTCCGGTGGCGACGACGTCGCCGCGGACGCGAAGCAGACGCTCACCGTCTGGGCCATGGGCGCCGAGGGCGAGAAGCTCGCCGAGGTGGCCGAGGTGTACGAGAAGGCCAACCCGAACGTCACCGTCAAGGTGACCCCGGTCGGCTGGGACGTCGCCCACCAGAAGCTCGTCTCCGCCGCCGCGGCCGGCACCATGCCGGACGTGGCGCAGATGGGCGGCAGCTACATGGGGGAGTTCGCCGAGCTCGGCGTCCTGGAGCCGGTCGACACGAAGGTCTTCGACAAGGCGGACTTCTTCCCCGCGGGCTGGAACCAGGGCGAGGTGGACGGCACCGCGTACGGCGTGCCGTGGTACGTCGACACCCGCGTCCTCTACTACCGCACCGACCTCGCGAAGAAGGCCGGCGTCGACAAGGCGCCCGCCGACTGGCAGGAGATGCAGGACCTGGCCACCGCGTACCAGAAGAAGGCCGGCACCAAGTGGGGCCTGTCCATCCAGCCGAGCGGCCTGGACACGGTGCAGAGTTTCTACCCGTTCCTCTACTCCGCCGGCGGCACGATCCTCGACGACGACGGCAAGGCCGCCATCGACAGCCCCGAGGCGGTCAAGGCGCTGAAGGAGTACGGCACGTACTTCGACAAGGGCCTCGCCAACAAGTCGGTGCAGCCGGGCTACGACGTCGTGAAGGACTTCGGCAACGGCCGCGTCCCCATGTTCTTCGGCGGCCCGTGGCACGTCACCCTGCTCGACGAGGGCCAGCCGCAGATCAAGGGCAAGTGGGCCGTGGCCCCGGTCCCGGCGGACGCGTCCTCCGTGTCGATGGCGGGCGGCTCCTCCCTGGTGATCTCCAAGGACAGTGAGCACAAGGCCGCCGCCACGGAGTTCATCACGTACCTCACGGACGCCGAGGGCCAGGCCGACTGGTACGAGCGGACCAAGGACCTCCCCGCGAACACCGCGGCCTGGGAGTCCGGCACGCTCGCCGACGACGCGAACCTCCAGGTCTTCAAGAAGCAGATGGACACCGCCAAGTCCTCCCCCTCCACCCCCACGCTGACCGAGATCACCGACAAGGTCGACCAGGCGATCGCGAAGGTGACGCAGGGCAAGGCTTCCGCCGAGGACGCGCTGAAGGCCGCGCAGTCCGAGATCGAAGCCCTCGTGAAGTAGGAGCCATGGGCACCACGACCTCGACGGCCGCACAGCCGG
This sequence comes from Streptomyces argenteolus, assembly GCF_042902585.1. GTDB lineage: Bacteria > Actinomycetota > Actinomycetes > Streptomycetales > Streptomycetaceae > Streptomyces > Streptomyces argenteolus. The sequence continues at coordinate 696,522 of NZ_JBIBEG010000001.1, forward strand.
CCACGGTGAAGGACGGTCCCGCCCCCGCCCCGCCCCGGGCCGGTGCGGGGCGCCGGAAGCGCTCGATGGGCGTACAGAACGCGGCGGGCTGGCTGTTCTCCATGCCCTTCCTCGTCCTGTTCACCGTCTTCATGGCGTTCCCGATCCTCGCCACGCTGCTGATGAGCTTCACCGACTTCGGGCTGCGCAACGTGACGCGCCCCTGGGAAGCGAACTTCATCGGCTTCGAGAACTACACCGAGCTGTTCGGCGACGAGAAGTTCCTCACGTCGCTCCTCAACACGGCGTACTTCGTGGTCGTGGGCGTCCCGCTCACGATCGCGATCGGGCTGGTCGTCGCCGTACTGCTGAACAACGGCATCGACCGGGCGAGGACCTTCTTCCGGGTCGGTTTCTACGCCCCGGTGGTCACCACCATCGTGGCCGTGGCCGTGGTGTGGCGGTTCGTGCTGGACCCGAGCGACGGGCTGATCGCGGGCCTCTTCTCCGAAGTGGGCCTCACCGCACCCGACTTCCTCGGTTCCGAGACGCTGGCGATGCCCTCGATGATCGCGATGGCGGTCTGGCGCAACGTCGGTACGGTCATGGTGCTCTTCATCGCGGGCCTTCAGGCCATTCCCACCGAGGTCCGTGAGGCCGCGCGGCTCGACGGCGCCGGGGTGTGGCAGGAGTTCCGGGGGATCACGGTGCCGCTGCTGCGACCGACGCTCCTCTACGCCACGGTGATCACCACCATCGGCTACCTCAACGTCTTCGAGGAGCCGTTCGTGATGACGCAGGGCGGCCCCTCCGACTCCACGCTGACCGTGTCGCTGAACATGTACCGCGAGGGCTTCAACTTCTTCCACATGGGCTACGCGAGCGCCATGGCGTATGTGCTCTTCGTGGTGATCATGGGCATCACGGTGCTGCAGCTCCGACTGCTGAAGGACAACACCAAATGACCGTCGGCCAAGCACCCGCGCGCACGGCTCCCACGGGCAGGTCCCGGAACCTGAGGCGTCCCCTGGTCTACGTCCTGCTCTCGCTGGGCCTGCTGATCATGTCGGCGCCGTTCCTCTGGATGGCCGTCTCGTCGTTCAAGACGACCAGCGAGCTCTCGGCCAGTCCTCCGGTGTGGATCCCCACCGAATGGACGCTGGACAACTTCCGGCAGCTGCTGGACAAGCTGGACCTGCCGCTCTACTTCATGAACTCCGTGATCGTGGCGGTGCTGGTCACCGTCTCGAACCTGGTCTTCTGCTCGATGCTCGGGTACGCGCTGGCCAAGCTGAGGTTCGTCGGACGCAACAAGATCTTCGGTGTGGTCCTCGGGGCGCTGATGGTGCCCGGCAACCTCATGCTGCTGCCGCTGTTCGTGCTGATGAGCAAGTTGAAGCTGATCGACTCGTACGCCGGCCTGGTGCTGCCCTTCGCGGCCGGCGCGTTCGGCGTCTTCCTGATGCGCCAGTTCATGCAGTCGATCCCCGACGAGCTCCTGGAAGCGGCCCGGATGGACGGCGCGGGAGAGTGGTACATCTTCTGGCGGATCGTGATGCCGCTGGTGAAGCCCGCCCTCGCGACGCTCTCGATCTTCACCTTCCTCGGCTCCTGGAACAACTTCGTCTGGCCGCTGATCGCGACCAACGACCCGGACAAGTACACGCTCCCGGTCGCGCTGGCCACCTTCGCCACCGACCCCAACAAGGCGGGCGGCTCCAACGGCATGCTGATGGCCGGAGCCTTCCTCGTCGTCCTGCCGGTGCTGATCCTCTTCATCGCCCTGCAGCGGCACTTCACCCAGGGCATCGCCACGGCGGGCATGAAGTAGCCCGCCCGGCAGGGCCCCCGTACACCCACGAGGCCGTCACCCCACCCCACGGCCGCACCCCTCCCCGCACCAGAGAGACATTTCGCGATGACGCACATCCAGGTCCCGTTCCCCGAAGGCTTCCTGTGGGGCGCCTCCACGGCCGCCCACCAGATCGAGGGCAACAACACGAACAGCGACTGGTGGGTCAAGGAGCACTCCACCGGTACGCACATCCAGGAGCCCAGCCTGGACGCCTGCGACAGTTACCACCGCTGGACCGAGGACATGGACCTGCTGGCGTCCCTCGGTTTCACCGACTACCGCTTCTCCGTCGAGTGGGCGCGCGTCGAGCCCGTCGAGGGGCGCTTCTCCCGCGCGGAGCTCGCCCACTACCGGCGCATGGTCGAGGGCGCGATCGCCCGCGGGCTGCGCCCGATGGTGACCCTGCACCACTTCACCGTGCCGCAGTGGTTCGAGGCGCGGGGCGGCTGGACGGCGGACGGCGCCACCGAGCTCTTCGCGCGGTACGTCGCGGCCTGCGCGCCCGTGATCTCCGAGGGCGTCAGCCACGTCTGCACCATCAACGAGCCGAACATGATCGCCGTCATGGCCGGTCAGGCGAAGCGCGGCGACATCGGCTTCCCGCCCGCCGGACTGCCCACTCCTGACGACGAGACCACCGAGGCGGTCATCGCCGCGCACCACGCGGCCGTGAAGGAGGTCCGCGCGATCGACGCGGGCATCCAGGTCGGCTGGACCATCGCCAACCAGGTCTACCAGGCCCGCCCGGGCGCGGAGGAGGTCACGGCCGCCTACCGCCATCCGCGCGAGGACGTCTTCATCGAGGCGGCCCGGGGCGACGACTGGATCGGGGTGCAGTCCTACACCCGCACCGAGATCGGTCCCGACGGCCCGATCCCCACGGCCGGCGACGTCGAGCGGACGCTCACGCAGTGGGAGTACTACCCGGCCGCCGTCGGGCACGCCCTGCGCCACACCGCCGAGGTCATCGGCCCGGAGATGCCGCTGATCGTCACGGAGAACGGCATCGCCACCGCCGACGACACCCGCCGCGTCGCCTACTACACGGGCGCGCTGAACGAGGTGGCCTCCGCGATCGAGGACGGGCTGAACGTCCAGGGCTACCTGGCCTGGAGCGCCCTCGACAACTACGAGTGGGGCTCGTTCGCACCGACCTTCGGGCTGATCGCCGTGGACTGGGAGACCTTCGAGCGGACCGCGCGGCCCTCGGCCGAGTGGCTCGGCTCGCTGGGCCGCACCCGGCAGCTGCCCCGCACCGCCGGCTGACGCCGGCCCACGACCGGGGCCACCTGACAGGCCCCCCGGGGTGCGGGAGCCGTCGCCACCTGACGGGCGGCGGCTCCCGCACCGCACCGTCCCGTCCGGCCGCGGCTCCTCCCCCGGAGCCTCCGGGGCGGACTCCTCGGACGCCCCCGCCCTTCCCCGCAGCCCGGCCGCCGTCCCCGGTCCCCGCCCCGCGGGTCCCCGGAACGCGCCGGGTCGCGGGTGGCAGCGGGCGGACATAGCCTCCCAGATGTGACGCCGCCTGCGAGCCGTACCGGGACCTCCCGGTCTTCGACAGCCGGCAGGGTCCTCGTCGCCGCGCTGGCCGCGGTGCTCTGGATCGCCCTGCCGGGTGCCCCGGGCGCCCAGGGCGAGGATCCCGTCGAGCTGTCCCGCGACGGGCAGATCACCGACAGGGTGGACGCGCTCGGAGACCGGAAAGCGCAGGTCGAGGCCGCGCTCGACCGGTTGTTCGACGAGCGGCGGGTCCAGCTGTTCGTCGTGTACGTACGTGACTTCTCCGGCCGCGACGCCCGGACCTGGGCCGACGAGACCGCGAACCGCAACGGCCTCGGGCAGGAGGACCTCCTGCTGGCGGTGGCCACCCACGCCCGGCAGTACGCCTACTCCGTCGACCAGGGGTCACGGCTCACCGACGCGCAGCTCCAGGACGTGGCGAACACCGCGATCGAACCTGCGCTCCGGCAGAACGACTGGGCCGGTGCCGCGATCGGCGCCGCCGACGGCTACGCCGCGGTCCTGGCGGGTGACCCGGTGCCCACACCCGCCCTCACCCCGGGCGCCGCGGATCCCGGCGGCGGCTCCGACAGCGGCGCCTCCGTCAATCTGCTCGTGCCGCTGGCCGTCGTCGTCGTGGCGGGCGCGGTCGCCTTCTTCGCCTTCGCCCGCCGCAGGCGGCGTACGGCGACCCGGACGACACCCGCGGCGGGCGGCTGGGGAAGCGGGGGGACGGGCACGGCCGCACCGCAGGTCCCGCTGCCGGAGCTGGACGCTCGGGCGACGGCCGACCTGGTCGACACGGACGACTCCGTGCGCACCAGCGAGGAGGAACTCGGCTTCGCCGTCGCCCAGTTCGGCGAGGAGGCCGCCGCGCCCTTCGCGGAGGCCGTCGCGCACGCCAAGGCCGAGCTGACCGAGGCCTTCCGGCTGCGGCAGCAGCTGGACGACGCCTTCCCGGAGGACGACGCGACCCGGCGCCGCATGATGGACGAGATCATCGACCGCTGCACCGACGCGAACGAACGCCTGGACGCCGTGTCCGAGGACTTCGACCGGCTGCGCGCGCTCGAACAGAACGCCCCGCAGGCCGTGAGCACCGCCGAGACCACGTTCCGCGAACTGCTCGCCCGGGTCTCCGCCACGGAGACGGCGCTCGCCTCGATGCGCGGACGGTACGCCCCCTCGGCCACCGATCCCTCGGCCGAGGGCGTCGAACAGGCCAAGGACCGGCTGGTCTTCACCACCTCCAGCCTCAACAAGGCCCGTCAGGCGGTGGACAGCGGGAACAACTCGGAGGCGGCGGTCTACGTCCGCGCCGCCGAAGGGGCGATCCAGCAGATCTCCACCCTGGTGGACGCCGTCGACCGGCGGTCCGGGGAGCTGGCCGAGGCGGCGGAGAAGCTGCCCGGCGCGCTCACGGAGACGCAGACCGACCTGGCCGACGCCAGGGGTCTGCTCGCCGGCACCCCGGAGGGCGTGTCCACCGCGGACCTGCGGGGCAGGGTCGCCCGGGCCGAGGCAGTGGTCGCCGACGTCGGAGGGGAGACGGCGTCCGGTCCGTACGACCCGATCGACGCGCTCCGCAGGGTGGAGGAGGCGGACGCGGCGCTGGACGAGGCCCTGGCCGGAGCCCGCGAGGAGGAACACGGCGGCCGGCGGGCCCGCTCGCTCCTCGATCAGGCGATGCTCACCGCGCGGGCGGAGATCGGCGCCGCGGCCGACTACATCACCACCAACCGGGGAGCCGTGGGCAGCCAGGCGCGCACCCGGCTCGCGGAGGCCCAGCGGCGGTGGGAGCGGGCCGGAGAACGGTCGGGGTCGAACGATCCGCAGGGCGCCCTGGCCGAGGCCCAGCAGGCGGACGCCCTGGCCGCGCAGGCGCGGAGCCTGGCCGAGCAGGACGTACGGAACTACCGCGACCAGAGCGGTTTCGGCGGCCCGCGCGGCGGGGGCGGGGCGGGCGGCGCCGTGCTGGGCGGCATCATCCTCGGCGGTCTGCTCGGCGGAGGTGGCCGGGGCGGAGGACCGGGGGGAGGCTTCGGCGGCGGATTCGGCGGCTCCGGGGGCGGGTTCGGCGGTGGGCCGGGCAGCTTCGGCGGCGGAGGGACCCGCGGCCGGCGCGGCGGCGGGGGCCGCTTCTGACCGCGCTGGCCCGCCCCGTGCGTCAGGTGCCCCCGGCCGTGCGCCTGACGTTCCGCACAACCAGGTGTCGTCACAAGGAGAGGTGCCATGAGCAAGCAGACCGTCCTCGGCCGCGTCACCCAGCTGGCGCGGGCCAACATCAACGCCCTGATCGACCAGGCGGAGGATCCGCAGAAGATGCTGGACCAGCTGATCCGCGACTACACGAACAACATCGCGGAGGCCGAGCAGGCGGTGGCGGCGACCATCGGCAATCTCCGGCTGATGGAGGAGGACCACCGGGAGGACGTCGACGCGGCCAGGGAGTGGGGCCAGAAGGCCCTCGCCGCCAGCAGGAAGGCCGACGAACTGCGGGCCGGCGGGGCGGGGGCGGAGGCCGACCGGTTCGACAATCTCGCCAAGGTCGCCCTGGGGCGGCAGCTCCGGTCGGAGCAGGAGGCGCAGACGGCGGAGCCCACCATCGCCTCGCAGACCGTGGTGGTGGACAAACTGAAGGCGGGGCTGGACCAGATGAAGGACAAGCTGGCCCAGCTGAGGTCCAAGCGCGACGAACTGGTGGCGCGCGCCGCGTCCGCGCAGGCGCAGAACCGGATGATGGACGCCGTCAAGAGCATCGATGTCATGGACCCGACGAGCGAGCTCGGCCGGTTCGAGGACAAGGTGCGGCGCGAGGAGGCCAGGGCGGTGGGCAAGCAGGAACTCGCCGCGTCGTCCCTGGACGCCCAGTTCGAGCAGCTGGACGCCCTCGGGGACAGCGCGGAGATCGAGGCCCGGCTCGCGGCCCTGAAGTCCGCTTCGTGACGCCTGCCGTCCCTCCGAGCGCGGTCAGTACATGCTCAGCAACTGCTCCACGGAGAGTTCCGCGGCGGGCTCTCCGTCGGGCAGGGCAAGTTCGAACCAGACCGTCTTGCCGCGCGGGGTGCGCCGTGACCCCCAGGCCGCGCTGAGGAGCCCGACCAGCTGCAGCCCGCGTCCGCCCTCGTCGGTGTCGCGGGCGCGCCGGCGCCGCGGCTGGACGAGGCCCGCGTCCCAGACCTCGCAGACGAGCGTACGGTCCCGGAGCAGCCTGAGCCTGATCTCGCCCTCGCCGTACCGCAGCGCGTTGGTGACCAACTCGCTGACGAGCAGTTCGGTGGTGTCCACCAGGTCGTCCAGGCCCCAGGAGACGAGCTGTTCACGGGCCATCTCCCGGGCGCGAGCCACCGAGCGGAGCTCCCGCGGCAGCCGCCAGTCGCCGACCGCGTCCGGGGCGAGCCCCTGGATACGGGCCATCAGCAGGGCGATGTCGTCCTCGCCGTGCCGGGTGTCCAGCGTGGACAGCACGTGGTCGCAGACGTCCTCGAGCGGCTGCGAGGGCTCGGCCAGGGCGAGCCGGAAGGCGTCCAGGCCCTCGTCGAGCGGATGGTCGCGCGACTCGACGAGCCCGTCGGTGTAGAGGGCCAGCAGGGAGCCTTCCTTCAGCTCCACCTCGACCTCCTCGAACGGCTCGCCCCCGACACCGAGCGGCATGCCCGGCGGCACGTCGAGCAGCATCGCGGGTTCACCGGGCTCGGCCACCACCGGCGGGAGATGACCGGCGTTGGCGAAGGTGCACCGCCGGGTGACCGGGTCGTAGACCGCGTACACACAGGTCGCCAGGTAGACCTCGGAGAGGTCGGCCTCGCGTGACTTCTGGGCCGCCCGGGAGGGCCACTGGGCCCCGCCGCCCGCGCCGAAGCCGTCGCTGCGCTCGCCGCCGCCCGGGGTGCCCAGTCCCCGGGCGACCTCGTCCAGGGCGGAGAGCACCTCGGCGGGCTCCAGGTCCAGGAGGGCCAGGGTCCGTACGGCGGTGCGCAGTTCTCCCATGGCCACGGCGGCCCGCAGCCCGCGCCCCATCACGTCCCCGACGACCAGGGCGGTGCGGTGGCCGGGGAGCTCGATCACGTCGAACCAGTCGCCGCCGACCTCGGTGGCCGTGTTGCCCGGGAGGTAGCGGCAGGCGATGTCGAGTCCCGCGGCCTCCGGGTCGCCCGGCGGGAGCAGGCTGCGCTGGAGGATCAGCGCGCGCTCGTGCTCGCGGCGGTAGAGGCGGGCGTTGTCGATGCAGACCGCCGCGCGGGCGGCGAGCTCGGTGGCCAGCGCCCTGTCCCGCTCGCCGAAGGGTTCGCTGCCCTTCGTACGGGAGAACTGCACGAGGCCGACGACGATGTCGTGGGCGACCATCGGCACGGCGAGGGTGGAGTGGACGAAGCCGCGTTCGTCGCCGGGCACGGCCGTCACGCGTCCGCTGCGCAGGGCGACGGCGCAGGGCGAGTGGAAGGGGTAGCGGTGGACCGAGCCGAGTGCGGGCGGACCGGTGGCCCCGTGGGGTGCCCCCTCGCCGGCCCGGGCGCCGGGGATGACCCCGGGGAGCGCGTCGGACACGGCGCTGGCGTGGGCCACCCTGCGCAGGTCGGCCGAGCCGGTGCCCGACTCCTGATGGTGCCGCCCCCAGCTGGCGGGTGAGGCCTCCTCGCCGGTGAGCAGACCCTGGTACAGGTCGACGGAGGCCAGGTCGCAGAATCCGGGCACCGCGACGTCGAGCAGTTCCCGGGCGGTGGTCTCCAGGTCGAGGGAGTTGCCGATGCGTGCGCTGGCCTCGTTGAGCAGCGCGAGGTTACGCCGGGCACTGGCCGCCTCGCGGGCGGCGATGTGCCGCTGCGTGACATCGGTGGCCAGACCGGCTATGCCGATGGGGCGCCCCGAACCGCTGTGCACGCGGTAGAGGTTCATGGACCAGTGGCGCCGTCCCGGGGCGCCGGGCGGGGTCCCGACGAGCTGGAGGTCGGTGACCGCGTCGCCCGTGTCCAGTACCCGCCGGAGGGTGGCGGAGAGGCGTTCGGCCTCCGGCCGGGGCAGGTAGTCCTCCACGGTGCGGCCACGGTGGTCGTCGGCCTCGCCCCCGAAGACGGTCGCGAATCTCTGGTTGGCTCGTACGACGGTGAAATCGGTGCCGAAGAGGACGAAACCGAAGGGCGATTGGCCGAAAATCGCCTGTGAGGCCGCGAGGTCCGTCTCGATCCGCCGCAACGCCCTGACGTCGACGACGATGCAGAGCGCGGCACGTTCACCCGTCCCCGTCTCGCTCGGCATGACGTAGATCTCGGCGAGTCCGCGCACGGAGTTCTCACCCGGGATCCGGAACGGGACGAGGCCCGTCCATTCCTTGCCGTCGAGGATCTCACCGACCCGCCTGTGGGCATCCGGGCGCAGCTCGGCGGGCATGAACGCCTCGACCGGATCCTTGCCCACCACCTCGTCGGAGGCCATGCCGAACAGACCAGCGGCCCTCCGGCTCCACTGCTCGATCAGCCCGTCGGGCCCGATCGAGAATGAGGCGACCCTGATGTAGTCATAGATCGAGCCAGGCGGGCTGCTCTGCCACATGACGTCGCCCGCTGTCCCAGGTATCTCGCTCACGCGACCGTCCCCTCCAGCTCACACACCGGACCGGTCCTGCCCGCAGTATTCAGCACTACGGGCCTCACCGGCACGGCGTTCACGATCACAGCACGGTCTCAGTCCCTTTCAGCCAGGTTCTGCCCGACCTCCGGTGATCGCTGTGCGTCCCCTTGCACTCCTAACCAGACAGAGGGAGCTCGAACCACACGGTCTTGCCGGTCTTTCCGCGCCGGGTGCCCCAGCGGCGTGCGGAACAGGCCACGAGCTGGAGCCCGCGGCCCCCCTCGTCCTCGGGCCCGGCACTGCGTTCGGTGGGCGGATCCGGAACCGGATCGGAGACTTCCACGAGCAGGCCCGGCTCGTCCCCCCCGCCTGCGGGCCGTCCGCCGTCCGGATGCGGACGCACCAGCCGGACCCCGATGGGGCCGGAGGCATAGCGCAGGGAATTGGTCACCAGTTCACTGACGAGGAGGACGGCGACATCCCCCACCGCCGCGTTGAGCCCCCAGTGGTGCAGGGCGTCCCGGACCGCATGCCTGGCGCTGCGCACGGAGCCCGGTACCGCCGGAAAGCTCCACTCGGCGCACTCGCCTTCGGTATCGGTCACGCCGATCACTTCCCAGGGCCGGCTGCGGGCACATCCCTCGTCAAAGGACTAATCGGCACATACCCGATATTTGGTGCACCTTATCGCTGATGGTGAGGGATGGGTCGTACGGGCGTATGCCACCCCGGCCCACTCGCACGTCCGCCGGGCAGCCCACGCCGAGCGGGAGGGTACGCAAGGACACGGCGGCCCGGAACACGTGGCGCGAGGACGAACGAGCGGAGGAAAGGCCAGGCGGGCGGGGCGCGGCGCTACGGGCAACCGGAGGGAGGCCGAGCACGCGGGTGGGACGGGTACGAACGAGGAAGGGGGCGCCCGGGGAGGCGGCCAGGTCAGGGACGGCAGGCCGTCGCGCCTGGCCACGGCGCGTGCTCACCCGGCAGGCAGGCCACCGCACGCCGGGGCCGCACCCGCTCGCACGGCACGTCAGGCGCGCGTTCGCCAAGCCTCGGACGGCCCCCGCCCGGCCTACAGACACCCCCGGCCCGGCACGGCAGAGGCCCCTGCCCGGCACGTCGGCCCGCTCTCGACCCGGCGTCCGGCACACGGCCGCGCGGCACATCCGGCGCACGTCCCCCGGTCCGGCACGGCGGACACCTCTCCCGGCACGTCAGCCCGCGCTCCCGACCCGCTCGCCCGGCGCACGCCCCCGGGCCCGGCACGGCAGAGGCCCCCACTCGGCACACGGGAGAGCCCACCCTGCACGACGGCCACCCCACCCCGCACGTCAGGCGCGCCGCGCCTCGCGCAGGCGGCGCACGGCCTCGGTCACGGCAGGCCGGTCCTGGTCCAGCCAGTCGACGGAGTCCGCCTCCTCCGGAGCGAGCCAGCGCAGCTCGTCGTGGTCCTCCAGCGGGCTGGGCTCGCCCGACACGAGCCGGACCATCCACACCCGCAGCACGAGGCCGGGCTTCAGCGGCCACTCCCCGGGGATGCGCTCCAGCGGCTCCGCCTCCACGCCGAGCTCCTCCCGGAGCTCCCGTACGAGCGCCTGCTCGCCGCTCTCACCCGGCTCCCGCTTGCCGCCGGGCAGCTCCCAGCGGCCCTTCAGCTCCGGCGGGGCGCTGCGGCGGGCGGCCAGGAGCCGTCCGCCGTCACAGACGGCTCCGGCCACCACCACGGAATCACTCATGCGCCGGAGCGTAACCGGTGGCGTCTCCCGTTACGGGTGCGCGCCCCGGGTCGTGCGCTCCACCCAGTACAGCTGCTTGTGCCCGTTCCGGTCCAGGCCGTCCGCGATCTTCTGCGCCTCGTCCTGCGTCGCGTAACGCCCGACGCGGTACCTGTTGCCGTTGTCGTCCTGTCTGATCACCAGCCAGGGGAGCACGGCACCGCTGTCGGTCATGACGTCTCTCCCCAGCATCTCGCCCCTCTCCCCACCGGCGTGCACGTCTCTAAGGATCCCCAGGAAACCGCAGTACGCATATGCCCGAGCGTACGCCTGACCTTCACGCAGCGAATGCGGATTTACACAAAGAGGCACGCATCCGGCCACATCGAAGGGGGCGCACTCTCACGAATGCGCCCCCTTGGCGAGCTCCCCTCCCGGCGTCAGCCGGCCGGGGTCCTCGGGGCCGGCAGGGCCGGCATCGGCAGCAGCACCGGGGCCGCGCCCGATTCCTTGCGGCAGACGTCACCGCACTCCGCGTCCAGCGAGCAGCAGAGCGAGCAGATCGGACCGGCCTGGACGGGGCAGTCGGCGATGTCCGGCAGCTCGTAGGCGGTCTCGCAGACCGCGCAGGTGTGGGTGGCCGTGATGTCGGCGATCTCGACATCGGGGCCGTTGACCGGATTCGGGCGCGCCAGGTAGTACTTCCCCTTCGTCAGCCAGGCGATCGACGGGCAGAGGACCAGCGCGAGTCCGGCCGCGATGAAGGTGGAGAACGCCTCGGCGTACCGGCCGAACAGACCGAAGAAGGCGAGGATCGAGACGGTGGAGGCGATGACCATCGCCCCGAAGCCGGCCGGATTGACCGCGTAGAGGTAGGCGCGCTTGAACTCGATGTAACGGGGGCTCAGCCCGATCCGCTTGTTGATGACCAGGTCGGCGGCGACGGCCACGATCCAGGCGATGCCCACGTTGGAGTAGAAGCCCAGCAGCTTGTTGAGGGCGGCGAACATGTTCATCTCCATCAGCGTGAGCGCGATGGCGAGATTGAGGAAGATGTACCAGACCCGGCCGGGGTGCTTGTGCGTGATGCGGGAGAAGAAGTTCGACCAGGACAGCGAACCGCTGTAGGCGTTGGTCACATTGATCTTGATCTGGGAGACGATCACGAAGAGGGCCGCTGCGGGCAGCGCGAAGGAGCCGAGCCACGGCTTGAGGGCTTCGATCTGCGGCGCGATCGGCTCCAGGGCGTGCGTCTTGCCGACCGCCTCCAGCGCGACGAAGGCGAGGAAGGCGCCCCCCAGCTGCTTCGCGGCACCGATGATCACCCAGCCGGGACCGGCGGCGAGAACGGCGAGGTTCCAGCGCCGCTTGTTGGCCTCCGTCCGGGCCGGCATGAAGCGCAGGTAGTCGGCCTGCTCACCGATCTGGGCGATGAGTGAGAGCGCGACACCCGTGCCGAGCCCGAAGGCGATCCAGGAGAAGCCCGGACCGGCCCCCTCCGTACCGCCGAAGGAGCTGAAGGCGCCCCAGGAGTCCGGGGCTTCGAAGGCGAGCACCACGAAGGGCAGGATCATGCCGATGATCCAGACCGGCTGCGTCCAGGCCTGCACCTTGGCCAGCGCCCCCATGCCCCGGAACACGATGGGGATGACGATCAGCGTGGTGACCAGATAGCCGATCTCCACCGGCAACCCGATCGCCTGGTGCATGGCCTGCGCCATGATCGAGCCTTCGAGCGCGAAGAAGATGAAGGTGAAGGACGCGTAGATCAGCGAGGTCAGGGTCGAACCGAAGTAGCCGAAGCCCGCCCCGCGGGTGACCAGGTCCATGTCCAGGCCGTACTTCGCACAGGCCCGGGCGATCGGTATGCCGGTGAGGAAGATGATCGCCGCCGCAGCCAGGATCGAGGCCAGCCCGCTGGTGAAGCCGTAGGTGAAGACGATCGACGCGCCGATCGCGAAGTCGGCGAGATACGCGATGCCGCCGAGCGCCGTGCCCGCGACCGTCGAGGGCGACCAGCGCCGGAAGGAATGCGGCGCGTAGCGCAGGGAGTAGTCCTCGCGGCTCTCGTCGGCCGCGAGCCTGGCGTAGCTCCGCCCGGGCGGCCGGGGGCCTTCCTGAGGTTCGTGGAGCGGCGCCTCGCCCGGCGTGGACGTTGCGATGTCCGTCATCGGTGACTTCCCGTTCGTCGGTCCGGTGTGCGGGTGACGAACGGGAAGCTAGGAGGCGGACATGACAAGACGTCACGACGAAGGGTTGCCCGCCGGTTACGTACGCGCCGGAGGTGTTAACTCCGCATCACACGCGGCGGACAACCGGTCCCTCCCACCGGTCACCACGGCCGCCCCGCCCGCTATTTGACCGGCAGATGGTAGGCGATCCTGTACCGGTCGGCGGGCACCACGACGTCGGCCGTCTCCACCGCGCGGCCCGAGGCGTAGTACGTCCGTCCGATCACCATCACCACATGGCCCGGGACCCCGCCGAGCGCCAGGAGCTCCTCCGCCAGCCCCGGGCGCGCGCCGACCTCCTCGGCCACGTTGTCCACGACGATGTCGATGGCCGCCATCCGCTCGACCACACCGCAGCCGCCCAACGGGCCCTCCTCCGGCAGCATCACCGGCGTACGCCCCGTGACGGCCAGGGGCTCCCAGGACGTGGAGAGCATCACCGGCTCACCGGCCTCCCGGAAGACGTACCTCGTGCGCATCACACGGTCACCCGGCTCGATGCCCAGCCGCTCGGCGACCTCGGGGCTCGCCCCCTCCTGCTCGCTGCGGGACTCCCAGGTGCCCCGCGCCCCTTCCGCCGTCTGCTCCTGACGGAACGGGGTGGACCCCCCTCCCGCCCGGTAACCGGAGCGGGCGATCCTGCGCGGCACCGGACGCTCCCGCACGTAGGTGCCCGAGCCCGACCGCCCCTCCACGAGGCCTTCCGCCATCAGCACCTTGCGCGCCTCCAGCGCCACGGTGTCCGAGACCCCGTACTCCTCGCGGATCCGGGCCTGCGAGGGCAGGCGGGTGCGGGGCGGCAGCGCGCCGTTGACGATCTTCTCCCTGAGATCGCTCGCCACGCGCAGATAGGCGGGCTGCTCACCGAAAGCCACGGGCCACTCCCAACAGGTTGACAGACAGCAACAGCGTCGCAACGGTGGGTTGAAGACCGCAAGCGCAGGCCAGGGTTTCACTCGAAGTGATGATTCGCCGTCGACCAGCGCATACCCGAGCGGACTCCCGGCGGATGGCGACGGAGTCTTGACCGCTTTGGTCCAGACCAATACGTTCCTGTGCACAGCACGGCTCCCGTTGCCCCTCGGGCACCGGAACACCTCTCGGACACGTACCCGGCCCTCATCCCGGACCACGCACAGGAACGAGCCCCATGCGCCGAAGAACCTTGACCGGAACGATCACCGCCGCCTGCGCCCTCACCCTGCTCGCCGGCCTCGCCCCCGCCGCCACGGCGGAGGGCACCGACCGGGCCGCGGGCCACCACGACCGCGCGTACCGAACCGTCGGCTACTTCACCCAGTGGGGCGTCTACGGACGCGACTTCCAGGTCAAGGACCTGGACACCAGCGGTACCGCCGCCAAGCTGACCCACATCAACTACGCCTTCGGCAACGTCAGCCCCGAAGGTGAGTGCTTCACCGGCAACGTGCCCGGCGAGGCCGACGCCTGGGCGGACTACGCCCGTCCGCTGGACGCCGCCGGCTCGGTCGACGGTGTCGCCGACACGGCGACACAGCCCCTCGCGGGCAACTTCAACCAGCTGCGCGAGCTCAAGGACAAGCACCCCGGCCTCAAGGTGATGATCTCCCTGGGCGGATGGAGCTGGTCCACCCACTTCTCGGACGCCGCCCGCACCCCCGCGTCCCGCAAGGCGCTGGTCAGCTCCTGCATCGACCTGTACATCAAGGGCAACCTGCCCGTCGACGGCGCACGCGGTGGCGAGGGGGCCGCGGCCGGGCTCTTCGACGGTATCGACCTCGACTGGGAATGGCCCGGCTCGGCCGGCGACACGGACACCGTGTACCGCCCGGAGGACAAGCGGAACTTCACCGCACTGGTCCACGAGTTCCGCACGCAGCTCGACGCCTACGCCAGGAGCGCCCGGAAGGGGAAGCCGAAGCACTACGAGCTCTCGGCCTTCGTCCCCACCGCCCCCGCCAAGATCGACGCCGGCTTCGACGTACCCCGCATCATGCGGGACTTCGACTTCGTCAATCTCCAGGGGTACGACTTCCACGTCTCCGGCGAGACGACGACCGCCCAGCAGTCGGCCCTGTACGCCAAGGGCGACTTCAGCGTCGACCAGACGGTCCGCGACTGGATCAGGCGCGGCGCTCCCGCCCGCAAGCTGGTGATGGGCATGCCCTTCTACGGCCAGGGCTGGACGGGCGTCACCGGCGGCGGGGACGGGCTGGGGCAGCCGGCGACGGCACCCGCGCCCGCCACCTACGCCGCGGGCTACGAGGACTACAAGGCGCTCAAGAAGCTGGCCGATTCGGGGAAGTTCACGGTGCACCGGGACGCCCGCAACGGTCACGCCTGGCTGTTCGACGGCTCCACCCTCTGGACGTACGACGACCCGGCGGTGCTGCGCACCAAGACCTCGTACATCCGCGACCGAGGGCTCGGCGGTGCGATGTTCTGGTCGCTGGACGGTGACACGGACGACGGCGAGCTGATGACCGCGGTCGACCGGGGCCTGCGCCGGCGCTAGGCCCTTCCGCGGCCGGGGGACGGAGGCGAGGCGGGGCACCGGCCCCGCCTCGCGTTCACCGGTTCAGCTCACGGCCCGCGTCAGAACTGCAGGGCCCAGGAGTTGATCCGCCCCGTGTCGTAGGTGGCGTTGTCGGACACCCGGAGCTTCCAGGTCCCGTTGGCGGTCTCGGAGGAGGCGTTGACCGTGTACGTGGTGATCACGTTGTCGGCGCTGCCCCCCGTCCCGTAGGCCTTCAGGTTGTAGACCGAACCGTCGGGCGCGACCAGGTCGATCTTGAGGTCACCCGAGTAGGTGTGCGTGATGTTGACGGGCACGCTGAGCGCGGACGGCGCGTTGCCGCTGACGCCGGAGACGGTGATCGGGGACTCCACCGTGGAGTTGTCGGCTATGGCGTAGCCGGTCGTGCTCTCGAACTTGCTGCCGGTGGGCGGCGGGGTGGTGCCGCCCGAGCCGACGTTCAGCAGCTTGTTCGGGGAGCCGGTGCCGGGGTTCGTCACCACGCCGCTGGTCGCGGCGGCCACCAGCCCTGCGGAGACCTGGGCCGGGGTCTGGCCCGGGTGGTCGGCGAGGTACAGCGCTGCCGCGCCGGCGACGTGAGGGCTCGCCATCGACGTACCGCTGATGGTGTTGGTGGCGCTGTCGCCGGTGTTCCACGTCGAGGTGATCGAGGAACCGGGCGCGAAGATGTCCACGACGCTGCCGTAGTTCGAGAAGCTGGAGCGGGCGTCGGTGCTGGTCGTGGAGCCGACCGTGATCGCCGCGGCCACGCGCGCCGGGGACTTGGTGGAGGCGTTGGTCGACTCGTTGCCCGCCGCGACGGCGAAGGTGATGCCGGAGTTGATGGCGCTCTGCACGGCGGCGTCGAGCACCGAGTCCGCCCCGCCGCCCAGGCTCATGTTGGCGACGGCCGGCTTGACCGCGTTCGCCGTCACCCAGTCGATGCCCGCGACGACCTGGTCGGTGGTGCCGGAGCCGCTGTTGTCGAGGACGCGCACGCCGACGATCTTCGCCTTCTTGGCGACTCCGTACGACGTCCCGGCGACGGTGCCCGCCACGTGGGTGCCGTGGCCGTTTCCGTCCTGCGCCACGTTGTCGTTGTCGATGGCGTCGTAGCCGTTCGAGGCACGCCCGCCGAAGTCGCTGTGGCTGATGCGCACCCCGGTGTCGATGATGTACGCGGTGACGCCCTCGCCCGCCTTGTCCGGGTAGGTGTAGCTGCTGTTCAGCGGCAGGGCGGTCTGGTCGATCCGGTCCAGGCCCCACGAGGGCGGGGAGGGCTGGGTGCCCGAGATGGTGAAGGTCCGGTTCTGCACGACGGACTCGACGGCCGGGTCGGCGGCGAACTTCTTCGCCTGGGCGGCGGAGAGTTCGACCGAGTAGCCGTTGACCGCGGAGCGGTAGGTCCTCTTGATCGTGGCGCCGTACTCCGCGGCGAGCGCCTTGCCCGCTCGGGAGCCCGCGTCGGCTGCGGATTCGTCGAGCGTGACGATGTAGCTGCCGCTGATGGTGCCCGGGGCACCCGCGTTCTCGATCCGGCCTTCGGGAGCGCTGCCGGACGCCGCCGCCGGGAAGGCGGCGGCGGTCGCGAGCGCCAGGGCGGCGCCGGTGACGACGCTGGTCGCGGCCAGTCTTCGCGCGTAGCGTGCGGAACGACGTTCTGCTGCCATGGGGGGAAAGCCTCCTCGGTTGCGGTGCGCTGGGTGGGGATGCATGGGGGTGCACGGCCCGCATCGCGTCACCTGGGGGTGCGTCAGGTGGATGACACGACAGGCTGGATCACCGGTTGGTCATGAGCATGACAAACCAGACGCGGAGTGCTCCGCGCTCCATGTGGCTTCATGTGAGCGGCGCGCTCTGCTGAGCGAAAGATTGGCCGATCCATAGGAATCGCACAAGGGTGTCACTCGCCGGGCCATACATTGGCCACATGCCCGACACACGGACACCCACGGCCTCCTACCTCTGCCCACGGGACGGCACCCGGGCCGCCGCGACCACGCTGACCTGGTGCTGCCCCGTCTGCGAGGGCCCGTGGGACCTCGCCGCCGACGACCTGTCAGCGGTGCGTCCCGACGCGCTGAGCGGACGCGTCAATTCACTCTGGCGTTACGAAGAGGCGCTTCCCCTCTCCGCCCCGGAGGTCTCCCTCGGCGAAGGACGGACCCCGCTCGTCCCCCTCACCGCCCGGGTCTCGGCCAAGCTCGACTACCTGATGCCCACGCTCTCCTTCAAGGACCGTGGCGCGGTCATGCTCGTCGAGCTCGCCCGCCGGCTGGCCCCGGAGCGGGTCGTCGCGGACAGCAGCGGCAACGCGGGCACGTCGGTCGCCGCCTACTGCGCGCGCGCCGGGCTGCCGTGCACGGTGTACGTCCCGGAGGGCACCTCCCCGAAGAAGACCGAACAGATCCGGGCGCACGGCGCCCGTCCGGAGGTCGTGCCCGGAGGCCGGGAGGCGACGGCCGCCGCCGCACGGAGCGCCGCCGGGGAGGCGGGCACCTTCTACGCCTCGCACGTCTTCAACCCGTACTTCCTGCACGGCACGAAGACGTACGTGTACGAGATCTGGGAGGAGCTGGGCGGCACCCTGCCGGACGCCCTGGCCGTACCGGTCGGCAACGGCACCCTGCTGCTGGGCGCCGCCCTGGCCACCGGGGAGCTCCTCGCGGCCGGGCTGATCGACCGCCGCCCGGCCCTGATCGCCGTACAGGCCGAGGCGGTGTCCCCGCTGGCGGCGGCCTTCCACGCGGGGGCGGAGGACCTGCCGGACGTCCCCGGGCGGGCATCACCCACCCTCGCCGAGGGGATCGCCATCCCCCGCCCGCCGCGCGCCCGGCAGATCCTCGCGGCCGTACGGGAATCGGGCGGCACCTTCCTCACCGTGGCGGAGGACAGGATCAGGGCGGCGCAGCGGGACCTCGCCGCGCGGGGTTTCTTCGTGGAGACCACGGGGGTCGCCTGCTGGGCGGCCGTCGGGGACGTGACGGACCGGAGCGTGGTGGTGCCGCTCTGCGGGGCGGGCCTGAAGACGGGCCTGGCGCCCTGACGGTCACCGAGGCCGTGGCGGCTGCCCCGTGGGGCCGGTGCCGCGCCGTTGAATCCGACGGCCCGTCAGTCGGTCCAGTAGGTGTCGTGCTTGATGAAGAACTCCGCGCGTTCCTTCTCCGGCCAGTCGGAGACCTGGTGCACCTTCTCGAAGTACTCCTCGCGGGGTGCGCCCGGCGTGAAGAGCAGCAGCAGCGACGCCGGCTCCTCCGCGTCGTTGCGGAAGGCGTGCAGGCCGCCCTGCGGCACGTAGAGGAAGTCACCCGGCGTGGTGTCGGTCCACCGCTCGCCGTCGTAGATCCGCACCGTCCCGTCGAGGATGAAGAACGACTCCGAGATCGACCGGTGGAAGTGCGTGGCCGGGCCGCCGGCTCTCGGGCCGAGGGTGACGCGGTAGAGCCCGAACTCGCCGTGGGTCGACGCGGTCGTGGCGAGGTAGTGCGTGTTTCCGCCACTGCGTGTGAGCAGGTTCGGGGCGGTGTCGGCCGAGCGGTACTGCGCGGTGACCTCGCCCTCACCGCCCTGGTAGACGGGTTCCGGGTACGACATGCCGCTCTCCCTCTCCGGCCGTGGACCGGTCCGCTGCCCCCGCGCGCCGCTACCGCGCGGGCAGCGCCGCTTTCCCTACCTTTCGTACGGTGAGCCTCAAGCGCATCTCCCTTCTCACGCCCCTGGTCGCGGGCGCCTTGATCGCCCCCCTGCCCCCGCTCTCGTACGCGGCCGGGCACACCCCTTCGCCCGTCTGCGGCGGGGCCGACTCCCCCGCCGACCCCTCGTGGGCGCCGGCGTCCACCACCTTCGGCGAGGCCGAGGGCTACGACCCCTACGTCGGCAACGGCTATCTGGGCCACCGCGTGCCCGCCACCGGCGCGGGATACGCCGCCACGGGCGAGAAGACCGGCTGGCCTCTCTACACCCCACGGTACGACGGTGCCTTCGTCTCCGGGCTGTACGGCCGCGAGGGGAGCCTGGCCGGGGGCCGCGAGGTGATCGCCGCGCTGCCGAGCTGGACCACGCTCGACCTGCGCGTCGGCTCCGAGACGTACGGCTCCGCCACCCCTCCCGGGCGGATCTCCCGCTACCGTCAGACCCTGCATCTCCGCTGCGGCGTCGTGGTCACCTCGTTGCGCTGGACCACGGCCGACGGCCGCGCCACCGATCTGACCTACGAGGTGCTCACCGACCGCTCCGACGTGCACACCGGCGCCGTACGCCTGACGATGACCCCGCACTGGAGCGGCACCGCCACGGTCACCGGCAGGCTGGACGAGCGCGGTGCGCGACGGGTCACCGCCGGCGACGACGGCACCTTCCGCACCCTCGGCCCGGGCACCGAGGGCGCGATCGTCCAGCGGGGCACCCGGGGAGCTCGCACCACCAGGGTCGGCGCGGGCCGCTCGTACACCTTCGAGAAGTACGTCGGCGTCGACACCGCTCTCACCTCCCGCACCCCGCTCGCCTCCGCCGAGGCCGCCGCCGAGCGCGCGGCCCGGCGCGGCTGGGCCGGGGTCCTCGCCGGGAACGCGGCGGCCTGGCGTGCCGCCTGGGCCTCGGACGTGCGGGTGCCCGGCAGCCCGGACCTCCAGGCGTGGCTGCGGGCGGCCCAGTACGGACTGCTCGCCGGCACCCGTCCCGGTGCGTCGGACAGCATCGCCCCGGCCGGCCTGACCAGCGACAACTACGCGGGCATGGTGTTCTGGGACGCCGAGACGTGGATGTATCCGGGGCTGCTCGTCACCCGCCCCGAACTCGCCCGGTCCGTCGTCGAGTACCGCTACCGGACACGGACGGCCGCCCGCGCGAACGCGGAGAAGCTGGGGTACGCAGGGCTGTTCTACCCCTGGACCAGCGCGAGCCAGGGGCGTCTCGACTCCGAGTGCCAGAGCTGGGACCCGCCGCACTGCCTCACCCAGAACCACCTCCAGGGCGATGTGGCGCTCGCCGTCTGGCAGTACTACCTGGCCACCGGTGACCGCGCCTGGCTGGCCGGCCGGGGGTGGCCCCTGCTGAAGGGCATCGCCGACTTCTGGGGGTCGCGCGCCACGGCGAACGAGGACGGCAGCTGGTCGGTGAAGAACGTCGCCGGCCCCGACGAGTACAGCAACGGGGTCACGGACGGCGTCTTCACCAACGCCGTCGCCGCCACCGCCCTGCGCCACGCCACCCGAGCCGCCGAGATCCTCGGCCACCCCGCGCCCCCCGCCTGGACCCGGGTCGCCGACGGGCTGCGCATCCCGTACGACGCCGAGCGGAAGATCTTCCTGCAGTACGCCGGCTACAACGGCTCGACCATCAAGCAGGCCGACACGGTCCTGCTGATCTACCCGCTGGAGTGGCCGATGGAGGAGGGGGCCGCCGCCGCGACCCTCGACCACTACGCCGCCCGCACCGACCCCGACGGGCCCGCGATGACGGACTCGGTGCACGCGATCGACGCCGCCGCGATCGGGGAGCCGGGCTGCGCCACGTACACGTATCTCCGGCGCGCCGTACGCCCGTTCGTCCGGGGGCCGTACCACCTCTTCTCGGAGGCGCGGGGGGCGAAGTCCGGCGCCCAGGACCCGCTGTCCGGCTTCCCCGCCGAGGACTTCCTCACCGGGAAGGGCGGCCTCCTCCAGGTCTTCACGCACGGGCTCACCGGGCTCAGGCTGCGCGAGGACGGCGTACGCCTGGACCCGCTGCTGCCGCCCCAGCTCCGTGACGGCGTGGAGGTGACGGGGCTGCGCTACCGGGGCCGTACGTACGACGTCGCCGTCGGCCCCCGGACGACGACGGTCCGGCTGACGGAGGGTGCCCCCTTCACGGTCCACACCCCCGCGGGCCCGCGCCGCCTCTCCGGCACCCTGACGCTCCCCACCCGCCGCCCCGACCTCACCCCCACGCCGGACGCGGCCCGCTGCCGCCCCGCGACGGCCACCTCCGAGGCCCCGGGGCTGTACGCCGAGGCGGCGGTGGACGGCAGCCCGTCGACGTCCTGGTCACCTGACGGCGCGTCCGGCTCCCTGACGGTCGCGCTGCGCGACGCGACCCGGATCGCCGCGCTCACCCCTCGCTGGTCGGACGTGACCCCGGCGGCGCACACCCTGGAGACCTCCCTGGACGGCCGCACCTGGCGACCGTTCCGGCCGGAAGACTCGGCCCGCAGGATCCGGCTGACGGTGCGCTCCGCGGACGCGGAGAAGCCGGCAGGGGTGACGGAACTGACCGTCACTCCCCAGGCCCGGTAACTCCTTCCGCACGTCCCCCCAGGTCTGCGACCGTGTCGCTTCCTCCGGGCCGGCCGCCACCACCGGCGCGGTGGACGCGCCACCGACAGCCCGCGCGGCCGTGGCCTCCAGCCGGAATCGCCGCCGGACCTCCGGCGGCCCGGCCGGATGGCGGTGGACGACCTTCACCGCCACGGCCTTCCCGCCCGGCGACCGGCCCCTTCCCCCTGCCCAGCCACCCCGTCCCACGGTCGCGGCGCTGTTTCCCGGACCTGCCGGACGACGGGCCGGGGCACAGGGGCAGGCGCCGGAGCGGTGCCCGTCTGCGGCGGATCTGCACACCTCGTGCGCAGATGCCGGGGCGCCTCCGGCGGCTCGCCACGCCAGAAGCGCGACCAGGGCGCGCACGGCCGAGAATGTCCTGTTCGCGGGGGATCGCAGAACGGGCGGCCGGAACATCCGTCGGGCGGTCACGTGGAGAAGTTGTACCGGTCCATGGAGCGTTGTGCGCTCCCCGGTTTCCCGACCGCCCGAGGCGTTACGCAGGACTGCGGTCCGGGTGGCCCCGCAACGCGCCCACGTGCTTTCATCCTTCTCATCGCGGATCCGCAGAAGCATGTGCCGCATTCAGGCACGCACAAGCGCCGATTTCCGCGAAAACAGCGAGGGCCCTCTTTCCTGACGGGGTCGGCCCTTGCCATTCGAAAGCACCGCGAAGGGAATTCACCTCATGAGCTCCGCTCCCCAGATACAGACCCAGGAAATCTCCGACACGGACCTGGACAACGTCTCCGGCGGCCTTCTCGGCGGCCTGGCCGGCGCCGTCTCCCTCGAGTCGCCCCTCTCCGCAGAACTCTCCGGCGCCGTCGGTGTGAACGCGCTCGGCGTCGCCGGCCTCGGCTCCGCCGCCACGCTCTCGGTCTGATCCCACACCGCACCCGTATGCCCCGATACCAGCCAGGTCGCGGGGCGTAAGGGCGTGGGGGCACCAGGACCTTCGCACACCGGACCCTGGACGACGGCCGGAGGGCTTCGCACGTGAGGGACGACCCGCACACCCCGCGCCGCCCTCGCGGCCCCGGCAACCGGTGGGAGCTCGTCTGGAGCCATCGGGAGGAGCTGCTGGAGTTGGCGCGCCTCCGCGCCCCCAGTGACGACGAGGCCGAGGACGCCGTCCACGAAGCGATGATCCGCGCGGTGGAGGACCCGGACGTCCGGTACTGCCGGCTACGCCCCTGGCTCAGGCGCGCGACCGTCCGCGCGTGCGCCGAACGGCACCGCAGGATCGCCCGCGACGCGGAGCTGGCCCGGAGCCTTCCCGTCACCTCGGTCGACCCCTGCCAGGTCGAGGAAGCGGCGTGCGACCGGGCGGAGGCCCGGTGGCTGGCCGGCCGCGGGAGGGAACTGCTCACGGCTCGCCAGGCAGAGGCGCTGCGGCTGCGGTCCCAGGACCTCGACGTCGGACAGGTCGCCCGGACCATGGGGCTGAGCTACCGGGCGACCGAGTCACTGCTCGCCAGGGCCAGGAGGTCACTGCGGGAGGCCCTGGCGGCGAGCCTCGCCCTGGCCGTGACCGCATGGCTGTGCGTACGCCGGTTCCCCGGTACGGGCACGACCCGGTCGGCCGTGGCGGCCTCGGCGGCGACGGTCGCCGTGGCGGGAGCCTTTCTGCCCCTCCCCTCCCCCGGCCCGCCCGACAGCCGCCCCCCACGGGCGGGTGCCCCGCCGGCCGCCCGCTCCGAACCGTTCCCCTCTCTCCGTACGGCCCCGGACCGCCCTCGGACGCCCTCCCCCTCCCCCGGCGCGGGGCGCGGCACGCGCACGGTCCAGGGCACCGCGCTCCCCACCACGAAGAGGTCACCGGAAACCTATGGGCCGGCGAACGCGGCAGCCCTGGAGCTGCGAATCGACTCCCTCTCGGTGACTGCGGAACTCCGGTCGCCCGCTCCGCGCCTCTCTATTCCGTCCCTGCCCGTGAGCAATGCCGGCGTCCTTTCCACCGAGGCGCCGGTGGAGCTGCCCGGAATCGCGAGCGACGAACCGAATGCACCGTCCGACCCGCCTCTGCCCGAGACCGCCGACATTCTCAGCGAGGCCCCGGAGCATCCCGGTCCGGACATCCTCGGGGAATAGCGGAAGAAACGCAGCGCTCGGCGAATTCACCGTACCGGCCGGCGCCCTTCGAAAGCTGCACAGCACGTCACCGCACGGCGATCTCGTGACACGGGACGGGTAGGCTCGCCGGGCACGCCGCGGGCGGGGCAGGAGCGGAGGCGGACGATGGCGAACTCGCCTTCCGGGGAGTCGGTCACCGAACGGATCGTGCGCGTCCTCGAGACGTTCGACGCCGACCGCACCGTCCAGACGGCGACGGAGATCAGCCGGCGCGCGGGACTGCCGTCCTCCACCGGCCACAGGATGGTGGCGGACCTCCTGGAGTGCGGCCTCCTGGAGCGTGACGAGGACCAGCGGGTACGCCTGGGCATGCGCCTGTGGGAGCTGGCCCTGCGCGGATCGCACGCCCTGCGTCTGCGTCAGGCGGCGCTGCCCCTCATGGAGCGCGTGCAGGCCCGCCTGCGGGAGCACACCCAGCTGGCGGTGCTGGAGAACGACGAGACGCTCTTCGTCGAGCGCCTGTCCCACCCGCATGCCGGCGCCAACATCACCCGGATCGCGGGACGCCTGCCGCTGCACGCCTCGTCGTCGGGGCTCGTCCTGCTCGCCCACGGCCCGGAAGAACTGCGGGAACGCATCCTCGCCGGACCGCTCGACGCGGTGGCCCCGGGCACCGAGACCGACCCCGCGCGGCTGCGCCGCGACCTGGCCCGGATCCGCCGTGAGGGCGTCGTGGTGGCTCCGGGCTCGGTCGAGTCCGTATCGACCGGTGTCGCCGTGCCGATCCGCGAGGGACGCGGCCCGGTGATCGCGGCGCTGTCGGTCGTCCTGCCCCGCGACGCGCCGACCGGTCTCGCGGTCGAGGAGCTCCGCGCGGCGGCGGCCCGCATCTCGGCAACCATGGGCACGCACCGTCCCCAGGCGCCGGGCGGGCACCGGGACACCAGGGCGTCCTGAGCCCCGGCCCCACGCGACCCGAAATCCGATTCCCGTTCAATGGGAACAGCGGTCGTGGGCCGGGCCCGGCTGGGCCAGACTCCCTGCCATCCCCGTCGGCCCGTCGAAGGAAACGACATGCCCGTACGTACCCGTGTCGCCGTCATAGGCGCAGGACCCGCCGGCCTGCTGCTCTCCCACCTGCTCGACCGGTGCGGCATCGAGTCCGTCGTCATCGACTCCCGCACCCGCGAACAGATCGAGACCACCATCCGGGCCGGGATCCTGGAGCAGGGCACTGTCGAGGTCCTCGCCGAAACCGGCGCGTCGGACCGGGTCCTGACGGCCGGCCAGAAGCACGAGGGCATCGAGCTGCGCTTCGGCGGCGAGGGGCACCGGATCGACTTCACCGACACCGTCGGACGCGCGGTGTGGCTGTACCCGCAGCACGAGGTCCTGAAGGATCTCGTCGCCGCGCGTCTCGCCGCCGGCCAGGACCTCCGCTTCGGAGTGACCGCCGAGCGCGTCGAGGACGCCGGGACCGATCGGCCACGCGTCCTCGCGCGGGACGCCGAGGGCTACGCGATCGAGATCGAGGCCGATGTGGTGGTCGGCGCCGACGGCTCGCGCAGTGTCGCCCGCGAGGCCGTGACGGGCGCGTACGGGGGGTACTTCCGGGAGTACCCGTTCGCCTGGTTCGGCATCCTGTGCGAGGCGCCGCCCAGCGCCGGGGAACTCATCTACGGCAACTCGCCGGACGGCTTCGCGCTCATCAGCCAGCGCAGCCCCGACGTACAGCGCATGTACTTCCAGTGCGACCCGGACACCGACACCGAGGCGTACGACGAAGGACAGCTCTGGGAGATGCTCCAGGCCCGCGTACCCGGCACCACCCTCCACGAGGGCCCGATCTTCCAGCGGGACGTGCTGCGCTTCCGCAGTTTCGTGGCGCACGAGATGCGCCGGGGGCGCGTCGTCCTCGTCGGCGACGCGGCCCACACGGTCCCGCCCACCGGCGCCAAGGGCATGAACCTCGCCGTCGCCGACGTCGTCCTGCTCACCGACGCGCTGCGCGCCCTGCTGCTCGACCGGGACGAGACGCTGTTCGACTCCTTCGCCGAGACCGCCCGGCAGCGCATCTGGAAGGCGCAGCACTTCTCGTGGTGGATGACGAGCCTGCTCCACGTCCAGCCCGGAGCGAGCGACTTCGACCGTATGCGCCAGCTCGGCGAACTGCGGACCGTCGTCGAATCGCGCGCGGGCAGCACCTACCTCGCCGAGGCCTACACCGGCTGGCCCCTGCCGGGAACCGGCCACCACTGACGGAGTCGGCGCGAGGCCGAAGTCCAGGCGGCGCAGCGCGAACTGCCCGGTGACACACCGGCGCCCTACGCGACGAACGACAGCGCCGCCTGAAGGAGCCCGCGGCCAGGTCCCTGGTTCTGGACTCCCAGGCCTTGTCGCTGCTGCTGCTGCTGAGCGACGCCGGTGGCGCGCCTGGCCACACGTACGCCATCGACGCTCTCGCCGCCGCGATGGCAGTGCGCTCCCCGCCACCCGTTCCTCGCACTGACCAAGGAGCGCGACGACTGGTCGGAACTGTGCGACGACCACGTACAGGTCAAAGACGTCTGCCCTCGGCGCCCGCTCAGGTGGAACGCACCCGGTGGCCGACCGTTGCTTCGTAGACGGCATAAGCAAGGGCCCGACCCCGAAGAGCCGGGCCGAACACATATCCCACCAAAGGAACCAGTGGGTCAACGCGCCGGCCCGCCTCCGGGGCCACCCCGGTTACGCCCCTGCTGAGCTGCACTGCTGGACGTACCTCCACTGGGACTTCACCCATGTCTGAACCTCGTCCATGATCCACTCGCTCTCGATCACGTCGTCCCGATGGCGATCGCCCCGGTCACTCCAAGGAACGGACCGGGAAAACGGAGCACTAAAGAGGCAACGGGCAACACCGCCGAACTTCGATTCTCCAGGCGCGCCTCATGCCAAACTCGCTCTCGGATGCGAAGCGAAACGATGCTGTCACAGCGGGTGTTGACCCGTCAGGTTTCGTGTCGCCCGGTGGTCGTCGGATGGCGACTCCCCGTGAGGGCTTACGGCTCTCGCGATCAGTGTTCAAGGGGAGGTTGATGATGAGCACGACTTCCAGTTTTGGCCCTGAACTCCGCCGTTTACGAGTGGAAGCGGGGCTGACTCTGACCGAGTTCTCCGTGGCGCTCAACTACGACAAGGGGCACCTCAGCAAGGTCGAGCGTGGGGAACGTTCCGCTTCCCCCCAACTGGCCCGGCGGTGTGATGCCTTCCTCGGCGCGGACGGCAAGTTGCAGCGCCTGGTTACCCGTCCCGAGACGGACCCGGGCACTGCCGAACCCCACGCCGGACCGAGCCGCTGGCTCGTCGGGCGCCGGACGGTCCTCTCCGCAGGTACGGGAGCGCTGATCGACCTCGGCCTGCAACTCGGCGGTCAGGCGGTGTCCTCCACCGATGCCCCCCTCCTGCCCTCCCTCCGCATGCAGTTCGACCAGCTGCGGAAGCTCGGTCAGTCCACTGCGCCCAAGGTCCTGCTGCCCCTGCTGGAGACGCAGACCCGTATGATCGCCGGACTAGCCGCCGACGCCCGGTCCGTTTCTCGGGCCCCTGCGCTCCTGCTCGCCTCGCGGTTCGCGGAGTTCACCGGCTGGATGGCTCAGGAGGCCGGGGACAGCGATGCGGCACTCGGCTGGACGGGCGAGGCCGCCGAACTGGCGCGCGCCGGGGGTGACCCCTACCTCGGTTCCTACGCACTGGTGCGACGCGCTCTGGTCACGCTGTACGGCGGGGATGCCGCCGGCACCGTCGCTCTGGCCCGCCGCGCCCAGAGCAGCGAACTCCCGCCACGCATCCGGGGACTCGCGGCCCAACGGGAGGCCCAGGGGCACGCGCTCGTCGGCAACGAAGTCGACTGCCTCCGCAGCCTAGACAAGGCGCGGGAACTACTTGCCAGTGACGACGCCCGCAACGGCGCCGAGCCCGTGATCGGCACCTCCCATGTGAGCGATCCGGCGGCGATGTCGACCGGCTGGTGCCTGCACGACCTCGGCCGCCCCAAGGCCGCCGCCGAGGCACTCGACCGGGAGTACCGCCGCCTCCCGCCGCATGCGCTGCGCACCCGCGCCCGGTACGGCTTCCGCCGGTCCTTGGCCCATGCAGCCTCGGGGGAGGTCGAGCATGCGTGCGCGATCGCCGGGGATCTCCTGGGAGTGATGCCAGCCGTGCCCTCAGCGACGGTGAACAGCGACATCCGGCGTCTCGCACGGGAACTCTCCCGATTCCGGAGCAGTCGCGCCGTACGTGATCTGCAGCCCTCACTAGCGCACGTACTCGCCCCGGCGCACGACTGACAGTCGCTCCACGACCCACACAGATTCGAACCGTCCGGCTCGCCGGATCTCCGGTCCCTCCGGCTCCCACGGTTTCCGACGGGCCCTTCTGATCACCGCTCGACGCGTCGCCTCGCGCCTCGGCTTCTTCAGGCTGCCCGCGACCGGTGACGCACCAGGCAGCACACCTCCATCCGCACGCCTTCCCGTGGACGCGCCATGCGCCCACGTGGTCGGAACCTCATGGCCTGGGCTGCCCCGTAGCCCCGCGCCCGTTCGCCCCGTCCTCCTTCACGAAGGGAAGCTTCATGCCCGACGTCTTTGTCAACTACCGCACAGGCGATGAGGAGTCCGCAGCGACCATGGTCGCTCGAGAACTCGCCCGTCGGTTCGGTGACGAGCGGATCTTCTTCGCCAGCAACTCGATCGAGCCCGGGCGTCGCTTTCCCGTGGAACTGGTCAGGGCTGTAGAGGAGTGTGAGGCACTCCTCGCAGTGATCGGCCCGCGCTGGGCGGAGGTACGGGGGGCCGACGGCCGCCCTGCCCTCCAAACCGAGCAGGACTGGACCCGCCGCGAGATCCACACCGCGCTCGACCGCGGGGTCCTCGTGATCCCTGTGCTAGTCGGAAAGGCCACGCGGATCGACCGCGCGCTCCTTCCGGACGATCTGCTGGAGCTGGCAGACTGTCAGTACAGGCGGTTCGACCACCGCAACGCCGAATCGGACCTGACGGCGCTCGGTGACAGCCTCGCCCGGCTCCTGCCCGAGCTGGGTGCGGTGGACCGGGACGCCCGTGCGGTGCCGGAACGGGCGAAGGGAAAGTCCCGCAAGAAGTCGGCCCGGGACGCCGGGCACACCAGGATGCGGACGCACGATGTCGAGCAGCGCGTGCGCGGCGGCATCGGAAACCTCAACGGAGACCTGTCAGGCACCTTCGTCAATGAACCTCAGGGGCCTGTGAACACCGGCTGGGGGCCCCAGTACAACGCACCTCACTTCGAGGGTGACAACACTGGGGTCCAGTTCACAGCGGGCGACAACAGCGGCACGGTCCACCAGCGCTTCGAGCGAGAGCGCCGGCATTCGGACGACGGACGATGACTGAGCAGGACCGTGTCACCGTCAACGATCCTCGCGGGCCGGTGAACAACGGCGAGGGGCACCAGTATGTCTATTACGGCGTCGGCACGGACTGGATGATCCGCAGGGGGGTCGAGTCCCTCCGGATAACCCGCGAGGACCGGGTGCACCTGGCCAACCGATTTGTTCCGCCGACGGGCTACCGCGTTGCCGCCGACCGTCTGGAGAAACCCGGATCCGTGGTGCTGTTGGAAGGGCGGCCCGGCAGCGGCCGCCGCGCCGCAGCAATCATGCTGCTGCACGGGTTCGGTGAGGACGGGGGCGCCGATGAGGAGGGGGTCCGGTTCGAAGAGCTCCCTGTCACGGGCAAGGACGAGAACCCTCTCATTCCCGGTATGGGGGACCGCTTCCTCCTCGACCTCTCCGGAATCGCCGATGAGGAGACGTACGACAAGGCCCAGCGCCGCCTGGCCGTACGCCGATCACAGGTCCAGGAGGCGGGGGCCCACATGGTCGTCGTCCTGCCGTCGGGCATGGAGCACGCCCACCCACCCGATCTCGAATTGCACACGGTGAGGCTGGGACGCCCCAGAGGTATCGCCGTCATCACCCGGTACCTCCGCATGGACCGGATGCCCTTCCGCCCTGCCGACCTGAGGAGCGCTGACCTCCAGCACCTGTGCGACCGCTCCCCCATGTGGGAACTGGCGCGGCTCGCAGGACTGGTGAGAGCCGCTCGTGACAGCGGCCGGTTCGGCGCCGACTTCGCGGGATGGCTGGATCAGGCGATGCACGCGGTGACCGACCGTGCCGGCGAGGTGGGCCGGCAGGTGGCCTCTGTCCGCACCACGCCTGAGCGGGCCCTGCTGCTCGCGACGGCAATGTTCGAGGAGGTCCGCGCCGACATCGTCTACGAGGCGTGGCACGGCCTGATGAAGACGGTGAGGCACGAGGAGGAAACGACAACCGAGCTCGCGCGGACCGATTTCGGAGAGCGGTTAGCGGGGCTCGGGATCGAGCGGGATCCGGACGGACGTCTCCGCTTCGAACGGCTCGCCTACGCGGACGCGGTACGGACGTACTTCTGGGCGAACTTCCCCGGAGTACGTGACGACCTCAGGGACTGGATCGGCCGCGCCGCCGGGCTACGCGGTCTGACCACCGACGACCGGGTGAACATCGTCGTCCGCTTCGGCGAGCGAGCTCTGGCCGCAGGCCAGCCCGACCATCTCTTCGACCTGGTGGCGCGCTGGGCGAACCGCGCGACCGGAACACCCTGTGATCCGCGGGCCGTGGCGGCACTCGAACTCGGCCTTGGACACGAGAGGTTCGGGGGATGGTTCCGCAAACGGATGTATGAGTGCGTCGCGAGATCGAGCTTTCTGTCGGACGGTCTCGTCCGTGTCCTGACCACAGCCTGTGTCCAGAGCCTCAGCGCCACGCACCCCGATCAGGCGGTGGTCAGGCTCCACTACCTTGCCGTTCGGAAAGGGGAGGCAGCGCGCGAGGCCCAGCTGGCGCTTCTCGACCTCGCCAGCCGCGACCGTCGACTGTACCGACTACTGATCGACCGCCTGCGGGACCGGGCGCGTCGGGGGCAGCACGGGCCAGAGCCTCATCTCCAACTGCTCACACACCTGTTGAGGAGCGACCGGGCGCCGGACCCGCCGCCGTGGCCGGACCTGTTCCTGGGCTGGGGGGCGGTGTTCTCCCAGCCGCCGACGGAACTCTGGAATCCGCTGGTGAGCAGCTGGCTGAACGCAGTGGCAGGCGACAGCACACGGAGGATGGCGCTGGACCTGATGGTTGGGGCAACCCGTGGCCGCGCGGTCGCCCTCCACCGCCTCTACACCATCACCTGCGGCTGGGCTGGGTCCGCTCGCCACCCGTCCCGAGCAGCGGTCGCCGCCCTTTTCTGGCAGTACATCGACCACGTGCAGTACGGCCGCACGGAGCGTGCGGACGCCGGACCACGGATTACGGAAGAGCCACAATGAGACCCCGACTTCCCCGCTTGTTGTTCGTCGCTCTCTGCGGCCTCGCACCGGCTGCGCTCGGAAACCTTGTGCACTGGTCGGTGTGGCTATGGGGGTTCATGTCCATGGTCACGGCCTCGGGCTCCCTGCTGCTCCTGATGACGGTCCTCAGCGATGGCCCGGCATCGGCTGCCCCCTCCGAGCCCAGGGAACCCGAGGCGCCCGCAAGGCCGGCGGAGCAGCCGTACCGGGAGACACGGGTGATCGACGCGGTGTTGCCGAGCGGGACGGACGGCTACGACTTCCTCTTCTCCGCCACTGTCTGGTGGAAGCCGGTTCCCGACCACGCCGGCTGGTCGGACGACGCCTCCCCGGCTCTCGCCGCCTCCTCGGTCGTCAGCCGGGCCCGGGAGGTCGTCCGCCACGAGGAACCCGGCCGGGCCAGCTTCGCGCAGTATCTCCTGGACGGGGAGTTGGGCGTTCCGCTCCCGGACCGGAACAATCGGGTGAAGGCTTTGGCGACGGATGTGACGCTGACCCTCGCTCCCGCCGACCGTGAGCGTCTTCGGAAGCTGAACGATCTCCGCAAGGACGAGGAGATCTGGGAATACGAGCGCGAGCACGAGCGCAACAAGCGACGTTACCTCGGCGGCGATGTACTCAAGAGTGCAGGCAGCGCGGTGGTGTGGTGGCTCGCCCGCCACGAGAACGAAATCGAGAAGGCGGTCCACATGATCGGCCCGCTCGCCCAGATCGCGGCGGCCGCAAACGACGAGGAGGTGCCCGATGTCTTCCGCCATCTGCTCGTTCCACCCGTGGGCGCGCGGAGCGAGGCGACCGTCGGGGGACCGTCCTGGGAGGAGGGTGGCCTTGCAGGGGACTTGTTCGACCGCGAGGAGGAAGTGGGGGTCTCGGATCGGCTGCGCCTGCTGCTGACGGCTGCGGGCCTCAAGCCGGACATGGACGGGTACGCAGTGCTCGTACACCGTGTGATGCGGTTTCTCAAGGCGGAGGGGCTTGACGAGGCCGCCGACGAGATCGGACTGGCCTTTGGCATGGCCCCCGACGAAAGGCCAGAAGACGACACATCGAACGAGGAGGACACCACTACGCCCTGGCCGCCGCCCCACTCTCCAACCTCTGAGGGCCCGTTCTTCACCGACATGGCCACAGACCCGGATACCGGCACGGGCGGGGATACGTTCACGTCCTGGGGGGCGGAGAACAGCGCGAACGAAAGGAACAGCAACTGGTGGGAGAGGGGCGAGGACGACATGCGATCTTCGCACCTCTGGGACCCCTCGCACAGTCCTCACCGTCGCGCCGAATCCCGCCCACGAGACGAGGACGGAAGCTGATCCGGTAGTCGGTCAGCTCTTCGAGGCTCCTCTTGGCAGCACACCACTGCAGGGCAGCTGCTCTTTATCGTCCCGGACAGTGCAGGTCGGAAGGGGTCAGACCTCAAAGTCCAGGTGTCTTCCGACATGCGCATTCTGCTGGATCATCGACGTTGTGGCGGCATCTGCGGCACCAACGCGGCCATGACGCTGAACTTCTACACCCACCTGTGGCCCGACTCCGTGGGGCGGACCCGGGCCGCCGTCGGCAAGGCGTACGCGGGCCGGTCCGCCGAGGCCCAGCCACAGGTCAGCGAAACGGCGTAACCGCCCCCCGCGTGCCGGGCCCATCCAGCACGCTGCGGACTCCGTGCGGACCGCAAAGGCCGCCCGACCCGCTCCGCCGCAGGTCAGACGGCCTTTCGCCGAACGTATGAGACGTTGAAGCGGAACTCCACCACAAGGCTGTGAACTGCGGAAATGCGGGCGCATCCCAGCACCATCCCAGCACGGGATGCGCGACGAAGTGCAAGAAGGCCGAAGATCGCCAACGCTACCCGGCAGCGCCCACACATGCCTGAAGTCTGCGGAACTTCTACGCACGCCGTATCAGGCTCGTGCCACCGCGCCGAACCTCGCAGAACAGCACAGCGCTCACACTCACTCGCGGTCTTCCCGGGCGCCGGCGGCCAGCTCCGCCGCCTGGCCGCCGCCCAGAATGTACGTCCAGACCTAGGGGCCGGCGCGAGCGTCCACAGATCCCGTATGCCCCTGGTTTGGTGGGGTATAGTCAAAAACTTCCGCAGGTCAGCCTGCATAGCCCAGCGGATGGAGCAGGCGCCTTCTAAGCGCTTGGCCGCAGGTTCGAGTCCTGCCGGGGGCGCCCCAAACATGGCTGGTCAGGGCTCCCTCGGACCGCCAGCGGAGAAACGGTGCGCGCGGTACTACGCCGTTCGTTCAAAGCGTTGGATTCCGTGCTCCAGAGAGGGGCAACGTGGATCAGCTCGGCATTCAGCTGGCCGAAGTGCGACGCGCCAGGCCCCCCTTCTCCAGCTCGTGCACCACCAGCTCCTCCATCACGTGTCGCTCCCTGGCGGAGGCGTAGGCGAGGTCGTGCAGGGCAGCAGCACGCCTGGCGAAGTCCCGCCTCACCGCATCGGTCGGCCAGGGGATCTTGTAGCGGGAAAAGTCCTTGCGCCTCATCGCGCGGGCCTGCTCACCCTGCGTAACGACCGTTAACTCCCGCCTCCGGTAACGCAGCGAGTGCAACAACCACATCCGATCGACCTCGGACTCCGTGTAAATCGCGAGCGTCCGCCGACCTGGCACTACCGGGGTAGTAGTGAGCACGGTCCGCACCTCCCCGGGACGCGGCGCGATCAAGAGGCTGCCGGACGGGCATACAACCTCCGCTTGCGCCACGGTGCGTGAAGTCACTGCACCCAGATGTACTGTCTTGCAGTTCAGTACTTCGCGGGGAGACACCCACGGCATAGCCGACTGCTCGCTGTCTGGCAGAGACTGTGCCGCACCAGCCGTAACCCGACACACTTCGCCCACTGCACGCTCGGTAGCGGGACCTTGCCCGCACGTCTGCAGCGCCTCCATGAAATGCGCATCCGCTATTTCCGTCGCGCAAGACACAATCCGGGTGTTCAACGCATTCTTGCGCTCAGCAAGCGAGATCAGCGAAAGCAGCCTCTCCCGCACCGGCGCTGGAGGCACTGGCACGGGAAGTCGGTTGAGTGCTCGCAGAGGCAAGGTCATGTGCTCGGCGTTCGACGAGGACAGCGTGAGATAGCTCTGGCTCTGCGAGGTCTTCAGCCACCATCGAAGCCACAGATCCCATTGTTGGGCGCGGCCCTCTGGTGTCCAGCGGACAACCGCGAGCGACCTGGCGACATTCCATCCTGCGTGCTCCTCCCCTGCAACTGCTGCCTCCCCCACACGCCCCACGAGCACGACAAGGAGGTCCCCAGACCTCAGCGTGCTGCGTGGGTGGCGTCTGGCCACATCGGGAGGCACAAATGTGAACTCCTGGACGTGCACACCTCCCTCGACGATCTCTGTGGCGCGGATCATCGGGATTCCGCCGGATGCCTTCTGCTGTCGCGCAATTCCGTAGGCGGCGTACTCGACCCCAGGGAACTCACGCAACTCAACGACGGGCCACGGAGTGGGGACATCATCCGATTCTGTAGTCATGCCTGCTCTCCAGGGCATCACGGACTCGGTTCCTGGCTGCGGCGCTACGATCCATGCACTCATACAGCTCGGCCTTCCGGTTCCGGTCTCCGTCACTTGAATGCAACTGCGCGGTGCCCCCGTTCCGTACGTAGCGTGCGGGGGTCAGATCGAAGCCGGCCTCAGCGATTTCCTCGTACCTCGCCGCACGGCACCATGGGACGGATTCAGGGTCCCCCTCGCCCTCACGGCTTCGAAGTCCCTGCCATTCGCCGAAGATCTGCAGCAGGCGTTCGGCCGAGTCCTTTGCGAAGTGGCGCCGCTGCCCCTCCTTCGCTGCTGGCAGTTTCCCTGCATCCGCGAACAAGACCTGATCGGAGTGCGGCCGCTCCCCTTTGGCCAGCAGCCACAGCGCCGTGCTCGCGCTGGCATGCGGAAAGAGCCACGTCGGCAAGGCCACGACGCCCACGACCAGACCGTTCTCCAGCAGCCCACGGCGGATCAGTCCGTCGGTACTGTTGCTGCTGTGCGCCGCGCCGGAAGACAGCAGAACGACGGCCCGTCCTTGTGGCGTGAGATCGGCAAGGATGTGCTGGACCCAGGCGAAGTTCGCGTTACCCGGACGTGGCACCCCCAGGGTCCACCGCCAGTCGTCCTTCAGTTCACCGTGCCCCCAGTCCCGCTGGTTCACAGGAGGGTTGGCGACGATCACGTCGGCCGGTATCGGCGAAGTGCCGGCCCTGAGGGTGTCAGCTCCTTCCTTGCCGAGGTCGGCAAGGAATCCGTGCAGGGCGAGGTTGACGGCTGCGGCATAACGCGCCGTCCGGTTGATATCCGCACCGGACAAGCGCACTTCACCCCCCTGTGCCCGAGCCCGGTGTGCGGCGGCGCGCAGCAGTCGCCCGCTGCCGCACACCGGGTCCCGAACAATCTCGCCTCCTCGGGGAGCGGCCAGCCCCGCGAAGAGGTACGCCAGGTCGTTTGACGTGAAGTAGTCATCGCCACGCGCATAGCGTGTCGAGTACGTGTCGAGGAGCACGTCAAGGAGCCTCGGGTCCGGATCCAGCTGCCGCACCTCCGCGATCAGCTCACGGAGGGCCGGGTCGATGAGCTCGAAGGGACGGCTCACACCTTCGTCGCGATACGCAGGAAGACTGTGGGCGCGAGCAACGGGCGTACGCGGCCACACTGCGCCGAGCCTGGCCCCGGCTGACCCCGAACCCGGCCCCCACAACCAGTCCACCTCCGCCAGTGATCCATGGCGGGACCAGCAGTGAAGGTAGACCACTTGAAAGGCAAACCGGTACGTCGTCGCAGCATCGGCGACGCTGCGTAGCTTCTCGACGGCCCGCAGCACTCGCCGGTACTTCAGCCGCCTCTCTTCGTTCGCCCATTCCTCCTGGGTCACGACGACCTCAGCCAGGAGACGACCGCCAGCCCGATGAGAACAGCGGCTCCGCAGGCGGCACCACCGTTCTGGATGGCCGTGACGACCTCTCCCGCGCCCACGAAATCGAGGATGCCGGCCACGAGCCCCACCACCACGGACGTCAGGACGACCACCACCAACAGCAGCGCTCGCTGCGACATGCCACGACTCCCTCGGTTCCACCAGCAGTTAGCAGTTCTGCGGTTCGTTCCGCGGACTTGAAAGTAGTGGCCTGACGCACCTCACGTCTCGCAGCACGGGAATTTGCTTTTTCCATAAGGCGATCGGGCGCAGCCCCTGCCGACCCCACGAAGGACATCCGGTCGGGCAGACGACCGCCCCGGCAAGCAGACGCTTGCCGGGGCCAGAAGCAAGATGAGCGAGGGCTATGCGTCGGCGGCCGAGCCGTCCTGGGACCACTTGTCGGCAAAGTGTTCCATCTGACGGATCACCAGATCGATCGCTTCCTTGGACTGCTCCGGCGGGTAGCCGTGGCGGGCCAGGAGGCGCCTGATGGTGGCGCGGAGCCTAGCCCGGACCGGTTCGCGGGCGATCCAGTCCTTCTTGAGGTTCTTGCGGACCTGGACCACGAGGTCCCGGGCGATGCCGGAGAGGATCTCGTCGCCCATGAGGTCGCGGGCGCTGCCGAGGTCGGCGACCGCGTCGTAGAAGGCGAGTTCGTCGTCGCCCAGCGGCGGGGTGAACTTCTCACCTCGCCGCGCGTCCTCCGCAACCGTCTTGGCCAGTTCCACCAGCTGGGCGATGATCTCGGCGCTGGTGAGCTGCTGGCGCATGTAGCGGGTCATCAGG
Source organism: Streptomyces argenteolus (assembly GCF_042902585.1). Lineage (GTDB taxonomy): Bacteria > Actinomycetota > Actinomycetes > Streptomycetales > Streptomycetaceae > Streptomyces > Streptomyces argenteolus. Next base: position 733,355 of record NZ_JBIBEG010000001.1, read on the forward strand.
TTCTGGAGGCGCTCCGAGAACGCGGTCTGGCGGACGATGTTGTGCCGGGTCTGCTCGCGCATCTTCTGCTCGACGAGACGGCGCAGGGCTTCGGCAGCCAGGTGCGGGGTTTCGCTGTTCTGCAGGCGGCCGACGAGGGCGTCGTTGAGGTGCGTGAGGTCGGCCTTGTCCAGTCCGGCCTCGGAGAAAAGGTCGGTGACGCCGCCGGTCTCCACGACGGCAGAGGTGAGCTGGGAGAGGTAGAGAGCGACGTCACGGGCGACGGGCAGGCCTTGGGCCTCGCGGTCCATGGCGTCGAGCTTCGCCATGTACGTACGGACCTCGACGAGGAACTGGATGTCGCGCTTCCAGTACGGCTGGTCGCCGAACCGGGAGGAGATGTCGGCGGAGGAGCCGGCCAAGGCGAAGAAGCGTTCCAGGCGGTAGCCGTGTTCGCGGAAGCGGCGACTGAGGGTCTGGTTCGGGTCGTCGAGCTGGTCGGGGTTGTTGCCCGGGGTGGCGGGGCTTCGGAGGTACTCGGCCGTGGTGTAGGCCGCCTTGATGAATGCCTTCGGGTCGGGGCGGGAGAGGCGTTCGCGCCAGTTCCAGCCGAGGAGCATCTGATCAAGGATGTCGTACTCATTGCGCAGTTCGTCTAGGGCGCGTTCGATGTCCTGGCCGAGGGTCTGGTCCGCTTGGTCGTCGGCAGAGTACTCAGCGATGGCCTTCTGGAGATTTTCGGTGAGCGGCGCGTAACCGACGAGGAGGCCGTCCTCCTTCTTGCGGAAGCGGCGGTTGACGCGGGCGAGGGCCTGCATCAGGCCGGCGCCGCGCAGCGGCCGGTCCAGGTACATGGTGTGGATGGCCGGCGCGTCGAAACCAGTCAGGAGCATGTTGTTGACAATGAGGAGCTGGAGTTCGTCCTCGGGGTCCTTGGCACGGTTGATGACGGCCTTGCGCTGGGAGTCGCGCAGGGCGTGGGCGCGCAGTTCCTTGGAGTCCTTGCGGGAGTCCGAGGAATAGACGATCTTCATGGCGCCGGTGGTCGGGTCGTCCGTGTGCCAGTCGGGGCGCAGGATCTTCAAGGCGTCGTAGACGAGGACGCAGATCTCACGGGTGGCGCAGACGAGCATCGCCTTGCCGGGGGCTCCGCCGGGTGCGTCGTCGGCATCCGCGACGAACGGCAGCATCGCCGCACGGCGCGCTTCCCAGTGTTCGACCAGGTCCTGGGTCAGGTCGCGTATCCGGGCCGGGGCGCCGTACATGGCGTTCATGGTGGCGACGGCCTGCTCCACGCGGGTGCGCTCGGTGTCGTCCAGACCGTCGGTGATGCGGTCGGCCTCGGTGTCGATGGTGGTGGGGTCAACGTCGTGGTCGAGGACGAGCCGGACGACGCGGCTCTCGTGGTAGACCTTCACGGTCGCGCCGTCGTCAGCGGCCCGCTTGAGGTCGTAAGTGTCGATGTAGTCGCCGAAGACCTCGCGGGTGTTGCGGTCGGCCTCGGAGATCGGGGTGCCGGTGAAGGCGAGCAGCGTGGCGTGCGGGAGGGCGTCGCGCAGGTGACGGGCGTAGCCGTCGAGGTGGTCGTAGTGGCTGCGGTGGGCCTCGTCGACCACGACGACGATGTTGCGCCGCTCGGAGAGGAGGGGGTGGTCGGTCCCGGATTCCTTCTCCAGTTTGGTGCGGCCGAACTTCTGCAGAGTGGTGAAGAGGATGCCGCCAGTGCGCTTGGCGGCGAGTTCTTCACGGAGTTCGGAGCGGTTGAGGAACTGGTGGGGCTGTTCCGGGAGGACCTCACTCTCCTTGAACGTTTCGAAGAGCTGGTCGTCGAGGTCGGTGCGGTCGGTGACGACCACGACCGTGGGGTTGTGCAGGGCGGGGTCACGCATGACGAGGTTGGTGGTCAACACCATCTCCTCGGACTTGCCCGAGCCCTGGGTGTGCCAGACCACGCCGGCCTTGCCGTCGGTCGCGGCGGCGCGGCGTACGGCGTCGGCGGCGCGGGTGACCGCGAAGTACTGGTGGGGCTTCGCGATCCGCTTCATGCGCTTGGCGGGCACGAAGTTGATGAAGGACCGGACGAGGGCGAGGAAACGGGGCTGGGTGAACAGGCCGTGCAGGGCGAGGTCCTGGCCGGTCGGGATGTCGACGTCGGCGTGGACGGCGGCAGCGTCCACGGTGTCCACTCGGGCGCCGAACTCGTCGGTGTTCCACGGGGCGAAGTGCTCGTACGGGGTGAACGGGGTGCCGTACTTGGCGGTGATCCCGTCGGAGAGCAGCACGACCGCGTTGCAGCGGAAGGCGGTCGGGAACTCCTCGACGTAATGCCGGATCTGGGTGTGCGCGGCGGCGAGGGTGGCGTTCGGGTCGCCGGCGCGCTTGAGCTCGATGACGGCGAGCGGGAGACCGTTGACGTACAGGACGAGGTCGAAGCGGCGGTTGCGTTCGCCGTTGATCACGGTCACCTGGCGGACGGCGCGGTACGTGTTCGCGTCCGCGTTCTCCAGGTCGACGATCCGGACGGTCGGTGTGTGCTCGGCGCCGAGCGCGTCGGTGTACGTGACGGAGTGGACGCCGTCGGTCAGGTAGCCGTGCGCGGTCCGGTTCTCCTCGTACGTGTCCTGGGAGGTAGGGGTCGCGGCGGTCGCGAGGGCCTCACGGACGGCCTCTGGGGGGAGGTTGGGGTTGAGCCTCTCGATGGCCTCGTGAAGATCGGAGTAGAGGATCAGGTCGTCCCAGGAACGGCGGTGACCGGATCCGGGCGCGAGCTCATTGCCATCGGCCTTCGGCCAGTCGAGCTCCAGGAGCTCTTCAAGGGCGAGGAGCTCCCAGTCGAGTTCGAGGGGGCGGAAGTTGTCGGGGGTGGGGGTGCCGGGGGTGTTGGGGGTGTTGGGGGTGTTGGGGGTCTCGCTGCTGCCGTTGTCGTTCCCGTGCGTGGTCATGCGTGGTCCTCGACAATCTTCTCGGCGTCCTTGACGCGGAGGCGGCCGGACATGAGTTGGGGGAGGAGGGTGTCGCGGAGGGCGGCGAGGGCAACGGACTCAATCAGCGCCTGGTCGGCACGGTCTTCAAGTGAGTCAAGCTTGACTCGGAGTTCGCGCTGCCGCGAAGTGCTGGGCAAGGTGATCTCTAGGCCCCCTACCTGGGCCCGTCGGAGTTCCGTCTGGCCCGTACTACCTTCGCCCATAGCCTCGATATCCGGCTGAGCTCTCAACATCGCGAACCCTGCGCAGACAGGGTCGACCTGCTGAGCGTCGAATCGCACGATAGTCACATGCGAGTCAACCGTCGCTTTACTATCGGAAGTCCAGCGAGCCACCCTCCCGAGGGTTCCAACTCCAGTCGAGTTCACCAGAACGTCGTTTCGGTTCAGCAGCTTCGGGGGCTTCACCTTCTCACCCAGCGTCCTACGCGCCGGAGACAAGTTCACCCGCCCATCCCGAATGCATTTCTGATTCAGGACGATAAGCTCATCAGGGGCGTCCGAATACTTCGGAGCGACGCCACGCATCAGAGCATTTACCACCGAATCGACCTCGACATCCACCGCCCCATCGCCTTGGATTGCCTGAACGAAAAGGGCCATTCCCAATCCGCGCGCCGTGGTCGCAATGCGCTCATTGACAGCGATCTTGTCGTCCAGCGCCCCGAGAAATGCCGCAACCGAGCGCTGCTCTGCAAGGGGCGGGCAGGGGACCATCAAACCTCGAATGCTCGCCAGAGAATTTGCCAAACTCGGCACGCCGGTAGTAACGGCATGCTCTAGAATGCTGCGACGCCCTGCAGGTGACACGAACCAGTAGTAGAGAAACTCCGGCACGGCTTTACTTTCATCGACACGCGCCTTCACTTGACTTCCCGAGATCACATACCGGTCATAAAGCGGCTCCCTCGGGATCATCGAGACTTGACCAACAGTCCCCTTTCTCGTGAAAATAAGATCCCCCGATGCAACAACGGCGGACTCAATCTCATCAGCTTTTTCGTCCGAGATGAAGACGAAGTCGGAGTCAACAAATACTCCTCTGGCCAGATTCACACCTCGAATGAACGGGACGCCACTCTCCTGATAGTCGGATGTCGTCACTTTCGAACCAAACGGCCCAATCGAGAAAGCCCAACGGTCTGCCGAGGAAAGCTGATCAAATCGGATACTTGACCAATTAGACATCGATCTTCTCCAGCTGCTCGCGCACCGACTTCGCCAGCTCGTCCGACTTGTCGAACAGCTCGTACAGCTCCCCCGTCAACCGTGCGATCTTCTCCGAGACCGCCTCGGCGTCCTCTTCCTCCGCCTCGGCCGCTCCGACGTACCGCCCCGGCGTCAGCACGTACCCGTGATCCTGAATCGTCTTCAGGTCCGCGCTCGCGCAGAACCCCGGCACGTCCGCGTACGAGGCCCCCGCGTCCTTCGCGCTCGCCGTCCCCCGCCACGCGTGGTAAGTCCCCGCGATCTTCGCGAGGTCGGCCTCTGTCAGGACCCGCTCAGTGCGGTCGACCATCTCGCCCATGTCCCGGGCATCGATGAACAGGATCTCGCCCCGGCGATCCGCAGCCGCAGCCTTCTGCCCCTTCACACCCCCCGGCGACTTGTCCTTTGCCAGGAACCAGAGACAAGCCGGAATGGCAGTCGTCCGGAACAGCTGCGCCGGCAGCGCGACCATGCACGCCACCATGTCCCCGTCCACCAGGGCCTGCCGGATCTCGCCCTCGCCGCTCTGCTGGCTGCTCATCGAGCCGTTGGCGAGGACGACGCCGGCCGTCCCCCGCTCCCCCAGCTTGCTGATCATGTGCTGGAGCCAGGCGTAGTTGGCGTTACCCCTCGGCGGGACGCCGTACTTCCATCGCGCATCCGACTCGTTCCGCGCCCAGTCCTTGATGTTGAAGGGCGGGTTGGCCATGACGTAGTCGGCCTTGAGGTCCGGGTGCTTGTCGTCGGAGAAGGTGTCGCCCCAGCGGGCGGCGAGGTTGCCGTCGATGCCGTGGATGGCGAGGTTCATCTTGGCCAGGCGCCAGGTGCGTTCGTTGAGTTCCTGGCCATAGACGGAGATATCGGATTTATGGCTGCGGCCGCGGTGGGCCTCGATGAACTTGGCAGCCTGGACGAACATCCCTCCCGATCCGCAGGCCGGGTCGTACACCCGGCCCTCGTACGGTTCCAGGACCTCCACCAGGAGGCGGACGACGCTGCTCGGGGTGTAGAACTCACCGCCCCGCTTGCCTTCCGCGCGGGCGAAGTTGCCGAGGAAGTACTCGTAGACCTCGCCGAGGACGTCCTGGGCGGGCTTGTCGTCGCTGCCGCCGAAGCGTGCGTCGGTGATGAGGTCGACGAGTTCGGCCAGGCGCTTCTTGTCGACGTTGTCCTTGTTGAAGATCTTGGGGAGGACGCCGGTCAGCGACGGGTTGGCCTTCATGATGGCGTCCATCGCCTGGTCGAGGACCTCGCCGACGTTGCCGCTCTTGGCGTTGGCGGAGATCGAGGACCAGCGGGCGCTCTCGGGGACCCAGAAGACGTGGTGCCCGGTGTACTCGTCCTGGTCCTCCAGGAACTCCTCCAGCCGGTCCTCGGCGATGCCTTCCTCCGCGAGCTCCTTGGCGAGCTGCTCGCGGCGCTCCTCGAAGGCGTCGGAGACGTACTTGAGGAAGATCAGTCCGAGGACGAATTCCTTGTACTGGTTGGCGTCCATGGAGCCGCGCAGCTTGTCTGCGGCCTTCCAGAGGATGGCCTGGATCTCCTTGGGCGTGGAGGCGGTGAACAACTCCGCCTGGTCGGCGGGCTTCTTCTTCCGGGGAGGCATGGGCGCTCGGGTCTCCTTCAAGAGTCGGACGAGAGATCAGACGAGAGGGGGTTCGGTGAGGGTCAGCGTGCCGTCGACGAGGCCGGCGGCGGTCAGGGAAGTCAGGTCGTCGAGGGCCGCCGCGTGCTGGCGCAGCAGGGCCGTACGGCGGGCGATGTCGGCCAGGAGCGCGTCGTACCGCTCGGCCTCGTCGCCGGGGAGGTCGGGGATGAGGAGGTCCTCTATGCGGCGGGCGGAGCGGACCGCGCCACTCACCCGCCGGTGTTCGGCCGCCGCCGAGCGCAGGAGCGCTGCCAGGACACGGGGCCGTACGGGATGCTCAGCATCGGCTCGTACGCGCAGGACGCGGGCGGGGAAGGCGACCACGGACAGGCCCTCGTCGTCGACGTACGCGCCGAAGCTCGGGGTGGCGGTGACGACGATGTCGCCGGGTTCGGTGAAGTAGGCGTGCTCGTAAGCGGTGAGGAGTACGGCGCGGTCGATGCGGTGGCTGCCGACCGGCGCGCTGCCGGTGATCTCGGCCGGGGTGAGGACGGTGTAGTGACCTGCGCCGCCGGTGGTGAGGTGTTCGTCGGCGATGCGGTGGCCGGGCAGGCGCCGAAGGCGACGGTCCTTGAGTAGGCGGGCCACGGTGGTGCGGCGGACCGGCCGGTCATCGGGGCGCAGGACGGCGTTGCTGCGGATCGTGGGTGCGTGGTCGAGTGCGCTGCGGGTGGCGTCGATCAGCTGCTGGAGCCGGAGTTCGGTTTCGGAGATGCGGGCGGGGCGTTCGACGACGGTGCGGGTGTAGCGGTCGGCGTGCGAGCGGTGCTGCGGGGTGAACGCAGTGCCCGGTGCGCCGGTCAGGGTGGTGGCCGGGACGATGACGGCGTTGCGCGGTTCGTGACGGCCGTCCGACCGCCAGCCGGCGTCACGGAAGATGTCGATGTCCTCGGCCAGCGTGTCCAGGGCCTGCGCGGTAAGGGTGCGTGAGGAGAGGTCGGCGAGGAGGATCTGGCCGGTGCGCTGTGCTTCGGGGGTGCGGTGCAGGACCCAGACCGCGGTGCGGTGGGCCGGGCGGAAAGGGAGCACGCCTTCGGGGAGACTGATCGCGGCCTTTAGGAGGTGCTGTTCCAGGAAGCCCCGGCGCAGGCGGTCTGCTTCCCCGCGTGCGGGCAGGGGGCGGACGAGCGCATCGGCGGGGCCCAGGACGATGGCCGTGCAGTCCTCGGCGAGGAGGTCGGTGAGGTCCTGCAGGTTCTGCAGGACGGCGAGCGAGCTGCGGGTCTCGGCCGCCTCGTAGGGGAGGGCACAGACGACGACGTGCGGGTCTCCCCAGTCGTCCGTGGCCAGTTCCTCGCCGTCCACGAGGTCCATCTCGTACTCCTGGACGCCTTGGGCCATGAGGCGGCGGCGGGCGAGCCGGGCTAGGTCCGGCATCGGGTCCGCGGAGAGGAAGAAGGGCATGCCCTCGGCGTCGGACACTGCTTCGCGCAGGGCGACCAGCAGATCTCCGCTCCTGGGATACAGGACGGCGGCCGTCGCCCCTTGCTCGCGCTCGTTCAGACGCGCGATGCCGGACAGGTGGGCCATCGCCCGACTCACCAGCGGAATCGGTTCGTCGGCGGCGAGGTCGTCGCAGCCCAGGCGGCGGCGCGCGTCCATGACCCGTTCGAGCGCGTCGGCCGGGGTGTAGGCGGCCTCGGTGAGGTGGTCGGCGAGTACAGCGAGCAGGGGGCCCTGACGTTCGGCGTCCGGCAGGTCGCGCAGTTCTTTGTGGAGGTAGGTGTCCTCGAAGTCGGTCTCCGAGGCGCGCTCCAGGATCGTGCGCCACGGCAGCTCGGAGAGCGGTTCGTCGAGGAGCTGGCGCAGGCAGAGCAGCGCGGTCACCGTGTCGACCAGCGTGCGGGCAGGGATCGCGCGCCGCCAGGCGGACAGGGTGTGCAGCACCAGCTCCGCCTGGATCTGGTCGGCGTCAGCGTTGCCGCGGCCGGTGGACAGCAGCCATTCGGCGACTTCGCCGCCGTCGAAGAGCGGGCTGGCTCCCTCGTATGCGACGGGCTCAGGGAAGTCCGCGTGCCGGCGCACCCAGGTGGTGACGACGGGCCGTTGAACTTGGGCCAAGTTCGCAATTTCGGCGTAACTGATCCGCCAGGAGGTCTCCTCCGGCAGGATGGGAGCGGTTGCTTCACGTGTGTCGGCCATGCGGTTCCGCTCCCTTCGTGACGACTGCCGCGTGCTCTCGGTCGAGAACGTTTCTCCCAGTGCACCTCACACGCTACAGCCGCCCGAGCTCTCATCTGCGCCAGTGGTTGATAACCAGGGTTATCAGGTTCTCGAACAATTTCACCTCTGATCTTCTGGCACCTTCGTCACCATCACCCCGGCACCACCCGCTGGGACGCCGGCCCCATACGAGTCTGATCGCACCGGCGCCCTCATCGCCGCACCTCTGCTCCCTTGCACGGCACTCGCCCTTGTCCGCCTCGACACCACCCGTCCCGTAAGGCCGCTCGTGTTACCGAACCGCACCGCAACCTCGCCCCAGGAGACCTCTGTGTCCAGCACCGCGTCGAAGCGCACCCTGTACCGCCTGACCGACGTCAAGGCGACCCCTGAGTCGATGCTCGAAGCCCTCGACGTCGACGCCCTCGACACCCTGGACGCGGTCGTGCGCGACGTCAGCGATCACATGGGAGTTCCCGCACTCGCGGTGTCCTTCGCCGTAGCGAAGGAGGAAGCCGCCTGGGGCAAGGACGTCCTCCGGCTCGTCGGCGAATCGGACCTGCTGCAGAGCGAGCAGCGCACCGGCGCACTGCTCGTGCTCGCCGTCGACGACGTGGTGTACGCGATCGGCTTCGACCAGGGCTACCGGCTTCTCCCCGTCCAGCTCAAGGACGCGCACTTCGGTCTGTCCTTCGGTATCCGCGCCATCAACCCGCGTCAGGTGCGGGACTTCACCGCCAGCGTCCTCGGCCAGGCCCGCATCGACAGTTCCCTGATCCCTGCCGGCGCCTCCGTACCGGCACTCGGACTCCGGGACCACGGGCGGATCATCCGCCACCTCGGCGGCTACCTCGACGAAGTCGACCTCACCGCGGGGAGCGGCACCAGGAACGGGGCCATGACCGCGGAGGGCGGCATCGGTCTCCGTATCAAACTCGGCACCACCCCCGCCACACTGATCAAGGACATCCGCGCCATCGCCGCGATCTGCGAGCACGTCGTTCCCCACCCCGACCTGGCCTTCGTCGAGCACATCACCGTGGTCAAGGACCCTTCCCTCATCGACGCGCTCGACGCGGAACTGGACGCCACGCTCGGCCGTCCCGCAGACGGCCGGATCATCACCGCCGTCCCCTTCTCCCAGAGCACCGACCTGCCCCGGTCCACCGCCTGCACCATCAAGATCGGGTCCTGCCCGCCCCACCTCCGGGACGAGTTCAGTCTCGACTACGTCCTGGAGCGGGCCCGTGTGATCAAGGCAGGCGCCCGCGTCACGGCGCTCCGGCAGGGCACCGTCGAACTGTTTCGTGACACGCTCTCCGCACGGACCGCGCTCGCCCCGCGCACCGCCTCCCTGGAAGCCCTGTCCAAGGAAACCGCCATGAAGTGGATCGAGGCCACCTTCTCCCTCAGCTCCCGCACGTTCTGTCTGCTCGACGGTGAGTGGTACGAGCTCGGGGCGGGCTACCTGCGCAACGTCAACGAGACCGTGGCTCCCTTGTTCCCCGACGCGCCCTCCGTCGATCTCCCCCGCTGGCCGCTCGTCGAGAAGCTCAACAAGAAGGGTATGCGCGTGATGCGTCCCGTAGACGAAGGCGACTACAACAAGCTGGCCGCCCAGGCCCGTCGCGGCTGGGTCTGCCTGGACAAGAAGAATGTCCACAACCCCTTTCGGGCAAGCAACTCCGTCGAGATCTGCGACCTGTTCACCGAGGACGACACTCTTGTCCTCGTGAAGCCCGCGCACTCCTCTAGCCCGCTGAGTCACCTGTTCAGCCAGGCGCGCGTCTCCGTTGAGCTCCTCTTCGAGAACGCGGCCGTACGCTCGGAGTTCGCCCGGTCCGTACACGTCAACAGCGATCCGGCCCGCAGCATCCCCGAGGACTTCACCCCGCGCCGCGTCGTCTTCGCGATTCTTCTGAAGGACGGAGCCAAGCTCACGCCGGACTCCCTCTTCCCGTTCTCCGCCATCACCCTGGCCCAGACCGCGAAGGCCCTCGCCGCTCGCGGCGTGACCGTCGAAGTCATCGGCGTCGAAAGCGAGTCGGTCCAGTCCGCCATGCTCGACGAGGCTGCATAGCAGCCCGGGCCCGCTCACCACGTGCAGCGTTCCGGGAGCCTGGCCGAATCCGCTTCCCCTTGAGCGCACCCCTACCTGCGAGCGGCCGACGCTCCCACTCGTGCGCCACATCACCGCCGTCAAGGAGTACCTGAATGAGCTGGCTCACTGGGACATAGACGCCCCGGAGACGAAAGCCGCGGCACTGACGGAGACCAAGCAGCTTTTGAGCCTGCTGAAGCTGATCGACCACGACCCACGGCCCTGGCCGGCTGAGGCGCCCTGAGCCGGGCCTGCTGTCAGGCTTCCGGCTCAGGGCTGTCGAGGCCGAGTTCGATCACCGCGAGTGCACGAGTGCGATGTCCTGATCCTGCCGGCCGACGAAGCTGCACTCTCACGGCAGATCCGGATGGCGCCGCGAGGCAATAAGTGCCTGCTGGCCATCGAGTGCAAGTACTACACCGCCAGCCGGGTCGGCATCGGCCACGCGCGTAATTTCGAGGGGTTGCACACCGACCTGCGGACCGCCCGCAACCTGTTCGTCTCCAACACGGGAGCATCGAGCGTGGTCAAGTACGTGTCCGCCCGCAAGCGCGGATACGAGCGGGAGGTCGTACCAGCCAACGTCAACACCGCCGGCTACACACGTGGCCAGATCCGCGAGGCGTTCAAGATCTACCTCGGCAAGACGGCTCCGTCCACGGTGATCTGATTCAGACGCGCACCGCGGCGACCGTCGACAACGTCCACGTACGCCCGATCTCGGGCTCAGCTGCGTGCACCACGATGTCGGCCCACTGCCCCTCCTGGACGTCCACCCGCACCCCAAGCCAGTTCAGCCAGATCCCTATCGACGACTCTGAACCCAAGCCGTTTCGCATCAATACCAGGAATAACTACTCTCGCCGTAAACACGCCCTCTATATCTCTCACCCGATCGAGGAGTCCTTTCAACAGCCCAGAATTCCCGCAAGGGCAGCGGGCATCGTCTCCGGGGGCAGGGCACCCAGGGAACGGCGGGAGGCTACATGGAACAGGCCCTCAACAAGCGGCAGCAGGCCGTGCTCGGCTGGGTGGGCCAGGGGTGTCCCGACGGAGTCTGGCCAGACAGCACGTACAAGACCAGCGGACAGGCCCTGCAGAACCGAGGGCTCATCAAAGTCAACAAACGCCGCGGGCATTGGAGCGTCCACCTCACCGAGAAGGGGCGGCAGCATCTCATCGAACGCGGCATCCGCCCCGTGGAGCAGAGCACCCGACCGCCGGAGCGCCCCACCCGAAAAGCGGCACCGCCGCGCCCCCGAGCCGTGCCGAAGGCCCTTGCGAACTACGCGGACCAGCTACTCGATGAACTGGCCGTTGCGAACGACTGCTGTCTCATCAAGCCCATCGAATCCGGCCCGCACGCGGTGAATTGGGCGTCACGGGTCAACGCCGCCCGCAAGTCCGGCAAGATCCCCCACACGCAGGAAATCCACGGATACCGCACCCACCGCGGCTACGAGATCAAGCTGGTCGACATCCCTGCCTGGCGCCTCACGGAACTCACCCCGCTCCCTGTGCCGGCCAGACTCACCAAACCCCATGCCGTCGTGGCCGCCCTCCAAAAGCAACCGCAGCCCATGGGCCTGACCAAACCCCTCCAGGGCCGAGCCCTGCGCATCATCCAAACCTTCATCGCCGCCACCACAGCCCAAGGCCACAAGGCATCGCTCGGAACCACACAAGGCGCGCCCCCGCCCCATCGGCGCCGCAAGGCACCACCGCACTTCTCCATCACCGCCCACGGCGAAAGTGTCGGATTCCTCGTCCTCCAAGAACAGGACCGCAACGAACACGTCCCCACAGACAAGGAGCTCGCCGACGCCAAGAAGCACTCATGGATGCGCATCCCCCGCTTCGACTACACCCCCTCCAGCCGCCTACGCTTCATACTCCGCGGCGGCAGCCCGCACCGTGCAAGCGAATGGGCAGATCTCCCCGACCGGCCTCTGGAAGAACAACTCGCCGAGATCGTGCAGGAGGTCGGACTCCGCGGCGAAGCCGCAGAACGCAAACGCCTTGCAGACCAGCAAGCCAGAGAGGTACAGCAAAAGCGCTGGGAAGCCGCCATGCAGGAAGCCCACGTCGCCTACGCCCATGCCTACCGCGTCAAACAGCTCGGAGAACAGGCGGACACCTGGTACCAGGCCAGGCGCCTGACTGAATACGTCGCAGCAGTAGGCGTCCATGCCACATCACTTCCGCCCGGGCAGGAGCGGACCGAGGTCGAGGCGTGGCTCGCGTTCGCGGACGCGCACCTCCAAAACCTCACCGAATCGGTCTCAGCGCCGAAACTGCCCACGCCGCCGAAACCCAGCGGCGACGACCTCAAGCCCTTCCTCGGTCACTGGAGCCCCTACGGACCCCGCTCCTACTGAGCCGGGCCAAGGGAAATCACACCGCCACGAGCCGGACCCGCTCACCGCACAGCTTGGCCATGTCGTCAATATCGGAAGTCAGCATGACCACGGGGCGGTGCTGTCGCAGCGCGGCCTCGGCGACGGCCGCATCGATCGCGTACTTGTGTCCGTGCAATCCGGCATTCATCAGCAACTTCGAGGCAGCCCTCGCCTCCTCGTCACCGACCGGGACGACCCGCAGCCCGGAAAGCACCCAGTTCAGGCGTGACTTGTTCGTACGGGCGTGGACGGCCTCGATGATGGTGAGCGCACTGATCACGACCTCCATGCCACGCGAGCGCGCCTCAGCGATCAGAGCCACCACCTGTTCTTCGTCAGCGAGCAGCTTCGAGAGTCCCTCGCTGTCGAGGACGAGCGTCCCCTCGTGACTCAGCCTGCGGCGGGCCACTCGGCCTCCTCGGCGAACACCTCGTCGAAGACCTGCCGCGCCCGCTGACGAGCCGGCTCGGAGACGGGCCCCTTGCGGCTCTCGTAGTCCGCCAGGTACTCGTCCAGGACCTGCCCGCGCAGCTCACGCTCGACCGCCTCGGCGATGAACGCGGAGAACTCCCGCTTGCCCACGCGAGCCCGGATCGCCTCCGCGGTCCCCTCCGGCAGCGACAAGCTCACCCGCGTCGCTGGCCCTTCCCCGATGCTGTACGTCGCCTCAGCCATACCCCCGATTGTGTCAAACGAGTAGGAAAAGCGCCACGTCTGCACTACCTTCAAAGCTCGGTCAGCGCCCCGCTCACACAAATCCCAGCACGGGCACCCCCATCCCATCCCAGCACGATCCCAGCACGGTAGGGATGAGCAGAGGTGATGACAGGTGACGAGGAGTCAGCTATCCCAGCACCATCCCAGCACGGGAAAAAATAAAGGGCCCGACTCCGAAGAGTCGGACCCTCTCTGAGCTGCACGTTTGCCAGATCAGCGACGTGGTGGTAAGTCGCCCACTACACGTTGAAGCGGAACTCCACCACATCGCCGTCCTGCATCACGTAGTCCTTGCCCTCCATGCGCGCCTTGCCCTTCGCGCGGGCCTCGGCGACCGAGCCGGTCTCGACCAGGTCCTCGAAGGAGACGATCTCCGCCTTGATGAAGCCCTTCTGGAAGTCGGTGTGGATCACACCGGCCGCCTCCGGGGCCGTGGCGCCCTTCTTGATCGTCCAGGCGCGGGCTTCCTTCGGACCTGCCGTGAGGTAGGTCTGGAGGCCCAGGGTGTCGAAGCCGACGCGGCCGAGGGTGGCCAGGCCGGGCTCTTCCTGGCCCATGGACTGGAGGAGTTCGAGGGCCTCGTCGTCGTCCAGCTCGATCAGCTCGGACTCGATCTTGGCGTTGAGGAAGATGGCCTCCGCCGGGGCGACCAGGGCACGCTGCTCGTTCTTGAAGTCCTCGTCGACCAGCTCGTCCTCGTCGACGTTGAAGACGTAGAGGAAGGGCTTCGTCGTGAGCAGGTGCAGCTCGTGGAGCAGGCGGCCCTTCTCGGTGCCGGCGGTGATGCCCTTGGAGAAGAGGGTGTCGCCCGCTTCGAGGATCTTCTGGGCCTCCTCCACGGCGGCGAGGACCGCGACCTTCTCCTTCTGGAGGCGGGACTCCTTCGTCAGGCGCGGGACGGCCTTCTCGACGGACTGGAGGTCGGCGAGGATCAGCTCGGTGTTGATCGTCTCGATGTCGTCCTTGGGCGAGACCTTGCCGTCGACGTGGACGACGTTCTCGTCCTTGAAGGCCCGGATGACCTGGCAGATGGCGTCGGACTCGCGGATGTTCGCGAGGAACTTGTTGCCCAGGCCCTCACCCTCGCTCGCACCGCGCACGATGCCCGCGATGTCGACGAAGTCGACGGTGGCGGGGAGCAGCTTCTGCGAGTTGAAGATCTCGGCGAGCTTGTCCAGACGCGGATCCGGGACGCCCACGACGCCGACGTTCGGCTCGATGGTGGCGAACGGGTAGTTGGCCGCCAGCACGTCGTTCTTGGTCAGGGCATTGAACAGGGTCGACTTGCCGACATTCGGCAGGCCGACGATTCCGATCGTGAGCGACACGTTGGCGACTTCCTGAAGTGAGGAGAGGGGGCTGTGCGGGCGGGCCGCGCGTGGACCCGATTCTCCAGTTTACGGGCGGGCCCGGGCTCCCCGTCACGGGTGCGGGCCCGCAGCCGTCCCCGGGGCCGAACGGTTGTGTTTCGGCCGTGTGGCATCGAACGCAGAGCCAAGGTCGTCCAAAGGGCGTGTCCCGCACCTGTGGGAGACCGTCCCGCGACCTAGGTTGTCGGGGTGGAGCAGCACAGGACACGTACCCCGCAGCGCAGGCAGCCCTCGCAGGTCCCGCCTGCCCCGCCCGGTGGCCTCGGCGAGGGCACGGCGGCGGCCGGCTATCCGGTGACGGTGGCGGTCGCCCCCGCACCGGCTGCCGGCCAGGGGCCGACGGGGGCCCGGACGGGTCCGGTCGCGCCGGTGGTGCTGGCGCTGCGCCGGTTCCCCAACCCCCGGCTGACCGGCATCGGTGCGGGGCTCTTCGCGGCCCTGACCATGTTCCTGCTGGCCTGCCTGGACCAGCTGCTCCTCGGTGGCTCCGAGGCCGTGTACGGGGTGCTGTTCCTCCTCGTCAGCGCCCTGACCGCCTACTGGGTCCGGCCCGCCGACCTGGTGACCGCCCCGATCATCGTGCCCATCGCCTTCGCGGTGGGCGTGATCCCCGTCGCCGGGGGCACGGGCGGCTTCGGCGGGCAGGCGATGGCCGTGGTGACCGCGCTGGCCGTCCATGCCGGCTGGCTGTACGGGGGCACACTCGTCGCGGGGCTCATCGCCTCCGTACGGAAGATCCGGCAGATGCGGGAGCGGCAGCGTCACCTGCTCAGGGCCGACCGGGTCGCCGCCCGCCGCCCCCGCCCGTAGGACCACCCGTACGGATCAGGCCGGGCTCACTTGCCGGCCGCCGCCATGGCCGCGCCGACGATCCCGGCGTTGTTCTGGAGCACTGCCGGGACCATCTCGGCCCGTACGTGCTCGATGAGCGGCAGGAACTTCTCCGCCTTGCGGCTGACGCCGCCGCCGATGATGAAGAGCTCCGGCGAGAACAGCATCTCCACGTGCACCAGGTACTTCTGCACCCGGTGCGCCCAGTGCTGCCAGCTGAGGTCCTCGTCCTCCTTGGCCTTCGTGGAGGCGCGCTTCTCCGCGTCGTGGCCGTGCAGCTCGAGGTGGCCGAGCTCGGTGTTGGGGACGAGGTGCCCGTCCGTGAAGACCGCGCTGCCGATGCCCGTGCCGAGGGTCAGCATGATCACGGTGCCCTTGCGGTCGCGGCCCGCGCCGAACGTCATCTCGGCGATGCCCGCCGCGTCCGCGTCGTTGAGGATCGTGACGGGCCGGCCGATGCGGTCGCTGAGGAGCGCGCGGGCGTCCGTGTCGATCCAGCCCTTGTCCACGTTGGCCGCGGTCCGGGTGATGCCGCCGGTGACGACCCCGGGGAACGTGATGCCGACCGGTCCCTGCCAGTCGAAGTGGTCCACGACCTCGGCCACACCCGCGGCCACGCTGTCAGGCGTGGCCGGGTGGGGTGTCAGTACTTTGTGGCGCTCCCGCGCCAGCTCTCCGCGGTCCAGGTCAACGGGCGCACCCTTGATGCCCGAACCGCCGATGTCCACACCGAAAATCTCCATGTGATCCACGGTACGGGCAGGTGGCACGGATCACTCCCCGGAGGGTCGATCCGGGGGCGCGCCCGGCTTACTCGGCGGAGAGGGCGGCGGCCTCGGCGCGCAAGTCGCGCCGGAGCTCCTTGGGCAGCGAGAAGGTGATCGACTCGTCGGCGGTCTTCACCGTCTCCACGTCGGCGTAACCCCGCTCGCCCAGCCACTCCAGCACGCCGTCGACCAGGACGTCGGGGACGGAGGCCCCCGAGGTGAGGCCGACCGTGGTGACGCCCTCCAGCCAGGCCTCGTCGATCTCGTCGGCGAAGTCGACCAGGTGGGCGGCGGGCGCGCCCGCGTCCAGGGCGACCTCGACCATGCGGATCGAGTTGGAGGAGTTCTTGGAGCCCACGACGATGACCAGCTCGGCGTCCTCGGCCAGCTTCTTCACCGCGATCTGGCGGTTCTGGGTGGCGTAGCAGATGTCGTCGCTCGGCGGGGAGAGGAGGTTCGGGAACTTCTGCTTGAGCGCGCCGACGGTCTCCATCGTCTCGTCCACGGAGAGCGTGGTCTGCGAGAGCCAGACGACCTTCGACTCGTCGCGGACCTCGACGTTCGCGACGTCCTCGGGGCCGTCGACCAGCGTGATGTGGTCGGGGGCCTCGCCGCTCGTGCCGATGACCTCCTCGTGGCCCTCGTGGCCGATCAGGAGGATGTCGTAGTCCTCCTTGGCGTAGCGCACGGCTTCCTTGTGGACCTTGGTGACGAGCGGGCAGGTCGCGTCGATGGTGGCGAGCTTGCGCTCGGCGGCCTCGGCGTGGACGGTCGGGGCGACTCCGTGGGCGGAGAACATCACGATGGAGCCCTCGGGCACCTCGGCGGTCACGTCGACGAAGATCGCGCCCTTCTTCTCCAGCGTCTGCACGACGTACTTGTTGTGCACGATCTCGTGGCGGACGTAGATCGGGGCGCCGTACTGCTCCAGGGCCTTCTCGACGGCGATCACGGCGCGGTCCACGCCCGCGCAGTAGCCGCGGGGCGCGGCGAGCAGGACACGGCGGGTGTTACTGCCGCGCGTAGCGCCTCCACTCGGGGCGGCGGCGGGTGACGGGCTGGGCGTAGCAGTCATGCGTCCCATCGTAAGGCCGTACCGAACAGGCGCCGGATCGGCGTGGTCGGGAGACTGATGCGTACGCGATCAAGCGATGGAGGGTTCATGGCCGGCAGCAGCACGGACGAGGCAAGGCTGCACCGCACACTCGGGTTCCGGGACCTGGTGGTCTACGGGCTGCTGTTCATCGCGCCCATGGCCCCGGTCGGCGTGTTCGGCACCCTGGACGCCAAGTCCGGTGGGGCTGTGGCGCTGGTGTATCTGGTGGCGACCGTCGTGATGGCCTTCACCGCCTTCAGTTACGCGCAGATGGTGCACGTCGCGCCGCTCGCCGGGTCGGTCTTCGCCTACGCCCGCAAAGGGCTGGGGGAAGGGCCCGGCTTCATCGCCGGCTGGATGGCGATGCTCGACTACCTGCTCATCCCGGCGGTCGCCTACCTCTTCTCGGGCATCGCGATGAACGCGCTGGTGCCCGAGGTGTCGCGGTGGGTGTGGACCGCCCTCGCGGTCGTCCTGACGACCGCGCTCAACCTCTGGGGCGTGCGGGCGGCGGCCCGGGTGGGCTTCGCGGTGCTCGCGATGGAGATCGTGGTGCTGCTGGTGTTCGTGGTGTCGGCGGTGGTGGTGCTGACCAGGGACGGGGCGCAGCGGGGCTGGCTGACGCCGCTGACCGGGGACTCCGGCTTCTCGATGACGGCGGTGCTGGGGGCGGTGTCCGTCGCGGTGCTCTCGTACCTGGGCTTCGACGCGATCGCCTCCTTCGCCGAGGAGGTGACGGGCGGTTCGGCGAAGGTGGCGCGGGCCGTGCTGTTCTGCCTGGTGCTCGCCGGGGTGCTCTTCGTGGCCCAGTCGTATCTGGCGGCGTTGCTGGAACCGGTGAGCTCGGCGGAGCTGGTGGCGGATCCGGGCAAGCAGGGCTCCGCCTTCTACGACGCGGTGGACGCCTCGGTCGGGACCTGGCTGCACGACCTGGTGGCCGTGAGCAAGGCGATCGGCGCGGCGTTCGCGGCGCTGGCCGGGCAGGCGGCGGCCGGGCGGCTGGTCTTCGCGATGGCCCGGGAGCGGCGGCTGCCCTCCTTCCTCTCCCAGGTCGACGCCAGGTCCGGGGTACCGCGGGTGGCGATCATGGGGGCCGCGGTGGTGACGCTGGTGGCGGCGGTCTGGGCGGCCCGGCGCGACGACGGGCTCGACCACCTGGTGTCGGTGGTGGACATCGGCGCGCTGACCGCGTTCGTGCTGTTGCACGCGTCGGTGGTGGGCTGGTTCGCGGTACGCCGGATGGAGGGCCCGCCGAGCTGGTGGCGGCACGTGCTGATGCCGGTGGTGGGTGCGGCGATCCTGGTCGCAGTGATCCTGGAGGCGACGACGAGCGCCCAGCTGGTCGGACTGTGCTGGCTGGGGATCGGCCTGGTGGTCCTGGCGGTCCAGTGGGGGCGGCGGGCCGCCTGAGGGCCGTCCCGCAGGCCCTCCCGCCGGAGGGAGCGCAACCGCGCGTACCGGCGCGTCCGGCCCGGCACGGACGGCTGAGCGCGGCCCGGCACGGACGCCGGCGCGCCGCCCGCACCCGGGGGCCGGGCCCGGCACGGCCCCGCTGAGCCCGGTGCGGACCGCCGAGCCCGGTGCGGCCCGGACGAGAGGCCCAGGCCCGGACCCGGGAGGCCGGGCCCGGCACGGCCCGGACGAAAGGCCCGGGTTGTCGGTCCCGGCCGATACGCTCGCCCGTATGGCTCTCACTACGTCCCCGGAAGCCCCGCTGCCCGTCGGCGACGTGTCGCGCCTGATCGGCGGCTGGATCGACCGGCTCGGTGCGGTCTGGGTGGAGGGGCAGATCACCCAGCTGTCGCGCAGGCCGGGCGCCGGCGTGGTGTTCCTGACGCTGCGCGATCCGTCCCACGACATCTCGGTGAGCGTGACGTGCTTCCGGCAGGTCTTCGACCGGATCGCCGACGTGGTGACGGAGGGCGCGCGGGTGGTCGTGCTCGCGAAGCCCGAGTGGTACGCCCCCCGGGGCCAGCTGTCGCTGCGGGCGACGGAGATACGGCCGGTGGGCATCGGCGAGCTGCTGGTGCGGCTGGAGCAGCTGAAGAAGTCGCTGGCGGCCGAGGGCCTCTTCGCCCTGGACCGCAAGAAGCCGCTGCCGTTCCTGCCGCAGCTGATCGGCCTGGTCTCCGGGCGCGCGTCGGCGGCGGAGCGTGACGTCCTGGAGAACGCGCGGCGGCGCTGGCCCGCCGTGCGCTTCGAGGTGCGCAACACCGCCGTGCAGGGGGTGCACGCCGTGAATCAGGTGGTCCAGGCGGTCAAGGAGCTGGACGGGCTGCCGGAGGTGGACGTGATCGTCGTGGCCCGGGGCGGCGGCAGCGTGGAGGACCTGCTGCCGTTCTCGGACGAGGAGCTGATCCGCGTGGTGGCGGCGTGCCGCACCCCGGTGGTCTCCGCCATCGGGCACGAGCCGGACTCCCCGCTGCTCGACCTGGTCGCCGACGTCCGGGCGTCGACGCCGACGGACGCGGCGAAGAAGGTCGTCCCGGACGTGGGCGAGGAGCTCGACCGGGTGCAGCAGCTGCGGGACCGGGCGCTGCGGACGGTACGGGGGCTGATCGACCGGGAGGAGCGAGGGCTGGCCCACGCGCTGGGCCGGTCCTCCATGGAGCACCCGCAGCGGATGGTGGACGAGCGGGCGGCCGAGATCGACGCGCTGGTGGGCCGCAGCCGCCGGGTGCTGGGGCACCTTCTGGACCGCGCGGACTCCGAGCTCGCCCACACCCGGGCCCGGGTGGTCGCGCTCTCCCCTGCGGCCACGCTGGAGCGCGGGTACGCGGTGCTCCAGCGGCCGGACGGCCATGTGGTGCGCTCCCCGGAAGACGCGGGAGCTCCGGGGGACGAACTGCGGGCGCGGGTCTCGGAGGGCGAGTTCACCGTCCGGGTCGCGGAGTGACGGGGCGGGTTTGTCGGACCCCGCGCATAGGGTGGACGGCATGACGGACGACGGGACGACGACGGCTGCCGCGACGGGCACGCTCGGGTACGAGCAGGCGCGGGACGAGCTGATCGAGGTCGTACGCCGCCTGGAGGCGGGCGGCACGACGCTGGAGGAGTCGCTGGCCCTGTGGGAGCGCGGCGAGGAACTGGCGAAGGTGTGCCGGCACTGGCTGGAGGGAGCCCGCGCCCGGCTGGACGCGGCCCTGGCCCGCCCGGAGGAGCCCGCGACGGACGGCGGCGGCACGGACTGAGCGCCAGGGACTGAGGGGCGCGCGCCCCGAAGAACACGCGCTCCGCGCGGGACCAGGGCGGGAGACCGCCGGTGCACACGGCCGGATGGACGGCCGGGAACACGGGGCACCCCCTCGGGCCCGACCCGGTGCGGCAAGGGGCGGGCGGCGGGCGGTCCTCCAATGTGCCCGGCCCGGTGAGCGCGGGACGCGAAACGACCCTCCGGACCCCCGGCTCAGCACGGCGACGCAGCCCGGCGGCTCAGCACGGCACGGAGCAAGCGCACCTCCGGTCCCCCGGACAGGTACGGCACGGAGCAAGCGCACCTCCGGTCCCCCGGACAGGTACGGCACGGGGCGAGCGCACCTCCGGTCCACCCGGCCCGCTGCGGCAACGGCTAGCGGCCCTCCGGTGCGCACCGCCGGCAGGATGCCCTGGAACCCAGGGGGCTCCTCCTTCAGGCCGGCCCGCTGCGGCACGGCAGGCGTTCTCCGACCTGACCTCCCCCGTGGTCCGTGCGCGGGACCCTCTGTGCGCTGGATCACTACCACCACGATTTAGTTGAAATTTAATCTATCCCTCGGCTACGGTGATCGCATCGCTTGACCCCCACACCCGTCCGGAAGGTAACGCCCCAGATGTCCCTCGTTCTTGACCCCGCCGCCCAGGACCTCCTCTTCCGTGAGGCCCGCACTGCCAACACGTTCACCGACGAGCCGGTGACCGACGAGCAGGTCCAGGCGATCTACGACCTGGTCAAGTTCGGCCCCACCGCCTTCAACCAGTCGCCGCTGCGCATCGTCCTGGTCCGCTCCGCCGAGGCTCGCGAGCGTCTGGTGCAGCACATGGCCGAGGGCAACCGCCCCAAGACGACGACCGCCCCGCTGGTCGCGCTCCTCGTCGCGGACCACGAGTTCCACGAGGAGCTCCCGGCGCTCATGCCGCACTTCCCGCAGGCCAAGGACGCGTTCTTCTCCGAGCGCCCGGTCCGCGAGCAGTCCGCCGCGCTGAACGCCGCCCTCCAGGCCGCCTACTTCATCATCGGCGTCCGCGCCGCCGGTCTGGCCGCCGGCCCGATGACCGGCTTCGACGCCGCGGGCATCGAGAAGGAGTTCCTGGACGGCGACCACAAGCTGCTCATGGCCGTCAACATCGGCAAGCCGGGCGAGGACGCCTGGTTCCCGCGCCTGCCCCGCCTCTCCTACGACGAGGTCGTCACGACCGTCTGATCCCCGGACCGGACGCAGGAAGGCCCGCGACGCTCGGCGTCGCGGGCCTTCCCGTATGCGCGTGGGGGCTCAGGAGGCCGTCTTCAGCGCCGCGGCCATCTCCGTCAGGCTCTCCATCGGGGCCGAACCGGTGACGACCGTGGTGACACCCTCCGCGTGCAGCACGAGGGCGTCGTACTTCGGGCCCTCCCAGCGCTGCCACTCCTCGCCCGCGACCTCCTGGGTGCGGCCGGTGTCCTCGGCGTCGTGGCTGACCTCGGGGACGTACTTCTTCGCGGGGGTCGTGGACTGCTCCACCGCGACGTACCGGCCCTGCGGGTCGAGGAAGCCCAGGTGCCAGCCGGCGCCCGCCTGGCCCTCGTACGAGACGGAGGTGGGCTTCCAGTCCTTCGACAGTCCGGCGGGAGCCGCCACCGGATACGGCGCCGCGCGACGGGCCGTCGCGAGTTCGACCCGGTAGTCGACCGCCTTGATCGGGTCGGCCTTGTCGTCGTGCGGGATGAAGAGGTAGACGACGCCCGCCACTGCGGTGATCACGAGCATCGACAGGAACATGTCCCGGACGGTCTGCTTGCCTCGCATGCTTGCCACGGACCCAATGGTGGCATGAGCCTCCGGACGCCCCTCCAGCGGGCATCCGCTCATTCGTGACCCGCTCTGCTCATTTTATCGACCTACCGATAGAGTCACAGCACCCTCTTTTCCGGTCGTCGTCGTACAGAAAGGTGCGCTCCGATGTCCGAGCATCATCTGCCGTCCCAGCTCGAGGTCTCCCCGGAGGCCCCAGACCGCAACCTGGCCCTGGAACTGGTCCGGGTCACCGAGGCCGCAGCCATGGCCGCCGGGCGCTGGGTCGGCCGCGGCGACAAGATCGGCGCCGACGGCGCCGCCGTGAAAGCCATGCGCACGCTCGTCTCCACGGTGTCGATGAACGGCATCGTCGTCATCGGCGAGGGCGAGAAGGACGAAGCCCCCATGCTGTTCAACGGCGAGCGGGTCGGCGACGGCACGGGAGCCGAGGTCGACATCGCCGTCGACCCGATCGACGGCACCACGCTCAACGCCAAGGGCATGCCCAACGCGATCGCTGTCCTGGCCGCCGCGGACCGGGGGGCGATGTTCGACCCGTCCGCCGTCTTCTACATGGACAAGCTGGTCACCGGACCGGAGGCCGCCGACTTCGTCGACATCAACGCCCCCGTGTCCGTGAACATCCGGCGTGTCGCGAAGGCCAAGAGCTCCACCCCCGAGGACGTCACCGTCGTCATCCTTGACCGCCCCCGGCATGACGGCATCGTCAAGGAGATCCGGGAGACCGGCGCCAGGATCAAGTTCATCTCGGACGGCGACGTCGCCGGATCGATCATGGCCGCCCGTGAGGGCACCGGCGTCGACCTGCTCATGGGGATCGGCGGAACCCCCGAGGGCATCATCTCGGCCTGCGCCATAAAGTGCCTCGGCGGTGTGATCCAGGGCAAGCTCTGGCCCAAGGACGAGGCCGAGCGGCAGCGTGCACTGGACGCGGGTCACGACCTCGACCGCGTGCTCTCCACGGACGACCTCGTCAGCGGGGACAACGTGTTCTTCGTCGCCACCGGGATCACCGACGGCGAACTCCTGCGCGGTGTGCGGTACCGCGCGGAGACGGCGACCACGGAGTCCCTGGTGATGCGGTCCAAGTCCGGGACGATCCGGAAGATCGACTCGACGCACCGCCTCTCGAAGCTGCGCGCCTACAGCGCCATCGACTTCGACCGGGCCAAGTGACACGGCGGGTGACCGTGCCGGGTGGCCGCGCCGCGTAGCGGACCGGGCCGTACAAAGGGGGGCCGCCCGTGCAGGCGGCCCCCCTCCGTACGCGCGGGTCAGCCGGCCGCGGCTATGCGTTCCGCCGGGGCCGCGGCCTTGAGCTCCATGTCGCGCCGACGGCGCCGGGCGAGCACCACGCGGCGCTCGGCAGCCGTCAGGCCGCCCCACACGCCGTAGGGCTCGGGCTGCATCAGGGCGTGCTCCCTGCACTCCACCATCACCGGGCACCGCGCACAGACCTGCTTCGCGGCCTCTTCGCGCGACAGCCGGGCAGCGGTAGGCTCCTTCGACGGAGCGAAGAACAGCCCGGCTTCGTCGCGGCGGCACACCGCCTCCGAGTGCCAGGGCCCCGCCTGGTCCTCGCGCGCGGGCGTGCGCTGGGACGGAACGGCGGCGACCTGCAGGGGCTGATGCGGCGAATGCAGCACGGTCCACTCCTGACGACGGCTTGGGCTTCGTGAGCGCGAGACGATGCAGCTGTCCCTACCCGCTGTACGCACGCCTATGCACTGAGTGGCACCGCCTTCGACCCCGCGCAAGCCCGCCGGATCGCATTCTGGCCGAAATTCGGACCCGGCCCTCCGGCCGCCGTCAGTGGCCGAGGTGCTTGCGCAACTGCTTGTGCAGATTGGCGATGAGCTTGCCACGCTTGGGTTTTGCCTCGACGCTCCCGAGAACCGAATAGCCGTTCACGACGACGACCGGTGCTTCCGGGTCGGCGGATTCCAGTGTGTCGACTTCGAAATTGCCGAAAATGCCCGTACCGCTGCCGCGCAGCGAGATGTTCTCGGGCACCTTGATCTCGACGCTGCCGAAGATGGACGTCGCGTTGATGACCGTGAGCCGCTGACCGAACAGCGCCTCGGTCAGATCGATCTCGACGCTGCCGAAGACCGCGAAGGCGTTCGTCCGGCCCCCGACACGCCAACGCCCCCTGCGCGTCGAGCTGCTGAACACCGCGACCAGATTCTCCGCGGGCCCGGGCGGGGCCTCGGCGTCGAATCCGTAGGCCGGGGAGGAGCGGCGGGCGGAGGTGTCCTGCACCGGCAGGTCCCGCACCAGCGGCTCGAGTTCACCGAGGGTCTTGGCGCGGTAGACGAGGTCGACCCGCTCGGCGTGCTCCTCGGCCGTCAGCCGGCCCTCCGCCATGGCCTCGCGCAGGATGTCCGCGATCCGGTCCCGGTCCGCGTCGGACGCTCGGATTCCGGCGGGCGCGGGATCGGCCGGAGCGACGGGCTGCTGGGGCTGCTTCTCGAGGTCCACCGGACCAGCTTACTCAAACGCGATAGATCGCGACCAGTACCCGTGCACGGCTCGATGCTTGGACTCCGGCGCGGGGCCGCGTCCCCTCCGGGTGAGCCTTACCTCACAGGGGCGGCGGGCCCAGGGCGTTCTACCCTGGTTGCTGCGCTGCCCAAGGGTGGTCAGCCGCTGTCGCCGAGTGAGGAATGGCCGTAATGCCAGAGTTTGCGTACTCCGATCTGCTCCCTCTGGGAGAGGACACCACGCCGTACCGGCTGGTGACCGCCGAGGGCGTCTCGACCTTCGAGGCCGACGGCCGTACGTTCCTCAAGGTGGCTCCGGAGGCCCTGCGCACCCTCGCGGCCGAGGCCATGCACGACATCTCGCACTACCTGCGCCCCGCCCACCTCGCGCAGCTGCGCCGCATCGTGGACGACCCCGAGGCGTCGTCCAACGACAAGTTCGTCGCACTGGACCTGCTGAAGAACGCGAACATCGCCGCGGCCGGCGTCCTCCCCATGTGCCAGGACACGGGTACGGCCATCGTCATGGGCAAGCGCGGGCAGAACGTCCTCACCGAGGGCGGTGACGAGGAGGCCCTGTCGCACGGCATCTTCGACGCCTACACGAAGCTCAACCTGCGCTACTCGCAGATGGCCCCGCTGACCATGTGGGACGAGAAGAACACCGGCTCGAACCTCCCGGCCCAGATCGAGCTGTACGCGACCGACGGCGGCGCGTACAAGTTCCTCTTCATGGCGAAGGGCGGCGGCTCGGCCAACAAGTCCTTCCTCTACCAGGAGACCAAGGCGGTCCTCAACGAGGCCTCCATGATGAAGTTCCTGGAGGAGAAGATCCGTTCGCTGGGTACGGCGGCCTGCCCGCCCTACCACCTGGCGATCGTGGTCGGCGGCACGTCGGCGGAGTTCGCGCTGAAGACCGCGAAGTACGCCTCCGCGCACTACCTCGACGAGCTGCCCTCCGAGGGCTCCCCGACCGGCCACGGCTTCCGCGACCAGGAGCTGGAGCAGAAGGTCTTCGAGCTGACCCAGAAGATCGGCATCGGCGCCCAGTTCGGCGGCAAGTACTTCTGCCACGACGTCCGGGTCGTCCGCCTGCCCCGGCACGGCGCCTCGCTCCCCGTCGCCATCGCCGTGTCCTGCTCGGCCGACCGCCAGGCCACCGCGAAGATCACCGCCGAGGGCGTCTTCCTGGAGCAGCTGGAGAAGGACCCGGCGCGCTTCCTCCCGGACACCACCGACGCGCACCTGGACGAGTCCGGTGACGTGGTGCGGATCGACCTCAACCGGCCCATGGACGAGATCCTCGCCGAGCTGACCAAGTACCCGGTCAAGACCCGGCTCTCGCTGACCGGCCCGCTGGTCGTGGCGCGCGACATCGCGCACGCCAAGATCAAGGAGCGGCTCGACGCGGGCGAGGAGATGCCGCAGTACCTCAAGGACCACCCGGTCTACTACGCGGGCCCGGCGAAGACCCCCGAGGGCTACGCGTCCGGCTCCTTCGGCCCGACGACGGCCGGCCGCATGGACAGCTACGTCGCGCAGTTCCAGGCGGCGGGCGGCTCCAAGGTGATGCTCGCGAAGGGCAACCGCTCCCAGCAGGTCACGGACGCCTGCGACGCGCACGGCGGTTTCTACCTCGGCTCGATCGGCGGCCCCGCCGCGCGCCTGGCCCAGGACTGCATCAAGAAGGTCGAGGTCGTCGAGTACGAGGAACTCGGCATGGAGGCGGTCTGGCGGATCGAGGTGGAGGACTTCCCCGCGTTCATCGTGGTCGACGACAAGGGCAACGACTTCTTCACCGAGCCCGCCCCCGCGCCGACCTTCACCAGCATCCCGGTCCGCGGTCCCGGTCTCGGCTGACCTCCCGGCCCGCGGAGTCTCCAGGGGTGCCCCGCCGCGGCGGGGCACCCCTGCCGTGGTGTCGGGGGCCTGGCCGGAGATCGGCGAGCCCTTCCGGCGGCGCCCACCGCGCCGCATATGTCCGGTCCGCGGCCCGGGTGCGGATATTTTCTGGCGGACGGCGCCCGGGAAGGCGCCCGGCCGGACACCCGGGGAATACGGGGCACGGACCACGCGCTCATCAGCATCAGGAGGTTTGCAGACCATGGACGGTTCGGCAGAGGAAACGGCGTACCGCGTCGAGCACGACTCGATGGGCGAGGTGAAGGTGCCCGCGCACGCCAAGTGGCGGGCGCAGACGCAGCGCGCGGTGGAGAACTTCCCCATCTCCGGGCAGCGGCTGGAGCGGGCCCACATCGAGGCCCTGGCCCGGATCAAGGCCGCCGCGGCCAAGGTCAACGCCGAGCTCGAGGTGCTGGACCCGGAGATCGCCGACGCCATCCAGGAGGCAGCCGCCGAGGTGGCCGCCGGGCGCTGGGACGAGCACTTCCCCGTCGACGTGTTCCAGACGGGTTCCGGCACGTCCTCGAACATGAACACCAACGAGGTCGTGGCCACGCTCGCCGCCGAACGCCTGGGGCGCGAGGTGCACCCCAACGACCACGTGAACGCCTCCCAGTCGTCCAACGACGTGTTCCCCTCCTCCATCCACATCGCCGCGACCGCCGCCGTCACCGCGGACCTGATCCCGGCGCTCGAACACCTGGCCGCGTCCCTGGGGCGGAAATCGGCCGAATTCGCGGACGTCGTCAAGTCGGGCCGTACGCATCTGATGGACGCGACGCCCGTCACCCTGGGCCAGGAGTTCGGGGGCTACGCGGCGCAGATCCGCCACGGCGTGGAGCGGCTGCGCTCCTCGCTCCCCCGCCTCGCCGAACTCCCGCTGGGGGGTACGGCGGTGGGGACCGGGATCAACACACCGCCCGGCTTCTCGGCCGCGGTGATCGCCGAGGTCGCCCGCACCACGGGGCTGCCGCTCACCGAGGCCCGTGACCACTTCGAGGCGCAGGGGGCCCGGGACGGACTCGTGGAGACGTCCGGTCAGCTCCGTACCGTCGCGGTCTCCCTCACCAAGATCTCCAACGACCTGCGCTGGATGGCATCGGGGCCGCGCACCGGACTGGCGGAGATCAATCTGCCGGACCTCCAGCCCGGTTCCTCGATCATGCCGGGCAAGGTCAACCCGGTCGTCCCGGAGGCCGTGCTGATGGTCGCGGCCCAGGTGACGGGCAACGACGCCACCGTCGCCGCCGCCGGGGCCGCCGGCAACTTCGAACTCAACGTGATGCTCCCGGTGATCGCGAAGAACCTGCTGGAGTCGGTGCGGCTGCTCGCCAACGCGTCCCGGCTGCTCGCGGACCGCACGGTCGACGGCATCACGGCCAACGTGGAGCGGGCCCGGCAGTACGCGGAGTCCTCGCCCTCGGTGGTGACCCCGCTGAACAAGTACATCGGCTACGAGGAGGCGGCGAAGGTCGCCAAGAAGTCCCTCGCCGAGGGCACGACCATCCGGGAGACCGTGCTCGCCGGGGGGTACGTCGAGCGCGGCGACCTGACGCGGGAGCAGCTCGACGCGGCCCTGGACGTGTTGCGTATGACCCGGCCGTGACGCACGGGGCGGCGGGCCGGGGGCCACGTCCCTAAGATCTCTTCATGACAGCGACGGAAGCGGGTACGGGAGCAGGCACCCCGGCGGGTGCGGGTGACGGCGGGCGCTGGGCACCGGGGGATCACATCCTCTGGCGCTACCGGGCCAACGGCAGGCCGGCCGGCGGTGGCCACGCGGTGCACATCTGCCGCCCCGTCACCGTCGTCCAGGACACCGACGAGCTGCTGGCCGTCTGGATGGCCTCCGGCACCGAGTGCGTGAGGCCGGTCCTGGCCGACGGGACGCAGGTCCACGCGGAACCCCTCGCCACCCGCTACACCCGCCCGCGGACGACGGTGCGCTCGCGGTGGTTCGGCTCGGGCGTGCTCAAGCTCGCCCGGCCGGGGGAGCCCTGGTCGGTCTGGCTGTTCTGGGACCGCGGCTGGCTCTTCCGCAACTGGTACGTCAACCTGGAGGAGCCCCGGTCACGCTGGGCCGGCGGTGTTGACTCCCAGGACCACTTCCTCGACATCTCGGTGCGTCCCGACCACAGCTGGGAGTGGCTCGACGAGGACGAGTTCGCGCAGGCGCAGCGGGTCGGGCTCATGGACGCCGCCACCGCCGGGCGGGTGCGGGAGGCGGGCCTGGCGGCCGTCGAGGTGATCCGGCGCTGGGGCACCCCGTTCAGCGACGGCTGGGAGCACTGGCGGCCAGACCCGGGGTGGGAGGTTCCCGCACTGCCGGATGACTGGGACCGCGCCCCCTCCCCCACGCCGTCGTGAGACCCTTGATGCACCCCATGGGGGCAAACGTAGGATCGGCCTCCACAAAGCTTCGCCGGACCGCTGCACCCTAACCGGCCCGGACAGCAGGGGAACTGACCAACAGTCACCGCATGCACCGCATGTGTCACACGGGCCACGAAGCCGGGTGGGACGCGCGGTCGCACGAACCACTACGAGGGGGTGGAGACGTGCCCGCTGCCCGCTGCCCCGTCGCCGCCGGACACCGTGGGGAGCCGACCGGCGGCCGTACGGTTTCGGCCCCTTTCCCGAGGGCATCCGGTGACAGCCGTTGTTCTCCGCGCTCTTGCCGGGGCAGAGTGGCGCCCCACAAGGTGATTGCCTCATACAACCGGCCCGGACGGACGGAATCCCACGCGTGACGGAGCATCCCACCTCCCACGAAGGCCGGCAGCCGCTCGCTGCCCGGCCGCAGGAACGCGCCCGGCCCCGGCAGCAGGAGGCCACGCCCAGCGCAGCCGCCACCGCCGCGATCCCCGGTCCCTCCCGGGTGCCGGGCACCGCCGGTGAGGCCGCGGCGAACAGCGCGCCGGTCCCGAACCCCACTCCGGGCGGGGCCGTGGATCCCGCCGCGCCCGTCGCCGACACCCAGGCGGTCAGCCGCCGCGAGGGTGACCGGCTGAGGTTCGTCGGGGCCGCGACCCGCCGGATCGCCCGCGGCATAGACCTGGACGAGATCGTGCTGGGCCTGTGCAGGGCGAGCGTGCCCACGTTCTCCGACGCCATACTCGTCTATCTGCGCGACCCGCTCCCGGTGGGCGACGAGCGGCCGGTGAGTCCGTTCGTGCTGCGGCTGCGGCGTACGGACAGGCTGCGCCTGCCCGACGAGGAGAGCGAGGGCGCCGGCCAGGACGGCGAGCGGCTGCGGCTTCCGGTCACCGACCCGCAGGCCGGGCTGCTGCCGGCCGCCGATCTGTGCGAGATCCGGGCGGGTGGCGCGCTGGCCGAGGTGCTGCGCGGGGTCCGGCCGGTCTTCGGGGACTCGGCCGCGGCCCGTGTCGCCCTGCCCGAGCTGCTGGGGGCCGGCCGGACCGTGCCCACCGGGCACCGCGCGATCCTGGCGCCGCTGCGGGGCCGGCGGCGGGTGATCGGTGCCGCCGTCTTCCTGCGGGGCACGGACCGCCCGCCCTTCGAGGCCAACGACCTGCTGGTCGCCGCGCAGCTGGCCACGCACACGGCGCTCGGCATCGACAAGGCCGTGCTGTACGGCCGCGAGGCCTACATCGCCGACGAGCTCCAGCGCACGATGCTGCCCGATTCACTGCCCCAGCCCACCGGCGTACGCCTGGCCTCGCGCTATCTCCCGGCCGCCGAGACGGCCCGGGTCGGCGGGGACTGGTACGACGCGATCCCGCTCCCCGGCAGCCGGGTCGCCCTGGTCGTCGGTGACGTGATGGGCCACTCCATGACGTCCGCGGCGATCATGGGCCAGCTGCGCACCACCGCACAGACCCTGGCGGGCCTCGACCTGCCCCCGCAGGAGGTCCTGCACCATCTGGACGAGCAGGCTCAGCGGCTCGGCAGCGACCGCATGGCGACCTGTCTGTACGCGGTGTACGACCCGGTCGCGCACCGGATCACCATCGCCAACGCCGGCCACCCGCCGCCCGTGCTGCTGCACCTGGGCGGCCGGGCCGAGGTGCTGCGGGTGCCGCCGGGGGCGCCCATCGGGGTCGGCGGGGTCGACTTCGAGGCCGTCGAGCTGGACGCGCCGGCCGGGGCCACGCTGCTCCTCTACACCGACGGTCTGGTGGAGTCCCGGATGCGGGACGTCTGGACGGGCATCGAGATCCTCCGGGAGCGGCTCGCGGCCACCGCGCAGCTGACCGGGCCGGACCATTCGCCGCCGCTGGAAGCGCTCTGCGACGACGTGCTCGACATGCTCGGCCCGGGCGACCGGGACGACGACATCGCTCTCCTGGCCGCCCGTTTCGACGGGATCGCGCCCAGCGATGTCGCGTACTGGCACCTGGAGCCGGAGGACGCGGCGCCCGGCCGGGCGCGCAGGCTGGCCCGCAGGGCGCTGAGCAGGTGGGGCCTGGACGATCTGTCGGACGAGGTGGAACTGCTGGTCAGCGAGGTGGTCACCAACGCGGTGCGCTACGCGGAGCGGCCGGTGACGCTGCGGCTGCTGCGTACCGACATCCTGCGCTGCGAGGTCGGTGACGACTCCCCGCAGCTGCCGAGGCAACGGCGCGCCCGGGAGACCGACGAGGGCGGGCGCGGGCTGTTCCTGGTGAACCGGCTGGCGAGGCGGTGGGGGGCGACGCGGCTCTCCACGGGCAAGGTGGTCTGGTTCGAGATGGCCACCCCCTGATCGTCCTTCCGGCACCGGCTTCCCGTGTTGCCGACCTCCTGTCGGCGGAGTTGACTTCAGTCGTGAACGAAGCGACCTGACCGATACCCCACCCCGACGGGAGGACGCTCGTGACCGAGGAAGCCCAGAAGGTTCCGTACACCACGAACAATGCC
This sequence comes from Streptomyces argenteolus, assembly GCF_042902585.1. Lineage (GTDB taxonomy): Bacteria > Actinomycetota > Actinomycetes > Streptomycetales > Streptomycetaceae > Streptomyces > Streptomyces argenteolus. The sequence continues at coordinate 764,854 of NZ_JBIBEG010000001.1, forward strand.
GGGATCCCGGTGGAGAGCGACGAACACTCTCTCACCGTCGGGCCTGACGGACCGGTGCTGCTCCAGGATCACTACCTGATCGAGAAGATGGCCCAGTTCAACCGTGAACGGGTCCCCGAACGTGTGGTCCACGCCAAGGGCTCCGGCGCCTACGGCACCTTCCACGTGACGAACGATGTCAGCCAGTTCACCAAGGCGGATCTCTTCCAGCCGGGCAGGCGCACCGAGATGCTCGCCCGGTTCTCCACGGTCGCCGGCGAGCAGGGTTCGCCGGACACCTGGCGCGATCCCCGGGGATTCGCGCTGAAGTTCTACACCCAGCAGGGCAACTACGACATGGTCGGCAACAACACGCCGGTCTTCTTCGTACGTGACCCCATGAAGTTCCAGGACTTCATCCGCTCCCAGAAGCGCCGCCCGGACAACGGGGTGCGTGACCACGACATGCAGTGGGACTTCTGGACCCTGTCCCCCGAGTCGGCCCACCAGGTCACCTGGCTGATGGGCGACCGGGGCATCCCGAAGACGTACCGCCACATGAACGGCTACAGCTCGCACACCTACATGTGGGTGAACGCGGGCGGCGAGCGGTTCTGGGTGAAGTACCACTTCAAGACCGACCAGGGCATCGACTTCTACACCCAGGACGAAGCCGACGCGATGGCCGGGATCGACGGTGACGTGCACCGCCGTGACCTGTTCGAGTCGATCGAGCGGCGCGACTTCCCGAGCTGGACCCTGAAGGTCCAGATCATGCCGTTCGAGGACGCTCCGGACTACCGGTTCAACCCCTTCGACCTGACCAAGGTGTGGCCGCAGGGCGACTACCCGCTGATCGAGGTCGGCCGGATGACGCTGGACAAGAATCCCGAGGACTTCTTCGTCCACATCGAGCAGGCGTCGTTCGAGCCGTCGAACATGGTGCCCGGCATCGGCCCGTCGCCGGACAAGATGCTGCTGGGCCGGCTCTTCTCGTACCCGGACACCCACCGGTACCGAATCGGACCGAACTACCAGCAGCTTCCCCCGAACCGGCCGCGGGTACCCGTCCACTCGTACGCGAAGGACGGGCCGATGCGGTACGAGCCCTCACGCACGGGTGCCGTCTACGCGCCGAACTCGTACGGCGGCCCCGAGGCGGACACCGCACGCTTCGGAGACCCGGCGGGGTGGGCCACGGCGGGCGAGATGGTCCGCGAGGCGTACAGGACACGCAGTGCGGACGACGACTGGAGCCAGCCCGGCACCCTGGTGCGCGAGGTCATGGACGACGCCGCGCGTGAGCGGCTCGTCTCCAACATCTCGGGCCATCTGCTGGACGGCGTGAGCAGGCCGGTCCTGGACCGTGCGGTGCAGTACTGGCGCAATGTGGACACCGACCTCGGCGACCGGGTCGCGAAGAAGGTCGACGGCGGCTGACGCCGGACACGGGTGAGGGGCGGGTGCCGGCCGGCACCCGCCCCTCACCCGTCGCTACTGCCCCAGCAGATTCTCGGCGCCCGGCCGTTCGCCGGGCGGCTGGTCCCCGTCACCGGGTTCGTCCGTCGTGCTGGGAGTCGTGCTGGGCGTCCCGGAGGGGGTCTCGCTGGGCGTCTGCGCCGGCGGCGACTCCTCGCCCGGAGTCTCGCTGGGCGTCTCGGAGGGTGTCTCGGGCTCCTCGGACGGGGTCTCGGAGGGCTCCTCGGACTCGGAGGGGGTCGCCGAGGGGCTCTCGGTCACCGCCGTCTCGCCTCGCTCGACGCCTTCCAGGTCGAAGGTGGCGCTGGAGCCGCCGCCGAGCGCGCCGAGGGTGTAGTCCGCCCAGATCCTCGCGGGGAATCCACCACCGTTGGCCCGGCCGGAGTTGGCGGTGCCGGTGAGCGTGACCTGGCCTCCACCCTCCTTGGTGGACTCACCGAACAGGGCGACGACCGTCGTGAGCTCCGGGGTGTACCCGGCGAACCAGGCCGCCTTGTTGTTCTCCGACGTGCCCGTCTTGCCCGCCGCGTCGTAGGCGGAGGTGTTCGCCGCGCGGCCGGAGCCGATGTCGACGACCTCGGTCAGCGCCTTCGTCACGGTGTCCGCCGACGCCCGGCTGATCACCTGGCCACCGGTGCCGTCCACGGGCTCCATGGTGCGGTCACGGTGCACGGCGGACTTGACGATGGTCGGGGTGACCTTCTTGCCGTGGTTGTCGAGCGTGGCGTAGACGCCGGCCATGTCCCACGTCGAGGCGTTCATGGTGCCCAGGGTGATGGCGGGCCGCTCGGGGAAGTTCTTGTCCGGTACGCCGAGGCCGAGCGCCGTCTTCTTCACGGCGGCCGGGGTGACGTCGACGACCATCTGCGCGAAGACGGAGTTGATCGACTTGTCCATCGCCGTCTGGACGGTGGGGCTGTCGTAGCTGATGTCGTCCTCGTTCTGCGGGGCGAACGGGGTGTCGCTGCCGACGACCGGGCGCTTGCTGGTGCCGTCGTACACCGTGTTCAGGCCGATCAGGTCACCGTCCTGGGTCCTCGACCCGTTCTCCAGCGCGGAGGCGAGCACCAGCGGCTTGAAGGTGGAGGCGGGCTGGTAGTCCTGCCGGGTGGCGTTGGATATCCAGTGCTCGGTGGCACCTACCCCGCCGTAGAGGGCGACGACCTTGCCCGTCCTGGGGTCGACGGAGGTCGCACCGGCCTGGACGGTCGCGTCGACCTTGCTGGCCTTGCGGTCGAGCTGGTCCTCCAGCTGGGCGTCCACCGACTTCTCCAGCTGCTTCTGGCGCTTCTTGTCGATGTTGAGGGTGATCGTCCAGCCACCCGCGTCCAGCATCTCCTCGGTGACGCCCTGCCGCTCCATCTCCTCGTTGGCGGCCTCGACGAGGTAGCCGGTCTGGCCGTCCATGCCGGGGGCCGCCTTGGGCGAGTCGGGGACGGGGAAGGTCATCTTGTCCCGCTCGGCCTGGTCGAGCCAGCCCTCGTCGACCATGTTGTCCAGGGTGTAGCCCCAGCGCTCCCTGACCAGCTTCTTGCCGGTCTTCGAGGCGACCGCCCAGTCGTACTGGCTCGGAGCCTGGAGCAGCGCGGCGAGGTAGGCGCCCTGGGAGGTGTCGAGATCCTTGGCGTCGACGCCGTAGTAGGCCTGGGCGGCGGCCTGGATACCACTCGCGCCGCGCCCGTAGTACACGGTGTTGAGGTACCCGGCGAGGATGTCGTCCTTCTTCATCCGCTGGTCGACCTTGAGCGAGATCACCAGCTCCTTGAGCTTCCTGGTGACCGTCTGGTCCTGCGTGAGGTAGTAGTTCTTCACGTACTGCTGGGTGATGGTGGAGCCACCCTGCTTGCCCTTGCCGGAGAGCGTGTTGAGCAGGCCGCGTGTGGTGCCCTTCAGGTCGATGCCCTGGTCCCGGTAGAAGGACTTGTTCTCGGCGGCGACGAAGGCGTGCTGGACCTCCTTCGGCACGACACCGAGATCGACTATCTCGCGGTTGACCTCGGAGTTGCTGCGGGCCAGGAGGGTGCCGTCGCTGTACTTGTAGACGTTGCTCTGCTTCTCGGCCTGGGCGTTGGCCTCCGGCACGTCGACGTACATGTAGAGCGCCAGGAAGGCGCCCATCACCAGCAGGCACAGCCCGAAGAACGTGCCGAGGACCTTCCGCCAGGTGAAGAGCCGGCGTGTGCCGCCCCGGGCGGCCCGGCGCGCTCCCCGCCCCTGGGCTCGTCGCGCATCCGCTCGACCCATCGCTGTGGTGCTCCTGTTCTTCTGCTCGTACCACTCCGGTCAGACCTGCCAGCTAACACCGAAAGCTTGGACAAATGACAAGCGATCCGGTCTTTTCCGGACGTGAGAATCAGCACCCGGTCCTGAAGGAACCGACTCGCGAGGGATGCGCAAGGTTGCGAAACGCGTTAATGTGAAATCACATTGATAGCGCGGCACCACGCCGCAGGAAACGGGGGACCCATGTCCGCACAGCACGGCCCCGCCGGCGCCACCGAGCCCGGCGCCGACCTCACTCCGGACGCGCCGGAGATGCCCGCTCCGCAGGTCAGAGAGACGACCGCCCATTCCATCCCCGGCGGCCTGGGGCTGCTGCTGACCGTGCTCGGGGTGCTCCTCGGCGTGGCGCTGACCATCGTCGGCGGCGTGCTCGGCTCCGACGGGCACAACGGCGTCGGCATCCCGCTCGTCGTCCTCGGCCTGCTCCTGGCCGTCGCCTCCTTCTTCTGCATGAGCGGTGTGAAGATGGTCGCTCCCGGCGAGGCCCGGGTCATCCAGCTCTTCGGCCGGTACGTCGGCACGATCCGCGCGGACGGCCTGCGGTGGATCAACCCGCTGACCTCCAGCCGCAAGATCTCCACCCGTGTCCGCAACCACGAGACGGCCGTCCTGAAGGTCAACGACGCGTACGGCAACCCGATCGAGCTCGCGGCGATCGTCGTCTGGAAGGTCGAGGACACGGCGCAGGCCCTCTTCGAGGTCGACGACTTCCTGGAGTTCGTCGCCACCCAGACCGAGGCGGCCGTCCGGCACATCGCCATCGAGTACCCGTACGACGCCCACGAGGAGGACGGGCTCTCGCTGCGGGGCAACGCCGAGGAGATCACCGAGAAGCTGGCGGCGGAGCTCACCGCACGGGTGCAGGCGGCGGGCGTACGGATCATCGAGTCCCGCTTCAGCCATCTCGCCTACGCCCCCGAGATCGCCTCGGCGATGCTCCAGCGGCAGCAGGCGGGTGCGGTCGTCGCGGCCCGGCAGCAGATCGTCGAGGGCGCGGTGGGCATGGTCGAGATGGCGCTGACCCGGATCGCGGAGCAGGACATCGTCGAACTGGACTCCGAGCGCAAGGCGGCGATGGTCAGCAACCTGATGGTGGTGCTGTGCGGTGACCGTGCGGCGCAGCCGGTCCTGAACACGGGCACGCTCTACCAGTGACGGACGACGCGACCCCCTCGGGCTCCGGCGCCGGCCGGCCGGCCCGGCGCGGCCCCACCCGCAAGCAGATGCTGCTGCGGCTGGATCCGGCGGTGCACGACGCGCTGGCCCGGTGGGCGTCGGACGAACTGCGCAGCGCGAACGCGCAGATCGAGTTCCTGCTGCGGCGGGCCCTGGCGGAGGCGGGCAGGCTGCCGGGGGGCGCCGCACCGATCCCCCGCCGGGGCCGGCCGCCGAAGTCCCCTCCCGCGGACCCGCCGGAGCCGACGGAGTGAGGACGCGCCGCCGGGCCCCGGGGCGAGCACCCCGGGGCCCGGCGGGTCGCGCACCAGGACGTGGGCCCTGGTACGGGCGCCGGACCCGCATACACGCCAGGTATACACACGGTGTACAGTGCGCCGCATGTCAATCGGTCACACACTCCTCGGGCTCCTGGAGTCCGGGCCCCGCCACGGCTACGACCTCAAGCGCGCCTTCGACGAGAGGTTCGGGCACGATCGCCCCCTGCACTACGGCCAGGTCTATGCGACCATGTCGCGGCTGCTCAAGAACGGGCTCGTCGAGGTCGACGGGGTCGAGACGGACGGCGGTCCCGAGCGCAAGCGGTACGCCATCACCGACGCGGGCATCACCGATGTCTCGGCCTGGCTCGCACAGCCGGAGAAGCCCGAGCCGTACCTCCAGTCGACCCTCTACACGAAGGTCGTCCTCGCGCTGCTCACCGGCCGCGACGCCGCCGACCTGCTGGACGCCCAGCGCTCCGAGCACCTGCGCCTGATGCGCGTCCTCACCGACCGCAAGCGCAAGGGCGACCTCGCCGACCAGCTGATCTGCGACCACGCGCTCTTCCACCTCGAAGCCGACCTCCGCTGGCTGGAGCTGACCGCCGCCCGGCTCGGCAGACTCGCCGAGGTGGTCGCCCCGTGACCCCCGCCGGCTCCCTCCTCGTCGCGCAGGACCTGCACAAGGCCTACGGTTCGACGCCCGCGCTCGACGGCGCCTCCTTCTCCGTGCATCCCGGTGAGGTCGTCGCCGTCATGGGGCCGTCCGGTTCCGGCAAGTCGACACTGCTGCACTGCCTCGCCGGGATCGTCACCCCCGACTCCGGCACCGTCACCTACGCGGGACGCGAGCTGTCCACGCGGTCCGACGCCGAGCGCAGCGCCCTGCGCCGCGGCGATTTCGGCTTCGTCTTCCAGTTCGGCCAGCTCGTCCCCGAGCTGACCTGCGTGGAGAACGTCGCCCTGCCGCTCCGCCTCGCCGGCGTCCGGCGCAAGGCGGCCGAAGGCACCGCCCTGGAGTGGATGGCGCGCCTGGAGGTCGAGGACCTGGCTGCCCAGCGCCCCGGCGAGGTCTCCGGCGGTCAGGGCCAGCGCGTCGCCGTGGCCCGCGCCCTGGTGTCCTCCCCCAAGGTCGTCTTCGCGGACGAGCCGACCGGAGCGCTCGACTCCCTCAACGGCGAGCGGGTCATGGAGCTCCTCACCGAGTCCGCCCGGACGGCCGGCACGGCCGTCGTGCTCGTGACGCACGAGTCCCGGGTGGCCGCCTACTCGGACCGCGAGGTCGTCGTGCGCGACGGCCGCTGCCGTGATCTGGAGTACGCCGTATGACCTGGCTGCGCGATCTCGGCCTCGGCATACGCTTCGCCGCGGGAGGCGGACGCGAGGGCTGGGCCCGGACCGCGCTCACCGCCGTCGGGGTGGGCCTCGGCGTGGCGCTGCTGCTGGTCGCCGCCTCCGTGCCCCATCTGGTGGAGGAACGCGCCGGGCGTGACCTCGCCCGCCAGGAGAGCGCCGCCTCCTACGCGGAGAAGGCCGAGCGGTCCGACACCACCGTCCTGCGGATCAGCGCGGAGACCGAGTACAGGGGCCAGGTCGTCGGTGGCTTCCTCATGCGTCCGGAGGGCGCGCACCCGGTGACCCCGCCCGGGGTCGGGGCGCTCCCCGGCCCCGGCGAGATGGCCGCCTCCCCCGCGCTGAAGGAGCTGCTGGCCTCGCCCGAGGGCAGCCTCCTGCGGGAGCGCCTCCCGTACCGGATCACCGCGACGATCGGCGACGCGGGCCTGCTCTCCCCGGGGGAGCTGTACTTCTACGCCGGCAGCGACACCCTGACCACCGCCGCCGGCGGCCACCGGGTCGACGGCTACGGGGACAGGTCCGAGGACGAGCCGCTCCCGCCCGTCCTCGTCGTCCTGGTCATCATGATCTGCGTGGTCCTGCTGGTCCCCGTCGCCGTCTTCATCGCCACGGCCGTACGGTTCGGCGGCGACCGCCGCGACCGCCGGCTCGCCGCCCTCCGCCTGGTCGGTGCGGACATCCGCTCGACCCGCAGGATCGCGGCGGGCGAGGCCCTGTTCGGCGCCCTGCTCGGGCTGCTCGCCGGCGTGGCCTTCTTCCTCGTGGGCCGCGGGTTCAGCGGCCACGTAGAGGTGTGGAACTACAGCGTCTTCCCGTCCGACCTGACGCCCGCGCCCTGGACGGCGGTGCTGATCGCCGTCGCGGTGCCGCTGTGCGCCGTGCTGGTGACCCTGGTCGCGATGCGCGCGGTGGTCGTCGAACCGCTGGGCGTCGTGCGCGACACGGGCCGCCGGAGGCGCCGCCTGTGGTGGCGCCTGCTGGTGCCGGCCCTGGGACTGGCCGTGCTCGGCGTGACCGGCAGGGTGGGCGAGGGCGACGTCACCGACCCGTACCCCCTCGCGGCCGGCGCCGTCCTGGTCCTCCTCGGGCTCGCCCTGGTGCTGCCCTGGCTGGTCGAGGCGTGCGTCCGCCCGCTGCGGGGCGGCCCGCTGCCCTGGCAGCTCGCCGTCCGCCGGCTCCAGCTCAACAGTGGCGCCGCCTCCCGCGCGGTCAGCGGGATCGCCGTCGCGGTGGCGGGCGCCGTGGCCCTTCAGATGCTGTTCGCGGCGGTGGGCGACGAGTTCACGCACCTGACGGGCCAGGACCCCTCGCGCGCCCAGTTCCACACCTTCTCGGAGCAGGTCAGCGGGGACGCCGCCACCCGGACCATCGAGGAGTTCCGGTCCACGAAGGGCGTGGAGGCCGTCATCGGCACGGTCGAGACGTATGTGACGAAGCCCGGGACGTACGAGGAGGACGAGGTCACCCCGACCACCTCGCTCAGCATCGGCGACTGCGCGACCCTGAAGGAGCTGGCCGAGATCGGCTCCTGCGCGGACGGCGACGTCTTCGTCGTCCACCCCAGGGGCGACAAGGAGATGAGCGACTGGGTCGACGAGACGGCGCGCAAGGGCCGGGAGGTCGAGCTCGACTCCGGTGCCGAGCTGCCGCCGGGCGGCACGAGGCGGCTCTGGACCCTGCCCGCGGACGCCCGGACCGTCACCGCCGCGCCCGACCCGCTCGGTGAGGCCCACTGGGGCATCATGGCGACGATCGGAGCCGTCGACCCGCGCACGCTGCCGCACGCCCGGACCGTCGCGCAGATCAAGGTCGACGAGGACGTCGAGGACGTCGGCGAGTACGTGCGGAACACCGCCGCCAGGATCGATCCGGGCATGCGGGTCGCCGCGTTGACGTCGATGACACGCGACCGCCAGTACGCCAGCGTGCAGACGGGGCTGCGGTTCGGCGCGCTGCTGACGCTGCTGCTGATGGCCGCGTCGATGCTGGTGTCCCAGCTGGAGCAGCTCCGGGAGCGCAGGCGGCTGCTGTCGGTCCTGGTCGCCTTCGGCACCAGGCGCGTCACGCTCGGCTGGTCGGTGCTCTGGCTGACGGCCGTCCCCGTGGCCGTCAGCCTCGTGGTCGCGGTGGCGGGTGGCGTCGCGCTCGGAGCCGTCATGACCTGGATGATGGCCAAGACGGTCACGCGGTGGTGGGTGTTCCTGCCACTGGCCGGGGCGGGCGGGGCCCTCGTCGTGGTCGTGACCCTGCTCTCGCTGCCGCTGCTGTGGCGCATGATGCGCCCGGACGGCCTGCGCACGGAGTGACGGCCCAGGGGGTGGGCCCGGCGGCGTACGGGCCCACCCCTCCGCGTGCGGCGCCGGCGCGGTGCGCGCTCACCCCTGCGCGTACAACCGCACCGGCAGCGTCGCCAGCGCGCCCCGCAGCGCGGTCGCGAGCTCCTCGAACTCCTCGTGCCGCGCCGAGCCCGTCCGCACCGCCAGCGCCACGCGCCGGGACGGTGCGGGGTCGCTGAAGCAGCCTGTGGACAGGGCCTCGTTGCGACCGGTCTCCACCGTCACCGCCGTGCGCGGCAGCAGGGTCACCCCGAGCCCGCCCGCGACGAGCTGCACCAGGGTGGAGAGCCCGGCGGCGGTCGTCGTCACCGGGGCGCCCTGCGTGCGCCCCGCCTCCCGGCAGATGTCCAGCGCCTGGTCGCGCAGGCAGTGCCCCTCGTCGAGCAGCAGCAGCGGCAGATCGCGCAGCGCCTCGCGCGGCAGGCCGGTGGCCCCGGCGAGGCGGTGCTCCTTCTCCATGACGAGCACGAAGTCCTCGTCGAACAGGGGGAGTTCCGTGACCCCGGGCACTCCGAGCGGCACGGCGAGCAGCAGCAGATCGAGGCGCCCGGCCGCGAGCCCGTCCAGCAGCGAGGAGGTCTGCTCCTCGTGGACCTGGAGGTCCAGCTCCGGGTAGCGCTCGTGGACGAGCCTGAGCACCGCGGGCAGCAGATAGGGCGCGACCGTGGGGATCACCCCGAGCCGGAGTATCCCGGTGAACGGCGCGCGCACCGCCTCGGCCTCCTCCATCAGCTCACCGAGCGCCTCCAGCACCACCCGGCTCCGCACCGCGAGCCGCTCCCCCGCGGGGGTGAGCAGCACCTTGCGCGTCGTACGCTCGATGAGCTGGACACCCAGTGCCACCTCCAGCGCGGACACCGCTCCGGAGAGTGCCGGCTGACTCATCCCGATTGCCGCCGCGGCGTCCCGGAAGTGCAGATGTTCCGCCACGGCCTCGAAGGCGCGCAGCTGCGAGAGACTGGGCTGCTTGCCCCTCATCGTCTGATTGACGTACGCCACTGATAGGCACCTCCGATCATCCGGACCAAGTGTAGCTATTTCCGTGATCAATGCACTGTGTGCCAAGGTGGGGACTGTCCAACCCCCAGGAACGCCCTCAAAAGGGGATTTCCTACGCAGCAAGGAGTGCGCGTGCTCACTGTCGGTGACAAGTTCCCCGAGTTCGACCTGACCGCTTGCGTGTCGCTGGAGAGCGGCAAGGAGTTCGAGCAGATCAACCACAAGACCTACGAGGGTCAGTGGAAGATCGTCTTCGCGTGGCCGAAGGACTTCACCTTCGTGTGCCCCACGGAGATCGCCGCCTTCGGCAAGCTGAACGACGAGTTCGCCGACCGCGACGCGCAGATCCTCGGCTTCTCCGGTGACTCCGAGTTCGTGCACCACGCCTGGCGCAAGGACCACCCGGACCTGACCGACCTGCCCTTCCCGATGCTGGCCGACTCGAAGCACGAGCTCATGCGTGACCTCGGCATCGAGGGCGAGGACGGCTTCGCCCAGCGCGCCGTCTTCATCGTCGACCAGAACAACGAGATCCAGTTCACGATGGTGACCGCCGGTTCCGTGGGCCGTAACCCCAAGGAGGTCCTGCGGGTCCTCGACGCCCTGCAGACCGACGAGCTGTGCCCCTGCAACTGGACCAAGGGCGAGAACACCCTCGACCCGGTCGCCCTCCTCTCGGGCGAGTGAGCTGATACCCCATGGCACTCGATGAACTGAAGTCCGCCATACCGGACTTCGCCAAGGACCTGAAGCTGAACCTCGGTTCGGTCATCGGCAACAGCGAGCTCCCCCAGCAGCAGCTGTGGGGCACCGTCCTGGCCTGCGCGATCGCCTCGCGCTCGCCGAAGGTGCTGCGCGAGCTGGAGCCGGAGGCCAAGGCCAACCTCTCCGCCGAGGCGTACACCGCGGCGAAGTCGGCAGCGGCGATCATGGCGATGAACAACGTCTTCTACCGCACCCGGCACCTGCTGTCGGACCCCGAGTACGGGAACCTCCGTGCCGGCCTGCGGATGAACGTCATCGGCAAGCCTGGCGTGGAGAAGGTCGACTTCGAGCTGTGGTCGCTCGCCGTCTCCGCCATCAACGGCTGCGGCCAGTGCCTGGACTCGCACGAGCAGGTGCTGCGCAAGGCCGGCGTGGACCGTGAGACCATCCAGGAAGCCGTCAAGATCGCTTCGGTGATCCAGGCGGTCGGCGTGACCCTCGAAGCCGAGGCCGTGCTCGCCGAGTAGCAGCCCGCAGTACCTTTGTACGAGAAGGGCCCCGAGGACGACCGACCGTCCCCGGGGCCCTTTCCCGTGTGCCCTTCCGCTCCGCTCCCCCGGGCCGCCGCTCACGACCCCCCGGCGGAGCCTTGGTGCCGCTCGGCTCGGAACCTCCGCCGGGTCACGTCCCGGGTCCGGCCTCCGGTTCCGGCCGGTCCCGGCTTTCCGCCGGCTCGTCGGCCGGGCGCGGAGGCGCCGTGGGCGGCACGGCCGAGAGGGCCGTGGCGCCGTGCGGGCCGGGGCCGTGGAGGTTGGACGAGCCGTGCTGCCCGTACGAGCGCAGATAGCCGACGACCGTGTTGGTCACCGCGACCAGCGGTACGGCGACCACCGCGCCGCCGATGCCCGCCACCATGCCGCCCGCGGCGACGGAGAGGACGACCGCCAGCGGATGGACGCGCACGGCCCTGCCGAGGATGAACGGCTGGAGGATGTGGCCCTCGATCTGCTGCACCGCGAGCACGACGATCAGCACCATCAGCGCGGTGAACACGCCCTGGGTGACGAGCGCGACGACCACGGCGAGGGCGCCGGAGATCACGGCGCCGACCAGCGGGATGAAGGCGAAGAGGAAGATGAACACGGCGAGGGGGACCGCCATCGGCACGTCGAGGAAGTAGATCCCCAGCCCGATGAAGATCGCGTCGATCAGGGCGACGATCACCGTGCCCCGCACGTAGGCGGTCAGCGTCCGCCACGCGCGCGGCCCGGCTCCCGCGACGCCCGGACGGGCCTGCGAGGGCACCAGCTTGAGGACCCACAGCCAGATCCGCTTGCCGTCGTACAGCAGGAAGAGCGTCGAGAACATCGCAAGCAGCAGCCCGGTGAGCACCTCCACCATCACCGTGACGCCCTGGAGCCCGGCGGAGGTGATCTCCTCGGTGTTGGTGCCGATGGTGTCGCTGAGGTTCTTCGCGATGTCGTTGATCTGCGACTCGGTGACGTGGAACGGGCTGTCCAGGAGCCAGCGCTTCAGCTCGTCGATGCCGTCGCGTACCCGGTCGGAGAGCGTGTCCAGATTGTCCATCACCTGCCATACGACGAACCAGCCGACCAGGCCCATGACGACGAACCCGAGCACCGCGGTGACCGCGGTCGCCAGCCCGCGCGGCAGCCCCAGCCTCCTCAGCCGCACGACCGTCGGCTGGAGCATCGCCGTCACCAGCATCGCGGCGGCGAAGGCGAGGACGACCAGCTGTACGGCGCTGATGATCCGCATCAGCACCCAGAGGGTGCCCGCCAGGACCAGCAGCCGCCATCCGGCCTCGGCCGCGACGCGCATCCCCCAGGGGATCGCGGCCACCGGTTCGGGCCGCGCGGCGACCGAGGGGGCGTAGGAGGGCGGGGCCGGCACCCGCTCGGCGACGACGGTGGACAGCGTCGAGGAGGACACGTCCTTGGCCGCGTCGGCGTCGGCACGGCGCTCGTCCTCGGCGCGCCGTTCTTCCAGGCGCGCCCCGATCTCGGTGAGTTCGGCGCCCAGCCGACCGAGCCACCCCGGAAGTTTTGACATGGATTTTTTCCTTCCCCCATCCGCTCCCCGCACGCCCCCGGAGCTTTCCGGGTCCGACCGTACACGCGGGAAGCCCCGCACCGTAGGAGACGGTGCGGGGCTTCCCGGAGTTGAGAGCGGAACCTCGCGGGGTCCTAGTACCAGTGGTTGGCCTGCCAGAACGACCAGGCGGCGCACGGGCTGCCGTAGCGGTCGCTGTTCATGTAGCTGAGGCCCCACTTGATCTGGGTGGCCGGGTTGGTCTGCCAGTCCGCACCCGCCGACGCCATCTTGGAGCCGGGCAGCGCCTGCATGATGCCGTAGGCGCCGGAGGACGGGTTGGTCGCCTTGTAGTTCCAGCCCGACTCGCGCTCCACGATGTTGCTGAAGCACTGGAACTGGTCGGCCGGCATCATGGCCCGCGCCATGGCCTGGACCTCGGCGACGCTGTAGGAGCTCTGGGCCGAGAACGTGGAGGCGTCGCGGACGGAGCTGCGGCTCGCGCGCTCGGCCTCTTCCTTGGCCTCGCGCTCCGCCTCCAGCTTGTCCTCGGCCGCCTGCTTCTTCGACTTGGCGTCCTTGGCGGCCTGGATGCGGGCCGTCTCCTCGGCCGACTTCTTCGCCGCCGCGTCGGCCGCGGATGCCTGGGCATCGGCCTGCTGCGTCAGTGAAGCGGTCTGCACCTGGGCCTGCTGGCCCGCGGGGATGTCTGCGAGCAGCGTGGTGTCGGCTGCGGCCGCCTCGAAGTTGTTGTCGTCGACAGCGGGGGTGCTGCCCGACGCAACGCCTACGACGGCGCCTACGGTGGTGACCGCGGTGGCAGATGCCACGGCGAACCCCCGGACCGAGATCCGGCTCACACGGTGTCCTTCCAGCATCGCCCGCTTAGGTGACCTCGCGGGCGCAATCGTGCCCCTGACACTGGCCTCCCTACTGCATGGGTCACGGGAGGCACGGGCCCGGTGGGCGGCTTCCTCGCGGAAGCGCCGCGTGGTGCTCGCGGGCGGCATACGGACGGCGATTGTTGAGTTGTGTGGTGCGGGGCGCCTTCGGAGGTGCCCGAGTGCCGTATGCGGGGCCTGACGGAAGCAAGACTCTGCCGGACGGACACGGCCTGTTGCAATTCTGTGTTGCGTGTGAAAGCTCACACCCCGTTTGGCGCACAACATTTTCGGAAATGACGGCGCGACACGATGCCGCCCGGCTAAGCTCCTTGGCTCGCCGGGCGGCATCTATCGGATGTTCAGGGTCAGATGTGGCCGTCCTCCAGCATTTCGGTCACGAGAGCGGCGATCTGCGAGCGCTCCGACCGGGTCAGGGTGACGTGCGCGAAGAGCGGATGCCCCTTCAGCTTCTCGACCACGGCGACGACTCCGTCGTACCGGCCGACCCTGAGGTTGTCCCGCTGTGCCACGTCGTGCGTGAGCACGACCCGCGAATTCGCCCCGATCCGGGACAACACGGTCAGCAGGACGTTCCGCTCCAGGGACTGGGCCTCGTCCACGATCACGAACGCGTCGTGGAGCGAGCGGCCCCGGATGTGGGTGAGCGGCAGGACCTCCAGCATCCCGCGCCCCAGCACCTCTTCGATGACCTCGCGCCCCGCGACGGCCGACAGGGTGTCGAAGACCGCCTGCGCCCAGGGGCTCATCTTCTCGGCCTCGCTGCCGGGGAGATAGCCGAGCTCCTGCCCGCCGACCGCGTACAACGGCCGGAAGACCATCACCTTCTTGTGCTGACGGCGCTCCAGCACCGCTTCCAGGCCCGCGCAGAGCGCGAGGGCCGACTTGCCGGTGCCCGCCCGGCCTCCCATGGACACGATCCCGACGTCCGGGTCGAGGAGCAGGTCGAGCGCGATGCGCTGCTCGGCGCTGCGGCCGTGGATGCCGAAGGCCTCCCGGTCCCCGCGTACGAGACGGACGTTGCCCTCGGCCGTGACCCTGCCGAGCGCCTTGCCGCGCTCGGACTGGAGGACCAGCCCGGTGTGCACGGGGTACTCGGCCGCCTCGGGGACGTACAGGGTCTCCTCGGCGAAGAGGAGGTCGACCTGTTCGGCCGCGAGGGAGAGCTCCGACATCCCGGTCCAGCCGGAGTCGGTGATGGCGAGTTCGGCACGGTACTCCTCGGCCAGGAGGCCGACCGAGGACGCCTTGATCCGGAGCGGCAGGTCCTTGGAGACGACCGTGACGTCGTACCCCTCGGCCTGGAGATTGCGCGCGACCGCGAGAATCCGTGAGTCGTTGTCCCCCAACCGGTAGCCGGCGGGCAGTACGCCGGGGTCGGAATGGTTGAGTTCGACACGGAGCGAACCGCCCAGGTCCCCGAGCGGGATCGGGGCGTCCAGCCGGCCGTACCGGACGCGGAAGTCGTCCAGCAGGCGCAGGGCCTGACGGGCGAAGTATCCGAGCTCCGGGTGGTGCCGCTTGGCCTCCAGCTCCGTGACCACGACGATCGGCAGCACGACTTCGTGCTCGTCGAAGCGGGCCATGGCGTTGGGGTCGGCCAGCAGGACGCTGGTGTCGAGAACATAGGTGCGCCGGTCGGGCATGCGGCGCTTGATGCTGGTCACCACGGAAGGACGTACCCCCTCGGACGAGGTCGGGGAGTGCGACGGAGGTCGCGGAACTTCCCGAAGGGAGAGGACGGACCGGGTTCGGGCCCCGTGCGCGGGCCGAACGCCGGCCCTCCGCGTCGGCCGCACGTCGTGCGGTCCTTCGTGTGCAAAGGGCCTCCCGGGCGAGCGGGCTGGGTGCCGCTCACTTGGTTGCGACGTCCGCCTGGTTACCGACCGGACGTCGACCTGAGAGCTGTATTCCCTCGAACACGCGAAGCCATGCCCCGGCCTGCGACAAGCTGCGCCCGGCCGGCCCTCCGGCCCCTCCCCGCCCTGGCGTCCCGGACGGGTGCCCGCCCGCGCCGTCAGGCCCCGTAGCGCCGGTGACGCGCCGCGTAGTCACGCAGGGCGCGCAGGAAGTCGACCTTGCGGAACGCCGGCCAGAAGACCTCGCAGAAGTAGTACTCCGAGTGGGCGCTCTGCCAGAGCATGAAGCCCGAGAGGCGCTGCTCGCCGCTGGTGCGGATCACGAGGTCCGGGTCGGGCTGGCCACGGGTGTAGAGGTGCTCGGAGATCAGGTCCGTGGAGACGACCTCGGCGAGCTCCTCGAAGGTCGTGCCCTTGGCCGAGTGCTCCAGGAGCAGCGAGCGCACCGCGTCCGCGATCTCCTGCCGGCCGCCGTAGCCGACGGCGACGTTGACGATTATCCCGTCGATCCCGGCGGTGGCCTCCTCCGCCTCCTTGAGGACGGTCTGGGTCCGTGCGGGCAGCAGGTCGAGCGTGCCGACGTGGTGGACCCGCCAGCGCCCGTCGGCGGCCAGCTGGCGCACCGTGTTCTCGATGATGCCGAGCAGCGGGATGAGCTCGGCCTCGGGCCGGTCGAAGTTGTCCGTGGACAGCAGCCAGAGGGTGACGACCTCGACGTCGGTCTCGCTGCACCAGCCGAGCAGCTCGGAGATCTTGTCCGCCCCCGCCTGGTGCCCCTCGACGGCCGAGCCGCCGGACGCCTTCGCCCACCGCCGGTTGCCGTCGAGGATGACTCCGATGTGCTTGGGCACCTGAGCGTGATCCAGGCGGCCTTCCACCCGGCGTGCGTAGAGCCCGTACACCAGGTCGCGCAAGTTCACTGAGTTCACCCTCTCGGTTCCGTACGGGCCGAAGGCCCGCCCTCCCCCTCGACGGGGGTCCGGGGCCGCCCCCCGGGGGATCGCCGCGCGGTTCGCGCACCGCTCTCACGCGCCGCGGACCGGCAGGTCCCGAAGCGGCCACATTACTGCGGACGGGTCACGGGGGCCCAACCCGGCCTGTCACAAGTCCGTGATAAGGAGTGAAACGTGACTGATTCCCTCTCCTACCTCCCCGACGCGTCGCGCTACGACTCCATGGAGTACCGCCGTACCGGCCGCAGCGGGCTCAAGCTGCCGGCCGTCTCGCTGGGCCTCTGGCACAACTTCGGCGACGACCGCGGACTCGGTTCCCAGCGGGCGATCCTGCGCCGTGCCTTCGACCTGGGTGTGACCCACTTCGACCTGGCGAACAACTACGGCCCGCCGCCCGGCTCGGCCGAGCTGAACTTCGGCAAGCTCTTCCGCCAGGACTTCGCCCCCTACCGGGACGAGATTCTCGTCTCGACCAAGGCGGGCTACCGGATGCACCCCGGCCCGTACGGGGAATGGGGGTCCCGCAAGTACCTGCTGTCCTCGCTCGACGCCTCGCTGCGGCGGATGGGCCTCGACCACGTCGACATCTTCTACTCCCACCGCTTCGACCCGGACACGCCGCTGGAGGAGACGATGGGCGCGCTCGCCTCGGCCGTGCGCCAGGGCAAGGCGCTCTACGTGGGCGTGTCCTCCTACAACGCGGTGCAGACCGCCGAGGCGGCCCGCATCCTCCGCGAGATGGGCGTCCCCGCCCTCATCCACCAGCCGTCCTACTCGATGGTCAACCGCTGGGTGGAGTCGGACGGGCTGCTCGACGCGCTGGAGTCCGCCGGCATGGGCTGCATCTCCTTCGCGCCGCTCGCCCAGGGCCTGCTCACGGACAAGTACCTCGCGGGCATCCCCGAGGGGTCGCGCGCCAGTCAGGGCAAGTCGCTGGACCCGGAGCTGCTGTCCGGCGAGATGGTGCGCCGGCTGCGCGGGCTGAACGACATCGCCCGGGGTCGCGGACAGTCACTCGCCCAGCTGGCGCTCAACTGGGTGCTGCGCGACAGCCGGATGACGTCCGCCCTGATCGGTGCGTCGCGTGTGGAGCAGCTGGAGGAGAACGTGGCCGCACTGGCCGCGCCCGCGCTGACCGCGGCCGAGCTGGAGGAGATCGACACCTTCGCCGTGGACACCGCGAGCACCAACATCTGGGCGAACCGGGGCTGAGCCGGGCCTGCGGAGGCGCCCAGGGCCTCGCCCCAACGGGCTGCGGGGCGGGTCGGAGGAGCCTGCGGGGCGGGTTCACCGGGGCCTGTGGGGCGGGGGCTCACAGGGCCCACACATCCCCCGCACGACCCGGGCACAAAAAACGGGCCGGTCCGTGGGGGGGGGGTTACGGACCGGCCCGAGGGGGGGTTTCCACCATAACCCTTCGTAAGTGATGCTGCGTGCCACGCCACTCAACAACTACTCTCCGGATTCACCGGAATGCGCTGCGGGCACGCTCCGGCCCCTCCTACAGGACAGATTCCGTCCTGTAGGAGTCCTAGATTCCGCGTCATGACGACACGAACCCGTACGACCACGGTGACCTGGTCCCAGGCGAACGCCAGGCGGCTGGACCGCCAGTCGCTCGGCGGGAGCGGCTCGCCCGCCCTCGGCGTCACGGAGGCCGTCGCCGCGATGCTCGGGGCGCACGCACAGGTGCTGTCGGCGGCCGAGCTGGCCGTCGGGGTCCGCGCCCCCGGGGTGACGCGCGCGGAGGTGCGCTCGGCTCTGTGGACCGACCGGAGCCTGGTCAAGACGTTCGGCCCGCGCGGCACCGTGCACCTGCTGCCCGCCGCGGAGCTCCCGATGTGGACCGGGGCCCTGTCGGCGGTGCCCGGGGAGGCGGCCCGTCTCCCCGGGGACGCGCGGATGACACCCGAGCAGGTCGAGGCGGTCGTGACGGCCGTGGCCGAGGCGCTGACCGGGGCCGAACTCACCGTCGACGAGCTCTCCGACGAGGTGATCGCCCGCACGGGCCCCTGGGCGGGCGACCCGGTGATGCCCGCCTTCCAGGGGATGTGGCCCCGCTGGCGCCAGGCGCTGCACCTGGCGGGCCACCGTGGCGTCCTCCGCTACGCGCCGAACCGGGGCAGGAAGGCCACGTACACCAATCCCGGAACCGTCCCGCTGCCCGGCCCGCAGGCCACGCACGCCCTCGTCCGGCGCTATCTGCACGCGTACGGGCCCGCCACCCCCGCCCACTTCGCCAGGTGGCTCGGGGCGCCCCGTGGCTGGGCCGGGCAGCTCTTCGAGGGCCTGGCGGCGGCGGGAGCGATCGAGGAGGTCACCTTCGAGGGCGTCGGGGCGGCCTGGGTGGCGGCGGGCGACACCGCTTTCCCGCGGTCGGGGCCACGGGGCGTGCGGCTGCTCCCCTACTTCGACGCGTTCGCCATCGCCTCCATGCCCAGGGACCGGCTCTTCCCCGGTGCGGCGGGCGACCGCGCGCTGGCGGGTGGTCAGGCGGGCAACTTCCCGGTGCTGCTGGTGGACGGCACGGTCGCGGGGGTCTGGCACCAGCGCCGTTCGGGGAAGCGGATCGCGGTGACGGTGGAGCCCCTGGCCGCGCTGGGCGGGGGCCGGGTCCGGGAGCTGGAGCGGCGGGTGGCGCGGCTCGGCGAGGTGCTGGAGGGGACGGCGGAGCTGACGGTGGGGGCGGTGACGGTGGGCGGCCACGCCTGAGGGCTGTCCCGTGATCCCTGGTGGATCAGCGCGCGGCGTCGGATGCGGGGCGTCGCGAGGCGGAGGGACGTCCGCGTACGGGATGTGTCCGGGCGTTCCGGCAACGCGGCGAGGTGCCGTAGCTGTCGTGGTGCGCCCGCCAGGGATCACGGGACAGCCCCGAGGGGCCGGGGCCCCGGCGGTTCAGCCGCGTACGAAGCGGATGCCCACGGTGTCCCCGCCGTTGACGACGAAGTCGCCGTTCTCGCAGCGGATCACCGCCTCGCACACCTCGCCGTGGTCGTCGCGCAGCTCCTGGGTGCCGATGACCGTCCACACTCCGCCGTAGGGGGGCGGGGGCAGGCGGTCCAGCTGCTCGAACTGCCACTGGCCGGCCGGAACGCACCAGTCGGGGAGGCCGGGCCAGGCACCGGAGGTGATGTTCAGCGTGTGGTCGGAGGCGCAGGTCAGCAGCACGGACTGCCCGCCGTCCAGGACGAATTCGACGGCTTCCGGCTCCCCGGCGCGGCCCTCGGGGCGGTAGAACAGCCCCTGGACGGCGGTGATCCGCGCGCCCGTGAGCCAGTCGGCCTTCCCGTGACGCGGGCGGCCCACCGGCGGGCTGATCTCGTCGCCCGGCATTTCCCTTCCCACCGACATGACCTGCTCCTTCGTTGTGCGCTCGAGCACCAGGGTCGCACTACTCATGGGTAGGACGGAGGGGCAGGGGATGCCGTTGCATCCGGCTCCTGTGAATCCCGCTTCAGCGTAGGGGTGTTGACGGGTCGTCCGGTTTGCGCGCCTCGATCAGGAACCGGGAGCTGTGCGCGACGAACGGGCCCTCCGTCTCGATCAGCCGGTGGAGGGAGCGCAGTCGGGGCAGGTGGCCGGCGACGGTGAATCCCGGCACCATCCAGATGACCTTGCGCAGGAAGTGGACGACGGCACCGATGTCCCGGAACTCCACGCGCAGCCGCTCGGCGCGCAGATCCGTCACCTCAAGCCCGGCCGCCTCGGCCGCCGCCCTCGCCCGCTGCGGGTCCCGCGCTCCGCGCTCCTGCGCCGTACGCGGGCCGAGGAAGTACTCGACGAGCTCGAACACACTGGCCGGGCCGACCTGCTGGGAGAAGTAGACGCCTCCCGGCACCAGCACCCGGGCGATCTCCTCCCAGCAGGTCGTCACGGGATGGCGGCTGACGACCAGGTCGAAGGCACGGTCACCGAAGGGCAGGGGCGATTCCTCCCGCACCGCGACGACGGCGGCGCCGCGCGGGTGCAGAAGCGCGGTGGCGCGGGCGATGTTCGGCGGCCAGGACTCGGTGGCCACGGTCAGCGCCGGCAGCACGGGCACGGAGGCCAGGACCTCGCCGCCACCGGTGTCGAGGTCGAGCGCGGCGCGGGCACGCGCCATGCGGTCCGCCAGGGAGCGCGCGTAACCCCACGAGGGGCGCTCCTCGGTGGCACGGCCGTCGAACCACGAGAAGTCCCAGCCGTCGACGGGGGCGGCGTCGGCCTCCGCCACGAGGGCCTCGAACCGGGCCTCCGACGAGGCCTGGGGACGCCCTGGCGAGGAGGGGACGAGAGGGGCGGAGGGTTCGGTCATACGGAAAGGGTGTCAGCCACCCGCCGCCTCGCGCGAGCGCATATTCCGTACGTCCGTGCGCCTGGTGAGGCTCAGGCGGCGAGGCCTCCGAACAGCAGACCGACGAGCGCACCGGCGATCATGAAGGGGCCGAACGGGATGCCGGTCTTGCGGCCCGCCCGGCGCAGCAGCACCAAACCCGCCCCGTAGAGCGCGCCGAAGAGGAAACCCGCGAAGCCCCCCGCGCACAGCACCGCCCAGCCGTACCAGCCGAGGGCCACGCCCAGCGCGAGGGCGAGCTTCACGTCGCCGAAGCCCATCCCGGTGGGGTTGATCAGGAAGAGGAGGAGGTAGAAGCCTCCGAGCGCCGCCCCGCCGAGCACCGCCGAGATCCAGGACCCGCCGTGTTCGGGCAGCAGGGCCGCGCACCCCAGGAGCACGGTGGCCGCGCCCGTCAGGGGCAGCGTCAGCCGGTCGGGCAGCCGGTGCACCCGGCGGTCGATGACGGCGAGGAGCACGGCGACGGGCGCCAGCAGCAGCCAGACCACGGCCTCGGGCCGGCTCCCGGTGGCGGCGGCGAGAGCGGTGCAGGCGAGCACCGTGACGACCGGGGCGAGGACGCCGGGGGCGTAGCGGCGGCGCCCGACGGGCGGCGGGAGCACCGCAACGCCGTCCTCCGGGAGGTCCGGGGCCGCGCCGCCCTGAAGCGAGGGAACGGCCACGGCGCAGGCCGCGCACCGGCTCGTACCGAGCCAGCCCCGCGCCGGACCGGTGAACGGGTGCCCGGCCGGACAGGCGTCCCGCCAGGGCTCCCCGGGCGCGACGGAGAAGCGGTAGGCGGCGCGCGGGAGCAGCAGTCCGGCGGCGGCGCCCCAGAGCACGGCGACCGCGATGAGGGTGGCGTCCACGGCGCCGACCCTAATCCGGCCCGTACGGCGCGGTCTTGGGCCCTGGGGCCCACTGCGGGGCCGTTTCCGGACCCACAGGGCGGTCAGGGGGTCTACGGTCGGTTCCCATGGGGAAATGGCGTGACGGAAGCGGAACACTGACGGTCGGGACGGGTGCGGACGTGCGGGAGGTGCCGCTGCGGATCGCCGCCTCGTACCGTGCGCGGACGCGCGGGCTGCTCGGCGTGGACGGGGTCGACGGAGCGCTCCTGCTCACGCCGGCCGGGAGCGTGCACACCTTCCGGATGCGGTTCGCGATCGATGTGGCCTACCTGGACCGGAAGTTCAACGTGCTGGCGGTCCGCACGATGAAGCCGGGGCGCCTCGGCCTGCCCAGGCTCCGCGCCCGCCACGTGGTGGAGTCGGCGGCCGGTGAGATGGAGCGGTGGGGCCTGCGGCCGGGCACCCGGGTGCGGGTCTCCGCGGCCGTCACGGAAGTGTCGCCGCCGGCACGGTGACGGGCGCGGGCCCGGTCACGGAAGTGTCGCCGCCTGCGCGGTGACGGGCCCGGTCACGGAAGCTTCGCCGCCTGAGCCGTGACGAGCGCGGCCGGGACCTCCGGGGTGAGCGCCGTCAGGAAGTTGGCCGCGTAGAAGGTGACGACGGTGGAGCCGGTCCGCACGAGGTGGAAGACCAGCGGCACCTTCTCCCCCGACAGGCTGCCCGTCACCTGGTAGGCGAACGACTCCTGGCCGGCCCGGGGCGCGGGCAGCGTCTTGACGCTGGTGTAGGTCGAAGGCCCGTCCGCACTCGTCGTCCGGAACCCGCCCGCGCAGTCCCGCACGGCGTCCCGGACCGAGCGCAGCAGTTCCTCGGCTCCGCCCGCCGGGTGGGAGGTGAGGATCTCGGTGACGACGGTCTGGTCGTCCTCGCCCTCCTCCGTCGTGTCCATCGCCGTACGGAAGACGGTGGCCGCCGGGGCCGGTTCGGGAGAGCCGTTGATGATCGCGGTGAGCGGCCGGCAGTCCTCGTCCCGGGACTCCTCGGTGCCGCGCTCGTCGGCGCCCTCCAGCGGGGCGATCTCGTAGCCGGGGAGCTCGCCCGTGGTCAGGGCCACCTCGGCGAGCTCGGCCTCGGTGAGCGTCCTGCCGCTGCTGGGAGGCGTGGGCGACGGGCTGCCCGCGCCGGTCGTGGCGCCGGAACCAGGGTCCGGCGTCTGCGAGGCAGCGGCCTTCTTGCCGCTGCCCTTGTCGCTCCCGCCGTCGTCCGGGCCGCAGCCGGTGGCCGCCAGGCAGAGGACGAGCGCGCTCGCCGCCACGACAGTGCTCCGTACCCTCATCGCTCACCGCTCCCGACCCGCTGTGCACCGGATACGCACGCTAACAACCGGGATGCCCCGGGCGCGTGGGCCCGTGGGCCCAACTCACGGCGGTCCCGGTCCCAGCAGCGTCCACGCGCCGTACCCGGCGGAGGCGAGGGCCGCGACGGCGACGACCGCGCCGGTGCGCGCTGTCGTCCGCAGCCCCGCGAGTGCGACGGCCGGCGGCAGGAGCAGGGGGAAGGCGGGCATCATCAGCCGTGGGCGTGAGCCGAAGTAGCCGGAGCCGATGAGCGAGACGACGACGATCCCGATGCCGTACACGAGCACGGGGAGCGGCTGCCGCTGCCGCACGCACAGGACCACCAGCCATCCCAGCAGCGCCAGGGCGGCGCACAGGCCCAGGGCGGCCGGCGGGGGCAGGCCGATGACGAAGGCGGCCAGCGCCCGGCCTCCGTCGATGCTGTTGCCCCACTGGGCCTGCACCTCGAAGTAGGCGAGAGGGCTGTCCTGCCGCACGCCGACGTACACCACGTACGCCAGCCAGCCCAGCGGGGCCAGGCAGACACCCAGCAGCATGCGCGCGTGGCGCCGCAGGACCTTGCTCTCCCCCTGCCGGTACGCGCGCACGAGGACGGCGGCGGCGGTGACGGCGAGCGCCGCGATGAGCGCCGCAGCCGAGGGGCGCGTGAGTCCGGCGAGCACGCACAGCGCGCCCGCGGCGATCCAGCGGCCCTGGAGCACCGCGTACAGGGACCAGGCGGCGAGCGCGGTGAAGAGGCTCTCGGTGTAGGCCATCGACTGCACGAACGCCGTCGGGTACGCCCCCCACAGTGCGGCCAGCAGTACCCCGGCGCGCCGTCCGTGGAGCCGCGCTCCGACGGCGTGGATCCCCCAGGCGGCGGCGAGCCCCGCCAGCCAGGCGACGGCGATCCCCGCGCCTTCGGCGGTGAGGGGGCTGAGCGCGGCGATGCCGCGTTCCAGGGCGGGCAGGAGCGGGAAGAAGGCCAGGTCGGGGTGGATGGCGCCGTCGGGGAGGGTGACGGTGTACCCGTAGCCGTGTTCGGCGATCCGCTGGTACCAGACGGAGTCCCAGCGCCCGCCCAGCAGGTGCAGGGCGTCCTTCCCGGCGACCGAGGCTGCCGCCCAGAGGACGAGGAGCCCGACGGCCCGGACCGCCGCGTAGGCGCCCAGCGCGGGCGCGGCGGCGGCGAGCCGGTCCGTGACGCGGTGCCGGGCGCTGCGGGGTGCGGGCGCCGCCGGGCGGGAGCGCGTCTGCTGATCGGGCATGCGGCCGATTATCTGCCCGCCCTGGCACCGGCCACCAAACCGGGTGAGGCGCAGGGCGTCCGGTGCGGCGCGACGGGCGGGTGCGGCACGGGGCGACGGGCCGGAGGTCGGGGCGGTCAGCGGGCCGGGTGCGCCCGGAGCGGCATCGGCCGCTCAGCCGGGCGGGCGCGGTCGTCACCGAATCGGCGGGGCCCCGGTCACCGGGACGGACGGGCGGGCGGGAAGCCGGTCACCGCATCGGCGGGGCCGGGCCCGGTCACCAGGCCGGGCGGGGCGGGGGCGGCCCGCCCGCTCGCAGTACCTCGGTGTGCGGGGTGAGCCGGGTACCGAGTCCCCGGCCCACGAGCGGGGCGACGGTGCGGATCAGCTTCAGCTGCGCCGAGCGCAGGACGCGTAACGTGACGTCGTCGGCCCAGCCGGTCGTGGTGGACCACTCGTAGCCGGAGCCGACCACGTCGCTGGCGAAGGCGAGTTCGGTCGCCAGCAGGGCCCGCGCCCAGTCCAGGGGGTCCAGGGACTCCCTCTCCGCGAGGGCGCTGCGGATCGACATGCCGCGACGGCCGACGTCCTGCGCGCTGTCGAAGCCCATGGCCACGGCGAACTCCTCCGTGCACCGGGCCGGACCGCACCACTCCATCAGTCCTTGCTGGAGCAGCAGGGACTCCTCGTCGGTCATCGACAGTTGTTCAGCCGTTGGCACGCGGGTCCACCTTCCGTTGGCGGCCCGGCCCGGCGCCGTGGGGGGAGCGCCGGGACGGGCGTCGATCACTTGCTGCGGAGACGCTAAGTTCCGCGCGGCTGCCCGTCTTGGGTCCAGGGGCCCAACCACGGGCCCTTCGCCCTGCCTGAACCTGCAGCCCGCCGTCTCGGGTGCCGGACCCGGCGGAGCGGGTGCGGCACCTCGTGCGAGGGTTTCGGGCGTCCGTGCGAGCCGTACGGCGGACGTGAGCTGCGGAGGAAGGACAAGAGCGGATGGCCGGTTCATCGGTACCGACGGCGGAGGAACGCGCGGAGCGGCCTCCCTCCGGTGCGCCCGCCCCACGGCCACGGCTGGTCCGCGACCTGTCCCTCTCCGCCGTGCTCGCCGGCGTGGTCGCGGTCGTCGTGTCCTACTCCGGTCCGCTGGTCATCGTGCTCGCCGCCGCGCGGGCCGGGCATCTGGACGCCGGGCAGACCGGTTCCTGGATCTGGGCGATCTCGATCGGCAGCGGGCTGACCTGTATCGGCCTCAGCCTGCGGACCCGCATGCCGGTCGTCACCGCCTGGTCCACGCCGGGCGCCGCGCTGCTGGTCACCAGCATCGGCTCGTACGCGTACGGCGAGGTCATCGGCGCCTTCGTGGTGTCCGGCCTCGTCATCGCCCTGATCGGGGTGACCGGGATCTTCGGACGGCTGATGCGGCTCGTGCCGGGGGCGGTGGTCTCCGCGATGCTCGCGGGCATCCTCTTCTCGTTCGGCGCGGACGTCTTCACCTCGCTGGAGCACACCCCGGTCATCGCCGGATCCGTGCTGCTGGCCTATCTGCTGGGCAGGCGGTGGCTCCCGCGGTACGCCGTCCTCCTGGCGCTGGCCGCCGGTGTGGTGTGCAGCGCGGCCAGTGCGAAGCTGCACGTGCGGCTGGACCATGTGGGCCTGGTGCAGCCGGTGTTCACGGCGCCCGCCTTCTCGGTCGCCTCGCTGGTCGGCATCGCTGTCCCCCTGACGCTGGCGACGCTGGCCTCGCAGAACGCGCCCGGCATCGGTGTCCTGGCGGCGTCCGGTTACCGCCCCGACGACCGGCTGCTGGTCGGCTCCACCGGTCTGGTCTCGGCGGTGCTCGCCCCGTTCGGCTCGCACGCGGTGAACCTCGCGGCCATCACCGCCGCGATCTGCACGGGGCCGGAGGCGCACCGCGATCCCCGGCGCCGCTATGTCGCGGGGGTCGCCTGCGGTGCCGTGTACCTGGTGGTGGGGGCGTTCGGCTCCACGCTGGTGGCGTTCTTCGCCGGCCTCCCGAAGGAGCTGGTCGCCGCCCTGGCCGGAGTCGCGCTCCTCGGCGCGCTGTCGGGCGGCCTGACGGGCGCGGTGCGAGAGGAGAAGGACCGCGAGGCCGCCCTGATCACCTTCCTGGCCACGGCGTCCGGCGTCACCCTGTTCGGCATCGGCTCGGCCTTCTGGGGGCTGGTGTTCGGAGTCGCGGCGCACCTGGTGCTCAACGGCCGCCTTCGTGGGCGTACCGCTCCCTCGCCGCCGGAACCGCTGCCGCCCGCACGGGGGTGACGGGTCAGGCGTACGGACCCCGGCCGTGGCGCCCCGTCAGTCGTCCCACGGCAGCTCGACCGGGCGCCGGTGCCACCACCAGCCCCGGTCGGCGACGGCGGAGCCCGAGCGGGTGAGGCGGCCGAGCAGCGCGCCGGAGTCGTCCTCGGTGCCGTGCCGGAACAGCTCGTCCAGCTCCTCCAGCGCCTGGCGCACCGGCCCCCGTTCGGGGCCCGCGGCCTCGGCCAGCTCGGCCAGGCGGTCGCGGGTGCGCAGATCCTCGACGTACAGCTCGGCGGAGTAGCGACCGCCCGGCGACCAGCCGGCGTCGATCCGGCGCACAAGGCGTTCCCAGAGCAGCAGTGCCTCGCGCGCCCGGTTCACGGTGCCGACGGCGGGCGCGCGGCCGTGCGGGTCCCGCGCCGCCGCGTAGGCGTCGGCGACCGGGGTCTCCACCTGCTGCTCGCGCAGGATCTCGGCCAGCACCTCGACGCGGGCCGACGGGAGCTGGTCCATGGGGGCCTCGACCGCGTCGACCACGAGGACCGGACGCTCCTCGTCCCCCTCCCCCTCCAGCAGGCGCGCCCGGGTGAGCGTCCCGTCCGGACCCACCGCCCAGTACGCCGAAGGGGCCTTCTCCCGCGCGGGGTACAGGACCGTCGTGGCGAGTGCGTCGGCGAGCCGCGGGGCCGCCTCCGCCTCGCCCGGCGGCGCCGCCACCGCGTCCGAGGCGGAGACGTCCCAGGCGAGCGCCAGGTCTCCGGCCACGGCGCGGTACGTGCAGAGGACCGGGGCGTCCCAGTTCCTGTCGTCCGCCTGCCCGGTGTCCTCGTCGGCGACGTCCACTCCGGCCGCCGGGAGACCGAGGGCTCCGGCCAGCGCCGCCGCCATGAGGTGCGGCGCGGGCCGGTGCACGGTCAGGAACGTGTAGCTCGCGGTCATGAATAGGTCCCGTCGTAAACCTTCTTGGCCTTCTCCACCACCTCAGGATGGTCGGCAAAGCGCGGGTTCCTTGTCAAAGCGGGTGAATCCGTCTTGCCGCCCGCCTTGGCGATCTCCTTGAGCGCCGCGTACTCGTTCCTGTCCAGTTCCACGAGCCCCTTGCCGGAGATCGGGAAGGTCCGGCCGTTCTCCTCCACGCCGTACTTGCGCCCGTTGATCTCGTAGGCGCTGCCGTTGTCGACGAGCTTGCCCTTGCCCTCCGCGATGCCCTTGATGTCGTTCGTGACGTCGGCCTCGTTGCCCTTGAGGATGACGGTGTTCTTCTCCTTCACCATGCCGTTCCTCGCACCGGCCACGGTGTGCCTCGGGTGCGGCGGCTTGAGCTTCTTGCCGGCCGCGGGTCCCTTGACGTTCGGGTCGGTCTCGAACTCGCAGTCGTTGTTGTGCACCAGCACGCCGGCGGTGCCGATGCCGACGTAGTACGCGTGGATGCCGTCGACCGAGAGGTCGTGCGTGGTCTGCCGCTCCGTGGAGCGGGAGACGCCCGTCACCATGAGCGACCTGCCGTCGGGAAGCCGGAGACGGTCACCCGTCACGATGTCACCGGCGTCCACCCAGTCCTGCCGGCCGTTCAGCCAGAAGGGGTGGGTGTCGGTGGCCGTGATCCGGCCGGCCGAGGTGCTCAGCCGGGTGAAGTGCTTGTCGTCGTAGGTGGTGAAGGTCTCCGTCACCTGGCGTACGGCGGAGACTCCGCGCACCGGATCGGTGGCGACCACCGTGTCCCCGGCCCGCAGGGACTCGATGGGAACCCGCCTGCCGTCCGCGACGAGCACCGGGGTGCCGGGCGGGAAGCTGTGACTGACCGGGCAGGTCTGCGGCTTGTCGTCCTTCTTGGGTGGGTCCTTCTTCTCCGCGTCGAGCTTCTTCTGCGCGTCCGCGAGCTTCTTCTCGGCGTCCTTGACCTTCTTACGGTTCTTGATCAGGTTCTTCAGGCCGTCGTAGAGGTCCCCACCGTGCTTCTTGAGCTTCTTGATCAGCTCGGCGGCCTTCTTCCACTTCCACGGCGCCCCGTACTTCGCCGCGAGCTTCCCGACCGCGCCACCGACCAGACTCAGCAGCACATTGATCAACGTCTCGGTGCAGGCGCCCATGTCGCCCTTGGTGATGCAGTCCAGGGCGTCGGTGATCCCCAGCTCCTCCGCCAGGATCTTCGCCAGCTCCTTCGCGGCCTCCACCGCCTTGTCGGAGCTGTCCTTCTCCGCCTTCTGCGCGTCCTGGAGCTCCTTCAGCGCGGCGTCGTAATCGATCTGCGTCTGCGACTTCGGCGCACCGTCGTCCGAGGCCGGGTCACCCTCACCGGCCGGATCGCCCGCGGTCACGTCCGTGTCCCCGCCGCCACCGTCACCGCACCCGCCGCCACCGCCGATCCGGCAGACCTGGGCGCTGATCTTCTCGGTCAGCTCGGCGCCGATCCCGGTGGCCACCAGGGCACCGACGATCGCCGCGACCACCAGGACCAGACCCAGATACTCGACCGCGCCCTGACCACGCTCACCGCCGCGCGACCGGCGCAACCCGAGCAGACGCACCCTCGTCCGCGGCACACTCCCCCGCGACCAACGGCGTAACCGACGACGCACAACCCCCGGACCAGACATACCCACGACGCTAACCACCGCACAGGCGAGCCGTCTTGGGCCCCCGGACCCAAACCGGCGGGGGCCGCGCCCAAAAAGAAGCCCCGTCCCGGCCGCGGGCCGCCGCCCTTGCCGGGGTCGCGCTTCCCGGCGCGCCGCAGGTGGCCTCGCGGGCGCGGGGCGGAGAAGAGGGACCGGAGGCGGTCCTGATCACGTCCCCGGCCCCGGCGTCGGGGGTCGCACCGGAAGGCCGAGGGGCGGCCCGGCGCCGCGGGCGGCGGGCCGGCCGGCCTCCGCGACCTCGACGCCGTCCTCCCGCCGCACGTCGTCCACCAGGCGCTTCCGCGCATGGTTCCACGGCACCGACCACCGTGCAGGCGAGCGGAGTTGGAACCGCGGCCCCCCTGCCCCGTGGGTTCAGGGCCGTTCCAGCCGCCGCGTCCCCCCAAGGCATCGGGCCCGTCTTCTGAACGAGGGCCGTGGTGCGGCAGGTTGGGCCCGTCTTTGGGGCCGGGGGCCCAGGTCGCGGGGGCGCTCCGGCCGTACATTCACCCTCCAGAGGCAACTGGGCCGGCGTCGTCGAAAGGGTGAAACCGTGAGCGGTGGCAGAGACTGGGGAAGCGGCATCCCGGGCCATGTACCGCCGGGTTCCACCGGCGGCGGGGACGGCTGGTTCTTCCCGCTGAGCCGCAGCTGGGCGGCCGGCGCTCTCATGTACGTCGCCACCGGCTTCCTCGTGACGCGCGCGCTCGTCGAGACCCTCGGGACCGGGGAGCGCCTCGACCTGTTCGGCTGGCGCCTGGCCCTGCTGCACCTGCCCGGCGTCCTCGTCACCGTGCTGACGGTCCTCGCCGCCGCCCGCGCTCTTCCCGACCGGCAGCGCGAGTCCGGCGTCCTGCGCCTGCTGGCCGCACTCGCCGTCCCCGTCGCCGGACTCGCCTACGGCTACGCCGTGGCCTGGGAGGTGGTGGGCACCGAGGGCGTGGTGATGCCGGCGGTCGCGATGGTCACGGGATCGGCCGTGGGGCTGGCGGTCGACCGGCTCCTGGAGGGCAGGGACGAGCACCCCGCGTCCTCGTCGGCGTACACCCGCTCGTACCACTGGCGTGACGGTGGCGCCACCGCCACCGAATACCTCGGCGTCATCGTGCTCGTCGTCGCACTCGTCGCGGCGCTCGCCATGGCCGGGATCGGGGGCAAGATCGGCGACCGCATCCGCTGCGCCATCACCTCCCTCACCGGGGGCGGCGGCGGCTGCGCGACCGGTGGGGACGACACGGCGAAGCCGAAGACCGACGCGGACTACGAGCCCAAGCTCTGCCAGGTCTCCAGCATCTCGGACACCGCGGGCGGCAAGGTCAAGATCGGCTGGTTCGAGTGGGGCGAGGAGTACGGCTTCCAGCAGAAGGTCGCGCAGGCCAAGACCGATGTGAACGAGGACGGGAAGGTCGACGAGAACGACAAGCTCGTCTACATGACCTTCACCGACGCCGCGTCGGCGGGAGCCAACGCCAGCACACCGGGGGTGAAGCTCGGCAGCCTGGGGAAGGCGGACATCGACATCGGCGGCGGCGTCAAGATCACCAACGGCGACACCTGGGTCTTCAAGAGCGAGGCCGACGCGCAGAAGATGCGTGACGACATCGAGGAGATGAAGATGTGGGAGACCTCGATGAAGCACAGCGGCGGCTACGGCGGCGGCTGGTACTCCGGCATGAAGTGGGCGGAGAAGAAGGAGGACATCGAGAAGAAGATCGGTGACAAGAAGATCTCCTACTCGACCATCGGCCTCAACGTGTACGCCGACGGCGGCCTCTCCATCAAGGCGGGCGACGAGGACAAGCTGGGCGCCAAGCTCGGCGGCAAGGCCAAGTTCTCCCCCGATGTGACGATCACCAAGGACGACGTCAACGGCAACGAGTCGTACACCTACACGGCCAAGCTCGAACTCGAGGGCAAGGTGAGCGGCAGCGCCGGTCCGCTCGGCGGCACCGCGGGCGCCAAGGACACGAACACCGGGGCGATCACGGTCACCCGCGACCAGAAGACGGGCAAGATCGTCCGGATCGACATGACGAAGACGGTGGAGAAGACTTCGACGTCCGACAAGGGCGAGGCCGGCGGCGACAACGGCAAGAAGGACGGCGACAAGCGGGGCGGCAAGGGGAGCGTCACCGACTCCTCCGGCGACACGGGCATCGAGGTGCAGACGAACTCGATCGTCTTCGGCAAGGAGACCGACGAGGCCACCGAGGCCAAGCGGGCCGTCGCGGAGACCTGGCTCGACGGCTCGGGGAACAACACCGCCCCCTTCGAGTACATGTTCGGCGACAAGTCCCTGAACAAGAAGCCTGAGGGCGGGGACCCCTTCGAGCAGCTGATGTTCCAGGACGGCCTGTCCAGCACGATGCAGTACCACGGCGAGACGGACGCCCAGGAGTTCGGCTTCGAGGTCTCGCTGGGCATGAGTCTCGGATTCTCGATCTCCGACGAGCACAAGAAGGAGACACTGACGGACGCGCAGTTCCTCGGAGCTCCGCAGGGCGACAAGCGCTCGTACCTCCCGTACAGCTACTGCGCCCGGTGAACCCACGCGACGAAGAGGCGATGACGTTGAAGAAGTCGAAGGCGTTCGGCGCGGCGGCTGTCGCCGTCCTCGCTCTGACACTGCTCGGTGGCTGCGGCGGCGGGGACGCCGGAGCGGTCCCCGAGGGCTGGGGCACGCTCGACACGAAGAGCGTGTCGGTCGGCTACCCGAAGAGCGAGGGGTACGCCCCGCAGCCGGCCGCGGAGCGCAGCGAGGCCAACGCCGCGGTCGCGCTCAAGGAGGAGAAGGGCCTGCGCACCGGGATGGTCTCGGTCCAGCTGGACTTCGCCACCGGGGTCGGTGACGCCGACGAGGCCGCCGCGGCGGCGGGCGCCGGGATCGGGCTCGGGGCGACCCGCGGGGCGACCACGGACGTGCGGCTCGCGGGCGAGGAGAGCGCCCGTGAAGCACGCCGGATCGACTACGAGTTCACCTCGACGGGCGAGGAGTCGACGCCGGTGAAGGGGACGCGGATGACGGGGGTCGTGGTGGCCGGGGTCGACTCGAAGGACGTACCGTTCGCCATCCGGGTCAACGCGGTGAAGGGTGCGCTGAGCCCGGCGGACCTCGACGCGTTCGTCGACTCCATCACCGTCAAGTAACCCGCTCCGGAGTCTCGTTCATGGACGTACTGCCCGGTGGCACGGCCACCTTCCTCCTGCTGTTCGGCGTGTTCCTCGGCGCGTTCGCCGTACGCTCCGGCCTCCGGCTGGCCCGGGTGCTGCGACTGGTCCGGCACGGCGAACGCGTCGAGGGCCGGTGCGCGGACCGGCGCGTGGTGGACCGGGGGTCCGGGACGGAGAACCGTTACCGCACGGAGTACGTCTTCGCCTTCCGCACCCCGGACGGCCGCGAGGTGGAGTTCACCGACCACGCCCCGGGCCCCTTCGGCTTCGAGGTCGGGGCGCCGGTCCGGGTCTCCTTCGACCCCACGGCCCCCGAGCGCCGGGCCACCGTGGCGGGGCCGGGGGCGTGGGGGCCGGTCCTGATGCCGACGGTCTTCGCCGTGGTGCTCGGGCTGTTCTCGCTGGCGCTGCTGTTCGCCTTCGCGGCGATGCGGGGCTGGGTCTGAGGGGAGACCCGAAGGCGAGAGGCCTTCGCCCGAGGGGCGAAGGCGATGTGGGGGGCGTCGACCGAGGGCGTGTTACCCGGCCGGCGCGGCGAAGGCCACCGCGAAGAGCACGACGGGCTCCTCCCGGTCCATCTGCCCGACGCCGATCCCGACCGTGCGCCCGTCCGCGTGCCAGGTCTGAAGGTCGCCGGAGTACCCGAGCTCGCCGAGCGCGGCGAAGAGCGGCGGCACGGCCCGGCCCTCCGCCTCGCGCTCCTCGTACGGGACGGTGGAGAGCTCGCCGTGCCGTCCCCAGCGCGTGTCGAGGGCCAGGACCACACCCCAGCGCTCGGTCTCGAACGCCTCGTGCGCCGCGTCCATCCGCTCGCCGTCGTCGTCCGCGTCGTAGAAGTCCTCGCCGACCCGGAGCGCGACGACCGCGAAGTCCTCGCCGCAGGCCGAGCGGCCGGGATCGGCGCAGCCCTGCCAGGGGGGCGTGTACGGGCCTGCCCGCAGTGCCTCGACAGCGGCGATGTCACCGCGCACCCTGGCCCGGAGTTCCAGCGCCTCGCTCACCAGAGCGGCCGGGGCTCCGCGACGGGCAGGGGTTCCAGGGCGCCCGCGCCGGCGAGGGCCCGCTGCGCGGCCATGACCGCGTCGGTGTCCCGCCCGGAGTCCAGGACCAGCCCGCCGTCCGCCGTGGCGCGGCGCGGGCCGGGCAGGTCAGCGGGCACGAGGGCGGCGCGATTGGCGGAGAGGTAGGTGACCCAGCCGCAGCGCGGCCTGGAGTTGCGGAGGGCGAAGGCGGACTTGACCGCGTTGAACAGCTCACGGTCGTAGGCCAGGCCCGTGTCGGCCTCCCAGGCTTCGGCGAGCGCGGCGAGTACGTCGGGGAGCCGGTCGGTGAGCGGGGCGCGTGAGCCGGCCGCCGCTCCGGCCGCCGGGAAGAGCTGGAGCGTCGCGGTGAAGGGGGTGTACGCGTCGCTGCCGCCCCCCTTGGCCCGCAGATAGGCGTATCCGCCGTCGGGCCAGGTGCCGACGACCGCGGCCTGCCGTCCGACGATGTCGGCGTCCTTTTCCGGGCCCCCGGCCTCGATCACGGTGGCGACGTCCTCGGCGGTGGACGGGACGGGGGTCCCCTTCCCGTCCTCCACGTCCCAGCGCCAGTCGACCGGGCCGGGCTCCGACAGCTGCGTCAACCGGGCGAGCGCCTCCAGCCAGCGCTCCGCCAGCTCCCCGGGGGACTCGGGCCGCGGGCCCCAGGACACCTTCACCACGACTTCGCTCGACATCGTCATCCCTCGTGCTCGTGCTCGGACCCGTGCCGGTTCCGTCCCCGGGGTCCGGGCGCCGCCGACGTCAGTTCTTCACCTCAGTGTGCTTCACGATCACGTCCACGTCGGCGTCGTCGAACGCCTTCTGCGCCGCATCGGCCACCTTCTTGTTGGAGAAGTTCCATTCAACCGGTTTGTCCCCGGCCGCACGCAGCTGCCGCTGCGCCTGTTCCACGAACTTGGCCGCCTGGGCGGGTTCGAGGGTGCCGTCCGGCCGCACCTTCTTGCCGTACCCGAACTTCGCCTCCTTGTAGGTCTGGGAGGCGGAGTCCCAGCCGTCGAAGTCGACGTCACGGCCCGTCTGCGGTTCCTTCACGGCGTACTCCTTGCCGCGCTTCACTCCGGAGACCTGCTCCTGGTAACGCATCCAGCGCTCCATGCCGGGCCAGTACGCCACGGACTTCTTGGCCTTCCACTGGCCGTCGCCCGCGTCCTTCGACCCCTTGCGGGGGTTCTTCAGGTCCCCGTACCAGGAGGGCTTCGCCCACTTGGCGACCTTCTTGCGGCTCGCCTCCTTCGCCGCCGCCTTGGCCGCGTCGGCGTCCTTCTGCGCCTGCTCGGCGGCGTCGATCTCCTCCTGGCTGACCCCGTCGCACTCCTTCTCCGCGAGGAGCAGGACCGGGACCCCGTTGACGCGGTAGGCGGCCTGGGTGTGCGCCGCCGCGTTCACACCGCCGGCGTAGGCGGGCTGGTGCCGACCGCCGCCGAGGGGCCCTGAGCTGATCAGGCAGCCCTTCTCCGCCAGCTCGTCGGCCGCGTCGTCCGCATGCTCCTGGGCCTCGTCCGCGGCCTTCTTCGCCGCGTCGACATCACCCTTGCCCGCGGCCTTGCGCGCCCGCTCGGCGGCCTTGCCCGCCTTCTGTGCCGCCTCGCCGAGCTTGCCCAGCTTCCCGAGTTTGCCGAGCTTGCCCAGCTTCTGGGCGATCTTGGCCTCGCCGTACCCGGGGATGAAGAGCGAGCCGATGTTCCATGCGACGGTGGTGCCGGCCCTGGTCTTCTGGCCGTTGTTCCACTGGTCCTTGACCTCGTCGCCGATGAACATGTCGTCGAGCACGGTCAGGCCGGTGTCGACGGAGGAGCCGCCCCAGTCGGTCAGGGCGTCCCAGTAGTCGCCCTTGCGCCACTTGTCGCCGGCGTCCTTGGTCCCCTCCGACCAGGCGTCACCGAGCGAGCTGCCGTAGTCCTTGATCCCTTCCCAGGTGCCGGGGAGGTCCGTGACCGTGTCCCAGATCCCGGTGACGTCGCCCCAGATGCCGTCGACGAAGAGGCCGCCCGCCACCTGCTCGACCTTGTCCCCCGCGCAGGAGAAGAAGGCGCCGAAGCCGGAGAAGCAGTCCTCGTCCTCGTCCTCGTCACCCTCGCCCGAGGCGTCCTCGTCGTCCTCCCAGCCGGGCTCGTCCTCGGCGGCGTCGGTCTTGTCCTCGTCGGTCTCGACCTCCACGTTGCCGACGGGCTGGGTCCCGGTGCCGCCGGTGCCACCCGACTCGCCGCCGGTCGCGCCGCCTGAACCGCCGGTGCCGCCCGCGTCTCCGCCGGTGCTGCCGGTGGCTCCCGAGTCGCCGCCGGTCGCGCCGCCTGAGCTGCCCGAGGCCCCGCCGGTGGTGCCGCCCGTGCTGTCCGCACCGCCTGAGGTGCCGGTGCTGCCGCCCGAGTCACCCCCCGTACTGCCACCCGAAGCGCTGCCCGTGCTGCCGCTCGTCCCGCCGGTGTCCGCACCACCGGTGCCGCTTGTCCCGCCGGTGTCCGTGCCACCGGTGCCACCTGTCCCTCCGGTGTCCGAACCTCCGGTGTCCGCGCCTCCGGTGTCCGTGTCACCGTCGGCCGGCACGTCACCGGCCTCCACCGTCTCCGAGCCGGCCCCCGGAGCAGGACACGAACTGCCCGTCAGCGAGCAGATGGCGGCCTGCAGGCCGTCGGTTATCCGGCCGCCCACACCGCCCAGCGCGAGGGCGAGGACGATCGCCGCCACGACGGTGACCAGCCCCAGGTACTCCATCGCCGACTGGCCCCGGTCCCTGCGCCACGTGATCATCCGTGACAGCGAGAAAGGGGGTTCCTCGTGGATCTCCCGGTGACCTCCGTCCAGACGGAACCACCGGCGGCTCTCCGCCCGGCTCAGGAGGACGAGGATCACGACGGGAAGGAACATCTGGGTCAGCCCGCGCAGGGAACCGTCCCGCAGGCTCGATATCCCGCCCAGGAGCAGCCATGCCTGTACGGCGAGCAGCCCCCGCCAGACCCACACCCCGCCGGTCCACGCCTTGCGTGCCAGCACCCATCCGGCGACACCGGGCGCGGCGCCGTACAGGGTGAGTGCCAGGACGGCGCCGTCCAGGGCGTCGATGCTCGCCGCTGTCAGGAGCAGTCCCACGCCGCCGAAGACCGTGATGGCGAAGAGGACGTGGATGAGGATGCGTGACACCCTCAGCAGCTGAGGCATGTCCTGGCGCTCGGGGACGGGCGGCTGCCACGAGCCTCCGAAGCCGGGAGTTGACCCCACGGTGGACATGTTCGGCCTCAACTCGTCTCATCGTGACCGCATTTGGTCGATAACCGTACGCCGCCGAACCCTCTGTGCGCCTGGGCCCAGGGGCCCAATCAGGACCTACAGCAGTGACGCCCCACCAGGTGCGACGGCAGAAACCGGGTGAAGCGAGGGCTCCGCTTCCACCCGGCCGTGATGGCTTTCAGGCCCGGGACCAGAGGGCCGATCGTCGGCCACGGCGGTGCCGGCAACTGCGGCGTCGGACACAGCTGTTCGATGGGGCTCGATCAGCCGGACAGGTGCCGCGTGCAGCTCCTGAACGCCGAGGTACGCCTCCTGTGCGAGAACCGGACGGGCCTGGGGCACCCGTTGCTGCCACGCGTAGCGCCCGCAACGGTTCGCCGTCTGCCGTACGTCGGCACGCGGGTGGCCCGGGCGGAGAGGCGCGCCGCCAGAAGGGCGAGTGCCCCTCGCGGCTGGAGGCGGATGGGCGCGAAGAACAGCCCGAACGGGCCGGCCACGATGTCTCGTGGCCGGCCCGTCGACTGGCCGTCGGTTCGACTGGACGTCGGTCTGTGGCGTGGACGTCAGCCCGTCGTACGCGGGAAGGAGACCTCCACGCGGCGGTTCTTCTTGCGGCCTTCCTCCGTGCTGTTGTCGGCGATGGGGTACTGCTCGCCGTACCCGCGGATCTCGAAGGTGATCGACGGGTCGAGCTCCTTCGACAGCACGCTGTTCACCGCCTCGGCACGCTGCTTGGACAGCACGTCGCCGTGTGCCGAGGAACCGAGGTTGTCCGTGAAGCCGAAGACCCGGACCTTCGTCGCGTTCTGCTTCTCGATCTCGGCCGCGATGGCGACGATGCGCGAGTTGGCCTCGGAGCTCAGCTTGGCGCTGTCCTTGCCGAAGAGCACCTCGGCCTGGAGCGCGAACTTGATGTCCGCGTTGCTGTCCTCGCGACGCTCCTCGCCGCCGAGATCCTCGACCACCTGGATGATGTCGAGGACCTTCCCGGGAGCGAGGGTGCCGCCCTCGGGCATCTTGAGGTCCGGATCGTTGCCGTCCGTCTTGACGGGCGGCTCAGCCGACGCCTCGGTCCCGGGCGGGACGCTGGGGCCGTCGTCGGCCTGCGCCACGGCGCCCATGAACGTCGTGCTCACCGTGAACAACGTCGTGGCTACTGCCACGCCTGCCGTTGGTCCCATTCGCCTGCGAAGGTGGGTCATCTCGCTCATCACCCTGAGATCTTCAGCGACGTGGTGGAGAACGACGGAAGAGTGAAGTCAACCTCCGTCGTCGTGCTGGGCGGAGCCGGGAACTGCATGAAGACAGGTGCGGAACCCCCTGCCGCAACGTTGGTCATGGCTGTCGTGCACAGGCACCGATTGTCCGTGTCCCGCAGCACGTAGTAGCGCTTCTTGCCTACCTTGTCGACAAGGGTGGCTCCCGCGACAGAGTTGGGGTTCTGCGCTACGACATTGCTTTCCGTGCCCTCCATTCCATTCAAGCTTCGGGGCTGGTCACCTGTGTTCTTGATCTCGCCGCTCACCGTGACGAAGCCACCGGAGTCGCGCTTTACCTCCTGAACGACGAGTACGAGCCCCACCTCGCCCTTGATCTCGGCGAGCTTCGCATTCGGGTCCGTTTCCTCACCGGCCGCCGTATCAGGGTTGGCCCCCTTGTTCGACTTGTCGGTCTCGGCGGAGGCGGACGAACCGGTGCTCTCGGGATCGCCGTCGTCACCACCACAGCCCGTGACCGTGAGGGCCAGCGCCGCTGCCATCGAGGCAACCGCCACTGCCCTTCGAGACCTCGGTGTGCGCCGAATGCTCATGGGTTCTGGTTCCTTTACTCGTCGTTCACTGTCAGTCGTCGGTCAGATGCACGGCAAAGAGCGTCTCGCCCAACTCAGCCCAGGGATCAGGATGAAGAGGGTCGATCTCGAACCGATCCCTACCGTCACATTGGAAGGTGAACGGACCTGGAGTCTCGGGCTTCTCACCCTCGTCCTCTTCGTTCTCCGGCTGAGGCGACGCCTCCCCGTCCGGCTCCTCGGCAGGCTTCCAGTTGCACCGGAACTCGACCACAGCCGTCGCGGTGGCTGTGGCGCGCGTCTTCTCCGTACCGGGTATCACCGTGTCGCCCACCGTGTTGCGGGTCTCGACCTTCACGGTGACCTCGTCACGCTGGAAACCGGAGTCCCACCTACAGCGGCCGACCACATCCGCGCGATTGCTCGCGGCAAAACGCTGCGCCTGATTGCACGGCTCGCCGCTGATGTAGTGGCCTCCGAAGAAGTCGTTGAGTCCGCCTGGCAGCAGAAGCGATCCGAGGAACGCCGGCCCTATCTCGTCGCGGGCCTGCTGGGCAGCAGCGAGGGCCG
Organism: Streptomyces argenteolus; assembly: GCF_042902585.1. Classification (GTDB taxonomy): domain Bacteria; phylum Actinomycetota; class Actinomycetes; order Streptomycetales; family Streptomycetaceae; genus Streptomyces; species Streptomyces argenteolus. The sequence continues at coordinate 803,618 of NZ_JBIBEG010000001.1, forward strand.
CTGCGTCAGCGGCCCCCTGAGCACCATTACGCGTGGCCGAAGCCTTACCGACCGCAAAGAATGCGAACGCGAGGAAGAGCAGACCCGCCACCATCACGATGTAGATGGGGAAGGCCTGCCCTCGATCGCTGCACCGTGCCTTGGTCACTTGCCCGCAGTGATGGAGCTCACCAGACCCGTGATGCGGGTCGTGATCGCCGAGCCGATGCCTGAGGCCACCATGCCGCCGATGATCGCCACGACCACCAGGATGATGCCCAGGTACTCGAACGCCGTCTGGCCCCGGTCCTTGGCCTCGTAGCGCTTCTGGATCGCGCTGACTGCGGTGTTCGCCCAGCCGTTGACGCGGACGGCGGTCTTCAGGGTGATGTTCGACATGGTGTTCCCCTCCAGGTCCGGCCGACCGACAGCCGGCCGACTCACACGTTTCTCGGTTGTCGCACCCGTTACCGGCTTCCTCCTGGCCGGTGCCGTCTGCGACATGAGAAACGTACGGCGGAACACCCTTCCCGAGAGAGGGTCCCAGGGCCCAAAGCCGGGCCCAATGTGTGAGTTGGGCCCGGCGTCCCCGCTCCTGGGCCCGGACGCAGCCGGTCCCGGCCGTCGTGTGGCGCTTCCCCCGCTGAGCCATGGTTACCTGCCTCCCAGACCCGGCCGGCCACCCGGCGCCGTGCCCAGCCATCGGGCGATGGCCTCGCTGCGGCTGCCGCTGTGGAGCTTGGTGAAGATGCGGTTGATGTGGTTCTTGACCGTCTTCTCGCTGATGAAGCAGGTGGCGGCGATCTGCTGATTGCTCATGCCCGACGCGATTAGCTCCATGACCTCCACCTCCCTGGAACTCAGGCCGTGCTGCGGCGAGTTGGGCGCCCCCGGCGGGTCATCCGCCTTCGAAGACTGTGCCACAACCGGTTGCAGTTGCGAAAGACCCTGCGCCGGCGGGTTCGGTCGCGTCGCAGGTGGGAGCGATTGCGGCACCGGCCCGTGTGCAGGCGCACCGTGCGGGGAGGCGGAGGCCAGGGCCGCACCGAGGCCGTCCGGGAGCGGGCCGCCCTGCGGGACGGGGCCCTGGCGCATGTGGGCGAGGAGCGCGTTCGCGGCCGTGGCCGTGAAGTGGGCCCGGCCGCCCTTCGTGTCGCGTACCGCCTGCACCAGCTGGTCCGCGGTGAACTCCCCGTGCACCAGATAGCCGCCGGCGCCGAGCCGCAGCGCCTCGTGCACGATCTCGCTCTCGCGGCTGTACGTCAGCATCATCACCGGCGCCACCCGTACGAGGTGCGGCAGGGCGGAGATGCCGTCGACCCCCGGCATGCGGACGTCGAGCAGGACGACGTCCGGGCGGTGCTGCACGGCCATCTCGTACGCCTGACGGCCGTCCGCCGCCTCGGCGACGACCTCGATGTCCTCACGGCCGGACAGCAGGACGCCCAGCCCGGCGCGTACCACCGGGTTGTCGTCGGCGACGACGACCCGGAGCGGGCCCGGTGCGGGGGTGTCGCGGGGTGCGGGGAAGGGCGGCATCAGCTCGGATGCCGCGGGCCTCTGGGGCGCCGGGAATCCCGGGGAGCTGAGCTCGGAGGGAAGCGGGTTCGCGTGGGCGGAAGTGTGCTGGGAGGCGTGGTTCTGCGCCGCCCAGTTCTGGCCCGACGTGCGGGAGATGTCGTCCGGCATTCTGCGACCTCCTCTCAGGTCTCTGGATCTGTATCTGTCTCGTTCTACGGGGACGGTGCTGTGGGGTCTACGGAGAAAGGGTGCCGCGGGCGGGCCGCGGCCGTTCAGTGCGGAGCCGCCGCGGGGAGGCCGTAGGAGTCGGGGAGAGGGGGTGGCGGGGCAGCGCCGCCGAGGGCCGCCAGCGGAAGTTCCGTGCGCACCTCGGTTCCCTTCGCGGCCTTGCCCCTGCCGATGCGGATACGGGCACCGATGGACGCCGCCCGCTCGACCATCCCGACGAGTCCGAAGTGCCCGGCGCGCTTCAGGTCGTCGAGGGTGGTGCCTTCGGGCAGGCCCTTCCCGTCGTCGTACACCGTGACCCGCAGGACGTCGCCCTTCACCCCGGCGAGGACGACGAGATAGGTGGGTTCGGCGTGCCGGTTCGCGTTCTCCATCGCCTCGGACGCGACGGTGAGGAGCTGCCGGGCCACCGGGGACGGCACCGGCGGCACCGGGGCGTCGCTGAGCCGGCGGAACGTGGCGGTGAGGTCGTGGCGGCGGGAGAAGTCGTCCGCCCGCGCCCTGAGTTCGGCGATGATGTCGATGCCCTCGTCGAGCCCTGACTCCCGGCGCAGGTCCGAGAGCAGTTCGCGTGATTCCGCCGCGGCCCGGCGGGCGGAGCGGGCCACGAGCTCCGCCTGGTGCCTGACGGTGAGCGGGTCCATCCGGTCCGAGGACGCGGCGAGCCCGTCGGCCGCCAGAGCCAGGCCGTGCAGGGTCTTCGCGACGGAATCGTGCATCTCGCGGGCGAGCCGGGTGCGCTCGCTCTCCACGGCCTCGTTGACCGCGAGCCGCGCCCGGGTCTCGGTCAGGGCCTGGCTGGCCGCCCCGAAGCGGAGCAGCAGGTTGCGCAGGGTGACGCCCACCGCTCCGGAGATCACGCAGAAGCCGGGGAGCAGCAGCGCGGTGCCGTCGCTCGCCTCCAGCTGGACGTCGGTGGCGTACACACCGGAGACGATCAGGACCTGGAGCACGGCGAAGGCGGCGGCCCCGCGCCAGCCGTAGACGAGACCCGCCAGCAGCGGGGTGCAGACCGTGACGTACGCGAGCGTGGACTCCGGGGTCGCCGTGACCAGGAGCAGGGCGCCGAAGAGCGCGTCGATGCCGAGGAGCCATGGGTGGCGCAGGAAGAGCGGGCCGAAGCGCTCCCAGTCCCGGAAGAGGACGTAGGAACCCATGAAGGTGACCAGGACGGCCGAGCCGACGAGCCAGGTGGCGAGCCCGGGTGCCGTGCGGTCGACGGCGAAGGGCGTCGCTATGGCGATCATGGCGAGGCGGAACCCGAAGACCTGGCGGCACATCGCCTGGAGGGCGTTCACCTGGAGGGCGAACGCCGGGCGGGCGCCGGGATCGGCCATCGCCTGGCGTACCTCTCCGTTCAGCCCTGTGTGGCCACTGCCCAGTGGGTAGGACACCGGTTCCCTCGCCTCCCCTCGCTTGTCATGCCCATCCTCCTCAACTCCCGCTCCTCCCGCAGGACATCAGCCCGAGATGAAGCTGAAGTCGACGTTCGCCCCGTACACGAAGCCCACCGTCAGCAGAACGAGCGTGCCGGGCAGCAGGAACGAGGTCACCGCGAAGGTCGCCTTCGGGACCGCCTTGGCCGCCTTGCGGCGGGCGTTCTGGGCGTCGGTGCGCCGCATGTCGTTGGCGATCTGGATGAGGGTGTCGACGATGGGCGCGCCCAGTTCCTCGCCCTGCTGGAGGGTCGTCACGAACATCGCGACCTGTTCCGAGTCGTTGCGTTTACGCAGCTCCTCGAAGGCCTGGCGCCGGCTGACGCCCATGTCCATCTGGCGCAGGGTGATCCGCAGTTCGTCGGCCCACGGGCCTTCGTACTTCTCCGCGACGCGCTCCAGAGCCTGGCGGAAACCGAGGCCCGCCGAGACGACGACCGCGAGGACGTCGAGGAAGTCGGGGAGCGTCCGCTCGATGTGGTCCTTGCGGACGCGGATCGCGGACCAGATGCCGACCTCCACCCAGAACAGGCCGAAGGCGATCAGGAGCAGCGAGACGAAGAGCTGCCCCCTGACGATCGTGGTGAAGGCCCCGAAGAACCCGAGGGCGCCGTAGACGGCGCGGCGTGCGGCGTAGCGGTCGATGGTCAGACCGCCGGGGTTGCCCGCCATGTCGATCTGGCGGCGCTTCTTGTTGACGGCCTTGGGACCCATGAGCCGGAGCACCATCGGCGCCCAGCGCATGCCCATCCGGTCGATCCCCGAGCCGACCGCGCTGGTGCGGCTGGAGCCGATCTCCAGGGCGATGGCGAGGTCGCCGGGCAGTTTGGCGTCGGCCCGGTACATCCGGATGCCGGCGATGGCTCCGTACACCGCGAGGCCCACGACGAGTGCGAGCAGCAGATCCATGACGGTCCCCCTCTCAGACGTCGATACGGGACAGGCGACGGATCACGATGAACCCGATCGCGTACAGCACGATGGAGACGATCACCGCGGCCTGGCCGATGAGGGCGCCGGTCATGCGGTCGAGCGCGCCGGGCATCACGGCGTTCATCAGCAGCATCGCGCCGATGCCGAAGCCCGGCACGGCGTAGGCGGTCACCGTCACCTGCGACAGCTGGGTCTTGACCTCGCGCCGGGTCTCCTTGCGTTCCTCCAGCGTCTCGGTGAGGTTGCGCAGGGAGCTGACGACCGTACCGCCGGCCCGGTTGGACAGCACGAGGGTCGTCACGAGGACGACGAGTTCGCGCGAGGGCAGGCGGTCCGTGAGCTCGCTCAGCGCGTCGTCCAGCGACTCGCCGACGGAGAGACGGCGTGCGACGCGGGCCAGTTCCTCGCCGGCCGGGTTCTCCAGTTCCTCGGCCGCCATGCCGATCGCCGTACGCAGGGCGAGGCCCGCCTGGGTGGCGTTGGCGAGGATGCGGGAGAGCTCGGGGAGCTGGTTGATGAAGCGGTCGGTGCGCTTGGTGCGCTGCCATTCGAGGAAGGCGTTCGTGCCCCAGAGGCCGATGAGCGCGGCGACCGGGCCGAAGAAGCTGGCGAGCAGCGACGAGGCGATGAGCCAGAGCCCGGCCATGGCCACGATCGCGTAGACGAAGAACTCACCCGGGGTGATCTCCAGGCCGGTGGCCGCGAGCTTCAGTTCGATCTTCCGGCCGAGAGTCGTGGACCGCAGTCTGCGGTCGACCCCCCGGAACCGGCGGTGCCGGCCCTCCTGGGGGATCTGTCCGGTGTGCGAGAGCCGGTCGACGAGGGCTTCGCGGTCGGCCTTCCCGCCGGCGTACGCGTGCAGGCCGACGACGCCCAGCACGCAGCACAGCAGCGTGACGCCGACGGTGAGCAGGGGGAGATTGGTCATGGGGCGGTACCTACTTGGCCTCTCGGGTGGCGAGCTGTTCTTCGGACGAGGCGACCCCGAAGGCCTGCGGGATGGGCTGGCTGGCCATGTAGAGGCGCTCGGCGACCTTGCGCGGGAGCGGCAGATACTGGAACTGCCCGTAGATCCGCCCGTCGGCGGCCATCGGCTGGGCGTTGAAGCGGGCGACGCTCACGATGCGGTAGTTGTCCCGGCCGTGGGAGTCGAGCACCGCGATCTCGGTCACCTTGCGCCCACCGTCGGCGAACCGGGTGAGCTGGACGATGACGTCGACGGCGCTGTTGATCTGGTCGTGCAGCGCCTCGAAGGGGATCTTGATCTCGGACATCGAGGCCAGCGTCTGGAGGCGCATGAGGGCGTCCTCGGCGCTGTTCGCGTGCACCGTGGCCAGCGATCCGTCGTGACCGGTCGACATCGCCTGGAGCATGTCGAGGGACTCCCCGCCTCGGACCTCACCGACGACGATCCGGTCGGGGCGCATACGCAGGGAGTTGCGGACCAGGTCCCGGATGGTGATCTGGCCCTTGCCCTCCACGTTCGCGGGGCGGGACTCCAGCCGGATCACGTGGTTCTGCTGGAGCTGGAGCTCGGCGGAGTCCTCGATGGTGACGATGCGTTCGTTGTTCGGGATCAGCCCTGAGAGGGCGTTGAGCAGGGTCGTCTTGCCCGTGCCCGTCGCCCCGGAGACGATGATGTTGAGCTTCGCCTGGACCAGTCCGGAGAGCAGGATCAGCATCTGCTCGTCCAGCGAACCGAAGCCGATCATCTCCTGGAGCGTGAAGGCGCGCGGGAACCGGCGGATGGTGAGCGTCGCGCCGGTCAGCGACAGCGGCGGGATGATCACGTTGACACGCTCGCCGCTGGGCAGGCGCGCGTCGACCATCGGATTGGCCTCGTCGACGCGGCGGTTGACGGTCGACACGATGCGCTCGATGGTCTGCATCAGCTGCTCGTGCGAGCCGAAGCGCATCGGGAGCTGCTCGACCCGGCCGCTGCGCTCGACGAAGATCTGGTCCGGGCCGTTGACCATGATCTCGGTGATGGAGGCGTCCTCCAGGAGCGGTTCCAGGATGCCGAGGCCGAGGGCCTCGTCGACGACGCGGCGGATCAGCTGGGAGCGTTCGACCGTCGAGAGGACCGGCCCCTCGCGGCTGATGATGTGGCCGAGCACGCGCTCCAGCCGGGCCCGCCGGTCCGCCGCCGCCAGCGAGGACATCTCCGCGAGGTCGATCTCCTCGAGCAGCTTGGCCCGGTAGGTGGCGACCAGATGGCCGTCCTCCCGCCCACCGGGTTGCTCCTCGGGGGCGGTGATGCGTGCCCGCAGGCTCATTTCCGTAACTCCTCGGTCAGACGTGCCGGTGGTGCCGGAGCCCTTCCCGGCGGTCCTGCTGGTCGTTCGTAGGTGCTGGTACCGGGTGCGGCGGTCGCGACGGCCGCGCCCGCAGGTGCCCGTGGGGACGACGCCGGGGGCGCCCGTACGGGCCGGTGCCGGGCCGCTCAGTCGCGGGGCATCGTGGAACTGCGCTCCGCCCAGCCGAAGGCGTCCTCCATCCCCGGGATGACCGAGGGGACCTTGACCCTGGCCGTGTACGTGACCTCGTCGCCGCCCCAGCGCGGGGTGAAGGTGGACTCGTCGGCGAGCCAGCCGCTGATGGCCCGGCGCCCCGCGTCCTCGGGGCTGCTCTCCGGCCGGTCGTGGCCGGCGGTACGGGCGGCGGCCCTGGCGGCGGTGCCCGCCTGGTTGGCCGCGTACGCCGCCACACCCAGCTGGATCGCGCAGAGGCCGACGATGAGCAGCAGCGGGATGAAGCCCATGTACTCGATGGCGACCTGACCGCGCTCGCGGCGTCCGGTCCGCGGGTTCCGCTTCATTGCTCAGCCCTCCTTCACCGAGGCGGCGTCGCCGGTGACCGTCATGGGGAAGTCGAGTACGCCGGGCACGAGTACGGGCACCTTGAGGTCGACCTCCGCCCTGTACAGCCCCCGGTCGGTGGAGCAGCGCACGGTCGCCGCCGAGGACCACGCGTCCGGCAGGTCCTCCCGTGCGGCCTCGCCGCACGCCTGGCCCTGCTGCCAGCGTGCCCCGGTGCCCGCCCGGGCGCCGACGTCGGCGGCGTTGCCCGCGAGGCTGAACGTGTAGCCGATCAGCGCGCACTGCCACAGCGCCACGAGCAGCAGGATGATCAGCGGGGTGACGCCCACGAACTCGACGGCGGTCTGCCCGCGGTCCTGTTCACCGGGGCGGAGGCGTACCCGCCCCGCCCGTATGGCCGGGCGTTCTCTGTCGGTGGATGTCATCGGTCAGCCTGCCCCCTAGGTCGCTCCGCTGCCCCGGCCCCGCCGTCACGCCGCCTGCGGGCGCGCCCGATCGAGCCCCGGTCGTTCCGGAACTTGCCACTGCCTTCGGCGCCGGCGGGTACCTTCACCAGCCCCAGCTCTCCGGCCAGCGCCCACAACGCCTGCTTGACGACGCTCTTCGCGTCGAGTTCGTGCATCCGCCCCGCGTCGACCGCGCCCTGCAGCTCCTTGAAGTTCGCGGGCACGGCCACGCCGGCCATCCGGGTACCGGTGATCTTCTGGATGAGCGGCGGCTGGATCTCGGTGTTGCGGTTGAAGCGGTTGACGACCGTGACCGTCTCCTCGGCCTTGCGGATCTGCAGCCGGTCCCACATCCGCACGATGCGCTTGGCTCCCCGTACCGCCACCACGTCCGGCGTGGTGATCAGCAGGGCGATGTCCGCCATCTCGATCGCGGCGGCGTTGGCGCCCTGCATCTGGCTGCCGCAGTCGATCACCACCACCTCGTAGCGCGACCGCAGGGCGCTGACGATCTGGCGGGCCGAGCGGTCGCTGACCTCCTCGCCGCGCTCCCCCTCGCCGGGTGCCAGGAGGAGGGCCATCCCGGTGTCGTGGTTGTACACGGCGTCGGACAGGACACGGGGCGATATGTCGGAGATCGCGGCGAGGTCCACGATGGAGCGCCGGAACTGGACGTCGAGGTACGAGGCGATGTCGCCGGTCTGGAGGTCGAGGTCGACCAGCGCGACGGTGTGGCCCGAGGTCTGGGCGGCCAGGGCGATCTGCACTGCGGCGACGGTGGCACCGACGCCGCCCTTGGCCCCGGTGACGGTCACCACGGTGCCGCCCGGGCCCGTGAAGACGTCACCGCCGGACCCGAGGTGGCGCCGCACGCCGACGGACCACTGGGCCGCCGCCTGCACCCGGTTGGCCAGTTCCTCGTAGCTCAGCGGCAGGGTGACCAGCCCGCGCGCGCCGGAGTCCATGGCCGCGGAGAAGAGGCCGGGGCTCGCGTCCACGGTGATCAGTACGACGCCCACGGCGGGGAACCGCAGGGAGACCTCCCGGATCAGCTCCAGGGCCGGAACCGGGCCGATCCGCTCATGGACCAGTACGACCTCGGGCAGCTCGTCGAGGGACTCGCCCGCGAGGCGTGCGAGCGTGTCGATGAGCTGGGTGGAGTCACCGACGGGAGCGGCGGGCTCCGCGTCGGGGAGCTGACTGAGCAGGGTGGTGACGGACCTGGCCGCGTCCGCGTCACCCACTGCCGGGAGGATCCTGGTGGTCATCCCATCCTCACTTGTCCTTGTCGAGCGTGTAGGTCCGGTCGCCCGGACGGATCGTGCCGTCGCTGCCGGACGCGATGAGCGCCAGACGCACGTGCTCCGCGAACGACTCGGCGTAGGCGATGCGCTGGGTGTCGAGGGTGTTGAGGGCGAACGTGATCGGGACGGCCTCGCTCGCCTGGTTCGCCTTGTTGTCGTTGTCCGGTTCCAGCGCTGTCAGCTTGCCGACGTCCAGCACCCGGGCGTTGGAGACGATGACCTTCGACTGGGCGGGCTCGCCCTCGCTCTCACCGGCGAACGTGGCGTAGACGTTGACCGTCGCGCCCGGGGTGATCTTGCCCGCGACACCCGTGGCGGCGTCGATCAGGATGGCGATCTCCTGCTCGCCCGGCCGCAGGGCGGGGCGCTTCTCCATCATGTCGGACTGGAGGAGCGAGCCCTTGCGCAGCTGGGTGACCGCGATCTTGCCGTCGACCTCGGAGAGGTCGGTGACCGCGTTGGCGGAGAGCCACCGCTTGGGCATCGAGATCTTCTCGAACTGGCCGCTGGAGAGCGCGGTGTAGGGCGCCACGTCGTTCTTCACCTGATACGTCGTGACCTCGGGCCCGACCTTCGAGTTCACGTCGCTGATCACCGAGAGCACCCCGGCGAAGGCGCCGAAGGCGCACAGGACCGACAGGAGCAGGAGTATCACGCCGCGGCGCTGGCGGGAGTTCATGAGCCGGACAACCTCGTTCGAATCGGATGCGTGGGGCAGCGGACAGAGAGAGATGCGCGGTGTCTGGGGAGCGGTACGGGGACGTCAGGAGCTGGGTGGTGCGGGCGCTCCATGGTTCAGGACACCGGTTGAGTGCATTCGGTTCTCGGCCGGGGCCAGCGGGGAGGAACAGAAGCCGCAGCGGTCGCCGATGAGCTCCATTCCGCACCAGTGGCAGTTCTCCCGCCGTACCGAGGAGACGAGCTGGTAGATCACGGAGATGTCCGGGAGGAAGGACGCGAATTCCACCAGCTTCCCGGTTCCCCACCAGCGCGCCGAACCGGAAGGCACCGGGCACTCCTGAATGGCCTGTACCTTCCACGCGGGGGCGAGGGTCTGCTGAACCCATTCCGAACTCAACTGCCCCTTGGCGACCAGTAGATGGGTGGGAAACTCGGGTCCGGCCGGCGGTTCCACGCCCGTCCCGATCTTGACCAGTTGCGGGTTGGGCCCGGCGAGTACGGCGAACTGGGAGCCGGGCACCCAGGACTTGGCGTGCGTCTTGAGGCTGACGGGGACGCGGTCGAGCCGGGCCACCGAGTTCAGCAGGGCTCCGGCGTGGATGTAGTGGGCCAGCAGCCGCGCCGCCGAGGCCACCACCCCCGGGCTGAAGTCGCAGATGGACAACTGCCGCAGCTGACGCACCAGCACGGCCACACCCAGCGGCGGGAGGTCCACCTTGAGCAGGGCGATACGGTCGCTCTCCATGACGGAGCGGATGGCGTGCAGCCTGCGTTCGTGGGCGGGGCTGAGGCCCGTCGGGTAGACCGCGATCACATATCCGTGCTGCTCCAGGAGCAGGTTCATGTCACCGATCGCGAGGTCGAGGGCCTGGGCTTCGGGAGCCTGTAGCAGCGCCGCGGTCGGTGTCTGCTGGTCGGTCGGTGGTAGCACCAGGTCAGCACTGGTCACTGCTATTGCGGTCGGCACGCTCTTCCCCGTTCGGCTCCGGCCGTCGTCGGTGATGACTCCGGCCGCAATCGCTCCTGCTCCGTGCTTCTTCCCCAGCACTTTAACCACGTCATACCAGGCAGAGAACAGATATCTGACTCCAGTACGAAGTGATCCTGCACGGACGTTCGCAACGCGCCCGTACGAAATCGGACCAAATGCAGAGTGGTTAACTTCTGTACCACTGCGGAGGGTTACCCCCGCTCCCCGGGTTTGAAATGCACGGCAATTCATCCGCCCACGTCAGAAGGGGCGCAGCCGCTTTACCCGGCGCCCCGCCGATATCCGCTCCGTCACGGTCCGGGGCTCCGCGCGACATCACCCGCGCGAGTGCACCGCGGACCCGGAGGCCGCCACCCGAAGGGGGACACACCCCTCCACCAGGGCCTCTCCACCGCCATCCGCGGGCATCGGGACCGCCACAGGTCTTGACAACTTGATTGGTCTGGACCAGTTTATCGGCCAACGGTGGCCACCGTTCCCCGCCAGCACCCCCAACTCCCCCACCGGAGGCAGCAAGTGGAACGCTCCGCAGGCAGCAGCAGGCACAGAAGACACCGCGTCCGCCCTGTCCTCGGCGGGGCCGTGGCCGCCGTGGCGGCCGGGGCGCTGACCGTCACCGGACTCGCCACCAGCGCGCAGGCGGCCGACGTCAACGTGGCCAGGAACGCCGGGTTCGAGTCCGGGCTCGCCAACTGGACCTGTTCCGGGGGCAGCGGCGCCACCGTCTCCTCCCCCGTGCACGGCGGCTCCTTTGCGCTGAAGGCCACACCGGCGGGCCAGGACAACGCCAAGTGCACGCAGACCGTGGCCGTGAAGCCCGGCTCCACGTACACGCTGAGCTCCTGGGTCCAGGGCGGTTACGCCTACATCGGCGCGAGCGGCACCGGGACCACCGACGTCTCGACCTGGTCGCCCGGCTCCAGCAGCTGGACCCAGCTGAGGACGACCTTCACCACCGGCCCCTCCACCACCTCGGTCACCGTCTACACCCACGGGTGGTACGGCCAGGCCGCCTACCTCGCGGACGACATCGAGGTCACGGGGCCCGACGGCGGCGGTGGCACGGACCCCGCCCCCACCGTCCCCGGAGCGCCCGCCGGGCTGGCCGTCGGAGCGACCACCACCTCCTCCGTCACCCTCTCCTGGAACGCGGTCTCCGGCGCCACCGGCTACACGGTCTACCGCGACGGGGCCAAGGCGACCACCTCCACCGGCACCTCCGCGACCGTGACGGGCCTGGCCGCGGACACCGCGTACCAGTTCTCCGTCAGCGCGACCAACGCCGCCGGCGAGTCGGTCAAGTCCACCAGCGTCAGCGGCCGTACGGCGAAGGCCACCGACCCGGGTCCCGGCCCGTCCACCTCGGTGCCGAAGCACGCGGTGACCGGCTACTGGCAGAACTTCAACAACGGCGCCACCGTCCAGAAGCTCAGCGACGTGCCGGCGGCCTACGACATCATCGCCGTCTCCTTCGCGGACGCCACGGCCACGCCCGGCGCCGTCACCTTCAACCTGGACTCGGCCGGGCTGAACGGCTACACCGTCACCCAGTTCAAGGCCGACATCAAGGCCAAGCAGGCCGCCGGGAAGAACGTCATCATCTCCGTCGGCGGTGAGAAGGGGTCCGTCGCGGTCAACAGCGACGCCTCGGCCACCGCCTTCGCCGACTCGGTGTACGCGCTCATCCAGGAGTACGGCTTCAACGGGGTCGACATCGACCTGGAGAACGGCCTCAACTCCACCTACATGACGAAGGCCCTGCGCGCCCTCTCGTCGAAGGCGGGCTCCGGCCTCGTCATCACGATGGCGCCCCAGACGATCGACATGCAGTCGACCTCCGGCGAGTACTTCAAGACGGCGCTCAACGTCAAGGACATCCTGACCGTCGTCAACATGCAGTACTACAACAGCGGTTCGATGCTCGGCTGCGACGGCAAGGTCTACTCGCAGGGCTCGGTGGACTTCCTCACCGCGCTCGCCTGCATCCAGCTGGAAGGCGGGCTCGCCCCCTCGCAGGTCGGTCTCGGCGTCCCCGCCTCCACCCGGGGCGCGGGCAGCGGTTACGTCGCCCCGTCCGTCGTGAACGCGGCCCTGGACTGCCTGGCCAAGGGCACGAACTGCGGTTCCTTCAAGCCGTCCAGGACGTACCCGGGGATCCGCGGGGCCATGACCTGGTCCACCAACTGGGACGCCACGGCGGGCAACGCCTGGTCGAGCGCGGTCGGGCCGCACGTCCACGGGCTCCCGTAGCCCCGCGGGACCGGTGATCCAGCAGCGCCGCCGCTCCCCCGGCGGCGCTGCCACGCTCCCGCACACCGGCGCGGGGCACCTACCAGGGCAGGTCGCGCACCTGCTGGACGCACAGGACGACGAACAGCAGCCCCGCCGCCCCGAGCATCCCGTTGCTGAGCCATCCGTTGCGCCACTCCCTCGGCGTGCGCGAGGAGTTGAGCAGCCACAGCAGGGTCAGGGCCAGGAACGGCATGAAGAACGCGCCCAGGACTCCGTAGCCGATGACCAGCCCGAACGGCTCGTCCAGCCACAGGAGCGTCATCGGCGGGAACGTCAGCCAGAGCAGGTAGGCGCGGAAGGGCACGGACCGCTCCTGGCGCCCGACCCTCTCGCTCGCCGGCCGCTCGGCCACCGCCTCGCCGCCGCCCTGCCGGATGCGCTCCACGAAGTCGGCGAACATCAGGCTCACGCCGTGCCACACCCCGATGAGCGACGAGAACGACGTGGCGAAGAAGCCGACCAGGAACAGCTTCGCGGTGGCGGACCCGAACCGGTCCTCCAGGACCTGGCCGAGGTCGATGAGCCCCCGGTCCCCCTTGGTCAGGGCGAGGTGCGACGAGTGCAGCAGTTCGGCGCCGACGATCAGCATGGCGACGACGAAGATGCCGGTGGTGAGATAGGCGACCCGGTTGTCGACCCGCATCACCTTCATCCAGCTGGAGTCGGACCATCCCTTGGCGTTCACCCAGTAGCCGTACGCCGCCATCGTGATGGTGCCGCCGACCCCGCCGATCAGCCCGAGCGTGTAGATCAGCGAGCCGTCCGGCAGCACGGGGAGGAGCCCGGCGAAGGACGCGCCGGCGTCCGGCACCACCCGGATCGCGACGTAGACCACCACGACGAACATGACGCCGATCAGGACCGTCATGACCTTCTCGAAGACGGCGTACTGGTTGAACCAGACGAAGACCAGGCCGATCAGCCCGGTGATGATCGCCCAGGTCTTCAGCCCCGGCCCGTCGGGGAAGAGCGCCACGAGGGGCAGGGCGCTGGAGGACATGGCCGTCGCGCCGTACACGAAGCCCCAGACGACGACGTACACGGCGAAGTAGCCGGTCGTCCAGCCGCCGAGGGTGCGCCAGCCGTCGAAGAGGGTGCGGCCCGTGGCCAGGTGCCAGCGACCCACCGCCTCGGCGAGCGAGATCTTGACGAGGCAGCCGATCACGGCCGCCCACATGAGGGTGTAGCCGAACTTGCTCCCCGCGATGAGCGTCGCGACCAGGTCACCGGCGCCGACGCCGGTCGCCGCGACGGCGATGCCCGGGCCGATGTACCTCCAACTCGACCGACGTGGCCGGGAGTCCAGCTCCCCGGTGTCTGTGGTTCCGCTTGTCTCCGCCATGTCGGTCAACGAAGCGCATCGCGCGCCTTCGCACAAGGGGTCGCGTCGCACCTCCGCCCCGTACGCGCGCTCTCCGCGAGCAGCTGTGGACGTTCCGTGACAGGAGAGGTGGTGCACCGGCCGACCACCCGTGGGACGCTGGGCGCGCGGGACGGTGGGGCTGCGGGACGGGGGAAGTGGCATGGCTGGCGCGCGAGTCGAGCCGTTGGGCGGTGGGGACCCGGCGGCACTCGGTCCGTACGAACTGCTCGGGAGGCTGGCCTCCGGGGGCATGGGGCGGATCTACCTCGCCCGGAGCTCCGGCGGCCGGCTGGTCGCCGTGAAGACGCTGCTGGCCGAGGGCGTCGTGAGCGACGTGGACCGGCGTCGCTTCACCCGGGAGGTGGAGCTCGCCCAGCGGATCGACAGCGCGTTCACCGCGCGGGTCCGGGACGCGGACCCAGGAGCGGAACGGCCCTGGATGGCGATCGACTACATCGCCGCCCCCTCGTTGTCCGAACTGGTCCGGAGCGCCGGGGTGCTGCCGGGTTCCGCGGTCCGGTGGCTGGCGGCGGGGACGGCCGAGGCGCTCGTCACGCTGCACGGCGAGGGCATCATCCACCGGGACCTCAAACCGCAGAACATCCTGCTGCCGCTCGCCGGTCCCCGGGTGATCGACTTCGGCATCTCCCACGCGAACGACCTCACCCGCACGACCCTCACGCTGGGCACGATCGCCTTCACCTCGCCCGAGCAGGCGCGCGGCGAGCCCTCGACGGAGGCCTCGGACGTGTACTCGCTCGGGGCCACCCTGTTCCATCTGGCCCTCGGCCGGCCCCCCTACCGCGCCGACAGCGACACCCTGGCGCTGCTGGCACGGGTGCAGCGGGGCGAGCTCGACCTGGAGGGGCTGCCCAAGGAACTGGCGACGCTGATCCGCCCCTGCCTGGCGGCCGATCCGCGGCAGCGGCCCGTGCCGGCCGAGATGCTGGACCGCTTCCGCCGCTCGCTGGCCGGGCTGCCGGTCTCGCAGGACGGCCGGCGCTGGCTGCCCCAGCGGTGGACGGACCTGATCACCCAGTACGAGCGCCAGGGGCGGGTCCTGGCACGCGGAGCGGGTTCCGCGACCGGGGACACGGACCCCGAGGGACTGACGGCCGACCTGCGCACGGACGTGGTCCCGCCCCCGGACTCGACACGGGTGTACACGCGCGAGAGGGAGCGCGTCGCGCGCGAACAGGCGGAGCGGGAACGGGCGGAGCGTGAGCGCGCCGAGAAGGAGGAGGCGGAGCGTGAGCGTGCCCGGGTCGCGCAGGAGCGGCTGCGGGAGCAGGAGTGGCAGCGGGAACTGGAGCGCAGGAAGGCCGAGGAGGACCGCAGGAGGGCCGAGGAGAAGGCGCGCAGGGAGGCCGCGAAGCGGGAACGGGAGCGCGCCGAGCAGCAGGCCGCGCGGGAGCGGGCAGCCCGGGGTCGGCAGCAGGCACCCCGGGCTTCCTCGGGATCGGCGGGAATGCCGTCGCGGCCGGCCCGCCCGGCTCCGGCACCTTCCGCGCCCGCCCCGTCCGGGAAGTCCTCCTCCGTGGTGGGCGTCCTGGTGGTGCTGGCCGTCATCGCGTTCTTCGTGTGGCAGAACGCGCGGGCCGGCTCCTCGGACGGCGAAGGAGGCAGCGGTCTCACCTCCAGCGCCTCTCCGACCACCGGGGCGGCCGGCAGCACGTCGGTCGCCGGCTCGGGCACCGGCTACGAACCCGACCCCGAACCGACGCCCGACGCGGACGACGAGGCGTTCGGCGCCGTGTCGACGGGGGACTGCCTCACCGCCTACGACGACGGGTACGGCGACTGGTCGACCGACACCCCGAAGACCGTGGACTGCGACGCGGCCGACGCCTACCTCCGTGTCACCTCGACCGAGGACGGGATCAGTGGTTCCGGCTGCCCGGGCGGCTCGGGCGAGTCGTTCTGGTCGCACGTGGGCTCCGTGACGGAGTTCAGCACCACGCTCTGTGTGGAGCGCCAGTTCCGTGTGGGCGAGTGTTTCGTCGCCAAGCACCGGGGCGACCGGATGACGGACGCCCGGCTCATGACGGTGTGGAGCTGCGGCGCGGACACCGTGCCCAAGGGCTACGACGTGATCCTGCAGATCACCGGCCGC
Source organism: Streptomyces argenteolus (assembly GCF_042902585.1). GTDB lineage: Bacteria > Actinomycetota > Actinomycetes > Streptomycetales > Streptomycetaceae > Streptomyces > Streptomyces argenteolus. Next base: position 819,724 of record NZ_JBIBEG010000001.1, read on the forward strand.
TGGCGGGCCGAGTCGACGTACCCTCCCGGCTACTGCTCGCGGAGCGGCACCGACGCGGAGGACTACTGGCGGTTCGAGGTGAACGACGACCGGACGGTGCTCTGCGTCAGATGGGTCTGAACCGGCCCGCCCGGGCGGGCCGGCTCCCGTCGTCGGCTAGATCACCAGGCTGAGCGCCGCCGCGACGACGAATCCGGCGACCGAGAGCACGGTTTCCAGGACCGTCCAGGTCTTGAGGGTGTCGCGCTCGGATATCCCGAAGTACTTCGAGACCATCCAGAAGCCGCCGTCGTTGACGTGGGAGGCGAAGATCGAGCCCGCGGAGATCGCCATGATGATCAGTGCGAGGTGCGCCTGCGACATGTCCTGGCCCTCGACGAGCGGGACGACGATGCCCGCCGTGGTGACGATCGCGACCGTCGCCGAGCCCTGCGCGACCCGCAGGACGACGGAGATCAGCCAGGCGAGCAGAATGACGGGCAGGCCGACGTCGTTGAAGGTGTCGGCGAGCGCGTCGGCGATGCCGCTGCCCTTCAGCACGGCGCCGAAGATCCCGCCCGCGCCGACGACCAGCAGGATGTTGCCGACCGGCTTCAGCGAGGACGTGGAGACCGCTTCGAGGGACTTGCGGGACCAGCCGCGCCGGATGCCCAGCAGGTAGTAGGCGAGGAACAGGGCGATCGTCAGCGCGACGAACGGGTTGCCGAAGAACTCGACGACCGAGCGCGGGGTCGAGGGGTCGAGCGCGATGGACGAGAACGTCGCGGCCAGGATCAGCACCAGCGGCGTGCCGATGATCGCGAGCACCGTGCCGAGCGGGACGGGCTTCTCGTGCGGCGTGACGCCGGCAGCGCGCTGTTCGGCGACGACCGCGGCCTTGGACTCCTCGGCCGCCTCCACCATGTCCTGGGGCACGTCGACGAAGACGCGCTTGCCGATCCACGCGGCGTACGCCCAGGCGGCGAGGACGGAGGGGATGCCGACGACGGCGCCCATCAGGATGACCCAGCCCAGCGAGACGTTGAAGAGGCCCGCGGCGGCGACCGGTCCGGGGTGCGGGGGCAGGAACGCGTGGGTCATCGAGAGGCCGGCCAGCAGCGGCATCGCGTACAGGACGATCGACTTGCCGGAGCGCTTGGCGGCGGCGTAGACGATCGGCGCGAGGACGAAGATGCCGACGTCGAAGAAGACCGGGATGCCGAAGATCAGACCGGTGAGGCCCATGGCCAGCGGGGCGCGCTTCTCACCGAAGAGGTTGAGCAGGCGTGTGCTGAGCACTTCCGCTCCGCCGGAGACCTCCAGGATGGCGCCGAGCATCGTGCCGAGCCCGATGATGATCGCGACGTGTCCCAGGATGCCGCCCATGCCTGATTCGATGACCGAGACGGCGGCCGACTTCTGGACCGTGCCGAAGAGTTCGGTGACGGAGAGGCCGGCGCCGAGGCCGACGGCTATGGAGACGGCGAGCAGGGCGACGAACGGCTGCAGCCGGGCCTTGATGATCAAAAAGAGCAGGAGCGCGATTCCGAGGGCGGCGACGGTCAGCAGACCGGGGGTGCCGCCGATGAGGAGGAGCAGTCCACCGGTGTGGGGTGGCGCCTCGGGGGCGGGGGCGGCGGCGAGCAGCATGTGCGGGTCAACTCCGTTGGTGACAGGGCCCTTCGGGGCAGGGGGGAGCGCGGCACGGCGCCCCTCGGGGGAAGGTGTGGGGCGCCGTGCCGTGGTGCTGGGTGCTGAGGCGGGGGGAGCGGTTCAGGAGGTGGGGCCGGCGGGGGTCAGCCGAGGACGGCGAGGGCGTCGATCTCGATGAGCAGCCCCTTGGGCAGGCCGACGTAGACCGTCGTACGGGCCGCGGCGGGGGCCTTGAGGTCCTGCTCGCCGAAGTACTCGTTGTAGATCGCGTTCATCTCGGCGAAGTGGTCGACGTCCGTGAGGTAGACACGCATCATCATCACGTCGTCCCAGCTCGCGCCGCCCTCCTCCAGGATCGCCTTGACGTTGGCGAAGGTCTGAAGGGTCTGCTCGCGCAGCGTGGGGCCGGCCGGGGTGGGGGCCTGGCCCTCGACCGCGGGCAGGAAGCCGACCTGACCGGCGACCTGGAGGATGTTCCCCTTCCTCACGCCGTGCGAGAACCGGGCGGGCGGGGCGGTGTGGGTGCTGGGGGTGAGGGCGGTCTTCTCGGTCATGGCGGTTCAGGCTTTCTTGGTGGGGGTGGTGCCGGAGTACTCCCGGCTGATGGTGTCCGCGGTGCGTCGCACCAGGGGGAGCAGGGTGAGGAGTTCCTCGGCCGTGACGACCACGTTCGGCGCGGACACCGACATGGCGGCGACGACCCGCCCGTCCGCGCCCCGGATGGGGGCGCCGACGCAGTTGATGGACTCCTCGTGGCCGCCGAGGTCGGTGGCCCAGCCCTGTTCGCGTACGACGGCGAGCTCCTTGAGGAAGGCGCCGGCGTTCGGGATCGAACGGGACGTGTACATGGGGTAGTCGAGCCGTTCGGCGATCACGCGCCGCTCGGGCTCGGTGAGGTCGGCCAGGAGCAGCTTGGCGACCGCGGCGACGGTGATCGCGACGGGCTTGCCGATCCGCGAGTACATGCGCACGGGATAGCGGCTCTCGACCTTGTCGATGTAGAGGACCTCGTTCTCCTCGTACACCGCGAGGTGGACGGTGTGGCCGCACTGCTCGTTGAGCGCGACGAGGTGGCTGTGGGCGATCTCGCGCACGTCGAGGTTCTCGACGGCCTCCTGCGCGAGGGCGAAGAGCCGGGCGCCGAGACGGTAGCGCTGGTCCTCCTGGCGGTAGACCAGTCCGTGCTCGTGGAGGGTGCGCAGCAGGCGCAGCGCCGTGGACTTGTGGACGCCCAGCCGTTCCGCGACCTGGCCGAGGTCTGCGGGGCCCTGGGCGAGCAGCGGCAGGATGCTCAGCGCGCGGTCGACCGTCTGGCTCATGTGATGCGTACCTCCTCGTTCGCCCCTGCGGCGGCTGTCCAGCCGGGGCCGAGACGAAGTGTGCCCCAGGCCTCGTCGTCGAGGGCGGCCAGCCGGTCGGCGTGGGCGCGGGGCGGCGGACCCGTGAGGTCGCCGGGGACGGTGAGGACGGCCGCGGCCATGAGGTGGCCGTGCCGGGCGCGGTCGCGTACGGGCAGGTCGCGCAGGGTGGCGGAGAGGAAGCCGGCGGCGAAGGCGTCGCCCGCTCCGACGGCGGCGACGACGTCGACGTGGAGCGAGGGGACGTCGGTGACGGTGTCCCGCGCCCGGTCTCCGGCGCGGGAGAAGACCGTGACGCCGTCCGCGCCCCGCTTGACGACCAGGAGGGCCGGTTCCGGGAGTGCGGCGCGGATCGCCCCGGCCCCGTGGAGGCCCCACGCCTCCTCCGCCTCGTCCTCGCCGACGAAGACGAGGTCGCTGCGGCGGGCGAGGCCGAGCAGCACCGCGGGGCCGGCGTCGCCACCGCGCCACAGGCCGGGCCGGTGGTTGACGTCGAAGGAGATCAGCGGCCGGTTCTCCCGGGGAGCCGTGAGGTCGTCGAGGAGCGCCAGGCAGTCGGCGGAGAGCGCGGCCGTGATGCCGGACAGGTGCAGGACGCGGCCGGCGAGCACGCTCTCGTACGGGACGTTGTGCGGGGACATCGCGGAGGCGGCGGATCCGGCCCGGTAGTACGCCACTTCGTGGGCGTCGGTGGCCCGGTCCGTCGCCGTGCGGAAGTAGATGCCGGTGGGGCGGTCCGGATCGCGGCGGACGGCGGAGGTGTCGACGCCGTAGCCGGTGATGGCCTCGACGAGGTGGTCGCCGAAGCCGTCCGCGCCGACCCTGCCGACCCAGGCCGCCCGGTGGCCGGCGGCGGCCAGCGCGCAGGCGACGTTGGACTCGGCTCCGCCGATCCCCCGGGCGAAGGAGGGGACGTCGGCGAGGCGGCCCGGCTGCGAGGGCAGGAACGTCACCATGGACTCGCCGAGGCAGACGACGTCCGCGGTGGCGGTCCTGGCTGCGTGTCCGGACACTCTGGGCTCCTCTTGGTCGGCCGTGGGCGCCGGTGCACACCATTGACCCGGCATCGGCTCGGATGTTAGACAGCCTTGAGCGATATGCGCAATGGTCGTTGCAGATGATGCAACGACAAGTCTCCGAGGAGGGTCCCTTGGCCGCCCAGCAGTCCGCCGAACAGTCCGTTACGGCACTCGCCGGCGAAGTGGTCGACCACCGCTTCAAGGCGCTGCCGCCCGACGCCGAGGGGCTCACCGTCGGCGCCCTGGCCGCCGAGCGCCGCAACCTCTTCACGGGCGGCTTCACCACGCCCGTGCTGGCCCTGTCCGCCGAGTCGGTCGAGGCCAACCTCGCGCTCCTGGAGACGTACGCGCAGCGGCACGGCCTGGCCTTCGCACCGCACGGCAAGACCTCGATGTCCCCGCAGCTCTTCGCGCGCCAGCTGGAGCACGGCGCCTGGGGCATCACCGCGGCGGTCCCCCACCAGGCCCGGGTGTACCGCGCCCACGGCATCCGCCGGATCTTCCTGGCCAACGAGCTCGTCGACGCGGTGGCCCTGCGCTGGCTGGCCGGTGAGCTGGACGCCGACCCCGGCTTCACGTTCGCCTGTTACGTCGACTCCGTGCGCGGCGTCGAGCTGATGGACGAGGCCCTGCGCGCGGCAGGCGCCGTACGTCCCGTCGACGTCGTGGTGGAGCTGGGCGCGGGCGAGGGCGCCCGCACCGGCGCCCGCACGGAGGCCGACTGCGCGGCCGTCGCCGACGCGGTGGCCGAAACGTCCACCCTGCGCCTGGTCGGCGTCGCGGGTTACGAGGGCGAGGTCCCGGACGCCACTCCCGAGCGGGTGCGTGCGTGGCTGCGACGGCTCGTCGGGCTGGCCGCCGCCTTCGACGCCGACGGCCGCTTCAGCGCCCTGGCCGACGGCGAGGAGATCCTGATCAGCGCGGGCGGCAGCGCGTGGTTCGACGCGGTCGCCGACGTCTTCGCCGAGATCCCCGAGCTGAGCCGCCCGGTCCTCAAACTGCTGCGCTCCGGCGCCTACGTCAGTCACGACGACGGCCACTACCGCCACCTCACCCCCTTCAACCGGATCCCCGAGGAGGGTGCGCTCCAGCCGGCCTTCCGGCTCTGGGCGCAGGTCGTCTCCCGTCCCACCCCCGAGCAGGCCTTCGTCAACGCGGGCAAGCGTGACGCGGCCTACGACCTGGACCTCCCCGAGGCGCAGGCCGTCCGCTCCGCGCGCGACGGCTCGGTGCGGCCGGCCGCCGGAATCACCGTCAGCGCCCTGTCCGACCAGCACGGCTGGGTACGTACGGACGCGGACGCCGAGCTGGAGGTCGGTGACTGGCTCGGCATGGGCCTCTCGCACCCCTGCACCTCCTTCGACAAGTGGCAGCTGATCCCGCTGGTGGAGGCGGACGGCACCGTCACCGACTACATCCGCACCTTCTTCTGAGCCGGCGGAGCCCTCCCCCACCCGAAAGGCGACACCCATGGACCTGGTCATCCGCGACGCCCGCGTCGTCGACGGCACCGGCACCCCCTCCTACCGCGCCGACGTGGGCGTCACGGACGGCCGGATCACCGAGATCCGCGGGGAGGGCGGCGGCCCCCGCCCCACCGCCGCCCGCACCCTGGACGCCGATGGCCTCGCGCTGTCGCCGGGCTTCATCGACATGCACGCGCACAGCGACCTCGCCCTGCTCCGCGACCCGGACCACAGCGCGAAGGCCGCCCAGGGCGTCACCCTGGAGGTCCTCGGCCAGGACGGGCTGTCGTACGCCCCCGCCGACGACCGCACCCTCGCCGAGGTCCGCCGCTCCATCGCCGGCTGGAACGGCGACGGCGGCGACATCGACTTCGACTGGCGCACGGTCGGCGGCTACCTCGACCGCCTCGACCGGAACTTCGGCGGTCAGGGCATCGCCGTGAACGCCGCCTACCTCATCCCGCAGGGCACCGTCCGGATGCTCGCCGTCGGCTGGGACGACCGCCCCGCGACCGGGGCCGAGCTGGACCGGATGAGGGAGCTCGTCGCCCAGGGCATGGCCGAGGGCGCCGTCGGCATGTCCTCGGGCCTGACCTACACGCCGGGGATGTACGCGAAGGACGCCGAACTCACCGAGCTGTGCCGGGTGGTGGCGGCCCACGACGGTTACTACTGCCCCCACCACCGCTCCTACGGGGCGGGAGCGCTCCAGGCGTACGAGGAGATGGTGCGGCTCACCCGCGACGCCGGCTGCGCCCTGCATCTCGCCCACGCCACCATGAACTTCGGCGTGAACAAGGGCAGGGCCCCCGAGCTCCTCACCCTCCTGGACGAGGCTCTCGCGTCGGGAGCGGACATCTCCCTGGACACCTACCCGTACACCCCCGGCTGCACGACCCTCGTGGCGATGCTGCCCAGCTGGGCGGGCGAGGGCGGTCCGGAGGCGATCCTGACCCGGCTCGCCGACGAGGCGACCGCCGAACGCATCAGGCACCACATGGAGGTGCTGGGCTCAGACGGCTGCCACGGCGTCCCGATCGAGTGGGACACGATCGAGATCTCCGGCGTCGGCGACCCGGAGCTGTCGGACCACGTCGGCCGTACGGTGGCCGAGTCCGCCCTGCTCCGCGGCGAGGAGCCGTGGGTGACGGCCCGCCGGCTGCTCATCGGGGACCGGCTGGGCACGACGATCCTCCAGCACGTGGGCCACGAGGAGAACGTGCGGCAGATCATGCGCCACCCCGTGCACACCGGGGGGAGCGACGGCATCCTCCAGGGCGACAAGCCGCACCCCCGCGCGTACGGCACGTTCCCCCAGTACCTCGGCCGGTACGCGCGCGAGCTGGGCATCCTCTCGCTGGAGGAGTGCGTCGCCCACCTCACCTCCCGCCCGGCCGCCCGTCTGCGCCTCCCGGACCGCGGCCTGGTCCGCGAGGGCTACCGCGCGGACCTGGTCCTCTTCGACCCGGACACGGTGGCGGCGGGCTCGACCTTCGACGCACCGCGCACCCTCCCGGTGGGCATCCCGCACGTCCTGATCGACGGCCGCTTCGTCATCCAGGACGGAAAGCGCACCCCCACGCTCGCGGGCCGGGCGGTGCGGGGCACGGGCCGCGCGCGGGTCTGAGAAAGGGCGGGGGCGGCCGGTGGGTCCGCCCCCGCCCCGGTCCCTACGGCTTGGGCAGTGCGCAGCCCGCCCGGTTCAGGTCGATCTGGTTGCCGGCACCGATGCACGGCACCAAGGTGTACGTCTGCTGGGCGTAGTTGATGCCCTTGCGTACGGTCACGGTGCCGTCCTCGGCGACCTCGCACGGGTTGTTGTCCGTGCACCGCTGCCCGTCCTCGTTACCGGTGTTGTTGACGGCGACGACCTTGCCGGTCGCGTTGTCGATCACCGGGGACCCGGACGTACCGCCGATGGTCTGGCAGGCGGAGGTGTAGCGGACCGAGTCCTTCCAGGTCCACACCCCCTCCTTCAGCCGGTACGCGAACCCGTCGACGGCGCAGCTGTAGGTGCGCTTCCAGTAACCGGAGACGACGGTGATCGCCTTGCCCTGTGCCGGGCGCACGGTGTCGAGTTCGAGGGCCTTGATGCCGTAGGAGCTCTCGATCTGGGCGTAGGTGCGGGTCAGCTGGTACAGCGAGACGTCGGTGTCCGTCATCGTCCCGTACGCGATCTTGGATGCCCGCAGGGTGCCGACACCGCTGCCCGCGGCGTTCAGCAGGGTGAAGCTGCGGGTCGAGGACTTGTTGAGCACGACCTCGCCCGGGTCGGGGAAGCCGGTCTCCAGGCAGTGGCCGTTGGACAGCACGAGGGCGGGATCGCCCGGCTGCGACGAGGGCGCCCGGACGACGGAGCCGGAGCAGTTGCTGAGCGCGACCGTGCCGGCGAAGGTGGCCGCCGCGGCACGGGCCTCGGTCCTGTCCGGGCTCGTGGCCGTGGACGCCGCCGCGGGTGCGACGCCCGCCCCGAGGAACAGGACGGAAAGAAGTGCGCCGACGAGAGGCTTGTTCATGTGGGGGTCCCCTCCAGATGTGCCCGTGACCGGAGTTCTTCCGGCTTTGACATGCGCATGCTTGCGCATGGAGGGGTGCCCGACAAGGGGCGGGATCAAGCCGCGGGCGGATCAGGGCACCCGCCCGGCCCTCGCCACGGACCCGCGGCCCCCACCCGCGCGCCCTTCACGGCGGACCCCTTCCGCGCGGCCTTCACCCCGGCCCCGTGGACCCCGTCCGCCCGCCCCGGTCACCGGCCGCCCGAGGAGGACCCCCGCCAGCACGAGGCCCGCTCCGCAGAACTGTCGGGCGGTGAGCACGTCACCGGCGACCAGCGTCCCCAGCAGCACCCCCGTCACGGGGTTGAGCAGCCCCACCAGGCCGACCGTCGCGGCGGGCAGGTGCCGCAGACCGGCGAACCACGCGACGAAGGCGAGGGCCGTCGCCACCACGGCGACATAGCCGAAGCCGAGGAGGGCCGGACCGTCCAGGGAAGGCGGGGCGCCCTCCACGAGCACCGCGAGCGGCAGCAGCAACACCCCGCCCGCGATCAACTGCCAGGCAGTGGAGGCGAGCAGGTCGACCTCGCCGCCCCACCGCTTGGCCAGGACGTATCCGAGGGACGACAGCAGCATGGCCGCCACGGAGGCGACGACCCCGCCGGGCGAGGCCGGCGCCTCGCCGCCGAGCAGCATGAGCGCCACTCCCCCGGCCCCGACGACGACCCCGGCCAGGTGTCGCGCGTGCGGACGTTCCGCGACGAGCCCCCAGGCGACCGCCATCATGACCATGGGCGAGGTGGCCATGATCGTCGAGGCGAGGCTGGTCGGAAGCGTCTGGGCGGCGATGTAGACCAGGGCGAAGAAGACACCCGTGTTGAGCAGGCCGAGCACGGCACTGCGCCACCACCACGAACCCCGCGGCAGCTCCCTGCGGACCGCCAGGAGCAGCAGTCCGGCGGGCAGGGCCCTGATCACGGCGCCGTACAGGGGGTCACCCGCGGGCAGATAGGCGTGGGTGACGTAGTAGTTCGTGCCCCAGGAGACCGGAGCCGCCGCCGTGACCAGCGTCCAGCGCAGATTAGCTTCCATGGAAGTCATTATGCCTTCCCGGGAAGCTATAGTGAGGCCATGGCGGAACACCGCGAGGAACAGCTGGACCACGTGGCACGCATCCAGGCCGAATGGGCCAGGGAGCGCCCGGATCTCGACGTGCGCCCCCAGGCCGTGATCGGGCGGCTGCACCGACTGGGCGCGCTGCTCACCGAGCAGTTGTGCGCCGTGTACCGCCGTCACGGTCTGGGCGAGGGCGAGTTCGACGTGCTCGCGGCCCTCCGGCGCGCGGGCGAGCCGTACGAGCGGGCCCCGGGCGAACTGGCCGCGCACACCATGGTCACGACCGGCGCCATGACGAAGCGGATCGACCGACTGGAGCGCGACGGCCTCGTCAGCCGCCGCCGCTCGACGGCCGACGGCCGGGGACGGGTCGTGGCGCTCACCCCGGCGGGACGCGACCTGATCGACCAGGCCTTCGGCGCGCACATGCGCAACGAACGCCGGCTGCTGGACGCGCTGTCCCCCGAGGAGGCCGCACAGCTGGAGACGCTGCTGACCACCTGGCTGGCCCGCGTGGAGCCGCCGCCGGGCCCCTGACCCCCGGCGGGGCTCGGCCCCCGGGCGACGGACGGGCCCGGCAGACGGCGTACGGGGAGCGCGTTCCCCCTGTCTCCTGCACCGTCACGGCATGTGGGAAACCCCCGTGGTGTCTGCGTACTGTCGGACCATGACACTCGACCTCGACGCCTACTTCGCCCGCATCGGCTGGGCGGGGAGCGCGGACCGCCGCCCCACCGTGGAGGTGCTGCGGTCCGTGCACCGCGCCCACATGCTGGGCATCCCGTTCGAGAATCTGGAACCCCTCCTCGGCAGCGCCCCGTCCCTCGCGCTCCCGGACCTGGAGAAGAAGCTCGTACGCGGTGAGCGCGGCGGCTACTGCTACGAGCACAACACCCTTCTGGCCGCCGCCCTCACCCAGCTCGGGTTCCACGTCACGCTGCTGACCGCGCGCGTGGTCCTGGGCGCCGCCCCCGGCGACGTCCGGCCCCGCACGCACATGCTGATGAAGGTGGACGTCCAGGAGGGCGAGGAGGCTCCCACCTCCTGGCTGGCCGATGTCGGCTTCGGCTCGCACGGGGCGCTGCTGGAGCCGATCCAGCTGGTGGCCGACGCCGAGCTGCTCGACACCCCGCGCCGCCACCGGCTCGTGCACGCCCCGCACGACGGGCCGCTGGAGATGTGGGAGCTCCAGACGGACAAGGGCGGCTACTGGGAGCCGCAGTACGAGTTCACCCTGGAGCCGTTCGAGGCTCCGGACCACGAGGTCATCAACTGGCACATCGCGACGAACCCGCGCTCCCCCTTCCGGCAGGCGGTCTACGCCCAGCGCACCCTGCCCGGTCTGCACCGTGCCCTGTCCGGGCGGACGTTGGTCGAGACGGCCGACGACGGCACGGTCGAGGAGCGGCAGCTCGGCGACTCCGCGGAGGTCGTGCGGGTCCTGGCGGAGGACTTCGGCGTACGGCTGCCCGAGGGAACCGTCCTGCCCGGCTGACCTCGGGGGCGGCGCGTACGCGCCAGAGGCGGGGCGCTCGGACGGGGCGGGGCGGCGGTCGGGACCGCGGCCCCGGCTGCCGCCGCCCGCTGTTCCGGCCCCGGCCCCCAGGGGTTCCGGCCCCGGGCCGTACAGCCGCACCGGCCGCTCCACCGGGCCGCCGTGCCGGACCGCCGCCCACCGGGCCAGCCGCACCGCGGACGCGCCCCGCGCGCGATCAGCTCCCCGCACGGCGCCCGCGCGCCGTCGGCGCGCCCCGCGCGTCAGCCCGCGTGGCGCATCTCACCCGGTCCCGCGCCCCACGCCCGCATTCCAAGCCGCCGCGCCTTCCCGACCGGCCGTTCCCACGGTGCGCGGCGGGGGGCGGCATGCCGATGGAAGACCCGGCCCCCCGGCGCGCGTCCCCGGAGGGAGCAACCGTCAGGCAAACCGGGAGCACCGCGCGAAACACGGTCGTAAGCTCGCAGACATGCAGGTCATCCAGTCCACGAAGCTCTCCGGCGTCTGTTACGAAATCCGCGGCCCCGTGCTCGAAGAGGCCATGCGGCTCGAAGCGGCAGGTCATCGCATCCTCAAGCTCAACACGGGCAACCCCGCCGCGTTCGGGTTCGAGTGCCCGCCGGAGATCCTCGAGGACATCCTGCGCAACCTGTCGGGGGCGCACGGCTACGGCGACGCGAAGGGCCTGCTGTCCGCGCGCCGCGCGGTGATGCAGCACTACCAGACCAAGGGCATCGACCTCGGCGTCGAGGACATCTACCTCGGCAACGGCGTGTCCGAGCTGATCCAGATGTCGATGCAGGCACTGCTCGACGACGGTGACGAGGTGCTCGTCCCCGCCCCGGACTACCCGCTGTGGACGGCCTCGGTCTCGCTGGCCGGCGGCACGGCCGTGCACTACCGCTGCGACGAGCAGTCCGACTGGATGCCCGACCTCGCGGACCTGGAGCGGAAGATCACCGACCGCACCAAGGCGCTCGTGATCATCAACCCGAACAATCCGACGGGCGCGGTCTACGACGACGAGATGCTGCGCGGGCTGACGGAGATCGCCCGCCGCCACAACCTGGTCGTCTGCTCCGACGAGATCTACGACCGCATCCTCTACGACGGCGCGACCCACACGCCCACCGCCGCGATCGCCCCGGATCTGATGGTCCTCACCTTCAACGGGCTCTCCAAGAACTACCGGATCGCGGGCTACCGCTCCGGCTGGATGGCGGTCTGCGGCCCGAAGGCCCACGCCTCCTCGTACATCGAGGGGCTGACGGTGCTCGCCAACATGCGGCTGTGCGCCAACATGCCGGCGCAGCACGCGGTGGCGACCGCGCTCGGCGGCCGGCAGTCGATCAACGAGCTGGTGCTGCCGGGCGGGCGGATCCTGGAGCAGCGGGACATCGCGTACGACCTGCTGACGCAGATCCCCGGTGTGACGTGCGTGAAGCCGAAGGGGGCGCTGTACCTCTTCCCGCGGCTCGACCCCACGGTCTTCAAGATCAAGGACGACCGCCAGATGGTCCTCGACCTGCTGCGGGCCGAGAAGATCATGGTGGTGCAGGGCACGGGCTTCAACTGGCCGGAGCCCGACCACTTCCGGGTGGTCACCCTGCCCCCGGCCAAGGACCTGACGGACGCCGTGACCCGCATCGGGAAGTTCCTGGACGGCTACAGCCAGCCATGACCCTCACCCGGCAGGACCCGGCACAACTTTAGACTGAATCCAAGATAGGATGGGCTTACTGCAACGCCAGGAGGCCATCCATGTACGAGCCGATCCGTACCAAATCGGTCCACACATCGGCCGACGACGCCGATTTCCCCCACCGCAGCCGCGAGGACGAGCTGGACATCCAGCTCGCCGGCCACCTCGCCGCCCTGCTCGCCGTCACCGACGAGCTGGGGCTGACCTCGGACGGCGACCGCATCGCCGAGCAGGTCGCCCGGCTCCGCGCCGCCCCGCCCGCCCGTCACGCCGGCAGCAGCGGCGCGTCCCCGGCCGCCCTCCACCGTCGTGCCCACGCCCTCGCCGGCCGGGCCCTGGTGGTGGCCGCGTCCCGCGCCGACACGGCCGTCGCGATCCTCGCGGCCCAGGCCATGGACGTACACACCGCAGCCCTGGCGGGTGCACCCGCGCGGACCGCTCTGGTCGGCGCACCCTGACGGCCCCGGTCCACGGTCGCGAAGACACGTGGACCGGGTGCCACACACGCGCCGGGTGCGGTCGGCACCCTGGAGAAGGCCCGCGCAGCCCGGAAGGGCTTCGCGGGCCTCACGCTGTCAGGACGCGGTCGTGCCCCGGCCGTCAGGCGGCGGCGCGGACCCGCACGGTGGCCGTGGCGCTCGACGCGGTGTGCAGGTCGTCACCGGCGTAGGCGACCGTGTAGACGACCTCGCCCCGGACGGACGCCAGATCCCTGATCGTGAAGGTGCCGTCGGCCGCGACCGCCGCGGAGGTGAGGGCGCCGGTGCCCCTCTTGTCGGCCCGCTCCACCGACAGGGTGACGCCCGGGGGAAGCGCCCGGCCCTGGCCGGTCAGGGTGCCGGTGATCTCCAGGCTCTGGTTCTTCGTCGTCTCCGCCGGAGCCGTGAGCGTGAGGGCCGTCGGCGCCTTGGCCACCGTCACGGGCAGGGTGACGTCCTCGGCCGGCCGATGGGTGACGTCACCCAGGAAGGACAGGGTGTACGTGGCCTCGCCGACCAGCGAGGGGACGTCGAGGACGGTGAACGTGCCGTCGGCCGCGACCTCCACGGCCGCCAGCTTGCGGTCGCCGTTCGCGTCATGGCGTACGGCCGAGACCTTGACCGGCTCCGCGGGTGCGGGCCCGTCGAGTTCGAGCCGGCCCCGGATGCCGAGCGGTTCCCCGACGACGGGTGTGCCGGGACTGGTGGACAGCGCCCCGGTGAAGCGTGAGTCGTACTGGGCGGCCGGGGGCTGGATCACGTGCAGCCAGAAGGACGTGGCGGACGCGTTCATGGTGAGGGCGAAGAGCCGGGAGCCGTCTTTCGACCAGCCGAGCCCGCGCGGTACGACCCGGGCTCCGTCGAGTTCGCCCTCGAAGGCGAACTCGAGCGCCGAGGTGCCCTCCTCCGGGTCCGCCTTCTGGATCAGCAGGTCGGGTGCCGAACCGGTGGCCTCGGCGCCCCGCGCGATGTACTCGCCGTCACCGCTGAAGGCGACGGCGGACGCCTTCGCCCCCTCCGGCAGCGGGCCGTACGGCGTCGGGGCGTCGGACAGGTCGGCCGCGTCCAGCAACCGGGTGCCGTGGGCGGCGTCGGCGACCGCGATCCGGCTGCCGTCCGGGGACAGCGCCAGGTCCTTGAGGTCGAGGCCGCCCGCCCCCTCGCTGTCCGCGAACCGGCGCTGCGGCCCCCGAACGAGCGTGTCCCCGCTGCTGTCGAAGGTGGTGAGGTAGGGATTCGTCCCGGCCGTGCTCAGCGTCTGGCCCATGACCAGGGTGTCCGGGACCCCCGGCGTCGTCGCGAAGTAGAGCTTCCCCGTGCCGTCCCAGCCCGTCGAGGTGGGTGAGCCCAGGGTGCTGCCGTAGAGGTAGCTCCGGTACTGCTCGCACCCGCTGGCGGTCGGCGTCTCGGTGTGCCACACCTTGCCTCCCGCGTAGGCAACCTGGCGCCCGCACTCACCCCAGTAGAGCGTGGCCGTGTGCGTGGTCTTCACGTACGTCTCGGTGTCGTACGCGGCGATCCGGCCCATCTCCGACACGAAGAGCTTCGTGCTGTCGGCGGAGAGCGCCATGCCACCCACGGCGCCCTGCGAGCTGGGGAGCGCGGTGACCCGCTGGCCCTCGAAGTTGTAGACGAGCACCGACGACTTGGTGTTCAGGCTGCGGGTGTCGTCGCTGATGTAGACGCGTTCGTGCACGGAGTCGACCACCATGCTGGAGAACGACGTGATGGGCAGCTTGGCCACGTCGTCGTCCGCCGCGTGCGCGGCGGGTGCGGCGAGCATGGTGAGGCCCGCGCCCCCGAGTACGAGCGCGGCGAGCGTCGCGACACCGCGTCTCGTCTTCCCTGACCTGTTCAACTTTTTTCCCCCACAGAGTTGTTGGCGCCCCGTCACCCTGGGCGCGCGTGTGGGCATCATGCAACAGATGTGAAGGTTATGTGCGCAAGTTGTCGGCGATGTATGGACGTTCTCGCCCAATCCGGGCGGAGTCCCGACGCGGGTCAGGCCTCCGGAAAGAAAAGCGGCACCCGGAGCATCCAGGGCTCCGGGTGCCGTACCGCGGCGGGCCGCTGACCCCCACAGGTCAGGGCGGATGTCGACGGGACCCGCCACGGGGACGGGGGGGCGGGTCAGCCCAGGCGGCGGACCAGCGCGCGGTATTCGTCCCACAGCTCCTTCGGCGCGCGGTCGCCGAAGGTCTCCAGGTGGCCGGGGATCAGCGCGGCCTCCTCGCGCCAGACCTCCTTGTCGACGTCGAGCAGGAAGTCGAGGTCGGACTCGGACAGGTCCAGGCCCTCGGTGTCCAGGGAGCCCTTGGCCGGGAGGATCCCGATCGGCGTTTCGACGCCCTCGGCCCTGCCCTCCAGACGCTCGACGATCCACTTCAGGACGCGGCTGTTCTCACCGAAGCCGGGCCACACGAACGTGCCGGCCTCGTCCTTGCGGAACCAGTTGACGTAGTAGATCTTCGGCAGCTTGGACTGGTCCGGCTTGTCCGCGCCGACGTCGATCCAGTGCTGCATGTAGTCGCCCATGTTGTAGCCGCAGAACGGCAGCATGGCGAACGGGTCGCGGCGCAGCTCGCCGACCTTGCCCTCGGCGGCGGCCGTCTTCTCGGAGGCGACGTTGGCGCCGAGGAAGACGCCGTGCTGCCAGGTGAAGGACTCGGTGACCAGCGGGACGGCGGAGGCGCGGCGGCCACCGAAGAGGATCGCCGAGATCGGCACACCCTTCGGGTCCTCCCACTCCGGGGCGATGATCGGGCACTGGCCGGCCGGCACGGTGAAGCGGGCGTTGGGGTGGGCGGCGGGCGTGCCGGACTCGGGGGTCCAGTCGTTGCCCTTCCAGTCCGTGAGGTGCGCGGGCGGCTCCTCGGTCATGCCCTCCCACCACACGTCGCCGTCGTCGGTGAGCGCCACGTTGGTGAAGACGGAGTTGCCCCACATGGTCTTCATGGCGTTGGCGTTGGTGTGCTCACCGGTACCGGGCGCGACCCCGAAGAAACCGGCCTCCGGGTTGATCGCGTACAGCTGACCGTCCTCGCCGAAGCGCATCCAGGCGATGTCGTCGCCGATGGTCTCGACGGTCCAGCCGGAGATCGTGGGCTCCAGCATGGCGAGGTTGGTCTTGCCGCAGGCGCTCGGGAAGGCGGCGGCGACGTACTTGCTCTCGCCGCGCGGCGGCGTGAGCTTCAGGATCAGCATGTGCTCGGCGAGCCAGCCCTCGTCCCGGGCCATGACGGAGGCGATGCGGAGTGCGTAGCACTTCTTGCCGAGCAGGGCGTTGCCGCCGTAGCCCGAGCCGTAGGACCAGATCTCGCGGTCCTCGGGGAAGTGCGAGATGTACTTCGTGGCGTTGCAGGGCCAGGGCACGTCCGCCTCGCCCTCGGCCAGGGGGGCGCCGAGGGTGTGGACGGCCTTGACGAAGAAGCCGTCGGTCCCGAGCTCGTCGAGGACCGCCTGGCCCATGCGCGTCATGGTGCGCATCGAGACGGCGACGTACGCGGAGTCGGTGATCTCGACGCCGATCGCGGAGAGCGGCGAGCCGACGGGACCCATGCAGAACGGGACGACGTACATCGTGCGTCCGCGCATGGAGCCGCGGAAGACGCCCTTCTCACCGGTGAAGATCTCCCGCATCTCGGCGGGGTCCTTCCAGTGGTTGGTCGGGCCCGCGTCCTGCTCCTTCTCGGAACAGATGTAGGTGCGGTCCTCGACGCGGGCGACATCGCTCGGGTCGGAGGCGGCGTAGTACGAGTGAGGGCGCTTGACCGGGTCGAGCTTCGTGAAGGTGCCCTTGGCGACGAGCTCCTCGCACAGGCGCTCGTACTCGGCCTCGGAACCGTCGCACCAGACCACGCGGTCCGGCTGGGTGAGAGCGGCGATCTCGTCCACCCAGGAGACGAGCTCCTGGTGCCGAGTGGGAACAGTGAGGGGAGCCGCGATGTCTCGCGCCACGATCGCTCCTTGTAGAGAGGGTGTGTTGTCAGGCCCCGTGGGGGCTGCGACCCGGATGCTTACCCCTTCAACTACCCCTGGCGCTCATCCGGTGCCGACCGCACTCATTTGATCATCCGACCATCGCGCCCATATGTCCAGAGGGCCGCACACGTGAGCATCGCCACTCGGACCGGGTACCTACGGAGGCGTAGGTACCATGCGGACATGACTTCTGCCGCCTCCGGACCCGTCGAACTCACCGACCCGGTCCCGGTCAAACCACGGATGCGCGGGTGGCTGCACGCCGGAATGTTCCCCGCGGTGGTCATAGCCGGCATCGTCCTGATCGTCCTGGCCGACAGCACGCGTGCGCGGGTCGCCTGCACCGTCTACGTACTCAGCGCCTGCCTGCTGTTCGGTGTGAGCGGCGTCTACCACCGGGGTACGTGGGGGCCGCGCGGCGAGGCGGTGCTCCGCAGACTCGACCACGCCAACATCTTCCTGATCATCGCGGGCACCTACACACCGCTCGCTCTCCTGCTGCTGCCCGAGTCCACCAGCCGCCCGCTCCTGTGGGCGATCTGGGGCGCCGCGGCGGCCGGTATCGCCTTCCGCGTCTTCTGGGTCGGCGCCCCCCGCTGGCTCTACACCCCCTGCTACATCGCCATGGGCTGGGCCGCGGTGTTCTTCCTGCCGGACTTCCTGCGCACCGGGGGCGTCGCGGTGCTGGTCCTCGTCGTCGTCGGTGGGCTCCTCTACAGCGCGGGGGGCGTCATCTACGGCCTGAAGCGCCCGAACCCGTCCCCGCAGTGGTTCGGCTTCCACGAGGTGTTCCACTCGCTGACGCTGGCGGCGTTCGTCGCGCACTACGTCGGCATCTCGCTGGTCGCCTACCAGCAGAACTGAACGGTCCCGTACGGCGAAGGGCCCGGCCGCCGGCCGGGCCCTTCGCCGTACGTCCCGCGTCAGCCGCCCAGCTTCACGGCGAGCTCCCCCGCGTCCGTCGTCGGCGCGTCGCACACGAAGTGGCGGCAGACGTACGCGGTCGGCGCACCGCCCACCAGCGGCCGGTCCACCAGCAGCGGGAACTCGGACCCCGCGTCCGGCCCCTCCCCCGCCGCGACCACGGCGCCGGGAGCCGGCCCCAGCAGCGCCGTGCGGTGCAGCTCCCCGGAGACCGGGCCCGCCACCGCCACCTCGCGCGGCCCGTCCAGCAGGGCTTCGGCGACCGCCAGCCCCCAGCCGATGAACCGTGGGGCCTTCGGGCCCAGCGCCGCGACGATCCCGAGCGCCCCCTCGGCCGCCGTGCGGTGCGCCTCGGAGCCTGTGTGGGCGGCGTACGAGAGCAGTGCGCCCGCCGCGGCGGTCCAGCCGGCCGGGGTGGCGCTGTCGGTGGGGTCCTGGGGGCGCCGGATCAGCTGTTCCGCGTCGTCGGCGGTGTCGAACAGCTCCCCCCGCTCGCCCCTGAAGTGCGCGAGGACGATGTCCAGCAGGAACCCCGCGAACTCCAGCCAGACCCCCTCGCCCGTGACCGAGGCGAGCGCGAGGAAGCCCTCGGCGACGTCGCCGTAGTCCTCCAGCACCCCGGCGTTGTCCCCGGCCCGGCCGTCCCTGGAGGTGCGGCAGAGCCGGGCGACGTCGCCCATGTGCACGCGCACCAGCAGGTCGGCGGCCTCGGTGGCCCGCTCCACGAGGTCCGGACGGTCGAAGTACGCCCCGGTCTCGGCCAGGGCCGCGATCGCCAGGCCGTTCCAGGCGGCCACGATCTTGTCGTCCCGCTCGGGCCGGGCGCGCAGCTCGCGCGCCGCCAGCAGACGGGCCCGCACATCGGCGACCCGCACCGGGTCGGCCTCCTCCTGCCCGTTCCGGGCGAGCCGCAGGACGGAGGACCCCTCCTCGAAGGTGCCCTCCTCGGTGACGCCGAAGTACGCGGCGGCGAAGGCCGCGTCCTCCTCTCCCAGCACCTCGCGCAGTTGCTCGGGGGTCCACACGTAGAACGCGCCCTCGACGTGCCGCCCCTGCGCGTCCTCGCTGTCGGCGTCCAGCGCGGAGGCGAAGCCGCCCTCGGCCGTCCGCAGCTCGCGCACCATGAAGTCGGCGGTCTCCAGGGCCACCCGGCGGGCGAGGTCCGATCCGGTGGCGCGCCACAGATGGGCGTAGACGCGGCACAGCAGGGCGTTGTCGTACAGCATCTTCTCGAAGTGCGGGACGACCCACTCGCGGTCCACCGAGTAGCGGGCGAAGCCGCCGCCGAGCTGGTCGTAGATCCCGCCGTGCGCCATGGCCGCACAGCTGTCGGCGGCCATCTGCAGGGCGCCCTCGGCCCCCGTACGGGCGTGGTGGCGCAGCAGGAACTCGATGACCATGGACGGGGGGAACTTGGGCGCGCCGCCGAAGCCGCCGTGCCTCTCGTCGTAGTCCCGGGTCAGCCGCAGCAGGGCCTGCGCCAGCTCCGGTTCGCCGGGCAGTTCCGTCCCTCCGGCGGTCAGGGAACGGCCGGCGAGATCCTGCACGATGCGCCCGGCCACCTCCGCGACCTCCTCGCGCCGGTCGGTCCAGGCGGCCACGACCCCCTCCAGCACCTGCTGGAAGGAGGGCATGCCGTGACGGGGCTCGGGCGGGAAGTAGGTGCCGAAGTAGAAGGGTTCGCCGTCGGCGGTCAGGAAGACGGTCATCGGCCAGCCGCCCTGACCGGTCGCGGCCTGCACGGCCTCCATGTACACGGCGTCGACGTCGGGCCGCTCCTCGCGGTCGACCTTGACCGGCACGAAGTGCGCGTTGAGGTAGTCGGCGACGGTGGCGTCCTCGAAGGACTCGTGGGCCATCACATGACACCAGTGGCAGCTGGCGTACCCGACGCTGAGCAGCACGGGCACGCCGCGTCGGCGGGCCTCCTCGAACGCCTCGGGCGACCACGGCCACCAGTCGACGGGATTGTCGGCGTGCTGGATGAGGTACGGGGAGGTGGTCTGCGCAAGTCGGTTGGCCATACCCCAATCCTTGCGCACCGAGGACGGCGGCGGGGGGACGGGCTCACCGTGGACGGAGGTCCGCCCTCCCCTCCCCGGCCCGGAACCGCGAAGGACCGGGGCCGGGACAGCAGGGGGAGGGCGCGCGCTGAGGGGTGACCGGGCGCTCGCGGTCCGGTGCCCCCGCACCCGCACACCCGTTCGGCGGGCAGTCTCGTGGGTTCCCTGTCGCCGGAGCCCCGGACCGGGGACACTGGACGGTCCACACAGGGTCCGGTCGAGGTCGGGCCGGGGACGAGGGGGACGCATGCGGGACAGCCATCGGGCGGATGCCGAACGGCTGTTGGTACGGGCCGTGGAGGAGGAAGCGCGGCGCACAGGTGGGCGGACGGACTCCGGCGCGCTGCTGGCGCGTGCGCGGGGCGCGCTCGACACGATGGCGGCGGGCGCGGCCGAGGAGTACGCCGCGTACACGCGGGCGCTGGACGCCGCCGGGGCCGGCCGGCAGCCGCTGGCGGAGCGGTTCAGCAGAGCGACCCTGGGAACACCCCTGCTGGTGACGGGAGTCGCGGCGGCTGCCGCCTTCGGCGCGGACCTGGCGCTCGGCACCGCGACGGGGCTGGCCCTGGGCGCGGGCGCCGTGGTCGCCGTGGCGGGGACCACGGCGACGGTGGCCCGGGTGACCGCCTCCCACTGGCCCGCGGCCCATCGCAGGGCGGGGGAGCTGAACCAGCCCGGCGGCCCCGAGCAGCTGCGGCTCCAGTGGCTGACGGCCCTGGAGGTACGGGGCATCCGCCCCTTCCTCGACCAGCAGCGCGTGCTGACCGCCGCGACCCGCACCCCCAAGAAGGCGAGCGCCTCCGTGGTGGCGCAGCTGCGCGGGGGCGACCGCAGCGCTGCTGCCCGCACCCGCTCGCTCCTGGAGCAGTCCTTCGGTCATCTGCCGTCGGCGGACGGCCCGTTCGCGGGCCGCAGGACCGAACTGGCACAGATCGCCCGGTGGGTGCACGCCGCCCGTGCCGCCACGGAGACCCTGCCGACCGTCGTCGTCCTGCACGGCGCCCCGGGCTCGGGGCGCACCGCGCTCGCCGTCCGGGCCGCGCACGCGCTCAAGGACCAGTTCCGGGGGGCGTGCGTGGTGGATCTGCGGGGCGACGTGGCGGGCGAGAGCCCGCTGCCGACCCGCGACGCGCTGCTGCACCTGCTGAACCGGCTGGGCGCACCGCGTGAGCAGCTCCTGTTCCGGGAGAGGTCCTCCGCGGAGCAGCAGGTGCGGCGGCTGAGCGAGCTCTACCACCAGCATCTGACGGGAACCCCCGTCACGATCGTCCTGGACGACGCGACCGACGCCGCGCAGGTCCGCACCCTGGTGCCCGAGCGTTCCGACAGTCTGGTGCTGGTCACGGCCCGCGAGCCGCTGGAGCTGCCCGAGGACGTCCCGGCGCGGGTGTACCACCTGCCCGTCGGCGGTCTCGACCCCGCGGGCGCCGAGGAGCTGCTGCGCGAGGCGGCGGAGGACGAGGAAGCCGGCCCGTACGACTACCCGTCGACCGAGGCGGTCGTCGAACTGTGCGGCGGGCTGCCGCTCGCCCTGCGGGTGGCGGGCTCCGCCCTCGGCGCGCGGACCCGCGCCGAACTGGCCACCGCCCTCGGCGCGTACGGTCCGGTGGGGCCCGTCGAGCGCGCCCTGTGGCTGCGCTACACCGACCAGCCCGAGCCGGCCAGGCGGCTGCTGAGGCGCCTCGCCCTGGCGGGGCGTGCGAGCCTGGGCGCCGCGGCGGCGGCGTCCTTGCTCTCCTCGGACGAGCAGGAGGCGGGCCGGCTCCTGGAGGCGCTGTCCCGGGCGGGGCTGCTGGTCCATGTGCGCGGTGCGCGCTACCGGCTGCACGATCTCGTACGGTCCTTCGCCCTGGCCAGGCTGGCCGACGAGGAGCCGGCGGCCGAGCGCACGGCCGCGCAGGAGCGCCTCGTCCAGAACTACGCGGAGCTCGCCGACGCGGTGATCCGCATGGTGGACGGCAAGATGTCCACCCGCGCGGGGCAGTTCGGCTCGCACGGCTTCAGCTCGCTGGACGCCGCACTGCGCTGGCTGGACGACGAGTCGAGTTTCATCACCTCGGCGCTCCGGCACGCCGAGGGCGTCGACCAGGCGGCGGTGCTCCACCTGCTGGGCGCCCTGTGCGACTACTGCCTGCTGCGCGGCGACCTCTACCGCCTGGGCGAGATCAGCGAGCTGACGCGCTCCGTCGACCAGGGGCTGCTGGAGCGGTCCGTCCAGTGGCGTACGGGTATCGCGGCCCGGCAGCTCGGCGAGCTCGACAAGGCCCGCACCACGCTCTCCTCCGTGGTCGGCCTGTACCGCGAGGCACAGAACGACGCGGGCGCCGCGCTGGCCCTCTGCTCGCTGGGCATCACCCTGCACCACCAGGGCAATCTGACCGAGGCGTCGGCGCGGCTGCGGGAGGCGATCGGCCTCCAGGCGTCACCGGAGCAGGCCGAGGACCGCGCCTGGTCGCTCCACGCCCTGGCCGCCGTCGAGCGTGACCGGGCCAATCTGGCCGAGGCGCTGACGCTGCTGGACACCGCGCTGGCCCTGCACCGCGAGGGCGAGTCGCTGCACGGCGAGGCGTGGACGCACTTCCAGCTGGGCCAGGTCTGCCTGCGGATGGGCGAGGTCGCCAGGGCCGAGGAGGAGCTGACCACCGCGCTGGAGCTGTACGGCCGCACCCGGGACGAGCGCGGGGAGGCCTGGGCCCTGACCCAGCTGGCCCGCGCACGGCTGGTGGACGGGAACGTCGGCGGCACCGCGCCCGCGGTGGAGCAGCTGCGCGGGGCCCTCGCCCGGCACCGGGCCAACGAGGACGCGCGGGGTGAGGCCTGGACGCGCTACTACCTGGGGCAGGCGCTGGAGGAGGACGGCGACACCGATCAGGCGGTACGGGAGCTGGAGCGGTCCCGCACGATGTTCTCCCGGATGCGGGACGTGTACGGGCTGGCGTGCGCCCGTCACCACTCGGGCCGGGTCACCCGCGACCAGCGCGCCACGCAGACCGGCAACCTGCGCAACTCAGGCTTCGCCCGTCAGCTCCTGGTGGACGCCCGGGCCGACTTCCGGCGGATCGGGGTGGCCCACGGGGAGGCGTGGACCTGCCTGGAACTGGCCCTGATCGACGGCGGCAACAACCGCGCCGCCCAGGCGCTGGAGCTGTGCGGCGAGGCGATCACCCTGTTCGCGTCGTACGGCGACGTCCGGGGCGGCGACTGGGCTGCGTTCCTGCGCTGCACCCTCCTGCCCTACGCCTCACCGGGCGGCAGCGAGGTGGGCACGGCGGTGGCCCAGCAGGAGCTCGCGGACCTGCTGGAGGCGGCCCACCCGCTCCGGGACCCCGCGCTGGAGGACTGCGCGGAGGCCTTCCGGGTCGTCCTGAACCGCGGTGTGGACCTGGACGAGGGCTGGCAGGCCTGGCGCCTCGGCCTGACCCCGTCCCGGCACGCCCGCGAGGTCATGGGGGTGCCCGTCGGCGTACGCCCCTGACGGGACCGGACCGGGGCCGTGGCGCGGCGGGCTGCCACGGGCCGCGCGGAGCGAGGCGGGCGGCCGGGGCGGCTCGCCCCGCCCCGCCGCGTCAGTCCTTGCCCGCCGGGCGCGCGGAGCTCGTGCCGGCCTGGCCGACGGAGGCCGCCGGTTCCTGGTCCGGCGTGGCCTCCGGGTCGGGGGCCTCCTCGAAGTTGACCTTGCCCATGTGGCGGTTCATCGACTTCATCAGCAGCCACACCCCGACGGCGAGCGCCGCGAAGACGAGGAAGCCGAGGACGCCGGGAGTCACCTTGTTCTTGTCGAGCTCATCGGCGGCGAGCGGGACGAGGTGCGTCAGTGCCTGGGTCGCGTACATATCAGGCATTGTCGCGGATGCCCGCGAAGAGGTCGCTCTCGGGGAGGGAGGTATCGACCAGGGACTTGGCGAGCTCGTACTCCTCGGTCGGCCAGACCTCCCGCTGGACGTCCATCGGGACGCGGAACCAGCCGCCGTCCGGATCGATCTGCGTGGCGTGCGCGATCAGCGCCTTGTCGCGGATCTCGAAGAAGTCGTCGCACGGGACGTGCGTGGTCAGCGTGCGTTCCGCGCGCTCGAACTCCTTCCAGCGCTCCAGCCACTCGCCGTACGGGGACTCCAGTCCGCGGGCGAGCAGCGCCTCGTGCAGGGCCACGGTGCGCGGCTTGTTGAAGCCCTGGTTGTAGTAGAGCTTCTGCGGCTGCCAGGCGGGACCGAACTCCGCCTCGGGGAACCTCTCGGTGTCCGCCGCCCCGTCGAAGGCGATCATCGAGATGGTGTGCGTCTTGATGTGGTCGGGGTGCGGGTAGCCGCCGTTCTCGTCGTAGGTGGTGATCACCTGCGGCCGGAAGGCACGCACCTTCGCGACGAGACGCCCCGCCGCCGTCTCGTCGTCCTCCAGGGCGAAGCAGCCCTCGGGCAGGGGCGGCAGCGGGTCGCCCTCGGGCAGACCCGAGTCGACGAAGCCGAGCCACTCCTGCTTGACGCCCAGGATCTCCCGGGCCTCGTCCATCTCCTTCTTGCGCACCTCGTGGATGTGCTCCTCGATGTACGCGTCCCCCTGGAGCTTCGGGTTGAGGATGGATCCCCGCTCGCCCCCTGTGCAGGTGACGACCAGGACGTCCACCCCCTCGGACACGTACTTGGCCATGGTGGCCGCGCCCTTGCTCGACTCGTCGTCGGGGTGGGCGTGCACGGCCATCAGTCTCAGCTGCTCGGTCAAGACTCGGTCCTCAGTCATCGGTCGCGTGGGTCGGCTTCTATAGTGACTGAACCGGGGGGTGGAAAATTCCACGATCCCCTGTACAGGAGGAACGATCATGGCGGCGGTGCGCGAGGCCTTGCCCGAGGAGCGCTACGGCCGGTCCCGGGACCTGCGCGCGGACCGCAAGCTGAAGATCATCGGTGCCGTGCTGGGCGTGGCCTTCCTCGGCATGATCGGCTGGTTCGGCTACTCCTACGTCACCGGCCAGGACATCAGCGCCGAGATCATCAAGTCCCGGATCGTCTCGGACACCAGGGCCGAGGCCCATCTGGAGGTCCGCAAGGACCGGGACGCCGACGGGCACTGCACCCTCCGCGCCCTGAGCGAGGACGGCGCCGAGGTGGGGCGCGCGGACTTCCGTTTCGAGGAGCCGTCCGGGCGGATCGACGAGCTCGTCTCCCTGCGCACCACCTCCCGGGCGACCGCGGTGGAGCTCGTCGCCTGCACCGCGGGCGCCTGACAGCACCGCGGGAGCGCGCCGTCACCGAGGCGCACGCTCCCGCCTCGAGCTGGTTAAACGCGCGTGTGACGTTTTACCTTCTCCCCCTTTTCGCGCGGAATTGTTAGGCTCGTTGTTTCGCCCACCCGTGGCAGCGCATGCTTGGGGTAGGGCGTTGCTTTGTATTCCCAGCACCGACGAGGAGCACCCTGTGACCCAGACCAGCGATAACGTCACCTGGCTCACGCCGGAGGCGTACAACCAGCTCAAGGCGGAGCTGGAGTACCTGTCTGGTCCCGCGCGCACGGAGATCTCCGTCAAGATCGCGGCGGCCCGTGAGGAGGGTGACCTCCGCGAGAACGGCGGGTACCACGCGGCCAAGGAGGAGCAGGGCAAGATGGAGCTCCGGGTCCGTCAGCTGACCCAGCTCCTGGAGCACGCGAAGGTCGGCGAGGCCCCCGCCGACGACGGCGTGGTCGAGCCCGGCATGGTCGTGACGATCGCCTTCGACGGCGACCCGGACGACACGGTCACCTTCCTGCTCGCCTCCCGCGAGTACGCGAGCACCGACATCGAGACGTACTCCCCCCAGTCCCCGCTCGGCACGGGCGTGAACGGCAAGCGGGTGGGCGACGACGCGGAGTACGAGCTGCCGAACGGCAAGAAGGCCACCGTGAAGATCATCTCCGCGAAGCCGTACCAGGGCTGATCCGCGGCGCACGACGGAGCCCCGGCCGCAGGTGCGGCCGGGGCTCCGTCGTGCGCGGGGTCAGGCGGTCGCCGAGCGGTACTTGCGGACCGCGAGCGTGCGGAAGACCACGAGGATGACCACGGACCAGATGACCGAGGCCAGGATCGGGTGCTGCATCGGCCAGGCGTCGGGGGTCACGAAGCCCGGCGGCAGGTTGCCGAACAGCTCACGGCAGGCCTGCACCGTGGCGCTGAAGGGGTTCCACTCCGCGATGACGCGCAGGAACGTAGGCATCTGGTTGGCGTCCACGAAGGCGTTCGAGATGAACGTCAGCGGGAAGAGCCAGATCAGTCCGCCGGAGGTGGCTGCCTCCGGGGTGCGGACGACGAGCCCGATCAGGGCGCCGATCCAGGAGAACGCGTAGCCGAGCAGGAGCAGCAGCAGGAAGCCGAGCAGGACCTTGCCCAGGTTCTCGTGGGTCCGCCAGCCGACGATGAGCGCGACGATCGCGAGCACGACGAGTGTGAGCGCGGTCTGCACGAGGTCGGCGATCGTGCGTCCCGTGAGGACGGCGCCCCGGGCCATCGGCAGCGACCTGAACCGGTCGATGAGTCCCTTGTGCATGTCGTCGGCGATGCCCGCGCCCGCACCGGCGGTGGCGAAGGTGACCGTCTGCGCGAAGATGCCCGCCATGAGGAACTCGCGGTAGGCCTGCGGCGAGGTGGAGTCACCCACCTTGATGGATCCGCCGAAGACGTAGGTGAACAGCACCACGAACATGATGGGCTGCACCAGGCCGAAGATCACCATCTCCGGGATCCTGGCCATCCGGATCAGATTGCGCTTGGCGACGACGAGGGAGTCGGCGACGGACTGGCTGATCGCCCCCCGGGACTTGAGCGGCGCCACGGCCGGCGTGTTCGGGACGATGGTGGTCACGCGCCGTCCTCCTTCCGGCCCTCAGCGGCCTCGGTCGATGGGTCCCCGCCGTTCCTCTCCAGCTCGGCGGCGTGGCCGGTGAGCGAGATGAAGACGTCGTCGAGGGTGGGGCGGCGCAGCCCGATGTCGTCGATCTCCACGCCGTGGGTGTCGAGGTCCCGGATGACCTCGGCGAGCAGTTTGGCCCCGCCGGTCACCGGGACGGTCAGCTTGCGGGTGTGCTCCGCCACGGAGATCTCGCCCTTGCCGTAGGTGGCGAGCACCGAGCGGGCGGGCTCGATCTGGTCGGGCTGGTGCACGACGACCTCGACGCGTTCGCCGCCGGTGCGGGCCTTGAGCGCGTCGGAGGTGCCGCGGGCGATCACCTTGCCGTGGTCGATGACGCAGATGTCGTGGGCGAGATGGTCGGCCTCCTCCAGGTACTGCGTGGTGAGCAGCAGCGTCGTACCGCCGGCGACGAGTTCCTGGATGACCTCCCACAGCTGCTGCCGGTTGCGCGGGTCGAGTCCGGTGGTGGGCTCGTCCATGAACATGACCGGCGGGGAGACGACGAGCGCCGCCGCCAGGTCGAGGCGGCGGCGCATGCCCCCGGAGTAGGTCTTCGCGGTGCGGTCGGCGGCGTCGGCGAGGTTGAACCTCTCCAGCAGCTCCCCCGCCCGCCTCTTCGCGTCGCGGGCGCCCATCTGGTAGAGCTGCCCGACCATCTGGAGGTTCTCGCGGCCGGTGAGGTATTCGTCGACGGCGGCGAACTGGCCGGAGAGGCCGATCGAGCGGCGCACCTCGTTGGGATTCTTCAGTACGTCGATGCCCGCCACCACGGCCCGGCCGCTGTCCGGCTGGAGCAGGGTGGTCAGGACACGCACGGCGGTCGTCTTGCCGGCGCCGTTGGGCCCCAGCAGGCCGAGGACGGTGCCTTCGGGTACGTCGAGATCGACGCCCCCCAGTGCTTGTACGTCGCCGAAGGTCTTCACCAGGCCTTCGGCGTAGATGGCGCCTGGCATACGGGATTCCCCCAGTTGGTTCTCGGGTGCGTCCTGAGCAGATCCTAGGATTCGCGGTGCCGTCGCGCCTGTCACGGACCACGGGGCGGCCCGGTCGTCGCGCCCCTCGCGACCCGCGCGGCTGCACGGACGTCGCGAACCGCACGGCGGTGCACGCTAGGGGGATACGGGGCGGCCCACAACCGGTTTTGCGCCCCGCCCGCCGTCCCTCCGCTCAGGCCCGCACCGTGTAACCGGCGTCCCGCAGCGCGGCGGCGACCTCCTCGCAGTGCTCCGGTCCCTTGGTCTCCAGGTGGAGTTCCACCTCCGCCTCGGTGAGCCCGAGCCGTGGGTCGGTCCGCACGTGCTGGATGTCGAGCACGTTGGCGTCGGCGACGGACAGGGTGGCGAGCATCGCGGCCAGCGCGCCCGGCCGGTCGGTGAGCCGGAGCCGCAGGCTGAGGTAGCGGCCCGCCGCGACCATGCCGTGCGTGAGGATGCGCTGTATCAGCAGGGGGTCCACGTTGCCGCCCGACAGCACGGCGACGACGGGCCCGCGGAACGCCCCCGGATCACTCAGCAGTGCCGCGACGGGGATCGCCCCGGCCGGCTCGACGACCATCTTGGCCCGCTCCAGGCACAGCAGCAGCGCGCTGGAGAGCTCGTCCTCGGAGACCGTGCGGACCTCGTCCACCAGCTCCTGGACCAGCGGGAACGTGAGATCGCCGGGCCGCCCCACCTTGATCCCGTCGGCCATGGTCTGCACCGAGTCCAGCGCCACGGGATGCCCGGCCGTCAGTGACGGGGGGAAGGCCGCCGCACCCGCCGCCTGGACGCCGACGATCCTGACGTCGGGTCGCAGCGCCTTCACCGCCACGGCGATGCCGGCGGCGAGCCCGCCCCCGCCGATGCCCACGACGATCGTGCGGACCTCGGGGCACTGTTCGAGGATCTCCAGGCCCACGGTGCCCTGGCCCGCGATGATGTCCGGGTGGTCGAAGGGGTGGATGAAGACGGCGCCGGTCTGCTCCGCGTACTCCTGGGCGGCGGCGAGCGTCTCGTCCACCACGTGCCCGTGCAGCCGCACCTCGGCCCCGTACTCGCGGGTGGCGGCGACCTTGGGCAAGGGCGCGCCGACCGGCATGAAGACCGTGGAACGTACGCCGAGCAGTGAGGAGGCCAGTGCTACACCCTGCGCATGGTTTCCGGCACTCGCGGCCACGACTCCGGCCGCCCGCTCGACGGGGCTGAGGCCCGAGATACGCACATATGCGCCACGCAGTTTGAAGGAGCCGGTGCGCTGGAGGTTCTCGCACTTGAGGTGGACCGGGGCCCCGACGAGTGAGCTCAGATGACGGCTGCCCTCCATCCCGGTCGTTCTGGCCACCCCGGACAACATCTTCTGTGCCCCCCGGACGTCGTCGAGGATGAGCGGAGGAAAGGGGCCTGACGTACGGAAGGTCATGACGGCAAGTCTTGCAGCTCGCAGGGGCCGGGACCGTCGCATCTCATGGCGGCCTGCGGTGGTGTCCATAGGTTTGTGCAGCGCTGGTACACGTTGCCCCGTGGCCGCGTACTCTGTCCCCCACCCATCCGACACCGCACGAAGAGAGCCCCCGGCCATGCCCCCTCAGGACATGACGACTGCCGCGTCTCCTTCCGGGGGCGCGACCCCCGGACATCCGGGAACGGACCACCTTCTCGACGCACTCCAGCACCAGGTGGCCGTCTTCGCCCGCCGTGCCGAGCAGACCCGCCTGGGCGGGGTCGGCCAGGTCCGCAACTCGATGGACCGCGCCGCCTACCTGCTGCTCAACCGGCTCGACGTGGAAGGGCCGATGGGCGTCAAGGCCCTGGCCGCCGGC
Source organism: Streptomyces argenteolus (assembly GCF_042902585.1). Lineage (GTDB taxonomy): Bacteria > Actinomycetota > Actinomycetes > Streptomycetales > Streptomycetaceae > Streptomyces > Streptomyces argenteolus. The sequence goes on from NZ_JBIBEG010000001.1 coordinate 849,126, forward strand.
ATGGGGATCGACTCCTCCACGGTGACCCGCCAGGTGGCACCGCTCGTCGACACGGGACTGGTCAAGCGCACCTCCCACCCGGAGGACGGGCGTGCCGTGGTGCTCCAGCTGTCGCCGCGCGGTCAGGCCCGCCTGGAGGAGGTCCGCGCCTCACGCCGTGAGCTGATGTCCCAGGTGACGGGTGACTGGAGTGAGGAGGAGCGCGACACGTTCTGCGCCCTGCTCACCCGGTTCAACTCCTCCCTGGCCGCGCGGCAGGCCGCGCACCAGCCGGCGCAGGAGGGCTGAGACAGGTCCGTCCGGCCTGTCCGCCCGGCCGTTCGGATCTACCCTGGAAGGGCCTGCACTCGCCGATGCCGAGGAGGCCGCGATGACACGGAAGATCGCAGACTGCCGTAAGTATCCGAGCGTCTCCAACTGCTCACTCGCCATTTCGGGTGAGGAGGACGAGGTCGTCCGGGCCGCCGCGGAACACGCGGTCTCGGTCCACGAGCACACCGACAGCCCGGAACTGCGCGAGCAGATCCGGGGCATGCTGGAGGACGAGAAGGTCGCTGTCTGACCCACACGCCGTACGGCGGCCGGGACGGTCCGTCCCGGCCGCCGGGCCGTGTCAGCCGAGGGCCTGCGTGAGGTCGGCCAGCAGGTCGTCGGCGTTCTCGATGCCGACGGAGAGCCGGACGAGGTCGGCGGGCACCTCCAGCGGGGAACCCGCGGCGGAGGCGTGCGTCATGCGGCCCGGGTGCTCCAGGAGCGACTCGACGCCGCCCAGCGACTCCCCGAGGGTGAAGAGCTTCGCGCGGTTGCACACCTCGACCGCGGCCTCCTCGCCGCCCGCGACCCGGAACGACACCATGCCGCCGAACGCCTTCATCTGCTTGGCGGCGATCTCGTGGCCCGGGTGCTCCGGCAGCCCCGGGTAGAGGACCTGGGTCACCTTGGGGTGCCGGGTCAGCAGGTCGGCGACCTTCGTGGCGTTCTCGTCGTGCCGGTCCATGCGGACCGCGAGGGTCTTGATGCCGCGCAGCACCAGCCAGGCGTCGAACGGCCCGGCCACCGCGCCCATCGCGTTCTGGTGGTACGCCAGTTCCTCGGCGAGCTCCGGGTCGCTGACGACGAGCGCGCCGCCGACGACGTCCGAGTGGCCGCCCATGTACTTGGTGGTGGAGTGCACCACGACGTCGGCGCCGAGCGAGAGCGGCTGCTGGAGGTACGGGCTGGCGAAGGTGTTGTCGACGACCAGCCGGGCGCCCGCCTGCCGGGCCACGTCGGTGACGGCGGAGATGTCCGTGATGCCGAGCAGCGGGTTGGAGGGGGTCTCCACCCAGACCGCCTTGGTCCGGGGGGTGATGGCCGCCCGCACCGCGCTCACGTCGGAGGTGTCGGCGACCGAGAACTCGACGCCCCAGCGCGAGGCGACCTTCGCGAACAGCCGGAACGTGCCGCCGTAGGCGTCGTTCGGGATGACCACGTGGTCGCCGGGCGTCAGAAGCGTGCGCAGGAGGCAGTCCTCGGCCGCGAGGCCAGACGCGAAGGCGAGCCCGCGACGGCCGCCCTCCAGCGCCGCCAGGTTCTCCTCCAGGGCGGTACGGGTCGGGTTGGCGCTGCGGCTGTACTCGTAGCCGCCACGCAGTCCGCCGACGCCGTCCTGCTTGTACGTGGACACCTGGTAGATCGGCGGGACCACGGCGCCGGTGAGGGGATCCGCCGTGTTGCCGGCGTGGATCGCGAGGGTCTCGAAGCTGTGCTGGTCGCTCATGGGGCCCGAGCGTAGTTCGTCGGGAGGGGAGTTGAAGGCCACTCGCCGCCCGCCTGCCCGTCCGGGGACAATGGACCGCATGGAGATTCTGTGGTTCCTGCTCGCCCTGTGCATGCTCGCCGCTGTGGTCGGCCCGCTCATGCTGCGGCGCCGTGGCGGTATCCGCCAGGTCGCGCCCGGTTCGCCCGATGCCGCCGACCCGGACACCTACGGCTTCGCGCGCCAGGAGGAGCTGGACGTCCGGATGCCCGGCCCCGACCAGGACCTCCTGGACGTGCTGGACGTGGTCCAGGCCACCCAGAGCTGGAAGGCCGCCTCGCAGCTGCTCGCGGGGACGCCCGCGGAGAGCGAGGTCCGCTGGCAGCGGGTGCAGGCGTTCGCCGGTGCGGCGTCGCTGGAGCTGGCCCGGCAGCCCGGTACGGGCGGGGCGTGGCTGCGGGCGTGGCGGGCCGAGGCCCCGAAGGACGCCGGCGCGGCGGCGGTGCACGCGGAGTTCCTGGTGCAGCAGGCCTGGCGCACCGGCACCGTAGGCACCGACGACTTCCGGATCATCCTGGAGGAGGCCCGTACGGTCTGCGGCGAGGCCGCCCTGCTGGCCCCGGGCGACCCCGTCCCGTACCTCGTGGAGCTCGCCGTGGCCCGTGGGCTGGGGTACTCCCACGAGCAGTTCGACCAGCTCTGGGCGAAGATCATCGACCGTGCCCCGGCGCACATGGGCGCCCACATCGCCGCCCTGCACTTCTGGTGCGAGAAGTGGCACGGTTCGCGCGAGGAGGCCGAGCGCTTCGCGACCGCGGCCGCGGCCCGCGCCCCGCGGGGATCGCTGCTCGCCGCGCTGCCGCTGTTCGCCGTGTACGAGCACCTGCCCGAGGTCAATCTGGTGCAGGGCTTCTACCGCGGCGCCGTCGTGACGAAGGCGGTCGAGGGCGCCCTGTTCGCGGTGCACGCGGCCCGCGCGGACGATCCGATGCTCGCGCACGTGCGGCATCTGCTGGTGCTCTTCCTGGTCCGGATGGAGCGCTGGTCCGAAGCCATGCACCAGCTCGTCCACATCGACGGCCACGTGGGCGCGCTGCCCTGGACGCAGAACCCCGACCCGGCGGCCGAGTACACGGTCTACCGTGCGCTGGCCGTGGCGGGGTACGAGGCGAACGGTGGCAGTCCCGCGACGCTGCCCCACTGACCGGCACGTCCCGCACTCCTCCCGATTGGACCGGCCCACCCATGGCACGACTGATCCCGCTGATCCTGATAGCCCTCGCCGTCTTCTTCTGGCTGCGGGCACGCAGGAAGACCGCCGCCTACATGGCCTCCTACGAGAACCCGGCCGGCTCCCCCGGCACGCACCGCGAACCCCAGGCCGGTTCCCCCGGCGAGCGCCAGGATCCTCCCGCCCCCGCCGCCTGAGACCGTGGAATCCACGGCCCCCTCGCGGTGTTGTACCGAGCGAACCCCGACCTCCGGAGGAGCCACCGCATGTTCCTGACCAACCGCACCCCGCAGCTCCCCACCCCCGAGGAGGCCCTGCGAGGCCGCCCCACCCCCGAATTCACGGTGCCGTCCCGCCACACGGTCCTCGGCAACCCGCTGACCGGCCCGTATCCGCAGGGTCTGGAGGTCGCCGACTTCGCGCTGGGCTGTTTCTGGGGCGCCGAGCGCAAGTTCTGGCAGACCGAGGGCGTCTGGACGACGCTCGTGGGCTACCAGGGCGGCTACACGGAGAACCCCTCGTACGAGGAGACCTGCTCCGGCCTGACGGGCCACACGGAGGCGGTCCGCGTGGTGTTCGACCCGAAGACCGTGAGCTACGCGGAGCTGCTCAAGCTCTTCTGGGAGTCCCACAACCCGACCCAGGGCTTCCGGCAGGGCAACGACGTGGGCACGCAGTACCGCTCGGCGCTCTACACCCACTCCGCCGAGCAGGCCGAGGCGGCGCAGGCGTCCCGGGAGGCGTACCAGCAGGTGCTGACGGGCGCCGGCTACGGCACGATCACCACCGAGATCCTCCCGGCAGAAGGCCGCACGTTCTGGCCCGCGGAGGCGTACCACCAGCAGTATCTCGACAAGAACCCCGACGGCTACTGCGGCATCGGGGGCACGGGAGCCACCCTGGAGTCCCCCTCGGAGACGAACTGGGGCCGCGCCTGCCCGACGGGCATCGCCCCGGCTCCCGGCGTCTCCGAGTGACCTGCGGCCCGCGGCCTCCCGGGCCGCGGGCCGGCAAGAAGCGGGCCGGCCGCGAGATGCGGCCGGTGCCACCCCGCCCGTGGGGCCCGGACCGGGGCTCAGGCGGCCAGGCGCACCTCGCCCATCGAGGCACGGACCGGGGCGGCCTGGCTCCGGCGGGCGAGTTCGCCCTGCGCCAGGGACAGCACGTCCCCCAGCCCGAGCCCGAGTGAGCGGGCCGCCGCGGCGAGCACCTCGGACGAGGCCTCCTTGCGTCCGCGCTCGATCTCGGAGAGGTAGGGCACGGAGATCCGGGCGGCCTCGGACACGTCCTTGAGCGTCCGCTCCTGCGCGAGGCGCTCGCGGCGCAGGACGTCGCCGACGACGTCCCGCCAGAGGGGCTCCTTGGCGGGGGCGGGGCCCGGCGTCGCGGGGACGGGACGCAGAGGGATGACGCGTGCCCGGTTCGATGCGTGGCTGCTCATCACCCCAGCCTAGGAGCGGTGCGCCCGGCGTGGGTGGGGAAAGCGCTCCGCTCCGGGCGGATCTCCTGTCGGCAGAAAGGTCCTTCTCCTGGGTGCCGGGGGCGCGTCACGTGGCCCGGTCCGGTCGGCGCGGCGCTCGGATGCCGTCGATGATGCGCGTCCAGTTGTCGCCTCCGTGCCCGTCGTCGATCGCGCGCCGGTAGTGGGTCCGCACCGCCAGCGGGAGCGCGAGGTCCAGGCCGAGTGATCTGCTGGCCTCGACGATGTGGTCCGCCGTCGCACCCATCATGGTGACCGTGCTGAGGTCTCCGGGGTGCTCTCCCGCGTCCAGCGCGGCACCGGGGCTGTCCTCGCCGGCCCGCAGGATGTCGCCGGTCGAGTCGGCGGTGGAGAGCAACTCCGGCAGGACCTCCCGGGCCTTCATCCCTGCGGCCCCCAGCATGGCGGTCGCGTGCATCAGCCCGGACAGCGTGGTGAGGAACACGGTGAGCTGGGCCTGGTACATCAGCTGGGCGAGGCCCGGGTCCTCGCCCAGGTACCTGGGCGTGCCGAGCGCTGCCAGGGCCGCCTGATGGGTGCGCATCACCTCGCCGGGGCCGCTGTAGTAGACGTAGGCGGCTTCGGTCCCGACCATCGGTGCGGGGACCATGACGCCCCCGGTGAGGAAGGCGGCGCCGTGACCCGCCGCCCAGGCGGCGGCCTCGCGGGTGCGCTCGGGGGTGTCGGAGCTCAGGTTGACCAGGGTCCGGCCGGCGAGCGGTCCGGTGGCGCCGCCGAGGATGTCGTACATCGCCTGGTAGTCGGTGAGGCTGACGAGGACGAGGCCGCTCTCCGCGACCGCCTCGCCGGGTGTCGCCGCGAGCGTCGCGCCGTCCTCGACGACGCCGTCGGCCCGGGCGGCGGTGCGGTTCCAGACGGTGACCCGGTGTCCGGCGGCGAGAAGCGTGCGCGTCATCGCCCGGCCCATCGGGCCCAGTCCGATCACGGTGACGGCGTTGCCGTCCTGACTGGTGGTGAGGTTCTGTGGCTGGTTCACGCCTCCATGCTCGGCGAGCGTCACTAGGCTCGGAAGTACCCACTAAATACTGCGGTACTTACCTTTCGGTTAGGGGATCCCGATGGCCAAGGCGCCGAGACGCGGGCCTTACATCTGCGGCATCGACGCCGCGCTCGATGTGGTGAGCGGCAAGTGGAAGGGACTGATCCTCTGGGAACTCGACGCCCATCGCGTGCGCCGCTTCTCGGAGTTGCGCCGGGGCCTGCCGGGAGTGAGCGAGAAGATGCTCACGCAGCACCTGCGGGAGATGGAGGAGGACGGCCTCGTGCACCGCACGGTGTACGCCGAGGTGCCGCCGAGGGTCGAGTACTCCCTGACCGAGCACGGGCACACACTCAACCAGGCCCTCCGGCCCCTCGGGGTGTGGGGGACCGAGCGGACGCGTCGCGAACAGCTCGAAGCCGTCGATGTCGCCGTGACCTCACACGCCTGAGCCCGCCCGGCCGGCGTTCCCCCGGGGCACGCCGGAGGCCTCAGGACAGCCGGCGGCCAGGGCTCCGGCCGGGAGGACCCCCGGTGACCCGGCCACGGGCCCGGTACGGGACACGCTCTGTTCCGTACCGGGCCGGCCCGGCGGCGAGGCACCTGCCGCCGGTGGCTCAGTTCCCGATGGTGCCTTGCGGGCCGGCGTACTGCTTGAGCAGGGCGGGGACATCGGCGGCCGGGTCCAGGGTGTAGCCGTAGTGGTCACCCGGCTTGAACGTGGTCCCGTTGGTCTGCTGCTTGCCGGTGCAGGAGACGCAGATGCTGCCGGTCTGGGTGAGCGACGCGGCCGTGGTGTCGACGTAGTACGGGTTGGCGACGCTCTGGTAGTAGCTGTTCTCGATGACGGTCCTGGACGCGCCGCGCGAGAGGTTTCCGTACGAGGTCACGTTCTGCATGTAGTTGTTGTAGAGGTGGGCGTACGCGACGTTGTCGATGCTGGGGTTGCGCTGGTTGGTGTCGTGGATCCAGTTGTGGTGGATCGTCATCCGGGCGGTGACGTTCTCCGTCCAGCCGATGCCGAAGGCCTTGTTCTGCTCGCCCAGGACGTTCCAGGAGACGGTCAGGTAGCTGGTGTCCTTGCGGCTGTCGATGAGCCCGTCGTTCATCCGCTCGATCCGGTTGTGGTCGATCCAGATGTGGTCGGCGGTGTCCATCTGGATGCCGTCGTAGTCGTAGTCCTTGTCGTCGGGATCGTCCTCGGTCATCCGGGTGTCGCGGATGGTGAGGTTGCGGATGATGACGTTGTGGATGCCGGTGCCGAGGAAGAAGCCGCCACCGACGATCTGCCCGGAGGTGCCGACACCGATGATCGTCTTGTCGGACTTGACCGGTATCTCGTGGCCGTACGGGCTGACCGTGATCGCGGCGCCCACCTTGATCACGTAGGGCGCCGCGGCGGTGGCGTACTTCACCAGGTCCGCGTAGTTCGTGACGGTGACGGTCGAGCCGGCGGCGCCGCCCGTGGTGCCGCCCCCGGTGGAGGCGAAGCCGTCGGCCTTGTCGGACCAGGTGCGTCCGGAGACGGGCTTGAAGGCCCACTGCTTGTTGCTGTTGGCGGTGCACGTCTCCTGGATGATCGCCGCACCACTGGCCGTGGAGGCGTCCTTGAGACTCATGCACAGACCGCTGTTCACGTTGACGACCTGGAACGTGTCCGTACCACTCGCCGTCAGCGTCCACTGCTGGTTCGCCTGCGCCGCACACCCCCACTGCTGGAGCTGCACCCCACTGACCTTCGAACCGGAGGGCACATCCACGCACTTACCGCTGCTGCGGTTGGCCAGCCGGTACTTCCCCGAACCATCGGCCGTCAACGTGAACTGCTGCCACGCCGCACCCTCCGTACAACCCCACTGCTGCAACAGCGCGCCGTTCGCCGACGACGCCCCCGGAACGTCGACGCACTTGCCGCTCTTCTTCACCGCCAGCTGGTACACACCCCCCGCCACCGGCAACGACGCCGCCCCCGCCGGAGCCGCCAGCCCGCCGGCCAGGACTCCGCCGACGGCGAGGAGCAGTGCCGTCAGCATGGCTCCGAGCCGGACTTTCCGCCTGTTCCTGTGTTCGCTCATGTGTGTTCGTTCCTCTCTCGTACGGGTGCGGGTCGTGTGCGCCGGGTCAGCGCACGGGGTTCCAGCCGTCCGATCCGGCCAGGTACTTCTGCGGGGTGTAGTTCGCGGCCTGCGCGTCCGTCAGCTGCGGGCGGTTGCCGTTGACGGTGGCTCCGGCACCGGTGTTGCGGTACTCGGAGAACCTGGCGTTCTTCCAGGAGTTGGTGGACATGTCCGTCCACGGCTGAGCGGTGGCCAGCGCCGAGGAGAGCGAGGACTCCCGGTACAGCACCTGGGCGTCCGCCCGCCACGGGCGCCCGAGCTGGGTCGTGTTCGAAGCCGCTCCCGTGACCGTCGACCGGTAGAAGAGGAAGCCGTACGTCTTCTCGGCGGGGGTGCTGGCCGCGGTGATCGGGCCACCGGTGCTGCGCTTCTCGTGGATCGTGCAGGCGTGGAAGACGGCGGTCCCGCCGCCGTAGACGAAGTCCACGGTGCCTTCGACGTACGAGTCGACGATGTAGGCTCGCGCCTTGTTGTTGACCAGGAAGGTGTCCTGGTCACCGAGGAGCCGTACGTCGTCGAGGACCGCCCTGTCCGCGTCGAGGTAGAGGGCGAGGGCCTGGTCCCCGGTGTCGGAGCTGTTCTCGTCGAAGTCGTTGGACAGCGTGAGGTTGGTGGCGTCGAAGTCGTGGCCCAGGGCGACGAGGGTGGCGGATCCCGCCGTGCCGTAATCACCCGCGTTGCGGTTGTTGACGATCACGACGTCGTCCGGTGAGTCGCCGAGGCCCTTCAGGCTGATGAAGGGTTTGTCGGCGGGGACGGTGACCTGCTCACGGTAGGTGCCGGGCTTGACGGTGATGGTGACGCGGCTCGCGTTCCCGCTGCCGACGGCGTTCACCGCTGCCTGCACGGTCCGGTAGGTGCCGGTGCCGTCGGCGGCGACCGTGGCGGGTCCGGTGGTGCCGACGGGCTTGAAGGCCCACTGCTTGTTGCTGTTGGCGGTGCACGTCTCCTGGATGATCGCCGCACCACTCGCCGTGGAGGCGTCCTTGAGACTCATGCACAGACCACTGTTCACGTTGACGACCTGGAACGTGTCCGTCCCGCTCGCCACCAGCGTCCACTGCTGGTTCGTCTGACTCGCGCACCCCCACTGCTGGAGCCGCACCCCGCTCACCTTCGAACCGGAGGGCACATCCACGCACTTACCGCTGCTGCGGTTGGCCAGCCGGTACTTCCCCGAACCGTCGGCCGTCAACGTGAACTGCTGCCACGCCGCACCCTCCGTACAACCCCACTGCTGCAACAGCGCGCCGTTCGCCGACGACGCCCCCGGAACGTCGAGGCACTTGCCGCTCTTCTTCACCGCCAGCTGGTACACACCCCCCGCCACCGGCAACGACGCCGCCCCCGCCGGAGCCGCCAGCCCGCCGGCCAGGACACCCCCCAGCACGATCGCGACAGCCGGCGCACGCCGCCCTCTGTTCGGTTTCTCGGTCATCGTTCGCTCCTTCGGATGGGCCGGTGGGTGCGGTGCTGTGAGCCGCAGTGCCCAGGTAGATGCGTGGGGCGGGTGGGGATGACAGAAATCCCGAAGAAACTTTTCCGCGACGAGGATCCGGGGCCGGCGGGGCAGGTGGGGCGCAGGTGGCGGCGGTGGTGGAAGGGACAACTTCTTTACGGCTCCCGGCGCTTGTGCCACGATGCCTGCCTCTGGGCCCCGGGTCGGCAGGTCCACGTCAGCAGCGAACCCGGTGACCGGCCCCGAAGCGAGTGAGGAGCCGTGGCGGGATGAGGGACAGCGGGACCGGCCGAGCGGTGCGCGACATGCCGGGGCTGGTCGGTGCCGCCCGTGGGGGCGACACCCGCGCCCTGGAGGAGCTCCTCGCCGCGCACCTGCCGTTGGTATACGGAATCGTCGGGCGGGCGCTGAACGGTCACGCGGATGTGGACGATCTCGTGCAGGAGGTCATGCTGCGGATCGTCCGTGCACTGCCCTCCCTGCGCGAGCCGGAGCGGTTCCGTTCGTGGGCGGTGGCCATCGCCTACCGGGAGGTCCAGCAGTACCAGCGGCGTACGGCCCGCGACCGCTTCCACGGACACGAGGTGGAGAACGTCGCCGACCCGCTCACCGACTTCGCCGAGCGCACGGTGGCCGAGCTCGAACTCTCGGGCCAGCGGCGGGATCTGGCTCTCGCGGCCCGCTGGCTGGACGAGGACGACCGGCGGCTGCTCGCCCTGTGGTGGGAGGAGGAGGCGGGCCGCATCGCCCGTGCCGACGTCGCCCACGCCATCGGCCTGAACGCCCGGCACACCGCCGTGCGGGTACGGCGCATGAAGCTGCGGCTGGAGGAGGCCCGCACGGTGGTCCGGGCCCTGGCCGTCGCCCCCCGCTGTCCCGGGCTGGCCGATGCGACGCACGGCTGGGACGGCGGCACGGGCGCGCTCTGGCGCAAGCGGCTCACCCGCCATGTCCGCACATGCCCGAGGTGCGGGGCGCTGGGGACCGGCCTGGTCGCCCCGGAGAAGCTGCTGCCGGGGCTCGGCCTGCTGCCGGTTCCCGGCGGGCTGGCCGACGGCGTACGCCACACCGCGGAGACGGCCTCCCTGCTCGGGCAGACGGCCACGGGGCGGGTGCACGACCTGCTGCACCACCTCACGGCCAAGTCGCTCGCGGCGTCGGCCGCGGCGCTCGCCGTGGTCGCCGGGGCCCTGACCTATCCGGTGTGGCACTCCCCCGCCCCCGCACCGCGGGCGGCGCCGCCGGCGGTGAGCCGCCCCGCGCAGCCGGCGGCCACGCTCCCCGCGGAGCCCTCCCCGGCGCCCACCACCTCGGCCTCGCCGTCCGCCTCCCCGGTGGCGCGCGCGGAGCGCCGGACGGGCACCGCGCTTGGGGTGACCAGCGCCGACATCTATCTCGCGCCCGACGGTTCGGACGACGGGGACGGCAGCCGGGCCCGCCCCTTCGCCACGCTCTCCAAGGCGGCGTCCGTCGTTCGCCCCGGTCAGACGATCGCGTTGCGCGGCGGGACCTACCGGCCCACGCAGGCGACGTCCCTCACGACGGACGGCACACCGGAGCGGCGCATCACCCTCAGCAACTACCGGGGCGAGCGGCCCGTCATCGACGCCTCGGGGCTGCCGGCCTCCTCCTGGGCGATCACGCAGGAGGCGGACGACTGGACCGTGCAGGGCCTGGAGATCAAGGGGTCGGGGAGCCACGCGTACGTGTGCCGAAGCTGCCGGAACACCGTCTTCCGAGGTCTGTCCCTGCACCACAACGCGGAGTCCGGGCTCACCCTGCGCGACGCGGGTACCGAGAACAACACCGTGCTGGACAGCGACTTCCACGCCAACGGGCCCGGCCGGGCGGGCGGGGTCGGCCTCGCGGTCAAGTTCGGCTCGGGCGGCGGGAACACGGTGAGCGGCTGCCGGGCGTACGGCAACGGGGCCGACGGGATCGACCTGGGCGGATTCACGACCCCGGTGACGGTGCGCGGCAGCTGGTCCTACCGCAACGGCAACGGCTTCACCCTCGGCGGCGGCCACACCTCCGCCTCCGTCGCGCACGTGCTCGTCGACGACGCGGCCTGGGACAACTCCGGGCTGGGCTTCAACGACGAGGGGAACCCGGGCGCGCTCCGCCTCACCCGCACCACCGCTTTCCGCAACGGCACGAACTTCTACCTGCCGACCGCCGCCGCCGTGCTGAGCGCCAACGCGGCGGTGGACAGCGGCGAGGGGCCGGACACCGTGCTCGCGGATTCCGCCCGGTCGCAGGGCAACACCTGGGACGGGGACGGCGGGGGCGCGTCGATGTTCGCCACCACCGACCCGTCCACCGCCGAGGCCGCGCGTCCGGCCGACGCGTCCCTTCCCCGTACCGACTTCCTCACCCCGTCCGGCTCCGCGCCGGGTGCCCGGATGGAGCCCGTCGACGGCGCCTGAGCCGCGTCGGCGGGCGGGCGCCGGGCGCCGGTGGGGCGGGGCTCAGATCAGGCCCTGCGCCAGCATCGCGTCGGCGACGAGCTCGAAGCCCGCGATGTTCGCGCCCACCACGTAGTTGCCGGGGCTGCCGTACTTCTCGGCCGTCGTGTGGCAGGAGTCGTGGATGTGGCGCATGATCTCCGCCAGCCGCTCCTCGGTGTGGGCGAAGGTCCAGGAGTCACGAGAGGCGTTCTGCTGCATCTCCAGGGCGCTGGTGGCCACACCGCCCGCGTTGGCCGCCTTGCCGGGCGCGAAGGCGACGCCGGCCTTCTGGAGGACGTGGACGGCCTCGGGGGTGGTGGGCATGTTGGCCCCCTCGGCGACGGCCTTGACCCCGTTGCGTACGAGGGTGAGCGCGTCGGCCTCGTGGAGCTCGTTCTGCGTGGCGCAGGGCAGGGCGACGTCCACCGGGACGTTCCAGACGCCGGCGCCGGGGACGTAGCGCACGTGGTCGCCGCGGCGTTCGGCGTACTCGGAGATCCGGCCGCGGCCGGTCTCCTTGACCTCCTTGAGCAGGGCGAGGTCGATGCCCTTCTCGTCCACGACGTAACCGCCCGAGTCGGAGCAGGTCACGACGGTCGCGCCGAGCTGCTGGGCCTTCTCGATCGCGTAGATGGCCACGTTGCCGGAGCCCGAGACGGCGATGCGCTGGCCGTCGAGCGACTCGCCGCGCACGCGCAGCATCTCGGCGGTGAACAGCACACAGCCGTATCCGGTCGCCTCGGTGCGTGCCTGGGCGCCGCCCCAGCCGAGGCCCTTGCCGGTGAGCACGCCGGACTCGTAGCGGTTGGTGATCCGCTTGTACTGGCCGAAGAGGTAGCCGATCTCCCGGCCGCCGACGCCGATGTCACCGGCGGGCACATCCGTGTACTCGCCCAGGTGGCGGTGGAGTTCGGTCATGAACGACTGGCAGAAGCGCATGACCTCGGCGTCGGAGCGGCCCTTGGGGTCGAAGTCCGCGCCGCCCTTGCCGCCGCCGATCGGCATGCCGGTGAGGGCGTTCTTGAAGATCTGCTCGAAACCGAGGAACTTCACGATGCCGAGGTTGACGGAGGGGTGGAAGCGCAGCCCGCCCTTGTAGGGGCCGAGGGAGCTGGAGAACTCGACACGGAAGCCCCGGTTGACGTGGATGTCGCCGGCGTCGTCCGACCACGGCACCCGGAAGATGAGCTGGCGCTCGGGCTCGCAGATCCGCTCGATGATCCGGGCGTCCACGAACTCCGGCCGCTGCGCCAGCACGGGGCCGAGGGTCTCGAGGACCTCGCGCACCGCCTGGTGGAACTCGCCCTCGCCCTGGTTGCGCCGCAGGATCTCGGCGTAGAGCGGCTCGATGACGCGGCTCGCGGCGGTGTTCGGGGTGAGGGAGAGGGAGTCGGAACTGGCCGGCATGTGATCAAGACCTTCCGTGGGTGGGATGGTGCCGTTCGGCGCTCCCTGTCCCCGGAGGCGCCACCCGGTCCGCGCGGACCGTCGCACCCGGCAAGTCTCCCAGGACGGCCCGGCACGGTGCGGGCGACATCCGCGCAGTGGACGCGCGTGTTCCCGGCGTCCCGGCGTGTTTCCGCGCCGTTCGCCCTCTCCCGCCGGGGCGGACGGCCGCACCGAGCCCGTGCGGGCGGGCCGGCCGGGTGGCGAACCTCACAGCCGGGGATGGAGGGCCGTGAGGTCCGCGCCGTCCTCGTTCAGGCCGCCGCGTTCTCCGTGACGGTGACCTTCCCCTTGCGGATGGTCGCCACCCTCGGGGCCTTGCGGGCGAGTGAGCTGTCGTGGGTGACCATCACGAAGGTGAGGCCGTGCTCCTTCCACAGCCCGTCGAGGAGTTCCATGATCTCGTCGCGCATGGACTCGTCGAGGTTGCCGGTCGGCTCGTCGGCGAGCAGCACCTTCGGCCGCTTCACCAGGGCCCTGGCGATCGCGACGCGCTGCTGCTGGCCGCCGGACATCTCGCTCGGCAGGTGGGTGGGGCGGTCACCGAGGCCGACCGACTCCAGGGCCTCGGCGGCACGTTCCCTGCGGGCCTTCGCCCCGATGCCGAGCGGGACGAGCGCGGTCTCGACGTTCTCCTGCGCGGTGAGCGTCGGGATCAGGTTGAAGCTCTGGAAGACGAAGCCGATGGACTCGGCCCGGACCTTGGTGAGCCGGGACTCGGGCAGCCTGGCCAGGTCGACGCCGTCGAGCTCGATGGTGCCGGAGGTGGGCCGGTCCAGTCCGCCGAGCATCTGCAGGAGCGTGGACTTGCCCCCGCCGGTGGGGCCCTGGATGACGAGCCGTCCGCCGTCCTCGATGGTCAGGTCGACGCCGGCGAGCGCGTCGACGGGGGTCTTGCCGCGCAGGTAGCGCTTGGTGACGCCCTTGAGCTGGTACACGTGTGGACTCCTGCTGTACGTACGGAGGGGGAGGGGCGGGGCGGGTGTCACGCGACGCGGCGCAGCGCGTCGGCCGGCCGCAGCCGGGAGGCCCGCCAGCCGCCGAAGGCTCCCGCGATCAGTCCGCCCGCGACGGCCAGGCCGACGGCGACGAGGATCGTGCCGAGGGAGACCGGCGCGGTCAGGGCGATGTCGAGGGTCTTGGCCGCGGTCTGGCGGCCGGGGCCGCCGCCCATCGGGCCGCCGCCGCCCATGCCGCCGCCCGCGCCGGTGGAGCCGAGCTGTGCGGTGAGGGTGGGGCTGATGGCGGTCACGGCGTAGGCGCCCGCGAGGCCGACGGCGATGCCGAGGACGCCGCCCATCAGTCCGTTGACGAGGGCCTCGCCGACGACCTGGCGGGTGACGCGTCCGCTCTTCCAGCCGAGGGCCTTGAGGGTGCCGAACTCGCGGACCCGGCGGCTGACCGCGGAGGAGGTCAGCAGGCCGGCGACGAGGAACGCGGCGACCAGGACGGCGACGGAGAGCCACCTGCCGACACTGGAGGCCAGGCCGGAGGCAGTGGAGAGCGAGCCGGAGACCGTGTCGGCCAGGTCGGCCGAGGTGGTGACCGTCGTGCCGGAGATGTTCTTCTGGATGGCGGCCTTGACGGTGTCGATCTGCTGCGAGTCGGCGGCCTGGACGTAGACCGTGGTGACCTTGTCCTTCGAGTCCGCGACGGTCTGCGCCTGCTTCAGCGGGATGTAGACGTCGGCCGCCGCGTCACCGCTGTCCGCGGTGGAGACGCCGACGATCTCGTACGTGGTGCCGGAGACGGTGACGGTCTTGCCGACCGCGAGTTCCTTCTCCGCGGCGTAGGCCGAGTCGACGACCGCCACCTTCGCGTCGGTCTCGGAGGCCTTGAACGTCCGGCCCTTGGTGATCTTGGAGGAGGTCAGCGGGCCGAGGCCCTGCTGGGTGACGTCGGTGCCGTACACGGTGAACGAGTTGACGTCGAAGGACGCGCCGCCGCCCCGGACCTCACCCTGCGGCTGGCCCCCGCCCTGGCCGCCGCCGGGTCCGCCGCCCTGCCCCGCGCTCCCGTCCTGCTCGAACTGGCCTCGGGTGAACTGCCCGTCGACCTTCATGACGGTCAGACTGAGCCCGCCGACCGCGTCGGCGACGCCGGACTGCTCGCCCACCTTGTCGACGGTGCTGGAGGCCAGCGTCTGGAAGCCCTGGACCATGACCCGGTCGGTGCTCTGGGTCTCGTCCTCGTCGTCCTGGGCGTCGAACTCGAAGCGGGGCCGCTCGGTGCCGACGGCGCCCGGGGCGGCTGCGGCCTTGGTCACCGTCATGTCCGTGCCCAGGCCGTACAGCGACTGGAGGACCTTGTCCTGGGCCGTGCTCATGCCCGAGGAGACGGAGCTGACGATGATGACCAGCGCGATGCCGAGGGCGAGCCCCGAGGCGACGACGAGCGACGCCTTTCTGCGGCGGCGCAGCTCGCGCCTGAGGTAGGTGAAGAACATGGCGCGAAGATATGGACCGGGCGTGATGAGGAGATAAGTGCCTGATGAGAGCCGTATGAGAAGGCGAACGCCGAAGGCGGCGGCACCCTTTCGTGAGGGCACCGCCGCCTTCGGGCGGGGAGGGGACTGGCTACGGGATCAGGAGCCGGCCGTCCACTCCGCCCAGCTCATGTTCCAGCCGTTGAGGCCGTTGTCCGGGGCGATGGTCTTGTCCGGGGAGTTCTTGACGATGACCACGTCGCCGATCATGGAGTTGTCGTACAGCCAGGCGGCGGGCGTGTTGGGGTCGTCCGCGCCCTGGGTGTCGGAGAGACCGACACAGCCGTGGCTGGTGTTCGCGCTGCCGAAGATCGACTTGGCGCCCCAGTAGTTGCCGTGGATGAAGGTGCCCGACGTGGACAGCCGCATGGCGTGCGGCACGTCCTTGATGTCGTACTCGCCCTTGCCGTCGTCGTCCGTGAAGCCGACGGTCGCACCGTCCATACGGGTCTCCTTGAACTTCTCGGAGATCACCATCTGGCCGTTGTACGTCGGGTTCTCGGAGGATCCGGCGGAGATCGGAATGGTCTTGACCGTCTTGCCGTCCCGGGTGACGGTCATGGTCTTCGCCTTGGCGTCCACGGTCGAGACCTGGTTGCGGCCGATCTTGAAGGTGACCGTCTTCTGCTGCACGCCCACGACGCCGTCGGCACCCTCGACGCCGTCCAGCGCGAGCTTCAGCGTGACGGTGGAGCCGCCCTGCCAGTAGTCCTCGGGGCGCAGGTCGAGACGCTGGTTGTTGAACCAGTGGCCGACGACCTCCTGGCCGCTGCTCGACGTCACGGTGATGCCGTCCTGGACGGCCTTCTTGTTCGTGATCGCCTTGTTGAAGTTGATCGAGACGGGCATGCCCACGCCGACGGTGGAGCCGTCCTCGGGGGTGAAGTTCCCGATGAAGCTGTTCTCGGGCGAGACCGTGGTGAAGGAGCTGTTGGCGTGCGCCTCACGGCCGTCCGAGTCGGCGGCGGTGGCGCTGATCTTGTACGTCGTCGAGCGCTCCAGCTGGCCGCTGGGCTTCCAGCTGGAACCGTCGGCCGCGAGGGTGCCCTCGACGGTGTCGCCGGCCGACGTGGTCATGGTGACCTCGGTCAGCTTGCCCTTGGCGACGGTGACGATCGCGGCGTTGTTGATGCTCGCGTTGGTCGCACCGTTCTTCGGCGCGATCGTTATCTGCGCCTCGGAGGCGTCCTTGGCCGCGGCCTCGTCCACCTGCGCCTGTGACGTCTTCGAGCTGTCGGCACTGGCGCCCGGGTTCGTACCGCCGTCGTCGCTGCAGGCCGAAAGCACCAGCACGCCGCCGAGCAGTGCGGACGCGGCCATCAGGCCCCTGCGCCGCTTGCTGTCCGTCATCACACGCTTCTCCATCGTTGCCGATTCCCCAAGATCCCCGGACAGGGTCGCCCGACGGCGACTCCCCGTCAATGTTCCAAGAACACCCTGACCGGGTGTTCCGTTCCACATCCGGCGTGGATGTGGGGAACACCACTGATCGACGCGCCTGCGGGCGCGCTGGTTCCCGTCACCCGTGAGGAGGGCCCCGCGGGCGTCAGCGTTCCGTTTTTCCGCCGCCTTCTTCGTCGTCGGTCTCATTGTCCTCGATCCCGTAGTACGCCTCGTCGCCGTCCTCTCCGGCTGCCCAGTCCTCGGCGTCGGGGTCGTAGTCGATGGTCTCGCTGCTCCAGGAGGCCTGGGCGAGCTCGACGCCGGGCACCTGGCTGATCAGGTCGAACGGGTCGATCAGCGAGGCGAGGGCCTCCGCTCCGTCTGCCCTGACCGTCTCCTCGGCATGCGTGCGTTCCTCGGCCGACTCCTCGGCGGAGGCCCCGCCGGCGGTGAAGTCGGCGGCGATGCTCTCCAGTGCGGTTCCGGTCAGGGCGTCCGCGTCGCTGATCTCCAGGACCATCTCCACGCGAAGCCGAACAAATGAGGGTGTCTTCGAAGTGCTCATACGCCGGAGCGTAAGGCCCCCGGGACCTGTGGGTTTCCTCCGACCCGCTGCTTTGCTTAGCATCGGCGCGGGGGGCTAACTGACGGCTGTCGCAAGGGGATCGATTCTGTGTCCATCGCTCGTCGCACGCTGCTGACCACCACAGCGGCAGGCACCCTGCTCTGCGCTCTCTGGTTCGTCCCCTCCGCGAAGGCGACCGGCGGGACGGCACCGCAGAGCGGTTCCACCGACGTGTCCGCCGGTCTCACCGGCCAGGCCCGACAGGCCTCCGCCGCAGGGGAGTTCACCTCCGGCGAGAGGCTCGCCGACACCGGGGCGGGCGTCGACACGACTCCGTACCTCATCGGTGGCACGGCCTCACTGTGCGTCGGTGCGGGGTTCGTCGTGTATGCGATACGCCGGGGCTCCGTACCGGGCCCCGGACTCTGAACGGCGGGAGGGTCGCCGCGTCCCCGGACGCGGCGGCCCTCCCGTGCGTGCGGCCTTCAGTCCAGCGGGCCGGTCACCGCCTCCACGGCCGCGACGAGCTTCCCCTCCCGTACGAAGGCGTCGCAGGCGGCCAGGTCCGGGGAGAGGAAACGGTCCGGGCCGGGCCCCTGGACCCCCGCCGCCCGCAACGCCTCGATGGCGGCGAGCGAGGCGGGCCCGGGCGTCAGTCCCTCGGCGGCGCGCAGTTCGACGGCGCGAGTGGCGGCGTAGAGCTCGACGGCCACGATCCGCGCGAGGGCGGTGACGGAGGTGCGGAGCTTGCGCGCCGCCGACCAGCCCATGGAGACGTGGTCCTCCTGCATCGCGGAGGAGGGGATCGAGTCGACGGAGGCCGGGGCCGCGAGCCGCTTCATCTCGCTCACCAGCGCGGCCTGGGTGTACTGGGCGATCATCAGTCCCGAGTCCACCCCTGCGTCCTCGGCGAGGAACGGCGGCAGCCCGTGCGAGCGGTTCTTGTCCAGCAGCCGGTCGGTGCGGCGCTCGGTGATCGATCCGAGGTCCGCGGCGGCGATCGCCAGGAAGTCGAGGACGTACGCCACCGGCGCCCCGTGGAAGTTGCCGTTGGACTCCACGCGCCCTTCCCCGCTCCCGGCTCCGGTCGAGGTGCCCGCGTGCAGGACGACCGGGTTGTCCACCGCCGAGGCGAGTTCGCGGTCCGCGACGAGGCGGCCGTGCGCGAGGGTGTCGCGCCCGGCGCCGTTGACCTGGGGGGCGCAGCGCACGGAGTAGGCGTCCTGGACCCGGGGGGCGGCGTCCTGGTGATGGCCGGTCAGGCCGGACCCGGCGAGCACCCGCAGCATGTTGGCGGCGGAGACGCCCTGGCCGGGGTGCGGGCGGATGGCGTGCAGTTCCGGGGCGAGGACCCGGTCCGTGCCCAGCAGCGCTTCCAGGGAGAGCGCGGCGGTGATGTCGGCGCTGGTGTAGAGGGCCTCGAGGTCCGCGAGGGCCATCACGAGCATGCCGAGCATGCCGTCGGTGCCGTTGAGGAGGGCGAGCCCTTCCTTCTCCCGCAGTTCGACGGGCGCGATGCCGTGCGCGGCAAGGAGCTCGGCGGCGGGGCGCACGACGCCGTCGGGCCCCTCCGCGTCCCCCTCGCCCATGAGGGTCAGCGCGCAGTGCGAGAGGGGGGCGAGGTCTCCGGAGCAGCCGAGCGAGCCGTATTCGTGGACGACGGGCGTGATGCCCGCGTTGAGCACGTCGGCCATGGTCTGCGCGACCTCGGGGCGTACGCCGGTGTGGCCGGAGGCGAGCGTCTTCAGCCGGAGGAACATCAGCGCGCGGACGACCTCGCGCTCGACGTGCGGCCCCATGCCGGCGGCGTGGGAGCGGACGATGTTGCGCTGGAGCTGGGCCCGCAGCCCGGGACTGATGTGCCGGCTGGCCAGGGCGCCGAACCCGGTGGAGACGCCGTAGACCGGCTCGGGCTTGGCGGCGAGGGCGTCGACGATCTCCCGGGCGGCGGAGAGCGCCTGGACGGCGGCCTCGGAGAGCTCGACCCGGGCACCCTGGCGGGCCACGGCGATGACGTCCTCGGCAGTGGTACCGGACGTCCCCACCACGACTGTATGCATATCCATATTCAGAAGCCTACGGACTGAAACCCGCCATGTCACCAGTGGTCGGCGGCTTGACCCCTTACCGATCGCCACCAGGCGGGTTGCCGCGCAGCCGCCGGCGGTCGTGGGCGGGGCGCGGCGGGGAGTCGGCGAGCCGGATCACGTCGCCGTCGCGCCCCGCGACCACCGGTTTGCGGGAGTGTGCCGCCTTCGCCTGGTACTGAGCGGCGTCCGCCAGCCGGAAGAGCCTGCGCGCGGACTGGACCGGGCCGATCTCGTCACCGGTGGACGCGACCCCGCAGGCGACCCCGTCACCGAGCTCCAGGGCCACGGCCCGCGCACAGAGCTCCTCGGCCACCCGCACGACGTCGTCCGCGGAGGGCCCCACGGTCAGCAGGCAGAACTCGTCTCCGCCCAGACGCGCGGACAGGGCGCCGGGGAGCATCGCACCGCAGAGCGAGAGCACGGAGCCGAAACGTTCCAGCAGCCGGTCGCCGACGGCGTGCCCGTGCGTGTCGTTGACCGACTTCAGGCCGTTGAGATCGCAGACCGCCAGGCTGACCACGGCCCCCTCGGAGCGGTGCAGCTCGAGTGCCTCGTCCAGCCGGATGTCGACGGCCCTGCGGTTCGCGAGGCCGGTCAGCGGATCGGTGAAGGCCAGCTTGCGCACCTCCTCCAGCCGCTCGGTCTGCGCGATGCCCGCCGCCACGACGGCGGCCAGCACGGTCGCGAAGTCCGCGTCGTCCCGGTCGAACACCGGGACGCCCGCGGGCCGGGCCACGTACAGCTCGCCCCAGGCCCTGCCGTGCAGCACGATCGGCGCCACCACGCAACAGCCCCGCCCGCGCCTGCGGAGCGCCGCCACGCGCTGATGGCAGAAGGGGCGGGCGCCCCGGGCGGGGGCCCCGGGGGCGTGACTGCCGTCGGCGGTCTCCACCCAGGCGTCGGGCTCACCCCCGCCCGCCCAGCGCTCGTGCAGGAACTCGGTGATCTCGGGGAACTGATGGACGGGGTAGGCCTCGCTCTCGGGGAACTCCTCCTCCCCCTCGGCCCGCTCCCCCGCGTTCACCAGCACGCGCAGCCTGCCCTGCTCCCGCTCCCACACGGACAGGGCGGCGAAGCTGCCGCCCAGCGCCTCGCACGCCCCTACCGCCGCGGCGTACCAGGACTCACGCGGGGTGTAGGCCGCCGCCATCGCCTGCGCCAGCGCCACCACGGCGCGCAACCGTGCATCATCACCGCCCATTGCCCCAGCTTAGGGAGGTTTGCAGCGAAGTGATCAGTCGGCGGCGCTGATGATCTTCCGTACGTCACTCGCCGGGCCAGTCGGGCTTCCGCTTCTCGTTGAACGCGGCCACGCCCTCGGCCCGGTCCCCGGAGAAGGCCACCGACCTCCAGGCCGCGTCCTCCACCTCCAGACCGGCCCGCAGGTCCAGTCCCTGCCCCAGCCGCAGGGCACGCTTGGCGGCCCGGAGTCCCACCGGGGAATTCGCCGCGATCCGGCCCGCCAGGGCCAGAGCGGCCTCCCGGTCCTCCCCGGCCTCGACCAGCTCGTCGACCAGGCCCAGCTCGCGCGCCTCGGCCGCCTCCACACGGCGGGCGCTGAAGACCAGCTCGGCCGCACGCGCCGCGCCGACCCTGCGGGGCAGCAGCTGCGTACCGCCGCCGCCCGGGATGACCCCGACCGACACCTCGGGCAGGCCGACCACAGCCGTGCGGTCGGCCACGATCACGTCGCAGGCCAGCGCGAGCTCGAAGCCACCGCCGAGGGCGAAGCCGTGCACCGCGGCGACGACCGGCATCGGCAGCTCCAGCACGCCCGTGTAGGCGGCCCGTGCGGTGGGCCGCTGGCGGACGAGTTCCGCGTCGCTGAAGGAGTTCCGCTCCTTGAGGTCCGCGCCGACGCAGAAGGCGCGCTCGTGACTGGAGGTGAGCACCGTCGCCCGCACCCCCCGGTCGGCCCCGAGCGCGTCACACGCCTCGGCGAGGGCGCGCGCCATGGCCGTACTCACGGCGTTCATCGCCTTCGGCCGGTCGAGCACCAGCTCGGCCACGTGCTCCTGGCCCTCGTGACGCCGCACGACGACGAACTCCCCGAACCTCTGCTCGGACGTGACACCCATGACTGCACCCCTCCGGTTAACGAGCGTTACCCGGGATCCTAGGCGCGAGCGGCCCGCCGGGGCAGTGCCCGGGCCCACGCCGACGGGCCGGACGGGCGGGGCAAGGGCGCGGGCGGGGAGGGGAAGGGAAGGCAATGGACAGCCGGGCCCGGGCCGGGCCCACCGAGCAGCGCGGCGTCGCGAGGCGCCAAGGCCCACCACCGGCCGGGTCAGGTGGCGGGCTTGCCCCGGCGGGCCAGGAGCCACGGCTCCACGACGCCCAGCCCTCGCACCGGCCGCTGCCACATCGGCTGCAGCCCGAAGCGGTACGTCGGCAGCGGCGGCTCCTCGACCGGCGCCCTGCCCTCCTTCTCGGCCAGCCGCGCCCGCTCCGCGGCGGCTGCGGCCTCCTCGGCCGCCTGCGCCTCGGAGGCGGGGGCGTCGCCGTGCCTGATCAGCTCCTCGGCGAAGGCGCCGTCCACCAGCACCGCGTCCTTGGGCGCTATCGACGTGAGCCGGCTGGCCAGGTTCACCGTCGTGCCGAACACGTCGCCCATGCGCGTGGTGACCGTGCCGAAGGCGATGCCCACCCGCAGCGCGGGCATCGTGGTGTCCTGGGCCATCGCCTCGACCAGCCGGAGCGCTATCTCACCGGCCGTGCCCGCGTCGTCCGCCGCGAAGAGGACCTCGTCGCCCAGGGTCTTGATGAGCCGCCCGCCGTGGGCGGCGACCAGGTCGGCGGAGGTCGTCTCGAAGGACTCGACCAGCTCGCCGAGCTCCTCCTCCTCCAGCCGGCGCGTCAGCCGGGTGAAGCCGACGAGGTCCGCGAAGCCCACCGCGAGCCGCCGGTCGACCATCTCCTCGTCGTCCGCGGCCTGCACGACCCGCCCCGTGGCCGCGGCCAGCTGCCGCCGCCACACGTAGACCAGGAACTCCTGGAGCTCCGGCAGGAGCAGCTCGATCAGGGGGTACGTGACCTCGGTGCGGGTCATGCCGGGCTCGGGGGGCTCGGTCAGCCCCTCCAGGAAGGAGTCGATCTGCCACTCCGCCAGCCGGGCGGTCGTCTGCCCGGTGGACCGGGCCACCTGGATCGCCATCGGCTCACTGAGCAGGCCGGCCTCCACGAGACCGGCGAGGCGGCGCAGCGCCAGCACGTCGGCCTCGGTGAGCGCCTTGGCCTGCCCGATGTCGGCGAATCCCATGGCCCGCCAGAACCGCGAGGCCAGGTCCATGGAGACCCCGGCGGCCCGGGCCGACTGGAACGGTGTGTAGCGGCGGTCGGCCCCCAGGATCAGGGCTTCCAGCCGGATCGCGAGAGGGTCGTCGGTCGGTTCGGCCGTGTGGTCGACCTCGTGGTGCGGGGTCGAGTGGACCGACGGCCCCGACGAGGGCTCCGCGCCGTCGTCGGAGTTGGTGTCGTCGACGGTCACCGGCCGCCTCCTGCCCGTTCCCTGCGCACTGCCCTGCCGATCTGTCGCTGGATCGCCTCAACGATACGGCAGGTGTGCCCTGGCTCACGTCCCTGGTGGCGCGGTTCCCGGTCCGTCATACGTGACATCACCCGTATGTGGGGGAGGGTGCCGGATCAGGTCAGTCCGCCCCCCTCGCCGCGCAGGTGCACGATGTCACCGGCCGACACCGGTTCCTGGAGTCCCTCGGCCGTGGCCAGCACGAGCCGTCCGTCGCCGTCGATGGCGACGGCCTCGCCGACGACGGACCGGTCGCCGGGCAGCTCCGCCCGCACCGTCCGGTCGAGCGTGGCGCAGCCCGCCGCGTAGGCCGCCTGGAGGCCGCTCTCGGCGGCGTCGCCGCCCGCTGCTCGCCACTGCCCGTACCACTGTTCGAGTGAACGCAGGACGGCCCGCAGCAGGGTCTCGCGGTCGGTGGACACCGCCCCGGCGAGTGCCAGCGAACCGGCGTGCGGCGCGGGGAGCTCGGCCGCGCGCAACGAGACGTTGAGGCCGATGCCGATGACGACGCCCTCCCCCGCCCGCTCGGCGAGGATGCCGCCGGTCTTGCGTTCCTCGCCGGCGATGGTGACCAGGAGGTCGTTGGGCCATTTCAGTGCCATGTCGACCCCGGCGGACTGCGCGAGGCCCGTGGCCGCGGCGACGCCGGTGAGCAGCGGCAGCCAGCCCCACCGCTCGACGGGCACGTCGCCCGGGGTCAGATGGACGGAGAGGAAGAGACCCGACCGGGGCGGCGCCGACCAGGTCCGGTCGAGGCGCCCGCGCCCCGCGGTCTGCTCCTCCGCGACCAGCACCGCCCCCTCCGCCAGCCCTCCGCCGGCGGCCCGTGCCGCCAGGTCGGAGTTGGTGGAGCCGGTCGTCTCGACGACGTCGAGGGAGCTCCACAGCCCGTCCGGCCTCAGCAGCCCGCGGCGGAGGGCCGCGAGGTTGAGGGGCGGCCTGTCGAGGTCCGACCAGCGGTTGTGCGGCGTATCGGGAGGTGTCATGCAACCCACATTAGGTGTGGCCAACGACGCACTGCCGAACCGTATGCGCGCCGATACGCTACGGATCAGTAGCAAGAAGCCGACGAGCAGGTAGCCGTCGAGCACATACCGGTCCAGCGCGTCACTCGACGTACCGGATGTACCAGCCGTCCCCGTGACCAGGCAGGGAGCCGCCACCCGATGTCCGAGCCGCAGAGCGACATCCACACGACCGCGGGAAAGATCGCGGACCTGCAGCGCCGTATCGACGAGGCCACACACGCAGGTTCCGCCCGGGCCGTGGAAAAGCAGCACGCAAAGGGCAAGTTGACCGCCCGTGAGCGCGTCGAGCTCCTGCTCGACGAGGGTTCCTTCGTGGAGCTCGACGAGTTCGCGCGGCATCGGTCCACCAATTTCGGCATCGAGAAGAACCGCCCGTACGGGGACGGTGTCGTCACCGGCTACGGCACGGTCGACGGCCGTCCCGTGTGCGTGTACTCGCAGGACTTCACGATCTTCGGGGGCTCGCTCGGCGAGGTCTACGGCGAGAAGATCGTCAAGGTCATGGACTTCGCGATGAAGACCGGCTGCCCGGTCATCGGCATCAACGACGGCGGCGGCGCCCGCATCCAGGAGGGTGTGGCCGCGCTCGGCCTGTTCGCCGAGATCTTCCGCCGCAACGTGCACGCCTCGGGTGTCGTCCCGCAGATCTCCCTGATCGTCGGGCCGTGCGCGGGCGGTGCCGTCTACTCCCCCGCGATCACCGACTTCACGGTGATGGTCGACCAGACCTCGCACATGTTCATCACCGGGCCCGACGTCATCAAGACGGTCACCGGTGAGGACGTCGGCTTCGAGGAGCTGGGCGGCGCCCGCACGCACAACACCACGTCCGGCGTGGCCCATCACATGGCGGGCGACGAGAAGGACGCCATCGAGTACGTCAAGTCCCTGCTGTCCTACCTCCCGTCGAACAACCTCTCCGAGGCCCCGGCCTTCCCCGAGGAGGCCGACCTGGGGACCACGGACGAGGACCGCGAGCTCGACACCCTCATCCCGGACTCGGCGAACCAGCCGTACGACATGCACACCACGATCGAGCACGTGCTCGACGACGGGGAGTTCCTGGAGACCCAGGCCCTGTTCGCGCCGAACATCATCACCGGATTCGGGCGCGTCGAGGGCTATCCGGTCGGCATCGTCGCCAACCAGCCGATGCAGTTCGCCGGCTGTCTCGACATCGACGCGAGCGAGAAGGCCGCCCGCTTCGTCCGCACGTGCGACGCGTTCAACGTGCCGGTGCTCACCTTCGTCGACGTGCCCGGCTTCCTGCCCGGCGTCGACCAGGAGTACGGCGGCATCATCCGCCGCGGCGCCAAGCTGATCTACGCGTACGCCGAGGCGACCGTCCCGCTGATCACCGTGATCACCCGCAAGGCCTTCGGCGGCGCGTACGACGTCATGGGGTCCAAGCACCTGGGTGCCGACCTGAACCTCGCCTGGCCGACCGCGCAGATCGCGGTCATGGGCGCGCAGGGCGCGGTGAACATCCTGCACCGGCGGACGATCGCCGCCGCCGAGGACCCCGACGCCACCCGCGCCGAGCTGATGGCCGACTACGAGGACGCGCTGCTCAACCCCTACGTCGCGGCCGAGCGCGGATACGTCGACGCGGTGATCATGCCGTCCGACACCCGGGCACACCTGGTGAAGGGCCTGCGCCAGCTCCGTACGAAGCGCGAGTCGCTGCCGCCCAAGAAGCACGGCAACATCCCCCTCTAGCCACCGGGAGTCACCATGATCAAGGTCGTACGGGGCAATCCGACCCCGGAGGAGCTCGCCGCCGCGCTCGCGGTGGTCCGGGCGCGCGCCGCCGCGGTGGCCGTCGTCCCGTCGGGGGCGCCGCTGCCGCCCGAGCAGTGGTCGGACCCGGGGCGGATCGCCCGCCGGGGCGCGCTGCGGCCGGGGCCCCGCTCGTGGGCACGAACGTACTGGCCGTCCTGAGGCGGAGCGGTGAACGGCGCTTGAGTACGCGTACTCAGGCGCCGCAGCCGTGCCGGGAGCACCATCGGAAGCATGCTGTGGTCCGACCCCGAGAACAAGCCGCCCGAGGAACTGCGCGACGCCCAGGCCATGCTGCGCCGCGCGGGGCTGCTGCTCGCGCTCGCCATGGTCGTGGCGATGTTCGTCCTGGGCATCCGCTGAGGCGCCCGGCCCCGCCTACGATGGCCGGTATGACTGATCAGCGCCGCCTCGTGCTCGCCTCCGCGTCCCCCGCCCGCCTCGGCCTCCTGCGCCAGGCCGGTTTCGCCCCCGAGGTGATCGTCAGCGGTGTGGACGAGGACGCGATCGGCGCGCCGACCCCGGCCGCGCTGGCGCTCGTCCTGGCCGAGGCCAAGGCCGCCGCCGTCGCGGCCCGCCCCGAGGCCGCGGGCGCGCTCGTCATCGGTTGCGACTCGGTGCTGGAGCTGGACGGCGAGGCGTTCGGCAAGCCGGCCGACGCCGAGGAGGCCACCGCCCGCTGGAAGTCCATGCGCGGCAGGTCGGGGATCCTGCGGACGGGGCACAGCGTCGTCGACACGGCGACCGGCCGTACGGCGTCCGAGACCGCGTCCACCGTCGTCAGGTTCGGGGAGCCCACCGACGCCGAGGTGGCGGCCTACGTCGCCTCGGGCGAGCCCCTCCACGTCGCCGGGGCGTTCACCCTGGACGGCCGCTCGGCGCCGTTCGTCGAGGCGATCGAGGGCAGCCACGGGAACGTCATCGGTCTCTCGCTGCCGCTGCTGCGCCGGCTCCTGGGGGAACTGGGCTTCTCCGTCACCGACTTGTGGGTCTGACCGCCCTTCTGCAGGAACCTGCGGCCCGGCCGCGGCGCCGGCTCACACCGCCGCCGGCGCCCCTTCGGCGCCGGCCGTGGCGGGCCCGTCCCCGGCCGGCCCCGCGCGCTCGTACATCACCAGGGTCAGCACGATCAGCGCCAGGACGGCCATCAGGAAGGCGAAGGCCGCCCAGCCGAACAGCCCCACCGCGAGGGCGCCCAGCACGCCGTGCACGACCGCGCAGGCGATGAGGGCGATCCGCGCGACGCGGCCCGGGGAGCGGTCCCGTATCCCCGCCACCAGCGGTATCACCCCGCAGAGCACGAGCAGGACCCCGGACACCCCGCCCATCACCCAGGTCCCGGTGACCATGGCGTCGGGGTCCATCCCGGCCAGCGACATGCTCTGGTTGCCGGCCACCGTCGCGAGGACGCCGTTGACGAGCACGATGCCCACGGCCTCCACGAACAGCACGACCGCGGTCACGAACGCCACCGGTCTGCGCAGCACGGCGCCACCCCCTGTTACCTGTAGTACGTGCGATAGCGCGGACCCTACTAACCGGTAATGCTTCGGACAAGAGGGGGCGCACGGACGGCGCCGCCCCCGGGCGTGCGGCAAAGATTCTCTCGGCCGTTCGTAGGGAGTCCACAAAGAAACGCCGCGCGGCGTTGACCGTCCGGACAGAGACTTGGGCCACACTTCGTGGCTACTGTGCGGTTCAGGATCCCGGCGTACCGTGGTGCGACAAGGGATTTCGCGACTCGAGGAATCCTCGAATCACACTCCGTGTGGGCAAGTTCACTATTGGGGACGGGTCGTACGGCCGTGTCGGTAGTCCCTAAACTCAGCTTGTTCTCAAGGAGGGAGTCATCGTGCGCAAGGTGCTCATCGCCAACCGTGGCGAAATCGCTGTCCGCGTTGCTCGGGCTTGCCGGGATGCCGGAATCGCGAGCGTAGCCGTCTACGCCGATCCGGACCGGGATGCTCTGCATGTGCGCGCGGCCGACGAGGCGTTCGCTCTGGGCGGTGACACCCCGGCCGCCAGCTACCTGGACATGGCCAAGGTGCTCCAGGCCGCCAAGGATTCAGGGGCGGACGCGATCCACCCCGGTTACGGCTTCCTCTCGGAGAACGCCGAGTTCGCGCAGGCCGTGCTGGACGCCGGCCTGACGTGGATCGGCCCGCCCCCGCAGGCGATCCGGGACCTCGGCGACAAGGTGGCCGCCCGTCACATCGCGCAGCGCGCGGGCGCGCCGCTGGTGGCCGGCACGCCGGACCCGGTGAGCGGCTCGGCCGAGGTCGTGGAGTTCGCCGAGAAGAACGGCCTGCCGATCGCGATCAAGGCCGCGTTCGGCGGTGGCGGCCGTGGCCTGAAGGTGGCCCGCACGCTGGAGGAGATCCCGGAGCTGTACGACTCCGCGGTCCGCGAGGCCGTCGCGGCGTTCGGCCGGGGCGAGTGCTTCGTCGAGCGCTACCTCGACAAGCCGCGCCACGTGGAGACCCAGTGCCTGGCCGACTCCCACGGCAACGTGGTCGTCGTGTCCACCCGTGACTGCTCGCTCCAGCGCCGCCACCAGAAGCTGGTCGAGGAGGCGCCCGCGCCCTTCCTGACCGACGAGCAGAACGCGGAGCTGTACTCCGCGTCGAAGGCGATCCTCAAGGAAGCCGGCTACGTCGGCGCCGGCACGGTCGAGTTCCTGGTCGGCCTGGACGGCACGATCTCGTTCCTGGAGGTCAACACCCGCCTCCAGGTCGAGCACCCGGTCACGGAGGAGGTCTCCGGCCTGGACCTCGTGCGCGAGATGTTCCGCATCGCCGACGGCGAGGAGCTCGGCTACGGCGACCCGGCCGTGCGCGGCCACTCGTTCGAGTTCCGGATCAACGGCGAGGACCCGGGCCGCGGCTTCCTGCCGGCTCCGGGCACCGTCACCTCCTTCGCCCCGCCGAGCGGTCCGGGTGTCCGGCTGGACGCGGGTGTCGAGACGGGTTCGGTCATCGGCCCGGCGTGGGACTCCCTGCTGGCCAAGCTGATCGTGACCGGCGCGACCCGTGAGCAGGCCCTGCAGCGCGCGGCCCGTGCGCTGGCCGAGTTCCAGGTCGAGGGCATGGCCACGGCCATCCCGTTCCACCGCGCGGTCGTGGTCGACCCGGCGTTCACCTCGGACCCCTTCCGGGTGCACACTCGCTGGATCGAGACGGAGTTCGTCAACGAGATCAAGCCGTTCGCGGTGCCCGCGGACCTCGAGGCGGACGAGGAGTCCGGCCGCGAGACCGTCGTGGTCGAGGTCGGCGGCAAGCGCCTGGAGGTCTCGCTGCCCTCGTCGCTCGGCATGAGCCTGGCGCGTACGGGCCTGGCGGCCGGTGCGAAGCCGAAGCGCCGCGCGGCGAAGAAGGCCGGCAGCGCCGCCTCGGGCGACACCCTCGCCTCCCCGATGCAGGGCACGATCGTGAAGATCGCGGTCGAGGAGGGCCAGGAGGTCAAGGAGGGCGACCTCGTCGTCGTACTCGAAGCGATGAAGATGGAGCAGCCCCTCAACGCCCACCGCTCCGGCACGGTGAAGGGACTGTCGGCCGAGGTCGGCACGTCGGTCTCCTCCGGCGCGGTGATCTGCGAGATCAAGGACTGAGCGCACGTTCTTCTGCACTGGGGGCCCGGCACCTGCCGGGCCCCCAGTGGCATCCTGGGACCCGAAGCGGACTCCGGAAGGACACGGCGATGGCGATGAGCACGGCAGCGACACCGGCCCGGCCCATGCGCGCCGACGCGCGCCGCAACTACGACCGGCTGCTGGCCGAGGCCCGGGCGTCCTTCGCGGCGCACGGCACGGACGCCTCCCTGGAGGACGTGGCCCGGCGGGCGGGCGTGGGCATCGGCACGCTCTACCGGCACTTCCCGAACCGCGAAGCCCTGATGAACGCGGTGTTCCAGGAGGCCCTGACCGCGCTGCTCGCGCGCTCCGGAGAACTGGAGCAGGCCGAGCAGCCCTGCACGGCCCTGGTGGAGTGGCTGGGCGCGATCGTGACCCACGCGGGCGAGTACCGGGGCCTGGCGCAGGCGCTCATGTCCGCGTCGGGCAACGAGACCTCCGCCCTGACGCCGTGCCACGTGCCCTTGCGTCAGGCGGGGGCGCGGCTGCTGGCCCGGGCACAGGTGAACGGCTCGGTGCGGGCCGACGTGTCGATCGACGACCTGCTGCAACTGACGAATGCGATCGCCCTGGCCGCCGAGCAGACACCGACGGACCCGGCGCTGGCCGGTCGCCTGCTGCGCCTGACCCTGCGCGGCCTGAAGGCCGATCCGGCCGCACCGGGCGGCTGAGGCCCTGCGCGCGTGCGCTCCTCGCGTCCGGGGCT
This sequence comes from Streptomyces argenteolus, assembly GCF_042902585.1. GTDB lineage: Bacteria > Actinomycetota > Actinomycetes > Streptomycetales > Streptomycetaceae > Streptomyces > Streptomyces argenteolus. Next base: position 879,234 of record NZ_JBIBEG010000001.1, read on the forward strand.
CACGCGCCCCGGACCCGGTCTCCGGTCCGGCCTGATCCGGACGGGAGACCCCTACCGCCGCCGCAGGTCCGCGACCCGTCCCACCGGCCCCTCCGCGAGCGCCGCCGCGCTCCGCAGCTGAGGGCCGAGCCCCGCGGGCCCTCCGTGACCGCCCTGCGTACGCCGCTGGCCCGGCAGCGGCATGTCCTGCCGGGGCTGGCGCCCCGGCGGCAGGGACTCGTTGGCCGGGGACTCCGTGTCGGGTCCCGCCACCGTGATCTCCACGCCCTGGTCGGCCAGGGCCTGTAGCTCCGTGGCCGCACGCTCGTCGTGGGCCGGCGGCTCGTCCGTCACCAGACGGGTGATCAGTTCCGTGGGCACGGTCTGGAACATGGTGTCGGAGCCGAGCTTCGTGTGGTCCGCGAGGACCACCACCTCCGCCGCGGCCTGCACCAGCGCCCGGTCAACGCTCGCCGAGAGCATGTTGGACGTGGAGAGCCCGCGCTCGGCGGTCAGCCCGCTCCCGGAGAGGAACGCCCGGGAGACCCGCAGCCCTTGGAGGGACTGCTCGGCCCCGCTGCCGACCAGCGCGTAGTTGCTCCCGCGCAGGGTGCCTCCGGTCATCACCACCTCCACCCGGTTGGCATGGGCCAACGCCTGGGCGACCAGCAGCGAGTTGGTGACCACGGTCAGGCCGGGCACCCGCGCGAGCCGGCGGGCCAGCTCCTGCGTGGTCGTCCCGGCGCCGACCACCACGGCCTCGCCCTCACCGACCAGCCCCGCCGCCAGGTCGGCGATGGCCGTCTTCTCCGCGGTGGAGAGATGGGATTTCTGCGGAAAGCCGGACTCCCGCGTAAAACCGCCCGGCAAGACCGCACCGCCGTGCCGGCGGTCGAGGAGTCCTTCTGCCTCCAGTGCCCGCACGTCCCGCCGTACGGTCACTTCGGAGGTCTGGACGACGCGGGCGAGCTCACGGAGCGATACCGCCCCGTTGGCGCGCACCATTTCGAGGATCAATTGACGACGTTCTGCAGCGAACACGAAACTGACAGTAACCTGGTCGTAGGTTGCTTTTCAGCAGTTTGCGCCGAATAACAGAAGTTGTACATGGACAGGGCCCCCTGGTGGTATAGGGGGCCCTGTCGTGGTCGGAACGTCCTCGCTACGCCTCGCCCGTGCTCTTACGGGTGTGCAACTGCCGGGCCACCTCGGCGATCGAGCCGGACAGCGACGGATACACGGTGAAGGCGTTGGCGATCTGCTCGACCGTCAGGTTGTTGTCGACGGCGAGCGAGATGGGGTGGATCAGTTCACTGGCGCGCGGCGCCACGACGCAGCCGCCGACCACGATGCCGGTGCCGGGCCGGCAGAAGATCTTGACGAAACCGTCCCGGATGCCCTGCATCTTGGCGCGCGGGTTGCGCAGGAGCGGCAGCTTCACGACACGGGCGTCGATCTTGCCGGAGTCGACGTCGGCCTGGCTGTACCCGACGGTGGCGATCTCCGGGTCGGTGAAGACGTTCGCGGACACGGTCTTCAGGTTCAGCGGCGCCACGGCGTCCCCGAGGAAGTGGTACATCGCGATCCGGCCCTGCATCGCGGCGACGGAGGCCAGCGCGAAGATCCCGGTGACGTCACCGGCGGCGTAGACCCCCGGGGCGCTGGTGCGCGAGACCCGGTCGGTGCGGATGTGGCCGGACTCCTTGAGCAGGACGCCGGCCTCCTCCAGGCCCATGCCCGCGGTGTTCGGGATCGCGCCGACGGCCATCAGGCAGTGGGTGCCGGAGATGACGCGGCCGTCCGCCAGCGTGACCTCGACACGGTCGCCGACACGCTTGGCCGACTGGGCGCGGGAGCGGGCCATGACGTTCATGCCGCGGCGCCGGAAGACGTCCTCCAGGACGGCGGCGGCGTCCGGGTCCTCGCCCGGCAGCACGCGGTCACGGGAGGAGACGAGGGTCACGCGCGAGCCGAGCGCCTGGTAGGCACCGGCGAACTCGGCTCCGGTCACACCGGAGCCGACGACGATGAGCTCCTCGGGGAGCTCGTCCAGGTCGTAGACCTGGGTCCAGTTCAGGATGCGCTCGCCGTCGGGCTGCGCGTCCGGGATCTCCCGGGGGTGGCCGCCGGTCGCTATCAGCACGGCGTCGGCGGTCAGCCGCTCCTCGGTGCCGTCGGCCGCGGTCACCACGACCTGCCGGGACCCGTCGGCGGCCTGGAGCCCGTCGAGCCTGCCGCGACCGCGCACGACCCTGGCGCCGGCGCGGGTGACGGAGGCGGTGATGTCGTGGGACTGGGCGAGCGCGAGGCGCTTGACGCGCCGGTTGACCTTGCCGAGGTCGACGCCGACGACCCGCGCGGCCTGCTCCAGGTGCGGGGTGTCGTCCGCGACGATGATGCCGAGCTCCTCGTACGAGGAGTCGAAGGTGGTCATCACCTCTGCCGTCGCGATCAGGGTCTTGGAGGGCACGCAGTCGGTGAGTACCGACGCGCCGCCGAGGCCGTCGCAGTCGACGACGGTCACCTCCGCGCCGAGCTGGGCGCCGACCAGTGCCGCCTCGTAGCCGCCGGGGCCGCCGCCGATGATCACGATCCGGGTCACGAAAAGTCCGCCTCGCGTGGTGTCATCCCACGGCCGTCTGCCGCCCCGGCCGGGGGTCCGGGGGGTCGCCCCGGCGTATGCAGTACGTAGTTCATTGTCCCGCACGCGCCAAGGTGCTTCGCCCCGGGGCCCTCCATACGGGAACGTGCCTGGCCGGGACACGGCCTCCCGCCGCCCCGGCGTGCGCTCACGACCGGGGGGTCTTCCCCATCGGAACCGGCACACCCCTCGTCACCTCCCGTACCCTCGACCCCATGTCGCTCTACGCCGCGTACGCCGGCAACCTCGACGCGCGGCTGATGACCCGCCGCGCTCCGCACTCCCCGCTGCGCGGCACGGGCTGGCTCAACGGCTGGCGGCTGACCTTCGGCGGGGAGCAGATGGGCTGGGAGGGCGCGCTGGCCACGGTGGTGGAGGCACCCCGTTCCCAGGTGTTCGTCGCGTTGTACGACCTGGCTCCCATGGACGAGGACTCCATGGACCGCTGGGAGGGCGTGGGCCTCGACATCTACCGCCGCATGCGGGTGCGCGTGCACACGCTGGACGGTGAGGAACCGGCCTGGATGTACGTCCTCAACGGCTACGAGGGCGGGCTGCCCTCCGCGCGCTATCTGGGCGAGGTGGCGGACGCCGCCGAGTCCGCGGGCGCGCCGCACGACTATGTGATGAACCTGCGCAAGCACCCTTGCTGAGCACGGCCTCCGGGCCCCTTCCGTAGGAACGTACGAGTACGACCGGCCAGACTCTGCGCAGACGCATCTACGCGCGTAGGGAATCACCGGTTACCCTCATCCGCGTGAACGCATCTGTTATTCCGGACCACATCCAGGGCGACCCCCACGCCGCCGCTGCCGACGCCGCCGCCCGCCTGCGCGAGCTGACCGGCGCCGAGACCCACGACGTCGCTCTGGTGATGGGCTCCGGGTGGGCCCCCGCAGGCGATGCGCTCGGCGTCCCGGAGGCCGAGTTCCCGGTCACCGCGCTGCCCGGCTTCCCCGCTCCCGCGGTGGAGGGGCACGGCGGCACGATCCGCTCGTACCGCATCGGGGAGAAGCGCGTCCTGGTCTTCCTGGGCCGCACCCACTACTACGAGGGCCGCGGGGTCGCCGCCGTCGCCCACGGCGTCCGCACGGCCGCCGCGGCGGGCTGCGGGACCGTCATCCTGACGAACGGCTGCGGGGGGCTGCGCGAGGGCATGCGCCCCGGCCAGCCGGTCCTCATCAGCGACCACATCAACCTCACTGCGGCCTCGCCGATCGTGGGCGCGAACTTCATCGACCTGACCGACCTGTACTCGCCGCGGCTGCGCGCCCTGTGCAAGGAGATCGACGAGACGCTCGAAGAGGGCGTGTACGTGCAGTTCCCCGGCCCCCACTACGAGACCCCGGCCGAGATCAACATGGTCCGGGTCATGGGCGGCGACCTCGTCGGCATGTCCACGGTGCTCGAGGCCATCGCCGCGCGTGAGGCGGGCGCCGAGGTGCTGGGCATCTCGCTGGTCACCAACCTGGCCGCGGGTCTGAGCGGAGAACCCCTGAACCACGAGGAGGTCCTCCAGGCCGGCCGTGACTCGGCCACCCGGATGGGTGCGCTGCTGGCGCGGGTACTGGACCGTATCTGAGCACCACCGGCCGCGCCTGATCCCGAGGCGCCGGTGCCGGGGGCGCAGCCCCGGCCGGCCCCCATCCCCCGTACCCGCAGAAAGGCGGACACCGTGCAGCAGGACCTCATCACGCGGGCCAGGACCTGGCTCGCCGAGGACCCGGACCCCGAGACCCGGGCGGAGCTCGCCGGGCTCCTGGACGCCGGGGACCTCACGGCGCTCGCCGACCGCTTCGCGGGCACGCTCCAGTTCGGCACGGCCGGACTGCGCGGGGAGATCGGCGCGGGGCCGATGCGCATGAACCGCTCCGTCGTCATCCGTGCCGCCGCGGGGCTCGCCGCCCATCTGAAGGCGCGGGGGGAGACCGGCGGACTCGTCGTCATCGGCTACGACGCCCGCTACAAATCCGCCGACTTCGCCCGGGACACCGCGGCCGTGATGACCGGGGCGGGTCTGCGCGCGGCCGTGCTCCCCCGCCCGCTGCCCACCCCCGTCCTGGCCTTCGCCATACGGCATCTGGGGGCGGTCGCGGGCGTGGAGGTCACGGCCAGCCACAATCCGCCGCGCGACAACGGCTACAAGGTCTACCTCGGTGACGGGTCGCAGATCGTGCCCCCGGCCGACGCGGAGATCGCCGCGGCGATCGCGGCGGTCGGTCCGCTCGACGGCGTACCCCGCCCGGAGTCCGGCTGGGAGACCCTCGGCGACGAGGTCCTGGCCGCCTATCTCGCCCGTACGGACGCCGTCCTGAGCCCCGGCTCCCCCCGGTCCGCCCGCACCGTGTACACCGCGATGCACGGCGTCGGCACGGCGGTCCTGACCGCCGCCTTCGCCCGGGCGGGGTTCCCCGAGCCCGTGCTGGTGACCGAACAGGCCGACCCCGACCCGGCGTTCCCGACCGTCGCCTTCCCCAACCCGGAGGAGCCCGGCGCCATGGATCTGGCGTTCGCGACCGCGCGCCGGGCCGAGCCGGACCTCGTCATCGCCAACGACCCGGACGCCGACCGCTGCGCGGTGGCCGTCCCGGACGCCTCGGCCGAGGGCGGCTGGCGGATGCTGCGGGGCGACGAGGTCGGCGCGCTGCTCGCCGCGCACCTGGTGGGCCGGGGCGCGACGGGGGTCTTCGCCGAGTCGATCGTGTCCTCGTCGCTGCTGGGCCGCATCGCGGAGAAGGCCGGCCTCGGGTACGAGGAGACGCTGACGGGCTTCAAGTGGATCGCCCGCGTCGACGGCCTGCGGTACGGCTACGAGGAAGCACTCGGCTACTGCGTGGACCCCGAGGGCGTCCGCGACAAGGACGGCATCACGGCAGCCCTGCTGATCGCCGAACTGGCCTCGGTGCTGAAGGAGGAGGGCCGCACCCTCCTGGACCTGCTCGACGGCCTCGCGCTCGAACACGGCCTGCACGCCACGGACCAGCTGTCGGTACGGGTGGAGGACCTGACGGTCATCGCGGACGCCATGCGGCGCCTGCGCGAGAGCCCCCCGGCCTCCCTGGCGGGCCTCCCCGTCACCTCGGCCGAGGACCTCTCGCTGGGCACGGACGCCCTGCCGCCGACGGACGGGCTGCGCTACCACCTGACGGGCGCGCGGGTCATCGTCCGGCCGAGCGGCACCGAGCCGAAGCTCAAGTGCTACCTGGAGGTCGTGGTCCCCGTCCCCGACGCGGAGGGCCTTCCGGCCGCCCGGGAGCGGGCCACGGAGCTGCTGGGCGCCATCAAGCGGGACCTGGCCGAGGCCGCGGGGATCTGACCGGGCGGGGCGCGGCGTGATCCGTGGTGCCCCGACGCCGTCCACGGCGCCGGCGCACGCCGCCCCGCGCCGCTCCGCCGGGGCAGGCGCCGGCCGCTCGCCGGCGCCCGCCCCGGGGCGGGCGTCAGCCGATCGCCAGCAGCACCGCGAGCAGGACCGCGCCGACCACGGCGGGGGCGATCACCTCGTAGGCCCAGCGCACCGACGCGGTGGTCGTGGGCACGGCCTTGCGTGCGGCGGCCCGCTCGGCCAGCTCCCGCAGGTCGCTCACCGTCCGGTCCGCGGCGGCGGCGCGGGCCTGCGCGTCCCGGACGTCGGCGTGCACGGAGGTCCTGCCGTACGGGTCGTCGTGCGCCTGCTGGGAGGCCTTCCTCGCCGCCCTCTTGCGCTCGCGCAGCGAGACCGGGACCGCCCACAGCTGGTACCTGCCGCCGGCGTGGGTGAAGATCTCGCTGGAGTAGGCGGCGCGCACCGTGGAGACGTCGGTCCAGGGCAGCACGATCGTGCGGAACGGGTTGCGGATGCGGATCCGTTCCTCGTCGGCGAAGACCGCGGGGCGCAGCGTGAAGGCGACGATCAGCGGGACCACCGCCAGCAGCGCGGCCAGCGCCAGCCACGGCACGTGCCCCTCGCCCCGGAACACCGCGTCGCCGCCGATCCAGCCGGCCAGCAGGATCAGCAGCGCGCCGCTGACCAGCCCGGCGCCGGAGCGGTACGTCCGGTCGGCGTGGGCGGGCTCGGTGGGGGGTGTGGGGCTCGTCATGGTCCCGATTCTGCCTGAAGCGGGCCGGCGGGCGGGGCGCGGCCCGGCGCGGTCCGCGCAAGGCCCGGATCGGGGAGGGCCCTGTACAGGTCGCTACGCGCGTAGATATGCTCATGTGGTGACCATGCCCACCACTGCCCCGTCCCCCAAGCTCTCAGCTCCGTCCGAGCAGGGAGGTGCCCTCCTCGCCGACGCGACGGCGTCCGACAGTGCGCTGCGCCGCTTCCTGCACGGGCTGCCCGGCGTCGACCCGGTCGGTCTCGAAGCCCGCGCCGCCTCGCTCGGGACCCGATCGATCAAGACGACCGCCAAGGCGTACGCCATCGATCTCGCCATCTCGATGATCGACCTCACGACGCTGGAAGGCGCCGACACCCCGGGCAAGGTCCGGGCGCTCGCCGCCAAGGCCGTCAACCCCGACCCGACCGACCGCACGACCCCGCGCACCGCCGCGGTCTGCGTCTACCCCGACATGGCCGAGACCGCCGCCGCGGCGCTGGCCGGCTCTGGCGTGAAGGTGGCGTCCGTCGCGACGGCCTTCCCCGCCGGGCGGGCGGCGCTGGACGTCAAGCTCGCGGACGTACGCGACGCGGTGGCGGCCGGGGCCGACGAGATCGACATGGTGATCGACCGCGGCGCCTTCCTCTCGGGCCGCTACCTGAAGGTCTACGAGGAGATCCTCGCCGTGAAGGCCGAGTGCGGCTCGGCACGGCTCAAGGTCATCTTCGAGACCGGCGAGCTCTCCACGTACGACAACATCCGCCGGGCCTCCTGGCTCGGGATGCTGGCCGGCGCCGACTTCATCAAGACGTCGACCGGCAAGGTCGGGACGAACGCGACGCCCGCGAACACCCTGCTGATGCTGGAGGCCGTGCGCGACTTCCGTGAGCAGACGGGCGTGCAGATCGGCGTGAAGCCCGCGGGCGGCATCCGGACCTCGAAGGACGCGATCAAGTTCCTCGTCCTGGTGAACGAGACCGCGGGCGAGGACTGGCTGGACAACCACTGGTTCCGCTTCGGCGCCTCCAGCCTGCTGAACGACCTGCTGATGCAGCGCCAGAAGCTCAGCACCGGCCGCTACTCCGGCCCCGATTACGTGACGGTGGACTGATCCCCATGGCATCTGCTTTCGATTACGCACCCGCGCCGGAGTCCCGCTCCGTCGTCGACATCGCCCCCTCGTACGGCCTGTTCATCGACGGTGAGTTCACCGAGGCGGCGGACGGCAAGGTCTTCAAGACGGTCAGCCCCTCGTCCGAGGAGGTGCTCTCCGAGGTCGCCCGGGCCGGCGCCGAGGACGTGGACCGGGCCGTGAAGGCGGCCCGCAGGGCGTTCGAGAAGTGGTCGGCGCTGCCCGGCTCCGAGCGCGCCAAGTACCTCTTCAGGATCGCCCGGATCATCCAGGAGCGCTCCAGGGAGCTCGCCGTCCTGGAGACCCTGGACAACGGCAAGCCGATCAGGGAGACCCGCGACGCGGACCTCCCCCTCGTCGCCGCGCACTTCTTCTACTACGCGGGCTGGGCCGACAAGCTGGACCACGCGGGCTACGGCGCGAACCCCCGCCCGCTCGGCGTGGCCGGCCAGATCATCCCGTGGAACTTCCCGCTCCTGATGCTGGCCTGGAAGATCGCCCCGGCGCTCGCCACCGGCAACACGGTGGTCCTGAAGCCGGCGGAGACGACGCCGCTGTCCGCCCTGTTCTTCGCCGACATCTGCCGCCAGGCAGGGCTGCCGAAGGGCGTCGTCAACATCCTGACGGGGTACGGCGACGCGGGCTCGGCCCTGGTCGAGCACCCCGACGTGAACAAGGTCGCCTTCACCGGCTCCACCGCCGTCGGCAAGGCCATCGCCCGCCAGATCGCGGGCACGGACAAGAAGGCCACGCTCGAACTGGGCGGCAAGGGCGCCAACATCGTCTTCGACGACGCCCCGGTCGACCAGGCCGTCGAGGGCATCGTCACCGGCATCTTCTTCAACCAGGGCCAGGTCTGCTGCGCGGGTTCACGGCTGCTCGTGCAGGAGTCGGTGCGCGACGAGGTGCTGCACTCCCTCAAGCGCCGGCTGTCCACGCTCCGCCTCGGCGACCCGCTGGACAAGAACACCGACATCGGCGCCATCAACTCCGCGGAGCAGCTCTCCCGGATCACCGCGCTCGTCGAGACCGGTGAGGCGGAGGGCGCCGAGCGCTGGACGGCGCCGTGCGAACTGCCGTCATCGGGCTACTGGTTCGCGCCGACCCTGTTCACCGACGTCACCCAGGCGCACACCGTCGCCCGGGACGAGATCTTCGGCCCGGTGCTGTCGGTGCTCACCTTCCGGACCCCGGACGAGGCCGTCGCCAAGGCCAACAACAGCCAGTACGGCCTCTCCGCGGGCATCTGGACGGAGAAGGGCTCCCGCATCCTCGCGGTGGCGAACAAACTCCGGGCGGGCGTCGTCTGGGCCAACACGTTCAACAAGTTCGACCCGACCTCGCCGTTCGGCGGTTACAAGGAGTCGGGCTTCGGCCGCGAGGGCGGCCGTCACGGTCTGGAGGCCTACCTCGATGTCTGACGGGCGACTGAGCGTCTTCAAGACCTACAAGCTGTACGTCGGGGGCAAGTTCCCCCGCTCCGAGAGCGGCCGGGTGTACGAGGTGACGGACTCGAAGGGCAAGTGGCTGGCGAACGTCCCGCAGTCCTCCCGCAAGGACGCCCGTGACGCGGTCGTGGCCGCGCGCAAGGCGTTCGGCGGCTGGTCCGGCGCGACGGCGTACAACCGCGGCCAGATCCTCTACCGCGTCGCCGAGATGCTGGAGGGCCGTCGCGAGCAGTTCGTCCGCGAGGTGGCGGACGCCGAGGGACTGTCGAAGTCCAAGGCGGCCGGCGTCGTGGACGCGGCGGTCGACCGCTGGGTCTGGTACGCGGGCTGGACCGACAAGATCGGCCAGATCGTGGGCGGGGCGAACCCGGTCGCGGGCCCGTTCTTCAACCTCTCGACCCCCGAGCCCACCGGTGTGGTCACCGTGCTGGCGCCCCAGGAGTCGTCGTTCCTCGGGCTGGTCTCGGTGATCGCCCCGGTGATCGCCACGGGCAACACGGCGGTCGTCGTCGCCTCCGCGGACGCGCCGCTGCCCGCGCTCTCGCTGGGCGAGGTCCTCGCGACCTCGGACCTGCCGGGCGGCGTGGTGAACATCCTGTCGGGCGCCACGGCGGAGCTCGCGGCTCCCCTGGCGTCCCACCAGGACGTCAACGCCATCGACCTCACGGGCGCCGACGCCGCTCTGGCGAAGGAGCTGGAGATCGCGGCGGCGGACAACCTCAAGCGCGTCCTGCGTCCACAGGCTGTGGACACGGGTGACTGGGCCGCCGATCCCGGCACCCTGCGCCTGACGGCCTTCCTGGAGACCAAGACGGTCTGGCACCCGACGGGCGCCCTGGGAGCCTCAGGCTCCTCGTACTGACCCCCGCGGGTGGGGCCGCCCGTTCCGGCGGCCCCACCCGCACGCGTACGCCGGTCAGCCGGTCACCAGGCCGGTGACCTGGCCGATCACCGGCAGGTCACCGAGCGCGGCGCCGCTGGTGATCGGGTCGGTCACGAGCGCCGTGGTCACCGGCTTGAAGTCGGCGACCTGGGCGCCCACCGCGTTGTCCAGCGGGTCCACACCGGTGCCGGCCAGCGGGTCCAGCTGGAGATCGGTGACGGGCTTGACGGCCCCCGCGAGGCCGTAGCCGAGCGCGCTCGTCAGCGCGGGCGCCGTCGCGTCGCCGACCGCCCCCAGGGTGCTGTCCGCGGTGTCCGCGCCGGTGGCGGGCGTGGCGGGCAGCGACGCGGCCTGGGCCGCGGCGCCTCCCGCACCGAGCGCCGCACCGAGCGCGGTGAGGGTCAGACCGGCGCGCAGCAGAGCGCGGTGCCGGGGCTTGGACAGTGCATGACGTGCCATGTTTTCCCACCTGATCGGGGTGTGACGGGTAATCGTTCGTGCACGCAGAGTAGTTGAGATGTGATGCTCGATACCAACAGGACCTCCCGGGGATCCCCTGCGCGGGTCGATGCCTCACACTTCTGTTCTGTGAGTTCCCAACCGATCCCCACTCGCGTCGTGCTGCTCGCCGGTCCCTCCGGCTCCGGCAAGTCGTCCCTCGCGGCCCGCAGCGGTCTCCCGGTGCTGCGCCTGGACGACTTCTACAAGGAGGCGAACGATCCGACACTGCCCCGGGTCACCGGCAGCGCGGACATCGACTGGGACTCGGCGCTGTCCTGGGACGAGGACGCGGCCGTCGCGGCCATCGCCGAGCTGTGCCGCACCGGGCGTACGCACGTGCCGCTGTACGACATCGCCACGAGTTCCCGGACCGGCCACGAGACGCTCGACATAGAGCGCACGCCACTGTTCGTCGCCGAGGGCATCTTCGCCGCGGACATCGTGGAGCGCTGCCGGGAGCTGGGCCTGCTGGCGGACGCCCTGTGCCTGCGCGGCCGGCCGTCCACGACGTTCCGCCGCCGCCTCGTGCGGGATCTGCGGGAGGGCCGGAAGTCGGTGCCCTTCCTGCTGCGGCGCGGGTGGCGCCTGATGCGGGCCGAGCGGGCCATCGTGGCCCGGCAGGCCGCGCTGGGCGCTTACCCCTGTGCCCGCCAGGAGGCCCTGGGGCGGCTGGCCGACGCAGCGGCGGGCCGCTGCCGGGCCCAGCGCAGCCGCGTGGCCGGCTGACCCGTACGGCCCGCCGCAGCCGGTCGCGTCCCGGCCGCCGCTCCACGGGAGCGCGGTGACCGTACGCCCGCGGGGACGACCCCCCGGCCACCGCCGGCCCCCGGGCCGCGCGGTCCCGCCGGGAGCACGGCGAGCGGGGGCGGACAGGACCCCCCGGCCTGTCCGCCCCCGCTGCGTGTCACCCCGTACCGCGGTCTCCCCCGAAGCCGTGGCCTTCCCCCGTGTTCCCCCGTGTCCCCGTGTCCCCCGTAGGCCTCAGGCCACCAGCTCGCCGAAGGACTCCTGCTCGTCACGGCCGAAGCTGAGGACCTCGTCCTCGCGCAGCCGGCGCAGGGACCGCCAGATGCTCGACTTCACCGTGCCGACACTGATGTCGAGGATGGACGCGATCTCCGGGTCCGTGCGGCCCTCGTAGTAGCGCAGGACCAGCATCGTGCGCTGGAGTTCCGGCAGCCGCGCGAGCGCCTGCCAGAGCACCGCCCGCAGCTCCGTGCCCCGCATCGCGTCCGTGTCGCCCACCGTCTCCGGCAGCTCCTCGGTCGGGTATTCGTTCAGCTTGCGCCTGCGCCATGCGCTGATGTGCAGGTTGGTCATGGTCCGGCGGAGATATCCGCCGACCGCGGCCTTGTCACTGATCCTGTCCCACGCCCGGTACGTCGAGAAGAGGGCGCTCTGCAGCAGGTCCTCGGCCTCGAACCGGTCGCCGGTCAGGTGGTAGGCGGTCGCGTACAGGGAGGCACGGCGCTCCTGGACATAGGCGGTGAACGCCGCTTCGGCGTCCTCCGTCCGTGCCGGGACCGTCCGCTCCCCCGAGCCCTCCCCGTACGCGTTCCCCCCGTTTTCCCCCGTGTTCGCGTCAACCATCGTCAGGTACGACGCGTGCTGACGCCCGGCGCCACGAACGCACCCCCGTACTCCGGCGCCGGACTTCTCCGGGCTCCGTCCGATGTCGTGAAGGCGCGAGACTACTGCGCTTGAGGTGGTGCTGTGCAGTGCGTTCATCTGGCGCCCCCCATCGGTGGAGTCCGTTCGTTCCGTGTGCCAATGAGCTTGCCGGGGCAGTTTCATGGCGCTGTCCCCCGACTGTCACAGGGCTGTCACAGGGCATGTCGGCCCGTACCGCCGGTGGATCAGGTGGGGGGGATTGTCGAAACGTGACACCACCATGGGCCAGAATGACCCCCGTGCCTTTCCTGTTGCTGATCGAGGACGATGACGCCATCCGCACGGCCCTCGAACTCTCGCTGTCACGCCAGGGCCACCGTGTGGCCACCGCGGCGACGGGAGAGGACGGCCTGGAGCTGCTCCGGGAGCAGCGGCCGGACCTGGTCGTACTGGACGTGATGCTGCCCGGGATCGACGGTTTCGAGGTGTGCCGGCGTATCCGGCGTACCGACCAGCTGCCGATCATTCTGCTGACCGCGCGCAGCGACGACATCGACGTCGTGGTGGGACTGGAGTCCGGCGCGGACGACTACGTGGTGAAGCCCGTGCAGGGCCGCGTGCTCGACGCGCGCATCCGTGCGGTGCTGCGCCGGGGTGAGAGGGAGTCCACCGACTCCGCGACCTTCGGGAGCGTCGTCATCGACCGCTCCGCGATGACCGTCACCAAGAACGGGGAGGATCTGCAGCTCACACCCACCGAGCTGCGCCTCCTGCTCGAACTGAGCCGCAGGCCCGGACAGGCCCTGTCCCGGCAGCAGTTGCTGCGGCTCGTGTGGGAGCACGACTACCTCGGTGACTCGCGGCTGGTGGACGCCTGCGTGCAGCGGCTGCGGGCGAAGGTGGAGGACGTGCCGTCCTCCCCGACCCTGATCCGTACCGTGCGGGGTGTCGGCTACCGGCTGGATTCGCCTCAGTGACCGTGTCCGCGAAGCGTTCCGTACTCGCGGGTCTTCGCTGGACCAGTCTGCGGCTGCGGCTGCTGATCGTGTTCGCGCTGGTGGCGCTGACGGCCGCGGTGTCCGCGTCGGGCATCGCGTACTGGCTGAACCGTGAGGCGGTCCTGACGCGTACGCAGGACGCGGCGCTCGGCGACTTCCGCCGCCAGATGCAGAACCGGGCGGCCTCGCTGCCGCTCCAGCCCACTGCGGTGGAACTGCGGGACACCGCCGAGCAGATGGCGAGCAGCGGTCCCGGCTATCACGTGCTGCTGGTCGGCACCTCCGACGGCAGGCCGGTGACCGGGTCCTCCGACATCGACTACTTCACCAAGGTCGATGTGCCCGCGTCGTTGCAGGAACAGGTCGACAAGAAGCAGCCGCTGACGTCGAGCAACACCCATGAGTACCACCTGTTCTGGCAGCGGACGACGATCGGCGGCACGCCCTACCTGGTGGCCGGGACGAAGATCATCGGTGGCGGCCCCTCCGGTTACATGCTGAAGTCGCTCGACCAGGAGCGCGAGGACCTCAGCTCGCTGGCCTGGTCGCTGGGGATCGCCACCGCGCTGGCCCTCGTCGGCTCGGCGCTGCTCGCCCAGGCGGCGGCGACGACCGTGCTGCGGCCGGTGCAGCGGCTCGGCGACGCGGCCCGCAAGCTCGGTGAGGGGAAGCTGGACACGCGCCTCGTGGTCTCGGGCACCGACGAGCTGGCCGAGCTCTCCCACACGTTCAACAAGGCCGCGAGCTCCCTGGAGAAGAAGGTCGCGGACATGAGCGCGCGGGAGGAGTCGAGCCGCAGGTTCGTCGCCGACATGTCGCACGAGCTGCGGACCCCGCTGACGGCGATCACCGCGGTCGCCGAGGTGCTGGAGGACGAGGCCGACAGTCTGGACCCGATGATCGCGCCCGCGGTGCACCTGGTGGTGAGCGAGACGCGGCGGCTGAACGACCTGGTCGAGAACCTCATGGAGGTCACCCGCTTCGACGCGGGTACGGCACGACTGGTCCTGGACACCGTGGACGTCGCCGACCAGGTCACCGCCTGCATCGACGCCCGCGCCTGGCTGGACGCGGTGGACCTCGACGCGGAGCGCGGCATCATGGTGCGGCTCGACCCGCGGCGGCTCGACGTCATCCTGGCGAACCTGATCGGCAACGCCCTCAAGCACGGGGGCTCGCCGGTGCGGGTGTCCGTGCGGACCGACGAGGACGAGCTGGTCATCGAGGTGCGTGACCACGGTCCGGGCATCCCCGAGGAGGTCCTGCCGCACGTCTTCGACCGGTTCTACAAGGCGAGTGCCTCCCGGCCGCGTTCCGAGGGCAGCGGCCTCGGCCTGTCCATCGCGGTGGAGAACGCGCACATCCACGGCGGTGACATCACGGCCTCGAACCTGCCGGACGGCGAAGGCGCCGTGTTCGTGCTGCGGCTTCCCCGCGACGCGGACAGCCTGACCGGCACCCCGGGCCACGAGGGCCCGGACCCGGACGAGAAGGGCGACGCGAAGTGATGCGCAGTGAGCGGGCGCACGGCGCGCCGAGCAGGGGCCCGGCGCGCCGCGGCCACCGCCGGGCGGCCGTCGTGCTGGCGGCCGTCGTGGCGGGGGCGGCGCTGGCCGGCGGCTGCGGGATCAGGAGCACATCCGTGCCGGTCGACGCGGGGGCCGCGCCGTCCCGGATGCCGTGCAGGACGGCGTCGGCGGGGACGACCGCGCCACCGCCGGAGAGCGTCTCCGTCCGGATCTATCTGGTCTGCGCCTCGCAGCTGGTGACCGTGAACCGCACCGTCGGGCTGGACCCGTCCCGTTCCGGCCGCGTCGTGGTCGCGCAGGCGCTGCTGGGCGAGCTCCAGCAGGAGCCGTCCGCCGGGGAACGGCGCGCCGGTTTCTCGACCGTCGTTCCGGCGGGCCTGCGGGTGTCGGGCCCCCGGCAGGGGGACCCCGAGGACACGCTGCGCCTCGGCGAGCAGCCGGAGGACCTGCCGGCGGAGGCGCTGGCGCAGGTGGTGTGCTCGTACGCGGAGAGTGACGCCCTCGGTGCGGGTGGAGCGGTGCTGCTCGGCGGACCGGGCGACTACGCGCCGCGGGGCTATCTGTGCACGACGGAGACGAAGAACCGGCCGGGTGACGTGCCCACGCTGGGTGCGGTCGAGCTGTCCTGACGCCCGTGGCCCGCCGCTCCCGGGCCCGTGCCGCCCGTCACACGGCCTTCGGGGAACCGGACGGAACCGATCCTGCCGGTCGTGGCGTCTTGGTGGACGTGCGCCACAGTTCGGACGGCCCGGCCGTCATCCGCTTCCGCGCGGCGGGGCTCGCCCTCCTCCTCGCGCATCTGCTGTTCGTCGGCTGGCTGACCCTGCGCCCGCTGGACGTGCCCTGGACGACTGCGGCAAACCTCCGGCCGTTCGCCGGGATCAGGGCGGATCTGGCCCTGGCTCCGGCCGAGGCCGCCCGCCGTATCGGCGAGGGGCTCCTGCTGCTGGCTCCGCTGGGCATACTGCTGCCGATGGCGGGCGGCCGGCTGAGGGTCTCCCCGTGGGCATCGCTGGCCCGTACGGTCGCGGCGGGCGCGCTGATCTCCATGGCCATCGAGCTCGCGCAGACGGGCGTACCGGGCCAGGTCGTCGACGTCGACTCGCTGCTGCTGAACACCGCCGGGGTCGCGCTGGCGCATCTGCTGGTGGTCCCGCTGTCCAGGGCCCGGCTGCGCCGGGGCAACCGGGCCGGGGCCGGTGACCTGTCCCGCATCGGGAACGGGCTCCGTACGTTCCGGAGCGAAGCCCCTCAGGGGTCGCCCCCGACGATTACCAGGGTCGGCGTCGCCCCGTAGAGCGATGCTTTGTCCCCCTTCGCGGAGCGACTATGGAGGTACCGGGAGCGCGACGGAACCGCTCCCCGAAACGGTTCGCGAAGGAGCCCACCATGGCCGCACTTGTCCGCCCCGTCGAGGGACGCATGATCGGTGGAGTGTGCGCGGCGCTGGCACGGCGCTTCGGCACCTCGGCAACGACGATGCGTGTCATCTTCCTGGTGTCGTGCCTGCTGCCCGGCCCGCAGTTCCTGCTCTACCTGGCGCTGTGGGTCCTGCTGCCCTCGGAGAAGTCCCCGGCCGCGACGGCCTGGTGACCGCGGCACCCCCCGGGAACAGCTGTGGGGCGCACACCCTCGCCGGGTGTGCGCCCCACAGGCGTGTGCGGGTGTGATTCAGCCGCCGATCGGCAGGACACCGGTCAGCCCGCCGGCGGGGAGGCCGCCGAGCAGGTTCGTGCCGGGGGCCGAGAGGTCGCTGCTGCCGCGCTGCTGCTGGTCGAGCAGGTTGCCGGCGGCCTGCTGCACGGCGGGCAGCGCGTCCGTCACGGAGTCGAGGGCGACACCGGCGGGCAGTGCGGCAGCCGCGGCGTCGACGGGCACGGCGACGGCGGAGGCGCTGCCCGCGCCGGCGGCGGCGAAAGCGGCACCGAGAGCGGCGACACCGAGGGTCCTGACAGCAGACTGCTTCATGTGACATTCATCCTTGGGGAAGGGGATGTGAGCGGCTCTGCAACGTAGTCAGCGAAGCACTCCCGCCGCAAACATGCCGGAACACGGAAAACGGCCGGGATTCGAGATTCCCGGCCGCTCCCGTGCGCAATTCCTCAGCCCGCCGCGAAGGAAGAACCGCTGGTCGCGGCGGTCTGACGGAAGAGCCACTCGGATTTCAGTTCCGCATATCCGGGCTTCACGACGTCATTGATCATCGCCAGACGTTCATCGAAAGGAATGAATGCTGATTTCATCGCATTGACGGTGAACCACTGCATGTCGTCGAGTGTGTATCCGAATGTCTCGGTCAGCCGCTCGAATTCCCGGCTCATGCTCGTACCGCTCATCAGCCGGTTGTCCGTGTTCACGGTGACCCGGAAGTGCAGCTTTCGCAGGAGCCCGATGGGGTGCTCGGCGTACGAGGCCGCGGCGCCCGTCTGGAGGTTGGACGTCGGGCAGAGCTCCAGCGGGATGCGCTTGTCGCGCACGTAGGAGGCGAGGCGGCCGAGGGTCACGCTGCCGTCGTCGGCGATCTCGATGTCGTCGATGATGCGCACACCGTGGCCGAGCCGGTCCGCGCCGCACCACTGGAGGGCCTGCCAGATCGACGGGAGGCCGAAGGCCTCGCCCGCGTGGATGGTGAAGTGGTTGTTCTCGCGCTTGAGGTACTCGAACGCGTCGAGGTGCCGGGTGGGCGGGAAGCCCGCCTCGGCGCCCGCGATGTCGAAGCCCACCACACCCAGGTCGCGGTAGCGGTTGGCGAGTTCGGCGATCTCCAGGGCGCGGGCGGCGTGCCGCATCGCGGTGAGCAGGGCGCCGACCCGGATGCGGTGGCCGTTGGCCCGCGCCCGGTGCTCGCCCTCGCGGAAACCGTCGTTGACCGCCTCCACCACCTCTTCGAGGGACAGGCCGGCGGTGAGGTGCTGCTCGGGCGCGTACCGCACCTCGGCGTAGACGACGCCGTCCTCGGCGAGGTCCTCGGCGCACTCGGCGGCCACCCGGAACAGCGCGTCGCGGGTCTGCATGACGGCGCAGGTGTGCGCGAAGGTCTCCAGGTAGCGCTCCAGGGAGCCGGAGTCGGCCGCCTCGCGGAACCAGACGCCCAGCTTGTCGGGTTCGGTCTCGGGCAGGGCCTCGTAACCCTGCGCGAGGGCCAGCTCGACGATGGTGCCGGGGCGCAGGCCGCCGTCGAGATGGTCGTGGAGCAGCACCTTGGGTGCGCGGCGGATCTGGTCGGGACCGGGGACATCCGGGCTCTGGCTCGTCATCTGGGCACTGTAGCGCCTACGCGCGTAGAACACCGAGCGCCGATGCGTAACAGTGACCGCGAAGCCAGATGGAATACACCTGCCCTTCTGACACTGTTCTGTCATGGCACAGCGCGTACTTCCCCTGCCTGCCGCCAGGCTGGGACGGGCCGTCCTCACGGCCGGAGCAGCAACCGAGGTCAGCGGCGTGGTCCTGCTGCTCCCCGACGGCGAGACCGACTCCCGGCGCCGTCCTTCCACCCTTTCGTACGCGGCGCAGCTGCCGTTCGCCCGGACCCTGGCCCGCACGGGCCGGGCCGACGGGCTCGCGGTGCACGTGGTGCGCTACCGCACCCGGGGCTGGAACGACGGCGCCGATCCGGCGGCCGACGCCCTGTGGGCCGCCGACGAGGTCGTCCGCCGCTACGGCGACATCCCCGTCTGCCTCGCCGGGCACGGCATGGGCGGCAGGGCGGCCCTGCGCGGCGCGGGACACCCCGCCGTCAACTCCGTGCTGGCGATGGCCCCCTGGCTGCCGGAGGGTGCGGAACCCGAGCCGGTGAAGCAGCTGGCCGGACGCCGGGTGCTGATCGTGCACGGCACGAACGACGCGCGCACCGATCCGGAGCTCTCCTACCGGCTGGCGGAGCGGGCGAAGAAGTCCAACCGCGACACCTGCCGCTTCGAGGTGCACTCGGACGGGCACGCCCTGCGTCAGCACCGCGCCGAAGTCGTCGCGCTGGCAGCGGACTTCATAGGGGGCTCACTGTTCGCGCGGTCGTACGCCCGCCCGGTCGCGGACGCGTTCGCCGCTCCCCCGCCGCTGGGGCTGCGGATGCCGCTGGCGGCGGGCTTCGGGCGCTCGCTGCGGCACTGAGGGGCGCCCGCGGAACCCGCACCAAGGGGCCGCGGGAGGCACCGGGGCGCCCGTCCCGGCGCTGGGACGGGCGTCGGGACGGACGCCGGGATCAGTCCGGCAGCAGGCTCCCCCGGCGGGAAAGCAGGAAGCGCTTGAAGGCGGCCACCGGCGGCGTGTCGGGGTGGCCGTCCAGCCAGGCCACCCCGATCTCCCGGGCCGCGCGCGGAGCCGTGACCGTCAGCTCGACCACACCGGGCCGGGCGACGGCGGGCGGCGGCAGCAGGGCCACCCCGAGCCCGGCGGCGACCAGGCCGCGCAGGGTCTCCGCCTCCTCGCCCTCGAAGGCCACGCGCGGGGTGAACCCGGCCTCGGCACACAGGTCGTCGGTGATCCGCCGCAGCCCGTAACCGGGTTCGAGGGTGACGAAGGTTTCGTCGGCGGCCTCGGCCAGGCGGACGCGCCGACGGCCGGCGAGGCGGTGGTCGTCGGGGACGACCAGGCGCAGCCGCTGCTCGTCCAGCCGCCGGGCGACGAGGTCGGGGGCGTCGGGCACGGGCGAGGTGAGGCAGAGGTCGAGGTCGCCGGCCCGCAGGCGCTCGAGCATGGCCTCGCCGTAGTTCTGCACGAGCTGGAAGCGGACGCGGGGGTGGTCCACCCGGAAGGCGCGGATCAGGGCGGGCACGGTCTCGGAGCCCATGGTGTGCAGGAAGCCGAAGGCCACCTTGCCCGCCGTGGGGTCGGCGTCCGCCCGCACCGAGTCGGCGGCCTTCTCCACCTCCGCCAGGGCGCGTTCGGCGGAGCCGAGGAAGGTGCGGCCCGCGGGGGTGAGCGAGACGGTGCGGCCCCGGCGGGCGAACAGGGCGACCCCCAGGTCCTGTTCCAGCCTCACCATGGCCCGCGACAGCGTCGACTGGGGGACGCCGAGCTCCTGCGCGGCGCGGGTGACGTGCTCGTGGCGGGCCACCGCCTCGAAGTACGCGAGGCGGGGGGCGAGCACGGCCCGGATGTCTTCTTCGTAACTGCTCGGTGACAGCCGGGGCTGTGAGCTGTATTGATGCACCATGGGAACGATTATCGGCGTTTCATGCATTGGACGCATGAAACCGTGCGGTCTACGTTCGACCCATGCCTCCTGCCAGTACCGGGGCGTCCACCATCGTGCTGGACGCCGCCGTTCCGTCATCCGCCGCCGTCGCCACCCCGCCCCTCCGGGACCGCCTCACCCCCGGTGGTCCCGGCTACCGCCGGATGAGTTTCGCCCTCTTCGCCGCGGGGATCGCGACCTTCGCCCTCCTCTACTCCACCCAGGCCCTGCTGCCCGCCGTCTCCGCCTCCTTCGGCGCCACGGCCGGGCAGGCGAGCTGGACGGTTTCCGCGGCCACCGGTGCGCTGGCGCTGTGCGTCCTGCCGCTGAGCGCCCTCTCGGAGCGCTTCGGCCGGCGCCAGATGATGACGGCCTCCCTGGCGGTCGCCGTGGTGATCGGGCTGCTCGTCCCCTTCGCCCCGTCGCTCGGCTGGCTGATCGCGCTGCGCGCCGTCCAGGGCGCGGCCCTGGCCGGACTGCCCGCCTCGGCGATGGCGTACCTGGCGGAGGAGGTGCGGCCCAAGGCACTGGTGGCCGCCATCGGCCTGTTCGTGGCGGGCAACAGCATCGGGGGCATGAGCGGTCGCATCCTGGCGGGCTGGATCGCCCAGCTGTGGGGCTGGCGTGTGGCACTGGGCGCGATCGGGCTGCTCGCGGTGACCTGCGCGGTGGTCTTCCGCCTCATGATCCCCAAGGCCCGGTTCTTCACCCCTGCCACGCTCAACCCGAAGGCCCTCGCGAGGACCGTCACCGGTCACCTCTCCGACCCGCTGCTGCGCCGGCTGTACGCGATCGGCGCACTGTTCATGACGGTCTTCGGCGCGGTCTACACCGTCATCGGCTACCGGCTCGTCGAGGAGCCCTTCAGCCTCCCGCAGGGCGTCGTCGGCTCGATCTTCCTGGTCTACCTCGTCGGCACGCTCTCCTCCGCCGCCGCGGGCCGGCTGGTCGGGCGGCTGGGGCGCCGGGGCGCGCTGTACCTCGCCGTCTCCACGACCGCCGCGGGTCTGCTGCTCTCCCTGGCCGAACAGCTGGCCGCCGTCCTGGCCGGGCTCGTCCTGATCACGGCCGGTTTCTTCGCGGGCCACGCGGTCGCCTCGTCCTCGGTGAGCCGTACGGCGACGTCGGGGCGCGCCCAGGCGTCGGCGCTGTACCAGTCCGCCTACTACCTGGGCTCCAGCGCGGGCGGCACGCTCGGCGCCGTCGCCTTCCACACCGGAGGCTGGGCCGGCACGGTCGCGCTGGGCGTCCTCGCGGTCCTCGGCGTCCTGTCGATCACCCTGTTCGGCAGCCGGGCGGCCAGGACCGAGCGGCTCCGGGCCGCCTCCCCGGCACCGGTGCACAACTGAGACCTTCCCGGCACAACCACGGCTCCCCGACGCACGTCCAACAAGCGGAGACACACCGCTGGGCGAACGCGAAGGGGAGCAGGCGTACATGAGAATCATGGGGAAGATGTCCGGCATACAGGTGCGGCGCGGTGCCGTCCTGTCGGTCGCCGGACTGGTGGCCGCACCGGCCCTGGTCCTGGGCACCGGGACGGCCGCCCAGGCGGCGTCCTGCACGGCGGCCAAGGGGCCGTACCAGAAGCAGGTGGAGAAGTGGCTGGGCCGGACGGCCGACGGCAAGCAGTCGGTGGCCGACTGCAAGGCCATCCGCTCCTTCCAGGTGGCGAAGGGCATCACCCCCGCCATCGGGTACGCCGGACCGGTCACGTGGCGCACGATGAAGACGATCACCGCCCAGAAGGCGGCCGGCAAGACCCCCAACGCCGGGAAGAACTGCCCCACCAACAAGGGCCGCATCGCGTGCGTGGACCTGACCCGGCAGCTGAGCTGGATCCAGGACGGCTCCAAGCTGAAGTTCGGCCCGGTCCCGGTACGCACGGGGCGCAACGGTGCCGAGACGCGGACGGGCTCCAAGAAGATCTACTGGCGCAACATCGACCACTGGTCGACGCTCTACGACGTGTCCATGCCGTACGCCCAGTTCTTCGACGGCGGGCAGGCGTTCCACTCCGTCACCAAGTCCATGTACAACAACCCGGGCTCGGCAGGCTGCGTCAACATGCGCCCCGCGGACGCGAAGTCATACTGGAACCTGTTGAAGAACGGCGACGACGTCTTCGTCTACGGACGCAAGCCCGGCACCTGAGCAGCGGTTTCCACGCTTCCCACCCCGGTTGTCAGTGCCCTGCGGTAGCTTCCACAGTGCTGAGTGAGCGGTGTCACAGCGCAACAGGGGTGAAGCGATGAGTGATCTGACAGCGGCGGCGGATGTCGACACCCGCCTCGAGGGACACCGGGTCGAGCTGACCGGTTACTGCTACCGGATGCTCGGCTCGGCCTTCGAGGCGGAGGACGCGGTCCAGGAGACGCTGGTGCGTGCCTGGCGCAACTTCGAGAAGTTCGAGGGCCGTTCCTCGCTGCGCTCCTGGCTGTACAGGATCGCCACGAACGTCTGCCTCGACATGCTGAACGCGGGCAACAAGCGGGCCAGACCCGTGGATCTGACCGGTCCGACCCCGCTCGCCCAGGCGGCGCTGAACCCCCTCCCGGAGAACACCTGGCTGGAGCCGATGCCCGACGGCCGGATCCTGCCGTCGGTGGCGGACCCGGCGGAGGCCGCGGTGGCGCGTGAGTCGGTGCGCCTGGCGTTCGTGGCCGCCCTCCAGCACCTGCCGCCCAAGCAGCGTGTGGTGCTGATCCTGCGCGAGGTTCTGGCGTGGAAGGCGAGCGAGGTCGCCGAGCTGCTGGACACGTCGGTGGCCTCGGTCAACAGTGCTCTGCAGCGGGCCAGGGCCACCCTGGCGGACACGGACAGCACCGCCCCGGACACCGCGAATCCCCTGGACGAGGAGCAGCGCAAGCTGCTGGACCGCTACGTGGCGGCCTTCGAGGGGTACGACATGGCGGCGCTGACGGCGTTGCTCCACGAGGACGCGGTGATGACCATGCCGCCGTTCGACCTCTGGCTCCAGGGACACGACGACATCGCGGGCTTCATGCTCACCATCGGTGCGAGCTGCGCGGGCTCCCGGCTGGTGGCGACGGAGGCCAACGGAACCCCGGCCTTCGCCCACTACAAGCCGAATCCGGACGGGCCGGGCTTCGTCCCGTGGGCGCTACAGGTCATCGACATCTCGGACGGTTCCATCACGGGGATGCACTGCTTCCTGGACACCCAGCGCTGGTTCCCGCTGTTCGGGCTCCCGGACCACCTGGAGGCCGACGCGTGAGACCGGCGCGTCCCCTGGTGATCACCTGGGCCCTCCTGGTGGCGTGCGGCTGGGGGGTCACGCTGTGGCTGGGCGAACCGTCCGCCACGGCGGGCCCGGGACCCGCCTCCGCCGTCCCGGCCGACAACCCCGAACCGGGCCCGCAGCCGGAGGGCTCGTGCCCGACGGCGGCACCCTCGCCCTCGGGCTCGCCGAGCGCCGTCGCGTCGCTCGCGAAGGTCCCGGAGGGTTACCAGGCCCCACCCGACAGGCAGTACATCTGCACCACGGTCGTACGCGATCACGCCACGGCCCGCTGAGCGCGGATCACTCCGTGACCGGCCGGACGTTGCGCACCACATCGGTCAGACCCACCAGGTCGAGCAGGGCCCCGAGTTCGTCCGGGACGTTACGCAGCCGCAGCTCGACGCCTCCGGCCCTGCGGGCGACGAGCCCCAGCCGGGCGATCGCCTCGACCAGGGTCAGGTCCGGGTGCACGACACCGCCCACGTCGCAGTCCACGACAGCCACAGCCGGGGCGCCGCTCAGCAGCGCCTCCAGCTCGGCACAGAGGCCCGGCACATCGGCGCGGGTGACGCGGCCGGTGAGGACGAGGGCGTTCGGGGTCAGGGCATCCACACCAGGGAGACCGGCGGGAGGCCCGAAACTCATCGGCTCGCGCGCACGTGCGCCTCAGCTCACCGGGAAGATCCCCGTGTCCAGGTCCAGCCCGAACGGCTTCGGCAGCGTCAGAGTCTCGCCGTACTCGACCGCTTCCAGAACCCGGTAGGTGCCGTCGCTCGGCTCTCCGTACAGGGTCGCGGTCGGGCGCCCGGTGTGCCACGGGTCGAGCAGCAGGAACAGCTCGATGCCGGCCTTCGCGTACCCGTGCGCCTTGCCGATGCGGTCGTGATTGGCGTTGGCCGGTGAGGTGATCTCCACGACGAGCCGGACCTCCTCAGCCGGTACGCGATTGCCGGGCCCGGACGCGATCGCCCGGGGAAGGACGACGAGATCGGGGATGTACAGCCCGGCCCGTCCGGGCACGGAGACGCCGAGCGTCCGGTAGATCTCCCAGTCCTCCGGGATGACGGTGTAGAGCCTGCGCTGAAGCAGCGCCGCTGTGGTGTTGTGGTCCTTGGACGGCGGTGGCGACACGGTGACGATCCCCTCGATGATCTCCACCTTGCAGCCCTCGGGTGCGTCCGTCTCCTCCCAGATCCGGACGAGGTCGTCCCAGTCCTGGCCGTGGCCCGGCCCGGGATCGACGGGGAGTGCGCTCATGGCGGTCTCCTCTTATCGGTGCGTCACCGATAACAGCATGCCGAACGGGACCGGTGGTGGTCCACCGGCCCCGTTCACCCAAAAGGGAAAGCCGCAGGTCAGGCGATACGTTCCCGTACGACCGGCGTGGCGGTGAAGGGGGTGCCTGCGGGGGCGATGTCGTACGAGCCGGGCAGCGCTTTCAGGGCGTACTCGAACTTCTCGGGGGTGTCCGTGTGCAGGGTCAGCAGCGGCTGGCCCTCGGTCACCGTGTCGCCCGGCTTGGCGTGCAGTTCGATGCCCGCGCCGGCCTGCACCGGGTCCTCCTTGCGGGCGCGGCCCGCACCGAGGCGCCAGGCGGCGACGCCGACGTCGTACGCGTCGAGGCGCGTCAGCACGCCCGAGGACGGGGCGCTGATGACGTGCTGCTCGCGGGCGACGGGGAGTTCGGCGTCCGGGTCGCCGCCCTGGGCGGAGATCATCCGGCGCCACACGTCCATCGCGGAGCCGTCGGCCAGGGCCTTCTCCGGGTCGGCGTCCTTGAGTCCGGCTGCGTCGAGCATCTCGCGGGCGAGGGCGAGGGTCAGGTCGATGACGTCCTTCGGGCCGCCCCCGGCGAGGACCTCGACGGACTCGCGCACCTCCAGGGCGTTGCCCGCGGTGAGGCCGAGCGGGGTCGCCATGTCGGTGAGCAGCGCCACGGTCCGTACGCCGCTGTCGGTGCCCAGCGCGACCATGGTGGAGGCCAGTTCGCGGGCGTCCTCGATGGTCTTCATGAAGGCGCCGGAGCCGACCTTGACGTCCAGGACGAGCGCGCCGGTACCCTCGGCGATCTTCTTGGACATGATCGAGCTGGCGATGAGCGGGATGGCCTCGACGGTTCCCGTGACGTCGCGCAGCGCGTAGAGCTTCTTGTCGGCGGGTGCGAGGCCGTCGCCGGCCGCGCAGATCACGGCACCGGTGGTGTCCAGCACGTCGAGCATCTCGGCGTTGGAGAGGTGGGCCCGCCAGCCGGGGATGGACTCCAGCTTGTCGAGGGTGCCACCGGTGTGGCCGAGGCCCCGGCCGCTGAGCTGCGGCACGGCGGCGCCACAGGCGGCGACCAGCGGGGCGAGCGGCAGGGTGATCTTGTCGCCGACGCCACCGGTGGAGTGCTTGTCGGTGGTGGGACGCGAGAGCGCGCCGAAGTCCATCCGCTCTCCGGAGGCGATCATCGCGGCGGTCCAGCGGGCGATCTCGGTGCGGTTCATGCCGTTCAGCAGGATGGCCATGGCCAGCGCGGACATCTGCTCGTCGGCGACCTCGCCGCGGGTGTACGCGTCGATGACCCAGTCGATCTGCTCAGGGCTGAGCTCGCCTCGGTCCCGCTTGGTGCGGATGACGGAGATGGCGTCCATGGGAGGGGAGTCCTTCCGGCCGGAGGGGTGGGCGAGAGTCTGACTGACTCTACGCGCATAGAGAGTGAAGGGTCCGCCAGGCCGTCCGGGACGGGCCGGCGGACCCGTCCCGGAGGCTGTCGTCAGCCCAGGTGCTGCGGCCCGAAGGCCTGCGGCAGCATCTCGTCGAGCGTACGGAGACCGTCGGGGGTCTCCAGGATGAGGCCGGGCCCGCCGAACTCGTACAGCAGCTGCCTGCACCGCCCGCACGGCACGAGCACCGAACCGGTGCCGTCCACGCAGGTGAAGTGGGTCAGCCGGCCGCCGCCCGTGACAGCCAGCTGGGAGACGAGCCCGCACTCGGCGCACAGGCCGATGCCGTACGAGGCGTTCTCGACGTTGCATCCGGTGATGGTGCGACCGTCGTCGACGAGGGCGGCCACGCCGACCGGATAGCCCGAGTACGGGGCGTACGCCCGGGACATCGCGTCCCGGGCCGCCTCGCGCAGCGCTTCCCAGTCGACGGGCACGGGTGCCGTCACTTGCCCTCGCCCTTGCGGTACGGCACACCGTCCGCCTTCGGCATGCGCAGCCGTTGCGCGGACAGGGCGAGCACCAGCAGCGTCGTGACGTACGGAGCCGCGTCGACGAACTGGCTCGGGACCTGGTCGGTGAGGGCGTACCAGGTGAACAGCGCACCGGAGACGACCGCCGAGATCAGCGCGGGCAGGTACTTCTTCCGGTACAGCTGCCAGAAGACGACGATCACCAGGAGGATCGCCAGGAGCAGCAGCATCGCGTGGACGTTCTCGGCACCGCCGCGGAGCTTGAGGCTGTCGGTGAAGCCGAAGAGCCCCGCGCCCAGCGCCATGCCACCGGGCATCCAGTTGCCGAAGATCATCGCGGCGAGGCCGATGTATCCCCGGCCGCCGGTCTGGCCCTCCTGGTAGATGCTGGTGGCGACGATGGCCAGGAAGGCGCCGCCGAGTCCCGCCAGACCGCCCGAGATCGTCACGGCGATGTACTTGTACTTGTAGACGTTCACACCGAGGGTCTCGGCCGCCACGGGGCTCTCACCGCAGGAACGCAGCCGCAGGCCGAAGGCGGTGCGCCACAGCACCCACCAGGTGACGGGGATGAGCAGCAGGGCCACGACGGTCAGCAGCGAGAGTCCGGTGACCAGGCCGCCGATGATGCCGGCGAGGTCGGAGACGAAGAACCAGTGGTGCTGTTGCAGGTCCTGCATCCAGTCCGACAGCCCCGGGATGGTGATCTTGTCGATCTCCTCGAGCCGCGGTGACTGCTTGGAGGACCCGCCGGGCTCCTCGGCGAAGGTGAAGTTCGAGAGGTAGCGGGTGACACCCACGGCGAGGATGTTGATGGCCACACCGGAGACGATGTGGTTCACGCCGAAGGTGACGGTGATGACCGCGTGCAGCAGACCACCCAGCGCGCCGCCGAGGATGCCGAACAGGACGCCCACCCAGGGGCCCCACTGGAAACCGGCCCAGGCACCGAACCAGGTGCCGAGGATCATCATGCCTTCGAGACCGATGTTGACGACACCGGCCCGCTCGGCCCAGAGCCCGCCGAGGCCCGCGAGTCCGATCGGCACCGCGAGTTCGAGGGCGCCGCTCACCTGGCCCACGGAGGTCACGTCGTCCGCGCCGCTGATGAGGCGCACCAGCGAGACGAGGGCGAGCGCACCGGCGATGATCAGGAGGACGACGGGCAGGGACAGCTTGCGCCGTCCGCCGCCCTTCGGGGCGGCGACGCGTGCGGCGGAGACTTTGCTGGTACTCACAGGGCCGCCTCCTTCTCGGTGGTGAGGGCGTGGCCGGCGGCGAGTTCCTCGCCGACCTTCTGCTGCTGGCGACGGGTCCCGTAACGCCGGACGAGCTCGTAGCTGACGACGACCGAGATCACGATCAGGCCCTGCATGATCGTGGCGATCTCCTTCTCGAAGCCGAACTGGTCGAGCGGGGACGACGCCTTGTCCAGGAAGGCGATCAGCAGCGCGCTGAGGGCGATGCCCACCGGGTGGTTACGGCCGAGCAGCGCGATGGTGATGCCCGTGAAGCCGAGGCCCACCGGGAAGTCGAGGCTGTAGGTGTGCGTGTCGCCCAGCAGCGTCGGCATGCCGACGAGACCGGCGATCGCACCCGAGATCAGCATCGAGGTCAGGATCATCTTCTTCGCGTCCACACCGGACGCCTGGGCGGCGCTCTCGCTGGCGCCCGTGGCACGCAGGTCGAAGCCGAACCGGGTGCGGTTGAGGGCGAACCAGTAGACGAGGCCGCAGCCGGCGGCGACGAAGGTGAATCCGTAGATGTCACCGGCCTCGGGGCTCAGGGTGACACCGGGGAACCATCCGGCTTCCGGGATCTCACCGGTCGTCAGGTTGTTGGAGCCCGCCGCCTGGTCACCGAAGTTCTGCGGCAGGATCAGCCAGGCGATCAGCGAGGTCGAGATGGAGTTGAGCATGATCGTCGAGACGACCTCGCTCACTCCGCGCGTGGTCTTCAGGATGCCCGCGATGCCCGCCCAGAAGGCACCGACCAGCATCGCGACGACGACGATCAGCGCGATCTGGAGCGGCCCGGGCAGGCTGACACTGGCGCCGACCAGGGCGGCCATCATCGCGGCGAGGCGGTACTGGCCGTCGACGCCGATGTTGAAGAGGTTCATCCGGAAGCCGACCGCGACCGCGAGCGCGGCGAGGTAGTACGTGCCGGCCTGGTTGATGATCAGGACCTGGACATCGCTGTACGACACCTGCTCGAACAGCAGCCGGTACAGCTCGAACGGGTCCCGGTCGGAGATGAGCAGCACCACGGTGCTGAGCGCGAAGGCGACGACCAGGGCGAGTACGGGGCCTGCGAAGCCCAGGATCAGCCGGTCCTTGTCGAATTTCTTCATCAGGCCTCGTCCTCCGGTGCTGCTTCGAGGTGACCTGCGGCGGCTCCGGTCATGGCCGAGCCCAGTTCCTCGGGTGTGATGGTGGCGGGGTCGGCGTCCGCGACCAGCCGGCCGCGGTACATGACGCGCAGGGTGTCGGAGAGCCCGATGAGCTCGTCCAGGTCCGCCGAGATGAGCAGGACGGCGAGCCCTTCGCGGCGCGCCTCGCGGATCTGGTCCCAGATCTGCGCCTGCGCGCCGACGTCCACGCCACGGGTGGGGTGGGCGGCGATGAGGAGCTTCGGCTGATGGCTCATCTCACGGCCGACGATCAGCTTCTGCTGGTTGCCGCCGGAGAGGGAGGCCGCCGTGACCTCGATGCCCGGGGTGCGCACGTCGTACTCGCGCACGATCCGCTCGGTGTCGGCGCGTGCCGCCTTGGGGTCGAGCAGCCAGCCCTTGCTGTTGGGCTTCTCCGTGACGTGGCCGAGGATCCGGTTCTCCCAGAGCGGGGCGTCCAGCAGCACGCCGTGGCGGTGGCGGTCCTCGGGGATGTAGCCGAGTCCTCCCTCACGCCTCTTGCGCGTCGGGGTGCGCGTGATGTCGTCGGTGTCCAGCGTGACGACGCCGCTGTCCGGGCTCCGCATGCCCACGAGGGCCTCGATGAGCTCGGTCTGCCCGTTGCCCTCGACGCCCGCGATGCCGAGGACCTCGCCCTTGTGGATGGTGAAGCCGACGTCGGACAGGACGTCGCGGACGACGCCGTCCGGGTCCGTCACGCTGAGGGAGAGTCCCTCGACGCGCAGCATCGGCACGTCCGTCACCGTGGACTCGCGGGTCTCCGGGGAGGGGAGCTCGCTGCCGACCATCAGCTCCGCGAGCTGCTTGGTGGTGGTGTGCGCGGGATCGGCGGTGCCGACCGTCGTGCCCCGGCGGATCACGGTGATCTCGTCGGCGACGGAGAGCACCTCGCCGAGCTTGTGGGAGATGAAGATGACGGTGAGGCCCTCGGCCTTGAGCTCGCGGAGGTTCGCGAAGAGCGCGTCCACCTCCTGCGGGACGAGCACGGCGGTCGGCTCGTCGAGGATGAGGATGCGGGCGCCGCGGTAGAGGACCTTGAGGATCTCCACGCGCTGGCGGTCGGCGACCCCGAGGTCCTCGACGAGGGCGTCGGGCCGGACCCCCAGGCCGTACGCGTCGGAGATCTCCTTGATCTTCTTGCGCGCGGCCGAGCCGATGCCGTGCAGCTTCTCGCCGCCGAGGACGACGTTCTCCAGGACGGTGAAGTTGTCGGCGAGCATGAAGTGCTGATGGACCATGCCGATGCCGCGCGCGATGGCGTCACCGGGGTTGCCGAACGAGACCTGCTCGCCGTCCACGGCGATGGTGCCCT
The DNA here is from genome assembly GCF_042902585.1 of Streptomyces argenteolus. Classification (GTDB taxonomy): domain Bacteria; phylum Actinomycetota; class Actinomycetes; order Streptomycetales; family Streptomycetaceae; genus Streptomyces; species Streptomyces argenteolus. The sequence goes on from NZ_JBIBEG010000001.1 coordinate 909,361, forward strand.
CGTCCGGCTTCTGCATGCCGTAGAGGATCTTCATCAGGGTGGACTTACCGGCGCCGTTCTCACCGACGAGGGCGTGGACCGTTCCCTTGCGTACGGCGATGCCGATGTCGTGGTTGGCCACGACGCCGGGGAAGCGCTTGGTGATGCCGTGCAGTTCTACGGCGGGGGGACTGCTGGACGCGTTGATGACGCACTCTCCTTGGCCGGACAGGAGCGGGGGCACAGGGGCAGAGGGGCGGGGTGAAGTTATCGCGCCTGAGGGCTGTCTACACGCGTAGCGCTGCCGAATCGTAAAGCGTAGAACCACGGCACGGCCCGGACACCGGGTCAGGAGCCTGTGCGAACAGGGCACTGCGACGGGCACAACTTCTTCGATGAGCACCCCACGGGCCCGGAGCGGCGGCGGTCCGCACTCCGGGCCCACGGGAAACCAGCCTGACGACCGGAGCCGTTACGGGGCGGTCTTGACGGTGATCTTGCCGTCGATGATCTCCTGCTTCGCCTTGTCCACGGCGGCGATGACGTCGGTCATCTTGGTGAAGGCCGGGTTGGACATGGCCAGGCCGACGCCGTCCTTGTCGAGGCCGTAGCGGATCTCACCGGACTCCGGCTTGCCGTCCTGGACCGACTTGATCAGGTTGAAGACCGAGTCCTCGACGTCCTTGGTGACCGAGGTGAGGATCGACTCCTTGTAGTCGGCGAGACCCGCCTGGTTGTACTGGTCGGAGTCGACGCCGATGTTCCACTTGCCGGCCTTGGAGACGGCCTCGATGGCACCGGAACCGGCCAGACCGGCCGCCGAGTAGATCACGTCGGCGCCCTTGTCGAGCTGGCCCTGGGCGGCGGCCTTGCCGAGGTCGGGCTTGGAGAAGCCGTCGAAGTTCGGCGGCTGCGTCAGGTACTGCGGGACGACCTTGACCGAGGAGTCGGTGTCCTTGACGCCCTGCTCGAAGCCGGCCTGGAACTTCTTGATCAGCGGGGTCTCGACGCCACCGATGAAGCCGACCGTCTTGGTCTTGGTGACCTTGGCGGCGGCGACACCCGCGAGGTAGGAGCCCTGCTCCTCGTTGAAGACGATGTTCGCGATGTTGTCGCCGGTCACCGAGGCGTCGTCGATGATGCCGAAGGTGATCTTCGGGAACTTCGGCGCGACCTTCTTGATGGCGGGCGCGTAGGCGAAGCCGACACCGATCACCGGGTTGTTCCCGGCGCGGGCGAGCGAGGTCAGCCGCTGGACCTTGTCCGCGTCCGACTCACCCTCGGAGGGCTCGGCCTCGGTGCCCTTGACACCGAGGTCCTTCTCGGCACGGGCGAGGCCGGCGTAGGCGGCGTCGTTGAACGACTGGTCGCCGCGGCCACCGATGTCGTAGGCGATGGCCGTCTTGTCGGCCTTGGAGTCGGACGACGTACCGCTGTCCGACGACGAGTCGCCACAGGCGCTGACGCTCAGCGCGAGTGCCGCGGACATGACGCCCACGGTGGCAATCCTGGTGATCCGGCGCAAGGGAAGGCTCCTTCAAACCTGACCGAAGCGCCTCTTCCGGCGCTGGTTTCGCCGCGATCGTAACGCGCGTAGATGTCAGATAAGGACCTGTACGGAAGCCGTTATCGGATCGTCGCGAACAGAAGGTGTCCAGAGCCCTTACGCGCCATTGACGGATCGGGCCGCGCCGCCGGCCGGCACCCCGGCCGGCGGCGCGGGAACCGGGCGGTCCGGGGGCGGTCCGGAGGTGGGCCCGGGGCCGCCGCCGGACACCGCTCCGGGCGGACGGACGGCGGTTCCCGGGCCTCTGCCGCGCGCGGGAACGGCACTGGTCAGGCGTCCAGCAGGGCGGCGGCGGTGAACAGCTCCACGCCGACCGTGATGGCTTCCTCGTCGACGTCGAAGTTGCCCCGGTGCAGGTCGAGGCCCCGCGTGTCCCCGAGCGGGCGTACACCCAGCCTGGCCATGGCTCCGGGGATCTTCTCCAGGTACCAGGAGAAGTCCTCGCCGCCGAGACTCTGCTCGGTGTCCTCGATCGCATACGATCCGCGGCGGACGGTCATCGCCGCGTCGAGCAGGCCGATCGTCTCGGCCTCGTTCACCACGGGCGGCACGCCCCGCACGTAGTCGATCACGGTCTTGGCCCGGTACATTCCGGCCACTTCGTCGATCGCCGCGTGCACCAGGTCGGGTGCCTGGCGCCAGCTCTCCAGATCGAGGCAGCGGACCGTCCCGGACAGCTCGGCGTGCTGCGGGATGACGTTGGGCGCGTGGCCCGTCTGGAGCCGCCCCCAGGTGACCGCGAGCCCGGCCCGGGCGTCCACACGCCGGGCGAGCAGCGCGGGCACGTCGGTGGCGACGCGGGCCGCCGCGGTGACCAGGTCGGTGGTGAGGTGGGGGCGGGCGGTGTGTCCGCCGGGCCCGTCGAGGGAGATCTCCACCCGGTCGCAGGCCGAGGTGATGGGGCCGATCCGGAGACCGATCTTCCCGACGTCGACCTTGGGGTCGCAGTGCACCCCGATGATCCGCCCGACACCTTCCAGCACGCCGGCCGCGACCGCGTCGGCGGCCCCGCCGGGCAGCACTTCCTCGGCGGGCTGGAACAGCAGCCGCACGGGACGGGGCAGCAGACCCTGACGGTCGAGCTCGCTGAGCACGAGGCCGGCACCCAGGACACACACGGTGTGGACGTCGTGGCCGCAGGCGTGCGCCCGGTCTGGCACGGTGGACCGGTAGCTGACCCCGGCCTTGGTGTCCGGGATCGGCAGTGCGTCGATGTCCCCGCGCAACGCCAGCATGGGCGTCACACCGTCCCACTCCCCCACGTCACAGATGAGCCCCGTGCCGCCGGGCAGTACCTCGGGCTCCAGCCCCGCCTTCTCCAGCCGTGCCTTGATGGCGGCGGTGGTGCGGAACTCCTGGTTGCCGAGCTCGGGGTGCATGTGCAGATCACGGCGGAAGGCGATGAGCTCGGCACGCAGTTCGTCGGTCAGGGTGCCGGGCATGGCAGCCTCGGCGTGGGGCGCGCGGGACTTCAACAGGTTCACCCAGTCAAGGGTAGGCCCCCACCACCCACAACTGGCCACAGATCAACAAAAGTTCAGCCGCTTAGAGGAACAAAAAGCCGCGCCGGGACGTGTGGCGCTCGGCCAGGGTGGGTAAACTCGCCCGTTTTCCCCCACTCCCCTCCAGCTTCCTCACGTGTCCCCCTTCGCCTCGCCGCCGTCCTGCCGTCATCCGGGCCTCGTTCCGGCCCGGCTCCGCCCTGGCCCCGCCCCGCCGGCAGTCTGAGCGCCTCGGCCCTCGCGCGGGTCCCGGCCCCGGGGTCCCGAGGCACGGGCGCCGGGCCGCGACCGGTGCGCGTACAGCCGAACGGGTGAACCGGCAGTCCCGGAGCCCGGGACCCGGGTGCCGGGACGCGAGCCCCGGGGCCGGGTCAGGAGACGAGGGTCTGTTCCGCCAGTTCCCTCAGCTTCACCGTGCACAGCCCGCCCCGCTCGGTCCTGACGTCGGTGACCTGGAGCTGGGTGCCCGGGGCGAGGATGTACTCCTCCTCGCCGGTGAAGGCCGAGTAGTCGCGGATGCCCACCGCCCGCGCGGGGGTCACCTCGAACATCGTCCGCCTGCCGCGACTGCCGAGGAAGGCGCGGGCCACGGACCGTTCGGACGTGCACGAGGACACGCCCCACCAGGTCACCGTGCGGCCGAGCGGGTACTGCGCGCGCAGATCGAGCGACACCCCTCGCCAGAGCGGCTGCGTGTGGACGGGGAGCTCCGACACCGCCGAGAACAGCAGCCGCAGGTACGGGAGATAAGGGACGGCCTTCGCCCGGTCCGGGGAGCGCAGCACGGCGTTGATCTCGCGGTAGAACGCGGACTCGCAGGTGTAGAGGTGGAGCGCGGCGATCGCGTCGGCGGACAGCTCGCCCGGGGCCTCGTCCGCACGTCTCTTGCCGAACTCGCGCGACCGCTCGGCGTGCCGGCCGATGCCGGCCAGCAGGGAGACGACGGGGCTGACGGCGTCCTGGAAGTCCAGCAGCGGGGTGTCGAACACTCCGGTGAGGGGCGGCAGGACGAGGCCCTCGTCCTTGACCCCCGCCAGCCGGTCCAGATAGAGCTGGTGCAGCTCCATGGTCGAGGCGATGAACGCGCCCATGCGCGCCGAGACGTCCTCGCCGGCGCCCTCGGCCCCCTCGTCCGCCGTGTTCCACCCCTTGCTGGGCAGCCAGTCGACCTCGTCCGCGCCCATCGCCGCGAGCGCGGCGTTGACCGTGCCGAAGTGCTCGCCGTCGCAGAAGATGTCGCCCTGCGCCGCCGGGTTGGGGTGGTCGATGTGCCGGACCTCCACCCCCGGGTACTTCTTCTGGAGACGGGTCACGACGGTCTTGAGGCTGCGCGCGTGGGCGCCCCACCACGCGAAGACGACGTAGCGGTCCTCCTCGCCTGCGCTCTGCTTGGCCCTGAGGATCTCCTCGACGATCCGCTCGACGGCGGGACGCCAGAACTTGGTGTGCCGGTCCGTCGCCATCACCCCGTCGCTGCTGGCTGTCAGTGCCGCGTTCAGCAGGAGGACCCCCTGCGTCAGCATGGCCTGGAACCATTCCGGCGGCTGGACGGTGTCCTGTTCCTTCAGGAGCGCCCGCACATCGGCGATCGGGGTCTTCTTCGGTATGCCGTACTTCCACATCGCCGCGGCCTTGATGATGCAGCGGATGCTGACGACTCTGCCGAACTGGCTGTCCTTCCAGTCGTGGAAGGTGTTGTCGAACATGGCGATGCCCGTCGCGCTCTCCGGGCGCGGATAGGGGTTCTGGCCGAAGACGACGACCTTCCACTTGTGCGGCGGGTTGGGCTTGAGCGCCTGGAAGGTCAGCTCCCGCACGGGGACGACCCCCGGGCCGCGGTCCGGGCCGATGAAATCGGCCGCTTCAGGGTGCGCTTCGACGACCGGCTTCAGCAGCGGGAGCCACGGCTCGCCGCCGCCCGCGAAGAGCTCGGTGAGCGCGAGCGGGTCGTCGGGGCCGGGCTGGGCAGGGGTGCTGGCATCGCTCATGGTGGAGGCGCTCCGCGGTGTCGATCCGTGCTGGGGCAGGCGTGTCGGCGAGCCCGGCGGCATACGCATCGGCCCCGCAGACGACGAGTTATATCCCCGGCCACTGACAACCGTCCGCCGGTGCCCGCCGGCCGCGGCGCGCGGCCCGCCAGAGCTGCCGCGGGCCGCCTGAGCGGGCATCAACTTCCCACGTCGGAGGCGTTGTCAGTGGGGGCCTATAGCGTTCGGACCAGTGGAGAGGCCACCTGCCGATCGGAGTGAATGATGACCGCGAGCCGGGTGCAGTCGCCCCCTGTCCGGGTGGTCCTGACCGACCTCAACCCTGACGTGGTGGAGGCGTGGCGGGCGGCCTTCGCCGACGAGCCCGGGATCGAGATCCGCCAGGGCTCGATCCTCGCCGAGAAGGTCGACGCCTGGGTCAACCCGACCAACGCGCGGGGGCGGATGGACGGAGGTGTCGACGCGGCCGTCAAGCGGCACCTGGGCGCGGGCGTCCAGCTGCGGGTGCAGCGGGCGATCCGCGACGGCTTCGCGGGGAACCTGCCCGTGGGCAGCGCCGTGTGCGTCCCCTCCGGAGCGGTCGTGCCGAAGTTCCTCATACCGACGCCGACGATGCAGGGGTCCTCGCAGAACGTGAGCGCGACCCTGAACGTGGCGCTGGCCTGCGCCGCCGCCTTCCAGGCGGTCCACCAGCAGAACAGGAGGGAGCCCGGCAGCATCGCGTCGGTGGCGCTGGTCGGCATGGGCGCCCGCACCGGCCGGGTTCCGGCGCGGGTCTGCGCGAACCTGATGTGGACGGGCTACACCCTGTACAACGACCATCGCTTCGAGGACTACGACGAGCTCCGCAGCACGATCGTCGCGCAGCTCGACGACCTGGAGTCCGCGCCCGCGGCGCAGCGGGTCCGCATCGACCCGGCGAGGCGCGGCACGGGCCGCCGCTGACCGGCCCGGCCGGAGCTTCCCTCCGCGACCGGGAGGCTCAACGGGGCGCTTTCCACGGGTCCGTCGGCGGGCGCAGGCCGAAGGTGCCCCGGAGTCGCGCTTGGACCGCCTTCAGCTCCTTGACGCCTTTGTCGAACGTCCGCCACCCCTCGTACGCCTGCTCGGTCTCCTGGCGTGACCACAGGAGGCTCACGTCCGGTGACGAGTCCAGGACGGCCTGCGCGCCGTCCTCCAGGTGCCCGAGGGCGGTCCACCACTCGGTCTGGGTCCTGGTGTCGGGAATGGTGCCGGGCCACCGTGCCGCTTCGGTCGCGTCGAAAAGGGGACCGAAGTCCACGGTGACGTATCCCAGTTCGTCGGGGGTGCGGTCGGCCTGGACCGTCACGATCTCGCCGATCAGGTCGACCATCGCCGACTCGCCCCCGAACTCGTACCAGGTGGTGACGACCTCGGCGATCTGCGCGGCCGTACTGGGCGATGCGGCCACGCTCGGCTCCGCGACCGGCGCGGCAGTGGTGGGCGCGGCCGTGGCCGTGGCGGCGGAGGGTCCTGCCGCATCGGTGCTCCGGTCCGTCCCGGAGCCGCCTCCCGAACAGCCCGCGAGCAGCACGGCGGTGACGACCAGGAGCGGAAGGACCCCCACCCGTCCGGACCGGTTCATCGCGGTCCCCGGGTGCCCGGCCGGGCGGACGTGCCGGCTGCGGAGCGCCCTGTGCGGCCCGCTTGGGCGGCCCGCGCGGGCCGCCCGGCCGAACGGCTCCGTGGACCCCTTCCCCACCCCGACTCGGCTTCCTGACAGCACACTTCCCCCTCGTCCGGCACGGTGATCCGCTCTCCGGATCACCTCTCCGACGCTAGGGTGGGGCCACGCATTCCACCAGCGACTGGATCGCATGGCAGCCATGCCTCGTGGGAATGTGGCGAGCGAAGGGACCGGCGGTGTTCGAGACCGACGCGCTGCGGCTGCTGGTGACGGTGGCCAGGACTGGTTCGTTCACCAAGGCTGCGCTCCACCTCAACTACACCCAGTCGGCGGTCTCCCGGCGCATCGCGACGCTGGAGCAGGAGGCGGGCGGGCCGCTCTTCGAGCGGCTTCCGCGAGGCGTCCGGCTGAACCCGGCGGGCCATGCCCTGCACCGCCACGCCATGGAGGTGCTGGACCGCCTGTCACGGGCCGAGCAGGAGCTGTCCGCGCTGCATGCGGGCGACGGCGGGCTGCTGCACCTGGGTGCCTTCCCCACCGCCAACATCTCGCTGGTGCCGACCGCTCTGCGGGCGTTCCGGCAGGCCAGAGGGGGTGTCGAGGTCATGGCGGTCGAGGGCGCCAGCGGCGTCCTGACGGCCGGACTCGCGGACGGGGCGCTGGACGTGGCCGTCGTCAGCGACTACCCGTCCGGACTGCCCTCGGGCGACGGGGTCACGACGACCCCGCTGTGCGAGGACGACCTGCTCGTCGCCCTCTCCCGGGAGCACCGCCTGGCGGGCTCGGCCGTGATCGACCTGGCCGAACTGAGCGACGAGGCATGGCTCCAGAGCGCGTACGGGGACCGGCCCACGATGCTCGCCGACGCCTGTGCCCGGGCCGGGTTCACCCCCAGGAAGGTCATCCGGATAGCGGAGTGGACGGGAAAGTTCGGTTACGCCGCCGCCGGTCTCGGGGTCGCGCTGGTTCCGTCGCTGGCCGCCCGGGCGGTACCGGACGGGATCGTCCTGCGCCGGCTCACCGACCCCGCCCTGCGCCGGACCGTGCACGTCGCCCTGCCCGCCGCACCCCTGCCGTCGGCACTGGTCCTGCGTGATCTTCTCCGGGAGAGCTGCCGGCCGGAGCCGGTACGGGAGCGGGACGCGTCCGGGTGGGCGGACCGCTCCTGAACAGGGCCCGCCCCCGGGGCCCTGCCCGCGCCTGCGTCACCACGGCGGCAGTCGGCGACGCAGCCTCCCTCCTCCCTCGCCGAGGGGGCCGGACACGGTCTCACGCCTCCGTCACCGCGGTGGCCCGCCACGGGGCCAGCCGCTGCACGTCGCGCGCCGTCTCCGTGACCCCGCTCAGGAAGCCCTGTGCGCGCGGTGACGCCGTGTCGCGCAGCCACTCGGGCGCTATGTCGCACACCGCGACCTTCACCCCCGTGCCCGCCAGAGCCAGCGGAAGGGTGTGGACCACGGTGGAGGGAAAGCTCAGCACCGTGTGACCGACGGGGCCCCTGCGGGCGATGAGTTCGAGCGGCAGGTCAGGGCGGACGATCTCCAGGCCGGTGGCGGCCTCCAGGGCGTGGAGCTTGTCGGCCGACTCCCTGCGATGGGCGAAGTAGCGCGTCGCACCGTGGGTGCGCGCCAGGGAGGTGACGGCCTCCTCGTAGGGGACCGGGTCGACCACGCCCGTCTCGACCAGGGAGGTGCCGACCAGGTCGGCGCCCTTGGTGATGAGTGGCGGGCCGAAGCGTTCCCGGGTCCAGGCGAACGTGTTCGCCGTGACCTCGATGTCGGAGGGTGCCTCCACCGGCATCGCGGTGAAGACCTCCACCGAGCGGGTCGCCGAGGGGGTGAAGCTGCGGCGGGCCGCGGAGGTGACGGGGGCCAGGAGCAGCTCGCGCGGCCCTCCGTTCCCCCGGCGGTGCCACCGCACGAGGCGTTCCCCGCGCGCCAGCTGGGCGACGAACTCCATGGTGGCCGTTCCGTCGTCGACCACCGTGATACGGCGGGTGCGGACCAGGGTGAGGAGCAGTTGCACGTACCGGGAGAAGGGGTCGCCGATGACGATGCGGTCGGCCCTGCGGATCAGGCCGGTGAGGGCCCGCAGGGCCTTCAGGGGCGCGCCGGTCTCCCCGCGCGCCTCCTGCCAGCGGACGGTGATGCCCTCGTCGCGGGCCAGCTCCGCCATCCTGCGCAGCTGTCCGCGCGACATCGGGTCGACCGGGGGGAGGACGACGACGGTGGTGTCGTCTCCTCCCCGGATGTGGGTCCACTCCAGGACGTTCAGGAGCTGGACCGGGCTCTCGACGAAGGCGAGGTTCACCGGTCGGCCCGTCAGACCGCGACCGGCTCGGCGGCCGGCGCGTTCTCGCTCTCGGCGATGACGCCCGCGACCCGGCGGAGCTTCTTCATCGGGCCGAGCTCCGACTCGTACACCTTCTTGACGCCGTCACCGAGCGAGGCCTCGATGGTGCGGATGTCACGGACCAGGCGGGTGAGGCCCTGCGGCTCGACGGAGGCGGCCTGGTCGGAGCCCCACATGGCGCGGTCGAGGGTGATGTGACGCTCGACGAAGGCCGCGCCGAGCGCGACGGCGGCGAGGGTCGTCTGGAGGCCGGTCTCGTGGCCGCTGTAGCCGATCGGGACGTTCGGGTACTCCTGCTGGAGGGTGTTGATGACCCGCAGGTTGAGCTCCTCGGCCTTGGCCGGGTACGTCGAGGTGGCGTGGCAGAGCAGGATGTTGTCGCTGCCGAGGACCTCGACCGCGTGGCGGATCTGCTTCGGGGTGGACATGCCGGTGGAGAGGATGACCGTGCGGCCGGTGGCGCGGAGCGCGCGCAGCAGCTCGTCGTCGGTCAGGGAGGCGGAGGCGACCTTGTGGGCCGGGACGTCGAACTTCTCCAGGAAGGCGACGGCCTCGGTGTCCCACGGGGAGGCGAACCAGTCGATGCCGCGCTTGGCGCAGTGCTCGGCGATCGCGGTGTACTCCTCCTCGCCGAACTCGACGCGGTGGCGGTAGTCGATGTACGTCATCCGGCCCCAGGGGGTGTCGCGCTCGATGTCCCACTGGTCGCGCGGGGTGCAGATCTCCGGGGTGCGCTTCTGGAACTTCACGGCGTCGCAGCCGGCTTCGGCGGCCACGTCGATCAGCGCGAGGGCGTTGCCCAGGTCGCCGTTGTGGTTGATGCCGATCTCGCCGGTGACGTAGACGGGCCGGCCGGGGCCGGCGGTGCGGGTGCCGAAGGTGCGCAGGCGGGAGGTGCTGCTCATGGTGGTGCTTCCTTACGTGGTGGGGGTGTCGGGGGTGAGGGTGGGTCCCAGCAGCCAGGCCGCGATCTCGCGGATGGCGCCGAAGCCACCGGGGGTGTCGGTCACGGCGCGCGCGGCGGCGCGCACCGAGTCGTGGGCACTGGCCACGGCGACGGGCCAGCCCGCCAGGGCGAAGCAGCCCAGGTCGTTGACGTCGTTGCCGACGTAGAGCACGCGGTCGGGAGCGATGGACTGCTCCTCGCACCACTGCTTGAGCGCCAGGTCCTTGCGGTCGATGCCGTGCAGGACCGGGACCTGGAGTTTGCGGGCGCGGGCGGCGACGACCGGGTTCTGTTCCGTGGAGAGGATCAGGAGCGGTACGCCGGCCCGGCGCAGGGCGGCGATGCCGAGTCCGTCGCCCCGGTGGACGGCGACGGTCTCGCGGCCGTCCGAGTCGACGTGGACGCGGTCGTCGGTCTGCGTGCCGTCGAAGTCGAGGACCACGGCGTCGATGTCCGCGCGGGTGGGCAGCGGGGAGGGGTCCAGGAGCGGCGCGAGGATCCGGGCGCGGGCCAGCTCGTGCGGGTCGTCGATCTCCAGGACCCGGGCGGGGTCGGTGGGGACGAGCGCGGTGTGCCCGAAGAAGCGGTGGCGGTGGGTGCGGAAGCCGGCCACGTCCATGGCGTACGCGGCCCCGGTCTCCAGGTAGTCCTGGGGGCGGTCCTGACGGCGGGGGCGTACGGACTTGTCGTGGTTGACGCCGTAGGTGCCGTCCTCGACGGCGCTGCCGTCCCGCCACACGAATCCGTGGAAGGGGGCGACGGTGACGGCCGTGTCGGCGCCCTCGCGGGCCACCGCGGCGGCGACGCCGTCGATGTCCTCCCGGGCGACGAAGGGGCTGGTGCACTGGACCAGGAGGACCACGTCGGCGGAGCGGCCGTGTCCCATCGCCTCGTACGCGTCCAGGGCGTGCAGCACCGCCGCCTCGCTGGTCGCGGTGTCACCGGCGATGGCCGCGGGGCGCTGCACGCAGTGCAGCCGCGCGGACTCCCCCAGTGCCTCGCCCGTGGCGCGGGCCGCCTCGGCGATCGCCGCGTCGTCGGTGGTGACGACGACGTCCGTCACCTCGGGCGAGGCGAGGCAGGCACGGACCGCGCGGCCGACGAGCGGCACGCCACCGACCTGGGCGAGGTTCTTGGCGGGGACGCCCTTGGATCCGCCGCGGGCGGGGATCACGGCGAGCACGGTGGGGGGCGGGGTCATGGTCGCTCCTGAATCGGTGGTCACAGCTCGCCCATCCGCCGGATCACGGGGGCGACCCGCTGGACGCCGTGGCGGTAGGCGCCGCGCGCCGCGTTGCGCACGGTTTCGCGCACCGCGCCCCGGACCCGTCCCGTCTCCTTGGGTGTGACGGCACCCGGGAGGGGCAGGCCGTCCGGGCCCAGGTGGTAGCGGGCGAGGATGCCGGGGAGGTAGCCGGGGGCGGTGGCAGGCGTGTAGTAGGGGGCCGGCCGGGGAAGCGGTCCGGCGGCGAGCAGCTCGCCGACCCGTGCGCGAGCCGTGTCGTAGGCCGCCCCGTAGGTACCGTCGGCGGCGACGCCCTGGCCCGCGAGCCACTCCTCGTCGGGCTCGGGACGCAGGCCGCCGTCGAGGTGGTCCCAGGAGGTGATCAGCCCGGAGCCGACGAAGTGGTGGTTGCCGAGGGCCTCACGGACACCGAGGTCAGAGAGGATCGCGGTCGGGATGCGCCGGTGCAGGGATTCCAGGGCGGCGGTCGAGGACACGGTGACCAGCAGGTCGGTGCGGTCCAGGACCTCCCCCATGTGCCCGTAGACCAGGCGGAAGTTCGGGGGCAGCCCGCCGGGCAGGCGCTCGGCGAGGCGCTGGTAGGGCAGTTCCTCGATGTGCGTGGTGTGCTCACCGGGTTTGGAGCGCAGCTTCAGCAGTACCTCGCGTCCCGGGTGCAGCCTGGCGTGCTCGACGAGCCTGCGCAGCAGGTACGTGCGGTCGGCGCGGGAGGCCGGCACGGACGGCTGGGCGGCGAACACCACGGTGTCGCGCCCCTCCTGTGCCCGGTGGGGCTCCCCGCCGAGGAAGGGCAGGGCGGCCTCGGTGACGGACGACGCGTCGGCGCCGACCCCTTCGTACACCGCGCGGAAACGCGAGGCGTCGTGGCGGGAGTTGGCCAGGACGACGTCCGCGCCGTGGCGCAGCAGGAGGCCGTCGGCGAGCTTCTCGTAGACGACACCGACGTACCCCGTGACGACGACGGGCCTGCGGGGCAGGCCGAGCGCCGCCAGTCCGTGCAGCATCGCCTGGACGGCGCCTCCGACGAGGGCCAGCACCACGACGTCGTACGCCTCGTCCCGCACGGTGTGCAGGAACTCGGCCGTCGTCACCTCGCGCACCCGGCCCGTGTCGACACCGACCTCACCCACCTCGGCGAGCTGCCTCGGCGTGGGGGTGGCCCGGCCGCGCAGCAGCAGCCCGCTGATCTCGACGGGGCGGTCCGCCGTGCCGGTCTCCGGGCCGCCGGCGAGGCGGCGCGCGGTGAGCGCGCCCCATTTCCACCGGGTGTCGGAGTCGGCCAGCACGGCTATACGCAGGGCCGTGCTGTCGGCTGCTGGGGTGACGGCCGAAGTGGCCTGGTCATCGGTACGAGGGGGCACGTCGTAAAAGCTAGGAAGCCATTCCGATCCGCGGCCCAACGCGGTGGCAACAGATGGTTAACAGCCGGTCGACGATTGGCGATCCGGTTTCTCCGCAGGGTGAATTGCCTCCACATACGGGCGGGTTCACGCTTCCGCCGTGCGTCGTTCACTTTCCGTACGCTCGGGGGACAAGGCACATGCCGAAGCCGCCCCTAACGTGACGCGGGTGGTCAAGCTCTCCGTCATCGTGCCGTTCTTCAACGTCCAGGCCTACGCGTCCGACACCGTCAGAAGCCTGCGGGCCAATACCCGTGAGGACTTCGAGTTCATCCTCGTCGACGACTGTTCGACCGACGGCACGCCGGACATCCTGCGGAGGGCGGAGGAGGACGTGCCGGGGGTGGTCGTCCGCGGTCACAAGGCCAACGCCGGTCTGGCCACGGCCCGCAACACCGGCCTGGACGCCGCCCGCGGTGAGTACATCGCCTTCCTGGACGGCGACGACTGGGTCGCGCCCGGCCACTACGCACGCCTTCTGGCGCAGACGGAGGCCCTGGGCTGCGAGTTCGTGCGCACGGACCACGTCCAGGTCACGGGCACGGCCCGTACGGTGCGCCGCGTCCCGCACGGCCCGCGCGGGGTGGTGGGCGACCCCCGGGACGCGATCCTGCCGGCCGCCCGGACGACGTCCGTGGACTACGCGTTCGCCTGGGCCGGGCTCTACCACCGCGATCTGCTGGACCGGGGACTGCTGCGTTTCACGGACGGTCTGCGCACCGCCGAGGACCGGCCCTGGATCTGGCGTCTGCACCGTCAGGCGCATTCCTTCGCCGTGCTCGGGAATCTGAGCCATTTCTACCGGCGGGGAGTCGCCTCCTCCCTCACCCAGATCGGCGACGAACGCCAGCTGGATTTCATTCGCGCCTACGACCAGGTGCTTTCCGAAACCGCGGCGGACCGCGACGCGGACGTACTGCTGCCGAAAGCGGTACGGACGTACTGCGCCGTGATCGCCCACCATGTCGGCGCCGTGGGGAAATTCGAGCCACCCGTGGCCCGCACCCTGAAATCGCTCGCTTCGGCGGCGCTCAAAAGCATGCCCCGGCCCCTTCTGGACGACGTTCTGGACACCATGGACACCGAGCGCGCGACCGTGCTGCGCCGGCTGCGCCGCCGCCCCGCCGGCATCAAGGAGACGACTGCCGCGTGACCGTCCAGATCTTCGCCGCCTCCAGCACGCACGGAACGGCCGTGCTCGCCGCGGCCGTCGACGCCGGCTGCTTCGAGGACGCGGCCCGCCGCATCCTGCTGCTCTGCGACACCGCTCCCGTCCCGGAGGCAACGCCCCCCGCCGCCTCGGTGCCCGGGGCCGGGGTGCTGCGTTCCCGCTTCGACGAGGTGCTCTCGTGGAACGACGCCGTCTTCCCGCTGCACCCGGCGGCCTGGACGCCTCGCCCCGACGACGTGCCCCTGTGGGAGCGTCATCTGCGCCGTGCCTGGGACCTCGGGGACGGGGAGGTCGAGCTGGTGCTGGAGTCCCCGCACGACTCCCCCGCCCAGGCGCTCGCCCAGGTCTTCACCGGTGGCCCGGTCACGGTGTACGTGCCGGGCCTGACCGGATACGGGCCGACCGGCGGGAAGATCAGCCCGCTGATCGGCACCCGCGTCCGGCAGGTGCTCCACCCGGACCTGGTCCCCGGCCTGGAGCCGATGCTGCTGGCGGAGTACGACGTGCCCGTCCGCACGCTCCCGCGTGCCGCCCTCCTGAAGGTCTACAGCGAACTGGCCGACGCCACCGACGGGTTCGCCTCCCCCGAGGGCGCGGCTCTGCTGCTCATGCCCGAGCCGGGAGCGCTTCCCGTCGCCGCGGAGACGGAGCTCGGCCTGCGGATGGTGCGCGGCGCCGTGGCCCTCGGCCACACGCGACTCGTCCTCCAGCCGCACCCGCGGGCGTCCGCGGTCCCCTCCGGGGCCCTGCGGGAGGAGGCCGCCCGGCTCGGCGCCGGACTCACCGTGCCCGCCGTCGGGACGGGCGGGGCCCCGGTCCCCGCCGAGGTCCTCTTCGAGCGGCTGCGGCCCGCGCTCGTCGTCGGCTGCTCCTCGGCCGCGCTGCTCACCGCCTCGGTGTTCTACGGTCTGCCCGTGGCCAGGACCGGAACCGGCACCCTCCTGGAGCGGCTCGCGCCGTACGAGAACCCCGCCAGGATTCCGGCGACGATCATCGACGCACTGCTGCCCGACCTGGCCGACACCGCCGCCGTGAGGGAGCAGTCGCCCCTGACGCCGGAGACCGTGGCCGGGGCCCTCGACGGCCTGCTGGAGGCCGTCGCCTTCGCCATGCGCCCCCGGGTCCGCCCGGACCTGCGCCCGGCCGCCGAGCGCTACCTCTCCACCCGGCTCGACGCCGGGACCTGGCGCTACTTCAAGCGCCGTCGCCTGGGCTCACTCGCCCTCCCCGGCGCCGTCCCCCGCCGCCTGGCCTTCGTCCGCCGCAACGCGACGCTGCGCCGGATGGCTCGCCGGGCCCGCGCCCTCGCGCGCCGCTGACGGCACCCCGGCCCCCCGCGCCAGCAGGAAGCGGCGCGGGGGCGGAGTCCTCACGGGCGCCACGCGGGCAGGTCCGCGGGGCTCAGCCCAGCAGGCGCGTCAGGCCCAGGCGCGTCCACAGGAGCGCGGCGCCGAAGGAGAGGGCCGTGGTGGCGGCGGTGATCGCCAGGACCAGCAGCGCCGCTGACGGCAGACCGAGGCCGGCGTCGACCAGGAGGTCGGTGAGCACACCCAGGACCAGCACGTGGATCATGTACGCCCCGAACGAGGCCCCCGCCAGCCGGGTCAGCGCCGGTCGCAGCCGCTCGGGGACCCGCACCCGGTGCAGCGGGAACAGCACCCCCGCGCTGAACAGGGCCACCAGGACACTGGCGTACGGGATGGCGTAGTGCACCCCGTGCTGGTACGCGACGATCGCGGCCAGGGCCCCGCACGCCGGGAGCAGCCACCACACTCCGCGCCTGCCGAAGGTCCCCGCGGGCAGCGCGAGCAGCAGGGCGCCCAGGACCGCGTAGATCAGCTGGTACGGGCCGAAGCCCCAGCCGAAGCGCGGCAGGTCCAGGCCGGTGACCTCGGACAGGTCGCCGAACAGGGAGGGCGCGGCGCCCAGTGCGAGGAGGGCCGCACCGAGACCCCAGGGGCGCTTGCCCGCCTTCACCAGTGCGGCGAAGGCGAGCAGCATGACGACCGGGACGTAGGCGTACAGGTACCAGAGGTGGTAGGCCGGGCGGACCGACGCGAACAGCGAGTCGAGCGCCAGCTCGCCCACGGGGTCCTCGTTGGTCCCGCGCACTCTTCCCCAGGCCAGGTAGAGCGCCGTCCACACACCGAGCGGCACCACGATGCGCACGATCCGCTGCCACAGCTGCCTGCCGTCACGGACCGGGGCACCGACGAGGACGACCCATCCCGCGATCGCGAAGAACAGCGGTACGGCGAAGCGGCCCGCCGAGTCCGCCACCAGACCGGCCCAGTAGGTGCCGGGGCCGCCGGACGCCTCCCGGCCCGCCGTGTTCACGAACGCGGAACCCGTGTGGCAGAGGATCACGCCGATCGAGCAGAGCAGCCGGACCAGATCGACGTCGTGGCGGTGTTCGCGGCGCGGGCGGGCTTCGGGGCCGGGGCGCGGGGAGAGGCCGGGGACGGGCGCGTCCGCAGGGGAGACAGAGGAAGACATGGTCATCGAAGGCTATGAACGCCCGGGTGCGGGGTGAACTCCGGTCAGGTGAACAGTCACTTCGCCCGGGTGTCGGGCAGGTGAAGGCCCCGTGCCGGCGCGGCGTTCCGGGGGCCGGGGACGTGCGGGGCGGCCTCCTCGGCGAAGGGGTCGGGCAGCCCGAACAGGTGCTGGAGCTCCGCGAGGTTGGCGCGGGTGACCGACCAGAGGCGCTCCTGCCTGCCGTGCACGTCGGCCACGGCCGCCCGATGGTGGTCCAGCACGTCCGCCGCACGCTCGGCCAGGCGGGCGCCCAGCGACCGGTCGTGGACGGACAGACCCCACTCGGGCCGCTCCAGGTCGGAGAGGAAGTAGGCGAGCTTGGGGTGCGAGACCAGGCTGATGATGGGCGTTCCGCAGCCGAAGGGGATCATTCCGGCGTGCCCGCGCATGCCGATGACCAGACGGGTACGCCGGTAGAGCCGGCGGATCCGGTCGTTGGAGAACAGGTAAAGCGGCTCCACCGGGAGCGCGATCCCGTGCTCCCTGCGCAGGTCGTGGACGAACTTCTCGTCGGCCGGCATGTGGGCCGCGTAACGGACCTCCGCACGCTCGCCGATGGCGCGTACGGCGGCGGCGGTCTCGGCCAGGAAGTGGCCGTAGTCGTGGCCGAAGCGCAGACCGGCGCGGTCGTAGGCGCAGTTGACCAGCACGGTCTCGTCCCGGTCGTCCGCGCCGGCCGGGCCGTCGAGACCGGGGTCGAGGTGACGGGCCACGGTCGTGGGGCAGGGCTGGTAGCGCACCCGGTCGCGCAGGTCCTTTGGCAGGAGCTCCCTGACCCGCTCCACGGAGCCCTGGTTGCGCAGCCCGAAGAAGGCCGACTTCTCGACCAGGGCGCGCAGGCTCGCCGCGAAGCGCTCCCGGCGGTAGCGCTGGCCGTCGAAGACGTTGTACCCGACCGCGAAGACGGCGAGCGGTGCGGTGATCCGGGCCAGGACGTCGTCGGGGATGTTCCACTGCCAGCCGCTGTTGCCGTTGGGCGCGGTGTCCGGGAGGAAGAGCCCGCCCCCGCCGACGACGATGCCGCGCCGGGCGTTCAGCTCCTCAAGTCCGGGCTCGTCGACCAGCCGGTGCACGGAGCGCTCGTGCCAGCGGGCGGGCCCGGTGTCGGGGCCGAAGCACATGCGCACCGCTTCGGGCAGCACCTTGTCGCCCGCGTTCTCCTGCCCGTCCGCGAACAGGGCGACATGGGCGAGCTGTTCACCCGGGCCGTCGTGGGCACCGGCCGAGGCGGGCACGGTGCCGGAGCGGGTGCGGACGTACCAGGCGTGGCAGTTGGCGTCGGCCGGGTCGGCGTCCAGGCCCTCCAGGGCGTAGTCCCGCGCGTCCTCGGTCCGGCCGAGCAGCCAGGCGAGCCGGGCGAGCTGACCGTAGGCGCGGGCGGCGAAGTCCGGGGACACGGTGGCCAGGAGGAGATGCGTCTCGGCCTCCTCGTAGCGGGACAGGGCCATCAGGCTCGTGCCCAGCGTCTCGTGGCAGCGCGGCAGGTCGGGCCGGTCCGCCACGGCGGGGGCCAGCAGGGCGACGGCCTCGTCGTAGCGCCCCTGCTGCCGGTGCACCTCGGCGACCTGCCGTACGAGGTCCACCGGCGCACGCCCCCCGTCGGGGAACGGCAGGGCGATGTGCAGCAGGAGGTCGGGGTGTTTGGCGCCCGGCAGGGCGCAGTAGGCGGCGCGGAATGCCTCGTCGTCCAGCTCGTACCGCTCACGCGCCGCGCGCGCCGGGGCGGCGGAGACGGAGGGGGCGGGCGCGGCTCCCTCGCGCTCACCGGCGCCGGTGCCGCAGTCCTCGCCTTCGACCTCACCGAAACGCAGGACGACGGTGCTGCCGGGCACCGGGGTGTCGTCGTGCGGGTGCCCGGCCGGGACGTCGTAACGGGAGGCGAGGGGCACGAGGAGCCCGTCGTCCGTGAGGGCGCGGTGGACCGCCGCCCGGTCGCCCCGCGCCGAGGCGGCGAGGACGGGGGCCGTCACGTCCCTGAGCTGGATCACGGCGAGCCCGCCGTCCGGGACGGCGGCGACGCCCGTGCGCAGGGCCAGCAGCGGTGCGAGCGGGCCGAGCACGACCGTGCCGGTGGTGAGCGCGACGACGGTGTCGTAGCCGGTCACATGGAAGACGTCGAGAGGGCCTTCGCCGGGACGCGGGACGAGACGCGGGTGGAGCCGGCGGGCGGCGTCGAACGCGGAGTCGGGCAGCCCGGGGTGCAGGACGAGGAAGTCCTCGCAGACGGCCGGGTCGCTGAGGGCGAGGCTGCGCAGCAGCACCAGGAGGCCAGGCATCCGGGCCTCGTCGGCGTACGCGGCGAAGGCGATCCGCCGCTTGCCGGTGACGGCGCGCCGGTCGTCGGCGGTCTCGGGGGCGGCCGGTGCGTCCGGGGCGGGGGACTGTCCGGGGCCGGCGGGCACGGTCCGTCTGTCCGCGGTGGGGTCGGGGGCGTTCATCTCAGCACGGTCCTCATCTCGGTCTCGTCCTCGTGTCGCGCGTGGGCCGCGACCCATGCGCGCTCGCGCGGCAGCAGCCGGCCCGGCAGTCCGAAGCCGATGAGGTCCAGCCGGTCCGCCGCGTCCAGGAAGTCGAGCAGCCGGAGCAGCGTGAACGCGGTGCTGGTCCGTGGCCCCCAGTCCTCCTCGCCGAGCAGCGCCGGATCGTCCAGGGGGTGCCTCAGCGAGGCGTCCCCGATGTGGTCCTGGGCACCGGGCACCAGCCGTGTGCGCAGGGCGCGGCGCCAGGGGGCGAGGGTGTCGCCGAAGACGATCCGCGTCCGGGTCCGCCGGTTCCAGGCGGGACCAGTCCACGGGGTGCCGCCGCGCAGCGTGACGGCGTGCAGGTCGGTGCGCGGGGCGTCCGCCGGGATGCCGTCGCACCGCACCACCAGGTCGTACCCGTCGATCAGCTCGGCGAGCCCGCCGCCCGGGACCCGCTCCTCCTCGGCGATCGCGGGCGCGTCCGCGACCAGGCACACGGAGCGTCCCTCGACGAGGCGGCGCAGCGCGGGCACCCCGAGCGGCTCCACGCCGCCGAGCAGGGGGTCCGCGGTCCTGTCCCGGTCCAGCAGTCTGCGGTAGGCGGCGTACAGCGTGTTGAGGCGGCGGACGGCCGGGTCGGCCATCCCTCCGCCCTCGGCGGTCCGCCGCCGCACGACCTCGGCGAAGGCGGTACGCGCCTCGCCGGCGGGGGCGTCGCGCAGGGCGCGCAGACGGGCGCCGTCCTCGGCGGGGAGCAGCCCGGCGGCCTCGTCCAGGCAGGCGCGGAGTTCCTCGAGGGTGGCGATCCGGCGCACGATGTCCCCGGCGGACGAGGGGTTCTGCTGGAGCGTCAGATGGCGTTCGTACGCCTCGACGGCCTCACCCCTCCGGCCGAGGGCGTCCAGGGCGCGCCCGCGCAGCCGCCACGCGCCCTTGGACCGGGGCCGCAGCCCGGTCGCCTCGGCGGCGATGTCCAGCGCGAGACGGTTCTCGGTGTCGCCGCCCGCGTCCAGGGCACGCTGACCGGTCCTCAGCAGCGCGTCGAACAGACTGTCCGCGTCCGTGCAGGACGCCGCCGTGAGATCACCGATGGCGGCGACCAGCCGGGTCCGGCGCGCGTCGCTCACGGGACCGCTCGCGGCCAGGCCCGCGAGGTAGTCGCCGCACAGACGCAGGGCGAGGGGCGCGGCCTGCGCCGCGGCGTCCTGTCCCGATCTGGCCCGTACTGCCTTGAGCAGCCCCGTGAAGGTCTGGCCCATGCTCGTTCCGCCGTTCTGTGATCAGTGGCCGGCCGGGGCGCGCCCCGGTTCCGGGGTCAGAGGCCCAGGCTGGTGCGGGTGCGTCGTACGGTGCGGCGCAGCCGGATCGCCGCTCCCCGCGGGCCGCCGCCGGGAAGCGTGAGCTTCTGCAGGCGGCGGCGCTTGAAGTAGTGCTGGGTGCCGGCGTCGAGGTGCTCCCTCAGCCAGGCCTCGGCCTCGGCGCGCAGCGGGGGGTGGAGGCCGGCCTGCATGCAGTAGCCGACCGTCCGGATCAGCGGTGCGAGCGTCTCCGGCGCCGTGGACGGCAGGGCGGGCACGGGCTCGCCGCCCTGCTCGTCCAGGTCGGGCACGAGGTGGTCGACGATGGTCAGCGGGATGCGGTTGCTGTTCTCGTACGGGGTGATGCGGTCGAGGACGAGACCGGTGCCGACCCGGGCGACGGGGATGCCGTAGTACACCGCGGCGGTGAACATGGCCGTCGAGAAGCAGCCGACGACGAGGGTGGGCGCGCAGCGCTCGTAGAGGGTCTCGGCGAGCAGCGGGCTGTTCAGCGTGGTGAGCCGTACGCCCAGCTCGGCGGCCGTGTCGTCCAGGGCCCGGGAGTAGCTCGCCGGTGCGGTGGGGTGGGGCTTGAAGAGCACGGAGGTGTGGCCGGCCCGCGCCGCTCCGCGCAGCATGCGGATGTGCAGGTCCTCCTCCTCCTCGGGGGTGAGGATGTTCAGGGCCGCGAGGTACTGCCCGAGGAGTACGGCGGTGGGCGCCTCGGTGTCGAGCGCCGCGAGCTGCCGGTCACCGTCCGCCGCTGCGGCGATCTCGCCGAGCACCGTGCGGAAGGCGTCGTCGGGCACGAGTTCGGGCTCGACTCCGGACTCGGCCAGGAGGAGCGGTCGCAGTCCCGGGACGAGGTCGAGGTGGAGGACCCGCCGGATGCGGCAGGCGATGGAGCGCGGCACCTTGTTGCGGGTCGGGCCGTAGGTCATCAGGCCGTCCGCGTAGACGTGCACGGCGCTCTCGGCGAAGATCGCGGCGAGCGCGCGGGCGGGGTTGACCTGGATGGACTCGACGGCGAGGTCGACGGGGCCGGTGGGGTCGATGCCCCAGGCGAGGCGGAAGGCGCGCTGCCAGAGCTCGGTCTCCTCGGCGCGCGGGCCCCAGCCGCTCGGATGGTGCGGGCTGATGGCCTCGTTCCAGTCGACGACGGAGTCGAAGCGGGCCGCGATGCCGCCGTAACCGCGCATCTCCTCCAGCCGGAGGGCGGTCTCGGGGATCGCGGCGTTGTGGGAGACGAGGAGGACACGGTGGCTGTCCTGCCCGGGTCCGAACTGCCCGGCGTCGAGGGCCGCGGCGAGCGTGGCCGCCCCGTAGAGGGTCGAGACCTGGAAGATCTGGGTGCGTCGCGTGGGCATGGGTCAGGCGGCCTTCTGCTTGTCACGCAGGCGGTTGAGCAGGGTGCTGCGCTTGGCGTCCATCATCGTCAGGGTGTGGTCGAGCACCTGCTGCGGCATGCGGTGCAGCGCGGCGGCCGACTCGTGGCGCAGGCGCCGGAAGGTGGCGGGCTCGTACACGTCCGCCTTCTCGTTGTGGAAGGCGATCATCGCGCAGTAGGTGCGGACGGCCTTGGGGAGCAGGAGCTCGGCGTCCCGGTCCTCGTGGATCTCTTCGAGCAGCGCGTCGTAGGCGGGGAAGAAGTCCAGCTGGCGCGAGTCCTTGATCTGGGTCAGTGAGGTGGTGACCCCGCGCCGGTAGAAGATCCCGTACAGGTTGAGCGCCGCGCAGGTGCGGGCCCGCAGGTGCAGCTGCCAGATCCACAGCCGGTCCTCGGCGGTGCGCAGCCGGGTGGTGAAGCGGTGGCCGCCGTCGTCGAAGAGCCGCCGGTGGTAGACGCCCGCCCAGACGAAGGGGTAGTCGACCATCGTCTCCCATTCGGGCGAGGCGATGCCCTCCCGGGGGTCCAGCACGGTCTCACGCAGCGGCGCGGGCGCGCGCTTGACGACCCGGCTCGTCCCGGTGGCCTGCACGTGGTCGGTGCGGGCGAAGTCGCAGTCCAGCTCGGCGGCCGCGTGCAGCAGCCGGCCCAGATGGCCGGGGGCGTACCAGTCGTCACCGTCGAGGAAGGTGACGAAGTCACCCCGGGCGGCGTCGATGCCGCTGTTGCGTGCCGCCGCGATACCCAGGTTCTCGCCGTGCCGGATGACCTCGGCGTTCGGGAGTCTGTCGGCCCAGCGGTCGACGACGGCCGGTGTCTCGTCCGTGGAGCAGTCGTCCACCAGCAGGAACTCGATGTCGGGGCCGGTGTTGCGGGCGAGGCTGCCCAGCGTCGTGTCGGCGAAGGCACCGACATTGTGGAACGGGACGACAACGGACAGTTTCGGCACGCGGGCCCTCACCTTCGATCATGGTCCGCACACGCTAGTGAGAGGGAGGGAGGAGCGGGTGTCGCCCGGCCCGACGAACGGTGAACTCTGGGCGTCCCCGGGGTGACGCGGCCCGGGGGAGCCCGTCGGCACGACGGCGGGCCCCCGGCACCGGCCGGCAGGCGGCCTGCGATCCCGGGGCCGGCCGCCGGCCGCCCGGCTCTCCCGGCACCGGCCGCCCGGCGGCCGAGCCCCGTCGGCACGGTGGCGCACATCCGCACCCCGGCGGCGAGGGTCACTTCACCCCGTACCGCGCCTCGATCCCCGCGACGACGATCCACAGACCGTCCTCGAAGCGTTCGTCGTAGTCGGTGAAGATCTCGGTGCCGGCCGCCGCGGCGAGCGGATAGCACTCCATGCGGGCCGCGCGTTCAGCGATGTCGTACCCCTCCCGCTGCTCGTCCGGCATGGGCTTCACGCCCTGCTCCTCGGCGACGAAGCCCATCGTGTACGCGTTCACCGTCATGCCCGCGCGCACCGCCTGCCGGAGGTCGAACCCGGCGTCGACCATCGTGCGGAGGTGGCGTTCCAGGCCCTCGGCGTGGTCGGTGCCGGTGAACCGGGCGCCGCCGTAGACCTTGGCCCCGTCGCGGTAGCGCAGGAGCGCGCCGCGCAGTGCGCTCTGGTACGCCACCATCTGCTGCTGCCAGGTACGGGGGGCGGGACCGGCCAGGTCGCCCTCCAGCATCCGGCGGTACATCACCGTGGCCATCTCGTCGAGCAGCGCCTGCTTGTCCTTGAAGTGCCAGTAGAGCGCCGGCGCCTTGACGTCCAGCTCCCTCGCGATGGCGCGCAGGGTCAGCCCGTCGAGGCCCACCTCGTTCAGCAGCCTCAGCGCCGTGTCGGCGACCCGCGCCCTGTCGATCTTCGTCGTACCCACCTTGACAATTTAACAGCGTTAAGCACAGACTCCCACCCATGGAACTTAACAGCGTTAAGGAAACCGGTGTCCTCGTCGTCGGCGCGGGTCCCAGCGGCCTCGCCCTGGCCTGCGATCTCGCCCGCCGCGGAGTGCGCTCCCTCGTGGTGGAGCGCGCCCCGTCGCTCTTCCCCGGCTCACGGGGCAAGGGCGTCCAGCCCCGCACCCGGGAGGTCTTCGACGACCTCGGCGTGGGGGAAGCGGTACGGGCGCACGGGGGAGCTGCGCCGGTGGGGATGACCTGGAAGGGCGGCGAGCGCCAGGGCGCGTACGACATGTTCCGCCGGGCCGCGCCCACCGAGGCGGAGCCGTACGGGGAGCCCTGGATGGTCCCGCAGTGGCGGACGCAGGAGATCCTGCTCGCACGGCTGCGCGAGCTGGGCGGTGACGTGCTCTTCTCGGCGGCCCTGACGGGGCTGTCCCAGGACGAGGGCGGGGTCACGGCGCGGCTCACCACCGGCGAGGTCCGGGCCTCGTACCTGGTCGCGGCGGACGGCGGGCGGTCCACGGTCCGGCGCGCGCTCGGCATCGCGATGGAGGGCGAGACCGTCGACCCCTCCCCCACCCTGGTGGCCGACGTACGGATCGCGGAGGGGGCCCTCGACCGCCTCAACTGGCACATCTTCCTGGGCGACGCGGGACTGCTCACCCTGTGCCCGCTGCCCGGCACCCCGGACTTCCAGCTGGTCGCCCAGTTCCGGGAGGGAGTGCCCGACACCTCGTCCGAGGGCGTGCGGGCCCTCGTCGCCGCCCGCACCCATCTGGGCGCGGACGACGTCACCGAGGTCCGCTGGTCCTCCGACTTCAGGCCGCGCGCGGCCCTCGCGGACCGGTTTGGCGTGGGCCGCGTCCTCCTCACCGGCGACGCCGCACACGTCCACTCCCCGGCCGGCGGCCAGGGGCTGAACACCAGCGTCCAGGACGCGTACAACCTGGGCTGGAAGCTCGGTCAGGTGCTGCTCCACGGTGCGCCCGAAGCCCTCCTGGACACCTACGAGCAGGAACGCCGCCCGGTGGCCGCCGAGATGCTGGGCCTGTCGACCCGCATCCACCGGGGCGAGCAGGAACGCGGAGCCGCCGCCCAGCAACTGGGGCTCGGCTACCGCGAAGGACCCCTGGCATCGGGCCGGGCAGGGCGCCTGGAGGCGGGTGACCGGGCGCCGGACGGGCGCACCGACGAGGGCGGACGGCTCTTCGACGTCTTCCGGGGACCGCACTTCACCCTGCTCGCGGTCGGCACGGACGCCCCGCTGCCCGCACGCGAGGACGAGACCCTGCGGACCTGCCGCGTCGAGGGGAACGAGGCCTACGGCACGGGCCTGTTCCTGGTCCGGCCCGACGGCTACGTCGGCTGGGCGGGCGAGGACACCTCCGGCCTCGCCGCGTACGCCGGACGCGTGGGCCTTGACCTCGACTTCGCTTGAGGTCCTACCGTCCGGTCCATGGAGTACTCACATGACGACGAAGGACTGGCACGGCAGCCCATCGGCTACTGGAGCTGGGCCGCCCACGAAGCGACCGTGACGCACATACGGGCGGCACTGGCCGAACACGGCCTGACCCAGCCGCCCTGGTGGGTGCTGAACCAGCTCACCGAGGCGGACGAGCACGGCCGTCCGCGCGCCGAGGTGGTCGCGGTGCTCCGCGGCTATCTCCGCGACGGCGCTTCCCTGGAGCCCGCGATCGACGCCCTCGTCGGCCAGGGCCTGGTCACCGAGGACGCGAGCACCCGGCTCCGGCTGACACCCGAGGGGCACGCACTGCGCGCCGAGGCGTTCGCACGGGTCGCCAGGGCGCGGGCCACGATGCACGACGGCATCCCGGACGAGGAGTTCGTCGCCGCGCTCAAGGTCCTCCAGCGCATGATCCACAACGTGGGCGGCACCGCCTGGCACCACTGAGGCCCGGCACCACCGGACCCCGGCGCCCCGCTCAGACGCTGCTGAACGACAGCTTGGCCGCGAACCCGAGGAACAGCACGCCGGCCGCCGAAGTGGCCCCCGCCGACAGCCGCTTACGGCGGCGGAACGCCGCGGCCAGGCGGGTGCCGCCGAATATGAGCGTCGAGAGGTAGAGGAAGCTGCCCAGCTGGAGCAGCGTGCCGAGCAGCAGGAAGGACAGCGCCGGATAGGCGTATCCCGGATCGACGAACTGCACGAAGAAGGAGATCAGGAAGAGGATGGCCTTCGGGTTGAAGAGGCTGACGACGAGGGCCCGCCGGTAGGGGTGCTCCGCCCCTGCCACGGGCGCACGGCCCTCGTCCGTCAGCTCGGCCACCCGCCGGTGCCGCTCGCGCCACATCGAGGCGGCGGCCCGCAGCATCCCGATCGCCATCCACGTCAGATAGCCCGCACCCGCGTACTTGACGACGGCGAACAGCAGCGGCGTCGTCTGGAGCAGCGACGCCGCGCCCAGCGCGGACAGGGTCATCAGGATCGTGTCGCCGGTCCACACGCCGGCGGCGGCCACGTAACCGGTGCGCACCCCGCGCCTGGCGGCGACGGACAGCACGTACAGCGAATTCGGGCCCGGCAGCAGAATGATCAGTACGAGGCCGGCGAGGTAGGTCGGAAGATCGGTGACACCCAGCATGGACGGAGTGTCGCACGCGGGTACGACACTCCGTCCGGGCGGTCCGGAATGCGGAGGATCACCCCTCGCTGCTCGGGACGCGTCCGCCGGCCTAGAACGCGTCCGTCGGGACGTACGCGCCCCAGACCTCGCGCAGCGCGTTGCAGACCTCGCCTACCGTGGCCCGTGCCCTGAGCGCGTCCTTCATCGGGTAGAGCACGTTCTCCGTTCCCTCGGCCGCCTTCCTGAGCTCCGCCAGTGCCGCGTCCACCGCCCCCTGGTCGCGCTCGGCCCGGAGCTTCGCGAGCCGGTCCGCCTGCTGGGCCTCGATCGCGGGGTCCACGCGGAGCGGCTCGTAGGGCTCCTCCTCGTCCAGGCGGAAGCGGTTCACGCCGACGACCACGCGCTCGCCGCTGTCCGTCTCCTGGGCGATGCGATAGGCGCTGCGCTCGATCTCGGCCTTCTGGAAGCCGCGTTCGATGGCGTCGACCGCGCCGCCCATGTCCTCGACCTTGAGCATCAGCTCCAGGGCGGCGGCCTCGACGTCGTCGGTCATCTTCTCGACGACGTACGACCCGGCGAACGGGTCCACCGTCGCGGTCACGTCGGTCTCGTACGCCAGGACCTGCTGGGTGCGCAGGGCGAGGCGGGCCGACTTGTCCGTCGGCAGGGCGATCGCCTCGTCGAAGGAGTTGGTGTGCAGCGACTGCGTGCCGCCGAGCACAGCGCCGAGTCCTTGGACGGCCACCCTGACCAGGTTGACCTCGGGCTGCTGGGCGGTCAGCTGCACCCCCGCGGTCTGGGTGTGGAAGCGCAGCATCAGCGACTTGGGGTTCTTCGCGCCGAACTCCTCCCGCATCACCTTCGCCCAGATCCTGCGCGCGGCACGGAACTTGGCGACCTCCTCCAGGATCGTCGTACGGGCGACGAAGAAGAAGGAGAGCCTTGGCGCGAAGTCGTCCACGTCCATGCCCGCGGCGACTGCGGTGCGCACGTACTCGATGCCGTCCGCGAGCGTGAACGCGATCTCCTGCGCGGGCGTGGCACCGGCCTCGGCCATGTGGTAGCCCGAGATCGAGATGGTGTTCCACTTCGGGATCTCGGCCTTGCAGTACTTGAAGATGTCGGCGATCAGCCGCAGGGAGGGCTTCGGCGGGAAGATGTAGGTGCCCCGGGCGATGTACTCCTTGAGCACGTCGTTCTGGATCGTGCCGGTGAGCCGGTCGGCGGGCACGCCCTGCTCCTCCGCGACGAGTTGGTAGAGGAGCAGCAGGAGCGAGGCGGGGGCGTTGATCGTCATCGAGGTGGAGACCTGGTCCAGCGGGATACCGCCGAACAGCACGCGCATGTCGTCGATCGAGTCGATCGCCACACCGACCTTGCCGACCTCACCGGAGGCGATCGGGGCGTCCGAGTCGTGTCCCATCTGGGTGGGCAGGTCGAACGCGACGGACAGGCCCGTCGTGCCGTTGGCGATCAACTGCTGGTAACGGGCGTTGGACTCGGTGGCGGTGCCGAATCCGGCGTACTGCCGCATCGTCCACGGCCGGCCGGTGTACATCGTGGGGTAGACGCCGCGCGTGAAGGGGAATTCGCCCGGGTTGCCCAGCTTCTCCTCGGGCCGCCAGCCGTCCAGTGCCTCCGGCCCGTACACCGGCTCGATGGGCAGTCCCGACTCGGACTCACGCGTCATGTGCTGTGCCTCCCGCTCAAGCTACTTATCGGTAACCAGTCTCGCGACGGACTCTAGCGGCGTCGCCGCGGCCTGCGAGGGGCCTTCCCTGGGACCTTGCTCACAGCCCGCGCCCACACATCCGGGCCCAGGACCCCATCATGCTCAGGATTCGGCGACCGGGCAGGGCGGGAATCCGTCAGAGGAGATGTCCGGGTGAAAGCTCCGGGCGGAACCCCGGACGGGACGTCCGGGCCGCCCGGTGGTGGCGACCGTGTGAGCCGAGGGCCAGGGGGCCGGGATGAGACACGTACGGACGAACAGCCCGGGTCGCGGGCCGCGCGTGTCGAGGGCGCTGGCCGTCGGAGCGCTCGCGCTGGCCGGCCTGACCACGGGGTGTGAGCCCGGCGCCGTGGGGTCGGGGGAGCCCGCCGCCCCGGCGCCGGCGGCCACGCGTCCGGCGGACGACTCCCGACCGTCCGGCGCCCCGGCGAGCCCTTCGGCCACGCCGTCCCGGACGCCGGGCGCACGGCCCTCGCGGCGGCCCGGGACCCTGATGTCCCGCGGGGACCGCAGCCGGCGGGTTCGGGAACTCCAGGCGCGGCTGCGCCAGATCGGCCACTTCGACCGCAGCCCCACCGGGTACTACGGCACGGTCACCGTCGCCTCCGTGCAGTCGTTCCAGGGCAAGCGGGGCCTGCCCCGCACGGGCAGGACGGACACGGTGACCTGGCAGCGGCTGCTCGCCATGACACGGAAGCCGACGGCGCGAGAGCTCGATCCGCCGGTCTCCGCCCCCACGGCACGGCCCGACGCCCGCTGCATGACGGGCAGGGTCCTGTGCATCAGCAAGAACAGCCGCACACTGTCCTGGATGATCGACGGCCGGGTCGTCTCGTCGATGGACGTACGGTTCGGTTCGCAGTACACCCCCACGCGCGAGGGCACCTTCTCGGTGTACTGGAAGTCCCGCCACCATGTCTCGACGCTCTACGACTCCCCCATGCCGTACGCCATGTTCTTCAGCGGCGGCCAGGCGGTGCACTACTCCTCGGACTTCGCGGCCCGGGGCTACAGCGGGGCTTCGCACGGCTGTGTGAACGTGCGGGACGAAGGAAAGATCGCCTCCCTGTTCGCACAGGTGAGGGACGGCGACAAGGTCGTCATCTACCGGTAGCCGACGGGATGAGGGGCGCGGGCGGGACCGGGGGAACGTGTCCCGCCCGCGCCGGAGTGCGCTGAGCCGAAGGTACGGGGGGAACCCCGGCTCATTGCGCGGCCGATGACCAGTCGGCAATCTCTACTGCGCCGGACCGCCGAAGAACGTTACAGCGCCCACGTCCGCGCAGGTCAGCGCGGTACGGAAGAGAGCAGGAACGCCGGGCCGCGGGACGGTGCGGCGTCCGGGCGCGTGCCGTCCGGGGACCGCGTGGCCTCCAAGGGGCGCGTACCGTCCGGGGACTGCGTGCGGAAGAGGACCGGGGGAAACGATCCGTTGCCTTCGGAGCCGTCCCCTTTCCCTCCGTCGCCCTTGCCGTCGTCCTCGTCGGCGCCACCGCCCCCGCCGCCCTGCTCGCCCCGGCCCTCCCCGTCCAGGAGCCGGTCGCAGAAGCGGTCCAGATTGCGTTCTCCGTCGGCCAGTTCGAGAAGGCGGCGCTCGTCCTCCTCACTCAGGTTGTCGTTCCGATAACCCCGGCAGGCCCTCACGGACCGCGCGTACACCTCCGCCGCCGACTCCCCGGGCGTCCGCCCGTCCGTGCCGTCCTGGGTGCCGTCCCCGCTGTCGCCGGTGTCGCGGTCGCGGCCGGTCGCGCCGGCACCGTCCTGCCCGTCGGCGTCCGCCGTCCCCCCGGCCGCGCCGCCGGGCGTCTCCGACGGCACCGGAGGGGTGGGCACTCCGGGGACGCGGGAAGGCGGCGCGGAAGGTCCCCCGCCGCCGGGCGACTCGGCGCCCAGCTCCTCCGGGGTCGCCGCTGCCGAGACCGAGGCGGCCGGCGCGGCGGGGCCGTGACCGCCGAACGGCGTGGGGAGCATGCCCGTCCCGCCGGCGACCGCCACCCCGCCGAGCGCACACCCGGCGAGCGAGACGGCGAGACCGAGGCGCACCGGCCGGGTCCAGCGAGGGCGCCGCACCGGCACCTGGGGCGCGTTCCCGATGCGTACGGTGTGCGGCGCCTCCTGCCGTCCCACAGGTCCCGCGGCGCTCACCGATCCGCTACGCTCCCCGCCACGGGACGCCTCACGGAAGGCCGCCAGCACGGCTGCCTCACCGGGGAGTTCGGCGCCAGAGGCTTCCGGCGCCCGCAGGGCGCGCAGAGCCTCCTCGAGCCGACGGGCCTCGGCTCTCGCATCCTCGCCGACGGGCTCGACGGCATCGCCGCGGAGCAACATCTCCGCCGCGTTCACGTCAAGCCACTGATGCTGCTCGTCGGCCATCACATGTCCTTCTGCGTCCACGGACGCGAATGCGTCACACCGGCGGGCGCCGCCGAGCCCTGACGGCCGGGCCTCTGCGCGGGTACGGCGCCGAGTTCCTTGGCCACCAGCGGAAGCTCGTCGTCCGGGCCGGCGTCCGCGCCGAGCAGCTCCGCGAGCCGCTTCAGTCCGCGATGGGCAGCCGTACGCACGGCGCCGGGCCGCTTGCCCAGGGTCCGGGCCGCGCTCTTGGCGTCGAGCCCGACCACCACGCGGAGCACGACGGCCTCGGCCTGGTCCTGGGGCAGCTGCGCGATGAGCGACATGGCCCGTCCGGTGGCCATCGACTCCAGCGCCTCGCCCGCCGTGTCGGACTCCGCCGCTTCGCCGGCCAGCTCGCTCTCGTCCCCGCCGATCGCCGGCCGCCTGCCCCTCATGCGTATGTGGTCGAGCGAACGGTTGCGCGCTATCCGCGCCGCCCAGCCCCGGAAGCGGTCGGCGTCCCCGCTGAACCGGTCGAGGTCCCGCGCTATCTGGAGCCAGGACTCGGAGGCCACGTCCTCGGCGTCCGGTTCACCGACCAGCGTCCGTATGTATCCCAGCAACCGCGGATGCACAGCGCGGTACACAGTCCGGAAGGCGTCCTCGTCCCCGTCCTGTGCCGCGAGCACCGCGGCGGTCAGCTCCGCGTCGTCCCCCAGCACTCCCTCAACCCGCCCTGCTGATCTCAATCGCAGCTGGTCACCGCTGCTGCGCCACCCTGCGCGAATCAGCACGCTACGTGGTCGGACGGTTCCCCGTCCATGACTTGTACAACCCGCAACTGTCTCCTGACCCAGTGAGGTGTGACAGAAAACGCACCTGTGGCGCTGAGATGAGTACGGGGTCGCCCTGCGGCCCTGTGGAAGACGGCCGGGGCCTCTCCTGTGGGGGGTGGCGGCCCCGGCCGTCCTTCCGTCCTCCCCGGCTCCGGCCGGGCAGGCCGCGAGTCCTCGGAGGCTCGCTCCGCGCGGATCGCGCCCGGCGCGGACCCCTCGCGGCCGGCGACGCGGGACGGCCGGGAGGATGGCGGCCCCGGCAGTGGCCCTCCCCCGCTCCTCCTCACCACCGGCTCCTCATCACGTCACCTCAGGGCGCGCCGGGCCGGGTCCGGCCACGGGCACGGCGGGACATCACCGCGCGCAGCACCCTGCGGCCCTCGACCGACAGGTCCATGACCCTGCGCAGGCCCGTCGCACCGCCGGCCGTCTCCGTCCCCTCGGAGAGGGTCTCCAGGATCTCGGCCTGACGGCGGAGCTCACCGACGAGGAGCGGGCCGCCGTACACCGGGCCGCCCTCGCGGCAGCGGTTCAGCGCGTCCGGGTCCGTCGCCGACGGGAAGTCGAACCGCCCGTGCACGTCCAGCGCGAGGAGCGAACAGGCGTCCGCCCACGCGCGCAGCGGTGCCGCCTCGAAGTTCCGGGGCGCGTCATGGAGCAGGGCGACCACCCGGGTCGTCGTGTCGCCGGCCCCCGGCGCACCGGAACCGGCCGGTCCCAGCCCCGCGAGCACCGCGTCGAGCCGGGTGGCCCACTCGGCGCCGGTCTCGCAGCCCGCCCAGAGCGGGCGCAGCGGTTCCGGGTCACTCCCGTCCTCCGGTGGCGGAAGACAGCGGTCCAGGCAGGCGAGCCCACTCGCCGCCAGACCTCGCTCGTCGGCGTCCGCGATCAGCTCCAGCAGACTCATCGACACCTCCCCCATCCGTGCCTCGGTCCCACGGGAGCGCATCGCTTCCCGCTACCGCTTACAGCGCCCGATGGCCGAAAAGCGTCACTCTGCCGACACGGAGGATCACTGCGGGAGTCAGCCGGGCAGCCTTTCGATGCCCAGGCGGTCCAGAAATATGAAGAAAAGTTCCTCCCCGGATCTCTCCGGCCAGTCGACGCGGAGCAGTTCGAGCAGAGGCCCTTCGAGGACGCCATGGCCGGATTCCGCCGCCCACTGCACGGCGCGCTGGGCCGCGTCCTCGGGCAGCAGGAAGAAGTCCTCGATCGTCATGCCGTCGCGGTCCATGCGCGCGGCCATCGGCGCCCGGCCCAGACAGGCGTACCAGGAGCCGCTGTACGGCGCCGCCGCCTCCACCGCCACGCAGACGCCGTCCATGACGAACCCGAGGAGCACCGGCGCACGCGCGGCATCGGCCAGCGCGGTCATGCTGCCCGGCGAGGGTTCGGTGGGGTGGGCCCATACCTGCCAGCCGTCCGCGCGGTACTCCCTGAGCGTCAGCCGCTCGCGCGCGTCCCGCAGCGCGGGGTGGCCGATGAGCGGCTCACCGCTGCGGCCCACCAGATAGCAGCCCCAGAAACCCACGTCTCGCTCCCCCCGCGGCCCGGGGTGCCATTCTGCCCACCGGAGACCGCGGGAAAGCGCGAAATCGGGTCAACTACGGCGCGGCAGGACCCGTCGGCGCCTTCACCGGGCCGGCGGCGCCCGATGAGCCGGGTGAACCCTCCTGGGGCAAGGCCTGCGAGGCCGGCCCGAGCGCCATGCGCTCCCGCTGCATGCGGGTCAGCTTGTGGACGAACACGATCGCGAGCGCCGCCGCGACGCCGTCGACGACGTCGGCCACCGCGGTCGTGGTGACCGCGTCGACGATCTCCCGCCCCGTCATGGCCTGCTCGTACACCCGCCCGGCGTACCGGGTGAGGAGGAGGGAGAAGACCCAGAACCCCCACCAGAGGTGGAGCGGCGCCTTGGAGACCGGGGGCCCGGCGCCCTCCGGGCCCGTCCCGGCGCTCGCGGACCATATCCCGCCGGCGATCCGGCGCGGCAGCCAGAAGTTCGCCAGCGGCACGAACCAGCCGCCTATCGCCCAGCCGGGTCTCATGGGCTGCCGGCTCGCGTCGAACACCTCGGCGTTCCGCCGGACGCGGTGGAACCAGATGATGAACAGGACAGCGGTGGCGAGCATCGCGAGCATCTGCAGGCTGCCGGCCTCTGCGTAGAGGAGGTCGGCCCCGCGCGCCTCCGCGTCGTCGAGGTCGCTCCCGTCACCGGTGAGCGCGTCGCCGAGCAACCCGCGGTAGTACAGCCCGACCGCCACGGCCAGCAGGTCCGTGGCGATGACCGCGGACAGGGACACGATCACGGCCTTCGCGAGCCCTCCGGGCGAGCGCAGCCGGTGCCACCCTTCTCCGGGCGGTGTCGAGGCCGCGGGCATCAGCCCGCCGGGGGCGCGCCGGCTGAGCATGGCGCAGCCGCGGCAGCGCCCGTCGGCGGTGACGACAGGTCTTGTGCCGCAGGTGAGACAGAGCATGACGAGGCCCCCGGGGTTCGGGTCCTCCCGCGCGCAGGGCGCGGAGGGACGACGGCGCCGCGCGCCCCTTCCCGGGGCGCGCGGCGCTTCGAGCCCGAAGAGTCTCAGGCGTCGCTCATCGCGTGCTGTCGGCCAGCTCCTCGAACTGGGCCCAGGTCAGCTTCGGCTCCCGCGGGTCCCACAGCTTCTGCGAGACGGCGTTCAGCGGCATCCGGATCCCCTCGGCCACCTGCTCCTGGGTCTGCGCGTTCGGCAGGTCGCCCCAGACCGCGAACCGGCCGCCCAGGATCTGCTTCGAGTAGCGCTCCGCCACCGGCTCGGTGCCGCGCAGGACGAACGGGGTCCACTGCTCGTAGATCCGCTCACCCGTCGGATACGTGAAGTCGTTGGGCTCGCCGAGCACGTAGTAGAGGTACTCGTCGTTGAGGTTGATCACGTCACGCCCCTCCGCGAGGTACTCCTGGGGCGGCCGGGCGCCGATCTCCTTGCCCGTCCAGTACTCGACCTCGATGTCCTTGTGGGCGGTGACCGTACCGCCGCTGAAGAAGCCGTCGTTCCACGCCTTGGGGATCTTCTCCGCCTTCCGGATCACCGCGGCCCGGTCGTTCAGCCAGCCCTCGGTGAGGTCCTGGACCGTGGCGCCCTCGCCGTACTTCTCCCGCGCGGCCGTGGCCAGCTGCGGGTAGGAGGCGGCCGGATCACTCACGGTCAGGGCCTGGTACTCGTCCGCGCCGACGTGGAACCAGTCGCCGGGGAAGAGTTCCGCGTACTCGTTCAGTAGGTCGTCGACGATCTTCGCCGAAGCGGACTTGGAGATGTCGATGGCGCCCTGCCGCGCGACGCCCTGGGTGTTGCGCAGCTGGAGGTCGGGGTGGGCGCGCAGGACGGCGCCCAGGTGTCCCGGGGAGTCGATCTCGCCGACGACGGTGATGTGGAGGCTCTGGGCCAGCTTCACGATCCGGCGTACCTCGGCCTTGCTGAGGTGCTGCTCGGAGACCACCTCGGGGTGCGTGTCGGACTCGATGCGGAAGGCCTGGTCGTCGGAGAAGTGCAGTCCGAGCTGGTTCAGCTTGAGGTCGGCCATCTCGCGCAGCCGGCTCTCGATCCAGTCCACGGAGTAGTGCTTGCGCGCGATGTCGAGGTTGAGGCCGCGCTGCGGGCGGTCGGGGGTGTCACGGACGACGCCCTCGGGCATGGAGCCGTCGGCGTTCAGGGACTGCTTGAGCGTGCGGGTCCCGTAGAAGACCCCGGCCTGACCGGTCCCGCTGATGGTGACCCGGTCCCCGGCGGTCCTGAGGGTGTAGGACTCCGGGCCGCCCTTGCCGGAGGGGGCGAGCGCCAGCTGGACGTCACCCACTCCGGGGTCCTTCTCGCCCCCGTAGCTGATCTTCAGCTCCCGGGCGAGCAGCTTCGCCTCGTCGGTGAGTCCGGGGTCGGCCGCCACCACGGTGCTGTCCTTGGCCGGTTTCCAGCCGGGGCCGCGGGCGGGGGTGTGCTCGCGCACCGCGGGTATCGTCCGCGGCGTCGTGGAGAGCGGATAGCTCCGGCTGGGCGACGGTGAGGCGGAGGCGCGGGCCGCGGACGCCGGCCCGTTCTGCGTCCCGGAGCCGGAGCCCTCGGGCCAGACGACGACGGTGAGGGTGACGGCTGCGGCCGCCGCGACGGCCGCGCCGGCCACCAGGGGTCCACGTGAAGGCGACATCGGTCAGAAACCTCCGGATCGGGGGAAAAACAGATCAAAGAAGATGAGAAAGTCAGGCATTTCCCCCACTGGAGCGTCCATCAAGCGTTCCGAAACTCTCCCGTGCGGGTGAATTTCGCGCCTCCTTCAGTCACTCGTCACGCGGCCTCGCTAGCGTTGACGGCAACACGAACCGATCTTCACCTCCACCCCCCACGCAACCTCGTCGCTCTCGGAACCCTCTCCAGGGTCACAGATGTCACTCATTCGAGGAGTCCCGCTGTCCAGGTCCAGCGAGTCCCACGCAGGCCTGCCGGAACCACAGCGGCAGACCGGGCGGACGGCCGTACCCGTACAGAGCCGGGGCACCGCCCCGGCCGCCGGGGAGGCCTCGGCGGAGGCCTCCATTCCGGAACCAGTGTCCGTGAGTACGCGCGGGAGTGCCCACTCGAGCGGCCTCGCCCGCTTCAACGCCTGGCCCCGGGAGCTGGCCGAAGCCGCCCTGCTGGAGTGCTGCGGCAGTCACCGCTGGGCGCTGCGGCTGGCCGCGCACCGGCCGTACCCGGACATGGACACCCTGCTCGCCGCCTCCGACGAGGCGGGCTACGACCTCGCGCCCGCGGACATCTCCGAGGCGCTCGCCGCGGAGAGCGCCCCCTGTCTGCACCACGAGGCGCCCCGCGCCGCCCATCTGGCGCTGCGCGCCGCGCACGCCGCGTACGAGAGCCGCTTCGGCCATGTCTTCGTGATCTGCCTCGACGGCCTGCGGCCCTCCCTCCACGTCGACCAGGTGCTGGCCGCCATCCGCACCCGGCTGGCACACGAACCGGACGAGGAGCGCTCCCTGACCGCGGAGGAGATGCGGCGACTCGCCCGGGGCCGCATCATCGAGCTGGTGACGGAGGCGGGCCGGACACCCGACCCGTTCCCCCCGGTGGCATATGACCCTCAGTAGCCCGTCCGTGCCTGTTTGATTGCCACTTTGATCACACCGCCAGGCCCCGCCGCCATGGAACCGACAAAGCGTCGCTACGATGGCCGGGGCCGGTGGACCGTACCCGGCCGGGTCAGACCGACAGTCAAGCCGGCCGACCCCAATCCCCGCTCCCGGAGGGTTCTTCCGTGCCGGCTGGAACGCTGTACCGCGGCCGGGAAGGCATGTGGTCCTGGGTGGCTCATCGAGTCACCGGTGTCCTCATTTTCTTCTTCCTGTTCGTACACGTCCTGGACACCGCTCTCGTGCGTGTCTCCCCCGAGGCGTACGACGACGTCGTGGCCACATACAAGACCCCGCTCGTCGCGCTGCTCGAGTACGGCCTGGTGGCCGCCATCCTCTTCCACGCGCTGAACGGTCTCCGCATCGTCGCCGTGGACTTCTGGGCCAAGGGCCCGCGCTACCAGAAGCAGATGCTCTGGACCGTCCTCGGTATCTGGATCGTGCTGATGGTCGGGGCCCTGTACCCCGTCCTCGGCCACGCCGTACGTGAAGTCTTCGGGAGCTGAGGCCAATGTCCACCGAGACTTCTTCGTCGTCGGCCATCGGTGACGTCGAGGCCGTGAGCCTCTACGACGCCGACAACCCGGCCCCGGTCATCGAGCCCCCGCGCAAGCGCACGGGCAAGACCCCCAAGGGCTCGCGCACCAACTTCGAGATGTACGCCTGGCTCTTCATGCGCCTGTCGGGCATCGTGCTGGTCGTTCTCGTCATCGGCCACCTGCTGATCCAGCTGGTGCTGGACGGCGGCGTCTCCAAGATCGGCTTCGCCTTCGTCGCGGGCCGCTGGGCCTCGCCGTTCTGGCAGGTCTGGGACCTGGCGATGCTGTGGCTCGCCATGCTCCACGGCGCCAACGGCCTCCGTACGGTCATCAACGACTACGCCGAGCGGGACAACACCCGTTTCTGGCTGAAGATGCTCCTGTACACCGCAACGGTGTTCACCGTCCTGCTGGGCACGCTGGTGATCTTCACCTTCGACCCGAACATCCGCTAGGCGCCGGGACAGAGGGACCAGAGGAAAACCATGCAGATCCACAAGTACGACACCGTCATCGTCGGCGCCGGCGGCGCCGGCATGCGCGCGGCCATCGAGTCGACGAAGCGCAGCCGCACCGCCGTGCTGACGAAGCTCTACCCCACCCGCTCCCACACGGGCGCGGCGCAGGGCGGCATGGCCGCCGCGCTCGCCAACGTGGAGGAGGACAACTGGGAGTGGCACACCTTCGACACGATCAAGGGCGGCGACTACCTGGTCGACCAGGACGCCGCGGAGATCCTCGCGAAGGAGGCCATCGACGCCGTCCTCGACCTGGAGAAGATGGGCCTGCCGTTCGGCCGTACGCCCGAGGGCAAGATCGACCAGCGCCGCTTCGGCGGTCACTCCCGCAACCACGGTGAGGCCCCCGTCCGTCGCGCCTGCTACTCGGGCGACCGCACCGGCCACATGATCCTCCAGACGCTGTACCAGAACTGCGTCAAGGAAGGCGTGGAGTTCTTCAACGAGTTCTACGTCCTGGACCAGCTGGTCGTCGAGGAGAACGGCGTCAAGAAGTCCGCCGGCGTCGTCGCCTACGAGCTGGCCACCGGCGAGATCCACGTCTTCCAGGCGAAGTCGGTCATCTACGCCTCGGGCGGCACCGGCAAGTTCTTCAAGGTGACGTCGAACGCGCACACCCTGACCGGTGACGGCCAGGCCGCCTGCTACCGCCGGGGCCTGCCGCTGGAGGACATGGAGTTCTTCCAGTTCCACCCGACGGGCATCTGGCGCATGGGCATCCTGCTGACGGAGGGCGCCCGTGGTGAGGGCGGCATCCTCCGCAACAAGGACGGCGAGCGCTTCATGGAGAAGTACGCGCCGGTCATGAAGGACCTCGCGTCCCGTGACGTCGTGTCCCGCTCCATCTACACGGAGATCCGTGAGGGCCGCGGCTGCGGTCCCGAGGGCGACCACGTCTACCTCGACCTCACGCACCTCCCGCCGGAGCAGCTGGACGCGAAGCTCCCGGACATCACCGAGTTCGCGCGTACGTACCTCGGCATCGAGCCCTACACGGACCCGATCCCGATCCAGCCGACCGCGCACTACGCCATGGGCGGCATCCCGACCAACGTCGAGGGCGAGGTGCTGGCCGACAACACCACCGTCGTCCCGGGCCTCTACGCCGCCGGCGAGGTCGCCTGTGTCTCCGTGCACGGCGCCAACCGCCTCGGCACCAACTCGCTGCTCGACATCAACGTCTTCGGACGCCGTTCGGGCATCGCCGCCGCCGAGTACGCCGCGAAGAACGACTTCGTCGAGCTTCCCGAGAACCCGGCGCAGCTGGTCCAGGATCAGGTCGAGCGGCTGCGCAACTCGACCGGCACCGAGCGGGTCCACCAGCTCCGCACGGAGCTGCAGGAGTGCATGGACGCCAATGTGATGGTGTTCCGCACCGAGCAGACCATCAAGACCGCGGTCGACAAGATCGCCGAGCTGCGCAGGCGCTACCTCGACGTGTCGATCCAGGACAAGGGCAAGCGGTTCAACACCGACCTGCTGGAGGCCATCGAGCTGGGCAACCTGCTCGACCTGGCCGAGGTCATGGCGACCTCCGCGCTGGCCCGCAAGGAGTCCCGCGGCGGTCACTACCGCGAGGACTACCCGAACCGCGACGACGTCAACTTCATGCGCCACACCATGGCGTACCGCGAGGTCGCGGACGACGGCACCGAGTCGATCCGGCTCGACTACAAGCCGGTCGTCACGACCCGCTACCAGCCGATGGAGCGTAAGTACTGATGGCAACCCCCACCCTGGAGAAGTCGGACAAGGCCCCCGAGCCCGAGGCCGGCTTCGCCGACACCCCGTACATCACGGCGACGTTCCGGATCCGCCGCTTCAACCCCGAGGTCTCCGAGGAGGCCGAGTGGCAGGACTTCCAGATCTCGATCGACCCGAAGGAGCGTGTGCTCGACGCCCTTCACAAGATCAAGTGGGAGCAGGACGGCACCCTGACGTTCCGGCGCTCCTGCGCGCACGGCATCTGCGGCTCCGACGCGATGCGGATCAACGGCAAGAACAGGCTCGCCTGCAAGACGCTGATCAAGGACATCAACCCGGAGAAGCCGATCACGGTCGAGGCCATCAAGGGCCTCACGGTCCTCAAGGACCTCGTGGTCGACATGGAGCCGTTCTTCCAGGCCTACCGCGACGTCATGCCGTTCCTCGTCACCAAGGGCAACGAGCCGACGCGTGAGCGCCTGCAGTCCCCCGAGGACCGTGAGCGCTTCGACGACACCACCAAGTGCATCCTGTGCGCCGCGTGCACGTCCTCGTGCCCGGTCTTCTGGAACGACGGCCAGTACTTCGGCCCGGCGGCGATCGTCAACGCGCACCGCTTCATCTTCGACTCGCGTGACGAGGCCGGGGAGCAGCGGCTGGAGATCCTCAACGACCGTGACGGTGTGTGGCGTTGCCGCACGACGTTCAACTGCACGGACGCCTGCCCGCGTGGCATCGAGGTCACCAAGGCGATCCAGGAAGTGAAGCGCGCGCTGATCACGCGTCGCTTCTGATCCACGCGTCACCTGGGAGGCCCCGTCCCCCGCACGCTCCGTGCGGGGGACGGGGCCTCTTCGCGCGTCCGCCCCGGCGGGCCCGTGGCGGGGGGTCGTACGGCCGTGGCGTGAGGTCCCGGCCGCTCACCGGCGCCGGGGGCGGCGGGCACCACCGGAACTCCCGGATAGCCTGGGGCATGTGGTGATGGAAGAGAAGAACGCGGCGGACCGGGCGGCCCGGAAGTCCA
This sequence comes from Streptomyces argenteolus, assembly GCF_042902585.1. Taxonomy (GTDB): domain Bacteria; phylum Actinomycetota; class Actinomycetes; order Streptomycetales; family Streptomycetaceae; genus Streptomyces; species Streptomyces argenteolus. The sequence goes on from NZ_JBIBEG010000001.1 coordinate 949,168, forward strand.
AGGCGCCGAAGAGCGAGCAGACCCGCACCCTGATCCTGGAGACCGCGCTCCGTCTCTTCGAGGAGCGCGGCTACGACCGCACCACGATGCGGGCCGTCGCCCAGGAGGCGGGCGTCTCCGTCGGCAACGCCTACTACTACTTCTCCTCGAAGGAGCACCTGGTCCAGGGCTTCTACGACCGGCTCGCGGCCGAGCACGCCGCCGCCGTGCAGCCGGTGCTGGAGGGGGACCCCGATCTCGCCGTGCGCATCAGGGGCCTGCTGCTGTGCTGGCTGGACGTGGCCGGCCCGTACCACCGCTTCGCCGCCCAGTTCTTCAAGAACGCGGCGGACCCGGACAGCCCGCTCTCCCCCTTCTCGCGGGAGTCCGCCGACGCGCGCGAGGCGGTCGTCGCCCTGCACGAGCGGTGCCTGTCGGGCTCCGACGCGAAGGCCGACCCGGAACTGGCCGCGCTGCTGCCGCAGCTGATGTGGCTGATGCAGATGGGCCTGGTGCTGTTCTGGGTCTACGACCGCTCCGAGGACACCGAGCGCAGCCGCCGTCTCGTCGAGCGCACCGCGCCGCTGGCCGCACGGGCGATCGCGCTGTCCCGCTTCCGGGTGCTGCGCCCGCTCGTGCGGCAGATCCACGACGTGCTGGTGGAGTTCCTGCCCGGCGCCGGCTCACGCGGCGCCCAGGACGTCAGATCCAGCTGAGTTCCCACAGCCGCCAGATCCCGGTGCCGTCGGAGAGGTACTGGGAGCCGGACACGCTCTGCTTGCTGACGACGTAGTCCTTCTTCTGCCACAGCGGGACCAGCGGCACGTCCTCGCCGACCAGCTGCTGCAGTTCCTTGAAGTCCGCCGACGTCCGGCCGCGGTCGCTGTACTGCTGGGTGGCCGAGATCAGGGCGTCCATCCTGGCGCTGACGTAGCCGTTGTGCAGCGAGCTGTCGCGGCCGACCAGCGGCTGGCTGAAGGTGTCGGGGTCCGGGAAGTCGGGGAGCCAGCCCACGGTGTACGCGTCGTACTCGCCGGCGGCGTAGCCCTTCTGGAAGGCCTGCCACTCGACGGCCTTCTCCGTGACGTCGAACAGGCCGTCCTTCTCCAGCTGGCGGACCAGCTCGGCGGACTCCTCCTTGTTGGCGTCGTCGTCGCGGTGGGCGAAGGTGAGGGGCAGCGGAAGCTTCGCGCCGGCCTCCTCCATGAGGGCCCTGGCGCGCTTGGGGTCCGGCTCCGGGTAGGCATCGAAGAAGGGGGTGCTGTGCCCGATGTAGCCCTGCGGGATCAGCGAGTAGAGAGGGTCGACGGTGCTCCGGTACACGTCGGCGACCAGTGGCCCGCGGTCGATCAGCCAGGCGATGGCCTGGCGGATGCGCTTGTCCGAGAGGGGGGAGTCCTTGCGGACGTTGAAGACCAGGTTGCGGATCTCGGCGCTGTCGGCCTCGGTCACGCGCATGTCGGTGGCGCCCGGGTCCAGCTCGGCGAGCTGCTCGGAGGGCAGCTGACGGTGCGTGACGTCGACGTCGCCGGCCGCCCAGGCCGCCTGGAGCGCCTCGGAACCGTCGAAGTAGCGGATGTCGACCGGGCCCCCGGTCTTCTTCAGGGCGCCCTTGTAGGCCGGGTTGGGCACCAGCTCGGCGGCGACCCCGGGTGTGTACGACGTGAGGGTGTACGGTCCCGAGCCGTCGACCTGGTTCCCGGTGCGGAGCTTGTCGTCGGGGTAGTGCGTGGGGTCCACGATCGACCCGGCGCCCGTGGCCAGCTTCTGCGGGAAGGTCGCGTCGCGCGCCGAGAGGTTGAAGGTGATCGTGCGGCCCTCGGTCACGACGGTCTTCAGGCTCGGGAACAGCACCGAGGGCCCGACGTCCGCCTTGATCCTGAGCATCCGCTCGAAGGAGTACTTGACGTCCGCCACCGTGATCTTGCGGCCGTTGGAGAAGGTCAGGTCGTCGCGCAGCGTGCACCGGTAGGTCTGGAGCTTCTCACCGATGAACCCGCAGCTCTCGGCCGCGTCCGGTTCCGGGACGACCGCCCCGGACCTGAACGTCATCAGGGACTGGTAGAGGTTGCTGTAGATCGCCCAGGAGCCCGCGTCGTAGGCGCCCGCCGGGTCCAGCGAGGTGACCTCGTCCGACGTGCCCACCGTGATCGGGGACTCGTTCTCCTCGTCCGAGGGGAGCAGTTGCCAGGCACCTGCTCCCGCGACGACCAGTACCACCAGAATCGCGAGAATCCGTAGACGGATCGACCGCATGTGCCGTGCTCCCTTAACAACCCACCCCGGCTCATGTGCGCAGAGAGGCACATCGCCGCATGTTCCCCCTCACTCAATCACACGATATTCACATCCGGAAGCCGGGGAGGGCGGCTCACAGGTTCACGTCATGCCTGGTGGGAGGCGAGTTGCACCACGGTGATGTCGGAGGGCGCGCCCACCCGCACGGGGGGACCCCAGGCGCCCGCTCCACGGGAGACGTACAACTGGGTGTCGCCGTAACGCTCGTAGCCCGCGACGGTGGGGTTGGCGAGTTCGGCCAGCAGATTGCCGGGCCAGAGCTGACCGCCGTGGGTGTGGCCGGAGAGCTGGAGGCCCACCCCGTACTTCACGGCCTCGTCGATGACGACGGGCTGGTGCGCGAGGAGGACGGACGCGCGGCTGCGGTCGCGGTCACCGAGCGCGCGGGCGAAGTCGGGGCCCTGGCCCTCGCTCTCGCCCGCCACGTCGTTGACGCCGGCGAGATCGAAGCCGCTGATCTCGACGCGGGCGTTCTCCAGCGGGTGCATGCCGAGTTCGCGTACGTGCTCGACCCATTCGGCGGCGCCGGAGAAGTACTCGTGGTTGCCGGTGACGAAGTAGCTGCCGTGGCGCGACTCCAGCCGGGCGAGCGGTTCGGCGGCGGGCCCGAGGTCGGCGACGGAGCCGTCGACCAGGTCCCCGACGACGGCGACGAGGTCCGGGCTCGTGGCGTTGATGGCGTCGACGATGCGCTGGGTGTGGGCGCGGCCCAGGACGGGGCCGAGGTGGATGTCGCTGACCACGGCGATCCGGAAACCGTGGGCGGAACGCGGAAGCCCGGCCAGCGGGACCGTGAGCCGCTTGGTGCGCGGGCCGCGCAGCACCCCGTACGTGCCGTGGCCGACCGTGCCGAGCCCGGCCAGCGCGGCGGCCCCGCCGACGGCGCGGGCGACGAACAGCCGGCGCGAGGGGTCGGCGACGGCCGGGGCGGCGGGGGCGTCGGCCCGGCGCGCAACGTCCGTCCGGGTGCTGCCTGGACCGGCCCCGGCTTCGGTCTCGGTGGCGGCTTCGGTGGCGGTGGCGGTGGCCGCGACCGTGGCAGCGCTCCGCTCGGCCGGCTCCGCCCCGGCCGCCCGGTCACGGCGGGCGAGCACGCGGCGCAGCAGGGGGCGCACGGCCTCGCCGGCCAGCAGGGCCAGTGTCAGGTAGAGCAGCGCGGCCAGCCACAGGTAACCGGGCCAGGCCAGCACCTGCTGCAGCCAGAAGGGGACTCCGGCGCGGCTGGAGGTGAGGGCGCCGAGGGAGAGCAGCGGCAGCACGAACGCGGCGACGGTACCGGCACGGCGCGCGGCGCTCCCCGGCCGTGTGGTGTCACCGATCAGCCGGCGCCACACATAGCGGTGCACAAAGGCGAGCAGCGCGAGAACCGCGACCGCCATGAGCACGAAGACGACAACCACGTACGCTCCCCCGCTGAAACGATCCTGTCCGGACGCCCACCCGCGTCCGGCCCGTCATCCGCCTGCGCGGACACCTTCGTCCGCGTCGTCCCGGCCGCCTTCACGGCCGCGACCGCCACCGGCCTCGCGGCGCAGGGCCCTGACGCCACGGAACCCGATGACCCCCACAGCCGTCCCCAGAAGAAACGAGGTGACGGCGAGCAGGAGATGGACCCAGAAGTACGCGGTCGGGTCGCCCGCGTCGTCGAACGCGAGCCCGCTGCCGTCCTTCCACAGGTTCTTGACAAAGGTGACCCAGATGACCCAGCTCCACGCTCCGAAGACGAGCAGGAACCAGGAAACGGGGCGGCTGAGCTTCATGCCACCAGTATCGCCGCCGGGCTCCCGTCCGCTTGCACGGGGTGGGCTGTCCCGGCGGTATGCACGGCGGGTCCGGCCATCCGGGTCCCGATCCCCAGCAACGCCCTGTACGTTTCCGACCGTGCCTGCTCTGAAAAAGACCGTATTGACGGTCCTCTCTGCTGCGTTGCTGTCCGTATCTGTCGTCAGTCCCGCAGGGGCTGCGGACAAGGACAAGACCGACGACAAACAGCCGAAGCCGACCGGTCCGATGTCGACCGTGGGCGGCAAGCGGCTGGGCCAGGAGGGCACCCAGGTCGAGCTGGGCCCCGGCGCACCGGTCCTGCCGAAGGACCTCAGCGCACGGTCGTGGATCGTCGCCGACGCGGAGAACGGGCAGGTGCTCGCGGCGCACAACGCGCACTGGCGGCTGCCGCCCGCCTCCACCCTGAAGATGCTCTTCGCCGACACCGTGCTGCCCGCCCTGCAGCCGAAGTCCCTGACCCACATGGTGACCGAGGACGAACTCGCCGGAATCGGTGAGGGGAGCAGCCTCGTCGGGGTCAAGGAGGACAACACCTACACGGTCCACGACCTGTGGCTGGGCGTCTTCCTGCGCTCGGGCAACGACGCGGTCCATGTGCTGTCCGAGATGTACGGCGGTGTGCCCGCGACGGTCGCCGCGATGCAGCGGCACGCCGAGGAGCTCCAGGCCCTCGACACCCGGGTGGTCTCACCCGACGGTTACGACGCCCCGAACCAGGTCTCCAGCGCGTACGACCTGACGCTGTTCGCCCGGAGCGGGATGCAGAAGGCCGACTTCCGCGAGTACGCCGCCACGGCGACGGCGAAGTTCCCCGGCGCGAAGAAGGGCAAGAAGCGCGAGACCTTCGAGATCCAGAACACCAACCGACTGATCACCGGGGACATCGGGGTCGACCCGTACAAGGGCATCGCCGGGGTCAAGAACGGCTACACCACCCATGCGGGCAACACCTTCACGGGCATCGCCGAACGCGACGGCACGGTCCTCCTGGTGACCGTGATGAACCCGTCGTCGGAGGAGAGCCACGCGGTCTACAAGGAGGCCGCCGGCCTCCTGGACTGGGGCTTCGCGGCCAGTGGCAAGGTCACCCCGGTCGGCGAGCTCGTGCCGCCGAAGTCCGCCGTGACCGGCACCGCGAAGGGCTCGGAACCGGCGGCCGGCGCGGACAAGGCCGACAGGAAGAAGCAGGCGGCGACGGCCACGCACGCCGCCGCCGCAGGTGGCGGCGGGATCTGGACCGCGCTGTCGGTGGCCGGCGGGGTGCTGCTGCTCCTGGCGGCCGGGGCGTTCCTGGTCAACCGGCGCTGGCCGCTGCCGGACCTGGTGCGCCGCCTTCCTCGTCGCTGACGTCCCGCCCGGCGCCGTCGTCCGCGCTCCTGCGCGCCTCCTCCTTGCTCGGCGTCGCCGTCCAGGCCGCGCAGACCAGCAACAGCTTCGCGCTGAAGTTGATCCACAGGAGGAGCGCGATCGGCACGCCGAAGGCGCCGTACATGCTCTTCGAGGCCACGTCCCGCATGTAGCTGCCGAGCAGCAGCTTCAGCAGCTCGAACCCGACCGCGCCGACCAGCCCGGCCACGACCAGGCGGCGGCGCGGCGGTTCCACCCCGGGCAGCAGGGTCAGCAGGTAGAGCAGGATCAGGAAGTCGGCGAAGATCGCCACGATCACGGCGGCCACCTGAAGCAGGATCCCGCCCACACCGTGTTCGGGGATGCCCAGCCTGCCGGCCGTCCAGCCGATGGCGGTCGAGGCGCCGGTGGAGACGGCGAGGGTCACGAGCGCGGCGCCGCCGAGGCCGAACAGCAGACCGGCGTCCTTGAGCTTGCGGACGATCGGATTGCCCTCGTCCACGTCGTCCTTCTCCCACACGGCGCGCAGGCAGTCCCGCATGGAGCCGATCCAGCCGATGCCGGTGAAGAGCAGCAGCGCACCAGCGACCACCCCCACGGTGCCGGCGTGGGCCACGAGGTTGTCGATACCGAGCTGGTCCGAGATCCCGGGCACCTGCTCGGCGAGCTTGTCCTCGATCGTGTCGAGCTGGTCCTCGGAGAGCAGCGCGGCGCCGATCGCGGCACCGACCGCGATCAACGGGAAGAGCGCGAGGAAGCTGAGGAAGGTGATCGCCGCGGCGAGCCTGCTCCAGTGGACGCGGTCCAGCGTCTCGTACGAGCGCCAGGCGTGCGTCATCATCAGCCGAGCGACGAGCGGCCCGATGACAGGAAGTTTCTTCAGCCAGTCCATGACCTACGCGTACCCTTCCGCACGCGGAAAACCGGTGTCCTCGTTCCCCCGGACCAGCAATCATCCATTTCGGTGAGTGCTGTAACAAATCCCTCAAAAGGGTTTTCCCTGGCGATACGGTCACGAACATGTCTGTCGACACGGTGTCCTTGACCGGCTGGGGCCGCACCTCCCCGACGACCGCCCTGCGGTTCCGCCCCCGTACGTACGAGGAGGCCGTGGTCGCCGTGCGGGGCCGCGGGCCCCGGGGGGTCGTCGCCCGCGGCCTGGGCCGCGCCCACGGCGACGCGGCACAGAACGGCGGCGGCTCCGTGATCGACATGACCGCGCTCGACCGGATCCGGTCCGTCGACGCCGCGGCCGGGACGGTGGTCTGCGACGCCGGGGTGAGCCTCCACCGGCTGACGGAGACGCTGCTGCCGCTGGGCTGGTCGGTCCCGGTCACCCCGGCGACCGCCCGGGTCACGGTCGGCGGAGCGATCGGGGCCGACGTGCACGGCGGGAACCACCGCGCCTCGGGCTCGTTCGGCCGGCACGTACGTTCCCTGGAGCTGCTCACCGCCGACGGCGAGGTGCGCACGGTGCTGCCGGGCACCGACCTGTTCGACGCCACCGTGGGCGGCCTGGGGCTGACCGGAGTCGTCCTCTCCGCCACCCTCGGCCTGCGGCCGGTCAGCACCGCCCTGATGGTGGTCGACACCGCACGGACGGCCGGCCTGGACGAGACCCTGGCCCGGCTCGCCGCGTGCGGGGAGCGCACGCCGTACGCCTCGGCCTGGGTCGATCTCACGGCACCCGGGCGGGCCGCCGGTCGTGCCGTCGTCACCCGCGGGGCGCACGCACCCCTGGAGGCGCTCCCGGCGCACGCCCGGCGCACAACGCTCGGCTTCCGCCCCGGCAGACGGCCCACCGGGGCCGCGCTGCTGCCCGAGGGGCTGGCGGGCCGGACCGTCACCGGGCTGCTGAACGGGCTCCGCCACCGGCGTGCCCCCGTGGTGCGCATAGGGGAGCTGCAGCGGATCTCCACCTTCCTCCACCCGCTGGACGCCGCACCGCGCTGGAACCGCGTCCCCCGCAGGGGCGGCTTCCTGCAGTACCAGTTCGCCGTCGGACAGGACGGGGAGGAGACCCTGCACCGGGTCGTCCGCCGGCTCACCCTGCGCCGCTGCCCGGCGTTCCACGCCGTGCTCGAACGGTTCGGGGACGCGGGGCCCGGCTGGCTCTCCTTCCCCACGCCCGGCTGGACGCTCTCCTTCGGGCTGCCCGCCGGTCTGCCGGGCCTGCCCCGGCTGCTCGACCGGCTCGACGAGGAGGTCGCCGCCGCGGGCGGGCGGGTCTGTCTGGCGAAGGACGCGCGGCTGCGGCCCGAGCTGGTCGAGGCGATGTATCCCCGGCTGGCCGACTTCCGGGCCCTGCGCGGGCAGCTGGACCCGACGGGCGCCTTCCGGTCCGACCTGGCACGCAGGCTCGCGCTCTGACCCACCCCGCGCGTCCGGGTCCGCGTGAAGGTCCTGGCCCGCTCCCCCGTCCGTAGCCGTTCCTCGACCGCACTGCCACCGCTCTGCCCACCCCGCTAGGAGTTATCCCGTGAAGGACGCCTTCGGTGCTCCGCAGTCCCTGCTCGTCCTCGGCGGCACCTCGGAGATCGGCCTGGCCACCGCGCGGCGGCTGATCGCCCGCCGCACCCGGGCCGTCCGGCTGGCCGGCCGCCCCTCCCCGGCCCTGGAGCGGGCCGCGGCCGAGCTCCGTGAGCTGGGCGCCGACGTCAGCACCGTCGCCTTCGACGCGCTCGATCCGGCCTCGCACGAGGAGGTGCTCGGGAAACTCTTCGCCGAGGGCGACATCGACATGGTGCTGCTGGCCTTCGGCGTCCTGGGCGACCAGGCGCGCGACGAGGAGGAGCCTCTCTCCGCGGTCCATGTGGCGCAGACCAACTACACGGGGGCGGTCTCCGCAGGGCTCGTGTGCGCCGGCGCACTCCAGGCGCAGGGCCATGGCTCGCTGGTGGTTCTCTCCTCGGTGGCCGGGGAACGCGCCCGGCGCGCGGACTTCATCTACGGGTCCAGCAAGGCGGGGCTGGACGTCTTCGCGCAGGGGCTCGGAGACGCGCTGCACGGGACCGGGGTGCACGTGATGGTCGTCCGGCCCGGCTTCGTTCGCTCACGCATGACGGCGGGGCGCGAGGAGGCCCCGCTCGCCACCACACCGGGCGCGGTCGCGGACGCGATCGTGACGGGGCTGCGGCGGCGCTCGGAGACCGTGTGGGTGCCCGGCGCGCTGCGCGTGGTGATGGCCGCCCTGCGGCACGTGCCCCGGCCGCTCTTCAGGCGGCTGCCGGTGCGGTAGGCCGCGCGAGCGGGCCGGTGCAAGCGGTGGGGCCCCGCCGTCGCGGGTCGCGCCGGTGCGGGGGCGGTTCGCGCGGCTCTGCGTACCGGTGGGTGAGTCCGGGCGGCCGGATCAGGCCGAGGTGGGTCCGGCGGACTGCCCGGACCGGCCGAGGGCCAGGCTCAGGGGCGCAGGGAGGGCTGGTCCACCGAGCTGCCGCCCTGGGCCGGTACGGCGGGCGTGCCGCCGCCCGCCCCGAACGGGAACTCGTCGATCTTGCGCCAGACGCTGTCCGCGCCCTGCTCGTACAGCGCGAAGGACCCACAGGTCCAGGCCGCCTCGTACGTGGAGAGCTCCTCGTACGCGCGGTCCATCGCCTCCTCCGCGATGCCGTGCGCCACGGTCACGTGCGGGTGGTACGGGAACTGCAGCTCCCGCACCAGGGGCCCGGAGGCGTCCCGTACCCGCTTCTGGAGCCAGGAGCAGGCCGAGGCGCCCTCGACCACCTGGACGTAGACGACCGGCGAGAGCGGGCGGAAGGTGCCCGTGCCGGACAGCCGCATCGGGAAGGGGCGGCCGGCCGTCGCGATCCGGGAGAGGTGCTCCTCGATCGCGGGCAGGTCGGCCGCCTCGGCCTCGGTCGGCGGGAGGAGGGTGACATGGGTGGGGATGCCGTGCGCGGCAGGGTCCCCGAAGCTCGCGCGCCGCTCCTGGAGCAGGCTGCCGTAAGGCTCCGGGACCGCGATCGAAACGCCAAGCGTTACGGTCCCCACAGCGTTCTCCTCAATCGTCGATGGTCGGTTTTCGGTCGTGCCGACGCCAGTGTGGCCCCTTCGGCCGTGATCTCGCCAGGGTCCTTGGACTCAGTGCTTCGCGGGCAGAAGGCCCATCCGGTCGTAGGTCCGGGCGAGCGTCTCGGCCGCGACGGTCCTGGCCTTCTCCGCTCCCTTGGCCAGCAGGGCGTCCAGGGTCTCCGGGTCGTCCAGATATTCCTGGGTCCGCGACCGGAACGGGGTGACGAACTCCACCATGACCTCGGCGAGGTCGGTCTTCAGCGCGCCGTACCCCTTGCCCTCGTACTTCTGTTCCAGATCCGCGACGGTGGTGCCGGTGAGGGTGGAGTAGATGCCCAGGAGATTGCTGACGCCGGGCTTCTTCTCCGCGTCGAAGCGGATCACGGTGTCCGTGTCCGTCACGGCGCTCTTGACCTTCTTGGCGGTGACCTTCGGGTCGTCCAGGAGGTTGATCAGGCCCTTCGGCGTGGACGCCGACTTGCTCATCTTGACCGCCGGGTCCTGGAGGTCGTAGATCTTCGCCGTCTCCTTGAGGATGTACGGCGCCGGGATGGTGAACGTCTCGCCGAAGCGGCCGTTGAAACGCTCGGCGAGGTCGCGCGTGAGCTCGATGTGCTGGCGCTGGTCCTCACCGACCGGGACCTGGTCGGCCTGGTACAGCAGGATGTCGGCCACCTGGAGGACCGGATAGGTGAAGAGGCCGACCGTCGCCCGGTCGGCTCCCTGCTTGGCGGACTTGTCCTTGAACTGCGTCATGCGGGACGCCTCGCCGAACCCGGTGAGGCAGTTCATGATCCAGCCGAGCTGGGCGTGCTCGGGGACGTGGCTCTGGACGAAGAGCGTGCAGCGCTCCGGGTCGAGACCGGCCGCCAGCAACTGGGCGGCTGCGAGCCTGGTGTTGGCGCGGAGTTCCTTCGGGTCCTGCGGGACGGTGATCGCGTGCAGGTCCACCACCATGTAGAAGGCGTCGTGGGACTCCTGCAGCGCCACCCACTGGCGGACCGCACCGAGGTAGTTGCCGAGGTGGAACGAGCCTGCGGTGGGCTGGATTCCGGAGAGCACGCGGGGACGATCAGAGGCCATGGACCCATTGTCTCAGGTGTGGAACCGATCTCCGGCAGCCGGTGCGGGAAAGATCCGCGGGCGGCGCGGGGCACTGTCCGGCCGGCCACGGACCTGCGGACGGAGGCCGGGCCCACAGGGTTCCCGCGGGCGGACCGGAGGCGCCGGGCGCCCCTCGTGAGGGCCTTCGCCGGGACTGCGGCCGGAGGCGCGCCGCACGGAGAAGGTTTCCCCGTCCGGGATCCGACCGACGATACAAAGTGGGCACCACCCCCGCCCACGCCGCACGACGAACGGAGATCCCGTGTCGACCACGGAGAACGCCATCGCCTCCGCCGAGGCGCACAGCGCGCACAACTACCACCCGTTGCCCGTCGTCGTCGCCTCGGCGGACGGCGCCTGGATGACCGACGTCGAGGGCCGGCGGTACCTCGACATGCTCGCCGGCTACTCGGCGCTGAACTTCGGCCACGGCAACCGGCGCCTGATCGACGCGGCGAAGACGCAGCTCGACCGCGTGACGCTGACCTCGCGGGCCTTCCACCACGACCGGTTCGCCGACTTCTGTACGCAACTCGCCGAGCTCTGCGGCATGGAGATGGTCCTGCCCATGAACACCGGGGCGGAGGCCGTGGAGACGGCGGTGAAGACGGCCCGGAAGTGGGGCTACCGCGTCAAGGGCGTACCGGACGGCATGGCGAAGATCATCGTCGCGTCGGACAACTTCCACGGCAGGACGACGACGGTCATCAGCTTCTCCACGGACCACGAGGCGCGGGCGGACTTCGGCCCGTACACCCCGGGGTTCGAGATCGTGCCGTACGGGGATCTCACCGCGCTGGCGGCGGCGATGACCGAGAACACCGTGGCCGTGCTCATGGAGCCGATCCAGGGCGAGGCCGGGGTGCTGGTCCCGCCGCCGGGCTATCTCGCCGGGGTGCGGCAGCTCACCCGGGAGCGGAACGTGCTCTTCGTCGCGGACGAGATCCAGTCGGGCCTGGGCCGCACCGGCCGGACCTTCGCGTGTGAGCACGAGGAGGTCGTGCCCGACATGTACGTGCTGGGCAAGGCGCTGGGCGGCGGCGTGGTGCCCGTGTCGGCCGTCGTGTCCTCGGCCGCCGTCCTCGGTGTCTACGGCCCCGGGGAACACGGCTCGACGTTCGGCGGGAACCCGCTGGCCTGCGCGGTCGCCCTGGAGGTGATCGCGATGCTGCGCACCGGCGAGTTCCAGCAGCGGGCGGCCGAGCTGGGTGACCATCTCCACCACGAGCTGGGACTGCTGATCGGGGGCGGTGCGGTGGAGGCCGTACGCGGCCGGGGCCTGTGGGCCGGGATCGACATCTCCCCCGCCCTCGGGACGGGCCGGGAGATCTCGGAGAAGCTGATGGACCGCGGGGTGCTGGTCAAGGACACCCATGGCTCCACGATCCGGATCGCCCCGCCGCTGGTGATCAGCAAGGAGGACCTGGAGTGGGGCCTCGACCAGCTCCGCGGCGTCCTGGCGGCCGGGTGAGCGCCGCGGGCGGGGCGAAGCGCCGGGCCCGGCCCGCGGAGGCCGAGTCCTGAGGGCTGAGTCCTGAGGGCTGAGGGCCTGGGCCTACCTGCGCCCGCCCTGTCCTTTGGCCCCGTCCGTCCCGTGGGCCCCGTCCTGCCTTGGGCCCGTGGGCCCGAGGTCAGGGCCCCCGGCACGGGCGGGGCCGCCCTGCCGGGCACCCGGCCGGACGGGCTCAGAGGATGACGTGGGGCAGGAAGCGGGCGTAGGTGTCCGTGACCAGACCCGACGACTCCCGGATACCGAGTCCGGCGGCCTCGTCCCCGACCACCCAGGCGCCGAGCACCACACGGTTGCCCGCGAAGTCGGGCAGAGGGGCCAGCTCCTGGTAACAGCAGGGTTCGTCGCGCGTCACCGGCCCGCTGCCGGGTTCGTGGACGGTGACGCCGGCGCCCTCGCGGCCGAGCAGGGGCTTGGCGACGTACCCGGGCCCCTGCGCCGAGGCCAGCTCGCGGGGACCGTCCAGATAGGCGGGAAGGAGGTTGGGGTGGCCGGGGTAGAGCTCCCAGAGGACGGCCAGCAGCGCCTTGTTGGAGAGGAGCATCTTCCACGCGGGCTCGATCCAGCAGGTGGTGCCGGTGCCTCCGCCGTTGTCGAGGGTGTCCAGGACGTGCGGCCCGAAGCGGTCCGTGGCCAGCCATTCCCAGGGATAGAGCTTGAAGCAGCTGCGGATGAAGCGGAGTCGCTCGTCGACGAACCGGCCCGACAGCCGGTCCCAGCCGATCCGCTCGACGGAGAGCGCCTCGGTCTCGATCCCGGCCTGCGCGGCGGTCTCCCGCAGATAGGCGACCGTCATGAGGTCCTCGCCCAGCTCGTCGCCGTCGGAGTGGGCGAAGTGCAGGGGGCCCGGCGGCAGCAGCGGCGCCTGCCGTTTCCAGGCGTCGACGAGGCGCTCGTGCAGGGAGTTCCACTGGTCGGCGCCGGGGAAGCGCTCCTCCATCCAGAACCATTGGGGGCTCGCGGCCTCCACCAGCGAGGTGGGGGTGTCCGCGTTGTACTCCAGCATCTTGGCCGGGCCGGTCCCGTCGTACCGCAGGTCGAACCTGCCGTACAGGGAGGGTAGTTCGGCCCGTCGCCGCCAGGACTCCGCGACCAGGCGCGCCAGCCGGGGGTCGGTGATGCCGAGATCGGCGAACCGGTCGTGCTCGACGATGTGCGCGGCGGCGGCCAGGCACATCGCGTGGAGCTCTTCCACGACCTCTTCCAGGGCCTCGACCTCGGGCAGTGAGAAGACGTAGTAGGCGCTCTCGTCCCAGTAAGGGCGCAGGGATCCGTCCGGGTAGCGGGTCAGGGGGTAGATCAGCCCCTGCTCCTCGACGATCTCCTGCCAGCCGGGGCGCGGCTCGGCGGTGCGGCGTTCCATGAGGGTCTCAGCCGCCGCTGGAGCCGGAGGAACCGAATCCGTCGCGTTCGACCGCGGACTTGTCGAAACTGCCGCCGGAGACCCTGTTGTTGCTGCTGCTGCCCCCGTAGTAGTACTTGCCGCTGCCGTTGCCGTCCTCGCACTCGTAGGTCGGCAGGATCTCCTGGGTCACCGGGTCGACGCATCGCTCGTCCGGTTCCGATCCGCACGCGGTCAGCGTCGCGGCCAGTACGCCCATGCCGCCGAGCACCACGGTGCTCGACCTCAGCTTGCGCCTGTTCATGTTCTGCTCTCCCCCGTCGTCTCCACGGGCCGCTGCCCGTGCGTAGCGAACCGCCAGTCAGATTAGATGCCTGCCCCGTGTGGCCGAAACCGGGTCCCACGAACGTCCTCCCCGGCGCGCCCGGACGGGTCCCTCCGCCACGTCCTCGCCCCCTGAGGACCGCCCGCGGAAGCGGGAGCGGCGCAGGCCTGGCCGGACCGCGCCCCCGGCCCTCGGGGTGCGGCGTCAGGAGTGCGGGCCCTCGCCCCCCGGCCTCGGCGTGCGTCAGGAGAACCGGCCCCCGCGCGCCGGCCGCCCGCCCGCGCCCCCTCCGTCCTACGGCAGCACCCGGCAGAGCGCGTCCAGCGCCCCCGCCCAGCCGCTCTCCGACGGGGTTCCGTAGCCGATGACCAGCCCGTCGCGGCCCGGCGGCGCGTCCGGGTGCCGGAAGCGGGAGAGAGGTTCCAGTGCGAGGCCCTGCCAGGTGGCCGCCTGGACCACCGACTGCTCGGTCCCTTCGGGGAGTTCGAGGACGGCGTGCAGCCCCGCGGCGATCCCGCTGACCCGGACGTCCGGGGCCCGTTCGGCGAGCGCCTCGACGAGCTGGTCGCGGCGGCGGCGGTACCGCAGCCGCATGGCACGCACATGCCGGTCGTACGCCCCCGAGCCGATGAATTCCGCGAGGGTCAGCTGGTCCGGCGTACCGGACATCCACTCGGGGCCGCCCCTCACGTCGCACACCCCCTCGACCAGCGCGTCCGGCAGCACCATCCAGCCCAGCCGCAGTCCCGGCGCCAGTGACTTGCTGGCCGTCCCCATGTGGACGACCCGGTCCGGATCGAGCCCCTGGAGCGCGCCCACCGGCTGCCGGTCGTAGCGGAACTCGCCGTCGTAGTCGTCCTCCAGGATCAGCCCGCCCGACGACCGTGCCCAGTCGACGGCGGCGGCGCGCCGGTCGGGGTGGAGGGGGACCCCGGTGGGGAACTGGTGGGCCGGGGTCAGCAGCACGGCGCCCACCCCCGGCGCGTCCGCCAGCTCGCCGGTCCGGGCGCCGAGTCCGTCCACGGGGAGGCGCGGGGTGCGCAGGCCCGCCTCCGCCAGGAGGTCCCGGTGGATGTCGAGCCCGTACGACTCGACGGCCGTCGCGCGCACCCTGTGGCGCCGCAGCACCTTGCCCATCAGCGAGAGCCCGTGGACGAAGCCCGAGCAGATCACGATGCGCTCCGGGTCCGCGTACACCCCGCGTGCCCGCGCCAGGTAGTCCGCCAGCACCCCGCGCAGCTCGGCCCTGCCCCGCGGGTCGTCGTAGCCGAACGCGGCGTCGGGTGCCGAGGTGAGAGCGCGCCGCGCCGCCTTCAGCCACTCGGCCCGCGGGAAGGAGGAGACGTCCGGCGAGCCCGGCATCAGATTGTGGGTGGGGCGCCGCCGCACCGGGCGCGACCGGGCCCCCCGGGTGACGGCGGCGGTCGCCCGCCGGGCGACCCTGGTCCCCGAGCCCTGCCTCGCGGTGAGCCAGCCCTCCGCCACCAGCTCCGCGTAGGCGTCGGCCACGGTGTTGCGCGCGATCCCGAGGTCCGCGGCGAGCGTACGGGAGGAGGGCAGCCGGGTGCCGGGGGCCAGCCTCCCGGTGCGCACGGCGTCCCGCAGGGCGTTCATCAGTCCGCTGCGCAGTCCCGCGCCGACCGGTTCGATGTGCAGGTCGGCTCCGAAAGCGGCCCAGGAATCCGTCATGGAAATGGACCATACCGGTGTGCCACCCGGCCGTTAGCGTCGTACGCATGACGACTCAGACCCAGCACGACTCCCGCACCGACGACCGCGCCCCCGAGCACCCCGCCCGCCTCCAGTGGGCCACACTCGCCCCCGATGTCTACAAGGCCATGGTCCGGCTGGACGCGGCGGCCCGTAAGGGGATCGACCCGAAGCTGCTGGAGCTCGTGAAGATCCGCGCCTCGCAGCTCAACCACTGCGGCTTCTGCCTGGACATGCACACGAAGGACGCCATCGCCGCGGGCGAGTCCGTCGAGCGGATCGTCCAGCTCAGCGCCTGGCAGGAGTCGCACCACTTCTACACGGAGAAGGAGATCGCGGCGCTCGAACTGACGGAGGCCGTCACGGTCCTGACCGACGGTTTCGTGCCGGACGAGGTCTACGCCAGGGCCGCCGAGCGGTTCGAGGAGGCCGAGCTCGCCCAGCTGATCGCCTCGATCACGGTGATCAACGCGTGGAACCGTTTCGGTGTCACCTGCCGGCTGGCGCCCGGGCACTACACGCCCGGCTCCCTCGGCCACTGACGGACGGCCGTCCTCGCAGCCCGCCGACGGCCGCGACGCGAAGCCTGCCGCCGGTCCGGAACGCGACGCCCGCCGCCAGGCCCGGAGGCCGATGCCCGCCGACGGGCCCGCGACGCGAGGCCTGCCGGCGGGTGATCGCGGCGGCCCCGCCAAGCCCGGAACCGCGTCGGGCCGCCGCCCTTTCCCGCAACGGAGCCCCCATGACCGACCTCGTGTCCGCCTTCCGCGCCTTGCACCTCGGCCGCGAGCCCGGTGATCCGCTGGTCCTGCCCGGCCCGTGGGACGTCCCGAGTGCCCGGGCGTTCGAGGACGCCGGCTTCCCGGCGCTCGCGACACCGAGCGCCGGCATCGCGGCCTGCCTCGGACACGCCGACGGGCGCACGCCCGCCGCCGAGATGTTCGCGGCGGTGGCCCGGATCGCCCGGGCCGTCTCCGTCCCCGTGTCGGCGGACGTGGAGGCGGGTTACGGACTCGAACCGGACGAGCTCGTCGAGCGCCTCCGGGAGGCCGGTGCGGTGGGCTGCAATCTGGAGGACTCGGCCGACGGCGTCCTCACCGACCCGCGGCGGCATGCCGACCGGCTCGCGCAGGTGCGGGCGGCGGCGGGTGACCGCCTCTTCGTCAACGCCCGCGTCGACACGTACATCCACGGCGGACGGGAGGTCACGGACCTGGCCGCCGAGACGGTCTTCAGGGCCCGGCTCTACGCGGCGGCGGGCGCGGACTGCGTCTACCCGATCATGGCCCCGGCCGAGGCGCTTCCCGCTCTCGCCGCTGCGGTGCCCGTGCCGCTCAACGCCCTCGGCTCACCCGACGGTCCCGCCGCCTCCCGCAGGCTCGGCGAGCTGGGCGCGGCGCGGATCACCTTCGGGCCCCAGTTGCAGCGCAGGGCCGCGGAGGCGGTGCGCGGCCTGGGCGACCGGCTGCTCGGCCGCTGAGCCGGCGGGTTTCCGAGCTCATGGCTGCCGGACCCGCGCATGAGGGCGCCCCCCGCGGCAGATGCCGTGGGGGGCGCCCTCATGAGGTCCCGGGTCCGGCGGGTGGCCGGTGTCCGGTCGGATCAGATCAGGCCGAGCTCCCTGACCGCGTCGCGCTCCTCGGTGAGCTCCTTGACCGACGCGTCGATGCGCGCACGGGAGAACTCGTTGATGTCCAGGCCCTGGACGATCTCGTACTTTCCGTCCTTCGTGGTGACCGGGAAGGAGGAAATGATGCCCTCGGGGACACCGTAGGAGCCGTCCGACGGGATGCCCATGGAGGTCCAGTCGCCCTCGGCGGTGCCGTTGACCCAGGTGTGCACGTGGTCGATGGCGGCGTTGGCGGCGGAGGCGGCCGAGGACGCGCCACGGGCCTCGATGATCGCGGCGCCGCGCTTGGCGACGGTCGGGATGAAGGTGTCGGCCAGCCACGCCTCGTCGTTGACGACCTCGGCGGCGTTCTTGCCGGCGATCTCCGCGTGGAAGATGTCCGGGTACTGGGTCGCCGAGTGGTTGCCCCAGATCGTCAGCCGCTTGATGTCGGAGACGGCGGCACCGGTCTTGGCGGCCAGCTGCGAGATCGCGCGGTTGTGGTCCAGGCGCGTCATCGCGGTGAAGCGCTCCGCCGGTACGTCCGGGGCGGCGGCCTGCGCGATGAGGGCGTTGGTGTTGGCCGGGTTGCCGACGACGAGGACCTTGATGTCGTCCGCCGCGTTGTCGTTGATGGCCTTGCCCTGCGGCTTGAAGATGCCGCCGTTGGCGGAGAGCAGGTCGCCCCGCTCCATGCCCTTCGTGCGCGGGCGGGCGCCGACCAGGAGGGCGACGTTCGCACCGGCGAAGCCGACGTTCGGGTCGTCGGTGATCTCGATGTTGCGCAGCAGCGGGAAGGCGCAGTCGTCGAGCTCCATCGCGGTGCCCTCGGCGGCCTTCAGGCCCTGCGGGATCTCGAGGAGTCGGAGGTTGACCGGCACGTCCGGGCCGAGCAGGTGGCCGGAGGCGATGCGGAAGAGCAGCGCGTAGCCGATCTGGCCGGCTGCGCCGGTCACGGTGACATTCACGGGAGTGCGGGTCATGGCGATCTCCGTTAGACAGCTGGCGGTGGGGGTGCCCCTGGTGCTGGACATCCCTGAATCTTGACGTGAAGAGATATCCAGCGGTCAGGCTATCCGACCCGCGCCCTCCCGGCTGCCCGCCCCCCTGTGGCACCGCACACAGCCGGTCACGTACCGCTATCTCCCGTGGTGAGGCCGCTGCGGCTACTCCGGTACGGCGCAGCCGGTCGTCCCCGACGCGAGTGTCGCGCACGCCTTCGCGTCGGAGGCCTTCTCCACGCCGACCATCAGGGTGTAGGCGTCGGCGTCGGCGCCCTCGTCCACCCGGCCCTCCTGTTCCGCCGTACCCGCGATGATCCGTACGGTGTCGCCGGTGGACGCCTGCGTGACACGGGCCCACGCGGCGCCGCAGACCTTGCTGTAGCGGACCTCCAGGAGGCCGCCGCCGACCGTGGCCCTGGCGACCGTCCCGGCGGACCGCCCTCCGCACCCCATGGCTTCCGGGTCCTGCCCCGTGCAGGCGGCGCCCTCGCACCCGACCCCGTCGGGCAGGTTCGGTGCGCTCCCGGACGACCGGCCGGGCGGGGTCGCGGCGGACACCGTGCCGGGGGCGTGCCCGCCACCGTCCGGATCGGCGAGCAGGGCGGCGACCGCTGCCAGCAGGAGCGCGCCCACGGCCGCCGCTGCGGAGATCGTCACCCTGCGCCGGCGGCCCCCTCTCCCGTCGGGGGCACGGGGCGTACGGCCTCCGGCGCCACCCGGGCCCGCGGCGTCCGCCGCCGTCGCCGGCCCGGGCTGCCGCGGAACGCGGGCGACGGCGCCGTGCCGCACGGGATCGAGGGATGGCCGGCCGCCGTCGCCCCCGGGCCCGGCGGCGACGGAGAGACCCGTGCCCGCCCCGCCCGCGAGCGGGGCGGGCGCCACTCCGGCCTCACCGAGTGCCGCGCGCGCCTGGGAGATCCTGATGGCCTCCATCGTCATGTCGTGGCGCATCTCGGAGCGGCTCCAGGCGCGCTCCGCGAGCTCCCACATCGTCGTCAGATGATGCCGCTGCGCGCCGGTCGCCTCGGCGAGCGCGACCACGGCGCCCTTGGGCGCGAGCAGCCTGCCGTTCAGATAGCGCTCCCAGGACGTCTTGCTGTAGCCGGTGCGGTCGGCGACCGCCGCGAGGCTCAGCCCGCTCCGGTCCACGAGCCGTCGCAGCTGTCCGGCGAACTCCCGCAGCTGCGGGTCGAGTTCCTCCGGTAGTGCCTTCCAACGAGGCATTGCTTCCCCCCAGTCGATTCCCCCGGGGCCTCTCCCGGCTCCCCCACGCGGCCTTGCCCCCTCGGCCACGCCCGTACGGCCCCACGCTTCGGACTACCCGGAAGGATGCACGCTTCCAGGTCGGCAGTTCCGGACAAAGGGGTGCACGGGTGCATTCCGTATGAGTACGGGATCCGTAGTGCGCCGTAGTACCTGCGAGCCCTCGAAGTCCCGCGCACCTGCCGGGCATCGGCCCCGTGTACCGGCCGGGCATCGGGTCCCGGTCGTTGCGGAGCGATCACACGATGGCGGAATGGTCACTTCCGTGCCACAGGCGCCAGGCATCCCTTGAACCAGAACCTCATGTCCATGACGCTTGTCACACGACAGGGCAAGGCCGCTCAACTCACCTCATTCCGGTGCTTCCCGCACCGGTGTGCCCGGTCCGGTGTCCGTCCCTTTTCGGGGGAGGGGACGGGCACCACCCTCCACTTCCCAGGGCGGCCCCTCAATCACCCCACTTTCCCGGGGACTTGAGGCACACCGCGCTACTGTGGACCGGTGAGCTCCCTGCCGGAGGACCCGCCGATGAGCGAGGACGACCGCGACGCGGCCGTCGGGCGGCTGCAGGACGCGTACGCCGAAGGGCATCTCTCGCACGAGGAACTGGACGCGCGCCTCCACCAGGCGCTGACCGCCAGGACCTCCGGTGAACTGGCGGCGCCTCTGACCTCGCTCCCCGCCGGGAAGGCGAACACCTCGTCCACCATCGCCGCCGCGGCCGGACGGATCAAGCGGCGCGGAGCGTGGCGCGTACCCCGGAGCCTCAAGGTCGAGTCCGCGTTCGGCAGGGTGCACCTCGACCTGTCCCGGGCGGTCGTCGAGCATCCGGTGATCGACATCGAGCTCCAGCTCGGCACCGGCCGGGCGAAGGTCACGGTGCCTCGCGACGCCGTCGTCGACGTGGAGGGTCTGCACACCGGGTGGAAGGACGTGCGCCACAGGACCCGGCGTCGCTCCGGCTCCGCCGGGCCGACGATCCGGATCTCCGGGACCATGGGGTTCGGGCGGCTGACCATCCGCCACGCACGCCGCTGACGGCTCGCAGGGCTGCGTCCAGGTCCCCTCGGCTTCGAAGGATGCCGCCGCCGGAGGTCTCCCGCCCCGCCGCGTGCGGGGCCGCACGGCGTCGGGGCCGCCCGGCCGGTGACCGGACGGCCCCGTGGGCCGGAACGCGGCGGTGTCAGCGGATGGTGAAGTGGACCACGTCCTGGAGGAACGGGAGGTCCAGCCACGGCTTGGGCTGCGCCATCATGGCCAGCAGCACGATCAGCGTCCCCATCAGGCCGTACGTGACGAGGTCGGTGAACCGGGACCGCACGGCGAGCATGCCGACGGAGGGAACGACCCAGCGCAGCACCGCCCCGGTGAGCAGGGCGACGCCCATCAGTATCGCGCCGATCCTGAACGCCTCGGCGAACAGGTCGGTCCCCACGATCAGCAACCCGATCGCCGCCGTGGAGAGCACCGTGAGCAGCGGCCACTGGCGTGCGGGAGCGGGGGCGTCGCCGGGTGCCGCACGGCCGCCGCCCTCGGGGCGCGCGGTGTCGCGGGTCAGCGAGAAGCGGCGCGAGGGCGCCCGGGTCGAACCACTGCCTCCGGCCGGCTCACCGGTGCCGTCCGCCGGTACGGCGTCTCCTGACGCCACGGAACCCTCCGGCGCCACCGCGCCCTCGGCGGCGCCACCCTCCGCGGCCCTCGCGGCATCCTCCGGCGTCACGGCGTCCTTCGGTGTCGCGGTCTTCCCGGCCATCCCGGCCTCCCCTGACCTGGCGGTCTCCTCGGGCGTCCCCGGCTCGCGGGACGTCACGGTCTCCCCGGGCGTCCCGGCTGCCTTCCCGGACGCGGACGGCCCGGCCTCCTCGGCCGGTCCGTCCGCGTGCGTGCCGTCCACCGGGCTCGCACCAGCACCCATGCCGTCTCTCTCCGGTCCGGGTCAGCCGGCGGATGCGGCGGAGGCCTCGGCGGCGGCGCGCTCGGCCGCCTCGACCACGTTGACCAGCAACTGGGCGCGGGTCATGGGGCCGACACCGCCCGGGTTGGGCGCGACCCAGGCCGCGACCTCGGCGACACCGGGGTGGACGTCTCCGACGATCTTGCCGTTCTCGTCGCGGCTGACGCCGACGTCGAGCACGGCCGCGCCCGGCTTCACGTCCTCGGGCTTGATCAGGTGGGGCACACCGGCGGCGGCGACGATGATGTCGGCCTGGCGCAGGTGCGCCGAGAGGTCACGGGTGCCGGTGTGGCACTGGGTGACCGTCGCGTTCTCGGACTTGCGCGTCAGCAGGAGCGGCAGCGGCCGGCCGATGGTGACGCCCCGGCCGACGACGACCACATGGGCGCCGTTGATCTCCACGCCGTGGCGGCGGAGCAGGGTGACGACGCCCTGCGGGGTGCAGGGCAGCGGGCCGGTCTCGTTCAGCACGAGCTTGCCCAGGTTCATCGGGTGGAGGCCGTCGGCGTCCTTCGCCGGGTCCATCAGCTCCAGGATGCGGTTGGTGTCGATCCCCTTGGGGAGCGGGAGTTGCACGATGTAGCCCGTGCAGTCCGGGTTGGCGTTGAGCTCCCGTACGACCTCCTCGATCTCCTCCTGGGTGGCGGTGTCGGGGAGTTCACGCTGGATGGAGCCCATGCCGACCTGGGCGCAGTCACGGTGCTTGCCGTTCACGTACCAGCGGCTGCCCGGGTCGTCCCCGACGAGGAGGGTTCCGAGGCCGGGGGTGATGCCCTGCGCCTTGAGGGCCGCCACGCGGACGGTCAGATCGGACTTGATCGCAGCTGCGGTGGCCTTGCCATCGAGAATCTGGGCAGTCATGACACCCATCTTCGCGGATGACCTGCCCCGCGTACCAATTGCGGGTGCCTCGGCCTACGTGATGTTGCACTTGGGCAACAGCCAGTCATTGCGACTGGACAAACTTACGTGTTGCTTATAACGATTATGGCCGCAGTGCCGCAGAAGTACCGGGGGGCGGACCACTGACCTTTCTTTCCTCCGTGCGGCCGCGTCGTCCCCGCTTGCACGTTGGAGGAACCGCCCACATGAGTTTCGGCGACCCGAACCAGAACCCGAACAACCCGTACGGCCAGCAGCCGCCGCAGGGCCAGCCCGGTTACGGCTACCCGCAGCAGGCCCCCCAGGGCGTTCCGCCGCAGCAGGGTCAGCCGGGCTACGGCTACCCGCAGCAGCCGGGTGTGCCGCCGCAGGGCCAGCCCGCCTACGGCTACCCCCAGCAGCAGCCGGGCACACTCCAGGCCAACAACGGTTACATCAACATCCCCGCGCTCGGCACCGTCCAGGTGGCCACGATGGGCCGCCGTCTCGGCGCCCGCGCCATCGACGGTGTCGTCATCGGTGTGCTGTACGGCATCCTCAGCGCGATCGGTCTCGCCGGCGCCCTGGGTATCGCCGAGAGCACGGACGACTGCGGCACGTACATGGACCCCGGTTACCAGGACTGTGTCAACGAGGCCAGCGCCGGCATCATCGCCACGATGCTCGGGATGATCCTGATCTTCGCTCTGATCACGCTGCTCTACGAGTGGCTGATGATCGCCTTCCTCGGCGCCACGGTCGGCAAGATGGCCGTCGGCCTGCGCGTGGTCAAGGAGAACACGGGCCAGAACCCGGGTATCGGCGGCGGCTTCATCCGTTACATCATCCCGATCGTCGGCGTCTTCCTCTGCTACATCGGCGCGCTCCTCGTCTACCTGTCGCCGTTCTTCGACAACTCCGGGAAGCTGCAGGGCTGGCACGACCGTGCCGCGGGCACCCTGGTGATCAAGAAGTAGTTCGCACGACCGCTCAGCCGCCACGAAGGGCCGGAGAGATCCGGCCCTTCGTGCTGTCCGGGACGGGGGCCGCCGCGCTACCGGAAAGCCGGCGGCTCCGGGCTGGTCCGCTCCATGACGACGAAGGAGCCCGCCTCGCGGGCGACCCGGTAGCGCGCTTCGGGATGGAGCTGCTCGGCGTACTTCACCGGGTCGTCGATCGGCCGGGACCACCCGAAGTCCCGGTTGATCGCGACGAAGTCGGGCGCGGTGCCCGGGGCGCCGCCCACCCAGTAGACCGTGCGGTCGCCGGTGAGGTGGGCCATCAGCGTGATGTCCGTCTCCACCCTGGCACCGGCCGGGATGGCCTCCAGGGCCTGTTCGGCGAAGTGGGTGCGCGCGTCGGCACGGTACGTCTCCGGGCGCAGCAGCTCCCGGAACGGAAGGTGCTGGGTGAGGGCGACGGCGACCGCCAGGGCGACCGGGACCGCGACATCGGCGTACGCGGCCAGCCAGGGCCGTTTCGAGCTCCTGCTGCGGCGGATGCCGTCGGCCATGGCCAGGAACACCACGGGCATCAGGATCGCGCTGTAGTGCCAGACCATGCCCCAGTGGTTGGAGTCCTGGGAGAGCAGCCGCCAGCCGATCGTGGGCAGGACGAGCAGGATCAGGGGGGAGCGCAGTGCCATGAAGGCCGTGATGCCGACCAGGAAGACCAGCATCTCCAGCTTGACGGACGAGTTGAGCACACCGAGGACGGAGTCGAGCGGGGAGACCTCCTGGCCGCCGTTCTCCTCGATCTTCTTCCAGTAGTCGTACGTCCCCGCGCTGCTGGCGGCCGGTATGAGGACCAGTACGGTCACCGCGAACGCGCACACACCGAAGGCGGCCAGCAGGAAGCCCTGGAGCCGGCGCCCGTACACGGCCAGCAGGGCACCGACGACGGCGACGGTGACGCCGAGGTCCTCCTTGACCAGCACCAGCGGCAGCGACCAGAGGACCGCGGCCCGCCAGCGCTCCATGAGGAGGGCGCGGCAGACCAGGGCCAGCAGCGGGACCGCGAGCGCTATCTCGTGGAAGTCGGCCTTCACCGCCTCCTGGAGCCCCCAGGACAGCCCGTACGCGACGGTGACGCAGAGGCCGGAACGGCCGCCCAGGATCTGCTGGGCGGTGCGCCCGACGATCACGGCGGAGCCCGCGAAGAGGGCGGCCTGGGCGAACAGCAGGGCGACGGCGGACGGCCAGATCCAGTAGAGCGGGACGAGGAGCGCCACCAGAGGGCTGAAGTGGTCGCCGAGTATCAGATAGCCGGGGCCCTTGATGTCGACGACCGGGGCGTCGAACCCGGCGTACGCGCGCACCTCCTGCTCGAAGATGCCCAGGTCCCAGGAGGGCGACTGGAAGTGGCTGTACCGCAGGTAGGCGTACAGGAAGTAGAGCGCGCACAGGGCCGCGGCGGCGATGAGGTACGGGCGCGGCGGTGCCGGATGCGGCGTGCTCCCCGACGGGGTCCGCTCCTCGTCCCGCGTGCGGTCCCCGGCCGGGGGCTGGTCCTGCGACACCTCGGTCCCGCTCTGGTTCAGATCAACCACGACGCCCCCGCAACGGAATCCCCCACTGGTCAACTGCCGGTCGCACCGGTCCCGCCCGCCGCGGTCCGGCAAGGCCATCTATTAGAACAGAGGGTCGACCGGCTCCAGAACAGAGCGACGGACGGCTTCCGCACGCCGGGACGCACCGCAGGCCGCACCCCCGGAGGGTGCGGCCTGCGGTGCTGCTGCGATCTGCGGGTCAGTGGAAGAAGTGGCGCGTGCCCGTGAAGTACATGGTCACGCCCGCCTTCTTCGCGGCCTCGACGACCAGCTCGTCACGGACCGAACCGCCCGGCTGGGCGACGGCCTTGATGCCGGCTGCGGTCAGGATCTCCAGGCCGTCGGGGAAGGGGAAGAAGGCGTCGGACGCGGCGTAGGAGCCACGCGCCCGGTCCTCACCCGCGCGCTCGACCGCGAGCTTCGCGGAGTCGACCCGGTTGACCTGGCCCATGCCGACGCCGACCGAGGCACCGTCCTTGGCGAGCAGGATCGCGTTGGACTTGACGGCGCGGCAGGCCTTCCACGCGAAGGCCAGCTCCCGGAGCTCCTCGGCGGAGAGCGCCTCGCCGGTGGCGAGGGTCCAGTTGGCCGGGTCGTCACCGTCGGCCTGGAGGCGGTCGGTGACCTGGAGCAGGGCACCGCCGTCGATCGGCTTGACCTCGACCTCGGAGGCCGGGGCGTCGGGGCAGCGCAGCACCCGGATGTTCTTCTTGCGGGCGAGCACCTCGACGGCGCCGTCCTCGTACGCCGGGGCGACGATGACCTCGGTGAAGATCTCCGCGACCTGCTCCGCCATCTCGACGGTCACCGGGCGGTTGACGGCGATGACGCCGCCGAACGCGGACAGCGGGTCGCAGGCGTGCGCGTTGCGGTGCGCCGTGGCGACGTCGTCGGCGATGGCGATGCCGCACGGGTTCGCGTGCTTGATGATCGCGACGCACGGCTCGGCGTGGTCGTAGGCGGCGCGGCGGGCGGCGTCGGTGTCCGTGTAGTTGTTGTAGGACATCTCCTTGCCGTGCAGCTGCTCGGCCTCGGCGAGGCCACCCTCGCCGGAGGTGTAGAGCGCGGCGGGCTGGTGCGGGTTCTCGCCGTAGCGCAGGACGTTCTTGCGCGCGAAGGTCGCACCGGAGAAGTCCGGGAAGCCCGAGTCGTCCGCGGCGGCGTAGCCGTCGGCGAACCAGGCGGCGACGGCCACGTCGTACGCGGCGGTGTGCTGGAACGCCTCGGCGGCGAGCCGCTTGCGGGCGGTCAGGTCGAAGCCGCCCGCCTTGACCGCGGCGAGCACGTCGGCGTAGCGCTCCGGGCTGGTGACGACTGCCACGGACGGGTGGTTCTTGGCCGCGGCGCGGACCATCGACGGACCGCCGATGTCGATCTGCTCCACGCACTCGTCGTCGGACGCACCCGAGGCGACGGTGGCCTTGAAGGGGTAGAGGTTGACGACCACGAGGTCGAACGGCTCCACGCCGAGCTCGGCGAGCTGCTCACGGTGGGCGTCCAGGCGAAGGTCGGCGAGGATGCCGGCGTGCACGCGGGGGTGCAGCGTCTTGACGCGGCCGTCGAGGCACTCGGGGAAGCCGGTGAGCTCCTCGACCTTGGTGACCGGTACTCCGGCGGCGGCGATCTTCCCGGCGGTGGAGCCGGTGGACACCAGCTCGACACCCGCCTCGTGCAGACCGCGGGCGAGGTCTTCGAGCCCCGTCTTGTCGTAGACACTGACCAGGGCGCGGCGGATGGGCTTATTCACCGACATGACCGAGATGAACCTTTCGTCCCTCAATGCGATAGCCGTCGCGGGCGAGCCGCCCCACGGCCTCGACGAGCAGCTTGCGCTCGACTTCCTTGATGCGTTCGTGGAGGGCGGCTTCGCCCTCCGCCGTTTCCTCTTCGGTCACCTCGACCACGCCCTGCGCGATGATCGGACCGGTGTCGACGCCGTCGTCGACGAAGTGGACGGTGCACCCGGTGACCTTCACGCCGTACGCGAGCGCGTCGCGGACGCCGTGAGCACCGGGAAAGCTGGGGAGCAGGGCGGGGTGGGTGTTGACGACACGGCCACCGAACTCGGCGAGGAAGCCCTTGCCCACGATCTTCATGAACCCCGCCGACACGACGAGGTCCGGGCGGTGCGCGGCCACGGCCGCGGTCAGGGCGGCGTCCCAGGCGTCGCGGCTCGCGTACTCGCCGAGCTTGCACACGAAGGTGGGAAGCCCGGCACGCTCGGCGCGTTCGACGCCGAGGGTGCCGTGACGGTCCGCGCCGACCGCGACGATCCGGGCGCCGTAGCCCTCGGGATCGTCACCGATCGCGTCGAGCAGTGCTTGGAGGTTCGTGCCTGAACCGGAGACGAGCACGACCACACGGGCCGGAGCGGCGGAGGGGGGCGGGGAGGCCACGGCAGGGCCCTTTCTCGCGTGGTGGAGCGGATACGCGATGTACAGGAGATGCGTTTGTATGGTCGTACGAAAGAGGCTCGTCCCGGGATACGGGGAACTCTACGAACGGTCCGACCGTCAGCAACGATACCGGCACTGCTGGCGGCCCCCACGGGACGGGGGCGTGGCCGAGAGGTAGCGTCAGGGGTCAGGGAACCGCCCCCGGGCGGAAATGACGAGATGGGGAAGACGTTCACCACATGCCGGACCGCCTCCGCACCGCCCTTGGCCACCCGTTGCCCGAGCGGGCATCCATGCTGATGCGGGAACGCCAGTCCTCTTCGCCGGACTCGGGACCCTCCTCGGGCTCGGGGCCCTCCTCGGGTTCGGGCTCCTCCTCGGGCTCGGGGTCCTCTTCCGCGGGAGGGGCTTCCTCGGGGTCCGCCTCCGGGCCCTCCGACGACAATCCGTTCGCCGCGCCCCCCGAGGACCGGCCCGACCAGCCCTGGCAGCCGCGTCACCCCTCGCACGCGCCGGGCGACCACGGCAACGGCAACGGCGGGAACGGTGAGGGCGGCGGCGACCGGCCGGCCTGGGGCAGCCAGTGGAGCGACCGGCAGCCCGGCCGGCAGGGCGGCGGCTTCGGCGGCCGTCCCGGTGGCACCGGCGGGCCGGGCGGCCAGGGCGGGGGCCCCGAGGGCAACCCCGGCGGGCTCCGGTGGGACCCGACGGACCCGGCGCAGCGCCGTGCCCGCTATGCGGTGCTGGGCGGCATGTGGGCCTTCTTCTTCGCCCTGTTCGACCTCCCCGAGATCGCGCTGCTCCTCGGTGCCCTCGCCGTCTACTGGTCGATCAGCGCGCTGCGCGGTGGGCCGCGCAAGACCCACGGGGCCGGCACGGCGACGGCCGCCACGGGTGACGCGCGGGACCAGGACCGGACGCCCGCGCCCGCAACGCCGGGTGCCGCGCCCGGGGTGGCGCCGGGCCAGGCGCAGAACACCGGCCGCCAGCAGACGACGGCGGCCGTCAGCGGCCTCGTGACGGCGCTGCTGGCCCTGGCGATCGTCGCCACGGGATACACGGTCCAGCTGGTCTACCGCGACTACTACACCTGCGTGAACGACGCGCTCACCAAGACCGGCGCGCTGTCCTGCAACGCCAAGCTGCCCGACCCGCTGGAGCCCTTCTTCGGCGTGCGGGAGTAGCTCCGCCCCCTCCGGGCGATCACCGCGGGTCCTGGCCGGGACCGGGCTGCCCGGAGGCAACCGGGTTCTGGCCGGCCGGCTCGCCGGGCGCGGCGGTACCGTCGGTCCTTTCCTGGCTGCGGGAGCCGCCGTCGGCCTGCGCTCGGTGCTCGGCACCGGCGCCGGCCCGCTCGACGCCCCTGCCGGCCCGCTCGGCACCACGGTCGGCCCGCCCGACCGACTCGACGGACTCGACGGCAGCTGCGGAGCCGGGCTCCGTCGCCCCCTTCGCCCGGGATTCCGCCCTGGGCGCCGCACCCTCCGTCACCCGTGCGAGCTCCGGCGCAGCCGCGTCGGACCGCGCCCCGGACGGCGTCGCCTCCCGGACGGCCGTCGCGCGGTCCCCGGGCCCGGGGACCTCCGAGAATCCCGCCATCAGGCCACCCGAGCTCCTGCGCAGCGCGGCCCAGCGCAGCTCCCTCGCCCCGTCCGCGTGCCATGGGTCCGCCGACAGGAAGTCGTACGGCTGTGCGCCCTCGTCCACCGGCTGTCCGGGCCCGTCCGCGGCGCCCCGCTCCGCTTTCCTCTCCCCCGCCTGTTCCGGCTTCGCTTCCGCCTGCACGGGCGCGGCCTTCGCCGCGTCCCAGCGCCACCCCCACCGCTGTTCCCGCAGCCGCCACGCCCTGAGCAACAGCGCCGCCGGCACGCCGACCACGGCCGTCCAGGCGAGGGCCGCGGGACCCACCAGCCACCACACCGGGCCGAACTCCGCCAGCGCCCCGGTGCCCAGCGGCCCGCCCGACGCCGCCGCCAGCGCCGCGGCACCGGCCCCACAGCCCGCGGCGGCCAGTCCCGCCACCAGCGCCGTGTGCCCCTGGCTCCACGCCTCCTCGCGCTCCCCGCGCACCGGCGCCGCCCCCCGGGCGGTGAACCGGGCCACGGCCAGGGCGGCCACGGCGGGCACCGCGACCGCCGCCCAGTTCACCGCCGTACCAGGGCCGTGGGAGGGCACCGCCGCGAGCAGCGGGAACTCCGGCAGCGCGGGGGGCCCGGTGAAAGCGAACGGGGTGGCCGTGGACGCCGTACCGAGGGCGAATCCAGGACCGAGACCGTAGGAGGCTGCCCACATCGCGGCGTTCGGTACGAGAGCGGCGGCCAGCAGGAGGACGGAGACCCGGCCCGCCCAGTCGCCCGCGAGCCCCAGGAACGATTCCCGCGCCGCCCCCGCGTGCCACAGCAGCGCCACCGCGACCAGCAGCGCCCCGCCACCCAGCAGCGCCAGCATTCCGGCAGCGGCGGCCCGCACCGCCGCACCGGCCTTGGCCCGGAACCGGGTGCGGGCGGCAGCCTCCTGCACCCGCAGCGGCGCCCAGACCAGCAGGGGGGTCACCGGCCGCCCGCGCGCGGCCCAGACCCCCGCGGCGGCGGCTCCGGCCACCACGAAGGCGACGGGGAAGGCGAGGGAGGCCCGCTCCGGGGGCAGGACGCCGCTCCGCGCGTACTCGGCAGCGCCCAGCACCACCAGCAGGTATCCGGCGCTGACCGCGCAGCAGGCCCCGACGGCCGAGTGCCGGCCCCGCGCCTCCCCGCCCCCGGCCGCCGCGTGCCTGGCACCGGCCTCGTCGTCGGCCTCGCTCTCGGGGTCGGCGGAGTCCCGGGCCGCCCGGTGCACGAGCCATACGGGCAGCAGGCCGAGCAGCAGCGGCACGGTCGCCACGGGCGAGGGGTGACCTCCGACCGTGTCGGCCCGGACGAGTTCGGCGCCGTGGGCGAGCAGCCAGAGCGAGGTCGCCACGTGGAAGGCGCCGTCCGGCCCGCTGTCGGGATACGGGGAGCTGATCCACAGCACCATGACCAGGACGGCCAGCGAGCCGAGTCCGAGCCCCGCGGCGAGCACCCCACGCGCGAAGGCGGAGGCGAGAACGGCGGACCTGCTCCGCCCGGCGGGCAACATCGTGCTGCGCTCGGTCACTTGGGTCACACGGCCATGCTGCCAACGACACGCGCTTATTCCGTGTAACGGGCGAATGGCCGCTGTGTCGCCCAATATACGTTTATGTACTTTTTCACCCAGTTCAGTGGCACCACGGACGGGGAGCGGACATGACGCCGCGCACGGCAGGCAGCACCACCGGCCCGGCGCCCGCCGCCCCTCTGCCCTCCCCCAAGGAGCGCCGCAGGCTCCGCGAGGCCCGGGCACTGAGTGAGGAACAGGTCGCGGCGGCCATGGGCGTCACCCCCGCCACCGTCCGCGCCTGGGAAACGGGCCGCACCAGCCCGAAGGGCCGCCGGCGCGCGGCCTACGCCCGGCTGATCGGTTCCACCGGGAGCCGCACCGGGCCGCACCTTTCCGTCGAAGCCACCGGGAGCACCACGATGTCCCCGACCGAGCCCGGCACCGCCCCGGCCCCCGTGCCCGACGCACCGTCACCGGGCGCGCCCTCTCCCGGCGCACCGTCGAGCGCCGCCCCCTCGCCGGACACCTCGTCGGACACCTCGTCGGACAGGACGCCACCGCCTCCGGACGAGCCGCCGGCCGACGTACCTCCGCCGAGCGCACCCTCACCGGACACACCGTCACCGGGGCTGCGGAAGGGCGGCGTTCCCCTCCCGGATGCCACGGCGCAGCCCCCGCGGGGCCCGGGAGGTCTCACCGCGGAAGCGGCGTTCGACGCCCTGTACGACTACGCGGCTCCGGGCCTCACCCGCCAGACCTACCTGCTGACGGGCCGCCGGACACTGTCCCGGGAAGCCGTCGAGCACGCCTTCGAAATCGCCTGGCAGCGCTGGCCCGAGGTGGCCAGGGACAGGGATCCCGCAGGGTGGGTGCGGGCCGCCGCGTACGAGTTCGCGCTGTCACCCTGGCACCGGCTGCGCCGTACGCACCGCCGGCCCGACGCGCTGCCCGAGGACCCGGACCGGCGCGCCCTGCTCGAGGCGCTGCTCGGCCTTCCCGTCCCGTACCGCCGCACGCTGTTGCTCCACGACGGGGTGGGGCTGGGACTGCCCGAGACGGCCGCGGAGACGGAGGCCAGCACGCCGGCCGCCGCGAACCGGCTGATCAACGCGCGGGCCTCCGTCACCGAGCGGCTGCCCGCCCTGGCCGAGCCCGCCGGTACCGCCGGCCGGTCCGAACTGCTGCACGAGCGGCTCGGCGCGCTCGCCCTGGCCGAGGACCTGCCCGCCCCGCCCCCCGCCCACACCGTGCGCGCGGCCGGGGAGCGCGTCGCCCGGCTCTGGACCCGCGCGGCGATCGGCTTCGCGGTGCTGCTCGTCGGGACCACGGCCTTCACGCTCCAGACGGCCCCCACCCAGTACGAGCAGCCGCTGTCACCGCCCCATCGCGTGGGCGGCGTACCCCCGCGAGGTGGACCGGAGAAGCTGACACCGCAGGACCTGAAGCTTCAGAAACTGCTGCGGGAGGAACTCACCCACGGACCGGAGCGCCTCGTCCCGAAGGTCCCCTGACCACGCCTCCCGGCCGCTCCCCCGGTGCACGGAAACGGCGCGGGGCCCCCCCCCCCCCCGGGGGGGGGGGGGGCCGGCGCCGGGGGGGGGGCCGGGGCGGCCGGGGGGGGGGGGGACCCCCCAGGGA
>NZ_JBIBEG010000001.1:980981-1457847 GCF_042902585.1 Streptomyces argenteolus
CCCGGCGGCCCCCCCCCCCCCCGCCCCCCCCCCCCCCCCCCCGGCCCCCCCCCCGGGCCCCCCCCCCGGGGGGGGCCCCCCCCCCCCGGGGGGGGGGGGGGGCCCCGCGCCGTTTCCGCCGTGCGGCGTGACGCGGTGAGGCGTCAGCCGCCCAGGATCTCGCGAGCCAGCTTGGCGGTCTCGGTCGGCGTCTTGCCGACCTTCACGCCCGCGGCCTCGAGGGCCTCCTTCTTGGCCGCGGCGGTGCCGGAGGAGCCGGAGACGATGGCGCCCGCGTGGCCCATGGTCTTGCCCTCGGGGGCGGTGAAGCCCGCGACGTAGCCGACGACCGGCTTGGTGACGTTCTTCGCGATGAAGTCGGCGGCACGCTCCTCGGCGTCGCCGCCGATCTCGCCGATCATCACGATGAGGTCGGTCTCCGGGTCCGCCTCGAACGCCGCGAGGGCGTCGATGTGCGTGGTGCCGATGACCGGGTCGCCACCGATGCCGACGGCGGAGGAGAAGCCGATGTCACGGAGCTCGTACATCATCTGGTAGGTCAGCGTGCCGGACTTGGACACGAGACCGATGCGGCCGGGCTTGGTGATGTCGCCCGGGATGATGCCGGCGTTGGACTGTCCGGGGGTGATCAGGCCGGGGCAGTTCGGGCCGATGATCCGGGTCTTGTTGCCCTTCGAGCCGGCGTACGCCCAGAAGGCGGCCGAGTCGTGGACGGCGATGCCCTCGGTGATCACGACGGCCAGCGGGATCTCGGCGTCGATCGCCTCGGCGACGGCGGCCTTCGCGAAGGCCGGCGGCACGAAGAGGACGGACACGTCGGCGCCGGTCTTCTCCATCGCCTCGGCGACGGAGCCGAACACGGGTACCTCGGTGCCGTCGAAGTCGACGGTGGTGCCCGCCTTGCGGGGGTTCACGCCACCGACGATGTTGGTGCCGTCGGCCAGCATGAGCTTGGTGTGCTTCATGCCCGTGGCGCCGGTCATCCCCTGGACGATGACCTTGCTGTCCTTGGTGAGGAA
Source organism: Streptomyces argenteolus (assembly GCF_042902585.1). Taxonomy (GTDB): domain Bacteria; phylum Actinomycetota; class Actinomycetes; order Streptomycetales; family Streptomycetaceae; genus Streptomyces; species Streptomyces argenteolus. The sequence continues at coordinate 982,001 of NZ_JBIBEG010000001.1, forward strand.
GATAGCCATGGTGTTGGAGTCCCTCGTCCCTTACTTCGCAGCCGCGGCGAGCTCGGCGGCCTTGTCGGCCGCGCCGTCCATGGTGTCCACGCGCTGAACGAGCGGGTGGTTGGCGTCGGAGAGGATCTTGCGACCCAGCTCCGCGTTGTTGCCGTCGAGGCGCACGACCAGCGGCTTGGTGACGTCCTCGCCCTTGGACTTGAGCAGCTCCAGGGCCTGGACGATGCCGTTGGCGACCTCGTCGCACGCGGTGATGCCGCCGAAGACGTTGACGAAGACGGACTTGACGTCCGGGTCGCCGAGGATGATCTCCAGGCCGTTCGCCATGACCTCGGCGGAGGCGCCGCCACCGATGTCGAGGAAGTTGGCGGGCTTCACGTTGCCGTGGTTCTCACCGGCGTACGCGACGACGTCCAGGGTCGACATGACCAGACCGGCACCGTTACCGATGATGCCGACCTCGCCGTCGAGCTTGACGTAGTTGAGGTTCTTGGCCTTGGCGGCGGCCTCGAGGGGGTTGGCCGCGGCCTTGTCCTCGAGCGCCTCGTGGCCGGGCTGGCGGAAGTCGGCGTTCTCGTCGAGAGACACCTTTCCGTCCAGGGCCAGGATGCGGCCGTCCTTGGTCTTCACCAGCGGGTTGACCTCGACGAGGAGCGCGTCCTCGGCGACGAAGGTGTCCCACAGGGTGACCATGGCCTCGGCGACACCCTCGGCCACCTCGGCCGGGAACTTCGCCTGGGCCACGATCTCGCGGGCCTTCTCGATGTCGACGCCGTCGACGGCGTTGACCGGGACCTTCGCGAGGGCCTCGGGGGTCTTCTCCGCGACCTCCTCGATGTCCATGCCGCCCTGCACCGAGGCCATGGCCAGGAAGGTGCGGTTGGTGCGGTCGAGGAGGTAAGAGACGTAGTACTCCGCCTCGATCTCCGGGGACAGCTCGGCGATCATCACCTTGTGGACCGTGTGGCCCTTGATGTCCATGCCGAGGATGTCGGTCGCGCGAGCGACCGCCTCGTCCGGGTCTGCCGCCAGCTTCACGCCGCCGGCCTTGCCTCGGCCACCGACCTTCACCTGCGCCTTGACGACGGACTTGCCGCCCAGCCGCTCGGTCGCCTCGCGGGCTGCCTCAGGCGTGTCGATGACTTCACCGGCCAGCACCGGTACACCGTGCTTGGCGAAGAGGTCCCTCGCCTGGTACTCGAACAGGTCCACGCGCGTCCGTCCCTTTTAGTGGTCTCGCGGTTCGTTTTCTGCGTGGGCGTGCCGCGAGGGCAACGTGACTGCGCAGTCACTAGGGAGGCGCACACGGTGACCGGGTACGCGGCATGTCCATCCGGCAGGTTATCCCCGCGCTCGTCCGGACCCTAAATTGCGGATCACACCTGGGCGGTGATAACGGTCACAGATCACGCTGGTGGCCGCGTTGCCGGGGACAAAACGGCGCGTGTTCCCCACGGCCGGGAGCCGCTCCGGGGGCGCACGGCCTCGCCGCCGTCCGCGGAGGGCTCTGCCGCAGCGGTCCCCGTCGCAGCGGGCTCTGCCAGGCACGGCGGAGACCGGCCCCCGCCCCGGTCAGACCCCGGTGTCCGGTATCGGCAGCGGCCTCTTCTCGAGCGCGGCCGCCATCACCTCCGGGAAGAGGTCGGGGGTGCAGGCGAAGGCCGGCGCGCCGAGTGCCCCGAGCGCCGCCGCGTGCTCCCGGTCGTACGACGGCGCGCCCTCGTCGGACAGCGCCAGCAGGGTCACGAACTGCACGCCGGACGCCCGCATGGCGGCAGCCCTCTCGATCATGCCGTCGCGGATGCCTCCCTCGTGGAGATCGCTGATGAGCACGACGACGGTGTCGGCAGGACGGGTGATCCTGGACTGGCAGTAGGCGAGCGCCCGGTTGATGTCCGTACCGCCGCCGAGCTGGGTGCCGAACAGGACGTCGACCGGGTCGTCGAGCTGGTCGGTGAGGTCCACGACGGCCGTGTCGAACACGACGAGCCGGGTGGCCAGGGTGCGCATGGAGGCGAGCACCGCGCCGAAGACCGAGGCATGGACGACGGAGGAGGCCATCGACGCCGACTGGTCGACGCAGAGGATGACGTCCTTCCTCACCGACCGGTCCGAGCGCGCGTAACCGATGAGGCGCTCGGGGATCACGGTGCCCGTGCCGCCTCCGCCGGGCAGCGGCACGTAGTGCTTCAGGTTGGCGCGGATCGTGCGGTCCCAGTCGATGTCCCGGTGGCGCGGCCGGCCCACCCGCGCCGAGCGGTCCAGAGCGCCGGTGAGCGTCGCCCGGGTGCGGGTGGCGAGGCGGCGCTCCAGGTCGTCGACCACCTTCCGCACGACGGCGCGGGCGCTCTCCCTCGTGGTCTCCGGCATGGCCTTGCCGAGCGAGAGCAGGGTGCCGACGAGGTGGACGTCGGGCTCGACGGCCTCCAGCATCTCCGGTTCCAGAAGGAGGGTGGACAGCCCGAGGCGGTCGATCGCGTCCCGCTGCATCACCTGGACGACGGGGCTGGGGAAGTATCTGCGGATGTCGCCCAGCCAGCGGGCCACGGAGGGCGCGGAGGCCCCGAGGCCCCCCGTACGCTCGGCCGGGCCTCTGCCGCCCGGCCTCCTCGCGCCGCCCGGCTTCCCGCCTTCGCCGTAGAGCGAGGTCAGTGCCCCGTCCATCTCCGCGTCGCGGCCCGCGAGCGCGGGTCCCGTGGACTCGGCGCCGTCCGCGCCCAGCACCAGGCGCCAGCGCCTCAGCCGCTCCTCGTCCGCCGGATTCGCGGTCATCGCCCTCTCCTCCCCGTCGTCCCTCGTGAGGGCGTCCACCTCACCCACGGGCTCCGCTGCCCTGTCCGTCGTGGGTCGTTGCCGCCCGGAGCCGCCAGTCGCATCGGAATGCCTCGCATCGGAGTGCCTCGTGGCGGCTGTCGCGTCGCCGGCCCTCGCGGCCCCCCGGTCCGGCTGTTCGCAGGGGCTGCTGTTTCGTTGCCATGCCTCGTGCCCCCTGTCCGGACTCCCGCTCCCAGGGCTTCCGGTCCGTGGCTGTGCCTCGTGACCGCCGTCCGGCCGTCCGGCCGTCCGTCGTGGCCGCCCTGCCATCCTGCGCCGGGCCCGTAGGGGATGGGCCGTGCCGTCGACGCAGGTCGCGCCGCCGACGCGGCCCGTACCGTCGATGTGAAGGGCCGCATGCCTCTGGGTCCACCGTCCGGGGCGTCGAGGCCCCACGCCTCGGCGTCCGCCCGCTCCATGGTCATACGGCCCCCGCGCGATCCGCCGGGGTCCCGGGGCCGAGCAGCAGCCGGAGCACCGGGACCACGGCGTCGGCCCGCTCCTCGTCGAGGCCTTCGCCGAAGCCCCGGACGGGGGAACCGCCCGCCCCGTCGGCGCTCCCCGCTCCGGGCCCCCGGCGGACGAGGTCGCCCAGAGCGCGCCGTACGCCCGGCTCGTAGGCCGAGAACGTGCGGCGCAGCAGGGGCAGTACGCCGGTGAACTCGCCGGCGGGTATGCCCGTCAGCCAGCCGTCGACGAGCCCGAGGAGCCGCTCGTCGTGGACGAGCAGCATGGCTCCGCCCGAGGCTGCGCCGACGAACCCCTCGATCCATGCCGCAGCCTCGGCGGGCGGGGTACCCGGTGAGAGGGCCAGGCTCATCAGCCGTGCCGGCTCACCCCCCGGGAGCCGCCCGTCGTCCAGCAGCAGTCGCGTGGCCCGTCCCCGGATCACACCGGCGACGGCGTCCCTGGCGGCGAGCCTGCGCAGGGTGTCCGCCCAGCGGTCCGCCGGCCCCTCGGACCCCACGGCGCCGGTGAGCAGTCCGATCGCCGTGTGCACCCCGTCCAGCCGGCCGTGCATCTCGGCCGCGGCGTCGGCGTCGATACCGGTACAGGCGGGCGGCAGGCCGATGCAGACGCGCTCGGCGATGCCGACCGCGACCTCGCCCAGCGCGGCACCGTCGGTGGACCGGACGTCCCCGTACCGCAGGGAGCGGGCCAGGGCGGGCAGCGCGTCGGCGAGGTGGCTTACGTCCGCGTCGAGTGCGGCCCGGTCGGCGAGCGCCCGCATCACGACGGGCAGGACGTCCGACAGCCCTCCCAGCAGACACCGCTCGGCCAGCGCGGTGACTCCGGCGAGTGACGGGACCGACAGGGCGTCCGCCTCGGCCTTCGCGGTCGCCGCGCCGAGGACGGTCGTTCCCCAGACCCCGGCCTCCGCGATCCGTACGAAGAGCTCGGGCTCCCAGCGCACCCGCCAGCTCTCGCGGAAGGTCCCCGTGCTGCCCCGGCCCGCGACGGGGACGCCCCAGTCCACCCCGAGGAGCCGCAGCCGGTGCAGCAGTCTGCTGCGGGCGGCATCGGTCTCCTTGCGCAGGTCCAGGTCCACCTCCCGCTCGCGCGCTTCGGGTCTGAGCCTGAGAGAGCGCTGCTGTCCGTCCAGGTCCCGCTGGAGGGGGACGGCCGGGGCACTGTCCGGGACCTCCCCCAGGATCTCGCCGACGACGAGCCGGTCCCGCACCAGATCGAGCGGCACGTCCGACCCTTCGCACATGACGGCCCGGACCGCGTCGGTGGCCTCGGTCAGACCGACGGCCGGGCGGTCGCGCAGGGCGGCCAGCGTCCCGGCGAGCCGGACCGCCTCGATGACGTCCGCGGAGGAGACGTGCCGGTCCTCCTCCCGCAGCAGTCCGGCCACCTTCGTCATCCAGCGCTCCACCGGGCGGTCCTGGGCAGCGAACACGTGCCCGTACCAACCGGGTGACTCGATCCCCGCCCCGTATCCGCTGCGCCGGGCGAGCCTGCGATGCGTCCAGGGCACCCAGGTCAGCTCCGTCCTCACCTTGGGAATGCCCTTGAGCAGCGCCCGGTCGGCGGCGACGGTCGTCCTCGCGGCCAGGGCCGGGACGTGCCACGCACCGCACACGACGGCGACGTCGTCGCCGAACTCCCTGCGGGCGGACCGCAGCTGAAGGCGCATACAGGCCTCGCGGACGGCGTCCTGAGGGTGGCCCCCGTCCCCGTGGGCCTCGCGCAGCGCCGTCATCGCCTCGGCCAGTGCCGCGAAGGACGCGAGGGGGTCGGCCGTCCGCCCGTCCGCGCCACGGTGCTCGACGACGTCCTCCCACCAGCGCTCGGGGTCGTCGTAACCCGCGGTCGCCGCGAGGATCCCGATCGGGTCGACGGCCCGTCCCGCCTGCCCCTGCTCCTTCGCCGCATGCTCGGCCAGGGCCAGGGAGTTGGCGGCGGGGAGGTCCACGAAGCGCACCGGAATGTCATGGGCCAGCGCCCAGCGGATCGCCACCCACTCCGGCGAGAAGTCGGCCATCGGCCAGAACGAGGCCGACCCCGGGTCGTCCACGGCATGGGCGAGCAGCGCGACCGGCGGCTTCATCCGGTCGTCCGCCGCGAGCGGCAGCAGCGCGTCGCCCTCGGGCGGACCCTCGACGAGCACCGCGCTGGGACGCGCGGCCTCCAGGGCCGCGCGGACCGCGCGGGCGGAGCCGGGACCGTGGTGTCGCACCCCGAGCAGCAGCGGACCGTCGTGCCCCGGGTCCCGGGGCGTCATCCGGCCGCCTCGCGGCAGGCGCGGTAGAAGTCCTTCCAGCCGTCCCGCTCCCGGACGACGGTCTCCACGTACTCCTGCCATATGACGCGGTCCGACGTGGGATCGCGGACGACCGCACCGAGGACGCCCGCCGCCACGTCCCCGGGGCGCAGGACTCCGTCGCCGAAGTGGGCGGCGAGCGCGAGGCCGCCGGTGACCACGGAGATGGCCTCCGCCGTGGACAGCGTGCCCGACGGTGACTTGAGCTTCGTGCGGCCGTCCGTGGTGACGCCGTCACGCAGTTCGCGGAAGACCGTGACGACGCGCCGGATCTCGGCCATGCCCTCGGGCACCGCCGGGAGGTCGAGCGTGCGCCCGATCTGGGCGACGCGCCGGGACACGATGTCCACCTCGGCCTCGGGTGTGGCGGGCAGGGGGAGCACGACGGTGCTGAACCGGCGGCGCAGGGCGCTGGAGAGTTCGTTGACCCCGCGGTCGCGGTCGTTCGCCGTGGCGATGAGGTTGAACCCCCGGACCGCCTGCACCTCCTCGCCCAGCTCAGGCACGGGGAGGGTCTTCTCCGAGAGGACCGTGATGAGAGCGTCCTGCACGTCGGAGGGGATGCGGGTGAGCTCCTCGACGCGGACCGTCATGCCCTCGGCCATGCCCCGCATCACCGGACTCGGCACCAGGGCCGCGAGGCCGGGCCCCTGGGCCAGCAGCTGCGCGTAGTTCCACCCGTAGCGGACGGCCTCCTCGGGGGTGCCCGCGGTGCCCTGGACGAGCAGCGTGGAGTCCCCGCTGACGGCCGCCGCGAGATGCTCGGACACCCAGGTCTTGGCGGTGCCCGGCACGCCGAGCAGAAGGAGCGCGCGGTCCGTGGCCAGGGTGCTCACGGCGACCTCGACGAGACGGCGCGGGCCGACGTACTTCGGCGTGATCAGGGTGCCGTCGGGGAGCGTCCCGCCGAGCAGATAGGTGGACACGGCCCAGGGCGAGAGCTTCCAACGGGCGGGCCGGGGACGGTCGTCGGCGGCGGCCAGCGCCTTGAGCTCGTCGGCGAACACGTGCTCGGCGTGCGGCCTGAGGACATCGCCTGCTGCGTCGGTCGCTACGGACGTCGGTGCGGACACGGTCATGGATCCCCCTCCGGATCGGTCGACCCGATGTGGTTTCCACCGTGCACCATGCCACTGACAATCGGCCCCGGCCCTGGGCCCGGGGCCGATGTGGAGCCGACGGGGGGCGTGAACGTCAGCCGGTGACGCCTGAGATGGCCCTCTCGAACTTCGGCTCCCCGCCATCGCCGCCGCCGTGCAACCGGATCTCGTCCACGCCGGTGACGGCGACCTCGCGAGTCCCGCCCACGCGTTCGTCCCGCCTGCGCTCACCGTCTCCTCGGCGGAGCCGGGCACGCGCCGGCACCGGGGGCGAGGGCACCGACGGCCGGCGCGGACACCGCCGCACGGACGGTGCGTCCGAGACGGGTCGCTCCTCCTTGCGGGAAAGAGCTCCCGCACAACGCTCGGCTCCGCCCGGAACGCACGGAGCCGCAGCTCAGGGCGCGTTGTCAGTGGCGCGCTCTACCGTCAGTCGCATGGTGCTATCCGACGGGGGAGATCCGGTCCGGACCGAGCGGGGACCGGCAGACAGCCGAGCCGCGTCACCGGACGCCGCCCGGTCGCCGGCGGCCGTCCGGCGGGCGGACCGCAGAGCCGGTCGTGTCACCGGCGGGACGCGGGAGCTGGAGCAGCGTCTCGCCGATCTGCTGCGCGGCGGGCTCGCCGCGGCCGACCGGCCCGGAAACGGACTGTGGGAGGAGACGGCCGCCCGCATGGTCGACGCGCAGGCCCCTGGGCTGGCCGCCCGTGTGAGGGAGTTGGGGGCGCTGCCTGCCTCCGGAGCGGGCTGGCCTGCGCGGTTGCTCGAGGAGTGCGCGCTGCTGCACCTGCTGGACTCCGCCTGGCTCGGCCTCGACCGGCTGCCCGCTCCCCTGGCCGCGACGGTGCGCACGCGCGTGGGGCTGACGGCCTCCCCCGAGGGGCCGGCCGTCCGCGACCGCTGGCTGGTCCTCGCGCAGTACGACACCCCGGAGGGCAGGATCGTCACCCGCCGCATCTGGTTGTACGGCGGGGAGTCGGACCGCACGGCGCTCGTGCTGTCCTACGGTGCGCCGGGGCGCGTCCCCGCGCAGACGCTCCCGGTGGGGGCGGTCGTCGACGCCGAGGTGACTCCGTATCCGGGGGGTGGACGCCTGCGGGTGGAGCTGGGCGCGCGACTCGCCGATCCCGTGTGCACGGCGGTGCCTCCTCCGGGCGTCACACCGGCCGGCGCCGTGGCGGCCTACGGTCGCGCCCTGCGTGACGATCCCTGGCTCGAGGCCTGGCCGGTCACCCTGGACGGCGTCATACCCGCGCCGTCCGGGGACGGCTGGCAGCTGATCGACCCGGGGGACGGCTCCGCCCTGCCGCTCGCTCCCCCGGCGCTGTCCCGGCCCGGTTTGTGGAAGCTCGTGGCGCTCTCCGGTGGCAGCCCTCTGACCGTCTTCGGCGAGTGCGGGCACCGGGGCTTCGACCCGATCGCGGCCTGGTCCCCGGAACCGTCCGGCGAGGGCGGACCGGTGGCGCTCGTCTGACTCACCGCTTCTCCTGATCCACCCGTCGCCGGCCAACGGAGGGGACCCGATGCCCGCCACTGACTTCACCCCCACGACGTACGGCGCGCCCATGGAGACGTGGGAGGAACTCGTCACCTCGGCGCTGCTCGGCACCGACCGGCGACCCCTGCGGCCGACCGGGGGCGCTGCGGGCGGACCGGCGGCGCTGCTCGACGCCGCGGCGGTGCACACGGTGCGGCGCAGGGCCGGGCTGCGGCCGGCCGTCGGGGCCGCGCTCCCGGCGCCCGCACCCGACGACCCGCGCCCTGCGCTGCCGGCCGCCGCGCGGGACCGGCTCGCGCAGCTGCTGGCCGACCGTTCGGCGCCGCCGGGTGGTGGACGGCGGGGCACGGCTCCCGATCTCACCGAACTCATCCCCCAGTGGCTGGCCCTCGCGGGGGCCCGGGGCTTCCGTCCCCCCGCGGAGCTGCTGCCCGCGCTGCTGGACGCCGCCCGCGCGCGTACGGACCTGCGACCGCTCGCCCTGGCGTTCGCCGGGCCGCGCGGGCTCTGGCTGGCCTCGCTGAACCCGGAGTGGAGGTTCGCGCTGCGCGCCTCCTCCCGGGTCGCGCACCGGCCGGACACCGAGGACCCGGAGGCGGTACGGCGGCTCTGGGAGGAGGGCCTCTTCGCGGAGCGGGTCGCGCTGCTCGACGCCGTACGGGAGCGGGATCCCGCAGCCGCCCGGTCCCTGCTCGCCGCCACCTGGTCCACCGAGCGGGCCGAGGACCGGCTGATGTTCCTCGACTCCCTGCGGGCCCGCCTCTCCGGAGCCGACGAGGCCTTCCTCGAAGAGGCTCTGGCCGACCGCAGCCGCAATGTCCGCTCCACGGCGGCCCAACTGCTCTCCGCCCTGCCGGAATCGGCGCTCGCCCGGCGGATGGCGGCCCGTGCCACCTCCTGTGTCAATCCCGACCGCACGGACGGGGCTGTCTCGATCGCGGTGGAGGCGCCGCACGAGTGCGATCCGGCGATGCAGCGGGACGGCCTCGTGCCCGTGCCCCCCTCGGGGCGGGGCGAACGCTCCTGGTGGCTGGGCCAGTTGGTGGAGGCGGCACCACTGGACGTCTGGCGGGAGACGTTCGGCGGTCGCACGCCCCAGGAGCTCGTGTCGCTTCCGGTGGCGGACGGCTGGGCGGGCGAACTGCACGCAGCCTGGTGCCGGGCTGCGGTCCGGCAGCGGGATCCCGAGTGGGCACGGGCTTTGATCGGCGCCCCTTCCACGCCTCCGGCGGACGGCCCGGGAACCGCCTCCCTGGCCGAGAGGTCCACGCTCCTGTCCACCCTGCCCTCGGGAGAGCGAGCCCTCTGGGTCGCCGGATTCATAGCGGCGCACGGGTTGTCCGAGGCCTTTCAGCTGCTCGGCGTCTGCGCCGTGCCCTGGGACGGGCCGCTCGGCCGGGCGGTGGTCGACGCGCTGGACATCGCCCGGGACGCGGGGAGCTACCCCTGGAGTTTCAGCGGAGTGATGGGCCTCGCCGAGCGCTGTCTGAACCCTGCGGAGGCGGACCGGCTCGCGGTGCTCACCACCACACCGGACGAACCGGAGGGTGCGTCACCAGGTGCGGGCGGCTACTGGTCGGAGGCGTTCCAACGCCTGGTCTCCACCCTGCGTCTGCGCGCCGCGATGGACGCGGAACTCGCGGAGGACGGACAGGAAGGCAACGACGACGGAACGGTCTGACCCACGGCACGCCCGGCACGGGCACCGGGTCCCCGAGCATCGGTACCCCGCCAGGGGCGCGACCTGGCCGCGCGGCGCTCACCCGCGCACACGAGCCGCCGGCCCCGGGGCCCGGACGGTGCACTCGAGCCGGGCACCGCCGTCGCCTGCCCTCGCCTGCGCGCGCGGGGCGGCGGGCCCGTCACGTACGCGAGCGGGGCAGCGGCCCTGGTGTCGGGTGCGTACCGGGAACGAGCCGCCCGGCTGAACCGGACGGCCCCCGCGCCGGAACCGCACACGCATGTCACGCACATGCGCCCGGCACCGGCCCGTCACGCACGTGCGCCCGGCACCGGCCCGTCACGCACGTGCGCCCGGCGCCGGCCCGTCACGCACGTGCGCCCGGCGCCGGCCCGTCACGCACGCGAGCCGGGCAGCGCCCTGGTCGCATGCGTGGGCCAGTCACCCGGGCGCCTGCCTCAGCCCAGCGCCCCCTGGCGCATGCGCGCGCCGGACACTCCCGACCGCCTGCACCTCTCCCGCCCGCCACGGACCGGCGGAGTCACGTCTTCCCCGGCCCCGCCCGCCACGGACCGGCGGAGTCACGTCTTCCCCGGCCCCGCCCGCCACGGACCGGCGGAGTCAGGTCTCCCCCGCCCCCGCGCGCCACGGACCGTCGGGGTCAGGCCTCCCCCGCCCCCGCGCGCCACGGACCGTCGGGGTCAGGCCTCCCCCGCCCCCGCGCGCCACGGACCGTCGGGGTCAGGCCTCCGCGGGCTGTCGTACGTGTGCGTTCACCCAGTCGACGATCGACGCGGTCGTCGCGCCCGGGGTGAAGATCTCCGCGACGCCCTGCTCCTTCAGGGGAGCGATGTCCGCCTCCGGGATGATGCCTCCGCCGAACACCTTGATGTCCGCCGCCTCGCGCTCCTTCAGCAGCTCGATCACCTTGGCGAAGAGCGTGTTGTGGGCACCGGAGAGGATCGAGAGGCCGATGGCGTCGGCGTCCTCCTGGATCGCCGTGTCCACGATCTGCTCGGGGGTCTGGTGGAGCCCCGTGTAGATGACCTCCATGCCCGCGTCCCGCAGCGCCCGAGCGATCACCTTGGCCCCGCGGTCATGGCCGTCGAGGCCCGGCTTCGCCACCACCACACGGATCGGACCGGTCACACCCATCAATGCCTCCACATGCGTCTCCCGTGCCTGAAGGCCCGGCAATGTGAACGAACGTTATCCACAGCATCCCGCACGGCGTCGTTTCGCGGTGGACCGGGAGGGGGAAATCACACATGGGACATGTTCGCCACGCGTCGATCCCCGCACCGAGCGGCCCGAGGGCCAGGCAGGGGACCGCCGCCACGGGAGCCGCAACGAGGTCGCCGTATCACCGCGCCGTCAGCCGCACGGCACGGTGATACGGCCCTCGGCCGCAGCAGAGCGGCCGACCGCCTCCGCGACTCCCACGAGGGCGTGCGGGGCACAGGAGCCGCCTCCCCGCAGGCCAGTGCAGGAGGTCGGCCATGAAGGTCCTGTCCTTCCTACCCCTACTGCTGCGCAGCACCTGTATGCACCCTGTCCGGCTGCCGTCGGCACTGGTCAGAGCGACCGTGCTGGATCTGCTGATCCTCGCCGGGCATGTGCTCATCTACCCCTCCGGCCTCACTCCCGAGCGCCGGACCCCCATGCCCCTGCCCGGCTCCACGGACGCCACGGGCACGGAACCGGAGGCACGACCGGGCACGGGGACGGGCTCGGAAACGGGGGCGGACACCGGCCCCCCGACGACCACGCCCTCCAGAGCGGCGAAGGACAGCACACCCGCCGACCGAATCACCCGTTCGGCCGACACGGCCCTGCTGCCCACCGTCGGCGACCGCCCGCCCGTCGTCCTGCTGCACGGCTTCATCGACAACCGCTCCGTCTTCGTCCTGCTGCGCCGTTCCCTGGCCCGGCACGGCTGGCGTCACCTGGAGTCGCTGAACTACTCGCCGCTGACCTGCGACATCCGCACGGCGGCCGAGCTGCTCGAACGCCATGTGGAGGAGATCTGCGCCCGCACCGGCCACCGGGAGATCGACATCGTCGGTCACAGCCTCGGCGGCCTGATCGCGCGGTACTACGTGCAGCGACTCGGCGGTGACCGCCGGGTGCGCACCCTGGTCAGTCTCGGCACCCCCCACGGCGGAACGGCGGTCGCCCGCCTGGCCGGCGCGCACCCCATCGTCCGCCAGATGCGCGGCGGCTCCGATCTCATCCAGGAGCTGCGCCGTCCCGCCCCGGGCTGCCGGACACGGTTCGTCAGCTTCTGGAGCGAGCTGGACCGGGTGATGCTGCCCGTCGAGACGGCGTGCGTCGACCACCCCGACCTCGACGCCGTGAACGTACGCGTCACGGGCATCGGTCATCTCGCGCTCCCGGTGCACCCGGCGGTCGCGTCCGCGATCCGCGAGGCACTCGAGTCGGACGGCACCTCCCTCAGCACTCCGGGAACGGCGTCCGTCGCCTGACTCTCCCGCAGCCGGCCCCCTGATACCCCCAAAACCCTCCGGCGAATAGAACGAATTTCGAACATAGGGCCAAGCCTGACTCTCCGGTCCACCGAAAGGCGGCCGATTGCCCGTTTCCTGGAGGGTCGTGTGCCTCCGAAGATTGTCGTCCTCACGTACCGCCGGGTACAGTCGCGGCCACTGCTCACCCGGGGATCCCCCCATCGGAACCCGGAAACAGGTCCTGCTGCCGAGGCGAGAGAGAAGTTGGTGAACGACCAGCACCCCCACGCCGGGTATGCCGGATACGACAGCCAGTCAACCGGCAGCTTCGACACCGACCCGCTCTTCGGAACACTGCCGGGTCAGCACGACACCAGCCACCAGCCCACGTACGACGCCGGTTACGCCACGGCGTACGACGGCGGTTACGGCGCTCACGACACCTCCCAGTGGGACACCGGAGCGCATCAGCAGGCCACGTACGACTCCTACGACGCGCAGGCCCATCCGCAGGCGCCGCAGGGGTACGAAACCACGGCGGCCTGGATGCCCGAGGCCGCGGTCCCCGGGCCGACGGCCACCGCCGAGGGCACCGGCCAGTGGGACACCGCCGCTTGGGGCCACACCGGCCAGGGCGACCAGTGGGCGACGGGCGACACCGGGGCCTTCCCCACCACGACGTTCGACAGCACGGCCTACGCCACCGGCACCTTCACCGCCCCCGTCTTCGAGACCGGCGGCTACGCGGGCTACGGAACGGCCGACACCGGCGCCTACGACGCGACCGCCTGGAACACCGGCGCCACGCCCGAGAACGCGACGTACGCACCCGAACAGACGTCGTATCCCGCGTACGAACACCGGACTGCCGCTTACGAGCCGTACGAGAGCGCCGAGTCCGGCGCCCACGACTCCCTCGGCGCCCACGGCGCGCACGACTCCCACGAGCGGCCCGAGGTCCAGGACTCGCACGACGCGGTCGCCGCCGACGAGACGCCCGTCACCGCGGGTACCGCGCACGCGGACGCCTGGGACGAAGCCCCGGAAACCGGCATGGCCGAGCCGCTGCCGGACCTCACCGACGTGACCGCGGACCACTCCCACGAGTCCGCCGCCCCCTCCGCCCGCCCGGTGGGCCCCCCGGCCACCGCCCCGCGCGGCGGTGGCCGGGGCGGCAGGCGCCGTACCCCCGCGAAGCGTTCCGCGCTGCTCACCGTGGCCGTGCCCTCCGCCTGCGTCATGAGCGTGGCGGGCATCGCCGCCGCCTCCGTGAGCGGTGTGGGAGCCGAGGAGACGAAGGACGACACCACCTCCATGGCGGCGGCCGACACGGTCAAGCCCGCCGTGGCCAACAACAAGCTGGACACCCAGCTCGCCGCCCTCAACGCCGACGCCGAGAACTTCGCCGACCGCGCCAGCCGCACCCAGGAGCGCATCGACCTGAAGGAGCGGCAGGCCGCCGAGAAGAAGAAGCGCGAGGAGGAGGCCGCACGTCGCGAGGCGGCGCGCCCCAAGTTCATGCTGCCGGTGAAGCAGCACGGCCTCAGCGCCACTTACGGTCAGGCCGGCGTCAACTGGATGTCCGTGCACACGGGCGTCGACTTCCCGGTCTCCTACGGCACCCCCGTCATGGCGGCGACCGACGGCACCGTGCGCACCCAGTGGAACAGCGCCTACGGGAACATGGCCATCGTCACCGCGGCCGACGGCACGGAGACGTGGTACTGCCACCTCAGCACGACCAAGATCCGCTCCGGCTCGGTCAAGGCGGGCGACGTCATCGCCTACTCGGGGAACTCCGGCAACTCCACCGGCCCGCACCTGCACTTCGAGGTACGGCCCGGCGGCGGCTCGGCGATCGACCCGATGCCGTGGTTCCGCAGCCACGGCATCAACCCGTACTGAGTCAGAGCTTCTCGACCGGCGCGTAGCGCAGCAGGAGCTTCTTGGGCCGCTCGTCTCCGAAGTCGACGGTGGCCTTGGCCTGGTCGCCGAAGCCCTCGACCGCCGTCACCGTGCCCAGACCGAACTGGTCGTGCGTGACGCGGTCCCCGACCACGAGGGTGACCACCGGCTTCTCGGAGGTGCGCCGGGTCGCGAACCCCGAGGGCCCGGACTTTGAGCGCGACGAGGACAGCGACGAGGTGATGCCCGAGGTCGGTCCCGCCGGAGCGGCCATCGGGCCCTTGCGCTTCCACTCCAGGTGCTGGTCCGGGATCTCCTCCAGGAAGCGTGACGGCGGGTTGTACGAGGGCTGGCCCCACGCACTACGCATCGCCGCCCGGGTCAGGTAGAGCCGCTCGCGGGCGCGCGTGATGCCCACGTAGGCGAGCCGGCGCTCCTCCTCGAGCTCCTTGACCTGCCCCAGTGCCCTCATGTGCGGGAAGACGCCGTCCTCCATGCCGGTCAGGAACACCACGGGGAATTCCAGGCCCTTGGCGGTGTGCAGGGTCATCAGCGTGATGACGCCGGAGCCGTCCTCGTCCTCGTCGGGGATCTGGTCGGAGTCCGCGACGAGCGCGACCTTCTCCAGGAACTCCGCGAGCGTCCCCGTGCCCTCCTCCTCGGCACGGTCCTGCTCGAACTCCAGGGCGACCGCGGCGAGTTCCTGGAGGTTTTCGATACGGGTCTCGTCCTGCGGGTCGGTGGAGGCCTGGAGTTCGGCGAGGTATCCGGTCCGCTCCATGACCGCCTCCAGCACGACGGCGGGGCCCGCGCCGGACTCCACGATCGTGCGGAGCTCCTCCATGAGCGTGTTGAACCGCTTCACGGCGTTGGCCGAGCGGGCCGCCATGCCGTACGCCTCGTCGACGCGGCGCAGTGCCTGCGGGAAGGAGATCTTCTCGCGCATCGACAGGGCGTCGATCATCGCCTCGGCCCGGTCGCCGATGCCCCGCTTGGGCACGTTGAGGATGCGGCGCAGCGGGACGGTGTCCTCGGGGTTGGCGAGGACACGGAGATAGGCCAGGACGTCCCTGACCTCCTTGCGCTCGTAGAAGCGCACCCCGCCGACGACCTTGTAGGGCAGCCCGACGCGGATGAAGATCTCTTCGAAGACACGGGACTGGGCGTTCGTGCGGTAGAAGACGGCGACGTCGCCCGCCTTCGCGTCGCCCGCGTCCGTCAGCCGGTCGATCTCCTCGGCGACGAACTGCGCCTCGTCGTGCTCGGTGTCGGCGACGTAGCCGGCGATCCGGGTGCCTTCGCCCGCGTTCGTCCAGAGGTTCTTGGGACGGCGGCTCTCGTTGCGCTCGATGACGGCGTTGGCGGCGGAGAGGATCGTCTGCGTGGAGCGGTAGTTCTGCTCCAGCATGATCGTGGTCGCGTCCGGATAGTCCTCCTCGAACTGGAGGATGTTGCGGATGGTCGCGCCGCGGAAGGCGTAGATCGACTGGTCCGCGTCACCGACGACGCAGAGCTCCCCGGGGGCCTCCGCCTCTCCGGAGGGCCCCACCAGCTCGCGCACCAGGGTGTACTGCGCGTGGTTGGTGTCCTGGTACTCGTCGACCAGGACGTGCCGGAAGCGGCGGCGGTAGTGCTCGGCGACGTCCGGGAACGCCTGGAGCAGGTGCACCGCGGTCATGATGATGTCGTCGAAGTCCAGGGCATTGGCCTCGCGCAGCCGTGCCTGGTAGAGGGCGTAGGCCTGGGCCAGCGTCTTCTCGAAGCCGTCGGCGGCCTGGCCGGCGAAGGTCTCCTCGTCGATCAGCTCGTTCTTGAGGTTCGAGACCTTCGCGGTGAACGACTTCGGGGGGTAGCGCTTCGGGTCCAGGTCCAGATCACGGCAGACGAGCGCCATGAGCCGCTTGGAGTCCGCCGCGTCGTAGATCGAGAACGACGAGGTGAAGCCGAGGCGCTTCGACTCGCGGCGCAGGATCCGCACACAGGCGCTGTGGAAGGTCATGACCCACATGGCGTTGGCGCGCGGTCCGACGAGCTGCTCGACGCGCTCCTTCATCTCGCCCGCGGCCTTGTTGGTGAAGGTGATCGCGAGGATCTGCCCCGGGTGCACCCCGCGCTCGGCCAGCAGGTGGGCGATCCGGTGGGTCAGCACCCTGGTCTTGCCCGAGCCGGCCCCGGCGACGATGAGCAGCGGGGAGCCCGCGTGCACGACGGCGGCGCGCTGCTCGGTGTTCAGCCCTTCCAGCAGCGCCGCGGAGTCGATGACGGGGCGCGGGGCGCCGTCGCGGTAGTACGCGTCGCGCGGGGGCGGAGGCGCGTCGAAGACGTCCTCGAAGAGGCCCTCGGGCACCGCTTCGGGTGCGTGCTCCTCCGGGGGCGGCGGGGGGCCGTCCTCCCCTTGCTGGAGGCCGGTCAGGAAACTGTCGTCAAAGAGGCTGCTCATCGCCTCACGAGTCTAGGCCGCCGCACCGACAGCCCGGGCCGCATCGGCGACAAGGGGCCGAGCCGTGCGCGTACCGAGACCCACCGCCCACGGAGTGTGAGATTCCGGTGCCCTTCCGGCCGCGTGGACCGCCCCCGGGAAAAGGTCACGGAAATGTATCGGGCATATCGAACATCAACCTTCACAGGGACACCACGGGTTGGTTAGCGTGCTCCGACGGGTGCGCCGTATCCCCTTGAGGCGAACCGCGCCGCACGGGCACCCCCGCCGAATCCGTACTCCTGCACGGGAGCCCGGAACCGGGGACCCACACGCAGCACCGGGGTGAATCGGTCCGTCTCCACCGGACCGTAGGGCAGCCTTCCGTTCCGCCCGAACCCGACAGCTAACCCGGTAGGCGGTCCACGGAAGGAGATGCCGGCCTTGGCGTCGCATCGCAAGCCGCGCCCCCGGGTGCGCACCACCACCCCTGCCGTCGGTCTCACGACCGCGGCGCTCGCCTCCGTCACCCTGCTCTCCACCCAGAGCGCGACGGCCGCCCCCGCCGAGCCGAAGCCCAGCATCGAGGAAGTCCAGAAGAAGGTCGACGCCCTCTACCGGCAGGCCGGCACCGCGACGCAGAAGTACAACGAGGCGAAGACGGCGCAGACCGAGCAGCGCTCCAAGGTCGACGACCTGCTGGAGGCCGCCGCGAAGCGTGCCGACAAGCTCAACGAGACGCGCCGGGAGCTGGGCAACTACGCGGCCGCGCAGTACCGCAGCGGCTCGATCGCCCCGACGGCGACGTTCTTCCTCGCGGACGACCCGCAGTCGTACTTCGACCAGGACCAGCTGATGGCCCGGATGACCAGCCGGCAGCAGAAGGCGGTCGCCGACTTCCGTACGCAGCAGAAGGAAGCCGCAGCGAAGCGGGCCGAGGCGACGAAGAGCCTGGAGACGCTCACCGAGTCGCAGGCCACGCTGCGCACCAGCAAGCAGGACGTGCAGGCGAAGCTCGCCGAGGCGCGCACGCTCCTGTCGGAGCTGACCGCCGAGGAGAAGGCGCGGCTCGCGGAGCTGGAGCGCGAGAAGGAGGCGGAGGCGAAGCGCAAGGCCGAGGAACTGGCCAGGCAGCAGGCCGCCGCCGCGCAGGAGAAGGCCGACCAGGCCGCCGAGGAAGCCGCGAAGGAGGAGGCGGGCACGGGGACCGGCGGCACGGGCTCCGACAGCGGCTACGCCTCGAAGGCCGACAAGGTCCTCGCCTTCGCCGCCGCCCAGATCGGCAAGCCCTACGTCTGGGGGGCCACGGGCCCGTCCTCGTACGACTGCTCCGGGCTCACCCAGGCCGCCTGGAAGGCGGCCGGCGTCGACCTGCCGCGCACCACGTGGGACCAGGTCGAGGTGGGCACCCGGGTGGCCACGGCGGACCTCCAGCCGGGAGACCTGGTCTTCTTCTACGACGACATCAGCCACGTCGGCATCTACAAGGGCGACGGCATGATGATCCACGCGCCGAAGCCGGGTGCGAACGTCCGCGAGGAGTCGATCTACTACATGCCGATCTACGGCAGCGTGCGCCCGGCGTAGCCACGCCGCCCGCACACGGCAGAGGGCCCGGGGTGATCCCCGGGCCCTTTTCCGTACGACCGCCGGCCGCTCAGGTCCAGAGCGTGGCGATGAAGATGTTGGCGACCGTCAGCCCGCCGACCGCGGCGAACGCGCCCCTCTCCACCCTCTCCTCGTCCCGCTTCACGTAGACGAGCGCCAGGATCACGATCAGGACGAGCAGCTTCACGCCGATCTTGACGTTGTTCACGGTCTGGTCGTCGGCCTGGTTGAGGCCGACGAGGGCGACGCCCGTCACGAGCATGGTGAGCGCACCGTGCAGCATGGCCGGCACGAAGCGCGCCGTGCCCGCCCCCATGGCCTTCATCTGGGTCAGGAAGCCGCCCAGCAGGGAGGCGATACCGATGATGTGCAGGGCCACGAAGACATTGATGAGTACGTCCATGGCCGCAGCCTAACCACGCCCATACCAGCACTCTTCGGCCAGGTACGACTTCCCGATGAATTACCCCCGAGCCTGCGCGGATTGTCGGACTCCGGTTGATTTTTCCGGTCATTCGACGGAAGTGAAACAGCACATGCGGGCAATAGCTGTCATTACGCCTCTTCCCGGTGCCCCGGGTTTAGCGTCCCTCCCAGGTGACCGTCTCTGCACCGCCGCCCCGTACCGGGCGGCACCCCGGTCACCCCGCCAGGAGATCCGGCGGCGGGCCACTCCCCCTGTGGTGGCCCGCCGCCGGACCCGGGCGGGCCCGCCGGCACCCCCCCGACGGGCAGTCGAACGGAAGGACGCACCACCCTCGTGGCCGCGCATCGTAAAGCCGCTCACCGCAAGCCCAAGCAGAGTCTGTTCACCGGCACTGCTGCCCGCACCGCCGCGACACTCGCCCTGGCCGGGGCCGCGACCGCCACCGGCCTGGAGGGCGCCGCCCAGGCCGAGCCCCAGCTCACACCGGCCCAGGTGAAGAGCAAGGTCGACCGGCTGTACCACGAGGCCGAGGTGGCCACCGAGAAGTACAACGGCGCCAAGGAGACGGCGGCCCGCTCGGAGAGGTCCGTCGACGCCCTGCGCGACGAGGCCGCCCGCAGGACCGAGCGCCTCAACACCGCGCGGGACGCCCTCGGCGCGTACGCCACCGCCCAGTACCGCAGCGCGGGCGTCGACCCCGCCGTCCGGCTGGCCCTCTCCTCCGACCCGGACGAGTACCTGGAGCGCGCCGCCTACGAGGACCGGGCCGGCGACCGCCAGGCCGGTGCGATCAACGGTGTACGCCGCCAGATCACCGAACTCGCACAGCTGCGCGCCCGCGCCGAGGGCGAGCTCGCGGTCCTCGCCTCCCGCCGGGCCGAGCTCAAGGAGCACAAGGACGCGGTCCGCACCAAGCTGGCCGGTGCCAGGAAGCTGCTGGCCACCCTCACCGCAGCCCAGCGGGCCGACTACGAGCGCTCCGCGGACGCCGCGCACGGTGGCGGCACCGTCCGCGCCGACCGGAGCGCCCCGCGCGGATCGGTGGCGGCGCCCAACCCCCGCGCGGCACAGGCCGTGGGCTTCGCGTACGGGGCTCTCGGCAAGCCGTACGTCTGGGGGGCCACCGGGCCCTCCTCCTTCGACTGCTCCGGACTCACGCAGGCCGCCTGGCGCGCGGCGGGCGTCTCCCTGCCCCGCACGACGTACACCCAGATCAACGCGGGCCGACGGGTCTCCCGCTCCGAACTGGCCCCCGGTGACCTGGTGTTCTTCTACCCCGGGGTCACCCATGTCGGGCTGTACATCGGCGGCGGGCAGATGATCCACGCCCCGCGGCCGGGCGCACCTGTCCGGATCGCGCCGATCAGCGAAATGCCGTTCGCCGGAGCGACCCGGGTCGCCTAGGCTCCCCGTCCCATGGACAAGGACATCCAGAACTACGCGCGCACCCTGGCCCTCCGCTCCCCGGACCACTACCGGGTCGGGCCGTTCACGGTGCGCCACAACCCGGGCTGGGAGCTGAAGTTCGCCAACTACGCCATCCCCGACCGGGGGGCCGAGCCCACCTCGCAGGACATCGCCGACCTGATCGAGGCGTTCCGCGAGCACGAGCGGCTGCCCCGGCTGGAGTTCCTTCCCTCCTGGGCGCCCGCCGTCGAACCGGCCCTGCTGGCGGCCGGTTTCACGGTGGAGAACCGCGCCCCGGTCATGGCCTGCACCGCCGCCTCCCTGCTCACGCCGAAGCCGGTGGACGGGCTGCGCATCGCCGAGCCCGTCACCGCCGACGAGTTCGCCTCGGCAGCGGCCGTCCAGCACACCGGCTTCGGTGGTGAGGGCGGCCCCGACGAGGGCGAGATCGCCTGGCTGCGCGGGGCGACGGCGGACGGTGGTGTCTCCGCCCTCGCCACCGTCGACGGCCTGCCCGCCGGCGCGGGCGGCTGCTCGGCCCCGGCCGAGGGCATCGGCGAGCTGGCCGGGCTGGCCGTCGCCGCGTCCTTCCGCCGCCGGGGCGTCGGCGCGGCCCTCGCCGCGTGGCTGACCCGCACCGCCTTCGACCGCGGCTTCCACACCGTCTGGCTGGAGCCTGGCGGCCCCGACGTGGAACGGATCTACGCCGGGATCGGCTACCGCAGGACCGGCGAGAAGCTCAACATCTCGCTCGGCCCGGAGTGACCGGGTCCGGCGGCGAGTGACGAGGGCCGGCCGCGAAGGACACCGGCCGGGCGGGGCACGGTGGCCGGCCGCGAAGGGGACCCGGCGGCCCGCCTCAGACCAGCCGTCGCGCCGTCGCCCAGCGGGTCAGCTCGTGCCGGTTGGAGAGCTGGAGCTTGCGCAGCACGGCGGAGACGTGGGACTCGACCGTCTTCACCGAGATGAACAGCTGCTTGGCGATCTCCTTGTACGCGTATCCCCGGGCGATCAGCCGCAGCACCTCGCGCTCGCGCTGCGTCAGCCGGTCCAGGTCCTCGTCGACCGGCGGGGCGTCGGTGGAGGCGAAGGCGTCCAGGACGAATCCGGCCAGCCTCGGCGAGAACACCGCGTCGCCGTCCTGGACGCGGAAGACGGAGTCGACCAGATCGGCGCCGGTGATGGTCTTGGTGACGTACCCACGGGCGCCGCCCCGGATGACCCCGATGACGTCCTCGGCGGCGTCGGAGACGGACAGCGCCAGGAAGCGCACCGGGTTCTCGACCGCGCCCATCATCGGGGCGCAGCGGCGCAGCACCTCGACCCCGCCCCCTCCCGGGAGGTGGACGTCGAGGAGGACGACCTCGGGGCGGGTCGCGGTGATCACGGTGACCGCCTGGTCGACGTCGGCGGCCTCGCCGACGACCTCCACCCCGGTCTCCTCGGTACGGCCGATCTCGGCCTGGACCCCGGTGCGGAACATCCGGTGGTCGTCGACGAGCACGACCCGTACCCGGCGCTCCGGGCCCCCGGTCGCTTCGGTGTTCGCGTTCATTCGCTCGCCCTCTCCATCTCCAGCTCGACCTCCGTGCCCCCGCCGGGCACCGAACGCAGCCGCGCCGTGCCGCCGTTGCGCTGCATCCGGCCGATGATCGATTCTCGTACGCCCATCCTGTCGCCCGGTACGGCGTCCAGGTCGAATCCCGGCCCCCGGTCCCGCACGGAGACGAAGACCGTGCGGCCCTCGACCTCCGCGAAGACCTGGACGGCACCGCCCTCGCCACCGTACTTGGCGGCGTTGACCATCGCCTCGCGTGCGGCCTGCATCTGCGCCACCAGCTTCTCGTCGAGCGGGCAGTCGCCGACGACCACGACCTCCAGCGGGACCCCGTGCTTGTCCTCGACCTCGGCGGCGGCGCGCTTGACGGCCTCGGCGAGGCTCGAAGGCTCCTCGGCCTCTTCCTTACCCGTGCCCTCCGGGTTGTACAGCCAGTTGCGCAGTTCGCGTTCCTGGGCGCGGGCGAGTCTGCGGACCTCTCCGCCGTCGTCCGCGTTGCGCTGGATCAGGGTGAGCGTGTGCAGGACCGAGTCGTGGACGTGTGCGGCGACCTCGGCGCGCTCCTGGGCCCTGATGCGCATCAGGCGCTCCTCGGAGAGGTCCTGGGTCATCCGGACGAGATAGGGGCCGGCGAGCAGCGCGATGCCCGTGAGCACCGCTATGGCGGCGGTCAGCGCCGTGCCGAGCTGGGCCGCCGACCCCCGCACCACCATGAAGGCGGCGAGGCCGAGGCCCACCAGGGCGACTCCGGCCAGACCCCGGGCGAGGTGCAGCACCCTGCGGCGGCGGCCGACCTCGATCCAGCGGGCCCGCCGCGCGTTGTCGGCCTGGCGCCACACCAGGACGGAGCCCGCGCCGATCAGCAGCGCGGGCCAGACGTAGCGGTCCGCCTTGCTGCCCATGTCGACGTTGCCGACGAAGATCATGGCGCCGATGAGCAGGGCGACGAGGGCGAAGACCTGGCCCTTGTCCGGCTTGCGGAGTCTGCGCCTGCCGTCCGGGGCGGTCTCGAAGAGGGACCGCGGCGTCTCCACCCCGCCGACGCCGAGCGGGACCACGATCCAGAAGACGGCGTAGAGCAGCGCCCCGAGGCCGTCCGCGAAGAAGAGTCCCAGGAAGACGAACCGGACCCAGGCCACGGGCAGTCCCAGGTGTCCGGCCAGGCCGCGCGCGACGCCGCCGAGCATCCGCCCGTCGGCGCTGCGGTACAGCTTGCGCGGCGCGGGCTCCTCCGGCTCCGGGGCGTGGGAGCTCGTGGCTCGGGTCGTGGCTGCTGGCATGGACCGATGGTCACACGTGCGGGCGTGCCTCGGCATCAGGGTCGGCCCCGGACTCGACCCTGATGCCCGGCAGGTCCCCCCTCCCGCCGTGGCCGGGCCCTCAGGGGCCGCCGGGCGCAATATCAGGGAACGGCCAGGGTCGTCGCGGGTCCCACGAGGGCGTACGGGCCGTCACCATGGACCCATGACCGTTCCCCAGGACGCCCCTCCCGGCGTCACGCCGCCCCACGGGCCGCCGCCGCGGCTTCGGCGCACCCCGCGCCAGAAGGTGGTGGCCGGAGTCTGCGGCGGCCTCGGCCGGTACTGCGACGTGGACCCGGTGATCTTCCGGATCGTGATCGGTGTCCTCGCGGTGACGGGCGGCATCGGCCTGATCTTCTACGGCTTCGCCTGGCTGCTGCTCCCCCTGGACGGCGAGGAGGAGAACGAGGCCCGCCGGCTGCTGTCGGGCCGGGTGGAGGGCGCGTCCCTGGTCGCCCTGCTGCTGGCGCTGGTGGGCTGCGGGCTGCTGCTGTCGATGCTGCACAACGGCGGGATGCTGGCCTTCGCCGCGATGCTGTCGCTGAGCGTCGTCGGTTTCTCGGTCTGGACGCAGCACCGCAGGACGGCCGCGCCCGAGGACACTCCGGGGGCCTCGGCGCACGCCCCGGGCGGCGCGCCGCACGCCGCCGGGCACGGGGCGCCGCCCGAGGTGAAGGCGCCGCCCACTCCGGGCAGCCCGTCCTGGTGGCGGGACCCGATCGTCAAGGACGGCACGACGGGCCCGGCGGGGACGGGCTACCTGTGGGGCCCGGCGAACGCCACGACGGAGGCCGCGGAGATCAGCAGGGGCGGCGCGACGGCCGAGGCTCCCTACCGTCCTCCGTACCGTGCGACGGGCACCCGGGGCCCGCATTCGATCGGCGGTCTCGTCTTCGTGCTCGCCCTGGTGGCGGGTGGCCTGGGCACGGGGCTGAGCTGGGACACCCACGCGCTGGGGGTCAGTCTGCAGATCGGCTTCGCCTCGGCGCTCGCGGTCTTCGGCCTCGGCCTGCTGATCGCCTCCGTGCTCGGCAGGACCGGCTTCGGCACGGTTCTGCTCGCCATGATCACGGCGGGTCTGATGGCCGGCGCGTCCGTCGTACCGGAGGACATCGGCACCGACTGGGTCCGTGAGGAGTGGCGTCCGGCCACGGTCGCCACCGTCCAGCCGCGCTATGAGCTGGGCACCGGGGACGCGAAGCTCGACCTCTCCCGGGTCGACGTCCCGAAGGGCGGCGTCCTGCGTACGCAGCTCGGCGTCGGGGCGGGCCGTGCCCGGATCGTCGTACCGGCGGGGGCGACGGTGAAGGTGAACGCCGAAGTGGGGCTGGGCGACGTCCGGTTCCCCTCGGACCCGCGCACGGACGTGCGCATCGCCCCCGACCGTCACACCCGGCGGACCCTCGCGCCGCCCCGGGGGAGCGAACCCGCCGGCACGCTCGAACTGAGTGTGGAAGTCGGCGTCGGACAGCTGGAGGTCACCCGTGCTTCGTCATGAGTTCCGCCCCGGCCGCGCGGTCGCGGGCCTGGCCATGCTGGCCCTGGCCGGCGGCTACGCGGCCGACGCGGCGGGCGCCTGGGACGCCTCCTGGACGTTCTTCGCCCCTCTGTTCGCCGGCGGCCTGTGGCTCGCGGCCACGGCGACGTGGGTGAGCTACCGGCTGCGCCGGCGCCGGGAGGCGAGGAAGGCGTCCGCGGAGAACTCCGCCGCGCCCGCGAGCAGCAGCGGCAGCCAGGCCATGAGGTAGATCAGGTCGTTGCCGTAGTAGTACGGCTCGGTCTGCCAGCTCACGGTCAGCCACAGGCTCAGAGAGATCAGGGCGCCCCCGAGGGCCGCGAGCCGGGCCCACAGACCGGCCAGGATGCCGAGACCGACGAGGAGTTCCCCGATCGCGATGGCGTAACCGAAGCCTTCGGGGCTCTTCAGGGCGAGGTCGACGAGGCCCGGGATCGCCGAGCTGTCCCGTACGGCGTGCATCATCTCGCCGATCGAGCCGGCTCCGGTCGCCGACAGGAACGCGCTGTCGGTCAGCTTGTCGAGCCCCGCGTAGACGAAGGTGACGCCGAGGAAGACGCGCAGGGGCAGGAGCGCGTACTGCCGTGCCCGGTCGCCGAGCCTGCGCGGCTCCTCCAGTCCGTAGGAACCGCCGCCGTACCCGTGCATCGTCACTGCCCCGCCTTCCGTTGGCCTTCGACAGACCATACGTACGCCGGTTCGGGGCCGCTCACCAGGTGGGCGGTTCAGTCCGTGACGTCGATGAGACAGGAGTTGGTCTCGACACCGGCAGCGGTGACCACCTGGACCTCCACGGCGCCCGGTTCAACCTCGACGGGCACGGGCACGGTGAGCACGGTGTCCGCCGGGTTGGCGAAGCCGCCGGTGACCGGGATGAGGGGGACGTGGACGTGCACCCTGCCGATCCTGACGACGACCCGGGCGAGCCGGTCGGGGCTGCCGGCGCCCGGCGGCACGAATCCGGCACCCCGGATCTCGATGTCGTCGCCGGTACGGATCGGCGCGTCCAGATCCCCGGCCTCCCTGGCCCGTACGACCGACAGGATGACCGGGCGCCCGCCCTCCGCGTACTTCCCGGCGAAGTACGTCGCCGCCGAGACCCCCACGAGGACCGCGAGGCCCCACGGCAGATCCGGCAGCTGCTCCGGGCGGCGGGCCAGGCGGACCGCGGCGAACAGCACGGCGACGGTGCTGACCAGCACGTACTGCACGTCGGTGAAGCTGCCGCGACCGGAGTCGTCGGTCAGCAGGTCGGCGGCGCGCGGCCGGTCGGCGCGCAGCTTCTGCAGGCGCTGGGACAGGACGCGGACGGTGACCACCCGGCGCACCACGACGGCGACGGCGCACACCAGGGCGAGCACGGACAGCACGCCGGCCGAGCGGACGAGGTCCAGGCCCTCGATCAGCCGGTCGCGATCGCCGTGGTCGGACGCCCCGGCCAGTTGCAGGGCGAGGACGAGCACGGCGAAGACGGCGAGCAGCACCCAGGAGGCGGCGATCGTACGCGAGGTGGAGAGCCGGTTGTCCTCGCCGATCAGCGGGGCGAGGAGCCCGCCACGGGCCCGGTGGACGCGGGCGGCGCCGGTCAGCAGGCCGGCGGTCACGCAGGCGGCGACGAGGCCGGCGGTGCGGGCGGTGGACCAGCCGGCTCCGACGGCGGTGGCGGCCTCGCCGACGACCAGCAGGGCCACGCCGCCCCAGACCACGGTCAGGGTGCGCCGCCACAGGGTGTGGAGCCAGGCGTCACCGGCCTCGCGGCTGCGTTCGGCGACGCTGCGGGCCGACTCGGTCAGCTCGTCCGACACCCACTGCCGGGACGCGGAGACGGACTGGGCGACCCCGCCGGGCAGCCCCCGCCCGGCGGCGAGTTCGTCCCGCTTGGCGAGGAAGGCTGCCACGGCCCGCCGGTGACCTTCGCGTGCTCCGTGCGGGCAGTCGCCACACGTACAGCCACCGCCGTGCGTGCTTTTCGCCCTCGCCTCGTCCAACGCCACGGAGAACGCCGCCCTTTCCCACCCGATCGAACCAACTCGCCGCTTATTCCTGCGAATTGTGCCGTACGGAGCGGCCTTCGCCCGCATCGGGGCGGACCGGGGGCGCGTGTCGCCGGAATGTGCGATTCCCGGGCGCTGAGGACGGGGATCCCCCGGGCGCCGGGGCCTCGGTCCTCAGGCGCCGGCGCCCGGGGTCCTCAGGCGCTCAGGACGAGGTAGGCGAGGCCGAGCGTGCCCCGGTATCCGCCGTAGTAGCCGCCGCGGCGCGCGTCGACGGCCTCGGTCATCCCGGCGTGCAGCGGGTGTCCCGGATGAGCCAGCGCCCAGCGCTCGCCGCGTCCTATGACGGCGGCGGACTCGAAGAGGTCCCACTCGCGCTGGTCGGCGACGGTCACCTGGAGCGGCCTGAGGCCCGCCGCCTCCGCCGCGCGGATCAGCTGGAGGAGCGAGCCGAAGTCGTCCCGCTCGGCGCCCAGTCCCGCCAGGGCGGCGGCCGAGGGTTCGCGCTCCCAGAAGCCGTCCCCGAACAGCACCCGCCCACCGGGACGCACGGCTGCCCGCAGGGCCTTCAGCGCGTCCGGGGTGCCGCCGGGCCACGCGTGCGAGGACCCGACGGAGACGGCGAGGTCGTAGCCGTCACCCGGAAACTCCGCCGCAGGCACCTCGTGGAACCGCACCCGGTCGGCGAGCCCCCGCTCCCGCGCCAGCCGCTGGCCGCGCGCGACGGCTTCCGGGTCGGTCTCGATGCCGTCCCCGGTGGATCCGGACGCCGCTTCGACCAGGCGCATGAGCAGTTCACCCCAGCCGCTCCCGAAGTCGGCGATCCGGGCGCCGGGGGCCGGGGCGCAGGCGGCGATCAACTGGGCGGCGTGTTCCTCGGAGAGCGGGGTGTTCCATGTGAGGCGGTCGTTCCCGGGGGCGGCCATGAGGGCGCGGATCTCGTCGTTCGGCATGGCCGGGAGCCTGGCACGGGTCGCCGGCGGACGCCATGGGTTTCCACGGACCCCGGGGGTGGACCTGCGCCCATGAGTGCTCCCGTGCCGCACCCCCGGTGGATACGACGATGCCGCCGCCCGGACGAAGGAGCGACGGCATCGGCATCGGCCTCAGGGAGCAGGGGTCACTCCCACTCGATGGTCCCCGGCGGCTTGCTCGTCACGTCGAGCACCACGCGGTTGACCTCGGCGACCTCGTTGGTGATACGGGTCGAGATCTTCGCCAGCGTCTCGTACGGCAGACGCGACCAGTCGGCCGTCATGGCGTCCTCGGAGGACACCGGGCGCAGCACGATCGGGTGACCGTAGGTGCGGCCGTCGCCCTGGACACCGACGCTGCGCACGTCGGCGAGCAGGACCACCGGGCACTGCCAGATGTCGCGGTCCAGGCCGGCGGCGGTCAGCTCCTCGCGGGCGATGGCGTCCGCCTCGCGCAGGAGGTCGAGCCGCTCCTTGGTGACCTCGCCGACGATGCGGATGCCGAGACCGGGGCCGGGGAAGGGCTGGCGCTGGACGATCTCCTCCGGCAGGCCGAGCTCCTGGCCGACCATCCGGACCTCGTCCTTGAACAGCTGGCGCAGCGGCTCGACGAGCTGGAACTCGATGTCGTCGGGGAGGCCGCCCACGTTGTGGTGGGACTTGATGTTGGCGGTGCCGGTGCCGCCGCCGGACTCGACGACGTCCGGGTAGAGGGTGCCCTGGACGAGGAAGGCGACCTCGGGGCCGTCCTCCTGGAGGATCTCCAGCTGGGCCTGCTCGAAGACGCGGATGAACTCGCGGCCGATGATCTTCCGCTTCTGCTCGGGGTCGGAGACCCCGGCCAGGGCGTCGAGGAAGCGCTTCTCCGCGTCGACCACCTTCAGCTTCGCGCCGGTCGCGGCCACGAAGTCCTTCTCGACCTGCTCGGTCTCGCCCTTGCGCATCAGACCGTGGTCGACGTACACGCAGGTGAGCTGGGAGCCGATGGCCTTCTGCACGAGGGCCGCGGCGACCGCGGAGTCCACGCCTCCGGAGAGGCCGCAGATGGCGCGCTTGTCGCCGACCTGCTCGCGGATGAGGGCGATCTGCTCCTCGACGACGTTGGTGGTCGTCCAGGTCGGCTCGATGCCCGCACCCCGGTAGAGGAAGTGCTCCAGGACCTGCTGGCCGTGGGTCGAGTGCATGACCTCCGGGTGGTACTGGACGCCGTACAGCTTCTTCTCGTCGTTCTCGAAGGCGGCGACCGGTACGACGTCGGTGGACGCGGTGACGGTGAAGCCCTCCGGAGCGGCGGAGCAGGCGTCGCCGTGCGACATCCAGACCGGCTGCTCGGCGGGGGTGCCCTCGAAGAGGGTGGAGCCGGTCTTGGAGACCGTGAGCGGAGTGCGGCCGTACTCGCGCGCGCCGTTGTCGTCGACCGTGCCGCCGAGGGTGGTGGCCATCAGCTGGAAGCCGTAGCACATGCCGAAGACCGGGACCCCGGCCTCGAACAGCGCACGGTCGATGCTGGGCGCGCCCTCCGCGTACACCGACGAGGGACCGCCGGACAGGATGATCGCCCGGGGGTTCTTGGCCAGCATCTCGGCCACCGGCATCGTGGACGGGACGATCTCGCTGTAGACCCGGGCCTCACGGACGCGGCGGGCGATGAGCTGGGCGTACTGGGCGCCGAAGTCGACGACGAGGACCACGTCGGTGGTGATGTCGGCGGCGGCGGGGGGTGCTGCTGGCACGAGGCGGCCTTCCGGCGGTGGAGAGGGGGTCGGTCCTCCCAATTCTACCGGCCGTGGAGCGGCGCCCCGCCGGACGGCCGTCTCACCATCCGGGCCCGCCGTGGACCGGGCCCGGCACGGGGGCCATACTTGCTCCCATGCGTCAGCACACGATCTTCGTCTTTACCTATGGCATCCGGTCCGCCGGCTGCCATGGTCGTGCTGCTTGAGCAACTGACAAGCAACTTTCCAGGCGCCCCGGACCGACAGGTCCGGGGCGTTCTGGCGTTCCGGGTCTGTCGCGCCGGGGCCGGCAGCCCCCGGGAGACACCGATGAACAGCACAGCACCCACCAGGACCGCCGCCGAACTGACCGGCGCCCACACCGACGAGGCCGCCACCCTGATCGGGGACGCCCGCGCGCGCATCGACGCCCTGGACGACCGGATCATCGGTCTCGTCCAGGAACGGATGGCCGTCTCGGCGGTCATCCAGGAGGCGCGGATCACGTCGGGGGGCCGCCGGGTGAACCTCTCCCGCGAGATGGACGTCCTCGGCCACTACAGCGAAGCGCTGGGCAAGCCGGGCACGGCACTGGCCATGACGCTGCTGGAGCTGTCCCGCGGCCGGGTGTGACGTACGGGAGGACCGCACGGGCCGCCCAGGGCCTTGCCGCGCCGGCCCTGGCAGCGCCGCGCGGGCGCGCCGGGAGCCTGGACGTCCGTGCGGCGAGGCTGTACGGCCGCACCCGCGTTCGGGCCCGGTCTCACCCGTACGGCGCGTGACCGGGCCGGAGGAGGCCTCGTTGGTCCCTGTGTCCGTGCCAGCCAGGGGCGGAAACATCGGTAGGAATCCACGCGTGGCTCCGCCGGGACGTGTGGCGTACCAGCGGTACGCCGTGGGACCACGTTCCGGCGCGTGTGACCGGTCGGCAGGGGACAGCAGCCCGGTCACCCATGTGCGGCCGGCCCCGGGGACGCCCGGGACCGGCCGCCCTCGGTCTTCCGTACGGCGATTACAGACGGCCTCTTCTTCACGGCGGGTGCGAGACCCGTCCGGCGCGGTCACGGCGCCCCCGGTGCGCGGAGTCGCGCGGTACGGGGTCACGGGGTCAGGCGCCCCCCGTCAGGCACGGCGCACAGCGCGTGGCGAGGGTCACATGAGGATGGTGTGAATCCAGGGACAACCGTTTCCCCACCTCACAGGTCATGCAGGGCGAACACCACAGGTCCGTCCGTGGCGGCGAAGGTGCCTGTCCCCGTGACGGAGCCGGCGGCCGACACCGCCGGGATCACCGGGAGCCTCGCCGAAACCGGTTCCTCCTCCAGCACGCCGATGGTCGCCCTCGCGGGCGGCGCGGACGTGGTGCTGGGTGCCGGCGATGTCGGTCGTGCGGCGGCGCAGGAACGGTGACTCCGCCGCCAGAGGCGCGCGTCACCGGCGGGTACGGGGAGGGGCTGCACTCGGAGGGGGGTGCAGCCCCTTCTCGCCGTCCGGGCCCGCTCCGCCCGCCGCCGGGCTCAGGCCTCGGTGACGGCCGGCTTCGGGGGTACGACCGGGACGGCCAGGAACGGCAGCTTCAGGGCGCCGAAGGCCTGCTCCGGCACGGCGGGTGACTTCGGCGCGACGGCGGAGAGGCGCTCGTAGGCCGCCTCCTGCGCGGGGCGCGGGTCCTCCTCGCCCTTGTTGGGCCAGAACGACATCGCGCGCTCCGCCTGCGCCGTGATGGTCAGCGACGGGTTGACGCCGAGGTTGGCGGAGACCGCGGAGCCGTCGACCACGGAGATGCCCGGGTGCCCGTACAGCCGGTGGTAGGGATCGATGACCCCCTCGTCCGGGCCCGCTCCGATGGGGCAGCCCCCGAGGAAGTGCGCGGTGAGCGGGGTGCCCATCAGCTCCCCGATGTTGGAGCCCGCGAAGCCGTTGATCTCCTCGGCGAGCAGGGTCGCGCCCTGGGTGGCCTCCGCTATCTGGGTCGGGTTGGGCGAGCCGTGCCCCTGCCGGGCGGTGAGCAGTCCCTTGCCGACGCCGCGGGGCTTGCGGTACGCGGTCAGCGAGTTGTCCAGCGACTGCATGACGAGGCCGATGATGGTCCGCTCCGACCAGCGCCGGTTGGACAGCGAGCGCATCGTGAGCCACGGGTGCCGGGCCACGTTGCCGAACCAGCTCAGCACCCGGTGCGTGCTGTAGGGCACCTGGAGGATGGTGAGCGCACCCATGGCGTTGGAGCCCTTGCCGTAGCGCACCGGCTCGATGTGGGTGTTCTCGTCGGGGTGGATCGACGAGGTGATGGCCACGCCCTGGGTGAAGTCGGCCTTGGCGATGCCGTGCTTCTTGCGGTAGCGGCGGTCGCTGGTCTGCGCTCCCACGAGGCCCTCGGAGTTGGTGCGGGTGAGCTCGCCGAGCCGTGGCGACAGCCGGGGCAGCAGCCCTTCGTCCTTCATGGTGTGCAGCAGGGTCTGTGTGCCGTACGTACCGGCCGCGATGACCACCTTCCGGGCCCGCAGCACGGTCGGGGCCGCCTTGCGGCGGTTCGTCGGGACGGTCGACACCCGGTGGCCGCCGTCGGCGTCCTCGGTGACCGCGACGACGGACGTCATCGGGTGGATGACGGCCCCGGCCTTCTCCGCGAGGTACAGGTAGTTCTCGTTCAGGGTGTTCTTCGCGCCGCGGCGGCAGCCCGTCATGCACTCGCCGCACTCGGAGCAGGCCTTGCGGGCCGGTCCGGCGCCACCGAAGTAGGGGTCGGCGACCTCTCCTCCGGGCTTCGTCCGTGCCGATCCGTCGGCGTCGCGGCCGTCCCCGAAGAACACGCCGACCGGGGCGAGGTGGAAGCTGTCGCCGACGCCCATGGACTCGGCGACGGCCTTGAGGTGGACGTCGGCCGGGGTCACGGTCGGGTTCAGCCGTACGCCCAGCATCCGCTTCGCCTGGTCGTAGTACGGCGCCAGCTCCGTCTTCCAGTCGGTGATCCCGGCCCACTGGCTGTCTTCGAAGAACGGGGCGGGCGGCACGTACAGCGTGTTGGCGTAGTTGAGGGAGCCGCCGCCGACACCTGCGCCCGCCAGGACCATCACCTTGCCCAGCAGGTGCACGCGCTGGATGCCGAACAGGCCGAGGGCGGGGGCCCACAGGTAGTTCTTGATGTCCCAGGAGTTCTTGGGGAGCGTCGCGCGCGTGAAGCGGCGGCCCGCCTCCAGGACGCCCACCCGGTACCCCTTCTCACTGAGCCGCAGGGCCGAGACCGCGCCGCCGAAGCCCGAACCCACGACGAGGACGTCGTAGTCGTACGCGTCGTCGTCCGCGGCCGGAGCGGCCGGTCCGGCCTGGTTCTGGGCAGGGCTGTCCTGGGACATGGCTCTCCTCGGTACGAAAAGGGCAGGTAGGAGCGGGTGAGGGCGCGGGAGGGCCCGCCGGGCGGTCAGCGCAGCCGGAAGGCCTTCATCACCTGGAGGCTGCGGCTCATGAAGGCCGCGTACTTCTCGTCGTCCATCCCGAAGGCCGGAGCGAGGGGGATCAGCCGCTGCTGGGCGACCGTCTGCGCCTCGGTGTACTTGAGGATGCCCTCGGAGCCGTGCCGCCGGCCGAGACCGGAGTCCTTCATGCCGCCCATGGGCGACTGGACGCTGCCGTACGCGGGGGCGTACCCCTCGTTGATGTTGACGGTGCCGGTCCGCAGCCGCGCGGCGACGCGGTGGCCGCGCCGGGCGTCCTTCGTCCAGACGCTGGAGTTCAGGCCGTACGGGGTGGCGTTGGCGAGGGCCACGGCCTCCTCGTCGTCGCTGAAGCGGTAGACGGAGACGACGGGGCCGAAGGTCTCCTCGTCGCACACGGCCATCGGTGCCTGGACGCCGTCGAGGATGGTCGGCTCGTAGAAGAGCGGGCCGATGTCGGGACGGGCGACGCCGCCCGCGACGAGGGTGGCACCCTTCTCGACGGCCTCGGCGACATGCCTGCTGACGGTCTCCAGCTGCCGTTCGCCGACCAGGGAGCCCATGTCGGCGCCGTACGCCAGGGAGTTGCCGAGGCGCATCGCCTTCGTGCGGGCGGCGAAGCGCTCGAGGAAGGCGTCGGCGACCGAGGCGTGGACGTAGAGCCGCTCGATGGAGATGCAGAGCTGCCCGGCGGAGGAGAAGCAGGCGCGGACCGCACCCGCGGCGGCCTTCTCCACGTCGGCGTCCTCCAGGACGAGCATGGCGTTCTTGCCGCCGAGTTCGAGGGAGACGCCGACGAGCCGGGCGGCGGCGCCCTGCGCGACCTCGCGGCCGGTACGGGTGGAGCCGGTGAAGGAGACGTAGTCGGCGTGGCTGACGACCGCCGGGCCGACGACCGGCCCCTCGCCGATGACGACCTGGAACACCCCGGCGGGCAGTCCGGCCTCGATGAGCAGGTCACGGGCCCACAGGGCGGTCAGCGCGGTCTCCGTGTCCGGCTTCATCACGACGGCGTTGCCGGAGACGAAGGCGGGGAGCGCGTCACCGACGGAGAGTTCGAGCGGGTAGTTCCAAGGGGCGATCTGGCCGATCACCCCGCGCGGCTGGCGCAGTTCGGTGACCTTGGTGAGGGTCGGCACGACACCGGTGTGCCGCTTCGGCTTCAGATACGAGACGGCCCTGCGCCCGTAGTGCCGGGCGGCGACCGCGACGGCCTGCACCTCCTCGTGGGCGTGCAGCCTGGCCTTGCCCGTCTCCAGCTGGATGAGGTCGAGGACCTCGGACTGGCGCTGCAGGACGAGGTCGTGGAAGCGGAGCAGCACCGCGGCCCTGGCCCGTACGGAGGTCGCGGCCCAGGCGGACTGGGCCGCGCGGGCGCGGTCGAACGCGATCTCGACGTCCTCGGGGGTGGACTCGGGCAGGTCGGCCAGCTTCTCCCCGGTGAAGGGGCTGTGGTTGGCCGTGCGGCCGGAGCCGACGATGTCACGGGTCAGCTGGGCGATCACCTCGGGCGTGACCACGTCGGCGGCGGTGCGTGCGCCCGCGGGGGCGGCTGCCACCGGGTTGGTGCCGACGCGGGCGCCGGGGGCGGCCGAGGTGGTCGTGGAGGCCTGCGAGTCCGTCATGAGGGCGAGAGTATGTCCACTCGACCACTTTGGGTACCCGTGGGTAACAGGTTTTCACAGACCCGGCCGGAGAGTCCTTCCGCCCACGGATACCTAGCCAGTGATCACTGGCGGCATAACTGCTGATCAGGAGCGATACGCGGTGCATCCGTGGATGCGCGCGCCAGGAATCGTGAATCTTCGCCCTCCCGCACCGTCACGCCGGTCCGAAGGTGCGCCACGGCGTTCCGGGGGCGGGTAGGGCGGTCCGCAGGGGTCGCGGGTGCGCCTGTCCGGGGCCGGGCGCACCGAGTCGGGGCGGCCACCCCGGTCCGGAGGCGGGTGCGGCGGTTGTCACCCCGCGCTCTCCGGCGGCTGCCAGCTCCGCAGCATCGTCTCGAAGAGCTGCCGCGTCTCCTCCCGGTCCTCCGCGGGCCCGGTCAGGTAGAGCGCGTACTCGGGACCGCCCGTCCCGGCGAAGTACATCTGGTCGATCCCGTGACGCGGGCCCGGGTGGTCCTTGGACTCCACCCAGGTGAACTCCCAGCGGGAGCCGGGGCGGTCGCGGAAGGTGTTCGACTCCATCGTCAGGCGTGCGTACCCCGGGAGCCGTGCGGCGAGATCCTTCTCGATGCTCCGCATGTGGTCGAGGGGGTTGTCGAAGTCGGGCTGCGGATCGAGGCTGATCCTCATGCGGTGGGCGCCGCCGTCCGGCGTGTAGTCGATCTGCCCGTTCTCCGTCCGGCGCTCCCAGCCCTCGGGGACGAGGAGACTGAAGCCCTCGGGATCCTGGACCCGCTTCCAGCCGTCGGGTGTCTCGTCCGGCGCGGACTCCTCCACCGCCGGGTCGGCGCTCGGCACCGTCGAGGACGAGGGCGAGGGGGCCGGACCGGCGGTGCTCCGCTCCCTCGTGCCGCCCGAGGTGTCCGCGCTCTCGTCCCCGAACTTCATCGCGGCGAGGCCGGCCGCACCGCCCAGCAGCGCGGCCAGCACAAGCACCAGCAGGACGACGCGCCACCGGCCCCCGCCGCTCCCGGGGGCGGAGGTGTACGGGGGCGCGGGCGGCGGGGGCAGGGGCTGGGCGAGGTGGGCCGTCGAGCCGTCCGGTGCGGCGAAGGCGCGCAGCTGCTCCTCGGAGACCCGCTGCGTCGGTACGTGCGCCTGCGCGGCCCGGGGCCTGCGCCCCTCCATCGCGTCCAGGAGCATCCGCTCGGTCTCCTCGGCCGTCGGCCGGTCCGCGGGGTCCTTGCGCAGCAGCGCGGTGATCACGGGTTCCAGGGCGCCGCCGCGCAGCGGCGGAGGCGGCTCCTCCGTGACGACGGCCTGCATGGTGGAGATGGGTGAGCTGCGGCGGAAGGGCGAGGTGCCCTCGACGGCCGTGTAGAGCGTGGCACCCAGCGACCAGAGGTCGGACGCCGGACCCGGATCGCCCCCGCGCACCCGCTCGGGTGCCAGGTAGTCGATGGAGCCCACCAGCTCACCCGTCCTGGTGATGGTGGAGTCCCCCTCGATCGCGGCGATCCCGAAGTCGGTCAGGAGCACCTGCCCGTCACGGGCGAGCAGGACGTTGGCCGGCTTCACGTCACGGTGCAGCACACCGGCGCCGTGGGCGGCCCGCAGGGCGCTCAGCACGTGCAGCCCGATCCTCGCCGCCTCGCGCGGCTCGACCTCGCCGGACTCCTTCGCCGCGTCGGCGAGCGAGGGGCCGTCGACGTACTGCATGACGATCCAGGGGCGGTGGTCGTACTCGATGACGTCGTGGACGGTCACGACCCCCGGGTGGGTGATGCGGGCCGCCGCACGCGCTTCCTTCTGCGTGCGGGCGTGCAGCACGGCCCGGTCCGCCTCGGCGGCGTACAGTCCGGCGGTCAGCTCCTTCACCGCCACCGTCCGGTGGAGCACCTCGTCGTGGGCCCGCCACACCTTGCCCATGCCGCCCCGGCCCAGGACGTCACCCAGCCGGTACCTCCCGGCCAGTACGATCCCCGCGTCCGTTCCCTGCGCGTGTTCCACGTGTGTCCCCGCCCCGTTCCTCGGGACGACAGATTACGGACGGGGGCGGCACGGCGTAACCTCGCACCGCCCACGAGACCGCACTGTGACGCTTGTCGCGTCGCCCCGGCGGTCCGTCAGGAGCCCACGCGGTACGAGGAGATGGCCTGCTCGTAGATGTCGGAGACCTTGTCCCGCTCGTTCTCCGGGCCGATGACCTGCAGGATGTGGTACCTGCCGTCGACGATCATGACCAGGTTGCGGACGTACACCTGCCGGCCGCCGCTCTCCTGCCAGGTGAACTGCCCCTCCGCCATGGCCTGTTTGCCGACATCGACGCGGCGCAGCCCCGTCGAGGTGGCCCAGCTGGACTCGCGGAAGGGCTTCAGCTCGGGTTCACCGGTCCGCTGGTAGTCCAGCGGATCGCTGCCGTGCGCCTTGACGGTGTCCCGGCCGGGCACGACCAGGACGCTGAACCCGTCGCCGCCGTAACGGATCTGACGGTCCGCGTTGGCGGGGCTGCGCTGCCAGTCCTCCGGCACACCGATCTCGAAGCCCTCCGCGTCCTCACGGAGCTTGTAGCCCGGCGCGAGGGCGACGGCCGAGCGGCTGGTCTGCGGTTTCTCGGAGCCCGACGAGCCGGAGGACGCCGAGGCGCCGGAGGACGCCGTCGCCCCTGCGGACGGGCTGCCGGAATCCGGGTCCGCGGGCGCGACGGAGTCCGCGGGCGCGGCTCCCGCCCCTGATCCGGAATCCGCCTTGGGCATGAACATCACCGCGTAGGCCACGGCCGCGGCCATGAGCAGCAGGATCAGCACCAGCAACAGCCGTCCGAGCCGCCGGGGCCCCCGGCGGCCGGGCGGCGGCTGGCGCAGCACCTTGGGCCCCTTGGGCTCGCGGGGCGCGCGCGGCGGCTTCTCGTACGCCTGCCGGCTCTCGTACTGCTTCTCGCCGCGCTGCGACCTGCCCTGCCGGTGCCTGCCGTGCGCCGCACCGCGGCCCCGGCGCCGCCGCACCAGCTCGCCACGGCGACGGACCACCGGCAGGCGGGTGGCGTCGGCGGGCGGCATCGCGACGATGTCGGCGCCGGCCTCGGGCTCGGGGGCCGAACGCACGAGGGAGCGCAGCCAGCCGCGCAGCTCCTCGAAGTCGGGGCGCTCCGTGGGGTCCTGGCGCAGCAACGACTCCACGACGGGGCGCAGCGGGCCGCACTCCTCCGCGAAGGCGGGCGGCTCTCCACAGACCATCTGGACGAGCTCGGCGGCATTCTCCTCGGGGTACGGGGCATGGCCCTGCACGGCGCGGTAGAGGAGGGCGCCGAGCGCCCACAGGTCGGTCGAGGGGCCGATGGGCGGGGCCAGCTGCCAGTTGTCGTGCACCGGCCCGGCCTGCTCGGGAGCCCACCGCTCGGTGACCGCGCCGACGACGGCGATACGTGCCTGCCGGGCGCGTTCGGCGGCCAGAGGGGTCGCGGGGCCGCGATAGGCGGGTGCCTCGCCCCTTCCGGCCACGACCTCGTCCCACCCGCCGGCGGGCCGTCGGGCCGTCGCGGGCTGCGGAAGCCGGTCCCGGCGCTCCACGGCCCCGCCGCCGAGACGCTGGGCGTCGGCGCGCAGCGCGTCCTCGCCGGAGCGTCCCGGTCCTCCCGAACTGCCTCCGGCGGGCACGGGGCGGCCGGCGCCGGGGCCGTCGCCCCAGGTGCCGGCGAGGTGGACGCGACGGCCGGGAGGCGGCGGGCCGCCCGGGTCCTCGTCGTCGTCCTCGTCGTCCTCGTCGTCGTACGGGTAGGCGTCGCCGGCCGCCCTGCCCCAGCTACCGCCGGTCAGCTGCGGGGGGCCGGAGGCGGGAGGAGCCGCCGGCTCCTCGCGCCCGGCCTCGCCCGCCTCACGCTCGCGGTCCGCCGGTTCCGCTTCCGCGCGCCTCTGCTGTTCGCCCGCACGGGCCGCCGCGCGGGCGCCCGCGCGGTAGGCGGCGATGGCACCGGCACGCGCGGCACGCAGCTGCGCCGCGCTCCCGGCCCCGGGCGGGGCCGGGAGCTGGGCCGGCTCGGCGCGGGACGCCGGGGTGGGCGGACCGTCGCCGGAGGCCCTGGGCGCGGGCAGGGCTTCCTGGGCGGGCGGCTCACCGGCCCGCCGGGCGTCCTGGGCGGGGAGAGCCTGCGGCGCGTACGGAGGGCTGTCCGGAGCCGGGAGGGCGTACGGCTCGTGCGGAGCGTCCTGGGCCGGGAGGCCGTACGGCTCGTGCGCTCCCTCCCGAGCGAGCGGTCCACCGGCGTACGGAGCGTCCTCGGCGGGGAGTCCACCCGCGTACGGAGCGTCCTCGGCAGGCGGTCCGCCCGCGTAGGGAGCGTCCTCGGCGGGCAGGGCGTGGGGCGTGTGCGGAGCGGGGTCCGGAGCGGGAAGGGCGCCGGGGGCGTGGAAGGCGTCGCCCGGCGGGAGAGGTGCGGGCCCGGCGCCGCGCTCGGGCGGCTCGTACGGGCCGGTGGGGCCCGTCTCCACCGCGGGGGGCCCGTAGGTGTCCTCCCCGTCCGGCTGCGGCACGGGAACGTATCCGCACAGCGCTTCCTCGGCCGCCCCCGCCGCCAGTCCGGTCAGCACGACCCGGCCGTCGTCGCAGACCAGCACCGTGCGGACGGTGATGTTGCGGTGGGTCCAGCCGTGGGCGTGCAGCACGCGCAGCGCCGTGAGCACGTCGGAACCGATCTCCGCGGCCCGGTAGGGATTGAGCGGCCGTTCCGCGAGCAGCGCGGCGAGCGGCCGGGCGGCCACCAGTTCGCTCACTATCCAGAGCGATCCGGCCTCGGCGAACACGTCGAAGACCTGGTCCAGACGCGGATGGTCGGGCACCTGGGCCGCCGCCTGCGCGGCCTCGATGGCCCTCCGGACCGCCGGGTCCGTCGAGCGCCGCACCGTACGCCCCGAGGCGCGCCTGGCGGCCGAGGGCAGCCCCTCGCCGTCGAGCACCTCGGCGTCCACGACCTCCGGCAACGGCACCTGCCGGACCAGGACTTCTTGCCCGCTGTAGGTGTCGAACGCCCTGGTTTCCGCCAGTTCGTACGCATCGGAAGGAGGCAGCGGAAGGCGGTAGCGGTCGGCCAGTACCCGACCCGCGTAGTCGTCCACGACGCCTCCCCAGAGCGCGCTGTCCCCCGGTCATGAAGACCGCATAATCCATCAATTGCGGTCACTTACTGTGCAATTGATCCACGATTGCGGCTGCGTACGGTCCTCGTCCTCTCACAATACGTGGCAAGTCGCGGCTGCGCGGCCGGGTCACCACAACCCGGCCGCCCGTTCGGCCTCCGAGCAGGTCAGTCGGTGGGCTCGAACGTGGCGAACGCCGTCTCGCGCAGCGTCCTGCACTCCTCGCCGTCCCACTCGTCCGCCTTGCAGCTGATCATGATGGAGTAGCCGTGGGTGGCGTCGGCCTTGAAGCCCCGGTTGAGGACCCTGACCCGCATGCCCTGCTGGTTGCGGGTGAACTCCCAGTCGGCGACGGTCGGGTAGCCGTTGTACTCGACCTTCTTTATGCCGATGTGCTTGTAGCCGTTGCTGAGGCTCCTGGTCGCCGCGACCGCCCCCGCCCAGGCAGCCGCCGCGTCGTCCTTCGGGGAGGCGTTGTAGTCGATCTGGATGCGGGGGAAGCCGCCGTCGGCGTTGTAGATCGCGCCGGAGTTCTGTCCCGCTATGGCGTCGAACTTGAAGTCACCGGGCATCGCCACGGAGAAGTGGAACTGCTTGCTGGTGACGGCCTTGTACCCGGAGGGCAGTGCGTCCGGGTCGGGCTCGCCGCTCTCCTGCGAGGGGGAGGGTTCGACGGACGCCTCGCCCGTCTTCTTCCCCTGGCCGTCCTCTCCGCCCTTGCCCGTCCCGCTGGTCTCGTCCTTTCCCGATCCGCCGCCGGTGGCCTCGGCGTCCCCGCCCCCCGCGGCACCAGCCGACGTGGTGGTGTCGCCCTTGGCGCCGCCCTTGTCGCCCGCGTCGTCGTCGCCGAGGGAGAGGGCCAGGACCGTACCGAGGACGGCGAGCACGACGACCCCGGCGATGACCGCCAGCGTGCGGCGGGGCACGACGTCGGTGATCGACGCCGTGGCCCTGGAGGGCCGTCCGGCGGGTCCGGAGGCCGACGCCATGGCGGCGGGAGTGCCCGGCGCGCGCGGGGGCGCGGGCGGCACGGCGGTCCCGGCCGTCCCGGCCGTCGGAGTTTTCGCGTTGCGTACGGAGCGCAGCGCGCCGCGCAGCCGGTCGCGAGCGCTGTCGGCAACGCCCTGCGCGCCGGAGGTGGAGGTCCCGGCGGTGGTGGAGCCGGACGCGGGAGTTCCGGCCGCCGGGCTCCCCGCGGACGGGGCCGCGGAGGCCGCCGCGTGGGCCGCCCCGGCGGCAGCCGCGCCGGCCGCCGCCGCCTTTCCGCCGTTGCCGGAGTCACCCCTGCCGGCCTTCGCCGCCTTGGCGCCCTTGCCGCTCGGGGCGTCGCCGATCGTGGGCAGCGCCATGATCTGGGTGGAGTCGGCGGGGGGCGTGACGGGCTGTTCGGGAGCGTTGATCACCGCGTTGAGCAGGACGCGCGCGCCGGCGTCGTCCAGGCGCTGGTCGGGGTCCCTGGCCAGCAGGCCGTAGATGACCTCCTCCAGCGGACCGGCGTTCACCGGGGTCTCGACCGGCTCCGTCATCACCGCGGTCAGCGTGGCGATGGCCGAACCCTTGTCGTACGGCGGGCGGCCCTCGACGCTCGCGTACAGCAGCCCGCCCAGCGACCAGAGGTCGGCGGGAGGTCCGGGCTTGTGCCCGCGTGCGCGCTCGGGCGAGATGTAGGAGGGGGCGCCGACGAGCATGCCCGTCGAGGTGACGGAGGGGTCGCCCTCGACCTGGGCGATCCCGAAGTCGGTCAGGACGACCCGGCCGTCCTCGGAGATCAGCACGTTGGACGGCTTCACGTCCCGGTGGAGGATGCCCTCGCGGTGCGCCGAACGCAGCACGTCGAGAATGGCGAGACCGACCTCCGCCGCCCGTCTCGGCGTCAGCGTCCCGTCCTCACGGATCACCTCGGCGAGGGACTTGCCCTCGATGAGTTCCATGACGATCCACGGCCGGTCGTCCTCGTCGACCACGTCGTAGACCGTCACGGCGCTGGTGTTGCGGATCCTCGCGATGGCCTTCGCCTCGCGGAGGGTGCGCGTGATCAGACGCCGCTTCTCGTCCTCGTCGATGGAGGACGGGAACCGCAGTTCCTTGACGGCGACCGTGCGCCCCAACGTCTCGTCGGCAGCACGCCAGACCGTGCCCATGCCGCCCCGGCCGAGCACCTCCCCAAGGCGGTACCGCCCCGCGAGGAGACGTCCGTCCTTGTCCCGTTGGGGCTCCTGCGCCTGCTCCGCCTCCGACATGCGTCCCCTCTGCGATCAACCCGCCCTGGCAGAGCGTTCATTGTCCCTCACCCCGGGACCGGTCGTGGTGCCGGGTCCGGGGCGGCCCCGGTGCGGCCGGAGGGAGGAACCCCCCGCCATGCGGACATCCGGGGCTCTTCGCGTCCGCCCGTCCGTACCGGCTCCCCTCACTCCGGGAACCGCGAGCCTGCCCAGCGAACCACACCTCACGCCCGGCATCACCCCGCCCCCTCCCGCTCGTGCCGAGGACCGCGCCCCGCCGCCCGCCGTCCCGGCAGGTGGCGGACCCCCGGCAGCGGCGGGAAGCCGCCCGCTCCCCTCGCGCCCCGTCACCTCCGTTACGCCACAACGTCCTTGCCCGTGCGCGCCCCCGCCGAGCACACCGGGCTCCGGCCGGGCCGGGCCGGGCCGGGAACCCCGGCCCGGCCCGGACCTGCGGGTCCTAGAGCGGCACGATGTCGGGTGCCCCCAGGCGCGCCGCGTCGGCCGTGAGGTCGTCCGGCTGGCGCTGCGACTCCCTCTCCGCCTCCACCCGCTTGCGGTAGTGCTCCACCTCCCGCTCGACCTGGTCCGTGTCCCAGCCGAGCACCGGCGCCATCAGGTCCGCGCACTCGCGGGCACACCGCGTGCCCCGGTCGAAGGTCTCGATGGAGATGCGGGTGCGCCGCGTCAGGACGTCGTCGAGGTGCCGGGCGCCCTCGTGCGAGGCGGCGTAGACGACCTCCGCGCGCAGGTAGTCCTCCGCGCCGGCGAGCGGCTCGCCCAGCGTGGAGTCGCCCCGGACGAGATCCAGGACCTCCTCCGCCATCGAGCCGTACCGGTTGAGCAGGTGCTCCACCCGGACCACGTGCAGCCCCGTCCTGGCGGCGATCCTGGCGCGGGCGTTCCACAGGGCGCGGTAGCCCTCGGCGCCCAGCAGCGGGATGTCCTCCGTGACGCAGTCGGCCACCCGCTGGTCCAGCGCGTGCACCGCCTCGTCCACGGCGTCCTTCGCCATGACCCGGTAGGTCGTGTACTTGCCGCCCGCCACGACGACGAGCCCCGGCGCCGGATGGGCCACCGTGTGCTCACGCGACAGCTTGCTGGTGGCGTCCGACTCCCCCGCCAGCAGCGGGCGCAGCCCGGCGTAGACACCCTCGACGTCGTCCCTGCCCAGCGGGGTGTTCAGCACCGAGTTGACGTGTTCGAGCAGATAGTCGATGTCGGCGCTGGACGCGGCCGGGTGGGCCTTGTCGAGATCCCAGTCGGTGTCCGTGGTGCCGATGATCCAGTGCCGCCCCCAGGGGATCACGAAGAGCACCGACTTCTCGGTGCGCAGGATGAGCCCGGTGGAGGAGTGGATGCGGTCCTTGGGCACGACGAGGTGAATGCCCTTCGACGCCCGGACGTGGAACTGCCCGCGCTCGCCGATCAGCGCCTGGGTGTCGTCCGTCCACACCCCGGTGGCGTTGACCACCTGCTTGGCCCTGACCTCGTACTCCCCGCCGCCCTCGACGTCCTGCACCCGCGCGCCGACGACCCGCTCCCCCTCCCGGAGGAAGCCGGTCACCCGCGCCCGGTTCGCCACCTGCGCGCCGTAGCCCGCGGCCGTGCGCACCAGGGTCGCCACAAAGCGCGCGTCGTCCATCTGGGCGTCGTAGTACTGGAGGGCGCCCACCAGGGCGTCCTTCCTGAGCGCGGGGGCGACCCTCAGGGCGCGCCGGCGGGAGAGGTGGCGGTGGACGGGCAGGCCCCGGCCGTGGCCGGAGGACACCGACATCGCGTCGTACAGCGCGACCCCGGAACCGGCGTAGAGCCGCTCCCAGCCCTTGTGCTGGAGGGGGTAGAGGAAGGGGACGGGCTTGACCAGATGCGGGGCGAGCCGCTCCAGCAGCAGTCCACGCTCCTTCAGCGCCTCCCGCACGAGCGCGAAGTCCAGCATCTCCAGGTAGCGCAGCCCGCCGTGGATCAGCTTGCTGGACCTGCTCGACGTCCCTGACGCCCAGTCGCGTGCCTCGACCAGCCCGGTCGAGAGCCCTCTGGTGGCCGCGTCCAGCGCGGTCCCGGCGCCGACCACGCCCGCTCCCACGACCAGCACGTCCAGTTCGCGCTCGGCCATCGCGGCCAGCGCTTCGGTGCGCTCCGCGGGTCCCAGTGTCGCTGTCCTCACTGCTGCCTCCCGGTATTCCCGGTGCATCGGGGTGGGTGGTACGGCACGGGAGCGGGGACCGGCCGGAGGGCCGGGCGCCCGTGCCCACCACTCGATTCTGTCCGCGGTCCACGACTTCAGCCACTGCCTGTGGACAACACCCGCCCCACACGCGCCCAGGAATGCGACATATAGGTCATATTTACGCCTAGTCTGACATTGCGCTGTCCCCAGCGGTTGCGCTTTCTGCCTTCTTGGTCTTAGGGAAAGGACGGCCCACATGCCGGCAGACCTTGCTGTCATCGGACTCGGTCACCTCGGCCTGCCCCTCGCCCAAGCAGCCGTCGGCGCGGGGATCCAGACCGTCGGCTACGACACCGACCCCCGTCCCTTCGCCGAACTCTCGGCGGGCCGTACGCCGGTCGAGGGATCCCTCAGCGCCTCCGACATCCGCCGCATGGTCTCGGGGGGCTTCCGGCCCACCGCCGATCCGGCGGAGCTGGGCCGGGTCCGCACCGCCGCGATCTGCGCCCCCACCCCCCTCGGACCGGACCGCACCCTCGACCTCGGCGCCGTGACCGAGGCGGCCCGGGCGCTCGCCCTCCGGCTCAGGCCGCACACCACCGTCCTGGTGGAGTCGGCCGTACCGCCCGGCACCACCGAGAACCTCGTGCGTCCCCTCCTGGAGGAGGGTTCCGGGCTGCGCGCCGGGCGCGACTTCCACCTCGCCCACTCCCCCGGGCGCCTCGACCCCGGCAACCGCACCCACGTCTACGCCCACACCCCCAAGG
This sequence comes from Streptomyces argenteolus, assembly GCF_042902585.1. Lineage (GTDB taxonomy): Bacteria > Actinomycetota > Actinomycetes > Streptomycetales > Streptomycetaceae > Streptomyces > Streptomyces argenteolus. Next base: position 1,026,483 of record NZ_JBIBEG010000001.1, read on the forward strand.
TCATCGGCGGCCTCACGCCCGCCTGCACCGAGTCGGCCGCGGCCTTCTACGGACGGCTCACCGACAAGGTCGTCCGGGCCCGGGGACCGCGCGAGGCGGAGATGACGAAGGTCCTGGAGACCAACTTCCGGCACGTCAACATCGCGCTGGTCAACGAGATGGCGGTGCTCTGCCACGACCTCGGGGTGGACCTCTGGGACGTCATCAGGTGCGCCGAGACCAAGCCCTTCGGCTTCCAGCCCTTCCGCCCCGGACCCGGCGTCGGGGGCCACGGTGTCCCGGTGGACCCCGGATACTTCCCGTACAGCAGCCGTACGCCCGGACATCCGCTGCGCATGGTCTCGCTGGCCAAGGAGATCAACGACCGGATGCCCGGCTATGTGATCCAGCGCTGCGCCACCCTGCTCAACGAGCACGGCAAGTCCGTGCGGGGCGCCAGGGTCCTGCTGCTCGGGGTCACCTACAAGCCGGACCTGGCCGACCAGGAGGCCTCCCCCGCCCGGGAGATCGCGGGCCGGCTGATGGACATGGGCGCCCAGATCGGTTACCACGACCCGCACGTCCTGGACTGGCGCGTGCGCGACCTGCCCGTACCGCGCGCGGATTCGCTCTACGAGGCCGCCGCCGGGGCTGACCTGACGGTGCTTCTGCAGCACCACCGCACGTACGACCTCCAGGGCCTCGCGGTGAAGGCCCAGCTCCTCCTGGACACCCGGGGCGCCACCCCGGCGGGCGCCGCGCACCGGCTGTAGCGCGGCCCCGGGAGGTGACCGCCGGGATTCCGGTGGGCTGTGTCGGCGCGGGCTGCTAGCCTGCGGCGTCACTTCTCGCACACCCGTGCGCATCGTCCCAGGGGGATCACCACCATGAGCCAGCCCGTGCAGCCGCCGAACCCGCCACAGCAGCCCTACGGCGGCCAGCCGGCCGACGGCAACCCGTACGCGGGGCAGCAGCCCACGCCCGGCAACCCGTTCGCCGGCCAGCAGCCCGGCGCGCCGACGGGCAACCCCTTCGCCGGTCAGCAGGGCCAGCAGCCCGCCCAGTTCGGCGGCGGCTTCCCGCCCGCCCCGCCGGTCCGGAGCGGCTCCGGTGTCGGCCTCGGCGTGCTGACCGCCCTGGGCACGGCGATCGTCGCGGCAATCCTGTACGGCGTCATCGCCGGCTCCATCGAGCGCGAGGTCGGCTACGCGGCCATCGGTGTCGGCTTCCTGGTCGGCTTCGCGGCGAGCAAGGTCGGCGGCCCCCTCCCGGCCATCGGCGCGGCCAGTGCCGTCTTCTCCCTGGGCGCGGTCTTCGTCGGTCAGCTCGTCGCGATGTCGATGATCCTCGCGGACGGACTCGGCGTCGGCTTCTCCGAGGTCTTCTTCGAGCACTTCGGCGATGTCGTCGACGTCTGGAAGGAGGAGGCCGACTTCATGACGTACCTCTTCCTGCTCCTCGGCCCCGTCGCCGCCTTCGGTGGCGCCCGCAAGGCCGGCTGACACCCCGTACACGCGCGACGGCCCGGACCACCACGGTGGTCCGGGCCGTCGCGCGTGTGAGCGCGGGAGATCAGCGGCGGTGCTGCGAGTCCGCCACCGTCACCTCGACGCGCTGGAACTCCTTCAGGTCGCTGTAGCCCGTGGTGGCCATCGCGCGGCGCAGCGCGCCGAAGATGTTCATCGAGCCGTCCGGGGTGTGCGAGGGGCCGGTGAGGACCTCCTCCGTCGTGCCGACGGATCCGAGGTCGACCAGCTTGCCGCGCGGCACGTCCTCGTGGACGGCCTCCATGCCCCAGTGCCGGCCGCGGCCGGGCGCGTCCGTGGCACGGGCCAGCGGGGAGCCCATCATGACGGCGTCCGCGCCGCAGGCGATGGCCTTGGGAAGGTCGCCGGACCAGCCCACACCACCGTCGGCGATGACGTGGACGTACCGGCCGCCGGACTCGTCCATGTAGTCGCGGCGCGCCCCGGCCACGTCGGCGACCGCGGTCGCCATGGGGACCTGGATGCCGAAGACGTTGCGCGTGGTGTGCGCGGCGCCGCCGCCGAAACCGACGAGGACGCCGGCCGCACCGGTACGCATCAGGTGCAGGGCGGCGGTGTACGTGGCGCAGCCGCCGACGATGACCGGGACGTCCAGCTCGTAGATGAACTGCTTCAGGTTCAGCGGCTCGGCCGCGCCGGAGACGTGCTCGGCGGAGACCGTCGTGCCGCGGATGACGAAGATGTCCACGCCCGCGTCGACGACGGCCTTGGAGAATTGGGCGGTGCGCTGCGGCGAGAGCGCCGCCGCGGTGACGACACCGGAGTCGCGCACCTCCTTGATGCGCCGGCCGATCAGCTCCTCCTGGATGGGGGCGGAGTAGATCTCCTGGAGCCGCGGGGTGGCGGTCTCGAGGGGCATCTCGGCGATCTCGTCGAGCAGCGCCTGCGGGTCCTCGTGCCGGGTCCACAGCCCCTCGAGGTTGAGGACACCGAGGCCGCCGAGCTCACCGATGCGGATCGCGGTCTGCGGGGAGACCACCGAGTCCATGGGCGCGGCCAGGAAGGGAAGCTCGAAACGGTAGGCGTCGATCTGCCAGGCGATCGAGACCTCCTTCGGGTCACGGGTGCGCCGGCTCGGTACGACAGCGATGTCGTCGAACGCGTATGCCCGCCGGCCGCGCTTGCCGCGCCCGATCTCGATCTCAGTCACGATGGTGTGGCCTTTCCTCTACGTCTGCGCTGTCCAGTATCCCCGACGCACACGTGAGGGGCGGTCCCGGGAACCCCGGTCCGCCCCTCACCCGGGCTGTTGCCTTACTTCCTGCTGTAGTTCGGCGCTTCCACCGTCATCTGGATGTCGTGCGGGTGGCTCTCCTTGAGACCCGCCGAGGTGATCCGCACGAAACGGCCCTTGCGCTCCATCTCGTCGACGGAGGCGGCACCGACGTACCCCATGGTCTGGCGGAGGCCGCCGACCAGCTGGTGGAGCACGTTGGCCAGCGGGCCGCGGTAGGGCACCTGGCCCTCGATGCCCTCGGGCACGAGCTTGTCGTCCGAGGACACCTCGGCCTGGAAGTAGCGGTCCTTGGAGTACGACCGCCCCTGGCCGCGGGACTGCATGGCACCCAGCGAGCCCATGCCGCGGTACGACTTGAACTGCTTGCCGTTGATGAACATCAGCTCACCCGGGGACTCCTCACAGCCCGCGAGGAGGCTGCCCAGCATCACGCTGTCGGCGCCGGCGGCCAGCGCCTTGCCGATGTCGCCGGAGTACTGGAGGCCGCCGTCGCCGATCACCGGGACGCCCGCGGCCCGCGCGGCGAGCGCGGCCTCGTAGATCGCGGTGACCTGCGGGACGCCGATGCCGGCGACCACGCGGGTGGTGCAGATCGAGCCGGGGCCGACGCCCACCTTCACGCCGTCGACACCGGCGTCGATCAGGGCCTGGGCCCCGTCGCGGGTGGCGACGTTACCGCCGATGACGTCGATGCCGACGCTCGACTTGATCTTCGCCATCCAGTCGAGGGCGTTGCTGTTGTGGCCGTGCGAGGTGTCGACGATCAGGAAGTCGACACCGGCGGACGCGAGCGCCTGGGCACGGTCCAGCGCCTCGGGGCTGGCACCGACGGCCGCGCCGACCAGCAGGCGGCCCTCGGCGTCCTTGGCGGCGTTCGGGTACTGCTCGGCCTTCTTGAAGTCCTTGACCGTGATGAGGCCCTTGAGGACGCCGGCGTCGTCGACCAGCGGGAGCTTCTCGATCTTGTGGCGGCGCAGCAGCTCCATGGCGTCCACGCCGGAGATGCCGACCTTGCCCGTGACCAGCGGCATGGGCGTCATGACCTCGCGGACCTGACGGCCGCGGTCCGACTCGAAGGCCATGTCGCGGTTGGTGACGATGCCGAGCAGCTTGCCCGCCGCGTCGGTCACCGGCACGCCGCTGATGCGGAACTTCGCGCACAGCGCGTCGGCCTCGCCGAGCGTGGCGTCGGGGTGCACCGTGATCGGGTCGGTGACCATTCCGGACTCGGACCGCTTGACCAGGTCGACCTGGTTCACCTGGTCCTCGATCGAGAGGTTGCGGTGCAGCACGCCCACGCCGCCCTGACGGGCCATGGCGATGGCCATCCGCGCTTCGGTCACCTTGTCCATGGCGGCCGAGAGCAGGGGGATGTTCACCCGTACGTTGCGCGAGATGAGGGACGAGGTGTCGACCGCGTTGGGCAGCACCTCGGACGCGCCGGGCAGCAGCAGCACGTCGTCGTATGTCAGCCCGAGCGTCGAGAACTTCTCGGGCACTCCGTCGACGTTTGCAGTCATGACACCTTCCCCAAATGGCCTTGATCGGTGCGGATGTCCATGCTAACGGCCTCGCGGGGTGTCTCATTCCACGAGCAAGATCACCTAGCGGTTCTGTGGCTTCCTCCAGGCCCGCCGGAGCGGCCGGACCGGCTGGGGAGCCCTCCGCGCGACCGGCTCCCCTACTGGCCCGCGAGAGCCCTCAGCCTGCTCAGGGCACGGTGCTGGGCGACCCGGACCGCACCCGGGGACATGCCGAGCATCTGCCCGGTCTCCTCGGCGGTCAGACCGACCGCGACCCGTAGGACCAGCAGTTCCCGCTGGTTCTCCGGAAGATTGGCGAGCAGCTTCTTGGCCCAGGCGGCATCGCTGCTGAGCAGCGCGCGCTCCTCCGGGCCGAGGGAATCGTCGGGCCGCTCCGGCATCTCGTCGGAGGGCACGGCCGTCGATCCGGGGTGGCGCATCGCGGCGCGCTGGAGGTCGGCGACCTTGTGGCCCGCGATGGCGAAGACGAAGGCCTCGAAGGGACGGCCGGTGTCCTTGTAGCGCGGGAGCGCCATCAGGACCGCGACGCAGACCTCCTGGGCGAGGTCCTCCACGAAGTGACGGGCATCACCGGGCAGCCGGTTCAGCCGGGACCTGCAGTAGCGCAGGGCGAGGGGGTGGACGTGGGCCAGGAGGTCGTGCGTCGCCTGTGCGTCGCCGTCGACGGCACGGTGCACCAGAGCACCGATCACCGTCGTCCCGTCCTCACGCATCGGACCATGGTGCCTTGACGCCGTCCGATCCGAGGCATCGCGTCCGGAGTTGTGCACCGAAGCGTTATCAGCGCGTGCGCCGCCGGGCCCGTGCGCGGGCGCCTCCTGCGACCGGGCGTCGCGCGCGTCCCCGGCCCGCACGGCGGCCGGGCCGGGCGTGCGTTCCGCAGCCGCGCCGCCGGCCGGTGCGCCGTCGGTGCGATCGGCCGGTACGCCCTCCTGACGGCCGGCGGACGTCGCGTCGGCGCGGCCGGCCTCCGCCTCGTCGGCCGGCACCGCGTCAGCCGCGTCGTGGGCGAGTGCTCCAGAGTTCTGAGCGGGTGCGCCGGATGTCATGTCCTGCGCCCTCCCCTTCCGCTCGACCGAATGTTCCCCGAGGAACTCCACACCTCAAGGATGCGGCATCGGCCGGGAAGCGTCACACCGCGCCGATGGGGAGGTCCCGGCCGCAGGTCCGCCGCCACCGCCGTCCCGTCCGCCGCCGTGCGGACGGGATCGGGTCACCGCGTACCGCGCCGCGAGGTCAGCGGACCAGGCCCCAGCGGAAGCCGAGCGCGACGGCGTGCGCGCGGTCCGAGGCCCCGAGCTTCTTGAACAGACGCCTCGCGTGTGTCTTCACCGTGTCCTCGGAGAGGAACAGCTCACGCCCGATCTCCGCGTTGGAGCGGCCGTGGCTCATCCCTTCGAGCACCTGGATTTCCCGCGCGGTGAGCGTCGGCGCCGCACCCATCTCCGCGGACCTGAGCCGGCGCGGGGCGAGCCGCCACGTCGGGTCGGCCAGCGCCTGGGTGACGGTGGCGCGCAGCTCGGCGCGCGAGGCGTCCTTGTGCAGATAGCCGCGGGCCCCGGCGGCGACCGCGAGCGCGACGCCGTCCAGGTCCTCGGCGACGGTCAGCATGATGATCCTGGCGCCGGGGTCCGCCGAGAGCAGTCGCCGGACCGTCTCCACACCCCCCAGCCCGGGCATGCGTACGTCCATCAGAATCAAATCCGAGCGGTCGGCTCCCCAGCGGCGGAGGACTTCCTCGCCGTTGGCCGCCGTCGTCACCCGCTCGACGCCGGGCACGGTCGCAACCGCGCGACGGAGCGCTTCTCGGGCAAGCGGGGAGTCGTCGCAGACGAGGACGGATGTCATGACCGTCCTCCGCAGCTGATGCGCGTCACCTTGAGCCTCCAGGCTGATTCAAGTCGTCACCTGTGCGGTTGACCCCCTCGGACATCTGCCCGAGCTCGATCTCCGTCAACCGCCTCGCCCTCATCAACGACGGTCACTCGAAAGAGTTACGGGCCGAAGCACCCGGTTCGGCACTCTAAGTGAGGGGGTGTGCACGGAGAAGAAGGACACGAGTTCATTCACCCCTCAACTGCTCCCCCGCGCTCCGACCTGCCCCATTTAGCGGGTTTTCTTCCCTTTTGCTGGCGTCTGAGGCTAGATTCGCAATCAGTCATATTTACATCTACTAACACCGTAGATGTACGGTCGGGACTCAGGTCGCCGACGAGCAACGACGGTCGAGGACGCCGTTTCCGACTCAGCAAGGTTTCGAGGGGACACGCAATGGCAGATTTCTCCCGCCTTCCCGGACCCAACGCGGATCTGTGGGACTGGCAGCTGCTGGCCGCCTGCCGCGGGGTCGACAGTTCGCTGTTCTTCCACCCCGAAGGAGAACGCGGAGCAGCCCGGAGCGCTCGCGAGACCTCGGCGAAGGAGGTCTGCATGCGCTGCCCGGTACGCGCCGAGTGCGCGGCGCACGCGCTCGCGGTACGGGAGCCCTACGGCGTGTGGGGCGGCCTGACCGAGGACGAGCGTGAGGAGCTCATGGGCAGGGCCCGCAACCGCCTGATCTCCGCCCATTCAGGGCCGGCCCCCGAGGCCGGCGACAGCTGACACCCCGCACGACCCGCCGACAGAAGAAACGTTTCCCCTGACCCGGTGCACGCCCGCCGCCGGACGGGTGACACCGGGCGCCAGGGCGGTTTGCGTCAGCGCGAGGCCGCCAGGGACAACTGGTCCAGGGTGGCCGCCACCGCCGGTACGCGCGCGAGGTCGGGCAGGGTGAGCGCGACGATCTCCCGCTCCACGGCAGGCTCCACCGTCACGGTGCGGGCCCCCTTGGGACGTACCGACTCGATGGCCAGCTCCGGCAGCACGGCCACGCCGAGGCCCGCGCCGACGAGCCCGATCACCGCCGGGTAGTCGTCCGTGGCGAAGTCGATCCGCGGAGTGAATCCGGAGGCCTCGCAGACCTCCACCAGCTGCCGCCTGCACCGCGGGCAGCCGGCGATCCAGGACTCCTCGGCCAGCTCGGCGATGCCCACCGCGTCCGTACCGGCCAGCCGGTGACCGTCGGGGACGAGGCCGATCAGCCGGTCCACGAGCAGCGGACGCACGACCAGGTCGTCCCACTCGCCGCCGACCTTCCCGTAACGGAACGCCAGCGCGATGTCGCAGTCGCCGTCGCGCAGCATCTCCACCGAGCGCGGCGGCTCCGCCTCGACGAGCGAGACCTGGGTGCCTGGGTGCGCGGCGCGCAGCGCCGCGAGCGCGCCCGGGACCAGCGCGGAGCTCCCGCTCGGGAAGGACACGAGCCGGACCCGGCCCGCCCGCAGTCCCGCGATCGCGGCGACCTCCTCCTCGGCCGCCGTCAGCCCCGCGAGGATGCCGGACGCGTGCCGTACCAGGGCCTCGCCCGCCTGGGTGAGGCGCATCTCGCGGCCCGTCCGGATCAGCAGCGGGGTGCCCGCGGAGCTCTCCAGGGCCTTCATCTGCTGACTGACGGCGGGCTGGGTGCAGCCCAGCTCCCGCGCGGCGGCGGAGAACGAGCCGGTGGTGGCCACGGCGCGCAGGACACGGAGATGACGGGCTTCGATCACCCTTCAACCATAAGCGCATCTTGCAGGTTCAGTCGATTAATCCCGAGCCCCTTTGAGGGTGTCACGGCTACCCTGTCTCCCCATGAAGGTCCTCACCGTCAACATCGGCCGGCCCGCTCCCTCCGCGCACACGGACAGCCCGGGCGGCCTCACCGGCATCGGCAAACGCCCGGCCGACGGCCCGGTGCCGGTGGCCGACCCGGGCCCCAGGGGCACCGGCGGCAGTGGCCTGGCCGGGGACGCGGTGTGCGATCTCCGCCACCACGGGGGCTCCGACCAGGCGGTCTACGCCTACGCCCGCGAGGAGCTCGACGCCTGGGAGAAGGAGCTCGGCAGACCGCTGCCCAACGGCGCCTTCGGGGAGAACCTCACGACCCTCGGCATCACCGTGAGCCACGCCCGGATCGGGGAACGCTGGCGGATCGGCGACGAGGTGCTCCTGGAAGTTACGTCGGGCCGCATCCCGTGCCGGACGTTCGCGGGCCACCTCGGCGAGCGCGGCTGGGTGCGCCGCTTCACGCGCGAGGGCGCGACGGGGGCGTATCTGCGGGTGATCCAGCCGGGAACGATCCGCTCCGGCGACCCGGTCGAGCTGGTGCACCTGCCCGGCCACGACATCACCGCGGCCATGGAGTTCCGGGCGACGACGACGGAGCGGGAACTGCTGCCCCGTCTGCTGGCCGCCGGGGACGCACTGCACGAACAGAGCCTGCGCGCCGCGCGGGAGTACGTGGCGAAGCACGGGGCCGGCGCGCCCTCCTGAGGGAGCCGTCGCGCACGGGGCCGCCGGGCGGCACGGGACGAGGACCGCCCGCGCTGCTCCCGGCGTCCCGGACGCGGGGTGCCCAACGGCCGCCGGGCGCGCGGCAGTCGGGTCCGGGGCCGAGGCGGCGGGGACGAGGCGGGTCGGCCGCCGGGTGCGCGGGGCACTAACGTGCCGCGTATGACGACTGCACTGATTACGGGCGCGACGGCGGGGATCGGGGCCGCCTTCGCACGGCGGCTCGCGGGTGACGGGCACAACCTGGTGCTGGTGGCCCGCGACACCGAGCGGTTGCGGAACCAGGCCACGGAGCTGCACGACGGACACGGCATCGAGGCCGAGGTGCTGACGGCCGACCTGTCCACGGACGCCGGGATCGAGGCGGTCGAGGCCCGGCTGGGTGACCGTGTGAGCCCGGTCGACCTGCTGGTCAACAACGCCGGCTTCGGTAACAAGGGGCGCTATCTCGACGTCTCGATGGCCGACGAACTGACGATGCTCAAGGTCCACTGCGAGGCGGTGCTGCGGCTGACCTCGGCTGCCGCGGGCCCGATGCGGGAGCGCGGCCGGGGCGGGGTGGTCAACGTGGCGTCGGTCGCGGCCTTCCTGCCTCGCGGGACGTACGGGGCCTCGAAGTCGTGGGTCGTGCAGTTCACCCAGGGCGCGGCGAAGGACCTGGCGGGTTCCGGGGTGCGGCTGATGGCGCTGTGCCCCGGCTTCGTACGGACCGAGTTCCACGAGCGGGCCGGGATGGGGACGGGCAACATCCCTGACTGGATGTGGCTGGACGCCGACAAGCTGGTGGCCGAGGCACTGGCGGACCTGGCCCGGGGCAGGACGGTGTCGGTCCCGGACCCGCGCTACAAGGCGCTGATGGGCCTCGTGAAGCTGACGCCCCGCAGCCTCCTCGGCGGTGTCACCTCCCGAGCGGGCCGGACGTACGGCCCCAAGTAGCCGGACCGCGGCGCCCGGGGGCGCGGACACCAGAAACACCGAGGCCCGGTGCCCCCGCGACGGGGGTACCGGGCCTCGGTGGCGTACGGACCTGCTAGTGGGAGTGGCCGTGGCCGCCGTGACCGGCGTCGGCCTCGTCCTCGGCCGGCTTCTCGACGACCAGGGTCTCGGTCGTGAGCAGCAGCGACGCGATGGACGCGGCGTTCTCCAGGGCGGAGCGGGTGACCTTGACCGGGTCGATGACGCCGGCCTTCACCAGGTCGCCGTACTCGCCGGTCGCGGCGTTGAAGCCCTGGCCCTTGTCGAGCTCGGCGACCTTCGAGGTGATGACGTAGCCCTCGAGGCCCGCGTTCTCCGCGATCCAGCGGAGCGGCTCGACGGCGGCGCGGCGCACGACCGCGACACCCGTTGCCTCGTCGCCGGTCTTGCCGAGGTTGCCCTCGAGGACCTTGACGGCGTGGACCAGAGCGGAGCCACCACCGGAGACGATGCCCTCCTCGACCGCGGCGCGGGTCGCGGAGATGGCGTCCTCCAGACGGTGCTTCTTCTCCTTGAGCTCCACCTCGGTGGCGGCACCGACGCGGATCACGCACACGCCGCCGGCCAGCTTCGCGAGGCGCTCCTGGAGCTTCTCCCGGTCCCAGTCGGAGTCCGTGGACTCGATCTCGGCCTTGATCTGGTTGACGCGGCCCTTGACGTCGGCGGAGTCGCCGCCGCCGTCGACGATGGTCGTGTCGTCCTTGGAGACGGTGACACGGCGAGCCGTGCCGAGCACGTCCAGACCGGCCTGGTCGAGCTTGAGGCCGACCTCCTCGGCGATGACGGTCGCACCGGTGAGGGTGGCGATGTCGCCGAGCATGGCCTTGCGGCGGTCACCGAAGCCCGGGGCCTTCACCGCGACGGCGTTGAAGGTGCCACGGATCTTGTTGACGACGAGGGTGGAGAGCGCCTCGCCCTCGACATCCTCGGCGATGATCAGCAGCGGCTTGGAGCCACCCGCCTGGATGACCTTCTCCAGGAGCGGGAGCAGCTCCTGGATGGAGCCGATCTTGCCCTGGTGGATCAGGATGTACGGGTCGTCGAGGACGGCCTCCATACGCTCCTGGTCGGTCACCATGTACGGGGAGAGGTAGCCCTTGTCGAAGGCCATGCCCTCGGTGAACTCGAGGTCCAGACCGAAGGTGTTGGACTCCTCGACGGTGATGACGCCGTCCTTGCCGACCTTGTCCATCGCGTCCGCGATGAGCTCGCCGACCTGCGGGTCCTGCGCGGAGAGCGCGGCCACGGCGGCGATGTCGGCCTTGTCGTCGATCGGGCGCGCGCTCGCGAGGAGGTCCTCGGACACGGCCTTGACGGCGGCGTCGATGCCCTTCTTCAGGGAGGCCGGGGAGGCGCCCGCGGCGACGTTGCGGAGGCCTTCGCGGACGAGGGCCTGGGCGAGCACGGTGGCGGTGGTGGTGCCGTCACCCGCCACGTCGTTGGTCTTGGTCGCCACCTCCTTCACCAGCTGGGCACCGAGGTTCTCGTACGGGTCGTCGAGCTCGACCTCGCGCGCGATGGTGACACCGTCGTTGGTGATGGTGGGGGCACCGAACTTCTTGTCGATGACGACGTTGCGGCCCTTCGGGCCGATCGTCACCTTCACCGTGTCGGCAAGCTTGTTGACGCCGCGCTCAAGGGCGCGACGGGCGTCCTCGTCGAACTTCAGAATCTTCGCCATGGGCTGAGCTGTCCTCTCAAACGAACTGCGCCCCTCGCCGCCCGGCTAGTTGTCTCGCAGGGGGCCAGGGGCGCAGAACAGAAGCAAACGTGGGTGAATTACTTCTCGACGATCGCGAGAACGTCGCGAGCCGAGAGGACGAGGTACTCCTCGCCGTTGTACTTCACCTCGGTGCCGCCGTACTTGCTGTACAGAACGACATCGCCGGTCTTGACGTCGAGCGGAAGGCGCTCGCCGTTCTCGAAGCGGCCCGGGCCCACGGCCAGGACGACGCCCTCCTGGGGCTTCTCCTTGGCGGTGTCCGGAATGACCAGGCCGGAAGCCGTGGTCTGCTCGGCGTCGAGCGGCTGGACCACAATGCGGTCCTCGAGCGGCTTGATCGCAACCTTGGAGCTGGTGGTCGACACGATCCGGTCTCCCCCTTCGGAGATCTCACGGGGTTTAACAGTCTGTGGGTGGCGACCAGGTCGATCCGTCGTCGCGGGTGCCGGACCTGCCGTGTCGCGCAGTGCTGCTGGCACTCTCCCTCGGGGAGTGCCAGCACTGAGACTATGGCGGCGATTAGCACTCGGTCAAGCGGAGTGCCAATTCACCACCCAGGCGTGGCGTCGCGCGACCGGCGCACGCCCGGCACAACGCGGGAGAGGGCCACGGTGTTCCGGTGGCGTACGCCCGCCCACATCTGACGGCTGGTCCGGCGGCGAGACGCGCGGACACCGACCGTCCGCACGGCCCGGCGAGACCTCCGCACGCCGGCCGGTGGCACGGCCCGAGCAGGACGCCCACGGCACCAACCGGGCAGAGGCACCGCAGAACCCCTCGCCCTCACCACCCGCCGCCACCGCCCCCGCCGGACCTCCGTGCGCCGGGAGCGGGCTCGCGTCCGCTCAGACGTAGTCCTCCAGCCTGGCCACGGCGTACCCCTTGTCCGTGATCGCCTTCATGACGTTGCGGATCATGTCGGCCATGGACCCGCCCCAGTCCTCGCGGCCCCGGAAGTGGGTGAGGACGATGTCGCCGGGGTGCAGGTCCCGGTCCCACTCACGCCACTCCATGTGGTCGGGGAACGCCTCGGCCGCCCACAGGGGCACGGCCTTGATCCCGCAGGACTTGGCGGCGCGGAGGGTGTCGCCGTTGTAGTTGCCGTACGGCGGCCGGAAGAGCGTGGGCCGCTTCCCGAAGTACTTCTCGATCTTCTCCTGCTCGCCGCAGATCTCCCGGCGCTGCTCGGCCGCCGAAAGCCCCGGAAGATAGCGGTGGTTGAGGGTGTGGTTGCTGAGGGTCACGCCCCTGGCCTGCATGTCCTTGAAGTAGCCGTAGTCGTCGCTCACCACGTAGTCGCTGAGGAAGGCGCTGTACGGAATCTTCAGCTCCGTCATCATCCGCAGGAGTTCGGGGTCCTTCTCCGCCCCGTCGTCCATCGTCAGGAAGACGATGCGTTCCTCGGTGGGCACGGTGGTGAAGACCGGCGGCAGCGCCTCCCCTCCCTCCACCTCGAACCCCTCACGCGTGGTGATGCGCGGCTTCTGGGCGGGAGGCGCGGGTGCGGCCAGCGGCACCTTCGCCAGGCCCCACTTCTTCGCGGCGGCAGCACGGGCGGCCTGCGCACGCTTCAGCCGCTCGGCCCGCGCCTCGGCCGCCCCGGCCCCCGGCCGAGCCGCGGCGCCCGGCTGCCCGGCGGCCGGGGAGGCCGGCTCGTCCCGGCCCGCGGCCTGCTCACGCGCGCCGTCGGCACACCCGGACGCCGCGGCGGCGACCAGCAGCGCGGCCAGGACCGCACAGACCGTTCTGCACCGCTTCGTCACCGACTTTTCGTTTTGTCTTACTAGTTGCATGGCGCCGCATCCTGCCACCGGCTCCGCGCCCCCCTCCCGCGACACCTCCGCGAGGCCCGCCGCGTCCCCCGGCTGGCTCACAATGGAGGCGTGAACGCCCTTCCCCCCGCCGGTCAGGCCGACCCGCTCGACGCCTTCGCGGCGCTGCGCACCCCCGAGGGCGCGGCCCTCCTGGACGAGCTGCGTGACCACGACCCCTCCCAGGAACTGGCCACGGCGACCCGGCTGCGCCGCACCCACCCCGCCGCGCTCGTGTCGGCGGCGCTCGGACAGGCACGCCTGCGGCAGCGCGCGGTGGCGAAGTTCGGGGCGGCGGACGCGTACCGCATGTTCTTCACCCCCGCCGGCGTGGAACAGGCGACCCGGACCTCGGTCGCGGCCCATCGCGCGGGCCGGTTCGCCGAGCAGGGCGTACGGAGCGTCGCCGATCTCTGCTGCGGCATCGGCGGTGACGCGATCGCGCTGGCCAGGGCGGGCATCTCGGTGCTGGCCGTGGATCGCGACCCGCTCACGGCCGAGGTCGCCCGCGCCAACGCCGAGGCGCTGGGCCTCCAGGAGCTCGTCGAGGTGCGGTGCGCCGACGTCACGGAGATCGACACCTCCCCGTACGACGCGGTCTTCGTCGACCCGGCGCGGCGCGGCGGACGCGGCAGGATCTTCGACCCCGAGGCCTATTCGCCGCCGCTCTCCTGGGCGACCGGGGCGGCGCTCAAGGCGCCGCGCGCCGCTCTGAAGATCGCCCCCGGTGTCCCGCACGAGGCCGTCGACCCGCGGGCCGAGGCCGAGTGGATCTCGGACGGCGGCGACGTGAAGGAGGCCGTGCTCTGGTTCGGCGAGGGCTTCACACCCGGCGCCTTCCGGGCGACGCTGCTCCCGTCCCGCGCCACCCTCGTCTCCGCAGGCCCGCTCCCCGCCCCGCCGGTCGGTCCCGTCGGCCGGTATCTGTACGAGCCGGACGGCGCGGTGATCCGCGCCCATCTGGTGGCCGCGGTCGTGGACCGGTGCGAGGGCAGGCTGATCGACGAGACGATCGCCTACGTCACGAGCGACACGGCGTACGAGTCCGAGGCCACGACGGCGTACGAGATCACCGATCGGATGCCCTTCAACATGAAGAAGCTGAAGGCGTTGCTGAGGGAGCGCCAGGTGGGGGTGCTGACGGTCAAGAAGCGCGGCTCCGCCGTCGAACCCGAGGAGCTGCGCCGGAAGATGAAGCTCCAGGGGCCGAACGCGGCCACCGTCTTCCTGACCCGGGTGGCCGGGGCGCCGACCATGCTGATCGGGCACCCGGTCGGGCGCCCCTGACGGCCCGCCGTCAGCCGTCCACCCCGAACAGCGGTTCGCCCGCCGGGCGGCGCAGAAGCACCCGCAGCACCCAGCGGCGGTGGGCGTACGCCTTGACGAGCCCGGTGAGCCCGGTCAGCCAGGCGATGAAGCCGAGCCCCACCAGCCAGGCCACCAGGCCGTACGTCTCCTCGCCCGCCCTCGCGGTCGCCGGGACCACCACACAGCCGAACAGCCCCGCCGCGCACAGCGTGTACGACACCAGCAGCCAGGCGAGGCTCGCCCCCGGCCTGCGCAGGGGGAGGTCCCTCCCGGCATCGCGGTCCAGCTCGCCCCACTCCCCCAGGAGCCGGTGGACCCGCAGGTCCCGGGACACCCCGGCGGCCGTCAGGACGACGGCGGGGATCAGGACGCAGGCACCCACGGCCAGGCACAGGACGCCCGGCACCGCGCCGAGCGCGTCGGGAGCGTCCTCGAACACGAGGAACGCCGCCCCGGCCAGGGACCAGCCCAGCGCGGCCAGCCCGGCCCACATCAGCGTCAGACCCAGGCGCGCCGGGCCGATGTACGTCGTCACCAGCTCGCCCAGGATCAGCGCCCGGTCGCTCAGCAGCGCCTCGCGGTCGGGCCAGGTACGTATCCCCACGGGCGGAGGCGGTGGCGGGAGCGGTGCACGGGCCGACATGCCCCAGACATTAACCGAGCCCCCGCACCGGCCGGACCGGCAGCCGGGTCCGCGCGGACCCACGCCTCATGTCAGCGGGTACGAGGTCCTGCCGGACGCCTCGTCGATCTCGTCGTGCGCCTTGGTGAGCAGTTTCATCGCCAGTTCGTTCAGCGCGCGGGCTCCGGCGATCTCCTCGCCCACCCGTGGCTGCTGCGCGTCGGACGGGTGCCGGCTGGCGTATCCATGGGCCCGCACCTCGGTCCCGTCACTGAGCCGTACGAGAGCCGCCGCGCGCGTGCGGTGGGTGTCCTCCTCGAATTCCAGCTCGACGTGCCATCCGACCGCTGTCTCCATCATGACGGTCACCTCCCGGAATTTTCCTGCTTCCAGGGTGCGCCCGTTCACCCGCCTCCGCACGTGCGTGGGGCTGGGCGTCAGGCGTCCAGCAGAGCCTGCACGTCCAGCTTCCGCATCCCCATCATCGCCTTCATCGCCCGCTCGGCCCTGGCCCGGTCAGGCCCGGTGAGCAGCTCGGGGAGCGCCCGGGGGACGATCTGCCAGGACAGTCCGTACCTGTCCTTCAGCCATCCGCACTGGCCCTCCTCGCCCCCGTCGGTGAGCGCCTCCCAGAAGCGGTCCACCTCTTCCTGCGACGCGCAGTCGACGGTGAGGGAGACGGCCTCTGAGAACGTGAAGTGAGGGCCGCCGTTGAGGGCCATGTACTCCTGGCCCGCGAGGACGAAGTCCACCGTCAGGACCGAGCCGGCCTCCCCCGGCGCCGCGCCGGGGTTGCGCATGACGCCTTCGACGCGGGAGTCGCCGCCGAAGACGGAGACGTAGAAGGCCGCCGCCTCCTCCGCCTGGTCGTCGAACCACAGACAGGGCCTGATCTTCTGCATGGTCTCTCCTCCGCGCGGTCCGGTGCGTCTCGGGACGCTGTGAAAGGTAGACCGCCCCCGGCCCCGGAACTCATCGGGACACACGGTGCGCACGGGTGAGCAGCAGCTCCCGCTCCCGTGCGTTACGCGTCAGCTCCGCCGCGTGGAGGAACGCGGCGCGCGCCTCCCCCGCACGCCCCAGCCGCTCCAGCAGGTCGCCCCGCACGCTCGGCAGCAGGTGGTAGCCCGCCATCGCCGGCTCCCGCGCCAGGGCGTCCGTCAGGGCCAGACCCGCGGCCGGGCCCTCGGCCATGGAGACGGCCACCGCCCGGTTCAGCTCGACCACCGGCGAGGGCGCGGCCTTCGCCAGATGGCCGTACAGCGTGGCGACCGTCCGCCAGTCCGTGTCCTCGTAGCGCACGGCGCGGGCGTGGCAGGCGGCGATGGCGGCCTGCAGCGTGTACGGCCCCGGGGCCGCGCCCGGCGCGTACGCCCGTTCCAGGGCCGCGAAACCGCGCCGGATCAGCAGCTGGTCCCACCGGGCGCGGTTCTGCTCCTCCAGCAGGAGCGGGGTGCCGTCCGGTCCGGTGCGCGCGCGGATGCGGGAGGCCTGGAGTTCCAGGAGGGCCGCCAGCCCGTGGACCTCCGGCTCCCGGTCCATCAGCCCCGCCAGCAAGCGCGCCAGGCGCAGGGCGTCCTCGCAGAGCGCCGGGCGCAGCCAGTCGTCCCCGGCGGTCGCCGCGTACCCCTCGTTGAACACGAGGTAGACGACCTCCAGCACCGAGCCGAGCCGGCCGGCGCGCTCGGCGCCCCGCGGCACCTCGAAGGGCACGTTCGCCCGCCCGAGGGCACGCTTGGCGCGGACGATGCGCTGCGCGACGGTGGATTCGGCCGCCAGGAAGGCCCGGGCGATCTCGTCCGTGCTCAGGCCGCCGATCAGCCGCAGGGTGAGGGCGACGCGGGCCTCGGTGGAGAGGACCGGGTGGCAGGACGTGAAGATCAGCCGGAGCACGTCGTCGTCGATGGCGTCCGGGTCGGCGAGCTCCGGCCCCGGCACGTCCTCCAGGCTCCGCCCGACCTCCGCCAGCTTGCGGGCGTAGGTCTCCCTGCGGCGTACGAGGTCGATCGCGCGCCGCTTGGCCGTGGTCATGAGCCAGGCGCCGGGCCGGTCGGGGACACCGGTCTCGGGCCACTGCTCCAGGGCGGCGACCAGCGCGTCCTGGGCGATCTCCTCGGCGATGGCCAGGTCCCGGACGATGCGGGCCGCACCGGCGACGATCCTGGCCGACTCGATGCGGTACACGGCCTCGACGGTGTCGCTCGTTGCTGTCACGGGCACCCATCACAGCAGCCGGGGGCGGGAGCGGCAAGATCCGCCGCCCGCCCCGGACACCGGCCCTCCGTCAGTTCTCCGCGATCTCCCGGATCTCGGAGGTGATCGTCCAGTGCGGCTCGTGGACCGCGAGGAAGCGCTTGGTCCACTCCAGGATCTCGGCCTTGTCCTTGGCCTGGATCAGGGCGTAGCCGCCGACGACCTCCTTGGTCTCCGTGAACGGCCCGTCCGTGACGGTGAACTCGCCGTTCGACCAGGTGACCCTGGTGCCCTCGGAGGCCGGGGTGAGACCTGCGGTGTCCAGCAGGACACCGGCCTTGGTCATCTCCTCGATGAGCGCGCCCATGCGCTCCATCAGTCCTTGGCTGGGGCCCTCGGCCGGGGCGTTCGTCTCGTCGAACCGGACCATCGTCAGGTAGCGCGGCATGGTGTCTCCTCGGACTCCGGAAGCGGGGGCTGTCCCCCGCCTCTCACCCATGCGTCGAACGGTAGGGGCCCGGATCGACACGTCCGGAAAGATTTCCTGAATTTCTTTCCGGCGGGCCTCCGCGCCGGCCCGGGATCAGCCGTTCGCCGGGCCGAGGGACTCGAACCGCCACCGGTGGACGGCGCGCGTGACGAGCGCCGCCTCCGGCTCCGGCAGCTCCGGCAGCTCCTCGTCGTACGCCGCGTCCCACCAGGTCAGGACGAGCACGCGGTCCTGAGGAGCGCGCAGCAGCTCGCTGCGCAGGGGCTCCCGGGCCAGTTCGCCCGCCCGGGCCCTGGCCCACTCCAGCAGCTCCGCGCCCCTGCCCTCGGTGGCACGGGCCTCCCACATCAGGGCGACGGTCATGAGTAGAGGTTGTCCTTGCTGACCTCGTGCACGTGGTCGTGGCTGTGCGCGCCCGGCACATGGGTCTCGGTGACCGGGAGCGAGGAGTCGGCGGAGAGGTCCAGATCGGAGTGCGGGCGGTTGCGCGCCACCATCTCCGCGCCCAGCGCGGCGACCATCGCGCCGTTGTCGGTGCACAGGCCCGGCCTGGGGACCCGCAGCCGGATGCCCGCCTTCTGGCACCGCTCCTCGGCGAGGGCCCGCAGCCGCGAGTTGGCGGCGACGCCACCGCCGATCATGAGGTGGTCGACGCCCTCGTCCTTGCAGGCGCGGACGGCCTTGCGGGTGAGGACGTCCACCACGGCCTCCTGGAAGGACGCCGCCACGTCCCGGACGGGCACCTCCTCGCCGGCCGCGCGCTTCGCCTCGATCCACCGGGCCACGGACGTCTTGAGCCCGGAGAACGAGAAGTCGTACGCGGGGTCGCGCGAGCCGCTGAGACCGCGCGGGAAGGCGATCGCCTTCAGGTCGCCCTCCCTGGCCAGCCGGTCGATGACCGGACCTCCGGGGAATCCGAGGTCCAGCACCCGGGCGATCTTGTCGAAGGCCTCACCGGCCGCGTCGTCGATGGTGGCGCCGAGCGGCCGTACGTCGCTGGTGATGTCCGGGGCCAGGAGCAGCGAGGAGTGTCCTCCGCTGACCAGCAGCGCCATCGTCGGCTCCGGCAGCGGGCCGTGCTCCAGCTGGTCGACGCAGATGTGCGAGGCCAGGTGGTTCACCCCGTACAGCGGCTTGCCCAGGGCGTACGCGTACGCCTTGGCCGCGGAGACGCCGACGAGCAGCGCACCGGCGAGCCCGGGGCCCGCCGTGACCGCGATCCCGTCGAGGTCGCGGGCGCTGATCCCGGCGGTCTTCAGGGCGCGCTCGATGGTGGGGACCATCGACTCCAGGTGGGCGCGGGAGGCGATCTCGGGGACGACACCGCCGAACCGGGCGTGGGTGTCGACGCTGGACGCCACGGCGTCGGCGAGGAGGGTCGTCCCGCGCACGATGCCGACGCCCGTCTCGTCGCAGGAGGTCTCGATACCGAGTACGAGAGGTTCGTCAGCCATCAGTCTGTCTCTGTTCCTTGTACGGTCAGGCGCATGACGAGTGCGTCGATGTTCCCCGGCTGGTAGTAGCCCCGGCGGAAACCGATGGGCTCGAAGCCGAAGCGTTCGTAGAGCTTCTGCGCGCGGGTGTTGTCGACCCGGACCTCCAGGAGCACCGCGCCGCACTCGAAGGCGGTCGCGTGCCGGAGCAGGTCGGTCAGGAGTTCGGAGCCGAGACCGCCGCCCCAGTGGCCGCGGCTGACCGCGATCGTCTGGACGTCGGCGAGGTCGCCGGCCGAGGCGAGGCCCGCGTAGCCGACGATGCCGCCGTCGACGGGGTCCTCCGCGACGACGTAGCGGTGGGTGGCGCGCGGTCCGCGGGCGTGGGCGAGCTCGGACCAGAACATGCCGGCCGACCAGGCGTCGTCGGGGAACAGCTCGTGTTCCAGCTCCAGTACGGGCTCGATGTCCCACCAGCGCATCTCACGCAGGACAGCGGTCGCGGTGGTCACTTCGGGGTGACCACCTTGTAGTTCTTCGGGACCTGGGCGTCCGGCCTGCGCAGATAGAGCGGCGTCGGGGGCAGCAGCTCCGCCCCGGCGGCCAGCCGCTCGGCCGCGAGCGAGGCGAGCGCTCCGGCGTGGACGTGCTCGGGGCCGCGGGCGTCGGGGAAGGCGCCGGGGTAGAGGAGGGCGCCGGCTCCGACGACGGGGAGTCCGGCGAGCCGTTCGGCGATGTCGGCGGGCCGGTCGACGGAGGGTTCGCCGTCCCGGGTGCGGGAGTCCTCGTAGCGCGCCCAGTAGACCTCTTTGCGGCGCGCGTCGGTCGCGACGGCGAAGGGGCCTTCGAGGCCGTCCCGCCCGGCGGCGTACGCGAGGGCGTCGAGCGTGCACAGCCCGTGCACCGGCACGGAGAGGGCGGAGCCGAAGGTCGCCGCGGTGACGAGGCCGACGCGCAGCCCCGTGTACGGGCCGGGGCCGACCCCGACGGCCACGTCGGTCACGGCGTCGAGCTTCACCCCCGCCTCGGCGAGGACCCGGTCGACGGCGGGCAGCAGCAGCTCCCCGTGCCTGCGGGCGTCGACCTGCCCGGTCTCGGCGACGACGGAGGTCCCGTCGTGAAGGGCGACGGTGACGGCGGGGGTGGCGGTATCCATGGCGAGCAGCAGCACACAAACAGCCTACGGCTCCGCCGACTCGGCCATCACAGCCTGTGCAGCGTCCCGGCCCGCCCTTCCGCTGCTGGTACCGTCGCCCGGGTACACGCGTGTACGACGTAAATGCTTGTACGACAGGCGACGCACGGCATCCGAAAGGGGAGCTCACGGTGGCAAGGGGCAGCTCGGGAATGGTGGCCGGGCTCACTGCCGCGGCGGTGGCCGTGGTCTGTTTCCTCGCCTACCAGGCATCCGCGAACGCGCCCGACTCGGTCGCCGTCCCCTCCGCCGAGGCGTCGCACTCGGCCGCCGCGCCCTCCGAGAAGCCGAAGCCCGCGAAGGATCCTCTCGCGGTGCCCGCGGACTCCGACACGGGTGCCCGTGTCGTGTACTCGCTGAAGGACCGGCGGGTGTGGATCGTGGACGACAAGGAGAAGGCCCTCCGGACGTTCGCCGTGATGCCGAGCTCCGTGAGCCCGCTCCCGGGCGTCTACCAGGTGACCTCGCGTTCCGGCACCATCAAGGGCTCGGACGGTGTCCTGATCGAGCACGTGGTGCGCTTCGCGAACGTCGACGACGTCTCCGTGGGCTTCAGCGCCGCGCAGGACGGCTCGATGCGGAGCCCCGACCCCACGATGAAGACCGGCGGGGTGCGCATGAAGCGGGCCGACGGCAACGCGCTGTGGACCTTCGCGACGGTCGGCGTCAAGGTCGTGGTCGTCCCGTAGCGACGGCTCCGGCCGTCCGGGCCCGCCGCACGCCCGTCCCGTGGCGGCCCGGCGCGTCAGCTCTCCGGGACAGCCCTTAGGCGGCGTCCCGCCCCGCCGCGGGCCGGATCACCGGGCTCCCGTCACCGTCGTCCTCGTCCGCGTGCTCGTCGCGCGGCGGTGTCGAGACCGCCGTCGCCGCCGCACAGGAGGCGAGCAGGTCCTTCATCGACACGGCGGACGCCGATGGCGGCTCCGCCTGCGACGACTGCGGCTGCACTTCACGCTCGGGTGCCGGCATGCTGCCTCCTCGGGCTTCGTCGAGAGCCGTGGTTAGGTAGACCTAACCAGCCTCTGTACCCATGTGACCACGACGGGCCTCCCCCGCGCAACATTTTACCGACGAGCTGTCGGAAAGCGTCGGGAAGTCCGGTGGGTGAGCCATGGGTACGGCCGCCGGGGACCGGTTCTCAGCGAGCGGCCAGCTCCTCACGCAGCCCGGCCCAGCGGGCCCCGATCCCCACCAGCGTCACCGTGCGGCGCTCGTCGTCGGTGTCCCCGACGGCACGGTCGATCACCACCTGAAGCCGGTCCTCCGAGAGCTCCTCGACCTTGCCGTCGCCCCACTCCACGACGACCACCGATTCGGGGAGCGAGACATCGAGGTCCAGGTCCTCCATCTCGTCGAGTCCGCCGCCCAGGCGGTACGCGTCGACGTGGACCAGGGCGGGCCCCTCGCCCAGCGGCGGGTGGACCCGGGCGATCACGAAGGTCGGCGAGGTCACGGCGCCGCGCACCCCGAGCCCTTCACCGAGACCGCGGGTCAGGGTGGTCTTGCCCGCGCCCAGCTCGCCGGTGAGCATCACCAGGTCGCCGGGGGCCAGCACGCCGGAGATCCGGCGCCCGAGCTGCTTCATCTGTTCGGGGGACTCGACGGCCACGTCCACGGTGACGATGCCCGGTGCGGCGGTGCCGGTGACCGGGCCGTTGTGCGCTGCTTCCATGCCGACCAACGGTAGAGGATCAGCGTGCCCCGGCCGGAACGGCTCCGATCCGTACGAGCAGATCCGCGAGCCGGTCCGTGACCGTCTCCGGGTGCTCCAGCATCACCAGGTGACCGGCGTCCGGCACGATGACCAGCTCGGCGTCCGGGAGTTCGTCCGCGATGGCCTCGCTGTGCGAGCTCGGGGTCACCAGGTCCTTGTCCCCGGCCAGGATCAGCACCGGCAGATCGCGGAACGCGGGCAGCGCCCCGCTCTTGTCGTGCTCCGTGAACGCCGGGTAGAACTCCGCGACCACATCGATCGGCGTCGACTCGATGAGCCGCTCCGCGAAGCGCGCGACCGCCGGGTCCACGTCCCGCGAACCGAACGAGTACCGCTTGATCAGCCCCGCGAACAGGTCGGCCGTCGCCCGCCGGCCCCGCTCCACGAGTTCCGCCTGCGAGCCGAGCGCCTTCAGCACACCGGGCAGCACCCGGCGCACCGCGTTCACCCCGGCGACCGGCAGCCCGAAGTTCACCTCGCCCAGCTTGCCGCTCGACGTCCCCACGAACGCCACCGCCGCCACCCGGTCCCGGATCAGCGCCGGGTAGAGGTCGGCGAGCGCCATCATCGTCATGCCGCCCATCGAGTGCCCGACCAGCACCAGCGGGCCCTCGGGGGCCGCCGCCTCGATGACCGCCTTGAGATCGCGGCCGAGCTGGTCGATCCCGACCGGCACGCCCTGGGCCTGCGCCCGTCCGCGCTCGGAGCGCCCGTGGCTGCGCTGGTCCCAGTGGACCGTGCGGACCAGACCCCGCAGTGCCGCCCGCTGGAAGTGCCAGGAGTCCTGGCCGAGGCAGTAGCCGTGGCTGAACACGACGGTCAGGGGCGCGGGGTCCTTGCGGCCGAAGAGCCTGCGCCGCCGCGACCCGGAGCCCGCGGGCACGGCCGCCCCGGCGCTGGAGCCCGCGGGGCTCGTCCCGCCGTCCGGCTCGACCTCGTCGACCTCGTAGTACAGCTCGGTGCCGTCGTCGGCGACCGCCCGGCCCGGCAGGCCGCGCAGGGAGCCGTACGGCCCGGAGGCGTCCAGGGCGAGGCGGGCCTTCTTGCGCATGCCACGGCCGACCGTCAGGCGCTCCACGGCGACGCCGGCCGCCGCACCCGCGGCGATGACGCCTATCGCCGCCCCCGCGATGCCCGCCCGGCGCCAGCCGGCCGCCGCGACGGCCGCCGTCGCCACCACGTCCTCCGCGCTGGTCTCGCTCACCGTGCTCCTTCGTCGTCGTAGTTGTCGCCGGCCGCCACCGTCGCCGTGGCCGTCCGGAGCCGGTCCGGGCGGGCCCGGTCCGGCCGTCAGCCGCGCCAGGTTTCCCCGTCGAGATGGACGCGGGGGACGCGTCCTCCGATGCGCGTGACGATCTCGTACGCGATCGTGTCCGCCGCCACCGCCCAGTCCTCCGCGCTCGGCTCGCCCCGGTCGCCCGGCCCGAAGAGCACCGCCTCCGCGCCCGCCGCCAGGGCGGCGCCGCCGAGGTCGACGACGAACTGGTCCATCGCGACGCGTCCCGCGATCCTGCGGACGGCGCCCCCGACCAGCACGGGCCCCCGTCCGGAGGCGTGACGCGGGATGCCGTCCGCGTAGCCGACCGGCACCAGCGCGAGCGTCGTCTCGGCGGCCGTCGTGTAGTGGTGCCCGTAGCTGATGCCGTGTCCCTGCGGCACCTGCTTGACGAGCGCGACGGAGGCCACGAGCGTCATGACGGGGCGCAGCCCGAAGTCGGCCGGGGTGCCCAGTTCCGGGCTGGGCGAGATGCCGTACATCGCGATCCCGGTGCGTACGAGGTCGAAGTGCGACTCGGGCACCGTGAGGGTCGCCGGGGAGTTGGCGATGTGCCGCACCTCGGGCCGGACGCCCTCCTTCTCGGCGTAGGCCACCATGTCGCGGAACACGTTCAGCTGCGCGGCGATCGACGGGTGCCCCGGCTCGTCGGCGCAGGCGAAGTGGGACCACAGGCCGGTGATCCGCAGGGTGCCCGCCTCCTCGGCCGCCCGGGCCGCCGAGACGAGTTCCGGCCAGTCGGCGGGCTGGCAGCCGTTGCGCCCGAGGCCCGTGTCGGCCTTGAGCTGGACCCGGGCCGGGACCCCGGCGGCGGTGGCGGCGGCGACGACCTCGTCGAGGGCCCACATCCCGCTCACCGAGACATCGATGTCGGCCTCGATCGCCTCGCGCCAGGGACCCCCAGGCGTCCACAGCCAGCACATCACCCTGCCGCCGAGCCCGGCGGCCCGCAGGGCGAGCGCCTCCTGCGGGGTGGCGGTGCCCAGCCAGGTCGCGCCGGCCTCCAGTGCGGCCCTGGCGCAGGGCACCGCGCCGTGTCCGTACGCGTCGGACTTCACCACGGCCATGAGCTGTGCGCCGGACGCCCGCGCGCGCAGGGCGCGCACGTTGGCCCGCAGTGCGGCGAGGTCGATCTCGGCACGGGCTCTCAGGGTCGCTGTCTCGTTCATCGCGCCCAGTCTCTCAGAGCCGTACGCCTGTGCCCTCGACCTCCTGTGCCCGGTGAGGCGGTCACCGGTGGTCGAGGGCGTGCTCCAGGTGGTCGACGAGGACCGGGACGTGGCTGGCCGGGACGTCCTTCACCGCGGTGACGAGGGTGACGGGCCCGCCCTCGCGCACCAGGGCGAGGAGCGCCTCGACGGCCTCGGTGTGCGCGGGGTCGCCGAGCTCCGTGCGGTAGCGGTCCACGAAGTCGTCGTACCGGCCTGCGGACCGGTCCTCGTGGTACCAGGTGCGGAGTTCCTTCGACGGCGTCACGTCCTTGGCCCACAGGTCGACCGCCGCGTGCTCCTTGGAGACACCGCGCGGCCAGAGCCGGTCGACGAGCACGCGCGTGCCGTCGTCCTCCTCCGGCGGGTCGTACACCCTGCGCACCCGGATGTCGCTGCCGCTGCCCACACCGGTCACCTCCGTTCCCGTGGTTCCAGCCTGGATCAGGCCCGCACGTCCCGCCAGGCGGCCGGAATCGCGTCCGCGACGTCCTGCGCGGCGACCGGCGCGCCGTCCGAGGCCCCGCGTGCCGCGAGGCCGTGCAGATAGGCGCCCACGGAGGCGGCGTCACGCGGGGCGAGGCCGGCCGCCAGCAGCGAACCGGTCAGCCCGGACAGCACGTCGCCGCTGCCCGCCGTGGCCAGCCAAGACGTGCCGGTCGGGTTGACCCGCACGGGCGCGTCCCCGTCCGCCGCGACCAGGGTCGTCGAGCCCTTCAGCAGCACCGTGGCGCGGTAGCGCGCGGCCAGCTCCCGTACGGCGGCAAGCCGCCCCGCCTCGACCTCCTCGCGCTCCACCCCGAGCAGCGCGGCGGCCTCACCGGCGTGCGGGGTGAGCACCGTGGGGGCGGTGCGCGCGCGGACGGCACCGGCGTCCATCAGCCGCAGCCCGTCCGCGTCGACCAGCACCGGCACGTCGGTGGCCAGCACGTCGGCCACCGCGGTCGCCGACGCAGAGGAGTCACCGAGGCCGGGCCCGGCCACCCAGGCCTGCACCCGCCCGGCCCGCGACGGCGGCCCCGGGTGCACCAGGGCCTCCGGGAAGCGGGCGATCACGGCGTCCGCGCCGGGCCCGGAGTAGCGCACGGCTCCCGCGCCGGCCCGCAGCGCGCCCGCGACGGCCAGGACGGCCGCACCGGGATAGCGCTCGGAGCCGGCCGCCACGCCGACGACACCGCGCCGGTACTTGTCGCTCTCGGCGCCGGGGACGGGCAGGAGCGCGGCGACGTCGGCGTACTGGAGGGCCTCCAGATCGGGCCGTTCGGGCAGCTCCTCCCCCAGGCCGATGTCGATGAGCCGCAGCGCGCCCGCGTGCTCGGCGGCCGGGTCGACGAGCAGCCCCGGCTTGTACGCGCCGAAGGTGACCGTGGCGTCCGCCCGTACGGCGGTGCCGAGGACCTGCCCGGTGTCCGCCTCGACCCCGCTGGGCAGGTCCACGGCGAGTACGGGGGCGCCGCTCGTGGTGACGGCCCGCACCAGTTCCGCCGCCTCCGGGCGCAGGCCGCCGCGGCCCCCGATCCCCGTGATGCCGTCGACGACGAGGTCGACGGGGCCGAACGCGCCGAGTTCCGGGCCGTCCAGGACCTGTCCGCCCGCGGCGAGCAGCGCGGCCAGCCCGCCCGGGTGCGCGGTGCCCGGTGAGGTCAGCAGGGCCCGTACCCCGGCCCCGCGCCGGGCCAGCCGGGCACCGGCGTACAGCGTGTCACCGCCGTTGTCGCCGCTGCCGGCCAGCAGGAGCACCCGCGATCCGTACACCCGTCCGTTGCGCCGCAGGAGATCGCCGCAGGCCACGGCCAGTCCGGCGGCGGCGCGCTGCATCAGCGCCCCCTCCGGGAGCCGTGCCATCAGCCTCTGTTCGGCGGCCCGTACGGTCTCGACGCTGTAGGCAAGTCGCATACGCTCAACCCTCCGCGATCACGACGGCGGACGCCACCCCCGCATCGTGGCTGAGCGACACGTGCCAGCTGCGGACGCCGAGCTCGGCCGCCCGCGCCGCGACGGTGCCGCGGACCTCCAGGCGCGGACGCCCGCTGTCCTCGACGCACACCTCGGCGTCGGTCCAGAGCAGCCCGCCCGGTGCTCCGAGCGCCTTGGCCAGTGCCTCCTTCGCCGCGAAGCGGGCGGCCAGGGAGGCGATGCCCCGCCGTTCCCCTCCGGGGAGCAGCAACTCCCGCTCCAGGAAGAGCCGCTCGGCGAGCTGGGGCGTCCGCCCCAGTGCCGCGCCGAAGCGCTCGATCTCCGCCACATCGATCCCGACCCCAATGATCACGCCATCACTCACTCATTCGACCGTCACGGACTTCGCCAGATTGCGCGGCTGGTCCACCTCGTTGCCCCGGGCGGTCGCCAGCTCGCAGGCGAACACCTGCAACGGAACCGTGGCGACCAGTGGCTGGAGAAGCGTAGGCGTAGCCGGGATCCGGATGAGGTGGTCGGCGTAGGGCACGACCTCCTCGTCGCCCTCCTCCGCGATGACGACGGTACGGGCCCCACGGGCCCTGATCTCCTGGATGTTGGAGACGATCTTGTCGTGCAGCACCGAACGGCCGCGCGGCGACGGCACGATGACGACGACCGGCAGCCCTTCGTCGATGAGCGCGATGGGGCCGTGCTTGAGCTCCCCCGCGGCGAAGCCCTCCGCGTGCATGTAGGCGAGCTCCTTGAGCTTCAGGGCGCCTTCCAGGGCCACCGGGTAGCCCACGTGCCGGCCCACGAAGAGCACGGTGTTGTGGGAGGAGAGCGAGCGGGCCAGTTCGCGTACGGGCTCCATGGTGCCCAGCACCCGGTCGACCGCGCCGGACATCTCGGAGAGCTGGCGGACGACGGTGCGGATCTCGTCGCCCCACTTGGTGCCCCGCACCTGGCCCAGATACAGCGCGACGAGGTAACAGGCGACCAGCTGGGTCAGGAAGGCCTTGGTGGAGGCGACGGCGACCTCAGGTCCGGCGTGGGTGTAGAGGACGGCGTCGGACTCCCTGGGGATGGTCGAGCCGTTCGTGTTGCAGATGGCGAGGACCTTCGCGCCCTGCTCGCGGGCGTGCCGGACCGCCATGAGGGTGTCCATGGTCTCGCCGGACTGCGAGATGGCGACGACGAGGGTGCGCTGGTCCAGAATCGGGTCCCGGTAGCGGAATTCGCTGGCCAGCTCCGTCTCGCAGGGCAGCCTGGTCCAGTGCTCGATGGCGTACTTGGCGATCATCCCCGCGTGGTAGGCGGTTCCGCAGGCGACGACGACGACCTTGTCGACCTCCCGCAGCACTTCCGGCGCGATGCGCACCTCGTCGAGGTGGAGCAGGCCCGTGCCGTCGACGCGGCCGAGGAGGGTGTCGGCGACGGCCTTGGGCTGGTCGGCGATCTCCTTGAGCATGAAGGAGGCGTAACCGCCCTTCTCGGCGGCCGACGCGTCCCAGTCCACGTGGTACTCGCGTACGTCGGCGGGCAGGCCGTCGAAGCCGGTGACCGTGAACCCGTCCCGGCGCAGCTCGACCACCTGGTCCTGGCCGAGTTCGATCGCGGACCGGGTGTGGGCGATGAACGCGGCGACGTCGGAGGCGAGGAACACCTCGCCCTCGCCGACACCCACCACGAGCGGGGAGTTCCGCCGGGCGCCGACGACGGCGTCGGGTTCGTCCGCGTGCACGGCCACCAGGGTGAAGGCACCCTCCAGCCGACGGCAGACCTGCCGCATGGCCTCCGCCAGGTCACCGCCCGAGGAGTAGGCCTCGGCCAGCAGGTGGGCGACCACCTCGGTGTCGGTCTCGGAGGCGAGGTCGTGGCCGCGTCCGGCCAGTTCCTCGCGCAGGGCCGCGAAGTTCTCGATGATCCCGTTGTGCACGACGGCGACCCGGCCCGCGTTGTCCAGATGCGGGTGGGCGTTGGCATCGGTGGGCCCGCCGTGCGTGGCCCAACGGGTGTGCCCGATGCCGGTGTTCCCGGCCGGAAGCGGCCGGTCCTTGAGTTCCTTCTCCAGATTGAGGAGCTTCCCGGCCTTCTTCGCCGCGGCCATGCCGCCGTCCGCGAGGATGGCGACCCCCGCGGAGTCGTACCCCCTGTACTCCAGCCGTTTCAGCCCCGCGACAACGACGTCCTGCGCCGACTGCGTCCCGACGTAACCCACGATTCCGCACATATCGGCACCATAAGGCCGCGCGGCGACCCAGGACAGCAGAGCCGGTCCCCGGACGGTCGATGTTGGCGGAACACCGCCCGGCGGCCTCCGGGGGCCGAGGGTACGGCGGGCCCCCGGAGGCCGCCGGGCGCCGGGGCGGTCCGGACGGCGGCACTACGCTCCCGTCATGACGACACCCGGCTGCTACACCTGCGCCATGGAAGCGGACTTCGACGCGCTGCCGCCCCGCGAGCGCGTCGCGTACGACCGCCACTGGCGGGTGGCCCACGCGACGGGGACCTCGCTGCCTGGCTGGCTGGTGCTGCTGCCCCGGCGCCATGTCACGGCCGTGCACGACCTCACCGACGCCGAGGCCGCAGGGCTGGGGAGCTGGCAGGTCGCTCTCTCCAGGGCGCTGCGCGCGGTGACGGGGTGCGAGAAGACGTACGTCGTCCAGTTCGCCGAGGCCGAGGGCTTCGCCCATGTGCACTTCCACGTCGTGCCGCGCGACGTGGACCTGCCGCCGCGGTACCGGGGGCCGGGCGTCTTCGGGCTGCTGCGGCCCCCGGAGGGGCGGCAGGTGACGTCCGGGGAGGCGGACCGCATCGCCCACGCGCTCCGGGCGGAGCTCCACGGCGCGTAGGAGGGCCTCGCTCCGGCCGGGGACGGAGGGCGGGGCGGCAGGCCCCCGGCCATTGCGCCGCGCCTCCGGATCCGGGCCGGGGTGCGGCCACGTGACCGACCCCACCCCCCACTCCGGCGGAACTCCCGCGACAATGAGTACGTGATCACTTCGCCCGCACGGAGCCCGCGCCGCACCGAGCACGCGCCGACGCCCTACGTCGACCTGACCCGGGCCGAGTGGAGCGCCCTGCGCGACAAGACGCCGCTGCCGCTGAGCGCCGAGGAGGTCGAGCGGCTCCGGGGACTCGGCGACGTGATCGACCTCGACGAGGTGCGGGACGTCTATCTGCCGCTGTCCCGCCTGCTCAACCTGTACGTCCAGGCCACCTCGGGCCTGCGCGGCGCCCTGAACACCTTCCTGGGCGACGCGGGCAACGGGCACGGGGAGCAGCGGGGCACCCCGTTCGTCATAGGGGTCGCGGGCAGTGTCGCCGTCGGCAAGTCGACCACCGCCCGCATCCTCCAGGCGCTGCTGGCGCGCTGGCCGGAGCACCCCCGGGTGGAGCTGGTCACCACCGACGGCTTCCTGCTGCCGATGAAGGAGCTCGAATCGCGCGGCCTGATGTCGCGCAAGGGCTTCCCCGAGTCGTACGACCGGCGGGCGCTGACCCGCTTCGTCGCCGACATCAAGGCGGGCAAGGACGAGGTGACGGCCCCCGTCTACTCGCACCTGATCTACGACATCGTGCCGGGCGAGCGGCTCACCGTACGCCGGCCGGACATCCTGATCGTCGAGGGCCTGAACGTGCTCCAGCCCGCGCTGCCCGGCAAGGACGGCCGGACCAGGGTCGGTCTGGCCGACTACTTCGACTTCAGCGTGTACGTCGACGCGCGCGCCGAGGACATCGAGAACTGGTACCTGCACCGCTTCCGCCGGCTGCGCGAGACCGCGTTCCAGAACCCGTTCTCGTACTTCCGCAAGTACACCCAGGTCTCCGAGGAGGAGGCCCTGGACTACGCCCGAACGATGTGGCGGACCATCAACAAGCCCAATCTGCTGGAGAACGTGGCACCGACACGCGGCCGTGCCACCCTGGTGCTGCGCAAAGGGCCGGACCACAAGGTCCAGCGCCTGTCGCTCCGCAAGCTCTGACTCCGAAAGGGTGCACCCGTGCTGCATCTGCGCCTCATCGTGCCGTCCGACCGCACCGAGGAGGTCGTGCGGCTGCTGGAGCGGACCGTCGGAACCACCCACGTGGCGGTCCTCGCGGGCGCCGCGAGGAGCCCGGCGGGCGACCTGGTCCTGTGCGACGTGGCACGGGAGGCGGGCGACGAACTCATCGGCGCGCTGCGGAAGAAGGGCATCGACGACTGCGGTTCCATCACGGCCGAGAACATCGACCTGACCCTGTCGAAGCACGCGGACGAGGCGGAGCGGGCGGCTCCGGGCGAGGGCGCCGACGCGGTCCTCTGGGAAGAGCTGAGCGAGGTGACCCACGAGGAGTCCACCTTCAGCGCCACCTATGTGGCCTTCCTGGCCGTCGCCACGATGCTCGCCGCCTGCGGCGTGATGCTGGACAACGCGATCCTGATCGTGGGCGCGATGGCGGTGGGCCCGGAGTTCGGCCCGCTGGCCGGCATCTCGACGGCGCTGGTGCAGCGCGCCCCGAGGCTGGTGGCACGGTCCCTGTGGGCGCTGATCGGCGGCTTCGCGGCGGCGATGGTGCTGACGGCCGGCTTCTCCTGGCTGATGGACCTGTTCGGGCTGTTCGACGCCGAGATGGTGACGGCGGACCGGCCCAACACCGGTTTCATCTGGCACCCGGACTGGATGTCGTTCGTGGTGGCGCTGCTCGCGGGCATCGCGGGCACGCTCTCGCTGACCTCGGCGAAGTCCGGGGCGCTGATCGGCGTGGCCATCTCGGTGACCACGGTGCCGGCCGCCGCCAACGCCGCGGTCGCCTTCAGCTACCAGGACTTCCAGCAGACCTGGGGGTCCTCGGCACAGCTGCTGGCCAACCTGGGCGGCATCGTGGTGGCGGGGACCCTGACCCTGCTGCTCCAGAGGGTGTTGTGGGCGGCGCAGCGCCGGAGGGCCCCGGCCGGGCGGCCGGGGCCCTCCGCGGGCTGAGGAGGCGTCAGCCGAGGGCGGACTTCACGACGTCGGCCAGCTGACCGGCCACCGCGCGGGCCTGCTCGATGTCCGCGGCCTCGACCATGACCCGTACGAGCGGCTCCGTGCCCGACTTGCGCAGCAGGACGCGCCCGGTGTCGCCCAGCTCGCGCTCCGCCTCGGCCACCGCCGCGGCCAGCTCGGGCGAGGTGTCCACACGGGACTTGTCGACGTCCGGCACGTTGACGAGGACCTGCGGGAGGCGCTGCATCACGCCCGCGAGGTCGGCGAGCGTGCGGCCGGTCGCGGCGATCCGCGCCGCGAGCATCAGCCCGGTGAGGGTGCCGTCACCCGTCGTGGCGTGGTCGAGGACGATGACGTGGCCGGACTGCTCGCCGCCGAGCGCGAAGCCCTCCGCCTTCATCGACTCCAGGACGTAACGGTCGCCGACGGCGGTCTGGACGAGCTGGATGCCCTCCCGCTCCATCGCCGTCTTGAAGCCGAGGTTCGACATGACCGTGCCGACGACGGTGTTCTTGCGCAGCTGTCCGGCCTCGCGCATGGCGAGGGCGAGGACGGCGAGGATCTGGTCCCCGTCGACCTCCTCGCCGCTCGCGTCGACGGCGAGGCAGCGGTCCGCGTCGCCGTCGTGCGCGATGCCGAGGTCGGCGCCGTGCTCGACGACGGCGGCCTTCAGCAGGTCCAGGTGGGTCGAGCCGCAGCCGTCGTTGATGTTGAGGCCGTCCGGCTCGGCGCCGATGGTGACGACCTCGGCCCCGGCCCGGGCGAACGCCTCGGGCGAGACTCGGGCGGCGGCGCCGTGCGCCTCGTCGAGGACGACCTTCAGGCCGTCGAGCCGGTTCGGCAGGACGGCGATGAGGTGCGCGACGTAGCGGTCGAAGCCCTCGGCGTAGTCGGTGACCCGGCCCACTCCGGCTCCGGTCGGACGGGCCCAGGGCTCGCCGGTGCGGTGCTGCTCGTAGACCGTCTCGATGCGGTCCTCCAGCTCGTCGGCGAGCTTGTGGCCGCCACGGGCGAAGAACTTGATGCCGTTGTCCGGCATGGCGTTGTGGCTGGCCGAGAGCATGACACCGATGTCCGCGCCGAGCGCACCGGTGAGATACGCCACGGCCGGGGTCGGCAGCACGCCGACGCGCAGGACGTCCACCCCGGCACTGGCCAGACCGGCCACGACGGCGGCCTCCAGGAACTCTCCGGACGCGCGGGGGTCACGGCCCACCAGAGCGGTCGGCCGGTGCCCCTCGAAGGTGCCCGCCTCGGCGAGTACGTGCGCCGCCGCGACCGAGAGCCCGAGCGCGAGCTCGGCTGTCAGGTCCGCGTTGGCGACGCCTCGCACGCCGTCCGTGCCGAAGAGTCGTCCCACTGGTGTCCTCCGAAAGTGCTCCGAAACCGCAAAACCAAAGTAATCAAAACAGGGCAAAGCAAGGCAAGGCGCAGTAAAGAGGCGCGGCGATGCCGTCAGCCCTATAAGCATGCAAACGTCTTAAGCCGTTATACGCCCGGAGGGGCTGATAAACGAACGCCCCAGCAGCACGAGGTGTGCCGCCGGGGCGAACGTGTAATGCGGACGAGCAGGCGATTTAGCGCTTGCTGTACTGCGGGGCCTTACGGGCCTTCTTGAGACCGGCCTTCTTGCGCTCGACCGCACGGTCGTCGCGGGAGAGGAAGCCGGCCTTCTTCAGCGTGGCGCGGTTGTTGTCCACGTCCGCCTCGTTCAGCGCGCGGGCCACGCCGAGGCGCAGGGCACCGGCCTGACCGGAGACGCCGCCACCCGAGATGCGGGCGATGACGTCGTAACGGCCGTCGAGCTCGAGCACCTTGAAGGGCTCGTTGACTTCCTGCTGGTGCACCTTGTTGGGGAAGTAGTCCTCAAGGGTGCGACCGTTGATCTTCCACTTGCCGGTGCCCGGGACGATCCGGACGCGGGCGATGGCGTTCTTGCGACGGCCAAGGCCGGCCGCGGGCTGCGGGTCGCCGAAGCGGCCGGCGAGTGACTCGGAGGTGTACTCACCCTCGACGGGGACCTCCGACTCGAAGGTGGTCACCTCGGCGAAGGTCTCTTCGCCCTCGGTGCCCGCCGCGTCGTCAGCGGTTGTCTCAACAGTGGTCTCGGCCACGATTCTCCTCAGATCTTTCTTTACGTCTTAGGGGGGAGGCCGGAACTACTGCGCGACCTGGGTGATCTCGAACGGGACCGGCTGCTGCGCAGCGTGCGGGTGCTGGTCGCCCGCGTAGACCTTCAGCTTCGAGAGCATCTGACGACCCAGGGTGTTCTTGGGGATCATGCCCTTGATGGCCTTCTCGACAGCCTTCTCGGGGTTCTTCGAGAGCAGCTCGTCGTAACGAACCGAACGGAGACCGCCCGGGAAGCCCGAGTGGCGGTACGCCATCTTCTGGGTCTTCTTGTTGCCGGAGAGGTGGACCTTCTCGGCGTTGATGATGATGACGAAGTCGCCCATGTCCATGTGGGGGGCGTAGATCGCCTTGTGCTTGCCTCGGAGGAGGTTCGCGGCCGTGGTGGCCAGACGGCCCAGGACGATGTCCTCGGCGTCGATGATGTGCCACTGGCGAGTGACATCGCCGGGCTTAGGGCTGTACGTACGCACTTCGTAGCCTTCGCTTCTTCAGTGGATGAGGTCCAGACACATGGCACCCCTGAAGCGATCATGCAGCTGGGGCCCACAGTGCCGGGAACGACGCCCGTATGCGAGCCACTGGTAACTGCTCCAGAGAACCTACGTACGGGCTCTTCGCGTGAGAACGAGAGGCCGATACGTATGACAACCCCCGACAGTACCCGCCCCGCCCGGGGCGGGTCAAAACGCCCCTACCTCACCGTTCCCGCTCCACCCTGCGCTCGTCCCACACCGGATGCGCCGACTCCCGCACCACCCCGTCCGAGCCGAAGACCAGATACCGGTCGAAGGACTTCGCGAACCAGCGGTCGTGGGTGACGGCCATCACCGTGCCGTCGTACACCTCCAGCCCGTCCTGGAGCGCCTCGGCCGACTCCAGGTCCAGGTTGTCCGTCGGCTCGTCCAGCAGCAGGGCCGTCGTACCGGACAGCTCCAGGAGCAGGATCTGGAACCGTGCCTGCTGCCCGCCGGACAGCCTCTCGAAGGCCTGGTCGCCCTGGCGCTCCAGCTCGTACCGCCGCAGCACCCCCATCGCGCCGCCCCGGTCCTTGGCGTGCTCGGTCCAGAGGATCTCCACCAGCGTCTTGCCGAGCAGCTCCGGATGGGCGTGGGTCTGGGCGAAGTGACCGGGGACGACCCGCGCCCCCAGCTTCCACTCCCCCGTGTGCGCCACCGGCTCCCCCGCCAGCAGCCGCAGGAAGTGCGACTTCCCCGACCCGTTGGAGCCGAGCACCGCGACCCGCTCCCCGTAGTAGATCTCCAGGTCGAACGGCTTCATGAGCCCCGTCAGCTCCAGCCCCGTGCAGGTCACCGCGCGCACCCCGGTCCGCCCGCCGCGCAGCCGCATCCTGATCTCCTGCTCGCGGGGCGGCTCGGGCGGCGGGCCCGCGTCCTCGAACTTCTTGAAGCGTGTCTGCATCGCGTGGTACCGGTTCGCCATGTCCGGGCTGTTCGCCGCCTGCTGCCGCATCCGCAGGACCAGCGCCTTCAGCCGCGCGTGCTCCTCCTCCCAGCGCCGCAGGAGCTCCTCGAAGCGGGCGAAGCGCTCCTTGCGGGCCTCGTGGTACGTCGCGAACCCGCCGCCGTGCACCCAGACGTCCGAGCCGGCCGGGCTGGGCTCCACGCTCACGATCTTCTCGGCGGCCCGCGAGAGCAGCTCGCGGTCGTGGGAGACGAAGAGCACCGTCTTACGGGTCTCCTTGAGCTTCTCCTCCAGCCAGCGCTTACCGGGGACGTCCAGGTAGTTGTCCGGCTCGTCCAGGAGCAGCACCTCGTCCGGGCCCCGCAGCAGCGCCTCCAGGACGAGGCGCTTCTGCTCGCCCCCGCTCAGGGTCCGCACCTCACGCCACTGCGCCTTCTCGTACGGGACGCCGAGCGCGGCCGTGGTGCACATGTCCCACACCGTCTCGGCCTCGTACCCCCGCACCTCCGCCCAGTCGCTCAGTGCCTGCGCGTAGGCCATCTGCGCGGCCTCGTCGTCCACGGTGAGGATGCGCTCCTCGGCCGCGTCGACGGCCAGGGCGGCGTCCCGGATGCGCGGCTGCGCCACGGAGACCAGCAGGTCACGCACGGTGCGCTCGTCCCGTACGGAACCCACGAACTGGCCCATCACCCCGAGCCCGCCGCTCACCGAGACCGAGCCGCCGTGCGGCTGGAGCTCCCCGGACAGCAGCTTCAGGAGCGTCGTCTTCCCCGCCCCGTTCGCCCCGACGAGGGCGACGACCGCGCCGTCCGCCACCCGGAACGAGGCGTCGTTGAGCAGCACCCGCCCGTCCGGTAGGTAGTACTCCAGGTGGCCTGCTTCGAGATGTCCCATGACAGCATTGTCACGGCCCGCGAACCCCTGGCCCAACCGGTTTCCCGAGGCTCTAGGATTCGCCGCATGAGCTTTGGGCAAGGGGGGCCCTCCTGGGGGCCGGGAGAGAGCCGGACTCCGGACTGGGCGGCGCTGGCCGAGGCGTCCGCCGCCCGCAGCAGGCGCAGGAAGTGGCTGCTGATCGGCGGGGGCGCGCTGGCCACCGCGGCCGTCGCCGCGATCGTCGCCACCGCCGTCATCACGACCGACGGCGGCGGCACCTCCGGGTCGGACAG
This sequence comes from Streptomyces argenteolus, assembly GCF_042902585.1. Classification (GTDB taxonomy): domain Bacteria; phylum Actinomycetota; class Actinomycetes; order Streptomycetales; family Streptomycetaceae; genus Streptomyces; species Streptomyces argenteolus. Next base: position 1,062,699 of record NZ_JBIBEG010000001.1, read on the forward strand.
GAACGCCGGTGACCTGCCCTCGCCCGCGGACCTGCCCTCGGAGAGCTCCGCACCCCAGCCGTCCTTCTCCTCGGTCGCACCGCCGCCCCCGCCGGACCCCAAGGACTACATAGCCGACGAGAAGAAGGACGCGGCCCCGGTCACGGTCGACGCCTTCTTCCCCGGCAGGAAGCTCACCATGGGCGACCGCGTCTACGCCAAGGGCGCCACCGCCCGGACGGCGGACTGCGCCACGACCACCCAGGGCGCCCTCGGCTCGATCCTCACCGGCAACGGCTGCGACCAGGTCATCCGGGCCACGTACAGCAAGGGCGGCGTCGCGGTGACCGTCGGGGTCGCCGTCTTCGGTACCGAGGCCGAGGCCAGGAAGGCCGCCCAGCAGGCCTCCGGCGGTATCGCCTCCCTCAGCGGCTCGGGAGTCCCCACCTTCTGCCGCGGCGGCTCGATCTGCCGTCGCACCGCCAACTCCTACGGCCGCTACGCCTACTTCACCGTCGGCGGCTTCACCAGCGGGAAGAACGTCACCACGGCGGCCAAGGACGTGTACGCGGTCGGCGACGACCTGACCGACTTCACCTTCCGGCAGATCCGCCACCGCGGCGAGGTCCAGGCCTCGGCCGCCGCAGCCGCTCCCGCCACCTGATCCCCCGGCGCCCGACCCCGGCACCTCGTCCCCAGGCACCAGCCCTCCCCCTCCCCTCGACCGAGGACCCGCCGCCGTGCGTCTGACCGCCCTCTTCACCATCCCGCGCGTCCTGCGCCACAGCGACGCGATAGGCGCCGACCTCCCGCCGGACGACGCCGTGGTCCTCGACGCACCCGACTCCACGCTGCGGGCGGCGCTCGCCGCCGCGACCGCCGGTGACCACGGCCCGGCCGCCGAACTGCTCGCGGGCACCCGCCGGCACGCCCAGTGGGAGCGCCGGGACACCTGCGTCTCCCGCCTCGCACGGGCCTCGCTGCACCACCCCGGCTGGCTGGACAGCTGGCTGGAGGAGTCCCCGCAGGACCCCGACGCCGTACTGGTCAAGGCCGACCAGTACGTCAACCAGGCCTGGCAGATCCGCACGGGCGCCCGGGCCAAGCACGTGGAGGCCGACCAGTTCCGGGCGTTCCACGCGGTGCTGCGGGACGCGGTGCCGGTGATCTCCGCCGCCGCCGAGCTCAACCCCGACGACCCGGTGCCCTGGCGCATCGCGCTGACCCAGGCCCGGGGCATCCAGGCACCGCGCGAGGTCTTCGACACCTACCTGGCCGAGGCGAACGCCCGCGATCCGCACCACGAGGGCTGCCACGTCCAGGCGCTCCAGTACCTCTGCGCCAAGTGGTACGGCTCGCACGAGGAGATGTTCGCCTTCGCCGAGCGGGCGGCCGGCCAGGCGCCCCCCGGCTCCCGGCTGCACGCGCTGCCGCTCCAGGCCGTCGTGGAATACCTGATCGCCGACGAGGAGACGCCCGACCCCGACCCGTACACCCCGCGCGCCGAGGCGGCGGTGACGCGCGCGCAGGCGCTCTCCGACAGCTACGCGCCGGGAGACAGGGAGGCCGCGGGCTTCCGCAACCACCTGGCTCTCGTCCTGTGGTCGATGAGCCGCTACGAGGAGGCCCTCACCGCCTTCCGCGGCATCGGGGTGCACGCCACCACGTTCCCGTGGACCTACTTCGGCGACCCCCGCGAGGAGTTCCTGGAGGCCCGCTCCGACACCCGCGTCGAGCTGGCGATGCGGATCCCCTTCTTCCGCGCCTCCCCCACGGCGCCGGCCACCGGCGCACCCGACTGGGAGCGTGAGCTGGCGCCTCGGTCGCTCGCCATCGCCTCCACCGGCCCCACCGAGGTCGCCCAGGCGGCTCTGATCTGCGGCCACAGCCTGCGGACGGCCCCCGCGGGGAGCGCTCACACGTACGTCGAGATCGTCCCGGACCCGGTGCGCGGCAAGCGCGCGGCCCTGCTCCCCGAGGACCCGCTCACCTCGGCGGCCGACAACTTCACCACGGCCGAGGACTGGCCCGCCCTGGTCCTGCACCGCACCCCCGAGCGCAGCAGCTTCACCCTCATGCACCGGGGCAGGAAGGTGGCGGACCACACCTGGGAGACCGCCGCCCCCGCGACCGACCACGCCGAGGCGACCGCGACGGCGGGGGCGCTCGCCCGGGTGTACGGCCTCACCGACCCCCGCCCCCTGGCCCACCTCCTGCGGGCCACCGGCGACCCGGCACGCCACCAGGGCGAGCTCGTCGCCGCTCTGGGCCTCCCGCCGCTCCCCGAGGGATACGGCGGGGAGCAGGAGATCCTCGCCGGGCTGCCGGGCGCCCAGGTCCTGGCCCGACGCGGATTCCTCGCGGGCATGCGGGACACCATGACCACCAAGGACGGCGTCCACCCGGAGACCCCGCCCCCGGACGAACCGCACCCGGCCCGCTGGTGGCTGCTGCGCACGGCGGCGCTGCTGCTCTTCACCGCGGCGGCGGTCTACGCCTGGTGGACGCCCGACATCGGCTGGTTCCGCTCCACCGTGACCAGCACTGTGGCCCTGTACGTCGCGGGCAAGCTGATCCGCGCCCTGCGCCGCCGGCCGGTCAGCAGCAGCCCGCCCCCGGAAGCGTCCTGACGTTCCGGGCCTCCTGGGCACGGGAGGCCAGCAACGCGTCGGCCGGGTAGGCCACTTCCTCCAGCGTCAGCCCGTGCGGACGCACCACGTGCACACCCGGGTCCCGCACCTTCGCCGCCAGCACCTCGGCGGGCCATGCGGCCGGCCGGCGCCCGTCCCCCACGAACAGCGCCGCCCCGATCAGCGCCCGCACCATGTTGTGGCAGAACGCGTCCGCCTGGACGGTCGCCGTGAGCACCCCGGACTCCGTGTCCCGCACCCAGTGCAGCTTCTGGAGCGTCCGGATGGTCGTGGCGCCCTCGCGCTTCTTGCAGTACGCCGCGAAGTCGTGCTCGCCGACCATCAGCGCGGCGGCCTCGTTCATCGCGTCCAGGTCCAGCGGCCGGTCGTGCCACAGCACATGGCCCCGCAGCAGCGGGTCCACGCCGCCGGGCCGGTCCCCCACCCGGTACGCGTACCGCCGCCACAGCGCGGAGAAGCGCGCGTTGAACCCCGCCGGGGCCTCGGCCGCCCGCCAGATCCGCACGTCCAGCGGCAGCCGGCCCGCCAGGCGCCGCAGCAGCTTCTCCTCGTGCTCGGCCCACACCTCGGCCGGCAGGTCGACGTGCGCCACCTGTCCGCGCGCGTGCACCCCTGCGTCCGTACGCCCGGCGACCGTCAGGTCGTAGGTCACCGCGGACCGCGTCACCGTGCGCAGCGCGTCCTCGATCTCACCCTGCACGGTGCGCCTGCTGGTCTGCTTCGCCCAGCCGGAGAAGTCCTTCCCGTCGTAGGAAAGGTCCAGTCGTACCCGTACAAAGCCGGGCTCTGCCTCGTCACTCACCCGCAGATCCTCTCAAAAGCGAACGGGCCCGCATCACCCCGAAGGGAGATGCGGGCCCGTGGCCGGGTCTCAGGACGCTCAGGCGTCCTTGGACTCCTCGGCGGCGGCGTCGGCCGGCTTGGCGTCCTCGACGGTCTCGGCCGGAGCCTCGTCCTTCTTGAGGGCGTCTTCCTTGACGGCGCGCTTCGTCGCGGCCTCGGCCTCACCGGTGGCCTGCTGGGCCACGGTCAGCGCCTCGACCAGCTCGATGACGGCCATCGGGGCGTTGTCGCCACGACGGTTGCCGATCTTGGTGATGCGGGTGTAACCACCGGGGCGGTTCTCGTACCGCGGGGCGATCTCGGTGAAGAGCGTGTGCACGATGCTCTTGTCCGTGATCGACTGCAGCACCAGGCGACGGTTGTGGATGTCGCCCTTCTTCGCCTTGGTGATGAAACGCTCCGCGACCGGACGCAGGCGGCGGGCCTTGGCCTCGGTCGTGGTGATGCGGCCGTGCTCGAACAGCGCCTTCGCGAGGTTGATGAGAAGAAGCTTCTCGTGCGCAGCGCTGCCGCCCAGACGGGCGCCCTTGGCGGGCTGAGGCATGGTGTTTCTCCTTGTGTGCTGCACCGGCCGTATCAGGTACCGGTGTCAGTTCCCGCGAGGCGGACGCCCCGCGGAAGTCTTCGTACGTCAACCGGACATCGGCAAGAATTCGAGCCGGTCCGACTCACCGGACATCAGCCGAATTCGAGCCTGTCCGGCGTTTGAGGACAAAGCCTCAGCCCCGGCACGGGGCACCCTCGGAACCGGGTGCCCCCGCCGGATGGCGATCAGTACTGCTCGGTCTCCACGAAACCGGCGTCCGCGTCGTCGTCGGCGCCGAAGGCGTCGGCGGCGGCGGTCGGGTCGAAGCCGGGAGGCGAGTCCTTCAGCGCGAGGCCCATACCGGCCAGCTTCGCCTTGACCTCGTCGATCGACTTCGCACCGAAGTTGCGGATGTCGAGCAGGTCCGCCTCGGAGCGGGCCACGAGCTCGCCCACCGAGTGGATGCCCTCACGCTTGAGGCAGTTGTACGAACGGACCGTGAGCTCGAGCTCCTCGATCGGCAGAGCCAGATCGGCGGCGAGCGCGGCGTCCGTCGGGGACGGGCCCATGTCGATGCCCTCGGCGTCGATGTTGAGCTCGCGCGCCAGACCGAACAGCTCGACCAGGGTCTTACCGGCCGACGCCATGGCGTCACGGGGACGCATGGCCTGCTTGGTCTCGACGTCGACGATCAGCTTGTCGAAGTCGGTGCGCTGCTCGACACGGGTCGCCTCGACCTTGTACGTGACCTTGAGCACCGGCGAGTAGATGGAGTCGACCGGGATACGGCCGATCTCCTGGCCCACCTGCTTGTTCTGGACGGCGGAGACGTAACCGCGACCGCGCTCGACGGTCAGCTCCATCTCCAGCTTGCCCTTGCCGTTCAGCGTGGCCAGGACCAGGTCCGGGTTGTGGACCTCGACACCGGCCGGCGGGGCGATGTCAGCAGCGGTGACCAGGCCGGGACCCTGCTTGCGCAGGTACATCACGACCGGCTCGTCGTGCTCCGAGGAGACGACCAGCTGCTTGATGTTGAGGATGAGGTCGGTCACGTCCTCCTTGACGCCCGGCACGGTGGTGAACTCGTGCAGGACACCGTCGATCCGGATGCTGGTGACAGCGGCACCGGGGATCGAGGAGAGGAGCGTGCGACGCAGGGAGTTGCCGAGGGTGTAACCGAAGCCCGGCTCCAGCGGCTCGATCACGAACCGGGAACGGAATTCGTCGACGACCTCTTCGGTCAGCGACGGACGCTGAGCGATAAGCATGCTGAGATCCTTCAGTCGTGGGCACCCGCTATTTGATGCCCGACAGATGAGACAAGGATACGGGCGGCACGCCCCCGAAGGGACATACCGCCCGCATCCGACGCTACTGCCGCACGGCCGTCACCGGCCGTGACGGATCAGACGCGGCGACGCTTCGGCGGACGGCAGCCGTTGTGCGGCGTCGGGGTGACGTCCTGGATCGAACCGACCTCGAGGCCCGTGGCCTGGAGGGAGCGGATCGCGGTCTCGCGGCCGGAGCCGGGACCCTTCACGAAGACGTCGACCTTGCGCATGCCGTGCTCCTGCGCGCGGCGGGCGGCCGACTCGGCGGCCATCTGCGCGGCGAAGGGGGTGGACTTGCGCGAGCCCTTGAAGCCGACGTGGCCGGCGGAGGCCCAGGAGATCACGTTGCCCGAGGGGTCCGTGATCGAGACGATCGTGTTGTTGAACGTGCTCTTGATGTGGGCGTGCCCGTGAGCGACGTTCTTCTTTTCCTTGCGACGCACCTTCTTGGCTGCGCCCTGACGACCCTTGGGGGGCATGTCTTGACTCCAGATGGAGAGGGGAGGTGATCGGTCCTACAGCGAAGACCGCTGGTTGCTGCGAACCCCCGGTGACCCGGAGACGCGCAGTGCGTCCGCTGAGGACTACTTCTTGCCCGGCTTCTTCTTACCGGCGATGGCGCGACGCGGGCCCTTGCGGGTACGCGCGTTCGTGCTGGTGCGCTGACCGTGGACGGGCAGGCCACGACGGTGGCGGATGCCCTGGTAGCAGCCGATCTCGACCTTGCGGCGGATGTCGGCCTGGATCTCGCGGCGAAGGTCACCCTCGGTGCGGAGGTTGGCGTCCACGTACTCGCGGATCTTGACCAGGTCCTCTTCGGCCAGGTCACGAACGCGGGTGTTCGGGTTCACGCCGGCGGCGGCGAGGATCTCCTTGGACCGGGTGCGCCCGATGCCGAAGACGTAGGTGAGGGCAACCTCCACGCGCTTTTCGCGCGGGATGTCAACACCTGAAACGCGTGCCATTCAATGGCTCCAGTTGTTATTTCGGGGGTCTTCCACAGTGCCACTCCCGAACGCCGACCTCGTTCCCTGAGGAAGAGGTGGTACGCCCGGGTCCCCGGCCCCCGCCGGAGGTGTCGTCAGCCGAAGCGTGGACGGGCTCTGCGTATGTACGTGTACGTGCGTCGCGCGAAGAGCTGCGAGATGCAGGTGGTCGTGCGTCAGCCCTGGCGCTGCTTGTGGCGCAGGTTGTCGCAGATGACCATGACCCGGCCGTGACGGCGGATCACCTTGCACTTGTCGCAGATCTTCTTGACGCTCGGCTTGACCTTCATGGGATGTCAGGTTCTCCGGGTCAGTGCCCACACCACGCCGAAGCGGGGTGACGGCAAGATCTACTTGTAGCGGTAGACGATCCGGCCACGCGTCAGGTCGTACGGAGAGAGCTCCACGACGACCCGGTCATCGGGAAGGATACGGATGTAGTGCATCCGCATCTTGCCGCTGATGTGCGCGAGGACCTTGTGACCGTTCTGGAGTTCCACCTTGAACATGGCGTTCGGGAGGGACTCGATCACGGTGCCCTCAATTTCGATGGCACCTTGCTTCTTGGCCACGCTTCGCCTTTCGAATCGGCTACCTTGATCGACTCTCGCCGCCGCATGAAGACACACGGATGCACGAGAGCCGACGAGTCAGTCTACGTCAGCGGACTCCAAAAGACGAATCCGTCAAGTTTGCCCACTTCCCCTGATCCTTAGACACGGATCGGGAGGGCAGTCCTCGTGCCGGTCAGCCCAGCGGGTCCGGCGCCGCCTCGACCCCGTACTGGGCGAGCTTCGCCCGGCCGCAGTCGGGGGCGGTCAGGACCAGCGGTCCCTGCTCGGTCAGCGCGATGGAGTGCTCCCAGTGCGAGGACCAGGTGCCGTCGGTCGTCAGGACCGTCCACTCGTCGGCGAGCACCTTCGTCTGCGGCGTGCCCAGCGAGACCATCGGCTCGATGGCCAGGCAGACCCCGGGGACCAGCTTGATGCCCTTGCCCCGCTTGCGGGAGACGTAGTTCAGCAGGTGCGGGTCCATGTGCATCTCGGTGCCGATGCCGTGGCCGCCGTAGTCCTCGATGATCCCGTACTTGCCGGTGGCCGGGCGGGGCTGGCGGCGGATGTAGGACTCGATGGCCTTGGAGATGTCGACGAGCCGGTTGTTCACCTTCATCGCGGCGATCCCGGCCCACATGGACTCCTCGGTCACCCGGGAGAGCTCGATGACCTCCGGAGCGTGACCGGTGCCCACGAACGCGGTGTACGCCGCGTCGCCGTGCCAGCCGTCCACGATCGCGCCGGCGTCGATGGAGATGATGTCGCCGTCCTTGAGGACGGTCTTCTCGTCCGGGATGCCGTGCACGACGACCTCGTTGACCGAGGTGCAGATCGTGGCGGGGAAGCCGCCGTATCCCAGGAAGTTCGACGTGGCGCCGTGATCGGCGATCACCTTGCGGGCGACCTCGTCCAGGTCCTTCGTGGTCGACCCGGGGACGGCCGCCTCGCGCGTGGCAGCGTGAATGGCCGCGACCACGAGGCCCGCCTCGCGCATCTTCGCGATCTGCTCGGGGGTCTTGATCTGCACCATCGCTCGGCGCCTTTCTGGGTACGGAGGAGAAGGTCGGAGCCGTACTCCACGATACGGCCGCAAACAGTCGGCCGCGGCGCCCGAGGGCGCCGCGGCCGGCTGGAGTGGTGGTACGGGGTGGTGGTTCTCAGCCCTCGTCGGACTTGAGAGCCTCCATGGCCCGCTCGGTCACCTCGGTGACCTTGCCGAGCGCGGAGATCGTCACGACCAGGCCCTGGGACCGGTAGTAGTCGATGATCGGCTCGGTCTGCGTGTGGTAGACCTCCAGCCGCGTGCGCACCGTCTCCTCGGTGTCGTCGTCCCGCTGGTACAGCTCGCCCCCGCAGGCGTCGCAGACGCCCTCGGTCTTCGGAGGGTTGTACGTGGCGTGGAAGACGTGCGCGCTGTCGTTGCGGCAGATGCGGCGGCCGGCGATGCGCTTGACCACCTCGTCCTCGGGGACCTCCAGGTCGAGGACCGCGTCCAGCTTCAGGCTCTCGCCGTGAAGCATCTCGTCCAGAGCGACGGCCTGTCCCACGTTGCGCGGGAAACCGTCCAGCAGGAAGCCGTTCTCGGCGTCCGGCTGGGACATGCGGTCCTTGGCCATGGCGATGGTGACTTCGTCCGGCACCAGCTGACCCGCGTCCATGAAGGAACGGGCCTGCTTGCCGAGGTCGGTGCCCCGGCTGATGTTGGCGCGGAAGAGGTCGCCCGTGGAGATGTGCGGAATCGAGAGATTCTTGGCAAGGAACGCGGCCTGCGTTCCCTTGCCGGCACCGGGCGGCCCGACGAGGACGATTCGCATCAGCGGAGGAACCCTTCGTAATTGCGCTGCTGGAGCTGACTCTCGATCTGCTTCACGGTCTCCAGACCCACACCCACGATGATGAGGATGCTCGTCCCGCCGAAGGGGAAGTTCTGGTTAGCTCCGCCGAAGCCTGCCAACGCCATCGTCGGCACCAGAGCGATCAGGCCCAAGTACAGCGAGCCCGGCCAAGTGATCCTGTTGAGCACGTAGCTCAGGTACTCAGCGGTAGGTCGACCTGCCCGGATACCCGGGATGAACCCACCATACTTCTTCATGTTGTCGGCGACTTCCTCGGGGTTGAACGAGATCGCCACATAGAAGAATGCGAAGAACACGATCAGAAGGAAGTACGTCGCGATGTAGTACGGGTGGTCGCCCTTGACGAAGTGGTCCTGAATCCAGGTCGCCCAGCCCGCGGTGGAGTTGGAGAACTGAACGATTAGAGCAGGAATGTAGAGCAGCGAAGAAGCGAAGATGACGGGAATCACACCCGCCTGGTTCACCTTCAGCGGGATGTAAGTGGACGTACCGCCGTACGACCGGCGCCCGATCATCCGCTTCGCGTACTGCACGGGGACCCTGCGCTGGGCCTGCTCGACGAAGACGACGAGGCCGACCATCACGAAGCCGATGAGGATGACCGTGATGAACTCGATCCAGCCGTCGGCCAGCTTGCCGCTCTGCTTGATGGCCCACAGGGCGCCGGGGAAGCTGGCGGCGATCGAGATGAACATCAGGATCGACATGCCGTTGCCGATGCCGCGGTCGGTGATGAGCTCACCGAGCCACATGACCGCCGCGGTGCCCGCGGTCATGGTGATCACCATGACGATGGTCGTGAAGATCGACTGGTTCGGGACGATCTGGTCCGCGACGGGGCAGCCGCTGAAGAGCGCGCCGCTCCGGGCGGTCGCCACCAGTCCGGTGCCCTGGAGGATGGCCAGCGCCACGGTCAGATAACGCGTGTACTGCGTGATCTTGGCCGTGCCCGACTGTCCCTCCTTCTTGAGGGCCTCGAGTCGGGGGATGACGACGGTCAGCAGCTGAAGAATGATGCTGGCCGTGATGTAGGGCATGATTCCGAGCGCGAAGATCGTGATCTGCAGCAGTGCACCACCGCTGAACATGTTCACCAGACCGAACAGGCTGTTGTTGCCCTTGCTGGCCTGATCAACACAAATCTGGACGTTCTCGTAGCTCACCCCCGGTACGGGAATGTGCGCCCCGAGACGGTAGAGCACGATGATGCCGAGCGTGAAGAGCAGCTTCTTGCGCAGGTCGGGCGTCTTGAACGCCCGGGCGAACGCGGTGAGCACGGTGCCTCCTGCGACCCCCGCGCAAAAGCGTGAGGTGACGGTCTTGAGGATCGACGATTACGTAACAGCCAAAGGATCCCGGGCCCTTGCCCGGGTCTTACCACAGCAACAGTGCACGCCACCTTACCGGCGGACATGCCCCCCTAGGAACGACCAACCGGGGATGCCCCAAATGAGAGGCATCCCCGGTCGGGTGTTCAGGCCACAGCCCTGTCCGAGTTGTCTCAGACGAGTTCGGTGACGGTGCCGCCGGCAGCGGCAATCTTCTCCTTGGCGGAGCCGGAGACGGCGTCAACCGAAACCTGCAGCGCCACGGAGATCTCGCCCTGTCCGAGGACCTTGACGAGGTGGTTGTTACGCACGGCGCCCTTGGCGACCAGGTCGGCCACCGTGACCTCTCCACCCTCGGGGTAGAGCGTCGCGAGCTTGTCCAGGTTCACGACCTGGTACTCCGTGCGGAACGGGTTCTTGAAGCCCTTGAGCTTCGGGAGACGCATGTGGAGGGGCATCTGGCCACCCTCGAAGCGCTCCGGAACCTGGTAACGAGCCTTCGTACCCTTGGTACCACGGCCTGCGGTCTTACCCTTGGACGCCTCACCACGACCCACACGGGTCTTGGCGGTCTTGGCGCCCGGGGCAGGCCGGAGGTTGTGGGCCTTCAGCGGGCTGTTCTCCGCCATGTCAGTCAACCTCCTCAACCGTCACGAGGTGGCGGACGGTCTGCACCATGCCGCGGAACTCGGGGCGGTCCTCCTTGACAACCACGTCGTTCAGGCGCTTGAGCCCGAGCGAACGCAGGGTGTCGCGGTGGTTCTGCTTGCTGCCGATGTACGACTTCGTCTGCGTGATCTTGAGGCGAGCCATTACGCACCCGCTCCCGCACGCGCACGAAGCAGAGCCGCGGGGGCGACGTCCTCGAGGGGCAGACCACGGCGAGCCGCGATCTCCTCGGGACGCTGCAGGCCCTGGAGGGCCGCCACGGTCGCGTGCACGATGTTGATCGGGTTCGAGGAACCGAGCGACTTCGACAGGATGTCGTGGACGCCGGCGCACTCCAGGACGGCGCGCACCGGGCCACCCGCGATCACACCGGTACCGGGGGAAGCAGGCTTGAGCAGGACGACGCCCGCAGCCTTCTCGCCCTGGATCGGGTGAGGGATGGTGCCCTGGATACGCGGGACCTTGAAGAAGCTCTTCTTGGCCTCTTCGACGCCCTTGGCGATGGCCGCGGGAACTTCCTTGGCCTTGCCGTATCCGACACCGACGGTGCCGTCACCATCGCCCACCACGACCAGCGCGGTGAAGCTGAAGCGACGACCACCCTTCACTACCTTGGCGACGCGGTTGATCGCGACGACACGCTCGACGTACGCGGTCTTCTCGGCGGCAGCGCCACCGTCACGGCCCTTCCGGTCCCGCCGCTCGCCGCCACCGGCACCGCTTCCGCGGCGCTGGGGTCCAGCCATTGGATTTACCTCTCTCTGTTACGTCCGCTGTGCGTTGGAACCGGGGCTTAGAACTTCAGCCCGGCTTCACGGGCGGCGTCAGCCAGAGCGGCAATCCGCCCGGCGTACTGGTTACCACCGCGGTCAAACACGACGGCCTCGACGCCTGCGGCCTTGGCGCGCTCGGCGACCAGGGCGCCGACCTGCTTGGCCTGGGCGCTCTTGTCACCCTCCGCCCCGCGGATCGACGTGTCCAGGGTCGACGCCGACGCGAGCGTGTGGCCCGCGATGTCGTCGATGACCTGAGCCACGATGTGGCGGTTGGAACGCGTCACGACCAGGCGCGGCCTCTCCGGCGAACCGGAGATGTGCTTGCGGACGCGGATGTGGCGACGCTTGAGGGCGGCACGCTTGTAGGCGTCGCCCTTGGCGATCTTTACACCGTATGCCATGGCTACTTACCAGCCTTTCCGACCTTGCGGCGGATGACCTCGCCGGCGTACTTGACGCCCTTGGCCTTGTACGGGTCGGGCTTCCGCAGCTTGCGGATCTTCGCCGACACCTCGCCGACCTTCTGCTTGTCGATGCCCTCGACACTGAACTTCGTGGGCGACTCGACCTTGAAGGTGATGCCCTCGGGGGCCTCGATGAGGATCGGGTGGCTGTAACCCAGGGCGAACTCCAGGTTGGAGCCCTTCGCCTGGACGCGGTAACCGACACCGCTGATCTCGAGCGCCTTGCTGTATCCCGTGGTCACGCCGGTGATCATGTTCGCCACCAGCGTGCGGGACAGGCCGTGGAGGGCCTTGTTCTGACGCTCGTCGTTCGGGCGGACGACGTTGAGCACGCCGTCCTCACCCTTGGTGACCTCGATCGGCGCTGCGACGGTGTGCGAGAGGGTCCCCTTGGGGCCCTTCACCGCGACCGTGCGGCCATCGATGGTGACGTCCACACCGGCGGGAACCTGGATGGGGAGCTTGCCGATTCGCGACATGAGCTATTCCTCCGTTCCCGACTACCAGACGTAGGCGAGGACTTCCCCACCTACGCCCTTCTTGCTGGCCTGCTGGCCGGTCAGGAGACCGTGGGACGTGGAGATGATCGCCACGCCCAGGCCGCCGAGAACCTTCGGCAGATTGGTGGACTTTGCGTAAACACGCAGACCCGGCTTCGAGATTCGCTTGATGCCGGCGATCGAGCGCTCGCGGTTCGGGCCGAACTTCAGCTCGAGGACGAGGCTCTTACCGACCTCGGCGTCCTCGACCTTCCAGCCGGTGATGAAGCCCTCCTGCTGGAGGATCTCCGCGATGTGCGACTTGATCTTGCTGTGCGGCATCGCGACGTCGTCGTGATACGCCGAGTTCGCGTTGCGCAGACGCGTGAGCATGTCTGCGATGGGATCAGTCATGGTCATGAGTTGGCCTTCGGCCTCTCTCGCCGGGGTTTCCTGTATGCGCCATCCCTCTCCCCACTCAGTGGCGGGACGGGTGCGGTGCGGGGACCTACGGCGTAGTAAGTCGGTCAGGGCGGCAGGCGCCCAACCCTTCAAGCCTACGGCATGAAGAGCGGGGCTCCTGCCGACCAGATACTTACCGAGAGCTTCTGGTACTCCCAACGCCCAAAGGGCGAAGGAGATTTACCAGGAGCTCTTGGTCACGCCCGGCAGCTCGCCACGGTGAGCCATCTCACGAAGGCACACGCGGCACAGGCCGAACTTGCGGTAGACGGAGTGGGGCCGGCCGCAGCGCTGGCAGCGGGTGTACCCGCGAACGCCGAACTTCGGCTTACGGGCGGCCTTAGCGATCAGAGCCTTCTTCGCCACGGTCAGTTCTCCTTGAACGGGAAGCCGAGGTGACGAAGCAGGGCACGACCCTCGTCGTCGTTGGCAGCCGTGGTGACCACGGTGATGTCCATGCCCCGGACCCGGTCGATCTTGTCCTGGTCGATCTCGTGGAACATGACCTGCTCCGTGAGACCGAAGGTGTAGTTGCCACGGCCGTCGAACTGCTTCGGCGACAGGCCACGGAAGTCACGGATACGCGGAAGCGCGAGCGACAGCGTACGGTCCAGGAACTCCCACATGCGGTCACCACGGAGGGTGACGTGGCAGCCGATCGGCTGCCCCTCGCGCAGCTTGAACTGCGCGATCGACTTGCGGGCCTTCGTGACGGCGGGCTTCTGGCCGGTGATCGTGGTGAGGTCCTTGACGGCACCGTCGATCAGCTTGGAGTCGCGGGCGGCGTCGCCCACACCCATGTTGACCACGATCTTGACCAGACCGGGAACCTGCATGACGTTCTCGTAGGAGAACTCCTCACGCAGCTTGCCGGCGATTTCCTCGCGGTAGCGCGTCTTGAGACGCGGCGCAGTGGTGGCAGTCATCAGATGTCCTCACCGGTCCGCTTGGCAACGCGGATCTTCTTGCCCTCGTCGTCGAAGCGGTAGCCGACGCGGGTGACGACCTTGTTGCCGTCCTTCTCCACGACCAGCTGAACGTTGCTGACGTGAATCGGGGCCTCGGTGGTGACAATGCCACCGGTCTGCGAGCCGCGAGCCGTCTGACCGGCCTTGGTGTGCTTCTTGACCCGGTTGACACCCTCGACGAGGACACGGTCCTGGGCGGGGAAGGCGACGATGACCTTGCCCTGCTTGCCCTTGTCCTTACCGGTGATGACCTGAACCAGGTCGCCCTTCTTGATCTTCATGCTTACAGCACCTCCGGCGCGAGCGAGATGATCTTCATGAACTTCTTCTCGCGCAGCTCTCGGCCCACGGGGCCGAAGATACGGGTGCCGCGGGGGTCGCCGTCGTTCTTGAGAATGACAGCGGCGTTCTCGTCGAAGCGGATGTACGAGCCATCCTGACGACGACGCTCCTTGACGGTGCGAACGATGACGGCCTTGACGACGTCACCCTTCTTCACGTTGCCACCGGGGATCGCGTCCTTCACGGTGGCGACGATGACGTCACCGATGCCCGCGTAGCGGCGACCCGAGCCACCGAGAACACGGATGGTGAGAATTTCCTTCGCACCCGTGTTGTCGGCGACGCGCAGTCGCGACTCCTGCTGGATCACGTCTATCTCCTGATCGTCTGCCGGTTCCCGGCGGGGGCCGCGGTGAAGCAGCCCCCGCCGAGCCTGGCGGAACTGGCCTGAGGGGAGACCCCCTCAGGGATTACTTGGCCTTCTCGAGGATCTCGACGATGCGCCAGCGCTTCGTGGCGGACAGCGGACGCGTCTCCATGATGACAACGCGGTCGCCGACGCCTGCAGCGTTCTGCTCGTCGTGGGCCTTGAGCTTGTTGGTACGGCGGATGACCTTGCCGTACAGCGCGTGCTTGACGCGGTCCTCGACAGCGACGACGACGGTCTTGTCCATCTTGTCGCTGACGACCAGACCCTCACGGGTCTTACGGAAACCGCGGTCGGTGTTCGTCTCAGTCACAGTCTTCTCGCTCATCAGACGCTCTCCACCGTCTCGATGCCCAGCTCGCGCTCGCGCATCAGGGTGTAGATCCGGGCGATGTCCTTACGGACGGACTTGAGCCGACCGTGGTTCTCGAGCTGGCCCGTCGCCGCCTGGAAGCGGAGGTTGAACAGCTCTTCCTTGGCCTCGCGGAGCTTGTTGAGGAGCTCCTCGTTGCCCAGCTCGCGCAGCTCGGACGCCTTGGTACCGGCCGACATCACGACTCACCTGCCTCGCGCCGAACGATCCGGCACTTCATCGGAAGCTTGTGAGCAGCGCGGGTGAGCGCCTCACGAGCAATCTTCTCGTTCGGGTAGGACAGCTCGAACATCACCCGACCGGGCTTGACGTTCGCGATCCACCACTCGGGAGAACCCTTACCGGAACCCATGCGGGTCTCGGCGGGCTTCTTCGTCAGGGGACGGTCCGGGTAGATGTTGATCCAGACCTTGCCGCCACGCTTGATGTGGCGGGTCATCGCGATACGAGCTGCCTCGATCTGACGGTTCGTCACATACGCCGGGGACAGCGCCTGGATGCCGTACTCGCCGAACGCAACCTGCGTGCCACCCTTGGACATACCGCTGCGCTTCGGGTGGTGCTGCTTGCGGTGCTTGACCCTACGGGGGATCAGCATTTCGGTCAGGCCTCCGTTCCGGTGCTCTCAGCCGGAGCAGCGGCGGCGGGAGCGTCGGCCTTGGGGGCCTCCGCTGCCGGCGCGGACTGCTGCGGCTTGCGGCCGCGACCGCCACGCTCGCCACCACGGCCACCACGGCCGGCCGGGCGGTCAGCGCCGCCACGAGCCGGACGGTTGCCGGCGCGAGCCGCTGCGTTCTCGGCGCGGACCTCGGCGATGTTCTTGACGTCGCCCTTGTAGATCCAGACCTTCACGCCGATGCGGCCGAAGGTCGTCTTGGCCTCGAAGAAGCCGTAATCCACGTTCGCACGGAGCGTGTGCAGGGGCACGCGGCCCTCGCGGTAGAACTCCGAGCGGGACATCTCGGCGCCGCCGAGGCGGCCACCGCACTGGATCTTGATGCCCTTGGCGCCGGCCTTCATCGTGCTCTGCATGCTCTTACGCATGGCACGACGGAAGGAGACGCGGGAGGAGAGCTGCTCGGCGACGGCCTGGGCCACCAGCTGAGCGTCCACCTCGGGGTTCTTGACCTCGAGGATGTTCAGCTGGACCTGCTTGCCGGTCAGCTTCTCCAGCTCGCCACGGATGCGGTCGGCCTCGGCGCCACGGCGGCCGATGACGATGCCCGGGCGGGCGGTGTGGATGTCAACGCGGACGCGGTCGCGGGTGCGCTCGATCTCCACCTTGGAGATGCCGGCCCGCTCCATGCCCTTCGTCATCATGCGACGAATGGCGACGTCTTCCTTGACGTAGTCCTTGTACAGCTTGTCGGCGTACCAACGGGACTTGAAGTCCGTGGTGATGCCGAGCCGGAACCCGTGCGGGTTTACCTTCTGGCCCATTACCGGGTTCCTTCCTTGCTGCTGACGACCACGGTGATGTGGCTGGTCCGCTTACGGATCCGGTAGGCACGGCCCTGGGCACGCGGACGGAACCGCTTCAGGGTCGGGCCCTCGTCCACGTACGCCTCGCTGATGACCAGCGAAGAGGCGTCGGTGTGGTCGTAGTTGTGTGCAGCGTTGGCGATGGCGCTGTCCAGCACCTTGCCAACCGGCACGCTCGCGGCCTGCGGGGCGAAACGCAGGACCGCCTGAGCCTCCGTGGCATCCATGCCACGGATGAGGTCCACCACGCGGCGGGCCTTCATGGGCGTGACGCGGATGTACCGCGCCTGGGCCCTGGCTTCCATGGTTGTCCCTTCGGTGTAAGTCATAGTCGTTTCCACCCCGCGGTTAGCGGCGCTTCGACTTCCGGTCGTCCTTGACGTGGCCGCGGAAGGTGCGAGTCGGCGAGAACTCGCCGAGCTTGTGGCCGACCATCGACTCGGTGACGAACACCGGGACGTGGATCTTGCCGTTGTGCACCGCGATGGTGTGACCCAGCATGGCCGGGACGATCATCGAGCGACGGGACCAGGTCTTGATGACGTTCTTGGTGCCTGCCTCGTTCTGTACGTCCACCTTCTTGATGAGGTGGCCGTCGACGAAGGGCCCCTTCTTGAGACTGCGCGGCATCTAAACCCGCTCCTAGCGCTTCTTGTTCGTCTTGCGGCGGCGGACGATGTACTTGCTCGATGCCTTCTTCGGCGAGCGAGTACGACCCTCCTTCTGACCCCACGGCGAGACCGGGTGACGTCCACCGGAGGTCTTGCCTTCACCACCACCGTGCGGGTGGTCAACCGGGTTCATCGCGACACCGCGGACGGTCGGGCGAACGCCCTTCCAGCGCATACGGCCGGCCTTGCCCCAGTTGATGTTCGACTGCTCGGCGTTGCCGACCTCGCCGATCGTGGCGCGGCAGCGGGCGTCGACCAGCCGGATCTCACCGGACGGCATACGAAGGTGGGCCATCGTGCCCTCCTTCGCCAGCAGCTGCACGGAGGCACCCGCGGAACGGGCGAACTTCGCGCCGCCGCCGGGCCGCAGCTCGATGGCGTGGATGGTCGTACCGACCGGGATGTTGCGCAGCGCCAGGTTGTTGCCCGGCTTGATGTCTGCGGTCGGCCCGTTCTCGACGCGGTCACCCTGCGACAGACCACGGGGGGCGACGATGTAACGCTTCTCGCCGTCCGCGTAGTGCAGCAGCGCGATGCGCGCGGTGCGGTTGGGGTCGTACTCGATGTGCGCGACCTTGGCCGGCACGCCGTCCTTGTCGTGACGACGGAAGTCGATCACGCGGTAGGCGCGCTTGTGGCCACCGCCCTGGTGGCGAACGGTCACACGACCGGCGTTGTTACGGCCGCCCTTGCTGTGCAGGGGGCGGACCAGCGACTTCTCCGGCGTGGACCGCGTGATCTCGACAAAGTCGGCGACGCTGGAGCCACGACGGCCCGGGGTCGTCGGCTTGTACTTGCGGATACCCATTTCTCAGTCCTCGTCCGATTCCGGACGACTCGACCTCCGTCAGGAGGTCGGGCCGCCGAAGATGTCGATACGGTCGCCCTCGGCGAGGGTCACGATGGCGCGCTTCGTGTCGGCGCGCTTGCCGAAACCGGTCTTGGTGCGCTTGCGCTTACCCTGCCGGTTGATCGTGTTGACCCCGGTGACCTTGACCGAGAAGACCGCTTCCACGGCCTGCTTGATCTGGGTCTTGTTGGAGCCGGGCGCGACGATGAACGTGTACTTGTTCTCGTCGAGCAGCGCGTAGCTCTTCTCGGAGACAACCGGCTTGACGAGAACGTCGCGCGGGTCCGAGTAGGTCTTGCTGGTAACGGTCGCCTCACTCATCAGGCGGCGCTCCCTTCGGTCTCAGCGGTCTGGGGGCCAGACACGAAGGACTCGAAAGCGGCCTGGGTGAAGACCACGTCGTCAGAGACGATCACGTCGTACGTGTTCAGCTGGCCCGGCTCCAGGATGTGCACCTGGGGCAGGTTGCGAGCGGACAGCCACGCGGCCTCGTCGGCACGCTCGACGACCAGGAGCAGGTTGCTGCGCTCCGAGATCTTGCCGAACAGCGTCTTGGCGGCCTTGGTGGAGATCCCACCCTCGACCACGCCGGTGACGACGTGGATGCGGGAGTGACGCGCCCGGTCCGAGAGGGCACCGCGCAGGGCGGCGGCCTTCATCTTCTTCGGGGTGCGCTGCGAGTAGTCACGCGGCTGAGGGCCGTGGACGACGCCACCGCCGGCGAACTGCGGCGCACGGGTCGAACCCTGGCGCGCGCGGCCGGTGCCCTTCTGGCGGTACGGCTTGCGCCCACCACCACGGACTTCGCCGCGGGTCTTGGTCTTGTGCGTGCCCTGACGGGCAGCTGCCAGCTGTGCGACGACGACCTGGTGGATCAGCGGAACGCTGGTCTTCGCGTCGAAGATCTCCGCGGGGAGCTCGACGGTACCGGCCTTGTCGCCTGCCGGCGAAAGGATGTCAATGGTGCTCATTACCTCAAGCCCCCTTGGCCGCGGTACGGACCAGGACGAGGCCGCCGTTCGGACCGGGGACTGCGCCCTTGATGAGGAGCAGACCCTTCTCCGCGTCAACCGCGTGGATGGTCAGGTTCTGGGTGGTGACGCGCTCGTTACCCATACGACCGGCCATGCGCATGCCCTTGAAGACACGCCCAGGGGTGGCACAGCCACCGATCGAACCGGGGGAACGGTGCTTGCGCTGGACGCCGTGGCCGGCGCCGAGGCCCTTGAAGTTGTGACGCTTCATGACACCGGCGAAGCCCTTGCCCTTGCTCTTGCCCGTGACGTCAACCTTGACGCCGGACTCGAACACCTCGGCAGTGACCTCCTGGCCCAGCGTGTACTCGCTGGCGTCAGGGGTGCGGAGCTCCACCAGGTGGCGGCGCGGGGTCACGTCGGCCTTGGCGAAGTGGCCCTTGAGGGGCTTGTTCACCTTGCGCGGGTCGATCTCGCCGAAGGCGATCTGGACCGACTCGTAGCCGTCGCTGTCGTTGGTGCGGACCTGGGTGACGACACAGGGCCCGGCCTTGACGACGGTCACCGGCACGACCCGGTTGTTCTCGTCCCAGACCTGGGTCATGCCGAGCTTCTCGCCCAGGACGCCCTTAATGTTCTTAGCCATCTCGCGCGTCACCTCAGAGCTTGATCTCGATGTCGACGCCCGCCGGCAGGTCGAGACGCATCAGCGAGTCAACCGTCTTCGGCGTGGGGTCGAGGATGTCGATGAGGCGCTTGTGCGTGCGCATCTCGAAGTGCTCGCGCGAGTCCTTGTACTTGTGCGGCGACTTGATGACGCAGTACACGTTCTTCTCAGTGGGCAGCGGCACCGGGCCTGCGACCGACGCACCAGTGCGGGTCACCGTCTCGACGATCTTCTTCGCCGAGGAGTCGATGACCTCGTGGTCGTAGGCCTTGAGCCGGATGCGGATCTTCTGTCCCGCCATGGCTACTAGTAGTCCTGTCTCTCATAACGCTCTGGAACCCGGGAGTTCTCTTAGCCTCCGCCTCCGACCCACGCGGTCGGGCGTGTCGCATCCCCTCTACGAAGAAGTCCCGAAGGATTTCCCAACCAAGGGGGTGCGGGCCGAAACCGCGCTGCCGGGGGCGAAACCCCACCGGGTGCCTGGTCAGCGCCCCACTGGCACTTCCCGGAAGATTCCCGTACGTCCGACCCTGGGGGTCGACGAGTACTGTGGGACTCGCTTCCGGTCCTCCCGGCGGGAGGCGCGCAGCATTGACACTCAACCGAGCAACCTGGCTAGTGTGCCATACGCCCCGCAGGCCTGGCCAATCGGGTCGAGGATCTTACCCCCTGCGAGGGACCGGTCAAACGCGGGCGCGCCCCGCGGGCCCGCACCCCGCCCCCGCCCGCCAATCGGCCTGCTGTTCGCCGCGTCACGCGAAGGGGCGGTTCCGCCCCCTATGGCATATGCCGTGGGCCATCGGCCCCTAGCGTCGGTCCATGATCCGCTCATGGCACGCGGCGATGCGCCGCGTCCTCCAGGACGACCCGGCCGTCTTCGCCAGAACGCTGCGAACGCTGGGCATCCCCTTTACCGACCCCGTCACCACGGCTCTCCTGCCGACGGGCCTCACGCAGGCGGATCACGTCCCGAGCGGCCTGCGCACGCCGGACCCGGTGGGACCGCCGGGCTTCGAGATCCTGCTCCGGGTGGCCCCGGCCGAGGGCGACGGCTACGTCCTGGTCCTGGAGACCGCGGGGACGAGGTCCCCGGCGAGGCGCAGCTACTGGCGCTCGCGGCTGGCGCACCTCCTCGCCGCGTACCGCATGCCACCCGTCCTCCTGATCGTCTGCCCTGACGAGGTCACCGCGCGATGGGCGGAGCGGCCCCTCGTCCTCGGTCCGCCGCACTGGGCGGCTCTCACCTTCCACCCTCTGGTCCTGGGACCGCACAACGTCCCCGCGGTGGCCGATCCGACGCAGGCCGCCCGCGACATCCCGCTGGCCGCACTGTCCGCGATGACCCATGGCACCGGGCCGGAGGCCGAGGCGGTACTGGCATCACTGGCCGAAGCGCTGAGGGGTGCGGGCGGGGCCGAGGAGAAGGACCTGGCGACCGTCTTCGGAGAGCTCACCGCGCTGGGCCTCGGCACCGGGACCGCCGCGCGGGCCTGGCAGGGCATGGCCCCCACGGGCACCTCGCCCTGCCGCGCGAAGTCCCTGGGCGGCCACTGCGCCGACACCCGGGCCGAGGACTGGGCGCGGAGCGTCCTGACGGTGCTGGAGCGGCGTGGGATCGCCGTCACGGACGAGTTACGCGACCGCGTCTGCGGCTGTATCGACATGGCCCTGCTCGGCCGCTGGACGGTGCGCGCGCTCAGCGCGACCACGGCCGACGACCTGTTCACGGACGCCTGACAGAATCCGGGCATGTCCACGAACATCGTCCAGGGCTGGAGTCTGCGGCCGGCCACCTCCGAGGACGTCGAGACCGCGGTCGAGATACGGGCCGCGGCGATGCGCCCCGACCTGGAACGCCTGGGCCGGTACGACGAGCACCGGGTGCGGCAGCGGCTGCGTGACGCCTGGACGCCCGAGCACACCTCCATGGTGGAGGCGGACGGCGCTGTCGCGGGGTGCGTCGCCCTGCGGCCGACCGAGGACGGCTGCTGGCTGGAGCACTTCTACCTCGCCCCGGAGCTCCAGGGCCGGGGCATCGGCACCGCCGTCCTGACCGGCCTCCTGGCCCGCACCGACGCCCGGGGCGTGCCGATCCGGCTGAACGTCCTCCAGGGCAGCCCCGCCCGCGGTCTCTACGAGCGCCACGGCTTCGCCCTGGAGCGGGAGGATCCGGTGGACGTGTACATGGTCCGGCCGCCCGGCGCAGGGTCCTGAGCCCGGTCCGAGAGGTCAGCGCTCCGTGGCGTACTCCAGGAAGCGGTCCCAGGCGGGCGCGGACACGCCGATCACAGGACCCGGCACGTTCTTGGAGTCGCGCACACGGACGGCCCGGGGGGACATGGCGACCTCGACGCAGTCGTTGTTGTTGCTGCCGCTGTAGCTGCTCTTGAACCATTCGGACTCGGAACGATGTCCGGCGGACAGGAGACTCATGTCTCACCCAGCGCTTTCTCGACGAAGGCCAGCGACTCCCGTGGGCTGAGAGCCTGCGACCGGATGATTCCATACCGGAGTTCGAGGAGATGGACCTCTTTGGGGTCGAGGACCGTGCGGGTGGTGAGCTGGGCCTCCGAGAAGCCGACCGTTGTGCCCTCTTTCAGCTTCAGCAGCTGGACCTCGCCGCCCATCCCCGCGTGGTCGTCCCGGTCCGTCGGCATCACCTGGAACTCGACGTGTCTCAACTGGGCCATCGCCAGCAGGTGTTCGAGCTGGCGGCGCAGCACCGCCCGGCCACCGAGCGGGCGCAGCAGGGTGACTTCCTCCTGGACGAAGGTGAGCGTCACCAGGGGCGTTCGCGTGAAGATCTCCTGGCGGGCCAGCCGGGCGGACACGAAGCGGTCGAGGTCGTCCGGCGAGAGCGCCGGCCGACGCATCTCGAACAGGGCTCGGGCGTACTCCTCGGTCTGTAGCAGCCCGTGGATGTTGTGGTTGCCGTAGGCGCCGAGCTCGACCGCCTCCCGCTCCACCCTGGCCAGGTCCCGGACCTTCTTCGGGTAGCGGGCCTCGGCGACGTCCCCCTTCATGGCGGCGATCTTCCCGCCCGCTTCGAGGACCCGGTCCGCGCCGTCCAGGAACTCGGGCTTCGGCGCGCGCCGGCCGCGTTCGACGCAGGAGACCATCTCCTCGCTGTACCCGATGGCGGCGCCCAGCTCCGCCTGCCGGAGGCCCGCCGCTTCCCGCCAGAGCTTGACCTGCCGGCCCACGGCCTTCATCACCGCACCGGAATCGTCCTCCGGGTCGGCCTCCCAGCGACCGCCGTCCGCACTCTCCGCCGCACGCCCCGGCCGCCCCGCACCGCCGCTGTCCGCGCCCATCCGCCCCTCCTCCCGCCTGCCTCATCCCCGCGCTTCGTCCGCGACAGGGCCCGGCGCCGGTGCGCGGCGTACAGGCCGGACCGACCCGGGCCTGAGCCGGACAAGCAATCTCCGCACGGGCGTCACTCCTTCCGAGAGTAGCCACCGAATGGCCACGCTGAGTGACATGAGTCCAGAAATCACCCGAACCGGATCTTCCGCTCCCGTGCGGGAGGTCACCGTGCTGCTCTCCCCCACCAGGCGAGGGGCGCGGCTCGCCCGCCTGCTGACCGTGGCCCACCTGAGCACCTGGGGTCTGCCCTCGGGGACTGCCGCGCAGATCGTCGCCGAGCTGGCCGCGAACGCCGTACTCCACGGCCGGGTGCCGGGACGGGACTTCCGGCTGGGCCTGGCGGTCCACCAGGACGGGCCCCTGCGCATCGAGGTCACCGACGCCCTGGGCGACCGGCTGCCGCACACGGTCACCCCGGACCCGCGCACGGAGACAGGACGCGGGCTGCTGATCGTGGAGGCGCTCGCCGACCGCTGGGGCGTGGCCCCGGGGCCCTTCCCCCGTAAGACCGTCTGGGCGGAGCTCGACCTCAGGTGGTGACCGCACCCACCGGGTCGCGGTGGGCCGCGACCCGGTGGCCCACGGCATCAAAAGCTTGTGAGTACGAGAAGGAAGAACCCTCCCCACCCCAACCCGACCCACCCCGGCCCCGGTCACTCGCGCGGGTGACATATGGCAACTGGGCTGGATTTGAGGTGGGTTGCCGGGCATATGCTCGCGGCGACAACCACAGACATGCGACGGCCCCCGGCCGGGACTGCGAATCCCGATCGAGGGCCTGACCACCGAGGAAGTACGAGGCTTCCCGATGGATACCCAGCAGGTTAGCGCGCCCCCGTGCGCCCCGTCCCCCGAGTCCGGGGGCCGCCCGCCGTCCTCCGGCGTCACCCACGTCACCGTCCGGCACACTGCGGCCTTCACCGTCGTCGGCAACCACCTCGCCCGGCACCGCACGCTCTCGCTGCTGGCGATCGGGCTCGCCGTGCACATCCAGTCGCTGCCGGACGGGGCGAAGATCGGCATCCGGCATCTCGCCGCGCGCTTCCCGGAGAGCGAGGCCCGGATCGCGGCTGCCCTGCGCGAGCTGGAGGCGACGGGCTACCTGCGCCGTAGCCGCGTACGCCTGGCCGACGGCCGCATCGTCACCCGGACCGTCTCCTACAACCAGCCGGGCGCCGAAACACCCGCGGTCTCGATCCCCCGCCCCAGGTCAGGTCAGCGGACCACCCATGTACCGCCGATCGCGCCGCCACCCGCGCCTGGGCCGATGGCGCCTCCGGTGTCTCCGTCGCCCCCGCCACCGGCGCCGAACGCAGCGCCGGTGGCGCACGGGCCCGCGCCGGAGCGGCCACCTGCCCCCGACCCGCTGCCCGTCCTCCTCCCGGCCCCCACCGCACGAACCGCGCCTCCGCAGCCCCTGCCCCGGCCTCAGGCAGCCGATCCCGAACTCCACCGGTCGGCCTCGGCGCTCCTCGCGGACCTGCGGCGCCTGACGCCCCAACTCACCCTGTCCGAAAGGGACATCGAGACACTCACCCCCGGTGTCGTCACCTGGCTGGAGCGTGAAGCCCACCCGGACACGGTCTGCCAGGCCCTGACGACCGACCTGCCCGTGCCGCTGAAGCACCCGGCCAAGCTCCTGCGGCACCGGATCACCGCCCTGCTGCCGCCGCCTCTGCCCGGTGCCCAGGACCTCGCACCCCCGCAGCTTCCCGGCAGGATCGTCATCCCGCTCCAGAACTGCGACCTCTGCGACCGCGCCTTCCGCTCCCGCCACCCCGGCCGGTGCCGGGGCTGCCGGACCGGCGTCCACACCGCCGCCTGACCTGGTGGCGGCCCTCGCTCTCGAACGGATCCGTATGGCCAACGCGCCCCACGAGGCGATGCACCGCATCTTCCAGGAGTACCCGGGACTCTTCTCCCGGGTCTCCGACCTGCTCGGCCTCGCCTTCCCCGAGTCCACCAGGACCGAGGTCCTCTCCAACGACCTCACGGAGAATCAGCCACTCGAACGCCGGGTCGACACCCTGCTGCGCATCGAAACGGAACACCAGGGGCCCTTTCTGCTCGCCGTCGAGGCTCAAGGCAGGAAGGACCCCGACAAGCACGCGAGCTGGGCCTACTACTTCTCGTACCTGCTGGCGAAGTACGGGCTGCCGACCACGCTTCTGGTGGTCTGCCAGGACCGGGCCACCGCCGAATGGGCGTCCCGCCCCGTGCGGCTCGGTGCGGCCCAGTGGCTCGTGCTCACCCTGCACCCGCTGGTCGCGGGACCCCACAACATCCCGTTCATCACGGATGTGGCGCAGGCCCGCAAGGACCTCCCGCTGGCTGCCCTGTCCGCCATCACACACGCCGACAATCCGGACGTCGGTGCCATACTGAAATCGCTGTCCACCGCGCT
Source organism: Streptomyces argenteolus (assembly GCF_042902585.1). Classification (GTDB taxonomy): domain Bacteria; phylum Actinomycetota; class Actinomycetes; order Streptomycetales; family Streptomycetaceae; genus Streptomyces; species Streptomyces argenteolus. The sequence continues at coordinate 1,088,067 of NZ_JBIBEG010000001.1, forward strand.
GCGGGACACACCGGAGACAATCGCCAACCCCCTCGTCGAACTCACCGCTCAAGGCCTGGGCAACCGCCCGGCCGCACAACAGTGGAGGACCTGGTGGCCGTGGACCTCTCTTTCTACACTTCACCGCTCTCCGAAGAGATCCGAGCCGAAGGCGAAGCCAAGGGCCAAGCCAGGGGCCAGGCCAGGAGCCTGCTCAGGATGCTCGAACTGCGCGGCGTCGACGTACCCCCCGAGGCCCGCCAAAAGATCACCGGCTGCGACGACGCCGAACTCCTGGACCACTGGTTCAGCCGCGCCGTCACCGCCACCTCCGTCGAGGAGATCTTCACCGAGGGGTGACGGGCCGGAGCCACCCTCACGTACGCGTGACCGTGCCGCAGGACCCGTCGGGCTGCCACTCCCTGCGGTCGTAGGGGTCCACGTCGGGCCCGGCGGGGCTGGGGTCCTTCCTGTCGCTCGGGAAGGACGGGTGCAGGAATCCGTCGTTCAGCGCGCAGTCGGTGTTGCCGACGTTCTGCTGCGAGCTGACGACGGAGAGCTTGCCCGGCGTGGCCACGAACCGCTCCGGGTCGTGCAGCGCCGTCGTGAGCTTCCGCCGCACGATCGTGCGGGCCACCTCGTCCCCTCCAGCCCGCACCAGCGGGTACACGAAGGTGTAGTCGGCGTGCACCTCCACGGATCCGGCAGGGCCCGCTTCGAAGGACATCCGCCCGCGCGTCTTGACGACGTCCCCCACCAGCTGGATCTCGTCCGGGTCGAACCGGCTGAACAGCATCAGCGGATCCAGTTCCTCGCCGGGCTCCGCGAGTGACCGCTCCAGCCGGTCGCGCTCCCCCTCCTGCAAGGGGTCGATCAGGTCCAGCGCCTCCGCCGGCCGCTCACCACGCAGGGTCGCCGGGTCGAGGTTCGCGGACACGAGCAACCGCCGGGTGGCCCGCAGGGCCTGTTCGACCTCGCCCTTGCTCATCCCTCCCACCGCCTCGGCCTCCGGGATCTCGATCCCTGCCGCCCCGTCCGCCCAGCGGAGCGCGGGCGAGCCCAGGAAAGGCTGCTCGGGCGTCGGCCTCTCCACATCGGCCCCGGCGGCAGGCGCGGCGGTCGGCGGCGCGGTCTCGGCCGGCAGCGGCGCCGCGTCAACGGAGTCGCCCCCTCCGGGCAGGTGGTCGGTCAGCAGGCTCGGCCGCATGGTGACCACGAGAGCTGCCGCGACCAGGACGATCCCCAGGGCCCCGGCGAGACGCTTGCGCTTCCTGGTCCGGCTGCTCGGCTGCCCGGAGGGGCCGGTGCGCCACCCGTCTGGCTGCCACGCCTCGGCCGGCTTGTTCCTCCGGCCCGGGCGCCGCCTGCTCGCGGCAGCCTCCTCGTCCAGCGCCCGCAGACGCGCGGTGACCATGCGGGCACGGGCCGAGGGCTCCTTCGGGACGTCGCCTCCACCGCTCCCGGCCTCCCGGAGGAATGCCTCCCACTGTTCGTCGGAGACGGCACCCCCCTCGTCCGGGCGCTCGGACGGCTCTCCTGCCGGAGTTCTGGTGCTCACTGTTCTGTTCCACTCCCCCACACGACTCTGCCGCCACCAGTTCACGCCGCCGCGCGCACACGGACAAGAGTGCGAGGCCAACGGTGACGATCACGTGACGCTCCCCGCCTGGGCGAACCACCCCGCACGGCCGGCCTGACATCGCGTGCTCCCCCGGCGCGAGAACGCCCGGTGCAAGCGCTTCCCCCTCGCCGCCAGGACCTTTGCGCGTGAGCCCAACAGCCTGGCTGCCCGCGCCCGGGTCGGGCGATGCTCGGGGACGACGCGGCCGGGGGCGTGACCCCCGCCGCACCGACGAGCGGCAACCGGCGCACGGCCCGGCGACTGAGGGCCCGTGGGACGGCGAGCCGCTCCACAACCTCATGGGGGAACACATGCGACAGAGGGCCATGGCAAGGACGCTCGTCAGCCTCACCACGGTCGCCGGGATCGCCGCCGGCAGCCTCGTCGGAGCCGGAGCCGGCTTCGCGGCACCCGCACAGAGCACCCCGGCGGTGGCGAGCGCCGAGGCCGGCGTGCTCGCGACCGTCAACCTCGGCCTGAGCACGACGCAGGCCGCGAACGTCCAGCGCGCACTGGCTGCTCGCTGGCTCTACAGCGGCGGCATCGACGGGCAGCTCGGCCCGGAGAGCTGGAAGGCGATGCAGCGCTTCCTCAAGGCGAACCACGGATACACGGACCCGATCGACGGGATCGTCGGCCCCGACACGATCAGGGCCCTGCAGCGCTACCTCAAGCAGTTCTACGGCTACACGGGGCCGATCGACGGCGTCGCCGGAGCCGGCACCCAGGCGGCTTTCAAGCGGGCGGCGGGCTACTGCCCCAGCGCCTGCCTGCTGCCCTGATCAGGCCCCGCCGGCCCTCGGACCCGCCGCGGTACGACAGCACCTGAGCGGCCCCGCACCGCGCACGGCGAAGGGCCCCGCACCTCTCTCGCGAGAAGTGCGGGGCCCTTCTGGTGCTCTGTGCGGAGCTACCAGGTCAGACGATCAAGTGATTACTTGATGATCTTGGTGACCTGGCCGGCGCCCACGGTCCGGCCACCCTCACGGATGGCGAACTTCAGGCCCTCTTCCATGGCGACCGGCTGGATCAGCGCGACGTCCATGAGGGTGTTGTCACCCGGCATGACCATCTCGGTGCCCTCGGGAAGGGTCACAACGCCCGTCACGTCCGTGGTACGGAAGTAGAACTGCGGGCGGTAGTTGTTGAAGAACGGGGTGTGACGGCCACCCTCGTCCTTCGACAGGATGTAGGCCTGGGCCTGGAACTCGGTGTGCGGCGTGACCGAACCCGGCTTGATGATGACCTGGCCGCGCTCGACGTCCTCGCGCTTGATGCCACGGAGGAGCAGACCGACGTTCTCACCGGCCTGGCCCTCGTCGAGCAGCTTGCGGAACATCTCGATGCCGGTGACCGTGGTGGTGGTCTTCTCGGTCTTGATACCGACGATGTCGACGGTCTCGTTGACCTTCAGGACACCACGCTCGATGCGGCCGGTGACGACCGTACCGCGACCGGTGATCGTGAAGACGTCCTCGATGGGCATGAGGAACGGCTTCTCGACGTCACGCTCGGGCTGCGGGATGGCCTCGTCGACGGCGGCCATCAGGTTCAGGACCGACTGGCCCCACTCCTTGTCGCCCTCGAGAGCCTTGAGCGCCGAGACCTTGACGACGGGAACGTCGTCGCCCGGGAACTCGTACTCGGAGAGGAGCTCACGAACCTCGAGCTCGACGAGCTCCAGGATCTCCTCGTCGTCCACCATGTCGGCCTTGTTCAGCGCGACAACGATGTACGGCACGCCTACCTGGCGGGCCAGGAGCACGTGCTCCTTGGTCTGCGGCATCGGGCCGTCGGTGGCCGCGACCACGAGGATGGCGCCGTCCATCTGCGCCGCACCCGTGATCATGTTCTTGATGTAGTCGGCGTGACCCGGGCAGTCGACGTGCGCGTAGTGACGCGACTCCGTCTGGTACTCGACGTGCGCGATCGAGATCGTGATACCGCGCTGGCGCTCCTCAGGAGCCTTGTCGATCTGGTCGAAGGCCGAGGCCTCGTTCAGGTCCGGGTACGCGTCGTGCAGCACCTTGGTAATGGCGGCCGTGAGGGTCGTCTTACCGTGGTCGATGTGACCGATGGTGCCGATGTTGACGTGCGGCTTAGTCCGCTCGAACTTTGCCTTCGCCACTGGGGTCCTCCTGAGTGGTTCTGTACGCCTTGCTTCATCGGCGCCAGGTGATCTTTGCTGGAATGCCGGTGCCGGGGGCATTCGCCACGCTGCTTACGCGCTGCGACGAATGCCCGACCGGGCTCCGGTGACAAGCCTAAAGCGTGAGCTCGGAAGAGTTACTCGCCCTTGGCCTTCGCGATGATCTCCTCGGCGACGTTCCGCGGAACCTCGGCGTAGGAGTCGAACTGCATCGAGTAGCTTGCGCGACCCGAGGTCTTGCTGCGGAGGTCTCCGACGTAGCCGAACATCTCCGAGAGAGGCACGAGGCCCTTCACGACGCGAGCGCCGCTGCGCTCCTCCATGGCCTGGATCTGGCCACGGCGGGAGTTGAGGTCGCCGATGACATCGCCCATGTAGTCCTCGGGCGTGGTGACCTCGACGGCCATCATCGGCTCGAGGAGCACGGGGGACGCCTTGCGGGCACCCTCCTTGAACGCCTGCGAACCGGCGATCTTGAAGGCGAGCTCCGAGGAGTCGACCTCGTGGTAACCACCGTCGAGAAGGGTGACGCGGACGCCGACCATCTCGTAACCGGCCAGGATGCCGAACTGCATGGCTTCCTGAGCACCCGCGTCCACCGAGGGAATGTACTCACGGGGGATGCGGCCACCGGTGACCTTGTTGACGAACTCGTAGGAGGCGTCGCCACCCTCGATGGGCTCGAGGGCGATCTGCACCTTCGCGAACTGGCCGGTACCACCAGTCTGCTTCTTGTGCGTGTAGTCGATGCGCTCGACGGTCTTGCGGATCGTCTCGCGGTAAGCGACCTGGGGCTTGCCGACGTTCGCCTCGACGCGGAATTCGCGCTTCATGCGGTCGACGAGCACCTCGAGGTGAAGCTCGCCCATACCACCGATGATGGTCTGGCCGGTCTCCTCGTCCGAGTGCACCTGGAAGGAGGGGTCCTCCTCCGAGAGGCGCTGGATGGCGACACCCAGCTTCTCCTGGTCACCCTTGGACTTGGGCTCGATGGCGACCTGAATGACCGGCGCCGGGAAGTCCATGGACTCCAGGATCACCGGGTTCTTGTCGTCGGACAGCGTCTCACCCGTGGTGGTCTGCTTCAGGCCCATGACGGCGACGATGTCACCGGCGCCCACCGACGCGATCTCCTCACGCTTGTTCGCGTGCATGCGGTAGATCTTGCCGATGCGCTCCTTCTTGCCCTTGACCGAGTTCAGCACCGCGGTGCCGGCCTCGAGGCGACCGGAGTAGATCCGGACGAAGGTGAGCTTGCCGAGGTGCGGGTCACTCGCGATCTTGAACGCGAGGCCGGAGAACGGCTCGTCGTCCGAAGGCTTGCGCTTGATGACCAGCTCCGGGTCCTTGACGTCGTGGCCCTCGATGGCCTCGACGTCCAGGGGGGAAGGCAGGTAGCGGACGACCGCGTCGAGCAGGGGCTGGACGCCCTTGTTCTTGAACGCGGTGCCACAGAAGACGGGGGTCACGGTGACGGAGTCGGCCGAGCCCTTCGACGCGAGGGTGATCCGGCGGATCGCCTCGTGCAGCTGCTCCTCGGTGGGCTCGTTGCCCTCGAGGTACAGCTCCATCATCTCCTCGTCGTTCTCGGCCACGGCCTCAAGGAGCTTGCCGCGCCATTCCTCGGCGGCCTCCTTGTGCGTGTCCGGGATCTCGACGGTGTTGTACATCTCGCCCTTGGCAGCCTCTTCGGGCCACACGAAGGCCTTCATCGACACGAGGTCGACGACGCCCTTGAAGTCGGCTTCGGCACCGATGGGGAGCTGCATGACGAGCGGAACCGCACCGAGGCGGTCGACGATCATGTCGACACAACGGTGGAACTCGGCGCCCGTACGGTCGAGCTTGTTGACGAAGCAGATGCGCGGAACGCCGTAGCGGTCCGCCTGACGCCACACGGTCTCGGACTGGGGCTCGACGCCGGCCACACCGTCGAACACGGTGACGGCGCCGTCGAGGACGCGGAGCGAACGCTCCACCTCGACGGTGAAGTCCACGTGGCCCGGGGTGTCGATGATGTTGATGGTGTGGTCAACATCATTGAGCGGCCAGTGACAGGTCGTCGCGGCGGACGTGATCGTGATGCCGCGCTCCTGCTCCTGCTCCATCCAGTCCATCGTGGCAGCGCCGTCGTGGACTTCACCGATCTTGTACGAAACGCCGGTGTAGAAGAGGATCCGCTCGGTGGTGGTCGTCTTGCCCGCGTCGATGTGGGCCATGATCCCGATGTTGCGGACCTTGGCCAGGTCAAGCGAAGTGGTGGCCATAAGGCTCAATCTTCTCTCGGTCTCGATGGGGTGAGCGACTACCAGCGGTAGTGCGCGAAGGCCTTGTTGGACTCGGCCATCTTGTGGGTGTCCTCGCGCTTCTTGACGGCAGCGCCAAGACCGTTGGAGGCGTCGAGCAGCTCGTTCATGAGGCGCTCGGTCATGGTCTTCTCGCGGCGGGCGCGGGAGTAACCGACGACCCAGCGCAGAGCGAGGGTGGCGGCGCGACCGGGCTTGACCTCGATCGGCACCTGGTAGGTGGCGCCACCGACACGGCGGGACTTGACCTCGAGCGAGGGCTTGACGTTCTCAAGCGCGCGCTTCAGCGTGATGACCGGGTCAGCGCCGGTCTTCTCGCGGAGGCCTTCCATGGCGCCGTACACGATCCGCTCGGCGGTGGAACGCTTGCCGTCGAGCAGGATCTTGTTGATCAGCGAGGTGACAAGAGGAGAGCTGTAGACCGGGTCGATGATGACCGGGCGCTTCGGGGCGGGGCCCTTACGAGGCATTCTTACTTCTCCTTCTTGGCGCCGTAGCGGCTGCGGGCCTGCTTGCGGTTCTTGACACCCTGGGTGTCGAGCGAGCCGCGGATGATCTTGTAACGAACACCCGGCAGGTCCTTCACACGGCCACCACGCACGAGCACGATGGAGTGCTCCTGCAGGTTGTGCCCCTCACCCGGGATGTAGGCCGTGACCTCGATACCGGAGGTCAGACGCACACGCGCGACCTTACGGAGCGCCGAGTTCGGCTTCTTCGGGGTGGTCGTGAACACACGCGTGCAGACACCACGACGCTGGGGCGAACCCTCGAGCGCGGGCGTCTTGTTCTTCTCGACCTTGTCCTGCCGGCCCTTCCGGACCAGCTGCTGGATCGTAGGCACTACTTCTCCGGTTTCTGTGTGCCGTTCGTGAAACTAACCTGGAACACTCTCCGACCCACGCGGTCGGGTGTGTCGAATACTGCACGCCCCTGCGATGAGGCAGGAAGAACACAGATTGCGGTGGCCACTTACGGACTCGCCGTGCGGCAGAGGACACGCACGCGAGCCCAGGCACACCCCAGGCACAAGGCTTGAGCGTACCTACCTCACGGAGCTGGGTCAAAACAAATGCCGTCCACCCCGGGCCCGTACCACCCGTCGCCCCGCGCGACCGGACGCGACACACCCGGGCCACGCCGCCTCCGGAACCGGCACTGTGCCTCCCACCAGCATAAACGACCCGGCGGTGGCCGGGCGGGCGGCCGCGCCCCGGAAGCGGCCGGCCCGGGACCGGTCACCCCGGGTGACCGACCTCACGAACCGGCCCCCGGGCACGCAGAAGGGCGCCCACCCCGTTGCACACGGGGTGGGCGCCCTTCTCACGCGCTTCTACTGGTTGTACGGACCGTAGTCGTAGTCCTCCAGCGGAACGGCCTGGCCGGAGCCCGTGCCGAACGGCGAGTAGTCGATGTCGTCGTAGCCGACGGCCGAGTACATCGCGGCCTTGGCCTCCTCGGTCGGCTCGACCCGGATGTTGCGGTAGCGGGACAGACCCGTACCGGCCGGGATGAGCTTACCGATGATGACGTTCTCCTTGAGGCCGATCAGGGAGTCCGACTTGGCGTTGATCGCCGCGTCGGTCAGGACCCTGGTCGTCTCCTGGAAGGACGCCGCCGACAGCCACGACTCGGTGGCGAGCGAGGCCTTGGTGATACCCATCAGCTGCGGACGGCCGGAGGCGGGGTGACCGCCCTCGGTGACCACACGACGGTTCTCGGTCTCGAACTTCGAGCGCTCGACGAGCTCGCCCGGCAGCAGTTCCGCGTCGCCGGACTCGATGATCGTCACACGGCGCAGCATCTGCCGGATGATGATCTCGATGTGCTTGTCGTGGATCGACACACCCTGCGAGTTGTAGACCTTCTGGACCTCGCCGACCAGGTGGACCTGGACCGCGCGCTGACCGAGGATCCGCAGCACGTCGTGCGGGTTCGTGGCACCGACGGTGAGCTTCTGGCCCACCTCGACCGCGTCGCCCTCGCCGACCAGGAGACGGGCACGCTTGGAGATCGGGAACGCCGTCTCCTCGCTGCCGTCGTCCGGGGTGACGACGAGCTTCTTGGTCTTCTCGGTCTCCTCGATGCGGACCCGGCCCTTGGCCTCCGAGATCGGGGCGACACCCTTGGGGGTACGCGCCTCGAAGAGCTCGACGACACGGGGCAGACCCTGCGTGATGTCGTCACCGGCCACACCACCGGTGTGGAAGGTACGCATCGTCAGCTGGGTACCGGGCTCACCGATGGACTGGGCGGCGATGATGCCGACCGCCTCACCGATGTCGACCAGCTTGCCGGTGGCGAGCGAGCGTCCGTAGCAGAAGGCACAGGTGCCGACCGCGGACTCACAGGTCAGGACCGAGCGGGTCTTGACCTCCTCGACGCCGGCGCCCACCAGGGCGTCGATCAGGACGTCACCGAGGTCGACGTTGGCCGGCGCGATGACCTTGCCGTCGACGACGACGTCCTCGGCGAGCATGCGGGCGTAGACCGAGGTCTCGACGTCGTCCGTCTTGCGCAGGACACCGTCCGCACCCTTGACGGCGATCTTCAGCTTGAGGCCGCGGTCGGTGCCACAGTCCTCCTCGCGGATGATCACGTCCTGCGAGACGTCCACCAGACGACGGGTCAGGTAACCCGAGTCGGCGGTACGCAGGGCGGTGTCCGCCAGACCCTTACGGGCACCGTGCGTGGAGATGAAGTACTCCAGAACGGTGAGGCCCTCGCGGAAGGACGCCTTGATGGGACGAGGGATCGTCTCGTTCTTGGCGTTCGACACCAGACCACGCATACCCGCGATCTGACGCATCTGCATCATGTTTCCTCGGGCACCCGAGTCGACCATCATGAAGATGGGGTTCGTCTTCGGGAAGTTCGCGTTCATCGCCTCGGCAACCTCGTTGGTCGCCTTGGTCCAGATCGCGATGAGCTCCTGCGTGCGCTCGTCCTTGGTGATGAGACCGCGCTCGTACTGCTTCTGGACCTTCTCGTCCTGCTCCTCGTAGCCCTTGACGATGGCCTTCTTGGCCTCGGGCACGACGACGTCGGAGATGGCCACGGTCACACCGGAGCGGGTCGCCCAGTGGAAACCGGCCGCCTTCAGGTTGTCGAGCGTCGCCGCCACGATGACCTTGGGGTAGCGCTCGGCCAGGTCGTTGACGATCTCGGAGAGCTGCTTCTTGCCCACCGAGTAGTCGACGAACGGGTAGTCCTCGGGCAGCAGCTCGTTGAAGAGCGCGCGGCCCAGGCTCGTACGCAGACGGAAGGTGTCACCCGGCTGGTACTCGGGCTCGCCCTCCTCGGCAACCGGCGGCACCCAGCCACGCGGGGGCATGGTGCCCACCGGGAAGCGGATGTCGACCTTCGCCTGGAGCGACAGCTCGCGGGCGTCGAAGGCCATGGTGGCCTCGGCCGTGGAGCCGAACGCGCGGTCCGTGCCCTTGACGTTGCGGCCCTCTTCGTCCGTGGTGAGGAAGAAGAGGCCCAGCACCATGTCCTGGGTCGGCATGGTGACGGGACGACCGTCGGCCGGCTTCAGGATGTTGTTCGAGGACAGCATCAGGATGCGGGCCTCGGCCTGCGCCTCCGCGGAGAGCGGCAGGTGCACGGCCATCTGGTCACCGTCGAAGTCCGCGTTGAACGCGGTGCAGACGAGCGGGTGGATCTGGATGGCCTTGCCCTCGACCAGCTGCGGCTCGAAGGCCTGGATGCCGAGGCGGTGCAGGGTGGGCGCACGGTTCAGCAGCACCGGGTGCTCGGCGATGACCTCTTCGAGGACGTCGTACACGACGGTGCGGCCACGCTCGACCATGCGCTTGGCCGACTTGATGTTCTGCGCGTGGTTCAGGTCCACCAGGCGCTTCATCACGAACGGCTTGAAGAGCTCCAGTGCCATCGCCTTCGGCAGACCGCACTGGTGCAGCTTGAGCTGCGGACCGACGACGATCACGGAACGCGCCGAGTAGTCCACGCGCTTGCCGAGGAGGTTCTGACGGAAACGACCCTGCTTGCCCTTCAGCATGTCGCTGAGGGACTTCAGGGGCCGGTTACCGGGACCGGTGACCGGGCGACCACGACGACCGTTGTCGAAGAGGGCGTCCACGGCCTCCTGGAGCATGCGCTTCTCGTTGTTCACGATGATCTCGGGCGCGCCGAGGTCGAGAAGCCGCTTCAGGCGGTTGTTGCGGTTGATCACGCGGCGGTACAGGTCGTTCAGGTCGGAGGTCGCGAAGCGGCCACCGTCCAGCTGCACCATCGGACGCAGGTCCGGCGGGATGACCGGCACGCAGTCGAGCACCATGCCCTTGGGCTTGTTGCTGGTCTGCAGGAACGCGGAGACGACCTTGAGGCGCTTGAGCGCACGGGTCTTCTTCTGGCCCTTGCCGGTGCGGATGATCTCGCGGAGGCGCTCGGCCTCCTCGTCGAGGTCGAAGGACTCCAGGCGCTTCTGCAGCGCGGCGGCGCCCATGCAGCCGTCGAAGTACGTGCCGAAGCGGTCACGCAGCTCGCGGTAGAGCAGCTCGTCGCCCTCGAGGTCCTGGACCTTGAGGTTCTTGAAGCGGCTCCACACCTCGTCGAGACGGTCGATCTCGCGCTGCGCACGGTCGCGCAGCTGCTTCATCTCACGCTCGGCACCTTCGCGCACCTTGCGGCGCACGTCGGCCTTGGCACCCTCGGCCTCGAGCTCGGCCAGGTCGGTCTCGAGCTTCTTGGCGCGGTTCTCGAGGTCCGAGTCGCGGCGGTTCTCGATCTGCTGGCGCTCGACGGAGACGTGCGCCTCCAGCGACGGGAGGTCGCGGGTACGGCGCTCCTCGTCGACGAACGTGATCATGTACGCGGCGAAGTAGATGACCTTCTCGAGGTCCTTCGGCGCGAGGTCCAGCAGGTATCCGAGGCGCGACGGGACGCCCTTGAAGTACCAGATGTGGGTGACGGGAGCGGCAAGCTCGATGTGTCCCATGCGCTCACGGCGCACCTTGGCGCGCGTGACCTCGACGCCACAGCGCTCACAGATGATGCCCTTGAAGCGGACACGCTTGTACTTGCCGCAGTAGCACTCCCAGTCCCGGGTCGGACCGAAGATCTTCTCGCAGAAGAGTCCGTCCTTTTCGGGCTTGAGCGTGCGGTAGTTGATGGTCTCCGGCTTCTTCACTTCGCCGTGGGACCAGGTCCGGATGTCGTCCGCGGTGGCAAGGCCGATCCGCAGCTCGTCGAAGAAGTTGACGTCGAGCACTTGTCGTCAATCCCTCTTTCGGGGGTTCGAGCCCCCTCGCTTCACGCGAGAAATCGGGGCACTTCAGCAATGGTCTGAACGGGTCCGGGGAGAGCCGGCCGGATCACGGGGATCCGGCCGGGCAACCCGTCAGACCTCTTCGACGCTGCTCGGCTCGCGCCGGGACAGGTCGATACCGAGCTCCTCCGCCGCGCGGAAGACGTCCTCGTCCGTGTCGCGCATCTCGATGGACATGCCGTCCGAGGACAGCACCTCCACGTTGAGGCAGAGCGACTGCATTTCCTTGATGAGCACCTTGAAGGACTCGGGAATGCCCGGCTCGGGGATGTTCTCGCCCTTGACGATCGCCTCGTAGACCTTCACGCGGCCGGTGACGTCGTCGGACTTGATCGTCAGCAGTTCCTGGAGGGCGTATGCGGCGCCGTAAGCCTCAAGGGCCCACACCTCCATCTCACCGAATCGCTGCCCACCGAACTGCGCCTTACCACCCAGCGGCTGCTGCGTGATCATGGAGTACGGGCCGGTCGAGCGCGCGTGGAGCTTGTCGTCGACCAGGTGGTGCAGCTTGAGGATGTACATGAACCCGACCGAGACCGGGTCCGGGAACGGCTCGCCGGAGCGGCCGTCGAACAGCTGGGCCTTGCCGGAGGGCTGGACCAGCCGGTCGCCGTCGCGGTTCGGGATCGTGGCTCCGAAGAGACCGGAGATCTCGTCCTCGCGCGCACCGTCGAAGACGGGGGTGGCGACGTTGGTGCCGGGCGCGACCTGGTCTGCGCCGATGGCCTGCAGGCGCTGGGCCCACTCGTCACCGAGGCCGGAGACGTCCCATCCGCGGCTGGCGAGCCAGCCGAGGTGGATCTCCAGGACCTGTCCCGGGTTCATTCGGGACGGGACACCCAGCGGGTTGAGGATGATGTCGACCGGGGTGCCGTCCTCCAGGAACGGCATGTCCTCGATCGGGAGGATCTTCGAGATGACGCCCTTGTTGCCGTGACGGCCGGCGAGCTTGTCACCATCGGTGATCTTGCGCTTCTGCGCGACGTAGACGCGGACCAGCTGGTTCACGCCCGGCGGCAGCTCGTCGCCCTCTTCGCGGTCGAAGACGCGGACGCCGATGACCTTGCCGATCTCGCCGTGCGGGACCTTCAGCGAGGTGTCACGCACCTCGCGCGCCTTCTCACCGAAGATCGCGCGGAGCAGGCGCTCCTCCGGGGTCAGCTCGGTCTCACCCTTGGGCGTGACCTTGCCGACGAGGATGTCGCCGGCGACGACCTCGGCACCGATGCGGATGATGCCGCGCTCGTCGAGGTCGGCGAGGACCTCTTCGGAGACGTTCGGGATGTCCCGGGTGATCTCCTCCGGGCCGAGCTTGGTGTCACGGGCGTCGACCTCGTGCTCCTCGATGTGGATCGAGGAGAGGACGTCGTCCTGCACGAGGCGCTGCGACAGGATGATCGCGTCCTCGTAGTTGTGACCCTCCCACGGCATGAACGCCACGAGCAGGTTCTTGCCGAGCGCCATCTCACCGTTCTCGGTGGCCGGCCCGTCGGCGAGGACCTGGCCCTCGATGACCCGGTCGCCCTCGGAGACGACGACCTTCTGGTTGACCGAGGTGCCCTGGTTGGAGCGCGAGAACTTGGCGATGCGGTACGTGGTGTACGTGCCGTCGTCGTTGGTGACGGTGACGTAGTCCGCGGAGACCTCCTGGACCACACCGTCCTTCTCGGCCTTCAGGACGTCACCGGCGTCGGTGGCGCAGCGGTACTCCATGCCGGTGCCGACGAGCGGCGCCTCGCTCTTGATGAGCGGGACGGCCTGGCGCATCATGTTCGCGCCCATGAGGGCACGGTTGGCGTCGTCGTGCTCCAGGAACGGGATCATCGCGGTGGCGACGGACACCATCTGGCGCGGCGAGACGTCCATGTAGTCGACGTCGTCACCGGGGATGTAGTCGACCTCTCCGCCACGACGGCGGACCAGGACGCGCGGCTCCGTGAAGCGCATGTCCTCGGAGAGCGTCGCGTTCGCCTGGGCGATCACGAAGCGGTCTTCCTCGTCGGCGGTGATGTAGTCGACCTCGTCGGTGACCTGGCCGTCGACGACCTTGCGGTACGGCGTCTCGATGAAGCCGAACGCGTTGACGCGGCCGTACGAGGCGAGCGAACCGATCAGACCGATGTTCGGGCCTTCAGGGGTCTCGATCGGGCACATGCGTCCGTAGTGGGACGGGTGCACGTCACGGACCTCGAAGCCGGCGCGCTCACGGGACAGACCACCCGGGCCCAGCGCCGACAGACGGCGCTTGTGGGTCAGACCCGACAGCGGGTTGTTCTGGTCCATGAACTGCGACAGCTGGCTGGTGCCGAAGAACTCCTTGATGGAGGCGACGACCGGCCGGATGTTGATCAGGGTCTGCGGCGTGATCGCCTCGACGTCCTGGGTGGTCATGCGCTCACGCACGACACGCTCCATACGGGCGAGACCCGTACGGACCTGGTTCTGGATGAGCTCGCCGACGTTACGCAGGCGACGGTTGCCGAAGTGGTCGATGTCGTCGGTCTCGACGACGATCGTCCGGCCGGACTCACCGACGGTCTCGAGCTCACCGGCGTGCAGCTTCACCAGGTACTTGATGGTCGCGATGATGTCGTCGCTGGTGAGGACACCGGCGTCGAGCGGCTCGTCGGCGCCGAGCTTCTTGTTCACCTTGTAGCGGCCGACCTTCGCGAGGTCGTAGCGCTTCGGGTTGAAGTAGAGGTTCTCGAGCAGCGTCTGAGCGGCCTCGCGCGTGGGCGGCTCGCCCGGGCGCAGCTTGCGGTAGATGTCGAGCAGCGCGTCGTCCTGGCCCTGGGTGTGGTCCTTCTCCAGGGTGGCGCGCATGGACTCGTACTCGCCGAACTCCTCGAGGATCTGCTCGGTGGTCCAGCCGAGAGCCTTCAGGAGGACGGTGACGGACTGCTTGCGCTTGCGGTCGATACGGACACCGACCATGTCGCGCTTGTCGATCTCCATCTCCAGCCAGGCACCCCGGGACGGGATGATCTTGGCGGAGAAGATGTCCTTGTCGGACGTCTTGTCGATGGAGGAGTCGAAGTAGACGCCCGGCGAGCGGACGAGCTGCGACACGACGACACGCTCGGTGCCGTTGATGACGAAGGTGCCCTTGTTGGTCATGAGCGGGAAGTCGCCCATGAAGACCGTCTGGGACTTGATCTCGCCGGTCTCGTTGTTGGTGAACTCGGCCGTGACGAAGAGCGGCGCGGCGAACGTGAAGTCGCGCTCCTTGCACTCGTCGATCGAGTTCTTCGGGGGCTCGAAGCGGTGGTCGCGGAACGTCAGCGACATCGACCCGGAGAAGTCCTCGATCGGCGAGATCTCCTCGAAGATCTCCTCCAGGCCGGACTTGGTGGGAACGTCTTGTCCACTGTCCAGAGCAGCCTCGACGCGAGCCTTCCAGGCGGCATTGCCGAGGAGCCAGTCAAAGCTCTCGGTCTGCAGCGCGAGGAGGTTCGGAACCTCGAGGGGCTCCTTGATCTTTGCAAAAGAGATGCGCAGCGGGGCGGTGCTGGCACCGTTGTTCGTATTCGAGGTCGAGGCGTTGCGCGAGGCGGCCAAGAGGGGGTCCTTCCGAGGGCTCGGACTCACTACGCGCGTACCGGCCCCATGCCGCACACAGAGACAGAAAACCCAAGGTCAGGGAATATTCGGTCATCGGTGCTGGGCGTGGGCATGCCCCTGGTGACGGGCAGGAGGCAGCTAACAGGCAGCGCAAAGGGTCAGTGTAGCCAAACGCCACACTGATGTCCAGTCGGGGTTCTCAGAGACCCACGTTGCTCTCAACAGCTGTTCTCAACACCTATGGATAGCCCTCGCGCGGTGTGCGCTCTTCTTTACTGCCCTCTTCGCTCTCGATCCATGCCTCGGATGCGGATCGAGATGATGACGCGTCCTGAGAATTGCGCGCCTCGTGCGGTTCGTCAAGGCCCCGAGGTCCCGGTGGACGCCCCGGCGATCTTCACCTGCGTCCGGAGGACGCTTGTTGACTGCCCTCTGCGCGCCCCGGAGAAACGCACGGCGAAGATCACCCTACTCGCCGCGGACGGAAGTTCAAGGCAGCCCTGGGGGGCACGCCAAAGGGCGACCACCCGGATGGGTGATCGCCCTTTGCGATGTGACATCCCCGCCTCACGGCAGGGAGGGTCCTGAGGAGTCAGAGGACTCGCAGGGTCACTTGACCTCGACGGAGGCGCCGGCGCCCTTGAGGGACTCGGCGGCCTTGTCGGCGGCGTCCTTGGCGACCTTCTCGAGGACGGGCTTCGGGGCGCCGTCCACGAGGTCCTTGGCCTCCTTGAGGCCCAGGGAGGTCAGCTCACGCACGACCTTGATGACCTGGATCTTCTTGTCACCGGCGGCGGTGAGGATGACGTCGAACTCGTCCTGCTCGGCCTCGGCCTCGGCCGGGGCGCCCGGGCCCGCGGGACCGGCAACGGCGACCGCGGCGGCGGCGGTGACGTCGAACTTCTCCTCGAAGGCCTTCACGAACTCGGAGAGCTCGATGAGGGTGAGCTCCTCGAACTGAGCGAGCAGGTCTTCCTGGCTGAGCTTCGCCATGATGGCGTCCTTCCACTAATTCGGCAGGTGCCGGATGTATATGTCGGCGGGCGTACGGGCCCGCTGCGAGCCGTGGGGCGGAGTGTTACTCCGCCACCTCGGCGTCGGCGGGAGCCGGCGTACCGGCACCGCCCTGCTCGGCCCTCTTGGCGCGAAGCGCTTCCGCGGTGCGGACGAACTTCGACGGCAGAGCCTGGAAGAGCTGCGCAGCCTGAGTCTGCTTGCCCTTCATGGCGCCGGCCAGCTTGGCGAGCAGAACCTCGCGGGACTCGAGGTCCGCGAGCTTCTTGATCTCATCGGCGGACAGCGCCTTACCGTCAAGGACACCGCCCTTGATGATGAGGTTGGGGTTGTCCTTGGCGAAGTCACGAAGACCCTTCGCCGACTCCACCGGGTCACCGGTGACGAAGGCAACCGCCGTCGGACCCGAGAACAGGTCGTCCAGCGTGTCGATCCCGGCCTCGTTGGCCGCAATCTTGGTCAGCGTGTTCTTCACCACGGCGTACTGGGCGTTCTCACCGAGCGAACGGCGCAGCTCCTTGAGCTGTGCCACGGTGAGACCCCGGTACTCGGTCAGCACGGCGGCGTTCGAGCTGCGGAACTGGTCCGTCAGCTCGGCTACCGCGGCAGCCTTGTCGGGCCTTGCCATGAGCGTCGGCCTCCTTCCGGGTGATGAGGACCGCTCAGAAGGGGCCGGTAAAGACGAAACGCCCCGGCGCAGGCGCCAGGGCGTAGCTCGACCGAATGAGATCCGGGAGCTTTCCACAGTCACCTGCGCAGGTCGCCCGTTCTCGACGGATCCTTCGGTCACCGCTTCCTCTGACGAGGGCACGGCAACGACCAGCGGTCTTTGGCTTCTTCAGGAGAGTACGCGACCGGGGCCGTTCGGAGCAAATCCGTCCCGGTTCGACCGGTGCGAGAGGTTTAGGGGCCGCTCACGCCGCTCGGCCCGCACACGAGGGCGGTCGCTGCGGAACGTACGAGGACGGGCCCCGCTGCCTCCCAAGAGGCTGCGGGGCCCGTCCCATGCCGTGACGTCGGCTACCGGGTGAGCACGGGGGCTCAGACGGCGGCCGGGTCCTCCTCGACGAGGAGGTTGCGCACGCGGTTGGCGTCCAGCGGGATGCCGGGGCCCATCGTCGTGCTCATGGTCGCCTTCTTGATGAAGCGACCCTTCGCGGCGGACGGCTTCAGACGGAGGATCTCCTCCAGCGCCGCGCCGTAGTTCTCGACCAGCTTGGTGTCATCGAAAGAGGTCTTGCCGATGATGAAGTGCAGGTTCGAGTGCTTGTCGACGCGGAACTCGATCTTTCCGCCCTTGATGTCGTTGACAGCCTTGACGACATCGGGGGTGACGGTGCCGGTCTTCGGGTTCGGCATCAGACCACGCGGACCGAGCACGCGGCCCAGGCGGCCGACCTTGCCCATGAGGTCCGGCGTGGCGACGACGGCGTCGAAGTCCAGACGGCCCTTCGCCACCTCGTCGATGAGCTCGTCGGCGCCGACGATGTCGGCGCCCGCGGCTTCCGCGGCCGCAGCACGGTCACCGGTCGCGAAGACCAGGACCCGGGCGGTCTTGCCGGTGCCGTGCGGGAGGTTCACGGTGCCACGGACCATCTGGTCGGCCTTGCGAGGGTCGACACCCAGGCAGAAGGCGACCTCAACGGTGCCGTCGAACTTCGTGGTGGCGGTGTCCTTGGCGAGACGGACGGCCTCGAGGGGGGCGTACGTACGCTCCCGGTCGACCTTGGCGTCCGCAGCGCGGAGGTTCTTGCTGCGCTTCACATCTACTCCTGTGGTGTTCAGAGTGTGGAGTCGTGGTGCGGACCAGCGCTTGGTCCTACCACTGAGGGGCTACGGGGCTGACTCAGCCTTCGACCGTGATGCCCATGGAACGGGCGGTGCCAGCGATGATCTTCGACGCGGCGTCGAGGTCGTTGGCGTTCAGGTCGGGCAGCTTGGTCGTGGCGATCTCGCGGACCTGGGCAGCCGTCAGCTTGGCGACCTTGGTCTTGTGCGGCTCGCCGGAGCCCTTGTCCACACCCGCGGCCTTGAGGATCAGCTTGGCGGCCGGCGGAGTCTTCGTGATGAAGGTGAAGGAGCGGTCCTCGTAGACCGTGATCTCCACCGGCACGACCATGCCACGCTGCGACTCGGTCGCGGCGTTGTAGGCCTTGCAGAACTCCATGATGTTGACGCCGTGCTGGCCCAGTGCGGGACCGACCGGCGGCGCCGGGTTGGCCGCACCGGCGTTGATCTGGAGCTTGATAAGCCCCGTGACCTTCTTCTTCTTGGGAGGCATTGCTCTCTCCGGGTCCTAGTGAGAGTGTTTCGCCGCCATTCCGGTCATCCGGATGGAGGCATACCGCACAACGATAACGGGTATAGCTGCGCGACCAAAAACCGAGCAGGTCAGACCAGCTGCGAAGCCGGTCTGACCTGCTCGGTAGGCATGTGTCCAGAAGCTGGCGGTGAGCCCGTCAGTTCTTCTGGATCTGGTCGAAGCTGAGCTCGACCGGGGTCTCGCGACCGAAGATCTCGACGAGGCCCTTGACCTTCTTCGAGTCGGCGTTGATCTCGTTGATCGTCGCCTGAAGGGTCGCGAACGGGCCGTCGGTGACGGTGACCGAGTCGCCCACCTCGAAGTCCAGCACCTGGACCTCGACCTTGCGGGCGGGAGCCGGCTTGCCCTCGGCCTCGGCCGCCTCGCGGGCCGCCTTCTCCTCGGCCTCGGGAGCGAGCATCTTGACGATCTCGTCCAGGGTCAGCGGGTACGGATCGTAGGCGTTGCCCACGAAGCCGGTGACGCCGGGCGTGTTGCGGACGACGCCCCAGGACTCGTTCGTCAGGTCCATGCGCACCAGGACGTAACCCGGGAGCTTGTTCTGACGGACGTTCTTCCGCTCGCCGTTCTTGATCTGGACGATCTCTTCCTCGGGCACCTCGGCCTGGTAGATGAAGTCCTCGACGTTGAGCGAGACGGCGCGCTGCTCCAGGTTGGCCTTCACACGCTTCTCGTAACCGGCGTACGTGTGGATGACGTACCACTCGCCGGGAAGGCCACGCAGTTCCTCGCGCAGGGCGGCGACGGCGTCCACGGGGGCGGCCGGCTCGGCAGCCTCCTCGGCGTCCTCGTCGTCCTCCTCGGACGCGTCCTCGTCGCGGTCGGCGGCCTCTTCGGCCTCTTCGGTCTCGTCCGACTCGACGTTCACGGCGTCCTGCTCGGCGGGCTCGCCGGCGGCGGCGTCAGCAGCTTCGACCTGGTCCGGGTCCACGCCATCCGACGCCTCGACGATGTCGAGCTCGTCCTCGGCGGACTCGACGGCGCTCGCCGTGGGCTCGGCGTCGTCGTTCAGGTTCGGGTCAGACACGATGGCTGCTTCTTCCTGGATACATATGGGTGGAACATGCGAAAGGGGCGCCGATGAGGCGCCCTCCGCGGGGATCAGCCGAAGACGTACTTGATGACCCGCGCAAATCCGAAGTCAATCACGGTGACGAGACCGATCATGACGACCACGAACACGATCACCACGGCCGTGTAGGTCGACAGCTGGCTGCGCGTGGGCCATACGACCTTGCGGAGCTCGGCGACGATCTGGCGGTAGAAAAGCGCGAGACGGCCCAGAGGGCCCTTCTTTCCGCGCTTGCCGCCCTTCCGGGTCTTCTTCTTCGACTCGGGGGCTTCGTCCTCGGCATCAGGCATGTCGATGGAGCCCACGGCGTCCGTCACGCTACTCACCTGATTCCGGGTCGTGGCCGTGCCGCGCCCGGTGGAGCCGCACGGCGGTGCATTGAAGTACGTACATGCGCACACATCCTGGCGAAGGAGTGTGTAGCAGGGCCGGAGGGACTTGAACCCCCAACCGCTGGTTTTGGAGACCAGTGCTCTACCAATTGAGCTACGACCCTTTGTGGTTTCCACCAACCTACCGCATCTTCTCCGGTGGGCCGGATGGAAAACGGTGCGGCTGATGAAGGCCAACGACAGGTGAGTGTACGTGTTCAGCGGCGCCGCGTCGAACAGACAACAACCGACCGGTCCTGTCCGCATGCTGTCCGAGTGCTGTCCGGTCCCTGAAACCCCTGTGCCGACGGCTTTTCCGGTCTGCGAGCATGGGGGGCATGAGCGCTGCAACTTCTCCGTCCGAGCGCCGGGTCTCGGCCCGCATCGGTGCGATCTCCGAGTCCGCCACCCTCGCCGTCGACGCCAAGGCCAAGGCCCTGAAGGCCGCCGGGCGTCCGGTGATCGGCTTCGGCGCCGGCGAGCCCGACTTCCCGACCCCTGGTTACATCGTGGAGGCCGCCGTCGAGGCGTGCCGAAACCCGAAGTACCACCGCTACACCCCGGCGGGCGGGCTTCCCGAGCTCAAGTCCGCCATCGTGGCGAAGACGCTGCGCGACTCGGGCTACGAGATCGACGCCTCCCAGGTCCTGGTGACCAACGGCGGCAAGCAGGCCATCTACGAGGCGTTCGCGGCGATCCTCGACCCGGGCGACGAGGTCATCGTCCCGGCCCCCTACTGGACGACCTACCCGGAGTCGATCCGTCTCGCCGGCGGGGTCCCGGTCGAGGTCGTGGCTGACGAGACCACGGGCTACCGGGTCTCGGTCGAGCAGCTGGAGGCGGCGCGCACCGAGCGCACGAAGGTCGTCCTGTTCGTGTCGCCGTCCAACCCGACCGGCGCCGTGTACAGCGAGGCCGAGACCGAGGCGATCGGCCGCTGGGCCGTCGAGCACGGTCTCTGGGTGATGACGGACGAGATCTACGAGCACCTGGTCTACGGCGGCGCGGCGGCTGCCTCGCTCCCGGCCGTGGTGCCCGAGCTGCGTGACAAGTGCATCGTCGTCAACGGCGTCGCCAAGACCTACGCCATGACCGGCTGGCGCGTGGGCTGGATCATCGGCCCGAAGGACGTCGTGAAGGCCGCGACCAACCTGCAGTCGCACGCCACCTCCAACGTCAGCAACGTCGCGCAGGCCGCCGCGCTGGCCGCCGTCTCCGGTTCGCTGGACGCGGTGGCCGAGATGCGGACCGCCTTCGACCGGCGCCGCAAGACCATCGTGCACATGCTCAACGAGATCAACGGCGTGTTCTGCCCCGAGCCGGAGGGGGCCTTCTACGCGTACCCGTCGGTGAAGGGTCTGCTCGGCAAGGAGATCCGTGGCAGGCGCCCGGCGGACTCCGT
The DNA here is from genome assembly GCF_042902585.1 of Streptomyces argenteolus. GTDB lineage: Bacteria > Actinomycetota > Actinomycetes > Streptomycetales > Streptomycetaceae > Streptomyces > Streptomyces argenteolus. The sequence continues at coordinate 1,109,155 of NZ_JBIBEG010000001.1, forward strand.
CGAGCTGGCCGCCCTCATCCTGGACGAGGCCGAGGTCGCCGTCGTGCCCGGCGAGGCCTTCGGTACGCCCGGCTACCTGCGGCTCTCCTACGCCCTGGGCGACGACGACCTCGTCGAGGGTGTCTCCCGCATCCAGAAGCTGCTGGGCGAGGCCCGCGACTGATCCGCTCGATGGATCGAGGTGGCTCCCGGCTCCGGCCGGGGGCCACTTTTCTGTTCGAGGGGTAACTCACAAGGGGATCCGGGTACCGCCGCACCCCCCGGGTGCGGCAAGATCCTTCAATGGAGCGTGACGTACGGCTGTTGCCCAAGGCCCATCTGCATCTGCACTTCACCGGGTCGATGCGGCCCACGACCCTGCTCGAACTGGCGGACAAGTACGGCGTGCGCCTGCCCGAGGCGCTGACCGGCGGTGAACCGCCCAAGCTGCGGGCCACCGACGAGCGCGGCTGGTTCCGCTTCCAGCGCCTCTACGACATCGCCCGGTCCTGCCTCCGCGCCCCCGAGGACATCCAGCGCCTGGTGCGCGAGACGGCCATGGAGGACGTCGCGGACGGCTCGGGGTGGCTGGAGATCCAGGTCGACCCGACCTCGTACGCCCCGCTGCTCGGCGGGCTCATCCCGGCCATCGAGATCATCCTGGACGCCGTGAACAGCGCGGCCCGCGACACCGGTCTGGGGATACGGGTGGTGATCGCGGCGAACCGCATGAAGCACCCGCTGGACGCCCGCACCCTGGCCCGGCTCGCCGTGCGCTACGCCGACCAGGGCGTCATCGGTTTCGGGCTCTCCAACGACGAGCGCCGGGGGATGGCCCGCGACTTCGACCGGGCCTTCGCCATCGCCCGTGAGGGCGGCCTGATCGCCGCACCGCACGGCGGGGAGCTCGCCGGCCCCTCCAGCGTCCGGGACTGCCTGGACGACCTCGACGCGTCCCGTGTCGGGCACGGCGTACGGGCGGCCGAGGACCCGCGGCTGCTGCGCAGGCTGGCGGAGCGGGGCGTGACGTGCGAGGTCTGCCCGGCGTCCAACGTGGCGCTCGGCGTCTACGAGAAGCCCGCCGACGTGCCCCTGCGCACGCTGTTCGACGCGGGCGTGCCGATGGCTCTGGGCGCGGACGACCCGCTGCTCTTCGGTTCCCGCCTCGCCGCGCAGTACGACCTCGTACGCCGTCATCACGGCTTCACCGACGAGGAACTGGCCGAGCTGGCCCGGCAGTCCGTGCGCGGGTCGGTGGCGCCGGCCGAGGTGCGGGAGAAGCTGCTGGCCGGGGTCGACGCCTGGCTCGCTAGCTGATCCCGCCCAGCAGGGTGCGCGCGAGGGAAGCCGCGAAGTCGTCCGGCGACCGGGGCTCACCGCCCGCCTCGTAGGCGAACGCGCGCTGGGAGCAGGCTCCCAGGAGCAGCGAGGCGGCGGCGTGGGTGTCGGCGTCGGCCCTGACCCTGCCCGCCCGCTGTTCGGCGCGCAGATAGGCGTCGAGGCCCTCGATCGGCTTGTGGGGGCCGGTGCCCATCTCGCGCATGGCCTCGTCGTGGCGGCGCTTGAGCCGGGGCTCGGCGTACAGGGAGGCGAGCACCGGGAACGTCTGCTGGTAGAAGAGCGTCGCCTGGCGCGCGACCTCGGTGAGATTCCGCTCCAGGTCCCCCTCCCCCGGTACGAGATCGCCGAGGAGCGGCCCCAGCCTGGGCATCCGCTCGCCGAGCACCGTCACGAAGAGCTCCTCCTTGCTCCTGAAGTACTTGTAGAGCGCCGCCTCCGAACACCCGGCGGCCCTCGCGATCTCCTTCGTCGTCACCCGCGCGAGGCCGATGCCGAGCATGAGCTCGTGGGCCGCGTCGACGATGCGGACGCGGGCCGGCTTCTTTTCCATGCATGCTCCAACAAGCCTTGACGCCTTGGTGAGTACCCACTCACCCTAGTGGTAAGTGAACACTCACCCACCCGTGAAGGGGCATGCGCCATGAGACTCACCGTGTTCGGAGCGACCGGGGCCGTCGGCCAGGAGATCGTGCGGCAGGCACGCACGTCGGGACACCAGGTAACGGCGGTGGTGCGCGATCCCGCGCGGCTCCCCGAGGGCCTCCGGTCCGCCGCGCCCGACGGGGTCGTGCGGCTGGACGACGAAGCGGCCGTGCGGGCGGCGGTCGCGGGCCGGGACGCCGTGCTCTCCGGCCTCGGAACCCGGGGCCGGAAGGCCGGTGACGTGGCGGAGCGGCTCACCAGGCGGGTACAGGCGGCGATGGAGGCGGAGGGGACCCGGCGGCTGCTGGTGGTGAGCGCCGCCCCGGTCGGTCCGGTACCGGCGGACGAGCCCCTGCTGGACCGGGCGGTCCGCTCGGTGATCGGCGCGGTCCTCAAGGAGGTGTACGCCGATCTGACCCGGATGGAGGCGGCGCTGGCGGCCGGCGCGACGGACTGGACGTCGGTGCGCCCCCCGAAGCTGACCGACGGCCCCCTGACAGGGCGGTACCGGACGGTCGTGGGCGGCACCCCGCGCAGCGGCCGGTCCATCGCGCGGGCGGACGTGGCGCACGCGATGCTGGCGCTGATCGACGAGCCGGCCGCGGTGAAACAGGGCGTGGGCGTCGCCTACTGAAGGCCCCGGGTGCCGCCGCCCGCCGGGGACCGGGCCCTCCTCGCCGCGCCGGGCGGGGCGCCGGGGGACTCGGCCGCGGGCGGCCGGGTCGTGCCGGCCGGGCAGGCCCGGCTCACGGGCGGCCTGCCGTTCGGCCGGAGAGGCCCGGCCGGCTGTATCGGCCGGACAGGCTCCGCTACAGGCTGACGCCGACCGTCACCGGCTCGTTGACGAGCGTGACGCCGAAGGCCTCGTGGACCCCGGCCACGACCTCACGGGCCAGGGCGAGCAGGTCCTCGGTGGTCGCGTCGCCCCTGTTGGTGAGGGCGAGCGTGTGCTTGGTGGAGATGCGGGCGGGGCCCGTGCCGTACCCCTTGGTGAAACCGGCCTTGTCGATGAGCCATGCGGCCGAGGTCTTGACCGCGCCCTCGCCTGCGGGGAAGGCCGGGGGCGTGACGTCCGCGCCCAGCCGTTCCCTGGCACGGGCGAGGAAGGCGGCGTGCGCGGCCTCGTCGAGGATCGGGTTGGTGAAGAAGGAGCCGGCCGACCAGGTGTCGTGGTCCTCCGGGTCGAGCACCATGCCCTTGCCGGCCCGCAGGCGCAGCACCGTCTCACGGGCCGCCGCGGCCGGCACCCGGTCACCCTGCTCGACGCCCATGGCGCGGGCTGTCTCCGGATAGCGCAGGGGCGCGGACTGCCCGCCGGCGTCCTCCAGCGCGAACCGGACACGGAGCACCACGAAGCGGTCGGGTTCGGCCTTGAAACGGCTGTGGCGGTACGAGAACGCGCAGGCCTCGTTCGAGAGGGTGACCGTCTCCCGGGTGTGACGGTCGTAGGCGACCACCTCGGTGATGACGGAGGAGACCTCCTGGCCGTACGCGCCGACGTTCTGGATCGGGGTGGCCCCGGCGGACCCGGGAATCCCGGCCAGGCACTCGATGCCGGCCAGCCCCGCCTCGACCGTACGCGCCACGGCGTCGGTCCAGACCTCGCCTGCGGCCAGTTCGAGCGTCGTACCGGCCAGGTCGAAACCCTCGGTCGCGATGCGCAGGGCGGTGCCGTCGAAGCCCTTGTCGCCGATGACCAGGTTGGAGCCGCCGCCGATGACCAGGAGCGGGGTGCCGCTGTCGTCGGCCTCGCGTACGGCGGCGACCACCTCGGCGTCCGTGGTGGCCGTCAGGAGGCGGTTGGCCGGGCCGCCGAGCCGGAAGGTGGTCAGGGGGGCGAGGGGGGCGTCGTGGAGTTCCTGCACGGGGACAAGAGTACGGTCCGTGGCCCTTCCCGGTCGGCGGGGCCACGGACGGCGCGAAGGGCGCCCTCCCGGGAAGTGCCCGGGAGAACGCCCTTCGCGCCGTCCTGTACGTGCGTGGCCGCCGCCCTGTACGCGGCGCGCCCGCGCGCCTCAGGCCAGGCGCACGACGGCGCGGGACATGCCCAGCACCTTCTTGCCGTCGCTCATCGCCGTGAGGTCGACCCGCACGAGGTTGTCGTCCAGCTTGGCGGCGACCTTGCCGCCGACCTCGATCAGCGCGCCGGTGTTGTCGTTCGGCACGACGACCGGCTTGGTGAAGCGCACGCCGTACTCGACGACCGCGCCCGGGTCGCCGGCCCAGTCCGTGACCACGCGGATCGCCTCGGCCATCGTGAACATGCCGTGCGCGATCACGTCCGGCAGACCGACCTCGCGCGCGAACTTCTCGTTCCAGTGGATCGGGTTGAAGTCCCCGGAAGCACCCGCGTACTGCACCAGCGCCGCCCGGCTCACCGGGAACGACTGCGCAGGCAGCTCCGTACCGACCTCGACCGCGTCGTAAGCAATGCCCGCCGTCATCACGCCTCCTCGGCGGCCCGCGCCACCAGCTTCATCCACGTGGTCACCACGTGCTCACCGGACTCGTCGTGCACCTCACCGCGGATGTCCACGATGTCGTTGCCCGCCAGCGACTTGATCGCGTCGATGGTCACCGTGACCGCGAGCCGGTCACCCGCGCGCACCGGGCGGGTGTAGGCGAACTTCTGGTCACCGTGGACCACGCGGCTGTAGTCCAGGCCCAGCTGCGGGTCCTCCACCACCTGGCCACCGGCCTTGAAGGTGATGGCGAACACGAACGTGGGCGGAGCGATCACATCCGGATACCCGAGGGCCTTGGCGGCCTCCTGGTCCACGTACGCGGGATTGGTGTCACCCACCGCTTCCGCGAACTCCCGGATCTTCTCCCGGCCGACCTCGTACGCCGGGGTGGGCGGATAGGTCCGCCCCACGAAGGACTGGTCGAGCGCCATGGGCCCGCTACCTCCTGATCAAGAGTCGAATAGGGCGGGTAATCACCCCGGCCCCCATACAACGACACGAGGCCGCCCCCAGTGGGGACGGCCTCGTGTACGAGCCTGTTTTCAGCGCGTTTCGCGGTGCGCAGTGTGCGAGTTGCAGCGCGGGCAGTGCTTCTTCATCTCAAGACGGTCCGGGTTGTTACGCCGGTTCTTCTTGGTGATGTAGTTCCGCTCCTTGCACTCCACGCAGGCCAGCGTGATCTTCGGGCGGACGTCGGTGGCAGCCACGTGAGTGCTCCTTGGACGGACGGATGGACGGATGAACGCAAAAAAGAGTAGCCGATCGAAGGACCGACCCCACAATCGGCTACCGTTAGTAGCGGTGACCGGACTTGAACCGGTGACACAGCGATTATGAGCCGCTTGCTCTACCGACTGAGCTACACCGCTTTGATGCCGAGTTTCCCCGCCGAAGCGGGGTCACCCGATCACCAGAGCCCCAATGCGGAATCGAACCGCAGACCTTCTCCTTACCATGGAGACGCTCTACCGACTGAGCTATTGGGGCGAGCGAGGAAGACATTACACGGTCTCTCGCCGATCGCCCAAATCCGTTTCCCGGGCCCTCACGCGGCCCCTCCCCCGGCCCTCCGCCACGCCGGTGGACGACCCCCTGATCAGGCCCTTGATCAGCCCGTTCGCCGCCCGGGCCGCGCGCCTCCCGGCCCTCCCGCGACCCCCTCCCCGCGCGGGTTCCGGCGGGGCCACTTTCGTACGACTAATCCGCCCTCCTCGGATCCGTCCGGTGCCCCGCCTAGGCTCGGCCCTCTCTCACGTGATCTTGAATTCCTCACAGGAGCGGCGTTATGCCAGACAGCCCCGGCGGCCCGGACGCGCTCCTGCTCCACGGGGCCCGGCTGGCGGACGGGCGCTCCGTCGACGTGCGGATCGACGGCCCGCTGATCGAGGCCGTCGGCACGGCCGGCAGCCTCACCACCCGGGGCACCCGCCTGGACCTGCGGGGCCACCTGCTGCTGCCCGCCCCCGCCGAGCCCCACGCCCACGCCGGCACGGCGCTCACCGGAGCCGAGGGGCACCCGGCGTCCCACCGGCCCGAGGAGGTACGGCGCCGCACCATGGAGGCCGCGCTGCTCCAGCTGAGCCAGGGCGCGACCGCGCTGCGCACCCACGTGGGCGTGGGCGGGGTGCGGGGCCTCGGCTCCCTCGAAGCCGTCCTGGAGGCCCGCGGTTCCCTGCGGGGCCTCACCGAGCTGTCCACCGTCGCCGCCGTGCCCGGCCCTCTGACCGGTGCCGCGGGCGCCGAAGGTCTCGCCGCCCTCCGCGACGCGGTGGACATGGGCGCGGACGCGATCGGAGGCCGCCCCGATCCGGACCCCGACCCCGCCGGCTGCGCCGAAGCCGTCCTGGAGCTCGCCGCGGCCCGAGGCCTGCCCGTCGATCTCCACACGGACGGTGACGACCCCGCCCTCCTCGTGCGGCTCGCCACCATGGCCCGGGACGCCGGCGCCGCCGTCCGTCTCGGCCCCTGCGCGGGCCTCTCACGGCTTCCGGAGGACGAGGCGGCCCGCATCGCCGACCGGCTCGCCGCGGCCTCGGTGACCCTGGTCTGCCTTCCTCAGGGCCGCTGTCGTGGTGCCCGGCTCCGGGGCACCCCGCCGGTGCGTCTGCTGCGCGCCTCCGGGGTGCGGGTGGCGGCGGGCAGTGGGGCCCTGCGGGACGAGGCCAACCCGGTCGGCCGCGGCGACCCGCTGGAGGCCGCCTATCTGCTCGCCTCGCAGCAGGGCCTCTCCCCGCAGGAGGCCTACGAGGCCGTCTCCGCCACCGCCAGGGCCGCCCTGGACCTGCCCGAGGTGCGCATCGAGGCCGGCTTCCCCGCCGAGCTGCTCGCGGTGCGGGGTGAGCGGCTGGCCGGGGCGCTCTCGCTCGCCTACAGCAGGATCGTGCTGCACCGGGGCAGGGTCGTCGCGCGGACCAGCGCCGTGCGCGAGTACTGCGACTCGGGCACCGACGCCCTGGAGCTCCCCCGCCAGGGCCGAGCCGACTGCGGTCCCGGCGGCGGGCCTTGAGCACGAGCGCGCCGTCCGGCGTACGGTCGGAAGCATGCGCATTGTCATTGCAGGTGGACATGGTCAGATCGCGCTGCGGCTGGAGCGGTTGCTCGCCGCACGCGGTGACGAAGCGGTGGGCGTCATCCGCAACCCGCAGCAGGTCGACGACCTCCGGGCCGCCGGCGCCGAACCCGCCGTCCTCGACCTCGAATCGGCGTCCGTCGACGAGGTCGCGGAGCTGCTGCGAGGGGCGGACGCGGCGGTCTTCGCGGCGGGCGCGGGCCCGAACAGCGGTTCGGCGCGCAAGGACACGGTGGACCGCGGGGCGGCCGTCCTCTTCGCGGACGCGGCGGAGCGGGCCGGAGTGCGGCGCTACGTCGTGGTGTCCTCGATGGGCGCCGACCCCGACCACCGGGGCGACGAGGTCTTCGACGTCTACCAGCGGGCCAAGGGCGAGGCGGACGCGGACGTACGTTCCCGGAGCGGCCTGGACTGGACGATCCTGCGCCCCGGCATGCTCACGAACGACGCCGGTACCGGCCAGGTCCTGCTGGCCGCGTCGACGGGCCGCGGCCCGGTCCCCCGGGACGACGTGGCGGCGACCCTCGTGGAGCTGCTGGACACCCCGGCGACGGCGGGTCTCACCCTGGAGCTGATCAGCGGGAGCAAGCCGGTGGCGGTGGCGGTGAAGGACATCGCGGGGAACTGAGGCCGGGCGCCGCCCGTTGTCCGCTGTCGACGTCCCGAGACGTGGGGACGGGGCGGGCGCGGACGGCGGTGCCGGGCTCGGCGCGGGCGGCGGTGCCGTCCCCTCATGCGCTGCGGCGCTGCGATTTCCTGGCCTGAAGGTGATCGGGGCGCCGGCCCGACGACCGACCGCCGGCTTGGAGACCCCCTATGCAGCTCACGTACTCGGCTCAGTCGCAGGAAGCGCCCACAGGCGGCATAGCCGGCTGGGCGACCGGTCTCGTGGAGACCTTGGGCGGCCCCGGCGCCGGCCTGGCCATCGCGCTGGAGAACCTCTTCCCGCCCCTGCCGAGCGAAGTGATCCTGCCGCTGACCGGGTTCGCCGCCGGGCAGGGCGTGCTCAGCCTGCCCTCGGCGCTCTTCTGGACCACGCTGGGCTCGGTCGTGGGCGCCCTGGCCCTCTACTGGATCGGGGTGATGTTCGGCCGCGACCGGATGCACGCCCTCTGGGGGAAGCTGCCGCTGGTGAAGGCCTCCGATCTCGTGCGTACGGAGGAGTGGTTCGCCAAGCACGGCACCAAGGCGGTCTTCTTCGGCCGCATGGTGCCGGTCTTCCGCAGCCTCATCTCCGTCCCCGCCGGGGTGGAACGCATGCCCCTGCACGTCTTCGTCACGCTGACCACGCTCGGCAGCCTGATCTGGAACTCGGTGCTGGTGATGGCCGGTTACTGGCTCGGCGACCGGTGGGAGACGGTGGGGACCTACGTCGGGCTCGCCTCCAAAGCCGTGCTCGCGCTCGCGGCCGTCGCCCTCGTGACGTACGTGGTCCTGCGCGTGCGCGGCGGCAAGCGGGCACGGCACCGCCGCAGTTGACGGCCCGTTCCCCGGGCGCCCTGGGGCGGCGTACTCCCTGGCCGCGCGACGGGGTGGCCCGACGCGGCTCCGGCCACCTCAAGCACTCGCGGTGCGAGGCGTTCCGGTCTCCCGGGGCATCCGCGGGATAGCGTCGGCGGCATGGACGGTGGCCTTGCACGCCGAGGTTGGCTCCCCTGCTACGTCAGCGGGGCGGTGTTCGCGGTGTGCATGGCCGGGACCACCCTTCCGACCCCGCTCTACAGCCTCTACCAGGACGAACTCGGCTTCTCCGAGCTGACGGTGACCGTCGTGTACGCCGTCTACGCCTTCGGGGTCATCGGGGTGCTGCTCCTGGCGGGCAACGCGTCCGACGCCGTGGGCAGACGGCCCGTGCTTCTCGTGGGCCTGGGGTGCGCGGCGGCGAGCGCGGTCTGCTTCCTCGGTGCCACCGCACTGGGCTGGCTCTTCGCGGGACGGCTGCTCTCGGGCCTGTCCGCCGGGCTGTTCACCGGGGCGGCCACCGCGTACGTGATGGAACTGGCCCCGGGAAAGGGCTCGCCCAGGGCCTCGCTCGTGGCGACGGCGGCCAACATGGGCGGGCTCGGTTGCGGGCCGCTGCTCGCCGGGCTCCTCGCGCAGTACGCCCCCTGGCCACTGCGTCTGCCGTTCGTCGGGCACCTCGTGCTGCTGGCCGCTTCGGCGGCCCTCCTCCTCGGGTTGCCGGAGACCGTGTCCAGGAGGCGGCCCCTGAGCACCGTGCGGCCCCAGCGGCCGGGGCTGCCGCCCAAGGTCCGGGCGGTGTTCGGGCCGGCGGCCCTCGCCTCCTTCGTGGGGTTCGCCCTGTTCGGGGTGTTCACGTCGGTCAGCCCGGCCTTCCTGGCCCAGTTCCTGGACGTGGACAACCACGCCGTGAGCGGGCTGATCGTCGCGCTGGCCTTCTTCGCCTCGATCGCCGGGCAGGCGGCCGTCGGCCGGATGGGCGAGGCGCGCTCACTGCCCCTGGGGTGCGCAGGTCTCCTCGGCGGGCTGACGCTGCTCGCCTGCGCGCTGTGGTGGCACCTGCTGCCCCTGGTGGTGCTGAGCGCGCTCCTGGGAGGCGCGGGCCAGGGCCTGGCGTTCCGGGCCGCCTTGGCCCAGGTCGCCGCGGCGTCACCGGCGGACCACCGGGCCGCGGTCATCTCCTCGCTGTTCGTGGTGGCCTACACGGGCATCTCGCTGCCGGTGATCGGCGTGGGCATCCTGTCGGGCCACATCGGCCTCCAGGACGCCGGGCTGGTCTTCATCGCCTGCATGGCGGTCCTGGTCGCGTGCGCGGGTGTCTACCTGCTGCGGCGTCCGGGCGGGGTGCGCGTGTGACCGGTCCGCGCCGGCGCCGGGCGGTCCTCGCGAAGGGCCCTGAGGCCTCGCGCTCCTGGGGATGCCGTTCCGTTCGTCGTCGTCGCGTTCCCGGTGTCGAGACGAGACCTGTGGTGCGGACCGGTACGGACCGTGAGCCCGAACGGCGCTTCACGGCCTCTGCCGGTCCGGTAGCCCGTCGCGCTGCGTCTTCTCGCTCTTGCCCTTGGCCTGGTCGGGGTCCTGACGCCTTCGCTCGGGGCCGTCCGGCGGCACGTTTTCCCTGTTTCCCTGGTCGTACGGTTCGACGGCTGACCGCACGCACCTACGCGAAAACCCCGCCCGACCTGTGGTTTAAGCAGGTCGGACGGGGTTTCCCGTCCTGTGGCGGCGCCAGGGTTCGAATCTGGGGAGGCTGAGCCGGCAGATTTGCAGGTGGCTCCGTTGACCATCCGCGACCTGCGGAGTTCCGCTCGCGGTCCTCTGCCGGGGGCACTCGGTGGACACCTCCGTCTACTCGCTGGCCGCCTCACGAGTCCCCTTCGGTGGATGCAGGAGATGGCGATGGCGGTCTCCTCGTCGGTGCTCCACGGCTAGGTGCAGTTCTAGGCCCCACCTCTATCGGGCAAGTTCTACAAACCGATCCAGTTCAGTGGAGGAGCTGCTCACCCGCAGGCTTCAAACACCTGGCCCTCGAGTACCAACCCGCCGCAATCCCCGGCTCCGACACTCCGAACCAGAGTCTGCTCTCGATGGCGCGACTCCCGGGCAGGACTCAGGCTCATGGGTTGCCTGCGAGTTCTTCTGACTCTGTCCCCGTAGAGGCGTAGGCATGGGATGCTCGTGCCCGATATAGCTAGCATCCAGACAAGGGTAAATTTTGCGCACCGAAATCAGAAGAAGCCGGGTTCCTTTTTCGGCCCCGAGACCGAATAGACTCGCCACAGCCATGACCGCACTCCAAGCTAATTTCCCTAACATGACGATGAGCTTTGTCGGCCATTCGCGCTCTGGGTCCGTTCGGGTTACCGCATCCACTGTGGCGGACCTGACAACCCAGGCACCCGACCTAAAGGAACTTCATTACCTTCAAGTAAAGCTTGAAACGCAGACCAGCGCACAACCGGATATAGTCACAGTGGAATTCGGAACCCCTCATGGCATCGGCCGACTACAATCTTTCGAGGGATGGTTCCGCCGAATCAAAAATTGGGACGTTCATGTGACGGCCCAGAGTGCCAACGCTCAAGATGCAGACAGGATCCTCACCTCGACGCTGTCCGTCCTGCGAGGGCACAAGATTTCCGCAACGCGCGTTCTAGCGATTTCGATCATGCCAGCCCTTTCTGAGATACTTGGGCTTGCCACACTTGTGGGACTCGCATTCTTCGGCTTCGACGAGGGCGGCAAAATTACCGGCTTGGCGTTACTTTCTCTATTTTATTGGCGACTCGCATTCTTCGTGAAGCCGCCCCGCGCGTACATCTTTCTACAAGCACCCCGCTCTTGGCGATCGAGCGGCCTGTTGAGATGGAGCCCATCGCCACGCGCGCAGGCTCTATGGACGGTGGTCGGTGGGCTCGCCGGACTCATTGCACTTGTCGTCGCGATTCTCGCGTGGCTCGCCCCGAAGAGCTAGCCAAGGCCTCTCACCGGTTCGATCCCTAGCCGCTATTCAGCCAGGGTGCGATGGCGGCCGTCGAATGACAACCAGAACCGTCAACCATCCTTGGTCGAGGGTGGCGGGATTATCTCTAAACCCGTGAACCCGTCGGGGCCGGTCCTACGATGAGCGAGCCAGCCGGAAGACGCGTGGTCCGCCGTCTACTGCCACCCCCTCAAGACGGTGCGGACGTGGTCGAATCCGTGACGCAGGTAATAGCGATGAAGGGCTACGTTCGCCGTCCAGACATCCAGGCGGAGCCAAAAAGCGCGCGCCTTGCCTGCCCGCCCTCCGGCCCAATCGAGCAGTCGACCGCCGATGTCACGGTCAGCGCCCGGCACAAGCGGGCCTGCCTGAGTGATGTGCCGGGGCTCGCCGTGGAGGAGCGCTACTTCACCACCCCCGTGAACCCGCTCACCCCAGTGAAGTGGGTCGCTCCGAAGTCCGGGGAGGAACTTGATCCGAAGAGTGTGGCCAACCCACGTCAGGTGCGAGCGCTTCTCAAGGGTGTCCGGGAGCAGGGGACGCTAGGCGCGCACCCTGAGGCGTTCTTTGAGGGCCTCTACTACGCAGCCATGCGCCCGGCTGAGGCAACGGCGCTCCGTCGGGCGCAGTGCCACCTTCCCGAGACGGGGTGGGGCGTTCTCACGCCGAGGCACGGTTCCGTCCGCGCCGGTAAGGGCTGAGGAACGATGGGCGGGCGCACGAGGATCGCCACCTAAAGGCACGGGCGGTCCGGGACTCCCGCCCCGTACCCATCCCCCACACCTTGTGCGGCTGCTCAGGGAGCGCATCACCTCACAGGGGACCGCGCCTGACGGACGGCTGTTCCGTACGAGCAGGGGTGGGCCCTTCAGGAAATGGGATACGGCGAAGTTTGGGCCAAGGCCCGGCACGACGTCCTCAGCGAAGATGAGGCATCCTCCCCCACTTGTCCGCCGTCCCTTTGACCTGCGTCACGCTGAGGTTTCCATGGAGTGCGCGCGGCGGGCCGACCACACCATCGCCGTCCTCTTCCGGGTCTACGTGAAGGTGCTCGCACAGACACAGCAGGGGGCCAACGACCGGATCGACCCGGCGCTGCGGGAGTGGAACGAGCCGGAGCGAGTGCGTCCCCCGGGGGACGGCTGGGGGGCGCACCCTGGTCAGGGGCGGATTCGGGTGAGACCACATGGGATGCGGGGGTCGATCGGCGCACTTCACAGCGACACTTACACACACGAAAAAACCCCGCCCGACCTGGTGTTTAAGCAGGTCGGACGGGGTTTCACTTCCAGTGGCGGCGCCAGGGTTCGAACCTGGGTAGGCTGAGCCGGCAGATTTACAGTCTGCTCCCTTTGGCCACTCGGGCACACCGCCTGGAACGACGCCTCGGGTCCCGGTGAGGGCTCCTTGGCGACGACGTAAACGATACCTGATGCCCAGGGGTGCTCCGCCACCTGGTTGATCAGCGCCGGGGGCGGGTGTGGGTGGCTAGGCTTTGTGCCGTACCCCAACGCATACGACGCAAGGAGCCACACGTCATGGCCGACTCCAGTTTCGACATCGTCTCGAAGGTCGAGCGGCAGGAGGTCGACAACGCCCTCAACCAGGCCGCCAAGGAGATCTCCCAGCGCTACGACTTCAAGGGAACGGGCGCGTCGATCTCCTGGTCCGGCGAGAAGATCCTGATGGAGGCGAACGGCGAGGAGCGGGTCAAGGCGATCCTCGACATCTTCCAGTCCAAGCTGATCAAGCGCGGGATCTCCCTGAAGTCGCTGGACGCGGGCGAGCCGCAGCTCTCCGGCAAGGAGTACAAGATCTTCGCCACCATCGAGGAGGGCATCTCCCAGGAGAACGCCAAGAAGGTGGCGAAGATCATTCGCGACGAGGGTCCGAAGGGCGTCAAGGCGCAGGTCCAGGGCGACGAGCTGCGCGTCAGCTCCAAGAGCCGGGACGACCTCCAGGCGGTGCAGGCGCTGATCAAGGGCAAGGACCTCGACTTCGCGGTGCAGTTCGCCAACTACCGGTAGGCGGTTCGCTGCCGTGTGCAGCGGGTCGCGGGCGGGGCGGTGTGTGCCGGTCGGCACGGGCCGCCCCGTTGCCGTGTGCGCGGAGCTGGGCCGTGGGGATCAGCGGCGGTCGCGGGAGTGGCCGAAGAGCAGGCGGTAGGCGATGAGCAGGACCAGCGATCCGGCGACGGCGGCGACCCAGGTGGCCGTGTCGTAGAAATCCGTGCTGATGGGGCGGTCGAGGAAGCGTGACGACAGCCAGCCGCCGAGGAAGGCGCCCACGATCCCGATGAGGGTGGTGCCGACGATGCCACCGGGGTCGCGCCCCGGCAGCAGGAGTTTGGCTATCGCGCCGGCCAGCAGGCCGAGAATGATCCAGCTGATGATGCTCATGTCGGCGAACCTACCCGTCAGTTGTCCCTACAGGCCAGGACGCCGGGCGGGCGGGAGCGGTTGCGCGACGGGCCCCAGGGCTAGCGGGTGGCGAACGGCTGGTCGGTGCGGACGATCTCCTTGCCGAAGGGCATCAGCGAGACCGGGATGAGCTTGAAGTTGGCGATGCCCAGGGGGATGCCGATGATCGTGACGCACAGGGCGATGCCGGTGAAGATGTGGCCGAGCGCGAGCCACCAGCCGGCCAGGACCACCCACAGGACGTTCCCGACGAGGGAGCCGCCCCCGGCGTCGTGACGGTCCACGACCGTGTATCCGAAGGGCCAGAGGGCGTAGACGCCTATGCGGAACGCGGCCACGCCGAAGGGGATGCCGATGATCGTGATGCAGAGCAGGAGCCCTGCGGCCATGTAGCCGAGGAACATCCAGAGTCCGCACAGGACCAGCCATATGACGTTCAGGATTGTCTTCACGGTCGATACCCTGCCATCTGCTCGAGCCTGGCGATTCGTTCAGCCATGGGCGGGTGGGTGGAGAACATCTTGGACATGCCCTGACCGGGCCGGAACGGATTCGCGATCATCATGTGACTCGCGGTCTCCAGCCGAGGCTCGGGCGGGAGGGGAAGCTGTTTGGTGCCGGCGTCGAGCTTGCGCAGGGCGCCTGCGAGGGCGAGCGGGTCGCCGGTGAGCTGCGCTCCTGAGGCGTCGGCCTCGTACTCGCGGGAGCGGCTGACGGCGAGCTGGATCACCGAGGCGGCGAGCGGCCCGAGGATCATGACCAGGAGCATCCCGAGGAGGCCGGGACCGTCGTCGTCGTCGGAGCGTCCTACGGGGATGAGCCAGGCGAAGTTGACCAGGAACATCACGACGGAGGCCAGGGCGCCCGCGACGGACGAGATGAGGATGTCGCGGTTGTAGACGTGACTGAGCTCGTGCCCGAGGACTCCGCGCAGCTCGCGCTCGTCCAGGATCTGGAGGATGCCCTCGGTGCAGCACACGGCGGCGTTGCGTGGGTTGCGGCCGGTGGCGAAGGCGTTCGGGGCCTGCGTCGGGGAGATGTAGAGCCGGGGCATGGGCTGGCGGGCCGCGGTCGAGAGCTCGCGCACGATGCGGTAGAGCTGCGGGGCCTCGAATTCGCTGACGGGACGGGCCCTCATGGCACGCAGAGCGAGCTTGTCGCTGTTCCAGTACGCGTAGGCGTTGGTGGCGAGCGCGACGAGAAGGGCCACGATCAGGCCGGTACGCCCGAAGAAGCTGCCGATGACGATGATGAGGGCCGAGAGGCCCCCGAGGAGTACAGCGGTTTTCAGCCCGTTGTGCCGGCGGTGCACGGTACGCCCTCCAAGTGGTGCAGCAGGGGAACCCTTGCTCTGTGGTGCTCCACTTCCAGTGGAGCCTCCCGTTCTGGTCAACGCGAGGCGAGGGGAGCTAGTTCCCTTGTGCGAGGAGGCCGGGGGCACGGACAGCAGGGGCGGATCCTGTCGGATCCGCCCCTGGGCCGTACGGGTGGGTCTGGCCGCGCGGGCGGCTCAGGCCCCGGGTCAGCGCTGGGCGGGGAGCCCGGCGAGTGCGCGGGCCTCGGCGTCCGGCTCGACGTCGCTGGTGCAGTGGGCGCAGCGGGTGGCGATGGCGGGGATCTCGGTGAAGCAGCGCGGGCAGTCGCGGAGGGCGGCCTTGATGTCGGCCTTCTTCTCCTCCTCCTTGGCGGTGAAACGGTTCTGGACCTTCGCCATGGGGACGACGACCAGGAAGTAGAGGACCGCGGCGGTGATGATGAAGGCGATGGCGGCGCTGATGAAGAGGCCGTAGGGGAACTTCACGCCGTCGACGGTGTAGGCGGCCTTGCTGAAGTCGCCCGTGCCCCGGGTGAAGAGGCCGATCAGCGGCACGATGAACGCGTTGCTGAAGCCGGTGACCACCGCGGTGAAGGCGGCTCCGACGGCCAGGCCGATGGCCATGGAGATGACGTTCCCGCGAAGGATGAAGTCCTTGAACCCGTTCAGCACCGCTCTGGCTCCTCTGTGCTCTTCTTGTGTGCTCGTCGTGCGGCGCGTCGTGCGTGCCCCGTGTGTCCGCCGGTCACTCGGCCGGTTGCGGCCCGGTCACTCGGCCGGGCCGCGCGCCCGGACACTCGCCCGGCCCGCGCGCCCGCTCGGCGGAGCGGTCCGCCTGCTCTGCCGGGTGACGCGTGCACGCAAGACCATGCCCTGTGGACGGGTCCACGGGCAAGCCGGTCGAAGCGGGTCAGAAGAGGCTGCCGGTGGCGAAGCGGAGGATTAGCTGGGGCGCCCCGGAGAGTGTGATTCCGGTTACCGCGGTCAGAACGATCGCCAAGGTGAGAGGGGCCGGGACCCGGTGCCCGTGCGACACCGGCGCCTCCTGGGGGTCCGTGGCCGTCACCGGAGCCCTGAAGAGCGCGGCGGTCCACCGAAGGTAGTAGTACAGCGCGATCACCACGTTGACGGCCATGACGACGGCGAGCCAGCCGAGCCCGGCGTCCACGGCCGAGGAGAAGACGGTGACCTTGGCGAAGAGGCCGATGATGCCGGGCGGCAGACCCGCTAGGCAGAGCAGGAAGAAGCCGAGGGTGAGCGCCGCCAGGGGCCGGGTCGCGTACAGCCCCTGGTAGTCGCCGAGCCGGTTGCCCGGGTGGCTGCGGGCGACGACCGCGGCCACGGCGAAGGCTCCGAGGTTCACCACGGCGTACATCAGGGCGTAGGCGACGGTGGAGCCGATCTGCTCGTCGCCCGCGTACGCGGCGGCGGCGATCGGCACGAGCAGGTAACCGGCCTGGCCGACGGAGGACCAGGCGAGGAGGCGTACGGCGCTGCGGGCGCGGGTGGCGTCCTGCCGGAGCGCGGCGACGTTGCCGATGGTCATGGTGAGCGCGGCGAGGACGGCCAGGGCGGGGCCCCAGACGTCGGCGTAGGACGGGAAGCCGATCACCGTGACGAGGACGAGGCCGGAGAAGCCGACCGCCTTGCCGACGACCGAGAGGTAGGCGGCGATGGGGAGCGGAGCCCCTACATAGGTGTCGGGGACCCAGAAGTGGAACGGCGCGGCGGCCGTCTTGAAGGCGAAACCGACGAGCGTGAGGACGACGCCGGCCTCGGCGAGGGTCTGGAGTCCGCCGGGCACGTCGTCGAGGCGTGCGGCGATCTCCGTCAGGTGCATGGTGCCCGTGGCCGCGTAGACGAAGCTGACGCCGAGGAGCATGACGGCGGTGGCCACGACCGAGGAGAGGAAGAACTTCAGGGCTGCTTCGGACGACCGCCGGTCGCCGCGCTTGATGCCGACGAGGGCGAACGCCGGGAGCGAGGCGACCTCCAGGGCGACGACGAGGGTCGCGAGGTCCCTGGAGGCGGGCAGGAGCGTGGCGCCGGCCGCGGAGGACAGCAGCAGGAACCAGAATTCGCCCGCGGGGAGCTTTCGGGTGTCGCCGATCGAGAGCAGCGCGGTGAGCAGGGCTCCGCCCAGCACGAGGGCCTGGATGACGAGTGCGAAGTGGTCCGCGGTGTAGCTGCAGGCCTGGGCGGCGTCGGTGAGGCAGAAGGTGGAGCGGTCCCCGGCGCGCAGCGGGACGAGCAGGGCGAGAGCCGCGACGAGCCCGGCGAGGGCTCCCCAGCCGAGCAGCGGCTTGTGCCGTTCGGCGACGAAGAGGTCCGCGACGAGGACGAGCAGCGCCACGGACGCTGTGATGACGGGGGGAGCGACGGCGAGCCAGTCGACGGACTGGACGAGGCTTGCCGCCCCGGTTGCGCTCTCGGCTGCCACGGTCACGACTTGCCTCCTGCGAGGAGCTTCTGCACGGCCGGGTCGGTGAGGCCGAGGAGGACGGCGGGCCAGAGTCCGGCGAGGACGGTCAGGGCGGCGAGCGGGGTCCAGGCGGCGAACTCGTAGCGCTGGATGTCGGCGACGGGATGCGGCTGCTCACGGTTCTCGCCCATGCAGACGCGGCGTACGACGATCAGCATGTACGCGGCCGTCAGCAGGGTGCCGAACGCGCCGATGGCCATGAAGGTGAGGAAGGCGGGCCGGCTGAGGCCCTCGGCGGGGTCGAAGGCGCCGAACAGGGTGAGCATCTCGCCCCAGAACCCGGCGAGACCGGGGAGTCCGAGGGAGGCGACCGCGGCGAAGGCGAGGAGACCGCCGAGCCTGGGCGCCCGGCCGTAGAGGGCGGCTCCGGTGGCGCCGGAGAGGGTGTCGAGGTCGGCCGTGCCGTAGCGGTCCTTGACGGCACCGACCAGGAAGAACAGCAGGCCGGTGATGAGGCCGTGGGCGATGTTGGCGAACAGCGCGCCGTTCACCCCCGTGGGCGTCATGGTGGCGATGCCGAGGAGGACGAAGCCCATGTGCCCCACGGAGGAGTAGGCGATCAGGCGCTTGAGGTCGCCCTTGGCGCCCGGGCGGGCGAGGGCGAGGCAGGCGAGGGAGCCGTAGATGATCCCGACGACCGCGAAGGCCGCGAGGTACGGCGCGAAGGTCCGCATCCCGTCGGGGGTGACGGGGAGCAGGATGCGGACGAACCCGTACGTGCCCATCTTGAGCAGCACGCCGGCGAGGAGGACCGAGCCGACGGTCGGAGCAGCCGTGTGGGCGTCCGGCAGCCAGCTGTGCAGAGGCCACATCGGGGTCTTCACGGCGAGGCCGATCCCGATGGCCAGAACCGCGATGACCTGCACGGACGTGGTCAGGCCCCGGCCGTTGTCAGTGGCGAGTGCCACCATGTCGAAGGTGCCGCTCTCCAGTCCGACGAGGAGCAGCCCCAACAGCATGACCACGGATCCGAGCAGCGTGTAGAGGATGAACTTCCAGGCGGCGGGCTGCTTCCGGTCGCCGCCCCAGCGGGCGATGAGGAAGTACATCGGGATGAGGACCATCTCGAAGGCCAGGAAGAACAGCAGCAGGTCGAGGACGGCGAAGGTCGCGAGGGTGCCGGACTCGAGGACGAGTACGAGCGCGACGAAGGCCTTCGGGGAGGGGCCTGCGGGGAGCTTGAAGTAGCTGAAGAGCGCGCAGAGGAAGGTCAGCAGCGCGGTCAGTACGAGGAGGGGGAGCGAGATGCCGTCGGTGCCGAGGTGGATCCGCACGTCGAGTGCGGGGATCCAGCTGATGTCCGTGGTGGCCTGCATCGTCGACGGGTGGTCGTGGTCGAATCCCGCGGCCAGGACGAGCGCGGCGACGAGGACGGCGCCGGTCACGGTCACGCCGTGGCGCAGCACTGCCTGGTCGGGGTTCCTGCCCTTGAGCCCCGGCGGGGCGGGCAGGAGCGCGGCGACCGCGCCGAGGAGCGGGGCCACGACGATGAACGCCAGAAGGAACTGCATCACGGATGCGCTGATATCGAACACGGCTCACGCCCCGGCGTAGACGTTGGCAAAGACGACGGCGGCGATCGCCAGGACAAGGGTTCCGGCGAGCAGCGCGCCGAGGTAGGTCTGCACGTTGCCGGTCTGGGCGCGGCGGACGGCTGTGCCGAGCCCACGGGCGATACCGCCCGCGCCGCGTACGTACGTGTCGACGACCTCGCGGTCCAGGAAGCGGACGAGCCGGGCGGCGGCGCCGACGGGGCGTACGAAGAGCACCGTGTACAGGGCGTCCAGGTGGAAGCCGGTGACCGCGTGCCGGTGGAGCGGGCCGAGCAGCAGCCGGCCGGGGTCGGACGGGTCCGGGGCGCCCGCGATGGTGCCGTACGCCGCGGTGTGCGAGGTGATCGCCTCGACCTCCACCAGGGCGGGTTCGGCGTCGGGATGGGCGGCGACCGCACCGACCGGGGGGCGGTCCGCGAGCGCGGTGGTGTGGCGCCACGTCCCGTAGGTGACGAGTCCGCCGACGAGGCCGACGCCCGTGGAGAGGACGGCCGTCGTGAGGGAGGGGGTGAGGCTGTGGCCGTCGAACCAGTCGGTGAGGGTGCCGGCGGCGAGACCGAAGGCGATCGTGGGGACGGCGAGGACCCAGAGGACGGAGGTCATCGCGATGGGCTGCTTGCCGTGGTCGGGAACCTCGGGACCACGCCCGCGGAAGGCGAGGAGCCACAGCCGGGTGGCGTAGGCGGCGGTGAGGACCGCGGCGGCGAGACCCGCGACGAGGATCGTCCAGCCGGCCGCCGCGGGGGCGACGTCGCGGTCTCCGAAGGCGGTGTGCTCGGCGGCGACGAGGACGGCTTCCTTGGAGAAGAAGCCGGCGAACGGAGGAATGGCGGCCAGCGCGAGGAGCGCGACGGTCATCGTCCAGTAGGCGTCGGGGATGCGCTTGGCCAGGTCGCCCATGCGGGACATGGCGGCCAGTGAGTTGGTGCCCGCCGCGTGGATGACGACGCCGGCCGCCAGGAAGAGGACGGCTTTGAACGCACCATGCGAGATGAGGTGGAAGACGGCGGCACCACGGTCGCCGACGGCCAGGGCGCCGGACATGTAACCGAGCTGGCCGATGGTCGAGTAGGCGAGTACGCGCTTGATGTCGTCCTGCGCGAGGGCGGCGAGACCTGAGCCGATCATCGTGACGGCCGCCATCACGGCGAGGACGACGAGGGCCGCGCCCGAGGCGGCGAAGACGGGGAGGAGCCGGGCCACGAAGTAGATACCGGCGGCGACCATCGTCGCGGCGTGGATGAGCGCCGAGACGGGGGTGGGGCCCGCCATCGCGTCCGGCAGCCAGGTGTGGAGGGGGAACTGCGCGGACTTACCGGCGACGCCGGCGAGGAGCAGCAGGGCGATGAGGGTGGGGTGGTCGAGGCCGCCGTTGTTCACGGCGGCCAGGATCCCGGTGATGCGGAACGTGCCGGTGTCCGCGGCGAGCGCGAACAGGCCGATGAGGAAGGGCACGTCGCCGAGCTTGGTGACGAGGAAGGCCTTGAGCGAGGCGGCGCGGGCCTCGGGGGTCTCCCAGTAGTGGCCGACCAGGAAGTACGAGCAGATGCCCATGACCTCCCAGCCGACCAGGAGCACCATCAGGTCGCCGGAGTAGACGACGAGCAGCATCGCGGAGGTGAAGAGGGAGACGAGGGCCGCGTACGAGGGGTAGCGGACGTCGTCCTTGAGATACGCCGTCGAGTAGACCTGCACACAGGTGGCGACGAGCCCCACGAGGACCGCGACGAGGACGGCGAAGCCGTCCAGGTGCAGGGCCAGGTCGATCGGGACCGACCCGGTCGGGGTGAGCTGTGTCGCGGCGTCGATGGCGCGGCCACCGCCCTGGCGTGCGGCGACGACGGCAGCGAGCACGGCCGCGGCGAGGGTCGGGAGCACGGCGAGGGGGCGGACGAAGCCGGGCGCGGTCCGGCCCAGGAGCAGTCCTGCCGCGGCGCCCAGGAAGGGAAGGAGGGGGACGAGGACGGCGAGGGTCGTGGTGGTCACGCGGTGGCCTCTGCCTTCTTTGCCTTCCCTGCCGGAGCAGTGGCCTGGTCTGCGGTGGTGTCGCCGTCGGCGTCCCACTCGTCGGGGAGGGCCTCGGCGGCGTCGGTCTCCGCGGTGTCACGGAGGCGGTCGACGTCCGAGCTGCCGCGGTTGCGGTACACGGCCAGGACGATCGCCAGGCCGATGCCGATCTCGGCCGCGGCGATGGCGATCGTGAAGAGGGTGAGGGCCTGACCGCCGTGGAGGGCGTCGCGGAGCCAGACGTCGAAGGCGACCAGGTTGAGGTTGACGGCGTTGAGCATGAGCTCGACGGACATCAGGACGAGGATCGCGTTGCGGCGGGCGAGCACGCCGTACAGCCCGGTGCAGAAGAGGAGGACGGCCAGGACGGCTGGATAGGCGAGGTGCATCAGCTCCGGTCCTCCCGGTTCGCGACGGATCGGTCCGCTCGGGCACCGGGCCGGGGCGTCGGGTCACCCGGGCGGGGCCCTCGTCCGTCCCGCGGGTTCGCTCGGAGGGCCGGGCCGGTCACGCCGCCCGGCCGGTCCGCTGCGCCGTCCTGCCGGTTCTTGCGGGACAGGACGATCGCGCCCACGAGAGCGGCGAGCAGCAGGACGGAGAGCGCCTCGAAGGGCAGGACCCAGTGCCTGAAGAGGAATTCGCCGGAGGCCTTGGTGGAGCCCTGGGCGGGGCCGTCCAGGTCGATCCAGGTCGTACGGAAGGCGTCCACGACCACCCACACGAGGGCTCCGGCGGCGGCCAGGGAGGCGGCGAGCGCTATCCAGCGGTTGCCGGAGTCGGCGTCCGGGGAGCGGCCGATGGGGGCTCTGGTGAGCATCAGCCCGAAGAGGAGGAGGACGACGACAGAACCGACGTAGATCAGGACCTGGACCCATGCGATGAACTCGGCCGTCAGGAGCAGATACTCCACGGCGATGCCGCCGAGCGCCACGACGAGCCAGAGGGCCGCGTGCACGAGCTGCTTGGTCGTGACGGTGACGAGGGCCGCGCCGAAGGTGGCGAGACCGACGAGGAGGAAGGCGATCTCGACGCCGGTCGGAGAGAGGAAGCCGGGGTGCCCGGCGGTGGCCGCGAGGCTCACTCCTGCCCCTCCTGTCCGTCCGTCCGGCCCGGCTGTTCCGCCGCCCCGCCCGGGCGGGGCCCCTCAGCCTGCTGGGCTGCCTGGGCCTCTCGGGCTTTCTCGGCCTGCTGGGCTTCCTGGGCCTGGAGCTTGTCGGCCGTCTTGCGGGCGGCGGCGATCTCCTTGGGCTCCTCGGCCCCAGGGTCGAGCGCGGGCGGTTCCGGGACGGTCCACATCCAGTCGCGGAGCTTGTCGCGCTCGTGGGTGAGTTCGTGGATGTCCGTCTCCGCATACTCGAACTCGGGCGACCAGAACAGCGCGTCGAAAGGACACACCTCGATGCAGATACCGCAGTACATGCAGAGGGCGAAGTCGATCGCGAAGCGGTCCAGGACGTTGCGGCTGCGCTCACGGCCACCGGGGGCGGCCGAGGGCACCGTCTCCTTGTGGGAGTCGATGTAGATGCACCAGTCGGGACATTCACGGGCGCAGAGCATGCAGACGGTGCAGTTCTCCTCGAACAGCCCGATGACCCCGCGGGTGCGGGGCGGCAGTTCGGGCTGGACGTCGGGGTACTGCGCCGTGACCGTGCGCTTCGTCATCGTCCGCAGGGTGACGGCGAGGCCTTTGGCCAGACCTGAGCCGGGGATCGGGGGCACTAGTTGATCGCCACCTTCACGATGCCGGTGAGCGCGATCTGCGCGAGAGCGAGGGGAATGAGCGTGGTCCAGGCGAGCTTCTGCAGCTGGTCCTCGCGGAGCCGGGGGTAGGTGACCCGGAGCCAGATGACCACGAACGCGAGGACGCCCGTCTTGAGCAGGGTCCAGACCCAGCCGAGCCCGTCCTCACCGAACGGCCCGTGCCATCCGCCGAGGAACAGGACGGTGGTCAGACCGCACAGCACGACGATCCCGGCGTACTCGGCGAGCAGGAACAGGGCGAAGCGGAGACCCGTGTACTCGGTGTACGCACCGAAGATGATCTCGGAGTCGGCAACCGGCATGTCGAAGGGCGGGCGTTGCAGTTCGGCGAGCCCGGCCACGAAGAAGACCAGGGCGCCGACGATCTGCCAGGGCAGCCACCACCACTCGAAGGCGTCGAGGATGCCGGGGAGCGAGACGGTGCCGGCCGCCATCGCCACGGAGGCGGCAGCGAGCAGCATCGGCAGTTCGTACGCGAGCAGCTGCGCGGCGGTGCGGAGGCCGCCCAGGAGCGAGAACTTGTTGGCCGAGGCCCAGCCCGCCATCAGCGAACCGAGCACGCCGATGCCCATGACGGCGAGCACGAAGAAGATGCCCGCGTCGACGACCTGTCCGACCGCCCCTTCACCGGGGCCGATCGGGATGGCGACGATGACGAGGAGGTACGGGAGCAACGCGACGGCCGGGGCCAGCTGGAAGATGCGGCGGTCCGCGTCGGCGGGCACGACGTCTTCCTTCTGCGCGAACTTCACCCCGTCCGCGACGAGCTGGGCCCAGCCGTGGAAGCCGCCCGCGTACATGGGGCCGAGGCGGCCCTGCATGTGGGCCATCACCTTGTGCTCGGCCTGTCCCACGACCAGCGGGACGACCATGAACACGGCAAAGACGATGACGAGGCGGAAGGCGACGTCGAGTACGTCGTTCACGCGGTATCGCCTCCGGCGGGGTGGTCAGGGTGCTCGGGCTGCTTTGGCTGCTCCGGCTGCTCGGAACGGTGGGCCGGGCCGGTGGGGCCTCCGGTACCGGTCGGAGCCTCGGTGGCGCCCGCGCCGTCGGATTCGCTGGTTTCGCCGGACTCCTCCGTGCTGCCGGGACGGGCAGGGCTCTTGGGCGTCGGCTCACCCACCGGCGCCGCCTCGGACTCGGGCTTCGGGGCGACCGTCTCCGAGGGCTCGGATTCCGGCGCGGCCCCGGGTGCCGGAGCGGCCTCGGGGCCCGTTGCCACCTCGGGCTTCGCCTGAGCTTCCGGCTTCGCCTCGGCCTCGGGCTCCGTTGTCGGCGCGTCCTCGGGCTTCGTAGCCGCCTCGGCCTCCGATGCCTGCGGGATCGTCTCCGAGGGCTCGGATTCCGGTGCGGCCTCGCGCTTCGCCTGGCCGTCGGGCTTCGCCTGAGCTTCCGGCTTCGCCTCGGCCTCGGGCTCCGTTGTCGGCGCACCCTTGGGCTCCGTCGCCGCCTCGCGCTTCGCCTGGCCGTCGGGCTTCGCCTCGACCTCGGGCTCCGTCGCCACCTCCGGCTTCGGCGCCACCTCAGGCTCGGGCGCAGCCTCCGGCTCGGGCGCAGCCTCCGGCTTCAACGCCACTTCCCGCTCGGGCGCCGCCTCCGGTGCCTCCGCCACGGGTTCCGGAGCCGACTCCGCCTTCGGCGGCGTCCGAGGCTCCTCCGCCTCCGGCTTCCGCTCCTGCTCCTGACCGGCCGTCGCTTCGAAGGCCGGCCGGGCATCGTGCCAGGGGGCGTCCGTACGGCCGGCCGCTCCCCGCGCGCGTGCCGCGCCTGTCCCGCCGGCCGCGGCCTCCGGGCCGGCGGGCGCGGTCGGGCTGGTGGTCTGGCTTGCCGAGCCCTGGGAGGCGCTGCGGTGACGGCGCGGTGCTGCCGTCCGGGGCGTCTCCGCGCTCTCCGGCGCACCCGGGGCACTCGGGGCGTCCGGGGCCGCGGCGGGCCGCGGCGCGGCCGAACCCTCGCTCACGCTGCGAGTCCGGCGCGCCGGACGGTCGCCCGCCGCGCGCGCTCCCCGGGCCGGCCGGGCAGGAGCGGGCGGAAGCTGCCCCTTGAGCGGGCCCCACTCGTTCGGGTCGGGCACGCCCGGCGGCAGCATCGTGCGCCGCTTGGGCCCGCCGTGTTCGGACTCGCCCGGCTCCTTCGCACCCGGCCAGGCCTTGGCGACCCGCGCCGCCAGGACGAAGTCCTTGCGCAGGGGGTGCCCTTCGAAGCTCTCGGGCAGCAGCAGCGGCACCAGATGGGGGTGGCCCTCGAAGCCGATGCCGAACATCTCGTGCGTCTCGCGCTCGTGCCACGCCGCGCCCGCGTACACGCCGACGGCGCTGGGCAGGACCGGCGCTTCGTGCGGAACGGTCGTACGGACCAGCAGGCGCCGCACCCGGCCCTCGCCGAGAGCGGCGACGTGGGCGCAGACCCGGAAGCCGGTGCCGGGTTCGTCCACCGCGCTCAGCCAGTCGAAGTAGGTGCAGCCCAGCTCGTCGCGCGCCGTTTCGAGGGCGGCGGTCCAGGAGGCGGCCGGGACGTCGACGGTCAGGAGGTCGTAGGCGTGCGCCGCCGTGGCGTCCGCGCCGAAGACCTCGGTGACGGCGTCGGGCAGCCGGTCGTAGGTGTCGGCGGCGGTCATGTCCGCTCCTCCCCCGGCGCCTTCGGGGCGGCGACGAGGCCGCTGCGCAGGGCTGCGGCCGAGGGGCGGGCGGGGTCCTGCGCGCCGTACCGCTCGGCGAGCGATTCGCCGGCGATCTTCTCCTGGAGCTTGAGGATTCCCTGGAGGAGCGCCTCGGGCCGTGGCGGGCACCCGGGCACGTACACGTCGACGGGGATGATCTGGTCGACGCCCTTGGTCACGGAGTACGAGTCCCAGTACGGCCCGCCGCAGTTGGAGCAGGCTCCGAAGGAGATGACGTACTTCGGCTCGGGCATCTGCTCGTACAGTCGCTTCACCGCAGGGGCCATCTTGTCCGTGACCGTGCCGGAGACGACCATCAGGTCTGCCTGCCGGGGGCCCGGTGCGAAGGGGATGACGCCGAGGCGGATGAAGTCGTGCCGGGCCATGGACGCGGCGATGAATTCGATGGCGCAGCAGGCGAGTCCGAAGTTGAAGACCCAGAGGCTGTAGCGGCGGCCCCAGTTGAGGACCACCTTCATCGGTTCGGGCGCGAGCCGGGACAGCACGCCGAGCTTCTTCGGCTCGGGCAGTGTCGTCGGATCGGGCAGCGACACGGGGGGTTCGGGGTTCGGCCGGCTCGTCACGCCCATTCGAGGACGCCCTTCTTCCATGCGTAGAGCAGTCCCACGGCCAGGAAACCGAGGAAGATGAACATCTCCACCAGCGTCGTCGCACCGTATCCGGGGGCCGCGAAGACGGTCGCCCACGGGAACAGGAAGATCGAGTCGACGGCGAAGATCACGTACAGGAAGGCGTACACGTAATAGCGAACCTGGGTGTGGGCCCAGCCCTCCCCCACGGGGTCCACGCCGCATTCGTACGTGAGGAGTTTCTCCGGCGTCGGGACCACGGGCCTCAGCAGACGGCCGGCCCCGAAGGCGACGGCGACGAACAGCACGCCCACCACGGCGAGCAGTCCGACCACTGAGTAGCTCTGGAAGTAGTCCGACGCGAGAACGGTCGGTCCCGGCACGTCCGCCACGTCCGCCCCTCGCTCCCTAGCCTGTTCGACGGTCTGTACGCACGGGAGTCTAGGCCCTGTTAAAGAGACGGTAAGCAGCCCCGTCGCACAACGGGTGGTGCGAGTGGGACGCGAACGGTGGCACGGGAGGTGGGGTTATCCCCACTCCGCCTCACCCACGAACCCCATGGCGTCGGCGCGTCCCGCCCGGCACGCTGGTCGTATGACCATGAGCCCGTCCCTGCCGGACAACGACCGGCCGCCGCCCGCGCGCTTCGCCTTCGACCGGTGGACCTGGAAGGAGATCGCGCATCTCCTGGCCAACCTGCCGATGGGGATCGCCGGGTTCGTCTACACCGTGTTCCTGATCGGCGTCGGCGCCGGACTCTCGATCACCGTGGTGGGTCTGCCGCTGCTTGCCCTCGGGCTCCAGGGCGCGCGGGGCTTCGGCCGGGCGGAGCGCCTGCGGGCGCGCGCACTGCTCGGCGTGCGGATCGAGGAACCGAGCCCGATGCCGCGCGGCCTCGGGAACGGGGGCTTCTTCAGCTGGCTGTGGTCGGGGCTGAAGGACCCGGTGGGCTGGAGGACGTTGCTGTATTCGTTCATGCGGCTGCCGTGGGGCGTGGTGACGTTCGCCGTGACGATGGTGAGCCTGTTCGTCCTGTGGCCGGTGCTCCCGTTCATCGCGCGTGGCCTGACGAACGCGGACCGGGCGATGGCGCGCGCCCTCCTCTCGCCCTCGGACGAGCTGGAACGCCGGATCGCCGAGCTGGAGTCGGACCGTGGGGTGGTCGTGGACACGGCCGCCGCGGACCTGCGCCGCATCGAACGCGACCTCCACGACGGCGCACAGGCCCGCCTCGTCGCCCTCGCCATGGGCCTCGGTCTGGCGAAGGAGAAGCTCACCGACGACCCGGAGGCCGCCGCCCGCATGGTCGAGGAGGCACACGGCGAGGTCAAGGTCGCCCTCCAGGAACTCCGCGACCTCGCCCGGGGCATCCACCCCGCCGTCCTCACCGACCGCGGACTGGACGCGGCACTCTCCGCGATCGCCTCCCGCTGCACCGTCCCCGTGACCGTGTCCGTCCAGCTGTCGGGCCGGCCTGCGGAGGCCATCGAGGGCATCGCCTATTTCACGGTCTCCGAACTGCTCCAGAACGTCAGCAAGCACAGCCGGGCCCGTTCGGCGTCGGTCGATGTGTGGCGGTCGGGCGACCGGCTGTTGCTCCGGGTCCAGGACGACGGGACCGGTGGCGCCCGGCTCGACGGCGGTACGGGCATGTCGGGGCTGGCGGAGAGGCTGGGGGCGGTCGACGGGCTGTTCGTCCTGGACTCCCCGGAGGGTGGCCCCACCACGGTCACCGCGGAGCTGCCCTGGCGCGACCGCACCGCCACGACGGCCAAACACGTCGAACCCGCGTGATGCCCGCGTCGCCGTGGTGACCCCGTACGCCCCGCCCGGCCCGGGATGCGGACAAGCGCCCCACGCGGAGCCCCACCGGCCCGAACGCCCCGCCCGGCCCGGGATGCAGCCCCGCGCCCCACGCGGAGCCCCGCCGGCCCGAACGCCGGGCGTAACCGTGGTGACCCCGTACGTCCCGCCACGAGCCCTCGCCGTTCCCCTCGCGGCGCCCCCTCGGCAGCCCCGGCGCGGGCACCGCGGCACACGCGCCGGCGCCATGGTGGGGAAAACCCCCTGCCGGATACGGAGACCGTCCTCATGGTGCGAGATCCCCCGGCACAGCAGTCTTGAGACATCAGCCGGCATATCGGCCCGCGGGGCAATCCCGCTCATCAGAAACGGACGGACGCCACTCATGACCACGGCATACGGACCGGACGCGCGGGACCGCCACAGGCCCGGCAGCACCGGGCCGGGGAGCCACCCCCCGGCGAAGCACCTCATCCCCGCGGGTCTGCGCGCGCCCTTCGAGGGGCGTACATGGCGTGAGCTGGGCTATGTGCTCCTGAGCCTGCCGATCAGCGTGGTGCTGTTCAGCTTCGCGATCACCATGGTGTCGCTGGGGCTGGGCATGCTGATCACCTTCCTCGGCATTCCGATCCTCGCCGCCGGCCTGGCGATGTGCCGCGGGTTCGGTGCGATGGAACGGGGCAGGGCGCGCGCCCTGCTGCGGCTCGACGTCGCGGATCCCGCCCCCGTGCGCGGGAAGGGCGGCCTGATGTCCTGGGTCGGCACGGTGCTGAAGAGCGGGGTGTCCTGGAGGCATCTGCTCTACTGCGTCCTGCACATGCCGTGGGCGGTCTTCGCGTTCAACGTCGCGGTGGTCTTCTGGGCGTACGGTCTGGCGGCCCTGACCTATCCGCTGTGGCGCTGGGTCTTCCCGGCGTACGCGGGGACCGACGGCATCCAGCTCTACGGGGACAGGACCCATCAGGTCTACCTCGACTCCCCCGCCGAGATGGCGGCCACCAGCGCGATCGGCCTCGCTCTCGTCCTGGTGTCGCCGTGGATCGTCCGGGGCCTGGTCTCCGTGGACCGGGCGATGGTGCGAGGGCTGCTCGGCCCCTCCCGGCTGGCCAGCAGGGTCTCGGAGCTGGAGTCGGACCGTGGGGTGGTCGTGGACACGGCCGCCGCGGACCTGCGCCGCATCGAACGCGACCTCCACGACGGCGCACAGGCCCGCCTCGTCGCCCTCGCCATGGACCTGGGCCTGGCGAAGGAGAAGCTGAACGAGGACCCGGAGGCCGCCGCCCGCATGGTCGAGGAGGCACACGGCGAGGTCAAGGTCGCCCTCCAGGAACTCCGCGACCTCGCCCGGGGCATCCACCCCGCCGTCCTCACCGACCGCGGACTGGACGCGGCACTCTCCGCGATCGCCTCCCGCTGCACCGTCCCCGTGACCGTGGTGGTGGACCTTGAGTCGCGGCCGGCGCAGGCGATCGAGGGCATCGCGTACTTCACCGTCTCCGAACTGCTCCAGAACGTCAGCAAGCACGCCCGGGCCACCCGTGCCTCGGTCGACGTGTGGCGCGCGGGCGAGCGGCTGATGCTCCAGATCACCGACAACGGGCGGGGTGGGGCGGATGTCTCCGGGGGCAGTGGCCTGGCCGGGCTGGCGGAGCGGCTGGACGCGGTCGACGGCGTCCTCGTCGTCGACTCCCCCGCCGGCGGCCCGACGACGGTCACGGCGGAGCTGCCCTGGCGTGGCTGACACCGGCCCGAGACGGCCACCGTCCGGCCCGGCACGGCAGCGATGCCGGGCCGGGCCCCGTGCGGACCGTCACCTCACCGCAGTGCCCCGGCCGCCCTCACGGCGGCCGGGGCACTGCGGCGCGTCCGGTGGCACCGGAGCAGGTCCGTACACCGCGGGAACAGCCGTGTACGGCTCGTCCGGGCACGGATGCTGGAATGCTGGGCACACAAGACGGCACGCCAGGCGGCGTGCGCACGAAGTACCGACAGTGGGGGACACAGCGTCGTGGAGGAAAGAGTGCGGGTCGTCATCGCCGAGGACTCGGTGCTGCTGCGGGAGGGGCTCACCAGGCTGCTGACCGATCTGGGGCACGACGTCGTCGCGGGGGTGGGGGACGCCGAGGCGCTGATCAAGACGGTGGCCGACCTCGCGGCGCAGGACGCGCTGCCCGACGTGGTCGTCGCCGACGTCCGGATGCCCCCGACGCACACCGACGAGGGGGTGCGGGCCGCGGTGCGGCTGCGGAAGGACTACCCCCACATCGGGGTCCTGGTGCTCTCGCAGTACGTCGAGGAGGAGTACGCCACCGAGCTGCTGGCCGGCAGCAGCCGTGGGGTGGGCTATCTGCTCAAGGACCGGGTGGCCGAGGTCAGGGAGTTCGTGGACGCCGTGGTCCGGGTGGCGCAGGGCGGCACCGCGCTGGACCCCGAGGTGGTGGCACAGCTCCTGGGCCGCAGCCGCAAGCAGGACGTGCTGGCGGGGCTCACGCCGCGCGAGCGGGAGGTCCTCGGCCTGATGGCGGAGGGGCGTACGAATTCGGCCGTCGCCCGGCAGCTCGTGGTGAGCGACGGAGCCGTCGAGAAGCACGTCAGCAACATCTTCCTGAAACTCGGCCTGTCACCCAGCGACGGAGACCATCGGCGCGTTCTCGCCGTTCTGACCTACTTGAAGTCCTAGCGACGAGATGATCTGTCGGCGATGATCTGAATGCTCCACCCCCGGTCGACCGAAACTCCGGGCCCAGGACGAAAGGACGAGTACTGCCGCCCGCCGGGATGTCAGCCCCCGGTCACCGGGGTCCGGGAATATGGCCGCGTGAAGTATTCGTGCCCGGAAACGCGTCCACCATATGACCGGTCCGAGGAAGGCGACCCTTACAGAAGTAGGGTGGTGCCTGGACCGCCGGCGGGCCGGCCGGTCCTCGAGCCGCCGCCCCAGGGAGGTCCAGTTCAGTGACCAGCCAGGTCAGTAGCCCAGCCGGTAAGTCCGATGAGGCCAGCGAGGCTGTCGTCGGGGAGCAACGAGCCCCGCACTTTGATCGTACGGGCGCCACCGAGAAGGAAGTCCGTCGTCTCGACCGGGTGATCATCCGTTTCGCGGGTGACTCGGGTGACGGCATGCAGCTCACGGGCGACCGCTTCACGTCGGAGACGGCGTCGTTCGGGAACGACCTGTCGACCCTGCCGAACTTCCCGGCCGAGATCCGGGCGCCCGCAGGCACCCTGCCGGGTGTGTCGTCGTTCCAGCTGCATTTCGCGGACCACGACATCCTCACTCCGGGCGACGCGCCGAACGTGCTGGTCGCGATGAATCCCGCGGCGTTGAAGGCGAATATCGCCGATGTGCCGCGCGGGGCCGACATCATTGTGAACACGGACGAATTCACCAAGCGTCCGATGGCCAAGGTCGGATATGACGCGTCCCCTCTCGAGGACGGGTCGCTGGAGGCGTACAACGTCCACCCGGTGCCTTTGACCACATTGACGATCGAGGCGCTCAAGGAGTTCGGGCTTTCCCGCAAGGAGGCCGAGCGGTCGAAGAATATGTTCGCGCTCGGGCTGTTGTCCTGGATGTACAACCGTCCGACCGAGGGGACGGAGGCATTCCTCCGGTCGAAGTTCGCCAAGAAGCCGGACATCGCCGAGGCGAACGTGACGGCGTTCCGCGCGGGATGGAATTTCGGTGAGACGACGGAGGATTTCGCCGTCTCGTACGAGGTCGCGCCGGCCTCGCAGGCATTCCCCACGGGCACCTACCGCAACATCTCGGGGAATCTCGCCCTGTCGTACGGCCTGATCGCGGCGGGCCGGCAGGCCGAGCTGCCGGTCTATCTGGGGTCCTATCCGATCACCCCGGCGTCGGACATTCTGCATGAGCTCAGCAAGCACAAGAACTTCGGCGTGCGGACGTTCCAGGCGGAGGACGAGATCGCCGGGATCGGGGCGGCGCTCGGCGCCGCGTTCGGCGGGTCCCTGGGCGTGACGACCACGTCGGGTCCCGGTGTGGCGCTGAAGTCGGAGACGATCGGCCTGGCGGTCTCGCTGGAACTGCCGCTGCTGATCATCGACATCCAGCGCGGCGGCCCCTCCACCGGTCTGCCGACCAAGACCGAGCAGGCGGATCTGCTCCAGGCCATGTACGGGCGCAACGGCGAGGCACCGGTGCCGATCGTGGCGCCGAGGACCCCGGCGGACTGCTTCGACGCGGCCCTGGACGCCGCCCGCATCGCGCTGACCTACCGGACGCCGGTGTTCCTGCTCTCCGACGGCTATCTGGCGAACGGCTCCGAGCCGTGGCGGATTCCCGAGGCCGACAGCCTGCCGGACCTGCGGACGCGGTTCGCGAGCGGGCCGAACCACGAACTCGCCGACGGCACCGAGGTGTTCTGGCCGTACAAGCGGGACCCGGAGACCCTGGCCCGCCCCTGGGCCGTACCGGGCACCCCCGGGCTCGAACACCGGATCGGCGGGATCGAGAAGCAGGACGGCACGGGCAACATCTCCTATGATCCGGCCAACCACGACTTCATGGTCCGCACCCGTCAGGCGAAGGTCGACGGCATCGAGGTCCCCGACCTGGAGGTCGACGACCCGGCGGGCGCGAGGACCCTGGTCCTGGGCTGGGGTTCGACGTACGGCCCCATCACCGCGGCGGTACGGCGGCTCCGCGCGGCCGGGGAGACCATCGCACAGGCCCATCTGCGCCACCTCAACCCGTTCCCGCGGAATCTCGGCGAGGTCCTGAAGCGGTACGACAAGGTCGTCGTCCCGGAGATGAACCTCGGTCAGCTGGCCATGCTGATCAGGGCCAAGTACCTCGTGGACGCCCGGAGTTACAACCAGGTCAACGGAATGCCGTTCAAGGCCGAGCAGCTCGCCACAGTCCTCAAGGAGGCCATCGGTGCCTGACGCACACGCCAACGAGCTCCTCCAGCTGGTCCCCAAGGCCGAGGGCAAGCAGTCCATGAAGGACTTCAAGTCCGACCAGGAGGTGCGCTGGTGCCCGGGCTGCGGGGACTACGCGGTCCTCGCGGCCGTGCAGGGCTTCATGCCCGAACTGGGGCTGGCGAGGGAGAACATCACGTTCGTCTCCGGCATCGGCTGCTCGTCCCGCTTCCCGTACTACATGAACACCTACGGGATGCACTCCATCCACGGCCGCGCGCCCTCGATCGCGACGGGCCTGGCCACCTCCCGGCGCGACCTGTCCGTCTGGGTGGTCACCGGGGACGGCGACGCCCTGTCCATCGGCGGCAACCACCTCATCCACGCCCTGCGCCGCAACGTCAACCTCAAGATCCTGCTGTTCAACAACCGGATCTACGGCCTCACCAAGGGCCAGTACAGTCCCACCTCCGAGGTCGGCAAGATCACCAAGTCGACGCCGATGGGGTCGCTGGACGCCCCCTTCAACCCGGTCTCGCTGGCGCTGGGCGCGGAGGCGTCGTTCGTCGCCCGTACGGTCGACTCGGACCGCAAGCACCTCACCGGCGTGCTGCGCGCGGCGGCCGAGCACCCCGGCACCGCGCTGGTGGAGATCTACCAGAACTGCAACATCTTCAACGACGGCGCCTTCGAGGTCCTCAAGGACAAGGAGCGGGCCGAGGAGGCGGTCATCCGTCTCGAACACGGCAAGCCGATCCGCTTCGGGGCCGACGGCGCGAAGGGCGTGGTCCGCGACCCCCTGACGGGCGACCTGAGCGTCGTCGCGGTGACCGAGGAGAACCAGTCACGCGTCCTCGTGCACGACGCCCACAACCCGAGTCCCACGACCGCGTTCGCGCTGTCGCGGCTGGCCGACGCCGACACGCTGCACCACACCCCGATCGGCGTCCTGCGCAGTGTGGAGCGCCCCGTCTACGACGCCCTCATGTCCGACCAGCTCGACGCCGCGATCGAGCAGCACGGGAAGGGTGACCTGAGCGCCCTGCTGGCGGGCAACGACACCTGGACCGTGGTCGGCTGACCGGCCGTCACCCCTGCTCACCGAGGCCCGGAGCCGGTCGGCTCCGGGCCTCGTCGTATGCCTCGCGGGCGGTCTCGACCGCGTCGAGCCGGCGCTCCGCCCACCTGGCGAGCCCCCAGACCTGGTCCGCGGCCTCCCTGCCGAGCGGGGTGAGCGAGTAGTCCACCCTCGGCGGGATGACGGGCTTGGCGTCCCGGTGCACGAAGCCGTCGCGCTCCAGCGTCTGGAGCGTCTGGGTCAGCATCTTCTCGCTGACGCCGCCCACGGCCCGGCGCAGTTCACCGAAGCGGTGCGAGCGTTCGAGCAGCGCCGCCAGCACGAGGACGCCCCAGCGGCTGGTGACGTGTTCGAGCACCAGCCGGGAGGGGCACATCGGCTCGTTCACGCTCGGGGGCCTGATCATACGTACGTCCACGTCAGTATCTTACTTCAAAGTGGGTACTTTCGAATAGAAAGTACGCCCCTTACAGTGAGTGGCAAGAGTCCGTCCCAGGATCAGCGCACGCACCAGGAGAAACCCATGAGCATCGTCGTCACAGGAGCAACCGGACAGCTCGGACGTCTCGTCGTCGAGCGGCTGCTCGACCAGGTCCCTGCGGGATCGATCGCCGCGGTCGTCCGCAATGCGGAGAAGGCCGCGCCCCTCGCCGCCCGGGGTGTCGAGATCCGCGTCGCCGACTACGACCGGCCCGAGACGCTCGCCGGCGCCTTCCGCTCCGGTGACCGCGTGCTGCTGATCTCGGCCGACCAGGTGGGCCGGCGCATCCCCCAGCACACCGCGGTGATCGACGCCGCCAAGGCCGCCGGGGTGGCGCAGCTCGCGTACACGGGCGTCCTGGGCGGGCCGGACGCCGACTTCCGGCTGGCCGACGAGCACAAGGAGACCGAGCGGCTGATCCTCGACTCGGGGATCCCCCACACCTTCCTGCGCAACGGCTGGTACACGGAGAACTACACCGCGAACCTCGCGCCGGTCCTGGAGCACGGCGCGGTCGTCGCCAACGCGGGCGAGGGCCGCATCGCCTCCGCCACACGCGGAGACTACGCCGCCGCCGCAGCCGCCGTGCTGACCGGCGAGGGGCACCTCGGCGCGGTGTACGAGCTCAGCGGCGACACCGCCTGGTCGCTGGCCGAGTACGCCGCCGTGGTGGCGGAGGCGACGGGGCGGGAGATCGTCTACAGCAACGTCCCCGCCGCCACGCACCAGGAGATCCTCGTCGGGGCCGGACTGCCCGAGCCCTTCGCCGAGATCCTCGTCGACGTCGACGCGGCGATCGAGCGCGGCCTGCTGGCGGGGACGAGCGGGGACCTGGCCCGGCTGATCGGCCGGCCGACGACGCCGCTGGCCACGTCGGTCGCCGAGGCGCTGTCCGCCGCCTGAGCGGGCACCCCGAACCCTGTCACGACCGTTTCCGTGAGACGGCTATGACATGGAGCCCTCGCGGCGCTACCTTCGTGCAGTCGGACGTCGCCGACCAGGAGTGCCGGGAGGGCCCGTGGAGGGGAAGAACGAGCAGCGGGCAGGCCTGCTGTACGGAATAGGCGCGTACGGGATGTGGGGGCTCGTGCCCCTCTTCTGGCCGCTGCTGGAGCCGTCGGGCGCGGTGGAGATCCTCGCGCACCGCATGGTCTGGTCGCTGGGCGTCGTCGGGATCGCGCTGCTCCTCCTGCGCCGCTGGGCCTGGATCGGGGAGCTCGTGCGCCGCCCCCGGCAGCTGGGGCTGATCGCGATCGCCGCGACCGTCATATCGGTCAACTGGGGCCTGTACATCTGGGCCGTCAACAACGGCCACGTCGTCGAGGCGTCCCTCGGCTA
Source organism: Streptomyces argenteolus (assembly GCF_042902585.1). Taxonomy (GTDB): domain Bacteria; phylum Actinomycetota; class Actinomycetes; order Streptomycetales; family Streptomycetaceae; genus Streptomyces; species Streptomyces argenteolus. The sequence goes on from NZ_JBIBEG010000001.1 coordinate 1,144,972, forward strand.
CTTCATCAACCCCCTGGTCACCATCGCCATGGGCGTCCTGCTGCTCGGCGAGCGGCTGCGTCCGGTCCAGTGGACCGCGGTGGCGACCGGCTTCGCGGCGGTGCTCGTCCTCGCCGTGGGCTACGGGCAGCCGCCCTGGATCTCGCTGGTGCTGGCCTTCTCGTTCGCCACGTACGGCCTGGTGAAGAAGAAGGTCGGCATGGGCGGGCTGGAGTCCCTGGCCGCCGAGACCGCCGTCCTCTTCCTGCCCGCGCTCGGCTTCCTGGTGTGGCTGGGGGCGAGCGGCGACGCGACGTTCCTCTACGGAGGCGCGGGACACGGCGCCCTGCTCGCCGCCACGGGGCTCGTCACCGCGATCCCGCTCGTCTGCTTCGGCGCCGCGGCGATCCGGGTGCCGCTGTCGGTGCTGGGCCTGCTCCAGTACCTCGCGCCGGTCTTCCAGTTCACCCTGGGCATCCTCTACTTCCACGAGGAGATGCCGCCCGAGCGGTGGGCCGGGTTCGCGCTCGTCTGGGTGGCGCTGACCATGCTGACCTGGGACGCGCTGCGGACGGCGCGGCGCACGAGGGCGGAGGCACTGCGCCTGGCGGTACGGGCGGCACAGGCGGCCACGCCGGCCGGCCCGGCTTCCGCCCGGCCCGCGGAGACCGACAGTCCGGCCATCAAATAGTTACTCAGTTGCTTTTTTTACTCGGTTGCGTTTTCCTGTCACGGCAGGAGACCGCGAACCGAGGAGCAGTCATGACCGACGTACTGATCGTGGGCGCCGGCCCGACCGGGCTGACGCTCGCCTGCGATCTCGCCCGGCGCGGGATCGCCCTGCGGATCGTGGACAGGTCGCCGGAGCATCCGCGCAGCTCCCGGTCCAAGGGACCCAACCCCCGCTCCCTGGAGGTGCTGGAGCACCTCGGCGTCCTCGAGCGGGTGAAGGCGGCGAGCGTGGCGCCCCTCCTGATGCGGAAGTACCGCGACGGCGAGCCCGTCGCCGACACCGACCCGTACGCGGGCTCCTCACCGACGCCGGACGCGCCGTACGACCGGGGGCGGCTGATCGCCCAGTGGCGGCTGGAGGAGATCCTGCGCGACCGCCTCGCCGAGTTCGGCGCGGCCGTGGAGACCGGCACCGAGGTCGTGGGGCTCACCGAGGACGGCGCCGCGGTGACCGTGACCTTCGCCGACGGCTCCCGCACCGAGGCGCGGTACGTGGTGGGCTGCGACGGCGCCCACAGCCGCGTACGCACCCTGCTGGGCATCCCGTTCGAGGGCGAGACGGACGAGGAACAGGTGATGGTCTGCGGCGACGTCGAGATCACGCACGGCGTCCTGGACCGGGACGTCTGGCACCAGTGGTTCGACGAGGACGGGGCCGTGATGCTCTGCCCGATCCCCGGCACCCGGACGGGCTGGTGGTTCCAGTCCGGCCCCGAGAGGGACGCGGACGGCCGTCCGCTCCCGCCGTCCCCCGAAGGCTTCGGGCGGCTCTTCGCCCGGCACACCCGGCTGCCCGCCGCCCACCTCACCGGGGCCACGCTGCTCTCGACGTACCGCGTCAACGTGCGCATGGTGGACCGCTACCGGGTGGGCCGGGTCCTGCTGGCGGGGGACGCCGCCCACGTGCACGCCATCGCGGGCGGCCTCGGCATGAACACCGGCATCCAGGACGCCTTCAACCTGGGCTGGAAGCTCGCCCAGGTGGTGGGCGGACGGGCCGGCGAGGGGCTGCTCGACACCTACGAGGAGGAGCGGCTGCCGGTGGCCGCCCGGACGCTGGACCTCACGTCGGAGCGGCTGCGGGCCACGCTGGAGGCGATCAGGCAACCGGGGGGCGGGCTCGACGCGGCCGTGACGCCCTCGATGTCGGGACTCGGCCAGGGCTACCGGTGGAGTTCGCTCGCCCGCCCCGGATGCGGGGGCGAGGTGCGGTCCGGCGACCGCGCGCCCGACGCCCCCTGCCACGAGGCGGCGACCGGCGCGCCCACCCGCCTCTTCCACACCTTCGCCGGGCCGCACATCACGCTGCTGGGCTTCGGCGCGGGCAGTGGACCCTCGCTGCGGGAGGCCGCCGCGGCCCACGGCGACGCGGTACGGACCTGCCGGGTCCTCGGCCCCGGAGCCACGGAGGCGGAGACGGCGGAGGCCGGCCCGCACGCCCTGCACGACCGGCGGGGCCTGGCCCGCGCGGCGTACGGCGTCGACGGGGACGCGGTCGTCGTGATCCGGCCGGACGGTCACGTGGCCCTGCACGCGAGGGCGGACGACCCGCACGCGGTACGGGACTGCCTGGCGGCGCTCGACGGGTCCGGGCCACGGTACCGGTGAGGGGGGCAGGCATGGTGGACGGCACACGCAAAGGCTGATTGAGTGCCCGGATGGGGACCGTCCTGCAGGGCATGAGGCACGTTCAGTGGCATGAGCTGCGCCATGCCCAGGGCTCCGCGTCCCAGGTGCCCGGGACGCTCTCGCGCATCGCCTGGGGCGACGCCGAGTCGGCCGAGGACGCGCTCAGCGATCTGCGCGCGTGGATAGCCGCCATGGCGGTGTTCGACGCGACGGTCGCCACCGTGCCGTTCCTCTGGGAGCTGGCCGCCGTGGAGACGGTCAGGGACCGGGCCGGTGTGCTCGGTCTGCTGCGGGCCGTCCTCGCCCACGCCCACCACCCGGAGTGGGCCGGGGACGCGCATCGAGCGGTGCTGGCGGGGAGGCAGACGGCCGAGAGGCTGGCCACGGACGGGGATCCGGCGGTGCGGAAGGCGGCCGGACAGCTGCTGGCCGCGCTCGGCGGGCACGTCTGCGAGACCTGCCCGCCGGAGTGAGGGACCGGACCCACGAACGGGGCGGCGCGCCCGGCGTGGCCGTTGCCGTCGCCTCCGCGCACCCAGTATGAACATCCCATGACCCTTCACTGGAAGCTCGTCATCGACGCCGGAGACCCGCACGCCCAGGCCGACTTCTGGGCCGAGGCTCTCGGCTACCTCCTCGAGGACAACAGCGCTCTGATCGAGCAACTGCTCGCCGCCGGGGCCGCGCCCGAGGCCGCCACGGTCCAGTCGCATGGGCGCCGGGCGTGGCGCGATCTCGCGGCGGTGCGGCACCCGGACGATCCGTACGACGTGAAGAGCGGGACCGGGCTCGGGCGCCGGCTGCTCTTCCAGCGCGTACCGGAGGTGAAGACGGTGAAGAACCGCCTGCACATGGACGTCCACGCGGCCCCCGGGGAGCGCGAGGCCGAGGTGGAGCGGCTCGTGCGCCTGGGCGCGGGCGTGCTGCGGACCGTCGACCACCCCGGGGGGTCCTGGCAGGTGCTCCTGGACCCGGAGGGCAACGAATTCTGCGTCCACTGACAGGGCCGACCGTCCCCGCAGGTCAGCGGCGTACGGCGGGAGGCCGATCTCTCTAGGCTGACCCTCATGTTCACGCCACTCGCCGCATACACCCTCGTCGCCACGGATCTGGACGGCACCCTGCTGCGTCCGGACGACTCGGTGAGCCCCCGCTCCCGCGCCGCCCTCGCCCGCGCCGCGGGGGCGGGCGCGCGGCATCTGATCGTCACGGGGCGCCCGGTGCCCGGCATACGCGCCCTGCTGGCGGACCTCGGTTACGACGGCCTCGCGGTCTGCGGACAGGGCGCGCAGGTGTACGACGCCGGGGCGGGCCGCATGGTGAGTTCGGTGACGCTGGACCGGGACCTGGCGGACACGGCGCTCGGCAAGATCGAGGCCGAGGTGGGCCAGGTCTTCGCCGCGGTCGACCAGGACGGCGCTGAGGGCAGGACCCTGATCGAGCCGGGCTACCGCATGCCGCACCCCACCCTCCCCGCCCGGCGGGCCGAACGGCGCGAGGAGCTGTGGGCGGAGCCGGTCGTCAAGGTGCTCATACGCCACCCCGCGCTGACGGACGACGAGCTGGCCGCCGCCGCGCGCGGCGCCGTCGGTGACCTGGCCTCCGTCACGATGGCGGGGCCGGGCACGGTGGAGCTGGCGCCGTACGGCGTCGACAAGGGCACCGGGATCGCGCGGGCCGCCGGGCTGCTGGACCGCGATCCGGCCGGGGCGGTGGCGTTCGGCGACATGCCCAACGACCTGCCGATGTTCCGGCTCTGCGGGCACCGGGTGGCGATGGCCGGCGCGCACGCGGAACTGAAGGCCGAGGCCGACGAGATCACCCTGTCCAACCGCGACGACGGGGTCGCGGTCGTCCTGGAGCGGCTGTTCGCCTGAGAGCAGGCTCCCCCGCGGAAGCGACGGCCGAAAAGCATCCCCCAAAACTTCATGCACGTGCACCTTCCTCTTCCTGCTCGGCAGCAGCCGCTCCGGCGGCAACACGGAGACCCTCGCCCGGCTCGCCGCCGAACAGCTGCCGCCCGGCACCCAGCAGCGATGGCTGGACCTGCGGGACCTCCCGCTGCCCGACTTCGAGGACCGGCGGCACTCGGACGGCCACACCAGCCCCACCGGGCACGCGGCGATCCTGCTGGAGGCGACCCTCGCGGCGACGGACGTGGTCGTGGCCTCACCGCTCTACTGGTACGCCGTCTCCACCTCCACCAAGCGCTACCTGGACCACTGGTCGGGCTGGCTGGAGACACCCGGGGTCGGCTTCGAGCGGCGGATGGCGGGGAAGACCCTCTGGGGCGTCACCGCACTCGCCGACCCCGACCCCGGAGCCGCCGACCCTCTCGCGGGCACCCTGCGCAGTGCGGCGCGCTACCTCGGGATGCGCTGGGGCGGGGTGCTGCTGGGCAACGGCAGCAAGCCCGGTGACGTACTGTCCGACACCGCGGCCACGGCCCGGGCGAAGGACTTCTTCGACTGAGACGGCCCGGCGGCAGGCGTCTTCAGCCGCCGGTAGCCGCGGGAGCGTCCACGGCGGGATCGGCCGGGACGGCGCGCAGGGACCGCAGGACATGGGCCACCAGCGCGGCGACGGTCTCCTCGTCCTGAGGGGGCTTGCGCAGCACCAGGCGGTAGTAGACCGGGCCGTAAATCATCTCCACGGCGAGCGGCAGGTCGGCGCCGGCGGGTATCTGCCCCTGCTCCTGCGCCCTGCGCATGCGCCCCACGGCAGCCTCGAAGCGCGGGCCGACGACGTCCTCGCGCACGGCCCGCCCGAGGACGTCGTCGTGGTGCAGCTCCGTGAGGATGCCGGCGTAGGCGGGTCCGTAGGGGGGCGTGGAGAGCAGCTTCACCGCCCCGGTGACATGGGTCCGCAGGTCGGCGTCGATGTCACCGGTGTCGACGAACGGCGTGGCGTTGACGAAGACTTCCGCGAACGCCTCCAGCAGCACCGCGCCCTTCGACGGCCACCAGCGGTAGATCGTCTTCTTGCTCACACCGGCGCGCGCCGCGATGGCCTCGACGGTGACGCGGCCGTAACCCCTCTCCGTGCACAGCTCCAGAGCGGCGTCCAGCGTCGCCCGCCGTGACCTCTCACTGCGACGCAGGGAACTCGGCGATGTGATCATTCGGTGAGCATAGGGGGATTCCACCCACCGCTTGTTGACAGGTCGTCGCCAGAAGTCGAACAATGACCAGGCTGGAAACGGAACGTACCGTGTCGTGACGCTCCGTCCCGCACACCGTTCGTGCCGTTCGTGCCGCGACGAGCCGATCGGGGGACGGCTCGACCGGCCGACGGCGCGCACGGAACGTGCGAGGCTCTCAGACGGTGATGTCCTTCGTCGTGAACCGCGCCCAGGCCGCTGAGCCGAACACCGCCGCGTAGAGCGCCTGCAGACCCAGGTTGCGCACCATCTCGTCCCCGTAGACGGGTTCGCGCAGCAGGTCCGTGAAGGACAGCCAGTAGTGCGGGAAGAGATACGGATGGATCGCGTGCAGCTGCGGCATCGTGTCCAGGATCTGCACGGTGACCAGGACTCCCACGGTGGCGGCCATCGCCGCGATCCCGCTGCCGGTGAGCGTCGAGACGAACAGCCCCAGCGCCGCGAACCCTGCCAGGGACACGGCCACCACCAGCGCGATCAGGCCCGCCCGCAGCAGTCCCTCACCGAAGCCGATGCGCGTCCCCGAGATCGTCGTGACCTCTCCCACCGGGAAGAGCAGCGCTCCGGTGGCGAGCGCCGACGCCGCCACGACGAGGGTGGCGAGCAGGCAGAACACGAGCACGGACGCGTACTTCGCGAGCAGCAGCCGGGTGCGGCCCGCCGGGGCGACCAGGAGGTACCGCAGGGTGCCGCCGCCGGCCTCGCCCGCGACGGAGTCCCCCGCGACGACGCCGACGGCCATGGGGAGGAAGACGGGGAGCGTCGCGGAGAGGGCGGCGAAGACGAGGAACAGGCCGTTGTTGGTGACCTGGGAGAGGAACGCGGGACCGCCTCCCCCGCCCCCGGGACCGCCCTGCGGCCCGTCGCCCGTCTCGATCCGGACGGCGATCCCGATGAGGACGGGCACGGCCGCGAGCACTCCGAGGAGCGCCACGGTGCGCCACCGGCGGAGCATGGTGGCCAGCTCGGAGCGGAGGATCCCGAGGCTCCACAGCGCGTGGCGCGGTGTGCGGGGCGCGGACGGGGCGGTGAGCTCAGCCTGCGACATCGAATCCCTCTCCGGTGAGTGCGACGAAGGCGTCCTCCAGCGAGGCCCGTTCGACGCCGAAGGCGCGTACGCGGACACCCCCGCGCACCAGGGCGGCGTTGAGGTCGGCGAGTTCCACCTCGCCCGGCGGCGCTTCGGCGCTGACCCGGTCCCCGTCGGTGACGAGCCCCTTCGCGCCGTGCTCCGCGAGGATGCGGGCGGCCGGGCCCGGGTCCGGAGTGGTGACCGCGAGCCGGCCCCGGGTGCCCGCGGCGAGCGCGGCGACGGGGCCCTGGACGAGGAGCCGGCCGCGGGCCATCACCGCCGCGTGGGTGCAGACCTGTTCGATCTCGTCGAGCAGGTGGGAGGAGAGGAAGACGGTGGTGCCCTCGGCCGCCAGTTCCCGGATCAGCGAACGGATCTCGCGCATGCCCTGCGGGTCGAGGCCGTTGGTCGGCTCGTCCAGCACGAGCAGTTTGCGCGGCCGGAGCAGCGCGGCGGCGAGCCCGAGGCGCTGCTTCATCCCGAGCGAGTACGCCTTGGCCTTCTTGCCCGCCGCGGCGGCGAGACCGACCCGTTCCAGGGCGTTCTCGACGCGGGCGCGCCGGGTGCGCGGATCGGCCGTCGGGTCGGCGGAGTCGAAGCGTACGAGATTGGCGCGGCCCGTCAGGAAGCCGTACAGGGCGGGGCCTTCGATCAGCGCGCCGACCTGGGGGAGCACGGTCCGGGCCGCTCCCGGCATGGCACGGCCCAGGACGTGGGCGGTGCCGGAGGTCGGGTCGATGAGGCCCATGAGCATCCGGATCGTGGTGGTCTTGCCCGAGCCGTTGGGTCCCAGGAAGCCGAAGACGCTGCCGCCCGGGACGGTGAGGTCGAGGCCGTCGACGGCCGGCTGCCCGCCGCGGTAGCGCTTGGTGAGACCACGGGTCTCGATCACGGCGCCGCGCCCCGGCCCCGCCTCCGGTCCGGCCACCGCGGCCTGTGTGTCGGTCATGCGCACTCCCGGTCCTGTCCCGCCGTGTGCGGGGAATCCCTCCGGCCTCCGGCGCCCCGTCCCGGCGTGTCCCGCCGCGCACGGCTCCCGCTCCGGCCGCGTACGGCTCCGCCCCGCCGTACGGAGCGTACGGCGGGGCGGGGGCGTACGGTGCGCCTTACCGGGCGGTGTCGGCCGCCTTCACCAGGGCGTCGGGGGTGACCGCGCCGACGTAGACCTTGCCGTCGTCCGTCATCAGCGCGTTGACCAGGCGCGTCTTGAAGACCGTGCCCGAGCCGAACGAGCCGGTGACCTTGTCGCCGAGGGCGTCCAGGAACTGCTGTGCCTGGGCCGGCATGTCACCGGAGCCCTGCGTGGGGAGGCCGGCGCCGCCCGGGATCTCGATCTCGGCGACGGTGTTCCAGCCCTCACCGATGACGTCGGGGCCCTTGAAGTCCTTCAGGGCGCCCAGGTCCTCGTGGGCCTTGTCCCCCGCACCGTGCTTCCCTGCCTCGTCCTTCAGCTCCTCGGCCTCGGTCACCTTCGCGCCCTTGGGCGGGGTGAAGGTGAAGGAGGACGCGTCGGGCTTCGAGAAGTCCACCTTGGTGAAGCCGGCGTCGATCGCGGCCTTGCCGCCGCTGGTCGGGGCCAGGGTGAACTTCAGCGGGACGCCGGTCGAGGCGTCGACCGCGACGGTGACGGACTTGACGGTGGAACCGGACTGCTTCGGCTTGATCAGGAGCTGGTAGGCGTCGCGCCCCGCCACCTGTGCCGTGCCGTCGACCGTGACGGACGTGGTGTCACCCGCCGCGGCGAGCGCCTCCTCGGCGAGCTCCTTCGGGGTGGTGGGCACGCCTTCGGGGGTCGCGCGCTTTTCGGTGCCGGCCTTCTCGGCGGACCGCGCGTGGTAGACCTCGTTGCTCTCGCTGTCGTATCCCCAGACGTCGTCGCCGTTGTGGACGACGCTGTACTCGGAGCCCTCGCCGAGGATCGAGAGCCGCTGCTTGTCGGGGCCGTCGACCGCCACCCGGAGCGTGTGCGTCCCGGAGGCGAGCTCCATGAGCTTCGCGTCCGGGGAGGCGCTCGACCCGTCGCCGCCCGTCTCCGGGGCGAAGGAGCCCGCGAGTCCGCCGAGCGCGGGGATGCCGAGGTCGGTGCTGACCTTGAGCGTCCCGGAGAGCTGCTCCTCGTCCGATGCGGCGATCTTCTCGATCAGTTCCTGCGCCGTGATGTCAGGGAGCTCGGGGTCTCCGGAGTCCGCGAGTGCCGGGACGAGTCCGATCGTCGCCGCCGCCACTCCCGCCACCGCGAAGGGGACGATGTAGCGCGCCGCCTTCCGGCGGCCCACGACAGTGCCCGTGGCCTCGCCGTTGGTCTCTGCGCTGTCGTTCGGTGCCATGTGTGCTCTACCTCCGTGGTCGGCGGCTGCCATCCCGTTGCACGTCCACTCCCCGCCGCCATTCTCACCCGATGTGGTCAGGAGTGGTTGTCATCCATCTGACCAAATCGGGCGCGAACAAGCGTCAGTCCTCGGGAGCAACTCCGTGTACCTCTCCGGGATGACCCGGGAGCACGGAGGGCGCGGGCACCCCTAGGGGTTCAGCCCGCGCGGTGCACCACAGCGTCGCACAGCTCTTCGAGCGCCGCCTTGGCATAGCACTCGGGCAGCGGTGCCAGGGTCGCCCTGGCCTCCTGGGCGTAGCGGACGGTGTCCCGCCGCGCCTGCTCCAGCGCGGGGTGGGCGCGCAGCCGGCGCAGGGCCTCCGCGAGCCTGTCGTCGTCACCGAGGTCGCCGTCCAGGAGCTCCACGAGCTCCTTGTCCTGCGGGTCGTCCCCGGCCGCCGCCCGCGCGCGCAGGTGGAGTACCGGCAGGGTGGGGATGCCCTCACGCAGGTCGGTGCCGGGCGTCTTGCCCGACTCGTGGGAGTCGCTGGCGATGTCCAGGACGTCGTCGGCGAGCTGGAAGGCGATGCCGAGGCGTTCGCCGTACTGGGTGAGGATGTCGACGACCGACTCGTCCGCTCCGGCCATCAGGGCACCGAACCGGCCCGAGACGGCGACCAGGGACCCGGTCTTGCCGCCCAGCACGTCCATGTAGTGGTCGACCGGGTCGCGGCCGTCCCGCGGGCCCGCGGTCTCCAGGATCTGGCCGGTGACCAGGCGTTCGAACGCCTCGGCCTGGATACGTACGGCTTCCGGGCCGAGGTCGGCCAGGATGTGGGAGGCGCGGGCGAAGAGGAAGTCGCCCGTCAGGACGGCGACGGAGTTGCCCCAGCGCGTGTTGGCGCTGTCCACCCCGCGGCGCACGTCCGCCTCGTCCATCACGTCGTCGTGGTACAGCGTCGCCAGGTGCGTCAGCTCGACGACGACGGCCGCGGGGACGACCCCCGGGGCGTCGGGGTCGCCGAACTGCGCGGCGAGCATCACCAGCAGCGGCCGGAAGCGCTTGCCGCCCGCGCTGACCAGGTGCTGTGCGGCCTCCGTGATGAAGGGGACCTCACTCTTGGTCGCGTCCAGGAGCCCCGCCTCGACAGCGGCCAAACCGGCCTGGACATCGGCCTCAAGCGCCTGGTCCCGCACGCGCAGTCCGAACGGCCCGACGACGGTCACGAGGGGATCTCCTGTCTGCTGACGATCACACTGAATGTCGATGTGTCGCTGTCATCACTCAACTCAGCGTATCCGGTCCCCTTTGGATCACCGTGGGCGCCTTCCCGCCACCGCCGGTATGTTCGGGATCAGCTCATACGATCAGGAGTTGTCGCTTTGTCCCACACCGCGACCGGTACCGAACCGGCCCAGCCGCCGCCCGGAGACGACACGGCCTTCTTCGGCCAGCCACGGGGGCTGATGACCCTGTCCGGGCTGGAGGTCTGGGAACGCTTCTCGTTCCTCGGGATGCAGGCGATCCTGGTCCTCTTCTTCGCCGACACGGTCTCCGGCGGCGGCATGGGCATGGAGCCGGGCACCGCCGCCTCGGTCTCCGCCGCCTACGGCACCCTGGTCTATCTGGTCTCGGTCGCCGGCGGCTGGCTGGCCGACCGGATCCTCGGTTCGTACCGTGCCGTGCTGTACGGCGGCATCCTCATCGCCTGCGGCCACTACGCCATGGCCGTGCCGACCGCCACGATGACCTGGGTGGGCCTCGGGCTGATCAGCGCGGGCACGGGTCTGCTCAAGCCCAACGTGGCCTCGATGGTCGGCAAGCTGTACCGCACGGAGGACGACCGCAGGGACGCCGGCTTCGCGCTCTACTACATGGGCATCAACATCGGCGCCTTCGCCGGCCCGCTCGTCACCGCCTGGCTGGGTGACCACGCCGGCTGGCACTGGGGATTCTCGGCCGCGGCGTTCGGCATGACGCTCGGCCTGATCCAGTACGTCGCGGGCCGGCGTCACCTGGCCGGGCGAAAGCACGGCGCGGAGTACGCCCTCGCGCCCGGCCCGATGCGCCGGGCCGTGCTGCTCATCGTGGCCGGCGTCGTGGTGGCCGCCTTGGCGGCGACCGCCCTGACGCTGGCCGGGTGGCTGACCATGGACCGCTTCGTCGACGTCCTCACCCTCGTCTCGGTGATCGCGCCCGTCGTCTACTTCGTCGTGATGTTCAGGAGCCCGCGGGTCAGCCCGGAGGAGCGCGGCAGGCTCAGGCCGTACGTCGTCCTCTTCCTGGCGTCCGTCGTCTTCAACTTCATCCTCTTCCAGGCGTACTCCACGATGATGCTGCTGGCCTCGACGAACGCCCGTACGGAGATCTTCGGCTTCCACTTCCCGGCGGGCTGGTACGCCTCCGCGCTGGGCGCCTTCGAGGTGGCGCTCGCACCCGTCGTGGCGGCCGTCTGGGCCCGGATGGGACCGCGCCAGCCGCACGCGTCGAACAAGATCGCGATCGGCGTGATCCTCGGCGGTCTCTCCTTCCTGCTGATGGTCCTGCCGACCTCCGGGCACGCCGACGACACCTACCGGATGACCGCCTGGTGGATCGTCGGCTCCTACCTGCTGCTCGGACTCGGCGACATCCTGCTGGAGACCTCCGGCATGTCCGCCACCACGAAGCTCGCCCCCAAGGCGTTCGCCAGCCAGACGATGGCGCTGTGGTTCCTGTCCCTGGCCCTCGCCAACGGCATCCAGGCACAGATCGTGAAGCTGTACGGCGAGGTCTCCAACCCCGCCTACTTCGGTGTCAATGGTGCCGTCGCGGTGGTGGCCGGTCTGGCCGTCGTCGCCGCCGCTCCCTGGCTCAGGCGCACCATGCACCCCGTCCACTGAGGTACGCCATGCACATCCGCACCGCATTCCCGTACGAGACCATCCACGAGGACCTGTACATCCCGCTGGCGGACGGCACCCAGCTGTACGCACGGATCTGGCGGCCGGTCACCGACGAACCGGTGCCCGCCCTGCTGGAGTACCTGCCCTACCGGCTGAGCGACTGGACCGCGCCGCGCGACTGGCAGCGCCACCCCTGGTACGCGGGCCACGGCTACGCCTCCGTACGCGTCGACGTACGCGGGCACGGCAACAGCGAGGGGATGCCGGGCGACGAGTACGACGCGACGGAGCTCGCCGACGGGGTGGCGGTCGTGCACTGGCTCGCGCAGCAGGAATGGTGCTCGGGCCGGGTCGGCATGTTCGGCATCTCCTGGGGCGGCTTCAACTCGCTCCAGATCGCCGCCCTCGCCCCGGAACCGCTGAAGGCCATCGTCACCGTGTGCTCGGCCGACGACCGCTACGACAACGACGTGCACTACATGGGCGGCTCGGTCCTCGGCGTGGACATGCACGCCTGGGCCTCCACCATGCTGGCGTTCGTCTGTCGGCCCCCGGACCCGGCGGACGTCGGCGAGGACTGGCGGGACATGTGGCTGCGGCGGCTGGAGAAGGTCGATCCGTTCATCCACACCTGGCTGGCGCACCAGACCCGTGACGACTACTGGAAGCACGGCAGCGTCTGCGAGGACTACGGCGCGATCAAGGCGAAGGTCCTGGCGGTGGGCGGCTGGCACGACCCGTACCGCGACACGGTCCTGCGGCTCGTGGAGCACCTGGACCCCGGGCAGGTGCGCGGGCTGATCGGCCCCTGGTCGCACCAGTACCCGGACCGCGGGCTCCCGCCGGGCCCCGCGATCGGCTTCCTCCAGGAGACGCTGCGCTGGTGGGACGAGCACCTCAAGGACAAGGACACCGGGGTGATGAACGAGCCGCTGCTGCGGTCCTGGATCAGCGGCTCGCACCCTCCCGCCACGGTCTACGAGACGCTGCCCGGGCGCTGGGTCGGCGACGCGGCGTGGCCCTCGGAGAATGTCGCGCCGGTGGCGTACGCGCTGGCGGGCGGCCCGCAGACCGTCCGCTCGCCCCAGCAGACGGGACTGGACGCGGGACGCTTCTTCCCCTTCGGCAACGAGGCCGACCTGCCGCCGGACCAGCGGGACGAGGACGCCAAGTCGGTCTGCTTCGAGTTCCCCGTCGAGGACGCGCCGATCGAGATCCTCGGCCGACCCCGGGTGTCGCTGCGCATCCGGATGGACGTACCGCGCGGGCAGGTGATCGCGCGGCTCTGCGACGTGGCCCCCGACGGCGCCTCGACCCTGGTGACCCGGGGCGCCCTCAACCTGGCCGCCCGTCACGGACGCGACCGCTCCGACGACTGGCCCGCCGGGGAGACCGAGGACGTCAGCTTCGAGCTCAACGGCATCGGCCACACGTTCCCGCCCGGGCACCGCATCAGGATCGCGGTCTCGTCCTCCTACTGGCCGTGGATCTGGCCGCAGGCCGGCTCGGAGGGCTTCACCCTGAAGGCCGACGGGAGCATCGTCGAGCTCCCCGTCCGCCGGCACACCGAGGACCCGGGGATCACCTTCGGCGAACCGGAGCAGGCGGAGCCGCTCGGTGTCGTGTATCCGGTGACGCTCGAAGAGCCGCGACCCGAGCGTCTGGTGGTCCGTGACGTCGCCAAGGGCGAATGGCGTCTGGAGGTCGATCCGCGCTACGGCGGCACACGGGTCTATCCCGACGGGCTGGAGTTCACCGAGGACGCGCTGGAGACCTACACGATCCAGCAGGACGACCCGCTGTCGGCCCGGGCCCGCTCGGACTGGACGATCCGGCTCCACCGTCCCGAGATGGCCTGGGACGTGCGGATCGAGACGCGTTCGGAGACGAGCGCGGACGCGGACGACTTCATCACCTCCAACGAGGTCGTGTGCAAGGACGGCGAGGAGGTCGTCTTCCACCGGACCTGGGAGAAACGCATCCCCCGCACGGCGGGCTGACCAGGGTTATCACGTAACTTTCCGGGCATTACGCCTACTTGAGGCACTGCCGCCGACCGGCGCCGCCGACGTACCGTGTTCCTCAAGCCACTGGAAAGGGGCAGCGACAGATGCCCGAGCAGAGCAGTCCGCTCGATCTGGCCGAGGGTGATCCCTTCGGCCCGCACAATCTCCCGTACGGCGTGTTCTCCACCCCTGGGCACCCGCAGGAGCGCAGGGTCGGCGTCCGCGTCGGCGGTCATGTACTGGACGCGGGAGCGGCGGCGCACGCGCTCGGCTCGCCGTACGCCCGGCTGCTGGCGCAGCCGAGCCTCATGCCGCTCCTGGCGGCGGGACGGACCGCGTGGCGGGACGTGCGGCGGGCCCTGACGGCCTGGGTGACCGTCCCGGCGCACCGCGCCGACATGGAGCCCCTGCTGTATCCGCTCGACGGGGTGACCCTGCACCTGCCGTACGAGGTCGCCGACTACGTCGACTTCTACGCCAGCGAGCACCACGCCACCAACGTGGGGAAGATCTTCCGTCCCGATGGCGCGGCCCTCACACCCAACTGGAAGCACCTGCCCATCGGCTACCACGGCCGGTCCGGCACCGTCGTCGTCTCCGGCACGGACGTGGTGCGCCCCTCCGGGCAGCGCAAGGCACCTTCCGATCCGGTCCCCGTGTTCGGCCCCTCGGCCAAGCTGGACATCGAGGCCGAGGTCGGCTTCGTCGTCGGCGTCCCCTCGGACCAGGGCGTCCCCGTGGCGCTCGGCGACTTCAGGGACCACGTCTTCGGGCTCTCGCTGCTCAACGACTGGTCGGCGCGCGACATCCAGGCGTGGGAGTACGTGCCGCTCGGCCCCTTCCTGGGCAAGTCCTTCGCCACCTCCGTCTCGGCGTGGGTGACTCCGCTGGAGGCCCTGGACGCGGCCCGTACGGCACCACCCGCCCGGGACTTCGCACTGCTGCCGTATCTCGACGACGCGGAGGACGAGGAGCTGGGCGGCTTCGACATCCGGATCTCGGTCGCGATCAACGGCCAGGTGGTGTCCGAACCGCCGTTCTCCTCCATGTACTGGACGGCGGCGCAGCAACTGGCCCAGATGACCGTCAACGGCGCCTCGCTGCGCACCGGTGACCTGTACGGCTCGGGGACGGTCAGCGGCGCCGAGCCCGGGCAGCGGGGCTCCCTGCTGGAGCTCACCTGGAACGGTCGCGATCCGCTGGACCTGCCCGAGGGCAAGCGGACGTTCCTGGAGGACGGGGACACCGTCACCCTGACCGCCTGGGCACCTGGTCCGCACGGAACCCGGGTCGGGCTCGGGGAGGTCACCGGACGGATCGTCGCCTCGCCGTGAGCGACCCGGCGCCGACGCCCCCCGAGGGTCGCCGCTGCTCGCCCTGGATCCCGTCCGCGGGAAGCCGTACCGCTCCGGGAGTACGGCGTCGCCGGGGCCGTCCTGGCGGAGCCGGGCCGTCCTGGCGGAGCCGGGGCTCCCGGTGCGGGGCGCCGGCGCAGCGCTGGCAGTGGCGGCCCGGGCGACGACCGAGGAGTAGGGCCGAGGAGTAGGGCCGGGATACCGGCCCCGCCCTGGGATCACCCGAGGATCAGTCGAACTCCGGCGGCTCCTCGTCCCAGCCGAACTCCGGGTCCGATTCCTGCGTGGCCGGCCGGGCCGCCGGCACCGAGGCCGGTGCGGGGGCCGCTGCCGTATCCGGAGCGGCGGACGGTTCCATGTCCCCCAGCCCCGCCAGCACCTCCAGCACGCCTTCGCCGTACGTCGCCAGCTTCTTCTCGCCGAGGCCGCTGACCCCGCCGAGCTCCGCGAGCGACCCGGGGCGCAGGGTCGCGATCTCCCGCAGGGTCGCGTCGTGGAAGATCACGTACGCCGGGAGGCCCAGCTCCTTGGCCTGGGCGCCGCGCCAGGCGCGCAGGGCCTCGAAGACCGGGACGGCCTCGGCCGGCAGGTCGGCCGCCACGGCGGCCTTGCCCTTGCGCTCGCCGCCGGAGGACGACCGGGACGTGGGGCGCTTCGGCTCCTTGCGGAGCATCACCTCGCGCTCCCGGCCGAGCACGGAGCCGCTCTCCTGCGTGAGCACCAGCGTGCCGTACTCGCCCTCGACGGCCAGCAGTCCCTGGGCCAGCAGCTGGCGCACGACACCCCGCCACTCGGCCTCGGACAGCTCCTCGCCGATACCGAAGACCGAGAGTTGGTCGTGGTCGAACTGGATCGTCTTGGCCGTCTTGCGGCCCAGCAGGATGTCGATGATCTGACCGGCCCCGAACTTCTGGTTCCGCTCGCGCTTCAGCCGGACCACGGTGGACAGCAGCTTCTGGGCGACCACCGTGCCGTCCCAGGTCTCGGGCGGGGTGAGGCAGGTGTCGCAGTTGCCGCAGGTCTGCTCGCCGGGTTCCTGGCCGAAGTACGTCAGGAGCTGGGCGCGGCGGCACTGCACGGTCTCGCAGAGCGCCAGCATGGAATCGAGGTGCGAGGCCGCCCGGCGCCGGAAGGCCTCGTCGCCCTCCCCGCTCTGGATCAGCTTGCGCTGCTGGACGACGTCCTGGAGTCCGTACGCCATCCAGGCCGTGGACGGCGCACCGTCACGCCCGGCACGGCCCGTCTCCTGGTAGTAGCCCTCGACGGACTTCGGCAGGTCGAGGTGGGCGACGAAGCGCACGTCGGGCTTGTCGATGCCCATGCCGAAGGCGATCGTCGCCACGACGACGAGGCCCTCCTCGCGCAGGAAGCGCGCCTGGTGGGCGGCGCGCGTCCCGGCGTCCAGACCCGCGTGGTACGGCACGGCCTCGATGCCGTTGCGGCAGAGGTACTCGGCGGTCTTCTCCGTGGAGTTGCGCGAGAGGCAGTAGACGATGCCGGCGTCCCCCGCGTGCTCCTCCTTGAGGAAGGTGAGCAGCTGCTTCTTCGGGTCGGACTTCCCCACGATGCGGTACTGGATGTTGGGACGGTCGAAGCTGGCCACGAAGTGCCTGGCCTCGGGCATGCCCAGCCGCTGGGTGATCTCCCGGTGGGTCGCGTCGGTCGCCGTGGCCGTCAGCGCGATGCGGGGCACGTCGGGCCAGCGCTCGCCCAGCACCGACAGGGCCAGGTAGTCGGGGCGGAAGTCGTGGCCCCACTGGGCGACACAGTGCGCCTCGTCGATGGCGAAGACGGAGATCTCACCGCGGGCCAGCAGCGAGAGCGTCGAGTCGAGACGCAGCCGCTCCGGGGCCAGGTACAGCACGTCGAGCTCACCCGCGAGGTACTGGGCCTCCATCGAGCGGCGCTCGTCGAAGTCCTGGGTGGAGTTCATGAAGCCCGCGCGGACACCGAGGGCGCGCAGGGCGTCCACCTGGTCCTGCATGAGCGCGATCAGAGGGGAGACGACGATGCCGGTGCCGGGCCTGACCAGGGCGGGGATCTGGTAGCAGAGGGACTTGCCGCCGCCGGTGGGCATGAGCACGACCGCGTCGCCGCCCCCGACGACGTGCTCGATCACCGCGCCCTGCTCGCCGCGGAACGCCTCGTACCCGAACACCCGGTGCAGCGTCTGCTGCGCAGCGCTCTCGGTCGTCACACTCATCGTCCGCCCGCTCCGTTCCGTACCGCCGCACCCGTCCACTGCAACCATAGGCGCCCCCTACGACAACGCCGGACGGGCTTGACTTCCAGGGCCCGTCCGGCGTCGTCGTGGTGCTGCCGTGCGTCACCGCACGAACACGCCCGCCTGGCTCGCCAGGTCGAGGAAGTACTGCGGGGCGAGGCCCAGCACCAGGGTCACGGCGACCCCGACGGCGATCGTGGTCATGGTCAGCGGGGAGGGGACGGCGACCGTGGGGCCGTCCGCCTTCGGCTCGCTGAAGAACATCAGGACGATGACCCGGATGTAGAAGAACGCGGCGATGGCCGACGAGATCACACCGACCACGACGAGGCCGCCGGCTCCGCTGTCCGCCGCCGCCTTGAAGACGGCGAACTTGCCGGAGAAGCCCGAGGTGAGCGGGATGCCGGCGAAGGACAGCAGGAACACGGCGAAGACCGCCGCGGTCAGCGGGGAGCGCCGGCCGAGGCCGGCCCACTTCGACAGGTGGGTGGCCTCGCCGCCCGCGTCGCGTACCAGCGTGACGACGGCGAAGGCGCCGACGGTCACGAAGGAGTACACGCCGAGGTAGAAGAGGACCGAGGAGACACCGTCGGGGCTGGCCGCGATCACACCGGCGAGGATGAAGCCGGCGTGCGCGATCGAGGAGTAGGCCAGGAGCCGCTTGATGTCCGTCTGGGTGATCGCCACGATCGCCCCGCCCAGCATCGTGACGATCGCGACGCCCCACATGACGGGACGCAGGTCCCAGGTGAGGCCGGGCAGCACGACGTAGAGCAGGCGCAGCAGCGCGCCGAACGCGGCCACCTTCGTCGCGGCGGCCATGAAGCCGGTGACCGGGGTCGGGGCGCCCTGGTAGACGTCCGGGGTCCACATGTGGAACGGCACCGCGCCGACCTTGAACAGCAGGCCCATGAGGATCATCGCGCCGCCGATCAGCAGCAGCGCGTCGTTGCCCATGGTGTCCGCGAGCGCGGGGTCGATCTCCTGGACCGTGCCGTCCACGACGTTGGCGATGCCGGCGTACGAGACGGTGCCCGCGTATCCGTAGAGCAGGGCGATCCCGAAGAGGAGGAACGCCGAGGAGAACGAACCCAGCAGGAAGTACTTCACCGCGGCTTCCTGCGACATCAGCCGCTTGCGGCGGGCCAGGGCGCACAGGAGGTAGAGCGGGAGGGAGAAGACCTCCAGCGCGACGAACAGGGTCAGCAGGTCGTTCGCCGCGGGGAAGACGAGCATGCCCGCCACGGCGAAGAGGGCCAGCGGGAAGACCTCCGTCGTGGTGAAGCCGGCCTTGACGGCGGCCTTCTCCCCGTCGCTGCCGGGGACCGCTCCGGCCTGTGCGGCGAAGGAGTCCACGCGGTTGCCGTGGGAGACCGGGTCGAGACGGCGCTCGGCGAACGTGAACACGGAGATCATCGAGACGAGCAGGATGGTGCCCTGGAGGAACAGGGCCGGTCCGTCGACGGCGATGGCGCCCATGGCGGCGACGTGCGCGCTCTTCGCGGCGTAACCGTCGGCGGCGAGCCCCACCACCGCGGCGAACGCGGCGGCGAGGGCGACGACCGTGAGGAACACCTGCGTGGTGTAGCGCGCCCGGCGCGGGAGGAAGGCCTCCACCAGGACGCCGAGGACGGCGGCGCCGACCACGATCAGGACAGGGGCGAGCTGGGCGTACTCGATGTCCGGTGCGGTGAACCTGTCCCCCGCGGCGGCCGATGTCACCTCGCCCGCCGTCGTCCACAGGCTGTGGACAGCTGTTGCGCTCACTTGGCGGCCTCCACCTCGGGCTGGGGGTCCTGCTTCTGTACGTCGTGCATGGTGTGCTGGACCGCGGGGTTGACGACCTCGGTGAGCGGCTTCGGGAAGACGCCCAGGAAGATCAGCACGGCGATCAGCGGGAGCGCCACCGCGAGCTCACGGACCTTGAGGTCGGGCATGTCCCCGATCCCCTCCCTGACCGGCCCCGTCATCGTCCGCTGGTAGAGGACCAGGACGTAGAGGGCCGCGAGCACGATGCCGACGGTCGCGATGATGCCGACCACCGGGTACGCGCTGAACGCGCCGACCAGGACCAGGAACTCACTGACGAACGGGGCGAGTCCGGGCAGTGAGAGGGTGGCCAGACCGCCGATCAGGAAGGTCCCCGCCAGCAGGGGCGCCACCTTCTGGACCCCGCCGTAGTCGGCGATGAGACGCGAGCCCCGCCGTGTGATCAGGAATCCGGCGACCAGCATCAGCGCGGCCGTCGAGATGCCGTGGTTGACCATGTAGAGCGTGGCACCCGACTGTCCCTGACTGGTCATCGCGAAGATCCCGAGCACGATGAAGCCGAAGTGCGAGATCGACGCGTAGGCGATCAGCCGCTTGATGTCGCGCTGGCCCACGGCGAGCAGGGCGCCGTAGATGATGGAGATCAGCGCCAGGACGAGGATCACCGGCGTCGCCCACTTGCTGGCCTCCGGGAAGAGCTGGAGGCAGAAGCGCAGCATCGCGAACGTGCCGACCTTGTCGACGACCGCGGTGATGAGGACGGCTACCGGGGTGGTCGCCTCCCCCATCGCGTTGGGGAGCCACGTGTGCAGCGGCCAGAGCGGGGCCTTCACCGCGAAGGCGAAGAAGAACCCGAGGAACAGCCACCGCTCGGTGGAGCTCGCCATGTCCAGCGAGCCGTTGGCCCGTGCCTCGGCGATCTCGGAGAGCGAGAAGCTCCCCGCGACGACGTAGAGCCCGATGACGGCGGCCAGCATGATGAGCCCGCCGGCCAGGTTGTAGAGGAGGAACTTCACCGCGGCGTAGCTGCGCTGCGCCGCGGCGTTCTCGTCGCTGCCCGTATGGGCCCGGTCCCCGAAGCCGCCGATGAGGAAGTACATCGGGATGAGCATGGCTTCGAAGAGGATGTAGAAGAGGAAGACGTCGGTGGCCACGAAGGACAGGATCACCATCGCTTCGACCATCAGGATCAGGGCGAAGAAGCCCTGGGTCGGCCGCCACCGGCTCGAGTTGGTCTCCAGGGGGTCGGCGTCGTGCCAGCCCGCCAGGATGACGAAGGGGATCAGCAGCGCGGTGAGCGCCAGGAGCGCCACCCCGATGCCGTCGACGCCCAGTTCGTAGCGGACGCCGAAGTCCTTGATCCAGGCGTGCGACTCGGTGAGCTGGTAGCGCTCGCCGCCGGGCTCGAAGCGGGCGAACACGATGCCGGCCAGGACGAGCGTGGCCAGCGATACGGCCAGCGCGAGCCACTTGGCCGCGGTGCGCCGGGCGGCCGGGACCGCCGCGGTGGCGATCGCGCCGATCGCCGGGAGCGCCGCCGTCGCTGTCAGCAGGGGAAAGGACATGGGATCAGACCGCCCTCATCAGCAGGGTCGCGGCGATGAGGACCGCCGCACCGCCGAACATCGAGACCGCGTAGGAGCGGGCGTAGCCGTTCTGCAGCTTGCGCAGCCGGCCGGAGAGCCCGCCCATCGTCGCGGCCGTGCCGTTGACGACGCCGTCGACCAGGGTGTGGTCGACATAGACCAGGGAGCGGGTGAGGTGTTCGCCGCCGCGGACCAGGACCACGTGGTTGAAGTCGTCCTGGAGGAGGTCCCGGCGGGCCGCCCTGGTGAGCAGGGAGCCGCGCGGGGCGACGGCGGGGACGGGCTTGCGCCCGTACATCGCCCAGGCGATGGCGACACCGATGACGAGCACCACCATGGTGGCGGCGGTGACGGTGGTGGCGCTGACCGGGGCGTGTCCGTGCTCGTGCCCGGTGACCGGCTCCAGCCAGTGCATGAAGCGGTCGCCGATGGAGAAGAAGCCTCCGGCGAAGACCGACCCGAAGGCCAGCACGATCATCGGGATGGTCATGGACTTCGGTGACTCGTGCGGGTGCGGCTCGTGGCCCTCGGCGTCCGGCTGCCAGCGCTTCTCGCCGAAGAACGTCAGCAGCATCACGCGCGTCATGTAGAACGCGGTGATCGCGGCGCCCAGCAGGGTGACCGACCCGAGGATCCAGCCCTCGGTGCCGCCCTTGGCGAAGGCCGCCTCGATGATCATGTCCTTGGAGAAGAAGCCGGACAGGCCGGGGAAGCCGATGATCGCGAGGTAACCGAGGCCGAAGGTGACGAAGGTGACCGGCATGTACGTCCGCAGGCCGCCGTACTTCCGCATGTCCACCTCGTCGTTCATGCCGTGCATGACCGAACCGGCGCCGAGGAAGAGCCCGGCCTTGAAGAAGCCGTGCGTCACCAGGTGCATGATCGCGAAGACGTAGCCGATGGGGCCGAGGCCCGCGGCGAGGATCATGTAGCCGATCTGCGACATCGTCGACCCGGCGAGGGCCTTCTTGATGTCGTCCTTGGCGCAACCGACGATGGCACCGAACAGGAGCGTGACGGCGCCGACGACCACGACGACCAGCTGCGCGTCGGGCGCGGCGTTGAAGATCGCGCCCGAGCGGACGATGAGGTAGACGCCCGCGGTCACCATGGTGGCCGCGTGGATGAGGGCCGAGACCGGGGTCGGGCCCTCCATCGCGTCACCGAGCCAGGACTGCAGCGGGACCTGGGCCGACTTGCCGCAGGCCGCGAGGAGCAGCATCAGGCCGATCGCGGTGAGCTTGCCCTCGCCGGTCTCCCCGGTCGCCTCCAGCACCGGCCCGAAGGCGAAGGTCCCGAAGGTGGTGAACATCAGCATGATCGCGATGGACAGGCCCATGTCGCCGACGCGGTTGACCAGGAAGGCCTTCTTGGCGGCCGTGGCCGCGCTGGGCTTGTGCTGCCAGAAGCCGATCAGCAGGTACGACGCCAGGCCGACGCCCTCCCACCCGACGTACAGCAGCAGGTAGTTGTCGGCGATGACCAGCAGGAGCATCGCCGCGAGGAAGAGGTTCAGATAGCCGAAGAAGCGGCGCCTGCGCTCGTCGTGCTCCATGTAACCGATGGAGTAGATGTGGATCAGCGTGCCCACACCCGTGATCAGCAGGACGAACGTCATCGACAACTGGTCGAGCTGGAAGGCCACGTCGGCCTGGAACCCCTCGACGGGGATCCAGCTGAACAGCTTCTGGTGCAGGGCGCGGTCCTCGGCGCCCTTGCCCAGCATGTCGGTGAACAGCACGACGCCGACGGCGAAGGAGGCGGCGGCGAGCACCGTGCCGATCCAGTGTCCGGTCCGGTCGAGCCGACGGCCGCCGCAGAGCAGGACCGCCGCTCCGAGCAGGGGCGCCGCGACCAGCAGCGCAATCAGGTTTTCCACGATTCCGACCCCTTACAGCTTCATCAGGCTGGCGTCGTCGACCGAGGCCGAGTGGCGGGAGCGGAACAGCGACACGATGATCGCGAGCCCGATGACGACCTCGGCGGCGGCGACGACCATCGTGAAGAAGGCGATGATCTGGCCGTCGAGATTGCCGTGCATCCGGGAGAACGCGACGAGCGCGAGGTTGCAGGCGTTGAGCATCAGCTCGATGCACATGAACACCACGATCGCGTTCCGCCTGATCAGCACGCCGGAGGCGCCGATCGTGAACAAAAGGGCCGCGAGGTAGAGGTAGTTGACCGGATTCACTTGGCGACCTCCTCCTCTTCCTCTGCCGCGTCACGGCCGAGCCGCTCCCCGGACCGCTGTTCCAGCGCCTTGAGTTGGGCGAGCGATTCGCTGGACACGTCGCGGATCTGGCCGCGCCGGCGCAGCGTCTGCATGACGGTGAGCTCGGACGGCGTGCCGTCCGGGAGCAGTCCGGCGATGTCCACGGCGTTGTGCCGGGCGTAGACGCCGGGGGCCGGCAGCGGCGGTACGTGGCTGCTGCGCACCCGCTCCCGGGAGAGCTCCCGCTGGGTCTTGGCGCGTTCGGTGCGCTCGCGGTGCGTGAGCAGCATCGCGCCCACGGTCGCCGTGATCAGCAGGGCGCCGGTGATCTCGAACGCGAAGACGTACTTGGTGAAGATGAGGTTGGCGAGGCCTTCGACGTTTCCGCCGTGCCGGGCGTTCGCCGTGCCGAGACCGTTGAAGGTCCGCAGCGAGGCCTGCCCGATCCCCGCGATCAGCAGGACACCGAAGCCGAGACCGCAGGCGGCGGCCAGCCAGCGCTGTCCCTTCAGGGTCTCCTTCAGGGAGTCCGCCGCGGTGACGCCGACGAGCATGACCACGAAGAGGAACAGCATCATGATCGCGCCGGTGTAGACGACGATCTGGACGATGCCGAGGAAGTACGCGCCGTTGGCGAGGTAGAAGACGGCCAGCACGATCATCGTGCCGGCCAGCGACAGCGCGCTGTGCACCGCCTTCTTCATCAGGACGGTGGAGAGCGCGCCGATGACGGCGACCGAACCGAGCAGCCAGAACTGCACGGCCTCGCCGGTCGACGTGGCGGTGGCGGCGGCCAGGGCGGGGGTCATGCGTCCACCTCCGTGTCCGCTTCTCCCTTGGACACGGCGGTCTGGCGCTCCGTGCCGGGTGCGGCCTGGGTCACCAGGCCCCGGTAGTAGTCCTGTTCGTCCATGCCCGGGTAGATCGCGTGCGGGCTGTCGACCATGCCTTCCTCCAGCCCCGCGAGCAGCTCGTCCTTGGTGTAGATGAGGCTCTCGCGCGTGGTGTTGGCGAGCTCGAACTGATTCGTCATGGTCAGTGCCCGGGTGGGGCACGCCTCGATGCAGAGCCCGCACAGGATGCAGCGCGCGTAGTTGATCTGGTAGACCCGGCCGTAGCGCTCCCCCGGGGAGTAGCGCTCCTCGTCGGTGTTGTCCGCGCCCTCGACGTAGATAGCGTCCGCCGGGCACGCCCAGGCGCACAGCTCGCAGCCGACGCACTTCTCCAGCCCGTCCGGGTGTCGGTTGAGCTGGTGGCGCCCGTGGAAGCGCGGCGCCGTCACCTTCTGCGTCTCCGGGTACTGCTCCGTCAGCCGCTTCTTGAACATGGCCTTGAAGGTCACGCCGAAGCCGGCCACAGGATTCTGGAACTTCTCCCCTGAGGGCTCTGAGGACTCAGACATCGTCGGCCTCCCTTCCGTCACTCGCACTTCCGGCGGTCGCCGGGTCGTCACTCTGAGTATCCGGTCCGCCACTGACAACGAGCTCCCGCTCGCGTCGCGGCCTGCGGCGCGGCACCGGCGGCAGGGTCTGGCCGGGCAGCGGCGGCACGGGATATCCGCCCGCCATCGGGTCGAAGGCCGGCTCGGGCCCGGCCGCCTCCTCGGCGGCCTTCGCCTTGCGGTCCCTGAAGACGTCGGCGACGAAGGAGAGCAGCAGCACCGCGATGACGGCTCCGGCGACGTACAGCAGGATCTGCGAGAAGTCGTAACCCTCGTTGTTCAGCGCCCGCACGGTGGCGACCATCATCAGCCAGACCACGGAGACCGGGATCAGGACCTTCCAGCCGAGCTTCATCAGCTGGTCGTAGCGGACGCGGGGAAGCGTGCCGCGCAGCCAGATGAAGAAGAAGAGGAGCAGCTGCACCTTGAGGACGAACCAGAGCATCGGCCACCAGCCGTGGTTCGCGCCCTCCCAGAAGGTGCTGACCGGGTACGGAGCCCGCCAGCCGCCGAGGAAGAGGGTCACGGAGACCGCGGAGACGGTGACCATGTTCACGTACTCGGCGAGCATGAACATCGCGAACTTGATCGACGAGTACTCGGTGTTGAAGCCGCCGACGAGGTCGCCCTCGGACTCCGGCATGTCGAACGGGGCGCGGTTGGTCTCGCCGACCATCGTGACGATGTAGATGATGAAGGAGACCGGCAGCAGCAGGATGAACCAGCGGTCCTCCTGCGCCGCCACGATCTCCGACGTGGACATCGACCCGGAGTAGAGGAACACCGAGGCGAACGCGGCGCCCATGGCGATCTCGTAGCTGATCATCTGGGCGCACGAGCGCAGACCGCCGAGCAGCGGGTACGTCGATCCGGAGGACCAGCCGGCCAGCACGATGCCGTAGATGCCGACCGAGGCCACCGCGAGGATGTACAGCATCGCGATCGGCAGGTCGGTCAGCTGCATCGTCGTGCGGTGCCCGAAGATCGAGACCTCGTTGCCGGCCGGGCCGAACGGGATCACCGCGATCGCCATGAACGCCGGTGCGGCGGCGACGATCGGGGCCAGGACGTAGACGACCTTGTCGGCCCGCTTGACGACGACGTCCTCCTTCAGCATCAGCTTGACGCCGTCGGCGAGCGACTGGAGCATGCCCCAGGGTCCGTGCCGGTTGGGGCCGATGCGCAGCTGCATCCAGGCGACGACCTTGCGCTCCCACACGATGGAGAAGAGCACGGTCACCATCAGGAACGCGAAGCAGAACACCGCCTTGACGACCACGAGCCACCAGGGGTCCGTGCCGAACATCGAGAGGTCCTCGGCCGCGAGGACGGCGCTGTGCGGTGCCGCGGCGAGTTGGGCGAGGCCGGTCACTCTCCTACCTCCGATGTCACGACGTGGGAGCCCGGGGCCGCGGGGCCGATCCGGACGAGTCCGCCCGGCTGGACGCCGGTGTCGGCGGGGACGCCCCGCCCGACGGAGTTGAGCGGCACCCACACCACCCGGTCCGGCATGTCGGTGACCACGAGCGGCAGTTCGGTGGAGCCCGCGGGTCCGGTGACGGCCAGCAGATCGCCGTCCTTGACCCCGGACTCGGCGGCGGTGGCCGGGGAGAGCCGGGCGACGGCCGCGTGCCTTGTACCGGCCAGCGCCTCGTCGCCCTCCTGGAGCCGGCCGCGGTCGAGCAGCATCCGGTGGCCCGCGAGGACCGCCTCGCCGTCGCCGGGCCGGGGCACCGGCCGGGACGTCGCCCGCGGGTCCTGGGCGTGGCCGCCCTCCCGGCCGCCGAGGCGGTCGAGTTCGCGGCGCGCGGCCTTCAGATCGGGCAGGGCGAGCGAGACGCCGAGGGCGTCGGCGAGCATGTGCAGCACCCGAGCGTCGGTCGGGCAGAGCGTCCTCGGCAGCTGCTCGGGCTTGAGCGCGGCCTCGAACATCCGGGCCCTGCCCTCCCAGTTGAGGAAGGTGCCGGGCTTCTCCGGGACGGCGGCGACGGGGAGGACCACGTCGGCGCGCTCGGTGACGGCTCCGGGGCGCAGCTCCAGCGAGACGAGGAATCCGACCTCGTCCAGGGCCTGAAGCGCCCGGGCGGGGTCGGGCAGGTCCTCGGGGTCGACCCCCGCGACCAGCAGTGCGCCCAGCTCGCCGGTGGCGGCGGCCTCCACGATCTGGCCGGTGTCACGACCGAAGCGCGAGGGCAGCTCGGCGACGCCCCAGACGGAGGCCACCTCCTGCCTGGCCCGTGGGTCCGTCGCGGGACGGCCACCCGGCAGCACCGACGGGAGCGCGCCCGCCTCCAACGCGCCGCGTTCGCCGGCCCGGCGCGGGATCCACACCAGCGCGGCGCCGGTGGCGGCGGCGGTGCGCAGCGCGGCGGTGAGTGCGCCGCGTACTGCGGCGAGCCGCTCCCCCACCACGATCACGGCGCCCTCGCCGCGCAGCGCCTCGGCCGCCACGGCCCCGTCGCCGTCCAGGCCGACACCGCCCGCGAGCGCGTCCAGCCATTCGGTCTCGGTGCCCGGTGCGGCGGGGAGCAGGGTGCCGCCCGCCTTCTCCAGACCCCGGCTGGCGTGCGAGGCGAGCGCGAACGTCCGCTGCCCGTGCTTGCGGTGGGCCTTGCGGAGCCGCAGGAAGACGCCGGGCGCCTCCTCCTCGGACTCGAAGCCCGCCAGGAGGACCGCCGGCGCCTTCTCCAGCGAGGTGTACGTGACCCCGCTGCCGTCCAGGTCGCGTCCCCGCCCGGCCACACGGGCGGCCAGGAAGTCGGCCTCCTCACCGCTGTGGACCCGGGCCCGGAAGTCGATGTCGTTGGTGTCGAGGGCCACCCGCGCGAACTTGCTGTACGCGTAGGCGTCCTCGACGGTCAGCCGGCCGCCGGTGAGCACGCCCGTCCTGCCGCGGGCCGCAGAGAGCCCTGCGGCTGCCGCCTCCAGCGCCTCGGGCCAGCTCGCCGGTTCCAGCACCCCGTCCGCGGAGCGCACGAGCGGCGTGGTGAGCCGGTCGCGCTGCTGGGCGTACCGGAAGCCGAAGCGGCCCTTGTCGCAGACCCACTCCTCGTTGACCTCGGGGTCGTTGGCGGCGAGCCGCCGCATGACCTTGCCGCGCCGGTGGTCGGTGCGGGTGGCGCAGCCGCCGGCGCAGTGCTCGCACACCGAGGGCGAGGAGACCAGGTCGAAGGGCCGGGAGCGGAAGCGGTACGCCGCCGAGGTGAGCGCCCCGACGGGACAGATCTGGATGGTGTTGCCGGAGAAGTACGACTCGAAGGGGTCGCCCTCGCCCGTACCGACCTGCTGGAGCGCGCCGCGCTCGAGCAGCTCGATCATCGGGTCGCCCGCCACCTGGTTGGAGAACCGGGTGCACCGCGC
This sequence comes from Streptomyces argenteolus, assembly GCF_042902585.1. Taxonomy (GTDB): domain Bacteria; phylum Actinomycetota; class Actinomycetes; order Streptomycetales; family Streptomycetaceae; genus Streptomyces; species Streptomyces argenteolus. The sequence continues at coordinate 1,172,695 of NZ_JBIBEG010000001.1, forward strand.
GCAGAGCACGCACCGCTCACGGTCCAGCAGCACCTGGGTGGAGATGGGGACGGGCTTCTCGAAGGTGCGCTTCTTCCCGTCGAAGCGGGATTCCGCGCCGCCGTGCGACATCGCCTGGTTCTGCAGGGGGCACTCGCCGCCCTTGTCGCAGACCGGGCAGTCCAGCGGGTGGTTGATGAGCAGGAGCTCCATCACCCCCTTCTGGGCCTTCTCCGCGACGGGCGAGGTGATCTGCGACTTCACGACCATGCCGTCGGTGCACGTGATGGTGCAGGACGCCATCGGCTTGCGCTGGCCCTCGACCTCGACGATGCACTGTCGGCAGGCGCCGGCCGGGTCGAGGAGCGGGTGGTCGCAGAAGCGCGGGATCTCGATGCCGAGGAGTTCGGCGGCGCGGATGACGAGGGTGCCCTTGGGCACGCTGATCTCGATGCCGTCGATCGTGAGCGTGACGAGGTCCTCGGGCGGAACGGCCGCCTCGCCGCCCCCGGAGGGCGCACTCGTGGTGACTGTCATGCGTTCACCCCCCGGTGAGCGTTCTTGTCGTCTTTTTCGTCGGCCCAGACGGTCGACCTGGCGGGATCGAAGGGGCAGCCCTTGCCGGTGATGTGCTGCTCGTACTCCTCGCGGAAGTACTTCAGCGAGGAGAAGATGGGCGATGCGGCACCGTCGCCGAGGGCGCAGAACGACTTGCCGTTGATGTTGTCGGCGATGTCGTTGAGCTTGTCGAGGTCGTCCATCTGCCCCTTGCCGGCCTCGATGTCGCGGAGCAGCTGGACGAGCCAGTAGGTGCCCTCGCGGCAGGGGGTGCACTTGCCGCAGGACTCGTGGGCGTAGAACTCGGTCCAGCGGGTGACCGCCCGCACGACGCAGGTGGTCTCGTCGAAGCACTGCAGGGCCTTGGTGCCGAGCATGGATCCGGCGGCGCCCACGCCCTCGTAGTCCAGGGGGACGTCGAGGTGTTCGTCGGTGAACATCGGGGTGGAGGAACCGCCGGGCGTCCAGAACTTGAGGCGGTGCCCCTCCCGGATGCCGCCGCTCATGTCGAGCAGCTGGCGCAGGGTGATGCCGAGCGGGGCCTCGTACTGGCCGGGGCTGGTGACGTGCCCGCTGAGCGAGTACAGCGTGAAGCCCGGGGACTTCTCGCTGCCCATCGACTTGAACCAGTCCTTGCCCTTGTTCAGGATCGCGGGAACCGAGGCGATGGACTCGACGTTGTTCACCACGGTGGGGCAGGCGTACAGACCGGCGACCGCGGGGAAGGGGGGCCGCAGCCGGGGCTGGCCACGCCGTCCTTCGAGCGAGTCGAGGAGTGCGGTCTCCTCGCCGCAGATGTACGCGCCGGCGCCCGCGTGCACCGTGAGTTCGAGGTCGAGCCCCGACCCCAGGATGTCCGTCCCGAGGTAACCCGCCTCGTAGGCCTCGCGCACGGCCTCGTGGAGCCGCCTCAGGACGGGAACGACCTCGCCGCGCAGATAGATGAAGGCGTGCGAGGAGCGGATCGCGTAACAGGCGATCACGATGCCCTCGATGAGGCTGTGGGGATTGGCGAAGAGGAGCGGGATGTCCTTGCAGGTGCCCGGCTCCGACTCGTCGGCGTTGACGACCAGGTAGTGCGGCTTGCCGTCGCCCTGCGGGATGAACTGCCACTTCATCCCGGTGGGGAAGCCCGCGCCTCCACGCCCGCGCAGACCGGAGTCCTTGACGTACGCGATGAGGTCGTCGGGCGACATGGCGAGCGCCTTGCGCAGTCCCTCGTACCCGTCGTGCCGGCGGTAGGTCTCCAGCGTCCAGGACTCCGGCTCGTCCCAGAAGGAGGAGAGGACCGGGGCCAGGAGCTTCTCCGGGCTCGTCCCGTTCTTGTCGATCTCGGCTGCCAACGTCATCACTCCCCCTCCTCGGCTGCGGGTCCGGCCGGGTGTTCCGGGTCGGATGCCGATGTCTGCTGCGGTGCGTCGTGCGAGCTGAGGTGCTCGGTCGGCGACGGATCGTGCGGGGCCGCGTCCTCGGGCGCCGTGTCCCGGGGCCGCTCGCCCCTCGGCCCGACCACGCGGGCGTGCGGCGAGGCCTCGCCCCTGGCGAGCTTCAGCCCGACCAGGGAGGCGGCCCCCGCTCCGCCGCTCGCCTCGACGGCGCCGGGGCGCTGGTCGGGGAAGCCGGCGAGGATGCGGGCCGTCTCCTTGTAGGTGCACAGCGGCGCTCCGCGTGTGGGCTCCACGGTCCGGCCGGCGATCAGGTCGTCGACGAGACGCGTCGCGCTCTCCGGCGTCTGGTTGTCGAAGAACTCCCAGTTCACCATCACGACGGGCGCGAAGTCGCAGGCCGCGTTGCACTCGATGTGTTCGAGGGTGACCTTGCCGTCCTCGGTGGTCTCGTCGTTCCCGACGCCCAGGTGCTCCTTGAGGCGGTCGAAGATGGCGTCGCCGCCCATGACCGCGCACAGGGTGTTGGTGCAGACCCCGACCTGGTAGTCACCGCTGGGCCGGCGGCGGTACATCGTGTAGAAGGTCGAGACCGCGGTGACCTCGGCGGTGGTGAGGCCGAGCTGGTCGGCGCAGAAGGCGATGCCCGTGCGGGAGACGTATCCCTCCTCGGACTGCACCAGATGGAGCAGCGGCAGCAGCGCGGAACGGCTGCCGGGGTAGCGGGCGATCACCTCCTTCGCGTCCGCTTCCAGCCGGGCGAGCACCTCGGCCGGGTAGGCGGGGGCAGGGAGCTGCGGCATCCCCAGGCTGACTTCTCGGTTGGCTGCGGTCACCGGTCGACGCCTCCCATCACGGGGTCGATGGACGCGACGGCGACGATGACGTCGGCGACCTGGCCGCCCTCGCACATCGCCGCCATGGCCTGGAGGTTGGTGAAGGACGGGTCGCGGAAGTGCACCCGGAAGGGCCGGGTGCCGCCGTCCGAGACGACGTGCACGCCGAGTTCGCCCTTGGGCGACTCCAGGGCGGTGTACGCCTGCCCGGCCGGGACCCGGAAGCCCTCGGTCACCAGCTTGAAGTGGTGGATCAGGGCCTCCATGGAGGTGCCCATGATCTTCTTGATGTGGTCGAGGGAGTTGCCGAGCCCGTCGGGCCCCAGCGCGAGCTGTGCGGGCCAGGCGATCTTCTTGTCCTCGACCATGACCGGGCCCGGCTCCAGCCGGTCCAGGCACTGCTCGACGATCCTGAGCGACTGGCGCATCTCCTCGAGCCGGATGAGGAAGCGGCCGTAGGCGTCGCAGCTGTCCGCGGTGGGCACGTCGAACTCGTAGTTCTCGTAGCCGCAGTACGGGTCGCTCTTGCGCAGGTCGTGCGGGAGCCCGGCGGACCTGAGGATCGGGCCGGTGGCGCCGAGCGCCATGCAGCCGGTCAGGTCGAGGTAACCGACGTCCTGCATGCGTGCCTTGAAGATGGGGTTGCCGGTGGCGAGCTTGTCGTACTCCGGCAGGTTCTTCTTCATGGTCTTCACGAAGTCGCGGAGCCGGTCGACCGCGCCCATGGGCAGGTCCTGGGCGAGACCACCGGGCCGGATGAACGCGTGGTTCATCCGGAGTCCCGTGATCAGCTCGAAGAGGTCGAGAACGAGTTCACGATCGCGGAAACCGTAGATCATGATCGTCGTCGCGCCGAGCTCCATGCCGCCGGTGGCGACGCACACCAGGTGGGAGGAGATCCGGTTGAGCTCCATCAGGAGCACGCGCAGGACGGTGGCCCGGTCCGGGATCTGGTCCTCGATGCCGAGGAGCTTCTCGACCCCGAGGCAGTACGCGGCCTCGTTGAAGAACGGGGTCAGGTAATCCATGCGGGTGACGAAGGTGGTGCCCTGCGTCCAGTTCCGGAATTCGAGGTTCTTCTCGATGCCGGTGTGGAGGTAGCCGATTCCGCAGCGGGCCTCGGTGACGGTCTCACCGTCGATCTCCAGGATCAGCCGCAGCACGCCGTGGGTGGACGGATGCTGGGGACCCATGTTGACGATGATGCGTTCGTCGTCCGACTTCGCGGCGGACTCGACGACCTCGTCCCAGTCGCCGCCGGTGACTGTATATACAGTCCCCTCGGTCGTGGCGCGGGGGTCGGAGAGAGGCGTGCCGGAGGGACCCGATGAGGTCTGGTGGCCGGGCGAGGGGTGGGAGTGGGACGTGGTCATCAGCTGTACGACCTCCGCTGGTCCGGAGCCGGGATCTGGGCGCCCTTGTACTCGACGGCGATGCCGCCGAGCGGGTAGTCCTTGCGCTGCGGGAAGCCCTGCCAGTCGTCCGGCATCATGATCCGCGTCAGGGCGGGGTGCCCGTCGAAGATCAGGCCGAAGAAGTCGTAGGTCTCGCGCTCGTGCCAGTCGTTGGTGGGGTAGACCCCGACGAGGGACGGGATGTGCGGGTCGCTGTCGGGGGCCGACACCTCCAGACGGATCAGCCGGCCGTGGGTGAGCGAGCGCAGGTGGTAGACCGCGTGCAGCTCGCGCCCCTTGTCCCCCAGGTAGTGGACGCCGCTGACGCCCGTACAGAGTTCGAAGCGCAGGGCGGGGTCGTCGCGCAGGGTGCGGGCGACCTGGACCAGGTGCTCGCGCGCGACGAAGAAGGTGAGCTCGCCCCGGTCGACGACCGTCTTCTCGATGGCGTTGCCGGGAAGGAGGTCCTGTTCCTCCAGGGCCCCTTCGAGCTCGTCGGCCACCTCGTCGAACCAGCCGCCGTACGGCCGCGAGGTGGCTCCCGGCAGGGTCACCGTGCGGACGAGTCCGCCGTAGCCGGAGGTGTCGCCGCCGTTGTCGGCGCCGAACATCCCCTTGCGTACGCCGATGACCTCGCCGGAGTCGTCCCGCGGGGTGGGCACCTGGCCGCTGTTGGTGTTCTGTTCGTCGCTCATCGCAGCAGCCCCTTCATCTCGATGAGGGGAAGTGCCTTGAGGGCCGCCTCCTCCGCCTCGCGGGCGGCCTCCTCCGCGTTGACCCCGAGCTTGGTGCCCTGGATCTTCTGGTGGAGCTTGAGGATGGCGTCGATCAGCATCTCGGGGCGCGGCGGGCACCCCGGCAGATAGATGTCGACCGGGACAATATGATCAACACCCTGAACAATGGCGTAATTGTTGAACATTCCACCCGATGACGCACAAACCCCCATGGAGATCACCCACTTGGGGCTCGGCATCTGGTCGTAGACCTGCCGGAGAACGGGCGCCATCTTCTGGCTGACCCGTCCCGCGACGATCATCAGATCCGCCTGCCGCGGTGATCCGCGGAAGACCTCCATCCCGAAACGGGCCAGGTCGTACCGGCCGGCGCCGGTCGTCATCATCTCGATGGCGCAGCAGGCGAGGCCGAAGGTGGCAGGGAAGACGGAGGACTTCCGCACCCAGCCGGCGGCCTGCTCGACAGTGGTCAGCACAAAGCCGCTCGGCAGCTTCTCTTCGAGTCCCATGGTGTGCCCCTCAGCCCCTCAGTCCCATTCCAGGCCGCCGCGGCGCCACACATACGCGTAGGCGACGAAGACGGTGAGCACGAAGAGCAGCATCTCCACGAGCCCGAAGATCCCCAGGGCGTCGAAGGTGACCGCCCAGGGATAGAGGAAGACGATCTCGATGTCGAAGACGATGAACAGCATCGCCGTCAGGTAGTACTTGATGGGAAAACGGCCGCCTCCGGCTGGAGTGGGGGTGGGTTCGATGCCGCACTCGTACGCTTCGAGCTTTGCTCGGTTGTACCGCTTCGGGCCGATAAGCGTGGCCATGACCACGGAGAAGATCGCAAACACTGCCCCGAGGGCGCCGAGCACGAGGATGGGCGCGTAGGCATTCACGCTCCTCGCTCCTTCCAGTCGTCCTTGACCGTTGGACCGCATCGGGCGACCGGCTCGCCACCTCATCAAGATCGTGCACATGTGAGGCAGTTCACAAGCCCGACTGCCCCGCATCCTATGCCTGCTGTCCTGTGATCTGCGACACGGGGTACGCCAACGTCTTTGTGATCTCCACCACCTGACGAACGATCATGAAGTCGGATGAGCGGTGATCTTCGTACGCGAAGCGGCCGAGCGGTTACGAGACGTGACATCTCGCGCTGTTACCGCTGGTCAAAGGCGTACGGCACTATCAATCGACGGCCTCTACATGCAAATTGGCGATGAACACGTACGGGGTGATATAGGGAGCGACCCCAGATCGCGGCCACCCGGACGAGGGGCTTCCGGTACCGATGTGGACAATGCGCACGCATTCACGAACTTCCGGACGCCCACCCGGAGCTCCACCGCCGACCACCGACGGCGCCCGCCGGGAGGCGCGGGAGAGGCGGCCGACGCGCGGGCATGGAAACGGACATGACTCACCAATAGGTCACGCACGCCGAAGCAGCCGCCGCACGGGGGCGGGCACGCGGCGGGCGCCCGCGCGGTTGCCTCTCACGACAGGGTCACGCTGTGACCTGCATCACTCCACGCGCACACCAAGAGAAGCGGGCTTGGCCATCCGTGTGAACGGATGGTAAGCGACGGGCAATTCGGGCGTATTGAAAGAACGCCGTGATCACGGCCGTGATCGTGGCTGTCCGTTTTGCCCGTTAGGGCGTCAATAAGAGCCCGCAATAAGCGGATTCACAGATTCCGAACGTAACTGTGTCGCAACACACGTTTCTTGATGGGACCCCTACAGCCCTGATAGCGCTAGTACTCATGTCCCACACCGCTCACATACCCAGCCACCGGAAGCCCCGCCAGAGCGCCTCGAAGACGGCGCTGCGGGCAGGAGTTGCCGGTGGCGTCCTCAGCACCATCGCGGTCGCGGGTGCCGCCGGACCGGCCCAGGCCGAGCCGGTGACCCAGACCATCGAGATGCCCACCATCACGGCCGGTCTCTCCACCTCCGTCGCCGCGTCCGCTCAGGCGACCCAGGCGGTCGCTCTCGACCTCGAGACGCAGGCCCACGAGGACGCCGCGGCCGAGAAGGCCGCCAAGACGGCCAAGAAGGCCAAGGCCGAGGCCGTCCGCAAGGCCGAGGCCGAGAAGAAGGCCGAAGCTGCCGCCAAGGCCAAGGCGGAGGCCGCCGAGCGCGCCTCCCGTACCGCCGAGCGCACCACGCTCAGCGCGCCGGCCTCCTCCTCGTCCTCGTCCTCCTCCTCGTCGTCGAGCGCCACCGGGTCCGCGGCCTCCGTCATCGCGTTCGCACAGGCCCAGGTCGGCGACGCATACGTCTCCGGCGGCACCGGCCCGAACTCGTGGGACTGCTCGGGCCTGGTCCAGGCGGCCTTCGGCTCGGTGGGCATCGACCTGCCGCGCGTCTCACAGAGCCAGTCGACGGCGGGCACCCAGGTCTCGCTCGACAACCTGCAGCCCGGCGACATCCTCTACTGGGGCGGTGCGGGCAGCGCGTACCACGTCGGCATCTACGTGGGCGGCGGCCAGTTCGTCGGCGCGCAGAACTCCAGCACCGGCGTCGTGCAGAAGTCCCTGGACTACGACCCGCCGTCGGGCGCGGTCCGCGTTCTCTGATTCACAAGCCGCGCACGCCCGGGCAGGACGGGGCACGCGCGCACGAACAGCACGGCCGACGGGCCGTCACTCCCCGCTCGGAGTGACGGCCCGTCGGTGTGCCGTGGTGGCGTGGGGCTCCACGGCGGCGTCGGCCGGCCGGCGCTGGCCCGGTACGCGGGCTCCGGGCGCCGTGGCGCGCTCCCTGCGCAGCAGCACACCTCCCGCCCCGCACACGAGAGCGGCCAGCACGAAGCCGTAGGCGGGGGTGGAGCCCGAGGGCTGTGTCTCGTAGCCGAGAGCCGCCGAGAGCACGACGACGACGTCGCGGACCGTGCTGCCGGCCGCGGTAGCGGCGAGCACGACGGTCCCCCAGAGCAGATACCACGGCTGCACCATCGGTGAGAGCGCCACCAGGGCCACCAGCCCGAGACCCAGCCCGTGCACCGCGTCCAGGCGGCCGGCGGCGGCACGCCACGCCGCCAGCAGGATCAGCGCGACCCCCGCCGCGAGCCCGAGGTTCTGCACGGCGGCCTTGACCGGGTCGGGGTCGGTCCCGGCCAGCAGCCGCAGGAGTTCGCCGAGCCCGAGGCCCAGATCGCTGGTCGGCGAGAGCGCGGTGTGGATGCGGCCCGCGACACCCTGGGTGGCCACCCAGCCGAAGCCGGTTCCGCCGAGCAGGGTCGTCAGCACCACGACGGCCCCCGCCACCGCCCCGGGCCCGAACAGCCCCTTCGCCGCCCTGCGTACGAGCCCACCGGTCGCGGCCCGGCCCACCAGGACGGCGACGAACAGCAGCGCCACCGCCGCCGGGGTCTTGACCATCATGGCGAGCCCGACGAGCACGGAGCCGCCGATCCACCTTCCCCGCAGCGCGAGCACGACGCCCACCAGCATGAGGCCGATCATCAGCCCGTCGTTGTGCAGACCGCCCGCCACGTGCATCAGCAGCAGCGGGTTCAGCGCGCCCAGCCACAACGCGGCGCCGGGGCTGCGGCCGTGCTCCCGGGCCAGGTGCGGCAGCGCCCAGGCGATCAGCGCCAGGGAGGCCAGGGCGATCAGCCGCATCAGGAGGACGGCGGGCACGATCGTGCCACCGGTCGCCCAGGCCACGCCCCGTGCCAGGAGGAGGAAGAACGGGCCGTACGGCGCCGGGGTGTCGGTCCAGTGGCCCCCGACGCTCGCGGCGGCGTCACCGCCGGGACCGGCGGGGTCGAGGACGGACGGTCCCACCTCGTAGACGTCGTGGCCTTCGAGGACCATCGCGCCCTGGGCGATGTAGCTGTAGACGTCGGCGCTGTAGAGCGGCGGCGCCACCACGAACGGCGCCGCCCACCACACCAGGGTGACCAGACTGTCCCGTACCCCGGCTCCCGTCCTGCCGTACAGCCACCAGGCGACGACGAGCGCCGTGAGTCCGCCGTACGCCAGCGCGTAACCGGCCGCCGTGAGGGCGGTGCCGCGCGGCACCCACAGGCCCCACGGGTCGTGGGCCGGCAGTGTGCCGACGGCCCAGCCGCCCGCGACCGCAGCCGCCGCTCCTGCCGCGCCCAGCAGGCGATACCTTCCGCCGTTCCCCGCCCCGGTTGCCCGCATGGTCCGCAAACCTATCGCAGGGGCCCGGGCGCCTTCAGGTGTGGACGTCCACACCCCTGCGCGCGGGCCATGGCGGCGCCCCTCCTCCTCACGGGACTCCCGCCACCACCCGCGAGCTCGCGCCGCGAGGCGGAAGCAGAGCCGCCGCACGGAACGAGGTGCGTTCCGCGGGGCGGCGGCAGCCGGGAGGTCAGGCCTTCGGGGCGACCTTCGAGAGGCCGTTGATGATGCGGTCCATGGCGTCGCCGCCCGTCGGGTCGGTGAGGTTGGCGAGCATCTTCAGCGTGAACTTCATCAGCAGGGGGTGGGTCAGACCGCGCTGCGTGGCGATCTTCATGACCTTCGGGTTCCCGATCATCTTCACGAAGGCGCGGCCCAGCGTGTAGTAGCCGCCGTAGGTGTCCTTGAGGATCTTCGGGTAGTGCTGGAGCGCCAGTTCCCGCTGCGCCGGGGTCGCCCGGGCGTGCGCCTGGACGATGACGTCGGCGGCGATCTGGCCCGACTCCATGGCGTACGCGATGCCCTCGCCGTTGAAGGGGTTGACCAGCCCGCCCGCGTCACCGACGAGCAGCAGGCCCTTGGTGTAGTGCGGCTGCCGGTTGAAGGCCATCGGGAGCGCGGCCCCGCGGATCGGCATCGTCATGTTCTCGGGGGTGTAGCCCCAGTCCTCCGGCATCGAGGCGCACCAGGCCTTGAGGACCTCGCGCCAGTCCAGCTCCCGGAAGGCCGACGAGGAGTTGAGGATGCCGAGGCCCACGTTGGAGGTGCCGTCGCCCATGCCGAAGATCCAGCCGTAGCCGGGCAGCAGCCGGTCCTCGGCGCCTCGGCGGTCCCACAGCTCCAGCCACGACTCCAGGTAGTCGTCGTCGTGGCGGGGCGAGGTGAAGTACGTACGGACCGCGACGCCCATCGGGCGGTCCTCGCGGCGGTGCAGGCCCATGTTCAGGGAGAGCCGGGTGGAGTTGCCGTCGGCGGCGACGACGAGCGGGGCGTGGAAGGTGACCGGGGTCTTCTCCTCGCCGAGCTTGGCGTGGACGCCGGTGATGCGGCCGGTGCGCTCGTCCTTGATCGGCTCGCCGACGTTGCAGCGCTCGTGCAGCCGCGCACCTGCCTTCTGCGCCTGGCGGGCCAGCTGCTCGTCGAAGTCGTCGCGCTTGCGGACCAGACCGTAGTCCGGGTACGAGGCGAGGTCCGGCCAGTCCAGCTGGAGGCGGACACCGCCGCCGATGATGCGCAGGCCCTTGTTGCGCAGCCAGCCGGCCTCCTCGGAGATGTCGATCCCCATCGAGACGAGCTGCTTGGTGGCACGCGGGGTGAGACCGTCGCCGCAGACCTTCTCCCTCGGGAAGGCCGTCTTCTCCAGGAGGAGGACGTCGAGTCCGGCCTTGGCGAGGTAGTACGCGGTCGTGGAGCCGGCTGGGCCCGCTCCGACGACGATCACGTCCGCGCTGTGTTCGGAGAGGGGCTCGGTCACGGTCGGATCTCCCGAAGACTCGAATTCGCGTGCCGCGCGGCACATGTCGCGTGCAGTCTATGGGTGCCTGCTGATCAACCTCCCGAAGGGCTCCCCGATGCCGCACGCGCCTGAATCGACCCCGTCCGTCCATCTGCGTGTCCCCACCGACGAGGACGCCCTCGCCTGGTACCGGGTCTTCGACCATCCCGAGGTGATGGAGTTCCACGGCGGGCGTTCGGCGGAGTACTCCGTGTACGAGGAGTTGACCGCCCGTCAGCGCCGGCACGACGCGGAGCTCGGCCACTGCCTGTGGACGGTGCTGGACGACGCCGGTGAGGTGCTCGGCTTCACGGGCGCCCAGCCGTGGCCCCACACGTCCTTCGGGCCGGTGGGCGAGATAGAGATCGGCTGGCGGCTGGGGCGGGCCGCCTGGGGGCGCGGCTACGCGACCGCGGCCGCCCGCGCCACCCTGGACCGGACGCGCGCTCTCGGGGTGCGGGAGGTCGTCGCGATGATCAACGTACGCAACGCGCGCTCGGTCGCGGTGGCGGAACGCCTCGGCATGCGGCAGGCCGAGACGTACACGAGCCCGGTGTCGGGGCAGGAGGCGTACTGCTTCCGGCTGGAGCTCTGAGGCCGCCCCTGACGGGTGGCCGGCCGGCGGCCGGGGCTCCGAGCCCTCGCCGCCGGGCGGTGCCCTGGAGCGCCCGCCGCCGGGTGGTCAGTCGCGCACGCCCCGGTGCAGGGCCACCACGCCGCCGGTGAGATTGCGCCAGGCCACCTTCGACCAGCCGGCCTTCCGCAGCAGGGTCGCGAGGCCGGCCTGGTCGGGCCAGGCGCGGATCGACTCGGCGAGATAGACGTACGCGTCGGGGTTCGAGGACACCGCCCGGGCGACCGGCGGCAGCGCGCGCATCAGGTACTCGGTGTAGACGGTCCGGAACGGCGCCCAGGTCGGCTGCGAGAACTCGCAGATCACGACCTTGCCGCCGCGCCGGGTGACCCGGTACAGCTCGCTCAGCGCGGCCCCGGTGTCCTGGATGTTGCGCAGCCCGAAGGAGATCGTGACCGCGTCGAAGGTCTCGTCCTTGAACGGCAGTTTCGTGCCGTCGCCGGCGGTGAAGGGCATCCACGGGTGGCGCTGCTTGCCGACCCGGAGCATCCCGAGCGAGAAGTCGCAGGGCACCACGTAGGCCCCGGCCCGCGCGAACGGCTGCGAGGACGTGGCCGTGCCCGCCGCCAGGTCGAGGATCTTCTGGGCCGGGCGGGCATCGACGGCGCGGGCGACTTCCCTGCGCCAGAGCCGTGCCTGTCCGAGCGACAGCACGTCGTTGGTGAGGTCGTAGTTCGCCGCCACGTCGTCGAACATCGAGGCGACTTCGTGCGGCTGCTTGTCCAGGGAGGCTCGGGTCACCCTCCCATTCAAGCAGCCCCCACCCCGGGCCCTCGCGGCGGCGTGGAACGGCTTCGGCCTTTCGGGGCCGGCAGCGCTCGTACCGGGGTCGGGGCGCGGCTGCGGCGCGCCTCCGTCAACTCCCCGGAGACCACATCCACGCCGATCACCTTCGAATTCGGGAACAGCACGGTCCTGATCGACGTCTCACCGGACGAGGAGAAAGGGGTTTCCGCGCCGGTGAGCGCTCAGCGGCTGCGGGACGGGGTGAGGGGGAGCGGGCTGCTGGACCTCGTGCCGTACGCGGACGAGCACCCGGTGCTCCCGAAGCAGGTCAGCGTGCGGGGCGGGTGAACCCACCCGCGCCGCACGGACGTTCCGAGACCACGGACAGCCACCAGAAGATGCACAGCGACGACAGACATCGATCACGGGACGCCACGGGCGCCCGCCGGGGGGCCGGAGCACCCGCTCCGCGGACGCGGCCTTCGCGCGCACAGGCCGGGACAGGAGTCATGGACCGCCGAAGACGGATGCGAAGGCGGCGCACGCTCGTCGCCGGGGCCGTGGTGGCGGCGGCCGTCGCCGCGTTGCTCCATGCCACTCCCCCGTGGCAGGACGACGGCGCCGCGGTGGCAGCGGGCCGGGAGCACGAGCGGAGCGCCTCGCCGGCGGCCGGCACCCCGTCCGGCGCACCGGCTTCGCCGCGGGTGCCGGTGAGCCCCGCGCCCTCGAAGTCCGCCGCGCCGCCGAAGGCATCGCCGCGGGAGGAGAAGGCCGTGGACCCGGACTCCGTACCGTCCTCGGGCCCCGGCACGTTCACGGTGGCGCACGCGGGCGTCTCCCCGGGCGGCAGCGGGAGCCGCTACCGCGTCGAGGTGGAGGACGGCATCGGGGTGGACCCGGACAGGGCCGCCGTGGACATCGCGGAGATACTCGCCGACCCGCGTGGCTGGGGCAAGGGCGGGGCCCGCAGCTTCCGTCAGGTCGCGGACGACTCGGCCGGGCTGGTGATCCGGATAGGGACGCCACGGACCACGGACCGGCTCTGCGGGCAGTACGGCCTGGACACCGGGGGCGAGGTGAACTGCCGCGGCGGGAAGAACGTCATGGTCAACCTCTCCCGATGGCAGCTGGGTTCACCGACGTTCGACGGGACCGCGTCCGAGTACCGCGCGCTGATCATCAATCACGAGGTCGGCCACTGGCTGGGCCACGGCCACGAGACCTGCCCCGGGCCCGGGCAGCCCGCGCCCGCGATGATGCAGCAGATCAAGGGGCTGAAGGGCTGCGTGTCCAACGCCTGGCCGTACGACGAGAAGGGACGCTACCTGGGCGGTCCCTCCGTGCGGTGAGTCCGGCGGCCGGTGTGCCGGAGCCGTCACCCGCGCCGGTACACCGGCCGCCCGCCGGGCACCGCGACCGCACAGGAGCCCGGAGCCGTCACCGCCGCCGGTGGACGAGCCGCCCGCCCAGCACCGTGGCCACACACGTGCGGGCGCCCGCCGCGCACAGCGCCGCCTCGTCGGGCACGTCGAAGACCGCGAGGTCGGCCCGGCCGCCGACGGCGAGGGGGCCGTGCGCGGATCCCGGCAGGTCGCGGCCCCGTACGAAGGGGTCCAGGCCGGGTTCGCCCGGCAGGGGCCCCGCAGGCGGGACCTCCGTCAGGCCCGCACGGCGCACCGCCGTCCGGACGGCGGGTTCGGCGAAGCCTCCCGCGAGATGCGTGGTGCCATGGCTCAGCATGCGCTGCAGTCCGCGCCGTACGCTGCCGGCCCGCCGGGGCTCGTCCAGCCGGCCGCCGAGCCGCTCGAACTCGGCGCCGCTCAGGGGGCGTTCACCGAACTCGTCCGCCTCGCGCGGATCGGGGTGGTACAGCCGGGTCAGCAGGGCGACGCCGTCCCACTGGCGCAGCCCGGGGGTGATCACGCCGGGCCACTGCCGGACCCGGGCCGTGGGGTGCGCGTCCACCACCCGGTCGTACGGCCCGAGGGCCACGATCCGGTCGCCGTCCACAGCGACCGCGCCCCCGGGGACGGCGGCCGCGCCGAGCGGAAGGAGCAGCGGCGCGGCGTGGACGGTGAGCACGGTGCGTCAGTTGGCGTCGAGGAGCTTCAGCTCCGGGTGTGCGGTGCCGCCGGCGATCGCCGTGGAGGAGATGTGCGAGACGACGCGCTCGTCGACCGGGTCGTTCGCCGGGTCGTCGTGGACGACCAGGTGCTCGTAGGTCGTGGCGCGCTGGGCGGGGACGCGGCCCGCCTTGCGGATGAGATCGATGATCTCCAGCCGGTTGGAGCGGTGCTTGGCACCGGCCGAGGAGACGACGTTCTCCTCCAGCATGATCGAGCCGAGGTCGTCCGCGCCGTAGTGCAGCGACAGCTGGCCGACCTCCTTGCCGGTGGTCAGCCAGGAGCCCTGGATGTGCGCGACGTTGTCGAGGAAGAGCCGGGCGATGGCGATCATCCGGAGGTACTCGAAGAGGGTGGCCTGCGTCTGCCCCTTCAGCTTGTTGTTCTCCGGCTGGTAGGTGTACGGGATGAAGGCGCGGAAGCCGCCCGTACGGTCCTGCACGTCACGGATCATCCGCAGGTGCTCGATGCGTTCGGCGTTGGTCTCGCCGGTGCCCATCAGCATGGTGGAGGTGGACTCGACACCGAGGCCGTGGGCGATCTCCATGATCTCCAGCCAGCGCTCGCCGGACTCCTTGAGCGGGGCGATCGCCGTACGCGGCCGGGCGGGCAGCAGTTCGGCGCCGGCACCGGCGAAGGAGTCGAGGCCGGCGGCGTGGATCCGCTCGATGGCCTCCTTGGCGGAGACGCCCGAGATGCGGGCCATGTGCTCGATCTCGGAGGCGCCCAGGGAGTGGATGACCAGCTGGGGGAACGCCTTCTTGATGGCGGAGAAGTGCTCCTCGTAGTACTCGACGCCGTAGTCCGGGTGATGGCCGCCCTGGAACATGATCTGCGTGCCGCCCAGCTCGACGGTCTCCGCGCAGCGGCGCAGGATGTCGTCGAGGTCGCGGGACCAGCCCTTGCCGGTGTCCTTGGGCGCCGCGTAGAACGCGCAGAACTTGCAGGCGGTGACGCAGACGTTGGTGTAGTTGATGTTGCGCTCGATGATGTACGTCGCGATGTGCTCCGTGCCCGCGTAGCGGCGACGGCGCACGGCGTCGGCCGCGGCGCCCAGTGCGTGCAGCGGTGCCGACCGGTAGAGGTCGAGCGCCTCCTCCGGAGTGATCCGCCCGCCTTCGGCGGCGCGGTCGAGGACGGGCTGAAGGTCGGCCTTCTCGGTCACCGGGCTGTCACCTTTCGGCGGTTCTTCTGCGGATCCACGGACCGATCCAGCCTACGCCAGCCCGTGCCGGGGTCAGCCTCCGGACCGGGTCAGCGTGCCCTTCGGCGTGCCCGCCGCCTCCTCGTGGGACTCGTAGAGCAGGGTGCCGCCGGAGGTGAGGGTGAAGTCGAGGTCGGCTTCACCGCCGGTGCACAGCGCGCCGCCCCGGGCGTCCGGGTCGACCCGCTCCCTGATCTTCAGCTCGGTGGCGGTGCCGGAGACGAGCTTGCCGATGCCCTTGCAGACGACGCTGGTCCCGAGCGCCTCGAAGCGGTACGAGAGCCGGACCACGTCCTCACCCTTGCGCCCTTCGGTGAACACGGCGGTGACGGTGCCGTGCGGGGCTCCGCTCCGCTCGGTCGCGGGGCCCTTCCAGGTGCCGGCGAAGGCCTTGGGCAGTGCGCCGACGGGCGCGGACGCCGCGGGGGTCCCCGGCGGCGTGCCGTCGCCCGGCTCCTTCGACCCGGTGGCCGCGGGCGGCTGCGCGGCGTCGTTGCCGTGGTCCTTCCCGCCGCCGCCGAACAGGTCCCCCGTCGTCGCGAGGCCGACGGTCACCGCGGCGAGGGCGCCGGCGACGGCCAGCGCGACGGTGCAGCTGACCCTGCGCCCCCGGCCCGGGCCGGAGCGCGGGCCGGAGTCCATGGTGACGGCGACCCGGGCACCGGAGTCGCGCTTCCCCGGCGGCTCGGACGGCGGGGGCGGCAGGGGCGGGCCGAAGGTGCCGAGCGGCGCGCTCCCCAGCGAGGCGTTGCTGAAGGGCACGGGCCCCGACTGCACCGGCGCGTCCTGCGGCTCCAGGTCCAGCAGGGCGACCGCCGACCGGCTGACCTCCCGCACGAGGGGGCCGGGCAGCCAGCCCGGGGCCACCAGCGTGGCCGCCCCCGCGGGTGCGAGTCTGCGGGCGAGCTCGGCGGGGGCGGGACGGGCGGCGGGGTCCTTGGCGAGGCACCCGGCCACCAGCTCCCGCAGTTCGCCCTCCAGGTCGCCGAGTTCGGGCTCCTCGTGCACCACCTTGTAGAGGAGTACGGCGGAGGAGTCGCCCGGGAAGGGGGCGGTCCCGGTCGCCGCGTACGCGAGGACGGCGCCGAGCGAGAAGACGTCGGCGGCGCCGGAGATGTCCAGGCCCCGGATCTGTTCGGGCGCCATGTAGCCGGGCGAGCCGACGGAGACCCCGGTGGAGGTGAGGGAGACAGTCGCGCCGAGGGCCCGGGCGATACCGAAGTCGATCAGCCGGGGACCGTCCAGGGCGAGCAGGACGTTGGAGGGCTTCACGTCGCGGTGGATGAGGCCGTGGGCGTGGACCGCGTCGAGCGCCTCACCGAGCCCGGCCCCCAGGGTCCGCACGGCGTACTCGGGCAGCGGTCCGTGGCGGGTGACCGCGTCGGAGAGCGGCGGCCCGGCCACGTAACCGGTCGCCACCCAGGGCACGGCCGCGTCGGGGTCGGCGTCCAGGACCGGGGCCGTCCACCGGGCCCCGAGACGGCGTGCGGCCTCCACCTCACGCCTGAACCGCGCGCGGAACTGCTCGTCGAGGGCGAAGTGGGGGTGGACGACCTTGACCGCGACGGTACGGCCGCCCGCGCTGCGGCCCAGGTAGACCCGGCCCATCCCTCCGGCGCCGAGCCTGCCGAGCAGCCGGTAGGCACCGATGGTGTGCGGTTCGCCGGCTTCCAGCGGCTGCATGCGGTCTCCCCCTGTGGACCCCGGGACTCGGACCGCAGCCTAGGGTGCCCGGCCCGTACGGTCACCGACACCCCTTCCTCCGATTTCGCCCCTATGGGCACGAAGCAGGGATTTCGCCACACCGAAAGGCGCGAATACGCCGTTCGTCCGCGCCTATCGGGCGTTCACCGGGGGGATACCGGAAGGCGTTGCGGGAGTCGTCCGCTATTCCGCGGCGTGTGCGGCGGCGGGGACTCCCCGACAGAACTCCGGACATTCGTCCCCTTTCCCGGGAACGGAATGCCGGATCCATGCGTCCGCACTAAAGGGGCACTCCGGGGAAGGGCCGGCAAGAGGCAGGGAGGCCGCCCGGGAAGGCGCCCGAGAAGGTGCAACATTCATCTTCTTTGCCGCACCATTCCCGAGCGCGGCGGCTCAGCCGCCGAGCAGTTCGACCTTCACGTCGGCGGGGAAGCCGGTGGTCGGTCCCGTACGCCGGGCGAACTCACGGACGCCCGCCAGCTGCTCCGGCCCGAAGCGGAAGTCCAGGGTGGTGAAGTAGCGCTCCAGCACCTCGGCGTCGAAGGCCTCCCAGCGCGCCGCCTGCTCGGCGACCTTGGTGACCTCCTCCAGGGAGAGGTCACGGGAGGCCAGGAACGCCTCGTGCACCTTCTCCACGTACGTGGGATGGGAGGCCAGGTAGTCCTTGCGGGCCGCCCAGACGGCGAAGACGAACGGCAGCCCCGTCCACTCCTTCCACATCCGGCCCAGGTCATGGACCTGCAGCCCGAGCCTGGGGGCGTCGTGCAGATTGGCGCGCAGCGCCGCGTCCCCGATGAGGACGGCCGCGTCGGCCTCCTGCATCATCAGGCCGAGGTCCGGCGGGCAGGTGTAGTAGTCGGGTGCGACGCCGTACCGCTCGGCGAGCAGCAGCTGCGCCAGCCGCACGGAGGTCCGCGAGGTCGAGCCGAGGGCCACCCGGGCCCCGTCCAGCTGCTCCAGGGGGAGCTGGGACACGATCACGCAGGACATGACGTCGCCGTCGCAGCCCACCGCGATGTCGGGGAGGGCGACCAGGTCGTCGGCGTTGCGCAGGAACTCGACCAGGGTGACGGGACCGATGTCCAGATCCCCCCTGACCAGCTGCTCACTGAGTCTTTCCGGGGTGTCCTTCGAGAGCTCCAGGTCGAGCAGTGTCCCGGTCCGTGCCAGGCCCCAGTAGAGGGGGAGGCAGTTCAGGAACTGGATGTGGCCGACGCGCGGCCTGCTGCGACGGTCGTCGCCTTCTACGGGAGAGACGGTTGAATTGTCCACATCGCGAGGCTAGACCCGTGGCCTCCGGCGGGTGCCATCGGGGCGCCCGGACGGCCTTCCCGTGCCCTCCTGCGTCACCTCTCCGGCGGCTCAATCAAACATCCGGGTGAAGTGATCTTTCCCTCTACCGCTCCCTGTGGACTGCGTGCTAGGCTCATTCGCAAGTTGCAGTTTGGTTTCCCTTGCAGTACAGAGCCTGCGGAGCATGTAACCCGCAGGCTTTTGTAGTTTTCAGACTTGTTTGCAGGTTCTGGAGCAGGGCAACCCTTTGGCCCAAGGAGGGCTTATGGCTACCGGAACCGTCAAGTGGTTCAACGCTGAAAAGGGCTTCGGCTTCATCGCCCAGGACGGCGGCGGCCCGGATGTCTTCGTCCACTACTCCGCGATCAACGCGTCCGGGTTCCGCTCCCTCGAGGAGAACCAGGTCGTGAACTTCGACGTCACTCAGGGACCCAAGGGTCCGCAGGCTGAGAACGTCACCCCGGCCTAGTTGCCCGGGTCGGCCGATCGCGGCCGAGTGAGCATTACCCAAGGAGCCCCGTTCCCCCGCCTCGGCGGGGGAACGGGGCTCCTGCCCGTTCCCCCACGCCCCACCCGTCACGCGCCGCCGTACGTCCCGGACGCGTCCTCGCCCCCGATCGTTGTCGAGGGCCTGTGCAGAGCGTCACCCGATGCTGACGAGTCAGCCCGTTACAGGGCAGACTGTTGACCGCGATACCAGCGGTACGGAGCCGAGCGGGATCAGCGGGACCGGCGGGGCAGGCAGAACCGGCGGGATCAGCGGGGCCGGCGGGACCGGCGGGGCAAGCAGGACCGGCGGGGTGAGCAGGACAGGGGGCATCATGGACCGCGACAACGGACCCGGCGTGCGCGTCCCGGAGCAACGCGCTCCGCGGAAACGGCCGGCCGGCGCCGACCTGCGCTTCACCGTACTGGGCCCGGTCCGCGCCTGGCGCGAGGACGAGCTCCTGCCGTCCGGCTCACCGCAGCAACGGGCCCTGCTCGCCGCCCTGCTCCTGCGGGACGGCCGCACGGCCACCGCCGCCGAACTCATCGACGCCCTCTGGGGCGACGACCCCCCGTCCCAGGCGCTGGCCACCGTACGGACCTATGCGTCGCGGCTCCGCAAGACCCTGGGCCAGGACACCCTGGTCAGCGAGTCCGGGGGGTACGCCGTCCGGATTCCGCGCGAGGCGCTGGACCTGACGGTCGCTCAGGACCTGGCCGCCGAGGCGGAGAAGGTGCGCGGCGGCGGCGACCGCTCCCAGGCGCGCGCCCTGATCAACAAGCTGCTCGGCCTCTGGGACGGCGAGGCGCTCGCCTCCCTGCCCGGCCCGTACGCCGAGAACCAGCGCACCAGCCTGGAGGAATGGCGCCTCCAGCTCACCGAGACACGCCTCGACCTGGACCTGGAGCTCGGCTGCCACGCGGAAGCCGTCTCCGAACTGACCGCCCTCACCGCCGCTCACCCCCTGCGGGAACGGCTGCGCGAACTGCTCATGGTCGCCCTGTACCGCAGCGGCCGACAGGCCGAGGCCCTCGCGGTGTACGCCGACACCCGCCGCCTGCTGGCGGAGGAACTGGGCGTCGACCCGCGCCCCGAGCTCGCCCAGCTCCAGCAGCGGATACTCCAGGCCGACGAGGAGCTGGCCCGCCCGGCCGACGAGCCCGCCCCGGCCTCCGCGCCGGTCCGCCCCGCCCAGCTCCCGGCCACCGTCCCGGACTTCACGGGCCGCGCCTCCTTCGTACGGGAGCTGGGGGCCAGACTCGCCACCGCCGAGGGCTCCGTCATGGCCGTCTCCGCGCTGGCCGGCATCGGCGGCGTCGGCAAGACCACCCTCGCCGTGCACGTCGGCCACCAGGCACGCCCGCACTTCCCGGACGGCCAGCTGTACGTCGACCTCCAGGGGGCGGGCGGCCGGGCGGCCGAACCCGAGACCGTGCTCGGCTCGTTCCTGCGCGCCCTGGGCACACCGGACTCCGCGATCCCGGACTCCCTGGACGAGCGGGCCGCCCTCTACCGCTCCGCCCTCGACGGCCGCCGCGTCCTGGTCCTGCTCGACAACGCCCATGACGCGGCCCAGATCCGGCCGCTGCTCCCCGGCACGGCGGGCTGCGCCGCGCTGGTCACCAGCCGGGTCCGCATGGTCGACCTGGCCGGCGCGCACCTCGTGGACCTGGACGTGATGTCGCCCGAGGAGGCGCTCCAGCTCTTCACCCGCATCGTCGGCGACGAGCGCGTCCGCTCCGAGCGCGAAGCGGCCCTGGACGTGGTGGCCGCGTGCGGCTTCCTCCCGCTGGCCATCCGCATCGCCGCCTCCCGGCTGGCCTCCCGGCGCACCTGGACGGTCTCGGTGCTGGCCGCGAAGCTCGCCGACGAGCGCCGCCGTCTCGATGAACTCCAGGCGGGCGACCTCGCGGTGAAGGCCACCTTCGAGCTCGGCTACGGCCAGCTGGAGCCGCCCCAGGCCCGCGCCTTCCGTCTCCTGGGCCTGGCGGACGGCCCGGACATCTCCCTCGCGGCGGCGGCCGCCCTCCTCGACCTGGACCTCCACACGGCGGAGGACCTTCTGGAGTCCCTGGTCGACACCAGCCTCCTGGAGTCGGCTGCCCCGGGCCGCTACCGCTACCACGACCTGGTGCGCCTCTACGCGCGTGCGTGCGCGGAACGCGACGAACAGCCCCCGGTGGAGACGGAACTGGCGCTGTCACGGCTGCTGGACTTCTACCTGGCGACGGCTGCGGGGGTGTACGCGCTGGAGCGGCCGGGAGACCGTCTGGTGGACCACCTGGAGCCGACGGAGCACGCCGGCCTGACCTTCGCGGACCGGCACTCGGCGCTGGACTGGCTGTACGCCGAGGCGACCAACTTGCTGGCGTGCGTGCGCCAGTCGGTCCGCCCCGCCACCCTGGCCCGCGCCGTGGACCTTCTCTACGCCGCCCTGGACCTGGGCGAGTCGGGCGCCAACTCCAAGCAGTACGAGGCGGTGGCGGTGACCGTCAGGGAGGCTTCCAGGGCCTGCGGTGACCCACGGGCGGAGGGCCGCGCCGTCATGTCGCTGGCCAACGTCCACCAGCTGGCCGGGAGGTTCGACCACGCCGACCGTGAGGCCCAGGAAGCCCTGAGGCTCGCCGGGACCGTCGACGACAGGCTGCCCGCCTGCTGGGCCTCCAACGCCCGGGGCATCATCGCGCTGTACCAGAACCGCCACGCGGACGGCGAGACGTTCCTGAACCAGGCGATCGAGGCGTTCCGGGGCGACGAGAACCGCCCCGGCGAGGCCAGCGCCCTGTGCAACCTCTCCCGCATCCACCTCGCCACGGGCCGTACGGAGAGCGCCATCACCCTGGCGACGGCCGGCATCGAGATCTACGACTCCCTCGGCCACGCCCTGCGGGGGGCCAACGGCCGCTACGCCCTGGGCATGGCGCTCACCCAGAGCGGCAAGTCGGCGGCGGCGGCCGAGCAGCTGAACGAGGCCCTGGCCATATTCCGTGACAGCCGGCAGCGCCTGTGGGAGGGCATGGCACTGTTCCGCCTCGCGGAGGTCGACCTCGCCTCGGGCCGGCCCGCCCAGGCGGCCCAGTACGCCGAGCTGGCCCTCACGGTGCTGCGTGGCATCGGCGGGGAATGGCGCAGGGGCAACGTCCTCACCGTCCTGGGCCGAGCGCTCTCCGGGATCGGGCAGACCGGCCGTGCCGAGGTCTGCTGGGCCGAGGCGCTCGCGATCTACGAGGAGCTCGCCTCGCCCGAGGCGGCCGAGGTCCGGTCGCTCCTGTCACCTGCGGCAGCCGCCTGAGAACGACGCGTTCATCGTTCGTTTATCGCCACCCTGCATGCTCATGCCTGTCGATCCGTCGCGTCGGGGGGCAGACGGGGGCGACAGCGGCCGTGCCACTAGGGTGAACGGCCCCGAGAGGCCCGTCCGGCAGTCCACGGGGGAACAGCCGGACGGGCCTCGCAAACCCATCGTGCAGTGCAGAGAGGGAGTTGACCATCATGGCCGACGCCAGCAAGCAGGACCCGATCTTCAAGCCGGCCGACCAGCACGCCACCGGCGAGCCGGAGACGCCGATCACCACGCAGGACCAGCACGCGACGGGCGAGGAGATCACGACCCTCGACCAGCACGCCACGTCCGAGCCTGCCAAGTAGACCTCATCCGCACGGGGAGTGGCCGCGGCGGCGCGGAGGGGGAGCCGTCGCGGCCACTGCGTGCGCGCGTACCGATCGAGCCGCCCGGCACCGAGCCGGGCGGCTTCGTCACATCGGCTCCGCCGTGACCAGGCAGCGCTTCACGCGGGAGACCAAGCGCGGGCTGTCCATCGTCACGCTCAGGGTGCGGGTCTCGTCGTGGTCGAGTTCGACCGTGGCCTCGCCCGTGTCGACCGTCAGGCCCTTCGCGTCCACGAACGTCACGTCCACGTCGTACGTCCGCGTGCCGTATCCGGTCGAGCGGATCTCGATCGTGGACGAGGTCACCGCCTTGCGCTTGCCCTTCCTGGGCTGGGCGCAGCGGATGACGCGGATCTCCGGGGCGTCGGAGGCCGTGGGGCTGGGCGTCGAGTTCGACGAGCTGCCCGAGGAACCCGAGGAACCCGACGAGCTGTCGTAGTCGTCGTCGTCGTAGTCGTGGTAACCGCCGTTGCTCTTCTTGGAGTTCGAGCAGCCCCCGCCGCTGCTGGAGCCACTGCTGCGGCTCTTCCCGCTCTTGCCGCCGTGGCTGGACGTCGAGAATCCGGTGAGCGCGAGCACCACCACGACCAGCACCGCCGCGAACCTCATCTGTCGCCGCACCATCGTTGCAGCCCCCTCGTCGTCGTCGGTCTCCTCGGCCGCCGCACGGCCGCGCGACACCCTGACGCACAGCATTCCGGATCCTCGCCCATGGTTGCGTCATGGCCCTGTCACGGTCCTGTCATGACCTCCGCCCGGCCCGGCGCCGCTGCCCTCCGGGCCTCCGCGCGCCGGTGTCCGGGCGGCCTCCGGCCTGGCCACGGCCTCCGATGGC
This sequence comes from Streptomyces argenteolus, assembly GCF_042902585.1. GTDB lineage: Bacteria > Actinomycetota > Actinomycetes > Streptomycetales > Streptomycetaceae > Streptomyces > Streptomyces argenteolus. The sequence goes on from NZ_JBIBEG010000001.1 coordinate 1,195,902, forward strand.
AGGACAGATCGGCCAGGCGTAGCGTCGTTCCGGGGAGCGGTGCGCACAGCCGTGCGCCATGGCCCGGGAGGCTGTCGATGATCCGCAATGTCCTCGGCTCCGTCGTCGCTCTCGTAGGCGCCGCGGCGGCCGTGCAGAGCCCCTTCCACAGCTGGTACAACACCCGTCCGGGCAGGGACTACCGCGTCCAGGACCCGTTCACCGGCATCACGCAGGTCTCGTCGTCCGTGATGGGCTCGATCCTGCTGCCGTTCCTGTTGGCCGCCCTGGTCACGCTCGTCGGAGTGGTGCTCCGCTCCCGCTGGGTGGTGGCCCTGGCCGGCCTGATCGTGCTCGGCTTCACGGTGCTGTGGATGGTCCGGCTGGGGCAGGCCGTGGGCAGCCTGACGGTCGGCGACGGTTCCGGGCTCCGCTGGGGCGTGGCGCAGGCGCTGGCGGGCGGGGTCCTGCTGCTGCTCGGCGCGCTGCTGATGTCGGGGAGGCAGCGGGCGCGACGGGGGGACCGAGGTGCCGAGCCGTATCCCGTGCCGCCGGACGACCGTCCGGACACCTGGCCGCCCACGCAGGAGCCCGGTCCGGCCGCGCAGACGTCTCCCGGCCCGGAGCCGGAGGCGCGTCCGTACACGGGGCCGGGCCGTCACCGCGCGGCCCCCCAGGACGAGGACACCGCCCAGTACCCCGTGCAGGACGACGGCCCTCACCCCCCCGCGGGACGAGGGCCAGGACCGCTACCACCCGCCCCATCCCTGAGGGGTGAGGGCGCAGCCACGCCGCCGGGCCGGGCCCGGGAGGGTCAGGCCCGCGCCCTGCTGCCCCTCCCCGTGCCCTTCAGGGCGTCCAGGGCGTACACGCAGCGGTCCTTGCTGCAGGCGTACACCACGCCCGCCTCCGCCACCGGGGAGCCGGTGATCTCGCCACCGGTGGCGAGCTTCCAGCGGAGCTGGCCGCCCGCCGCGTCCAGCGTGTACAGCACGTGGTCCGCCGATCCGAAGTGGACCCGGCCGTCCGCGACCACCGGAGTGCCGATCACGTCGCCGCCGGCCGCGAAGCGCCACTTGGGCGTGCCGGTCACCGCGTCCAGGGTGTACAGCGCGCTGCCGCTGCCGACGTGTACGTTGCCCGCCGTCACCAGCACGGGCTCGACGGACTGCCGGGCCTCCGTCGCGATCCGCCAGCGGTCCTTGCCGGTCGAGGCGTCCAGGGCGTACACGGTGCCGAGGTAGTCCGCGAGGTAGACCCCGCCGCCGGTGACCGCGGGCCCGGGCGCGAAGGCGGGCGGGGAGAGGAAGACCGCCGGCGACTCGAAGTGCCAGCGCACCCGGCCCGAGGCCGTGTCCACGGCCAGCACGCGGGTGCCCGCGGAGACGTACACGAAGCCGTCGGGGGCCGGGGCGACCCGGACCGGGACCCCGCCGCAGGAGGCCGCGTCGCCGACGGGGTACGACCACCGCTCGGCACCGGTCCTCGCGTCCACTGCGCGCAACCGGGCGTCCTGCCACAGGTAGACCGTGCCCTCGTGGATGACGGGCCCCGCCTCCGGCGTCTCGAAGTCCGTCTGGACCCCGGTGGTCGCCCACAGCTTCTCGCCGCTGGACGCCTCCCACGCCTGCACGCCGCCGCCTCGCGTCGCCGTCAGGACCGTCCCCCGGTCGGCCTTGAGGGCGTACACCCAGGCGTCGGTGCCGAGCCGCCACCGCTCGGCGCCGGTCGCCGCGTCCAGCGCGTACAGCGAGGGGCCGTCCGAGGCGTGGATGCGCCCGCCGTCGACGGTCATCGACCAGGCGACGTCGCGGGTCTTGAACTGCCGTCTGCCGTTGCCCACGTCCAGCGCGTGGACCTCGAAGGACGTCACGTAGAGCAGGTCGCCGACCACGACGGGCGTGCCCCACACGTCGTTCGACATGCGGAAGCGCCAGGGCCGCCAGCGCTCGGGGGCGGTGTCCGGGGCCTGCGCGGGGGCGGGGACCGGAGCGGTGGGCGCGACGGTGCCGGCCTGTCCGCCGGGCGGGCGCACCCAGCCGGTGGCAGGGTCGGCGTGCGCGGCGGCGGGCCCCCTCACGTCCACGGGACGCGGTCCGGGGCCGATCGGCACCTTGGCACCCGCCAGCCGCACGGGGCCGCCGTCGGGGACGGGCGCGGGGGCGGTCCGCACCTCCCCGCCGGGCCACGCGCCGTCCTGGTCGGCGGCGGGCCGCGGCGGCCGGGACGGGGGCGGCGGCACGACCACCGGGGCGGGCGCGACGGTGACGGTACGGCCACCGCCCCGGCGCTGCTCGATCATCGCGGTCGCGGCGGCGGGCAGCCAGGCGGACGCCGTGCCGCTGTCGTCGCTGCCGGAGGCGAACAGGTGCGGGGCCAGCTGGGCCTGCAGGTCCGCCGGGCTCGGCCGCCGGGCAGCGTCCATCTGCATGCAGGACTCTATGAGCGGGCGCAGGTCGTCGGGCAGCCCCTCGGTGTCCGGGCCCTCGCGCAGCAGCATGAACACCGTCTCGACCGGGTTGGCCCCGTGGAAGGGCGCGTGACCGGTGGCCGCGAAGACCAGGGTGGAGCCGAGCGAGAAGACGTCGCTGGCGCCGGTCACACTGCGCGAGTCGCGGGCCTGCTCCGGGGACATGTACGCGGGCGTGCCCACCGCGACGTTCGTCATGGTCAGCCGGGTGTTGGAGACCCCGGACGCGATACCGAAGTCGATCACCCGCGGCCCGTCCTCGACCACGAGGACGTTGGAGGGCTTCAGGTCACGGTGGACGAGACCGGCGCCGTGGATCGACTGGAGGGCCTCGGCGATCCCGGCGGCCAGCCAGCGCACGGCCTGCGTCGGCATCGGCCCGCACTCACTCACTATCTCCTCGAGCGAGGGGGCCGGGACGTAGGCGGTGGCCAGCCAGGGCACGGCGGCCCGGGGGTCGGCGTCCACCACGGCGGCCGTGTAGAAGCCGCTGACCGCGCGTGCGGCCTCCACCTCGCGCGTGAAGCGGACCCGGAACAGCTGGTCCTCGGCCAGTTCCGTGCGAACCGTCTTGATCGCCACCCGCCGGCCCGACGCCGACCGCGCGAGATAGACCAGCCCCATGCCGCCGGCCCCGAGCCGTCCCAGCACCTCGAACGGGCCGATCCGCCTCGGGTCATGCTGCGTCAGCTGCTCCACTTGCCTGCCACCTCCCCGTACGGACCCCAGGAAACAGAAGTCCGCGAAATCCCGCCCTGTGCAGCGTCTCACCACTGGGCACCACCTGGCGGTGCGCACCCTGATTCTTCCTGGCGCGGGGCCCGGTTGCGAACCCGGGGGCAGATCCGGGTGTCTTGTGGCACTCCACCCCTTTCAGGACACCTTCCGGCCGGCTACGCGCGCAGCTCGGTCGGCTGGAGCACGGCGAAAGCCGCACCCTGGTCGTCCTGGAGGACGGCCATCCGCCCGTACGGGATGTCCAGGGGCGGGGCCGTGATCCGGCCACCGAGGCGCACGGCGGTCTCGGCGGTGCGGACGCAGTCGGCGACCGCGAAGTAGGTGAGGAAGTAACTGGGCAGCATCTCGGGGAAGGCGTCCGTGAGGACGGCCCTGCCCCCGATCGCGGTGTCCTCCCCCGGCTCGGTCCCGGCGGGTGACCACACACGGAACGCCTCCGGCTCCCGCGTGCCGTCCGGTGACCCGGGCAGCTCGATGTCGGTCCCCTGGAAGCCGAAGACGGCCTCGTAGAACGCGTCCACCCGCGCGGGCTGCCGGGTGTAGACCTCGGTCCAGCAGAAGGCGCCCGGCGCGTTCTGCTTCTCGAAGCCGGGCCGGTCGCCGGCCTGCCAGAGGCCGAAGACCGCACCGCCCGGGTCGGCCGCCTGCGCGAGGACACCGGCCCGTTCGGCCCGCACCGGCTCGGTGATCACCTGTCCGCCCGCCTCCCGGATCCGGGCGACGGTGGCGAGGATGTCGTCGGTGGAGAAGTAGACGCCCCAGGTCGTGGGCATGCGGCCGTCCTGCTTGGCGGCGAGCGCGGCCACGAGGGCGCCGTCGCTGTACGCGTCGGCGAAGGGCATCCCGTCGCCCGCGCGGAACGTCCACCCGAACAGACCGCCGTAGAAGCGCTTGCCGGCCTCCAGATCGGAGAGCTGGACATCCACCCAGCACGGCGCGGACTGCGCGAATACGGCCATGACCCGGGTCCTTCCGTCGCGGTGAGGGCGCGCTGCGGTCGCGGTGCCCTCGCCACGGGAGGGCTGTGGATTCACTGGTGACCATGGCGAGGCAGGCGGTGACGCCCGTCACACTCAACGTAGCGTCGAGGGCGGCTCGGCGCGCCCCGGGGAGGTCAAATAGAACGTTTGCCCGGATCGTGAAGATACGGCGGTCCGCGTGGACGACGGTTGTCCACCGAAGTTATCCACAGGCTGTTGATAACACGATCACTCCGGGGCACCCCGGCGCGCTCGGGCAGCGCAATGCGAAAAGGCTTTGCGCCCGCGGAAATGCGGCTTCCACCTCACCGGGAAATGCGCTGTTCGCCGCGTACGCACTGGGCCGTTCCCCATTTGCAGTCGGCCAAATCGCGCTCGGATCACCCCTCGGTAAGCTGACGGCATGACAGGACAAGTACGCACCGTCGACGGCCGCGTGGCTGGTCGGCGAGGTCAGGCGACGCGGCAGAAGCTGCTCGACTGCCTCAGCGAGATGCTCAGCTCCTCGCCGTACCGGGACGTCAAAGTCATCGACGTCGCCCGGAAGGCCGGGACTTCACCCGCGACTTTCTACCAGTACTTCCCCGATGTCGAGGGCGCCGTTCTCGAACTCGCCGAGGAAATGGCCAAGGAAGGTGCCGGACTGACCGAACTGGTCAGCGGCCGTTCCTGGGTCGGCAAGGCCGGCTGGCAGAGCTCCGAAGAACTCGTCGAGGGATTCCTCGACTTCTGGCGGCGTCACGACGCGATCCTCCGCGTCGTCGACCTCGGCGCGGCCGAGGGCGACAAGCGGTTCTACAAGATCCGCATGAAGGTCCTGAACTCGGTGACCGGTTCCCTGACGGAGTCGGTCAAGGAGCTCCAGGCCAAGGGCAGGGTGGACAAGGACGTCAGCCCCGCCGCGGTGGCCGGCTCCCTGGTCGTGATGATGGCGGGGGTCGCCTCGCACCAGAAGGGCTTCACGACCTGGGGCGTCAAGCAGGCCGAACTCCGCCCGAACCTCGCCCTCCTGGTCCACCTGGGCATCACCGGCAAGAAGCCGGTCAGGTAGGCCCCGACAGCACCGACTCCTCCGCATCCAGCCGGGCACCGCGGTCCTCCGCGGTTCCCCGCGTCCTGTCTCACCGACGGCGGGCCACCCCTGTGGTCCGCCGTCGGCGCTTTCCGCACCTGGCGTGAGGCGGTGGAATGGGGCCATGAGCGATGCACAGAAGTCCTTCAGGGAACTGCTCCACGCCCAGCGCGTCTGGGACGTGCCCCTCCCCCGCCTCGACCCGTCCTCCGTCCCCGCCGATCCCCTCCCCCTCTTCCACGCCTGGTTCGCGGAGGCGGTGGCCGCGGGCCAGACCGAGCCGCACACGATGACCCTGGCGACGGTGGACCCGGAGGGCCGGCCCGACGTGCGGACGCTGATGATGCACGACGCGGACGGGCGCGGCTGGCACTTCGCCACGCACGCGACCAGCGCGAAGGGCAGACAGCTCGCCGCCCGGCCGTACGCGGCCCTCGGCTTCTACTGGCCCGCCCAGGGCCGCCAGGTGCGGGTGCGCGGCCCGGTCGCCCCCGCGAGCCGCGAGGAGAGCCGGGCGGATCTGCGGGCCCGGTCCACCGGCGCCCTGGCCTCCGCGCTGACCGGGTCGCAGAGCGAGGTGCTGCCCACGTACGAGGACCTGGTGCGCGCCTCCGAGGCGGCCTGGGAGCGCGCGGCGGCCGAGCCGGACGCGGAGGCGGAGACCTGGACGCTGTACGTGGTCGAGCCGCGCGAGGTCGAGTTCTTCCAGGGCGACGCCCGGCGCAGGCACGTGCGGCTGCGCTACCGCCGCGAGGGGGACCGCTGGGTCCGGGAGCTGCTCTGGCCCTGAAACGCACCTTTCATCCCGTTTTCATGGCAGAGGAGCATCATGGGAGGCAGAGGAACCGCTGGAGGCCCCCATGGCACGAGCCCGCTCCCGCTACGCCCCGGACCGCGGCCTGACCACCCGCATGGTGAGCACCATGTTCTTCATCGGGCTGCTGTACGTCGTCCTGGTGGGCGTGCTCCTCGCCGTCCTGCGCGGTGCGTGGCCGCTGATCCTGGCCGCCACGGGCGCTCTGTTCGTCGCGCAGTTCTGGTTCAGCGACCGCATCGCCGCGTACGGGATGGGCGCCCGCGAGGTCACCCCGCAGGAGGCGCCCGAGCTGCACGGCGCGATCGACCGCATCTGCGCCCTCGCCGACATGCCCAAGCCCCGGGTGGCCGTCGCGCGGAGCGACGTACCGAACGCCTTCGCGACGGGGCGCAGCGAGCGGACCGCCCTGGTGTGCGCCACGACCGGGCTGCTGCGCAGGCTGGAGCCCGAGGAGCTCGAAGGCGTCCTGGCCCACGAGATGTCGCACGTCGCGCACCGCGACGTCGCCGTGATGACCATCGCGTCGTTCCTGGGCGTCCTCGCCGGGATCGTCACCCGGGTCGCCCTGTGGGGCGGCTTCGCCCGCAGCCGGGGCAACGACCCGGCGGGCGTCGTCCTCATGCTGATCCCGCTGATCAGCGCGGTCGTCTACGCCCTGAGCTTCCTGCTGACCCGGCTGCTCTCCCGCTACCGCGAGCTCTCGGCCGACCGCACGGCCGCCCTGCTCACCGGCCGTCCGTCGGCGCTCGCCTCGGCCCTGACCAAGGTGAGCGGGCAGATGGCCCGGATCCCCACGGAGGACCTGCGCAAGGCCGAGCCGTACAACGCCTTCTACTTCGTACCCGCCTTCGCCGCCAAGGAGAGCCTGGGACGGCTGCTCTCCTCGCACCCGACCCTCGAACAACGACTGGACCAGCTGGCGCGCATCTCCGCCGGTCTGTCCCGTCCGTGAGGAGCTCCCCCGTGGGCCTGCTCGACAGCATTCTGGGCCGCGCCCGGCCGGTCCGCCCCGACCTCGACCAGCTGTTCGCCGTGCCCTCCGCCGCGCTGACCCTCCAGGCGGGGACGGGTTTCGCCCCGACCGGGCTCGGTTCGGTGTGCTTCGCCGGGGTGGAGGGCGGCGCGTTCGCCCGTGTCCGGCAGGACGTGCGGGAGTTGCTCGACGCGGACACGGCACGGGGCGGGATCCCGGTGGAGTTCAGCCGGGACAGCTACGGCTACACCTGGCTGCTCTCCCGGCAGGAGCCGGACGACACGGCCGCGCTGGTGAACGACCTGCACGCGGTCAACACCCTGCTGCGGGACGGCGGGTTCGGCCCTCATCTGCTCTGCTCGATGATCGGCTTCCGTGACCCGCAGGGGCGTCCGCTGGCGCTGGTCTACCTCTACAAGCGCGGCACCTTCTACCCGTTCGCCCCGGCCCCGGGCGGCGGGGAGAAGCGCGACAACGAGCTGGAGCTCCAGGTCCGCGCGGTGCTCGGTGACGACCTGCGGCTGGAGGGGGACCTCTCGCGCTGGTTCCCGGTGTGGGGCGCGCCCGGTCTCTGAGGCCGTCCTCCACGGCGGGCGCCCGTGATCATTTCGCAACCGATTCCCACCCGAACCGGGACCCATCATGTCCATGTCCTATTACGCTCCGAAGCATGCCCGAACCCACCTCCGCCTCCGGTGCCCCCCTCCCCGCCTCCATCGACCGGACCGACGGCAGGCCGGTCTATGTGATCGGCGGTGGCCCGGGCGGTCTCGCCGCCGCGGCAGCCCTGCGGGAGCAGGGGGTGAGGGCGGTGGTGCTGGAGAAGTCCGAGCACGTCGGCGCGTCCTGGCGCCGCCACTACGACCGGCTGCACCTGCACACCACCCGCCGCTGGTCCGCTCTGCCGGGACTGCGCATGCCGCGCCGCTTCGGGCGCTGGGTCGCGCGCGCGGACATGGTCCGCTACCTGGAGAAGTACGCCGTCCATCACGAGCTGGAGGTCGTGACGGGCGTCGAGGTGTCCCGGATCGACCGGGCGCCGGACGGTGACGGCTGGCAGCTGAGCGCGACCGGCGGGCGGGTGCTCACCGGGCGCGCGGTCGTGGTGGCCACCGGCTTCAACCACACCCCGCGGATACCGGCGTGGCCCGGCCGCGAGGGCTTCACCGGTGAGCTGCTGCACGCCGCGGAGTACCGGGCCCCGGAGCCGTACGCGGGCAAGGACGTCCTGGTCGTCGGCATCGGCAACACGGGGGCGGAGATCGCCGTCGACCTGGTCGAGGGGGGTGCCTCCCGGGTGCGGATCGCGGTCCGCACGACCCCGCACATCGTGCGCCGTTCGACGGCGGGCTGGCCCGCGCAGGGGACCGCCGTCCTCGTCCGCAGGCTGCCGGTGCGGCTCGTCGACGCCGCCGCGCGCCTGCTGAGCCGTGTCGCCGTGCCCGACCTGTCGGCCCACGGCCTGCCCAGGCCGGACACCGGTCTGTACAGCAGGGTCAAGGAAGGTGCCGTCCCGATCCAGGACGTGGGTCTGATCGACGCGGTGCGCGGCGGCACAGTGGTCCCCGTCGCCGCGGTCGAGTCCTTCGACGGTGACGCCGTGGTCCTGGCGGACGGCACCCGGCTCACCCCGGAGGTGGTGATCGCGGCCACGGGCTACGAACGCGCGCTGGAACCGCTGGTCGGCCATCTCGGCGTACTGGGCCCGGGAGGGCGCCCCGTGGTGCACGGCGCCCGCACGCCCGACAGCGCCCCGGGCCTCTACTTCACCGGCTTCACCAATCCCATCAGCGGCATGCTGCGTGAGATCGCCCTGGACGCCCGCAGGATCGCGGGACGGCTGGCCAGGCACTGACCGCAGGAGTCAGGGAGCTGCCCTGACGAGGGCCCGGACGTCACCGGCGTCCGGGTCACCCCACAGCACGTACGGCTCGGGCCGTTCCTCCGTGCCGCCGGACGTCCGGCCCGCCACCGGGCAGGACGTCCGTCCAACCCTGATGGCCCGTCACCGTGGCCGGTCCTGGCCCGGCGGCCGTCAGCGGGCCGGCAGCGCGTCCGAGGGCTCCCGTGTGCGGCGGATCACCAGGGCCATCAGGGCAGCTGTCGCGCACAGGGCGCCGGAGGCGTACCAGACCAGGTCGTAGGAGCCCGTCACGTCACGGGCCACGCCCCCGAGGAAGGCGACCAGGGCCGCGCCAACCTGGTGCGAGGCCAGGACCCAGCCGAAGACGATGGCGCTGTCCTCGCCGTACTGCTCACGGCAGAGGGCGAGGGTGGGCGGCACGGTGGCGACCCAGTCCAGGCCGTAGAAGACGATGAAGAAGACCATCGGCGGGTGCACCGTCGGCGCCATCAGCATCGGCAGGAACAGCAGCGAGACACCGCGCAGCGCGTAGTAGACGGCGAGCAGCCGGCGGGCGTCGAAGCGGTCGGTGAGCCAGCCGCTGAAGATCGTCCCGATGACGTCGAAGATCCCGATGACGGCCAGCAGCGAGGCGGCGGCGGTGATCTGCATGCCGTGGTCGTGCGCCGAGGGCACGAAGTGGGTGCGGATCAGCCCGTTGGTGGACGCGCCGCAGATCGCGAACGACCCCGCCAGCAGCCAGAACGGTCCGGTGCGGGCCGCGTCGACCAGGACGCGCACGGCGCGGGTCGCGGCGCCCGTCGCGGGCGGCGGCTTCTCCGCGTACGCACCGCCGTAGGGGGCGAGGCCGACGTCGGCGGGGTGGTCGCGCATCAGGAGCCACACGAAGGGGACGACGACGAGCGCGGCCAGCGCGACCGTCACGGAGGCAGGGCGCCAGCCGTGCTCGTCGACGATCCAGGCGCACAGGGGGAGGAAGACCAGCTGCCCTGAGGCGCCCGCCGCGGTCAGGATGCCGGTCACCAGGCCCCGCCGGGCCACGAACCAGCGGTGGGTGACGGTCGCGGAGAAGGCCATGGCCATCGAGCCGGTGCCCAGGCCGACGAGGAGGCCCCAGTAGAGCATCAGTTGCCAGGACGCCGTCATCCAGACGCTGGCCAGCGCCCCGGCGGCCACCGCGCTGAGCGCGACGACCACCACCCGGCGGATGCCGAAGCGGTCCATCAGCGCGGCGGCGAACGGCGCGGTGAGGCCGTAGAGCGCCATGTCGATGGAGACGGCGAGTCCGATCTCGCCGCGCGACCAGCCGAACTCGGTGTGGAGGGGGTCGATGAGGAGGCCGGGGAGCGAGTTGAAGGCGGCGCCGCCGATGATCGTCACGAAGGTGACGGCCGCGACGATCCAGGCGCGGTGGATACGCGGCCGGGGGGAGCGGCGGCGGGGCGCGCTCTCGACGGTCGCGCTGTCGGTTGTCTGGGTCACGCCGCTCAGCATCGGGCCGGCGGCCGTGCCCGCACGAGCGGCTGGGAGGACACCCTTCGCAGGAATCGGGCCATCAGGTCCGGGCCCCGCTCCGGGGGCTCCGGGACAGCAGCAGGCTGTGGACGGCCCAGGCCAGGCAGGCCCCCACCACGTACCAGAACAGGTCGGGGGCGTTGAACGTCGAGCCGAGCACCAGCCGCGCCACCGTGCTCCGGGCCGACAACTCGGCCGGTACGCCGGTCAGCTGGGCCAGCTCCACCACCCAGCTCACGGCCACGGCGATGCCCGCCGCCACCGAGGGCCGGACCTTGGGTGCCAGGGCGGTGACGAGGATGTGGACCAGCGTCGCGTACAGGGCGTCGCCCACATATGCCGCCGGGCCCCCGCTCGCCGCCGAGCGGACCCCGAGGCCCGCCGCGACGGTCACGAGTCCCACCGCCACCGCCGTCGCGCGGATGACGGCGGTGCGGGGAATGGCTGCACGGGCACGCGGCATGTCCTTCATGGCCGGTACGTTTATCAGTCCGCAGCCGTCACCTCCAACGCGTGGGAGAGCAGGGGCCCAGATGCGCCACCGCGTCGCCGTACTCGCCCTCGACGGGGTGATCCCCTTCGAACTGGGCATCCCGCAAAGGATCTTCGGCCGTGCCCTGAAGGCGGAGCCGCCCGGCGAGGGCGAGCCGTTGTACGAGATCGTGACCTGCTCCCTGCGCCCGCCGGGCCCGGTCCGCACCGACGCCGACTTCAGCATCATGGTCGAGCACGGCCCCGAGGCGCTGGCCACCGCGGACACCGTCGTCGTACCGGCCTCCTACGAACTGGGACCCATGTACGAGGAGGGACGGCTCACCACCGAACTGGCCGCCGCGTTCGCGTACATCAGGCCCGGCACGAGGATGGTCGCCATCTGCACGGGTGGTTACGCCCTCGCCGCCGCCGGATATCTCGACGGCCGCCCCGCCACCACGCACTGGGCCTCCGCCGACCACTTCCAGCAGCTCTTCCCCCAGGTCCGCGTCGATCCGGACGTCCTGTTCATCGACGACGGGGACGTGCTGACCTCCGCCGGGGTGGCCGCCGGGATCGACCTCTGCCTGCACATCGTGCGGCGCGACCACGGCACCGCCGTCGCCAACGACGTCGCGCGCCGCACCGTCGTGCCCCCGCACCGGGACGGCGGCCAGGCCCAGTACATCCAGCGCCCCCTCCCCGAACCGCGGTCCGCCACCACGACGGGGGCGCGGGCCTGGGCGCTGGGGCGGCTGGAGCAGCCGATCTCGCTGAGCGACCTGGCCCGGCGGGAGTCGATGAGCGTACGCACCTTCACCCGGCGCTTCCGCGAGGAGGTCGGCGTCAGCCCGGGCCAGTGGCTGACCCAGCAGCGGGTGGAACGGGCGCGGCAGCTGCTGGAGTCCTCGGACCTGTCCATCGACCAGGTGGCACGCGACGCCGGCTTCGGCACGGCCACCTCCCTGCGACAGCACGTGCAGGCCGCGCTGGGGGTGTCGCCCACGGTCTACCGGCGGACGTTCCGTTCCGAGGTCGCGGGGCGCTGACCGGACGCCGGACCCACGCCGGAGGGGCGGCGCCCCTCAGAGGCGGGCCCGGTCGCCGGGCTGTTCCTGGATCACCGGGACCATGACCGGGGCGCCTCGGTCCACCTCGCACCAGATCCGCTTCCCGGCGCCCTCCGGCTGCCAGCCCCAGCGGTCCGCCAGGCCGTCGACCAGCTCAAGCCCACGGCCACCGGTGTCCTCACCCGCCGCGTGACGCGGCTGGGGCGGCCGGGTGCTGGTGTCGGCCACCTCGACCCTGACGGTCCCCGCCGAACCCTGGGCGCCGAACAGCATCCGCAGCACGGCCGGACAGCCCGTGTGGACCACCGCGTTGGTGACGAGCTCGGAGATCAGCAGGATCAGCGTCTCCGCGAGCGGCTCGTCGTCCTCCATCCCGGACCCGATCAGCCGCGACCGCGCCCATCTGCGGGCCCGTCCCACCTCCGCGGGATCCGGCCCGACCTCCAGCTGAACCTGAAGCACCTGCACCGCTCACACCATCCGAACCGGCGGACACATCGCCTCGCGCCTCCTCAGGGTCACGGAACGTGACTCCCCTGCGAGACAGCATGGTTGACGTACAGTCACCGCAACAAGCGCTTCGGGCATATTCCAGCGCGAAGGAGTACGCGTGGTCCATACTGTGCGACGCGTGCTGCGGAGAGTCGAACAGAAGCGCGTCGACGGCTCGGGGACCATGTCCCCCGCGGGTCCGGCGCAGCTCCGTGGGCCTCGGGCAGCGCACCGTTCGCCGACCGGGGCGCCCGTTCGGGCCACAGCCGGATCCTCCGGTTCCAGTACCGCTCGCATCCCACGGAGCGTACCCGAGCCGGAGGGCGCGACTCCGCCCGGTGACGGTCCGGGCCCGGGGCGCATCGGATCACCGGATGCGCTGCGTCACCCACGCTCCACTTTCCGTACGCCCCCCGAGGCCCCGCCACCTCCCGTGACCCGGGACCGGTCCCCGGCGCGCGAACGCCGGGGGCCGGGTCGCCGAGAGGAGCGAACTGCTCGCGCCGTTGGCCGTGTTGTGGCGGGCGACGCGGCCCGTGCGGGGGCGGGAAGGCTTCGCGTCCCGCCGCACACCGTGCGCGCCCGGCCCGGCGGAGAGCGGGGCGCGCCCGGCCGGCCCGTCCTAGGCGTCGGGTCCGATCACGGTGAAGTAGGCGGAGAAGGCGGCGACCGCGTCCGTCTCGGCGATCCGGCCGTCCTGGTCGGCGTCCAGGCTTCTGGCCGCCACGCTCGCGATGTCGTCCTCGGCCCCCAGGACCCGCAGGGCGCGCTCGACCGCGGTGACGGGGGCCGAGGCGGGTGCGGCGCCTTCGGGGTCCTCGCCGGCCGCGACGGCGAGCGCCGCCCGCAGGAAGGGGCGCGCGATCTCCGCGAAGCGCTCCGGGCTGTCCCGCAGCCGCTTCACCGCCCCGCCGACGAACTCCTCCCGGGTTACGCGCTGGTCCCCGTCCACGTCCGCGATGCCCGCCATGCCCTGCCAGAAGGCCTCGGCGCCCGTGTAGAGCGCCTGGCCTCTGTCGCAGCGGGCCGTCGTGCCGAACTCCGTGAGCAGACGGGCCGCGGCGGCGTTGAAATCGGCGCGGTCGATGTAGCCGTTGCCGTCCTGGTCGAAGGCGGCGAAGCGGTGAGCGATCTTGCGCTCGTACTCTGCGCTGTCCATGCGGGGAGCGTACGTGGCCGGGCGGGGTCACGTGTCACCAACTCCCACCGGGGCCGTCACAACCTCGCACCGCCCCGGCGCGTCAGGCCGTGAGCGGTGTGGATTCCTCGTCGGTCGCGGCGTCCGCGTCGGGGTAGACGTCGAAGAGCCGGCGTACCCCCAGGGCGCCGAGCACCTTGTTGACGTGCGACCCGTCCACCGCGCCGCGAGCCGGAAGGATCAGCCGCAGACTGCCCCCGCAGGACTTCATGAGGCGGCGGGAGGCGATCAGGACGCCGACGCCGCTGGAGTCGCAGAAGAGGACACCGGAGAGGTCCAGGACCACCTCGTGCCGGCCCGCGGCCACCGCGCGGTGGACCGACTGCCGCACGACGGGGGAACTGACGAGGTCGAGCTCGCCGTGGATGCGCAGCACCGTCCACGCGTCCTGCTGGGTCTCGTCCACCTTCAGCGTCACGCGACTCGGCCTCTCGTCCGGGGTCTCCGGAGGATCCGGAAGTTACCGTTCCTCCTCGCGGCTGCCCCCGTGAGCTCCCGCGAAACACGATCCACGCATCGCCGGCAGATGATTCGTCCAGAAATGATCGCCTGAGGACCGTTTACCCGGTCGGGAAACGGCAAGGCGTCGTTCATTCCTTATCATTCGCCGCCACTCGGGGGACGTACTTGCCCCAAAGGTACGTGCACGGCCGATGCCGCCGACTACATTCGACGTGACGAGGGGAACAGGGCTGGGGGCTCGATGGCGAAGGACGCACCACCGCGCTGGGACCGCCGCATGCAGCAGCGGCTGGCGCGGGGCGAGGCGGCGGCCCTCGGCGAGCTCTACGACCGGTTCGCCGCCCTGGTGCACAGCCAGGCCCACCGGATGCTCGACGACGAGGAGGCCGCGGACCAGGTGACCCGCGAGGTCTTCGGCCACGTCTGGGAGAACCCCGACGCCTACGACCCCAAGCACGGCTCGATGCGCTCCTGGGTGGCACGCCTCACTCACCGCGAGTCCGTGCGCCGGCTCCGCAGCGCCCACGGCGAGACCCAGGAGGCCGGGCACACGGCCGGGGACACGGACGCCGGGGCCTGGGCCGAGGAGCTGGAGAACCGGGTGCTCAAGGCCACCGCCGCCGCCCGCGCCGACTACATCGTCGCCTCGATGCCCGCCCCGCTGCGCGCCGCCCTGGAGCTGGCGTACGTCCAGCGCCGGGACTACCGCCAGGCCGCGTCCGACCTCGGCGTCACCGGCGAGGAGGCCAGGCGCCGGCTGCGGCTCGGTCTGCAGCTGCTCTCCACGGCCGGCACCCGGCCCTCGGCGGACTCCGCGCCTCCCGGATACGGGCCGACGCCGTGAACCAGGACCAGGGCGACGGCGCCCGCGAGGGCGAGCACCCGGTCGAACGGCGCATACCGGGCCCCCGGGCAGCCGCCGACGACTGCGAGAAGCTCCCCGAGGCGAAGCCCGGCGGCTGGGAGCCGCCGGGTCCGCCGTTCTCCCACCGGGTGCTCACCTCGCTCCTCGGAGCCTGGGCCCTGGCCGCGTGCTCCGCCGAGGAGACCGCGGCGGTCGAGGAGCACCTCACCTCCTGCGCTCCCTGCGCGGACGAGGCGCTGCGACTGCGCGACGCCGTGGGGCTGCTGCACACCGACGGCACCCTGGACCTGGACCCGATGCTCAGGTCCCGCGTCCTGGAGGGGTGCCTCGGGCGCCGCCCGGCCCGCATCCCCGTCCCCGCCTGGGCCGCTCCGTACGACGCGGAGACCGCCAGGCTCGACGCCCTGCTGCGGGACATAGGCGACTCCGAGTGGCACGCCCCGGTGCGGCTGAAGTGGTTCGAGGGCGAGCGGCAGGTGAATCGCAAGACGACGGTCGCCGGGGTGATCGGCCACCTGATGGCGGTCGACGGCCTGGTGTCCACGGCGCTCGGCCTGGACGACCCGCTCGGCGAGGGCGACAGACCGGTGTCACCGACCGAGCGCACCGAGTCCCTCTGGGCGTCCGCGCACCGGCCGCCCACCCGGGCCGTCCGGGTGCCGTGGCGTGACCAGAGCCATACGCTCGTCCGCACGGTGTCCTTCGCCGGCCGTGGTGTCGCGGACCTGTCCGTCCCCTACGGCGGCTTCGCCCTGCCGCTCCACGACGCGCTCCTGGAGCGGGCCTTCGAGTGCTGGATCCACGGCGGTGACATCGCGGACGCGGTGGACTATCCCTACGAGCCGCCCGCCGCGGCCCATCTCCACGACATGATCGACCTGGCCGCCCGGCTGCTGCCCGCCACGCTCGCCGGACGCCGCCGGGCGGGCCTCGCCGGCCCGGCCAGGCACCTGGTCACGGCGGGCCGGCCGGGGCGCTCGCTGCACCTGGAGGTCGAGGGCCGCGGCGGTGGTGACTGGTACATCGCGCTGGACTCGCCGGCCGCGCTCGGCTCCCCCGCGCACACGGTCGCGCAGGTCGCCCTCGACGGGGTGGAGTTCTGCCGGCTGGTCGCCGGGCACGTGTCGCCGGTCGAGGCGGCGGCGGGCCAGGAGGGCGACCGCGAGGCCATCCGCGACGTCCTGAGCGCCGCGGCCTCCCTCAGCCGGCTGTGAGGCGGGCGGGCGCGCGGCTCAGGCGAAGACGACCGTACGGCGGCCGTTGAGCAGGATGCGCCGCTCCGCGTGCCACTTCACCGCGCGGGCCAGCGCCTGGCACTCCACGTCGCGCCCGACGGCGACGAGCTGGTCCGGCGTGACGCCGTGCCCGACGCGCTCGACCTCCTGCTCGATGATCGGCCCCTCGTCGAGGTCGGCGGTCACGTAGTGCGCCGTGGCGCCGATCAGCTTCACGCCCCGGGCATGGGCCTGGTGGTACGGCTTCGCGCCCTTGAAGCTCGGCAGGAAGGAGTGGTGGATGTTGATGATCCGGCCGCTCAGCTGCTTGCAGAGATCGTCCGAGAGGACCTGCATGTAGCGGGCCAGCACCACCAGCTCGACGTTCTCCCCGCGCACCAGCTCCAGCAGCTGTGCCTCGGCCTCCGGCTTGTTGTCCCTGGTCACGGGGATGTGCCGGAAGGGGACGCCGTACGAGGCGACGAGCTCCGCGAAGTCCGTGTGGTTGGAGACGACGGCCACGATCTCGACCGGCAGCGCGCCGGTGCGGGAGCGGAACAGCAGGTCGTTGAGGCAGTGGCCGAACTTGCTCACCATCAGCACGATCCGCATCCGGTCGCTCGCGCGGTGGATCTGCCACTCCATCCGGAACGAGTCGCCGATCGCGGCGAAGCTCGCCCGCAGCTTGTCCACGGTCACCGTGGCGTCCGCCGAGAAGTGGACGCGCATGAAGAAGAGACCGGTGTCGTGGTCGCCGAACTGCTGACTGTCCTCGATGTTGCAGCCGGTCATGAAGAGATAGCTCGACACGGCGTGCACGATGCCCTGCTTGTCGGGGCACGAGAGGGTGAGGACGTACTGCTCGGCGGTGGCGTCCGAGGCAGCGGATACGGATTCGGCGGGCTGCGGCGCGGTCATTCCCGTAGGGTGCCACACCGCCCGCGCGTCACGCCGATCTGGTCATGATGCGGAGCACGTCCAGCGACCGGGGCGGGGTGTCCGGGTCCTCCCCGTCGTTGGTGGCGAGCATCACATGGGCCTCACGGGCGGCCACGACCGCCTCGTTCCAGCCCGGGTGCTCCAGGTACGCGGAGACGGGGGCGTCCGCGCCTATCTGGTGCATGATGCGCAGCACCCGCAGGGCGGCGACGTCCACCAGGGCGGCCTCCGCCGAGTCGCGGAAGATCGTGCCCACGTACTTCTCGGCGGACCAGTTGTCGAGCCAGGTGTCCTCGACCAGGCGGTACACGGCGTCGGTGACGTCGCCGTACCCCTCCCGGCCGGCCAGCCAGCACTCGTGGTGGAAGACGGGGTCGGAGAGCATGTGCAGCGCCGAGCGCACGTTGCTGCGCCAGCGCCACCACGGCATGTCGTTGAGCGGCATGCCGCCCATGGTGGAGGAGCGACGGCCGCGACGGGAAGTGTTCTCCGAACCTTGCTGCACGGTTGTCGATCGTACGTTCCCCTCGGGGAGCCGTGCACGGCCCCCCGTAATTCACCTTCACGTCACCGAGCGTTGACCACCGCACACTGCGGCGTTACCCGTGAGGCGCAAAAGTTCATGACCATGACCGGATGGCGACGCCTCACCTCCTCCCGCCCCTGCAGACTCCTCACCTCCACGGCGGCCGGAGCGCTCCTCATATCCGGCTGTGGCGTCGTCCCCGGGGCGTCGGGAGGCTCAAGGGAGCCGGTCACCGTGATGACCTGGGCTCCGGACACCACCGGGGCCGACTCGGTGAACATGGCGGGCATGGCGGCCATGGCGAGAACCTATGCCCGCTGGATCAACGAGCAGGGCGGGATCGACGGCCACGAGCTGCGGGTGCTCACCTGCAACGAGCAGGACACCGCGGCCGGGGCCTCCGCCTGCGCGCGGCGGGCGGCCGACAATGACGTGGCGGCGGTGGTCGGCTCGTACAGCCGGCACGGCCGGGCGTTCCTGGCCCCGCTGGAGGCCGCGGGCATCCCGTACATCGGCGGGTACGGCGCTTCCGCCGACGAGTTCACCAGCTATCTGTCCTACCCCGTCAACGGCGGGCAGCCCGCACTCGTCGCGGGCAACGGGGAGCAGCTGGCCGCCACGTGCGAGCGGGTCTCGCTCGTCCGGCCCGACACCCTGGTCGGGGACACCATGCCCGGGCTGATCGACACGAGCCTCAGCCGCAGCGACCGCCCCGTGTCCTACGACATCAGCGCCCCGGAAGAGGCCACGTCGTACGACACCCAGGCGGCCAAGGCCCTCGACCAGGCGGGCGACGGATGTGTGACCGCGGTGCTGGGGAAGGGCACCGGCACGTTCTTCGACTCGTTCCGCCGACTGGAGCCGCAGGGCAGCCCGGTGCGGATCTCGTCCGTGCTGGGCAGCGTCGGCCAGGGCCTCATCGACCGCTCGGGAGGGCCGAACAGCCCCTTCGAGGGGGCCTTGGTGACCGGCTGGTACCCGGCCCCCGGGGACGCCGCCTGGGACGAGATGCGCCAGGTGATCGACACGTACGCCTTCGGGGACAACCGGATCGATCCCGAGGACCCGGGGGTGCAGACGACCTGGATCGCCTACACCGTCCTCAAGGCGGTCGTCGAGGCGATGGACGAGACCTCGATCACGGCCGGAGGCATCTCGGTCAGCCTCAACCGCGGCGCCGAGGTGGACACCGGCGGGCTCACACCCGTCCTGCGGTGGCGCTTCCAGGACATGGTCGGCACGTCGCCGTACGGGAGGATCGTCAACGCGCGGGTGACGTTCCAGGTGGTCCGCGAAGGCCGTCTCACCTCGGCGAAGAAGGGTTTCGTGGACGTCACGGAGACCCTCGTGGGCGCCGATCCGCACAGCTGACGCCCCACCGGCCTCCGCCCCCGTGGTCTCGGGGCCGGAGGCCGTCGCCTTCAGAGCTGCGTGGGAGCGCGCTCGGTCAGGTCGTACTTCCGCGCGATGGAGTTCCACAGCCCCGAGGCCTTGCGCTTCTCGATGGTGGCATCGCTGCTGGACTGCTCGGCCTTGGCCGTCTCACCCGTCGACCGGGCACTGCCGCCCTTGCAGACCTTCTTGTCGTTCTTTGCCTGCCCGGCCCACGCGGCGTAGTGCTCGTCGGCCTCCGCGGACGCCTGCCAGGCCTTGGTGAGCGAGTCCTTCAGCTGGGCGTGGGCGGGGAGCTGGTCGACGGACAGCTCCTCCAGCCGGGTGACCAGGCTGCGGCGCTGTGTGGCGGCGCCCGTCAGGTCGGTCGCCGCCTGGTCGAGCGCCCGGCAGCCCTTGATCTTCTCGACGGCGCTGATGACCGCGGCGCGGCTGTCGTTGCTGTCGGCGAGGAGCTTGTCCAGCGCCTCCGCCTGCGGCTTCGCGGGGTCGGCCTCGGGTGCGGCGGACTCGGCCGCAGGGGAACTCTGCGAGGCCACCGGCTGCTTGTCGTCCGAGGGGCTTTCCTCGCCGCCGCTCATCAACGCGCCCGCGCCGAGCCCGATGACGGCGCAGCCGATGACGACCGCGGCGATCAGCGGGATGTGCGCGGACCGTCTGCGCGGAGCGCCCCCGGCCTGGTCCGGCTCTCCGCCGCCGTGCCCCCCGTGCCCGCCGGAGAGGTTCTGCGGCCCGGGCTGGTACGGCTGGGCGGCCTGCGGCTGCTGCGCCTGGTAGGGCCGCTGCTGCGGCTGCTGGTGACCCTGGTCGAAGCGGGGCATCTGCTGCGTGGCGCCCGCGGGCTCGTCGCTGCGGAAGAGGCTGTCGAACTCGGCGGGCGGCTGCCGGTCGCCCGGGGCCCCCGGCCGGATTCCGTACGGAGCACCGCCGGGCACCGGGGGTATGTACTGGGTCGCGTCGCTGTCGGACGGCTGCCCGGGCGCGGCGGACTGCCCCAGGTACTGGGTGGACTCGGCCTGGCGCTCGGGCGGCAGCCCGCCGGGCAGCGGGCCGCCGGGCAGCGGCGCGATGTACTGCGTGGCGTCCGCGTCCCCGCCGAGGCCCGCGCCCGGTCCCCCGGCGTGACCGGTGCCGGGTGCGGCCTCGGGCGGCAGGGGCTGGGCGTAGGGCTGCTGGTACGGGTCCCGCTGGTACGGGTCCTGTTGCGGGGCGTACGGCTGCTGCGGGGGCTGGTACTGCCCCTGCTGCGGGGCGTAGGCGCCCGGTTGGTGCTGCTCCGGTGGCAGCTGCCCCGGTGCCTGGCCGTCCTGCGGCGCGGCCTGGGGCCCCCAGGGCTGGCCCCACGGCTGCCCGCCCGCGGGGACGGCCTGGTCCGGCTGCCCGGCCACGGGCCAGGGAGCGCCACCCTCCGCGGGCAGCACGACACCTTCGTGCGCGGGCCGTACGGCGGGAAGCTGCCGCTCGTCACCCTGTCCGCTCTGCGTCACCGGGACTCCTACGTGTCAACCTATGGAATCGTCGGCTCACGCTACCGGGTGGTCCGCGTCCGGCGCCAAGCGCCCAAGTCCCCTCACCACCCCTCCACACGGCGAGCCGCCCGGCACGGCCCCCGGCGGCCCCCGCGTCCCCCGGTCAGGCGGCCTGGAGTTCCAGCCTGGCACCGAACTCCCGTACCACCGGCTCGTTCCCGAACGGCTCCAGCCGCTGCTGGAGGTCGTCGAGGTACTCCGCGCCCCGGCTGGAGCGGACCGTGCCCAGCAGTTCCAGCGCCCGCAGCCCCGTGTGGCAGGCCTGCTCCACCTCGCGCTGCTGCACCTGCGCCGAGGCCAGCAGGACGAGTCCGATGCCGCGGCGCCTGGCGCGGGACTCCGGGAGGGCGGACAGGGCCTCCTTCGCGCGGCGTGCGGCGGGCTCGGCCTGGCCCAGGTCGCGGTGGCAGTGCGCCAGTTCGTCCGCGAGGTAACCCGCGTCGAAGTGCGTGATCCAGGCGGGGTCGTCGCCGGTGTCCGGGTCGGCCTGTTCCAGGGCGGCCAGCGCCCGGCCCGCGGCGGCCTGGCAGGTGCGGGCGTCGCCCATCAGCGCGTGGCCGCGCGCCTCCGCGGCGTGGAACATCGCCTCCGCGCGGGGGGTGACCCGGCCCCGGGCACCCTCCTGGGCCGCCCGCGCCAGCTGGGCGATCTCCCGGGGGTTGCCGAGCTGCGCGGCGAGGTGACTCATCGAGGCGGCGAGCACATAGCCCCCGTACGCCCGGTCGCCGGCGGCCTGGGCCAGCCGCAGCGCCTGGATGTAGTACCGCTGGGCCAGCCCCGGCTGTCCGGTGTCCACGGCCATGTAGCCGGCGAGTTCGGTGAGCCGGGCCACGGCGCCGAACAGCTCCCGTCCCACCGATTCGCGGTACGCCCCCGAAAGCAGCCCGGACACCACGCTGTTGAGGTAGTGCACCAGGACGGGACGCACGTGCCCACTGCCGAAGCGGTGGTCCAGGTCGACGAGCGCGGCCGTCATCGCCCGCACCGCCTCCACGTCGGGCATGCCGACCCGGCTCCCGGCCGCCCGCGCCACCTGCGGGTCTGCACCGGTGATCAGCCAGTCACGGCTGGGCTCCACCAGCGCGGAGGCGGCGACCGCGGACCCGGACAGCAGGTCACGGCGGCCCACGTCGCTGCGCCACAGCTCACAGACCTGCTCGATCGCCCCGATCACGGTCGGCGCGAACTGGAGCCCGACGCCGGACGCGAGGCTCTTGCCGTTGGCCATGCCGATCTCGTCGATCGTGACCGTACGGCCGAGCTTGCGGCCGATCGCCTCGGCGATGATTCCCGGGGCCCTGCCACGCGGTTGCTGGCCCCGCAGCCAGCGCGCCACGGACGTCTTGTCGTAGCGGAGGTCCAGTCCCCGCTCCGCGCCGACCATGTTCACCCGGCGTGCGAGGCCGGCGTTGGAACACGCCGCCTCCTGGATGAGCGTCTGGAGCCGTTCGTTCGGCTGACGGGCGACGAGAGGCCTGGCTGCCATGTTTCCCCCTGGGACCACGGTGATTTCGGTGAGGCATCACTGCCCGGCACGGCACGAGAAATGCGCATATTCGTCTGCGCCGGGCACGGGCGGTGACGAGTCGTCACGGTCCTGCGGACGATTACCCCCGCATCGGTGTGCTTGCCCGTGCGCGCCCCCGTCCGTGCCTCCGTGCGCCCCATATGCAGGATCGATCCGCCGAGATGAGCGCACGCGCGCCCGTAACCCCTGGTGGCGGCCGGAGTTGTGTGGTGCGTGGAAGAGCCCATCGGAGTGACGGAAGCCGCACGCATCCCCCAGCAGCGGAGCGAACAGCTGCTCGAAGCCGCTGCGTGGTACACCCAGGAGAGGCACTGGGACGTGGTTCCCGGCACCTGGCTCGAAGCCGTGGCCGGTGGCGAGCGCTGCTCGTGCGGCGACGACCGCTGCGAGGAACCAGGGGCGCATCCCAGCCGCCCGGACTGGGCGGGCCAGGCGACCGGCAGCGCGGCCACGGCCCGCAGGATGTGGTCCAGGCAGCCCGGTTCCTGCGTCCTGCTGCCGGCCGGCCGCACGTTCGACGTCCTGGACGTACCGGAGACCGCGGGCTTCCTGGCGATGGCCAGGATGGAGCGGATGGGCATCACGCTCGGCCCGGTGATCCGCTCCCCCGACCGCCGCACGCTCTTCTTCGTCCTGCCGGGGGCCGCGGCCAAGGCGCCCGCCCTGGTCCAGCAACTGGGCTGGGAAGCGCGGGCCGTCGGCCTGGTGGGGCGCGGCGAGGGGCATTACGTCGCCGGGCCGCCGACCCGGGTGGGCGGGCTCGGCGTCGTGCAGTGGGCCCGCCGTCCCTCCCGTGCGAATCTGTGGCTGCCGGACGTGGAGGAGCTGATCAGCCCGCTCGCGTACGCCTGTGCCAGGGAGGCGGCCGACGCCCGCGCGCGCCTTTCGTAGGCTGGTCCCCACTCGTGGGGATACCGAAAGGCAGTGCCATGCCGGACCAGACGCAGAGCTCGGGCGGGACGGACGGGGCGGGCACGGTGCCGTCCGCGGACGTGGCGCCGCCTCGGGGCGCGGCGCCGCCCGCGGGGGGCGTGACGGGCGCACCGGCGGCCGTGCGGGTCGAAGGGCTGTGGAAGCGGTTCGGTGAGCAGATCGCCGTCGCCGGGATCGACCTGGAGCTGCCCGCGGGCAGGTTCATCGGTCTGGTGGGCCCCAACGGTGCGGGGAAGACCACCACGCTCTCCATGGTGACCGGGCTGCTCAGGCCCGACATGGGACGGATCGAGGTGGGCGGCCACGACGTGTGGCGCGACCCGGTCGAGGTGAAGTCCCGTATCGGGGTGCTCCCGGAGGGACTGCGGCTCTTCGAGCGGCTCTCGGGCCGGGAGCTCCTGGCGTACAACGGCCGGCTGCGCGGGCTGCCGGGTGCGGAGGTGGACAAGCGGGCCACCCAGCTGCTCGACGTCCTCGATCTGGCCGGGGCGCAGCACAAACTGGTCGTGGACTACTCCACGGGGATGCGCAAGAAGATCGGCCTGGCGACGGCGCTGCTGCACAACCCCGAAGTCCTGTTCCTCGACGAACCGTTCGAGGGGGTGGACCCCGTGTCCGCCCAGACCATCCGCGGGGTACTGGAGCGCTACACCCGCTCGGGCGCGACCGTGGTCTTCTCCAGCCATGTGATGGAACTCGTCGAGTCCCTCTGCGACTGGGTTGCCGTCATGGCGGCGGGACGGATCCGCGCGCACGGCACGCTCGCCGAGGTGCGCGGCGACGCCGCCTCCCTCCAGGACGCCTTCCTCGAACTGGTCGGCGCGGGTGGCCGGTACGCCACCGAGGACTCCCTGGACTGGCTGGGCGGTGCCCGATGACCGTCCTGGACGCCGCCCCCACCGGGTCCGCGGTACCGGCCGTACGCGGTCAGGGCCTCGTCCCTGTCTTCGTACGGCTCAAGCTGACGCTGCTGCGCAACGGTCTGCGCCAGTCGTCGGGGCGCCGGGCCGCCTATGTCGCCTCCCTCGTCGTCACGCTCCTGCTCGCCGCCGGCCAGGTGATCGGCCTCGTCGTGCTCCGGGGCCACGCGCAGGCGGACACCCTGGTGGTGCTGCTGAGCGCGGTGGTGGCGCTGGGCTGGGCCGTGATGCCGCTGTTCTTCCCGAGCGGGGACGAGACGCTGGACCCGAGCCGGCTGGTGATGCTGCCGCTGCGGCCACGGCCGCTGATCGGGGCGCTGCTGGTGGCCTCGCTGATCGGCATCGGGCCGCTCTTCACCCTCGCCCTGTCCCTGGGCTCGGTGATCGCGGTGGCGCACGGCGCGGTGGCGACGGTGTTCGGGGTGGTCGCGGTGCCGCTGACGCTGCTGGTGTGTGTGGCGCTGGCGCGGTCCGTCGCCACGGCGAACACCCGGCTGCTGACCTCGCGCAAGGGCCGTGACCTCGCGGTGCTCAGCGGCCTGGTGATCGCCGTGGGCATCCAGTTCGTCAACCTCGGGGCGCAGAGCCTGAGCCGGGCGGGCGGGCTGTCCGCCCTGGAACCGTTCGCCGACGTGGTGCGCTGGCTGCCGCCCGCCTCGGCACTCGGGGCGGTGGGGGCCGCGTCCGAGGGCGCGTACGGGACGGCGCTCGGGCAGGTGCTGATCTCGCTGCTCGCGCTCGGGGCGCTGATGTGGCTGTGGCAGCGGAGCCTGGTGAAGCTGATGACGGCGCCCGACGGGTCGACGATCGCCGCCGCGGAACCGTCCCGCGACCGGTCGGGCGAGGGCCGCGCCGGGCTCTACGGACTGCTCCCCGAGGGGCGCACGGGGACGGTGATGCGGCGGAGCCTGCGCTATGTCGTCCGCGACCCGAAGACCAAGGCGTCCTGGGTGACGGCGCTCGCGATCGGCCTGATCGTTCCGGTGCTCAACGCGGTGCAGGGAGCCGGATCGGTCTACTTCGCCTGCTTCGCGGCCGGCATGCTCGGCATGCAGATGTACAACCAGTTCGGGCAGGACACCTCCGCCTTCTGGATGGTGGCCCTGTCGGTCTCGTCGGCCCGGGACGCCTACGTCGAACTGCGCGCGCGGGCGCTGGCGTTGCTGCTGATCACCCTCCCGTACACGGTTCTGGTGACGGTGCTGACGGCGGGACTGCTCGGCGAGTGGGAGGCGCTGCCCGCCGTCATGGGGCTGTCGTTCGCGCTGCTCGGCGCGATGCTGGCGACGGGCGCCCTGGCCTCGGCGCTGTTCCCGTACTCGATCCCGCAGGACGGGGCGTTCAAGAACGTCGTGCCGGGGCAGGCCGGGCTCGCCTGGATCTCCCTCTTCGGCGGCATGCTGGCGTCGGCGGTGCTCAGCGCTCCCGTGATCGCGCTGACGGTCTGGCTGCACGTGGCGGACCGTCAGGACTGGCTCTGGGTCCTGCTGCCGCTGGGTGCGGTGTACGGCGCGTTCATCGGCCGGCTGGGAGTACGCCTCGCGGCGCCCCGCACGGCCGACCGGCTCCCGGAGATCCTTGCGGCGGTGAGCAAGGGCTGACCGCGGGCGGGCGGCGTCACGGAGGCACGGGCTGACGGCCGGTTGCCCGTCGGGGCGGCCGGGCCGCCGGGCCGCCGGAGCGTGGGGCCGCCGGAGCGTGGGGCCAGGGAGCCCGTCAGGGGCTGACGGGCTCCCTGTCGTCCCTGACGTCCTCCGCGAGCTGCTCCAGGAACGGCTCCACCGCCGCGCGCCAGCCGTCCGGCTGGTCGTAGTGGACGAGGTGCCCGGCGTCCGCCACCTCCGCGTACTGCCCGCGCGGCAGGACCCTGACCATCTCCTGCGCCTCGGCCCTGCCCAGCTCGCCGTCGATGCCTCGCAGCACCAGGGTGGGGCAGCGCACCTGCGCCAGCTCCTCCCAGTGGGCGTCGTGGACCCAGGTGGCCCGGGAGGTGAGCATCTGCTGCCGGGAGAAGACGGGCCGCCAGCCGTCGGGGGTCTCGGCCATCACCTCGGCGAAGAAATCGCCGCGCGAGGGGTTCGGCCGCTCGACCCAGGGGTCGTCCTCGCCGAACCACTTCCGTACGTCGGCGAGCGTCGCGAAGGGGAGCGGCCAGGCGTCGAACCAGTCCTCCCACTCACGCTGCGAGGCCCCGCCGAGCGCGGAGGCCCGCATGTCGCAGATGATCAGCGCCTTGACGAGATCGGGGCGCTTCGCGGCGAGTTGCCACGCGGTGAGGGCGCCCATGGAGTGACCGATGAGGGTGACGGGGGCGAGCCCCAGCTGTTCGATCGCGGCCTCGGCGTCGCCGACGTAGGCGTCACGGGTGTACGGCCCGTCCGCCGGCTTCTCGCTCCGTCCGTGGCCCCGCTGGTCAAGGCCCACCGGCCGGTGGCGTTCGGACAGCCAGCGGGCGGTGGAGGCCCAGTGCGCCGACCGCCCCATCAGCCCGTGCAGCAGTAAGATCCCGGGAGCCTGCCCGGCGTCCGGGCGCCCTTTGGGCTGATCGGCGAACTCCCAGGCCGCGAGGCGTAGGCCGTCGGACCCGGTCACATCAACGCGCCGCACCATAGGTCTGGCACCCCCTTCTGGTCCTCGATCACCGTGAGCTGCGTGCGCGCCAGACTATCGAACTCTTATTCGAAAACCGGAGTCCGGCTCGCAACATCCCACGTTTGAGTGACAGCGGTTCAGGATTGACGCCCGCGGCCCAGGGGAGACCTTGTGCGGGAAGCGGATCGCTCGGGGACAAGGGGTCCGCGGGGACTGACCTCGAGAGCTCGGGGCTCCAGGTCAGCACTGGGGAGGACCGGCCCCGGCGCCTTCGGGCGCCGGGGCCGCCCCCTGTTCCGGAACACATACGTCCGCCCGCCTCTCGGGCACCCCTGAGCGACAGGGCGGTCCGGTCGACGGGCGGAAGGGCCTGGCCGGCGGGCGGTACGGTCCGGCGGCCCGGCGGGACGGCTACGGAGAAGGCCCGGACCGTCCGGCAGTACGGCAGGACGATTACGGAGAAGGCCCGGACGGTTCCGTCGACCGGCGGGACGGCTCGGCGGGCCCGCGGGATCGTGGCTCGGTGGGCCCTCGGGGTCCCCCTCTGGGCGTCGCGCAGTCCGGAAGCCCCCTCACGGCGCACATACCAGTGCGACGGGCGCATTTCCTGCTCCCTCCCCGACCGCGCGGCAGGATGTGCCGGCGCCCTCAGGTCAATGCCTGGCCACAGCCTGGCACGCGTTTCGCCCGGGCGCTGCGATTCCGGGCGGAAAACAGAAAGCGGGCTTACCTGCCCAGATCTGCACGTGCATCCGCACCCGCGCCTGCACATGCGCCCGGCGCGCGGGGGCGCGCATCGGCGCAGTTCCGGCGCCCGTGGCAGGCACGTGAGCGCCGCCCCGGGCCATCGAACGCCGCCGGACCACCGCGCACCACCCCCGGGTCGCCCAGCACTTCCGGGCGGCACACCGCCGCCCGGAACCGCTCGGCTCAGCTCTAACGCTTCGCCACGAACACGTGCGACGCGACCTCGGTGGCGAGCTCTGCCGCCTCGCCGCTGGACCCGACCAGCACCCCGCCGGCCGACTCGGTCACGCTGACGACGGATCCGGGCTGCACGCCCGCCCGCCGCAGCGTGTACATCAGCTGGGCGTCGGTCTGGATGGGCTCACCGATCCGGCGCACCACCACGGTCTTGCCGTCCGCACCCGGGTCGAGCTCGGCCAGGCTGACCATGCCCTCGTCCAGGAACGGATCGGCCTCCGCCTGCTCGCCCAGTTCCTCGAGGCCCGGGATCGGGTTGCCGTACGGAGACTCCGTCGGGTGGCGCAGGAGCTCCAGCACCCGCCGTTCCACGGCCTCGCTCATCACGTGCTCCCAGCGACACGCCTCGGCGTGCACCTGCTCCCACTCCAGGCCGATGACGTCGACGAGCAGGCATTCGGCGAGCCGGTGCTTGCGCATCACCCGCGTCGCGAGGCGCCGGCCCTCGTCCGTGAGCTCCAGGTGCCGGTCCCCGGCCACCTGGACCAGCCCGTCCCGCTCCATGCGCGCCACCGTCTGGCTGACCGTCGGACCGCTCTGGTCCAGCCGTTCGGCGATCCGGGCGCGCATCGGGACCACGCCTTCCTCTTCGAGCTCGAGGATGGTGCGGAGATACATCTCCGTTGTGTCGATCAGTCCGGACATACGTGCCCCTCGATGCTGTGACATGAAGTCGTCGTGCGATGGCCCTGCACCAATTCTGACGCATGACGCCGACAACCGTGCCCCGCCGTCGCATGCCTGTGCTGCCGGCCTCCCCCAGGGCCTATTGACAGCCCACTGGTCCAGACCGCAACGTGATCCGCGACATGCGCGCCGCACGGACCCCCACTCCCGCAGGAAAGGCCTCCTCGATGAGCGACAGCAAGCTCGCCGGTCAGTTCTTCGACGCAGCGATCGGCCTGCTGGAGCGGGTGCGCGACGAGGAGTCCGGCTCCGTCGCCGCCGCCGGGGCCGCGATCGCCGACACCGTCGCGGCGGGCGGACGGCTCTTCGCCTTCGGGGCGGGGCACTCCTCGCTCGCCGCCCAGGACGTCGTCTACCGGGCCGGCGGACTCGCGCTGATGAATCTGCTCGCCGTGCCCGGCACCGTCGGTGTCGACGTCATGCCGGCCACGCTCGGCTCCGCCCTGGAACGGGTGGACGGCCTGGCGAGCGCCGTGCTCGACTCCAGCCCCGCCCGCGCGGGCGACCTCCTCGTCATCATCTCCCTGTCCGGACGCAACGCGCTGCCCGTGGAGATGGCGCAGAACGCGCGGGCGCTCGGGCTGACGGTCGTCGGGGTCACCTCGGTCGCGTACACGGAGGGCACCAAGTCCCGGCACGCCTCGGGCGGTTTCCTCCGGGACCACTGCGACATCGTGCTCGACAGCAAGATCTCCATCGGGGACGCGGAGCTGACGGCGGAGGGCGTCCCGGCACCGTTCGCACCCGCTTCCACCGTCGTCACCAGCGCGCTGATGCAGGCCATGATGGCCGCCGCCGCCGAGGAGCTCGTCGCGCGCGGCATCGAGCCGCCGCTGCTGCGCTCGGGCAACGTCGACGGCGGACACGAGTGGAACGGCCGGGTGATGCGGGAGTACGGCGACCGCGTCTTCTACCGGCACTGAGGCCCGGTCAGGCCACCGGCCCCGCGGTCAGCCGCGCCAGGTCGACGGCCGAGCCGACTCGGACCGCCACGCTCTCCGCGTACATCACGTCCGGCCGTTCGAACGCGCCGCGGTTCGCCGCGCGCAGGAACGTCACCACGCCCAGCGTCCGCCCCCGGCTCCGCAGCACCGCGCACAGGGCGTGCACCGAGTCGCCCGGCCACTGGTGCTCCACCGCCCACGTCTCACCCGCGCCCGCCGGCGCGGCGGCACGGACGGATCCCGTGCGCTCCACCGCCTGGAGGGCCGGGTGGCCGGGGGCGTAGCGCACGGGGATCGAGCCGCCGGAGACCGGAAGGCACGGGCCGGGCGCGTCGGACGGCGTCGCCGCGGCCCGTACGAGCCGCTCCCCCGAGGCCAGGTCCACCAGCAGGTCCACCACCACGTGGTCGGCGAACCCCGCCAGGGCGTAGTCCAGCGACGTGGTCGCCGCCTCCATCGGGTCCTCGCACTCGGCGGCCTGGCGGGCGGCGCGGTGCAGCTGGTTGGAGCGGAAGCGGACCCGGTCCGCGTCCTGCTCCGCGAGCTTCGCCGCCGTGACGTCCCGGAACAGCCAGCCGACCCCCAGCGGGACGGGCTCCTGCGCGAGCGGCGACGCGAGCCGCAGGAACCCGCTGCGCCAGCAGCGCCGCCGGTCGCCCTCGGCGGTCCGCAGCGTCACCCAGAGCTCGGCGGGGGCGGGCGGTGCGCCCTCGGCGAGGACGTGCTGCAGCGCGCCCTCCAGGTCCTCGACCCCCTGCACGATCAGCTCGCCCAGCGGACGCCCCAGCAGCGTGGTGCGCCCGCCGCCGAGCGCCCGGGCCGCGTATCCGTTGACCACGGTCGGGCGCAGGTCGACGTCGACGGCGACGACCCCCCAGGAGGCCTCCTCGAACAGGGCCTCGCTCAGCGCGATGGACCGCTCCAGGTCGATCTGGGCGTGCACCTCGCTGAACGCGCAGTACACCCCGGCGGCCTTCCCGTCCTCGCCGCGCACCCCCGAGGACTGGGTACGCACGAGGACGCGTCCGCCGTCCTTGCGCAGCAGCGCGAACTCGTGCACCTGACGTCCGGGAGCCTCCATGGCGGCCATCAGCCGCCCCTGCACGTCCCCGGCGTCCGCACTGCGCACGGCCCATCCGGCGAAGCCGCGCCGCCCGACGGCCTCGGCCGCGCTCCAGCCGAGGATGCGCTCGGCCTCACGGTTCCAGTGGGTGATGGTGCCGTGCGCGTCGAAGGCGCAGAGCGCGGCGTCCATCCCGTCGAGCAACGCGGCCAGCAGCCGGGAGCCCGGAATGGCGGCCGTGGACGGCTCCCGTCCCGGATCCTCGTCGGGCCCGATCGCGTCGGTGGTCCCGGTGCTCCTGGAAGCACTCACTCCGTACCTCCCGCAGGGCGTGTTCCGCTTCGCGTTCCGCATTGCCGCACGTCAGACCATTGAACTCGAACGTGAGCCACCACACAGCCAGTTCCCGGAAATCCGGCGTCCACCGGGGGTCCCGTTAATTCGCTTGTGCGGTCGCGGGGGGCGTTCCTAGGCTGTGGGCACACGCTGAAAGGAGGTGATCCGAAAAGTGCAGTCTTATCGGATTCGTGAGGTGGCTGCGGGCTGACAGCCCGTCGTCGCACACCGTGCACCTCGGCAGGCTGTCTGCCGAAACCCAAGCAGTCACCGACCCGCAGGCTCGCCGGTAAGTCCGGCCGGCTCCTCCGTGAGGAGGGACCAGAGCCTGCGGGTTCCTGCGTGACGGGGGTACTCCGGGCAGGCTCAGTACTGCTCGGACTGGCCGCCGTCGATCGGGACGACCGTGGCGTTGATGAAGCCGGACTCCTCGGAGAGCAGGAACGCGACCAGGCTGCCGACCTCCTCGGGCCTGCCGAAGCGCTTCATCGGGTTGACGCTGACGAAGGCGGCGCCGGCCTCCTCCCAGTTCTCCGCGTCGATCTGCTTGAGCGAGGCCTCGACCATCGGGGTCATGATCGCGCCGGGGGCGATCGCCTTGACGGAGACGCCGAACTGCCCGTACTCCACACCGGAGTTGCGGGTGAGGCCGACGACGCCGTGCTTGGCCGCCGCGTATCCGGACTGGTTGCCCACGCCCCGGATACCGCCGACGGAGGCCGTGTTCACGACCGAGCCCGAGCCCTGGCCCTTCATGACCGGCAGGACGTACTTGAGGCCGAGGAACACACCGCGGAGGTTGATCGACACCACACGGTCGAACTCGTCGGTGCCGAAGTCCTGGGTGAGGTTCTGCTTGCCCTCGATGCCGGCGTTGTTGAAGAAGCCGTCGATGCGCCCGTAGGCCTCGACGGTGGCGGAGACGTACCGCTGGACGTCGGCCTCGGAGCTGACGTCGGCCGTGATCCGCAGAACCTCGGCGCCGGGTACCGCCTTCTCGATCTCGCCCGCGGTGTCCGCGAGACCCTGCTCGCTGACGTCGACGAGGGCCAGCCTGGCGCCTTCGGACGCGACCCGCACGGCCGCCGCGCGACCGAGACCGGACCCACCGCCGGTGATGAGGACGACCTTGCCGCTGAACCGGTCTTCCATGACTGAACCTCCACGCTGAGATGGCCGAATGACACTAGACTAGACAGTACGTACAGTCTAAATATTCCCGCCGTACCCGGCCGCCCCGCATCCGGAGGTTCCATGGACGACCGTTCCGCCGCCTCGCGCCCCCGGCGCGGCCCGCACCGCGACCCCGAGGCCCACGCGGCCGTCCTGGCCGCCACCCGCGAGCTGGTGGCGGAGCTGGGCTACAAGGGCGTGACGATGGACCGCATCGCCTCACGCGCCGGGGTGGCCCGGATGACGGTCTACCGCTGGTGGCCCAACAAGGCGGCGGTGATCACGGAGGCGGTCGCCGACCGGCTCGCGCCGGGACCGGCCCCCGACACGGGTGACGTGCGCGAGGACGCGCTGCTGTGGCTGCGGAACCTGGTGCGCACCCTGACCCTGCTCGGGGACCCCAGTGTGGTGACGGGGGCGCTGACGGAGCGCGGGGAGGCCGGACGGGCCGATCTGCGGGATCTCCTGAAGGCCCACTCGGAGCCCGCGTCCCTGCTGCTGCGCAACGGCGTGGCACGGGGCGGCCTGCCGCAGGACGCGCCGCTGGAGGCGATCGTCGACAGCTGGGTGGGTTACGTCGTGTACCGCACGGTGTTCCTGGGCCAGGAGATCGCCGACGCCGACCTCCTGGACCTCGTACGCCTGCTGCCGCCGGCTCCCGGGGCGTCCGGGGCCGGGGCGGGCTGACGGGTCACGGGCAGAGCCGCTCCACACGCCAGCCGGCGGCCGGGCTGTCGCGCACGTAGCGCAGCCGGTCGTGCAGGCGGTTCTCCCGGCCCTGCCAGAACTCGATCGCGGCCGGTACGACGCGGAACCCGCCCCACTGCGGCGGCGCCGGGACCTTCTCGCCCTCCGGGTAACGGGCCGCGAGCTCCTCGTAACGGTCGACCAGCTCCTGCCGGGAGCCGACGACGGCCGACTGGTCGCTCGCCCAGGCACCCAGCTGGGAGCCGTGCGGACGCGTGCGGAAGTACGCGACCGTCTCCTCGCGTCCGACCCGGGCCGCGGTGCCCGTGACGATGACCTGGCGGGCCAGGGGGTGCCAGGGGAAGAGCAGCGAGACGTGCGGGTTGGCGGTCAGCTCGCGGCCCTTGCGGGAGCCGTAGTTGGTGAAGAACACGAATCCGCGCTCGTCGTAGTGCTTCAGCAGCACCGTGCGGGACGAGGGACGGCCCTCGGCGTCGGCCGTGGAGACCACCATCGCGTTCGGCTCGTGGAGCGCGCCTCCCCCGGCGACCTGGCGGAACCACTGGGCGAACTGGTCCATGGGATCGGCGGCGAGATCCTTCTCGGTGAAGTCCTCGGAACGGTACTGCTCGCGCATCGCGGCCGGATCGGTGGTGCAATCGGATGACGAGGTGCGGGAGGAGGCGGAAGCGGAGGACGGAGTGGCATCAGCTGTGGGCACGGGGCCATCCTGCCGCAGCGGGCCGGTGTTCCCTGCGGGCAGGGGCTCGATCGCCGGTTCGCGTTCCGGCGGGCTGTGCCGGACGTCACCCTTCCCCGCGTCGTGGGAACCCGCCAGTATCGTGCACAGGCCTTTGTGGCCGTCGTACAGCCGCCGAGTCTAGGGAGCCGCCCGATGTCCGACTTCGTACCCGGACTTGAAGGAGTCGTCGCGTTCGAGACGGAGATCGCCGAGCCCGACAAGGAAGGCGGCTCGCTCCGTTACCGCGGCGTCGACATCGAGGATCTCGTCGGCCATGTGTCGTTCGGCAACGTCTGGGGCCTGCTGGTGGACGGGGCGTTCAACCCCGGCCTGCCGCCCGCCGAGCCGTTCCCGATCCCGGTGCACTCCGGCGACATCCGTGTGGACGTGCAGTCCGCGCTGGCCATGCTCGCGCCCGTGTGGGGCCTGAAACCGCTGCTCGACATCGACGAGGAGACCGCGCGCAACGACCTGGCTCGGGCGGCCGTGATGGCCCTGTCGTACGTGGCTCAGTCGGCCCGCGGCCAGGGCCTGCCGATGGTCCCCCAGAGCGAGATCGACAAGGCGGGGTCCGTCGTCGAGCGGTTCATGATCCGCTGGCGCGGCGAGCCCGACCCCAAGCACGTCAAGGCGGTGGACGCCTACTGGACCTCGGCCGCCGAACACGGCATGAACGCCTCGACGTTCACCGCCCGTGTCATCGCCTCCACGGGGGCGGACGTCTCGGCCGCCCTCTCCGGCGCGGTCGGCGCGATGTCGGGCCCCCTGCACGGCGGGGCGCCCTCCCGGGTCCTCGGCATGATCGAGGAGATCGAGCGCACCGGCGACGCCACGGCGTACGTGAAGCAGGCGCTCGACAAGGGTGAGCGCCTGATGGGCTTCGGCCACCGCGTCTACCGCGCGGAGGACCCCCGGGCCCGCGTCCTGCGCCGCACGGCCCGAGAGCTGGCCGCTCCCCGCTTCGAGGTGGCGGAGGCGCTGGAGAAGGCGGCCCTGGAGGAGCTCCACGCACGCCGTCCCGACCGGGTCCTCGCGACGAACGTCGAGTTCTGGGCGGCGATCGTGCTGGACTTCGCGGAGGTCCCGGCGCACATGTTCACGTCCATGTTCAGCTGCGCCCGCACGGCCGGCTGGTCGGCGCACATCCTGGAGCAGAAGAGGACGGGACGCCTGGTGCGCCCCTCGGCGACCTACGTCGGTCCCGGCTCACGCGACCCCCGCTCGATCGCCGGGTACGACCAGCTCGCGGACCTGGGCAACTGACACCTGACGGAGGGCCGGCTGCGGGACGCGCCTCAGGTCGCGTCCCGCTCCGCCTGCTCGGCGAGCCGCTTGACGCGGTCGAGGCGTCTGTCCCATTCGCCGGCCAGGGCGGACATCCAGCGGGCCGTCGCGTCCAGCGCGGAGGGCCGCACGGTGTACCGGACCTCGCGTCCCTCCCGGCGGCCCACCGCCAGTCCGGCGGCGTCCAGGACGGTGAGGTGCTTGACCACCGCCTGGCGCGAGACGGGCAGCGCTTCGGCGAGGGCCGTGGCGGTGGCCTCCCCCCGCGCGGCGAGCAGGTCGAGTATGCGGCGCCGCATGGGGTCCGCCAGCGCGCCGAGGACGCCTTCGACGCCCTCGGCCGCGTCGGGGGGTCCTCCGGTCACGCCGCCTGCCGTTCGGCCCGCGCCTTCAGCGCGTCCAGCACCTGCGGCCAGCCACCGGTGTTGTCCTCGTGCGCCTTGGCGCGGAGCTCCTCGGACCCGGCCAGGGCGGCGAATCCGCTCTCCACCACGCGGAGCCTGGTGGAGTCGCCCTCCGGCGTGAGGGTGAACTCCACGAGGGTGCTGTTGCCCTCGGCCAGCCCCTCGCCGGGGAAGGCACTGGCCCAGCGGTAGGCCACGTACGTGACGGGCTCGACCTTCTCCACGTGCACCGGGAAGTCGCCGTACTCGGCGTTCTTCACCACGGTCGTCGCGCCCTCCTGAGCCACCGTGCCGGGCAGGCTCGCCTCCTCGGCCACCCAGAAGCCGGGCTGGGTCACCAGCGACCAGACCCGTTCCTGGGATGCCGCGATCAGGGTCTCGCGCTCGATGCGGTCCTCGCTCACGACGAACTCCTCTGCTTCCGTGCCCGATTACATGCAACTCCAGGGTTGCACGTGCGGGAGCCAGGAGCAACCTTTCGGTTGCGCGAGTCGGCCCGGACCGGCCCGCCGGCCCGCCGGGTCGTAGGGCCCGGCCCGATCAGCCCAGCGCTTCGTCGAGCAGGACTGCCCACTGCGTGACGACCCGGCGCCGGCGCGCCCCGTCGTCCGTCAGCAGGTTGGCGAGGCCGAGGCCCCGGGCCATGTCGAGGAGGCCCTGCACCGTCTCGCGGACGCCGGGGCGGGTCTCGTCGGCGCCGAGGAGGTTGACGGCGATGCGGTGGGTCTCCCGGCCGACGCGGGCTTCGAGTTCGGTGACCCGGGGCCGCAGCTGCTCCTCGTTCGATGCGGCGACCCAGAGCTGGAGCGCGGCGCGGAAGAGCGGCCCGGTGTAGAGGTCGACGAGCGCGGCGACGACCTCCGCCCGGCCCTGGACGGGCAGCGCCCGCAGGGCGGCCGAGCGCTCCTCGGCGACGTACTCGACGGCACCGGTGAACAGGTCCTCCCGGGTAGGGAAGTGGTGCTGGGCGGCGCCCCGGGAGACCCCGGCGTGTTCGGCGACGACGGAGACGGTGGACCCTGCCCAGCCGTGTACGGCGAGGCAGGCCACCGCGGACTCCAGGAGCCGTTGCCGGGTGGCGCGGCTCCTGTCCTGCTTCGGGGACGTCACAGCGCCCATGAGGGATCCCGTCGTTCGAGGAAGGCCGTCATCCCCTCCCGCGCGTCGTCGGAGGCGAAGAGCGCCGCGGAGCGGGCGATGAGGTCTTCGGCATGCTGGTCGAAGCTGTGCAGCACAGTAGTCGTGACCAGCTCCTTCGATGCCGCCAGGCCCTGCGGGGAGGCCTTGCGCAGTCCGTCCAGCACGGGGACGAGCGCCTTTCCCACGTCGCCGCCGGGGCCGGCGGTGAGCGTCACGAGACCGATGCGGGCGGCCTCGTCCGGGCCGAAGCGTTCGCCGGTGAGGTAGTAGCGGGCGGCGGCGCGCGGGTCGAGCCGGGGCAGCAGGGGCATGGAGATGACGGCGGGGGCGAGGCCGAGGCGGGACTCGGTGAGGGCGAAGGTGGCGTCCGGCCCCGCCGCCGCGATGTCGCAGGCCGCCAGGAGCCCGAGCCCGCCGGCCCTGACGTGCCCGGCGACCTGGGCGACGACGGGCTTGGGCAGGGCGACGATCGCGCGCATCAGGGCGACGAACGCCGTCGGTTCGGGCGGGGCGGTGAGGTCGGCGCCCGCGCAGAAGGTGTTCCCGGTGTGGGTGAGGACGACGGCCCGTACGGTGTCGTCGTCCGCGCAGCCGGCCAGCGCCTCGGTCAGCTCGCCCACGAGCCGGGCCGAGAGCGCGTTGCGGTTGGCCGGGGAGTCCAGGGTGAGCGTGGTGATGCCCCGGTCGTGGGCCGGAGGTGCCAGGGTCATGACCGCTTCTCCCTGTCGCGCAGCTCACGCCGCAGGATCTTGCCGGACACCGCGCGGGGCACGGCCTCGATGAACTCGGCCTGTCTGACCTTCTTGTACGGGGAGACCCGGTCGGCGACGTAGCTGATGACGTCGTCCTCCGTGAGGTCCTGCGCGCCGGCCCGGCGCACCAGATAGGCCTTGGGGACCTCGTTGCCGTCGGCGTCGTACACCCCGATGACGGCGGCGTCGTCGATCGAGGGGTGGGTGAGCAGCAGCGCCTCCAGGTCGGCGGGGGCGACCTGGTAGCCCTTGTACTTGATGAGTTCCTTGACCCGGTCGACGACGTACAGCCAGCCGTCCTCGTCGACCCGGCCGACGTCACCGGTGTGCAGCCAGCCGTCCTCGTCGATCATGGCGGCGGTGGCCTCGGGGCGGCCGAGGTATCCCTTCATCACCTGCGGGCCTCGGATGAGGATCTCTCCGGGGGTGTCGGTGCCGACGTCGATCCCGGGGTCGGTCAGCGAGACGATCCGCATCTGTGTGCCGGGCAGCAGCTTGCCGACCGTGCCGGGCGGCGGGTTCTCGGCGTCCAGGGGCACGACGTGGCAGGCGGGCGAGAGTTCCGTCATGCCGTAGCCCTGCCGCACCGCGGGCACGTCGAGCCGGTCGGAGCAGGCCGCGGCGAGCCCGGCGTCCAGGGGGGCGGCGGCGCTGAGGACGTACTCCAGCGAGGAGAGGTCGTACTCACCGACGAGCGGGTGCTTGGCGAGGGCCAGGACGATGGGCGGGGCGACGTACAGGCCCGCGATGCGCCGGTCCTGGATGGTCTCCAGGAACTGGGCGAGGTCGAAGCGGGGCAGGACCACGACGGTGGCGCCGTAGCGCAGCGGCCCGTTCATGAGGGCGGTCAGCCCGTAGATGTGGAAGAAGGGCAGCACGGCCAGGATGCGGTCCCGCTCGCCGAGCGGGACGAAGGGGCGCAGCTGCTCCAGGTTGGTGGCGATGTTGCGGTGGGTGAGCATGACGCCCTTGGGGGTGCCGGTGGTCCCCGAGGAGTACGGGAGGACGGCGATGTCCTCGGCCGGGTCGAAGGTGATCTCGGGTTCGGGGGCGGTGGAGCCCAGCATGTCGAGCACGGAGGTGTGGCCGTCGGCCTGGTCGCAGACGTAGATCTCCTGGATGCCGCCCGCGAGTTCGGCGGCGCGGCGGGCCACGTCCAGGAGCGGGGAGACCGTGACGATCCAGCGGGCCGAGGAGTCCTGGAGCTGCTTGGCGAACTCCTCGGCGGTGGCCAGGGGATGGATGGTCGTGACGGTGGCGCCGGCCCGGGTGGCCCCGTAGAAGACGGGTGGGTAGGCGACGGTGTTGGGGCTGTGCAGGGCGAGCACGTCGCCCTTGCGCAGGCCGGCCTCGGCGAGGTGGGCGGCGATGCGCCGGTGGAAGGTGTCGAGCTGGCTGTAGGTGACGGTCATCCCGTTGGTGCCGTCGATCAGGGCGGGGGTGTCACCGAAGTCCGCGGCGTTCCCGAGGACGGCTTCGTGGATGGGTGTGTCGACGGCCGGGACATCTGCGTACTCGCTGTGGAACACCATGGCGGTCCCCTTACGCGGGTGGAGAGCCGGAACCGCCCCTGCGGGGGCGGCGGGGGGCCCGGGACGGGCCGGGTGGGTCAGTACGACTTCGGCAGGCCCAGGGTCTGGTGGGAGACGTAGTTCAGGATCATTTCCCGGCTCACGGGGGCGATCCGGGAGACACGCGCGGCCGTCACGAGGGAGGCGAGGCCGTACTCGCGGGTGAGACCGTTGCCGCCGAGGGTGTGGACGGCCTGGTCGACGGCCCTGACGCAGGCTTCGGCGGCGGCGTACTTCGCCATGTTGGCGGCCTCACCCGCGCCGATGTCGTCGCCCTCGTCGTAGAGCCTGGCGGCCTTCTGCATCATCAGCCGGGCGAGTTCGAGTTCGATGTGTGCCTGGGCGAGCGGGTGGGCGATGGCCTGGTGGGCGCCGATGGGGGCGCCCTTCCAGACGGTGCGGGTCTTCGCGTAGTCCACGGCCCGTTCCAGGGCGTAGCGGCCCATGCCGATGGAGAAGGCCGCGCCCATGATCCGCTCCGGGTTCAGCCCGGCGAAGAGCTGGAGCAGGCCGGCGTCCTCGCTGTCCTCGCCGACGAGCGCCCCGGCGGGCAGCCGCACGTCGTCGAGTACCAGCTCGAACTGCTTCTCCGCGGCGTGCAGTTCCATGTCGATCCGGGTGCGGAGGAAGCCGGGGGCGTCGCGGGGGACGATGAAGAGACAGGGCTTGAGCCTGCCGGACTTCGCGTCCTCGGTGCGGCCGACGATCAGGGTGGCGTCGGAGATGTCGACGCCGGAGATGAAGACCTTGCGTCCGCTGAGGATCCACCCGCCCTCGCCGTCGCGGCGGGCCGTGGTGGTGATGCGGTGCGAGTTGGAGCCGGCGTCCGGCTCGGTGATGCCGAACGACATGGTCAGG
The DNA here is from genome assembly GCF_042902585.1 of Streptomyces argenteolus. Taxonomy (GTDB): domain Bacteria; phylum Actinomycetota; class Actinomycetes; order Streptomycetales; family Streptomycetaceae; genus Streptomyces; species Streptomyces argenteolus. The sequence goes on from NZ_JBIBEG010000001.1 coordinate 1,235,069, forward strand.
GAGCCGTCGGAGAGGCCGGGGAGCCAGGCCCGCTTCTGCTCCTCGGTGCCGAAGCGGGCGATGACGGTGCCGCAGATCGCCGGGGAGACGACCAGCATGAGGAGAGGGCTGCCGGCGGCGCCCAGTTCCTCCAGGACGATGGAGAGCTCGGCCATGCCGCCGCCCCCGCCGCCGTACTCCTCGGGGAGGTTGACGCCGAGGTAGCCGAGCTTGCCCGCCTCGCTCCACAGTTCGCGCGGGTGCTCGCCCTTGCGGGCCAGCTCGGTGCTGTAGTCACGGCCGAAGCGCTTGCCGAGGGCGGCGACGGCGGCGCGGAGTGCCTGGTGCTCTTCGGTTTCGAGGACGGTGCTCACGTGGTCTCCTCCTGGTGCGCGGATGCGGGCGCGGGCGCCTGCGCGGATGCGTCCTGTACGACGGCGAGCAGAGCGCCGACCTCGACCTGGAGTCCGGGGGCGGCGTGCAGCGCGGTGAGGGTGCCGGCGGCGGGGGCGAGGATGCGGTGTTCCATCTTCATCGCCTCCAGCCAGATCAGCGGCTGCCCGGCCTCGACGGCCGAGCCGGGCGCGAGTCCGTCGGCGAGGCGGACGACGGTGCCGGGCATCGGGGCGAGCAGGGAGCCGGGTTCGGTGCGTTCGGCCGGGTCGGTGAAGCGGGGCAGGGCGGTGAAGGCGTACGAGCCGGAGGCGGTGTCCACATGGACCCGGTCGCCGTGGACGGCGACGGTGAAGTGCCGGGTCACCCCGCCGGTCTCCAGGGTGACGGCGCCGGGCCGCACGGCGAGGGGGCGTTCTCCGGTCTCCGGCACGGGCGTGCCGTCCCGGCCGGTGCGGTAGGCGATCTCGTACGCCGTGCCGTCGGGTTCGCCGCGGTAGCACCTGACCTGCGGCTGCGAGGCGAGGTTGCGCCAGGCGCCGAAGCGGGCGGGGCCGGGGGCGCCGCCCGCCGTCGCGGCCGAGGCGAGCGCCGCGGCGGTGGCGGCGAGGCGGCGGGCCTCCCCGTCACCGGGGGCGGCGGTCGTGGTCAGGGCGGCCAGGTTCCGGTCGTAGAAGCCGGTGTCGAGGCGGGCCGCGAGGAAGTCGGGGTGGCGCAGGGAGCGTACGAGCAGCTCCCTGTTGGTGACGGGGCCGTGGATGCGCGCCCGTTCGAGGGCGCGGGCGAGGAGGCGGACCGCCTCGGTGCGGGTGGGGGCGTGTGCGATGACCTTGGCGAGCATCGGGTCGTAGTGCACCCCGACGGTGTCGCCCCCCGTGTAGCCGGTGTCGAGGCGCAGGCCCGGTTCGGCCGGCACGTCGAGCGTGTGCAGCGTTCCGGTCTGCGGCTGCCACTCCCGGGCCGGGTCCTCGGCGTACAGCCGGGCCTCGACGGCGTGCCCGCCGGGTCCCGGAGGCTGGACGGGGGGCAGCGGTTCGCCCTCCGCGACGCGCAGTTGCAGGGCGACGAGATCGAGACCGGACACCGCCTCCGTGACGGGGTGCTCGACCTGGAGGCGGGTGTTCATCTCCAGGAAGTACGGGCGGCCTTCGGCCGAGACGAGGAACTCGACGGTCCCCGCGCCCTGGTAGCCCACCGCCTGGGCGGCGGTGACGGCCGCGTCGTGGAGCCGTTCCCGCAGGCCGTCGTCCAGGTCCGGCGCGGGGGCCTCCTCGATGACCTTCTGGTGGCGCCGCTGGAGCGAGCAGTCGCGGGTGCCGAGCGCCCACACCGTCCCCCGGCCGTCCGCCATGACCTGGACCTCGACGTGCCGGCCGCGCTCGACGTACGGCTCGGCGAAGACCTCGCCGTCGCCGAAGGCCGAGGCCGCCTCGGCGGACGCCGCCGTCAGCTCCGAGGGCAGCGCGGCCAGTTCGCGCACGATCCGCATCCCGCGCCCGCCGCCGCCCGCCGCCGCCTTCAGCAGCAGGGGGAGGTCGCCGGCGGTCGCCTCACCGGGGTCGACCGGGGCGAGGAGCGGCACGTCGGCGGCGGCCATCAGTTCCTTGGCCCGGGTCTTGGACGCCATCAGCTCGATGGCCTTGGGCGGGGGGCCGACCCAGACGAGTCCGGCGTCCTGCACGGCCCGGGCGAAGCCGGCGTTCTCCGAGAGGAAGCCGTATCCCGGGTGGACCGCGTCGGCTCCCGCGGCCAGAGCGGCGGCGACGACGAGGTCGCCGCGCAGATAGGTGTCGGCCGCCGCGGCGCCCGGGAGCCGTACGGCGGTGTCGGCCTCCCGGACGTGCAGGGCACCGGCGTCCGCGTCCGAGTACACGGCGACGGTGGTGATGCCCAGCTCCCGGCAGGTGCGGAAGATCCGGCAGGCGATCTCGCCCCGGTTGGCGACAAGCAGTGCGGTGATCATCCGATGCCTCACATCCGGAAGACGCCGAAGCCGCGCGCGCCTTCGACCGGTGCCGTATGGATCGCTGACAGGCACATCCCGAGGACGGTCCTGGTGTCACGCGGGTCGATGACCCCGTCGTCGTACAGCCGCCCCGAGAGGAACATCGGCAGCGACTCGGACTCGATCTGCTGCTCCACCATGGCGCGCAGCCCCGCGTCGGCCTCGTCGTCGTAGGGCAGCCCCTTCGCGGCCGAGGAGGCGCGGGCCACGATCGACAGGACTCCCGCGAGCTGCTGGGGGCCCATGACGGCCGACTTGCTGCTGGGCCAGGCGAAGAGGAAGCGCGGGTCGTAGGCCCGGCCGCACATGCCGTAGTGGCCGGCGCCGTAGGAGGCGCCCATCAGCACGGACAGATGGGGGACCCTGGAGTTCGACACCGCGTTGATCATCATCGCGCCGTGCTTGATGATGCCGCCCTGCTCGTACTCCTTGCCCACCATGTAGCCGGTGGTGTTGTGCAGGAAGAGGAGGGGGATGTCCCGCTGGTTGGCGAGCTGGATGAACTGCGCGGCTTTCTGCGACTCCTCGCTGAACAGCACGCCCTGGGCGTTGGCGAGGATGCCGACGGGATAGCCGTGCAGACGCGCCCAGCCGGTGACCAGGCTCGTCCCGTAGAGCGGCTTGAAGGCGTCGAAGTCCGAGCCGTCGACCAGCCGGGCGATGACCTCGCGCGGGTCGAAGGGGACCTTCAAGTCGCCGGGCACGATCCCCGCCAGCTCGTCCTCGTCGTACTTCGGCGGCTCGGCGGGTCCCGGATCGGGGTGCGCCTTGCGCCAGTTGAGCCGGGCGACGATGCGGCGCGCCTGGCGCAGCGCGTCGTGCTCGTCGACGGCGAAGTGGTCGGCGAGACCGGAGGTGCGGGCGTGCATCTCGGCGCCGCCGAGCGACTCGTCGTCGCTCTCCTCGCCGGTGGCCATCTTCACCAGGGGCGGGCCGCCGAGGAAGACCTTGGACCGTTCCCTGATCATCACGGTGTGGTCGGACATCCCGGGGACGTACGCTCCGCCCGCCGTGGAGTTCCCGAACACGACGGCCACGGTGGGGATTCCGGCGGCCGAGAGCCGGGTGAGGTCGCGGAAGAGCGCTCCGCCGGGGATGAAGATCTCCTTCTGCGAGGGCAGGTCCGCACCACCGGACTCCACGAGCGAGACGCACGGCAGCCGGTTGGTGAAGGCGATCTCGTTGGCGCGCAGGGCCTTCTTCAGGGTCCAGGGGTTGGAGGCCCCTCCGCGTACGGTCGGGTCGTTGGCCGTGATCAGGCACTCCACGCCGGAGACGATCCCGATGCCGGTGACGAGCGAGGCGCCGACCGCGTAGTCGCTCCCCCACGCGGCCAGCGGGGACAGCTCCAGGAAGGGGGTGTCCGGGTCGACCAGGAGCTCGATGCGTTCGCGGGCGAGCAGTTTGCCGCGCCTCCGGTGGCGGGCCACGTACTTCTCGCCGCCCCCGGCGAGGGCCTTGGCGTGCTCGGTCTCCAGTTCGGCGAGCTTGGCGAGCATCGCCTCGCGGTTCGCCGCGTACTCGGGCCCCGCGGTGTCGAGTGCGGTGGGCAGGACGCTCATGCGGTCGCCTCCGGTTCGGGGAGCAGTCGTACGGGGACGGGCACGTGCCGGGACCGCAGCCACTCCCCCACCGCCTTGGCCTGCGGATCGAAGCGCGCCTGCGCGGCGACGCCCTCGCCGAGAAGGCCGTGGACGACGAAGTTGAGGGCCCGCAGCCCGGGCAGGACATGGCGTACGACGGTGAGCCCGGCCGTCTCCGGCAGCAGTTCGCGGAAGCGTTCGACCGTCAGCTCGTGGGCCAGCCACCGCCAGGCGTCGTCGGTGCGGACCCAGACGCCGACGTTGGCGTCGCCGCCCTTGTCGCCGCTGCGGGCGCCGGCGACCAGCCCGAGCGGCACGGTGCGGGCCGGCCCGGCGGGCAGCGGCTCGGGCAGGGCCGGCTCGGGCACCTCGCGCAGCTCCCGGTACGGCCCGGCGGCGGGGACGGGCTCGCGTGATCCGTCCGGCAGGACGGCGATGTGCCGGACCTCCTCGGCCGGTACGTACGCGGACTCGAACACCCCGTAGGGCGCGCCCTTTCCGGGCGGGGCGGTCACATGGAAGCCCGGGTAGCTGCCGAGTGCCAGCTCCACGGCCGCCCCGGAGACCGCCCGGCCGACCGCGTCCGCGTCCTGGTCGCGCACCACGAGCCGGAGCAGCGCGCTCGCGGTCTCCTCGGTCGGGGCGTCGGCCCGGTCGGTGCGGGCGAGTTCCCAGCGCACCTCGGCGGGTTTCGAGCCGGCCCGGTCGAGGGCGTCGGCGAACTGGTCCCGCACGAGCCGCGCCTTGGCCTCGATGTCGAGCCCGGTGAGCACGAAGACCACCTCGTTGCGCCACCCGCCGAGCCGGTTGAGCCCGACCTTGAGCGTGGGCGGCGGGGCCTCTCCGCGTACGCCGCTGATCCGCACCCGGTCGGGGCCCTCGCGCTCCAGCGTCACGGTGTCGAGCCGGGCGGTGACGTCGGGCCCGGCGTAGCGGGCGCCGCCGGTCTCGTAGAGCAGCTGGGCGGTGACGGTGCCGAGGTCGACGACACCGCCCGTGCCCTCGTGCTTGGTGATGACGCTGCTGCCGTCCTCGTGGATCTCGGCGAGCGGGAAGCCGGGGCGGCGGACGTCGTGCTCGCCGAAGAAGGCGTAGTTCCCGCCGGTGGCCTGCGTCCCGCACTCCAGGACGTGCCCGGCGACGACGGCCCCGGCGAGCGCGTCGTGGGCGTCCGGCGCCCAGCCGAAGTGGGCGGCTGCGGGCCCGGTGACGAGGGCGGCGTCGGTGACCCGGCCGGTCACCACGATGTCGGCCCCGGCGCGCAGGCAGGCGGCGATACCGGCGCCGCCGAGGTAGGCGTTGGCGGTGAGGTAGCCCTCCGGGACGGGCCGGCTGTCGCCCTCGACGTGCGCGACGCGCACGGGGACACCGGTCCGCTCGGCCAGTTCACGCACGGCGCCGGCGAGCCCGGCGGGGTTCAGTCCGCCGGCGTTGGTCACGATCTTCACGCCCCGCTCGTGGGCGAGCCCGAGGCTCTCCTCCAGCTGGCGCAGGAAGGTCGAGGCATAGCCGCGCCGCGGGTCCTTCAGGCGGCTCCTGCCCAGGATCAGCATGGTGAGCTCGGCGAGGTAGTCCCCGGTCAGGACGTCGAGCGGGCCGCCGGTGAGCATGTCACGCAGGGCGTCGAAGCGGTCGCCGTAGAAGCCGGAGGCGTTGCCGATACGCAGGGGCCGGGTCATCGGTCCGCCTTGCGGGGGCGGCCGGGGCCGGCCGGCCCGGCGAAGGCCTGCGCGATGTCCAGCCACCGGCCGGCGTCCGCGCCCTCCGCCTCGACGTCCAGGTCGTCACGGTGGGCCCGCTGGGTGACGAGCAGGCAGAAGTCCAGGAGCGGCCCGCTGACCCGCTGGGCGGCGTCCTCGGGTCCGTACGCGAATGTCTCGCCGTCCTCCGCCACCAGCTCCACCCGGAACTGCTCGGCGGGCGGTTGCAGCCCGCGTACGAAGTAGGCGTAGTCCCTGGCCCGTACGCCGATCCTGGCGACGTGCCGCAGCCGGGCGGTCGGTTTCCGGGCCACGCCCAGGGCGTCGGCGATGTCCTGGCCGTGTGCCCAGGTCTCCATGAGCCGTGCGGACGCCATCGACGCGACGCTCATCGGCGGCCCGTACCAGGGGAGCTTCGCCCCCGCCGGTGCGGCGCGCAGGGCTTCCTGGAGCCGGGCCCGCCCCTCCCGCCATGCGACGAGGAGGGCCTCGGGCGGCAGGGCCGCCACCGTCTCCCCTGCGGCCTCGTCGACGAAGGTGCCGGGCGCCGCCAGTGCCCGTTCGACCTCGACGGCGAAGGCGCCGGGCTCGGTGGCGGCGACCAGGGCGACCTCGTCCGTCCAGTGGAGGTGGGCGATCTGATGGGCGACGGTCCACCCCTCGGCGGGTGTGGGCGCGGACCACTCGGGGGCGCTCGACCCCGCGACCAGCAGGTCGAGTTCGTCGCCCTCCAGACGAAGATCGTCGAGCACGGCGGCGGTCACGGCCGAAGCGTCGGACACGGTGCGCTCCCCTCGGGGCGTGGCGGTGTGCCCCGGAGCATGCCAGCGCCCCGTAAAACAAGCAAGCATGCTTGCATGATTTTTTCGCCCGCGTTTCCGGCAGCCAGGCGCTCGGCTCGCGTACGGCGGAGGGCCGGGACGGGCTCACCGGGCCTGGGGCGGCGCACGAGACGCCGCCCCCTGCGAAGGGCTCCGGCCGGCCCGTGCGCACGCGGTGGGCGCCGTCCTTGCCGACCGGTACCGACGGACCGCGTCGTCACTCTCGACCAGCGGGACCTCAGGGCCGTCACACCGCTGACGCCCGGTCCCACCGCGTTCCGCATCCTGTCTGGGGACTTGCCGAGAGGCCCCGGCTCACTCCGCCTGCCTGGGGACTGCTGAGCGGCCCCGGCTCACTCCGCGCGGTCGCCCTCGGCCTGCGAGGGTTCGGTCCGCGGGACGTCGGGGTGCGTTTCAGGGGCCCGGCCGCGCTCCGCCGGCTCGTCGCGCTCCCCCTCGGCCTGCGAAGGGGTGTGCGAGTACAGCCCGGCGTACTCGTCGGTTTCCTTGGTGGCTCCCATGCGCGGGCCTCCTTCCTCGGCTCCCTTCCATCGTCCCTCCGGCGCCCCGTCCCGGCGCGGTGGGCCCGTCACCGCCCCATCGCGGCCTCCTTCATCCGCATCGTGGTGCTGGAACCGTCCAGTGCCTCGCGGATGATGTCGGCGTGGCCGCTGTGGTGGGCGATCTCGCGGAAGACGTGCCACAGGACGTGACGCACGGTCCGGACCACCGGCTCGGGCGGCGACCAGGGGTACGACGGCAGCGTGACCTCCCGGTCGAGATCGGGCTCCTCGCGCACCGCGCGGTCGAAGTCCGCCGCCGCCGCGTGGAAGGCCTCCAGCAGTCCGGGCAGCGTCTCGGCGTCGGTCATCCGGTTGCCGTCGGGGTCGAGGTCCGCCCAGCCGACCTCGGCGGGGGCGGTGCCCTCGACGACGTCGAGCCAGCTGCGCTGCACGAGTCCGAGGTGCTTCAGAAGCCCGCCGAGTGTCAGCTCGCTGACCGTCGTCCGGGCGCGGGCCCCCGCCTCGTCGAGTTCCGCGACGGCATAGAGGAAGTTGGTGCGCTGATCGGTCACGAGGGCGAGCAGATCGTCACGTTCCGGCATGGGTCCCTCCAGGTCGGCCGAGACGACCACCCTAGGATCGGACGCCCGCCCGCGCAGCCGGAACGGTCCGGTCCCCCTGCCGAGCGGGTTCACCGCTTCCGGGAGCCCCGGCCCTGACTGCGCACCGCGCCCATGCTCGCCCCGATGACCAGGGCGATGGCCAGGGCGTCCGTCGTGGAGAGGGCCTGGTCGAGGACGAGGAAGCCCGCCGTGGCCGCGATGGCCGGTTCCAGGCTCATCAGGATCGCGAAGGTGGGGGCGGGCATCCTGCGCAGGGCCATGAGTTCGAGGGTGTACGGGAGGACCGAGCTCAGCATCGCGACGGCCGCGCCGAGTCCCAGCGTGGTGGGGACCAGGAGCTTCGAGCCCGCCTCCATGATGCCGAGGGGCAGCGAGAGGACCGCCGCGACGACCATGGCCAGGGCCAGGCCGTCCGCCTGCGGGAAGCGGCGGCCGGTGCGGGCGCTGAAGACGATGTACGCCGCCCACATGGCCCCCGCGCCCAGGGCGTAGGCGGCGCCGGCCGGATCCAGGCGGTCGAAGCCCCCGCCGCTCAGGAGGACGACACCGCCGAGGGCCAGCGCCGCCCAGACGAGGTTGGCCAACCGCCGGGAGGCCACGACGGACAGGACCAGGGGGCCCAGGACCTCCAGGGTCACCGCCGCGCCCAGCGGGATGCGCTCGAGGGCCTGGTAGAAGAGCGTGTTCATCCCGCCCATCGCGACCCCGAAGGCCACCACGGTGCCCCAGTCGGCGCGCGAGTGCCCGCGCAGTTTCGGCCGGCAGATGACGAGCAGCACGAGGGCGGCGGCGGCGAGACGCAGCGTGACGACGCCGAGCGCTCCCACCTTCGGCATCAGCAGGACGGCGACCGCCGCGCCGAACTGGACGGAGAGCCCGCCCGCCACCACCAGCGCCACCGGGCCGAGTGCCGCCCTGCGGGCGCCGGGGCGCCGGCCGTCCGGCGCGGAGCCGCCGGGAGGAGCGGTCCCCGGGTCGAGCGCCGTCACCGCCTCGGGTACGGCAACGGCTGCGGCCGGCTCTGCGGCACCTCGCGGGTCGTTCACCAGGAACCTCTCGTCCGGTCCGGCCGAGGTCGACCGGTACAACATAATGCACTGACTCATACACGATACGGCACCACTGGTGAGCCGCTCACCTCCTCACCGTAGAGACCCGCGCGCCGCCGGTGAAATGCCTTGTGTGCTCCCGTTATGCTCCGGACGCATGAGCACTGGACAAGGCACCGGCACCGCCGGGCGCGGTATCGAGATCCGCCATCTGCGGGCCTTCCTCGCCGTCGCCGACGAGGGCAGCGTCACCCGCGGCGCCGCACGGCTCGGGGTCACGCAGCCCGTCGTCTCCCGGACACTCGCCGCCCTCGAACGGCAGCTGGGTGTCCGTCTCGTCGACCGGTCGACCCATCACCTCGTCCTCACCCCCGAGGGGGTGGCCTTCCGGGACAAGGCCACCGCCGCGGTCGGTGCCTTCGAGGAAGCCATCGATCCCGGCCGGCTGCGCCACCGGCCGCTGCGGCTCGGGCACGCCTGGTCCGCGTTCGGCCCGTACACCACTCCGCTGCTGCGGACCTGGCAGCAGCGCCATCCGGGAACCCCCCTCGAGCTGCTCCGCATCGACGACCGGACGGCCGGGCTCACCCGGGGCGAGGTGGACGCGGCGCTGCTCCGCGGACCTGTGGACACGCCGGGGCTGGTCACGGAGGTGCTGTTCACCGAGACCAGGGTGGCCGCCGTCGCCGCCGACGGCCCTCTCGCCGCTCGCGCCTCGCTCTCCCTGGCCGACCTGACCGCCGACGCGGTCGTCCTGAACACGGTCTCGGGCGCCACCACCCTCGCCCTGTGGCCCCCGCACGCGGCCCCGGCCGCCACGCTCGCCGTCGCCAACACCGACGACTGGCTCACCGCCATCGCGGCCGGTCAGGGCAACGGGGTCTCCGGGGCGTCGACCGCACAGATGCACCCGCACGCCGGGGTCGTCTACGTACCGCTCGACGACGCCCCGCCGCTGCCCGTGCTCCTGGCCCGCCGGGACGGGCCTGGCCACCCGGAGCTGCCCCGGCTCGCGGCGCTCGCGCGGGAGATCGTCGCCGGACAGCGCCCCGGGCCGCCGTCGCGGGGGAACGGTCCCGGCCGGCCGGGGATTCCCTCCGCGGATGGGGAATGAAGCCCCTGCGTAAGGGAGTTGGGAGCCGTGTACCGATCGGTTCGATCACTCCAGGGGGCGCCACAATGACGGACATTAGCGACACCGTCACCGTGCACGGCACGGTGGCTGCGGGCTTCGAGGGCGTACGGGAGGAGTTCGCCGCCGTACTCGCCGCCGACCACACCGAACCGGGCAGCCAGCTCGCCGTGTACCACCACGGCCGCCGCGTGGTGGACCTGTGGGCCGGGGAGGGCATCGCCGCCGACTCGCTGCCCGCCGTGTACTCCTCCACCAAGGGCGCCGCCCACCTCGTGGTCGCCCTGCTCATCCAGGACGGCACCGTCGACCCCGACCGCACGGTGGCCTCCTACTGGCCGGAGTTCGCGGCCCAGGGCAAGGGCGAACTGACCGTCCGCGAGCTGGTGTCCCACCGTGCGGGGCTCATCTGGGCGGACGGCGGCTTCACCGTCGAGGGGCTGGCCGACGACCGCGTCGTCGCCGAGCGCCTGGCGGGCCAGCGGCCCTACTGGACGCCCGGCACGGAGTACGGCTACCACGCGCTGACGATCGGCGCCCTCACCGGCGAGGTGGTGCGGCGGGTCACCGGACGGTCCATCCAGCAGATCTTCGAGGAGCGGGTGCGCGCCCCCTACAGCCTGGACTTCCACCTCGGCCTGCCCGAGGCGCTCGAACCCCGCTACGTCTCCATCCGTCCCGGCATCCCCGCGCCAGGTCCCGCGGCGGGCGGCCCGCTCGATCCGGACAGCCTGCGGGCGCTCGCGTTCGGCTTCGCGCAGGACCCGCCGCTCGATCTCGTCGCCCTCCCGAACACCCGGGCGGTACGGGCTCTCGGCCCGGCCTCGGTCGGCGGCGTCGGCTCCGCGCGCGGGCTCGCGGGGATGTACGCGGCGGCCGTCTCCGAGGTGGACGGGCGGCCCCCGCTGCTCACACCCGAGACGATCGCCGAGGTGGGCCGGGTGCAGGGGAAGGGCACCGATCTCGTGACCGACGAGACCGACCACTTCGCGCTCGGCTTCGAAGCGGTGCGTGCCACCTACCCGGCCCTCGGCGAGGGCGCGTTCGGGCACTCGGGAGCCGCGGGCTCGCAGGCGTACGCCGATCCGGTCCACGGCGTGGCCTACGGCTACACCCGGCGCCGCTTCGCGCTGCCCGGCGGCGCGGCACCGGAGAACGAGCGGCTCTCCGCGGCGGTGAGCGAGGCGGTCGCCGGGCTCTGACGCCGGTCCCGGCACGCCCGCCGGGCGCCCACCCGGCACCGGGCCGCCGAGGTCCGCCGGGCCGTCGCGAGCGGTGCCCTACGGCCGTCGCCGGGGCTCCGTCCCGGAGGCGTCCGGCGGCAGCCCCTCCGCCAGCAGCTCGGCGAGGTGCCGGGCCCTGCGCCCGGCCAGCTGGTCCAGCTGGGTGCGGCAGGAGAAGCCGTCGGCCAGCAGCTCCGTGCCGGGTTCCGCCGCCCGCACGGCGGGCAGGAGCTGCTCCTCGGCGCACGCCACGGAGACGTCCCAGTGCCCCCGCTCGAAGCCGAAGTTGCCGGCCAGCCCGCAGCATCCGCCGCTCAGTTCACCGGTCAGGCCCGCCCTCTCGCGCAGCCCGCGCTCGGCGGCGTCGCCGAGCACCGCGTGCTGGTGGCAGTGGGTCTGGCCGGCGACGGGCCGGTCGAGCCGGGGCGGCGTCCAGCCGGGCGCGTACTCCTGGAGGTACTGGGCCAGGGTGCGCACCGACGAGGCGAGCAGGGCGGCGCGCGGGTCGTCGGGGAGGAGCTCCGGCAGGTCCGTGCGGAGGGCGGCGGCGCAGCTCGGTTCCAGTACGACGAGGGGCTCGCCGAGCGTCCCGTCCATCAGGTCCAGGGTCCGGCGCATGACGGCGCGGGCCGCGTCCAGCCGGCCCGTCGAGACATGGGTGAGGCCGCAGCACACGCCCCGGGCGGGCAGCACGGGCATCCGGCCCGCCGACTCCAGGACCCGTACGGCCGCCCGGCCCACCTCCGGCGAGAAGTGATCGGTGAAGGTGTCCGGCCAGAGCAGGACGGCCGGGCCGTCCGGCCGTGACCGACGGCCGGCGAACCACGCCCGGAACGTCCGCCGCGCCAGGACCGGGAGCGTGCGCCGCTGCTCGATGCCGCCGAGCCGCTTGGCGAGTGCGGCGAGCGGACCGATCCGGGCCAGGGCGTTGAGCGGGCGGGCGAAGGGGGCGGCCGTCCGCAGCAGGCGCGGGAGCCCGCCCATCGCGTAGTGCGCGGCGGGGCGCAGCCGTCCCTTGTAGTGCTGGTGGAGGAACTCCGCCTTGTACGTGGCCATGTCGACGCCCACCGGGCAGTCGGTGCGGCAGCCCTTGCAGGACAGGCACAGGTCGAGGGCGTCACGCACCTCCGTGGACCGCCAGCCCTCCGTGATCACCTCCCCCGCGAGCATCTCGTGCAGCAGCCGCGCACGTCCCCGGGTGGAGTGCTCCTCCTCGCCGGTGGCCCGGAAGGAGGGGCACATGACGTCCTGGCCGGGCTTCTGCGTACGGCACTTGGCGACGCCGACGCAGCGGCGCACGGCGGCCGTGAAGTCGCCGCCGTCCTGCGGGTAACCGAAGGCCACGTCCACGGGCCGCCCCGGGAGGACGGCGAAGCGGAGGTTCTCGTCGAGGCGTGCGGGGCGGGCAAGGATGCCCGGGTTGAGGCCGCCGTCGGGGTCCCAGAGGTCCTTGAAGCGGGTGAACAGGCCCACCATCTCCTCGCCGTACATCCGGGGCAGGAGCTCCGCCCGGGCCTGCCCGTCGCCGTGTTCGCCGCTCAGCGATCCGCCGTGCGCGACGACGAGGCCGGCCTGGTCCTCCGAGAACCGGCGGAAGCGGGCCACGCCCTGCTCGCTCAATAGGTCGAAGTCGATGCGCACGTGGATGCAGCCGTCCCCGAAGTGGCCGTACGGAGTGCCGCGCAGGCCGTGTTCGGTCAGCAGGGCGCGGAAGTCGCGCAGATACGGGCCGAGCCGGCCGGGCGGCACGGCGCAGTCCTCCCAGCCCGGCCAGGCCTCGGTGCCGTCGGGCATCCGGGTCGCGGTCCCGGCGGCGTCCTCGCGGATGCGCCACAGGGCCCGCACGGCCGCGGGATCGGTCACGACGCTGCCGTCCAGGGCATCGGCTGCGCGCAGGATCTCCGTGGCGCGGGCGCGGGCCTCGGCGGGAGTGGCGCCGCCCGTCTCCACGAACAGCCAGGCGGCGCCCCGGGGCAGCCCGGCCGGTTCGCGTACGAGGTCCTCGGCCATGCCCTCGACGGTGAGCGGGCCGAACGGCAGGAGCCCGGGGGCGGCTTCGGCGGCGGCCGACTCGTCGGCGTACCCGAGGACGGCCAGCGCGCGGGCGCGCGGCGTCTCGACGAGGCGGACGGTCGCCTCGGTGACGACGGCCAGGGTCCCCTCGCTGCCGCAGAGGGCACGGGCGGGGTCGGGGCCGTTCTCGGGGAGCAGGGCGTCCAGGGCGTAACCGGAGATGCGGCGCGGGAGGGCGGGGAAGCCGGTGCGCAGCGGGGCGAGGTGGGCTGCGGCGAACGCGTGGAGGCCGGGCGGTGCGCCGGGCAGGTCCCGGCCGACGTGCAGGCTCTCGCCGCCGTACCGCAGGACGCGCAGGCTCCGGACGTTGTCGGCGGTGGTGCCCCAGGCGACGGAGTGGGAGCCGCAGGAGTTGTTGCCGATCATCCCGCCGAGCGTGCAGCGGCTGTGGGTGGACGGGTCGGGGCCGAAGGTCAGCCCGTACGGGGCGGCGGCGGCCCGCAGGTCGTCCAGGACGACGCCCGGCTGGACGACGGCGGTGCGGGAGCCGGGGTCCAGCGCGGTGATCTTCCGCATGTGGCGGGTGAAGTCCAGGACGACGCCGGTCCCGGTGGCCTGGCCGGCGATGGAGGTGCCGCCGCCCCGGGGGACGACGGGGGTGCCGTGCTCCCGGCAGACGCGCAGGGCCTCGGCGACGTCCGCCGCGTCGCGGGGCAACACGACCGCGACGGGGACGCGGCGGTAGTTGGACGCGTCCATGGTGGTCAGCGCCCGGGCGGTCCTGGTGGTGTCCACCTCGCCGCGGACGGCCGCGGTGAGATGGTGGGCGAGGTCGCTGGGCTGGGTGGCCATGAGCCCAGCATGGACCACCTGCCGGCCGGGGACGCGCCGATGAGTTCGCCCGGTCCGGGGAGTCTCCCCACCGTTGTCGCGATCGAGGAGGAACACGTGGCTCAACTGCTGAGGGTCCAGAACTTCAACGTCTCGTCCGACGGGATCGGCGCCGGCGAGGACCAGACCCTGGAGAGGCCGTTCGGTCACGTCGATCCGGGGAGGCTGTTCGCCTGGGCGGGCGCCACGGCGAGCTGGCCGATGCGCACCGAACCCGGCGGGAGCCGGGGTCTGGACGACTGCCTCACGCGGGACTACGCCCGGAACATCGGCGCCGAGATCATGGGCCGCAACAAGTTCGGACCGCTGCGCGGGCCGTGGCAGGACGAGGAGTGGAAGGGCTGGTGGGGTGACGAGCCGCCGTTCCGCACCCCGGTGTTCGTCATGACCCACCACGAGCGGCCGTCGTTCACCCTCTCCGACACCACGTTCCACTTCGTGGGCGGCGAGCCGGCCGCGGTCCTCGCACAGGCGCGGGAGGCAGCGGGCGGCAAGGACGTGCGGCTCGGCGGCGGGGCCACCACCATCCGGCAGTTCCTCGACGCCGACCTGGTGGACACCCTGCACGTGGCGGTCTCGCCGGCGAAGCTCGGGACGGGGGTGCGGCTCTGGGAGTCCCCGGACGAGCTGCTCGACCGGTTCCACCTGGACGTCGTGCCCAGCCCGAGCGGGGTGACGCACCACCTGTTCTGGCGGAAGTGACCCTCGCCGGGGCGCCCCGGAGGGGCCGTCCCGGGGCCGTCCGGACTCCTGACGGACATGCCCCGCCCCGGAGCCTGGTGCACGGGACCGGCCGCCCGGGCCCGCCGCCGGGGGCGGCCCCGCAGGCCTGACGGCTACTTGGCGCAGACCGCCTTGTCCGCCTCCACGCGCTGGATGTCCTCCGGGGCCTTCTGCGGTGCGCTGAGCGGGCTGCCCGCCGTCTTGAAGTCCGGGCCCAGCGTCAGCACCATCGGGTCCATGTCACCGGCGTCGGTCTCGGTGGGCTTGAGGGCCGAGGCCGACAGGCCCATCAGGTCGGCGAGCCGGCGCGCCTGGTCCGCCTGGTTGGGGGCGTAGACGAGCTGCGTCTTCTTCACGTCCTCCGGCGCGTTCGCCTTGTTCGTGGACTTCAGCACGCCCTTCTCGTTCTGCAGCCAGTCCAGGGCGTTCTGCGCGGAGCCGGCGGGGGCACCGCCGTTGAAGACGTCGACCCGCACGTCCGCCGGGTCGGCCATGTCGCCCTTCAGCTTGGCGTCCGCCGCTGCCTTCGCCGCGGCCTTCTCCTGCTTCTCGACGGCGGTGAAGGAGACGTCCTCGCGCATCATCGAGAAGACCTGGGGGGCCTTGGACTCGTCGAGGATGACGGTCGCCTTGTCGTTCGGGTTGTCCAGCACCGGGACCGTGGTGAACGTGATGTTCTTGGGGTCGACCGAGGCCAGCTCCATGCCCAGTTTGCGCAGCTGGTTGATGTCGGCGATCTTGTCGTCGACGGTGAGCGCCTTGGTGGCCGCCTCCGCGAGCGACCACATCTTGGTGGGGCTGGTCAGGGTGTCGTTGGACTTCAGTTTGCGCATCAGCGAGCCCAGGAACTGCTGCTGGATCTCGATGCGGCTCAGGTCGCTGCCGAAGCCGACGGAGTGCCGGGTTCGCAGGAAGGCGAGGGCCTGCTCGCCCTGGAGGGTGTGCTCGCCCTTGGACAGCTTGAGGTGCGAGTCCTTGTCGTCGATGTCCTTGGCGAGACAGACGTCCACGCCGTCGACGGCCGTCGTCAGCGACTTGACCGCGTTGAAGTCGGCCACCATGAAGTGGTCGACCTTGATGCCGGTGAGCTCGGTGACGGTGCGCATGGTGCAGCTGGGGGTGCGCTCGGACTGGCCGAGGCTGGTGTTGAAGCGTCCGCCCGCTGTGCCCGGGATGTCCTTCTCGGTGCCGTCGGCCAGCTGGGTCGGACAGTTCGGGATGTCCGTTATCAGGTCACGCGGGATGCTGAGCGCGGTCGCGTTCGTCCGGTCCTTGGAGACGTGGAAGAGGATGTTGGTGTCGGCGTGACCGACGCTGCCCGCGTCCCCGTAGCCCTCGTTGCCCTTGCCGGTGCGCTTGTCGGTGCCGATCACCAGGACGTTGATCGCCCGGTCCTTGCTGAAGCCGCCGGTCCCCGCGCCGTCGGTGGAGACTGAGGTGATGTTGCCGTTGAAGTGCTGGTAGACGAGATAGCCCGCGGTGCCGGTGCCCACCAGCAGGAAGGCGAGCACCCCACCGGTCCACACCAGCGCCTTCTTCTTCCCGGACTTCTTCTGCTTCGCCTTGCGGCGCCCCTGGGCCGGCGGGGCGGCACGGCCGCCCGCCTTGCGGGACTCCTCCCGGCTCCCGCGTCCGGACTCGTCACGGCCGCCGCGCCCGCCTTCGGCACCCCTGCGACCGCCACGCTGCCCGGGGACGGAGGCCCGGTCGCCCGGCGGGGGCGCCGAGGGCCCCGGCCTGCGGCGCGAACCGGACGTCCTGGTGTCCGAGGAACCGGAGGCCGCGGACGATCGCCCTGAGGAAGGGGTCAGTCGCAGTTCGTAATCACCGGTGTCCGGGTTGAGTACCCACTGGTCTGCGGGGTCGATGCCCTCGTCCCGCCCACGGCCTTGCGCGTCCACGGTTGCTGCGTCCTCCGTCGGGGCCACGCGGCGCCTCCCCCTTCAAGGCGCGCGGTGTGTCTTACGGCAGTGCCCGACCTGGCAGGCCGACTGCACCGGAGCGCTCACATTAGCTGGCCACCGGCCCACGAGCGACGATCGTGACAATTCAAGCCTGACACAGGGGACATAGCGTTACATATACCTCTAGTTCCCGGCCCCCACGCAGGTCCGACCCGGCGCCGAACGACTGAGAGAGGGCCCGGGAATCCATTCAAGCCACTTTTCAAACAGAAGTGGCCACAAGGAATCCCCAAACAAGTCGCCAATTCTCCTATAGTTGCCGTGACTTGATCAGGAACAATCAGCTCCAGTTGTGGTCCTTTCACCACCACAACACCGGAACATCCCTGGTTGTCCCGTTCCGTCGTACCTGCCCCCATCCCCCGCACCGTCCGCCCCAAGGACTCCGATTGCGCCCTTCACTCCGGCAGACCGCGCTCGCCCTGCTGATCTCGGCAGCCGTTACCGGTTCCCTGTGCCTGTGGGCGGTCTCCGCCGCCCCCGACTCGGTACGGGCCCCGCTGTCGTGGGGGGCGGGAGCCGCCGCCGTGCTGCTCTGCGCCGCGGTGGCCGTCACGGTCCACACACTCGCCACCGCCCGCAATCTGCGGGCCCTGCGCGCGGCCGACGCCGAGCGCTTCACCGCCGAGACCTCCAGGCTCGTCTCGACCTCCGCCGCCGAGGCCCAGCGCTTCACCGCGGAGACCGCACGCATCAGGGCCGCCGCCTCCGCCGAGTCGGCCCGGGTCACCGCCCAGGCGGACGAACGGGTGGCCAGGATCACGGCCGAGGCCGGCGAGCAGCACGAGCGGCTCACCGCCGAGGTGGCCCGGCTCACCGCACGCGCCCGCCGCAGCGAGACCGAGCGCTCCGCGGCGATCGCCGCCTGCGCCAACGCGGCGGGCCGGATGCAGGCCCTGGCCACCAGCATGCTGGCCGACCTCCGCGAGATGGAGCACCGGCACACCGCCGAGGACGTGCTGGAGGACCTGCTGCACCTGGACCACCGCACGGCCCAGGCGGGCCGTCTCGCCGACTCCATCGCCGTCCTGACCGGTGCGCGCTCCGGGCGCCGCTGGGCCAAGCCGATCGTCATGGAGTCGATCCTGCGCGGCGCGATGGGCCGGATCGGCAGCTACCAGCGCGTCCGCCTCCACTCGACCAGTGACGTGGCGATCGCCGGCCACGCGGCCGAGGGCGTGATGCACGCCCTCGCCGAGATCCTCGACAACGCTGCCAACTTCTCGCCGCCCACCGCCGAGGTGCACGTGTACGTCGAGGAGGTGCCGGCGGGCATCGTCGTCACCGTCGAGGACAGCGGGCTGGTGATGAGCGATGTGCAGCTGCGCCGCGCCGAGCGGGCCGTGTCCGCCGACAACCAGGACCTCACCGCCATCTCCGGCACCCGGCTGGGTCTCGCCGTCGTCGGCCGGCTGGCACGGAAGCACGGTCTGACCGTCTCCTTCCGGCCCTCGGCGCGCGGCGGTACGGGCGCGCTGATGATGCTGCCGCAGGAGCTCATCTCCCGTACGGCCGCGCCCGCGTCCCTCCCGGAGGCGGCCGGGCGCGCCGAGCCCGAGCCGGACCACTCGACGCCGCGCACGGAGGACCCGGCCGCTGCCAGGCCCGCGGCGGCCGGCGCCCCGGCCGCGTCGGGAACACCGGAGAACGCGTCCGGCGCATCGGAGTCCGCGTCCGAATCCACCGGCACCGTCCCCCAGTTCGGCGAGAGCGGCCTGCCCAAGCGCCGTCGTGGCCGCACCCTGGCCGCCGCCGAAGCCCGTACCGGCAACGCCACCCCCGGCGACGCCGGCTCCCCCCGGCCGCGTACCACCGACCCGAAGGTCCAGGCTGCCCGCTTCAGCACCTTCAGCCAGGCGGTACGAGCCAATTCCCCGCACCCGGAAGGCAACACCCGATGAGCGCGACGACCGACGAGAAGCTCAACTGGCTGCTGGAGGGGCTGCTCGACCGCACGCCCGGCGCCCGGCACGCCCTGGTCCTGTCCCGGGACGGGCTCAAGCTCTGCCGCACCCCCGAGCTCTCCGTCGACCAGGCCGACCAGCTGGCCGCGATCTCCGCCGGAATCCAGAGCCTGTCGCACGGCGCGTCCATCGAGTTCGGTGACGGCACCGGTGGCGTCAGGTCCGCGATGACCGAGTTCTACGGCGGTGTGCTCTTCATCGTCGAGGCGGGTGCGGGCGCCCACCTCGCGGTGGTGGCGGCGGAGGACTCCGACGTCGGCCTCGTCGGCCACAACATGAGCGAACTGGTCGAGCAGCTCGGCGAGTACCTGGTCGCCCCGCCGCGCGACACAGCGGCCCCGGCCGCGGAGACCGCGGACGTATGACGCCGCTCCCGCGCCCCCGCCCCGGACGCGACGACGACCCGGACCGGCTGTACACCCTCACCGGTGGCCGCAGCCGGTCCGACTCGGCCGCGTTCGACCTGGTGACGCTCGTCGTCGCCGAGTGCGAACCGAGCCCCGGGATGCAGTCGGAGCACGTCGCGATCCTGCGGATGTGCGACAGCCCCACCGCGGTCGTCGAGATCTCGGCCACCCTGAATCTGCCCGTCAGCATCGTCCGCATCATGCTGTGCGACCTGCTCGACACCGGCCGGATCAGCGCCCGCCACCCCCGTACTGCCCGTGTCGAGGACCGGCTCCCCGACACCGACACCCTGGAACAGGTGCTCGTTGGACTCCGCAACCTCTGACCGTGCCGCCCTGCAGGCGACGGCCGACAACGGACTGAAGATCGTCGTCGTCGGCGGCTTCGGGGTCGGCAAGACCACCATGGTCCGATCCGTGAGCGAGATCCGCCCGCTCAACACGGAAGAGACCATGACCCGCGCGGGCGAGGCCGTCGACGACCTCGACGGTGTGCACTCCAAGACGTCCACCACGGTCGCCTTCGACTTCGGCCGCATCACGCTCGACGCGCGGTCGGTCCTCTACCTCTTCGGCGCGCCCGGGCAGGAACGCTTCTGGTTCCTGTGGGACCGCCTCTTCTCCGGCACCCTGGGCGCCGTCGTCCTCGTCGACACGCGGCGGCTCGCCGACTCCTGGTACGCGATCGACCGCCTGGAGCACCACGGCACCCCGTTCATCGTCGCGTGCAACGACTTCGGCGGGCCGCTCCACACCGAGCAGCAGATCCGCGAGGCGCTGGACCTCTCGCCCGAGGTCCCGCTCGTGGAGTGCGACGCCCGGGACCGGTCCTCCAGCAAATACGTCCTGATCACCCTGGTCGAGCACCTCTACGCGCTCTCCGTCGCCCGTGAGAAGGACGCCGCCGCGGCCCTCCCGGGTGCCAGGGCCGCCGCGGCGATGACACCGGAGCCCACGCCGTGACCCAGTGCCCCCTGCCGACCCCGGAGCGCGAGCTGTGACCAAGTGCCCCATGTCCCGGACCTTCGCCCCGCTGTCCGGGCCGCGCTTCCAGACGGACCCCGTCCAGCTGTACCGGGACATGCGCCGCGACCACGGCTCGGTGGCCCCCGTGGTGCTCGACGGCGACGTACCCGCGTGGCTGATCCTCGGCTACCGCGAACTGCACCAGGTCACCAACGACCCGGTGCTCTTCAGCCGGGACTCGGAGCTGTGGAACCAGTGGGAGCACATCCCGGAGAACTGGCCGCTGCTCCCGATGATCGGGCACAAGCAGCCGTCGATCCTCTACACGGTCGGTGAACGGCACACCGTCCGCGCCGCCATGATCAGCAACGCGCTGGAGGGCGTCGACCCCTTCGAGCTGAAGCGGTACGCCGAGGAGTTCGCCGACGGTCTCATCGACCGCTTCTGCTCCAGCGGCCGGACGGACATCATCGCCGAGTACGCGATGCTGCTCCCGGCGCTCGTCCTCGCGAAGCTCTACGGCTTCGACAACGAGGTCGGGTTCGCCCTCGTCGGGTCGATCAACGACATGATCGACGGCCGCGAGCGGGCCCTGGCCGGCCAGCAGCACCTGGCGGCCTCCATGGTGCAGCTGCTCGTCGACAAGCACGCCGAGCCCGGCGACGACGTGGCGACCCGGATGCTCCAGGACCCGGGCGGCTTCACCGACGAGGAGGTCGCCCAGGACCTCATGGTGATGATGGCCGCGGGCCACCAGCCGTGCGCCGACTGGATCGGCAACTCGCTGCGCCTGATGCTCACCGACGACCGCTTCGCCGCGTCGCTCTCCGGTGGCCGGCACAGCGTCGGCGAGGCCATGAACGAGGTGCTCTGGGAGGACACCCCGACCCAGAACGTGGCCGGCCGCTGGGCGTCGCGCGACACCCACCTCGGCGGGCGCCACATCCGCGCCGGGGACCTGCTGCTCCTCGGGATCGCCGCGGCCAACGGCGACCCGCAGGTACGCACCGACGGCTCCGCCCTGACCGGCGGCAACAACGCGTTCCTCTCCTTCGGCCACGGCGAGCACCGCTGCCCGTTCCCGGCCCAGGAGACCGCGGAGGTCATCGCCCGTACGGGGATCGAGGTGCTCCTCGACCGGCTCCCGGACGTCGACCTCGCCGTCCCCGCGGACCAGCTCACCCGGCGGCCGTCCCCCTGGCTGCGCGGGCTCACCGACCTGCCGGTGCACTTCACGCCCACCCCCGCACTTGGAGGCCAGAAATGACCCGGATCGCCCTCGATCCCCTCGTCGCCGACCTCGACGGCGAGAGCGCCGCGCTGCGCGCCGCCGGCCCGCTGGCCGAGGTGGAGCTCCCCGGCGGGGTGCACTGCTACGCGGTGACCCACCACGCCGAGGCCCGCCAGCTGCTCACCGACAGCCGGGTGGTCAAGGACATCAACGTCTGGAACGCCTGGCAGCGCGGCGAGATCCCCATGGACTGGCCGCTGATCGGCCTGGTCAACCCGGGCCGTTCGATGCTGACGGTGGACGGGGCCGAGCACCGCAGGCTGCGCGGCATGGTCGCGCAGGCGCTGACCGTGAAGCGGGTGGAGCGCCTGCGGGCCGGGATCGAGGCGCTGACGAACGCCTCCCTGGACCGGCTGGCCTCCCTGCCCAAGGGCGAGACGGTCGACCTGAAGGCGGAGTTCGCCTACCCGCTGCCGATGAACGTCATCAGTGAGCTGATGGGCGTGGACGCGGCCGACCATCCGCGGCTCAAGGAGCTGTTCGAGAAGTTCTTCTCGACGCAGACGCCGCCGGAGGAGGTCCCGCAGATGATGGCGGACCTCGGCGCCCTCTTCACGAAGATCGTCGACGACAAGCGGGCGAACCCGGGCGACGACCTGACCAGCGCCCTGATCGCGGCCTCCGAGGACGGCGACCACCTCACCGACGAGGAGATCGTCAACACGCTGCAGCTGATCATCGCGGCCGGTCACGAGACCACGATCAGCCTGGTCGTCAACGTGGTGGAGGCGCTCCAGACCCACCCCGAGCAGCGCGAGCGCGTGCTGAACGGGGAGGTCCCGTGGGAGAACGTGATCGAGGAGACCCTGCGCTGGAACACCCCGACCTCGCACGTCCTGATCCGCTTCGCGACCGAGGACGTGCCCGTCGGCGACAAGGTCCTGCCGAAGGGGGAGGCCCTGATCGTCTCCTTCGGCGCGCTGGGCCGCGACGAGGCGCAGTACGGGCCCACCGCGGGTGAGTTCGACATCACCCGCTCCCCGAACCGCCACATCGCCTTCGGGCACGGCCCGCACGTCTGCCCGGGCGCCGCGCTGTCCCGGCTGGAGGCCGGGGTCGCCCTGCCCGCGCTGTACGAGCGCTTCCCCGGCCTGGAGCTGGCGGTACCGGCCTCCGAGCTGCGGAACAAGCCGATCGTGACCCAGAACGACCTCTACGAGCTCCCGGTCGACCTGGGCTGACCGCCTCACCCGCACCGGTCCGCTCCGGCGCCGCCCGCACCGCACCACCGTGCGACGGCGTCCGCACCGGTCCGCTGGCGCCGCGTCGTCCGCACCGCACCCGTCCGTGCGGTGCGGGCGACGCACCGCCGCGGCACGGCTGCGGCGGACCCCGCGCCCCCCTCCGCGCACAGCCGTCCACGCCACGGAGTGGGCGTCTCACCGGACGGACATGGTGCTCGGCCGCTTCCGGGAGGGACTACGCTCCGGTTCGTGGCTGATATCCAGATTCCCGCAGACCTCAAGCCCGCCGACGGCCGTTTCGGCGCCGGGCCCTCCAAGGTGCGGACGGAGGCGGTCGACGCGCTGGCCGCGACCGGCACCTCCCTTCTCGGTACGTCCCACCGCCAGGCCCCGGTCAAGAACCTGGTCGGCGAGGTACGCGACGGCGTGCGCAGCCTCTTCTCCCTCCCCGAGGGTTACGAGGTCGTCCTGGGCAACGGCGGCTCCACCGCCTTCTGGGACGTCGCGACGCACGGCCTGATCGAGTCGAAGTCCCAGCACCTGAACTTCGGCGAGTTCTCCTCCAAGTTCGCGAAGGCGGCCAAGCTGGCCCCGTGGCTGGCCGACCCGACCGTCATCGCCTCGGACCCGGGCACCCACCCGGACCCGCAGGCCGAGGCGGGCGTCGACGTGTACGCCTTCACCCACAACGAGACCTCCACGGGTGTCGCGGCCCCCGTCAAGCGGGTCGCGGGCGCCGACGAGGGCTCCCTGGTCCTGGTGGACGCCACCTCCGGTGCGGGCGGCCTGCCCGTCGACATCACCGAGACGGACGTCTACTACTTCGCCCCGCAGAAGTCCTTCGCCTCCGACGGCGGCCTGTGGATCGGTGTCTTCTCCCCGGCGGCCCTGGAACGCGCCGCGCGCGTCCACGCCTCGGGCCGGCACATCCCGGAGTTCTTCTCGCTGCCCACGGCGATCGACAACTCCCTGAAGAACCAGACGTACAACACCCCGGCGCTGGCCACCCTCTTCCTGCTGAACGAGCAGCTGAAGTGGATGAACACCCAGGGTGGTCTGGAGTTCACGACCGGCCGCACGGCCGCGTCCGCGCAGAACCTGTACGGCTGGGCCGACGAGTCCAAGTACGCCACCCCGTTCGTCACCGACCCGGCGAAGCGCTCGCAGGTCATCGGCACGATCGACTTCGAGGACGGCATCGACGCCGCGGCCGTCGCCAAGGTGCTCCGCGCCAACGGCATCGTGGACACGGAGCCGTACCGCAAGCTGGGCCGCAACCAGCTGCGTGTGGCGATGTTCCCGGCGATCGACCCGGCGGACGTCCAGGCACTGACCGCGTGCATCGACTACGTGATCGACAAGCTCTGAGCCCCATGCGTCCCGGACGGCCCCGCACACCCCGTGTGCGGGGCCGTTCGCGCTTCACCGGGCCGTGCCATCCGGCGGACGGCGCCCGCCGGATGGCACGGCCCGCGGTCACTGCGCCCCCTGACTTCCCGTCAGGCTCGCGCGGAGCTCTCGGACCCCCGCGCTCCACTGCTCGCCCTCTCCCACGTCCGCCCACAGGTCCAGCAGTTCGGACTCCTTCGCGACCACGCGCTCCAGTGCCCGCACGGCCAGTTCGCACAGGTCGGGGGTGAGCAGCGGGGGCAGGGCCTCGTCAGGGGCGTACACGGAGTCCACGGGGGTGCCGCCCGGTCGCTGAGCGGCGAGCAGGGCCGCCGCCGCGACGGCCACCACCCCGTCGTCGGCGTCGAGATACTCCTCCGGGCCCGTGCGGGCCGCGAAGGCGAGGGCCTCCCGGATCATCTCCCCGCGTCTGCCGGGCGGGGCGTCGTCGAGGCCGCCCGCGAAGTCCGCGGCGGTGTCGCTGTCGAAATGGCCCATCCCCCAGGTCCCCACAAGGTCCCCTCCTCAGTCGGTGTCCCCATCCTGCCGCCCGCCACTGACAGTCGGCTTCCGCGCCATCACGAAGGCCTGCGGCGCGGTCTCCGGGAAGGCGCTCTCGGTTTCGATCTCGCGCACCGTCCGGACCCGCACCGACAGCCCCGCAGCGGTCAGGAGTTCGGCCACCCGCTCGGGCTGCCGTCGGCGGAAGTCGAGCACGACGTCCCGCCCGAAGGCCTCGTCCAGGTGCAGCACCGAGTCGCCCGCCTGGAACCCGAGCAGGAGGTGGCCGCCGGGGGCGAGGACACGGAAGAACTCGGCGAAGGCGAGCGGGAGGTGCTCGTCGGGTACGTGGATCGTGGAGTACCACGCCAGCAGCCCGCCCAGTTCTCCGTCCGGCAGGTCCAGCGCGAGCATCGAGCCTTCCTCGAACCGCAGTTCCGGATGGTGGCGCCGGGCCTCCGCCAGCATGCGCGGGGAGAGGTCGATGCCGAACGCGTCCAGCCCCAGGTCCCGCAGATGGCCCGTCACCCGCCCCGTGCCGCATCCGACGTCGGCCACCGGGCCTCCGCCGTCCGCCCGTACGCATTCGGCGAAGCTCGCCAGCACGGCACGCTCGACGGGCTTGGTGGCGAGTTCGCCCTGGAAGCGGGCGGCGTACTCGTCGGCGATGGCGTCGTACGACGCCCGGGTGGTGTGCAGGAAGTCGGCTTCGGTCACGGTCGGGCACTGTAGCGGAGCGCGGGAGGAACGGCGCCGGGATCCGGACACCCTCGGCGGGGCGCGCCGGGAATCAGCTGCCGCCCTGCGGGGCGGCTCCTCCGGGCGCCTCGTACCGCCAGCGCACCTCGCCGTCCTCCCACTCCGGGGTGGGCAGCAGTCCCGCCGCCGAGGCCACGGCGGCGGAGGCCGCGTGCTCCGGATGGATGTGGGCGACGACGGTACGCACGTCCCCCCGCTCCAGCAGGTGCCGGACCAGGCCCGTGGCCGCCTCCTTCGCGTATCCCCTGCCCTGCCACCGGGTCCCGACCACCCAGGCGACCTCCGCCCGCGAGCCGCGCACGGTGGCCTGCACATAGCCGGTCAGGCACCCGGCGGTCCGTTCCCGGAGCACCCAGTTCCACCAGCGCTCGGCCGGGTCGGGCGAGCCGGCGCCCTGGCGCTCGTAGCGGGCGCGCAGGGTCTCGGCGTCCTCCGGGGCGCCCCCCGTGTAGGCGTGCAGGGCGGGATCGAAGAGGACGGCCGCCATCTCCTGCGCGTACGCGACGTCGAGGGGCAGCGCCTGGAGTCGGGAGGTGGAGAAGGGCTCGGGGCCCCCGTCGGCCTGCATGGACAGCAGACTACGCGGGCTCAGCGGCTCCCCCTCCGGACCTTGCCTGCCGCGCCCGCCGAACGGCGCGCCGCCGGCGGATGCGCTCGGCAGCGGCTTCGCCCACCGCGCGGACGGCCCGAAGACCCCGTGCGGCAGCGCACACAGCGCCGACCGAAAGGCCCGGATCATCCGCTTTTGCTGCACCATGGAATACATGGAGACGATCCACGAACTGGAGCCCTTCGTGAAGCAGTACACCGTCCTGCTGAGCAGCCGCAGGCCGGACGGATCGGCTGCCCGCACGCCCGTCAGCATCGCCGTCGAGGGCGACCACGCCTACATCCGGACGTTCTCCTCGGCGTGGAAGGTGGACCGGATGCGCAACCACCCGGTGGTGGAGATCGCCCCCTGCACCGTCCGGGGTGTGCCGACCGGGCCGCCCGTGAAGGCCTGGGCACGGCTCCTGCAAGAGGGCTCGAAGGAGGACACCCACGCCTCCCGGACGATGTCCAGGAAGTATCCGGCGCTCCAGGGCGTGGCGGTCCCGCTCGCCCATCGCCTCAAGCGTGACCACACGCTCCACTACGAGCTGCGGCCGATCGTCGACGACATCTGAAGCAGGCCGCGCGGCCCGGCGTCGTGCGGCACTCCACGGCGGCGCACGGCTCTCCACGGCGACGCTACGGGGCCTCCGCGCCCTCGACCGCCTCGCCCGCGGGGCCGCTCGCCGCGCTACCGCTGTCCTGCGCCGCGACCGCCCGGCCTTCCCAGTCAAGGACCCGCCAGCCCTCGCCGGGGGCTCCGGAGAGGATGACGACACCGGTGTTCCGCAGCTCTCGGGCGGACGCGAACCGCACGTCGATGTTCCCCGCCCGGGCCGCCGCCCACATACGGATCGCGGCGCCGTGGCTGACCATCGCCACGGTCCCGGCCCCGGTCGCCGCGGCCTCCTCGACGACGGCGTCGTACCGCCGCAGGGCCTCGGCCCCGCTCTCCCCGCCCGGCATGCGGAGCCCGGTGTCCCCGGCCGACCAGGCGAATGCGGTGGCCATGTAGGTCTCCACGGCCTCGTCGTCCCCGCGCATCTCCAGGTCACCGGCGATCAGCTCCCGGATGCCCTCCCGTACGCGGACCTCCAGGCCCGTCCGGGCCGCCAGGGGCGCCGCGGTGAGCTGGGTGCGCAGCAGGCTGGACGCGTAGAGGGCGTCGATCGTCTCGTCCGCCAGGGCGTCCGGAAGCGCCGCCGCCTGCTCCTGTCCCAGCGGGGTCAGCGCGGGGCCCGGTACGGCCGTGTCCAGCAGGCGCTTGACGTTGGACGGCGTCTGGCCGTGGCGAATGAGCAGCAGCCGCATCAGCAG
Organism: Streptomyces argenteolus; assembly: GCF_042902585.1. Classification (GTDB taxonomy): domain Bacteria; phylum Actinomycetota; class Actinomycetes; order Streptomycetales; family Streptomycetaceae; genus Streptomyces; species Streptomyces argenteolus. The sequence continues at coordinate 1,262,040 of NZ_JBIBEG010000001.1, forward strand.
ATCTCTCTCGAGGGGCGGGTCTTCCACTGTGCCACCACGGCCGGCCCACCGGTCACCCGGCCCGGATCACCCCGCCGTGACGCCTCCGGCTCACCGGTCGTACGTGCCCCTCCACGACGGCCCGGCTCTCACCCGCGCCGTCGCCTGGCCGCGATCAGTGCCAGCACGACGACCGCCACGGCCACGGCGCCGCCCGTCGCGGTGCCCGTCTTCGAGCCGCCGCCGCCGTCCTCGTCGCCGGGCGACGTCCCGCCGCCCCCGCCGTTCGGCGAGGGTGCCTTGCTCCCGCCGCCCTCCACCTCCACGCGTACCACTTCGCTGTGCTCGCCCTCGGAGCCGAACATCATCGCCGAGCCGTCCGCGGTGTAGGTCACCGACTCGGACTGCCCCTGGAGCGGCACGCTCACCGCGTGGTCCTCACCGAGCCTGCCGTCCTCGAAGGCGTAGCGCCGGGCGCTGAAGTACGAGCGCAGCACCAGTTCCCCGCCGTCCGGCGAGAAGGCCCCGTCGGTCACCCATGGCACCTCGCCCACCCGCCGGAACACGTTGCCCGCACCGGCCGTCAGCTTCTCCGGGCCCTCGTACAGCCCGCCTCCGTCCTCGTTCTTCGAGGCGATGTACACGCGGCCCGTCTCGGGGTGGACCATCATGGCCTCGGCGTTGCGCGCCCCGTCCGCGTACGTCACGTCGAACTGCGTCGCCCGCACGGTGGCGTCCGCGAGCCGCTTCGGTTCCGGGAAACGGTAGATCCACACGTGGTCCCACGACCCGTCGAGGTTGTCGCCGATGTCACCGACGTAGACGTTCCCGTCCGGCCCGATGGAGATCGCCTCCACGTCGCGGGGCTCGCCGACACCCTTCATGGTGATCGTCGCGACGGTCTTCCCGGTCCGGGAGTCGACGGCGTAGACGTAGGGACCGTCCTCGCTGTCGTTGTGCGTCCAGTAGATCCCCGGGTGGATCGTGCTGGCGGCGAGGCCGCTGGACTCGGTGATCCGGGAGTCCTCGATCGTGAAGGACCGGTCCGCACCGTCCCCGTCGTCCGCGGAAGCGGGGACCGCCCCCGTCACGAGCAGGAGGGCAGCGGCGGCGGAGACGGTCAGCAGCGATCTCATGGCACAAGTGTCCACCGTCACGTCGCAGGCCGGAGTGGTGATCGGCCATGATGTCGCCATGCGTTTTCTCTTCGTCGGCGACAGCATGACCGTGGGCAAGGCCGGCGACTTCACCTGGCGTTACCGCATGTGGCAGCACCTGGAAGCGACCCTCGGCGAGGGCGGTTACGCGATCACGGGCCCGCGCACCGAGCTGTACGACGCCGAGGCGAACGCCCCGCTCTCCCACGCCTACGGCGATCCGGCGTTCCCCGCAGCCGCGCGCCGGCACCTGTCGGGCTGGGGCGAGGGCTGGCTGCACATGGCCCCCGTCATCGGGGACACCGTGACGGCCACGCGGGCCGACGTCCTGCTGGTGTCACTCGGCCTGATAGACCTCGGCTTCTACACGGACAGCACGCAGACGGCCGCCAACGTCAGGGCGTTCATCGCCGCCGCACGCTCCGCGAACCCGCGGATCAGGATGGTGCTCCTCCCCGTCATACCCAACGTACGGGCGGAGTCCGACGTCCCCTTCGCCGCCGAGTGCGCCGGGTTCAACGCGCTCCTGGCGCGGGCGGTGGCCGATCTGCACACCCCTGCTTCGCCGGTCCTGCTGGCCTCGCACCCGGCGGGTTACGACATCCACACGGACACCTACGACGGCACCCACCCCGGCCCGACCGGTGAACACAAGCTGGCCGGGGCGTTCGCCGACGCGATGTACCAGGCCTGGGGCGTGGGCGGACCGTACGCGGGAGCGCTGGCGGCGGCCTGAGCCTTTGTGGGCCCACCGCAACCGGATGAGCGGCCTCCGCGTCCTCGTCACGAACGGCCCCATGCGGGGACGCCGGGAGCGGAGCGGGAGCCAGTGACGAAGAAGCCGGACGGACGGGCGGCGGGCTGGAGCGGGAAGCGCGGTCGCGTGACCGCCGTGCTCTGCCTCCTGGTGGCCGTCCTGCTCGTCTTCCCGGGTCTGGTTCCCCAGACTCCCGGCCGGGCGGGCAGTCTGCTGGAGACCTTCCTCCCGTGGCTCGGCCTGGCCGTCCCCGTCCTGCTGACGGCGGCGCTCCTGCGTCGCTCGCCGCTCGCGACGGCCGCTGTGCTGCTGCCCGCCGCAGCCTGGTGCGGCGTCTTCGGCGGTCTGCTGTTCTCCGGCGGGGCGGCCGGCGACCTCATGGTGGTCCAGCACAACATCAGCGACGTGAACCCCGACCCGGCGGCCACCGCACGGGCCCTGGCCGGTACGGACGCCGACCTGATCGCCGTGGAGGAGCTGACGGCCCCGGCCCTGCCCGCGTTCGCAGCGGCTCTGGCGGCGGACCGTCCCCATCACGCGACGAAGGGCACGGTCGGGCTCTGGTCGAAGTACCCCCTCAGCGGCGTACGACCGGTGGACATCAGGCCGAAGGGTGTCGGGGAGGGCTGGAACCGCGGCCTCCGGGCGGCCGTCCGCACCCCGCACGGGGAGATCGCGGTGTACGTCGTCCATCTGCCCTCCGTGCGGATCGGCCCGGCCACCGGGCTCTCGTCCGGGCGGCGCGACGAGAGCGCCGGGCTCCTCGCCGAGGCCCTGGCCGCCGAGCCGCTGGACCGGGTGATACTCCTCGGCGACCTCAACAGCACGCTGGACGACAGAGGGCTGGAGCCGGTCACCTCGCTGATGAACCCGACGGGGCCCGGCTTCGCCTTCAGCTGGCCCGCGAAGTTTCCGGTGGCCCGCATCGACCAGGTCCTGGCCCGGTCGGCGACGGTCACCCGGGTCCGGTCGCTGCCCGCCACCGGGAGCGATCACCTGCCCGTGGCGGCGGACATCACGCTCTGAAGGAACCCTCACCCGCGCCGCCTTCGCGCCCCTCAGGCCACCTTCTCCACCCCCAGCATCGCCAGCCCCAGCTTGGTCAGTTCCTCCGAGACCTCGTCGGGGCGGGCCCTGCGCGGGCGGCGGGCGTGATGGGCCATGAGTTCGTGGACCGTGCCGACCATCACCATCACCACGACCCGGTGGTCCCGCTCCTCCACCTCCCCGCGCACGGCGGCTCGTTCGGCCTCGCCGTTCAGGAAGTCGGCCCACAGGTCACGCCACCGCTTGCAGTGGGCGTCCACGGCCGGGCTCACCCCCAGCACCTCGACGAAGGTCACCCGCGCCTCGCGCAGGTCGCGCGTCACCGCGGCGACGTACACGTCGAAGAGCCGCCGGAAGCGCTGCTCCAGCGGACAGTCGTCCATCCCCTCGGAGAGCAGGGCCTGTTCGGCCGCCCGCAGCCCGCTGGTGGTGATCTGGTTGTGCAGGGCCATCAGCAGGCCCTCGCGGGAGCCGAACTCCTCCCAGAGCACCTCCTCGGGCACACCGGCCATCACGCACACGGCCTGCTCCGAGGTCTGCGCGTAGCCGTACACCCCGAAGAGCTCCAGGGCCGCGTCGAGGAGTTTCGCGCGGGCCCGCGTACGCGCACCGTCGACCGTACCGATCAGCTGGTCCACCGGGACATCCACCACGGATCCTCCTTCGTCGGCCACAACTCCGGTGTGTGCGACGGCGGGTGAGCGGGTCGCGAGGGCCGAAGAGGGCTTGGTCGCGTCTGGATGGCGCGTGCGCCATTCTCCCGTTTCGTCCTGCCGTACGCCGCCCACGCCGCGCCGCCGACGCCACAGACCGCCCGGGCCGGTGACGCCTCGCACAGCCGTGCGGCGGGCTTCCCCGGGAACGGTCACGCGCCCGGAACGGGCGGCCCACCGGCCGTCGCCCCCGGCACCGGTCCCCGTCGCACGGAAGGCCTGGCGCAGTGGGGCCCTGCGGCCCGCTCCTCGGACGCGTCGGACGGGAGGCTCGCCCCCCCCGGCGACAGGTCCGGGTGCCACTCCCGCCTGCTGTCCGCGCCATGGACATCCAGACCCTCGACGCCGGCGCGCAGGGCCGGCGTCGGCCACTGCCTCCACCGGTTCCAGCTGGTAGAAGCATGAACGAACCACCCTCGCGCCGTGGCCGGTTGGGCGACACCCGGGGGTTTCCCGGTCGGGCACGGCCCGAGTTGCGGGATGCCACGAGGGGGCCAGAGTGGAAATGACGCCCGTACGCCGTTGAGCTGCGGACCTCCGGTGGCTGAGGGGCGTCACGAGAGCGAGGCCCACAAGGGCGGAGCTACGCGTCGCGAGTGCACCTGGAGCCAAGCATGGCCACACTGTCCCGGCGACGGATCTCCCGCATTGTCGGCACATCCTGCGTGGCCGCCACCATCGCCCTGTCCGGCGTGGGCGCCGCGACCGCGGCCCCTCCGGCGGACCGGGCCGCGACCTCGCCGCAGGACCCCACCCCGCCGCCGACCCCCGAGCCGCCCTCCGAGCCCCCGGGCACGCCCCAGCCACCGGACACACCACCGCCGCAGCAGAACACCGAGCCCCCGGACACGCCCCCGCCCTCCGACCCGAGCGAGCCACCGGACTCGCCCCCGCCCTCCGACCCCGACCGGACAGGGGAGCCCGAGAAACCGGGCGAGCTGAAGAAGGACGTCCAGGACGGCCTGGCGCACGCGCCCCACGAGGTGAGACAGAAGGTCGAGAAGGCGCTGACGCAGATGCTCGACCTCATCGACGACCCGGACACGCCCCCCGCGGAGCGGAAGGCCTACACGAGCATCCTGAAGGGGATCACCGCGACGCTCGACACCCTCGGGGACCCGGACACACCGCCCGAGGACCGGGCCGCGTACACGAAGATCATGAAAGCGATGTCCGAAGCCGTGACCCTGACCCAGGAGCAGCCCGCATCCGGGTCCCAGGAGGCCAAGCCGTCCAGGACCCCGGTCGTCCTGGGGCTGCTGGCCGCGTCCGGCGACGCGCTGGTGGCCCTCCAGGATCCCGGTACGACGCCGCCGGACCCGAAGGACAGGAAGAAGATCCAGCAGATCGTGGCCGAGGCCTGCGAGGCGGCGAGGACGATCCAGGACCCGGACGCCTCGGCGGAGGAGAAGCAGAAGGCGGAGAAGGTGCTGGCCCGGCGGGCGGCGGTCTTCAAGAACGCGCAGTACCTGGACCTCATGAAGGAGATCAAGCAGTACAAGGCACGGGCTGCCTGCGTGGACACGGTGGAGAACCGGACGCGCCAGGCCGGCTGGGCCGACGGCTCCCTCTGGGGTCTGTCCGATCCGGCCTGCGCCGCATCCGTGGCCGCGGGTGCCCGCCAGGAGGACTCGCAGTGGCACGCCCTCATGGCCTGCGTGCTGCGGAACCCGTTCTCCACGTGCGTGGGCCACGTGCCCGGCGGCTGAGAGTGCGGTGGCGCGCAGGGCCCTCACGCGCACCCCGCCTCACGAGGGCGGCATCCCACGGACCCCTTTCAGCTTGGCGCCCGTGAGGCGCGCGTCGACCAGGGTCGCACCGGTCAGGTTCGCACCGGTCAGATCGGCCCCCGAGAGGTCCGCGCGGGTCAGATCCGCACCGATCAGTTCAGCGTCGGCCAGATCAGCGCCGGTCAGGTCCGCGTCGGCCAGATTGGCGAACGTCATCTCGGCGGCCCTGAGTTCCGCGCCGGTCAGGTCCGCCTCCTGAAGCCCGGCACTCGTCATGAGGGCACCGGACAGATCCGCGCCACGCAGGACCGCCCCCTTCATCACCGCGGAGCTCAGCGTGGCACCGCTCAGCTCGGCGTCGTCCATGCGCGCGGCGTCCAGATACGCGGAGGTGAGGTTGGCGGCGGTCATCAGCGCACCGGAGAGAATCGCCTTTCCCATCCCGGCATTGGCCAGGGAGGCGTGGTCCAGATCCGCGCGGCGCAGGACCGCTCCCTGGAACACCGCGCCGGACAGATTCGCGTGCGCCAGCTCCGCCCTGCTCAGATCGGCCTCCTGGAAGATCGCGTCGGCGAACTCGCTCCTTCCCTGGCCCGCCGTCAGGCCGCTCAGATCGGTCCGTGCCAGGTCGAGCACGGGTACGTCACCGGCCCCGAGCGGCCGTGCGGCCAGGACGTGCATCACCGCCTCGATGTCGGTCGGCGGCTGCCCGCCCGTCGAGCCGGACCGCCGCTCGTCCCCGCCCTTCGCGGGGAACGGGGCGTGCCGGCGTACGTACGCGGTCAGGACGGAGACGACCGTGGCACGGTCCCGGACGGAGTCCTGCATGATGCGCTCCAGGGCGTAGATGCCCCCCAGACGCACATCCAGGGAATCCGATCCCAGGTTGGTGACCGCCGCGTTGAACCGGTTGGTGATCTGCCCCTGCTCGCTGATCCGCAGTTCCTTGTTCGCCTGGTCCACCTGTATCCAGGTGAACAGCAGGGCGGCCAGCGCCGCCAGCCCCGGCAGGCTGACGACGGCGAGCCCGATCCACTCGGCCCGGCTGCGGGCCGGTGCCTTCTCCTGCCCGCCGCGTCGGGTGTCCCCGTGCTCCCGACGCCGCTCCGCGGTCCGGCGCAGCCGTCCGATGCCCAGCTTCCTCGTCACGCCCCCATGGCACGCGACGAAGCGGGGGCGGCGCCGACGCCACACCGCCGGGACACACGAACGGGCGGCCACCTGCGCCTCCAGTACCTCCAGTACCTCCGGTGGCCCCGGCCCGGGAACGGGCGGGCCGCCGGAGAGGGCTGCCGCGGGCCCGACCCGCCCGGGCCGCCGCGGCTACGGCGCGCAGGGCGCCGCCTCGCCACCGGAGGCGGGCGCACCGAGGCGCGCGAAGCGTTCCCGCCACGGGAGGGGATCGGGTTCGGCCTCCGCCAGAGCCCTCTGCCGCTCCCAGAGCTCCCGGGCGGCCCGCCGACGGCACGGGCCGCACTCGGTCTCGTCGGCGACCGGCCGGAAGACGTGCTCCTCCTCGTCCGGCGCCCCGCAGAGCTTCAGCTCCACGACGGGCGGCGGGTCGGCGGGCCGGGGTGCGGATTCCACGGGGAGCTCCGGCGGCATCTTGTGCAGCAGCCTGAACCGCAGGAACCCGACCGCCGACCGCACTCCCTCACCCGGCAGTTCACTGGTCAGTACGCGCCGCAGCTCTCCCGCCGAGACCCCACGCAGCAGCCAGCGCGCGGCGAGTTCGGCGAGGACCCTGGCCTCCTTCGCCCCGAGGTACAGCTCCCGGCGCACATGGCGCAGCGACAGCAACACGCGTTCCCCCTCGGCGACTTCGGGAGCGACCTCCCGGCCCCCGAAGGCGGTCCCAGCGGCTTCGGAGGCGGGCACGGCCTCCGGCTCGGGCTCGCCCTTCGGCTCCGGCTCCGGCGTGCACCCCGGCTCCCTCGCAGTCACGCGCTCACGCCCGGCTTCGGAGGGTGGGTGGGGAGAGTTCTTCTCCCGTTCTTCCTCCACCGGTAGATGATGACCGGCCACCCGAACGGCTGGTCCACCGACCGCCGGTTCCGGCGCACTCGGAGACACCGGGTCACACCCCCGGCGCAGCGCGGCGGCCTCCTCGGCTGTGAGGGGCACGTTGGACAGCAACTGCTCGGTCACCCAGCGCCCGCGTTCCCCCTGCTCGCGCCACTCATGGACGTAACCGTGCGCCACCAGCAGTTCCTTGGACTTCTGATACGCACGACCGGTGATCCCGAGCCTGCGCGCGTGCTCGCTGAGCGGACGGCCCGCCTGCTCGTCGGGGAGCCCCTGCACGGCGAGGAGCAGAATCTTCGCGTCGCTGGTCAGCCGCACATGGCGGACCACGTCGTGCGAAGCCTTCGTGAAGCGCCGGGAGGGCGCGATAGCATGCCGAAGCATCTCGGTGGAGGTCCATCCACTCGTGGGTGAAGGCCCTCGGGCTGGTGTTGGTAGCACCTCCGAGGGCCGCCCGCACACCGCATGTGTACGGAACGTGATGACGCGATTACGGTACCGCATGCTCAGGGATGCCGTTTCGCATATGCCCCGGCTTCTCGATCAGGGGCAACTCGCGGCGTCAGGGCGGGTCCTGCCCTCCTGGCCGGCGATCTCCTCCCGTCGAGGGTCCACCGGCCGACGGACCCACCCCGGGGGTGCCGCCGCCCGGGGCGGCCGGGTGAAGTCGCCCTCACCGCCCCGGTGTTCACAGCACCGGCACGCCGCCTTCCGCCGGATGCCGCGTACGGGCTGTGACGTCCCAAGGGACGCCCCCTGCCACGAGCCGTCCTGCCGCTGCGGCGGGAGTGAGGACGACCTCCCGCCGGGGACGCCGGGGCCCTTGGCCCTGACCGCTCACCGTTCGGGGACGGCGGGCCGACACCGGTCGGCGACCCACCTCTACGCCCCCGTGAAACCGGGCCGGCAGCGTTCACGCAGGAGGGCCACCCCGTCCCCTTCGAGCGCGTCGCAGTGCGCCGCGCGTCCCGTCATGGCCATCACCAGGGCCAGCGTGGGCCCCGTCACGAGCGGGCCTGAGCCTGCCGTGAACGGGCCGTCGTCGGCGACCAGCCGCAGGCCGCCGACGCGGCCACGGGCGAGAACCACCATGTCGGAGCCCTGGTAGTACGCGGCCACCCGCGTGAGGACTTCGACCGGGGGCGCGTGCCGGATGCCCAGGGGGTGCCGGATGTCCTCCCCGTGCACGATCACCTCGCCCAGCATGGCCACCACCGGCAGGGGAGGCTTGGTCGTGCTCGGGACGGCGCGCCGGAACCGTTCGAGCGTCTCGGCCGGGGTTCCGCCCAGCTGCTCGGCCAGCCGCACGGCCACCTGCTTGTCGAAGTCGAACCGGCAGCGGATCACACCCGCCATCCACCGTACGGAGTTGAGCGTCGCCCCCGCCGTGAGGTGGGCGAGTACCTCACGCACCGTCAGTCCCGCACAGAGCGACGGTGTCTCCCACCGGCCGTCCTCCAGGCCCGCCAGGTCGGCGGCGAGCGCCGCCCGCTCGGTGTGGACCGCGGGCCAGAGCCCGGCCCGTTCGCCGCGGCCGGTCTGCGTTCGGGGGTTGCTCATGGGGATCGGGTCTCCTGTCAGGGGGCGGCACTCCTGTCACAGGCCTGCGTCATCCCCCGCCGTGGCGGAAGCGTCCGCGGGCCTGCGAGGAACAGACTCCCGCTCCCGCCCGGATTCATCGCTCCACGACCTCCGGTTCCTGACGGGGCGCCGCAGGGACGGCCTCCTGGCGGGGTGCGGTGGAGACCACGACGGTGTTGGCGGCGACGATCACGGCGACGGCGGACCAGGAGGCGGCATCGAGGTGCTGGTCCAGGACGACGAGCCCGATCAGTGCCGCGAAGACGGGGTTGACACTCATGAAGACGCCGAAGAAGTGCGGAGGCACCCGGCGCAGCGCCAGCAGGTCGGCCACGAACGGCACGGCGGAGGAGAGCACCCCGGCCGCCAGCGCGCAGCCCAGCGCCCCGGGTGTCGGGGGGTGCTCCCGGAGCACCCACACGCCTGGCGGAAGGTACAGCGCGCCGGAGACGAGCGCCGCGGCGGCCGAGCCCTCCAGACCCGGCAGCCGGGCGCCGACGGCGCGGTTGCACAGGATGTAACCGCCCCAGCAGACCGCAGCCAGCAGGGCGAGACCGATACCCAGGTAGTCGGTGGCGGGCGTGGGACGCGCGAGTACCGCCACCGCGACGGCCGCGGTCAGGGCCGCGGCGAGATTCGTCCGGCGCCGGGAACCGGCCACGGCCACGGTCAGCGGGCCGAGGAATTCGAGCGTGACGGCCAGCCCGAGCCCGATCCGCTCGATCGCCGCGTACAGCGAGAGGTTCATCCCGGCGAACACCAGGGCCAGCCCCAGCACCGGACGCCACTGCGCGGCGGTGAACCCGCGCAGCCGTGGCCGGCCGGCCACGCCGAGCACGAGGGCGGCCACCCACTGGCGCACCGCGACCACACCCGCCGGACCGAGCACAGGGAAGGCGAGCGCCGCGACCGCCGCACCGCTCTGGTTGGACAGTCCGCTGCCCAGCATCAGCGCCACGCCTCCCCAGCGCCCCGGGCGACGCGTGGGGCCGTGCGGTGCCGGCCCGGCGGCGGGAGCGACGGCTATGGGAGAGGGCACGGGCTTCATGCGCCCACCATGGGACGCGGTCCCACGTGCGCAAAATGCGATCCGCGCCCCTTCTATACGCTGGACGCATGGAAGGGACGGGCAGGAAATCCCGGGCGGTGGAGCTGAGACACCTGCGCTGCCTGGTCGCCATCATCGACACCGGCAGCTTCACGGACGCCGCGCACGAGCTCGGCGTCTCCCAGGCCGCCGTCTCCCGGACGCTCACCGCGCTGGAGGGCGCGCTCGGGGTGCGGCTGCTGCACCGCACCAGCCGCTCCGTCGCCCCCACGACCGTGGGCGTGCGGGTCCTGGCCCGTGCGCGCGTCCTGCTGGCGGGGACCGACGAGCTGGTCCGCGAGGCGACGCTCGGTCACTCCCGCCTCCACATCGGTCACGCCTGGTCCGCCTTCGGCCGCCACACCACCGGGTTCCAGCGCCGCTGGCAGGAAGAGCACCCCGGGACCGAGCTGCGCCTGGTCCGCCACAACAGCCCGACCGGCGGCCTCGCCGAGGGGCTGTGCGACGTGGCCGTCGTACGCGCCCCTCTCGACCTCACGTCCTGGTCCCATGTGCTGATCGGTCACGAGGCCCGGCACGTCGCCCTGGCCTCCGACGACCCCTGGGCCCGCCGTCGCGGCGTCCGCCTGGACGAGCTGCTCGGCCGCACCCTGGCCATCGACCGCCGCACCGGGACGACCACGCTGGACCTGTGGCCCGCACACGACCGGCCCGCCGTCGAGTACACCCACGACATCGACGACTGGCTCGCCGCCATCGCCACCGGCCGCTGCGTCGGCCTCACCCCGGAGGCGACCGCCGCCCAGTACCGCCGCGACGGCATCGTCTACCGCCCGCTGCGCGACGCGGACCCCGTCCCCGTGCACCTCATCTGGCGCACCCACGAGGTCCACCCGGCCACCCGGACGGCCGTCGCCCTCGCCACCGGTCTCTACCGGGGGCGAGGGCGGGACGGCGGCCCGTCGGGTCCGCTCACGCGGCCACGGTGACGGCGTCGACGGCCGGCGTACGCAGTGTCCTGCGCGCGGTGCCGACGCTCGTGCCGAGGGTGACGACCGCGGCGACGGCCATGATGGCCAGCCAGGTGGCCGGTCCCTGGTCGGGAAGGACCTGGTCGGTGCGGACGGTCGTGAAGGGGATGATCCCCGCGATACCGGCGACGGTGCCCAGGAACAGTCCCGTCACGGTGAGGATGAGCGCTTCCGCGCCGACCACGCCCAGGACCTGCCCGGGCGTCGCCCCGGCGAGGCGCTGCTGCCCGAACTCCCTGCGGCGGTAGGTGGTCGCGGCGTAGAGGCTGTTGATCAGCATGATGCAGGAGAAGACGACGATGATGCCGACGACGACCAGGTTGAGGGTCTCCAGGTTCTTGTCCTCGACGGTCTTGTCCAGGCCGGACGCCGTCACCCAGGAACTCTCGACGGCCTGGATGTAGAGCGTGGCGGTGGCCATGCCGGTGAAGATGATCATCGGCATGAGCACACCGGCCAGCTCCGCACCCCGTCGGCGCAGGTTGCGGGCGCCGAGGTAGCCGCCCGCGCCGCCCACCGCGGCCAGCGGCCCGCTCAGCAGACCCAGCAGCCGGCCGAGCAGGGACGGGGCGAGGACGGCGAAGCCCACGGAGAGCAGGATGGCGCCGTAGGCGGGGAACGCCATCAGCATCTGCTCGGTGCTGTCGACGGCGTACGTCGTCAGCACCCCGCCCGCCCCCGCCACCAGCGCGGCACAGCCCGCCACGGTGCGGCCACGGCCACGCGACGGCTTACGGGCCCCGGAGGGGGTCCGGGTCGCACGGCGTACGGCGAGGAACGCGGCGCCGACCGAGGCGAGGACCGCGATGCCGATTCCGGATCCGAGCGCCATCGCGCCGAAGACGGGCTCGACCTGGGCGGCGACCTGGCCGCTGTCCTTGAACAGGTCGAGCAGGAGTCGGCCGCCGAGCACGGCGGGCCCGATGGCGAGCACCGTGCCGACCAGCGCCACCACGGCCGACTCCCCGACGACCATGCGCGTGATCTGGGCGGGGGTCGCCCCGGTGCAGCGCAGCAGATGGATCTCCTCCGCGCGCTGACGGACGGAGACGGTCAGGGTCGAGGCGATGGCGAAGAAGACGAGGAGGGAGCCGTATCCGCCGACGACGCTCGCGGAGAGGGTCATGGACTCCGAGCTGACCTCGTCGACCCCGGGAGCCGCCGCCGTGTCGTGCAGGGAGCTGAAGGTCATGATGACCACCGCGCCCAGGAACGCGGACAGGAGCGTGGCGAGGAAGCGTCCGGGACGCTTGCGGACCGAGCGCACGGCGAGGAGCAGCACGGCTCACACCTCCATCAACGGGAAGTCGTCCGCGTGCCGTTCGGCCACGCGGTCCCCGAGACGGGTCATCCGTTCGGCGACGGCCTCGGCGGTGGGCGCGGCCAGGTGCCCCGCCAGCCGCCCGTCCGCGAGGAACAGCACCCTGTCGGCGTAGGAGGCCGCCACCGGGTCGTGGGTGACGAGCACGACGGTGCTTCCGTGCACCTGGACGGTCTCCCTCAGCAGGGCGAGGACGTCGCGTGCGCTGCGGGTGTCCAGGGCGCCGGTCGGTTCGTCGGCGAAGATCACGCCCGGCCGGGTCACCAGGGCGCGGGCGATGGCGACGCGCTGGCGCTGCCCGCCGGAGAGCTGGTCCGGGAGGTGGCCGAGACGGCGTCCGAGACCGACCTGCGTGAGGACCGCCCGGATCCGTTCCGGGTCGGTCCGCCGGCCCGCGAGCCGCAGCGGCAGCGCGGTGTTCTCCTCGACGGTCAGGGTGGGCAGCAGGTTGTACTGCTGGAAGATGAAGCCGATCCGCTCCCGCCGGAACTTCGTGAGCGCCGCCTCGCTGCTGCCGCCCATCTCCGCGCCGTCCACGAGGATGCGCCCGCTGTCAGGGCGGTCCAGGCCGGCCGCGCACTGGAGCAGCGTCGACTTGCCGGAGCCCGACGGGCCCATGACCGCCGTGAAACTGCCGGCGGGCAGCCGCAGGCTCACGTCGTCCAGCGCGGTCACCGCGCCGTCCCCGGTCCCGTACACCTTGCTCACCGATTCGAGCCGCAGCGCCTCTGCTGTCCGGCTCGGGGGCTGCCTCTTGCGATCGAACATGGCCATCACCCTCTGCTCGTCGGACGCCCTCTGCGTCACGCTCTCGACGCTACGGAGAAGGCCGGGCGAGCACAGTGGAGCACGCCCCCGAGATCAGGGTGGGGCTGGAGACACCTCCGGCCGGGGGGCCGCACCGGCCGGGTGGGGCTGGGGACACCCCCGGCCGGGGGGCCCGCACGCTAACATACCCCTAGGGGTATGAAGCTCCTGATACGCAGACGACGCAGGAGGAACCGTGCAACTCGACATGGCGGCCGACGAGCTGAAGTCCGTCCTCAACCGGCTGCGCCGCGCACAGGGACAGATCTCCGGGGTGATCAGGATGATCGAGGAGGGCAAGGACTGCGAGGACGTGGTGACCCAGCTCGCCGCCGCGTCCCGGGCCCTGGACCGTGCGGGCTTCTCCATCATCGCGACGGGGCTCGAACAGTGCCTGGCTGACGAGGCGCAGACGCCCGCCGACAAGGACCGGATGCGTGCCCGCCTGGAGAAGCTGTTCCTGTCCCTGGCCTGAACCGGGCGGGCCCGGACGGGCCGGCCCCGACGGACGGGACGGTCTCCGGCCCGGCGGCTCGGTACCGCCCTGGCGGGCCCCGCACCGGGCCGGCGGGCCCGGCCGGGGACTACCGCTCCGGGAACGCCTCCCCGCACGCGCTGCAGAACTTCGGTGCCCGGTCCGCCGACAGCCGCCCGCACCGCGCGCACACCAGGTCCAGCATGCAGGGGGCCTCGCCGCCCTCGTACGCGGGAGCCCGCACGGCCGGCTTCACGGTAAGTCCCGGCCTGCGGCGGTGGACCGTGAGGTAGGTCAGCCCCTCCGGCCCCGCCAGCAGGGCGCGACGCGAGGTGCGCGGGAGCCACACGACCTCGGTGGGGGCCAGGCGCAGCGTCTCACCGGCCCCCGTACGCAGGCTGCCCTCGCCCGCGAGGACGACGAGCAGCACGTCCAGGACGTCCTCCTGGTGCTCGCCCACCCCCGCCTCCGGCGGCAGCCGGACGACGTTGGCGTCCAGCTCCCGGCCCTGTTCGGCGAGATGCCACAGGGCGCCGCGCCGGCCGGGGGCCACCGAGGCGAGCAGCTCGTCCAGCACCGCCAGGACCCGCGGGGTGGCGTTCACGCGGCGGCCTCCTCGTCGTAGCGCTCCCGGGCCTCGTGGACCTGGTCGAAGTGGGTCTCCGCCCAGGTCTTCACGGCGAACAGCAGGTCGCTCAGGCTGTGGCCGAGTTCCGTCAGTTCGTAGTCGACGCGCACGGGCACGGACGGCGTCACGGTGCGCGTGACCAGGCCGTCCCGCTCCAGGGAGCGCAGCGACTGGGTCAGCATCTTCTGGCTCACCCCGGCGATCCTGCGGCCGAGGTCGCTGTAGCGCATGGGGCCGTCGCGCAGGGCGCTCACGATGAGGCTGATCCACTTGTCGCCGAGCCGCCCCAGCAGCTGGTTGGTGGGGCACTCCCGGAGGAACGCGTCGTACGCGAATCGGGCTTCCTCGCGGCGCTGGGCCGCGGTGCGGGTCGCCATGGGTTCCGGCCTCCGGTCCTACCTGGGGGTGGGCTACGCACCTGGAGGTACGTACTTACGGAAAGAGAGTAACTCTTCCTAGGTTTGTGGAGGCGGGAGAACCCGCCATCGATACCGAGGAGTTGTCGGCATGCGTGCTGTGGTGGTCAAGACGTTCGGCGGTCCCGACGCGGTGGAGCTCGTGGAGACCGCGGTCCCCGAGCCCGGCCCGGGCCAGGTGCGGATCAAGGTGGCGGCGGCGGCCGTGAACCCGGTCGACGCGGCGTACCGCGAGGGCATCCTCGTCCCGCTGCCCGAGGACGGGCTGCTGGGACTCGGCTGGGACGTGGCGGGGACCGTGGACGCGGTGGGGGCGGGGGCGCCGTACGCCGTCGGGGCCGAGGTGGTCGCGCTGGCGTACGGCCCCGCGCCGGTCAAGACGCACGCGGACCACGTGGTGGTGGACGGCTCGGCGGTCGCCGCCGCTCCCGCCTCGGTGGACGCGGCGCACGCCTCGACCGTGCCGCTGAACACGCTCACCGCCGCGCAGGCGCTGGACCTGCTGGACCTCGCACCCGGCTCCACATTGCTGGTCACGGGCGCCGCGGGGGCCGTCGGCGGATACGCGGTGCAGCTCGCCCACCAGGCCGGGATCACCGTCGCCGGGGCGGCCGGAGCGGCGGACGAGGAGCTCGTACGGTCCTTCGGGGCGGACCGGTTCGTGGAACGCGGCGCGGCGGCGGGCGGGTTCGACGCCGTGCTGGACGCCGCCGTCATCGGCGCGGACGCGCTGGCCCGGGTGAAGGACGGCGGGCAGTACGTCGGTGTCATCCCGCACGCGGCCCCGGCGAGTGTGCGGGGCGTCCGGGTGCAGGTGGTGGAGGTGGCCGCCGACGGGAACCGTCTCGCGGAGCTGGTGAAACTGGTCGACCAGGGCGTCCTCTCGCCCCGGGTGGCCCACACCTACCCCCTGGAGCGCGCGGCCGAGGCGCACGCCCGTCTCGCGGAGGGCGGGGTACGGGGGCGTCTCGTCCTCGTCCCCTGAAACCGGCAGGTCAGGGCGGTGCGGGGCGGACGGCGAACCTCCGTAAGTGGAGGCTTGCGCCGTCCGCCCCGAAACGGCCGGGACCGGCACGGTGATCGCGGTACCGTCGCCCCCGTGACGCCCTTGACGCCCCCGGTCTCCGACGACGCCGACTGCGTCGCACTCACCCGGAGCCTGCGCCGCAGGGGCACCGTGGTCCTGTCGGTGTTCGCCCTGGTGTGGGCCTTCGCCGGGGCGTCCGGCCTGACGTCGCCGGGCGCCGGCCTGGCCGTCGAGATCGTCGCGGTGCCGGTCACCGCGGCGGCGATCGTCCTGGCGTACCGCAAGGGCGCCGCGCCCTCGCCCCGCCTGGTCGACCTGCCCGCGAACTGGGCGCGCTCGGTGGGGATCGTCAACGTCGCCGAGCTCGTGGCGGTCCTCGCGGTGATCGCGGCGTCCCGCGCCTCGGGCCACCCCGGGGTCATCCCTCCGGCCCTCGCGCTGGTGGTCGGTCTGCACTTCGTCCCGCTCGCGCGCCTCTACGACCAGGGGCAGTACAGGGGGACGGCCGCGGCGCTGTGCCTGGTCGCGGTCGCCGGCTTCGCGCTGGCCGCGGCCGGGGTCCCGGACGGGAGCGTGCGCGCCGTCGTGGGGTGCGCCGCCGCGCTGACGCTCTGGACCTCGGCGTACCACGTGGCCGTCAGGGGCTGACGGCCACGGCGGTGACGGCGGGGCACCCGGTGCGGGCTCGCCCGCGGCCCGGCGCCCCGGCCCGGTCGGAGCAGCCGGCCGCCCAGGAGCGGCCCTCGGTAGGGTGGACGCGACAGACCGTCGTGAACCGGACCGAGGAGCAGACGTGAGCGAGCCGGCGAACATCGCCCTGCAGCAGGAGATCGCCCGGGAGCTGGAGGTCGCGGAGACCTTCGACGCCCAGCAGGAGATCGAGCGGCGCGTGGCCTTCCTCGCCGAGCGGCTGACCTCCACGGGGCTGCGCTCCCTGGTGCTCGGCATCAGCGGCGGTGTCGACTCCACGACCGCGGGGCGGCTGTGCCAGCTCGCCGTCGAGCGCGCCCGCGCCACGGGCCACGAGGCGCGCTTCTACGCGATGCGGCTCCCCTACGGGGTCCAGGCGGACGAGCACGACGCCCAGCTCGCGCTCTCCTTCATCCAGGCCGACCAGGTGCTGACCGTCGACATCAAGCCCGCGACCGACGCCATGCAGGAGTCCCTGCTCGGCGGCGACGTGGCCTTCCGCGACCCCCACCACCAGGACTTCGTGCTCGGCAACGTCAAGGCGCGCCAGCGCATGATCGCCCAGTACGCCGTCGCGGGAGCGCACAGCGGTCTCGTCGTCGGCACGGACCACGCCGCCGAGGCGGTCTCCGGCTTCTTCACCAAGTTCGGGGACGGCGCCGCCGACCTGGTCCCGCTGACCGGCCTGACCAAGCGCCGGGTGCGCGCCGTGGCCGACGCCCTGGGGGCCCCGGCCGAGCTCGTGTGGAAGGTACCGACCGCCGACCTGGAGACGCTCGACCCGGGCAAGGCGGACGAGCACGCGCTCGGGGTCACCTACGACGCCATCGACGACTTCCTGGAAGGCAAGCCGGTCGACGAGAAGACCTTCGACACGATCGTCGGCCGCTACCGTCTCACCGACCACAAGCGCCGTCTGCCGCTCGCCCCGTGACGCGCGGGCGCACCCTCGACCGGGCTCTCAAATCGACCTGCGCCAGGGAGAATTGAGGGGCGCCGCCCTGTCCCGCTCGGTATCCTGGGCCGCTCGACCGATCGTGCCGAGCCCGCAGGGGGATCCCGCGTGTCCAGCCCACCGCCCCCGCCCCCGGGTCCCCCGGTACCGCCCCCGCCCCCGCACCCGCCGAACCCGCGGGGCGAAGGCCATCGGGTGCACATCATCGCCGCCGTGATCACGGCGGTGGCGACGCTCGCCGCCGCCGTCATCGCCGCCGCGGCGTCCGGCGACGACTCCCCGGACGTTCTGCGGGCCGGACCGCCGACGACGTCCGTGGCGGCTCCCCCCTCGGTCACGGAGCCCACCGCCACGGCCGGCACGTCCGGCCCCCCGGTACAGACCCTGCCGGCGACCGATCCCACGACCCCGGACTCCGGGCCGCGCGTGGCCGTGACCCCCGACATGGCGGCTGTGGGTGACACGGTGACGATCGAGGCCGGCGGCTTCGCGCCGGGCGAGCGGATCCGCATCACGCTCCGGGACAGCGGGGCCGTGGAGAAGGACCTGCGTGACGTCACCACGGACGAGGACGGCCGGTTCGTGGCGGAGGTGCGGGTGCCCGAGGAAGTGAGTTCGGGGACCGAGACCCCTGCCTTCCGGGTGTGGAGCGTGGACGACGTGGACTCCGCGAACACGGCCGACACCCCGTTCACCTACATCGAATGACGCACCGGCCGAAGGGAACCGCCGCGGTGGACAGGCAGCCAGGCGAGAAGTACCCGCCGATCGAGCCCCACGACCAGGGGATGCTGGACGTGGGCGACGGCAACCTCGTGTACTGGGAGGTCTGCGGCAACCCCGAGGGCAAGCCCGCGCTCGTCGTCCACGGCGGGCCGGGCTCGGGGTGCGGCACACGCCCCCGGCAGTACTTCGACCCGGACCTCTACCGCGTCGTGCTCTTCGACCAGCGCAACTGCGGCCGGTCCACCCCGCACGCGAGCGACCCCTCCACCGACCTGCGGCACAACACGACGGCGCACCTGGTCGCCGACATGGAGCTCCTGCGGGAGCACCTGGGCATCGAGACGTGGCTGCTGTACGGCGGCTCGTGGGGCTCCACGCTGATCCTGGCCTACGCCGAAGAGCACCCTGAGCGGGTCTCGGAGGTCGTGATCAGCGCCGTGACGACGACCCGGCGCAGCGAGATCGACTGGCTGTACCGGGGCGCCGGGCAGATCTTCCCCGAGGCGTGGGACCGGTTCCGGGCGGGTGTGCCGGAGGCCGGGGGCCCGGGGGACCTCGTCGCCGCGTACGCCCGGCGGACGGAGAGCCCCGACCCGGAGGTACGGGCGAGGGCCACCGCCGACTGGTGCGCGTGGGAGGACGCGGTGCTGTCCATGGAGGCGCGCCCCGGCCCGCCCCCGTACAGCGGCAGGCCCGGCCGCGACCGGCTGGCCTTGGTGCGGATCTGCGCGCACTACTTCGCGCACGCCGCCTGGCTGGAGGAGGGGCAGCTGATCCGCGACGCGGGCCGTCTGGCGGGCATCCCCGGCGTCCTGGTCCACGGCCGCTTCGACCTGGGAGGCCCGCTGATCACCGCCTGGGAGCTGGCCAGGGCATGGCCGGACGCCGAGCTGACGGTGATCGACGGCGCGGGGCACCTCGGCGGCCCGGCGACCTCCCGGGCGGTGCTGGCCGCCCTGGACCGGTTCGCGCGGCGCGTCTGAGATCACGCTTGCTTCGAGCCCGCTCGAAGGAGTTGGCTTGGGCACCATGAAGTACACGCAGCTCGGACGCACAGGACTCAAGGTCAGCCGCCTCGTGCTGGGGACGATGAACTTCGGCCCCCAGACCAACGAGAGCGACAGCCACGCGCTCATGGACGCCGCACTGGACGCGGGCGTCAACTTCTTCGACACGGCGAACGTCTACGGGTGGGGCGAGAACAAGGGCCGCACCGAGGAGATCCTCGGCACCTGGTTCGCGCAGGGCGGCGACCGCCGTGACAAGGTCGTGCTCGCCACCAAGGTCTACGGCAACATGGGCGCGGACGGCGAGGCGTGGCCCAACCACGACAAGCTCTCCGCCCTCAACATCCGCCGGGCCGTCGACGCCAGCCTCAAGCGGCTCCAGACGGACCACATCGACCTGTACCAGTTCCACCACGTCGACCGGGACACCCCGATCGACGAGATCTGGCAGGCCATCGACGTACTGATCCAGCAGGGCAAGATCCTCTACGCCGGCTCCTCCAACTTCTCGGGCTACAAGATCGCCCAGGCCAACGAGCGGGCCGCCCGGCGCGGCAGCTACGGCCTGGTCAGCGAGCAGTGCATCTACAACCTGATGGAGCGCGGCGCCGAGATGGAGGTGATCCCGGCGGCCCAGGAGTACGGCCTCGGGGTCATCCCGTGGTCCCCCCTGCACGGCGGACTGCTCGGGGGCGCGATCCGCAAGGAGCGCGAGGGCGGCGGCGCCCGGTCCACCTCGGGCCGCTCCGGCGAGGCGCTGGCCGACCCGAAGGTGCGGGCCCAGGTCCAGGCCTACGAGGACCTGCTGGAGAAGCACGGCCTGGAGCCCGGCGAGGCCGGTCTCGCCTGGCTGCTGACCCGCCCCGGCGTCACCGGCCCGATCTCCGGCCCGCGCACACGCGAGCAGCTCGACTCGGCTCTGCGCGCGGTGGAGCTGGAGCTGACGGACGAGGTGCTGTCTGCGCTCGACGAGATCTTCCCGGGCCCCGGCCCGTCGCCGGAGAACTTCGCCTGGTGACGCCCGGGTGTGCGGCTTCCGCGCCCGGGGGCTCAGCCCCCGAGGGCGGAGGCCGCCGCCACGACGACGAACATGAGCACGAGCACGGCCGCCATGATGCGGTTTCTGGTCTTGGGGTCCACCCGACGAGCGTAACCGCCCCGGTCACCTTCCCAGCGGCCAGGCCCGCACCACCTCGTACCTCGGCTGCTGCCCGGGCACCCCGCCCACGGGCAGTTCGCTGCGCACGAGACTGAGCTCACCGGCCTCCCAGTGCCGGCCCTCGAAGCCCTCCAGCGCCGCCGTGTACGGGGTCAGGTCCGTCGGTACCCGGCTGCGGGCGAGGGTGAGGTGCGGGGTGTAGCGGCGGTGCTCCTCCATCGGCACCCCGGACCTGCGGGCGGCGGCGTGCGCGCGTTCCGCCAGCAGCCGCAGCGTGTCCAGCCCGCCCGCCGCTCCCGCCCACAGCGCCCGTCCGTCGAACCTGCCGCCGCCGTGGACGCGCAGCGGAAAGGGTTCCGTCCGGTGCGCGGCCCGTTCCAGCCGGGTGTACAGCTCCGGCAGCAGTTCCTCGCCGACCTCCCCGAGGAAGGCCAGCGTGTAGTGCCAGCCGGCCCGCGCGGTCCAGCGGAGGTTCACGGCCCCGGGCAGCCGGTGCAGGGGGGCGACGGCGCCCGCCAGCTCGTCGGCGGCGGGCTCCGGCGGCAGGACGGCGGCGAAGAGTCTCTGGCTGCTCATGCGGCGAGTGTCCCAGTCACCACGTCGTCGAGCGGTCCCGTGCCCGGCGCACCGCCGGACACCACGACGCCGCCCCCTCCGGCAGGGAGGGGGCGGCGTACGCGGGTGGCTCAGGCAGCCGTCGCCAGCTGCTCGCGCGGGACGAACCGCACGTGCGGGCGGCCCGGGCGCAGGTCGACCTTGAGGCGCAGGCCGCCGACGCGGGTCAGCATGAAGCCGACGCCGAGCGCGGCCACCATCGAGATGGCACCGCCGGCCGCCATACCGGTCCTGGCGCCGTAGACGTCGCTGATCCAGCCGACGATCGGGGCGCCCACGGGCGTGCCCCCGGCGAAGACCATCATGTAGAGGCTCATCACCCGGCCCCGCATCTCCGGGTCCGAGGCCATCTGGACGCTCGTGTTGGCGCTGATGTTGGTCGTCAGGCCGATCATGCCGATCGGGACGAGCAGCAGCGAGAAGAGCCAGACGGACGGGGACAGCGACGCGGCGATCTCCAGGGCACCGAACAGGGTGCCCGCGGCCACCAGCATCCTCAGCCGCGAGGAACGGCGGCGGGCGGCGAGCAGGGCCCCGGCCAGGGAGCCGGCCGCCATGAGGATGTTGAAGAACGAGTACATCCCGGCGCCGCCGTGGTAGATCTCGTCCGCGAAGGCGGTCAGCCAGATCGGGAAGTTGAATCCGAAGGTGCCGACGAAGCCGACGAGGACGATCGGCCAGATCAGCTCGGGTCTGCCCGACACGTAGCGCAGTCCTTCGCGCAGCTGGCCCTTGGCCCGCTTCACGGTGACGGACGCGTGGAGCTCGCTCGTACGCATCATGAGCAGGCCGACGAGCGGGGCGATGAACGACAGCCCGTTGAGCATGAAGGCCCAGCCACTGCCGACCGTCGTGATCAGGACACCCGCGACGGCGGGGCCGACGAGCCGGGCGGACTGGAAGTTCGCCGAGTTCAGGCTGACCGCGTTGCGCAGCTGCGCGGGGCCGACCATCTCGGAGACGAACGACTGGCGCGCCGGGTTGTCGACGACGGTCACCATGCCGAGCAGGAACGCGATCAGGTAGACGTGCCAGACCTGGACGACGCCGGAGAGGGTCAGGACGGCGAGTGCGATGCCGCACAGGCCGAGCGCTGCCTGGCTGATGAGCAGCAGACGCCGCTTCGGGAGCCGGTCGGCGATGACGCCGCCGTACAGGCCGAAGAGCAGCATGGGGAGGAACTGGAGGGCCGTGGTGATGCCGACGGCCGCGGCGGACCCGGTGAGGCTCAGGACGAGCCAGTCCTGCGTGATGCGGGACATCCAGGTACCGGTGTTGGAGATCACGGCGCCCGTGGCGAACAGGCGGTAGTTACGGATCTTCAGCGACGAGAAGGTCCCGCCGGTCTTGCTCTCGTGGGTGGAAGTCGGTGCGGGGGCGGAGTCTGCTCCGGATCCCGTACTCAAAAAGGTTCGCCTCCTCGGGCGTACACGGCGTTCGGACTGACGAGGACGTGACGGCGGGCGCCAGGGGCTCCGGACTGCGAGCCCGCGAGCGCCCGCGGGGTCAGAGGTGGGCGAGCTTCTCCAGCACGGGCGCGGCGGCCCGCAGCGTCTCCCACTCGTCCTCGTCCAGGCCCTCGGCGAGGTTGGCCAGCCAGGCGTTCCGCTTGGAGCGGGACTCGGCGAGCATGGCTTCCGCCTGCTCGGTCCGGCTGACCCTCTTCTGCCGACGGTCATCGGGGTGCGGTTCCAGTCTGACCAGTCCCTTGGCCTCCAGCAGCGCGACGATGCGGGTCATCGACGGAGGCTGCACGTGCTCCTTGCGGGCCAGCTCACCGGGGGTGGCCGAGCCGCAACGGGCGAGAGTGCCGAGCACCGACATCTCGGTGGGGCTCAGCGACTCGTCGACGCGCTGGTGCTTCAGCCGTCGGCCCAGCAGCATCACGGCGGAGCGAAGGGAGCTCACGGCGGCGGCACTGTCGCCGTCGTGGATCAGGTCAGGCATGTTCCTTAGCGTAACTCATTAGCTATGCTAAATACCACTCGATGGTACACGCGCGAGAAACTGATCACCCGAACGAGTGAGTATGGGGCGGAAAGAGCCACGAGAAGGCCATGTGTGCCGCGACCCTGCTTGGCATGGGATCGACAGTGCTCAGCCTGCGCATAGACGGTGAGCTGCTCGACCGGCTGCGCCGGCACGCCGCCAGACGCGGCATGAGCGTCCAGGACTACGTGGTCCGGACGCTCGTCCGCGACGATTTCGACGAACGCTTCCACGCGGCCGTCGACGAGACGGAGAAGTTCTACGGGGCGGACCCCCGTCACGCGGACCCGGCCGACCGGGTCACATGACGGAGATCCGCCCCGTAGGGGTGAAGGCTCCGCGCGTGCGCCTACGCGCTCACGTGAGGCCGAGCGCCGGCATCGCGTAGTAGAAGACGAAGACCGCGGACACCACGTACATGGCCACCGGGACCTCCTTGCCCCGGCCTGCCACCAGGCGCATCAGGCTGAAGGCGATGCAGCCGATGCCGATGCCGTTGGTGATCGAGTACGTGAGCGGCATCATCAGCATCGCGAGGAAGGCCGGGATGGCGAGCGTGTAGTCGCCCCAGTCCACGTCCCGCACATTGCCCGCGAGGATCAGGAAACCGACCGCGATCAGGGCCGGGGTGGCCGCCTGCGAGGGGACCATCGTCGCCAGCGGCGTCAGGAACAGCGCCACCGTGAAGAGCAGTCCGCTCACCACGCTCGCAAGCCCCGTACGGGCGCCCTCGCCGACGCCCGCCGTGGACTCCACGAAGCACGTCGAGGCGGAGGAGGAGCTCGCGCCACCCGCGGCGACGGCGACACCGTCGATGAGCAGGACCTTGTTGATGCCCGGGAAGTTGCCGTCCTTGTCCATCAGCTTGGCCTCGTCGCCGACGCCGAGGATGGTGCCCATGGCGTCGAAGAAGCAGGACAGCAGCACGGTGAAGACGAAGAGGATGCCGGTCAGGTAGCCGACCTTGCCGAAGCCGCCGAAGAGACTGACCTCACCGATCAGCCCGAAGTCCGGTGAGGAGACCGGGTTGCCCGGCCACTCCGGGACGGTCAGGCCCCAGGCGCCGGCCGGCAGGTCCGCGACCGCATCGATGACCAGAGCGACGACCGTCATGGCGACGATGGAGAGCAGGATCGCGCCCGGCACCTTGCGGACGATCAGCCCGAGGGTCAGCAGCGTGCCCAGGATGAAGACCAGGACGGGCCAGCCGTTGAGGTGGCCGTCGCTGCCGAGCTGAAGCGGCACCGTGGTGTGCGCGGCGTCCGGGATGCGGGAGACGAAGCCCGAGTCGACCAGGCCGACCAGCAGCACGAAGAGGCCGATGCCCATCGCGATGCCCTTGCGCAGGGAGCGCGGCACGGCGTTCATCACGCGCTCACGCAGCCCGGTGGCGACCAGCAGCATCACGACGATGCCCGCGAGGACGACCATGCCCATCGCGTCCGCCCAGCTCATCCGGGGGGCGAGCTGGAGGGCGACGACGGTGTTGACGCCGAGACCGGCGGCGAGCGCGATCGGCACGTTGCCGATGACACCCATCAGGAGCGTGGAGAACGCCGCGGTGAGCACGGTGGCCGTGACGAGCTGCCCGCCGTCGAGCTGGTGCCCGTACATGTCCTCGGCACTGCCCAGGATGATCGGGTTCAGCACGATGATGTACGCCATCGCGAAGAACGTGGCGAACCCGCCGCGGATCTCCCGGGCGACCGTCGACCCCCGCTCGGAGATCTTGAAGTAGCGATCGATGAATCCGTGCGGCGGCTGCGGCATCGGAGGCTGATCGACCGTGGCGGTGGCCGAGGAGGACATGTATGACCTTCAGTCGTGCATCGGAGGATGGAATCAGACAGATTTGGATGTTCACACGAATAAATCGAGCCACCCATAAGCAGATTCAGTATGAATACATAAGGGGAAGATCGCTATCTCCGCGCGTAGATCCTTGCGCCGACTGGCCTTCGGCGCCCCGGCTAGACTGGCCGTATGCAGAAGTGGACACCGAAGCACGAGGCACCCGAGCCCCTGGAGGGTCCCGTCGTCGCCACCATCACCGGCGGCACGATCCTCTGGTTCGTCCTCTTCCTCGTGCAGGTGCCCTTCTACGGATGGTTCGACGACCGCGGGCACGCCTGGTGGATCTGGGCCTGCCTGGCCGGTGCCGGACTCGGCCTGATCGGCATCTGGTACGTCCGTGGGCGGGACGCCGCGATCAAGCGGGCGGCGGCGCGGGCCGAGGCCGCGGACGCCGGCGTGACGGCCCCCGGCGGGCGCTCCTGACGCACGGCTCCGGGGGGGGACCGGGCCGGACCCTCACCCCGGGACCGGGTCCGTCCCGTACGACTCCAGGACCATGCCGCTCCTCCCCCGGTCGGAACTTCCGGCCCCCGGCGGGTGAACCGCCCCTTCCGCCCGTACGGTCGGAATCATGACGCAGCGGGCACTCGACTCCTTCGGCGATCGGCCGGACCCCCTCCGGCCCCCTCCCCCGCCCGCGCCACCGGGCGGGCTGAGCACCTCCGAGGTGGCCGAACGGGTCGCGCGGGGGGAGGTCAACGACGTACCGGTCCGCTCGTCCCGGTCCGTCACGGAGATCATCCGGGCGAACGTCCTCACCCGGTTCAACCTGATCATCGGCGTCCTCTGGGCGATCATGCTCTTCGTCGCCCCCATCCAGGACAGCCTCTTCGGCTTCGTGATCGTCGCCAACACCGGCATCGGCATCGTCCAGGAGTGGCGCGCCAAGAGGACCCTGGACAGCCTCGCGGTGATCGGTGAGGCGAAACCGACGGTGCGGCGTGACGGGGTGTCCGCCGAGGTCTCCGTCTCCGAGATCGTCCTCGGGGACCTGATCGAGCTGGGCCCCGGCGACAAGGCCGTCGTCGACGGCACCGTCTCCGAGGCCGAGGGCCTGGAGATCGACGAGTCGCTCCTGACCGGCGAGGCCGACCCGGTGGTCAAGCACCCGGGCGACCCCGTGATGTCCGGCAGCTTCGTCGTCGCGGGCGGCGGGGCCTTCACCGCCACCAAGGTCGGCCGCGAGGCGTACGCCGCGCAGCTCGCCGAGGAGGCCTCCCGCTTCACCCTGGTCCAGTCCGAGCTGCGCAGCGGCATCAGCACGATCCTGAAGTACGTGACCTGGATGATGGTGCCGACCGCGATCGGGCTCGTCATCAGCCAGCTCGTGGTCAAGGACAACAACGTCAAGGAGTCGGTCGCCCGGACGGTCGGCGGGATCGTCCCGATGATCCCCGAGGGCCTGGTCCTGCTCACCTCGGTCGCCTTCGCGATCGGCGTCATCCGGCTCGGGCGCAAGCAGTGCCTCGTGCAGGAGCTGCCCGCCATCGAGGGGCTGGCCCGGGTGGACGTCGTCTGCCTGGACAAGACCGGCACGCTCACCGAGGGCGGGATGGACGTCACGGAGGTCCGCCCGCTGAACGGCTCCGACGCGGGGTACGTCCGCCGGGTCCTGGGTGCGCTCGGCGCCTCCGACCCCCGGCCCAACGCGAGCCTCCAGGCCATCATCGACGCCCACCCCGACGGCGAGGGCTGGGGCGTCACGCAGGCCCTGCCCTTCTCCTCCGCCCGCAAGTACAGCGGGGCCGCCTTCACCGAGAGCGACGGCCGCGCCTCCGCCTGGCTGCTCGGCGCCCCCGACGTGCTCCTGGATGCCGGCGACCCGGCCCTCGCCGAGACCGGCCGGCTCAACGAGCAGGGACTGCGGGTGCTGCTGCTGGCCCGGGCGAGGAACGCGCTGGACGCTCCGGACGCCGCCTCCGGGGCCGAGCCCACGGCGCTCGTCGTCCTCGAACAGCGCCTGCGGCCGGACGCCGGGGAGACGCTGGCCTACTTCGGCGACCAGAACGTCGCCGCGAAGGTCATCTCGGGCGACAACGCGGTCTCGGTGGGCGCGGTGGCCCAGAAGCTGGGGATGCCCGGCGCGGAGGACGCGCTGGACGCCCGCCGGCTGCCCTCGGACCCCGACGACATGGCCTCGCAGATCGAGCGGAACACGGTCTTCGGCCGGGTCACCCCGCAGCAGAAGCGCGACATGGTCGCCGCCCTCCAGTCGCGGGGGCACACCGTCGCGATGACCGGGGACGGGGTCAACGACGTACTCGCGCTGAAGGACGCCGACATCGGTGTGTCGATGGGCTCGGGCTCGGAGGCGACCCGCGCGGTGGCCCAGATCGTGCTGCTGAACAACAGCTTCGCGACGCTGCCCTCGGTCGTCGCGGAGGGCCGCCGGGTCATCGGCAACATCACCCGGGTCGCCACGCTGTTCCTGACGAAGACCGTCTACTCGGTGCTGCTGGCGATCCTGGTGGTGTGCTTCCAGGTGGAGTACCCGTTCCTGCCCCGCCACCTCACGCTGCTGTCCACGCTGACCATCGGCGTGCCGGCGTTCTTCCTGGCTCTGGCCCCCAACAAGGAGCGGGCCCAGCCGCACTTCGTACGCCGTGTCATGCGGTACGCGATCCCGTCCGGGGTCATCGCGGCGGCGGCCACCTTCGCGACGTATCTGGTGGCCCGCCACCACTACGCCGGTACGGGAGCCCTCGACGCGGAGACGAGCGCGGCGACCCTCACGCTCTTCCTGGTCTCCATGTGGGTCCTGGCGATCATCGCCCGCCCGTACACGTGGTGGCGGATCGCCCTGGTGGCGGCGATGGGCCTGTGTTTCCTCGTCGTCCTCGCGGTGCCCTGGCTCCAGGACTTCTTCGCGCTGAAGCTGGTGGGGTCGGTGATGCCGTGGGCTGCGGTGGGGATCGCGGTGGTGGCGGCGGCCGTCCTGGAACTGACGTGGCGTGCGGTCGGCCGCCGCTTCCGTTCGTGAATCCCCCGTGCGGACCGGTTACTTCACGTCGACGAAGTCACCCGCGGTCGTGACGGCCGGGGTGGTCGACGTACCGGCGAAGCTGTAGCGCCAGTAGCCGTCCACCGAGGCCTTGACCGTGGTCTTCAGCGCACCGGTGCTGTTCGAGTTGATGGTCTTGACGGTGCTGTAGGTGCTGCTGGTCTTCTTGCGGAACTGCAGCTTGACGGGCTGCGCGGTGTAGCCCTTGTAGGTGCCGGTCTCCCAGTTGGCGCGCGACAGCTTGCCGGTGGCCGTGATGGTCGCGCCCTTCTTGACGGGCTCCGGGGAGGCGTTGACGGTCAGCTTGGAGAGGCGCTGGACGCGGGCCGTCGTCTGGTAGTCGTTCCAGGCGAAGTCGCTCTCGTCACCGGCGAGCGCGCCCGCGGTGACGTGCCAGGTGCCGGCCAGGGCGTTCTTGTACAGGTCGTAGCCGGGGAGGATCGTGATCGTGAGCTTGCAGGTCGCGGTCGTGGCACTGGAGTGCGTGCAGGTGGCCGCTTCCTCGTTCGGGATGAGCGCCCCGTCGAGCTCGGACGACGTCCCGTGCCACAGGTCGATGTAGCCGTCGGCGATGCCCGACGGGTGCGAGGCGGTGACGGAGACGGTGATCTTCTTCTCGGCGGTGGTGCCGACCACGATGTCCTTGCCGCCGTTGATGACGACCTTCGAGATCACGGGCGTCGTCACCGCCGCGCGTGCGGAAAGACGGGAGGTCTTGGCGCCGGTGCCGAAGACCTCGGCGGCGGTGGGCTTGTCCAGGTTCGGAACCGCCTGGTCACCCGCCTGCGCCGCCGGTACGGCAAGAGCGGACAGAGCCAGGGCGCCGGAAACAGCGGCGACGGTGGCACGAATACGCATGAAGTCCCCTGTGGAGCAGGGGACCTGCCGGGGTGTGTTCCTCCCGGCAGGCCCCATCTGGTCGTCGAGTCTGATGACTCGCAGGTTCAGACGGAGTTCACCTGTGAATGGTTGTGCCCTCAGGACGTATTTTCTGTGAAGATCACATGAGTCAGTCGAACCAGCGGTCCCGGGCCAGCTCGTCGGTGCGGGACGGGTCCTCCAGGAGGGCCGCCACCTCGAAACGCCTCGGCCACTGCCCCGCCGCCCAGGCGAGCCCGGCCGCCACCCCCTCCACCGTCGACGCGTGGACCACGCCGTCCGGGGTGCGCCGCCAGTCCAGCTCGACGCCTCCCGCGCGCAGCTCCTCGTGCTCGACGTAGCTGTCGGGGGTGCCGACGCCGAGCAGGATGCGCACGGACTCCGGCACCTGGTGCTCCTCGCCCGCCGTCGTCACCCCGGCCTCGACGCTCTCCCCGAGCCGCCGCACCTGGAACAGGTCCGCCAGCTCGGCGGCGCGCGCCGGGGCCACCGGCAGCAGCGGGAGACCGGCGGTCAGCGGGAGCAGATCGGGGGCGTCGGCGATCACGGCGTCGGCCGCGTCGACCACCCGCACCTCGTCGTCCACGACGGCCCGCAACTCGTCCGGCAGCGTGACCTGTTCGGGGTCGAGCTCGGCGAGCGCCGTGTAGAGCGAGTGCAGCTGTACGGGCCCGACGGGCCGCTCCTCGTCCGCGAGCCGGCCCAGCAGCTCGGCCGCCCCGCCCGGCTCGTCCAGGAGCGCGGCCACCGAGGTCCGCACGCCGAGCGCGCGCAGCACCTGCGCGTCGTCGAAGCCCGTCGCGTCGGCCGGGTCGTACAGCCCCGCCAGCCGCGGGTCGCCGCCCGCGGCGCGCAGCCCCGCCGGGCGGCGGCCGTCCAGGACGGGATGGTCGCGCAGCCACCACGCGGTGTACGGCCGGACCGACTGCGTGGTGCCGTCGGGCAGCAGCACCCGTACAGGCTGGGTCAGCGCGTCGCGCAGCGGCGGGCGGGCGAGCATGGCGAGGGCCTGCGGCCAGGCGTCGTCGTCGACGAGGTCCAGATCACGTACGGCGACGAGCTCCGTGGCGACCGGCGGCACCGGGGTGTCAGGGAGCTGGTCGAGGATGTCCTCGCACCACACGTCGACGGCGTCGAGCAGCCCGGCGTCGTCCGGCTCGGCGAAGTCGCTGTCGCGCGGCTCCAGTTCGTCCGGGTCCAGGACGACGTCGGTGGCCCGTACGAGGGCGAAGGTGGCCAGCACCCCGCAGGCGGTCAGCGGCTGTTCACCCCATCGCTCGGCCAGTTCCCCGTCGCACAGGGCGAGTTCGCCCTCGCGCATCACCTGGGCGAACGGGCTTCCCGGCAGCACGAGTTCACCGGCGGGCGCGGCCTCGCCGTCCTCGTCGGGCAGGGCGAGGGCGCCCAGCCAGGGCTCGTCACCCGGCTCCAGGTCCGCGTCCCGCACGAGCGTGAGGACGGTGTCGGCGAGTTCGTCGCCGTCCAGGCCGTCCTCGTCCCAGATCTCGCCCGCGTCCAGCGAACCGGCCACGGCGGCCCGGACCTGCGGGGTCCTCAGGACGGCGCGGGGAGTGGCGGGCAGGGCCCCCAGCTTCTCCAGCAGCGGATGGGCGGCGTCGGGATGGGCCACCTTCAGCCCCAGCCGGGCCAGCCGCGCGAGCACGGGGGACGTCAGCGCGTCCGGCATCGGCAGGAGGACCTGGCGGGGGCCGATGGTGGTACGGGGCGGGGCGTCCGCGGGGCCCGCGAGGGGCACGGGCAGCCCGGAGAGCCGGTCGGGATCGACACCGGCCAGGCTGTCGTACAGCCGGTGCCACCAGTCCGGGTCGCGCTCCAGGCCGGCCAGCCGGTCGATGGCCTCGGTCAGCGGGACACGGGCGACGCCGAGCGTGCGCAGCTCGGCGCGGCGCTCCAGCCCCGCGGGCAGCAGACAGGGCAGGACCTCGGCCAGGACCCGCACGGTCCCGGCTCCCACGCCCTCGACCACCTCGGCCTCGACGGGACGCAGCGCGGCCGTCCTGCGCCCGGAGGGGGCGGCGTCGTCCCACTCGTCCCACTCGCCCGCGGCCTCGGCGGGGTCCCTGGGCGCGGCGGGCTCCAGGAACGCCACCCGTGGCAGCCGCTCCAGGATCGCGGCCCGCAGCGCGCCGTCGAGCCGCCCCTTCCCCAGCACTCCGGGCACCAGCCCGATCGTGGCCACGGAGACGGGCTCCCAGCCGGCGAGCAGTTCGGCGTACGCCTCGGCCGCCCGCTCCACCAGGAAGTCGGTCAGCGGACCGGGCGCGGGGTGCCTGCGGGTGGTGTCCAGCGGCAGCGAGGCGATCAGCAGGGCGGGGACGCCCAGGGGCTCGTCGGTGGGGGTCGGCGCGTGCACGACGGGTGCCGTACGCGGATGCTGCGGGGCTCCGTCCTCGTCCACCGGCACGGCCCAGGTGAGCGACCAGTGGGGGCGCAGCCGCTCCTCCACCGGCCGGTCGGCCAGCAGCTCGCGCTCGACGGCGCCGCCGGCAGAGGCGGTGCGCCAGCGGTGGAGGCCGTGCGCCGAGTCGTCGACGTGCGTGTACGGACCGTGCTGTGAGCGGGTCAACGTCCGTACGTCGTCCGGGGTTTCGATCACGACCTCGTCGAGACCGGACAGCGTGAGCAGCAGGGCGTCGTCCACGCCCTCGAGCAGCCTGCCGACCAGGTCCTCGGCGACGCCGTCGCGCAGCGGCAGCACGACGACCGTGTCGTACCCCTCGGGCGCGGTGCCCTCGGCGGGCAGCGGCAGCCTCAGCAGGGGTACGTGCCCGTCGCGGCGGCGCAGCTCGTCACCGAGTCCGGGGCTGCCGACGGCGGCCTGCCGCGCGAGGTCACGGGCCTCGGCGAGGGACCAGCGGACTCCGCCGTGGCGGCCGATGACGGCGGGCTCGTCGCTGACGGCGAGCACGGCCGCGAAGCCGACGCCGAAGCGGCCGACGGAGGACTCGTGGCCCTCACGCTTGGCCGAGGCCCGCAGCGTGCTCAGCGATTCCACACCGGTCGCGTCGAGGGGGGCGCCGGTGTTGGCCGCGGCGAGCACAGCGGGGCCGCCGGGGTCCGTGTGCAGGGTGAGGCGGAGCCGTCCCGGGACGCCGGCCCGGGCGGCGGCGTCGGCGGCGTTCTGTGCCAGCTCGACGACGAGGCGGTCGCGGTAGCCGCCCAGGACCAGGTCCTCCTCGGCGTTGGCGTCCTCGCGGAAGCGTGCGGGACCCGCGCCCCAGGCGTCGAGCACGCCGCGCCGCAGTCGCGCCGTCCCGAACGGATCGGCCCCCTCGGTCGCATTCATGCCCACGCTCGTACTCCGCTCTTCCGGTGACCCGTGACGCCCAGTGTGCGCCCGAAGGTACCGCGAGCGGAAAGCCGCCGGTGCCGCCCCTGCTCACGCCCGGGGAGCGGCCCCCTCCGCCCGGGCCCGCCCACGCGGGGCGGCCGGGCGGGAGCGTCAGGAGTGGCCCAGGTCCTCCGTCAGGCCGTCCGGCTGGGGCGGGACCGAACCCGAGTCGTCCGCGGGGCGCAGCGGGTAGTCGTCCACCTGCATCGTGTCCAGCGCGTGCGGCAACGGCCTCGGCGGCTTCGGCATGACCGCCGCCTCGGAGTGCCCGCCGCATCCGTAGGAGAGCGAGACCACGCGGCCGTCCGCCGGGGCGAACTCGTTCGCGCAGACGCCGAAGGCCTGGCGCAGCGAGCCCGCCATCGGCACCAGGAACGCGCAGGTGACGCACGAGGCGGGCGCCGCCTGCGCCATGGGCGTCTTCGCGCCGAACTCCTCGTCCCAGCGGTCCGCGGCCAGCCCCAGTCCGTACCGGGACAGCACCCGCGCACGGCGCGTGCCGAGCTCTTCCGCGACCGAGGCGATCGAGCCGCGGCTGGTCACGGGCAGCGGGGTCAGCTCCGCGTCCTCCGCGTCGGCGAGGGCGGCCAGCTCCTGCGACACCTCGGAGACGGCGGAGTTCGGCAGGGGCTCGTCCTCGCCGGTCCAGCCGGGCTCCAGGCGCGGGTCCTCCGCCTCGGTGGGCAGGAGGTCGCCGGGGCCCATGTCGCCGGGCCTCAGCCGCTCGCTCCAGGGCACCCACTCCGGGGCGAGGAGGGCGTCGGGCCCGGGCAGCAGCACCGTTTCGTCAAGGGTGACGTTCTTGGCGCGGGATGCACGGGCGACCGTCACCGCCCAGCGCCAGCCCCGATAGCCGGGCTCCTTGGACTCGAAGTAGTGCGTGACGACCCGGTCCCCTTCGGAGACCGTCGCCACGTGTTCACCGACCACCCCGGGCGCGGCGGCCTCCTCGGCCGCCGCGCGGGCGAGGTCTACCGCCTCGGCGCACAGACGGTCGGGGGCGGGGGTACGGGCCGTACGGCTTCGCGTCGTCGCAGCACTCACAGGTCTCGCTTCTCTCCATACGCCGTCTCACGAGCGCGCCAGCGGCTCCATCGATGTCCGATTTCGGCCAAGACGGATGTGAGCGGAGCGGACCTGGGGGCCGCGTCGACGTCCACACCCGTAGTGCCTGCCTCGGGCGCGCCTTCTGCCACCCATTCTGCGGGATCGCGGAGAGGCGCGCGGCCAAGAACAACCGCCGGTGGCGCGTGAGTGCACGCTACCCTCTCCGTCGCCCGGCGCCCACCTGCCCGTCCCAAACAGGACCGTAACTGGTGCGGAAAGGGTTCGGTCCATGGCCGGACGGGCTCTGATTCACGACGGTTCCCTGTCGGATCCCAGCCAATTCCGGACCGATGCCGACTCACCCGACGGAGCGTCCGCCGCCGCGTCCCGCCCGATCTTGGGTTCGTGACGGCAGGGGGTGGGGCACTATGACCCCGTGGCCACCGCCAGGTCGTCCGACGGATCCGGCCCGCTCCGCAGGGCGGGCCGGGCGATGGGCCGTGCCCTGCGCGCCCCGTTCACGGGCACCGCGCGGGGTATCCGCAAGGCGACCCACGCCCACGGCGCGGGCGAGTCCGGTCTCGGCAAGCTCATCGAGCTGCACGCGGTCAACGGCGCGGGTGACGTCATGATCACCGTGGCGCTCGCCTCCACCGTGTTCTTCTCCGTGCCCACCGACGAGGCACGCGGGCGCGTCGCCCTCTACCTGGCCATCACCATGGCCCCCTTCACCCTGCTCGCCCCGGTGGTGGGACCGCTCCTGGACCGGCTGCCGCACGGCCGGCGGGCCGCGATGGCGGGCGCGATGTTCGCCCGGGCCGTGCTCGCGATCACCATGTCGTCCGCGGTGGCCACCGGCGGCCTGGAGCTCTATCCGGCCGCCCTGGCGGTCCTGGTCTGCTCGAAGGCGTACGGCGTCGTGCGCAGCGCGGTCGTGCCGCGTCTCCTGCCACCCCGCTTCTCCCTGGTGAAGGCCAATTCACGGGTCACCCTGGCGGGGCTGCTGGCGACCGGGATCGCGGCGCCGATCGGGGCGGGGCTCCAGAGCGTCGGTTCCCCGTGGCCCCTGTACGGCGCCTGCGTGATCTTCCTCGGCGGGACCATCCTCGCCTTCACGCTGCCGCACAAGGTCGACTCGGCCAAGGGTGAGCGCAAGGCACGCCTGGTCCTGCCGCACGAGGAGGCGGCCCGTCCGCCCGCCCCCGCCGTCCGCAAGGGGAACCGGGGCGGCAGCACCCGGGCCGGCAGGAGGAACGGACGGGAGAGGCCGCCGGGGCTGCGGTCCGTGGGCCCCTCCGTCCTGCACGGCCTCCAGGCCAACGCCTCGCACCGCGCGCTCTCCGGGTTCCTGATCTTCTTCCTGGCCTTCCTCCTGCGCGAGCACCCGCTCGCGGGCCAGAGCGCCGCCGTCTCCCTCGGCATCGTGGGCGTCGCGGCGGGCACCGGCAACGCCTGCGGCACGGCGGTGGGCTCCTGGCTCAGGGCGCGCGGCCCCGAGGTGATCGTCGCCACGGTGCTGGGCCTCGCCCTGACGGTGGCGGTGCTCGCCGCGGCGTTCTTCAGCACGGTGATGGTCGCCGCCCTGGCCGCGGTCGCCGGCTTCACCCAGGCCCTGTCGAAGCTGTCGCTGGACGCGATGATCCAGCGCGACGTTCCGGAGGAGGTGCGCACGTCGGCCTTCGCCCGGTCGGAGACGCTGCTCCAGATGTCCTGGGTGGTCGGCGGCGCGATCGGCATCGCGCTCCCCCTCAACGGAGTACTCGGCATGTCCGTCGCCGCGGGCATCCTCGCCCTCGGCGCCGCCGCCTCCGTACGGGGCCTCCTGGGGGCCGCACGGCGCGGCACACCGCACCCCCGCGTGGCGTGAGCGGCACCGACCGATAACCTTCGGCGCATGACCGTTGCGTTCTTCTCCGGTAAGGGCCGTCGAATCGGCGTCGCTCTCGGTGCCGTGTCCGCGGGACTCCTTGTCCTGTCCGCCTGCGACAAGCCGACGCCGCTCGCCACCGTGACGGTCGGCGACACCTCGGTGAGCACCGAGGCCGCCTGCTACAACGACGGCAAGGCCCTCAAGGAGTCCGAGATCCAGGGCTGCCTCAACAAGAAGGCGGAGAAGTCCGTCAAGGTCGCGATGGACGACAAGGTCCGCTTCGGCGTCGACCCGGAGGTCGCGGAGAAGGGCTGGACGCTCTTCATCAACGGCCAGCAGGCCGAGCAGGAGCCGTACAAGAAGACCTACCGCTCGATCCCGGGCAGCGCCTTCTTCGCCAGCCAGACCGGCGAGACCACGGCGGACAAGACGCAGGTCAGCATCGTCGAGACCAAGGGCCAGAAGCTCACCGGCATCTGGCACTTCCAGCTCAAGAAGACCTCCTGACCCCCTGACCGCGAGGACCACCGCTGTGCGGGTGCTTGTCGTGACCGCTGTCCCGGCCGAACGGGACGCGGTCACGCGTGCGTTCGGGGGTGAGCCGGAGGTCCGTGAGGTGCCCGGCGCCCGGCTGCACCGCGCCGGGCCGTTCGACGTCGTCGCGGGGGGCGCCGGCCCTGCGGCAGCGGCGGCCGTGACCGCCTTCGCCCTCGCCGCCGCCCCCGCGGCCGAGCCGTACGCACTCGTCGTCTCGGCGGGGATCGGCGGCGGTTTCGCGTCCGCCGCACCCGTGGGCTCCCTCGTCGTGGCGACCCGCATCGTCGCCGCGGACCTGGGCGCCGAGACCCCGGACGGCTTTGTGCCCGTCACCGGTCTCGGCTTCGGCAGGGACACCTTCCTGCCGCCCGAAGCGCTCGTACGGGACGTGGCGGCGGCCACCGGCGCCGTGCCGGGCCCCGTCCTGACCGTCTCCACCGCGACGGGCAGCGCCGCGCGCACCGCCGAGCTGCTGGCGGCCCATCCCGCGGCGGCGGCCGAGGCCATGGAGGGCTTCGGCGTCGCGGAGGCCGCCGCCGGGCTCGGAGTGCCGGTCCTGGAGCTCCGGGCCGTCTCGAACACCGTGGGGCCGCGCGACCGCGCGGCGTGGCGGATCGGGGAGGCCCTGGCCGCGCTCACCGAGGCGTTCGGGAAGACAGCACCTGTAGTGGAAAGTTGGAACCGGCATGACCGACACGACCGACACCGTGACTGACACCGCGGCCGAAGCCGCCGACGCGGCTCCCCCGGCCCTGCGGATCGCCTTCTCGCCGTGCCCGAACGACACCTTCGTCTTCGACGCCTGGGCGCACGGAAGGGTCCCCGGCGCACCCGCCCTCGACGTCACCTTCGCCGACATCGACCTCACCAACGGCATGGCCGAGCGCGGCGAGTTCGACGTGCTGAAGGTCTCGTACGCCGTCCTGCCGTGGGTGCTGGAGGAGTACGCGCTGCTGCCGTGCGGCGGGGCGCTGGGACGCGGCTGCGGGCCCCTCGTCCTCACCAGGGAGCCGGGTACGGACCTGACGGGCAGGACCGTCGCCGTGCCGAGCGAGCGCTCCACCGCGTACCTGCTGTTCCGGCTCTGGGCGGCCGAGGCCGTCCCGGGCGGCGTGGGCGAGATCGTCGTGATGCCCTTCGACGAGATCATGCCCGCGGTGCGTGACGGCCGGGTGGACGCCGGGCTCGTGATCCACGAGGCCCGCTTCACCTACCGGAACTACGGCCTGCACAGCCTCGCCGACATGGGCGAGCACTGGGAGACGACCACCGGCCTGCCGATCCCGCTGGGCGCGATCATCGCCAAGCGCTCGCTGGGCGAGGAGACGCTGAAGCGGCTGGCGGAGTCCGTCCGTACGTCGGTGCGGATGGCCTGGGACGACCCGGAGCGCTCGCGCCCGTACGTCCTGGAGCACGCGCAGGAGATGGACCCTGCCGTGGCCGACCAGCACATCGGGCTGTACGTGAACGAATTCACCGCGGACCTCGGTGAGCACGGCTACGCGGCGATCCGCGGCCTGCTGACCCGCGCGGCGGCCGAGGGGCTCGTCCCGGCACTGGCCCCCGACGCGCTGTCCTTCACCGCCGGCTGAGCCCTCGGGGCCCGCCCCGCCGGGCGGGCCCGCGGAGGCCGGCGGGCGGGACGGGTGGCGCGGCTCAGACGTCGAGCTGGTCGGCGACCGCCCGGAGCAGACCGGCGATCTTCGCGCCGGCGGCCTTGTCGGGGTAGCGGCCCCGCTCCAGCATCGGCGTGATGTTCTCCAGCACGGTCGTCAGGTCCTGCACGATCGAGGCCAGCTCGTCGGGCCTGCGCCGCTGCGCGGCGGCGACGGACGGGGTGGGGTCGAGGATCACCACGGAGAGCGCCTGGTCACCGCGCTGCCCGGCGACCACGCCGAACTCGACGCGCTGACCGGGCTTGAGTGCGTCGACGCCTGCCGGGAGCACCGAGGAGTGGACGAAGACGTCGGCGCCGTCGTCGCGCGAAAGAAAGCCGAAGCCTTTTTCCGGATTGAACCATTTGACCTTACCCGTGGGCACGTCTGTCCTCGTCCTCGTACTCGTCGGTGCGCGGGAGAGCCGCCATACGGCTCCGGATAGCAGTACAGCGGGTCACCGACCCGCCAGGTCCCAGGCTAATGGCCCGGAGGCCGGACACAAGACGTCGCCGAACGGTTCCGCCGAGCTGGGAACTACCCTGGCCGGGTGAGTACTACTCCTTCAGGCGCAGGCGACCGGCTCGTACAGGTCGGCGCGATCGTCTTCTTCGTCGGCGCGCTGGCCACTCTGGTCACCGTGGCCCCGCTGTTCCTGGGCACCGAGCCGTTCCCGTCCGTCGCGTACGCGGTGTGCATGCTGATGGGCGTGGGCTTCCTGATCGCCGGCGCGGGGGTGGTGCGCTCGGTGTGGAAGAACTCCCCGAAGCGCGCCGCGGCGAGGTAGCGAACGGCCCCCGGCGCTATCCGGCGCGCCACTCCCGGGCGTACTCGTCGAAGATGACGCGCAGGTGGTGGCCGATCTTCAGGTAGTCGAGGTCGTCCAGATTGGCGAGCGACACCCGGACCGACCACTCGGGCCCGTCGAAGCCTCCGCCGTTGAGCAGGACCACGGAGGTCTGCTCGGCGAGCCGGAAGAGCGGGTCGACGGGCTCGTAGCTCCGCTCCAGGAAGTCCGCGAACTCCTTGCCGTGGACGCGTTCGGCCTCGGCGAGCAGATCCAGCTCGATGTAGTACGCCGCGCGCTTCGCGTCCTCGGAGATCTTCATGTGGGCGCCCTCAAGCAGGAGGCCCAGCCGCTGCCGGACAATGGCGCGAATACGGTGCTTGTACTCCTGGCCCTCGTCGAGCATGTCGAAGAGCGAGAACAGCGTCATCATCGTCTGCTGCGGCAGCGAGAGCCCGGCGGTGTGGTTCAGCGCCACCTGCCGCGAGTCCGCGACCATGCGGTCGATGAAGCGGATCCTCCCCGGCTCCAGGGACAGCGTCCCGTACCTCCGGTCGAGCCGCGCCTTCTGTTCCGGGTCCTGGGCGGCGAGCATCGCGTCGATCACGTTGTCGTCGTGGAGCCCGATCACACCGAGCCGCCAGCCCGTCGCGCCGTAGTGCTTGGAGTAGGAGTAGACGAGCAGGGTGTTGCGCGGCAGGTCGGCCGCGAGGGAGCGGAAGCCCTCGACGAAGGTCCCGTACACGTCGTCGGTGACGATGATCAGGTTCGGGTTGCGCTCGGCGACCAGCGAGACGATCTGCTCCGAGACCCGGGTGGACAGGGCCAGGGAGGGCGGGTTGCTCGGGTTGACGCAGCAGACCATCTTCACGGACGGGTCGGCGAGCTTCTCGATCTCCTCCGCCGGATAGCGCCACTGGCGCACCCCGGTCTCGGTGAAGAGGCTCGCCTGCACGTGCACGACGTCGAAGCCGTACGTGTCCAGCTCCGGGATCTCCAGGTACGGCGTGAAGACCGGCACCATCAGGGCGATCCGGTCGCCCCGGTGGAGGATGCCGTTCTTCATCAGCGAGTCGAAGATGTAGCACATCGCCGCCGTACCGCCCTCGGTGGCGAACAGGCTCAGGTTCTGCCCCTCCGGTGGCCGGTGGTCGAACATCTCGTCCGCGAGGTAGCCCCGCACGATCTGTTCGGTGTGGTGCAGGATGCGGTCCGGCACCGGGTAGTTGTCGCCGATCGAGGAGTCCGCCAGCTCGTGCACGAGGGCGTCGGGCACGAAGCCGAAGCGCTTCACCGCCAGGTCGACGCACGCCTTCAGCAGCTCGATGCCGGGCAGCCCGGGGTTCGTACGGACGAAGTGCTCGAAGCGCTCGGCGCAGCCCTCCACCTCCGGCATGCCGCCGAGGTTGTCGGCGGTCCACACCCGCCGGGACTCGCTGATCGCGAAGTAGCCGAGCGCGTGGTAGGCCTCCCGGGGCCCGGTGGCCACCCAGTTCGGGTTGCCGCGTCCCGCGTTGAGCATCGCCCGGGTGGTCTTTCCCTTCTGCCCCGGCCGGTCGCTCTGCGCGGCGGTCGCGATCTGGATGAACTTGTCCTTCAGCTCGAACGGGGAGAGCTGGGCGAAGGACCGGATCTGTTCCCGGCTGAGTCTCGTCTTCGGCATGGTGGTCTCCGCTCCCGTGCGTGTTCGGTGCCGGCTCGGTGGCTACGGCTGGCTGCTTCGGCTCGTGGCTCCGGCCCGGTGGCTCCGGCCCGGTGGCCTTCGGCTCAGTGGTTGAGGAGGACGATCACGGCCCCCCACACCGTCAGCAGGACGTTGCCCACGGCGTACGGGATCGTGTAGCCCAAGGTGGGGATCTGGGACTTCGAGGTCTCGTTGACGGCACCGATCGCCGCCGTCGTCGTCTGGCCCCCTGCCAGGACGCCCATCAGGACGGGGAACCGGATCTTCTGCACGTGGTGGCCGACCAGGAAGCCCACGATCAGCGGGACGACGGTCGCCACGGCCCCGAGGACCAGCAGCCCCCAGCCGGCCGAGGACAGCCCGCTCGTGAAGCTCGGACCGGCGTTGATGCCGACGACCGCCACGAAGACGCACAGCCCGAGGGTGTCCATGAACCACTGGGCTCCCGGCGGCACATTGCCGTACGTCGGGTACTTC
This sequence comes from Streptomyces argenteolus, assembly GCF_042902585.1. GTDB lineage: Bacteria > Actinomycetota > Actinomycetes > Streptomycetales > Streptomycetaceae > Streptomyces > Streptomyces argenteolus. The sequence goes on from NZ_JBIBEG010000001.1 coordinate 1,302,066, forward strand.
CCCCGGATCCAGCCGAAGACCAGACCCATGATCAGGCCGCCGCCCGAGGTGGACAGCGAGATCGGCACCCCGCCCGCGGTGAGCGCCGGGATGCCGATGCAGCCGCCGAGGAAGATGCCGAGCCCGACCCAGATCATGTCGGTCGCGAAGCTCGTCGGCACCGGCTTGCCCAGCGCCTTCGCGGCGGGGCCCACCAGCCGCTCGGGACCGGTGAGGACCACCGTGTCACCCCGCTCCAGCCGGGTGGAGAGCCGGTAGGGGAACTCGGCACCGGCCCGGTACAGCTTGTCGACGTACACCCCGGTCATGAACGGTTCGCGGCGCACCTGCTCGATCGTCCGGCCGGTCTGCGCCCGCTCCGACACCACCACGTGCAGGGTCTCGGTGCGGTAGCCCAGCAGGCCGACGTCGTCGGTCTCCGTGCCGAGGTGGGTGCCGGGGTCGAAGTCGACGAGGTCGCCACGGATGGCGCTGACCGCGACGGTGTCACCGAGCCGCAGGGCGCGGGACTGGTCGGGCTCCAGGACCGTGCCCTCGCGGCGGATGCCGGTGAGGTAGACGCGCCGCCCCAGCCGCTTCTGCTGCTCCTCGAAGTCCGCCACCGAACGGCCGGCCAGATCGGGGCGTTCGATTCGGTAGGCGCGCAGAACGACCTCGTAGTAGCCCTCGCCCTCGTCCGGGTTCTCGTCCGGGGCGTCGAGCTCGGCGGCGAGTTCGGCGCTCTCCTTCGCCAGATCCCTGCGGTACAGCTTCGGCAGCACGTCGGCCAGGAGCATCGCGCAGAGGATGGTGCCGAGCGGATACGTCACGGCGTAGCCGACGGCCACCAGGTTCTGCTGGGACTTCGCCTCGGCGGAGGACAGCCCGGGCAGCGTCCCGATGGCGTCCTGGGCGACCCCGATCGCGGCGGACTGGGTGAGGGCGCCGCTCATCAGGCCGGCGCCGAGCCCCGGTCCGTAGCCGAGGAGGCCCGCGAACAGCCACGAGACCAGCAGCCCGGTCACACAGACGACGACGGCGTTGAGGGCCTGGGGCAGCCCGTCCTTGCGCAGCCCCCGGAAGAACTGCGGACCGACCCGGTAGCCGAGGGCGAACAGGAACATGATGAAGAACAGGTTCTTCACCGTGTCGTCGATCTCCACCTCGAACTGCGCACCGAGCACCAGCCCCGCGACCAGACAGCCCGTCACCGATCCCAGTGCGATGGTCCGGTAGCGCACCTTGCCGAGCAGGAAGCCCAGGGCGATCACGAGGAAGACGAGCAACTCGGGGTGGGGCCGGAAGATGTTCCGGTCCAGGAAGTCGATCACGTCATGCCCCCAGTACGCCGACGAGGATCGGGCCGGTCAGGGGCAGCAGGAAGTTGGAGAGCGTGTACGTGATCGTGTAGCCGAGGAGCGGGACGGAGCTCTGGGCCACCTGGGTGATGGCGGTGATCGCCGGGGTGGAGCACTGCTGTCCCGCGATGGCGCCGATCAGGAGCGGCTTCTCGATCTTCAGCAGTTTCGTCCCGACGGCCAGTGAGATCGTCGCGGGGATCAGGACCATGGCGATCCCCGCCACGGGCAGCAGCGCCCCGTACTCCTTGAGCAGCGGCCACGCCTGGGGCCCGGCGGCCAGGCCGGTGCAGGCGATGAAGACGGCCAGGCCCATGTCCTTCAGGGTGCTCGCCGCCTGCGGCGGGAAGGCGCCGAAGGTCTGGCTGCGGGACCGGAACCAGCCGAACACCAGCCCGGAGACGAGGCAGCCGCCGCCGGTGCCGAGGGACAGCGGGACGTCGCCCGCCTGGATCACGATCTGGCCGAGCAAGGACCCCGCCACGATGCCGAACCCGAGGTAGATGAAGTCCGTCGAGTCGTTCTTCACCACCGCGCCGAGCTTGGCGACCAGCCGGTGCAGGCCGCCCCGGGCGCCGACCAGGGTCAGCACGTCGCCCCGGGCGAGGGTGGTCTCCCCGCTCGCCGGGAGGTGCTGTTCGTTGCGCAGGACGTCGGTGATGTAGACGCCGTCCCTGCGGAATTCCGGGTGGCGCTTCTCCAGCCGGTCGATCGTGGCCCCGACGGTCTCCTTGTCGGTGACGGCGACCTGGCTGGTGGCGAGCGGGGTGTCCAGTCCCGGTACGGCCGGGGTCTCGGGGCCGATCTCCCGGCCCGCGTCGATGATGGCCGAGCGCAGGCCGACCACCTGGATCAGGTCACTGAGCGTCAGCTCCAGCCCGGCCTCCGGGGTGAGCAGCTTGCTGCCACGCTTGACGCCCTCGACGGTGATCCGGCCGCCGGACGCACGCTCCAGGTCCCCGACCGTCCGCCCGTCCGCCCTGGTCACCAGGTAGGTACGTCCGACCATGGCGGGCAGGGCCTCGCGCTCGTCGGCCTCCAGACCGGCCCGGCCGCCGCGCATCTTCTCCCACAGCTCACGCGAGGCGACCGCGAGGTCGATACGGAGAAGCATCGGCATGATCTGGCTGGTGAAGAGCACGATGGTGATCAGGCCGAACAGGTAGCAGACCGTGTACGCGGTGGCCACGTGCCCCTGGTACCGGGTGATCTGTTCGGAGGTCAGGCCGCCGAGCTCGGCGATGGCCTCGGTGGCCGTACCCACGACCGCGGACTCGGTGGCGGCGCCCGCCAGGATCCCGGAGGCGGTGCCGACGTCCAGGTCGAAGGCCTGGGCGAGCCCGTAGGCGATGCCGAGCACGCACACCAGCTCGATGAAGCAGAGGGTGAAGAAGCGCAGGCTGCCACGGTTGAGGTTGGAGAAGAACTGAGGGCCGGCCATGTAGCCCAGCGAGAAGATGAAGAGGGCGAAGAAGACCGTCTTCACGTCGTCGTCGACGCTGACGTGCTGGGTGCCGATCAGCAGGGACACGATCAGCGTGCCGCAGATCCCGCCGAGCGTGATCGGACCGACGCGGAGCTTGCCGATCAGGTATCCGGCGGCGAGGCAGAGGAACAGGGACAGTGCGGGATTGTCGCGGAGAACCCCCACCGGGCATCAGCCGCCGATCCGGCACAACGGGTGCTGGTGTGACATAAGGGCGAAATTAACAGCAGACCCGCCGGTCGGCACCCGCACGGAGGCCGGCCCCGCACCAGGCCCCTCCGGCGCGCGAGGGCGTGGAGGGCCGAGCCCCGCAGGCCCGGCACGTGGAGCGGCCCGGCACGGCGCGGGCGCGGCCCGGCGGGGCCCGGTCGGGGCGCCGGGCCGGCGGGGTCAGGCCGTCGTGTGGCTCCGCAGCCAGGCGGGGAACGCGGTCAGGTCCGGCAGGATCACCTCGGCTCCGGCGGCCCGCAGCTCCTCCTCGGCGCACGGGCCGGTGACGACGCCGACCGACAGGGCGTTCGCGGCGTGCGCGCCTCGGACGTCACCCGTGTGGTCGCCGACGTAGATCCCCGCGCCGTACTCGAGGAGCGCCTCCGCCTTGCCCTCCGCCCAGAGTCCGCCGATCAGCACGTCCGCCCCGATACCGAGGTGTGCGAGGTGGAGCTTGGCGTTCGGCTCGTACTTCGCGGTGACGACCATCGCCCGCCCGCCGAGCGCCTGGACGGCCTCGACGGCCTCCCGGGCGCCGGGGAGCGCGGTCGTCGGCGTGATGGCCTCGTCCGGGTAGATCGCGCGGTAGCGGTCGCAGGCCTCGGCGACCGCGTCGGCGGGGAACCAGTTGGCCATCTCCTCCTCCAGCGGCGGGCCGAGACGGCTGACGACCAGGTCGGTGTCGATGTACACACCCGTCTCGGAGGCCAGCGTCTCGTAGGCCGCCCTGATGCCGGGCCGGGAGTCGATGAGCGTCATGTCGAGGTCGAAACCGACCGTCAGGGTGGGTGCAGGCATGGAACCATTGTGCCGACTGCCCCGCCGGGGTGACCGGGCCGTCCACGAGGCGCGGGTCCACCGTGCTCTCCCCACCCGCCGAGCGCGCCGCCGCCCCCGGCCGAGGACCGACCGTTGACCCCGTACTCCCTGGCCTTCTACGTCGATGCCGTGCGCACCGGCACCGTGCTCGGCCTGCGCCCGGCCGACTCCCCCGACCGGGTCGCCGAGGTGATGGGGACGGACTTCGCCGAGAACCGGGTGGGGAAACGGGCGATGTTCCGCGACTACGGCCTCGCGGAGTTCCACTGGCACCGCGCCGCCGCCGGTGACCCCTGGGACGGGCACCACGTCAGCCTCCAGGTGCACCGGCTCACCCACGGCGACCCGGCCCTACCGGGCGAGGTGCTCCGCGCCAGGTACGGGAGGTTCGCGCCCCGGCTCTCCTTCGGGAAGCTGCGGCGCCTGCTGGACAGGCGCGGAGTGCCGCTGGTGGAGATCCCGGAGTACGCGGCGAACGCACCGCGCTTCCGCACGTTCTGGCAGCCCGGCTCGCTGACGGCCGTCTCCTTCGTCGCGGCCCGCGACCCCCACCGCACCCCGGGCGACCTGCGGGTCGGCGACGTCTGGCGGATCGAGGCGCCCGTGACCGCCCAGCAGGTGGCGTGGCGCGAGGAGCAGCACGCCCGGGCCGCGGGCAAGGACCTGCGCGCCCCGTGACGAGCCGGGTCACTCCGGCCCGGCGGTACGGCGGAGCCCGTGGGGTCCGGGGTCAGGTCCGGACCCCACGGGCGGTTCGGGTGCGGCGCCGGGCGCCGTTGCGGGGGCCGGGCGCCGGGCGGGCACGGGCGCCGGATCGGACCCGCACGCCGGGGCGCCGCGTCAGGCGCCGGATCCGGGGGCCGAAGTCAGCCGTCGTACCGCCAGCCGGGTCAGCTCGCGGTCGTGCGGCTCGGTGTCGAGCGACCGGTGCAGGGAGAGCCCTTCGATCAGCGCGTCCAGCTGACGGGCCGTGTCCGGGTCGAAGTGCTGCTCCAGCAGACGACGGCTCCGGTTCATCCACGCGTGGGTGAGCTCGCGGTACTCGTCCCGCCGGGCGGCCAGCGTGTAGAGCTCCTGCGTGAGGACGAGCTCGCGGCGCGGCCCCTCCGAGAGCAGGTGGATGAGCTCGACGACCGCCTCCCGGGCCTCCTCCGGCGTGCCCGCGCGGCCCAGGTGCAGCTCGAAGACGGCCACGAACTGGTCCGCGAAACGGGTGAAGGCCTCGCGCAGCAGCTCGTCCATGCCGCCGAAGTGATAGGTCATCGACCCCAGCGGCACATCGGCACGGAGCGCGATCTTGCGGTGGGAGACACCGGCGACGCCCTCGTCCGCGATGTGGTCCAGCGTGGCGGCGAGGATGCGCTCGCGACGCTGCGGGTCCGCGTGCCCGGTGGCCATGGCGTCGTCAGATCTCGCGCACGACGCGGGCGGGGTTGCCCACGGCGACGACGTCGGCCGGGATGTCCTTGGTGACCACGGCACCGGCTCCGATCACGGAGTTGTCACCGATGGTCACTCCGGGGCAGACGATGACGCCGCCGCCGAGCCAGACGTTGTCGCCGATGGTGATGGGGAGCGCGGCCTCCAGCTTGTCCCGCCGGGGGCCCGGCTCCACCGGGTGGGTGGGCGTGAGGAGCTGGACGTTGGGACCGATCTGGCAGTCCTCGCCGATGGTGATCCGGGCGACGTCCAGCGCGGTGAGGTGGTAGTTGACGAAGGTGCGGGCGCCGATGGCGATGTTGCTGCCGTAGTCGACGTACAGCGGCGGGCGGAGCTCGACGCCCTCGCCGACCGATTCGAGCAGCTCGGCCAGGATCGCCCGGGCCTGCCCGGCGTCCTCGGTGAACGTGGCCTGGTACCGGGCCGCGAGCCGCATCGCCCGCTGCTGCTGCCGGGCGATCTCCGGGTCGTCGGCGATGTAGAGGTCACCCGCACGCATGCGCTCCAGGTTGGTACGCGGATCCTGGGCGAAGTAGTCCGTCGTCATGCGTACGAGCGTACACCTGGAATGTACGAACGTACACTCTCGCTCATCCGGCCAGCCGCCGGGCCCGCCACACCAGATAGAGCGCCGAGGCCACCGCCGCCACCCGCACCACCACCGGCCAGACCTCCGTCATCGCGTCGCCCATCGCGTCCGCGGCGAGCGGGGCGCCCCAGCGGCCCTCAATGCGGCCCCACAGCCAGACGAAGGCGCCGGCCACCACGACCCCCGGCAGGCCCATGGCGACCCATTTCGCCTCCGCGCGCGAGAACCTGCGCGAGCTGTAGGCGAGCAGCCAGCCGCCCGCGAGCGCCAGCCACGATCCGAGCACCGCGCCCGCCACCAGCAGCGCCGCGGCCAGCAGCAGCAACGGGTTCGACAGCCGCACCTTCCCGGCGCCCTCGGCCGCCACGGGCCGGGGCCGCCGCAGCCGCAGCTTCCGCCGTGCCCGCCCCCCGGTCTCCTCCTGGTCCCCCGGCCGCGCGGGCGCCGCCTCGCCGGCTTCGGGTGCTTCCGGCCCGTCGCCCTCGTCCTCCACGGGCACGCGCGGTCCCGGCGGCCTGGGCGTGGCGGGCATCCCGAACAGCTCCGGGCTCTCCAGGCCGCCCACGAACCCGGGCACGGCCGTCCCCGGGCCGGTCATGCCCGGTCCGCCCGCGCCACCGAAGGGCCCCGGCTCGATCCGCCACCACTCGGGCTCACCTCCGGACGGCGCCTGGTCCAGCCCGGCCATGTGCGGCGCCGAGGCGGACGGCCAGTCGGCGGCCGGCTCCTCGCCCCGCGCCTCCGGAGCCGCGCCGGCCGGCTCCGGCGACGCGCCCTTGCGTGACGCGTCTTTGCGGAGCATCCCGCGCCGCGCCCGGGGCACCGCGCCCTTCCCCGGACCCTCGGTCCTCGCCGTGCCGGCGTCCGCCCTCGGCTGCGGCAGCGGCACCGTGCCGTCGCCCGATTCGGCCGCCGCGGCGACGAGTTCGTCCGGGGCACCGAGTCTGCCGAGGATGCGCCGGACCACCGCGGGAGAGTCCGAACCGTCCGTACCGCGCTGCCGGTCGATCTCGCCCCGCACCGTCGCCACGAGCCTCATACGGGCGCCCGAGGACAGCTGTTGCTGCTGCGCCAGGTCACCGACCCGGCTGAGATAGTCGAAGACAAGCTGGTCGCTCTCGATCCCCACGCGATGGTTCTCCCTCTACCCGCCCTGCTCCGACGGTAGCGCTCCAGGGGCTACCGTGGGACGGATGGGGACGACCACACCACCGCGCACGCTCGCCGAAGCTCTGCGCGCCCGGGGCGACGAATCGCTGGCGGGGCTCCTGCGTGCCCGCCCCGACCTGCTCAGCCCCGTACCGAACGACATCACGCAACTGGCGACGCGCGCCGGCACGCGCGCCTCCGTGGTGCGTGCGCTGGAGCACCTCGACCGCTTCGCCCTCCAGACCGCCGAGGCACTGGCCGTGGCGCCGGACCCCGCTCCGTACGACACGCTGCTCGCGCTCCTCACCGGTGACGGCCAGGACGACGGCGACGCGCGCGACGACGCGGGCGCCGCCGTGACCGCCGCGCTGCCCGGCGCCCTGACCACCCTGCGCGAACAGGCCCTGGTCTGGGGCGAGGACGCCCGGCTGCACCTCGTGCGTACCGCACGCGAGTTGCTGGCCCCCTCGCCGCAGCACCCCTCCCCCACCGGCCTCGGCCCGACCGTCGCCGAGGCCACCGCCGGCATGTCCCCGGGCCGGCTCCAGGAGATCCTGGCCGCGGCGGGGCTGCACGCCACCCACGACCCGGTGTCCGCCGTCGCCGCGCTGGCCGGGCTCTTCACCGACCGGACCCGGATGGCGGAGCTGCTGGACACCGCGCCCGTCGAGGCGCTGTCCGTGCTCGACCGGCTGGTCTGGGGTCCGCCGTACGGCGAGGTCACCCCGAATCCCGCACCGCCGGTGCAATGGCTGCGCGACCGCGGGCTGTTGCTGCCCGTCTCGACCCGCACGGTCGTCCTGCCGCGCGAGGCCGCGCTGCATCTGCGGGCCGGCCGCGCCCACCGGGTGCCGGAGCCCGTGCCCCCGGAGCTCGTGGCGGCGGCCGAGCGTGATCCCCAGGCTGTGGACAGGGCGGCGGCGGGCCAGGCGTTCACGGCGCTGTCCACCGTCGAGGAGCTCCTGAAGCTCTGGAACAACGGCGGCCCCGCCATCCTCAGGGCGGGCGGACTGAGCGTGCGTGAGCTGAAGCGGGCCGCGAGTTCGCTCGACGTCTCCGAGCCCGTCGCCGCCTTCTGGATCGAACTCGCCTACGCGGCCGGCCTGCTGGCCTCCGACGGCGAGACCGACGAACGCTATGCGCCCACGCCCGCCTCCGACGAGTGGCTCGACCTCCCCGCCCAGGACCGCTGGACCCACCTGGCCACCGCCTGGCTCGCCGCCACCCGGACCGCGGGACTGATCGGTGGCCAGGACTCCAAGGGCCGTGCGCTGTCGGCGCTGGGCCCGGATCTGGACCGTTCCGCCGCGCCCGAGGTGCGCCACCGGGTGCTGGCCCTGTTCGCCTCGCTGCCGCCCGGCACCGCGCCCGATCCGCAGACCCTGCTGGCCAGGCTCCGCTGGGAGAGGCCGCTGCGCACCTCCAGACCCGGCGAGGCTCCGGCGCCGGGCGAGGTCTCGGATCTCCGCTCGCGGCTCGCCCTGTGGACGGTCAACGAGGCGGAACTCCTCGGCATCACGGGCCGTGGCGCCCTGTCCTCCCAGGCCCGCGCGCTGCTCGACGAGGGCCCCGGGGAGGCCGCGGCCACGCTCGCCCCGCTCATCCCCGAGCCGCTGGACCACGTGCTGCTCCAGGCCGACCTGACGGCCGTCGCGCCCGGCCCGCTGGAACGCCCGCTCGCCGACACGCTCTCCGTGCTCGCCGACATCGAGTCCAAGGGCGGCGCGACGGTCTACCGCTTCACCCCCGGCTCCGTACGCCGCGCACTCGACGCCGGGCAGGCCGCGTCCGATCTGCACGCCTTCCTCGCCACCCACAGCCGCACACCCGTCCCGCAGCCGCTGAGCTACCTCATCGACGACGTGGCCCGACGCCACGGTCACCTGCGGATCGGCGCCGCATCGGCCTACGTACGCTGCGACGACGAGGCCGTGCTCAACGAGATCCTGGCCGACAAGCGCTCGGCCACCCTGCGCCTGCGCCGCATCGCGCCGACCGTCCTGGCCGCCCAGACCGACCCGGGATCGCTGCTCGAAGGCCTGCGCGAGATGGGCTACGCCCCGGCAGCGGAGTCCGCCGAGGGCGATGTCCTGATCACCCGCGCGGGGGCCCACCGCACCCCGCCCCGGACGCCTCCGGCTCCCGTGCCCGAGGGCCCGCCGGTTCCGGACGCGACCCTGCTCACCGCCGCGGTCCGGGCGATCAGGGCCGGGGACACGGCCGCCACGGTGGTCCACAAGGACGCCCCGGCGGCCGGCGCCGGGGGCTCCCTGCCCCGCACCACCCCCGCCGAGACCCTGGCCACGGTGCAGGCCGCCGCGATGACCGGCTCGGCCGTCTGGATCGGCTACGTCAACGCCGACGGCGCGGCCAGCCAGCGCGTGATCGCCCCGGTCAAGGTCGAGGGTGGCTTCGTCACCGCGTACGACCACACCGCCGACGAGGTGCGCACCTACCCGCTGCACCGGATCACGGGTGTCGCCGAGCTCGCGGACGAGGAGCCGGCCTGACACGGCCGGCGCCGTCACGTCAGGCGGGCTGCCTGTCCCGGAAGCGCGCGTAGGTCTCCGTACCGGTGGCGCCCTCGTCCCACTCGGCGGACAGGGTGTGCCCGGTCCGGTCGAGGTCGCCGACGCGGTCCTGCGTCCTCGGTCCGCACCCCGTCCTGCTAGCGGAGCAGAGCCACCTCCAGGAAGCCGCCGCTCTCGTCCTCCTGCCACCGGCCCTCGCACTCCAGGCCCTTGCGGTCGCTCCTCCCTTTCCACCAGCCGTTCCTGACCCCCCGACGGCCCAGCGGTCAGCCGGCGGGGAGACCCGCGAGGGCCGCGGCCTCGCGGAGCACGCCGACGAGCATCGGCAGGGTGAGCCGTCCCGTGAACGTGTTGCGCCGGCTCGGGTGGTAGGCGCCCAGCAGACGCAGTTCCTGCCGGCGCACGGTGGCGGGCAGAAGGACGTGCGCGCCGTGGCCGAAGACCGGCCGGGGGCGCGGCAGGTCCCACCCCGCGTCGGCGAGCACCGGCAGCAGCGCCTGCCAGCCGAAGCCGCCGAGGGCCACCACCACGCGCAGTCCGGGGCTCAGCAGGTCCAGTTCGGCCGCCAGCCAGGCCCGGCAGGTGTCGCGTTCACCGGGGGTGGGCTTGTTCGCCGGGGGTGCGCAGTGCACGGGAGAGGTGAGGCGTACGCCGCGCAGGCTCAGTCCGTCCCCCGCGTGGCCCGAGCCGGGCCGCGAGGCGAGACCCACGGTGTGCAGGGCCGTGAAGAGGAAGTCACCGGCGTCGTCGCCGGTGAACATCCGGCCGGTCCTGTTCCCGCCGTGCGCCGCGGGCGCGAGGCCGACGACCGCCACGGAGGCGTCCGCCGGGCCGAAGCCGGGGACGGGACGGGCCCAGTACTCCTGGTCCTGGAAGGCCGCCCGCCTCACCTCGGCGACCTCCTCCCGCCAGGCCACCAGCCGGGGGCAGGCCCGGCACCCCGTGAGGCGCGCTTCCAGCTCACCGAGGGTGGCGCACCGGGGCGCGTGGTGCGCGGGGAAACCCGCGTCGTCGGGCCCCGGCACCTGACCTGCCGCCCTGATCGCGTCCATGCCTCCACGCTACGGCCCGGCGGTGGGCGCCCACGGCCGGAGCCCGCGCGTCGCCCGGGCCGGCTCCGTCACCCCCGGCCCGGCGGTGGTCCCGGGGGCCGGGGCTCGTACCGGGGGGCCGGGCTGCCCGAGGGTGAGCCGCTGTCCAGCTCGGCCATGCCGGGAGCCTCCGGGCGTGCGGGGCTGTCGGCGAGCGCAGAGCCGGTCGGGGCCGCCCCACCGGCGGGGGCCCGCCGGTGGTTCCCGCTCGTGCGGCCGACGTAGCCGCCCGGTCCGGGCCCCGATGCGGCACACTGGACGTTTGGCCGTTCACGGCCGTCCCCGGCGGCGGATCCCAGCAGCAGGGCAGAAGCAGAACAGAAAGGGCTGACGCGCGTGCCCGGACCCCTCATCGTCCAGAGTGACAAGACCCTGCTCCTCGAAGTCGACCACGACCAGGCGGAGGCCTGCCGTCGTGCCATCGCACCCTTCGCCGAGCTGGAGCGTGCGCCCGAGCACATCCACACCTACCGGGTCACCCCGCTGGGCCTGTGGAACGCCCGCGCGGCCGGGCACGACGCCGAGCAGGTCGTCGACGCCCTCGTGGAGTACTCGCGCTACCCCGTGCCGCACGCGCTCCTCGTCGACATCGCCGAGACGATGGCGCGGTACGGCCGCCTCACCCTGTCCAAGCACCCCGTGCACGGACTGGTGCTGACCTCCAACGACCGTCCGGTGCTGGAGGAGATCCTCCGCTCGAAGAAGGTCCAGCCGCTGGTCGGGGCCCGCCTCGACCCGGACACGGTGGCCGTGCACCCCTCCGAACGCGGGCAGATCAAGCAGACGCTGCTGAAGCTGGGCTGGCCCGCCGAGGACCTCGCCGGATACGTGGACGGCGAGGCGCACCCGATCGATCTCGACCAGGACGGCTGGGCGCTGCGCCCGTACCAGCGGCAGGCCGTCGACGGCTTCTGGCACGGCGGCTCGGGTGTCGTCGTGCTCCCCTGCGGCGCGGGCAAGACCCTCGTCGGCGCGGGTGCGATGGCCGAGGCCAAGGCGACCACGCTGATCCTGGTCACCAACACGGTCTCGGCGCGGCAGTGGAAGCACGAGCTGGTGAAGCGGACCTCGCTGACCGAGGACGAGATCGGCGAGTACAGCGGTACGCGCAAGGAGATCCGGCCGGTCACGATCGCCACGTACCAGGTGCTGACCACCCGCCGTAAGGGGATCTACCCGCACCTGGAGCTGTTCGACTCCCGCGACTGGGGGCTCGTGATCTACGACGAGGTGCACCTGCTGCCGGCGCCCGTCTTCAAGTTCACCGCGGACCTCCAGGCCCGCCGCCGCCTCGGGCTCACCGCGACGCTCGTACGGGAGGACGGCCGGGAGTCGGACGTCTTCTCCCTCATCGGGCCCAAGCGTTTCGACGCCCCGTGGAAGGAGATCGAGGCGCAGGGCTACATCGCGCCCGCAGACTGCGTCGAGGTCCGGGTGAACCTCACGGACTCCGAGCGCCTCGCGTACGCGACGGCCGAGGCCGAGGAGAAGTACCGGTTCTGCGCGACGACGGCGACGAAGCGGAAGGTCACCGAGGCGCTGGTGCGCAAGCACCGGGGTGAGCAGACCCTCGTGATCGGGCAGTACATCGATCAGCTCGACGAGCTGGGCGAGCACCTGGACGCCCCCGTGATCAAGGGCGAGACGAGCAACGCGCAGCGCGAGAAGCTGTTCGAGGCGTTCCGCCAGGGTGAGATCAACGTGCTGGTGGTGTCCAAGGTCGCGAACTTCTCGATCGACCTGCCGGAGGCGACGGTCGCCATCCAGGTGTCCGGGACCTTCGGTTCCCGCCAGGAGGAGGCACAGCGGCTCGGGCGGGTGCTGCGCCCGAAGGCGGACGGGCACGAGGCCCGGTTCTACTCGGTGGTCGCGCGCGACACGATCGACCAGGACTTCGCGGCGCACCGCCAGCGGTTCCTGGCCGAACAGGGATACGCCTACCGGATCGTGGACGCGGACGAGCTGCTGACGGAGAGCTGACCGCACCGGGGCACCGGCGGAGCGCTCACCGGGCCGCCGGGACGCGGAGCGGCCGGTCCGGGGCCTGAGGGCGCCGGTGGACGAAACCCGCCTCCTCCGCGTACTCGCCGAGGACGGCCACACCGAGCGCGGTGCGCGCGAAGACCGACACGGCGCGCACCGCGTCCCCGACGCGGTGGCTGGGCGGATGACCGGTGGCCGCGGTCGCGCCGTGCGCGGGCCCGGTCCTGCGGGGGTCCAGACGAAGGGTGCTCATGCATTCCATGGTGCTCCGCCCGCCCGCCCGAGGGCATGGACCGAGCGGCCGGCGTACGAGCGGGGCGGGAGCGGCCGATGCGGGGCCCGGGGCCGGACGGCACCGCGGCACCGGAAAGGGCCCGCCGACGGGCAGCAGGCACGCGGCGCCACCGGCCCCCGGCAGCAGGCCCACGATGCCACCGACCGGTGGCAGGCACGCGGCGCCGGGGCCGAGGGGCCGGGGCCACGATCTAATCGGTCGCCCCCGGCAGCACCGGCCGATACAATCGCCGGTCTGCCCGCCTCCCGCACCGTGGTACCGGCCCGCGCCTCTGAGCGGCCGGCAGCCGGGGGAGCGCCGCCGACCGGACGGAAACCGGCCGACAAGTGAGCCGCACGCGCCCACCCGCGTGCGCATCCGTGTGAACGTCCCCGAGCGGGCCGGGCGGTGAGCCCTGCCCGCCGTCCTGCGTCGAAAAGCCGGAGGCAACACCGTGCCCGCGCACGAAGAATCAAGCAATCCACTGGTCAGCGAGCGGGCGCATCTCGCCGCGTCCCGTGCCGCGCTCCGCGCCATGCGCGAGGACGTGCAGGCGCTCGACATCCGTGACGTCACGGCGAACTGGGTCAACGCCGCCGTCCTGCAGGCCCAGATGGACGACCGCATCAAGGCGCTGGCCGACCTCTCCCACACCCCGCTGTTCTTCGGCCGCCTCGACTACCTGCACGTGGTCGGCGCCGAGCAGGCGGAGGGCTCGGAGGGCGAGCAGTTCTACATCGGGCGCCGCCATGTCCACGACGCCCACGGCGATCCCATGGTCATCGACTGGCGCGCGCCGGTCTCCCAGCCGTTCTACCAGGCCTCCCGGAACAACCCCCTTGACGTCGACCGCAGGCGTCGTTTCGGTTACACCGGCGGCGAGCTGACCGCGTACGAGGACGAGCGCCTCACCGACCCGGCCGAGCAGGAGCAGACCAGCAAGCTCCTCCAGGCGGAGATCGAGCGGCCCCGTGTGGGCCCGATGCGCGACATCGTGGCGACGATCCAGCCCGAGCAGGACGAGATCGTCCGCAGCGAGCTCGGCGGGACGGTCTGCGTGCAGGGAGGCCCCGGCACCGGGAAGACGGCCGTGGGCCTGCACCGGGTGGCCTACCTCCTGTACGCGCACCGCGAGCGGCTGGCCCGCACGGGCACCCTCGTCATCGGCCCGAACCGTTCGTTCCTCCACTACATCGAGCAGGTGCTGCCCGCCCTCGGCGAGCTGGAGGTCAAGCAGGCCACCGTCGAGGACCTGGTGACCGCGCAGGTCGAGGTGCGGGGCACGGACGAGTCGGCCGCCGCCGTGATCAAGGGCGACGCCCGCATGGCGCAGGTCCTGCGGCGGGCGATCCGCTCCCACGTCTCACCCCCCACGGAGCCGGTCGTGGTGGTGCGCGGCTCCCGGCGCTGGCGGGTACCGGCGTACGAGATCGAGGAGATGGTGCACGAGTTGCTGGCCCGCGACATGCGGTACGGCGCCGCCCACGAGGCTCTTCCGCAGCGCATCGCGCACGCCGTCCTCGTACGGATGGAGGAGGCGGGCGAGGCCCCGGACGACCGGGTGCATAACGCGGTGGCCCGCAATCCCGCGGTGAAGGCGGCCGTCAAGGCGATCTGGCCTGCCGTGGACCCCGCGAAGCTCGTGCTGCGGCTCCTGACGGACGCGGACTTCCTGGCCGCGCACGCGGACGGGATCCTCACCGTCGAGGAGCAGAAGCACGTCCTGATGGCGAAGCCCGCCCGCAGCGTGAAGTCGGCGAGGTGGACGGCGGCGGACGCGGTCCTCATCGACGAGGCGAGCGATCTGGTGGCCCGCACGGCGTCGCTGGGCCACGTCGTCGTCGACGAGGCCCAGGACCTGTCCCCCATGCAGTACCGCGCGGTGGGCCGCCGCTGCTCGACCGGATCGGCGACGGTGCTCGGCGACCTGGCACAGGGGACGACGCCGTGGTCCACGCAGAGCTGGGAACAGGCGCTGTTCCATCTCGGCAAGGCGGACGCGGTGGTGGAGGAGCTGACGGCCGGATTCCGTGTGCCGCGCGAGGTGATCGCGTACGCCTCCCGGCTGCTGCCCGCCATCGCCCCCGGCCTGGCCCCGGTGGAGTCGGTGCGTGAGACACCGGGCTCCCTGTCGGTACGGGAGGTGACCGGGGCCGCCGCGCTGGACGCGGCGGTGGTCGCGGCGTGCGAGGAGTCGCTGCGCCACGAGGGGTCGATCGGCCTGATCGCCGCCGATGCCCGCGTCCCCGCCCTGTCGGCCGCGCTCGCGGCGGCGGGCCACGCGGTCCTCTCCCCGGGCGAGGAGACGACCGCCGACTCGCGGCTGACTCTGGTCCCGGCCTCGCTGGCGAAGGGCCTGGAGTACGACTACGTGGTCCTGGACGAACCGGCGGCCGTGGTCGACGGCGAGCCCGACGAGCGCACGGGCCTGCGCCGCCTCTACGTGGCACTGACCCGTGCGGTCTCGGGTCTCGTGGTCCTGCACGCCTCGCCGCTGCCGGAGCAGCTCGGCTGACGCCGGACGGGTGTCCGCCCGTGGCGCCTGCCCGGCCCCCGGGCGGGCGCCCGTCAGCCGTCGAGCGCCACGCGCCACTCCCGTACGGCCGCCTCGCCCACCGGGCCGTCCCAGCCGTCCGGCCGCGCCGCGCCTCCGATGTGGAAGGCCTCGATGCCCGCGGCGCGCAGGCGCGGCAGGTGGTCCAGGCGGAGGCCGCCGCCGACCATGATCTGCGGTTCGTAGCCGGGCAGGTCCGAGCGCCCCGCCTCGGCCAGCAGGACGTCCATGCCCGCGTCGACACCGTCGGGCGAGCCGGCGGTGAGGTAGGTGTCCAGCCCCGGCAGGTCCGCGAGGTGCTTGCGGAGCACGTCACGGTCGACCGCGCGGTCGATGGCGCGGTGGAAGGTCCAGGGGCAGCCGTTCACCTCGGCCACGAGCCGTTCGACGGCCACCAGGTCGGCGTGGCCGTCCTCGTCGAGGAAGCCGAGGACGAACTCCTCGGCGCCCGCCGCGCGCATGGCGTGGGCCTTGTCCACCAGGACACCGATGTCACCGGCGGCGAAGCCGTCCGTGACCCTGAGCATGACCCGCAGGGGGATGTCGACGGCGGCCTTGATCGCCGTGAAGGCCGCCACCGACGGCGTCAGGCCGTCGGCCGCCATGTCGGTGACCAGTTCGAGGCGGTCCGCACCACCCGCCTGCGCCGCGACCGCGTCCTCCTCGTCGAGGGCGATCACCTCCAGGACTGCACGGTTGCTCATGGTGTTCCATTCCCTCGGAGCGGCTACGGACTACAGGTCTAGTCCAATAACCAGACTACGGGCCTGCCCCTCGGTGCGCAGCTTCCCGGGGGAACGCATGCGTGAACATACGCGAGGCCGTGGCGCCATCCGCGGAGCGGACACGCCACGGCCTCGCGGGTCGCGGGAACGGGCCGTCAGGGCTGGATCGGCATCGACCAGCAGTTCGAGGACGCCTTCCGGCCGGAGAGCCGGTCGGTCATCCAGGCCACGGCACTGCCCTGGTCGGTGAGGTAGGGGGCGAGGTGGTTGGTGAGGATCTTGTCGCCGAGGTTGGGCAGCTGAACGGCCTCGTACGTCACACTGGCGCCCTTGCGGCACCAGTCCACGGCGAGCTGCCTGGCCTGCGCGTGCCCCACGATGTCGTCCTGGACCCCGGTCGCCAGCCGCACCGGGGTCGCCGGCTTCAGGTTGCCGATGCGCTGACGGTCCAGGACCGCCCGCAGTTCCGGCTCGGCCGCGATGATCGCGGCGAGCGACCTGCCGTCGGCCGTCCACTTCCTGGAGTCGGTGAACCCGTGACCGAGGATCGCGTCGCCCACGCACATGGTCGAGGTGTCCTTCAGCGCCGCCTTGCCGACGTCGTTCGTGTGGGCGTCGATCACCGGTCCGAGCTCCGGGTACGTCTGGGCGAAGCCGTTGATCGACCAGCCCAGCGCACCGGCCAGGGCGCTGCCGTCGATGCCCTTCATGACCTCGGTGAGGTCGGCGGGCGGCGCTCCGGCGTAGGTGCCGACCAGGTTGACGTCGGGGGCGTACGAGGGCTGGAGCTCTGCGGCCGAGGCGCTGGCGCCGCCGCCCTGGCTGTATCCGTAGAGGCCGACCCGCGACTCGGGGGTGAGCGAGGTGCCGGCGACCGAGCGGGCCGCGCGGGCCGCGTCGAGGAGGGCGTGCCCCTCGTCGAGCCGGTTGACGTAGGTGTGCAGCCGGTCGGTCGCCCCGAGCCCGGCGTAGTCGGTGACGACGACGGCGGCACCGGCGGCCAGGAAGCGGTAGACCGCGAGGTTGTCGTAGCCGATGGACACGGTGCCCTCGCCGATGGTCAGCGGGTGCTGGAGCGAGAGCGAGGGGGCGCACTGGTCGCCCTGCCCCATGGTCCCCGAGGCCAGGGCGACCAGGGGACGCGGGCCGCCGCCCTTCCAGGCGGCGGACGGCTCGATGTACGCGCCGGTGACGGCGACGGGCCCCCCGCCCGCGTCGGTGGACTTGTACATCAGCCGCGTCGCGGTGCCGGGCAGCCGGCGGCCGTCCAGCCCCGGAAGACTCAGGCCCAGGGGCAGCGGCTCCGTGCGCACGAGCGTCCCGTCCGCGGCGGGCAGCTGCGCCGGCGGGTTGTAGAAGGCGGGGATGGTGACCCCCCGGGACACCACCGGCTCCTGGCCGGCGGACGTCGGCCCGGCGGCCGAGGCGGGCACGGCGGTCGCGCCCAGGCAGGCGGCGGCAGCCACCGAGGCGGCGACGAGGCGCCCCGCACGGCGTCCCGGCCGGCGGGGTTCCCGAAGGTGGGGGGCGTTCTCGGTCGAGCTCGAACGGGTGATCTTGCGCGGGCTCACGGCTCACTCCTCGCTCTGCTCCGATGAAGGGTGAGCGCAAGCTAACACCGAGGCGTTACCTGGGGTAACTCACCGGTAAGTTACGCTTCGGTAACGTGCGGGCAGGGCAGGACCGGCCCGCACGCCCCAGGCACCGACCCGGCCCGCGACCAGGCCCGCCAGGGGCTCGCCGTCGCCACTCCCCCCGCCGGCCGCCGGGGACGCGGCGCGCGTCGGCGCCCGCGTCCGGGTTCCCGTCACGCCCGCACGAATCTCACCGGTGTCCCCGGGGCCGCCTGCGCCGCCCCGGCCAGCGCGGATTCCGCGACCACCCCGACGACCGGATAACCCCCCGTCGTCGGATGGTCATTGAGGAACACCACGGGCAGCCCGTCCGGCGGCACCTGCACGGCGCCCAGCACCATGCCCTCGCTGGGGAGTTCGCCGTCCCGGGCGCGCGTCAGGGCGGGACCCTCCGTCCGCAGCCCGATGCGGTTGCTCCGCTCCGAGACCCGGTACGGGGCGCTCGTCAGCGTGCGCAGGGCGCCCTGCGTGAACCAGCCGTCGCGCGGCCCCGGATACAGGGGCAGCACCAGTTCGGTGGGCACACCCGGCCAGGGCACGGTGTCGGCGGCCGGGGCCGCGCACGCGGGCCCCAGCGGGAGCACGTCGCCCTCGCGCAGCACCGGCGGACCGAGCCCGGAGAGCAGATCGGCGGACCTGCTGCCGAGCACCGGCTCGGGCACCAGCCCGCCCGCGAAGGCCAGATAGCCGCGCAGCCCGTGCACCGCGGGCCCCGCCTCCAGGACGGCTCCGGGCGGCACGCGCACGGGCGCGCCCCACGGGGCCGGACGGCCGTCCACCGTGACCGGGCACCCCGCACCCCCGACGACGGCGAGCACCGGCCGGTCCCCCGTGACCCGGACCGCGCATCCGGTGACCGTGGTCTCCAGCACCGCGGCGTCGCGCGCGTTGCCGACGAGCCGGTTGGCCAGCCGCCGGGCGGGCCCGTCCAGCGCCCCGGCCCGGGGTACACCGAGGTGCGCCCAGCCGGTGCGTCCCTCGTCCTGCACGGTGGTCAGGGCGCCCGCCCGGACCACCTCGATCCCCGCGCTCACGCCCGCACCCGCGCCGGCACGAAACGCACCCGGGCCCCGGGGCCGAGCAGCGCGGCGGGTTCGCGCGCCGGGTCCCACAGGGTCTCCGGCCCCGGCATCCGCCCGATGAGCTGCCAGCCGCCGGGCGACGGGCGCGGATAGACACCCGTGTACGGCCCCGCCAGGGCCAGCGCCCCGGCCGGCACCCGTGTCCTCGGCGTGGCCCGGCGCGGCACGCTCAGGTGCCCCGGCAGACCGGTGAGATATCCGAACCCGGGGGCGAACCCGCAGAAGGCCACCCGGAATTGCGTACGCGCGTGGATGCGCGCCACCTCCTCGACGGCGACGCCCCACGCCCCGGCCACGTCGGCGAGGTCCGGGCCGTCGTAGACGACGGGTATCTCGACGGCCTCACCCGCCCCGCGGACCAGCGGCGGTACGGTCCACGACCTCAGCCGCGCCGCGAGCGTGCGGTCCTCGACCCCGTCCAGCAGCACCGTCCGGGCCCCGGGGACGATCTCGCCGACGGCGGTGAGCTCACCGGCGGCACGACGGCGCAACAGCTCCGCGTGGAAGGCCTCGGCCTCCTCGCCGGAGGCGAGCTCCACGAGCAGGGCACGCGGTCCGGCCTCCAGCACCGTGACACCGGCCCCGCCACCACCCACCGCCCGGCCGCCCCGCGCACCGGCGCCCTCCGGCGCCCGGCCCCCGCCCGCCCCGGCGGCGCTCACGTGAACGCCCGTACGCGGACGCCGGCGTACTCCAGCGCGGTCCTGACCCGCCGGGCCAGCGCGGCGGCCCCCGGAGTGTCCCCGTGGACGCACAGCGAACGCGCCGCCACGGCTATCCGGCCGCCGTCCGCACCGGTCACGGCGCCCTCGACCGCCATGCCGACACTGCGGCGCACGACCTCGTCCGCGTCGTGCACCACCGCCCCCGGCTCGCCGCGCGGAACGAGGGTGCCCTGCGGGGTGTACGCGCGGTCGGCGAAGGCCTCCTCGACGGCGGTCAGCCCCGCCGCCTCCGCCCGCGCGAGCAGCCGTGACCCGGGCAGCCCGAGCACCGCAGGACGGCCTCCCGCGAGCAGCACCCCCTCGACGACGGCTGCGGCCTGCTCCTCGTCGTGGACGACGCGGTTGTAGAGGGCGCCGTGCGGCTTCACGTACGAGACGGTGGATCCGGCCGCCTCGGCGAAGACCCGCAGGGCGCCGATCTGGTAGGCGATCTCGGCCGTGAGCTCGCGGGCCGGTACGTCCATGGCGCGCCGCCCGAAGCCGGCGAGGTCGCGGTAGGAGACCTGCGCCCCGATGCGCACGCCCCGCTCCGCCGCCGTGTCACAGACCCTCCGCATCACGGAGGCGTCGCCCGCGTGGAAGCCGCAGGCCACGTTGGCGCTGGTGACACAGGTCAGCAACGCCTCGTCCTCGGTGAGGGTCCAGCGTCCGAACCCTTCTCCCAGGTCCGCGTTGAGGTCGATGAGGTACGTGGATTCAGCGGGTTCCGTCACGGCCGCACGCTAACCACCGGCCACCCCGCCCGACAAGGCGCGCCCGGCCCTACAGTCGCTGCATGACCGATGCCACCGCGCTCCGTGTCCGCTGGCAGGACGCCCTCGTCGCCGCCAGGGGCGGCGCACCGGGCCCCGACCCCCTGCCGTACGCCGACCATCTCCTGGACCGCTGGGCCGAGCCCCAGCGGCGCTACCACACCACCGGGCATCTGGCGCAGGTCCTGGACCGCGTCGACATCCTGGCCGGCCACGCCGCCGCCCCCGAGCTGGTGCGTCTGGCCGTCTGGTTCCACGACGCGGTCTACCGACCCGACCGCACGGAGAACGAGGAGCGCAGCGCCGCCCTCGCCGAGCGGGCCCTGCCCGAGGCGGGTGTCTCCGACGCGGCGACGGCCGAGGTCGCCCGGCTGGTCAGGCTCACCGTCACCCACGACCCGGCGGAGGGCGACACCAACGGCGAGGTGCTGTGCGACGCGGACCTCGCAATCCTGGCGGCGGCCCCGAAGGAGTACGCGGCCTACGCGGCGCAGGTCCGCGAGGAGTACGGATTCGTCCCCGACGACACCTTCCGCGAGGGGCGGTCGGCGGTGCTGCGGCAGCTGCTGGAGCTGCCGAGGCTGTTCCGTACGCCCCACGGGCGGGCGGAGTGGGAGCCGAGGGCCCGGCAGAACCTCACGACCGAGCTGGACCTCCTCAGCCACTGAGCCTCACCCGGCGCCACCACCGAATCGCTGCCACATCGGCCCGCCCACCCATCGAACCGCTGCCCCACCGGCCCTCTCACCCACTGAGACAGGGGAATGGGGGAACTGCGGGCGCTGTTGGCCACTGTCATGCCCGACTCTGCTTCCAGCCGCCGCATGCCGCTGGCCGTCTACATCCTCGGCCTCTCGGTCTTCGCCCTCGGTACCAGTGAGTTCATGCTGTCCGGGCTGCTGCCACCCATCGCCGCCGACATGGACGTGTCGATCCCGAAGGCCGGACTGCTGATATCCGCCTTCGCGATCGGCATGGTGATCGGCGCCCCTCTGCTCGCCGTCGCCACCCTGCGGCTGCCACGCCGTACGACGCTCATCGCGCTGATCTCGGTCTTCGGGCTGGGGCAGATCGCGGGCGCGCTGGCACCGACGTACGAGGTGCTGTTCGTCTCCCGGGTGGTGAGCGCGCTGGCGTGCGCCGGTTTCTGGGCGGTCGGAGCGGCCGTGGCCATCGCGATGGTGCCGGTGAACGCCCGTGCCAGGGCGATGGCCGTGATGATCGGCGGGCTGTCGATCGCCAACGTGCTGGGCGTACCGCTCGGCGCGTTCCTCGGCGAGAGCTTCGGCTGGCGCTCGGCGTTCTGGGCGGTGGGCGCGGCGTCCGCCGTCGCCCTGGTGGGCGTCGTCACCCGCATCCCGCGCATCCCGCTGCCGGACGAGAAGCCACAGCTCAAGCGTGAGCTGGCGATCTACAAGGACCGCCAGGTGTGGCTGTCGATCGTGATCACCGCGCTCGCCGCGGGCGGGGTGTTCTGCGCGTTCAGCTATCTCGCGCCGCTGCTGACGGACGTGGCGGGGCTGAGTTCGGGCTGGGTGCCGTGGGTGCTCGCGCTCTTCGGCGCCGGTGCGCTGATCGGTACGACGATCGGCGGCCGGGTCGCGGACGCGCATCTCTTCGGTGTGCTGCTGAGCGGCATCGGCGCCTCGACCGTCTTCCTGGTGGCGCTGGCCCTGTTCGCGTCGAGCCAGGTCGCGGTGGTGGGCCTGGCGTTCCTGCTCGGGCTGTCCGCGTTCTACACGGCACCGGCGCTCAACGCCCGGATGTTCAACGTGGCGGGCGCCGCCCCCACGCTGGCGGGAGCGACGACCACGGCCGCGTTCAACCTGGGCAACACGAGCGGTCCGTGGCTGGGCGGCACGGTGATCGACGCGGACTTCGGCTTCCAGGCCACCGCCTGGGCGGGCGCCGCGATGCTGCTGGTCGGGCTGGCCGCCGTGACGGTCTCCCTGCGGCTGCGCGGGGACGGCACCCCGTCGCGGCTGGTCGCCACGGCGACGTCCACGACGACCGGCACGGGCGGCAAGGACCGCGAAGCGGCGCCGTCACCCCTCGACCCGGCCCGTAGCGCGGACAGGGCCTGAGCGAGGCCCCGCCAGGGCCGGGCTCACCCGCCGGAACAGCGGAGGCGGGCTCACCCCCGGATCGCTCGGGCCGGGCTCACTCAGGCGGGCACAGCAGGGCCGAGGGCTCACCCCGGATCACCGGGGCCGGGCGCACCCCCGGCTCATCGCCCGCCTCTCCGGACCGCCGCGAACGGCTGGGGCTCCGAACCGAGGGCCACCGACGTGCCGAGAACGGTGAGTCCGCCACGGTCGGCGACCACGGCGCGCGCCGTGTTCTCCGTGGTCTCCGGCAGCCCCGTCCCCGCGGGCTGCGGCAGCCCCAGCATCGTCCACCGGCCCCCGGCCGTACCGTTCACGCCCCCCTCGACGGCCGGGTCCCACTGCCAGGCGATCGCCTCGCGCCGCTCGCCCAGCGTCTGGCCGACGACGACGATGCCGCGCCCCGGGACCGGGGTCACGCCGAAGAGCCGCGCCCGGATGTCGGGGACCGCCGTCCTGCGCCACTTCGTGCCGTCGTGACGCGCCACGAGGGCCCGGGTCGTTCCGTCGGCCGGGGACCAGTCCTCGCCCACCAGCCAGACCTCGCCCCCGGGGGTGACGGCGAGTCCCTGCGCGTGTCCGGGCCGGTCCGTCACACCGGGAGCGGTGACCTTCCGCCAGGACGTGCCGTCGTGGTGCATCAGGAGCGGCCGTCCGCTGTCGCCGTCGTAGCCGGCGGCCCAGACGTCGTCGGCGGAGACGGCCTGCACCGCGTTCAGATACCAGAGGTCGCCCGGCAGGTCGGGCAGCGGCATGTCACGCCACGCGGTCCCGTCGAAGTGCCTGGCGATCCCCGCCTGCCTCGACTCGGTGATCCAGACGCCCTTCTCCTCGTTCCACGTACGCGACACCTCGATCTGCGCGACGCCCACGGCCCAGGTGCCGCCGGACCCGGTGTCCACGTCCAGCAGCGCCGCGGATTCGGCCTTCTCCGGCAGGCCCGCCGGGACGACGCTCCACCGGGCGCCGTCGTAGTGCTGGGTGTGGATCCGTCCGTCGAGGGCCGAGGCGTCGTCCCCCACCAACCACACGTCACCGGGGCCTGCGGCGTCGATCGCGTTGACCCGGCTGCTCACGGTGGAGGCGGCTTCCGTGGCGGCTTCGACGGGGGTCCACGCCCCGTCGGCGGTCGCGCGTTCCGCCACCACCGGGGTGAAGCGGGTCACCTTGCCCTCCAGGCGCAGGGTGAATCCGGCGGCCCAGGTGCGGCCCTGCCCCATGTTCACGGCACCGACGGGAGTGGCGTCGGTGAACGGCAGCGGCTGGGCCGACCAGGTGGGTGGGGCGTCGGAGCCCCCTGCCTGCGCCGTCGCGGGCCGTGGGGTGAGCAGGACGGCCGGCAGGGCCGCCAGGGCGGCGGTGGAGCGGAGAAGCGACCGGCGGGTGAGCTCGGGCATGCGGGGGTCCTTCCGGGTTCTGGGTCTCACCCGGTAAGTGCGGCGGGCCGTGCCGCAGGTTGCACCGCCCTGACGGCAGGGCGGTGCCCGTCAGCGCGGGGCAGGCCGCCCCTTCGGCCGCCGCAGCCCCGCCTCGGTGAGCAGGCGCACGATCTCCTTCGACCCGACCTCCCGCGCACCGGCGCGCACCGCGTCGGCGTAGTGCGCCTCGGGCACGTCGTAGTGGTCGCGCTCGAAGGCGCGGGGCGGGCAGCCGATCGTGGCGGCGAAGGCGTGCAGTTCCTCGAACGACACGTCGCTGACCAGGTGGGACCACATCCGCCCGTGCCCCGGCCAGGTCGGCGGATCGATGTAGACGGTCACCGGCCGAGCGCCCCGGCCAGCGAACCGACGGGGGCGACGGACACCGTGGCCTTCGTGCAGACCCAGTGCGGGTCGGGGCCGAGCTCCGGCTCGACGTCCAGCGCGTGCGGTCCCTCCTCCGTGCACACCGGGCACAGGGGCCAGCGGCCGTACTGCTCCAGCAGGGCGTCCTGGACGTCCTGCGCCACGAGCCCGGTGACGAAGGACACGCCTTCGGGCCACTGCTCGACCCACCACCGCCGGTGGGTCACCGCGTCCTCGACCATCGAGACGATCCCGGCCTCGGCGACGTCTCCCGCGACGAGGTCGGCCATCACGAGCGCACGCGCGGTGTGCAGCTCCTGTTCCAGGCGGTTCAGCTCCATGACCCCATTGTCCCCTGCCGCCGCGGGCGTCCGGCTGATCCTTCAGAGGTAGGGACCAAAGGGGGGTTGACGGGCTTTCCCGGTGAAAATATCTTTCATGTGTGACCAATGACGTGAAGGAAAGTTTCAACGTGGACTCGCCGCCCGCCCCTGCGGCCCTGGCTGCCAAGGTGCGGACCCTCGCGCCCTCCATGACCCGCTCGATGCAGCTGGTCGCCGAAGCGGTCGCGGGTGACCCCGCCGGGTGTGCCGCCCTCACCGTCACCGGTCTCGCCGAGCTCACCGGCACCAGCGAGGCGACCGTCGTCCGCACCGCCCGCCTGCTCGGCTATCCCGGCTACCGGGATCTGCGCCTCGCGCTCGCCGGGCTCGCCGCGCACCAGCAGTCCGGCCGGGCACCCGCCGTCACCGCCGACATCGCGGTCGACGACCCGATCGCGGACGTCGTCGCGAAGCTGGCCTACGACGAGCAGCAGACCCTCGCCGACACCGCCGCCGGACTCGACACCGTGCAGCTCGGGGCCGCGGTCGCCGCCGCGTCGACCGCCCGCCGCATCGACATCTACGGCGTCGGGGCGTCCTCGCTGGTCGGTCAGGACCTGGCGCAGAAGCTGCTCCGCATCGGACTGATAGCCCACGCCCACATGGACCCGCACCTCGCGGTGACCAACGCCGTGCAGCTCCGCTCCGGTGACGTGGCCATCGCGATCACCCACTCCGGTTCCACGGGTGACGTCATCGAGCCGCTCCGGGTCGCCTTCGACCGCGGCGCGACCACGATCGCGATCACCGGCCGCCCCGACGGACCGGTCTCGCAGTACGCCGACCACGTCCTGACCACCTCCACCGCCCGGGAGAGCGAGCTGCGGCCCGCCGCCATGTCGAGCCGCACGAGTCAGCTCCTCGTCGTGGACTGCCTGTTCATAGGCGTCGCCCAGCGGACCTACGAGACGGCCGCACCGGCTCTCTCCGCCTCGTACGAGGCACTCGCCCACCGCCACACCCCGCGCAGCCGCTGACCAGGCCGCAGCCACCCCGACCCACCCCGCACCCGCACCCGCGGAGCCGTACGAGCACGAGAAAGCAGAGCCGCTGTCCATGTCCTCCACCACCGACGCCGACGCCGCCACCCCCGGCGGCTACGGCGAACTGCGCGCCGAGCTCGCCACCCTCACCACCGAGGCGTTCCGGCCGGAGCTCGCCGAGATCGACCAGCTGCCCACCCAGGAGATAGCCCGCATCATGAACGGCGAGGACACCACGGTCCCCGCCGCCGTCGCGGAGAAGCTGCCCCAGATCGCCGCCGCGATCGACGCCACCGCCGAACGCATGGCGCGCGGCGGCCGGCTGATCTACGCGGGCGCGGGCACGGCGGGCCGCCTCGGCGTGCTCGACGCCAGCGAGTGCCCGCCCACCTTCAACACCGACCCGGCCGAGGTCGTCGGCCTGATCGCGGGCGGCCCCTCCGCCATGGTCAAGGCCGTCGAGGGCGCCGAGGACAGCAAGGAACTGGCCGCGGCCGACCTGGACGAGCTCGGCCTCACCGCCGACGACACCGTGGTCGGCATCTCCGCCTCCGGCCGCACCCCCTACGCCATCGGGGCCGTCGAGCACGCCCGCGCGAAGGGCGCGCTCACCCTCGGCCTCTCCTGCAACGCCGACTCCGCGCTCGCCGCCGCCGCCGAACACGGCCTGGAGATCGTCGTCGGCCCCGAGCTGCTCACCGGCTCCACCCGCCTCAAGGCGGGCACGGCCCAGAAGCTCGTCCTCAACATGCTATCGACGATCACGATGATCCGGCTCGGCAAGACGTACGGAAACCTCATGGTCGACGTACGCGCCTCCAACGAGAAGCTGCGCGCCCGCTCCCGCCGGATCGTCTCCCTGGCCACCGGCGCCGGTGACCAGGAGATCGAGGAGGCGCTCGCCGCCACCGACGGCGAGGTGAAGAACGCCATCCTCACCATCCTCGGCGGGGTCGACGGACCCACCGCCGCCACGCTCCTGGCCGATTCCCACGGCCACCTCCGCGCCGCACTCGCGGCCGTCCGCACCACCTGAGGCACCACTCCCCGCACAGCAAGGCACCACGCACCATGGCTACTGAAGACAAGAACCGCGCCACCGCCGCCGCGATCCTGCCGCTTGTCGGTGGCGCCGCGAACGTCAGCTCGATCGCCCACTGCATGACCCGGCTCCGGCTGGGCCTGCACGACCGCTCGCTCGTCGACGACGAGGCCCTGAAGGCGGTCCCCGCCGTCATGGGCGTGGTCGAGGACGACACCTACCAGATCGTCCTCGGCCCGGGCACCGTCGCCCGGGTCACCCCGGAGTTCGAGCAACTGGTCGAGGAGGGCCGCGCGTCCGAGGCTCCCGCCGCCCGTACCGCCGAGGAACTGGCCGGCAAGGGCGCGGCCCTCAAGGCGCAGCAGAAGGCGAAGAACGCCACCCCGTTCAAGCTCTTCCTGCGCAGGATCGCGAACATCTTCGTCCCGCTGATCCCCGCCCTGATCGGCTGCGGCATCATCGCCGGCCTCAACGGCCTGCTGGTGAACCTCGGCTGGCTCACCTCGGTCACCCCCGCCCTGGCGGCGATGGCCTCCGGTTTCATGGCGCTCATCGCGGTCTTCGTGGGCTACAACACCGCGAAGGAGTTCGGCGGCACGCCGATCCTCGGCGGCGCGGTCGCGGCGATCATCGTCTTCCCCGGTGTCGCGAACATCGACGCCTTCGGCCAGACCCTCTCCCCCGGTCAGGGTGGCGTCCTCGGCGCGCTCGGTGCGGCGGTCCTCGCGGTGTACGTCGAGAAGTGGTGCCGCCGCTGGGTGCCCGAGGCGCTGGACGTCCTCGTGACCCCGACGCTCACGGTGCTGATCTCCGGCCTCGTCACGATCTTCGGCCTGATGTACGTGGCCGGTGAGGTCTCCTCCGCCATCGGCACCTTCGCCGACTGGCTGCTCTCCACGGGCGGCGCGGGCGCCGGCTTCCTCCTCGGCGGCTTCTTCCTGCCGCTGGTGATGCTGGGCCTGCACCAGGCCCTGATCCCGATCCACACGACCCTGATCGAGCAGCAGGGCTTCACGGTCCTGCTCCCGATCCTCGCCATGGCCGGTGCCGGCCAGGTCGGCGCGGCGGCCGCGGTCTACCTCCGCCTCCCGCGCAACGAGTCGATCCGCAAGACCATCAGGTCCGCCATGCCCGCAGGCCTCCTGGGCGTCGGCGAGCCGCTGATCTACGGCGTCTCGCTCCCGCTGGGCCGCCCGTTCGTCACGGCCTGTGTGGGCGGCGCGTTCGGCGGCGGGTTCGTGGGGCTGTTCAACCAGCTCGGCGACTCCGTCGGGTCCACGGCCATCGGCCCGTCCGGCTGGGCGCTGTTCCCGCTCCTGGACGGCAACCACGGACTCGGCTCCACGATCGCCATCTACGCCGGCGGTCTGCTCGTCGGCTATGTGGCGGGCTTCGTCGCCACGTACTTCTTCGGCTTCAGCAAGGCGCTGCTGGCGGAGTTCAACGTCTCCCAGGAGCCCGTCCCCTCCACGGTCGCCGCCACCGGTCCGGCCGCCCCGTCGGGCGGCACCTCGGCGAAGGAACCCGCGGGGGTCTGAGCAAGCCGCTCGCCGTGATCGCGTGGTCACGGAAAGTCCCAGAAATTTTCCTCACGAACACGTGTGTGTAGGAAAAGGATCGCCGGGCACCAGAGGTCTCGGAGGTTGATAACAATGGTTCCCCTGCTTCTCGTTCTTCTGCTCGCCCTGATCCTTTTCGGTGCCGGTTTCGCACTCAAGGCACTCTGGTGGATCGCCGTGATCGTCCTTGTGGTCTGGCTTATCGGGTTCTTCGTCCGGCCGGCGGCCAGCGGTGGTAAGCGCGGCCGGTGGTACCGCTGGTAAAACGGCCTGACCAGCAGCAAACGCGGGTGGCGCAGGGCTTTCGAGCCCTGCGCCACCCGCGTTTTCCGTATTTCTCCGAAAGTGCCATGTGTGGACCGAAAATGCCGGGGAAGCCGTTGAGTGAGCGGCGAAAAGCCCCCTTCACAAGGGGATTTTGCCGCGCCGAATGAACCGTCGAGGAAGGAGCCAGATATGAGCGACAACCTGTGGGGCTACCAGCCTACGAGCGGTCACACCGCGGGCGCCGACCTGACCGGATTCTCGGTCGAGGCGACGGACGGAAGCATCGGCAAGGTCGACAAGCACTCCGACGAGGTGGGTTCCGCCTACATCGTCGTCGACACCGGTGTCTGGATCTTCGGAAAGAGCGTCCTGCTCCCCGCGGGCACGGTCAAGGGGATCGACACCGAGCACAGGACGATATTCGTCGACCTGACCAAGGACCAGATCAAGGACTCCCCGGAGTTCGACAAGCACAAGCATGCGGGTGACCCGGGCTACCACGCCCAGGTCGGCACCTATTACGACAGCTACCGCATCTGAGTACGCGACGCACGCGCACAGAAGCGGGGTCGGCTTCCCTCGAGGAGCCGGCCCCGCCGTCAGTGTGTGCGGTGTGTGCCAGGTGCGCTCAGACCGGGAAATCCGCCGTGGGCAGGGTGACGTCGAAGGGCTCCGGCAGCAGGAGCGGCTTTCCGAAGGGCACGGGGTCGGAGCGCTTGTACGTCCCGTCCTCGTTCGGCTCGGTGAACAGAGTCGCCATCGCACCACGCGTGTCGAACCTGTCCAGCAGCAGATACACCGGGATCCCGGCCCGCGCATAGGCGCGGTACTTCTTCGTCCTGTCCTCCCGGGCGTTCCCCCGGGAGGTGATCTCGACGATCAGCAGGGCTTCCGACGCGTCCATCGGGTCGCTGGTCTCCGGGTCGGCGGCCGCGATCAGCTCTCTCGGCATCACCACCAGGTCCGGGACGTACAGCTTGTCGAGAGGCGCGACGTGCACACCGAGCGTCTGGTAGATCCCCAGCTCATCGGGGAGGCCCCGGTACAGAACACGCTGCACCATCTCGGCGATGCCGTTGTGGTGCGCGTGAGGCGGCGGTACCAAGACGATCTGCCCTTCGTCGATCTCGGCGCGCCACCCCTCGGGCACGTCCAGTTCCTGCCAGGTGCGCAGCAGGTAGTCCCACGGGCGGCCTTCAGAGCCCTGATCGCTTTCGACCATCGCGGCGGTCATCGCAGGTCCCTCCTCCTGTGGCCTTGCGTGGGAGCGTAGATCGACTTCTGCGCGGCGTTCCGCCGCTTCCCCCAGCGTCCCACGATCGTGTGACGCTCGCAGTGACCTATCGCCAGGTGTCCCCGCGCGCTCCTCGGGAAAGCGCGGGCAGTCGACACAGAGGCGGGGGTCCGCCCGGCGAACCACGGGCGCTGTCCCCCGCCGTTCCGCTGTGCGTGGCCGAAGACCGGCCCCCGGGGAGCGCTCTTCGGCCACATCACAACGCCCCGTTGGATGTGCCATGGGTACGTGGGATGGTTGCCCTTCTTGCAGTGGCGGGGGGCCCATGTGAGCGAGAACCACAGCAATGGACCGATGCGCTGGGACGAGCACGCGCGCGGGGGCGCGGGCGGCTGGGTACGCGCCTCGGCGGACCCGCAGGGGCCTCCGGGCGAGCCGGCCCCTGGAG
Source organism: Streptomyces argenteolus (assembly GCF_042902585.1). Taxonomy (GTDB): domain Bacteria; phylum Actinomycetota; class Actinomycetes; order Streptomycetales; family Streptomycetaceae; genus Streptomyces; species Streptomyces argenteolus. The sequence continues at coordinate 1,332,252 of NZ_JBIBEG010000001.1, forward strand.
CCGACCCCGGCCAGGGACCCGCACCGGACCCCGGACCGGGACCCGCACCCGACCCGGGCCGTCGCACGTTCCCGAAGAAGCACGTCCTGCTGGCCGTCGGCGGCGGGCTGGCTTTCGCCGCCGTGGTCCTCGTCACCGCCCATGCCGTCCGCCCCTCCCCTCCCGAGGCCGGTCACTCCGCCGCCCCCTCCGTCTCCGGTTCGCCGGCACCGGCCGTCGAAGGCTCCACCGCCTCCGGCGCCGCCGGGCCGTCCGGCCCGTCCACCGCGACGGCCGAGGAACAGGCCACGGCCGTCGACGCGCTCCTGGAGCGCAGCGAGTCGGACCGCCAGCAGGTCATCGACGCCGTCAACGCCGTGGAGGCGTGTGCCTCGGAGAGCTCCGTCGCCGACGCGGGCACGGCCCTGGACGCCGCCGCCGTCCGCCGCGAGGAACTGATCACCGGCCTCGCCGAACTCGACCTGGGCGAGCTCCCGTCCGGGCCGCCCGCGGCGCGCAGCCTCCGTACGGGATGGCAGCACTCGGCCGACGCCGACCGGGCGTTCGCGGACTGGGCCCACGACGCGCGGGGCTGCTCCCCCGGCTCGGTCCCCCGCACCGCCTCGTACCGGCAGGGCGTGCGCAGCAGTGAACTCGCCACCGAGGCCAAGCAGGACTTCCTCTCGCTCTGGACGCCGATCTCCGATCGCTACGGGCTGCCGGAACGCGACACGGCACAGCTCTGACGACGGGTCACGTCCCGCCGGTACCGCGCTCTTTCTCCTTCGTCCCGACGGAAAGCCGCCTCCCGCCATGACCGATCCCCAGGGCCCACCGCCCCCGCCGCCCCCCGCACCGGTGCCGCCGACGCCTCCGCCTCCCGGCCCCGGCAGCCGCCTGTGGGAGCTGGTCCGCTCCCAGGCCGGGAACCGGCCCGGCAACGCCACGGCCTATCTGCGCGGCGCCGCCCATCTGGACCGCCGGTTCAGGAACGCCGTGGTCAAGGAGCTCGCCGAGAACCCGCACCGTCTGCCCCCGCCGTCGTACGGGGTGGATCTGGCGGCGGTCCTCAAGGAGTGCTTCGTCGCGCGCAAGGAGGTCTCCACCCGCGCCAAGCTGATGCTGGCGCTGCCCGTGCTGCTGCTTCCGCTCAGCGTCACCGGGGCGATCGTCCCGCCCCTGCTGGTCCTGTTCGTGGGGCTGCTGCGCACGGTCTGGCGCGCGCTGAAGTCCACGATGGCCGGGCGCGACCGGCCGGACGCCGATCCGAGGTCCCGCTCGGGGCAGGGCGTCGTCACGTTCCTGCTGCTGCTCGTCCTCGTCTGGGTGCTGTGGCGGGCGGTGAGTCTGTCCTTCAACGCCTTCATGCTCCTGACCGGCGGCTTGCCCGGCGGGGGCAAGCACCTCTTGGCCGCCTCGGTGGTCCTGGCGGGCTGGGCCGCCATCGCCACGGTCTACCGGTACCGCACGGAGCACCGCCTGTACCTCCTGGCCATCGGGCGGAGCGTGGAGGTCTCCGACCCTCCCGCGATCGCCCGCAGGCTCGGCGAGATCCGTGAACAGCAGGCCGACCCCGATGTCGTGTACAGCGACTACGCCCCCTTCGTCGGAGCAGGCATCGAGCTGGACCACTGGTCGTTCGCCATCGAGCTCGTACCGGACCTCATGAAGCGGGACCACGGCGCCGCCGGCCGTCGCGCCGCGTTCACCGTGCCCGAGGTCCACGCGCGGATACGCAGCGAACTGCGCCGGTTCGGCGAGGGCGTGACCTACCCGGGCGACCGGCTGCGCGGGCTCCAGGTGGACGACAACGTCATGAAGAGCGGCAAGCGGCTCGGCCCCTCCCGGGACTGGAGCGGCACCTCTCCCGGTACCCCCTTCCACGACCTCGCCCCCGAGGCCCGCGCCGAGGCCGCCGCGCTGCTCCGCACCCCACCGGACGCGCAGCCGCCCGCGACCTGGTGGCCGGACAGCCTCGACCTGTTCGCCGAGGAGCGGTTGCGCCACTACCTGACGGTCCGGGTGGGCAGTTGGGGCGACGAGGTGGTGCTCACGGTCTTCAGCCGCGTGCAGATGCAGGGCGGCCTGCTGTTCCTGGAGTCGCGGGCCTTCCTGCTCCCGCCGATCGCCCGTTTCTACCACTCCATCGACGACATCCTCCCGCCGAAGAACGCCGGGGACTGGGCCGATCTGGTCCGTGCGGCGACGGCTTCGATGTTCTCCGTGGTCGCCGACGCCCCGAACGACCTCACGGCGCCCTCGCGCACGGCCACCCGCACCGCGCAGTCCAGGATCTGGTACGACCGCATGTGCAAGACGGACCGCCCGGTCGACCACGGCCCCGCCTACTCGATCCGCGAGCTGGCGGCGGAGCCCCAGTTCCAGCAGCTCTTCCAGGAGATGGACGTTCGGCGGTTCCTGAAGAGCATCCAGACCAGGACGGTCACGGCGGTACGCAACAGCCTGAGCGACGCGGGCTACAGCACGAGCGAGTTCGACGCCCGCACCACCGTCCTCTTCGACCGCTCCGTGCACGTCAACGGAACGGTCAACGGGAACGTCCAGACGGGCGACCACGCCCGGGCCAACCACCAGACGATCACCACACCGCAGCCGCAGGTCGGTCCGGCCGGCGGCTCCACGGGTTCCAGCTGAGGGAGTCGACACGATGACGGACGCACAGGCCGGAGAAGGGCGCGGAATCCATGTGAGCGGCACGTTCACGGGGAACGCCCAGACTGGCGACAACAGCACCGCCGAGTACGTGAGCCACGCCGGAGGGGCGGCCGGGGCCGAGGGGGAATCCGCCGAGGTCCTGCGGCTGCGCGAGGCCGTCGAGGTCCTGCGCCGCCAGGTCCGCGCCCTGGATCCGGCCGAGCTGTCCTCCGCCGAGGGAACAGCCGCGGAGTCGGCGCTCGCCGAGGTCGAGGACGCGCTCCCCAGCACCGACGAAGCCGGTCAGGGCCGCGTGCGGAACGCGATCTTCACGGTGTCCGGCGCACTGGCCTCGGTCGCCTCGCTCTCCGAGTCCGTCCGAGCACTGCGGGAGGCGGCGGCCCCCTGGTTCTGACCACCCGACCCGCTCACCGTGCCGGCTGCCCTTCCCCTGCGGGGAACCGCCCCGCCGTCCGTCCGCATCACACTCTCAGGACGTTGATCCTGACCATCGTGCAGCGCGACCGGGCGGTAAGAGGCGATAGACATGACGAAGGGCCCCGCGACCGAGGACGGTGTCCCCCGCCGGGAACGGCCCGCGGACGAGGGGCGCGGCGTCGTCCGCACCGCGTTCGCCGTCCTGCGGCGCGACGGACGCCGCCTGTTCGGACGGGCGGCAGGCGTCGCGGGGGCGGCCGGGCTGGGCGGGCTGCTGGTGACGGCCGTGGGGTTCGCCGCAGCCTGGCCCGAGTTCACCGAGATGCGCCAGGGCGCGCTACAGGCCCGCGTCGACGAGGATTCCTACGCCCCCGAGGGCAGCCGCGTGAACACCCTCTGGCTCATCCTGCTCGTCTGTCTGCCGTTCCTGATCCTGCTGCTGCACCTCGGATGCGCCGCGATCCAGACCGCCGCCGTCCGGGCCCACGGCCGTTTCCGCGCGGTCCTCGGCGTGTACGCGCTGCGCGGACTGCTGGTGTGGGCCCCCGTGGTGATCGGAGTCCTGGTGGAGGAGGCATTCACCACCACCCTGTTCAGGGAACACACCGTGATCGTGCCGAAGTGGGAGTACCCCGGCCTGTTCGCCCTGCTGCGTTACGGACCACCGCTGCTGGGAGCGGCCATCGCGCTGCTGCTCCGGCTCGGCTGGACCCTGGCCCCGGCCGTCGCCGCGACGGAGAAGCTCCCGCCCCTGGCCGCGCTGCGCCGGTCCTGGTCGCTGGTGTGGGGCGGGGCAGCCGCCTGGTTCCGCACCGTGGCCGTCGCACTCCCCCTGGCCGCGCTCACCGTCAGCGCGTACCTGCTGCTCCACCAGGCCGCCCGGCCCCTGCGCTCCGGCACGGTCTCGCTCTTCCTGGACCAGGGCCCGGACAACACCTACGCCGCGTACGTCGCCGGGCTGCTCGCGCCGATCGCCGTCGCCCTGCTGCTCGCCGGTGTCCTGACGCTGCCGCCCGCGCACACCGCCTTCGCGGTACTCCACCAGCGGCTCGTCACCGACCGGGAGCGGCGGCCGGCACCCACGGCGCTCCCCCGGCCCTGACCCCGCCGGGGTGCACTCCTCAGGGCAGCCGCCCCTCCCGGTTGATCTCCGTCACCCGCGCCCGGAGGACGAGCCCCGGAGGGGCCGGCCGGACGGCCTCCGGCGGGCATTCCCACTCCGGGCCGCCGCCCGGCGGGCGCAGCTGTACGTACGGGCCGACACGGCCCATCACCCGGCCCACCCTGCCGTCACGGCCGTCCACCGCGAACGTCCCGGGCTCCGGCGTACACGGTTCCGGTCCTTCAACTGTCATGTGCCGCCGCCGCTTCCAGCTGAACACTCAGCCGCAGCGCCGTCTCGATCGAGCACCGGCCGAGGTCCACGAGCGGGTTGGGCTCGTTCCCCGCGAACGACACCGGGTCGATCCGCAGCGAAGGCAGCTTGACGCCGACCCCCGCGAGACCGGCTCTCAGCCGCTCCACCGCGTCCTCCGCGGCCCGCACTCTGCCCGCTGCCTCTTTGCGCCGTTCCGTAGCCGTCATCATGATCTTCCCCATTTCCACGCTGAGTAGTGGCTATGCCTACTCAGCGTGTCCAATTCCCCGCTACCGTGGAAGAGGTGCAGTTCCAACACCCGGACGTGTGCAACAGGGAGTCGCCTTGCCCGGACCCAAGAAGCTCGATCCCTCCTCCTCACCCCGCGCCCTCCTCGGGGCCGAGCTCCGCCACCGCAGGGAGGCGGCCGGCCTCTCGCAGGAGGACCTCGGCGCCCCGCTGTTCGTCAGCGGCTCATTCATCGGCCAGCTGGAGTCCGGTACGCGCCGCATGCAGTTGGACCAGGCCCAGAAGCTGGACGAGGTGCTGGACGCGTCCGGCTTCTTCGTACGGAACTGCGCGGCGCTGAAGAAGTCGAAGTACCCGGACCACTTCGCGGAGGCTGCGGAGGCGGAGCGCGAGGCAACCACCATCAGGGAGTACGCCCCCCTGCTGATCCCGGGCCTGTTACAGACCGAAGCCTATGCGCGGGCGGTGTTCCGGGGCGGCCTGCCAACCGCCACCGAGGAGGCCATCGACGAGCTGGTAGCGGCCAGGTTGGAGCGAGGACAGCTACTTACCGATCCAACAACGCCCCTGGTTTGGGTGGTGCTCGACGAAGCTGTCCTACGCCGCCACAAGGGTGGCGGGGCCGTGATGGCTGCGGCCCTCCGTCACATCACCGCACTGGCCGCGCGGCACCGCGTGATTGTGCAGGTCCTGCCCTTCTCCGCCGGTGCACACATGGCACTGGAAGGCCCTCTGAAACTGATGTCGTTTTCGGGCGCGCCTCCGCTTGCCTACCTACAGGGCCTGGGAACAGGGCAGTTGCAGGACGATCCAGCGACGGTCAGCCGGTACGAACTGACCTACGATCTTGTGGTGGCCAGCGCCTTGTCACCGGAAGCGTCCCTGGCCCTGATCCAATCGGTGGCGGAGGATTACGACCATGAAGATCAGCAGTTCTGACTACGACCTCTCCACGGCGACCTGGCACAAGTCCTCGTACAGCGGCGCAAGTGGCGGCGACTGCCTGGAGATCGCCACCTGGCGCAAGTCCACGTACAGCGGCGGTGACGGCGGCGACTGCCTCGAAGTCGCCGACGGCGTCCCCCACATCGTCCCCGTACGCGACTCCAAGGTCACCGACGGCCCGGCGCTCGTGTTCCGGACCGCCGCCTGGACCGCCTTCGTTTCGGGCCTCAAGCGCCCGTAGACCGCTGGTATCCCCCCGGTGGCCAGGGGAACGGCCGTCCCGCCCCGACGCGCGCCGCGTGGGGGCCGAGGGCAGGCACGCCGACGGACTGACCCGCACATCCCGGTGGATCAGCGCCCGGCGTCGCAGCGAAGTGCGATGCCGTGGCTGCCGCTGTGACCGGCCGGAAAGTACGGAGCAGCCTGCCGCGGCGAGTCGGCCCGAAGCCTCAGCGGCCCCCGGCGCACAGGGCCGCGTCGACCGCCCCCTGGAGGTGGCGCAGGCTCGTGCCTTCGGCCGCCCACGTCGTGGTGTAGACGGTCACGGTGCCGCGGTGGCCCATTGCCCGGCCGCCGCCTACCGAGTCGCCGGGCAGATCACCGCCGTGGCCCCAGTAGACGCCGCCGCAGCTGAGCGGGATCGAGGCGACGCCGTAGCCGTAGCGGCTGCCCGCCGGGTAGACGTCACGGCCGCTGACGTCGCTGGTGTCGCGGGTCATCAGGCGCGTTGCCCAGCCAGGGAGGAGCCGGCCGCCGAACAGGCCGTCCCAGAAGGCGTTGAGGTCCTCGGGTGTGGAGACGAGCCCGCCGGATGCTCCGAACTCGTAGCCCGGCAGCTCCGTCACGTCCACCCGCCCGGCCTCCGGGTGTGCCGGGTGGAAGCCGTAGTTGCGGGCGTGCGGTCCGCGCAGGTCCAGTTCGCCCGGCGCGGGCCAGTAGGTGTCGTCCAGGTGCAGCGGTCGCAGAACGGTGCGCTCGATGTAGGTGCGGAAGTCGACCCCGGCCACCTTGTCGATCACCATGCCGAGCACCAGGTAGTTGGTGTTCGAGTAACCCCAGTCGGCGCCGGGCTCGAACGCGGGCTCCGCCCGGAGCGCGAGCCCCAGATAGTCCTCGGACGTGCCGGGCGGCAGGGTCCAGTCGACAAGTGCGGTGTACTCCGGGAGCCCGGTCCTCTGCTTGAGCAACTGGCGTACGGTGATCCCGCGTCCGACAAGCTGGGGCACGTAGGTTCCCGCGCTCTCGTCGAGCCGTATCCGGCCGTCGACCACCAGGCGCATGACGGCTGCGGCGGTGAACGCCTTCGTGTTGCTGGCCACCCGGAACCGGCCCTGCTCGTCGACCATCGACCGGCCGGACTCCAGGTCGGCGACGCCCGCCACACGTGTCGTCCTGCCGTCGTACGCGAGGGCGCCCGGCACTCCGTCCCGTTCGACGAGCGCGTCCAGCTGCCGTTGCACCGGATCGGGCTGCCGGGCCGCTGCCACGGGAGCGAAGGCCCCGGTCAGTGTGGCGGCGAACAGGACTGCGGCGGCGATGCGCTTGCTCAGCATGGTTCTTCCCCCTGGTCGAGGCCCTGCTCCGTGCGGGCCGGTCGATCTCTCATGGACGACCTTGCCAGCGCCTCGGCGCGAGATCAGTACGACAACCCCCCGAACCGATGGTGCGTCCGTGTCCCTTGACACGGGAAGGATCGCCGGGTGCCGTACCGAGGGCGGCGACCTTCGTCGTACGCCGCCGCGACGAACGGTGACAGCGGTGTCCTCCCCGGGTCCCTACCGTGGGCGTGTGACTCGTGTGGATTCCCTGGCCCCCGCAACTCCAGCCCGGCAGCCCTCGGCGGTGAGGGCGCGACTGGCGTCCTGGTCTGCCGTACCGGGGCGTGCTCTCTTCGCACCAGGGATGTGGCCCACCGGGCGCATCGTGGGCGAGTCGCTTCTCAGCCTGGCCCTCACGCTGCTCGCGGTGGCCGCCGGGCTCGCGGACGACCAGGGCATGCTCCCGGCCATCGGCATCGGCCTGGCGGCCGGTCTGCTGTCGCTCCTGCGCCGTGGGCTGCCCGCCTCCGTGCTGCTGGCGACCGGTGCCGGCTCAGCGCCGTTCTTCGGTTTCGCGCCTCTGCTCCTCGTCGTCGCCTGGTCCGCCGGGCGGCGCATCGACGGCCTCGGCAGGGCCTGCGGAGCCTTCGGGCTGGCCTACGGCCTCACCCTGGCTCTGAGCATGTTGTCGGGACCGAACACGTCGTGGTCGATCCTGGCACTCGCCGCGATGTTCCTGCTGATCGCGATCCTCGTACCGGGTCTCGCGGGCCGTTACTGGTCGCAGCGCCGGACACTGACCGACACACTTCACGAGTACAACGCCCAGCTCCTGCGCGAGAGGGTGATGCTCGTCGGCCAGGCCAGGATGCTGGAACGTCAGCGCATCGCACAGGACATGCACGACAGCCTCGGCCATCAGCTCGCGCTGATCGCGGTGCACACCGGCGCGCTGGAGGTGGATCGCGAGCTGACCGGACAACAGCGCGAGGCGGTCGGCGTGCTGCGTGAGGCGTCGGTGGCCGCGATGCACGAACTGCGGGACGTCGTCGGCGTGTTGCGGGCGGGCGAGGACGCCGGGCGCACCGGGGGGAGCGCTCAGGGCGCGGGCGGTGAGGAACCGGGGACGCCGTCACGTGGGGTGGCGGGCATCGACAGCCTGGCCGAGGCCTCCCGTAGAGCCGGTTCGGACGTGGAGATCCGGCGCTCGGGCGAGGTGCGCCCGCTCGCTCCGACCGCCGACCACGCGGCCTACCGAGTGGTCCAGGAAGGGCTGACCAACGCCCACAAGCACGCTCCGGGAACTCCGATCACCATCGGGCTGCGTTACGAGCCGGACTCGCTGGTCGTGGAGGTCGCCAACGGCCCGGTGGCGGTACCCGTGGGCGGCGGTGTGGCGAGCGGACGTCAGGGTCTGACCGGCCTTGAGGAGCGGGCCCGGCTCATCGGCGGCATGGTGCACGCGGGCCCCACCGCGGACGGCGGGTTCCGGCTGGCGGGCGTACTGCCGTACACGTCGTCGGGTGACGGCTTCCCGAGCCCGCCGCCAGGCGACGCGACGCCGACGTTCGTCGCTGCGCAGAGCGACTTTCGGGCGCAGAATCCGGCGGGCTCCGCGGGCGACAGTGATCCGGTCATCGACTGGAACGCTCTCCCCAAGGAGTTGGCCAAAGCAGTGAACAGGACCAAGAGGGGCAACGGCATAGCCATCGGGTGCGGAGTGGTGGCGCTCGTCGCCGTTGTGCTCGTGATCGTGGTGGTCGTCGCGGGGGTCTTCCTCGTGCGTGAGGTGGACAAGGCGATGATCGACCCCGAGCAGTACGACGCCGTGACGGTCGGCCAGACCGAGGAATCCGTCCGCGAACTCCTTCCGCAAGGCGACTCGTTCCTGAACACCGGCCCGGGAGACGGCGCCCCTCCGGTGCCCGACGGCGCGAAGTGTCTCACCCTCCTCTCCTCCGACTTCGGCAGCAGCTGGGACGCCGAGCCGGTCTTCCGGTTCTGCTTCAAGGACGGCAAGCTGATCGAGAAGAAGTCCTTCGAGACGGCTTGAGGGGCCCCGGGCTCGCGGCCCGACGGGCAGGGCGATCGGGGATGATGAGGGCCGGATGCCCGCAGAGTTGACCGCTCAGGACCGTTCAGGAGAGTCGTGATCAGGGTTCTTGTGACGGACGACGAGCCGCTCATCCGGGCGGGCATCAGGATGATCCTGTCCTCGGCCGACGACATCGACGTGGTGGCCGAGGCGGCGAACGGCCGCGAGGCCGTCGAAGTCGCCCGCTCGCAACGGGTCGACGTCGCACTCCTCGACATCCAGATGCCGGTCATGGACGGGCTGACGGCCCTGACGGAGCTGCGCCGGACGGTCCCCGGGGTGCGGGTGCTGATACTGACGACGTTCGGGGAACGGCACAACGTGCTGCGGGCCCTGACCGAGGGAAGCGCCGGCTTCCTGCTGAAGGACTCCGCGCCCGCTGAGCTCATGCGTGCGGTGCGGGCGGCGGCGTCCGGGGAGGCGTACCTGTCCCCCGGAGCCACCCGGCACGTGGTGGACTCGCTGGCATCGGGCGGGACCACGCAGCGCGCGGAGGACGCGCGCCGCAGGCTGGAGAAGCTGACCGGCCGCGAACGGGACGTCCTGGCCCTCCTGGGCGAGGGCCTGTCCAACGCGGACGCCGGCCAGCGGATCCACATGAGCGAGGCCACGGTGAAGACCTACGTGAGCCGCATCCTGGCCAAGCTGGAGTGCGAGAACAGGGTGCAGGCCGCACTGCTCGCGCGGGACGCCGGCCTGGGTGTGTGACGCGGGGCGTCTCACACCACCCGCACCACATGCTTCCCCCGCACACCCCCCGCCTCCAGCGCCCGGTGAGCGGCGGCGATGCCGGAGAGTTCGTGGACGGTGTCCACGACGGGGCGGATGGCGCCGCTCTCCACGTAGGCGGCAAGCTTCGCGAAGAGGTCGTGCTTCGGGTTCCCGCTGAAGAAGCGGACCCGGCGTGATCCATGGGCGGTGGAGGCGAGCAGATAGGAGAGGCTCGCGGCCGGGTGGTCGATGTCGAAGGCGATGGAGACCATGCGCCCGCCGGGGGCGAGGAGCTTCCGGAAGGCCCGGTGGTCGGTGCCGACGGTGTCCAGGACGACGTCGAAGGGGCCCAGGTCGTCCGGCCCCGTGGTCCTGTAGTCGAACGCCTCGTCGGCTCCCAACTCCCGCACGAAGTCGAGGTTCTTCCCGCCGGCCAGGGCGGTCACACGGGCCCCCAGCGCCTTGCCGAGCTGTACGGCGACGCTGCCCACCCCTCCGGCGGCGCCCCGCACGAGCAGGCGCTCGCCCGCCTTCAGCCGGGCCTTGGTCTCCAGCGCGGTGATGGCGGTCGTCCCGGCGGGCAGCGACGCGGCTTCGACGAGCGAGATGTTCGCGGGGGCGTAGGAGAACCGGCGCGGCCGGACCGCGACGTACTCGGCGGCGCTTCCGAAGGTGCGGCCCAGGAGGCCCCAGACCCGGTCACCCTCGCGCAGCCCCTTCACCGCGCTGTCCACGCGGGCGATCTCACCCGCGAAGTCCATCCCTGTACGCAGGGGGAAGCGGCTGCCCGTCACCAGGCGGACGCGGCCGGCCCGGCCGTACAGCTCGCCCCCGTTGACGCTCAGCGCGTGGACGCGGACCAACACCTCGCCCTGTCGGAGTTCCGGGACCGGGACCCGGCCTTCGTAGAGCACCTCGGGAGGGCCGTAGCTGTCGTAGAGCGCCGCGCGCATATCGTCCATACGTCTCACGCTAGACGCGTAAGTGGATGGCACCCTCCATTTGGACCGAAGTGAGAAACATGCCTGATCAGACCTCTCAGAAACCCGCCGAGGCCCTGCGCTCCGACGCCCGGGAGAACCGTGAGCGCATCCTCGCCGCAGCTCGCGAGGCGTACGCCCTCCAGGGGATCGACGTGCCCATGGCGGCGATCGCCCGGCGCGCGAAGGTCGGGGTCGCCACGCTCTACCGGCGGTTCCCGACGCGCGCCGCGCTGGTGTCCGAGGCCTTCTCCGAGCAGCTCACCCACTGCGTCGCGGCCCTCGACGAAGGGCTGGACGACCCAGATCCCTGGCGCGGCTTCTGCTCGGTCGTCGAGAAGGTCTGCATGATGCAGGCGGCGGAGCGGGGCTTCACGGAGGCGTTCCTGTCCCAGTTCCCCGACCACGCCGGATACGCCGAGGAGCGCCGTCGCGCCGAGGAGGGGCTCGCCCTGCTGATCCGGCGGGCCAAGGACTGCGGGCGGTTGCGCCGGGACTTCGACGTGCAGGACTTCACGCTGCTGATCCTGGCCAACTGCGGGGCGACGACGGGAGCGGGCGAGGACGCGCCGGCCGCGTCCCGGAGGCTGGTCGGCTACCTCCTCCAGTCCTTCCGCGCCGAGGCGGCGGCCCCTCTCCCGCCTCCCGCGCCGCTGGGGCTCGACCGCATCCACGCGTAGCAGCGCAGCCGTCACCCCGTATGACGCACGTCACATTCCTCCGTGTCACAGATTGAGGGCGAGCTTGCGTCTCGTGGCCGTCATCAGGAAGCAGCGGAGAAGAGGCGGACGCGATGAACACGCACACGACGCGGGAAACGGCCCCCCACCACATCGTCGTCCTCGGCGCGGGGTACGCGGGCATGGCCGCGGCCGTCCAACTGGCCGCCAGGACCGGGCGGATCAAGACCCCGGCGACCGTCACCCTCGTGAGCGCGCAGGAACGCTTCACCGAGCGGCTGCGGCTGCACATGACGGCGACAGGCCAGGAGGTCGCGGAGCTGAGCGTCCCGGAGATGCTGGAGGGAACCGGGGCCCGCTTCGTCCGCGGCTGGGTCACGGCGTTGGACGCGGACGCGAGGACCGTGCGGATCGACGACGACCGGGTCCTGCCCTACGACACCTTGGTCTACGCCCTGGGCGGCGTCACCGACACGGCGGCGGTTCCGGGCGTCGAGGACCACGCGTTCACCCTGAGCGGCCCCGAGGAAGCACAGGCGCTGGCCGGCCGGCTGGCGCGGCTGGGCAGCGGCACCGTGGCCGTCGCGGGCAGCGGACTGACGGGCGTCGAGTCGGCCGCGGAGATCGCCGAGCGGCACCCGGAGCTCGATGTCGTCCTGGTGGGGCGCGGCGAACCGGGCGCCGCGATGAACCCGAGGGCCGGAGCGCATCTGCACGCGGCACTCGACCGGCTGGGCGTGGCCGTGCGCAGCGGGGTGGAGGTGGCCGAGGTGCTGCCCGACGCGGTCGTGTCGTCGGACGGGGAGCACATCGCCGCCGACGTGGTCCTGTGGACGAGCGGCACCCGGGTGTCACCGCTGGCGGCGGCGGCCGGGCTGGAGGTGGACGAGCGCGGGCGCATCGTCACCGACACGGCGCTGCGGTCGGTGTCGCACCCGGACGTGTACGCGGTGGGAGACGCGGCGGCGATCCGCCAGGGGTACGGAGTCATGCACGGCACCTGCCAGGGCGGGATGCCGACCGGGGTGCACGCGGCCCTGTCGATCGTCCGGGTGCTCCGGGGCAGGCAGCCCAAGCCCTTCCGCTTCGGCTACTACCACACGCCCGTGAGCCTGGGCCGTGACGACGCGGTCGTGCAGTTCACCCGGCCCGACGACAGCCCGCGGCGGATCTGCCTGACAGGCCGTGCGGCTGCCAGGTACAAGGAGACGGTGACCGCGTCGCCCTGGCCGACCTACGGCCGTATGAAGAAGATGCCCGCCTCGGGTGCGTTCTGGCCGCGCGGCGGCCGTTTCACCAGGATCCGGGGGGACCGATGAACGAGCAGGACACCGACCAGGAGCTGTTCCAGCGCTACCGGAGCCTGTTGTTCTCCGTGGCCTACCGCCTCCTCGGCTCCGCCGCCGATGCCGAGGACGCGGTGCAGGACGCCTGGATCAAGTGGTCGGCCGCCGACCGCTCCCAGGTCGCCGACCCCAAGGCGTATCTGGTGCGGATCGTGTCCCACCTGGCGATGGACCGCCTGCGTTCGACCCGGCACAAACGCGAGGTCTACGTGGGTCCGTGGCTCCCCGAGCCCATCCTCACCGGCGGGGACGCCTCGGACACGGTCCTGGACGCGGAGTCCGTGTCGATGGCGATGCTGGTGGTCCTGGAGACCCTGAGTCCTCTGGAACGCGCGGTGTTCGTGCTGAAGGAGGTCTTCGACTTCAGCCACGCCGAGATCGCGGACGCGGTGGAGCGCTCGGAGGCCGCCGTGCGGCAGGCCGCCCATCGCGCCCGCGAGCACGTCCGCGCCAGGCGCCCGCGCTTCACGGCGGACCGGGCCAGGCAGCGCGACGCGACGGAACGGTTCTTCGCCGCAGCGACCGGCGGGGACATGAACTCCCTGATGGAGCTGCTGTCCCCGGACGTCACCCTGTGGACCGACGGCGGGGGCAAGGTCCGCCAGGCCCTGCGTCCGGTCGTGGGAGCGTCCACGGTGGCAGCCTGGTTCGCGGCGATCGGAACGGTCTCGTACCAGGGCGTCGAGCCCTCCGACATGCGTGCCGATCTGGTCGAGATCAACGGCGGGACGGGCATGGTCTTCAGCGCACCGGACCGGGTGATCGCCACGGTGACGTTCGACTTCGACGCCGAGGGGCGGATCTCCGCCCTCCACAACGTCGCCAACCCCGACAAGCTGAGGGCTGTCGGCGAGGGGACGCACCACGCGATGCCCACGCGCTGAGCCGGCGCGGGGCGCCGTCGTCGGTCGTCCCGGCGATCTCCTGACGCGCCACGCCCGGGTACGCGGCGAAGGTCATCCGTCCGGGCGCGCCACGTGTGGGCATGTGCCCGGAGCTCAAGTCCTGGAGTCCGGGCGCTCTTTCAGAGGAAGGGAAGGAGGGGTCCTTTCCCCCCCACCCTCCCTCGTTCGCCACGAAGGGTTGACTTTTCGTGCTCGGCTTGCCACGGATCGTGACGACGCTCTAGCGTGCGGGGTGCAGACAGAACGACCCCCGTCGGTGCGCCAACACCAAACAGGGGTCTGACCACCTAGATCGAAGGCCCGACCTAAATGACTGTCACCCAGCTTAGTGCTGCCCCCTTGCCCCCGCAGGGCTCCACACACCCCATGGTCAACCCGGGCTACGGCAAGCGATCCGCACCGGACCAACGCCCCCGCGCCGCCGCCGACTTCGGGCACCTGCCGCCACGGGAGGCCGCCATCGCCTCGTACATCGACCGGCTTCCCGACGGCTCCGACATCTCCGTGAAGACGCTCGCCAAGGTCCTCCCGTACGGGCAGTGCGCGCTGCGGACCGCGCTCAACAGGCTCCAGGCCGCCGGGCATCTGCGCCGGGGCAGCGAGTGCGTCGCCACCGACGAGGTCATGCTCTGGGTCACCCGGACGTTCTTCTCCAGGACCGCGCGGGACGACGCGTGGTGGGCGGCGTTCACGCGGGGCGACGTACCCCGGGAGACCCCACAGCCACAGACCCGCTCACGGGCGTTCGTCCTGCTGGCCGCGCTGGGCCGCACCGCGCCCTCGCTGAGCCTGTCGGCGGCGGAGTGCGCGAGCCTGGAGCCGCAGGTCAGCGAGTGGTTCGAGCGGGGTGCCACGACCGCCGAGCTGATGCACGCCCTGACCGACGGGCTCCCCACACCCGTGCACCACGCGGCCTCACTGCTCCGCAGGCGGCTCACCGACAAGCTGCCGCCGCACCGGCCCGCCCCCGAGCGGCGCACGACGCTGCTCGCCCTGGAGTGCGGCGAGTGCCGCGCACCGGGCAGCCCGGAGGCCCTCGCGGGCGGCCTCTGCTCAGCGTGCCGGGGCGAGGCCGCTCCCGCGCCCTCAGGGCCGCCCGGCACCGTACCCACCGATGCGGTGCGGGAGCGGATGGCCTCGGTGCGGGCCGGCCTGGTGCCCCGTGCGGACAGGACGGCGTGGGGCCGGGGCCGCCGCTGAGCCCGGCCGGGCGGAGGGCCACCCCGCCTGCGCTCGGGCAGCCACGGAGGCCCGGGCTCCGGCGCGCTCGGCTTCGAGCAGGCAGCTGGCGGGCGAAGCGGCGGCCTGATCGGAGCCCTCTTGATGCGTGCGGCATCGTGCATGGAAGTCTGGCGCGCATGGACACGTTCGCGGACCGGCTCGACGGCGGGTGGGAGTGGTGGGAGGCCGCTGTCGAGGAAGCGCAGGAAGGGCGCTGGGTCCGTGACGCCGTGGAACGGCACGTCATCAAGGACATCGGCGCCGCCACGAACCCTCTCACCGGCGGGCGGACGGCCCCGTTCACCGAGGACGCGTGGCACGTGCGCATCGGGAGGATCGCGAACTGGGCCGGGGTGCTGCGACTCGCGGCCCGTTCGGGCGGATGGGTGCTCCAGCCAGTTGCCGGGCGCCGCCCCCCGCGCCCGGCAGGCATGGCCGAGCTGCTGTCCGGCATCTACGCGGTCGGTGAGCAGGGAGAACTCTGGATGAGGCAGTTCCTGAAGGGCGAGCTGCCACCGGAAGGCGAGATCGCCAAGGCTGAGGGCTTTTTCACCGGGCCGGGATCCATCGAGGACCTTGCGCTCTTCTTCTACGACTGACAAGCCGTCACTTCGCGTCCCCACCCTGTCCGGACGAGGAGGGCACCACGGCCGCCCTGGTCGGCGGGTCGTCGCAGTTGCCCTCGCGGGGGCGGCGGAGCACTCACCCGGTGGATGCGCCGACGCCGGTCCGGCACCGCCTGACCAGGCAGGACGGCCGAACGAAACCGGTCCCCGGGAGTTCCCGCCGAGGGCGAGCTCCCCGCGCCCCGGACGAGCGGGGCACTCGGCGCTGTCCTACGCTCATGCCCGCACCGGCCGCCCGTGCCGATGGATCGCACCAGCAGAGGTGGCGTGTGTCGCGTTCCCGCAGGGGCCTCCTGGCCCTCTCTCCCGCCGTGCTGGCCCTCGTGGCCTGCGGCAGGCTCGCCTTTCCGCCGGTTCCCGACGGTGAGGCCGCCGAACTGCCCCACGCCCGGGGGACCGTCACGTGGACGGACTCCAGCGGTGGCACTCTGGAGCTGAAGCCGGACGGCACCGTCGCCGCCCACCGGGTGTGCAGCGACCACGACATCATCGACGGCACAGACGCGCCCAGGTCGGGGCGGGTACCTGGACGAGCTACGAGGACGAGGGGCAGAGCCGCGTCCAAGTGTCGTTCGACGCCGACAGCACCGCCGCGACCACCTATGCGGCACTGCGCGACGGCCGGAAGCTCAAGCTCTGGACGTACGTCGGTGACCCCGACGAGGGAACGCCGCTCTGCATACTGACCACCCCCGTGGGCTGACACCTGCACGCACGACGACGCCGGCCCCCGGGAGGGTTCCTCCCGGGGGCCGGCGTCGTACAGGTACTGCGAGGAGCTGCTGATCCCGGGGGATCAGAAGTCCATGTCACCGCCCGGCATGCCGCCCGGAGCAGCCGCAGAGGCCTTCTCCGGCTTGTCGGCGATGACGGCCTCGGTGGTGAGGAAGAGCGCGGCGATGGACGCGGCGTTCTGCAGGGCGGAGCGCGTGACCTTCGCCGGGTCGATGATGCCCTCGGCGATCATGTCGACGTACTCGCCGGTCGCGGCGTTGAGGCCGTGACCGATCGGCAGGTTGCGCACCTTCTCGACGACGACTCCACCCTCGAGACCACCGTTGACGGCGATCTGCTTGAGCGGGGCCTCCAGCGCGAGCTTCACGGCGTTGGCGCCCGTGGCCTCGTCACCGGTCAGGTCGAGCTTCTCGAAGACGGCCGAGGCCTGGAGCAGAGCCACGCCACCACCGGCGACGATGCCCTCCTCGACGGCGGCCTTGGCGTTGCGCACCGCGTCCTCGATGCGGTGCTTGCGCTCCTTGAGCTCCACCTCGGTGGCGGCGCCGGCCTTGATGACGGCCACGCCGCCGGCCAGCTTCGCGAGGCGCTCCTGGAGCTTCTCGCGGTCGTAGTCCGAGTCGGAGTTCTCGATCTCGGCACGGATCTGCTTGACGCGACCCTGAACCTGGTCGCTGTCGCCGCCACCGTCGACGATCGTCGTCTCGTCCTTGGTGATGACGACCTTGCGGGCGGTGCCCAGCAGGTCCAGGCCGGCGTTCTCCAGCTTGAGACCGACCTCCTCGGAGATGACGGTGCCACCGGTGAGGATGGCGATGTCGCCGAGCATGGCCTTGCGGCGGTCACCGAAGCCCGGAGCCTTGACGGCGACGGACTTGAAGGTGCCACGGATCTTGTTGACGACCAGCGTCGACAGAGCCTCGCCCTCGACGTCCTCCGCGATGATCAGCAGGGGCTTGCCCGACTGCATGACCTTCTCCAGCAGCGGAAGGAGGTCCTTCACGTTGGAGATCTTGGAGTTGACGATCAGGATGTACGGGTCGTCGAAGGACGTCTCCATACGCTCCATGTCGGTGGCGAAGTACGCCGAGATGTAGCCCTTGTCGAAGCGCATACCCTCGGTGAGCTCCAGCTCCAGACCGAAGGTCTGGGACTCCTCGACGGTGATGACGCCTTCCTTGCCGACCTTGTCCATCGCCTCGGCGATCTTGGCGCCGATCTCGGTGTCGGCAGCGGAGATGGAGGCCGTCGAAGCGATCTGCTCCTTGGTCTCCACGTCCTTCGCCTGCTCCAGCAGAGCGGCGGAGACGGCCTCGACGGCCTTCTCGATGCCACGCTTCAGAGCCATCGGGTTGGCACCCGCGGCGACGTTGCGCAGGCCCTCGCGGACGAGCGCCTGAGCGAGAACGGTGGCGGTGGTCGTACCGTCGCCGGCGACGTCGTCCGTCTTCTTGGCGACCTCCTTGACCAGCTCCGCACCGATCTTCTCGTACGGGTCCTCGAGCTCGATCTCCTTGGCGATGGAAACACCATCGTTGGTGATCGTGGGCGCGCCCCACTTCTTCTCGAGGACGACGTTACGGCCCTTCGGGCCGAGGGTGACCTTGACGGCGTCGGCGAGCTGGTTCATCCCGCGCTCGAGACCGCGCCGTGCCTCCTCGTCGAACGCGATGATCTTGGCCATGTGAAGTGGTCCTCCCGGACAGGGGTGGATTTCTCCGGACCGAGAGGCGCCCGCGACGGACGGCCAGCGTGCTCACCGGTTCCTTGCCCCGACAAGCGTGCGGGCCTCACCGGCCCGGTCCTAAGTTCTGTCACTCTCACCTGGAGAGTGCTAACGCCAATGATTAGCACTCGACCCCTTCGAGTGCAAGCGCCTCCGAAGAAGGCTCGCTGCGAGGAGAGGTGGCCGGGCGACGGGTGGGCGCGCGGGCACCCTCGCCGGATGTGGCCGCCCACAGGGCCCTGACCAGGGGACACGGGACGCACGCGGGGCCCGTACCCCGGTGGGAGTACGGGCCCCGCGTGTGTGAGTGGCGTCGTTGGCCGACCGTGCCGAGCTCAGCCGACGGCGAGCTTGACCATGTCCGCCTGCGGCCCCTTCTGGCCCTGCGAGATCTCGAATTCAACTCGCTGACCCTCTTCGAGGGTGCGGTACCCGTCCATCTGGATCGCGCTGTAGTGGACGAAAACATCCGCACCACCGTCGACCGCGATGAAGCCGTACCCCTTCTCCGCGTTGAACCACTTGACGGTGCCCTGAGCCATGCCTAACTCCCCTATTACTGGCCCTTGCACGAGCACCGCACTTCGCGGGCCCGGGTCAGAACTCACCCTCCGACAGGAGAGGGTGGCGTGCGCCGGAACGCGTCGACCGCGGCCGAATGTATCTGCCCAACTGCCCTCTGCAACAGGTCAATCGGACGAGAATTCTGAGCACACGTGAACGCCCGGATGGGCGGAATTCGTGAGGATCCTGGGCAACTCGGGCCTGACAAAGGCCACTTATGGCGCAAGGGGCTCACGTACTTTGGCTGCTTCTTGACGCGGCCGGGCGCATTCTCATATGCGGTTGGCACGGGCGGCAGCGGGGACTTCCCCAACTGTACCGTGCTCAACCATGCAGAATGGCCCCCTCCGCTTCTCTCGCGGAGGGGGCCACCCCGGTCACACCGTGCAGTCGGGACACCCGACCGGACCGTCAGCCTCCGGCGACGGCCGGGATGATCGAGACGCCGGCGCCGTCCGGCGTGGCCGCGTCCAGGCCACCCTCGAAGCGCACGTCGTCGTCGTTGACGTAGACGTTGACGAAGCGGCGCAGCTTGCCCTGGTCGTCCAGGACGCGGGCACCGATGCCCGGGTGGTTCTGCTCCAGGGACGCGATGACCTCGGAGAGGGTCGCCCCCTCGGCCGGGACCTCGGCCTGACCGCCCGTGTAGGTGCGGAGAATGGTGGGGATACGGACCTTGACGCTCATGTGGGTGCCTTTCTCGGGTCTCGGGTGGTCAGTTGGCGGCGGCGAGGCCCGCGTCGCGGAACGCGTCCAGGCTGGGCCGGATCGTCGCCGACAGGCCGGTCGTGGGGGCGACCGCGTCGAGCGTCTTCAGGCCGTCGCCGGTGTTGAGGACGACGGTGGTCAGGGCCGGGTCGAGCAGGCCGGCGTCGATCAGCTTCTTCGTCACGCCGACGGTCACCCCGCCCGCGGTCTCCGCGAAGATGCCCTCGGTACGGGCCAGCAGCTTGATCGCGTCGACGACCTGCTCGTCGTTCACGTCCTCCACCGCGCCGCCGGTGCGCCGGGCGATGTCCAGGACGTAGGGGCCGTCGGCCGGGTTGCCGATCGCCAGGGACTTGGCGATGGTGTTGGGCTTCTGGGGCCGGACGACGTCGTGGCCCGCCTTGAAGGCGGTGGAGACCGGGGAGCAGCCCTCGGCCTGGGCACCGAAGATCTTGTAGGGCTTGTCCTCGACGAGGCCGAGCTTGATCAGCTCCTGGAGACCCTTGTCGATCTTGGTGAGCTGCGAGCCCGACGCGATCGGGATGACGAGCTGGTCGGGCAGCTCCCAGCCGAGCTGCTCGCAGATCTCGTACGCCAGGGTCTTGGAGCCCTCGCCGTAGTACGGCCGCAGGTTGACGTTGACGAAGCCCCAGCCCTCGCCGAGCGGGTCGCCGATGAGCTCCGAGCAGAAGCGGTTGACGTCGTCGTAATTGCCCTCGATGCCGACCAGCTCGCCGCCGTACACCGCGGCCATGACGACCTTGCCCTGCTCCAGGTCGTGCGGGATGAACACGCAGGAGCGGAAGCCGGCGCGGGCCGCGGCGGCGCCCACCGCACCGGCGAGGTTGCCGGTGGAGGAGCAGGAGAGTGTGGTGAATCCGAAGGCGCGGGCGGCCTCGACGGCGATCGCGACGACGCGGTCCTTGAAGGAGTGCGTCGGGTTGCCGGAGTCGTCCTTGACGTACAGACCACCGGTGACGCCCAGCTCACGGGCAAGGTTGTCGGCCTTGACCAGCTTGGTGAAACCGGGGTTGATGTTGGGCTTGTCCGCGACGTCGGAGGGGACCGGCAGCAGCGGCGCGTAGCGCCAGATGTTGTTCGGGCCCTCGGCGATGCGCTTCTTCAGCTCTTCGGGGGAGCCGCTCGGCAGGTCGTACGCCACTTCGAGCGGCCCGAAACAGGACGCGCAGGCGAAAATGGGACCGAGCTCGAAACGCTCGCCGCATTCGCGGCAGGAAAGCGCTGCGGCGGGACCGAGGTCCACGGCGGAAGAATTGGTGTTCTCTGCAAGTGTCTGCACGGCCATGATGGCGGAGGCCCTTTCTCCTCATCTTCCTTGCGACGTATTTCGCCACAAGACGGAATTGGCACCTTCCCCACCGTGACCTCGCGGTCGGCAGGAGGGTTGCCGGGACTTCAACGGGCCGTTCCCTCAGTCCCTCTGGATGAGCGCTATGGCACCGGACCATGGATCCGGGCGTTTATTCGCGGACCGACCCCGACATGCGAGGGCCATCCGCGTTGTTCAAGACTGTAACCGAAGCACCGGACGATCGAGATAGTCGTCCGAACCGCGAGATGGATCACATACAGGGAGTATCGACCGTGCTGGAAGAGGTGGAACGCTGGCTGACCAGGCGTTCCTGGTCGGCCGCCGACCGCCCGCTCGACCGTCTCACGGCGGCGCGCGAGAGGGATCCGCACCGCTCCCGCGTCAGCGTCGTCCTGCCCGCGCTGAACGAGGAGGCGACGGTCGGCGCGATCGTCGAGGAGATCCGGCGCGAGCTGATGGAGAAGGTCCGGCTGGTCGACGAACTGGTGGTGATCGACTCCGGATCCACCGACGGCAC
The DNA here is from genome assembly GCF_042902585.1 of Streptomyces argenteolus. GTDB lineage: Bacteria > Actinomycetota > Actinomycetes > Streptomycetales > Streptomycetaceae > Streptomyces > Streptomyces argenteolus. The sequence continues at coordinate 1,353,560 of NZ_JBIBEG010000001.1, forward strand.
CGCCGAGGCCGCCCGCCGGGCCGGCGCCCGCGTCGTGCACCGCGACTCCGTCCTCCCCCGGATACCCGCCCTCCCCGGCAAGGGGGAAGTGCTGTGGCGGTCACTGCTGGTGACCAGCGGGGACATCGTCTGCTTCGTCGACGCCGACCTCAGGGACTTCTCGGCGGACTTCGTCTCCGGCATCGTCGGCCCCCTGCTGACCGACCCCGCAGTGCAGTTCGTCAAGGCGATGTACGACCGCCCGCTCGGCGAAGCCGCAGGCCAGGGCGGCCGGGTCACGGAGCTGGTGGCGCGCCCCCTGCTCAACCTGCACTGGCCGAGCCTGGCCGGGTTCGTCCAGCCGCTGGGCGGCGAGTACGCCGTACGGCGCTCGCTGCTGGAGCAGCTCCCCTTCCCCGTCGGTTACGGAGTGGAGCTGGGCCTGCTCGTCGACGCCCTGCACACCGTCGGCCTGGACGCGCTGGCCCAGGTCGACGTCGGCGTGCGCAGGCACCGCCACCAGGACGGCCAGGCGCTCGGCAGGATGGCCGCCACCATCTACCGCACGGCGCAGCTGCGGCTCTCCCGGGGATCACTCGTACGGCCGGAGATCATCCAGTTCGAGCGGGGCCCCGGCGGGTTCGTCGCGCACACCCACGCGGTGGACACGGAGGAGAGGCCGCCGATGCGGGAGATCGCGGAGTACACCTCGCGCGACGCGGCGTAACGGTTCTTCGTGAGCCACTCCGCACCCTCGTCACGTTTGGAGGGTTCCCGAACGGGCTAGGTTCGGGTACATGGTCTCCGAGCACGCTGCCCAGGTACTCGTCGCGTCCAACCGCGGCCCGGTGTCGTACACCCGGCGGGAGGACGGAACCCTCGAATCGAAGCGGGGCGGTGGCGGGCTCGTCTCCGGCCTCAGCGCCGTCGACGACAAGCTCTGGGTCTGCGCCGCCCTCGGGGACGGCGACCGCGAGGCCGTCCGGCGCGGGGTGTCCGAGCCCGGCGTCCGGATGCTCGACATCGACGCCGGAGTCCACGCCGACGCCTACAACGGCATCGCGAACTCCGTGCTGTGGTTCGTCCACCACATGATCTACCAGACGCCGGTGGAGCCCGTCTTCGACGCGGAGTTCCGGCGGCAGTGGGCCTCCTACGAGACGTACAACCGGGCCTTCGCGGAGGCGCTCGCCGAGGAGGCCGCCGAGGGCGCGGCGGTCCTCGTGCAGGACTACCACCTCTCGCTGGTCCCCGGCATGCTGCGCGACCTCCGCCCCGACCTGCGGATCGGCCACTTCTCGCACACCCCCTGGGCTCCCGTCGACTACTTCCGGCTGCTGCCCGACGACATCGGCGAACAGCTGCTCAAGGGCATCCTGGGCGCCGACCGGGCCGCCTTCCTGACCCGTCGCTGGGCGGACGCCTTCATCAGCTGCTGCACGGAGATCCTCGGCGGGACCGGCCGCACCCGGATCGGGGTGCACGGGCTCGGCGCCGACGCCGACTTCCTGCGCCGCCGCTCCCACGAGACGGACGTCGACGAGCGCATGGAGATCCTGCGGGAGCAGGTGGGCGTGGACCGGCGCACGATCGTGCGGGTGGACCGCACCGAGCTGTCCAAGAACATCGTCCGCGGGCTGCACGCCTACCGGGCGCTGCTGGAGGAGCGGCCCGAGTGGCGCGAACGCGTGGTCCACGTCGCCTTCGCCTATCCGTCGCGTCAGGACCTCGCCGTCTACCGCGACTACACCGCGGAGGTGCGGCGCGTCGCCGACGCCGTCAACGCGGAGTACGGCACGCCGGGCTGGACCCCGGTCCTGCTCCACGTCGACGACGACTTCGCCCGCTCGCTCGCCGCCTACCGGCTGGCGGACGTGGCCCTGGTCAACCCGATCCGCGACGGCATGAACCTCGTCGCCAAGGAGGTCCCGGTCGTCTCCGACCACGGCTGCGCGCTGGTGCTGTCCCGGGAGGCGGGGGCCTACGAGGAGCTGGGCGAGGACGCGCTCGTGGTCAACCCGTACGACGTGTCGGCGACGGCCGCGGCCCTGCACGCGGCGCTGACGATGGACCACGACGAGCGCAGCGCCCGCACCAAGCGCCTCGCCGCCGCCTCGACCGCGCTGCCCCCGCAGCAGTGGTTCCTGGAGCAGCTGGACGCCCTGCGCGGCTAGGTCCCGGACCGCCTAACCGGCCCCGGACCGCTTCCGTGGGCGGAGCCCCGGCCCGCCCGGGGCCGGGGCGCCCTCCCGCCGGTCGGCGCCCTGACGGCGGACCGCTTCCGGCCGTAGCCGCCCACGGCAGCCGCTCCCGCCGCCCTGGCCGGCAGCGGGCCGCGTCGCACCGCACGGTGGAAGGAGGGCTGTCAGTCGGACTCCGGCCGAAGATGCCCGGCCAGCTCCCCGAGCAGGTCCGCCACCGCCGCAGGGCCGGCCAGCAACAGGTCGGCGCGTTCGGCGAGTTCGGGGACCTCCGTGCCGCTGCACACCAGCAGACCGGTGAGGCCCTGGGCGCGGAGCTTGTCGACGGCGGCGTACGCGGCGAGGTCACCGAGGTCGTCGCCTGCGTACAGCACGGTCTCGGCGCCCACCGCCTTCACGTACTCCTCCAGCGCTACGCCCTTGTCCACGCCCGGGGGGCGCAACTCCAGGACCAGGCGGCCCGGTTCGACGATCAGGCCGTGCCGGGCGGCGAGCTCGGACAGCGGGGCGCGCAGCGCGGCGAAGGTGGCGTGGGGGTCGGCGGCGCGGCGGGTGTGCACGGCCACCGCCCTGCCGCCCTTCTCCTCGATCCAGGTGCCGCTGTCCGCCCCGGCTCCCCGCTCCTCCAGTACGGCGGGGAGCTCCGCCCGGACGGCCTGGACGCCGAGGTCCGGGGCCGGGGCGGTGACGGCCCCGGTGGCGGCGTCCCAGCGTTCGGCGCCGTAGTGCCCGAGGACGACGAGGTGCTCCAGGCCCGGCGCCCCGGCGAAGCCGCCGTAGCGCACGGCGGTGTCGGCCGGGCGGCCCGTGATCACGGCGACGGCGGCGACGAGGGGGGCGAGCGCGGAGAGGGCCGGGACGACGCCGGGGTGGGCGCGGGACTGCTCCGGGTCCGGGACGATGTCGGCGAGCGTGCCGTCGAAGTCCAGTGCGATCGCCGCGCGGGAGGGCCGGGCGAGGAGCGCGGCGAGGCCTTCGCGGCCGGCCTGGGTGGACGGGGTCGGGAGGGAGTGTGCCGGATTGCCCATGCGGGTGAGCGTAGCGGCCGGGCCGCGGAGCCGCGCGGCTTCCCCCGTCAGCGGCGGCCCGCCCACCGAGGCGTCCACCCCTACGCGGGCGGGGCGTGCTCCACGGGCACGACCCGGCCGGGCCGCGGGCTGCGGCACGGGTCCCGGCGGGGACGGCAGGAGCCGACGCACGGCACCCCCGGTCACGGTGCCGGCGGGCCGCATGGCCTTCGCGGCTGCGCCGCACGGCTTTCGCGGGCTGCGGGCCGGCCGCCTGCCCCCTCGGCACGGTCCGCCGCCCCGGCCGAGCGGGCACCCGGCCCGGCCCAGCGGCGTACGCCGGGAACGGCGACGTGCGGGCCGGCAAGCGGTGCGCGGCCCGGCTCGGCAGGCACCTGCCCGCCCAGCGGCCCACGCGTCCGCCGCCGTCGCGGAGCGCGGGGCGTGGCGCTCAGCGGCGTCCGCGCCGGGCGTCCCGCACGCGGCGGAGGCGGTTCACCGTCACCGGGTCCTCCTCCAGCGCGCGGCGGTCGTCCAGGAGCGCGTTGAGCACCTGGTAGTAGCGGACCGGCGAGATCCCCAGCTGCTCCCTGACGGCCCGTTCCTTCGCCCCCGGGCCGGGCCAGGAGCGCCGCTCCAGGGCCAGTACCGCGCGTTCCTGCCCGGAGAGCGGGGCAGCCGCATCGGGGGCCTCGGCACCGGTCCCGGTGTCGGCGCGGGCGGGCTCTTCGGGGTCGTCGGGGTGGGCGGTCATATCAACCAACCTACCTACTTCGCGGTGTCCGCCTGCCGGGCCTCCGCCGCGATCCCCGTGAGCACGGCCTCGGGACTGCCGCCGGGCGCGACCGCGGAGCCGATCTTCTCCTTGATCGTCTCGCTGGCCTGCGCCCACGACGTCTTGCCGAACGGGTAGAGCTGCGAGTTCGGCAGCGCCGAGAGGAACTCGTGCAGCGACTCGTGCTTGCTGTCGGCCTCCATCGCGGCCGACGCGCTGCTGGTCACCGGCAGCAGGTCGTACCGGTCGGCGAAGGAGAGCACGTTCTCGTCGTCGTAGGCGAAGTCGAGGAACTTGCCTATCTCGGTCCGGTGGCCGTTCTGCTTGAAGCCCATCATCCAGTCGGCCACCCCCATCGAGCCCTTGGTCGGCCCGTCGATCCCGGGCAGCGGGACCATGCCCACCTGGACGCCCTTCTTCTCGGCCTCCTGCATGAGCGTCGGGTGGCCGTTCAGCATGCCGACCTCGCCCTCGGTGAACGCCTCGAAGGCCTTCGCCCGGTCGAGCTTGCCCGGGGCGACCGGGCCGGTGAGGCCCTTGCCGACGAGGTGGTCCTTCAGCCACTGGAAGGTGGCGATGTTGGCCGCGGAGTCGATGTCGTAGTTGCCGACCTCGTCCGTGTAGTTGCCTCCCCCGCTGAGCATCCACATCAGCGTCTCGGCCTGGGACTCCTCCTGGCCGAGCGGCAGGGCGAAGGGGTACGTCACGCCCTTCCGCTCCAGCGCCGCGGCGTCGCTCTCGATGTCGTCCCACGTCTCCGGCGCCCCGAGGCCCGCCTTGGCGAAGAGCCCCTTGTTGTAGAAGAGCAGCCGGGTGCTGGCCACGAACGGCAGGCCGTAGAGGTTGCCGTCGACCTCGCCCGCGGCGGTCAGGGAGGGCAGGAAGTTGGACCCCGTACGGATGGCGATCATCTCGTCGGCGGTGTAGAGCTTGCCCGCCGCCGCGTAGTCGGCGTACGCACCGATCTGCGCGATGTCGGGGGCGTTGCCCGCCTTCACCATCTCGGCGACCTCGCGGTCGACGTCCTTCCAGGAGTAGACGCTGACGTCCACGTGGATGCCGGGGTTCTCCTTCTCGAACTTCCCGGCGACGTCGGCCCAGTACTTCTCGGAGCTGCTCTCCGCGTCGCTCCCGTAGTCCGCCGCGACCAGCTTCAGGGTGACGTCGCCGTCTCCGGCATCCGATCCGCACCCTGACAACGTTGCCGTCAATCCGAGTGCGGCCACCACCGCGGTCAGTCCCACAAAGCGCCGCTGCACAGCCCGTTCCATCCCTACATCCGCCGTCCGCCGCCGCCGGGCGGCGGAGCCGTCTTCCCGCCCCGCGTTCACCCACGGAGGTCTACACCACCGGTGCATCGGTTCGGCAATCTAGCAGGACCGTTTTGTATGGGTGGTCAACAAACCACGATAGTGGACTAGACCTTTTAGGGGTCGGCGGGCGAAACTGTCTCCCGTGAGACACGTCATCGCCCTCGATGTGGGCGGCACAGGAATGAAGGCCGCACTGGTCGGGGCCGACGGCACCCTGCTCCACGAGGCGCGCCGGGCCACCGGCAGGGAGCGCGGGGCGGAGGCCGTCGTGGAGACGATCCTCGGCTTCGCCGCCGACCTGCACGCCTACGGCACGGAGCACCTGGGTGAGGGCGCGGTCGCCGCCGGGGTCGCCGTGCCCGGCATCGTCGACGCGGAACGCGGGATCGCCGTCTACGCGGCCAACCTCGGCTGGCGTGACGTCCCGCTGCGCGCACTGATCGGCGAACGGCTCGGCGGCATCCCCGTCGCACTCGGCCACGACGTCAGGACGGGTGGCCTCGCCGAGGGACGGATCGGCGCGGGCCGGGGCGCGGACCGCTTCCTCTTCGTGCCGCTGGGCACCGGGATCGCCGGCGCCATCGGCATCGCGGGCACCATCGAGGCGGGCGCCCACGGTTACGCCGGCGAGATCGGCCACGTCGTCGTCCGGCCGGACGGCCCGGACTGCGGCTGCGGCCAGCGCGGCTGCCTGGAGACACTCGCCTCGGCCTCCGCCGTCTCCCGCGCCTGGGCCGCCGCGTCGGGCGACCCCGACGCGGACGCCGCGGACTGCGCGAAGGCCGTCGCCTCCGGCGACCCCGCCGCCCGGCGCGTGTGGCAGGACGCCGTCGACGCCCTGGCCGCGGGGCTGGTCACCGCGCTCACTCTGCTGGACCCCCGCACGCTCATCATCGGTGGCGGTCTCGCCGAGGCGGGGGAAACCTTGTTCACACCACTGCGTGCGGCCGTCGAGGAACGGGTCACGTTCCAGAAGCTGCCTCACATCGTCCCGGCGGCCCTCGGGGACACCGCCGGATGCCTGGGCGCAGGGCTGCTCGCCTGGGATCTACTCTCCACGGAGGTATCCGCCTGATGGCCGGACGCGCAGACAGCACAGTTCTCGCAGGTGCCCGGGTGGTGCTTCCGACCGGGACCGTCGAGAACGGCCGGGTGATCGTCGAGGGCACCCGGATCGCCGGCAGCACGCCGGAGGGCGCCCGGACACTCGACCTCTCGGGCCACTGGGTGGTCCCCGGCTTCGTGGACATGCACAACCACGGCGGCGGTGGCGTCTCCTTCGCCACCGGCAGCGCCGAGGACGTCCTGACCGGGGCCCGGGCGCACCGCGAGCACGGCACGACCACCGTCGTCGCCTCCACGGTCACCGGCGACATGGACTTCCTGGCCCGTCAGGCCGGCCTGCTCTCCGAGCTGGTCGAACAGGGCGAACTCGCCGGCATCCACTTCGAGGGCCCCTTCATCTCCCCGTGCCGCAAGGGGGCCCACAGCGAGGGGCTGCTCCGCGACCCCGACCCCGCCGAGGTCCGCAAGCTCCTCGACGCGGCACGCGGCACCGCGAAGATGGTCACCCTCGCCACCGAACTCCCCGGCGGCATCGAGTCCGTGCGGCTGCTCGCCGAGCACGGGGTGATCGCCGCCGTGGGCCACACGGACGCGACGTACGAGCAGACCGTCGAGGCGATCGAGGCGGGCGCGACCGTCGCCACGCACCTCTTCAACGCCATGCCCGCCCTCGGCCACCGCGCCCCCGGCCCGATCGCGGCGCTCCTGGAGGACGAGCGGGTGACCGTCGAGCTGATCAACGACGGCACCCACCTGCACCCCGCCGCCCTGGAGCTCGCCTACCACCACGCGGGCGCCGACCGGGTCGCCCTGATCACCGACGCCATGGACGCGGCCGGATCGGGTGACGGGCAGTACCAGCTCGGCCCGCTGGCCGTCGAGGTCAAGGACGGCGTCGCGCGCCTCGTCGAGGGCGGATCGATCGCCGGCTCCACCCTCACCCTGGACACCGCGTTCCGCCGGGCCGTGACGCTCGACAAGATCCCCGTCGACGACGTCGTCCGCTCCATCTCCGCCAACCCGGCCCGGCTCCTCGGCCTCTACGACAGGGTCGGCTCGCTGGACCCGGGCAAGGACGCCGACCTGGTCGTCCTGGACGCGGACTTCGCGCTCAAGGGCGTCATGCGCCGCGGCGAGTGGGTCGTGGAGCCCCAGCTCGGCTGACGGCCCGCCACACGCACCCGACGGGCCGTTGAACACGTAACGAAGAGACGGCGGTTGTCCCGGACCCCTGGGAGGGCCGCCGCCTCTTTGGCATGATCGCCGGGGCAGCGCCGCAGGGAGACGGCGCCTGGGAGCGGACGACCAAGGAACCGGGGGCCGGTACAGGTGATACTGACCGTCACGCTGAACACGGCAGTCGACCTGACGTACGCCGTCCCCGCCCTCGTCCCGCACTCCAGCCACCGCGTCACCGAGGTGACCGAACGCCCCGGCGGCAAGGGCGTCAACGTGGCCCGGGTGCTCTCCGCACTCGGCCACGACACCGTGGTCACCGGCTTCGCGGGCGGCGCCACCGGAGCCCAGCTGCGCCGGCTGCTCGGCACACTCCCCCACGGCCCCGCCGACGCGCTCGTCCCCGTCGCCGGGAACACCCGCCGCACCCTCGCCGTCGTCGACCGCTCCACCGGCGACACGACCCAGCTCAACGAGCCCGGCCCGCACATAGGCGCCGACGAATGGGCGGCCTTCCTCCGGACGTACGGGGACCTCCTCCCCGGGGCCGAGGCCGTCGCCCTGTGCGGCAGCCTGCCGCCCGGCATCCACGTCGGCGCGTACGCGGAACTGATCCGGCTCGCCCGCTCCGCCGGGGTGCCCGTGCTCCTGGACACCGGCGGCGAGCCCCTGCGCCGCGGCATCGCCGCACGCCCGGACCTCGTGAAGCCGAACGCCGACGAACTCGCGAAGCTCACCGGCGCCCGCGAACCCCTGCGCGCCACCCGCGACGCCCGCCGCCGCGGCGCACACAGCGTCGTGGCCTCGCTGGGCGCGGACGGGCTCCTCGCCGTCACTCCGGACGGCATCTGGCGCGCGGCACCGCCCTCCGCTGTGCGGGGCAACCCGACGGGTGCGGGGGATTCCGCCGTGGCCGGGCTGCTGTCCGCCCTCGCCGAGGGACTGGGCTGGCACGACCGGCTGACCCGCGCGGTGGCCCTGTCGACGGCGACCGTACTGGCCCCGGCGGCAGGGGAGTTCGACCGCCCGGCCTACGAGGACCTGCTGACCCGCGTGTCCGTCGAGCAGCACGCGCCGGCGGCCTGAGCCGCAGAGACGTCCGCGGGCCTCGCGAGCCGGGAACGGGGACGGACACGACGAAGGGGGAGGCAGCGCCGAGCGCGGCCTCCCCCTCCGGTACCCCTAGTCCTTGACGTGACCCGACTTCAGCGACAGCTGGTCGAGGTTCGCGTCGCACGAGTCGCCCTCGTTGCACGAGAGCATCAGCGTGTTCGAGCCCTTCTCCAGCTGGACGTACGCGTACGTCGTCGTCCAGCCCTTCTCCAGGTCGCCCTCCGCGGCGTTCGCGAAGTTCTTCATGTTGATGGAGCGCGGGTCCTCGTCGTTGACCGTCAGGGACGTCTTGGCGTCCTTGCCCGGCACGCCGTACGTCACGAACAGCGTGTACGGGCCGCTGTCGGGCACGTCCACCGTCCAGGTGGCCGACCGGCCGACCTCGTTCAGGCTGATGTATTGCCCGTTGGCGCTCTTCGCGCCCTTGACGGTGTTGTCCAGCGAGGCCGTGCCACCGAGCGTCAGCGTCGCCGCGTCCTGCTGGGGCAGCTCGACGGGCTCCTGGGACGCCTCGGCGGACTTCTCCGGCTTCGGCGACTCCTCGACCTCGTCGGCGGGACCCGCCGACGAACCGGCCTCGTCCTTCTTGCCCTCGCTGTCGTCGCCCGTCATCAGCGCGGCACCGATACCGATGAGCACCACCGCGACCACGGCGACGGCCGCGATCAGCAGCGCCTTGGTGTTGGGTCCCCCACGGCCGGAGCCCCCGCTCCTGCCACCGCCGTGCGGCGCGGACTGGCTCACGGTCGTCACGCCGCCCGGGTAGGTCTCCGGGGCCGCGTACTGCGGGTTCGGCTGGCCGTACTGCGGCGGGGCCTGCTGGCCGTACGCCTGCTGCGGCGGGACCTGTCCGTACTGGCGCTCGCCGACCGTCCGCACCTGGTTGTACGACGTTCTGGGCACGCCGGGCTGAGCAGCCGGGCCCGGGTAGCCGTAGCCGCCCTGCCCGGGCGGCTGTGCGCCCGCCGCCTGCCCGTCCGCGTACAGATAGCCGAACGGATCGTCGTCCTCGGGCTTGCTCGCGCCGTTGTTCCCGGCCGTCATCCCTGGGTCACTCCTCACCATGTCGCCAGCCGTCGCCGACCGGCCGAGCCTACCCCGAACGGAGCACGCGTCGAATTGCCATCGGCCCCCCGGGAAACCCGGCGGGATACGGGAACAGCCGGGGCGTGAACGTCAGCCGGCTCGGCGGTGAACCTTCGACCGGGACCGCTTTTCCACGTACATCCGCTGGTCGGCGGAGTGCAGGACCTCTTCCTCGGTCATGCCGCACTCGGCCCAGCCGATACCGAAACTCGCCCCGACCCTGACTGCCCGGCCGTCCACCCGGATGGGCGGAATGATGGCGTTACGCAAGCGTACGGCCAGATCTGCGGCATCTGCCGCCCCGAGGCCGTCCGCGAGGACGACGAATTCGTCACCCCCGAGCCGCGCGACGGTGTCACCGTCCCGTACACAGGTCGTCAGCCGGCGCGCGACCTCGATGAGAACCGCGTCACCCGCGTGGTGCCCGAAGCGGTCGTTGATGGACTTGAAGCCGTCCAGGTCGCAGAAGAGCACCGCGAGCCCCTTCGTGCCGTCGTCGCGCTCCGCGTCGGGCGCCACGATGTGCACATGGTGGTCGTACGGGCCGACACCCGGCACCGCGTCCGCCTCGTAGCCGTCCGCCCGGTAGCCGTGCGAGGCGTCGACGTCCCCGTAGGCCGCGTCCAGCGCCTCGATCGCACTGGACGTCACCGAGTGAGGCCTCTCACAGAGCCGCGCGCCGAGCCGGGAGCGGAGCTCCGCGCTGTTGGGCAGACCCGTGAGCGCGTCGTGCGAGGCGCGGTGCGCGAGATGCAGCTCGTTGCGCTTGCGCTCCTCGATGTCCTCGACGTGGGTGAGCAGGAAGCGCGGGCCGTCGGTGGTGTCGGCGACGACGGAGTTGCGCAGCGAGACCCAGAGATACGTTCCGTCCCTGCGCCCGAGCCTCAGCTCGGCCCGGCCGCCCTCGGCCGAGGTCCGCAGCAGGGTGCCGATGTCCTCCGGGTGCACGAGGTCGGCGAAGGAGTAGCGGCGCAGGACGGAGGCGGGACGGCCCAGGAGCCGGCAGAGGGCGTCGTTGGTGCGCAGCAGCCTGCCGTGCTGGTCACCGCCCATCTCGGCGATGGCCATGCCGCTGGGGGCGTACTCGAAGGCCTGGCGGAACGACTCCTCGCTGGCCCGCAGCGCCTGCTGTTCGCGCTCCAGCCTGACCAGCGCACGCTGCATGTTTGCTCGGAGCCGGGCGTTACTGATCGCAATCGCGGCCTGGGAGGCGTACATCTGGAGGGCCTCGCGGCCCCAGGCGCCGGGGCGGCGGCCGTTGCGGGGCCTGTCGACCGAGAGGACCCCCAGGAGGTCCAGACCTCCGCCGGAGGCGTACATCGGGGCGTAGAGGCGGTCCAGGGGGTGCCACTCGTCCTCGAAGCGGGGCTCCGGCCCCTCGGTGTGCCACTGCGGTACGTCGTCGTCGAGGAGCACCCAGCCCTCGGTGTGGGGTATGAAGCGGAGCCCGTCCCAGGCCTCACCCATGGAGAGCCTGCGCTCCCAGGACTCGCGGGAACCGACACGGCCGGTGATCAGGGATTCCGCGGCCGGATTGCCGGCGAAGGCGGCGACGACGAGATCACCGTCGGGGCGCACGAGGTTGACGCAGCCCAGTTCGTAGCCGAGACCGGCGACGATGCCGTCGGCCACGGACTGAAGCGTGTCCGCCAGGCTCCGCGCCGTGTTGAGATCAGCGACGGCCTGGTGCAGCTGCCGCATGGTCGCAAGGCGGACGTACGGCTCCGACTCGGCCTCCATTGCTCGCACTCCCTGAGACCTCGACAGCAACTCCAGGTTTCATATCGACGTACTTGTTGCACTGTCACGGCCACTGAATCACAGTGAGCTGTGCACCCGGTACACAGGGTCAACAAATATTGCTCTCTGTGACTCAAGTCACAACAGTTGGTAAAGACTTCACGAGCCCGCTGCCGCCTCTGCCGTCGTTTACCGAACGCAAATCCGCAACAGTCCTTCCGGAGTCCTAGGACCCGGCTGGTCCCTCGGCCCGATGCGACGGCGCGTCCGGCGGCACTAGCGTGCCCCCTGTGCTGCAGAAGACTCCCCCCTCCCCGCGTCCCGAAGCCGTCCCCCATCCTGAAGGGGTGAGCAACGACGAATTCCGCGCCGCCCTGTCCCGCCTGGCCGCCGGTGTGGTGCTGGTCACCGCCGAGGAGCCGCCGCTCGACGAGGACGGCCGCGGCGAGGACGTCGGGATGACGGCCACCGCCTTCGTGTCGGTCTCCCTCGATCCGCCCCTGGTCATGGTGAGCCTGCGCAACGACTCACGGATGGACGACCTGCTGTCCGAGCAGCCCCTGTGGGCGGTGTCGGTGCTGGCGGAGAGCCAGCGGCACATCGCGGGTCGGTTCGCCATGAAGGGACGCATCAGCGACCGCCTGCTGTTCCAGGACCTCCCCCTCATACGGGGCGAGATCACGGGCGCCCCCCTGATGGACGGCGCACTGGCCACCCTGGAGTGCCGCACCGAGCAGCGCGTCCTGGCGGGCGACCACACCCTGGTCATCGGCAGGGTGCTGACGGCGTCACTGCCGAGCGCGGACGGAGAGCCGCTGACGTACTTCAAGGGGCGCTACCGGCACCTGGGCTGAGCCGCCTTCCGCCCTCCGGTGGGGGCGGGGCGCCTGCCGGACGGCTGCCGCCGTGGCGGCCACCGGGCGCCGGGCAAGGCCGCCGGTCGCCACGGAGGGGGCCCGCCGGGCCGTGGCCGGGGCCTCCCCTACCAGTCGCGGCCGGAGCGTCCGCGCTTCGTGTCGCCGCGCTGCTTCTTCTCCCGCAGCCGCCGCTCGTTGATCCCCCGCGGGATCTTCTTCTTGAGGCGCGGCTTGGGGGGCGGCGCCGTCGCCTCCGCCAGCAGCGCGGCCAGCCGCACGGCGGCCGTCTCACGGTTGCGCCACTGGGAGCGGTGCTCCGACGCGCGCACGGACACGACCCCGCCGACCAGCCGGCCCGCGAGCCGCTCCAGCGCCCGGGCCTTCCACACCTCGGGGAGCGCCTCGGTCGCCGCCAGGTCGAACCGGAGCTCGACCTGGGAGTCGCTGGTGTTGACGTGCTGACCGCCAGGCCCCGAGGACCGCGAGAAACGCCACATGAGCTCGGCCTCCGGCAGGGAGACCGCACCGCGGATGACATAGGGCCCGGACATGACACCCATGTTCCCCGGCCCACGACCTGTTCGTCACCTTGTTTTGCGAGCGTTCGGCCAGAAGTTCGGCAAAGAAAGTAAAGCGAGCAGGAACCTCGTGGTCTCTTGTCTGCGTTAGGACGGGTGACGGTAGCTTTCGTGATGGCACGAAGCCCGCACATGACGAGGAAAGGGACTTCCCATGGCTGTAAGCCTGTCCAAGGGCGGCAACGTCTCGCTCACCAAGGAGGCCCCGGGCCTGACCGCCGTCACGGTCGGCCTCGGCTGGGACGTCCGCACCACCACCGGCACCGACTTCGACCTCGACGCCTCGGCGATCGCGGTCAACGCCGCCGGCAAGGTCTTCTCCGACGGTCACTTCGTCTTCTTCAACAACAAGGCGACCCCGGACCAGACCATCGTCCACACCGGTGACAACGTCACGGGCCAGGGCGAGGGCGACGACGAGCAGATCAACGTCAACCTGGCGGGCCTCCCGGCGGACATCGACAAGATCGTCTTCCCGGTCTCGATCTACGACGCCGAGTCGCGCAGCCAGAACTTCGGCCAGGTGCGGAACGCCTTCATCCGCATCATCAACCAGGCCGGCGGCACCGAGATCGCCCGCTACGACCTCAGCGAGGACGCCGCCACCGAGACCGCCATGGTCTTCGGCGAGCTCTACCGCAACGGCGCCGAGTGGAAGTTCCGCGCGGTCGGCCAGGGTTACGCCTCGGGCCTGCGCGGCATCGCCCAGGACTTCGGCGTCAACCTCTGACGTAACGGCTCGCCCTCCGGGAGCCCCCGCCCGACCTCGGTCGGCCGGGGGCTCCCGCGCGTTCACCCCGCATAGCGGACACCCGTGAACCCCAGTCGGACAAGAGCTGGTCAAAAACTTGTGAGGTAATTGTCGGCGTCCCGTCAAATTCGCTCATCCGGTGGCACGCTCTCCGCTCGTACCCCCCACAGGAACGAGCAACGGAGAAGGCATGACCCCCCACATGAACACCCGTCGCGCCGCCGCCCTGGCCGCAGTTGCCGCGATGGTCGCCGTCGGCGTGCAGACCGGCACCGCGACGGCCGGCACCGGTAACGGCGCCACCGGCACCACCGGCACCAGCGCCTCTTCCTCCGGCGCCACCATCCTCGGCGTGAACACCGCCGCCCGGCGCACCACCGCCCTGCGCGCCGCACAGAGCGACGCCCCGGCCGCGGCGGAGGCCCTCGGACTCGGCAGCCAGGAGAAACTGATCGTCCGTGACGTGATCACGGACGCCCGAGGCACCGTCCACACCCGTTACGAGCGCACCTACGCGGGACTCCCGGTCCTCGGCGGCGACCTGGTCACCCACACCGCGTCCGACGGCAGGTCGAAGGGTGTGGACAGGGCGACCGAGGCCCGCATATCCGTGCCCTCGACACAGCCGAAGCTGAAGTCCGCGGCGAACGCGCGCACGGTCGTCTGGGCGCGCGGCGCGAAGCCGGTCCTGGCCTTCGAGACCGTCAGGACCGGTGTCCGGAAGGACGGCACGCCCAGCAAGCTGCACATCATCACGGACGCCACCACCGGCAGGAAGCTGCACCGTTTCGAGGCGGTCGAGACCGGCACCGGCAACAGCCAGTACAGCGGGCAGGTCACCCTGTCGACCACCGAGGGCGGCTCGGGCTTCGAGCTGACCGACGGCGACCGGGGCGGCCACAAGACGTACGACCTGAACCAGGGCCGGACCGGCACCGGCACCCTCGTCACCGACGCCGACGACACCTGGGGCGACGGCACCGGCGACGACCGCCAGACCGCCGCGGTCGACGCCCACTACGGCGCGGCGAAGACCTGGGACTTCTACACGTCCGAGCTGGGCCGCGACGGCATAGCAGGCGACGGCAGGGCCGCGTACTCCCGCGTCCACTTCGGCACCGGCTACGTCAACGCCTTCTGGGACGACAGCTGCTTCTGCATGACCTACGGCGACGGGGCCGACGACAAGAGCGCGCTCACCGCGATCGACGTCGCCGGCCACGAGATGAGCCACGGCCTGACCGCCGCCACCGCGAATCTCGACTACGCGGGGGAGTCCGGAGGCCTGAACGAGGCGACCAGCGACATCTTCGGCGCCTCCGTCGAGTTCTACGCCGACAACGCCACCGACCCCGGCGACTACCTCATCGGCGAGAAGATCGACATCAACGGCGACGGCAGCCCTCTGCGCTACATGGACCAGCCCAGCAAGGACGGCGGCTCGGCCGACTACTGGGACGAGAACGTCGGCGACCTCGACGTCCACTACTCCTCGGGCGTCGCCAACCACTTCTTCTACCTGCTCGCCGAGGGGAGCGGCGCCAAGACCGTCAACGGCGTCGACTACGACTCGCCGACCGCCGACGGCTCCACGGTCACCGGCATCGGCCGCCAGAAGGCCTACCAGATCTGGTACAAGGCCCTGTCGGTCTACATGACGTCGAGCACCGACTACGCCGGAGCGCGCGTCGCGACCGAGAAGGCGGCCACCGACCTGTTCGGCGCCGGCAGCGCCGAACTCGCTGCAGTCGGCGCCGCCTGGACCGGCGTCGCCGTCAAGTAACCTCAGCGGACACGGGAGCCGGTCAGCCCCGCGCGGGCCGGCTCCCGCCGTTCAGCCAGGTCTCCCACACCTCGTGCAGAACCGTCAGCTCCAGGCCGGACTCCTCCTCCACGTAGGCGGTGAAGTCGTCCGTCGAGGCGTTGCCGTGCCGATGCGCCCGCAGCCAGCCCCTGACGAGGCCGAAGAACGCCTCGTCGTCGCCCATCTCCTGCCGGATCCGGTGGACGACCATCGCACCCCTCCCGTACACCGGAGGCCGGGACAGGTCGGCGGGGCCGGGCGGACGGGCCGCCGGGAAGGCCCAGTTCGCCTCGTCCGCGTACGCCTTCCCGAAGCTCTCCTCCACGGGCACACCGTCGTGCTCCTCGCTCCAGAGCCACTCCGCGTACGTGGCGAAGCCCTCGCTGAGCCACATGTCGCGCCAGGTCCGGGGGGTCACGGAATCGCCGAACCACTGATGGGCCAGCTCGTGGACGAGCAGCCCGGAGTCCGGCGGCCCGGGGAAGAACGGCCTGTTCTGGGTCTCCAGCGCATATCCCGCGTCACCGGGCACGCCCACGATCGCCCCGGCCGACGAGAAGGGGTACGGGCCGAAGTGCTTCACCCCCCAGGCGACGACCTCGGAGATCCGGGCCGGCAGCGCGGGGGTCCTTCCCGCCACCTCCGGGTCCACGGCGGTGATCACCGGAAGGCCGTCCGCGGTGACGGTACGCCGCACCTCGTACGGCCCGACCGCGACCGTCGCGAACGAGCTCGCCATCGGCTCGCGCACGACCCAGCGGAAGGTGGTGCGGCCCCCGGCCGTACGACGGGACGCCAACTCACCGTTGGACACGGCACTGCGCCCCTCGGGCACGGTGATCCGCACGTCGTAGGTCGCCTTGTCGCTCGGGTGGTGGTTGCCGGGGAACCAGACCGGCGAGCCTGCCGGTTCCCCGAGCGCGACCGTGCCCTTCGCGGTCCGCAGCCAGCCCTCCTCGGAGCCGTCCGCGTCGGTGACCGTCCTGGGCTCGCCGTCGTAGCGGACCACCGTACGGAAGGTCCGTCCCGCACGGAGCCGGTCCGCCACCGGACGGTCCGGACGCAGCGTCAGCTCCGCACCCGCCCTGTTCACGGCGGCAGGCCGTCCCTCGACCGTCACCGAACGGACCTCCAGCCCGGAGAGGTCCAGGTTGAACGCGCTGAGGTCCTGCGTGGCACGCGCGGTGATCACGGCGGTACCGCTGAGCCGGCCCGACGCGCCGTCGATGCGCAGATCCAGGTCGTAGTGCGCGACGTCGTAACCGCCGTTGCCCAGCCGCGGGAAGTACGGATCGCGCACTCCCGCCGCACCGGGGGTGCCCACGACCCCGCCCCGCCCGGCCAGGCAGCCGGTGGCGAGGGTGACCAGGGCCAGCAGCAGGGCGGCGCCGGGCGCGGTGCGGCGTGCCGCTGATCGTGGGTCCACCCCGCCGATCCTAGGTTCGCGCCGAGGCTCCACCGCGCGCTGCGCACCGCGATGGCGCCGCGTGCCGAGGGGTCGTGACGCGTGGGCGCCGCGTGCCGAGGGTCCGCGACGCCCGCGGACGCTACTTGCCGAGGGCCGCGACGCCCGCGGACGCGAACTTCTCGTCGAGGTCGCCGCTCGGCGCGCCCGCCACCCCGATGCCGGCCACCGGAGCGCCCTTGACCTGCACGGGGGCGCCGCCGGCCAGGAAGAGGGTGCCGGGGATGTCCTTCAGGTTCGGGGCCTGCTCCAGGCGCTTGACCAGCTCGGAGGTGGGCGCGTTCCAGGAGACGGCGGTGTACGCCTTCTTCACGGCGGACTCGGGGGACTGCGGGCCCGCGCCGTCGCCGCGCAGGGTGACGAGGGTGTTGCCGTTGCGGTCCACGACGGCCACCGAGACGCGCTGGTTCTCCTTCTTCGCGGCGTCCAGTGCGGCCTGCGCGGCCTTGGTGGCGGCGGCGAGGGTCAGGTGCGTGGACTGCTGGAGGTTACGGTCGGCGGTGTCGGCCTTCACGGCGGCGGCAGGGGCGGCGGCGGGCGTGGACGCGCTCGCCGACATCGCGCCGAAGGTCCCGGCACCCAGGGCAGCGGCGGCGACGGCACCGGTCAGGACACGGGTGCGCAGCGACATCTTCTTCATGGGGACTCCTCGAGTGACTTCGGGCCCGGACCCGACCGACATCGGCCGTGGCCTCGAACCGTTCTGCTTCCGCTGTCGATCCTCCGGCCGGAACCGGGCCCGTACGGTCGGCGTACCGGCTCGACGCCGCCTCCAGGTCGGCCGACCGCCCTGTCAGCCGATCGGCTGATGCGGAGGTGGGCGCGAAGGGTGACGATGGGATGTCCGCGCAGGTCAGCGGCCGACGCGGGGCACCGAGGCGGGGCGTCGCGAGGCGCACGGCCCGGCGCGGACAGGGTGGCGGGTCTGCGGGGCGAGGTGACAGGACGGCCGGGCGGCCGGGCGGAACAGGTCACGGCGGCATGCGGCACAGCACGGCACGGAACAGCACGGTCGAGGGAACGCGGGGTCACGAGGTGCGGCGGAACGGAACCGGTCCCGACGCGGACCGGACGGCGGCCACAGCGGCAGCAGGACCGGCGGAAGCGGCCGGACCTGCCGCGCCCTTCCGGACTCCTGACCGCGACCAGGACACGGAGGGCCCGGTCTCCTCGGGGGCACGGGCGACGGCAGGCGACCCCGACGCCCGGTGGCTGGCCCTCCTCATGCACGCCGCGTTCTTCCTGCTCCTGAGCGCCTCTCTCGCCCGTTTCCTGATGCGCCACCCGGGCGAGACCCGCACCCCGTGGATCATCGCGCTCTCGGCCGTGCTCGCCGTGCTCCATCTCCTCGGCCCGGTGTTCGGCTCCCGGCCCACACCCCGCCGGCTGACCTGGCTCGGCGTCCTCGTCGCCGTATGGATGGTCCTGGTCGTCCTCGCCCCGAGCTTCGCCTGGTGTGCCGTCCCGCTCTTCTACACCGGGCTGCGCATCCTGCCGCCGCGCGCCGCCCTTGCGCTCGTCGCCCTGCTCACCGTCTTCGTCGTCGCGGCCCAGCTGCGGCTCGCCACGGGCTTCGACCCGAATCTCGTGCTGGCCCCGCCCGCCGTGGCCGCCGTCGCCAGCGCCGTCTTCGTCCACATGCAGCGCCAGGCCGTACGCCAGCGCGAACTGGCCGCACGCCAACGCGAGCTCATCGACGACCTGCTGCGCACCCGGCGGGAACTGGCCGCCACCGAACGCAGGGAAGGCACCCTCGCCGAACGGCAACGGCTCTCCATGGAGATCCACGACACCCTGGCCCAGGGCCTCTCCAGCCAGCAGATGCTGCTCCAGGCCGCCGACCGCTCCTGGGACACCGACCCCGCCACCGCCCGGCGCCACGTCCTGACCGCGACCGGCATCGCCGAGCACAACCTCGCCGAGGCCCGCCGCTTCGTGCACGACCTCGCCCCGGCCGACCTGGCGGAGGGCGGCGGTCTGGAGGCGGCGCTCCGGGCGCTCGCCGCCCGCGAGACCGCGCAGGCGGACGCGCACCTCACCGTGCGCTGCCACGTCGAGGGCGTCCCGGCCGCGGCCCTCCCCGACCGCGTGCAGTCGGCGCTGCTCCGGATCGCGCAGGGAGCCCTCGCGAACATCGCCGAGCACGCGGAGGCCACCATCGCCGCGCTCACCCTGACCCACCTGGACGACCGGGTCGTCCTCGACATCGCCGACAACGGACGCGGCTTCAGCCCCGCGCAGCAGGCGGCCCACCCCTCCGCCGGCGTACGCGGTCACGGGCTCCCGGCGATGCGGGCCCGCGTCCAGCAGCTCGGCGGGACCCTGACCATCGAGTCGGCGCCCGGCGAGGGCACCGTGCTGTCCGCCGCCGTGCCCCTCCCCCACTCACCCGCCCCCGCCGCCACGGAGGAACACGCATGACCGTACGGATCCTGCTCTGCGACGACCACGCCGTCGTACGGGCCGGGCTGCTCGCCCTCCTCGGCGGCGAGCCGGACATCGAGGTCGTGGGCGAGGCGGGCAGCGGCGAGGAGGCCGTCGCCCTCGCCTCCAGACTCGCCCCCGACGTCGTCCTGATGGACCTCCAGCTCGGCCCGGGGATCGACGGCGTCGAAGCCACCCGCCGCATCGCCGCGGCCGGAACCGTCCACGTGCTCGTCCTCACCACGTACGACACCGACGCCGACATCACCCGAGCCATCGAGGCCGGGGCCACCGGTTACCTGCTCAAGGCCGAGCGCCCCGAGGAACTGTTCGCCGCGATCCGCGCGGCGGCGCAGGGCCGCACCACACTCTCCGCACCGGTGGCCAGCCGCGTCATGGCCCGGATGCGCAGCCCCCGCCCCACCCTGACCGACCGCGAGCGCGACATCCTTGGCCAGCTCTCCCAGGGGCTCGGCAACCGCGACATCGCGCGCGCCCTCTTCATCAGCGAGGCCACCGTCAAGACCCACCTGGGCAGGATCTACGACAAGCTCGGCGTGGACACCCGGGCGGGAGCGGTCGCCGTCGCCAAGGAACAACGACTGCTGCCGTAGGGCACGGGTGCCTGAGCCCTTCAGCCGGCCCCACCGACCGGGGGGCACCCGCGACAGCTCGGACGACCCACCAGGGCCCGGACCCCACCGGGCCAGCCGCCCCACCAGGGCCCGGAACTCACCGGGCCGCCCGGCGGCCGTCCGGACCGGCGGACAGCGCGACGTCACGCGGGGACGAGCGGCGGGTGCTCCAGCACCCGGGGCTTGTACTCGACCAGCTGGATGCGGCCGTCGAAGGTGCGATGCTCGATCATCTCGAGGGCGACGTCCGGATAGCCGTCGTAGATGCGTTCCTCGCCCGTCGCCCCCGTGATCACCGGGAACATCACGACCCGGAAGCGGTCGACGAGTCCGGCGCGGAGAAGCGACCGGCACAGGCTGAGGCTGCCGATCGTGGTGAGGAGCCCCGAGCCACTCGACTTCATGGCACGGACCGCCTCGACGGCGTCGTCGCGGACGAGCGTGGAGTTGGCCCACGCCAGGGGCTCCTCCAGCGAGGAGGAGAACACCACCTTGGGTGATCGCGTGAGCTCGTCGACGGACGCCTCTTCCTCGGGCCTGAACTCGTCGAGGCCACTCGGGACCTCGCCCGCGGCGAAGCCCGACATCAGGCGGTAGGTGTTCGCTCCCATCAGGTGCGTGGCCTCGGGCTGCTCACCGAGCCATGCGAGGTACTCCGGGCCCTCGAGGCCCCAGAACCCGGGCCATCCTTCACCCGATGCACAGCCGTCGAGGGAGGTGATGAAGTCGACGAGAAGCTCCGACATGGCGGTCTCCTTTTCTAGGCTTTCACGAGCTTGGACCGGCCGGGAGCGGCAAACTCATCGGACGCGCTGCGCAGCGACGAGAAAACGGCCCGGCCGGCCGTCACGCCCGGCCGGGCCGAGTGCCACGCTCAGGGACCGGCCGCGCGGCAGGTGCGCGCCCGGTCGGCGCGCCGCGCACGCTGCCGTAGCCCTGCGCCCACGGATCGGCGCCGCAGGAGGTCCCGCCCCACGGTGACGGCCCGTCCCGCAGGGCTTCTCCCCGCCCGCCGCCGCACCCCGCCCCCGGCAGCCGCCGACCGCCACCCTGGGCCCGCCCGGCGCAACGCCTGCCCCTGGCATGACACCATCGAACCGTGCTCGACATCGGCTACTCCCTCTCCCGGCGCTTCCCGGACCCCCCGCAGACCGACTACCGCCGCGCGGACGTCCGCGCCCTGCGGCACGACCTGTTCTCCGGGGACGTCTACCTCGCCGACACCAAGGCCGACCGCGAAGTGTCCACAGCCTGGGGATGGGTCCCCGTGCTCGACTTCGCCTGGGCACTCTGCGACATCGTCGAGCAGATCGACCGCGACCCCCGGGGCAACCGCTCGCACCGCCGGCAGTTCGCGGAGCTGGACTTCACCGAATCGTCCGACCGCATGTTCTTCGAGCGCCGCTTCGGCTGGGTGGACGTCGAGGCCGACTGGATGCCCGGCGACGAGCCCCCGCTCACCTTCAGCCACTCCGTGCTGCGCCGCGAGGCCCGCGACTTCCTGCACGACCTCGTCGCCGACCTCGCCGACATGCACGAAGGGCTCGCGGACAACCCCGTCGTCTGGGACCTCCAGGCCCGCTTCCCCCGCATCTGAGCCCGGCCGCCCCACCTCCCCGCGGACGACGGCGCCCCCGCCTCAGGCCTCCACCCGCACCCCGATCTGCGCCGCGAACGCCGGAGCCAGCTCCATCAGCTGGAGCGGACTGATCACCGCGCCCGCCAGCCGCTCCACACCACGGGCGATGTCGAGCTCGGCGACCGTCCGCAGATCCACCGACTCCATCCGCGCGGAGCTGAAGTCGGCCCGCTTCAGCACACAGTCCCGGAACTCCACCCGGACCAGCTGCGCCTCCCCGAAGTCCGGCTCCGAGAGCACACAGCCCTCGAACACCACGTCCTTGAGCCGCGCCTTGCGCAGATTGAGGTAATCGATCTTCCCGCCCCGCACGAGCACCCGCTCCAGCACCGCACCGTGCAGCTGCACGCCACCCAGCCGGGCGTCCACGACCTCCACATCTCGCAGCGAGGCCTCCGCGAGGTCCGTGCCCACCCCCCGCACGCCCGTCAGCACCGAGTCGATGATCCTGGCCCGCCCCAGCTCCGTGCGGTCCAGGACGCAGCCGCTCAGCTCGCAGTCCATGAAACGCGCGCCGCGCCCCGACGCGTCGGCGAGATCCGTGCCCTCGAACCGCAGGCCGTCGTAGTCCCCGTCCGGCTCCAGCTCCGTCCCGCCGAACACCGTGAGCGGCGGAAGCCGGACCTCCGGCCGCCGTGCCGCCGCCACCCCGTCCTTCGCGCCCGCGCCCCTGCCGCTCCTGTTGCCTGTGCGTGCCATGCCCCCCATCGTGACGCACAGCACTGACATCGCCTCCGGCCCGATGTCACAGAACCGGCCCCCGGACCGTCCCCCGTGAAGAAACGCCCACCGCGAGGAGACCAGCCATGCAACGCATCCACGTCGTCGGCGGCGGCCTCGCCGGGCTCACCGCCGCCATCACCGCCGCGGAATCCCGTGTCCCGGTCACCCTTCACGAGGCGCACCACACCCTCGGCGGACGGGCCAGAACCTCGGACGGCCGCTACCTCACGAACGAAGGCCCGCACGCCCTCTACCGGCGCGGCCCGCACCGGACCTGGCTCCAGCAGCGAGGACTCCTGGGCCCGCTCGCCTCCGTACCGCCCCTCGAAGGCACACGCTTCCTCTTCCACCGCGGCGGCACCCTGCGCAGAACCCCTCCCCTGGGCATGCTGCGCCTGGCCCGCCGCGGCCCCGCACCCGTGGACGCCGACTTCCTCAGCTGGGCCGGCGGTCAGGTCGGCGAGGCGGGAGCCCGCGCGGCGGCCCACTACATGGGGGTGGCGCTCTTCCACCACGACCCCGGATCGCTCTCCGCCGCGTTCGTACAGGAACGGCTCCGCCGGGCCACGGCCCTCCCGCCCGAGGCCCGCTACCCGGTCGGCGGCTGGGCGCAGCTCATCGAGCGGATGGCCGCCCGCGCCTGGGACCTGGGCGTACGCATCAGGACCGGGACACGCGTCGGCCCCCGCGAACTGGCCGGGCTCCGGCGCGGCGGGCCCGTCGTCGTCGCCACCCAGCTCGACTCCGCCCGCACACTGCTGGAGGACCCCACCCTCACCTGGGACAGCGGCCGGACGGCCCTGCTCGACCTGGCCCTGCGGACCCGGCGCGGAGACCCGTTCGTCATCTCCGACCTCGACGCCCCCGGCTGGATCGAACGCTTCACCGCCCAGGACCCGACGCTCGCCCCGCCCGGCGAACAGCTCGTCCAGGCCCAGATCCCCCTCGCCCCCGACACACCGCGCGCCGACGCCGTACGCCGGGCCGAGGGCATGCTCGACCTCGGCTTCCCCGGCTGGCGCGAACGCACCACCTGGCGCCGCGAAGCCCTCGCCTCCGGCCGCACGGGCGCCGTCGACAAGCCCGGCACGACCTGGCGCGACCGCCCGGCCGTCGACCGTGGCGACGGAATCCTGCTCGCCGGGGACCAGGTCGCCGCACCGGGGCTCCTCAGCGAGGTCTCGTTCAACAGCGGCATCGAAGCGGCGGTCCTGGCCATGAAACTCCTCGGCACGACAGCACCGACCGCCACCCCCACCGCCTGAACGCCTCGGCAGAACGGCACGGCCGGGGCGCGGGAGACCCGGGGAAGCATCGCGGGAACCCCTTGACCTCAACCGCACGTGAGGTCGAAGGCTGGTCGCCCCAGCCGAAACCAGCCCCGGGAGCCCCGCCATGTACGCCATCCGCCTCCACGCCTTCGGCCCCGCCGAGAATCTCCTCCACGAACAGACCGACGACCCCGTCCCCGCCCCCGGCCAGGTCCGCATCGCCGTGGCCGCTGCCGGCGTGCACCTCCTCGACACCCACCTGCGCGAAGGCAGACCCGGCCCCTACCGGTCCACCACCGGCGAACTCCCCACGATCCCCGGCCGCGAGATCGCCGGCACCGTCGAAGCCCTCGGCGACGGCACCGACCCCTCCTGGCTCGGCCGCCCCGTCGTCGCCCACATCGGCATGGCCCCCGGCGGCTACGCCGAACTGACCGTCGTGGACGCCGCGAAACTCCACCCGATCCCCGAAGGCCTCTCCCCCGCCGAAGCCGTGGCCATGATCGGCACCGGCCGCACCACCCTGGGCATCCTCCAGTACACCGACCTCGGCCCCCACTCCGTCGCCGTCGTCACCGCCGCGGCCGGCGGCATCGGCACGCTCCTCGTCCAGTACGCCAAGAACGCCGGAGCCACCGTCATCGGCCTCGCGGGCGGACCCGCCAAGACCGCCCGCGTCACGGCGAACGGCGCCGACCTCGCCGTCGACTACACCCTCCCCGACTGGCCCCGCCACGTCCGCGCCCACCTCGACGCCCTCGGCCGCCGCGCCACCGTCGTCCACGACTCGGTCGGCGGGAACACCGCACGCGCCGCCGTCGACCTGCTCGGCGAAGGCGGCCTGCACCTCGTCCACGGCAACTCGGGCGGACAGGCCCTCTCCCTCAGCGAGGAGGAACTCACCGCACGCGGCATCACGTCACGCAACGTCCTGGGCCCCGCGATGATTGAGAAAGGCGGCGGCATACGGGCCCTGGAGACCCGCGCCCTGGCCGAGGCCGCCGCAGGACGCCTCCGCCCGGCCGTCACCCGCTTCCCCCTCGCCGAGGCAGCCGCCGCCCACCGCGCCCTCGAGACACGCGGCACGGTGGGCAAGGTCGTCCTCGTACCGTAGAAAAGCTCAGACCGTCCCGAGCTCCGCCAGCGCCCCGTCCGTCAGCCGGTACACCGTCCACTCCTCCTGCGGACGCGCACCCAGCGACTCGTAGAACGCGATGGACGGGGCGTTCCAGTCCAGCACCGACCACTCCAGGCGCCCGTACCCCCGCTCCACGCAGATCCGTGCCAGCTCCGTCAGCAGCGCCTTCCCATGACCGCCACCACGCCGCTCCGGACGCACGTACAGGTCCTCCAGATACACACCGTGGACCCCGCGCCACGTCGAGAAGTTGAGGAACCACAGCGCGAACCCGACCACCTCGCCGTCCTCGTCCGACACCGCCATGTGCGCGTACGCGGCGGGCCGCTCCCCGAACAGCGCCTCCCGGAGCTGCTCCTCGGTGGCCTTCGCCTCGTCGAGGGCCTTCTCGTACTCGGCGAGTTCACGGACCATGGCGTGGATGGCGGGGACGTCTTCAACAGTGGCTGTACGAATCATGGGCGCAGCCTAGACAGACACGACCGCCGCACGCCCCTCAGTTCCGTCCCAGCAGCCGCCGGGCGATCTCCACGTCACCCGCCGGCAACCGCCGCGCCCCGCCCCCCACCACCCAGAGCCCGTTCTGCAACACCCTCCCCAGCGTCCACGCCCGCGCCCGCTCCCGCTCCAGCCCCAGCACCGCAGTCAGCAGATCGAACCTCCACAGCACCTCACCGGCGTCGAAACGGTTCGTCAGCGCCGGGAACAGCTCGAAGCCCGGATCCCCCGCCAACGGCTTCGGATCCAGCGCGACCCACTCCCCCGCCCGGCCCTCCTCCGCGCGCCCGGCCAGGATGTTGCCGTCATGCAGGTCCCAGTGCAGCAACCGGTCCCCCGGCTCCCCGGCAACCTCCCGCACCGCCGCCGCACAGTCCAGCAACAGGCGCCGCTCGCCCCCGTCGGCCAGGCTCGCAGCCGCCCCGGGCGCCGCCCCCAGCATCCGCGCCGCCATGTCCCCGAGCCGCCGCATCCCGGGAGGCGCCGCCACACGCACCAGCCGGGCCGACGTCTCCGCGAGCACCCGCACCGCGGCCCGCGCATCGGCCACCCCGGCCAACGGCCGCCGCTCGTCCAGCCGTTCCAGCAGCATCGCCCCGGCCGCCGCGTCCTGCTCCAGCAGTCCCACCGCCCCCGCGCCCGCAGCGCCCCACACCCGCAGCGCCTCCGGCTCCCCCACCGTCTCCTCGTCCACCCGCTGCAACTTCAGCGCGGCCCCACTGCCGTCCCCGCGCACCACCGGGAGCACCAGCGCACAGACCCCGTGCATCGCCGGCCCGTCCCGCCGCAGACCCCATTCGTCCAGGTACGCGGCAGCCATCCCCGGCAGCGCGTCGGCGAACACCCGGCCCTCCGCCCCACCATGGGCGCACAGGCTCACGACCAGCTCGTCCGGAACCTCGATCACGACCCGAGCGTAGAGGTACCGTCCCTCCAGCGACACGGCTGGACACGGACAAGCAGGGGACACATGAGCACCGTCAGTACCGTCAACGGCGGCATATCGTTCTGGTACGCGAGCGAGGGCACCCCACCCCCACGCGAGCCCCTCCCCGGCGACAGCACCGCCGACGTCTGCATCGTCGGCGGCGGCTACACCGGGCTCTGGACCGCCTACTACCTCAAGAAGGCCGTCCCCTTCCTCAACATCACCGTCCTGGAAGCCAAGTTCTGCGGCTACGGCGCCTCCGGCCGCAACGGCGGCTGGCTCTACAACGGCATCGCGGGACGCGACCGCTACGCCCGGCTGCACGGCCACGACGCCGCCGTCCGCCTCCAGCAGGCCATGAACGCCACCGTCGGCGAGGTGATCCGCGTCGCAGGCGAGGAGGACATCGACGCGGACATCCACCACGGGGGCGTACTCGAAGTCGCCCGCACCCCGGCCCAGCTGGCCCGCCTGAAGGACCTCCACTCCGTCGAGATCGCCTTCGGCGAGACCGACCGCGTCCTGCGCGGCGCCCGCGAGACCGCAGAGCACATCCGCGTCTCCGGCGCCGTCGGCTCCAGCTGGACCCCGCACGGCGCGCGCCTGCACCCCGCCAAGCTGGTCAAGGGCCTCGCCGACGCCGTGGAGGCCCTCGGCGTCACCCTCCACGAATCGACACCCGTCACCGAGATCAAGCCCAAGCACGCCGTCACCCCGTACGGCACGGTCCGCGCCCCCTACGTCCTGCGCTGCACCGAGGGCTTCACCGCGGGCCTCAAGGGCCACCGCCGCACCTGGCTCCCCATGAACTCCTCCATGATCGTCACCGAGCCCCTCTCCGAAGCCCTCTGGGACACCATCGGCTGGGACGGCCGCGAAACCCTCGGCGACACCGCCCACGCCTACATGTACGCCCAGCGCACCGCCGACAACCGCATCGCCATCGGCGGCAGAGGCATCCCCTACCGCTACGGCTCGGCCACCGACAACGACGGCCGCACCCAGCCCGCCACCGTCGAGGCGCTCCGCGACCTGCTCGTCCACTTCTTCCCCACGACCGCGCGCACCCGCATCGACCACGCCTGGTCCGGTGTGCTCGGCGTCCCCCGCGACTGGTGCGCCACCGTCACCCTGGACCGCAGCACGGGCCTCGGCTGGGCCGGCGGTTACGTCGGCTCGGGCGTCGCCACCGCCAACCTCGCGGCCCGCACCCTGCGCGACCTGATCCAGCAGGACTCCGGCCAGGCGGGCCCCACCGAACTGACCACCCTGCCCTGGGTCGACCACAAGGTCCGCCGCTGGGAACCCGAACCCTTCCGCTGGCTCGGGGTCCACACCCTCTACGCCGCCTACCGCACAGCCGACCGCCGCGAGGCCACCTCGTCCCGCCCCACCACGGACCCCCTGGCGAAGGCGGCGGACCGCATCGCGGGGCGGCACTGACGCCGGCGGGCTTTCACGGGCACCTCCGCCTGCCGGAGCACGAACAACAGAAAGCCCCAGGTCACGACGGAGTGACCTGGGGCTTTTTCGAGCCCCCTGTCGGATTCGAACCGACGACCTACGCATTACAAGGGCCCACGAGATCCTCCGGGCTGGTGCCGGACGATGCCATAGAATCCCGTTTCCCCAGGTCAGGGACACCTGGCCTTGATCACTATGACGCTGGGTCCACCCTAGTGCTACCCAGTCCGCTCACGCAGCGCTCACGCAAGCGAGACGTTCGACGACCGAAAAACCGCAGGTCGCTGGCCTTCGAAAGACGACCATCCGTACGGGCCCTCACTCCTGGCCCTGCGTGACTCGCCCCCGAGCCGGGGGCCTCAAACCTCACCCCTCGGCTGGAGCCCAGGGGCTCCGGGCGCTTCCTTCCGATCATCGCGCTGACCGTTGAAGATGGCGGCGAGGTGGTGGTGGCTTCGTCATAGCGGGTGGCCGGCCCCACCGCCGCTTCAGGGTGAAGCGGTTGCACGCATGCGGTGAGGCAGGGCCCGTCCAGCGAGATCCGGAAGGGCCCTGTCTGGCCTTGCCGGGATCATCAACCCTTGCTGATCACGAGCCCTGCCATCGCGGCGCTCAACGTGAGAAAGGCTCCGAACGCCGTGCCAGCCTTCAGCAGGACAGCCGGAAGAGGGTTGCCGCCGAGGTGGTGCAGTACGCCCGTGATCCCTCCGCAGATCACGGCCGTTTCCACGGCTACCACCCCGCTCAACACCCAGATGACGATGTACTCGTATGACACCTGCAGCCCTCCTTCGTCGTTGTCCGGACCTACCTTCCACCCGTGATCGACACTTTTTGTTCACCATGCACAATGGTGCACAGAGATGAACAAGGGGATCGGGGGAGGGTGCGTGACGAACGACCCGCTGGCTGAACTGGGCCAGCGCCTGACTGACTTGCGTGTGATGAGCGGCTGGAACGTCAATCAGCTCGTCGCTAGGTGCGGTTCTCTGGGGCGGACAGTGATCAGCAACGCACTGAACGCCCGTAAGGGCCGGAAAATCCCATCTGCGGACACGGTCGTTAGGATCTGCCAGGCTCTCGGCGCGGACTCGACCCCGTTGCTTGAACTGCTCAGGCAAGCCAAGGAGGATCGGCGGACTCCGCCCCCCGGCCGCGAGCAGAGGACCGGAGCCGGCAGTTCGCCCGAGAACCCAGCTCTGAGGTAGACGATGCCGCCGACACTTCAGGCCGGTTCGACCCGCTACGACGCGAGAACCTGGAACGGTCAGTGCAGTGGGCGCTGGAAAGTGCTCCACCCGTCCCGCTTGCCTCGTTCCCTGCGGCGCCGGTCGAAGGTCTGTACGCCCTGTACTACGTGGGGTCGCACTCGCTCTATCGCCCGGTGTCCTCATCGGCTTGCGCGGTTCCGATCTATGTCGGCAAGTCCCTGTCGAGTGGGAAGTCTCGTAGCGGGATGGTCGTCCGGGGTTCCATGAATCGTCGGCTGCGCACTCATCTGAGATCGCTCAAGGACGTACACGACCTTGATGCCCAGGACTTCCTGGTGCGGTATCTCCCAGTAGACGAAATCTGGACGATTGGCCCTGAGCGGCTCATGATCGGTGATCACCGACCGGTCTGGAACGTCGTCGTCGAAGGCTTCGGGGTCCACATGCAGGGGAGCGTTCGGGCGCCAACGACCCCTCGGACATTCTGGGATGAGCTGCATCCGGGAAGGCCGCAGTCCGAGCGCCAGAGGGACGCCGAGTTGAGCCGCGCCGATCTGCAACGGGCGGTGCGGCAGCACTTCGCTCGCATGGCAAGTGACTAAAGCGCATGGCGTCGACCGACGGACCAGGGGCTGGGGGCGCCCGGACTACAGCATGCCCTTCTCCAACAGATCACGGATCGCGTCGTCTCGCCTGCGAACAACGATCCCGCCCATCCCCGGCGCTATACACAACGACAGCGGCTCCTGGAGACAGCCCCGCCTCCGCGAGTACCCCCAAGGGAATCTCGATGGCGCCTGCTTCGGAGATGGTGGCCTCGGCTGGTTCCCTGATCATTCCGCCAGTGTGCCACCGCCCACGGGTCGACTTAGAGCGTGATCAGATCGCTCCGGGGGGCCGCCCGGCCGCGCTCGTCGGAGGCGTTGCATGCAGCTTCAGGTGCTCGCGGACCGCTTCTCGGAGTGGCATGGGCCCCGATGGCTGGGAGCGCATCCCGTCGGCCCACGCCACACCGGTGTGGACCTCATGCCACTTTGGTCGCATCTGTTCGGCCTGGCGGGGCCCTCCCTGGGGGTTCACGCCGAAGCCCTCAAGTATCACGTTCCAGACAGGCTGGAGGTCTTGGATCATCAAGCGCTCGGCCATCGGCGTGAAGAGGTCGTCGGCGGGGAGGTAGCGGACGTAGAAGTCTTCCAGTTCGAAATCAGCGGCCGCTTTGAGCTTCCGCCGATGGGTCGAGAGTCGCTTCCAAAGCGGCGTTCCTGCCCACGCTTCGGC
Source organism: Streptomyces argenteolus (assembly GCF_042902585.1). Classification (GTDB taxonomy): domain Bacteria; phylum Actinomycetota; class Actinomycetes; order Streptomycetales; family Streptomycetaceae; genus Streptomyces; species Streptomyces argenteolus. The sequence goes on from NZ_JBIBEG010000001.1 coordinate 1,383,679, forward strand.
GACCTCAACGCCCTTGCGGCCGCCCTCAGGATCAGACTTGCCCACATAAATGGGCACCTCGAACGATCCGGAGATCGGCGCGTACAGCTCGTGGTCCCCCGCGTAGTAGATCGCGTAGATCCCGCAGCCGTTGAACGACCGGACCCTGTCCATCCGAATAGGCTCGCCGGACGTTAGCGCCCAGAGCACACTGCGCCCGAGGTTTTCCCGTCGAAGCGGGTCGTAGATGCTGTCGGCGCCAGCCTTTGGCGGCTCGTCCACGACGCCATCGAAGGGAAGTTGGGCTGACACGGCGGCTTCTCCGTTTCTTGTTCGGAATCGTTGGCTACTGGATGGGATGCTGGCCCGCGCGGGCTGGGTCAGCCCCCTGTTGTTGGCGGATCGACTTCGATGTCCCCTGCCGGCTCGGCCTCGGGCACGGCGTTGACGCGTTGGCCAGCGCGGTAGTACCGCCACGCGCTCTTGTAGTCACTGGGGCTGTCGTCGTACATGATCACGTAGCCCATGAGAGCGGCGACCTGCCATTTAGCCGGTATCTCCGCCGAGACCAGCTGGAAGACCTCGTCGGCGGTCATTGCGGCCGATGGCACGTGAACGCTTCGAGCCTTGAAGTCCGCCGACTTTCCGTACCTGAAGTTGTACGGGAGGCCAGCCTTGATCGTCTCCAGGAGTTCCTGCAGCGTCGTCTCGCCGGGCAACAACCCCTTGATCGGCCGGTCAAGATCGATGGGGAACACGACGTCGAAGTGGTTCTGCTTCAGGACGGTGCTGTCCCGCTGGCGGCCAGGATCCTTGTTACCGAAGCCGTTGTTGTTCCAGGGGATGTCGCCCATGCCCTTGTGGTGGGTGATGAGCAGCTGTTCCGGGGCGAGGGCGGAGAAGTCCTCGGCTACGTACAGGCACGAGAAGGCCATCTCGTCCGGGGAGATGTTGCGGCGCCCCGAAATCTTGCCGAGGTGGTTGCGGAGACGGGCCGGCAGGGACTTGTCGGCCTTGCCGACGTAGACGAACTCGCCGTTCAAGTAGAGCTGGTAGACCCCGGGCTTCTCCTTGAGCCGCGCGATGTTCGGCTCCGTGAGTGGAGCCCTGTCGAGTCCATCGAGGGCGGCGGCCAGCTGGTCACCGAGCGCCTTGGTGATGCTCAACGTGAAGTCCTTGTGGTACTGCGTCCCGTCGTCGGAGCCCACCACCGGCGTCATCGGTCCCACTCCCTTGTCGGCATGATCGCGGGCAGCCTATCGGCGACCTGCACACACTGACGAACCTTCAGCTCGAAGTGGCTTGAAGATCTACAACTCCGCGGTATGCTTTTGAAATGGCTGAACTGCAAGAAGGATCAAAGAAGGATCGCACGGGTGTCGAGCTCTTCGCTGGCGCCGGCGGTCTGGCCATGGCCGTCCACCGTGCCGGATTCCGCCCCCTGCTCTTCAATGAGTTCGCCAAGCGGGCGTGCGAGACCCTGGAGGCCAACGGGGCCCAGCGGCTGCCGGACGGCCAGAAGCCGACGCGGGCTCCCGAATCCGACGAGAAGGTGCCCCTCGTCGCGGGCGATGTCCAAGAACTCGACATGGACTACCTGGCCGGCGAAGTGGACGTCCTCGCTGGCGGCCCTCCCTGCCAGCCGTTCAGCCTCGGCGGCGTCGCCAAGGGCGACGAGGACAAGCGGAACATGTTCCCCCAGATGTTCAAGGCCGTCCGGCAGATCCAGCCGAAGGCCGTGATCTGCGAGAACGTCCGCGGTCTACTCAGGCCCTCATTCCGTCGCTACTTCGACTACATCCAGCGCGAGCTGGAGCTGCCTTTCGAGGAGCGAGTCGACGGCACCGACTGGGAGCAGCACTACGAGTACCTGCTGGAGCGCCGCGAGAAGGAGCTGGACGATCCCGGGAAGCGGTACGACACCGTCATGATGCCGGTGAACGCAGCCGACTACGGGGTCCCGCAGATTCGCAATCGCGTGATCATCGTCGCGTTTCGTCGCGACCTGAACGCCGACCTTGAGCTCTTCAAGGACCTCGTGAGGCCGACGCACTCCGAGACTGCCCTCTTCCGATCCATGGAGGACGGGAGCTACTGGGAGCGGCACGCGAATGTGCCCGACCACGTGCGCGAGTGGGTCATGGCCCGCCTCCCGAAGACCATGCCCATGGACGACGGCCTGCTCCCCTGGCACACCCTGCGTGACGCGATCGTCGGTATCGGTGACAACAAGCCACTGCCAGAGGTACCGGACGAGTGGCTGGACCGCACCGAGCACTTCCTCGGCGGGTTCACGGAACACGTCGGTTGGCCCGGTGCCCGCATCTACGACGGGCACACCCCCAACGAACTCGACCGCCCGGCGAAGACCGTCAAGGCCGGCGTGCACGGCGTGCCCGGCGGCGAGTCGGTCATGCTCCTGGACGAGCTGGTAACCGACAAGGCCGCTCAGGGCGGCGTCCGGTACAAGTACCGGTACATGACGGTTCGCGAAACCGCTCGCGTCATGACCTTCCCCGACACGTGGGAGCTCAAGGGCCCGCGGGGGGAGAAGATGCGCCAGCTCGGCAACGCCGTACCCGTTGCCCTTGGCGAGGTCTTCGCCAAGGCGGTCGCCGCCGTCCTGGACGAGGCGGAGGAGCGCCAGAAGTGACGGCGCCCACCAGCAGAGCGCAGAGCGGCTGGAAGCACGACCCGCCGCCGGACCGGGCGTGGAAGGGGCGGCCCGGCAGGGCACGCTCCGCCATCGCCGCTGAGCAGGACCGGGCGGCCGGCGGTCGTCACAGACGATCTGTGGACCTCGGCGAGGGGCGCTTCGCCCGGGCCTCTGTGGAGCTGAAGGTTCTTCCCGACACACGACGCATTCGCGCGTACCTGCGCTGGTCCGACGGCGGCAAGTCCCCGGCCCGCTACCTCGGACAGGTCGAGCACGAGACCCGGGCCGCGAACCTCGCCGAGGGTTGGAGGATGGCCTGGGAAAAGGGCCTTCTCACCGAGGAACCGCCGGCTGAGGGCTCCTGGGCTTCCTCGCCATCCGTGCGTGCGGTGATGCGGGGCAACAGGAACAAGGACACCCGGCCAGAGCTGCGACTCCGCTCCTTGCTGCACAAGCAGGGCCTCCGCTACCGCGTGGCGGCACGGCCGCTTCCCGAACTGCGACGAACCGCCGACGTGTTGTTCTCCAAGCCAAAGGTTGCGGTCTTCGTTGACGGCTGCTACTGGCACGGATGCCCCGAGCATCTTCGGGAGTCACACAAGAACGCCGAGTTCTGGCGTAGCAAGATCGAGGGCAATCGCGCTCGCGATGCCGAGACCGACCGCCTGCTTGGTGAAGCGGGGTGGACCGTCGTCCGCGTCTGGGAGCACGAAGATCCTGTGGATGCCTGCGCTCGGATCGAGGGCATAGTGCGACAGGCATCAAGGGACTCGACCGGTTAAAGGCAGCATCCGGGAAGTGCGTTCGCGGCTACGTGCTTGACTCCACCATTGAGGCATGAGGCATGGCATGAACGATTCGATCGTTGAGTGGGCGACACTGGTGGCGGAGGCAGAGCTCCGGAGTCCCCTTCCCCGCCGGTGGGCGCATACGCGAGGTGTGGCTAGTCGTGCGGCCGAGGTTGCGTCCGCTATAGGCAATGACGCCGCCCTACTCGTCGCCGCCGCCACGCTGCACGATGTCGGGTACGCGCCTCGGCTGGCTCTCACAGGGTTCCACCCGCTGGACGGTGCTCGGTTCCTCCGCGACAAGCACGGGGCCGACGAGCGGCTGGTGCGGCTGGTGGCCAACCACTCGTTTGCGCTCCTTGAGGCAGAGGAGCGCGGGTTGCGCGAGGAGCTTACGACGGAGTTTCCCTTGCTGGAGCAGCCGCTGCTTGTGGACGCCCTCGTGTACTGCGACATGACCACGACGCCCGACGGGGGCCGGACCACCGCGCAGGACCGGGTCGCGGAGATCCTCAGCCGCTACGGGGACGACAGTGTGGTCGGGCGGTTCATTCGCCGGGCGGCACCGGAGATCTGCGCCTCCGTGGAGCGAGTGGAAGCCGCTGTTGCGGCTCAGCCTAGGTAGGGGTACGTGCCGTCGAGGTAGTCGCCGATCTGCTGGCGCATGCTGGGGTGGATGTCGTAGTCGTCCAGGTCGTTCGGCTGGACGTAGCGGACGCCGTCGGCTTCGTCGTTGATCGTGGGCTCGCCGCCCACGGGACGGCCGATGTAGGTGTTCTCGTACTGCTGGCGGATCTCACCGTCCGTGTAGGCCACGATGTGGTTCGGGTTCGTGTAGACCCCCAAGAATCCCGTGACCTCGGCGATGATCCCGGTCTCCTCCAGGCATTCGCGCACGGCGCACTGGGCAGCCGTCTCGCCGATGTCCTGCGCGCCGCCCGGCAGGGCCCACTGGCCGGTGTCCCTGCGGCGCTGGAGCAGTATGGCGCCGTTTTCGTCGACGACGAGGAGGTTGTTGGCGGGGATGAGCGTATTCGCCTTGGGGGCCTTGGGGTCGTTGTAGTACTCAGTCCTGCCCATGTGACGAGGGCCCCTCCTGGTCTGGTGTCCAGGGCCGTGCGGTGGCCCAGACAGCTTCGAAACTCTGAGCGTAGTTGTCGAACCAGCCCGTGGTGTCAGCTCTGCGGAGATGCAGGATGGGGTTGGCGCTGGCCGGTTGGCCCCAGACGTGTGGGTTGGCCAGGAGGTTGTTGTCGTAGCGGAACATGGAGGTGTAGAGCGTGGTGTCGTGCAGTCTTACCTCGCAGCCTGCATTGGAGAGTAAAGGCCGGTAGTAGGTGAGGGAGGCGCGGATCTTGGCGGCGAGGGTGTCGCCGATGCCCTCCTCTCGGCCTCGAATGGCTACTGCCTGGCCGTTCGAGTCGCCGAAGCAGAGCCGCACTCGAACCCCGTCCGATGCGCGCTCGGCGAGCATCTTTGCGACGTGAGGGTTGGACTGGGCGAAGAAGGTGCCGGAGAAGACGAGGACGCCGATCTGCTCCTGCGCACCTTTGAGCAGCGACAGCCACGTGTCCCGTGGGACGCTCGCTCGGTTCTGGTAGGTCGTGACCAGTTCCGGCTCTGACCCGGCGGACTGCTGTTGGGCACCACGTACCGGTGTCGGCCACAGGAACAGTTCCTCCACCCGCAAGTGCCGTGCGACGCGGAAGCGGTGGCGAGCGTGGGGCACACGTCCGCCGAGCCATCGGCTCACCGTCTTGGGGTCTACCTCGCAGACTTCGGCTAGGGATTCGGGTGGGATGCCGCGCTGGGCGAGTACGGAGTGCAGTCGCTCGTTCACAGGCGCCATACAAGCTGAAGGGGCCGGGAGCGGCAAGGACGTTCCGGGACGTTCTGCGGGGCGTCGACGGCACGACCAGGGTGCTTACGCTGGGCGTATGGAGCTCATCGTCCTGTGGGACATCGACCACACGCTGATCGAGAATGCCGGGGTCAGCAAGGAGATCTACGCCGCTGCCTTCACAGGGCTGTCGGGGAAAGAGCCCATGGGGCCGGCGCGGACGGAAGGTCGCACGGATCGCCTGATCATGCGCGAGATGTTCCACCGAAACGGTGTGGCTGAGCCGGACTGGGCTGCTGTCGAGGAGGCCCTCACGGCCGCAGGTGCCGCGCGTCTGTCCGAGCTCAGCCGACGCGGAACAGCGTTGCCTGGCGTGCGTGAGATTTTGAAGGAAGCCTCCGTACGCAGTGCCTGGGTGTCCTCGGTACTCACCGGCAATATCGCGGCCAACGCCCGAGTGAAGGTATCGGCCTTCGGTCTCGATCCCCTGCTTGATCTGCAAGTTGGCGCCTATGGTGCTGACGCCCTCCAGCGGCCGGACCTGGTTGCTGTCGCCCGTGATCGTGCCCAACAGCTGCGAGGCGCACCAGGCGACGTGCCCGTCGTGCTCGTGGGCGATACACCCAGGGACGTCGCGGCCGCAATCTCCACGGGTTCCGACATCATCGCGGTCGCCTCCGGCGTCCACAGCGCCGAGGAACTGGCCGCTGCCGGTGCGCATAGGGTTCTGCCCGACCTGACGGACACCGCTCATGTGCTCGGAATCCTGGAGACATTTGCGGCGTCCTGAAAACGTCCCAGGACGTCCTTGGAGCGTCCCGATCCGCGGTGACGGGGTCCGTACCTGTCCCGCCAGTATCGGGTCTCCCACCAGGCAATCGCCCGAAGGAGACCCTCGTGATCAGCGAAGTCACCGGGATCCGCAGAATCCGGATGCTGTACTTGCAGCTGCTGTACCGCTGCAACTTCGAATGCCTGCACTGCTTCCACGGCAAGCGGCTCCAGCACGCCGACGCCTTCACCGCGGACGAGGCGATCAACCTCCTCACCCTCATGCGCGACCAGTACGGCACCGACGCTGTCACCCTGCTGGGCGGCGAACCGTTCGTCTACCGGGACCTCACCCAGGTCGTCCAGTACGCCAAGCGGGACCTGTGCCTGCGGGTCGAGATCTGCACCAACGGCTACCGGATCGAGCGCCGGCTGACCGAGATCGCCCCCGACCTGGACCTGCTCCGGGTATCGCTGGAGGGCATCGGCTCGACCAACGACCACATCCGCAAGTTCGGAAGCTACCGCAGCGCGCTGAGCGCCCTCGAAATCGCCCAGCGACTCGGTGTCCGCACCGGAGCCACCATGACGGTCACCTCACGCAACATTGAAGAGGTACTGCCGCTCGCTCGCGTACTCCAGGGCTACGGCGTGGAGCAGCTGAAACTGCACTGCCTCCGGCCGGTCGGCAACGCTGCCGATCACCCCGAGCTCCTGATCACCGACCCTGCGGCCTACGCCCGCCTTCGCGGCCGGCTGGATGCGGCCGACCTGGAGATCGAGGTGATCGTCGACGAGGACCTGTCCGAGGTCGGCGCCCCGGACTCCTGCCTTCCCGACGGGGGCCCCGTCGAAATCGAGCGGATCGAGGCCGACCCGCGCGGCGCGCTCACCATGTCCTGCAAGGCGGTCGGCAAGGACTCGCACGCGTTCTGGTACGACAAGCTGGCCGACCACATTGACCACCGGCCCTCCCCCACCGACGAGCTCACACTCGCGGTACCGGATGTGGTGTACGCCCGTGTCTGACGGTCCGCTGTTCGAGAGCCTCGAAGGGCTCCGCGGCACTGGAAAGTCGACCATCGCCCCGATGCTGGCAGCGGCACGCCACGCCGTCCTGGTCCCGACCGTGCCTCTCTTCTACCAGCCTCTGCGCCGAGAGGTGGACCGGCGTGGAAACACCGAGGCCCGGATGTGCTTCTACTTGTCCGCACTGTTCACCGTGACCGATGAGATCCGGCGTCTCCTTGCCGAGGGCACCCCGGTGGTCGTGGAGAGCTACTTCACGCGCTGTCTGGCTAACCACCAGGCACTCGGGTCCGCCCTCGGCGTCAGGCTCCCGCCCAGCTTGCCCCAGCCCGTGACGTACCAACTGACGTGCGGCAAGGGCGAGCGGGGGCGCAGGCTCGCCGAGCGCATCAAACCGGTCTCCCGCTGGGACGTCCTGGCAGAAGAGGTGGCAGACCGCGTCACCGACGCCTACACCCAGTTCCCGATGCACCACGTGGACACCACACATCTGGACCCCGACGAGGTCCTCCAGACGATCCTGTCCATCGACACGCAAGGAGCCCCCCACCGTGCAAACGCAGAGCCTGTGGGAGCACACCCTCACGTTCTTCCCCCAGTTCCTCGCCGCGCTGAAGGAGCGTGCCGCTCCTGACGCCACGGTCATGGTCGTGGGGGCGAGCGACGGAAAATTCGTCCTGCCCCTGGCTTCCGCCGGCTACCAGGTGATCGCGGTAGAGCACGACCCGCTCGCTCTGCATGGAGGCGAGGTCATCCTCCCGGGTGACAACCGGGCCCACGCGATGGGCCTCCTCGACCGCCTCAAGCTCGAATCACTCCACGACCGCGTGCAGATCGTGGAGGAGGACTTCCTCCAATGGGAGCCTTCGGGCCCGCCCTGCGATGCCATCTGGACCAGCTGCTCCTGGCATTACAGTGCCAACCATCATCGCCCGCTCGCTGATTTCGTCACCCGCATGCAGTCCTCTGTCGGCCGGAACGGCCTGTACGGCGCGGAGTTCATGATGCCCATCACCCAGCGCCAGCACCTGATCGAGCACTACACGTCCCCCGAGAAGCTCAGGCGTCACTTCATCGGCGACTGGGATGTCCTGCTGACCCTGCGCACGAACGAGTTCACCGAGCGAGCCCACATCGGCCAGCTCCAGGACCACACCCACCGAATGGGCCTGCTCCTCGCGGCCCGCACTCCCTCCTAGTACGAAGGAAGAACCCGTGAAGCACGAGTACGAGGCCAAGTTCCTCGCCATCGACGTTACCGGCCTCCAGGCCAAGCTGACCACCCTGGGCGCCACTCAAGCGTTCCCGCGTACCCTCCTGACCCGCAAGATCTTCGAGAACGACGCACTCGAAGGAGGCGCCTGGGTGCGGCTGCGGGATGAGGGCACTCGATCGACGCTCACGCTCAAGCAGGTCACCGACGCCACCACGATCAACGGCACCACCGAGATCGAGACCGAGGTCACCGACCTGCACGCCATGGCCGAGATCCTGCGCAGCCTCGGCATGCGCGAGGTCCGTTACCAGGAGAACTACCGCGAGGAATGGCGCCTCGGAGAGGTCGCCTTCGACTTCGACACCTGGCCGGACCTCCCCACCTTCGTCGAGATCGAGGGCCCCGACGAGGCATCGGTCCGCCAGGCAGCCGCCCTGCTCGACCTCGACTACTCCGAGGCCCGTTTCGGCAGCGTCGATGAGATCTACAAGAGCGAGTCCGGCCGGGACATCCTGGCCGAGCCCACTCTCCTCTTCGCCGACGCCGACAAGCAGGCTCCGGCCGGGGCAGCTGTCCCGAGCGAGTGATCTTGAGGACCGAGCTGTGTTGATAGAACTGGCCGTGACGCCTCGGGTCATACCCGGCATCGCCGAGTTCGCGCGCGGCGGTCTCCCCGCTGCGGCAGACACTGACGACGGCAATACGTGGACGGACGGATTCTGCTGGCTCTACTGCGGCCAGCGCTGGACCCGTGTGCTGTGGATCGGCCCGGTGAGTGTGGCCGGCGCGCAGGCAGCCATGTTCGCGTGCGGCCCGTGCATCCGCGTTTTGCAGGAGCAGGTCTGGCAATCCCTTCTCCTTCACGATGAACCGGCTCGTCAGGCCCCGGCGAGCACGGTCCCCGCGCCCGAGCAACCTGGCGAACGCCGTGTCGGAAGACATCGCGCGCGGGGCGGCCTGTTCAGTCGTGGATAAGGCCGTCGGAGGCATCGAGCCGGTGCCGCCCCCACAAGTGCTCTCGGAACAATGGCGCTCTCCGGCGGCTGGGCCGGTCACCAGGCGTGGTGACCGGCCCAGCCGCGGTCAGCGGCGAGGTCGGCTCGGCTGACTCGTGGGGGCGGTTGCCGCGCGCGGCTGGGTGCCATGGGGCGGCGCGCTGAAGGCTGAGGCGGTGGCGCTTCGCAGGCGGGCTGCTTCGGCGCGGCGGTTGGGTACGGGGTTGCGGCTGGTGTGCTGGATGCGGGTGATCAGGACACGAGCGGGCCTGTGGGCGGTGCTGAGCTCGCGGCGGACGGCGGCTTCTTTGAGGAGCTGGTGGGGTTTGTGGCCGCCGGCTTCGGCGTCGGCGAGGACCGTGGCGAGCGCGGGCCAGCCGGGGTCGGAAAGGATCCGCTCGGCGTGTTCGGGGACAGCTGCACGTACGTCGTTGGCCAGGATGCGACGGGTCTCCTCCTTGAAGGGCCGTGCTGCCAACTCGGTGAGCGTCGGACTGAGCGCGTCGGCGGCGGCTGACTGCAGGTGCTGAACGGCTTGGCGGGCGGCGTCGGCCTGGTGAGCGTGCCCCTTGGCCTCGTGCCAGCGTGCAGCAAGGATGGCGGCCCAGAGGAGTGCGGCGGTCAGGGCTGCAAGGGCGCTGCCCTCGGGGCCGGTGGCGGCGTGTGCGATGTCGCGGGCGGCGGTCCGCAGGGCATGGGCGGCACGATCTTCGGCTCGGACTTGTGACCACTGGGCACGGGCGAATGCCGCACTGGCTGAGCGCAGTTGAGCACGATGGTCGGCGGGCGCCGCCTGGGCGGTGGCTTCGAGCAGTTCGCCCAGAGCGCCGATGTTCGCTTGCATCCGTGCATCCTCGTCGGCGCTCGTGGAGGTGGACTCTGTGTGGAGGGTGTCGAGGGCTTCGGTGGCCTGATCCCAGGGAGTGATGGGTCGGTCGCGGCGGGCGGTGGGGTGTTCCTCGGGGGCGCCGGTCTCCAGGCGGGCCCTCAGCTTGGGCAGGGACAGGTCGGGGGCGATCTTCCCGCCGGGGTGGTAGATCTGCTCGCCGTCCTTGTTCAGGTCGCCGGGGCGGCCTACGGCGTAGCCGAGGAGGTCTCCGGAGGGGCCGCAGCGGGGCTTGACCAGGATGTCTCCGGCTTCGAGGTAGGCGAGGAGTTCCTCGGTGGTGGTGGCGTGGGGGATGGCGGCGCGGATGCGGTCCTGGAGCCATTCGCGGCTGGTCTGCTCCCAGCCGAGGCGATCGGCTTTGTGCATCTCGGCTTGGGTGGGGCGCCGGGTGCCGGTGCGGTCGCCCTTCTTCAGGCGGCGCAGCCCGTAGTCCTTCTCGATCTCCCGGCAGGCGTCGCCGACGCGGATGCCGCTGTCGTGGAGTTTGGGGCGTCGGCCGTCTTCGCGGACGGTGGTAGCGAGGATGTGGATGTGGTCGTCGGCGTGGCGTACGGCGATCCACCGGCAGGCAAGATCGTCACCTTCGGGGGCGATGCCGGCTGCCTGGACGATGCGTTGGGCGATCTCGCCCCACTCGGTGTCGGAGAGGTGGCGGTCTTCGGGTGCTGCGCGGACGGGGCAGTGCCAGACATGGTCGGTGACAGGCTTGCCGAACTCGCTGTTGCGCAGGCGTACGGGCTCGTCGAGGTGGCGGCTGAGTTCGGTCAGGGTGGCGTTCTCGTCTCGGCCGGGGTCGGGCATGCCGAGCATGGCGAAGCCGGTGACGAGGTGCGGGTCGAGGTGTTCGTCGTGCCGGCCGGGACCGTAGAGGTAGGCGAGCAGACCGCGGGTGTTGGACCCAGCCGGTTTGATGGCGGCGATCACGCGGATCAGCCCTCCCTCGGGTCGGAGGGTCCGCGCAGGGCCTCGGCGATCAGGCTGAGCAGGTGGTGGAGTTCGTCGAGGCGCTGGCGAATGTCAGGCGGGGTGAGGTCGCTGTTGAGCGCGCGGGCGATCTGATTGACGTTGGCTCCGATGCGGTTGAGGGCGCGCAGAACCTGGGCACGGAACATGTGGGTGCGGCGGCGGTCCTCGGACAGGGGGAGGTTCGCGGTGAAGCGGCCGTCGACGAAGGCGAGCACGATGTCGGCGGCGAAGCCCGATTCGCCCTTGTAGCCGTGCTCAGCTACGGCCTCGCGCAGGCTGGAGCGCTCGTCGTCGGTGAAGCGCAAGGGGCCGACGCGCTCAAGGCGCGCGTCGCCGGTGAACCGGCGGATCGTTGGCTGGACTCGCTGCACAGAGGGTTCGCCGACGACGGGGTCAGCAGGCGTCGGGCGGAGGATCATTTGCTGGGCGGCGTGAAGCCTGTCCGGGTCGGGGCCTTCCTCGGCCCCGGCCACTTGGTCCGGCGCCCCCTGTCGCTGGGCCGTCTCCGCCACCCCCGGGGCGGAAACCCCCGAAGACCGGCCTTGAGTCGGACTCGGGGTACTACTGGCTCCGCCAGGAGCCGTCCGTCCGAACGCCCGCCGCAGACGTGCGAGCAACGTGGGGGACTGCGCTGACGCGGAAGGCTCAGCGTGGGTGTCGTCGGGCAGATGCTGGTTGTGCGTCAAGGGAGCTGCTCCAGGTACGGCTGGGCGAGCGGGGCGGGGATGTCTGCGCGGCGGGGCCATCGCGTTGTCCACAGGTGTGAAAATCTGCGGGCCGGTTGGCCGTGCTCGGGTGACCGGATGGGTTCCGGTCACCCGAGCAGGCCGGCGTCAGCGCCTGGATACCTCGATACCGGCAGCTTCGAGTTCCGGCCGAAGCCTCTCCATCACCTCGGTCTGCCGCTCACTGCCGATCGTCAGGTCTCGGTCCTTCACAGCCGCTCGGAGCAGGCCGCGCGTGAGTTTGCCGTGCTGATGACCGGTGGCCCGGCCGATATCCGTCAGCTCCGCGATGGTCGCCTTCGGCGGTCGGCCACCGCTCGGCTTGCTCTCCGGCACCTGGGGTGCGGGTTCCGTCCGCTCGTCACTCGGGGCTTGCGCACCATCGGGAGCTGCGTCCGGCCGGTGGCTTTGGCTGAAGCCGCCGACTGGTCGCTCCTGCGCCTGTACGGAACCGGTGTCCGAATCTTCGTCTGACAGTGCGACGAGCTGGTGGATCTGTCGCATCAGGACGCCGAAGGCGACCATCGCGGCGGCCGGAGGAACGGCTGCGACCACGTAGTCGAGGAACGGTACGGTGCCCACGTTCCCGGTGCCGCTGACCCCGGCGACGTTCAACGCGATGGAGCTGACCGATCCGGCGGCGGTCACGGCGATCGCCCAGGGGTCGGTGACGCGGCGCAGTGCTGCGCGCAGCATGAGCAGTTCGCCCGCGATGATGAACGCGTCCAGGGTGGCGGGCCAGGCCCAGCGGCGGATGGGGGATGCTCCGAGCCCGTGCTGGCCGGCGACGTCGGCGAGGTGCGCGTAGGAGAGCCAGAACGCTCCGGCTGTCAGGGCGACGATGACGATGCCGGCCGCGCCGAGCACGAGCTGTTCGGCGTCAGCACGCTCCTTCGGCTGCCTTTCGGTGCGGTCGTCCTCTCGTAGCTGTGGTGATGGCGTGGTGAGGTGCGGGGCGGTCAAGCGGGAAGCTCCTGGGGGTAGTGGTGTGGGGCGTCTTTGCCGTCTCGGCCGTTGCACGTGCAGGTCAGCGCGGGACGGCAGCGCTCCGGACGTGCCGTCTCGGCAGGCAGCGCGTGCGTCTTGTCCCGACTCGGGACAGGGAAGTGGCGGCTCCCGATCCGGGTTCTGCCGACGAGCAGGGCCAGGTCTTGTTCCGACTCCGAACAAGGAGGCGCCGCCTGGGTTCGGTCTCTTCCTTGGGTCGGCTTGCCTCCTGCCGGGACGGCTGCGTTGCGGCAGCCGTCCCGGGGAGCAGGACTGCGACCAGCGGCGATACGGCAAGGACGCCTGGGACGGGGCAAGACGGATCCGGGCGGTATCCCCTGGCGGGCTGCCAGCGCGGGGACGTCTGCGTTGCCGTCTTGCCCTCGGCTGCCGTCTTGCCGGTGCGTGCTCTGACCTGCGAGATCACGGCAGGGACGGCAAGTACGGCAACCAAGAAGGGTGGAGTTCAGCCTTCGCCGCGAGGGGCATCGGCTGGGTGGACGGTGGGGCAATACCGCCGCCACGCGTCGAGGAATTTGTTGCGCGTATAGCCCTTGCGCTGCGACCGGTCAGCCATGCGCACGTTGCCGGGCCGGATGTCGTAGTCGCGCAGCATCCCGCTGAGCTCCCGGGAGGTCAGGCCGTAGCGCCCCCGCTCTCCCCACGGGGCTTCAGCGTCCGCGTTCAGGTAGTGCAGGAGATCCTCGGTGGAGAGGCTGTCCGCCTCCCGCTGAGCGAAGAAGACCCGCCGGATGTCGGCGAGGATGCGCGCCCCACTGGGGTGGTCTTCCTCGGCTGCCACTTCGGCGGCAACCATCCGCGCGCACGCGACCCGCGCGAGCCGGGGCCAGCGACCGCCCGCCAGATCGGCGACGGTCACCAGGGGCTCCCAGGTGTCGGCAGCACGATCCTCTACCGGCATGCCCGGCTCCAGGTTCGCGGCATCCTCCAGCAGCGGGCGGGCCCAGGCGTGGATGCGGTCGCGCAGCTCGTGCAGGGCCGGAATGTCGCGCCGCGAGCGGAAGGGTTTGACCTTCTCCCCCTCGGCCCTGCGGCGCATGCGGATGACGACCGACCGGTCCATGACCGTGTCCGGGAGGTCCCCGATTCCCGCGATGGCCGCCATGGCGAAGGTGGCGAACTTGTGCGGGGTGTGGTCGTTGCCGACGACCCGGGTGACGTACCGGCCGCGCTGATGGCCGGCGTTGAGGAGGCCGCGTGTCTCCTCGTTCTTCTCCGCGACCTTGGAGCCGAAGATGGTGTCGGCCTCGTCCACCAACAGCGTCGGCGGCTCCTCGCCGTCGATGGAGCGGAAGATGGCCGCTGGTGTGGTGTTGATGGTGAGCATCGGCTCGTGGACCGTCTCGGTCAGCACGTCCAGGAGCCGCGACTTGCCGCAGCGCTTCGCCGGCCCCACCACCGCCAGCCGTGGGGCGTGCTGCCACGAGGGCTGGAGATGCGTTGCCACCACCCACAGGGTGATCGCATCCAGCGCCTCGGATGAGGGTGGGATCACGAACTGGGCTATCTGGGAGCGCAGTTCGTCCAGCAATTCCGAGCCGGATGTCGGTTCCGCGTCCGGTATGGACTCCAATCCGCTCGCCGGATCCGCCTCGCTGGCGCTGCCGTCGGCCGTACCGTCGCCCGGGTCCGCCGTGGCGCTGCCGGCCTGAGTGGGGCGCAGGTGGGCGCCGGGCTGGCCGGGGATGGCTGTGGTGGGCCAGGCCGCTCGGGCAGGGGTGGAATAGGGCTCGGGGTTCTCGGGTTGCACTGGGCGGCTCCTCGTCTGGCGGTCTCGGGCTTGCACGCCCCTGCCGCCGGGTCGGTTCTCATGGGATTGCTGGGGAGTCCTGGGGCCTCCGGCGTTGCACCGCCGGAGGCTCTCCCTCTTCTCTCGGGCTTTTCGGCACCGCGAGCGACCACGGACAGTACGTCCAAGCCGCACCACAGTCCAGCGTTTCTGTGTCAGCTCAGCGCAGAAGCGTCTGCTATGCGGCAGGCAGTTCATGCCGCCAGTCCCAGCAGGGCCAACAGGTCTGCGGTCACCACCCGGTAGGCGTTCCCGAGCCTGAGCACCTTGCACGGGTACTGGCCACGCTTGGCCAGCTCGTACCCCTTGCTCCGCCCAAGCCCCAGCGCCCGGTTGCCTGTCTCCAGGTCAACGGCCGCAGGCAGCTCCAGAAGCTCCCCGCGACTCATTCCCTTCACTCGGCCGACCTCTTCGTTCTCGCGCATACGTGCTCCATCCATCACTGAGCCCACGGCGAACGCGGCTGCCGCGTCCGTCTCCAGGTCTTGGAATCAACGCTAGGCGAGTTAATGTGTCTTCATGACACAGCGCCGTAGCGACCATAGATCCAAGAAGGCCGACGACGAGGACGACGTCCTGGAGTGGGTGGACCAAGTCATGGCCACCGTGGCTGCAGAGGTCCGCAGACGACGGAGGGAACTGGGTTGGAGCGCGCAGGACTTGGCCGACAAGTGCGAGGAGATGGGTCACCCCATCCCCCGCAACGTCATCGCCAACATGGAGTCCAGGCGCCGCTCCAACCTGCCCCTGGTCGACGTCATGGTTCTGGCCCAGGCGCTGAACACGCCGCCCATCTGCCTCATCTACCCCGTCGGCTACGTCGACGACGTGCAGCGACTTCCGCTCCAGGACTCCACCTCCCCCCTGGACGCGCTGCGCTGGTTCACCGGGGAGGAGACCGAACTCGGCGCGGACGACGACATGCTCCGCTACTTCCGGGCCCACCAAGCCGCCCAGGAGCGACTGCGGAGCGCGCGACGCGACGAGGAGTACGCCCGCTACCACGCACAGACCGCGCCGAATGCCGACCGGAAGGCCGAGGCCCTCCGTTCCCAAGCCCGTGCCGCCGAGGCGGCCGACGGCGCCGCAAGCCGCCTGCGCAGAGTTCGCGCCTTCATCGAGGAAGAGGGCGTCACGCCCCCGTTTCTTTGGCCGGACGTGGCCGACGTAATCGACTCACCCGGGACCGATCCCGATACCACCGAGGAGAACGATCTTTGAAGGGCTCCACCTATCGCCGCTGCTCCTGCCGCGACCCCAAGACCGGCAAGGAACTCGGCACCTCCTGCCCCAAGCGCAACAGCAGGAACCACTGCACCTACTCCATACGCCAGGAGCTGCCATCCCGCGAGGACGGCAGCCGGTGCTCCTTCGCCCGGGGCGGGTACAGCAGCCTCAAGGCGGCTCAGGCCGACCTCGACCACGTACGCGCCCTCTTGGGGCTGGCCCAGTCGGACGACCCCGAGGGCATCGACCTCATCGCCGAGATGCTGGCCGAGGTCAGCCGCGAACGGTCGCCTCTGCCCGAGGTCGAGGAGACGAGGCGGCGGCTCAACGCCGGCCAGGACCTCATCGGCAGCCTGACCGTCGCCGAGTGGCTCGACCGGTGGCTGACCGGCAAGCGCATACGCAAGTCCGGCCTCAACCGCTACGAGACCGACATCCGCATCCACCTGAAGCCGCACATCGGCAACCGCCGTCTGGACCGGCTGCGCGTCAGCCACCTCAGCGAGATGTTCGCCGACATCCGCGACACCAACGCCCAGATCCTGGAGGACAACACTCAGCGACGTGCCGCACTCGACGAGCTGGCGACCGTCCCGTGGAAGGGCGTGGAGAACCGTGCCCGACGTAAGGCGATGAAAGCGGCCATCGACGAGATGGCGCCCTTCCGCCGCATCACCGGACCAGCCACGCGCCAGCACGTCAAGGCAACCCTCCGGGCATCGCTGAACGACGCGATCGGGCAGCAGATCATCACTTTCAACCCCGCCGCCCACGTCGAGATCGACCCCGCACGCAAGCCGAAGGCGCTCGTGTGGACCGACGAACGGGTCACCAAGTGGGAGCAGACGGGCGAGAAGCCGTCGCCCGTCATGGTCTGGACACCCCAGCAGACCGGCGCCTTCCTCGACTTCGTCGCCGAGGACCGGCTGTACGCGATGTGGCACCTCATCGCCTTCCGCGGCCTGCGCCGGGGCGAGGCGTGCGGGCAGCCATGGTCGGAGACGAACCTCGACACTCACTCCCTCACCGTCTCCTCCCAACTCGTGCAGGACGGCTGGGACATCGAGGCATCCGATCCCAAGACCGACAGCGGCTACCGCGTGGTCGCGCTCGACGACGACACCGTTGACGTACTGAAGCGCTACCGCGAACGGCAGGGCCGAGACCGCGAGAAGTGGGGTACGGCCTGGGTCGAGACCGGCCACGTCTTCACCCAGGAAGACGGCTCCTGGCTCCACCCGGGCAAGGTCACCGACCTCTTCGAGCGCCTTGTCGCCGCTTCCGGCCTCCCGCCGATCCGACTGCACGATCTGCGTCACGGTGCGGCGACGCTCATGCTCGCCGCCGGTATCGACATCAAGATCGTGTCGGACACCCTCGGCCACAGCGACACCCGGATCACCCGGGACATCTACCAGAGCGTCCTGCCCCACGTCGGCAGGAGCGCCGCCGAGGCCACCGCGAAGCTCGTCCCCCTCCAGCGCAAGGCCGAGGCCGAGAAGGCCGCGCTCAAGGCCGCGAAGAAAGAGAAGGCCAAGAAGGCCGCGGCCAAGAACGCCGGCAGGGCCAAGGGCGGCAAGGCGGGCAGCAAGGCGAAGGCCCAGGCCAGGGAGGCCAAGCGCCGGAAGTCCAAGAAGTAGGTGGCCGAGCGCCACGCTTACCAATCGCACACGCAGCGGCTCGGCGTTCCGCCCTGCGGGTGCGGCAGTAGGGTCCGCCGATGGGTCCAAGCGAGCAGCCTCCGGCCCATGCGAGGAAGGGCCCTGGGGCGACACCTCCATGGGGTGTGTCGCCCCAGGACTGGGTCAGCCGGACTCGCGCCCGAGTGACAGGACCATTTCCGGAAGCTCCCGCAGGTCAATCGAGATCTGCGTCAGCTGCACAACGAGTTCAGCCGCCCGAGCCTCCGGCATCGGCCGGCCAATGCCCGCTGCACGGGCGTGAGCGCGTACCTCGTCCAGGAACTCGGGTACCAGCTTGACCCCTTCCTGCAGCCCGTCGATCGTTGCCGCGATCTCGCGCAGAAGTCGTGCCACGGCAGCGGTATCGCTCTCCGGAGGCGGAGCCGTGGCACCTGGGTCAGCCTTGATCACGATGCGGCCTCGGACGGCCGCGGCCTTCGGGAAGACCTCGTTGAACCAGTCGCGGCTCGCCTCACCCTCGACGGTGTCGCCCTCCGCGTCGATACGGCGTGGCTGGTCACGACCCTCGTCCATCGTCGCCGCGATCTCTCGGAGAAGGCCCAGAGCGCGAGTGCGGTCGGCTCGCATCGCCTTTAGCGCGTTGGCAGTTCCTCGCCGAATCCTCAGCGCAACTTCCTCACCGTCTTCATCCTCGCTTGCAGCAGCGTGGACACGCTGCGCACCCATTGAGCCTCGGTCTGCTTCGACGATGTCGAACGCGGCCAGCCAGTTGGGTGCGCGGTAGAGGAGCAGTTCATCGAAGGCCACCACATCGGTCTCGGCGTCCTCCAGAAGGTCCGTCAGGATGCGCTCGGAAGGCGCGATGCCTTCTCTGGCTGTCTTGACGTCGAGTACGTCTGCGACACGCGGGTTCCACGGAGTTGAGAAGCTGACCGAGGTAAGAGCAGACCACGCGCGCAGTCGCTGATTCACATGTTCGCGGTTCAGCTGCGAGGGTGGGGGTTCGCTGAGGGAGGCACGAATAGCCCTACGTCGGGCAGTCTCCGTCTCTGTCGGGAAGAACTCCGTGAGCAGCCGCATCGACCGGATATCACGCTGAACAGAGATAGTCGCACCGACGGGCATCCCAGGGAGTTCACTGAGCGGCAGGTCACCGGTCAGGACATCCGCGGTGACTGGGTCAAGGATGCCCTCGTTAACGTAAGCACCGATGATCGTTCGGCCCAGCGCACGCGCCCGGTCATTGGGCTTGAACTGCAGTGGCGGATGCACGTGATCACGGCGGTTGCTGGTTTGCACGATCTGGTATAGCCGCTTCGGTGTTGGACTGCCAATCACCAGGTCGGAATCCACCACGGCCACCATGCGGGCACGGTAGGCACGTGCACTCACGTCGTCGTCAGCGACAGCCCGGCTGAGCTCTTCGTTCAGCTGGTCGGAGACCCTCTTCGACCAGAACGACGGATTGACCGACACGTCGTGCCCGCCTGCTCCGAGCTTCTCCATCGGAACGCCCGTCAGTACCTCCGCTGACGTCAGCCCGAAGAGGCTTTGCCTCGCCATCGTCCGGTTATTGCCACGTACTGCAGCCCATCCCCAGAAGTCCTGCTGGGGTTCTCCGGACCCGCTCGCGTCCTCAGCGGGGGTCACAGCCTGCTGTGCCACGTACAGGCACGGCTCGATCTGCCCGTTGAGCGCAAGGTCTTCTTGCAGATCGTAGGGACGGTCGCCGTCACGGGTGCCGAGCTCGTTGGCCGCACGCTCCACGACAGCAATGAGGTCCGCTCGACTGGCAACCTCGGTACGTAGAGCAGCAAAGGCCATCTCTTCCCCCTGGGCCGAGTGAACGGTCCATGCCCTGAGGGGTGGAAGAGCACGAGCTGGACCACCGATGGGATTGGCAGGGGACCGCCAGGCAGTACTCTGGCGCTCGTTCCGCTCCCAGACCATGCCGGCGTATCCAACCAACGGGACGGTCATGACGACCATGCTCCCGGCGTTGGTAGAGATCGACCGCACTCGTTCGGGACGCAGTCTGGCCGGTGTGTCGTGTGAGGCGCGAGTAATCAGGTCTTTCGGGCGACTGACGAACGGAGCGACGGCTTCCACTGCTGGCCTGGGCACATTGACCCCAGGCGTTGCAAGAACCGCGTCCGTGAACTTCTCTTGCCACTCCCGAGTCGGCGGTGGCGGGAAATGGGCTTCGTTGGTCGGTGCCATCAAGGCTGTGGGCCTTCCGAAATCGGCGGCCCAACGCGTGTGCAGGTAGCACGTCACGAGCACGAGCCGGGCCGCTGTCAACCAGCGGTTCCTTCAACCACTGGGAAGTGGGCCCCGACCTCGGAAGATCTGGTGCCGCCAGGCCGGTCACAATCCGCCTGACCGGCGGCACTTACCTACCTGGACGCCCTCTGTACTGATGCCCCGCACGGTCTTTTCCCCTGGCCGCCCGACGGCGGTGTGGGGTACGGCGACGGCCCTCCTGAGACTTCCGGCACGGGCCTTGCGGGCACACGCCAGCAACGGGCGCGCTCCGTGAACAGTTGTAGCACTATGTGTTCTTCCGTGTACGGCAAATACGAGAAGTGAAGGTCGCCTCCCTTGCCCCCGTACTCAGCGGCACTCGGATCACATGGGACACCCACAAGAACGCCCAAGCCCAGGCCGCCAAGAGCGCCTCCAGGCTGGTCCGCTCTGTCTAGCGGGAGACCTAGGCAGAAGAAGCGGCCCGCAAGGCGGAGACGACACAGAGGAAGGCCCAGTGCCACGAACTCGAAGAGGCCGAAACGGAAGAGGCAGTCGAAGTGGGGTCCGCCGGCCCGCTTGCTCGCGCACCGCTCACGCAGGCCCTCTCGCCACACCCCAACCATCCGGCACACCAGCCTCCGGACAACAGAAAACCCCAGGTCACGGACACCGTGACCTGGGGTTTCGTGGAGCCCCCTGTCGGATTCGAACCGACGACCTACGCATTACAAGTGCGTTGCTCTGGCCGGACTGAGCTAAGGAGGCGTGCGGGAGCAGTGTAACCAACAGCGCGGCCGGAATCCGCGCCATATTCGAGACCTCAGGCCTACTGACAGATCCCAAAACGCCAGGTAGCGTCACCTCAGGTTCACTCCAGTGGACCACACCACTCCCTTACTCGGATCGTCCGGCACGTTCCTGCCGGTGGAGGAGAAGAATCGCCATGGCCAGTGTCACGTTCGACAAGGCGTCCCGCGTCTACCCCGGCTCCACGAAGCCGGCTGTGGACCAGCTCGAGATCGACATCGAGGACGGCGAGTTCCTCGTCCTCGTCGGTCCTTCCGGTTGCGGCAAGTCGACCTCCCTGCGCATGCTCGCGGGTCTGGAGGACGTCAACGGCGGTGCGATCCGCATCGGTGACCGCGACGTCACGCACCTGCCCCCGAAGGACCGGGACATCGCCATGGTGTTCCAGAACTACGCGCTCTACCCGCACATGTCCGTCGCGGACAACATGGGCTTCGCGCTCAAGATCGCCGGTGTGAACAAGACCGAGATCCGGGCGAAGGTCGAAGAGGCCGCCAAGATGCTGGACCTCACCGACTACCTGGACCGCAAGCCGAAGGCGCTCTCCGGTGGTCAGCGCCAGCGCGTGGCGATGGGCCGCGCCATCGTGCGTGAGCCGCAGGTCTTCCTCATGGACGAGCCGCTGTCGAACCTCGACGCCAAGCTCCGCGTGTCGACCCGTACGCAGATCGCCTCGCTGCAGCGCCGCCTCGGCATCACCACCGTCTACGTGACCCACGACCAGGTCGAGGCCCTCACCATGGGTGACCGTGTCGCGGTCCTCAAGGACGGTCTCCTCCAGCAGGTCGACTCGCCGCGCAACATGTACGACCGCCCGGCGAACCTCTTCGTGGCCGGCTTCATCGGCTCCCCGGCCATGAACCTCGTCGAGGTCCCGATCACCGACGGTGGTGTGAAGTTCGGCAACAGCGTCGTCCCGGTCTCCCGCGAGGCGCTGACCGCCGCCGCGAACCGCGGTGACACCACCGTCACCGTCGGCATCCGCCCGGAGCACTTCGACATCGTCGAGCACGGTGGCGCCGCCGCGACCGGCCTCTCCAAGGCCTCCTCCGACGCCCCGGCGGGCCTGGCGGTCTCCGTCAACGTCGTCGAGGAGCTCGGCGCCGACGGCTTCGTCTACGGTGGCGCGCAGGTCGGTGGCGAGCACAAGGACCTGGTCGTCCGCGTCGGTGGCCGCGCCGTTCCGGAGAAGGGCACCGAGCTGCACGTCGTGCCGCGCCCGGACGAGCTGCACGTCTTCGCGACGTCGACCGGTGAGCGTCTGACCGCCTGATCCGCAGGAACCACGCCCACGGCCCCCGTCCTTCTCCAGGACGCGGGGCCGTTTGCGTGGCGCGGGCGGAATCGGGTTTTGGATCGGCGGGGCGCCAAATACCCCGGCACACCGGTCAATTCGACCTGCCTCGTCAACCTGTGATTCGAAAAGTCCCCTCGAACCATCCCCCGCAAGGGTGACGAAATGTCGCCACGTCGTCACTGGCCGCTACGCTCGCCTGCGTGACCCACACCGCGCGCCGCATCGGCCGAACCCTCGCCCTCGTACTGCCCGTCGTCATGGTGCTGTCCGGGACCCTCGCGGTCACCCGCGTGCAGTGGTCGGGGCAGGACACCGAGACCCAGTTGCTGACCGCCGCATCGGAGACCGTGTCGAAGCAGGCGAAGGCACGTGCTCCGCAGGACGTCCTGCGCGACAAGCTTCTGCTGGAGCTCCGCGAGAAGGACCCGGGTGCCGCGCTGACGAGCCTGCAGCGCACCGTCGAGGGCCGCCCCTCGCTGGCGAAGCACTGCATGTCGATCGCCAAGGCGCTGGGCAAGGCCGCGGTCGACCAGTACGGCCCGACGCGCGCCCACCGCTTCTCCCGTCCGGTCTGCGACACCTCCTTCGCCTCGGGAGTCGCTCAGTTCAGCTGAGCCGGGTGTGTCCGGGCACGGCATATCGTGCCTGGCATGCATACGTATCCGACGCAGGCCGTGATCCTGGCGGGTGGTCAGGGCTCGCGGCTGCGCCCGTACACCGATGACCGTCCCAAGCCGATGGTCGAGATCCCGGGGACCGGGACCCCGATCATCGGCCATCAGCTGTCCTGGCTGGCCGCCGAGGGCGTCACCGACGCCGTGGTCTCGTGCGGCCATCTCGCCGATGTGCTGCAGGACTGGCTGGCGTCCGCCGATCTTCCGTTGCGTGTCACGACCGTCGTCGAGACCGAGCCGCTGGGCCGGGGCGGCGGTCTGAAGCATGCCGCGACGCGGCTGCCCGATCCGTCGGAACCCTGGTACGCGACCAACGGCGACATCTGGACCCGCTTCTCGCTGCGGGAGATGGCCGCCTTCCACGCCGAGCGGGACGCCGTCGCGACGCTCGCTCTGGCCCGTCCGCGGATCCCCTGGGGTGCCGTGGAGACGGACACGTTCGGGCACATCACGGACTTCATCGAGTCGCCGCCCTCGCCGTATCTGATCAACGCGGGTGTGTACGTCTTCGCGCCGGCCTTCACCTCGATGCTGCCGGACCGCGGCGACCACGAGCGCACCACGTTCCCCAGGCTGGCCCGGGAGCGACGGCTGGCCGGGTACCCGCTGCCGCACGGGGCGTACTGGCGGGCGATCGACACCGCGAAGGACCTCACGGAAGCGGCCAAGGAACTCGGCGCCCACGCGGGCAGCTGAGCACCCGGCGGACGAGAGAGCCGCGGCGCCCAGGTGGGCAGCTGAGCGGGCCCGTGCGGACGAGAGGCCCACATTGCACCCGCGGGCACCTGAGCGCGCCCGGCGGGACGACAGCCCGCAGCGCACCTGCCGGGGCTTCGCGCGGCGGCAGGTGCGCTGGGGAGACGTAGCCGAGGGCGGCCACCGGATGTCCGGTGACCGCCCTCGTGGTGTGCGGTGCCTTCGTGGCCCTGCTCAGCCGAGCAGGCCGCCGATGGGGTTCTGGCCGGCGCCTCCGGAGGAGGAGGATCCGCCGTCGGAGTCACCGCCGTCCGAACCACCGGTCGTGCCGCCGGAGCTCGTGGACCCGGAGGAGCTGGGGCCGGTGTCACCGGTCGGGGGCTCCTGCGGGGCCGGTTCCTGCGGAGGTGCCTGGCCGGTGCCCTGGGTCTGGCTGGGGCCCGCGCTCGCGCCGGCGGAGGGGGCGGACTCGCTCGCCGGGCCGGAGCCCGGCGTGGACTCCTCCGCCGAGGGGGTGCCGGGGGCGCTGGAGGGGGTCGTCTCCGGGGTGCCGCCTTCGGGGGTGCGGGAGGGCTTGCGCTTCTTGCCCTTGGTCTCGTCGGGGAGGGGCGAGCCAGGGAGCTGGTTGGTCGGGTAGCTGTCGGGGCCCGGCACGGTGACGACCTCGGTGGAGCGGACCGCACCGCCCAGCATCGAACCGACCAGCAGGGTCAGGCCGACCACGACCGTGGCGACGACCGTGCCGCGCCGCAGCACCCGGCGGCGGAGGTCCCAGATCTCGGAGCGCGGGCCGAGCGTGCGCCAGGCCTCTCCGGCGAGGCGGCCGTCCAGGGAGTAGACGGGGGCGCCGGCGATGACGAGCGGGCTCCAGGCGGCCAGCAGGATGATGTCGGGGGTGTCGTAGGCGGCGGCGGTACGCCAGCTGACCGTCACCAGGAGGGCGGCGGAGAGCAGGGCGCCGAAGGCGGCCGCGACCCGCTGCCAGAGGCCGAGGACGGTCAGGACACCGACGATCACCTGGAGGAAGGCGACGGAGAGCCCGGAGCCCACGGGGTGGGACAGCGCGAAGTCCCGCAGAGGTTCGGCGAGGGCCCAAGGGTGCAGCGAGGTCAGCCACTTGACCATGGAGCCGCGGTCGCCGCCGTCGAAGTAGGCGGGGTCGCAGAGCTTGCCCATGCCGGCGTAGATGGAGAGGAAGCCCAGGATGACGCGCAGCGGCAGCAGGACGACGCCGAGGTTCATCCGGCGCCCCGGGTAGTAGGCGTGCCGGACGTTGTCGGCGTGGCGCCGCTCCCCGGTGGAGGCACCGCCCCTCGCCTCGTCGTCGGGGCCTTCGTGGGTGACGTCGTACGCGTCGTCGCGCGGGGTCTCGACGGCGTCGTAGGCGCCGACGGCCTGCCGCATGGGCGGCAGGAGTGGTCCGCTACGGCCGCCTCCGGGCTGGTGGGGCGGCCGGATGAGGGGGTTGGGCTGGGTCTCGTCGAGGCGCGGGATGACCTGCGTGCCGCCGCCCGCGTCGTCGTACCCCGGGCCGAAGTCGCCGCCGGAGCGGGTGTCGAGATGGCCGGCGGTGGAGTTCCGTACGGCCTGCAGGAGTCCGGTGGCTCCGGGGTCGCCCGGCTCGGACCTGCCGCTCCAGACGACGGGGGCCCGCCTCCGTCCTCCCGCGCCGCTCATGGCGGGGATCCTGGCCGGTGCGGGGCCGCCGACCGGGCGCAGCCGGGTGCGCTGACCCGGGGCGAGCTGTACCCGGAAGCTGGCGTGGCTGACGATGACCTGCGCGGGGTCGCTGTCCACCTTTGTCATGCTCAGGGCGGGTTGGTCGTCGAACCGAGGCGTTCTGGTGTCCACACTCATCTAACCGAGTGATGTGTGATTAGGACACTGCCTTGACGCGTCCGAAGTGTCCGAGACCCGTCAATACGTCTCCGCGCGGATCGGGTTCGCGCGCGAGAGGGGCCCTGGGTGAGTGGGGGCGTACCCCGCCCCGGCCGCTTCCTGCGGGGGACACCGCGTTCGTTCCGGCGCCCAGCCCTCGGACGGCCGACGAAGTTCCGGTCGGCGGCGTCCGGTCGTACCCCCTCCCGGCGCCCGTCCATGGGGTGAGGCGATGCGGAGATCTGCTGCCGCATCGAGTACGGCGCCCCGCAGACAGGTGACGTACGTCGTCCGGCCGGGCGGCAGTCCGGCGTAGTGGATTGCGCGTAGCGCCCCGTGCCGGAAAGCGTGCGGGGCGAAGGGCGGGCGCAACGGGCGTTGCCCGTGCACCGGTTCCGCAGCAGACGGTGCGCGCGGCCAAGGCCGGCCCCAGCCGACGGTCCACGCGACCCGGGGGCGGTCCCGGCCGACGGTCCACGCGGCTCAAGGCCGGCCCCCGCCGACGGTGTAAGGCCTCACGGCACGCCCACCGCCGGTCGCCCTGCGCGTCACGGCCGGTGGCGCCCCGCCCCTCGTCGGCCGCCCGCGAGGAACAGGCCGGTGCGCGTGGCGGCCGGCCTGACGACGGGCCCGCGCCCTGCCGTCCGGCTGCGGGCGTCCTCGCTGAGCAGCGCCGCGGGGCCCGTGACTACGGGTCCCCACGGCGTCCGGTGGCTCACGCCCTGCGGCGGGCCACCTCGTAGAGCACGATGCCCGCGGCGACACCGGCGTTCAGGGACTCCGCGCCGCCCGGCATGGAGATCCGGACCCGGTAGTCGCAGGTCTCGCCGACCAGACGGCCCAGGCCCTTGCCCTCGCTGCCGATCACGATGACGACCGGACCGGCCAGCTCCTCCAGGTCCTCGACGGTGTGCTCGCCGTCGGCGGCGAGACCGACGACCGTGAGACCGGCCTTCTGGTAGCCCTCCAGGGCGCGCGTCAGGTTGGTGACCCGGGAGACGGGGGTCCGGGCCGCGGTGCCGGCCGAGGACTTCCAGGCACCGGCCGTCATCCCGGCCGCCCGGCGCTCGGGGACGACGACACCGTGGCCGCCGAACGCGGAGACGGAGCGGACGATCGCACCCAGGTTGCGGGGGTCGGTGACGCCGTCGAGCGCGACGATCAGCGGGTCCTCGTTGTTGTCGTACGCCGCGGCCGTGAGGTCCTCGGGGTGCGCGTACTCGTACGGCGGGACCTGGAGGACGAGGCCCTGGTGGTTCAGGCCGTTCGTCATGCGGTCCAGCTCGGGGCGCGGGGCCTCCATCAGGTGGATGTTGCCGCGCTCACCGGCGAGCTGGAGCGCCTCGCGGACCCGCTCGTCGTTGTCGATGTACTGCTGGACGTAGAGGGTGGTCGCGGGGACGCCGTCGCGCAGCGCCTCGAAGACCGGATTACGGCCGACGACCATCTCCGACGTGCCCTTGGCACCGCCACGGCGCGGGGCGGGACGGCGGGCCGCGGCCTGCTTGGCCTGGGCGTTGGCCACCCGGTTCTTCTTGTGTCCCTTACGGGCGGAGGCGGGCGGCGTCGGTCCCTTGCCTTCGAGACCACGGCGTCGCTGGCCACCGCTGCCGACCTGCATGCCCTTCTTGTTGGACGTGCGGCGGTTCCTGCGCTGGCTGTTCCCGGCCATGACCTACCTGTTTCGTTGCTTCAGAAAAACGTCGTCAAGTGAAAGTGTGCCGCCCGGACGGCCGGGCGGCACATTTGCGCTGCTCACGCATGGTGCTGGTTCCGCTCAGCGCGGCCCGAGGGTCCACCGGGGTCCGCTGGGGCTGTCCTCGATGACGAGGCCGGACTGGTTGAGCTGGTCGCGGATGGCGTCGGCGGCGGGCCAGTCCTTGCGCTCGCGTGCCGACTGGCGCTGGTCGAGGACGAGCCGTACGAGGGTGTCGACGACGCCGTGCAGGTCCTCTCCGCGGTCGCTCTCGCCCGCCCAGTGGGGGTCGAGCGGGTCCAGACCCAGGACGCCGAGCATGGCGCGCACCTCGGCGAGGCGGGCGACGGCGGCTTCCTTGTCGTCGGCGGCGAGGGCGGAATTGCCCTGCCGGACGGTGGTGTGGACGATGGCGAGCGCCTGCGGGACACCGAGGTCGTCGTCCATGGCCTCGGCGAACGCGGGCGGCACTTCGGCGGCGGCCTCGACCGGGCCCCCGGCCTTCTCCACCACGCGCTGGACGAAGCCCTCGATCCGCGCGAACGCGGACTCGGCCTCGCGCAGCGCCTCCTCGCTGTACTCGATCATCGACCGGTAGTGCGGGGTGCCGAGGTAGTAGCGCAGGACGATCGGACGCCACTGCTTGACCATGTCGCTGACCAGCACGGAGTTGCCGAGGGACTTCGACATCTTCTCGCCGGACAGGGTGACCCAGCCGTTGTGCACCCAGTACTTCGCGAAGTCGTCGCCGAAGGCCTTGGCCTGGGCGATCTCGTTCTCGTGGTGGGGGAAGATCAGGTCGATGCCGCCGCCGTGGATGTCGAAGGCGGAGCCGAGGTACTTGTGCGCCATAGCGGAGCACTCCAGGTGCCAGCCGGGACGGCCTCGGCCCCAGGGCGTCTCCCAGCTGGGCTCCCCCGGCTTGACAGCCTTCCACATGGCGAAGTCGCGCTTGTCCCGCTTGCCGGTCTCGTTGTCGCCGGAGGGCTGGCGCAGGTCGTCGAGGTCCTGGTTGGAGAGCTCGAGGTATCCCTCGTACGAGCGGACGTCGAAGTAGACGTTGCCGTCGGCCTCGTAGGCGTGGCCCCGCTCGATGAGGCCCCGCATCATCTCGATCATCTCGGGGACGTGCCCCGTGGCGCGCGGTTCGTACGTGGGCGGGAGGCAGCCCAGGGCGTCGTAGCCGTCGTTGAACGCGCGCTCGTTCTCGTAACCGATGGACCACCAGGGGCGGTTCTGCTCGGCGGACTTCTTGATGATCTTGTCGTCGATGTCGGTGACATTCCGGATGAACGTCACGTCGTAGCCGCGGTATTCGAACCAGCGGCGCATGATGTCGAAGTTCAGCCCGGACCTGATGTGCCCGATGTGCGGGGCGGCCTGGACAGTCGCGCCACAGAGGTAGATCGAGACACAGCCCGCTGTGAGCGGGACGAAGTCACGGATCTGCCGGGCGTTGGTGTCATGCAGGCGAATAGTCACTCCTCAAGGGTAGTGGGCCCGCACCAGTGCCCAGCGCCCCCTGTGGAAAACGTGTCACAACTAATCGGTGACGCCGGTGACGGGCCCCGGTGCGCGGCGGCCCGCGGGCAGGGTCAGGGCCAGTCCCGCACCGGCCAGGGGGACGGCGGCGAGGACCGCCCACAGGAGGGGACCGGGTGCGTCGAGCAGCGTTCCGGTGGCCGCGCTGCCCACCAGGACGGCGAGGCCGGACACGGAGGACAGAGCCCCCGTGGCGAGCCCGAGCCGGCGGTCGTCCACCAGGTCGGGTACGAGCCCCCGCGCGGCCGGGACCAGCAGCATCTGCCCGAGCGTGAGCAGGACGACGAGCGCGGCACCGGGAAGCAGCCCCGCGGGCCCGCCGGGGGCGATCGGCACGACGGCGAAACCGGCGGCGACCACCCCGAGACCCGCGACGAGGGCGGTGCGGGGCGTGAAGCGGCGCACGGACCAGCGGGTCAGGGGCAGCTGCGCCACGACGACGAGCAGCGAGGAGAGCGCGAACAGCCCTCCGAGCGCCCCCTGAGAGCCGGTGGCGCGCTCCACCTCGCCGGGCAGGGCGAGGTAGAGCTGGTTGTAGGAGACGAGGTAGCAGCTGTACGCGAGGCACAGCGCGAGGAACGGCCGGTTGGACAGGATGCCCGGGGGAAGGCGGGATCCCGCTCCGGCGGGCGGGACGCGGCGTGGCCCGCGCGGCATCAGGCGGGCATGTCCCGCGAGTACGCCGACGAAGACCACGGCCCCGGCGAGGCACGCCGAACGGAAGCCGCCTCCCAGGAGGAGCAGCAGGCTGCCGAGCAGCGGCCCGATGAAGGCTCCGGCCTGTCCGGCGGCGGAGAACACCGCCAGCACCTGGGCGCGCGGGGTACCGGAGGCGTGCTCCTGGGCGACGGCGGCCCGGGTGGCCTCGGACTCGACGGCCGGCGAGAAGAGGGCTGCGGCGAAGCCGATGAGGAGGACCGCGCCGATCACGGTGGTGGTCGAGCCGGCCTGGGCGAGCCAGCAGAAGCCGGCGATGCGCAGGACGCAGCCGGTGAGCACGACGGGCCGGGGGCCGTAGCGGTCGGTGAGGGCGCCGCCGACGACGAACAGGCCCTGTTGGCTGAAGGTGCGCAGACCGAGCACGAGCCCGACGAGCCATCCGGCCATGCCGAGCCCGTCACCCAGGTGGGCGGCGAGGTAGGGCAGGACGGCGTAGAAGCCGATGTTGAAGGCGAACTGGGTGGCGGTCAGGAGCCGGACGTAGGACGTGAGCGCGGACGCCTCGGTACGCGCCCCGGCGGACTCCGGGGGCGTGGGCCGCTCGCCCGGCGACCGGGCGGCCTCCCTCTGCGAGGGCGTCTCGGTACGCGGCCCGGCGCTTTCCGGGTACGCGGACGCCTCCGTACGCGCCCCCGCGGCTTCCGGGGCCGCGGGCGCCCCTGTGTCCGCCCCCGTGTCCGCCGCCGCGCGCCCCGGGTGCGCCGTCATCCTCGGCCCCTGCCGCGCACGGCCGCCGAGGTCAGCACCGCGAGGGCGCCGAGGGCGGCCAGGGCGGCGGCGGGTGCGAGGACGGCCCAGGGGGCGCGCTCGGCGTAGGCCATGTTCTCGGAGAGCATGCGGCCCCACTCCGGCGCGGGGGCCGCCGTCCCGAGTCCGAGGAAGCCGAGGGAGGCGAGCGCCAGCGCGACGGCCGGGATGCGCAGCACGGCGTGGCGTACGACCGGCGGGACGACGCCCGGCAGGATGTGGCGGCGCAGACGGTGCCACCGTCCGGCGCCGAGGGCCCGGGCCACGGCCACGTGCGGGGCGGCCCGTTCCTGCGCGCAGAGCGCGGCGGTGTGCGCGGCGAGCGGGGCCCAGGCGACGGCCGCGACGGCGCCCGCCGCACCCCAGGGGCCGGGGCCCGCGACGCCCGCGACGAGGAGGCCGGCCAGGACGGCGGGCAGCGCGTTGGCCGTCTCGATGAGCGCCCCGGCGCGGACGGCGCCGGCGACCAGGCCCAGGACCAGGGTGACCGCGCTGACGGCGACGGCGGCGAGCACGGTCCTGGCGGCGCCGTGGGCGAGGCGGGCGAGCACGTCGCGGCCCAGGGAGTCGGTGCCCAGCGGGTGGGCCGCCGAGGGGGACGCGAGCCGGGCCGCGGCGTCGGCGTGGAGAGGGTCGCGCGCGAGGCCGGTGAGGACGACGGCGGCGAACACTGCCGCCAGGACCACCGCGGCGACGGTCACCGCGTGGCGCGTCGGGAGGGCCGGTGCGACCAGCGGAGGCAGGGCGCCGTCGGTACGGGCGGGCCCGAGCAGGGCCCGGGACCCGAGCCGGGCCGCGAGGCCCGCGGCGACGCCCAGGAGGAGCAGGAACAGCACGCAGGCCTGGAGCACGGGCAGGTCCTGGGCCAGCGCGGCGGCCAGGGCCGTCCCCCCGAGCCCGGGAACGGCGTAGAGCGTCTCGACGGCGACCGCGCCCCCGGTGAGGCCGACGACGACCAGGCCGAGCTGGGGCAGCAGGGCGGGCAGGACGCGGCGCAGTGCCTGGCCGGCGATCCGGCGGGCGGGCAGCCCGTGCGCGGTGGCGGCGCGCGCCCAGGGCTCCGCGAAGGCGGCGGGCAGCGCGTCGTCCAGCAGCCGCCCGAGCAGCGCTCCGGCGGGCACGCCCATGGCGAGGGCGGGCAGGACGATCTGCTCGGGTCCGCCCCAGCCGAGGGCGGGGAACCAGCCCAGCTGCACGGCGAGGACGGTGGCCAGGACCGCGGCGAGGAGGAACTCCGGCAGCGCGGCGAGCACGGCCGCGCCGGCTCCGGCCCGGGTGGTGACGAGCCTGCGGCGGGCCCCTCGCCGGAGTGTTCCCCCGGCGAGGGCGAGCGCGAGGAGCGCGGCGACGGTGAGCGATACGCCCATGAGGGTGAGGGAGACCCCGAACGCGGACGTCACGTCGGGGCCGACCGGCTGCCCGGAGACCCAGGAGTCGCCCAGGTCGCCGCGGAGCAGTCCGGCCGCCCAGGCGCCCAGTACGCGCAGAGGGCCGCCGTCGAGTCCGGTCTCGGCGCGGATCGCGTCGAGCACCTCCGGCGTCGGCGGCCGGTCCGCGTACCGGGCGTGCAGGATCGTCAGCGCCGGATCGGTACGGGTCAGCCTGGGCAGGAGCCCGATCACGGCGACGACGGCCAGCAGCGCACCGGCCCGTCCGGCCAGGTACCTCACGCGGTCAGCCGAGGCGGGTGTCGGCGGTGATGAGCGTGCGTTCCATCGGGTCGAGCGCGACGCCTTCGACCCGGGCGCCGTCGTACCCCTGCACGAAGCGCTCGTGGACGAGCGGCACGAGTGCGTCGCTGCCCAGGACTGCGGCCTCGGCGGTCATCTCGGCGCGGTGGCGGGCGCCGGTTCCGGTCTGCGCGGCGGCCTTGCCGACGGCGGCGTCGACGCGCTCGTCGCAGAGCTGGGAGATGTTGAAGCTGCCGTCGCAGGTGAAGTCGGAGGCGAGGTAGGAGAGGGGGTCGGCGGTGTCCAGCAGGGTGTTGCGGGCCTGGATGAACGCGTCGTACTTCCCGGCGAGCGCGTCGGCCTCCAGCTGCGCGTAGTCGCGGACGACCTGCCTGACGGTGAAGCCGCGCTTCTCCAGCTGCTGCTGGACGAGCGTGGCGACCTCGGGGAGTTCGGGGCGGTTGCTGTAGGTGGCGAGGACGACCTCCACGGTGCCGGCCACCTCGTCCCGGCCGGCGGCCTTCGCCCGGCCGGAGGGCGCTGTGCGCTGCCCCGCGGCCCAGGGGACGCCGGGGCCGAGGAGGCCCTGCGCGGTGTCGGCACGGCCCTCGTACACCCCGTCGACCAGGGCCTTCGAGTCGATGGCCTCGCGGGCGGCGGCGCGCATGGACGGGTCGGCGAAGACTCCGTGCCGGGTGTTGAGCGAGAGGCCGTTGGTCCGTGCGGAGGGGAACTCGTGGACGTACGCGTCGCCGAGCAGCGACGCCTGCGATATCGGCACGTATTCGGCCACGTCGACGGCGCGCGTCCGCAGCGCGTTGGCGCGGGCGGTGCCGTCGGCGACGAACGTGACGTCGACGCCCGGGGATTCGGCCTTGTCTCCCCAGTAGTCGGCGTTGCGCTCCAGGGTGGCCGCGACCGCGCCCTTGACGTCGGTCAGGGTGAACGGGCCGGTGGCGTGCCCGGCGGGGTTCACCTTGCCGTTCTCGTACGCGCCTGCGGACAGGATCGTGAGGGACGGGTTGGCGAGCCGTTGCGGAAGCAGCGGGTCCGCGTCCTCGGTGACGATCCGTACGGTGTCCGGGGCCGTTGCCGTGGCGACCAGGCTGGTGTCGGACAGCACCCGGGGCAGCGGGGACGCCTTGCCCGCCGCGGTGAGTGACCGGACGACCGCGTCGGCGTCGACCTTCGCGCCGTCCTGGAAGACGGCGTCGCGAAGGGTGAACGTCCAGGTGGTGGGGTCGGCCTGCTTCCAGGACGTGGCCAGGGCGGGCTGGGCCGCGCCGTTGCTGTCCAGGGTGGTGAGGCCCTCGACGACGGCGAGCCGGCTGAGGGTGACCGCGTCGTCCCCGTACGGGGACATGGCCTGGGCGGGCGGGAAGGCCATGACGACCCGGAGCCTCTGCGCGTCACCGTCTCCTCCGGAGCCGCCGGAGGAGGAACAGGCGGCGAGCGGGAGCAGCAGGGCGGCGACGACCGGCAGGGTGGCGCGGCGGTTTCGGAGCAGAGGCATGACGAAGACCCTATATGAAAACGATTATCATCAGATGTTCGGGACAGCGCGGCCGTCGGCCACCGGCATCGGCAGCTCGAAGTGGACGATGCCCTGCCCTCCCCCCGGCAACCGGCGTTCGTCACAGACCTCGTGGGCCATGGAACGCCAGAACGGCTCGGCGCCCGGTACGGCCGGGTCGGTGTGCAGATACAGCGAGGTGTAGCCGCCCACCGTCGCGGCGAAGGCACCGAGCTCCCGCACCAGCGCGCGGGCGAGGCCGTGCCTGCGGTGTCCGGGGCGTACGTAGACGCGGCACAGCTGGGCCGTCGTACCGGAGGGGAAACGGTCCGCCACCCACTGCGGGTTGGGCGGTGCCTGCGGACCGCGGTCGCGCACCGCACCCGTCGCGACGACCTCGTCACCGTGCAGGGCGACCAGGAGCGTGCACCGCGGGGGCAGCAGGTAGGAGCCTTCGAGGTCGATGATGTCGGCGTGCCAGCGCGGCACGTAACCCGACCGCAGGTCGTGGTAGACGGTGTCTAGCATCACGGCCCGCGCGCCACCGATGTCCTGTGCGGTGGCGGTCCGCAGGACGTATCCGCCCGCCACCGCCGGCCCGTACGGCATGGTCGTCGTCCCGGCGCTCGCACCCACCACTGACGCTCACCCTCGCTCTCGCCCGTACGGCACCCTCACCTGCCGCACCAGCGTACGTGCAAGTGATGTGCAATAAGACGGCGGGGCTCATGCGGGGCGCGAGACGCCAGGAGCCGCCGGGGGAACCTGCCCCACGCGGAGCAGCGCACCGCGCGGCAGGTCGGCCCCGGCGTTGCCGCTCCGCGTCGGCGCCGTCCACCGCGACGGACCGGCACGGCCCGCGTCAGCCCTCGGTGCGGTACACCAGGCCCGCGTCAGCCTTCGGTGCGGTACACCAGCGCGGTCGCGATGCCTGCGATCCCCTCGCCCCGGCCGGTGAACCCGAGACCGTCCGACGTCGCCGCCGAGAGCGACACCGGGGCTCCCACCGCCTCGGAGAGGACCTTCTGCGCCTCCTCGCGCCGCTTGCCGATCTTGGGGCGGAGGCCGACGACCTGGACGGCCACGTTGCCGATCTCGAAGCCGTCGGCGCGCACGATCCGGGCGGCCTCGGTGAGCAGGGTGACGCCCGAGGCACCCGACCACTCGGGCCGGCCGGTGCCGAAGTGCTGCCCCAGGTCACCGAGTCCGGCGGCGGAGAACAGGGCGTTGCAGGCGGCGTGCGCCACGACGTCGGCGTCGGAGTGTCCGGCCAGACCGGGCCCCTCGCCCTCCCACAGCAGGCCCGCGCACCAGAGTTCGCGGCCCTCCTCGAAGGCGTGGATGTCGGTCCCGATGCCGACGCGCGGGATCACGGGAGCGGGAGCGGACCGCGCCCGCACGGTCTCAGAATCCATCGTGTGCCCTCCGGCGTGCGAGAACGGCCTCGGCCAGCACCAGGTCCAGCGGCCGGGTCACCTTGAACGCCTCCTCGTGGCCGGGCACGACGACGACGGGCGAGCCCGTCCGCTCGACCATGCCGGCGTCGTCGGTCGCGCCCTCGCCGTCCACGGCCACGCTCTCGTGCGCCAGGACCAGCGCGTCCCGCGCGAAGCCCTGGGGGGTCTGCACGGCCCGGAGCCTCGCCCGTACGGGAGTCGAGAGCACCGGTTCCGGACGGCCCGGCTCGCCCGGCTCGACCTCCTTGACGGTGTCCGCGAGCGGAAGTGCGGGGACGACGGCCGGAGCCCCGTCCCGCACGGCCTCGATGACGGCGTCCACGGTGTCGACCGGCACGAGGGGCCGGGCGGCGTCGTGGACGAGCACCACGGAGACGTCCTCGGGCAGGGCGTCGAGGCCGAGCTTCACGGACTCCTGGCGTGTCGCGCCACCGGGGACCACGACGTAGTCGGTGCGCTCGGGCAGCGCGTGGCCGTCGATGAGGTTCTTGACCTCCGTCGCGCCGTCCGGCGGGGCGACCACGACGACGAGACTGACCGCGCGGGAGGCGGCCATGGCCCGTACGGCGTGGATCAGCATGGGGGTACCGCCGAGCGCGCGCAGCGCCTTGGGGGTACCGGGGCCGAGCCGGACCCCGCGGCCGGCCGCCGGGATCACCGCGGCGGTGCGGGAGGGGCTCGGTTCAGCAGGCGTCGGTGACATCGGTGACATCGGTTGCACTCCGAAGCTTCGGCAGGTTTGTTTCCACGGCCGACATGGGTATGGCCTGGGCGTGCCCCCGACCGTAGGTGGGGGGAGAGCCTGGCGCGACGCCGTGACCTGACCGGGAACCCTTCCGTGACCCCCGGTCGGCCGAGCCGCGCAGGGCTCGGTGGGGCTTGCTGAGGGGGACGGCACCGAAGCGACCTGCGGATCCGGGCGGATTCCGTCGTACCCGTGCCGGGTGCGAACATGCCGCAGCGCCCGACGACGTACCGTAAAAACGGCTGGTCAGCGGGCACCGCGGCATGATGTGTGACGACCGGATTCTTCAGCCGGTGGCACCGGTCGCCGGTGTCGTCCGGTTCAGGACGCGAGGACCTCGTCGAGCAGGGCCTCGGCCTTGTCCTCGTTCGTGTTCTCCGCGAGAGCAAGCTCGCTCACCAGGATCTGGCGGGCCTTGGCGAGCATGCGCTTCTCACCTGCGGAGAGTCCGCGCTCACGCTCACGACGCCACAGGTCACGCACTACTTCCGCGACCTTGATGACATCGCCCGAGGCGAGCTTCTCGAGATTTGCCTTGTAGCGTCGGGACCAGTTCGTCGGCTCTTCGGCGTACGGCGCGCGCAGCACCTCGAAGACCCGGTCCAGCCCTTCCTGCCCGACTACGTCGCGCACGCCGACGAACTCCGCATTGTCCGCCGGTACACGAACCGTCAAGTCGCCCTGGGCGACCTTGAGCACCAAGTAGGTCTTGTCCACGCCTTTGATCTGGCGAGTTTCGATAGCCTCGATCAGCGCGGCCCCGTGATGGGGATAGACCACGGTGTCGCCAACCTTGAACGTCATGTGACAGGTACCCCTTCCGTGGCTATCCAGAGTAACACGAGAACGGCTTCTCCTGAATGGCGTTTTCGCAGGTCAGGGCATATCTCGGGGCTTGACAACTGCGCCACGAACGTGCTGCGCGAGGCTTCCGGAAGGCGATATTCGCAGGTCGGAGCGGGCGTGCGGCCGGGCGGAAACACCCGCGTCACACGTGCCGGAAGCCCTCCAGAAGGGGCCGAACGTCCCGTTTTGTCGGATTCCGGATGGTGAACTTTCCGTACTCCGTTCGGACATCGATCACTCGTACGGACCTTAGCGTGCGTGGCCATTGAAATTGATCACCGTCCGGGCGCCGGGTGGATTATGCGCGGGAAATGCGCCACGGCCGGAAAATCGATCACCCGCCGATCAAGATGCCGCTCACCCGGGATTTGTGAACGGCGTGCGAAACGACATGGCCAGGAGGGGTACGGCCCGCGTACGGGAGCCGGCGCACCCTCGTACGGGAGCCGGCCGGAGCGCGGACGGCGGCCCGTCCGGGCGTGGCGAAGGCTTTCGGTCCACAGCTCGGCCGCCCGGAGGGGCGGGTCGGGTGCGGGCCCGGGAGGGCGGCTCGGTAACCTGAGCCCGCTGACACACACTTAGGGCGGCTTTACGGCCGCTCGGGCCTTCCTGTCCGCAGAGTCCGAAGTCCGCAGTCCGATCGTTCAAGGAGTTGCCGCCGCCGTGAGCCGCAGCCTTCGACACGGCGCCCTCGCCGCCACTGCCCTCGTGTTCTCGATCGCCACGCTGTCCGCCTGTGCGGCCGGCAACAACGCGCAGACGCTTCAGGTCAGGCCGGACAACGCGGCCACCACTGTCGGCTCCCTCAAGATCCAGAACCTGAACGTCATCACGCAGCCCGGGCACGAAGCCGAGGGCCCGGCCGTCATCGCCGGCACGCTGTTCAACGACAGCACGAAGCGTGAGGTCCTGGAGAAGATCACGCTGCCCGGGAGCAACGCCACGGTGAAGCTGAACGCCGCCAAGGGCAAGGGACCGCTCGTGGTCCCGGCCGGTGGGCGGGTCATCATCGGTGGCGCCGACAACGCCTCCGCCGTCATCGAGAACGGCCGCCAGGTCGGTGCCGACGGCAGTGTGCAGACCGTCGTCTTCACCTTCAGCGAGACCGGGGACGTCGAGCTCGGCGCCGCCGTCGTACCGGCCACCAGCTTCTTCGAGGGCTTCGGCCCGAGCACGCTGCCCACGCCGAAGCCCACGCCCTCGGAGTCCGAGACCGGCGCCACGGGCGAGCCGACCGACGGCACGTCCGAGAGCCCCTCGGCGACCGGCTCCGCCTCGCCGGAGGGCGAGGGCGCAGCTGCGCCCGAGGGCGACGCCGCCGCCGACACCCACTGATCACACGAGTGGGGGGTGACTCCCCCGGAGTCACCCCCCACTCGGCCTGCGGTCACGTCACCGGTACCGGCGGCACGCGGCCCGAGCCGGCTCGGGCCGCGTGCCCGGTCACCGGTCCACGGCACGAACCCGTTCAGCGCGCGTGCCGGGTCACCGGTCCATCGCGCGGACCGCACTCGGCCCGCGTGTTCTCGCCGTCCACGGCCGGAACCCGATCGGCCCGCGTGTCCGGTCACCGGTCCCAGTGACGCACCCCGCCTGCCGTCGCCGGTCCCCGGCCGGAACTAACTCCGCCCGCGGGTCGTCGCCGGTTTACGGCTCGAACTTGTAGCCCAGGCCGCGCACCGTCACCAGGTACCTGGGCGCACCCGGGTCGGGCTCGATCTTGGCGCGGAGCCGCTTGACGTGGACGTCCAGGGTCTTGGTGTCACCCACGTAGTCCGCGCCCCAGACCCGGTCGATCAGCTGCATACGCGTCAGCACGCGACCCGCGTTGCGGAGCAGCATCTCCAGCAGGTCGAACTCCTTCAGCGGGAGGTCGACCTTGCCGCCGGAGACCGTGACGACGTGGCGGTCCACGTCCATCCGGACCGGACCGGCCTCCAGCGCGGCCGGAGTGACCTCCTCCGGCTCACCGCGGCGGCGCAGGACCGCGCGGATGCGGGCCACCAGCTCCCGCGAGGAGAAGGGCTTGGTGACGTAGTCGTCGGCTCCTATCTCCAGCCCGACGACCTTGTCGATCTCGCTGTCCTTCGCGGTGACCATGATCACCGGGACGTTGGACCGGACCCGCAGCTGCCGGCAGACCTCCGTGCCGGGCAGGCCGGGAAGCATCAGGTCGAGGAGGACGAGGTCGGCGCCGTTGCGCTCGAATTCGTCGAGGCCGTCCGGGCCGGTGGCCGCGATGGCCACCTCGAACCCTTCCTTGCGCAGCATGTAGGACAGGGCGTCGCTGAAGGATTCCTCATCCTCGACGACAAGCACTCGGGTCACGGAAGAGCCTCCGGGGCAGGAAATGGTTCGTAAGAATCGGTCTCGTACGGTCCCTCGTCGTCGACTGCACCGTTGACGACGAGCGCTCCGCCGGTTTTGCGTCCCCGTACGACGCCCGACTCGGGCAGTCGCAGGGTGAAGGTGGAGCCCTGGCCTTCCGAGCTCCATACGGTGACCTCCCCGCCGTGCGAGGCGGCCACATGCTTGACGATGGCGAGGCCGAGACCGGTGCCACCGGTGGCCCGTGAGCGGGCCGGGTCGACTCGGTAGAACCGCTCGAACACGCGCTCGCGGTCCTTCTCGGAGATGCCGATGCCCTGGTCGGTGACGGCTATCTCGATCAGATCCCCGCCGGGCGCGGACAGCTTCCGCGCCGCGATACCGACGCGTGTGCGTGCGGGGCTGTAGTTGACGGCATTCTCCACGAGATTGCCGAGGGCGGCCGCCAGCTGGCTGCGGTTCCCCCACACCGTGAGGTCCGCCGCGCCGGCCGAGGCCATGGTGATCTGCTTGGAACCGGCCTGCTGCCGGCACCGGTCGATGGCCTCGGCGACCAGCTGTTCCACCCGTACGGGTTCGGCGTCCTCCAGCGGGTCGTCGTTCTGCACCCGGGAGAGGTCGATGAGCTCCTGCACGAGGTTGGTGAGCCGGGTCGCCTCGATCTCCATGCGGCCGGCGAACCGCTGCACCGCCTCCGGGTCGTCGGACGCGTCCATGACCGCTTCGGAGAGCAGGGAGAGCGCGCCGACCGGGGTCTTGAGTTCATGGCTGACGTTGGCGACGAAGTCGCGCCGTACCGCCTCTATGCGACGGGCTTCGGTGAGGTCCTCGACCAGCAGCAGGACCAGGCGTGAGCCCAGCGGGGCGACCCGCGCGGAGACGGCGAGCGCCTCGCCCCGGCCCGTACCGCGGCGCGGGAGGTCCAGCTCCACCTGTCGTATCTCACCGTCGCGCCGGGTGTCCCTGGCCATGTGGAGCATCGGCTCCACCGACAGGCGTCCGCCCCTGACCAGGCCCAGCCCGTACGCCGCGGAGCTGGCCTTGACCACGCTGTCGCTCTCGTCGAGCACGACGGCCGAGGAGCTGAGCACGGACAGGACCGTGTCGACCCCCGGGGGCAGGGCGGCATTGCCGTCCGGCCGCAGGGACGTACGCGTGGGCCGCCTCTGCTCGCGCTCGCTCCAGCGGAACGCCAGCATGGCGATCACACCGGTGCAGAGCCCGGCGATCGCGGCAGCTGCGGCGACCGCCGCGTTCACGTCCATGCTTCAAGGTTATGCGGGCTCGCCGACACTCTCCCAGCCATCCGGGTGCCTTCTCGAACACTCGTCGCCCAGAGTTCACCGAGGGGATAGAGCCGGTTCACTTGGTCGGCCGGAACCCGACGCGTAGAACCCGCACCGTGGCAACGTGGGGGTCGGCCCTAGACCCCGGCTCAGCAAGGATCTGGAGAGGGACTTCCATGCGCGACGCTTACCACGAGGAACTCGATTCGATCGGCGAAGGCCTGGTCGAGATGGCCCGGCTCGTCGGCTCGGCGATCGGACGGGCCACGACCTCCATGCTCGACGCCGATCTCAAGCTCGCGGAGAGCGTGATCGCCGCGGACCAGAAGGTCGACGACCTCCAGCACGACCTGGAGGCCCGCGCCATCGCGCTCCTCGCCCGCCAGCAGCCCGTCGCCACCGATCTGCGGATCGTGGTCACCTCGCTGCGCATGAGCGCCGACCTCGAGCGCTCGGGCGACCTCGCCCAGCACGTCGCCAAGCTGGCGCGGCTGCGCTTCCCCGAGTCCGCCGTGCCGCACGACCTGCACGCCACCATCCTGGAGATGGGCCAGCTCGCCCAGCGGCTGATGGCGAAGGCCGCCGAGGTCATCATCACCAAGGACGTCGACCTCGCGCTCCAGCTGGAGCAGGACGACGACGAGATGGACCTCCTACACCGCACGCTGTTCCAGCACCTGATGGACGACCGCTGGAAGCACGGCATCGAGACCGCCGTGGACGTGACGCTGCTGGGCCGCTACTACGAGCGCTTCGCCGACCACGCGG
Source organism: Streptomyces argenteolus (assembly GCF_042902585.1). GTDB lineage: Bacteria > Actinomycetota > Actinomycetes > Streptomycetales > Streptomycetaceae > Streptomyces > Streptomyces argenteolus. The sequence continues at coordinate 1,424,117 of NZ_JBIBEG010000001.1, forward strand.
TGTCGGTCGCCAAGCGCGTCGTCTACCTGGTGACCGGCGAACACGCCGACGAGCTCCAGGCGGCCACGCCGGTCGAGGGGGCGTAAGGGGGCGCGGGGGCCGGGACGGTCGTACGTCAGTCCCAGCCCTCGTGCGCCGTTGATGCGCCCTCCAAGCTGGGCATGCAATGGGTGCGGGGGCGGCGCGGCATGCCTGCGGCCCCCTCGCCGTCGGCATGTGTGTCCCCACATGTGCCGTACGCCGTCGAGTCGTACGCCCTGAGGAGGGACCATGGCCGATACCCCCGTGACCGAACCCCAGCAGGAGACCCCGACCGAAGTGGTGCACCTGCCCCTGCTGGGAGCCTGCGGCTGCGGCTCGGGCTGCGGATGCGGCTGCCAGTCCGGCGCACCGTGCCAGTGCGGCGGCTGAGCCGGGCCGAATCCTGCGGCGGTGCCCCGTCACGGACGCGTGTCCGTAGCGGGGCACCGCCGTGTCGTCGGCACGTGGCCCGGCGGTGCGCCGCCGGGCCGCATCGGGCGCCTCAGACGGCGGGCTCGGCCAGGGGCCGGTCCTCGGAGGCCGTCCGTTCCCCGGGCCCGGTCCGGTGCACGGACGCCGTCAGGTCCCCGGGAACCGCCGGTTGCTCGGGCCCCATCGGGTCCGCAGACCCCGGACGGGCCTCGGGCCCCGTACGGTCTTCGGGCCCCGTACGGTCTTCGGGCCCCGTGGACGCGGCGACCACCGGTTCCGGCAGTTCCAGGTTCCGCATCAGCAGCCAGTAGCCCGCGGCCGTCACCGTGCCCAGCACCGCGCAGGTCGCCCACAGCCACCCGGCGCCGTAGTGGTCGATGACGAAGCCCGACATCAGGGGCGCGACGAGCGCCGCCACCGACCAGGACATCGTGTACATGCCCTGGTAGCGGCCCCTGCCGTGCGCCGGGGACAGCTGGACGACGATTCCCGTCTGCGTCGGCGCGTTGACGATCTCGGCGACGGTCCAGACGCACACCGTCAGCGCGTACACCCCGACCGACCCGGCGAAGGCGGTCAGACCGAAGCCGTAGCCCGCGAGCAGGGCCGAGAGGATCAGCAGCCGGCGCGGATCACGGTGCTGGATGAAACGGGTGACCGGGATCTGCAGGACCACGATCAGCACGCCGTTGACGGCGATCGCCGTGCCGAAGTCGGAACTGGACAGCCCGTCCGTGCCCATGGCCACGGGCAGCCCCACGTATCCCTGCTGGAAGATCAGCGCAACCAGGAAGGACAGGCCGACGACACCCATGTAGCGCCCGTCGCGCAGGACGGTGCTCAGCCGCACGTCGTCGGGTGCGGCGTCCCCGGCCTTCCGGGGCACCGCCTCCGGCCGGGATTCCGGCACCTTGAGGAAGACGACGACGGCGCACAGCAGCGTCAGAGCGGCTTCTCCCAGGAAGCCGGTCAGATAGCTGTACTCCGCGATGAAACCGGCTCCCGCCGAGGAGACGGCGAACCCCAGGTTGATCGCCCAGTAGTTGAGCGAGAAGGCCCGCACCCGGTCCTCGGGCCGCACGATGTCCGCCATCATCGCCTGCACGGCCGGCCGCGAGGCGTTGCTCGCCATGCCCACGACGAAGGCGACGCCCGCGATCGCGACCGGATGCACCATGAACCCGAGCACCGCGACGGACACAGCGGTCGAGAGCTGCGCGATCAGCATGGTGGGCCGGCGGCCCAGCCGGTCGGTCATCACCCCGGCACCGAGCGACGAGACGACCCCGCCGAGCCCGTGCAGTGAGGCGACGAGACCGGCGTACGAGGCGGAGTAGCCCCGGTCCAGGGTCAGATAGAGCGCCATGAAGGTGGCGACGAACGCCCCTAGGCGGTTGACCAGCGTGCTGGTCCACAGCCACCAGAACTCCCTGGGGAGCCCGGCGACCGTCTCGTGCGCCGCCTTTCTCAGGCCCGCGACAGACATAGGACTTCCCCCCGGGGACGCGCGTGTACGGATGCGTGCGGGCGGACGGTGTAAGCGGCCCAGCAACTGTCCGAACATTACGAAAGGGGCTTCCCCGGCCGCCACCGGATTGACGCCGACCGTCAATCGTGGGTTCGGCTTCCCGCCCCGTGTCCGCCCTGTGACCGAGCGCGCGGTGGGCGCGCGGGTTCGATTACGCTCGGACCCATGGCCGACGCACCGTACAAGCTGATCCTCCTCCGCCACGGCGAGAGCGAATGGAACGCGAAGAACCTGTTCACCGGATGGGTGGACGTAGACCTCACCGACAAGGGCGAGAAGGAGGCGGTCCGCGGCGGTGAGCTGCTCAAGGACGCCGGCCTGCTCCCCGACGTCGTGCATACCTCCCTCCAGAAGCGCGCGATCCGCACGGCCCAGCTCGGGCTGGAGGCCGCGGACCGCCACTGGATCCCCGTGCACCGCTCCTGGCGCCTGAACGAGCGCCACTACGGCGCCCTCCAGGGCAAGGACAAGGCCCAGACGCTCGCCGAGTTCGGCGAGGAGCAGTTCATGCTCTGGCGCCGCTCGTACGACACCCCGCCGCCCGCCCTCGAGGACGGCACCGAGTTCTCGCAGAGCGCCGACCCGCGCTACGCGACGATCCCGCCGGAGCTGCGCCCCCGCACGGAGTGCCTCAAGGACGTCGTCGAGCGCATGCTGCCGTACTGGTACGACGGCATCGTCCCGGACCTCCTCGACGGCAAGACCGTCCTGGTCGCCGCCCACGGCAACAGCCTGCGCGGCCTGGTGAAGCACCTGGACGGCATCTCCGACGACGCCATCTCGGGCCTCAACATCCCGACCGGCATCCCGCTCTCCTACGAGCTGGACGCCGACTTCCGCCCCCTGAACCCGGGCGGCACGTACCTGGACCCGGACGCGGCGAAGGCAGCGATCGAGGCCGTGAAGAACCAGGGCAAGAAGAAGTAACGCGACACCAACAAGCCCCCCACCTGCGGGTTCTCCGCGAGGTGGGGGGCTTTTTGGTGCGCTGGGCCGTCTGTGGGCCGTGGAAGGGACTTAGGGGCGTTGTCAAGCGTTCCGGAGCGCAGCAGTGAACGACGGTATGACCGGTATGCTGGTCCCGCCTCGTCTGAACCTCCCCTGAACTCCGCGTTAGAACGCGTGAGTTCGAAGGCTCCGACCCAATGAGTGGGTCGGTTGGAGGAGAAGGGAGGCGGTAGAGGTGAGTCTTGAGAAGGACAAGCCCCGCGGGTGGACCAGTGCCGAGAGGTGGCAAGTCTGGCTCGCAGGAGGTGGCCTACTCGTAGCCATTGCTACCAGCGTGATGCAGTTCGCTCGATGAGCGGGTCACGCGCGAGGTCGGCCGCGACCGGGAGCTGCACATGCAGCGAGCCCGGTCTACTGCTAGGCGACCGGGCTCGCTGACTGCATGAGGGCCTGGATCTGGTTGGAGCCGGATCCAGGTCCGCAGTATTTCTAGACACCAATCTCTCACGCGTGAAATCACGAATCAACTTTGTGAGCCTGTCCGCGAACTTTGCTCGCCCGCTCTTTCAGCGAACTTTTCCAGCACAATGTTCGGACAGATACAGCGTTGCTGGCCTCTGACCATGGTGTACGCATCACCGGTGATCACAGACCGAAGCCACAGCCTTCCTCGTATGCTCCTGGCTCGACGGCATCAGGTGCGCGTACACCCACAACGTCAAGCCGGGGTCGGAGTGCCCGACGTACTCGGCGAGCGCCTTGATGTTCTCCCCGGCGTCCAGCAGCACCGACGCGCAGAAGTGCCGCATCGCGCGCATGCCCTTCTCGCGTGACTCAGCGTGCGGAGCGCCGGCCGCCGGGGTCGGGATGGCTCCGGCCGAGGCCAGAGCCGGTGTCCACGCTTCCCCGTGCAACGAGGTGCGCCAGACATGACCACCGCGCGGTGACCGGCCGGGGTCCGCGTCGCAAGGCATCTGAAGAAGACACCTGTTGGCCCGCGCCGCCTCCCTTCAATTCGGTTGACGTCCAGGGGTGGCGTGGCGGACGTTCAGCCGGACCCACCGATGCGCCACAGCGACGGAGAGACGGTAGGCAGATGACTTTCAGCGGGGGGAACCCGAAGCCGGAGCGCGGGAAGCGTCCAGCGGCGCCTGGCGTGGTGGAGGCTGGCTCGCCGTATGAGCTGGGGCCGTCGGTCCACGGGAAGAGCGTCTCGGAGCAGGTGCACACCGCAGGGCGGGTCAAGGACTGCGGGACGACGTGGGAGTTCAGCTGGCCCGGGGTGTACTTCGAGGGCCGCATCCGTGGGACCGGGCTCGGTGTGATGATCGATTGCGCGGCGGCCGACTACGACGTCCAGGTCGACGGGGCCACCGTCGCCACCCTGGTCACACCCGGCGACACCACGCACTGGATCGACGGGTTACGGGACGGCGAGCACACCGTCCGGGTCGTCAAACGCAACGACACCCCGGGGAACACCAGCACGTTCGGAGGCTTCGTCGCGTCGCCCGGGGGCGCCGTGCTGAGCAAGCCGACGCCCCGGGACCGTCAGATCGAGTTCATCGGGGACTCCATCACCGTGGGCTACGGCAATGTGTCGGGCCCCGGCGACTGCGATCCGGAGCACGTAAAGCGGAACACCAACAGTGACGTGAGCCACGGCGCCCTCACCGCCCAGCAGTTGGACGCCGATTACCAGATCAACGGCTTCTCCGGCCTCGGCATGGTGCGCAATATCGCCGGCATCTGCCCGGACGTCACGTACCGGACCTACTACGACCGGGCCCTGCTGAACGTGGACGGCGACGTCTGGCAGAACCCCGGGACATGGCGCCCCCAGGTCGTGGTGGTCAATCTCGGCTCCAACGACTTCTCCGACCTCGCCCCCGGCGAGCCGTGGACCCCCGACAGCCTCGCAGTCGCCTACCGCACCGCCTACGGCGAGTTCCTTCGGAAACTCCGAGCGCGCTACGGGGCCGATACCGCCCTCGTGGCCGTCGGCTTCGACAGAAACGCCGAGCATGTGCGGCAGGTGGTTGCGGCGCGCAACGATGTCGGCGACAGCGGGGTCCACTACTGGTTCCTCGATCAGTCGGGCCTGGACTTCCTCGGATGTGACGGGCACGCCTCGGCTCGCGACGACCGGGCCATCGCCGATCGTCTTGTCCCGTTCCTCAGGAGCCTGCCGACGGGATGGTGAGGCTGCACCGCCGAAGTGGCCGCACGGACGACCGCGGCCGGAACGTCACGGTCGCCGGTCCCGACGAGCGCCCACGCCGTAGGAGACACGTCCACGCCGGGAGCCGTCTGGGCCGTCCGCGGCTCAAGGGCATCCGATGACGACCCGTGGTGCCCCGCTCGCCCGGTCCGCTCGCGGCGGGTGTGGACACGGGTCGCGCTCACGCCCGAGACGCCAAGCTCCGCTCGCCCGGGAGCAAGGGACTTGCCTTGGAGCGCAGTTCAACGTCTAGCGTCGGGCCTCATGACCACACCCCAGCACACGATCGGAACGGGCTTCGGTGCCCGGAGCACCGCTGACGACGTCCTCGACGGGATCGATCTGTCCGGCAGCACCGCGATCGTCACCGGTGGCTACTCGGGCCTCGGCCTGGAGACGACCCGTGCCCTGGCGGCGGCCGGGGCGCGCGTCGTCGTGCCCGCCCGTCGGCGGGCAGCCGCTCGGGAGGCGGTCGAGGGCATCCACGGGGTCGAGACCGACGATCTCGACCTGTCCGACCTCGACAGCGTTCGCGGTTTCGCCGAGCGGTTCCTGGATTCGGGCCGGCAGCTCGACATCGTGATCGACAACGCCGGAATCATGGCCTGTCCAGAGACCCGGGTCGGCCCGGGGTGGGAGGCGCAGTTCGCCACCAACCACCTCGGTCACTACGCGCTGATCAACCACCTCTGGCCGGCGCTCGCCCCCGGTGGCGCGCGCGTGGTCGCCGTGTCCTCCGGCGCCCACGGCATCACGGGCATCCGCTGGGACGACGTGCACTTCGAGCACGGCTACGACAGATGGCAGGCGTACGGGCAGGCGAAGACGGCCAATGTGCTGTTCGCCGTGCAGCTCGACGCGCTCGGACGCGACGCCGGAGTCCGGGCGTTCGCCGTACACCCGGGCAGCATTCTCACCCCGCTGCAGCGCCACCTCGCGAAGGAGGAGATGGTCGAAGCAGGCTGGATCGACGAGCAGGGCAATCCCACCGACCCCACCTTCAAGACGCCCGAGCAGGGCGCGGCGACGCAGGTGTGGGCCGCGACCTCTCCCCAGGTGGCGGGCATGGGCGGCGTGTACTGCGAGGACTGCGACATCGCCGAGCAGGCCGGCGACGGCTCGGACGGCGGCGTGCACGCGCACGCGACCGACCCCGGAGAGGCCGCGCGCCTGTGGGCCCTGTCGGCCGAGCTCACGGGCGTCGACGCCTTCGCGGCAGCGGAATAGAGGGGCCTGCGGGCGGGCCCGGCCCTCCGCTGTCGCGCGCCTGGCGCCACCCCGGCTGCCCTCCGGCTGCGGAACGTCGCAGGCGGAGGCCGGTTCACGGCTGACGGACCGTCGTTCGGGCCCTCAGCTGGGGTGACGCCGGCCGTGGAGCCCGACATCGAGGATGATCAGGAGCGCCACCGGGAGTGCGATCTCGGCAGGTGCGTCGATCCAGAGGGATGGCGGCCGACAGGAACAACGTTCCTTGGCGGACCTCGTTCCTGCGCCGCCCAGAGTTTTGCACCACGGGTGCACACCAAGCACATGCCCGGCTCATGTGAGGGTTTTCCTCGTACGGTTTCGGGAGCCGCCTTCGGCAGGCCTTGGCCTCCTCCCCCTGCGGCCGCACCGCGTGCGCGGCACAGTGGAGGGATGGACACAGAGCACAGCGCAGATCTCCTGGCCGCCCGGGCACTCGGTGTGGCGACCCGGTTGCCCGCGCAGGACCTGGAGCGGGCGCGGCGGTTCTATGCCGAGAAGCTCGGGCTGGAGCCCGTCGACGAGCGGCCGGGCGGGCTGCTCTACCGCGTCGGGGGGTGCGAGTTCGCCCTGTTCAGCTCGGCCGGCGCGGCCTCCGGCAGCTTCACGCAGATGGGGTGGCAGGTCGACGACATCGACGCGGTCGTGACCGAACTCCGTCGTCGTGGCGTGGTGTTCGAGGAGGTCGACCTGCCCGGCCTCCGGACCGAGGGCGGGATCGCCGAGATCGAGGGGAACTATCCGAGCAAGGGCGCGCGGGGGGAACGTGGCGCCTGGTTCCGGGACAGTGAGGGGAACTTGCTGGGCATCGGCCAGGCCGTGCCGTAGCAGCCGCCCCGCCTGCAACCCTGGACGGTCATGCGGGGCGCCACGGCCCGCCGCCACGGACGGTCCCGTCGCAGCTACCCGGCCCGCAGGCCCAGGCCCTCCCGTCGCAGCTACCCGCCCGCAGGCCCAGGCCCTCCCGTCGCAGCCACAGCCCGTAGCATCGGTCCGGCCCGTAGCCCCGGACCGTCCCGTGGCCCGGGCCGCGCCCCGTCGCCGTAACCCCTCCTCCGCAGCCGCGATCCGCCGCAGCCCGTCGCTCACGCATCCCCCTCGCACCCGCTAACGTGACCTGCACAACAGTCCGTTACCCAGGGACGCACCCCCGCCGTGAGGGGCGGGCAGGGCGCGGAGAGCAAGGAGATCGGGGAGAGCGATCATGGGCGAGTCTCTGAAGACCTTCGTCGGCGGCGCCGAAGTCGAGGTGCCCAACAGCATCCCGGCGATCCGAGCCGCGCTGCCCGAGGAGAGACGCGAGGAGTTCGACCACGCGATCAACGAGGCCGGGGTGCACGAGATCCAGGCCGTCATGCGGCACTGGATGCTCGAGTCCGTACCTGATCCCGAGGCCGAACAGATCCTGGACCGGCTGGCGCAGGACGAGGCCGAGAGGCGGAACGTCGCTTGAGTTTCCGCATCTCCTACGCACCGCCCGCCGATGACACCCTGGCCAAGATGCGCGACGGCGACTCGTTCCGGGCCGAGATGGCGCGCACGCTGGGCCTGGACCCCTACGGACACGCCTCGACCGCCGTGAAGCGCGAACGGGACCGGCGCGAGGCGACCGTCGGCGGGGCCATCGTCCTCTACTACGTCTCCGGGACCGTCCTGACGGTCACCGTCGTCAGGCTCGTCCCGCTGCCGTGAGTCCGGCGATCAACAGCACTAAGTCAAGACGTCGGCTCCCGAGTCCGCCTGACCGTCACTCGCGGTCGACCGCCGGGTCCGCCTGACGGTCACACGCCGAAGGCCGCCGAGCGCATCTGCCCCGGCCGCCACCCGCGCCCGCCCACGCGCCCGGCCGCGAGCGCACCCCGGTCACCGAACGCCCCGGTCACCGAACGCCCCGACCGTCGGCCGCCCCCGACCGTCGGTCAGGCTCTCAACCGCGCCCCACCGTACGGCCCGTGTCGCCGAGGGACTCCAGCAGACCGCGCAGCTCGCCCGCGATCCGTACGCGCTCCTCGCCCGTCAGCCCGGAGAGCATCCGCTCCTGGTTGTCCACGTGGTCGACCAGGACCCTGTCGATCAGGTCGCGCCCCGCGTCGGTCAAGGCCACATGGACGCTGCGGGCGTCCTCCTGCCTGCGGATACGGACGACGAGGCCGCGGGCCTCCAGGCGGTCGAGGCGCTGGGTGATCGCGCCGGACGTGACCATGGCCGACCGCATCAGGTCCGCGGGGGTCAGACGGTGGGGCGCCGGGCTGCGGCGCAGGGTGGCCAGGACGTCGAAGGCCGCCGCGTCGAGGCCGTGCGCGCCGAAGACCGTGCGCTGCTCCGCCTCGACGATCTGCGCCAGCCGCTTGATACGCCCGAACACCCCCATCGAAGAGGCGTTCAGCTCGGGATACTGCTCCGCCCACTGGGCCAGCACGCGGTCCACATGGTCACTCATCGCTCCAGTCTACCTATGACTTAGCGGTGAGATACCTACTTGCTTAGCGCTAAGCAAACGCTGTACGTTCTGACGCATGACGCAGGCCGCCGTTTCCCCGACCGCGCCGCTGGCGATCTCCCCGCGCCGCGACATCCACCCCCTCGCCACCGGCGGTGCCAGGTGAGTGACCACCGGGTCCTCCGCGACTCCGCCCTCACCGCGCTCGCCCCGCTGATCTGGGGCTCCACCTACCTCGTCACCACGGAACTGCTCCCGCCGGACAGGCCGTTGCTGGCCGCCACGGTCCGCGCCCTGCCCGCGGGCCTGATCCTGCTCGCATGGGGCAGGAAGCTGCCGCAGGGCAGTTGGTGGTGGCGCGCGGCCCTCCTCGGGCTGCTCAACATCGGCGCGTTCTTCTACCTGCTCTTCCTCGCCGCCTACCACCTGCCGGGCGGAGTCGCCGCCCTGGTGATGGCGGTGCAGCCGACGATCGTGCTCGGCCTGTCGGCGCTGCTGCTGAAGGCGCGGATCACGCCCGCCCACGCAGTCGCCTGCGCACTGGGCATCCTGGGTGTCGGCCTGCTGGCGCTGACCTCCCACGCGGCCCTGGACGCCGTCGGAGTCGGCGCGGGGCTCCTGGGCGCGGTGAGCATGGCGAGCGGGATCGTGCTCACGAAGCGCTGGGGGCGTCCGCCCGGTGTGGGGCTGCTGACGTTCACGGGGTGGCAGCTGACCTTCGGAGGCCTCTTCCTGCTGCCCGTCACCCTGGTCGCCGAAGGGCTTCCCGAGGCCGTGGACGGACGGAACGCCGTGGGCTTCGGCTATCTCGGGATCGTCGGGGCGCTGTTCGCCTACACAATGTGGTTCCGGGGCGTGGAGCGGCTGCCCGCCCTGGCCGTCTCCATGCTCGGCTTCGCCTCGCCGCTCGCCGCGACGGCCCTGGGCTATCTCGTCCTGGGCGAGACGCTCTCCCCGGCCCAGCTCGCGGGCTCGCTCCTGGTGGTGTGCGCCGTCGTGCTCGTCCGGCCCCGGACAGCGGGCGAGGGGCCGGGGGCCGGACCGTCCGGCCCGCCCCCGGCCCCTCGCCGTGTACGGATGATCAGCCGAGCTTCTTGACCTGGGCCGCGACGAGCTCCGTCGGCATCTCGAAGTCCGGGGCCGCCCCGCCGGAGACACCCAGGTTGAAGGAGAAGAAGGTGGCGACGGTGCCACCCTGACGGAGGCTCACGAGCTTGAAGGGCACCTGCTCGCCCTCCTCACCCATCAGGACCGTCCACGCGAGGGCCTCCTCGCCGCCGGTCACCTTCTCCTCGGTCAGCTTGGTGACCTTCTGCTTCGAGCCCTTCATGGTCAGGGAGAACCCGCCCTCGGCGCACGCGGCGGCCGACTCGCGCAGCTCGGCGAGGCTGTCGGCCGCGCCCTGACCCTCGTACGAGGCGAGGGTGACCAGCGAGGACGTGACGTCGAGCATGCCGGCGAGCGCGTCCTCGGGGTCCGCGGTCTCGTCCTTCTCGGGCTCCTGGACGACCTTGCGCCCGGCGTTGCCGACCGGCTCGCCGCGCTTCACACCGTAGAAGGCCTGCCCGATGGGCTCGCACTCCTTCTTGTCCACGGTGAGGTCCGCCGCCTTGCCGATGTCCTCCGGGCCGGTCTTCGAGATCTTGTGACCCGCGAGGTCGCCGTCCTCCAGGGACACCTTCTCCAGCTCGGCCGAGGTCAGCGCCTTGACCGCGGCGGGCTTGGACGCGGCGTCGTCCTTGGCCCCCGAGGTGCCGCCGTCGCCCTTGTCGCCGGAGTCCGAACCGCTGCATGCGGTGGCGAGCAGGGTCAGGGACGCCACGGCGGCGGCGAGGGCGGTACGGCGTACGGCAGTGGCGCGCATGGTGGTTCAACTCTCCGTCCGAAGGAGCAACAGCCCGCTTCCGGCGCGGAATTCGTCGCCGGCACGCGAGAACTGCCGCAGTGCGTGACACTCTACGATCGGACACCTGTCCGACGATCGGCCCGAGCGGTCACGGAATGTGATCGTGACTCCGCTGTGATCATCTTGTGAAGCCGCTGTGGGTCGCGCGCCCACCCGGTCGTGAGCAGGAGAGGAGCCGGGCCGTGCCCGTCGACACGACAACAGCGGTGCTCGAAGCCCTCGGGATCGACGCCCGCGAGATCACCTCCCGTGCGGCGCTCACCGGAGGCACCTACAACACCGTCACCCGCGTGAGCCTCCGGGACGGCAGCGACTGGGTGGTGAAGGTCCCGCCCGCTCACAGCACCGGGATGCGTTACGAACAGCGGCTGCTGACCAACGAGGTGACGTTCTACGAGGCAGCCTCGGCGCGGGGCGTCGAGGCGGTCCCGTCGGTCGTGCACAGCGAGCTCGACCCCCGGGCCCCGGCCGGTGCGTACGTCGTCATGACCGCGCGGCCCGGCCGGCCCTGGCACGAGGCCGCCGACGGGCTGACGGCGGGTGACACGGCCCGGCTGCGCAACGAGTTCGGGCGGATCGTGGGCCGCTTGCACAGCGTGACGGGCCCCGGCTTCGGTTATCCGGCCGAGCCCTTCGGCCCGCTCTCCCGCACCTGGCGCGAGGCGTTCACCGCGATGACCGACGCCGTGCTGGCCGACGCGGAGACGTACGGAGCGCGGCTGCCGCACCCCGTGGACCGGATACGCGAGACGCTCCGCGCGGCATCGGGCGAACTGGACGAGGTGACCCGGCCCGCACTCGTCCACTTCGACCTCTGGCAGGGCAATCTGCTGGTGACCGGGGAGCCGGGCGCCCACCGTATCGGGGGGATCATCGACGGCGAGCGGATGTTCTGGGGGGACCCGGTCGCCGACCTGGTCTCCACCTCTCTGTTCGGCGAACCGGAGGCGGATCCGGACTTCCTGGCGGGATACGCGGCCACGGCCGGCGGCCCCCTCGGCTTCACCCCGTCCGTACGCCGCCGGCTCAGCCTCTACCGCAGCTACCTCTACCTGATCATGCTCACCGAGACGGTGCCCCGCGGCGCCGGACCGGAGGCGCGGGCCTGGACGTGGAAGGAGGTCGCGCCGCGGCTGGAGGCGGCGCTGGAGGAGGTGGCCCGGCCGAGCTGACCGGCCGCCCCGCTCAGGAGGGGCGCTGGGTCAGATGCGCGAAGGCGTCCAGGTTCCTGGTGGATTCGCCGCGCTCCACCCGCCAGGCGTACTCCTTGCGGATCGCGCCGGCGAAGCCGAGCTCCAGCAGCGGGTTGAACGCGCCGTCCGCCGCTTCCAGGACCACGCCCAGCAGCCGGTCGAGCTCCTCGGGCGTGACGACCGAGAGCGGGAGCCTGCCCACCAGATAGATGTCGCCGAGCTGGTCGATCGCGTAACTCACTCCGAACAGGCGGAGGTTGTGCTCCAGGAGCCAGCGGTGCACGGCCGCTTCGTTCTCGTCCGGGTGCCGGATGACGAACGCGTTGAGCGAGAGGGAGTGCTGCCCCACGAGCAGCGAACAGGTCGTGGACAGCTTCCGGGTGCCGGGTAGTTTCACGACGTAGTTGCCGGGCTCGGGGCTCTCCCATTCGAGCTCCGCGTCGTCCAGCGTCGCCTCGATGACCCGCGTCGCTGCTGCCTCGTCGGATACGTCAGCCATGGTGCGAGCGTACGACAGCTCACGCGGACCCTCAGCCCGGGTGCGAGCCGGACGCGGCCTCAGCCGTGGTGCGAGCGTGCGCGGCGGCGGTGGTCGTGCATCGCCGCCGTGTACACGTCGGCGGTCGACGAGGCCGCCGTGTCCCAGCCGAACGACAGCGCGTGCGCCGCGGCGGCCTCGCCCATCCGGCCGGCCAGCTCCGCACTCTCGGCGAACCGGCCCAGCGCCTGCGCGTACGCCTCCGGGTCGTGCCCCTGGATCAGGAAGCCGCTCACCCCGTCCCGCACCGCGACGGGGAGGCCGCCCACCGCCGCCGCGACCACGGGCGTTCCGGCCGCCTGGGCCTCGATGGCGACGAGCCCGAAGGACTCGCTGTACGAGGGCATGACCAGCACGGACGCCGCCCGGAACCAGTCCGCCAGCTGGTCCTGCCCGACCGGCGGGTGGAAACGCACCACATCCGCGATGCCGAGCCGCGCGGCCAGCTTCTGCAGCCCTTCCGGCTTGGCGAGCCCGCTGCCGCTGGGGCCGCCCACCACGGGCACGAGGATGCGCGAGCGCAGCGAGGGATCGCGGTCCAGGAGCACGGCCACCGCGCGCAGCAGCACGTCCGGGGCCTTCAGCGGCTGGATACGGCCGGCGAACAGCGGTATCAGGGCGTCCTGCGGCAGGCCCAGGCGCGCCCTGGCAGCCGCGCGGCCGTCGGCGGGGCGGAAACGCTCCAGGTTGACCCCCGGGTGCACGACGGCGACGGAGGCGGGGTCGGCGTCGTAGAAGCGGACGAGTTCGTCGGCCTCGCCCGAGGTGTTCGCGATGAGCCGGTCGGCCGCGTGCACGATCTGCGTCTCCCCGATGACCCGCGCGGCGGGCTCGGGGGTGTCGTCCTCGGCGAGCGCGGCGTTCTTGACCTTCGCCATGGTGTGCATGGCGTGCACGAGGGGCACTCCCCAGCGCTGGGCGGCGAGCCAGCCCACCTGGCCGGAGAGCCAGTAGTGCGAGTGGACCAGGTCGTAGTAGCCGGGGCGCTGGCCGGCCCACGCCTGCATCACGCCGTGCGTGAAGGCGCAGAGCTGTGCGGGCAGCTCCTCCTTGGCGAGGCCCTCGTAGGGCCCGGCGTCGACGTGGCGGACCAGCACGCCGGGGGCCAGCTCCACCGACGGGCGCAGCCCGCCGGTGGTGGCCCGGGTGAAGATCTCGACCTCTGTGCCGATCGCGGCCAGGCGCGTGGCGAGCTCGACGATGTAGACGTTCATACCGCCCGCGTCGCCGGTGCCCGGCTGGTGCAGCGGGGAGGTGTGCACGGAGAGCATCGCGACGCGACGCGGCTTGCGGTGCCCCGCGAAACCGCCCGGGAAGCGGAGACGGGGTGCCGCACGGCTGCTGCCGAGCCGGGAGACGTACTGGCTCACGGGTCCGCTCCTCCTCTTCGCTCGGGGCATGACACATACCGGGCGCGGAGACCCTTCGAAGGGCGAGAACAGCGGAACACTGCCTTTCATTTCCGTTTTGCCAAACCATTACGTTGCTCTCGGCGCGCCGAGGGCCCTGTCACGCGTTCCGCCGTTCTCGCGGGCCTTCGCCGCTCCGCGCGTTCCCTCCAGGGCGTCGCATACGCTCTTCGTCATGCACCAGCGCCCCATCGGCACCGCGACCCGCGGGACCACCAACCCCAACCGGCTGCGCCGGATGGACCGCTGGATCGCTGCGACCCACGGCCCCGCCCTGCGCCGGAGCGACTCCCCCGTCGCGGTGGACCTCGGCTACGGCGCGGCGCCCTGGACCGCCGTGGAACTGCTGGAGCGACTGCGTGCCGCCGAGCCCCGCACGGCCGTGGTCGGCGTCGAGATCGACCCCGAGCGGGTCGCCGCGGCGCGGCCGTACGCGCGCGAGGGGCTCACCTTCGTGCACGGCGGCTTCGAGATCCCCCTGGCGGGCCGGCCGGCGCTCATCCGGGCCGCGAACGTGCTGCGCCAGTACGACGAGGGCGAGGTCGCCGCGGTCTGGCACCGCCTCTGCGCGCGCCTCGCGCCGGACGGGCTGCTGGTCGAGGGCACCTGCGACGAGATCGGGCGCAGGCACGTGTGGGTCGCCCTGGGCCCGGAGGGCCCGCGCACCGTCACCTTCGCGACCCGGCTCGGCTCCCTGGAGCGCCCCTCGGACCTCGCCGAGCGCCTGCCCAAGGCGCTGATCCACCGCAATGTGCCGGGCGAGCCGGTCCACGCCTTCCTGCGGGACCTCGACCGGGCCTGGGCCTCCGCCTCGCCGTACGCCTCCCTCGGGGCACGGCAACGCTGGATCGCGGCGGTACGCGCGGTCTCCGCCGACTGGCCGCTGACGGACGGCGTACGGCGGTGGAGGCAGGGCGAGATCACGGTGCGGTGGTCCGCGCTGCGGCCCGAGGCCTGATGCGGGCAGGGGTCGGCGGGCCGCCGTAGGGCCCGTGGGAAGATCACAGGGCATGCGGCGCGGGAGCACACGGCATCCGGCACGCGCGCTCCGGCGCACGGGCCGCGCGACCCCAGGACTCCGTGCGTGCGGCGCACGGACACGCCCCGCCCGGCGCTCGAAAGGAGCCGGATCCGGGAACACAAACGGATCACCGTTCGTCCCCCTGTGTGACGAGACGGCCTGCGTGCACCTCTGTTGCTTTACGGGACGACATGGCACGATCGCGTCGTCACCTGAACGTTACTGACGGTAAGTCACATGTCCGCGATCTGGCTTTCATGGCCTTTCGCCCGGAGGGGGAGCTTGTGAACCGACGCCACTGTGCCACTGCCGCGATCACTCTGGTCTGCGCACTGGCCCTGCTGACCGCGCCGGTCCAGGCCATGGCCGCCCCGATCCCCGAGCCCGGCCCGACGGCCGCCGCGCCCGCCGTGCCCACCGCCGGGAAGAAGAGCCTCGAAGAGGTGCGCGAGGAGATCGACACCCTCTACCGCAAGGCCGGCGCCGCCACGGACGCGTACAACCTCGCCCAGGAGCAGGCCGAGAAGCAGTCCAAGGAGATCGTCGCGCTGACCAAGGCGATCGCGGACGGGCAGGCGAGGATCGCCGAACTGAAGGACTCGGCGGGAGCGCAGGCCCGCGAGCAGTACCGCACCGGCGGACTCCCCCCGGGCGCCCAGCTGATGCTGAGCGGCAATCCCGACCTCTTCCTGGACGGCGTCAACCAGGCCCGGCAGAGCCAGCAGGCCACCAAGGGGATGCTGACGGAACTCGAGCAGGCGCAGGCCGACTTGGAGACGTACACCCAGGACGCCAGCCTCAACTGGGAGAAGCTGGAGGCCAACCGCGTCAAGCAGGCCAAGGCGAAGAAGAGCATCAACGCGCAGATAGCCGCGGCGAAGAAGCTCGAATCGCAGCTGGCCGAGGAGGAGCGGGCCAGGCTCCTGAAGCTGGAGCAGGACGCGGCGTCCACGGCACAGGCCGCCTGGCTCTCCTCCGGCGCACTCCAGGACATCAACCGCGAGGCGAGCGCCGGCGGGAAGCTTGCGGTGGCCTTCGCGACCGCCCAGATAGGCAAGCCGTACGTATGGGGAGCCGAGGGCCCCTCCTCGTACGACTGCTCCGGACTGACGTCCCAGGCATGGGCCGCGGCGAAGCGCCCGATCCCCCGGACGTCGCAGGAGCAGTGGCGCCTGCTGCCGCACATCCCCATCCAGGACATGCGCCCCGGTGACCTGATCATCTACCACAGCGACGCCAGCCACGTCGGGATGTACGTCGGCGACGGGTCGATCGTCCACGCCCCCCGGCCCGGCCGTCATGTCACGCTGGCGGGAGCGGGTTCGATGCGGATCCTCGGAGTGGTGCGCCCAGACAAGTAGGAGCAGGGCTCCGGGCGGACGGGCCTTCCGGGCCGGGTGACCTGGGCCACGGGGATTGTGTGCGGGGCGTGTCCGGCGCGTGATGTTTGTCATGACCCCTTGTCCCTTTCGTGCGGACGCGGCACGCCGGATCCGTGGTGGGACGCGGCTTATGGCCGTGCACAGGACGCAGGATGACCGCCGGGCGCCATTCCGTTCCCCCGCCGCGGACCGCTATCGTCCCCGTCGGCGGGTCGTCGATCGTCGTCCCGTCGCGCCCTCGGGGGGAGGGAAGGAAACCCGAATCGATGCCCGTACCCGTACCGCAGCAACGTGCCGTTCCCGCTGCGGAGACCACTCATGGCGCCGGCCTCACACTCCTGGTGATCGAGGACGACCCTGCGGGCACCTTCACCGTTCCCGAGCTGTCGTCCACCACCGGAGCGCGGGTCCGCGTCCGCACCGCCCGTAACCTCACCGAGGCGGGACGCCTGCTGACCGACGACGTCGACTGCATCCTGCTCGACCTCGACCTCGAACTGGCCTCGCCGCCCACCGCCGCGCGCGCCGAAGGCCGCGACGAGGGGACGGCCCAGCCGGACGAGCTCGCCACCCTCAAGCACGTCCTGCGTATCGCCCCGCAGCACGCGGTCCTCGCGCTCACCGCCGAGGGCGACGCGGAGCGGGCCGCCGAGGCCGTGCGCGTCGGCGCCCAGGACTACCTCTTCCGCGACGAGCTGGACGGGCGCCTCCTCAGCCGTGCCATCCGGTACGCCGTGGAGCGCAAGCGCGCGGACATCGCCCAGCACCAGCTGACCGAGTCCCGGCTGCGCGCCCAGGAGAACGCCCGCCTGGAGCGCGGGCTGCTGCCCACCCCCCTCCTCGAAGGCTCCGACCTCGCCTTCGCGGCCCGCTACCGGCCGGGCCGCAGCCGCGCCCTGCTCGGCGGCGACTTCTACGACACGGTCCGCACCCCCGACGGCACGGTCCACGCGATGATCGGCGACGTCTGCGGCCACGGCCCCGACGAGGCGGCGCTCGGCGTCGAGCTGCGCATCGCCTGGCGGGCGCTGACCCTGGCGGGGCTCTGCGGCGACGCGCTGCTCTCCACGCTGCAGCAGGTCCTGGAGCACGAACGGCAGAGCGAGGAGATCTTCGCGACCCTGTGCACGGTCGACATCGCTCCCGACGGCCGCCGCGCGGGACTGTGCATCGCGGGCCACCCCGCGCCGCTCATCGCCCGCCAGGGGCGCGCGGCTCATCTGCTGCCGTACGAGGACGGCGGCCCGGCACTCGGGCTGCTGCCGCACGCCCGGTGGCCGCGACGGCAGGTCGAGCTGGGCGGCTCCTGGAGCCTCATGATGTACACCGACGGCCTGATCGAGGGCCGCGTGGGCTCCGAGAGCAGCCGGCGACTGGGCCAGGACGGCATGGTCGCCATGGTCAACGGCCGGCTGGACGAGGGGCTCCGCGGCGAGGCGCTGCTGGAGGCCGCGGTCACCCAGGCACAGGAGCTGAACGGCGGCGAACTCACCGACGACGTGGCGGTCCTCCTGCTGGAACGCGACGAGACCCGGATACGCCGAAGGGGCGGGAACGCCTCGCGTTCCCGCCCCGGTGCCGCCTCGGTCGCGGGCGCTCAGCGCCCGCCGTTGTAGGGGCCGTACGGTCCGTCGCTGCTGGAGCCGCCGCGCCGGCCTCCGCCGCCCGACACCGCCTTGATCGCCGGGCGCACGTCCACCATGAAGACGATGGACGCGATCACACCCGCGATCTGCAGGAACAGGATCGGGATGACGAGGTTCACGAAGACGGTGACCCCCAGGATGATCAGCCAGAACGACTTCTTCTGCTTGTCGGCGGCCCGGTAGGCGTCCTCGCGCGCTGTCACGGCGAAGACCAGCGCGACCACCGCCAGCACGAGCATGGCCAGATACAGCAGCTGGAGGAACGAGCCGAAAGCTTCGAGCAACACGGTGAGCACCGCCTAGTCAGTGGATGAGCGCCTCGCGGCCAAGGTACCGGGACAACGACCCGGGCACCCTCAAAGGTGCCCGGACCGTTCTTCCGGTACTCATGGGACCGCTTCCGCCTACTTCGCGGAGGGGGGGGTGGTCTTCTTCGCGGCGGGCTTGCGCGCGGGCGCGGTCTTCTTCGCGGCGGGCGCCGCCTTGGACTCCACCGGCTTCGGCGCGCTCTTCTTGGCGACCGGGGCGGCCGGCTTCGCCGAGGTCACCGGCTTCGCGGGAGTCACCGGCTTCGTGGCGGCGTCGGACTTCTGCTTCGGCACCGGCTTCGGCTCCGCCTCGACGACGGCCGCGATCTCGACGATCTCGTCGGCCGTCTCGCCGCGCCAGATCCGCACGGTGTTCTCGCCGCGCTCGGCGACCTTCTCGTACGTCTCCCGGGCCCGGACCGCGTACTCGGCAGCAACACCCACGCTCCGCAGCGCCAGGTCCTGGGCGGTCTCGCCCAGCTTCTTCAGGTCGGTGTCCAGCGCCCCGAAGACCTCGCTCACCTTCGCCTGCACGCTGGCCTGCGCCTCCTTGGCCTGCGTGGTGACACGCTCCTGCACGGCCTTGGGGTCGGTGTTGCGCACGGCCTCGATCCGCTCGGGCGCCTCGGCCCGCAGCTGCTCGATCAGCGCGGGCACCTTGCGCGCCTGCTCCACGGCGAGGTCGGCCGTGCCGGCGGCGAAGTAGAGGGGGGTGGGGTCGGTGAGGGTCTTACGCAGGTCATCGGTGATGGCCATGACTGGGGTCCTCCCGGATCATCGGATTCAGTTCAGGGGTGGGTCTGCATCACTGCCGTCGGCCGTACGGGGGCCGCGAGCACCCGGACCGGCACCGTTCGCCCCCCCGGCACCGCTGTCCGCGTCGGCATCGATTCTGCTCTCCGCGTCCGCGGCACCGTGGGACTCGGAGCCGGTGTCGGGTGCGACATCGAATCCGTTCTCCCGGCGGAAGGAGTCGTAGATCTGCAGCAGCACGCTCTTCTGCCGCTCGTTGATCGACGGATCGGCCAATATGACCGCCCGCGTCTCCAGCTCCTCCCGCTCCCGCTCGTCGAGGATCCCGGCCCGCACGTACAGCGTCTCGGCGGAGATCCGCAGGGCCTTGGCGACCTGCTGCAGCACCTCGGCACTCGGCTTGCGCAGACCGCGCTCGATCTGGCTGAGATACGGATTGGACACTCCGGCGGCGTCGGCGAGCTGCCGCAGGGAGAGCTGCGCGGTACGCCGCTGCTCACGCAGGTACTCGCCGAGATTGCCGACGTTGAGTGATGCCATGCCCCGATGGTGCCCCACCCTTGCTAACTTTTGCAAGCGACCGCTTGCAAAAGTGTTCGCACCCTGGTGTGACGGGCTGGTGACCGTCCCGCGCCCGCGCCGGGCCGAGGGCCGCCAGGGGCGGTTCGCGCGCCCGTCGCCAGCCGTGTCCGCCCGGCGGCTCGGGGGTGGTCCTGCGGCGTGGCACGAGGTGAGGGCGACCGGGACCGCGTACCGCCCTCGGCGAAAAGGCTGTGCCCGTGGGTCACCCCGACGGCAGACTTGCCCCCCATGACGACCACTGATCCCAAGGCCGACCTGCACTTCTACCTCCAGTCGGCGCGCGACGCCCTGCTGTGGAAGCTCGAAGGACTGCGGGAGTACGACGCCCGGCGTCCGCTCACCCCGACCGGCACCAATCTGCTGGGCCTGGTGAAGCACGTCGCCAGTGTGGAACTGGGCTATCTGGGGGACACCTTCGGCCGGCCGTCCGGCGAAGCGCTCCCCTGGGTCGAGGAGGGAGCCGAGGACAACGCGGACATGTGGGCCACCGCCGACGAGTCGCGTGAGCAGATCGTGGGGCTCTACCGCCGGGCCTGGGCGCACGCGGACGCGACGATCGACGCCCTGCCGCTGGACACCGTCGGCACGGTGCCCTGGTGGCCGGCCGAGAGGGCCGAGGTGACCCTGCACCACGCGGTGGTGCGCGTGATCGCGGACACCCACCGGCACGCCGGCCACGCCGACATCGTGCGCGAACTCATCGACGGCGCCGTGGGGATGAACGAGGGCAACGGCAGTGTCCCGGCGGGCGACACGGCCTGGTGGGAGAAGCACCGCGACCGGGTGGAACGAGCCGCCCGGGACGCGGGCGGGGAGGCGTGACGCCGTGAGGGGAGGGCCGGGCCGCCGCGGCTGCCCGGCCACCGGTGTGCGGCAGGGCGCGAAGGCCGAAGCGGCGCCTCACAGGCTCCGCAGGCCACGGTCGGCGAAGGCGATCAGCCACTCGAAGCTCTCGTCGACGTCCGCGCTCCACCGGAAGCCGTCTCCCGCCTGCAAGGTGGAGAAGCCGTGGCAGAGGCTGCGCAGCATGCGCAGGGCGTGGGCCTCGTCGGGCTCGGCGATCTCGTAGCCGCGCAGGACCGCGGTGAACGCGTGGAGCAGCCTCTCCCCCGCGACGGCCAGCGGATCGTCCGGGCCGGTGGGTTCCACGCCGACCGTCGCGGCGTAGCGGCCGGGGTGCTCCAGCACGAAGGCGCGGAAGGCGCGGGCCGCGCCCGCCAGTGCGTCGCGGCCCGCACACCCCTGGATCGCGCTTCCGACGGCGTCGGCGGCCTCGCTCAACGCCAGCGCCGCGATACGCCGGTTGAGGTCCTCCTGGCCGCGTACGTGCTTGTACAGCGACGGGGTACGCACCCCCACCCGCTCGGCCAGCAGACCCATCGTCAGGCGGGCGATGCCCACCTCGTCGGCGAGGGCGGCGCCGGCCGAGACCACGGCGGCCGTGTCCAGGCCCGCCCTAGGCACGGGCGGCGTCCGGACGGAGGAAGGCGAGCACGAGTGCAACCACCTGGTCGGGGACCTGGTCGTGCGGGTAGTGCCCGGCACCCTCGATCATCTCCAGGCGGCCGAGGCCGGACGGCAGCGCGTCGACGATCGCCGAGCCCTCGGCGCGCGGGTCGGCCCAGTCGGGATCGAGCGTCCCCATCACGACGAGCACCGGGCAGCGGACGTCGCCGAGCTGGTCCCCCGCGTCGGTCGGCGCACTGCGGCCCATGCCCTGGAGGGCTTTCATCCGGCCCGGCTCACGGAGCATGGACTCGATGCGGCCGATCCGCCCGGCCCAGTCCGCCGGCTTCACACCGGGGTAGGCGACGTCGAGGTACGAGGACCACAGCGGCACGCTGCCGAACAGCCCCGCGCCGACCAGCCGCACCATGCCGCGCCGGCACCGCTTCACCCGCAGGTCTCCCGGGCTGATCGACTGCTTGCGGGTGAACGGCGCCAGTTCGACGACCGCGCTGACCAGCGAGGGCTCACGCGCCGCGGCGATGGTGGCCGCACCCCCGGAGAACGAGTGGCCGACGAGCACGGCCGGGCCGCCGAGGTGGCGGATCACGGCGAGCAGATCGCCCGCGACGGCGGTACGGCTCCACTCGGGCCAGCCGGTGCTGGACTCGCCGCAGCCGCGCAGATCGACCGCGGCGACCCGGTATCCCGCCGCCACCAACCGCGGAACCATCGCCCGGTACGCGGCGCGGCTGTCGCCCATGCCGTGCGCGAGAACGATCAGCGGCCCCTCTCCCGCGACCTCGTACGCGATCGTGCCGCCGTCGACAGCAAGGTGTTCCGTCATGACGCCCCTTCACAACCATCCGGCTAAGTTTGTTAGCTAAAAGCTACTGGTGTTAGCTACCCATGTCAACGGTGACAGCAAGGCCGGCCCACCGCGCCCCGACGGCGACGGGAGCCCCGCCCGGAGGCCGAACTCCGGGGCGCAGCCGGACCACCGGGGTCCTCGCGGGCCGCGAGGCGGGGCGAACGGAGGGGCGCCGCCCTCTCAACAGCAGGCCCCAGGTCCCGTAGCGTCGGATGCGTGAACGACCTCCTGCCGCTCCTGGTGCTCACCGTCGCGCTCCTCGCGGTGATGGGCTTCTTCCGGCTGCTGGTGGCCCGCGTCCGGCGGCGCGGCACCGCGGGCGCCGCCCTCACCGCCGCGCTGGCGTCGTACGACGAGGCGTTCCGGGTGACCGCGCACGACGCCCACCACGAGATCAGGGCGCAGGCCGACCGCAAGGCTCCCCTGCTCTCGCCCGACCGCCCGTGGGAGACGGGGCACGCGGCGGCGGCGCGGACCGGCCCGGCCCGACGCCCGGGACCGCGGCGCCGCGCGGGGCTCCTGTGGCGCCGGCGGCGGTCCGTCACCGGGTGAGCGCGCAGGCCCTCGAAAACCGGTCGACCGCCCTCACGCCTCGGCCTACCCTGACCGCATGCCGCCCGCCAAGACCTCGTACGTCTGCCTGCCGTGCAGGGCTTCGTACAAGCAGCCCTACGACAGGGAGCGGCCGGACCGCGTCTGCCCCCGGTGCGCCCGCGCGCTGATCCACGCCGGTTCCGCCTTCGCCCCTCCGCGGCGGCGGGACACCTCCGCGTGGCGTGCGCTCTCCGTGGTGCTGCACGCCGGCGTCCGCTTCCACAAGAGCTGTTGCGGAGGCCCGGGCTACCGCCCGCGCAGCCTGCGCGAGGTGAAGGAGCGCATGGCGTACGCGGAGTCCTCCGGCGAGCCCTTCGCCCGGGCGCTGGTCCGGTCGGAGCTGCCCGGATAACGTCCCCTTCGGGACGATCTGCCACGGTACTAGTTGCTACCCTGGGGGACATGACCGCCCTGACCCCCGCGAACACCGCGCCGGACCTGTCCTTCCTCCTCGACCACACCAGCCACGTCCTGCGGACCCGGATGGCGGCGGCCCTCGCCGAGATCGGGCTGACGGCACGCATGCACTGCGTCCTGATCCACGCGCTGGAGGAGGAGCGCACCCAGATCCAGCTCGCGGAGATCGGCGACATGGACAAGACCACGATGGTGGTGACCGTGGACGCCCTGGAGAGCGCCGGGCTCGCCGTACGCCGCCCCTCCAGCCGCGACCGCCGCGCCAGGATCATCGCCGTCACCGACGAGGGGGCCGAGATCGCCGTACGGAGCCAGGCGATCGTCGACCGGGTGCACAGGGAGGCGCTGGAGACACTCCCCGAGGGCGACCGCGAGGCCCTTCTGCGCGCCCTCGGCATGCTGGCCACGAACCACCTCGCCACGCCGGCGGAGAACCCGCGCCCGGTACGGCGCGCACGCCAGGGACAGAAGTAGACCCCGGGCCGGGGAGCCCCGGAAGCACCGCCAAAAAGGTCCGACAAATATAGTCTGCAACAAAACAATCTGCTACGGTCTTCTCTTGTGAGCCTTCCGACAGGAGAAGACCGATGACCGTCGACGCTTCCCGCACGATCTCCGGCACGTCCACGGCACCCCCCGCGCCCGGGAGCGCCGAGCCCGCCCGGCCCGCCCGTGACCGCGCGCTCGCCCTGGGAGTGATCGCCGCGGGGGTGCTGACACTCACTCTCGACGGCTCCATCGTCACCGTGGCGATGCCCGCCATCCAGCGCGACCTGGGGTTCACGTCCGCCGGTCTCAGCTGGGTGGTCAACGCCTACCTGATCGCGTTCGGCAGCCTGCTGCTGCTCGCCGGCCGGCTCGGCGACCTGCTCGGCCGCACCCGCATGTTCCTGGCCGGGACCGCCGTGTTCACGCTCGCCTCCCTGCTGGCCGGCGCCGCCACCACCCCCGCGGCACTGGTCGCCGCCCGCTTCCTCCAGGGCGTCGGCAGCGCGACGGCCTCCGCCGTCGCCCTCGGCATCCTCGTCACGCTGTTCCGCGAGCCACACGAACGGGCCGGGGCCATCGCCGTGTTCTCCTTCACCGGAGCGGCGGGCGCGTCGATCGGGCAGGTGCTCGGCGGGGTCCTCACCGACGCGCTCAGCTGGCACTGGATCTTCTTCATCAACCTGCCGATCGGTCTGGCGACCCTCCTGGTCGCACGCCGGGTCCTCCCGTCCGACCGGGGCATCGGCCTCGCCGCGGGCGCCGACGCGCTCGGCGCCGCCCTCGTCACGGCCGGCCTGATGCTGGGGATCTACACGGTGGTCACGGTGGAGGAGCACGACTGGATCTCCGTGCACACGCTCGGCCTGGGAGCGGTCTCCCTCGCGCTCCTCGCCGCCTTCACCGTCCGTCAGGCCACCGCCCGGACCCCGCTCATGCCCCTGCGCATCCTGCGGTCCCGCAGCGTGGCGGGGGCCAATCTGGTCCAGGCGCTCCTGGTGGCCGCCATGTTCTCCTTCCAGATCGTCGTCGCCCTGCACCTGCAGAACGTCCTCGGCTACGGCGCCACCGCGACCGGTCTCGCCCTGCTCCCCGCCGCCGTCGTCATCGGAGGCGTCTCCCTGGGGATCTCGGCCCGGCTGAACGCCCGGTTCGGCGAGCGCGCGGTCCTGCTCGCCGGGCTCGCCCTGCTGATCGGCGCCCTCGGCTTCCTCACCCGGCTCCCGGTGCACGCGCAGTACGTCACCGACGTGCTCCCCGTGATGCTCCTGGCGGCCGGTTTCGGCCTCGCGCTGCCCGCGCTGACCTCGCTCGGCATGTCCGGCACGGGCACGGACGACGCCGGGCTCGCCTCGGGACTCTTCAACACCACCCAGCAGATCGGCATGGCCGTCGGCGTCGCCGTCCTGACCACCCTGGCGGCGTCCCGCACCGAGCGGATGCTCGCCGCGGGCCATGACCGGGCCGAAGCGCTGGCGGGCGGATACCGGCTCGCCTTCACGGTCGGCGCCGGCCTGCTCGTCACCGCCTTCGCCGTGGCACTCCTGGTCCTGCGCCACTCGCCCTCCCGCATCCGCCCCTGAAGGAGCAGCACATGAACACCGTCGACACCGCCGAGGCCACCGGGCCGACGAGCGGACCCGCGCCCCGCCCCCTCACCGAGCCGGAGGCGTCACGGCTCCTCGCCGAGCAGCAGTTCGGGGTGCTCGCCGCCGTACGGAGCACCGGCCATCCGCACCTCTCGACCGTGCTGTACCGCTGGGACGCCGAGGAGCGGGTCGTGCGCGTCTCCACCACAGCCGGCCGCCTCAAGGCCCGGATGCTGCGCCGCGATCCCCACGCCTCGCTGCACGTACAGGGCGGTGACGTCTGGTCGTTCGCGGTGGCCGAGGGCGAGGCCGAGGTCTCGGAGAAGACCGTCCGTGCCGGTGACGCGGTGGGCCGTGAACTACTGTCACTCACACCGGGTTTCGACGACCCTGCGGAGGAACGCGCCTTCCTGGCCCAGGCGGTGGACGAGGAGCGCGTGGTGCTCCGGATCCGGGTGTCACGGATCTACGGAACCGCCCTCGACATGCCGTCCGAGGAGTGAGAGCGGCGGGCACTGCGGAGCGGTGCTGTGCGACGGACAGGGGGCCTGCCCCCAGCGCTCCGGAGCACCGTGCGCGGCGGGGGCGTACGGCCCGCGACGAGCAGCGACCCGGGTGGGCGGCCGGACCCACCGCACGCCGCTCACCCGCCGGTTCGTCCGCGCCCGTCCGCGGGAGCTGCGCCAAGCAGGCCGTCCTCCAGCTGCCGGAAGGCGACGTGGGCCGCCGCCACGGCGTCGTCGTGGACCTGCCCGGCGGTCTCACCCGCGTCGATCCGCCGCCAGTTCTCCATCGCCAGGATGCGCAGCACGGCGATGATCTGCCCCGCCGCGAGCTGCGCCGGAAGAGGGCTGCCGGGGTCCAGGGCGCGGGCGAGTGCCGCCTCCGACCGGCCCTGGTAGGCGTACATGCGGGCGACAAGTGAGGGCGTGCCGTAGAGCAGCCGGTGGTAGGCCAGCACCTCGGGGACGTCGCAGAGGCCGGTGACCGGGTCACGGCGGTCCAGGCCGTCCAGGTGGTGCAGGCGCAGCGCCTCCAGGGGCGTGGTGCCCTCGGGCCGGCCGGCGACGACGCGGGCCGACTCGTCCTCGTGGTCGGCGAACCGGTGCAGGACCAGGTCCTCCTTGGCCGGGAAGTACCGGAACAGCGTGGGCTTCGAGATGTCCGCCGCAGCCGCCACCTCCGCGACCGAGACCTGGTCGAAGCCCCGCTCCAGGAACAGGGTGATCGCCGCTTCGGAGACGGCCTCGTAGGTCTGCTGCTTCTTGCGTTCGCGCAGGCTCGGCTTGCGGGTGCTCATGACGGCTCACCCTTCCCGATCAGCAGTTCGACACCGTCGAGCACCCGCTCCAGCCCGAAGACGAAGTCGTGGTCGGGTGCGTCGGGCTCGTCCATGACCCCGGAGTCCAGCAGCCGGGTCAGCGCGGGATGGTGTACGGGGTCCGCGAGCCGCCGCACCGTCCGCTCCCACTGCGCCATCACCTCCTGGGGCGGGACCCCCTTCGCCTCGACGGCCGCCGCGATGTCGCTCATCAGCAGGGCCTCGTTCCGCACGAAGCCCGAGACCAGGAGGATGACGGAGATCTTGTCGCCCTCGCTCAGCCCGGTGCCCTCCATCGCCTGGAGCCCCTGCTCCCACCACGCGACGGAGTGCGGGCTGGCCGGCGGGCCCGAGATCGGGATGCGCAGGGACCACAGGTTGCGCTGGAAGACCCGGCGCTGGGCCCAGGCCCACTGGCTCAGCGCCTCCCGCCAGCCCGCTCCGTCCTCCAGTGCGGGCAGCGGCGAGGGGGCGCCCATGACGGCCTCCTGCATGAGGAGGTACAGCTCCTCCTTGGCGGAGACGTAGCGGTAGAGCGCCATGGTGGAGGCGCCCAGTTCCCTGGCGACCCGGCCCATCGAGACGGCCTGGAGCCCTTCCGAAGCGGCGACCGCCACGGCCGCGTCGACGATCCGGTCCAGTGTGAGGCCCGGCTTCGGCCCCTTGACCGGACGCTCCCGCAGCCCCCACGCGGCCTCGATGCTGGCCGGCAGGCCCGTGCCGCCCGCCGCACCGCTGTTCTCCGTCACCCGAAGCCGCCTTCCCCAGTACTGGCTTGCCACCATCCTAAGTTTGCGTAATGCTTACGCAGTAACGCGTATGCCATACGCATAAGGGGGATCCTCGTGCACGACGACGTCATGATCGAGGCACACGGCCTCACCAAGTCCTACGGAGGACCCGGCGCCCGGGTCCGCGTCCTGGACGGTGTCGGACTGCGGGTCGCGCCCGCCGGCATCCACGCCCTGCTCGGCCCGAACGGCGCCGGCAAGACGACGACCGTGCGCATCCTGTCCACCCTCACGACGCCCGACTCCGGTTCGGCGCGCGTCGCCGGGTACGACGTCGTCGCGGACCGGCGCCGGGTGCGCCGGCTCATCAGCCTCACCGGGCAGTCCGCCGCCGTCGACGAGACGCTGACCGGCCGGGAGAACCTCCGGATGGTGGCCCGGCTGACCGGACTGAGCCGCCCCCGGGCCCGGCAGCGGGCCGACGAGCTCCTCACCCGCTTCGACCTCCTCGACGCCGCGTCCCGCCAGGTCCGCACGTACTCCGGCGGGATGCGGCGCCGCCTGGACCTCGCCGCGGGCCTGGTCGGCTCGCCGGACCCCGGTGTCTACTTCCTCGACGAACCCACCACCGGCCTCGACCCCCGCAGCCGCCGCGAGCTCTGGCAGGTGGTCCGCGACCTCGCGGACCAGGGCGCCACGGTGCTGCTCACCACCCAGTACCTGGAGGAGGCGGACCAGCTCGCCGATCGCGTCGCCGTCCTCGACCAGGGCCGGATCGTCGCCGAGGGCACCCCCGCCACCCTGAAGTCACGCCTCGCCGGACACCGCCTGGACCTCGTCCTCAGCAGCCGCGAGGCCTATCTCCGGCTCGCCACCAGGGCCGTCCACCACTCCCCGGAGACCCTCACGCTCGGCATCCCCACGGACGGGACCGCAGCCCACGCACGCGCCCTGCTCGACGACGTCGATCCGCACCGCACCGACGTGGAGCGCTTCTCCCTGCACAGCGCCACCCTCGACGACGTGTTCCTCGCCCTGACCACCGGCCCCACGGAGGCACCGGCCCATGTCTGACGCACCCGGGATCCTGACCCACGCCACGGTCCTGACCGGCCGCAGCCTCCTCCTCAGCCGGCGCAACGTCGACGCCGTCATCACCTCGATGATGCTGCCGGTCCTGCTGATGCTGATCTTCGTCTACTTCTTCGGCGGGGCGATCGACACCGGCGGCGCCTACGACGCGTACGTCATGTACGTCGTCCCCGGCGTCCTGTTCCTCTGCGCCGGCTTCGGCTCGGCCACCACCGCGGTCGCGGTGAGCGAGGACATGAAGGGAGGCATCATCGACCGCTTCCGCTCCCTGGACATCGGCGGGACGCCGATCCTGGCCGGACACGTCGTGGCGAGCACCGTACGCAACCTGTTCTCCACCACGCTGGTGTTCGGCGTCGCCGTGCTCATCGGCTTCCGCCCCGCCGCCACACCTGCGGGCTGGCTCGCCGTCGCCGCGGTACTGCTCGCCTGCATCGTGGCGCTCTCCTGGCTCTCGGCCGCCGTCGGACTGCTCGCCCGCACCCCGGAGGCGGCCGGGGGCTTCAGCTTCTTCATGTCGTTCCTGCCCTACCCGAGCAGCGCGTTCGTCCCCGTCGACACCTTGCCGGACTGGCTCCACGGTTTCGCCGAGCACCAGCCGGTGACCCCGGCCATCGAGTCGCTGCGCGGCCTGCTGCTGGGCCGGCCGGTCGGCGACGCCCCCTGGATCGCGCTGGCATGGGCGGCCGGGACCCTGGTGGTGTCCGTGGCGCTGTCACGGGTGCTCTTCAGGATGCGGACCCGCTGACGCCGGGCCCTGGATCCAGCGGGCGTACGCACCCATGACCCGGCGGAGCGAGGGGACCGCGTCCAGGCCGAGCGGCACCCGGGCCCGCGACAGCACCTCGCGAACCCGGTGCGCGATCACCGGGAGCCGGCCCGGGACGGGCCCGGCTCCCGGCTGCTCCAGCGCGATGGCCCCCCGGATCACATCGGTGTAGACGGACTGCACGCGCTTGTAGGCGAGGAGCGTCGCCAGATCCTCCCGCCAGCCCCTGGCGCACTCCGGTCGCACGCTCTCCACCGCGCCGGCCCAGAGGCAGGCGGTCCGCCCGGCCTCCCGGGGGGAGTACCGCATCAGGTGCAGATGCGTGGCGAGGTCGTACAACGGATCGCCGATCATGGACAGTTCCCAGTCGATGGTCCAGAGATCGTCCGCCGCGTCCACGACGAAGTTCAGCCGGTGCAGGTCGCCGTGGACCAGCGTGAACGGCCGGCTGGTGAGGCCGCGCGACCGGGCCTTGATCGCGTCCAACGCCCTTTCGCCGACCCCGAGTTCACGGAAGAGCGAGCCGAAGCGGTCCTGGTGGAGGCGGTAGACCTGCTGCTCGGTGAAGGTGACCAGGCCGTCGAGGAAGGCGCCGGTGTCCCCGTCCGCCGGAGGGCCCACGGGATCGTGGAGCCGTCGCGCGCCGATCGAACCGGCGTCGAGTGCCACCAGCTCGCCGAAGAGCTGCCCCAGCTGCCCGGCATGGCGCGCGGAGAGCGTCCCGGCCGGGCTCCTGCCCAGGGTCCGCCCCTCGATGAACCGCTGGAGCAGGAGGTGCTCGTCGAGGACGGTGATCTCGGGTATCCGGCTCACCCGGCCCCGCAGGTCCAGCAGCAGTCGGTCCTCGGAGACGAAGCTCGTGCGGTCGAACCGGAAGAGTTCCGAACGCGGTTCGTGCACCTTGCACCGCAGTGGACCGCCCGGCAGGGCGAAGACGTACGTCTCGCGGTAGTGCCCTCTGTACGGACCCTCGATCGCCGTGCCGTCGGAGACCTGGCCGGGACGGCCCCTCGGATACCCGCGCATGTCCACCGTGGTGGCGACTGTCACCGCCTGCTCCCTCGACCGTGAACGGGTGCCGGGAGCGACCACCGAACCGGTCCCCCTGCGGGCAGAACCTGCCTCTACCCGCGGCTCCCGGCCCCCGGCGGCCCCGCTCCCGGCTCCCTCGACCGCACACGCTGCCGGGCCGTCTCCAGCAGGCCCCGCAGCGAGCGCACCGAGCACCGGGCACCGACGTCCTCGAGTGCCCGGCGCTTGCGCTCATTCACCGCATAGCCAATGAACGGTACACCGACCGCCTTGGCGGCCAGGCAGTCCGCGGGGGAATCCCCGATCATCACGGCCGCCGCCGCGGCCGTGCCCGTCGACTCCAGGGCACGGACCAGGCAGTGGGGATCGGGCTTGAGGAGCGCGGGGTCCGACGTACGGCCGTGGATGTGCTCGGCCGCAGGCGCGGACGCGTGGTGGCGCCGGAGGAAACGGGCCACCGCCACCGGCGAGTTGTTGGTCGTGACGGCCTGCTTCCAGCCCCCGGCGTCCAGGGCTCCGATCAGCTCCAGCGCATGCTCCGTGGGGGTGGCGCCGGCAGCCGCCTGCGTCTCCTCCGCCGTGAGGAGCCACTCGGCACGGGCCGTCACCGGGCCGTCGCCGTGGTGCTTGGCGACCTCCTGGAGCAGGGCCAGCGGGTCGTCCGTCCTGGCGGCCAGCACCTCCGGGTCGCACCCGAGGGCGCTCAGCCCCTCGGCCAGCCTGGCGGCCACCCCGGCGGCCGGTCGCCCGGCGAACAGCCGGCACAGAGGGCCGTCGAAGTCGAAGAGGACGCATTCCGCCGCCGAGAGGAGCGCGGCCGGGCCGGGCTCGTCCGCTTCGGAGGGCGTGCCTGACGAGGAGGTGTCTGCGGGGGAGGCGGCTTCGCACCGGGCAGTCATGTCGTCGGTCCTCTTAGCGGCGGCCGGGGCAGGGGTCGTCGTGGCGTGCACGGTCAGAACGTCACCTTCGTGGCCAGGTTCTCCCAGTTGGCGTCGAAGAACTTCTTCGCCGCCCGCACCACCCCGGCCTGCTCGGGGGTGGAGTCGGCGGAGGCCCGGAACGGATACAGCGTGGCCCCCGTGCCGTACGCGTCGTAGGTCGCCACCTCCTCGCCGTCCTCCAGCGTCGCCGTGCCCTCCTCCGGGATGTAGAAGCCCTGGAGCACCACGCGGTTGTTCAGGATGTACAGCTTCATCTGGGGCGCGAAGGGGACCATCCGCACCTGCACCGCGACCTCCTCGACCAGCTTGAGCCGGCGGAGCTCGTACAGGGCGGAGCGCAGCATCGTCACGTGGCTGCGCAGGATGCCGCCGAGCCGCTGGCGGACCCGTGGATCGTCCTCGCCCGACACCTGCCGGGGGATCGCCAGGGCGGAGGAGTCGGTGTTCGGGAGCAGCAGCCGTGCGGTGATGCTGCGGGGCGGGCTGATCTCCCCGGCGACGATGCGGTCCTTCTGGTCGACGACCCGGGCGGCGAGCGATTCGGTGGTCATCGAGAAGACGTCGAGCTTGACCACGTTGGCCTCGAACGCCTCTACCAGATACGGCTTGAGCAGCACCGGCGGTACGCGCTCCGAAACGACGGCCCACACCTTGCCCTCCGGGCTCCTGGCGGGCCCCGGCACGTGCGAGGGCTCCCCGGGCTCGGACGCCACGAAGGACCCGCTCCCCTGCCGGGTGACGATCAGCTCCTCCTTGCGCAGCAGGGAGAGCGCCTGATTGACCGTCGCGCGTGACACACCGAAGCGCGTGGCCAGCTCCTCCTGCGTGGGAAGCCGCTCGCCGGGCCTGTGCGCCTCGCTGTTGATCTCCTTGCGCAGTTCGTCTGCGACCCAGAGGTACTGGAACTTGGCATCACGCGGGGCGGAACCATGACTTGTCACACTGCAACCCTACAACTTCCGCACCCACACGGTCAGATGCCACGCACAACCGGGACGACCGATGTTCACAGGACCTACAACTAACCAAATAACCAGACAAGTTTGCGGCAGGAGCCCCGGAGGAATAAGTACGACAAGTCAAAACGGGGGACTTGTACAGCAGTTGTTCGGTTCTTGCGCAGCGTCGCGCGAAGTCGCCGGTCTCCCCCACCCAGAGGCGCATCCGCGCCTGTCCCGCACCTGGGAAGGAGTGACCACCATGCCCCTGTTCACCCTGGGCCTCGAGCAGATCATTCAGTGGAAGTACGGCGTCATGGGCACCGTCGGTGTCAGCCTGCTGAGCTTCGGCCTCAAGGTCGGCAACGCGAACTTCGCCTGCGCCGGGGCGCTCGTCCTGGCCCTGCTGTTCGCGCCGGGCGACTGAGACCTGTTTCGCCGGCGGTCCGCGCCGGCGAAACAGGTCGGCGGCGAGGTCCTCAGTCCGGCAGGTCCGTCGCGGCCTGGGCCCACAGGCCGTCGAACCACCGCTGCGACCGCTCGACGAACGCCAGGTCGTGCGCCCGGCCGGACGACTGCGCGAAAGCGAGGAGCACCGGGCGGTCGCCCAGCCCCCCGGACGTCCCGGCCGTCGATCCGCCGGCCTCCTCGGTCCGCCGCTCCACGCAGTGGTGGCCGAACAGTGCCTCGCTCCCGTTGAGCAGGTAGAGCTTCACCGGCGGGGTGAACGGGAGGTCCCCGAAGGACACCTCGACGTCGAGTCCACGGGCCCGGCCCACCGCCGTCAGCGAGTGCCTCAGCACCGCGCTCTGCGCGGCGCGGACCGCCCGCCACCGCTCGTGCGCGGGGCCGGCGCCCTCCCGCCCCGGGGGCGCCAGGTGCAGGTCGCCGGACGGCAGCAGCACACGCACCCTCACCGATCGTGGGGCCGAGCCGCCGGAGAAGATCCGCCGGGTCGGTTCGGCGAGGGCCAGGGTGAGGGATTCCGTCGTCAGGCACACCGCGTCGATCCGAACGTCGGGTGCGTCGAACGCCTCCAGGACGCGGGTGCCCAGGGACACCCGCGCGGGCGGCGGGCCGTCCGCGTCCGGGGCGACGCGGGCAGGAACACCCCGCATGCCCTCGGCGAGCAGCCCTTCCTCCCGCAGACTCCGCAGCGCCGCCCTGATCGCGGCCCGCTCGACGCGGAACTCCGCCGCCAGCTCCGCGAGGGCCGGCAGGGGATCCCCGGCCCTCAGCACGCCGTCACGGATACGCGCACGCAGGACCTGGGCGACCTCCTCCCAGGAAGGAGGCACCTCGCCGCCACCCGTCGCCGTGCGCTCCCACGTCATGACGGAACGCTACAACCCCGCTTCGCCGCACGGAAGTTCCGCGGAACCGGCTGCCACGGCGGACAGCGGCGGCGAAGTCGCGGCGAGCACCGCGCCCTCCGGCCCGCCGTCGCCCGCCGGACGCGGCACCCCAGGCCCCGGGACCTCGCCGGTCGCCCGACATGCGCCGTATGCCCTGATGTGGAAGATAGGACGGGGACCGGAGAACGTCCGCCTCGCCCCCCGCCCGGCTGCCCGGTCCCCGGGTGAGCCCGCCCGGATGCGGGCCGCCCCCCGGTGGCCGGGCCGCCACAGAGCCGAAAGGTACGCCATGCCGATCTGCACGACCCGCGACGGTGTCGACATCTTCTACAAGGACTGGGGCAACGGCCGCCCCGTGGTCTTCATCCACGGCTGGCCGCTGAACGGCGACGCCTGGCAGGACCAGCTGAAGGCCGTGGCCGACGCGGGCTTCCGGGGCATCGCCCACGACCGCCGCGGCCACGGGCGCTCCACGCCGGTGTACGACGGCTACGACTTCGACACCTTCGCCGACGACCTGAACGACCTCATCACCCAGCTCGACCTCCGGGACGTCACTCTGGTGGCCCACTCGAT
>NZ_JBIBEG010000002.1:0-794388 GCF_042902585.1 Streptomyces argenteolus
GTTGATAGGCCAG
Source organism: Streptomyces argenteolus (assembly GCF_042902585.1). Lineage (GTDB taxonomy): Bacteria > Actinomycetota > Actinomycetes > Streptomycetales > Streptomycetaceae > Streptomyces > Streptomyces argenteolus. The sequence goes on from NZ_JBIBEG010000002.1 coordinate 14, forward strand.
ATGTGGAAGCCCGGTAACGGGTGGAGCTGACTGGTACTAATAGGCCGAGGGCTTGTCCTCAGTTGCTCGCGTCCACTGTGTTAGTTCTGAAATAACGAACGGCCGTGTTGTGTTCCGGTGTTGGTTAATTTCATAGTGTTTCGGTGGTCATTGCGTTAGGGAAACGCCCGGTTACATTCCGAACCCGGAAGCTAAGCCTTTCAGCGCCGATGGTACTGCAGGGGGGACCCTGTGGGAGAGTAGGACGCCGCCGAACAATTATTCCGGGAAAGCCCCGTGCCCTTGTGGCACGGGGCTTTTCTGCGTTTGAGGACCGGTCGAGGTGAGAGCTTCCAGCTCTCCGAGCCAGGGCACGTCAGCAGACCGGACCGCGTGGATGCAGCATGCACCGCACCGCCGTGCATGGTCACAGCCCGGCGCGTGCGCGCACCGGGTGCCGAGCGTGCCGGACGGACGATTCCTGTCGCACCCCCGGGTCTCCGCAGTGGGGTGTGCCAGGGATCTTTACAGTCGTCCGGCGGCTTTGAGCGCCAGGTAGGCGTCAGCCAGCGCGGGTGCGAGTTCCTCGGGGCCGGCGTCGACGACGGTGACCCCATACCGTCGGAGCTGGTCGGCGGTCCGCCGTCGCTGGGCCCGTGTCTGTTCGCCCGCCGCCGCCTCGTAGGCGGACTCCACCGTGCCGCGCGCACCGGCCATCGTCTCGACCTTCGGATCGGCGACTGCGGCCACCAGGACGGTGTGGCGCTGGGTGAGCTGAGGGAGGACCGGGAGGAGCCCTTCCTCGATGGGGGCGGCGTCCAGGCTCGTGAGCAGGACGATCAGGGAGCGCCGGGGGGCACTCGCCAGTGCCGCCGTGCTGAGACCACGTGCGTCGGTCTCGACGAGCTCGGGTTCGAGGGTGGCCAGGGCACCGACGACGCTCGACAGGACCTCCCCGCCTGCCGCCTTGCCCTGCACCCGGGCTCGGACGCGCCGGTCGTAGGCGAGCAGGTTCACACGGTCGCCGGCCCGGGCGGCAAGCGCGGTGAGGAGCAGCGTCGCGTCCATCGCGGCGTCGAGCCGCGGTACGTCGCCCACCCTGCCCGCCGATGTCCGGCCGGTGTCGAGAACGATGAGGATGTGTCGGTCCCGCTCGGGACGCCAGGTACGGACAGCCACAGCGGAATGGCGCGCGGTGGCCCGCCAGTCGATGGACCGGGTGTCGTCCCCCGGCACGTAGGCCCGGAGGCTGTCGAACTCGGTGCCCTCCCCCCGGGTGAGCACACTGGTCCGGCCGTCCAGTTCGCGGAGCCGGGCGAGCCGTGAGGGCAGGTGCTTGCGGCTGGTGAACGGCGGAAGCACCCGGACCGTCCAGGGCACCCGGTGACCGCCCTGGCGGGCCACGAGGCCGAGCGGCCCGAACGACCGGACGGTGACCCGGTCGGCCTGGCGGTCACCGCGCCGCGACGGGCGGAGGAACGTGGTGAGGCGACGGCGCTCGCCGGCAGGAACAGTGATCCGGTGCCGGGACGACGCCTGCTCTGCCTCCGAGGTCCAGCTGCTGGGAGGCCAGGCGTCCCGGAGGTGTGCTCGGAGCTTGCGCCTGGAGGGGTTGGTCACGGTGAGTTGCACGGTTGCGGGTTCACCGAGTCGAACGGATGTATCACCGTTTCGGGTGAACTGCAGCGTTCGCACTGGCGCTGCCAGGGCGTAGTCGCACAAAATTGCCAGTGAAAGCGGGGCGTTGACCGCGAGCATGCCGGTCCAGCTCGGGGCCACGATGCCTACGGGGAGTGATCCCAAGGCCGCCAGCAGTGCCGCTCTTCCGGTGAGGGCCATGGTCACCGCCTCATCGGGGGACAGCGACGTGGGCGAGGACAGCGGTGATGACGGAGTCGGCGGTGACTCCTTCCATCTCGGCTTCCGGACGCAGCTGGATGCGATGACGAAGCGTCGGCAGGGCGAGGGCTTTCACGTCGTCAGGGATGACGTAGTCCCGGCCGGTGAGCCAGGCCCATGCACGAGCGGTGGAGAGAAGAGCGGTGGCTCCTCGGGGGGAGGCGCCGAGAGTGAGCGAGGGGGATTCGCGCGTGGCACGACAGATATCCACCACATAGGCGGCGATCTCCGGAGAGACGGAGGTCTTGGCGACAGCGGCGCGTGCTGCTTCGAGGTCGGCGGGGCCGGCGACGGCCCGTATGCCTGCCGCCTTGAGATCGCGCGGGTTGAACCCGTCTGCATGGCGGGTGAGCACGTTGATCTCGTCCTCCCGCGAGGGGAGAGGGACGGTCAGTTTCAGCAGGAACCGGTCCAGTTGGGCTTCGGGCAGAGGATAGGTGCCCTCGTACTCGACCGGGTTCTGGGTGGCTGCGACCAGGAAGGGGTCGGGCAGCGGACGGGGGGTTCCGTCGATGGTGACCTGGCGTTCTTCCATGGCCTCGAGGAGGGACGACTGCGTCTTCGGCGGGGTGCGGTTGATCTCGTCGGCGAGCAGGAGATTCGTGAAGACCGGGCCGGGCTGGAAGGAGAACTCGGCGGTTCGGGCGTCGTAGACGAGGGAGCCCGTGACGTCGCTGGGCATCAGGTCGGGAGTGAACTGGACGCGCTTGGTGTCCAGTTCGAGGGAGGCGGCCAGTGCGCGGACGAGAAGGGTCTTCGCGACACCGGGAACACCTTCGAGGAGTACATGGCCCCGGCAGAGGAGTGCGACGACCATCCCTGTGACGGCGGGGTCCTGGCCGACCACGGCCTTCGCGATCTCGGAACGCAGAGCTTCCAGGGATGCGCGGGCACTGTCGGAGTGCACAGGTGCCGCAAAGGTCCCTGTCGGTGCCGCAGGCTCGGCGGTCTCCGGGGTCGGGGCGCTCATGAAGTGCGTACCTCTCTTTCGAGGGCGTCGAGTTGGTCGGTCAGGAGAAGCAGGGCGGCGTCGTCGGCGGGAGCCGGGCCGAAGAGGAGGGAGCGGAGATCGCTGTGCGGTGCTCCCAGTCGTGCCGCGACCGCAGGCAGGAGGGTCTCAGGGGACTCGGAGTCGCGGGGGGAGACTCCGACGAGGGGGGAGATGCGGGCGCGGGTGGCGGAGCGGAGGACCTCTGCGGCCCGGTCGCGGGCGTCGGCCTTGCGATACAGGCGGGCACGGCCCTCGGTGGATTCGGATGCCCGGACGGCCACCGGTAGCCGCTCGGTGACCAGGGGCCCGAGACGCCGGGCCCGCCACACGGCGGCCAGGACAGCGGCGACACCGAGCTGGAGGGTGCCCCAGAGCCAGCCCGAGGGGATCAGACCGAGGAAGTCGCTTTCCCCCGAGGCTCCACTCTCGTCGCCCTCGCTGTCGGAGCGGGTGCCGCCTTCGGCGGCGGAAGGATCATCGAGCGAAGGGAGGTACCAGAGGAGATGAGGGCGGGACCCGAGGAGTTGCAGTGCCAGGGACGCGTTGCCCTGCTCGTCGAGGCGGTCGTTGTAGAGGATGTCAGGGGACCCGAGCAGTACGGTGTCGCCGATCTCTTCGTGCCCCGGCATGACCAGGAGGGTGGCGAGTCCGCCGTCCGGGTAGCAGGCGACGGCGCCCGCCGCGTCCGTCGTGTAGTGGATGCCGCCCATATCGCTCGTTCCCGCGGTCCGGGCGGCGGGGAGTTCGCAGCGTGGCGGGCGTGCGTCCACGGGGCCGGACGACTCCGCGTGTGCGCCGGGCGCGAGCCGTCCCACCGACGCCCCGCCCGGAGCGATGACGACGGTACGGCCCAGGGAGTCCGCGGTCGCCGCGTGGAGCCGGTCCTGCTGGTAAGGGGTGAGCACGTTGGGCCCGGCCACGAGCAGGGTGGTGTCGGGGGCGACCGCGCGGGTGGCCTCGTCGAGGGTGGTGGCGACGTCGACGGAGACGCCCCGGTCCTCGAGGAGCTGCGCGACGGCCCGGCTGCCGTAGGGATCCGGGGAGCGAGGATCGAGCCGGCCGTGCTGTCCACCGGAGCGGAGCGCGGCGACGCTCAGCCCCGCGACGACGAGGATGAGTACGGCGAGCAGCAGGCCTCGGGCGCGCTGCCAGATCTGGTGCGGCGTGCGGGACGCCGACGTGGAGGTGGTGGCCGTCTTGAGGGTCATCCGGCGGCCTCCTGGCCCGCGCCCGCGGCCACCATGGGCTTGGCGGTCTCGAGCTCCAGATCGAGCGTGCACAGGGTCAGGTACGCGCCCTCGTCGGCGGTACGACCGCCGTACGTCACGTCGTCGAAGACCCGGGCGGCGGAGAGGAGCCGGCCGGCGTGTGCGGGCAGCACCCTGCCCGCGTCGGCGGCTGCCTCGTCCGCGGTCCGGCCGGGGCGTGGATCGAGTACGGCCCTGTCCTCCAGCGAGCGCACGAGGGCCCGCATCCGTTCCTGGACGGCTTCGGTCCAGCGGTGGGCCTCGGCGTGCGCGGCGGCCGCGGTGCGGTGCTCGGCGGCACTGCGGGCAGCACCGCCGAACAGCGTCTCCGGTGTGCGGAGGGTGCGCTGCGGCGTGCCGAGCCGCCACCACAGGGCGGCGCCCAGGCCCAGGACGGCCAGGGTGATGACGACGAGACCGAGCGGCCCGCCGGGGGCCGCTCCTGCCGCTCCGTCCAGGAGATCACCGACCCAGTCCCAGAAGCGGTCCAGAGCGCGTTCGAGAAGGTTCGGGTCGTGCTCGTGGTACATCGGGTCGGAGAGCTCGTCCTCCGCCGCTTCCCGCGCGGGCACGCGTGGGACGTCCACGGGTATGTCCTCGCTCGCCCCGTCGAGCCGTGCTGCCACGATGCTGCCCCCCGCCCCCGTCATCGCATCAGCTCTTGAGGGTGTCGTAGCCGGGTACTCCGGCAGCCCGGGCGAGGTCGAGGTCGAGCGCCTCGCGGCGGATGCGCTGGTCGACGTAGAGCAGGGCCATCACTCCCGCGGTGAAGGGGTAGGCGAGCGTCGAGATGATCACGTCGCCGATGCCCGTGACGATGAGGAAGGGCCAGCCGAAGTCGGTCGAGCTGCTGTTCAGGAATTCGCTCAGGCCGTCGCTGTCCAGGGTCACGGCGATGATGCCGAACGGGATGGTGATGATCAAGGTGACGACGATGACCAGCACGTAGGTGAGCGCGAGGATGCCGAACGTCCGCCACCAGCTGCCCTTGACGAGCTTCGCCGACCGGCGCAGTGCCGTGAGGACGGGCTGGCGTTCCAGCATCAGCGCGGGCGCCGCGAGCGTGAAGCGGACCATGAGCCAGAGGACGACGACGCAGGCGGCGGCGAAACCGAGGAAGGTCAGTGCGAGTCCACCGGCACCGCTTCCCAGGAGCAGGCCCGGAACGAGGCCGGCCGCCATGATTCCGGCGCTCATCAGGCTCAGCAGCAGGGTCAGTCCGAGCAGGGGGAGGAGCCTGGGGCGGGCTTCGGACCAGGCTTCGCGGAGGGTGACTCCGCGGCCGATCACGGAGCGGCTGATCACCACGGTGAGGACCGAGGTGGTGATCAGCGTGCCGATCATGGCGATGAGGGTGCTCGGGGCGCTCGTGAGCAGCTGCGACTGCGCGGAGTCGGTGGCCTGGCGGAGGGCCTCGGCACCGACGGCGTTGGGGTCGACCGACTTCGGCTCCGGCAGAAGGTAGCGCTGCACGAGGATGACCACCATCTCGGCGATCACGGAGACCGTGAGGCTGACCCCGAGCACCGTGCGCCAGTGGGTGCGCATCGTGGACACCGCGCCGTCGAGGATCTCGCCGACCCCCAGCGGGCGGAGCGGGATCACGCCCGGCTTCGCCGCCATCGGTGCGCCGCCCCATCCTGGTCCGGGCTGCGGCGTTCCGCCCCAGCCCGGTGTGGGTGGGGGCGCGCCGGGGCCCTGGCCAGGGGCGCTGGGGGGCGACCACTGTCCCGGAGGGGGCTGTGCGGGAGACCACTGCCCGGCGGGGCCGCTTCCGTCTACGGGCGAGGAGGGACGGGGGATTCCCGCCTCCTGGCCTTCGGAGGGGGCGGATCCGGGCGAAGCCCAGCCCGGAGAGTCGTTCATGGTCGCTCCTTCACGGTCCTGTCCGCTCATCGGGGCGGGCAGGTTGGCTGCCATCGTGCCACGCGTCGGTCCGGCGCGGGCGGGGCCCTGTATCTCCTTCTTGCCGTCGTGCGCGGGCGGTTCAGCGGGCAGACTGGGCAGATGGCTGATCAGGACACACGAACGCCGGTGGGCATCGAGCCCCCGGCCCTCTCCGTACTCCGCTGGGACGAGCTTCCGGAAGGCCCCGCGGTGGTGCTCCTCGACCAGACGCGGCTGCCCTCCGAGGAGGTCGAGCTCATATGCGCCGACGTGCCCGCGCTCGTGCGGGCGATCCAGACCCTGGCCGTGCGGGGAGCGCCGCTGCTGGGCATCGCCGGGGGCTACGGCGTCGCCCTGGCGGCTGCCCGGGGTGAGGACGCGGCACGGGCAGCGGATCTTCTGGAGCAGGCGCGGCCCACCGCCGTGAACCTCGGGTACGGGGCGCGTCGGGTCGAGCGGACGCACCGCGCGGCCGTGGACGGCGGGGCCCCTGCCGATGTGGCTGCCGCGGCGGCGCTGGCGGAGGCGCGGACCTTGCACCGGCAGGACGCGGAGGCCAGTGGGCGGATGGCGCAGTACGGCCTGGAACTCCTGGCGGAGCTCCTGCCGGGTGCCGGGCACCGCCTGCTGACCCACTGCAACACCGGCGCCCTCGTGTCCGGAGGCGCGGGGACGGCCTTCGCCGTCGCACTTGAGGCTCACCGGAGGGGCAGGCTCCACCACCTGTGGGTGGACGAGACGCGCCCGCTGCTCCAGGGCGCGCGGCTGACGGCGTACGAGGCCGCACGGAACGGCATGCCGTACAGCTTGCTCACGGACAGCGCGGCGGGCTCGCTGTTCGCGGCAGGGGAGGTGGATGCCGTACTCATAGGGGCCGACCGCATCGCCGCGGACGGCTCGGTGGCCAACAAGGTGGGGAGCTATCCGCTGGCGGTGCTCGCGAAGTACCACCATGTGCCGTTCATCGTCGTGGCACCGACGACCACGGTCGATCCGAAAACGATGGACGGTACATCGATCGTCGTCGAGCAGCGTTCCGCGTCAGAGGTGACGGAGGTCACATCCAGGCCGGGTGTGGCAGCCGGTGGCGAGGGGGGCCGGACGGTCGTCGCACCCCCCGGAACCCAGGCGTACAACCCCGCATTCGACATCACGCCGCCCGAACTGGTCACGGCGATCGTCACGGAGGAGGGCGTCATTTCCCCGGTCACGGGGGTCGGACTGGCAGAGCTGTGTGCCAGGTCATCGCAGGTAACGATTAGCTAATGGGATGATGTCGTTTATGAAGGGACGCGTCCTTGTCGTCGACGACGACACCGCACTGGCCGAGATGCTCGGGATTGTGCTGCGTGGAGAAGGTTTCGAGCCGTCGTTCGTAGCGGACGGCGACAAGGCACTGGCTGCATTTCGTGAGGCCAAGCCGGACCTGGTGCTGCTGGACCTCATGCTGCCCGGACGGGACGGCATCGAGGTCTGTCGGCTGATCAGGGCCGAGTCGGGTGTGCCGATCGTCATGCTCACTGCCAAGAGCGACACGGTGGATGTGGTGGTGGGCCTGGAGTCAGGGGCCGACGACTACATCGTCAAGCCGTTCAAACCGAAGGAGTTGGTGGCCCGGATCAGGGCACGTCTGCGGAGGTCGGAGGAGCCCGCGCCGGAACAGCTGGCGATCGGGGACCTGGTCATCGACGTGGCCGGTCACTCGGTGAAGCGGGAGGGCCAGTCCATCGCCCTCACTCCGCTGGAGTTCGACCTGCTGGTCGCCCTCGCCCGCAAGCCGTGGCAGGTCTTCACCCGCGAGGTGCTGCTCGAGCAGGTGTGGGGTTACCGCCACGCCGCCGACACCCGCCTGGTGAACGTGCACGTCCAGCGGCTCCGCTCGAAGGTCGAGAAGGACCCCGAGCGGCCGGAGATCGTCGTCACCGTGCGTGGCGTCGGCTACAAGGCTGGACCGAGCTGACATGACCCTGGGCAGCGCTGCTCCGCCACCCGGGGGTTCCGGCGCCCGTACGGAGCGGGCTGCCGGTCCGGTACGGAGTTCTCGCCGATTCGTCAGGGCCCTGCGGGGCGGCCGGTTGCTACGCGACCGGACGCCCGGCGGGCCGGTGCCCCGTCTGCTGATGCGGTGGATCCGCGGGCCTCTCCTGCCCGCCGTCCGGCTCTGGCGGCGCAATCTGCAGCTCCGCGTCGTCGCGGGCACGCTGCTGATGTCGATCGGCGTGGTGCTGCTGCTGGGCTTCGTCGTGATCGGGCAGGTCCGTAACGGCCTGCTCGAGGCGAAGGGCACGGCTGCCCAGACACAGGCCGCCGGTGGCTTCGCCGCCGCCCAGGCGAACGCCAACGCGCCGCTGGTCCCCGGGGACCAGAGCGAGGAGGGCGCCGACGGCATGACGGCGAACACCTCATGGCGTACCGAGCTCGTCGACCAGCTCGCCAGTGGCGGTACGAACGCGTTCAACGTGGTGGCGCTCAGCGTCGACTCCGCCGACGGCGGTGTCACCAGCCGGGCCCCTCGCGGTTCCGGCAGCGTCGAGGCCTCCAGCGTCCCGCAGAGACTGCGGGAGGACGTGGGCAAGGGGCAGGGGGCGTTCCAGACGTACTCCCTGATCCGGTACTCGTACGGGAAGGATCCGGAGCCCGGTCTCGTCGTGGGCAAACGGCTCTACGACGTCGACCACAATCCGTACGAGCTCTACTACCTCTTCCCGCTCACGCAGGAGGAGAAGTCGCTCACGCTGGTGACGACGACGCTGGCCACGGCCGGGCTGTTCGTGGTCGTGCTGCTCGGGGCCATCGCCTGGTTCGTGGTGCGGCAGGTCGTCACGCCCGTCCGGATGGCGGCGGGGATCGCCGAGCGGCTCTCCGCCGGCCGGCTCCAGGAGCGCATGAAGGTCACCGGCGAGGACGACATCGCCCGCCTCGGTGAGGCCTTCAACAAGATGGCGCAGAACCTGCAGCTGAAGATCCAGCAGCTGGAGGAGCTCTCCCGCATGCAGCGGCGTTTCGTCTCGGACGTCAGCCATGAGCTGCGGACCCCGCTGACGACGGTGCGGATGGCCGCCGACGTCATCCACGAGGCCCGCGTCGACTTCGACCCCGTGACCGCCCGCTCGGCGGAACTGCTGGGCGACCAGCTCGACCGCTTCGAGTCGCTCCTGTCCGACCTGCTGGAGATCAGCAGGTTCGACGCGGGTGCCGCGGCGCTGGAGGCCGAACCGATAGACCTCCGCACGGTCGTCCGTCGTGTGATCGGCGGTGCCGAGCCGCTGGCGGAGCGCAAGGGCACCCGGATCCGGGTGGTCGGAGACGAGCAGCCAGTGATCGCGGAGGCCGACGCGCGCCGCGTCGAGCGGGTCCTGCGCAACCTGGTCGTCAACGCCGTCGAGCACGGCGAGGGCCGGGACGTCGTCGTGCGGATGGGCGTCGCCCAGGGTGCTGTGGCCGTGGCGGTCAGGGACTACGGGGTGGGGCTCAAGCCGGGCGAGGCCACCCGTGTCTTCAATCGTTTCTGGCGTGCGGACCCGGCCCGTGCCCGCACGACGGGTGGGACCGGTCTCGGTCTCTCGATCGCCGTCGAGGACGCCCGGCTGCACGGTGGCTGGCTCCAGGCCTGGGGCGAGCCCGGGGGCGGTTCGCAGTTCCGGCTGACCCTGCCGCGGACGGCGGACGAGCCGCTGCGGGGGTCGCCGATACCGCTGGAGCCCGAGGACTCCCGGCGTAACCGGGAGGACCGCGAGCGGGCGGAGGCCACACCGGCGGTGCCCGACCACCGGCTGATGTCCGTACCGAACCAGGCCGGTTCCACGGCGCGGTCGCTGCCCGCGCACGGGACGGTGGCGCCGCGCAGGCCCACATCCGTCGACCCGGCCGCCCTGCCGGGCAACGGCGCCCGTGTGGTGTCCCGCCCCGCCGCGGAACGGCCGGGCGGGAGCACCGACACGGACACGCAGGACCCGGAGCAGGAGGACACGGCACGTGGACACTGACCGTCGTCGGGGCGGCCACGGCCGGGCGGTGCGGCTCTCCGCGCTGCTGGGCTGCGGGGTCGTGGTGCTCGCCGGGTGCGGAGCGATGCCGGTCACCGGTGATGTGAAGGCGGTCGACGCCTCGCAGCCCGGGGATTCGCAGGTGCAGGTGTACGCCGTGCCGCCGAGGGAGGGCGCCACGCCCATCGAGGTCGTCGACGGCTTCCTGGAGTCGATGACCAGCGACGACCCGGATTTCCGGACCACCCGCAAGTACCTGACCGCGGAAGCCTCCCGCAGCTGGCAGCCCAGCGAGGGCACCACGGTGCTCTCGAAGGCGCCCAACCGCACCGGGCCGACCATCCACGACAAGGAACGCAGGTCCACCGAGACCTCGTACCTGCTGACCGGTGAGCAGGTGGCAGCGGTCGACGCGCAGAGCTCCTACCGGCCGCTGGTGCCGTCGGAGTACGCCCAGACGCTGCATCTGGTCAGGGAGAAGGGGCCGGACGGCAAGCAGGAATGGCGCATCGACATCGTGCCGGACGGCCTGGTGCTCGGGCAGTCCGACTTCAAGCGGCTCTACCGGTCCGTGAACAAGTACTACTTCGCGAGCGGCCGGACGGACGCCGAGCCCGCGCTGGTCGCCGATCCCGTCTACGTGCGCAACCGCACGGATCCCGTCACCCGCATGGACACGGCCACCCAGACGGTACGGACGCTGCTGGCGGGCCCGTCGAATTGGTTGCGCCCGGTGGTCGATTCACGCTTCCCGGCCGGTACGGCCCTGAAGAGCGGGGTGACCTCGCTGGCACCGGACGACCAGAACGTCCTGAAGGTGCCGCTCAACAAGAAGGCGGACAAGGCCGGGCCGGGAATCTGCAGGATGATGGCGGCCCAGGTGCTCTTCACCCTGCGCGACCTGACGTCCGCCAGGGTCGGACAGGTCGAGTTGCAGGGTGCGCACGGTCCGCTGTGCTCGCTCGGGGCCGACGAGGCCGAGGAGTACGTCTCGGACAAGGAATCCGGTGCGCCGGACAGCCAGTACTTCGTCGACGACAAGGGGCATGTCCAGCGCATTCCGGGGAGCACGAAGGGTGTCGGCGACCCGGTGCCGGTGATCGGCCCGTTCGGTGCCGGCACGGTGGCCATGAGCGCCGTCGGCGTGGCCCGGGACGAACAGCAGGCCGCCGCGGTCTCCGAGAGCCGGCAGCATCTCTACGTCTCCTCCCTCGTCGAGGAGAGCGAGCCGGCCGCACCCGTGGTGACCAGTAACGCGCCGAAACCCGCGGACCGTCTGTCGGCGCCGAGCTGGGACGGCAACGGTGATCTGTGGGTCGCCGACCGCGATCCCGCGGGGCCCCGGCTGCTGCGCCTGGCCGACGGGGCCGGGAAGCCGCAGGAGGTCGCGGTGCCCGGGCTCGACGGCGGGCGGATCGAGGCGCTGAGGATGTCGGCGGACGGGGTGCGGATCGCTCTGCGGGTGTCGAAGGACGGGCACACGACGCTGCACATCGGACGGGTCGAGCGTCATGGTTCGGGGGAGAGCGAGCAGGTCTCCGTGGAGGACCTGCGCCGTGCGGCGCCTCAACTGGCGGACGTGTCGGCCATCTCCTGGTCCGGTCGCAGCCGCCTCGTGGTGGTCGGCAAGGAGGAGGGCGGGGTCCAGCAGGTGCGATACGTACAGGCTGACGGTTCCACGTCGTCCTCCGCCGTCCTGCCGGGCGTGAACCAGGTGACGTCGGTGGCCGCGTCGGACGACGAGCAGCTGCCGCTGATGGCGGACACGGAGAGCGACGGCATAGTGAAGCTGTCGCCGGGCGACAACTGGCAGACGGTTCTCAAGGAGGGCGACTCGCTGGTCTACCCGGGGTGACCGGGAGACCGGCCGGTGCACCGGAGCGGAGCAGGCGGCCTCGGGTTCCGGTTCCTGATCCGCATGCCCCTGCCTGAGCTGCCTGACGAACTCGGCCGGGCCTGCTGGTCAGCCTGCCGTGCCGACGTGCCCTGACGTGCTCGACGTGCCGGTCCGCCCGGTCCGCCCGGCCCTGCCCCACGCGCTCGGCCCCGCCCCCTCCCGTGCTCGGCCGAGGACGCCCCGGGCTCTCGCGGGCTGATGCCGGGCCGGGCTGATGCCGGGCCGGACTGATGCCGGGCCGTCAGGGCTGCCCGCAGCAGCCTGAACGCCTTGTCCGCAGCCCCGTTACGCGGCCCGCATCGGGTTTTCCACAGGGGTTTTCCACAGGGGGTTGGCCGCGTATCCGCCGCCCGGGCACAGTGGAACCGTGCGCGGATGGCGGCGGGAGATTGCCGGTCTGGTCCTGCCCGTGGCCTGCGGTGGCTGCGGCAGGCCTCGGACGGAGCTGTGTGAGGAGTGCGCCGCCGTCCTGGCCAGGGCGCCGCGCCGGGTGAGACCGGCGCCGGAGCCAGCAGGTCTCCCGGTGGTGCACGCGACGGCGCCGTACGAGAACGCGGTACGCGCGATGCTGCTGGCCCACAAGGAGCGCGGGGCACTCGGCCTGGCCGGAGCGCTCGGCGGAGCCCTGGCAGCCGCCGTGCGGGCCGGGGCGGGGCAGCCGGGCGGAGCGGGTCCGCTGCTGCTGGTCCCCGTGCCCTCGGCGAGACGGGCCACGGCGGCGCGCGGACACGACCCCGCGCGCAGGATCGCCGTCGCGGCGGCGGCCGAGCTGCGGCGCGGCGGCGTCCCGGCCCGGGTGTCGGCCGTGCTGCGGCAGCGGCGCGCCGTGGCCGACCAGGCGGGGCTGGGTGCGCGGGAACGGCAGGCGAATCTGGCGGGTGCCCTGAGGGTGGTGGAAGGCGGCAGGCGGCTCCTCGACGGCGGCCGGGTGGTGCTGGTGGACGACCTGCTGACGACCGGGTCCTCCCTCGCGGAGGCGGCACGAGCGGTCCGCGCCGCCGGCCTCTCGCAGGGCGGTGAGGAGTCCGCCGGGAGAAGGGGGGCAGGAGCGCTCGGAGCCGCTGTTGTCGCAGCTTCTCCGACTGCTTTCGAATTAAACCGGAACTGACAGATAACTTGCATCGTTGCAGGTGGTGAGTGGGTAAAGGGCCCTGATCGGAGGTACGCGCGAGTAGCGGGTGCCGACACGGTGGTGGGCAGGCTATGTTCGGTTGTGAGGCACGGTGAATACCGCACCTCGACGAATGCACCACCAGGTTTCGGGCAGGTGACCCACCGGTACGCCAGAAGCTTGGAATTCGGTGGGGTGGACACCCCGCCGACGGGGGAGGAGGAGGTGAAAGTCACCGAGTCCGCGACTCCGGCGATCACCGGAGTCTGGTGCAAAAGGGAGATGCTCCGCCGCCGAAGCGGAGCGATCCGGGAACGGAGTTCTGCGTGGACATCGTCGTCAAGGGCCGCAAGACCGAGGTGCCCGAGCGGTTCCGCAAGCACGTGGCCGAGAAGCTGAAGCTGGACAAGATCCAGAAGTTCGACGGCAAGGTGATCAGCCTTGACGTCGAGGTGTCCAAGGAGCCGAATCCCCGTCAGGCCGACCGTGCTGCAAGGGTGGAGATCACGCTCCGCTCACGTGGGCCGGTCATCCGGGCGGAAGCGGCGGCAGGCGACCCGTACGCAGCGCTGGACCTGGCCACCGACAAGCTGGACGCACGGCTGCGCAAGGAGCACGACAAGCGCTACAGCAGGCGTGGCAGCGGCCGGATCTCGGCAGCCGAGGTGGCGGAGGTCGTGCCCGGCGCGGCCTCGTTCAACGGGGACGGCGAGCTGGTCCCCGAGGAGACGGCGTCACCCGTGCCCACCACAAAGATGGGTTCGCTCGAGGTGCAGGGCGAAGGCCCGCTCGTGGTGCGCGAGAAGACGCACGTCGCAGCACCGATGACGCTCGACCAGGCGCTCTACGAGATGGAGCTGGTCGGTCACGACTTCTACCTGTTCGTCGACTCCGAGACCAAGGAGCCCAGTGTCGTCTACCGGCGGCATGCGTACGACTACGGTGTCATCCACCTGAGGACCGACCCGCTCGCCTCCGACGGGGCCGGCGGAGCGGGCGGTGCGCTCGGCGGCTGACGCCACCATCCACAGACGACAACGCCGTGCCCCTGGAAGCGTCTTCGCGCCACCGGGGGCATCGCGCGTGACCGCGGGGGCATCGCTTGGGGGGCCGGGCATGAAAGCATGGCGTCCCAGGCCAATCAGTGCTCTGCGCACTGCCGTTGGCGGACAGCTTGTGACCTCGGGCCGTGGCCTTCAGGGGGAGGAACGATGGCGGACACCTTCGGGCCCGTGCGCGGGACGAACGATGCCGACAGCGCTGCCGGTGCGGATTCCGGGGCGGACGACGGAGGTTCCCGCAAGGAACCCATCAGGGTGCTGGTGGTGGACGACCACGCCCTCTTCCGCAGGGGCCTGGAGATCGTCCTCGCGCAGGAGGAGGACATCCAGGTCGTCGGTGAGGCGGGCGACGGAGCCGAGGCGGTCGACAAGGCGGCGGACCTGCTGCCCGACATCGTGCTGATGGACGTGCGGATGCCGAAGCGCGGCGGCATCGAGGCGTGCACCTCCATCAAGGAGGTGGCTCCCAGCGCGAAGATCATCATGCTGACGATCAGCGACGAGGAGGCCGACCTCTACGAGGCGATCAAGGCCGGTGCGACCGGTTACCTCCTCAAGGAGATTTCCACCGACGAGGTGGCCACGGCCATTCGCGCGGTGGCGGACGGCCAGTCCCAGATCAGTCCTTCGATGGCGTCCAAACTGCTCACCGAGTTCAAGTCGATGATTCAGCGCACCGACGAGCGCCGGCTCGTACCCGCACCGCGTCTCACCGAGCGGGAGCTGGAAGTGCTCAAACTCGTCGCCACGGGCATGAACAACCGTGACATCGCCAAAGAACTGTTCATCTCCGAGAACACGGTGAAGAACCACGTCCGCAATATCCTGGAGAAGCTTCAGCTGCACTCCCGGATGGAAGCGGTCGTCTACGCGATGCGCGAGAAGATCCTCGAGATCAGGTAGCGCTTTCGAGGGCGGAGAGCGCCCCGGAGCGCTCCGGCCCAAGGCGACGGGGAGTTCCGGCCGGCGGAGCCCCTAACCGAGGATGCGGGCGATCTCGGCGGCGAGCGGCTCGCGCAGCTCCGGAGCCTCGACCCGCTCCAGCCGCACGTCCGTGCAACCCACCCAGGACGCGGCCTCCACGAGCGCCTCGGCCATCGGCGCCACGGACTTACCCCCGTCCAGGGACACCTGGCGGGCGACCAGCGTGGTCCCCTCCCTCGCCGGGTCGACCCGGCCCCGCAGCCGTCCGCCCGCCAGCAAGGGCATGGCGAAGTAGCCGTGGATCCGCTTGGGCCGGGGGACGTACGCCTCCAGGCGGTGGGTGAAGCCGAAGATCCGCTCCGTACGCGCCCGTTCCCAGATCAGCGAGTCGAAGGGGGACAGCAGCGTCGTGCGGTGCCGGCCGCGTGGCTCCGAGGCCAGCGCCTCCGGGTGGGCCCAGGCCGGCTTCGCCCAGCCCCGCACCGACACCGGGACCAGCCCGGATTCCTCCACGACGGCGTCGAACTGCTCGCCCTTGAGCCGGTGGTAGTCCGCGATGTCCGCCCGGGTGCCGACGCCCAGTGAACGCCCGGCCAGTGCCACCAGGCGCCGCGCGCACTCGGCGTCGTCCAGGTCGTCGTGGAGCAGGGCGGCGGGAATCGCGCGCTCGGCGAGGTCGTAGACCCGCTTCCAGCCACGTCGCTCGGTGCACACCACCTCGCCGTACATCAGGGCGCGTTCGACGGCGACCTTGGAGGCGGACCAGTCCCACCACTCTCCGCCGTTCTTCGCGCCGCCGAGCGCGGTCGCCGTCAACGGGCCCTCGGTGCGCAGCTGGTTGATCACCGTCTCGTACGCCCCGTCGGGGAGGTCGTGGGCCCACTGCGGCCGGGAGCGGTAGGCGCGGCGGCGGAAGGCGAAGTGCGGCCACTCCTCGACGGGCAGGACGCACGCGGCGTGCGACCAGTACTCGAACGAGCGGCCCCCCGACCAGTACGCCTCCTCGACCGCGCGCCGGCCGAGCGCCCCGAGACGGGCGTACGGCACGAGTTCGTGCGACCTGGCGAGGACGGAGATCGTGTCGAGCTGGACCGCCCCGAGATGGCGCAGTACCCCCGGGACCCCGCTCCGGCGGTCGGGAGCGCCCAGGAGGCCCTGGGCGCGCAGGGCGATCCGGCGTGCCTGGTCGGCGGAGAGTTCCAGAGCGGGCTGCGGCACAGACGTCATGGGGCGACCCTAGGGGGCGCCACTGACATCGGGGGCCGGGATGTACGGAAGGGTGCCGGGCAGTCCCAGATCGGCCGGGAGCAGCGAGCCGGACCAGGTGTCACGCCGTACGCCCTTGTTGAGCAGGGCCGCTCGTTGGTCACCCTCCATGCGGAATCCGGCACGCAGCGCCACCTTTCGTGACGGGGTGTTGCCGATCTCGGCCCGCCATTCCAGGCGATCCGTGCCGAGGGCGGAGAAGGCCCAGCGGGCGGCCCCGAGCACCGCCTCGGTCATGAGGCCGGCGCCGCGGTGTTCCCGGGCCGTCCAGTACCCGACCTCGTACGTACCCGGGGATTCGCGGCGGTTGAGGCCGAGCGCGCCGACGAGGGGCCCGCCGGGCCGGAGCAGCACCGCGAAGTTGTACATCGAGCCGTCCTGCCAGCCCGCGGGCGAGAGCTTCCGTGTGAAGAGCTCCGCGTCCGCACGGGTGTACGGCGAGGGGACGACCGTCCAGCGCTGGATCGCCGGATCCTGGCACGCCGTGTAGGTCGCCTCCGCGTCCTCGGGCCCGAAAGGCCGCAGGAGCAGGCGTTCGGTGGTGACCGTGGTGGTTTCCATGCACGGATTCTGGTCAGCGCGGGCGCGGGATGCGAACACTTTTCGGGCTGCCCGGCACCTTCCGTCCCCTCTGTCCGTTGTCCTGGAGGGGTGCGGCGGGGACAACGCGGCAGCAGCCCTCCCGGCGTGGTGGGGTCCTCGCTTACGATGGCCGTTGCGGTAGGGCCTACCTGCCGTGCCCGCGCCAGAGTCCATCACACGACCCAGTGCCAGGCCCGACCGGCAAGGAGACCAGCCTCAGTGTCCGTCTTCAACAAGCTCATGCGTGCAGGCGAAGGCAAGATCCTGCGCAAACTGCACCGCATCGCGGACCAGGTCAGCTCCATCGAAGAGGACTTCGTCAACCTCTCCGACGCCGAGCTGCGGGCGCTCACCGACGAGTACAAGGAACGGTACGCGGACGGCGAGAGCCTGGACGACCTGCTTCCCGAAGCATTCGCGACCGTCCGTGAGGCCGCGAAGCGCGTTCTCGGACAGCGCCACTACGACGTACAGATGATGGGCGGCGCCGCCCTGCACCTCGGCTACGTGGCCGAGATGAAGACCGGTGAGGGCAAGACCCTCGTCGGCACCCTGCCCGCGTATCTCAACGCGCTCTCCGGCAAGGGCGTGCACCTGATCACGGTCAACGACTACCTGGCCGAGCGTGACTCCGAGCTGATGGGCCGGGTGCACAAGTTCCTCGGCCTCGAGGTCGGCTGCATCATCGCCAACATGACCCCGGCGCAGCGCCGTGAGCAGTACGCCTGCGACATCACGTACGGCACGAACAACGAGTTCGGCTTCGACTACCTCCGCGACAACATGGCGTGGTCCAAGGACGAGCTCGTCCAGCGCGGCCACAACTTCGCCATCGTCGACGAGGTCGACTCGATCCTCGTCGACGAGGCCCGTACGCCGCTGATCATCTCCGGCCCCGCCGACCAGGCCACCAAGTGGTACGGCGACTTCGCCAAGCTGGTCACGCGCCTGACCCGGGGCGAGGCGGGCAATCCGCTGAAGGGCATCGAGGAGACCGGCGACTACGAGGTCGACGAGAAGAAGCGGACCGTGGCCATCCACGAGCCCGGTGTCTCCAAGGTCGAGGACTGGCTCGGGATCGACAACCTCTACGAGTCGGTGAACACCCCGCTCGTCGGGTACCTCAACAACGCGATCAAGGCCAAGGAACTCTTCAAGAAGGACAAGGACTACGTCGTCATCGACGGCGAAGTCATGATCGTCGACGAGCACACCGGCCGTATCCTCGCCGGCCGCCGCTACAACGAGGGCATGCACCAGGCCATCGAGGCGAAGGAAGGGGTGGACATCAAGGACGAGAACCAGACCCTCGCCACGATCACCCTCCAGAACTTCTTCCGTCTGTACGACAAGCTCTCGGGCATGACCGGTACGGCGATGACCGAGGCCGCCGAGTTCCACCAGATCTACAAGCTGGGCGTCGTGCCGATCCCGACGAACCGGCCGATGGTCCGCGCCGATCAGTCGGACCTGATCTACCGGACCGAGGTCGCGAAGTTCGCGGCGGTCGTCGACGACATCGCGGAGAAGCACGAGAAGGGGCAGCCGATCCTGGTCGGCACCACCTCCGTCGAGAAGTCCGAGTACCTCTCGCAGCAGCTCTCCAAGCGCGGTGTCCAGCACGAGGTCCTCAACGCCAAGCAGCACGACCGTGAGGCGACGATCGTCGCCCAGGCCGGCCGCAAGGGCGCCGTCACGGTCGCCACGAACATGGCCGGCCGAGGCACCGACATCAAGCTCGGCGGTAACCCGGACGACCTCGCCGAGGCGGAGCTGCGCCAGCGCGGTCTGGACCCGGTGGACCACGTCGAGGAGTGGGCCGCCGCCCTGCCCGCCGCGCTGGAGAAGGCCGAGCAGGCCGTGAAGGCGGAGTTCGAAGAGGTCAAGGAGCTCGGCGGGCTCTACGTGCTGGGCACGGAGCGCCACGAGTCGCGGCGAATCGACAACCAGCTGCGCGGTCGTTCCGGCCGTCAGGGTGACCCGGGCGAGTCCCGGTTCTACCTCTCGCTGGGCGACGACCTGATGCGGCTGTTCAAGGCCCAGATGGTCGAGCGCGTGATGTCGATGGCCAACGTTCCCGACGACGTCCCGATCGAGAACAAGATGGTGACCCGGGCGATCGCCTCCGCGCAGTCGCAGGTGGAGCAGCAGAACTTCGAGACGCGCAAGAACGTCCTGAAGTACGACGAGGTGCTCAACCGGCAGCGTGAGGTCATCTACGGCGAGCGCCGGCGCGTGCTGGAGGGCGAGGACCTCCAGGACCAGATCCGTCACTTCATGGACGACACGATCGACGACTACATCCGCCAGGAGACGGCGGAGGGCTTCGCCGAGGAGTGGGACCTGGACCGGCTGTGGGGTGCCTTCAAGCAGCTCTACCCGGTGAAGGTGACGGTCGCCGAGCTGGAGGAGGCCGCGGGCGACCTGGCCGGAGTCACGGCCGACTTCATCGCCGAGTCGGTGAAGGACGACATCCACGAGCAGTACGAGGAGCGCGAGAAGACGCTCGGCTCGGACATCATGCGTGAGCTGGAGCGGCGCGTGGTGCTGTCCGTCCTGGACCGCAAGTGGCGTGAGCACCTCTACGAGATGGACTACCTCCAGGAGGGCATCGGCCTGCGGGCCATGGCGCAGAAGGACCCGCTGGTCGAGTACCAGCGCGAGGGCTTCGACATGTTCAACGCCATGATGGAGGGCATCAAGGAGGAGTCCGTCGGCTACCTGTTCAACCTGGAGGTCCAGGTCGAGCAGCAGGTCGAGGAGGTCCCGGTGCAGGACGCGGGCGAGCGGACCTCGCTGGAGAAGCAGGGTGCGCCGGTGGCCGCCGCGGCCGGGCGTCCGGAGATCCGGGCCAAGGGCCTGGACGCTCCGCAGCGCCCGGACCGGCTGCACTTCTCGGCTCCCACGGTCGACGGCGAGGGCGGGGTCGTCGAGGGCGACTTCACCAACGGTGACGCCGCGCGCTCCGAGGGCGACGGGCTGACGCGTGCGGAGCGCCGCAAGGCGCAGAAGAGCGCCGGCGGGCGGCGCCGCAAGAAGTAGCGGAACGCGCCACCACGCGAGCGCGCTCCCCGCGGGGCGTGTCTCGCATCCGTGGTGGCGCGGCCCGCGCGGGGCGTGCTTCCACCCGTGGGGGAGCACCTTGCCCTGAACGCGCTTCGACGCGAGGCGCACGTTCCGTGGAACGTGTGCCTGCGAGACGCGTGCCGGCAGGAGCATGGGCAGAACGGCGTGGCCCGGACATCACACGGTGTCCGGGCCACGCCGTTCTGCGCTTCCCGTGGACCGCGCCTCCCGCCTCGCACCGGTGGTGGTGCCTCTCGCGGACCGCGCCTCGCCGAATGTGCGCCCTCCACCTCCGGCGGGCCCCGCGAGACCGCTCGCCGGTAGGCGTATCCGGCCAGCGGCACGGGGCGGACATCACGCGCGTGTCCGACCCCGGACCGTTCTCCGGGGTTCTCCGGCCCTCACGAGGCGTGGCCCGTCTCCATGTGCCTGCCGAGGGTTTTCAGGGGCTCTGGCGCCCTTGTGCGGCTCCGTGAGGCCCGGTGCGCGGTGGACCGTGCGGTCGCGAGAGGGGCGCCTGACCCGGCCGTCGGCGGACAGCACGGTCATTTCGCCGTGCAGAGGCGTTCTCCTCCCAGGTCGATGGCGGCGCAGCGCCAGCGCAGGTCGGGGCCCTGTTCCAGGCGGAAGGCCATGGCGCGTACCCGCTCGCCCGTGGCGATGCTGGCGAAGGCCTCGACGACGCCGTCGGCCGGCTGGGTGCCGTGGCAGGTGCGGACGACCGGTCGCCCGTGGCCCGCGCCGAGGGGGGCGTCCGGGGCGAGTTCGGCGAGCTGGTCGTACGCCTCGCCGATCGTGTGGCCCAGCATCCAGTGCACCGGGCGCTGGCCGCTCAGGACGGCGAGCAGGCGTTCCGCGAACCACTGGTGCGGACGCAGAGGCCTCCGCGGGCGTTGTGCCGGTACCGTGCCCGGCCTGCTGCGGTCGTGCCGTCCGGCCGGCCTCGTCCTGTCCGTGCTCATGCTCGTAGCCCCCGTGGCTGCTGTCCGGCGCCCGGGAGTACCGGGCGGTAACTTCTGCTGGGGACCTTCTACGGGGCCGGTCGGCGGCCCCGCAAGCGAGGCGGGGGCCGTGGCGCGCGCCGGCCGGGATCACCTATCCAGGTGACGGGCCCCGCGCCGCAAGGGAACGGCGGGGGTGACGGCCGTCGCGGGGTGGACGGCAGGGGGTGGATCGGCAACCCCGAAGGGGGACGCCGCACGTATCCTGATGGCGTCATCGACTACGAAAGCGGTCAGCCATGCGTGTGTACGTCCCCCTGACACTCTCCGGTCTTGCCGCGGTGCACGGGGCGGGCGAGATCGGACCGGGGCCGCTGACTGCCTACGCCGTGACGCCGGGGCTGCGTGAGTGGTACGTCTCCGACGACATCGAGGAGCTGGAGTACGCGGCGCTCAACCGGGCCGCCGCCGCTTCGCTGCGGCTGATCGCGGCGAAGCCGGACGAACCCCGGCGCCGCGTCGTCGTCGCCCTCGACGTGCCGGACGGCGCGGCTGTCGCCGACCCGGATCACGTCCTGGACGCCGCCTCCCTCGGTGAGGTGCGGATCGCTGACGCGGTGGCGCTGTCGAAGGCCGCGGCCGTGCACGTCGACGCGGACGACGCCGAGAAGGACGTCGCCGCGGCTGCCTCGGCCCTGGGGGCGGCCGACCTCGGTGACGACGACGCCCGGTTCACCGTGGACGGCGCGGAGGACCACGAACTCCTGTGGTTCGGAATCCAGGAGATTCCCGGCCTCCTCGCCTGAGGGCACCGGGTCGCGGAAGCGCCGGCCGAGGGCTCGACGGGGCGTCTGTCGTACCCGGCGAGTATTTTCTCTCCATGGCGACATCGGCAAAGCACCGCACCCATCTGGTCTGGGACTGGAACGGCACCCTGCTCGACGACATCGAGGCCGTCCTCGGGGCGACGAACGCCGCGTTCGCGGAGGTCGACCTCGCTCCGCTCACGCTGGAGCAGTACCGCGAGACGTACTGCGTGCCGATACCCAAGTTCTACGAGCGGCTCATGGGCAGGCTGCCCACTCCCGCCGAGTGGGAGCGGATGGACGGCCTCTTCCACCGTCACTACACCGAGCAGCGGGTCGCCTGCGGGCTGACCGCCGGTGTGGAGGAGCTGCTGGACCGCTGGAAGCGGGCGGGCGGCAGCCAGTCGCTGCTGAGCATGTACGGCCACGAGCACCTGGTCCCGGTGGTGCGGGCGTACGGCATCGAGCGTCACTTCCTGCGGGTCGACGGCCGCACCGGGCCCTCGGGCGGCAGCAAGGCGCAGCACATGGCGCGCCACTTCGAGGTGCTGGGCGGCATCCCTCCCGAGCGGGCGGTCGTCATCGGTGACGCGGTCGACGACGCCGTGGCCGCGGCGCACGTCGGGGCGCGTGCGGTGCTCTACACGGGCGGTTCGCACAGCCGGGCCAGCCTGGAAGGCGCGGGTGTCCCCGTGGTGGACACCCTGGCCGAGGCGGTGACCCTGGCAGGGCTGATGGCGGAGTGAGGTTCCACGCGACGGGCGCCGCCCACGTCGCCCACCGCTGAGGCTCCACCCGACAGGTGCCGCCCACGCCTCGCACGCCGCCCACCGCTGCCGCTCCCTGCGCTACGCGCCGCACGCACCCGTTACGTGTCGCGAGCGTCTCCGGGCGATGTCCAGAGTGTCAAAGTTCGGGATGTTCTTTTGTACATATGCGGCTCATGACGGTTGTGGGTGCGAGAGGGATAGCCTGGGGCCGTGATCAGCGCGATACGCCTCGGGGGCAGCGAAGCCCCCGGCCTGCGCCCGGAGTGCCACAGCACCCGGGCGATCCGCGATCTCCGCATCCCGGGCGGTCTGCCGAACATGGCCGATATGGTCCCGGGAATCTCCCCAGGCGGCATAGCGTCGATCCAGACCGGAAACCCCGCGTCGTGGCGGTACGTCGTCGTTTACACCTACGTCACGCAACGGCGCGCGACAGGAGCCAGAGGACATGCAGACCAAGCTGGACGAAGCCAAGGCCGAGCTGCTCGCACGGGCGGCCCGGGTAGCTGACAACAGTCCGGGCGGTGGTGTCGGTGGCCCGGGAGGCGGCCTCCGGGTGCACCTTGCCGAAGCAGGGACCGCAGCCGGGACCGGCAGCGAAGCCGCGGACGGCACCGAGGCCGGCCAGGGTGAACCGTCGGCCCAGGAGATGCTGCTCGCCTATTTCCAGCGCTACTACCTGCACACCGCTCCGGAGGACATCACCGACCGCGACCCGGTCGACGTCTTCGGCGCCGCTTCGTCGCACTACCGGCTCGCCGAGAGCCGTCCGCAGGGCACGGCCAACGTCCGGGTGCACACGCCGACCGTCGAGGAGAACGGCTGGACGAGCAGCCACTCCGTCGTCGAGGTCGTCACCGACGACATGCCCTTCCTGGTCGACTCGGTCACCAACGAGCTGTCCCGGCAGGGCCGGGGCATCCACCTCGTGATCCACCCGCAGGTGGTCGTCCGCCGCGACGTCACCGGCAAGCTGATCGAGGTGCTCGCCGAGGACCGCCCCCGGCGCGACGGCACCACCGGCGCCAAGGGCCGCAAGGAGGCCAGGGCCGAGCTGCCGCACGACGCGCTCGTCGAGTCCTGGATCCACGTCGAGATCGACCGGGAGACGGACCGTGCGGACCTGAAGCAGATCACCGCCGATCTGCTCCGTGTCCTGTCCGACGTACGGGAGACCGTCGAGGACTGGGACAAGATGCGCGACGCCGCGCTGCGGATCGCCGAGGACCTGCCGTCGGAGCCGCTCGACGAGCTGGCCGACGAGGAGGTCGAGGAGGCGCGCGAGCTGCTGCGCTGGCTCGCCGCGGACCACTTCACCTTCCTCGGCTACCGCGAGTACGAGCTCCGCGACTCCGACGCGCTGACGGCGGTCCCCGGGACGGGGCTCGGCATCCTGCGCTCCGACCCCAAGCACAGCGAGGACGAGGCCCACCCGGTGAGCCCGTCCTTCGACCGGCTCCCCGCCGACGCCCGGGCCAAGGCGAGGGAGCACAAGCTCCTCATCCTGACGAAGGCCAACAGCAGGGCGACCGTGCACCGCCCCAGCTACCTCGACTACGTCGGCGTGAAGAAGTTCGACGCCGACGGCAACGTCATCGGCGAGCGGCGCTTCCTCGGTCTCTTCTCGTCCGCCGCCTACACCGAGTCGGTGCGCCGGGTGCCCGTGGTGCGCCGCAAGGTCGCCGAGGTGCTGGAGGGGGCGGGCTTCACGCCCAACAGCCACGACGGCCGTGACCTGCTCCAGATCCTGGAGACCTACCCGCGTGACGAGCTGTTCCAGACCCCGGTCGACCAGCTGCGCTCCATCGTCACCTCCGTGCTGTACCTCCAGGAGCGCCGCCGGCTCCGGCTCTACCTGCGCCAGGACGAGTACGGGCGCTACTACTCGGCCCTCGTCTACCTCCCCCGTGACCGCTACACCACCGGGGTGCGGCTGCGCCTGATCGACATCCTCAAGGAGGAACTGGGCGGCACCAGCGTCGACTTCACGGCCTGGAACACCGAGTCGATCCTCTCCCGGCTGCACTTCGTGGTCCGGGTCCCGCCGGGCACCGAGCTCCCGCACCTCACCGACGCCGACGCCGACCGCATCGAGGGACGCCTCGTCGAGGCCGCCCGCTCCTGGGCCGACGGCTTCCAGGAGGCGCTGAACGCCGAGTGCGGCGAGGAGCGCGCCGCCGAACTGCTGCGCCGTTACGGGCAGTCGTTCCCCGAGGGGTACAAGGCCGACCACTCCCCGCGCGCGGCCGTCGCCGACCTGGTCCACCTCGAAGCGCTCAAGAGCGAGCGCAAGGACTTCGCGCTCAGCCTGTACGAGCCGGTCGGCGCGGGCCCCGCCGAGCGCCGGTTCAAGATCTACCGGACCGGTGAGCAGGTCTCGCTCTCCGCCGTCCTCCCCGCGCTCCAGCGACTCGGTGTCGAGGTCGTCGACGAGCGGCCGTACGAGCTGCGGTGCGCCGACCGCACGCACGCCTGGATCTACGACTTCGGGCTGCGCCTGCCCAAGAAGGGCACCGGCAACGGCGACTACCTCGCCGGCGACGCCCGGGACCGCTTCCAGGAGGCCTTCGCCGCGATCTGGACCGGCGAGGCCGAGAACGACGGCTTCAACTCGCTGGTCCTGGGCGCCGGTCTCGACTGGCGTCAGGCCATGGTGCTGCGCGCCTACGCGAAGTACCTGCGCCAGGCGGGTTCGACCTTCAGCCAGGACTACATGGAGGACACCCTCCGCAACAACGTCCACACCACCCGGCTGCTGGTCTCCCTCTTCGAGGCCCGGATGTCCCCGGCCCGGCAGAAGGCCGGCACGGAGCTGACCGACGGGCTGCTGGAGGAGCTGGACGGGGCCCTCGACCAGGTCGCGTCGCTGGACGAGGACCGGATCCTGCGGTCCTTCCTCACCGTCATCAAGGCCACGCTCCGGACGAACTACTTCCAGCTGGCCGACGACCACGAGCCGCACAACTACGTCTCGATGAAGTTCGACCCGCAGGCGATCCCCGATCTCCCGGCGCCGCGACCGGCGTTCGAGATCTGGGTCTACTCGCCGCGCGTCGAGGGTGTCCACCTGCGCTTCGGCAAGGTCGCCCGCGGCGGGCTGCGCTGGTCGGACCGCCGGGAGGACTTCCGTACGGAGATCCTCGGCCTGGTCAAGGCGCAGATGGTCAAGAACACGGTGATCGTGCCGGTGGGCGCCAAGGGCGGCTTCGTCGCCAAGCAGCTGCCCGACCCGGCCGTGGACCGTGACGCCTGGCTCGCCGAGGGCATCGCCTGCTACAAGATCTTCATCTCGGCGCTGCTCGACATCACCGACAACATGGTCACCGGCGAGGTCGTCCACCCCGCCGAGGTCGTCCGGCACGACGAGGACGACACCTACCTCGTGGTCGCCGCCGACAAGGGGACCGCGAGCTTCTCCGACATCGCCAACGACGTCGCCGTCGCGTACGGCTTCTGGCTCGGCGACGCCTTCGCCTCCGGCGGCTCGGCCGGCTACGACCACAAGGGCATGGGCATCACCGCCCGCGGTGCCTGGGAGTCCGTGAAGCGGCACTTCCGTGAGCTGGGCCACGACACCCAGACGGAGGACTTCACCGTCGTCGGCGTCGGCGACATGTCCGGTGACGTGTTCGGCAACGGGATGCTGCTCTCCGAGCACATCCGGCTGGTCGCGGCCTTCGACCACCGGCACATCTTCATCGACCCGGACCCGGACGCCGCCACCTCGTACGCCGAGCGGCGCCGGCTGTTCGACCTGCCGCGCAGCTCCTGGGCGGACTACAACACGGACCTGCTGTCCGCCGGTGGTGGCATCCACCCGCGTTCCGCCAAGTCGATCCCGATCAACGCGCACATCCGCGCGGCGCTCGGCATCGAGGGCAAGGTCACCAAGATGACGCCCGCCGAGCTGATGCAGAACATCCTCAAGGCGTCCGTCGACCTCGTGTGGAACGGCGGTATCGGCACCTACATCAAGTCCTCGGCCGAGTCGAACGCCGACGTCGGTGACAAGGCCAACGACGCGATCCGGGTGAACGGCGCGGACCTGCGGGCCCGTGTCGTCGGCGAGGGCGGCAACCTCGGGGCGACCCAGCTCGGCCGTATCGAGTTCGCCCGGGCCGGCGGCCGGATCAACACCGACGCGATCGACAACAGCGCCGGAGTGGACACCTCGGACCACGAGGTGAACATCAAGATCCTGCTCAACGGCCTCGTCAGGGACGGCGACCTGACCGTGAAGCAGCGCAACAAGGTGCTCGCGGAGATGACCGACGAGGTCGGCCAGCTCGTGCTGCGCAACAACTACGCGCAGAACGTCGTGCTCGCCAACGCCTGCGCCCAGGCCCCTTCGCTCCTCCACGCCCACCAGCGCTTCATGCGCAAGCTGGGCCGTGACGGGCACCTCGACCGGGCGCTGGAGTTCCTGCCGAACGACCGCCAGATCCGTGAGCTGCTGAACCACGGGAAGGGCCTCAGCCAGCCCGAACTGGCCGTGCTGCTCGCCTACACCAAGATCACGGCGGCGGAGGAGCTGATCTCGACCAGCCTGCCGGACGACGCGCACCTGCAGAAGCTGGTGCACGCCTACTTCCCCCAGCAGCTGAGCGAGCGCTTCCCCGAGGCCGTCGAGGGTCACGCGCTGCGCCGCGAGATCATCACGACGGTGCTGGTCAACGACACGGTCAACACCGGTGGCTCGACGTTCCTGCACCGGCTGCGCGAGGAGACCGGGGCGTCGCTGGAGGAGATCGTGCGGGCGCAGTTCGCCGCCCGCGAGATCTTCGGCCTGTCCGCCGTGTGGGACGCCGTGGAGGCGCTGGACAACAAGGTCGCCGCCGACGTGCTGACCCGGATCCGGCTGCACGCGCGCCGGCTCGTCGAGCGCGGCTCGCGCTGGCTGCTCGGCAACCGCCCGCAGCCGGTCGCGATCGCGGAGACCGTCGCGTTCTTCCGCGACGGGGTCGAGCGCGTCTGGAACGAGCTGCCCAAGCTGCTCAAGGGCGCCGACACCGAGTGGTACGAGTCGATCCGCGACGAGCTCACCTCGGTGGGGGTCCCGGAGGAGCTGGCGATCAAGGTGGCCGGATTCTCCTCGGCCTTCCCGGCCCTCGACATCGTGGCGATCGCGGACCGTACGGACAAGGACCCCCTGGCGGTCGCCGAGGTGTACTACGACCTCGCCGACCGGCTGGGCATCACCCAGCTGATGGACCGGATCATCGAGCTGCCGCGGGCCGACCGCTGGCAGTCCATGGCCCGCGCCTCCATCCGTGAGGACCTGTACGCGGCGCACGCCGCGCTCACCTCGGACGTGCTGTCCGTCGGCGACGGGGCCTCGTCGCCCGAGCAGCGGTTCACGGCGTGGGAGGAGAAGAACGCGGCGATCCTGGCGCGTTCGCGCGCCACCCTGGAGGAGATCCGCAGCTCGGAGGCGTTCGACCTGGCCAATCTGTCGGTGGCCATGCGGACCATGCGGACGCTGCTGCGTACGCACGCCTGACCCCAGGCGGCCGAGCGGGCCGCCCCCCAGCCGTCCGCCGGACGGGCCTCCCCGGCCCGTCCGGCGGACGGTGTCACGTCTGCCGCGCGTTCACTTCTTGGGTTTCTTCGGCTTCACGGGCCCGGTGAACTCCTCGTACGCGGCGACGACCTCCTTGGCCGGTCCGTCCATCCGCAGCGTGCCGGCCTCCAGCCAGATCGCCCGGTCGCAGGTCTCGGTGATGGACCTGTTGCTGTGGCTGACGAGGAAGACCGTGCCGGCCTCCTCGCGGAGCTCCATGATCCGGTCCTTGCTGCGCCGCTGGAACTTCGCGTCGCCGGTGGACAGCGCCTCGTCGATCAGCAGGACGTCGTGGCTCTTGGCGGCCGCGATGGAGAAGCGCAGTCGCGCGCCCATGCCGGAAGAGTAGGTGCGCATCGGCAGGGTGATGAAGTCGCCCTTCTCGTTGATCCCGGAGAAGTCGACGATGTCCTGGTAGCGCGCGCGGATCTGCTCGCGGGTCATGCCCATGGCGAGACCACCGAGCACGACGTTGCGCTCCCCGGTCAGATCGCTCATCAGGGCCGCGTTGACGCCGAGGAGCGAGGGCTGGCCCTGGGTGTGGACGCGGCCCTTCGACGGCGGCAGCAGGCCCGCGATCGCCTTCAGGAGCGTCGACTTCCCGGAGCCGTTGGAGCCGATCAGGCCGATGGCCTCGCCCTTGTACGCGGCGAAGCTGACCCCCTTCACCGCGTGCACCTGGCGTGCGCCCCGCGGCTGCCTGCGCGAGACGATCCGGTTCAGGGCGGAGGTGGCGCTCCCGCGCCCGGTGCGGGCGCCGTTGACCGTGTAGGTGATGTGGACGTCGTCGACGACGACGGTGGGCACACGTGAATCGAGGGTGTCAGCCACGTCCGTACCTCTCCTCGGCCTTCCAGAAGTAGACGAAACCGCCGATGCCGCACAGGAGCGCCCAGCCCGTCGCGATCGCCCACACGTGCGGGGGCAGCTGCGCCCCGGTGAAGCTGTCGATCAGGGCGTAGCGCATCAGGTCGATGTAGACGGCGGCCGGATTGCATTCGAGGGCCAGCAGGACGAGACGCGGCACCCGGTCGGCGGTGAGCAG
This sequence comes from Streptomyces argenteolus, assembly GCF_042902585.1. GTDB lineage: Bacteria > Actinomycetota > Actinomycetes > Streptomycetales > Streptomycetaceae > Streptomyces > Streptomyces argenteolus. Next base: position 29,032 of record NZ_JBIBEG010000002.1, read on the forward strand.
GGTGTCGAGGCTCCACATCACGCCGGAGGCGTACATCCAGGTGCGCAGGATGAAGGGCGTCAGCTGGGCGATGTCGGGGGTCTTGGCCGCCAGCCGGGCCATGACCATCGAGACGCCGGTGTTGAAGAGTGCCTGGAGGGCGAGCGCGGGGATCGCCAGCAGCCAGGAGGGCCGCGGGTACTGGCCGAACACGAGCAGGATCAGGAAGAGGGCGCCGAGGGAGAACAGCAGCTGCTGGAGCTGCTGGAGGGCGAGGGCGATGGGGAGGGACGCGCGCGGGAAGTGCAGGGCCCGGACGAGTCCGGTGTTGCCGCTGATCGCCCGGGTGCCGGCGGTGATGGAGCTGGAGGTGAAGGTCCAGATGAAGACGCCGGTGACGAGGAAGGGCACGTAGTCGGGGACTCCGTGCTTGGTGTTCATCAGGACGCCGAAGATGAAGTAGTAGACCGTCGCGTTGAGCAGCGGGGTCATGATCTGCCAGATCTGCCCCAGCTTCGCCTGGCTGTACTGCGCGGTCAGCTTGGCCGTGGCGAATGCCGTGATGAAGTGCCTGCGCCCCCAGAGCTGCTTGACGTACGCGCCGAGTGAGGGGCGGGCCCCGCTCACGGTCAGCCCGTGCCGGGCGGCGAGAGCGGCCAGCTCGCCTGGTTCGTACACGGGGAGGAGGGCGGGAGATGCGGTGTCCACCGGGGCCGGCGGGGCTGCTGTCTGGCTCACCACGATCGCTTTCGACGGGGGCGGGGGGAACAGGGCGAACAGAGCGGGCTCGATGGGACGGCACCGTATCGTCGCAACGCTGAGACTAGGACGTGTGTACGTCGCAACGCAACCGTTTCGTCGTTACGGTCTATCATTCGGGCCATGACCACCGAACGGCGAACCGGGCGCCGCACCCCGGCAGGTGCCGCGGTGCTGCGCGAGGACGTGACCGACGCGATCCGCGGCGCCGTCTTCGACGAGCTGGCCGCCGTGGGCTTCGCGCGGATGTCCATCGAGGGCATCGCCAGGCGGGCCGGGGTGGGCAAGACCGCGGTCTACCGCCGCTGGAAGTCCAAGCTGCATCTGGTCCTGGACCTGGTCGCCGCCGTCGCGGCCCAGGGCATGCCGGCGCCCGCCACCGGTTCGCTGTACGGCGACGTACGCTCCGTGCTCGAACTGGCCGCGTACGCCCTGCGCCATCCCGTGGCCTCGCAGGTGATCCCGGACCTGCTGGTCGAGGCGGCGCGTAACCCGGAGATCTCCGGCGCGATCAAGGCGGCCCTGCTCGACCAGCAGCAGGGCGTGGCCGCCGTGGTCGTACGGGCGGCGGTGGAACGCGGGGAACTGCCGGAGGGCAGCGACCCGGACCGGGCACTGGACCTGATCGTCGGGCCGCTCTACTGGCGCCTGGTCGTGGTCCGGGGCGATCTGCCGAAGGGATACCTGGACGACCTCGCGGCCTCGGCGGTCCGGGCGCTCAAGGCCTGACCGGCGCGCGAGCGGGCGCGAGGCCCCGGCGCGCCGCGCACGGCCCGGGCGCCGGGTGCCTCTGTGCCCCGCGCGGCTTCGCCTGCCCGGCGGTCCCGTGCGTGGGGGCCCGGGCGGTGTCCCGGGGAGCGTGTGTTCCGCGTCCGTGTGCGGCTCCGCGCGTGGGCGCCCCGGGCCGCCCGGGGAGTGCGTGGCGGTGCGGGACTAGGCGCTGTGCACGATCTGGATGAGGTTGCCGCAGGTGTCGTCCAGGACCGCCGTGGTGACCGGGCCCATCTCCACGGGCTCCTGGATGAAGCGCACCCCGAGCCCGCGCAGCCGCTCGAACTCCGCCGGCACGTCGTCGACCGCGAAGGACGCGGCGGGGATGCCGTCCGCGACCAGCGCCGTCTTGTACGGCTTCACCGCGGGGTGGCCGTCGGGTTCCAGGAGCAGTTCGGTCCCCTCGGGGGCTTCCGGCGAGACGACCGTCAGCCACCGGGCCGCGCCGAGCGGGATCTCGTGCTTCTTCACGAAGCCCAGCACGTCGGTGTAGAAGCGCAGGGCCTTGTCCTGGTCGTCGACGAACACGCTGGACAGATGAATCCTCATGGGGCGCTCTCCGGTGAGTCGGGTCCGAGCCACCGCGCCGCGATGCGCTCGAGCGTTCGGTGTTCAGGGTGCCTTCCGGGGCGCGCCCACGCCACCTGCCGCACCGGGCGCCTCTAGGCGCCACCGTCCACGGCGAGCAGCCGGTCCACGATCCTGCGTGCGGCCCCGCCGTCCGCCGGTCCGCAGTGGTCCCGCCGGAAGGTCCCGTACGCCTGCGCGTGCGGTGCCGTCGCCGCGGGCACCTCCCGCAGGGCCTCGATCACCTCCTCGGTGGTGGCGAGCAGGGGGCCGGGGGCGCGGGCCTCGAAGTCCAGGCAGAAGCCGCGCACCGTGTCCCGGTAGTGCTCCAGGTCGTAGGTGTGGAAGAGCATCGGCCGGCCGGTGTGGGCGAAGTCGAAGGCCAGCCCCGAGTAGTCCGTGACCAGCACGTCGGCGATCAGCAGCAGCTCCGACGCGTCCGGATGGGCGGACACGTCGCGCAGGGAGGCGTGCGCCGGCACGCTGCCGGTCACCCGGGGGTGCCTGCGGACCAGCACGGTCGTACGCGCGTCGAGCGTCCGCGCCAGTTCGGCCAGGCCGAGCGCGGGATCCCAGCGGTACAGCGGGGCGGACCCGGCGGGAACACCGGCCGGCGGGTGCGCGAGATGGTCGCGGTAGGTCGGGGCGTACAGCACCACGCGCCCGCCGTCCGGAACGCCGAGCCGGCGGCGTACCCGCTCGGCCGTCCTGTCACGGTCCGGTGTGCACAGCAGGTCGGCGGCCGGGGAGCCCGCCTCCAGCACCTCGCCGTCGTAGGCCAGGGCGCGCCGCAGGTGAGGGGTGGCGTACCCGGCGGGGGAGACCAGGACGGACCACTGGGCGGAGCGCTGCGCCAGGGTGGCGAGCTCCTGGTGGTCGGCGTAGAGCGAGCCTTCGAGGTCCAGGCCGAACCGGCCGAGCGGGGTGTCGTGCCACGTCTGGACCACCGTCTGACCCGGCCGGCGTGCGAACCAGACCGGCAGCGGACCGGCCGCGACGATGTGACGGGCCCGGGCGAGCGCCTCGTACCAGGCGGTGCTGTGTGCCACGACCGGTGTCGCGGTGGAGGGGACGCGGCCCGCGGAGCCCGCCGAGCCGTCGGTGACCCAGAGCTGCTCCGCATCGGTGCTCCGGCGCACGAGCTCGGCGTGCACGGCGCGCGGGGAGCCCTCGCCGGTGTACAGCACGGCGTCCCGCAGCGGCAGCTTCCGCTGAGCCGGGTGGTGCGCCGTGCGCAGACGGCGCTGGTGGTACGCGCTCCGCTCGGCGTCCCCGAGCGCCGGCGCACCGTGCACGGTCAGCCGGTCGCCGTGACGGCGGTCGAGCCGGAACCGCGCCCCGGCGGCCCCCAGGGGCAGGCGCGCGGCGAGCGCGGCCCCCACACGGACGGGGCGGCCGTCGAGGAGTACCTCCCACTCGCCCTCACGCGGCGGCTCGGCGAGGACGGCGGCGAAGGCGCCTTCCGTCGTCCCGTCACCCCTCTCGACGGGGACGGGCACCGTGTCGCCGAGGGCGCTGTGGCGCAGTTCGAGCGCGCCGGACGAGGCCCCGCGGACGTCGATGCGCAGCCCGCCGGCGGGAGCGGGTCCGGCGCTCACCGCGAGCGGTTCGGCGGTCACCTCCACCACCAGACGGCCCGCCGGGTCGGCGAAGGCGGGCGGCGGCAGCTCCGGGGCGGCGGCGAGCGGCACGCGGGTGCCGTCCGCGTCCTGGAGCGCCACCAGCCAGCGCCCGCCGGTACGCCCGCCGGGCCCGCCGGGCTCCACGGGCCCCCCGGGCCGCAGGACGCCGGTCGTCCGTCCGGCCGGTGCCGACGCGGTAGTCGTCCCGTCGGCCAGCGCCGACAGCGGGACGCGGGCGTGGAAGAGGCCGGAGCCCGCGCCGTCACGCCGGTCCGCGCCGCCGGGCCCACCAGTGCCGCCGGGTCCGCCCGCGCCGCTGCTTCCGTCCTCCGTGCTCACCTCGCCCGCATCCCCGTCGTCGTCCTCGTACGTCACCGGGCAGACGTGCTCCGCGGCCCCGTCACGGGTGAGCACGAGAGCGGTGGGCCGGGTCTCCCCGTACAGCCGGCCGGTGAGTCGCAGGGTGCCGGACCCGCCGTCGTGGGCGACCGCCAGGGCGGGCAGGCGCGTCACGGTCAGTTCGAGCCGGCCCTCCCGGTAGCCGAGCACCGCGCGCAGGCCCCCGCCCAGGTCGTGGACCAGAGGTTGCGCCGCACCCGCCTCCACGGCGCGCAGGGCCGCCCGCCGCACGACGCCGTGGCCGGCCACCACCACGCCCACCAGCCAGCGCCCCGCCCCCAGACGCCCGGGGTCCAGGACCATCTCGAAGCCGGCGTGGTCGTAACAGTGGCTCTCCTGGCCGGAGTCGGCGGTGGCCCGGTCCGTCCGGACCGTGCGGACCGGCACGGCCCTCAGCCGCCGGCCCCCCGCCTCCCGCACGAGCCCCGCCTTCAGCGACTGCCGGGCCGTGGCCGCCGGTAGGTTGCGGACGTACGCGTAGCCCCGCAGCCGCAGCCGGCCGTCCTCGCCCCAGGACGACTCCACCAGGCGTGCCACGGCCGGGAGATCGCCGCGGCCCAGGCGTGCCGACGCGCTCCGGCCCTCCGCGATCCCGGGGTGCGTGGCGCGCCGCCGCCCCGGCAGCCCTTCGACGGTGAACGTGCCCGCGCCGTTGGCCCGTTCGAACTCCAGGACCGCCAGCAGGTCGTCGAGCCTGCGCTCCCGCACCAGTTGCCAGCGGATGCGCGCCTCGGCCGGCAATCCGGTCAGGGCCGCGTCGCCCGCCCGGTCGAGGAAGACGCCGGCGTCCTGCATGAACGCCGAGCGGTAGGCGGGGCCGCCCATCGGCAGTCCCTCCATGAAGTACACGAAATCGTCCCGCAGGCAGGACGTGTCGTAGCGCAGCCTCTGCGCGGGCCCGCGGTCCGCCAGGAACGCGCTGACCTGCTCGCAGGCCGCGATCCGGTCGCGTACGCCCCGGACGTCCGTACGCCGCCGGGTGATCGAGCCCTCCCGCACCCGCCAGTGGTAGACGTGGCGGTGCAGCACGTCCACCGACCCGGCGAGGTAGTGCGCCGGGATCATCACCGGGGTGTCCTCGTAGAGCTTGCCCACCGGGAACGTGAAGGAGTGCCGGTCCCAGAAGGTCCGCCGGAACACCTTGTTCCAGGCCACCCGGTCGGCCAGCAGGCGCGCGTCGCGGGTGATGTGGGTGCGCGGGCGGTCCTCGGTCAGCCAGCGGTACTGCCAGGCCTGCTGCCTTCCCCGGTCGTTCAGCCGCCACACGTTGCCCGTCACCAGGTCGGAGCCGGTCGACTCCAGGGAGGCCAGCATCCGTGCGTACGCGTCCGGGACGACGACGTCGTCGCTGTCGGCGAACGCGAGATACGGAACGCCCGGTGTGGTGTGGGCGATCCCCGTGTTCCGGGCGGCGCTGAGGCCCGCGTTGGACTGGCGGACGCAGCGGAAGCGGGGGTCGCGCGCCGCGAAGTCCCGGGCGATCCGGCCGCTCCCGTCCGTGGAGCCGTCGTCGACGAGCACCACCTCGATGTCCGCCAGGGACTGGCCGGCCAGTGAACGGAGGCACTCCTCCAGGTAGTCCTCGACGTTGTGCACGGGAACGACGACGCTGAGGAGTGGCTTCATGTACGGCTCAACCCGGGGGAGCGCCTCGGGTCACGCCGTTGACCCGAACGGGTGAAGACGCGTAGGGCGGTCCGTGCCGTCCGCACTACGCTCGGCTGCCATGCTCCTCAGTGTCGTCGTGACAGCCCACCGTGTTCAGGGGTACCTCAGGGCGGCCCTGGAGTCGGTGACGGGACAGGCGGATGCGGGGGACTGCGAGCTGATCGTCGTCACCGCGCCCGGCGGGGGCCTGGAACTCGGCATCGCGCGGGAGTTCGCGGAGCGGGACCCCCGGGTCCAGGTGCTGCCGCTGGACCGGCCCTGGGAGAGGGGCGCAGCCCGCAACGCGGGAGCGAGCGCGGCGCGGGGGAGCTATCTGCTCTTCCTCGACGGGCAGGACCTGCTGCTGCCAGGAGCGGCAGCGGAGATCGCCGCGTGCCTGACACCCCACGCTCCCGGCAGATCCGACCCGGCAGGCCCACCCGCCGAGGCCCCCGGCACACCCGACGTGCTGCGCCTCGGCCACGACCGGATCGACCTGTGGGACCGGACGCGGCAGGGCGACGCCCTCCCGCACGCCCGGAGCCAGATCTTCCGCCGGGCCTTCTGGGAGGCCCACGCCCTCCGCTTCACCGAGGGGCTCTACGACGACGTCGTGCCCGTCCACCGCGCGCTGCTCCTCGCCGCTGACGCGGGCACCCTCGGCACGCTCGACCGGATCTGCGTCCGCCACCGCGTGCGCGGCACCGGTGCGCCCGCCACGGCCAGGGACCGGGCGCACTTCGTCGTCGTCCAGGCCTACGAGCGGCTGGCCGCCGAGACGGGCGGCGACCCGCGCGTCACCGCGGTGCGCAGCGCCCATCTGACGGCCGTCCTCGACGATCCCGGCCGGATCGCCCCCGGGGACCGCGCCGCCTTCTTCCGCGCCGCCGGACTGCCCGGCCGCTACACCGCGCAGCGCGCCCGGCGGGCCGCTCTCGCCGGGCGCGCGCGGGCGCGGAGCGCCGCGCGGGCGGGCCGGAAGTCGCTGCGCGCCCAGGTGATGCGTGCCGCGTACCGCGCCGATCTGCACCGCCCGCTGGACCCCTGTCTCGCGGTCTACGGGGCGTACTGGAACCGCGGGGTCGCCTGCAATCCCGCCGCCGTCTACGCCAAGGCCCGCGAGCTCGTCCCGCACATCCGCGGTGTGTGGGTCGTCTCCTCCCGCCACCGTGACCGGATGCCGCCGGACGTGCCTTATGTCATCGAGGGCTCCCGCGCCTACTGGCGGACCATGGCCACCGCGACGTACCTCGTCAACAACTCCAGTTTTCCGGGCGGTTTCACCAAGCGGCCGGGCCAGGTCTACCTCCAGACCCATCACGGGACACCGCTCAAGACCATGGGCCTGGACCAGCGCCCCTACCCGGCCCTCACCAACGGTGTCAGCTTCGAGCGGATCGCCGCCCATGCGGGCCAGTGGGACTTCAGCCTCTCCGCCAACCCGCACAGCACCGAGATCTGGGACCGGGTCTACCCCTCCTCATGCGAGCAACTGCCCTACGGCTACCCCCGCAACGACCTCCTGTGCTCCGCGACCCCGGAGCTGTCGGGGAAGGTCAGGGCGGAACTCGGCATCGCACCCGGCGCGACCGTGCTGCTGTACGCGCCGACCCACCGTGACTACCGCACGGGCTTCCTCCCCCGGCTCGACCTGGACCGGCTCGCCGCCGAACTCGGCCCGGACTGGGTGCTGCTGGTGCGGGCCCACTACTTCTACGGGCGTTCCTCGGGCACGGCGGCCGGGGACCGGGTCGTCGACGTCACCGGGCATCCGCGTGTCGAGGAACTCTGCCTGGCCTCGGACGCGTTGATCACCGACTACTCCTCCCTGATGTTCGACTACGCCTGCCTGGACCGGCCCGTCATCACCTACGCGCCCGACTGGGAGGCCTACCGCGCGGCCCGCGGCACCTACGTCGACCTGCTCTCGGGCCGCCCGGGCGACACCCCGGGGGCGGTCGCCACGACGGAGGCCGGTCTGCGTGAGGTGCTGCTGAGCGGGGCGTGGCGGGCGCCGGAGGCCGAGGCGCTGCGCGCCGCGTTCCGCGCCCGCTTCTGTCCGTACGACGACGGGCACGCGGCGGAGCGCGTGGTGCGGCGGGTCTTCGGCGTGTCCTCCGACTGAACCAGGGGTCACCCGTACGGGGCCGACCCCTTCCGTGTCCCGCCGTCGTTGTGCTCAACAGCGCGCGCACACGGCAACGTCGGGAGAAACTCATGCACCGGTCCGCCTACGAGCAGATGCAGCTCTGCATCGAGGAGTATCTGCCGAAGACCCGCAGGCACCGTGTGGTGGACCTCGGTTCGCGGATCTCCGGGAAGCAGACCCGCACCCACCGGGGCCTGCTCGCGGACCACGACATCGACTACTTCGGGGTGGACGTCCTCGACGGCCCCAACGTCGACGCCGTGATGAAGCGGCCCTACAGGATTCCCGCGAAGTCCCGCAGCGCCGATGTGGTGCTGTCCGGGCAGGCGTTCGAACACATCCCCTTCTTCTGGGTGTCGATGATGGAGATCGCCCGCGTCCTCAAGCCCGGCGGCCACGCCTTCATCACCGCTCCCTCGCGCGGCCACGTCCACGACGCCCAGGACTGCTGGCGCTACTACCCCGACGGGTTCCGTGCGATGGCCGCCCACTCGGGACTCGAACTCCGCGAGGCGTACACGGACTTCCCGCCGTCGAAGGGGATCTGGCACGACTACCGGTCCATCGACGCCAAGGCCGCCTACTGGGGCGACTCCGTCGGGGTCTTCCGCAGGCCGGCGCGGTATCCCCGGCTCACCATGTTCGCGGTGCGGGAGACGGCGGTGTGGTGGGCCAACCGGGTCGGCGGGGTGGACCGGGTGCCCCTGCCGCGCCCCCTGGACGGCCGGGAGCGGTGCGGGCGTCCGGACACCCGTACGGCCCCATCAACGACAGGTTGACGAAAGATGACATGAGCCGCATAACGCGCGTACTGTCCCGCCCCATGGCTTGGCGCAACGCCGTCAACGGCGTCCTTCAGCAACTCACCGGATACCAGCTCAGGCGCGCGACCCTGCCCGCTCCCCGGCCCGCCCCCGCCGCCGTCCCCGTCGCAGCCGCGAAGCCGGCCGCCCGGACGGCCGCGGCGAAGAAGCCGCCGCAGCTCCCCGTGGACTACGACGACGAGGCGAAGGACATCATCCGTGCGGTCAAGCCGTACACGATGACCTCTCCCGAGCGGCTCAACGCCTTCGTGCTCGCGACCCGGCACGTCGTCAAGCACGGCATCCCGGGGGACATCGTGGAGTGCGGGGTGTGGCGCGGCGGTTCCATGCAGGCCTGCGCGAAGACGCTGCTCTCGCTCGGCGAGACCAGCCGTGACCTGTACCTCTTCGACACGTACGAGGGCATGACCCCGCCCACCGCCGAGGACCTGCGGCGTGACGGCAGGCCGGCCCGGGAACTGCTGGACGCCCAGTCCAAGGACCGGCCGATCTGGGCGGTGGCCTCGCTGGAGGACGTACAGGCCGGTTTCGAGCAGGTGCCCTACCCGAAGGACCGGGTGCACTACGTGCGGGGCAAGGTCGAGGACACCGTTCCGGAGCAGGCGCCGGAGCAGATCTCCATCCTTCGGCTGGACACCGACTGGTACGCGTCGACCAAGCACGAACTCCAGCACCTGTACGGCCGTCTGGTCAGCGGCGGGGTGCTGCTGATCGACGACTACGGGTACTGGCAGGGCTCACGTCAGGCCGTCGACGAGTTCCTGGAGGAGACCGGCGAACGGCTCCTGCTGCTGCGCATGGACGAGGGCCGTATCGCCGTCAAGCCCTGAGCGGGCGGCCCCCGTTGATGAGCCCCGTGCCTCCCCGGCACGGGGCTCGTTCCATACAGAGGAAGTCCGTCAGTCCGTCCGGAAGGATCGTGCGCAGAGCCATGGCACCCCGTCTCACCGTCGTCGTCCCGCTCTACAACGTCGAGGAGTACCTAGGAGAGTGCCTGGACTCGCTCGCCGGACAGACCATGGGGGACCTGGAAGTCGTGATGGTCGACGACGGATCGACGGACGGCAGCGCCGATGTGGCGCTGGAGTTCGCCCGCCGTGACCCGCGCTTCCGGCTGATCCGGCAGAAGAACGCCGGGCTCGGCGCCGCGCGCAACGCCGGTGCGGGGCAGGCCCATCCGGATGCCGAGTTCCTCGCCTTCGTGGACAGCGACGACGTCGTCCCCGAGGCGGCCTTCGCCCGGATGCTCGGTGAACTGGACGCATCGGGCTCGGACTTCGCGACCGGCAACGTGCTCAGGCTCCGGCCCGGGGGCGCCCTGGAACAGTCCCCGATGTTCCGCAGACCGATGGAGAGGCCGCGCAGGGCCACGCACGTCACCCGGGACTGGATCCTGCTCGGTGACCGCATCGCGTGCAACAAGGTGTTCCGCAGGTCCTTCTGGGACGAGCACGCCTTCGCCTTCCCGGCCGGTGTCCTGTACGAGGACATCGCCGTGGTGCTGCCCGCCCACTTCCTGGCCCGCGGGGTGGACGTCGTCGAGGCGCCGGTCTACCACTGGCGGGACCGCGACGGCTCGATCACGACGCGGCGGGCGGTGGCCCGGGGCATCCGCGACCGGGTGACGGCGGTCTCCACCGTCAGCCGTTTCCTCGCGGACCGGGGGATGACGGAGGCGAAGCGGCGCTACGACGAGCACGCGCTCTCCGGTGACCTGTGGCTCTTCATCGAGGCGCTCCCGGACGGCGACGAGAGCTTTCACGAGGCCTTCCTCACCCACGCCAACGCCTTCGCCGACACGGTCGACCCGGCCGTCCTGGACGGGCTGCCGCTCCATCTGAGGGTCCGGTGGCAGCTCATCCGGGAGCGCAGGCTGGCGGAGCTGCTCGCCCTCCTGGCCCACGAGTCCACCGACCGCGACACCTTCCACGTGCGTGGCAGGCTGCGTCCCCGTGCTCACCACCCGGGGATCGAGGGGCCGCTCCCGCGCCGGGTCACCGCCCTGTCGGCCGAGGACCTCCCCGTGCACGCGCACCTCACCGAGGCCGTGTGGCGGGACGGGCTGCTGCACCTCAAGGGGTACGCGTACGTCCGCAACGCTCCGGGCAGGTCGGCCGGGGCCGGCTGGCTGAGGGCCGGCCGGCGGGTGCTCCCGCTCCGGCTGCGGCGGACGGTGACGGACGAGGCGGCGGCCAGGTCGGGCCGCTCGCTGCACCGCTACGAGCGGTCCGGTTTCGAGACCGTCGTGGACCCCCGCCGGCTCGCCGTCCGGAACGCCGCCCCCGGCGCCCGGACCGTCTGGAAGCTGGAATCCGTCGTGGCCGGGGCGGGCCGCCCCCGGCGGGGCCCGATGCGGCTGCTCGGCAATCCGGCTCCGCCCGCCGTGCGGTACGTCGACGAGCGCACCCGGGTGGTCCCGCTGCTCTCCGGCAACAAGCTGGAGCTGCGCGCCGAACGGATCGACGCCGTGCTGGCCGGTCACGCTCCCACGGAGGGCGGGGACGCCATCCGGATCGCGGTGCGGCTGCTGTGCGGGGAGACTCCGAAGACGCTGCGGCTCCAGGAGTGGCGTACACGGACGACCCGCGACGTGCCCCTGGTCGCGGAGGGCGGCACGGACGGGAGCACGGACGGGCGGACCCTCCTCGCCGAGGTCCCGCTGGCGGCGTTCGCGGGCGCCGACGGCGACTGGGGCGTCCAGCTGGTCGGCGGGGCGCGCAGGCTGACGGTCGCCGCCCGCCCGGAGACGGACGCGGGGCGCTATCCGCTGGCCGGCGGCCGTGAGGTGTACGCCGCCCCCAACCCCTCGGGTGACCTGGTGCTCGTCGACCGGGCCGTGGCGCCCGTCGTCGCGCGCGCCTTCTGGACGGACGAGGACCGCCTCCTCCTGGAGTGGACCTTCCCCGCCGGGCGGGACCGCCCGGACGAGCTGGTCCTGCGGCACAGCGGCCACCAGGAGGAGACCGCCGTCGCCGTGGAGCGTGTGGGGGACAGGTTCCGCACGGAGTTCGCCCCCGGCGCGGTCCCCGGAGCGGGCGGCACCCTCCCGCTCGCCGAGGGCCGGTGGTACCCCTTCCTCCGCGCACCGGGCGAGACGGATCCGGAGCGTTATCTGCCGCTGCGGCTGGTGCCCCAGCTGCACGCCGGACTGCCGCTGCACCGCGAGACGGCCGGGCGCCGCTTCACCCTGGAGCGGCGCTTCCACGACCGGCTCTGCCTGGAGTCGGGCAGCGCCCTGCCGCTCGCCGAGCGCGGGCCGTACGGACAGCGGCTGCTGCGCGCCGCGTACGCCGGCGCGCGCGGGCGGGAGCTCCGGGACGCGGTGCTGTACTCCAGCTTCGACGGGCGGCAGTACTCGGACTCACCCCGGGCCGTGCACGAGGAACTGGCCCGCCGCGACACCGATGTCGAGCACCTCTGGGTGGTGCGGGACCAGCAGGCGGCCGTGCCCGCGGGGGTCCGCGCGGTGGCCCTGCACAGCGCCGAGTGGCACGAGGCGCTGGCCCGCAGCCGGTGGATCGTCACCAACACCCAGCTGCCGGAGTGGTTCGAGCGCGCCGAGGGCCAGTTCGTCGTGCAGACCTGGCACGGCACCCCCCTCAAGCGCATCGGCCGGGACCTGGAGGGCACCGCGTACGCGGACGCCGCGTACATGGCGTCCATGCCCCGGCGCGCCGCCCAGTGGAGCGTGCTCGTCTCGCCGAACAGCTTCTCCACGCCCGTGCTGCGCCGCGCCTTCGGGCACACCGGCGAGGTACTGGAGTGCGGCTATCCCCGCAACGACGTGCTGTACGCCCCCGACCGTTCGAAGATCGCCGCCGCGGTCCGGCAGTCCCTCGGCGTACCGGAGGGCAAGCGGATCGTCCTGTACGCCCCCACGTGGCGCGAGGACCGGCCCAAGCAGAGCGGGCGGTACGGCCTCGATCTCCAGCTGGACCTGGAACAGGCCCGGGAGGCGCTGGGTGAGGACCACGTGCTGCTGGTGCGCCGTCACTACCTGGTCGGCGGGAGCGTCCCGGAGAGCGACTTCGTCCGTGACGTCTCGCGCCACCCCGACGTCGCCGAGCTGATGCTGATCAGCGATGTGCTCGTCACGGACTACTCGTCCCTGATGTTCGACTTCGCGCAGACGGGCCGGCCGATGCTCTTCCACACGTACGACCTGGAGCACTACCGCGACACCCTGCGCGGCTTCTGCTTCGACTTCGAGAACCAGGCACCCGGCCCGCTGATCCCCGACTCGGCAGGGGTCGTGGAGGCGCTGCGCGACCCGGACGCGGCGACCGCGGGGCACCGCGAGGCCTACGCCCGCTTCCGGGAGACCTTCTGCGACCTCGACGACGGGACGGCGGCGGCCCAGGTCGTGGACCGGATGCTGAAGGGGGCCCAGGCATGAACACCCCCGACTTCAGCTGTGTGATCACCGCGCCGGACGGCGGACGGGAGGCCCTGCGGGCGTCGGTGGAGTCCGTGCTCGACCAGAGCATGCGCTCCGTCGAGGCCCTGGTCGTCCTGCCCGCCGGCGTGCCCGGAGGGCTGCGGACGGAGGCGGAGACGCTGGCCGGGCGCGACCCGGACCGGGTCCGGGTCCTCGCCGCCGGCGCGGAATCCGGGTCCGCGGCTGCCCTGCGCAACGCGGGTACGGACGCGGCACGGGGTACCTACGTCCTCGTGCTCGGTGAGGGCGAACGCCTCCATCCGCACGCCTGCCGCAACCTCTGGGAGGCCGGGGCGCGCACCGGGGCCGACCTGGTCGCCGGGCGCTGGACCCGGCTGACCGGTGAGGACACGAAGGAACGCGAACCCGCCTGGCAGCGCACGCTGTTCGTCCGCTCCCGGACCGTCGCCCGGTTCGCCGAGGCCCCCGAACTCGCCGTGCACGACGCCCTGGTGACCGGGTTCTGCCTGCGGCGCCAGGCGGTGGAGCGGCACGGACTGCGCTACGACGAGGACCTCACCCACAGCGAGATCCTGTTCGGGCCGCTGGCCGCCGCCGTCGTCGGCCGGATCGCGCTCGTACGCCGCCGGATCGTCAACGGCCGGGCCGTGCCGGACGCCGGGCGGGATCTGGCCGGTCTCGTGGAGGCGCACCGGCGGGTCTGCCATGTGCTGGTGGCGCAGGGGCTGGCCGAGGTGCGCGAGGAGCGGGACCGCGCCTTCCTCGTCGACCACCTCGTGCCCCTGGTCCGTGACTGGCCGTGCCTGCCCGCCGCCGAGCGCGGCCGGATCGCCGCGACGGCCGCGCGGGTGCTGCCCGGCTGCGTGGCGGACCGGGCCCTGCTCACGCTCCCGCCCGTCGAGCGGGTCGGGGTGCGGCTGCTGGAGCGGGGCGACGCCGAGGGGGTGCTGGCCGCGGCCTACGCGCTGCGCAGGCGCGGCACGGTGACCGCGCCCCTCTCCGTGGGCGACGACGGGCGGGTGTACTGGCCCGGGGGCCCCGATCCCGTGCTGGACGTGACGGAACTCGGCCACCAGTACCGCCCGTTCGGTGAGCTGAAGCTGATGAACAGGCTCACCCGCTACGAGGCCGACGGCCACGGGGTCCGGCTCGCGGGCCGGCTCGTCCTGCCGTCGCACACCGGGCCCGACCCGGACGGCCCCCTCACGGCCCATCTGGAGTTCCGCGTACGCGACGGATCCCGCGCCTTCCGTGCCCCCGTCGACGAGCTGAGGGCCGATGCCACCGGGATCGCCTGGTCCACCCGCACCGACCTCACCCGCCTGCTGCGTGCCCTCGGTCCCCGGGACACGGTGTGGGACGCCCGGATGGTGGTGGAGGACGGCCGGACCCGCTCGGTCAGCGATCTCTTCGCCGCCCACGACCTGGTCGGCCCTGCGCACGGCTCTCCGGCCCGGCCCCGGCTGGGGCGGCTGACCGGGGACACCTGGCAGCCCTACGTCACCCTCCGGGACCACCTGGCCCTGCGGCTGGAAGCGCGCCGCCGCCCCGCCCGCACGGCCCGGCGCCTGGTCCACTACGCCACACACTTCCGTCCCGCCCGCCGGGCCAGGCTCCTGCTGCGGGCCCTGGCCAAGCGCCGGGACCGGCTGCAAGCCCGCGGCTTCAAGGTCTCCGTCTACTCCACGTGGCTGCTCCGGCTCCCCGTACGCAAGGGCTCCGTGGTCTTCGAGAGCCACATGGGCACCTGCTACGGCGACAGCCCCCGGGCCGTCCACGAGGAGGTGCGGGCGCGGGGGCTGCCGCTGCGCGCCGTATGGGCGTACGCCGATTCCCCGGAGGGCTTCCCGAAGGACGCCCGGCTCGTGCGCCGCTGGTCCTGGCGGTATCTGTGGGCCCTGGCCCGGGCGGAGTACTGGGTCGACAACCAGGGCTTCCCCCAGCACCTGGACAAGCCGTCCGGCACCACCTACCTGCAGACCTGGCACGGCTCGGCGTACAAGCGCATGGGCTTCGACGAGACGCGGGTGCGCCTCCAGAACGCCCCGCAGCGGGAGCGGCTCCAGCAGGCCGTACGCCGCTTCGACCACTTCCTCGTCCGCTCCGAGCACGACGTGGCGACCCTGGCCCGGGCCTACCGGCTGCCCGAGGAGAGCCTGCTGCGCACCGGCTACCCGCGCAACGACGCGCTGGTCGCGGCGCGTGTCAGGGACGAGACGGAGGGGCGCCTGCCGCGTCCGCCGCTCGCGGCCGAGCTGGGGCTGTCCGACCACCGCACGGTGGTGCTGTACGCGCCGACCTTCCGGGGCGGGCCGGGCAGGCGCAGGCGCCAGCGGCTCCTGCTGGACGCGGCACGCTTCGCGGAGCGCTTCGGTGACACCTGCACGCTGCTGGTGCGGGCGCACTACCTGGAGGCGGCGAGCCTGCCCGCCTGTCCGCCCGGGACGGTGGTGGACGTCTCGCGCCACCACGACGTCAGCGAACTGCTGGCACTCGCCGACGTGCTGGTCACCGACTACTCGTCGATCATGTTCGACTACGCGCTCCTGGACCGCCCGATCGTGCTGTTCGCGCCCGACCTCGACGCGTACGCCGCCGAGCGCGGCAGCTACTTCGACCTGCGGGAGAAGGCACCAGGGCCGGTGACCACGACCGAGGAGGAGCTGTTCGGCGTGCTGGCCCGGCTGAAGAGCGCGGATGCCGGGTACCAGGAGGCGCGAGCGGCGTTCGCCGCGGAGTTCGGCGCCTTCGACCGGGGGGACGCGGCACGCGCCGTCGTCGACACGGTCTTCGCCCGCCACCTCGTCCCGTCCCGTTCCGCCCGCACCGGGGAGGCCCGCCGATGAGCGGCAGCCGCGACGTGTTCATCGTCTCCAACAGCACCGACGAACTCGGCGGGGTGACGGGCTGGATGCACCGGACCGCCCAGCTGTTCCAGGAGGCCGGCCACCGTGTGCACACCGTCGGCATCCACGAGGCCGAGCGGAAGATGGCCCTGCCCGACCCGCCCGGTTACCCCGTCACCGCGCTCTACCCGGCGCATCCCCCGACGCCGTGGGCGCCGAAAGGGCTGAGGGACCGCTTCCGCGTCGCCGAACGGAGGAAGGAGGCGGCCCGGGCCGCCGCGAAACGGTGCGCCGTCGCGCGGCTCTCGGAGATCTTCCGCGACGCCCGGCCCGGCGGGGTGGTGATCGTCAGCCAGGTCTGGGCGATGGAGTGGGTCACCGAGGCGGACACCCGCGGGATGCGGGTCATCGGGATGAGCCATGAGTCCTACGACTACTCGCGGGCGAGCCACCGCTACCGCTGGATCAAGAACCACTACGCGCAGCTCGACCGCTGGCTCGTCCTGACGGAGGAGGACGCGGACATCTGGGCGGGTGACGGGATGAACAACGTCGGCTTCATGCCCAACGCCCTGGCCGCGCTGCCGGAACTGCCCTCCCCGCGCCGCGAGAAGTCGGTCGCGAGCGTCGGCAGGCTCACCGACCAGAAGGGCATCGACATGCTCCTGGACACCTGGGCTCTGGTGGCTCCGCAACGGCCCGGCTGGCGGCTGGACATCCACGGCACGGGTGAGGACGAGGCGCAGCTCAGGGCCCAGTGCACCCGGCTGGGGCTGGACGGCTCGGTCGGCTGGCGGGGGCGCACGGACGACGTGCCGGGGGCGCTGGCCGCCTCCTCCGTCTTCGTCCAGTCCTCGCGCGGGGAAGGCTTCCCGCTGGCGCTGATGGAGGCGATGGCGAGCGGCCTGCCGTGCGCCGCGTTCGACTGCGCGCCGGGCGTACGCGAGATCGTGCGTGACGGCGAGGACGGTCTCCTCGCGCCCGCGGGCGACATCGGGGCGCTCGCCGACCGGCTGCTGAGGCTCAGCGGCAACCCCCGGATGCGGGACGCCATGGGGGACCGGGCGCGTACCAACGTCCAGCGGTTCTCCGAGGCGGAGATCATGCGCCGCTGGGAAGAGCTCTTCGCGTTCCTGGAGCGCTGAGGGTCCCTGGCCGAGAGCACCGCGGCCCCGGGCACCCTCGCGGCCCCGGACGCCGCGGCGCCCGGGGCCGCGGGCCTCAGCCGTTGGTGTACTCCCGTACCGGCACCTGCCGGGGCACCCCGCTCGGTCCCCGGCCCGTCACCGGGGTGGGCACCGGCAGCCCCGAGGTGTCGTTCAGGAAGACCCGGCGCACCACCCGCTCCGACGCGTGCCCGTCGTCGTACGGACAGAAGCGCGCCCGGAAGGCGGCCCGGCGCTGCGTGGAACGCGGCCCGCGCCAGTGGTCGGTGGTGAAGATCTCGTGCAGCTCCTCCTGATCGCGGGCGACCGCCCCGGGCGGGAACGCGGCCGGATCGAAGTACGTGCCACGCGTCGCCTCGTACGCCTGTGCGTCCTCCAGGTACAGGACGACCGGACGGTCGAGGTTGACGTAGTCGAACATCAGCGAGGAGTAGTCCGTGATCAGGCCGTCCGACGCGAGGCAGAGCTCCTCGACGGACGGGTGGGCGCTGACGTCGATGATCCGGGGGTGCGCGGTGTGCCCGGGGGCGCCGTGGGACGTCGCCTCCAGATAGTGGGAGCGGGTCAGGACCACGTAGTGCGGGCCCAGGACCCGGACGAGCTGCTCCAGGTCCAGGGAGTGGTGCTGGGTGCGCCGGTAGTCGCGGAGCGTCGGGGCGTACAGCAGGGCGGTGCTGCCGGCCGGGACGCCCAGGAGCTCGCGCAGCCTGGCGGTCTCCTCGGGGCCGGTGCGGTGGAAGACGTCGTTGCGCGGGCTGCCGTACTCCAGCGTGGTGTAGCCCGAGGGGTAGGTGCGTTCCCAGACGAGCGTCGAGTGCTGGTTGGCGGAGAGCGAGAAGTCCCACTTGTCGACGTTGCGCAGCAGCTGCTCGAAGTCGATGGAGCCGGCCGCCGCCGGGCGGTGCACGAGATCGGTGCCCATCGTCTTCAGAGGGGTGCCGTGGTGGGTCTGGAGCAGGATCTGCCCGCGTCTCTTCACGAGTCTGCGGTCGAAGTTGACGTTGTTCACGAGGAACTTGGAGCGTGCCAGCGCCGTCCAGTAGGCGGCCGTGCCGGGGTGCAGCACACGGGTCGCGTCCGGCACCGTACGGGCGTCCTCGGGGCGGCAGATCCAGGAGGTGCGCAGCCCCGGGACGAGGGCCCTGGCGGTCGCCTCCAGCGCGGCGGGGCTGCAGGTGTAGCCGCGGTGCCAGTAGGCGGCGAACACCGCGTCGCCCGGGCGCAGGGGGAGCCGCAGCTGGACGCGGTAGTGCAGCTGGAGCGCCGCGCCGCGTGCCGCCCGGTGCGCGGTGGCGGCCAGACGTCCCAGCCGGCCGCGCAGCCGCTGTGCCGCCCACAGCGCGCGGTAGGTGCGGTGGGCCCCCAGCCGGAAGAGGGCGTGCCGCAGCCGGGCGCGGCGGGGCACCGGGGCGCCGGGCGTGCGGTAGCGGCGGCAGTGGGCGCGCGCCATGCGGAAGAACCGGGCGCGGGTGCCGCGCGGCAGCCGGCCCCGGGAGGTGTAGAGGGTCGAGAAGTGGTCGAGCATGCGGCGGAACATCACCGGCCGCCAGGAGGCGAGCTCGGGGCGCGCGTCGATGAAGGCGAAGACGCGGTCGTACTGGTCGAAGACGTCGAAGTGCCGGTGGGTGGTGGTGGAGAGGATGTTGCCCCGGCGGCGCTGGCGGTAGCCGACGCAGACCCTGTCCAGGACGGCGATCGACCCCGCGGCCATCAGCACGGGGTAGGTCCAGGGGGTGTCCTCGTAGTAGCCGGGGGCGAAGGTGAAGCCCTCGGCCTCGACGAACTCGCGGCGGTAGGCCTTGTTCCAGACGACCATCAGGACCTTGAGCAGCTCCGGGCGGTCCGCCAGCCGGAACGAGGGCGGGCCGGTCTCGGCGAGGTGGTGGGCGAAGACGTTGCGCACGCTCTCGCCCGACCAGTACGTACGGGCGTAGTCGTAGACCAGGACGTCGGGGCCGCCGGTGGCGTCCAGCCGGTCGGCGACGGCCTGGAGCGCCTCCGGGGTGAGGGTGTCGTCGCCGTCGAGGAACAGCAGGTAGTCTCCGGTCGCCCTGGCCATGCCGGCGTTCCGGGCAGGTCCGAGACCGGAGTTGACGGGCAGATGGACGACGCCGACCCGGGGGTCGCGGACGGCGTACTCGTCGGCGATCGGGCCGCAGGCGTCCGGTGAGCAGTCGTCGACCACGATGATCTCGTAGTCCTTGAACGACTGGTTCAGCACGGAGTCGAGACACGCGTGCAGATACGCCTGGACCCGGTACGCGGGCACGATGACACTGAACCGGGGCACAACACATCCAGGGGTTCGCTCGCGGGCGGGCAGGTGGCCCGCAAACGGCCGATGGAGTGACTTGGTTACGCCGGACGTGGCATTCGGGGGAAACACGAGGTAGGGCGGCCCGATCGCGAGTGAAAGGGCCGCCCTGATGTTGACGAACGTATGTGCTTCGCCGTCTCGTCTACTTGACGGCGCCCGCCATCACCCCGGAGACGAACTGCCTCTGGAAGGCGAAGAACACCGCGAGCGGGATCACCATCGACACGAAGGCGCCGGGCGCCAGCACGTCGATGTTGTTGCCGAACTGGCGGACCTGCTGCTGGAGCGCCACGGTGATCGGCGGAGAATCCGAATCCGCGAAGATCAGGGCGACCAGCATGTCGTTCCACACCCAGAGGAACTGGAAGATCCCGAGCGAGGCGATCGCGGGCCCGCCGAGCGGCATCACCACCCTGGTGAACACCCGGATCTCGCCCGCGCCGTCCAGCCGAGCCGCCTCCAGCAGTTCCCGGGGGATCTCGGCGAAGAAGTTCCGCAGCAGGAAGATGGCGAACGGCAGGCCGAACGCCGTGTGGAACATGATCACGCCGAACGTCGTCTCGAAGATCCCGAGGGTGCCGAAGAGCTCGGAGACCGGGATCAGCGCCACCTGCACGGGGACCACCAGCAGCCCCACCACCACCAGGAACCACCAGTCGCGCCCGGGGAACTCCATCCAGGCGAAGGCGTAACCGGCGAGCGAGCCGATCACGACCACCAGGAAGGTGGTCGGGACGGTGATCATCACCGTGCTGAACAGGGAGTCGGTGATGACCGAGTTCTCCAGCAGCCGCTGGTAGTTGGCGAAGGTGAGCTCGGACGGGGCGGTGAAGATCTTCCACCAGCCCGTCGCCGCGATGTCCTCGGCCCCGCGGAGCGAGGAGAGCAGCAGGCCGATGGTCGGCATCAGCCAGAACAGGCCCACCAGGACGAGGAAGACCCGCATCACACCGCCACCGGCCCGTGCGGCGATCCGCGCGGCGAGGGACTGGTAGGCCCCGGCGGTCTTTGCCGGCGTCGTCATCGGCGTCCCTCCTTCCGAATGCGGCGGATGTTGAACAGCATCACCGGGATCACCAGCAGCAGCAGGAGTACGGCGATGGCGCTGCCGACCCCGAGATCCGCGTCCGTGCCGAACGAGGAGCGGTAGAGCTGCAGGGCCAGGACGTTCGCGTCGTCCTGCGAGGAGCCGGGCGCGATGATGAAGACCAGGTCGAAGATCTTCAGTACGTTGATCATCAGCGTGACCAGGACCACCGCGAGCACGGGCGCCAGCATCGGCACCGTGATCCGCCGGAACACCTGCCACTCGTTCGCGCCGTCCACCCGGGCCGCTTCCAGCAGTTCGCGCGGCAGACCCGCCAGACCGGCCGCGATCAGCACCATCGCGAAACCGGCCCACATCCAGACGTAGCTGCCGATGATCCCGGGCGTCACGAGGGACGGGCCGAGCCAGTCGACCCCGTTGTACGGCTCCCGGAAGTTGTCCGCCGGCAGCCGCAGCTGCGCCCCGTCCGCCGAGGCGGGCAGGGTGAACACCCCGTCGGCTCCCGCCGTGGCCGAGGCGACCACCTTGCCGTCCCTGACGGCCTCGACGGTGATGCCCTTGAGCCCGAGTTCCTTCGGGTCGACGACGTTCGGCTTGCCGCCGCCGCCCTTGGTGAAGTCGAGCCAGGCCGTCCCCGTGATCCCGTCACCGGACGCGTCGGGCACCTTCGCCGGCTGCGCGTCGCCGGGCATCTTCGCCGGGACCACGCCGACCAGCGGCAGGCTGACCGGCTGTCCGGCCCGCACGGTCTCCTTCGTGACGAAGGAACCCCCGCCGCCCGCCTTCAGCGGATGGACGGGCAGCGGATGCGCCTTGGGGAAGCCCGAGGACTGCGCGAACGTGTCGTGCACGCCCACCGCCACGGCGTTGGCGACGCCGCGTTCGGGTGCCTGCTCGTACACCAGCCGGAAGATGATGCCCGCGGCCAGCATCGAGATCGCCATCGGCATGAAGACGATCAGCTTGAACGCCGTGCCCCAGCGGATCCGTTCCGTCAGCACCGCGAAGATCAGGCCCAGTGCCGTGGAGACCGTGGGTGCGAACACGACCCAGATCGCGTTGTTCTTGACCGCGGTCCGGATGGTGTCGTCGGTGAACAGCTCCTTGTAGTTGTCCAGGCCGACGAAGCCCGTGCCCGCCTGATCCAGGAACGAGCGGTAGACGGAGTAGACGATCGGATAGACGACGAGGGCGCCCAGCAGGACGAGGGCCGGCAGCAGGAAGGCCGCCGCGACGACCCTGCGGGTGCCGGTCACGCTTCTGAGGGTGCGCGCCGTCGCGCTCGGACCAGGACGCTTGTCGGCGGGGGGCGCGGTCTCCGCGCCCCCCGTTTTCACTGTGGTCATCCCGTCAGCTCGTGTACGCCTTGGCCGCGTCGGACTCCAGCTTCGCCTGGGTCCCCGCGATGTCCTTCGGGTTCTTCAGGAAGTCCTGGAGCGTCTTCCACTCACCCTTGCCGGGGGTCCCGCCGAACGACTGCGGGGCCTGGTCGGACATGTCGAAGCGGACGTCGTCGCCGGCCGCGATCAGCGCCTCGGCGATCGTGCGCTGCACGTCGTTGGGGTACGACGCCGCGTCCAGGGACTTGTTGGGCGAGATGAAGCCGCCGGCCTCCGCCCAGATCTGCGCCGCGTCCGTCGAGGCGAGCCAGGTCAGCAGCGCCTGGGCGCCCTCACCGTCCTTCAGCGCCACGGCCGCGTCGCCGCCGGTCACCACGGGGGACTCCGCGCCCACCGCCGGGAACGGGAAGACCTTGGCGTCCGTGCCGATCTTCGCCTCGGTCTGGGCGATGTTGATGGAGACGAAGTCACCCTCGAACACCATCGCGCCCTTGGGCTGGTCGCCGCCGGTGAACGTCTGCGTGACGGACACGGGGAACTCGGTCTGGAGCGCGCCGTCGGCGCCGCCGGAGATCAGGCTCGGCTTGCCGAAGAGCTCGGCGAGGGTGGTCAGCGCGTCCTTGACGGACGGGTCCGTCCACTTGATCTCGTGCTTGGCCAGCTGGTCGTACTTCTCCGGCCCGGCCTGGGAGAGGTAGATGTTCTCGAACCAGTCGGTGAGGGTCCAGCCGTCTGCGCCGCCGACCGAGACCGGGGTGACACCGGAGGCGGAAACCGTCTCCGCCGTGGCGAGGAAGTCCTTCCAGGTCTTCGGCTCGCTCGCGCCCGCGTTCTCGAACGCCTTGGCGTTGTACCAGATCAGGGACTTGTTGGCGGCCTTGAAGTAGACGCCGTACTGCGTGCCGTCGACCGAGCCGAGGTCCTGCCAGACCTTCGCGTAGTTCTGGCCCAGCTGCGCCCGCGCCTCGGCGCCGACGGGCTTGGCCCACTTCTTGGCCACCGCCTGCTGGATGGCCCCCACCTGCGGGATCATCGCGACGTCCGGCGGCTGGCCGCCCGCTATCTTCGTACCGAGGAAGTTGACGATCGGGTCCTGCGCCGGGACGAAGGTGACGCTCGCCCCCGTGCGCTTCTCGAACTCGTCGAGCACCTTGGTGAAGTTGGCCTGCTCGGGGCCGGTCCAGACCGCCGCGACCGACAGCTTCTGGCCGTCCAGCTTCGGCAGGGTCACCGTCGAGGCGCTGTCCGGGCTCTTGCCTCCGGATCCCTCGCCCGCCTTGTCCTCGCCGTCCCCGTCGCCGCCGCAACCGGTGAGGGCGAGCGCCCCGATCGCCGTGAACACCACTGCGGCTCTACGCATTCGAAGGGTTCTGCGCATCCCTTGCCCCGTCTCTCCTGTGCGCCCGTGTCTGCGGACCGGTACCGACGGCAGGACCGTCCGGCGCCGCTCACGTCTCCCATCGGGCGGTTCAACTTGTCGTCCGTGCACACAGTCCTACGCCGGGCCAACAGGTGCCGCAATACCGCTATCAGCCTCACCGTAGAGATCGTGATCCGGCCGTGACGTCATGTCAGTGCGCCGGAAACACAGGTGAGTTCAGGGCTGGGAAGGGAGCAGCGGGGGAAGCCGGTCGGCGTTCACCGAGCGGGCCGCACGCTCCAGGGCGCTGGCCAGCAGGGCCAGGTCGGTGGGTCCGTTGCCCAGCTCACGGACCGGCCGGCGGGCCGGGGGATCGCCCATCCGCTCCCACTCCAGCGGGACGACGGTCGGGCGCAGCGTCGCCGTGCGCGGGATGCGCCCGGTGACCCGGCCGCCCTGGAACGGCGTGACCCTTCCGTCCGGATGCCCGAGCCGTCCCCGGCCCGGCGAGGCCTCGTCCGGCGACGGCGGCACGACGGGCGGGTCGAGCACGATGCGCAGCCGTGCGCCCCGGGCCAGCTCCGTGTCCTCCGTGCGGTCCGGGCGGCCGGAGGTGGCGACCAGATGGACCCCGAGCCGCTCGCCCTCCCTGGCCACGGCCTCCAGCACCCGCACGACGGACCCGGCGGACGGGCGGCCGGGACTGCCCAGGGCCGGGGCGACCAGGGCGTCGAAGTCGTCGGCCAGGACGACGAGCCGGGGCAGCGGGGAGGGTCCGGGGTCGACGGGCCGTGCCGAGGCGGGCCGCAGCCGCAGGGTGCCGCTGGCGGGCGACTCGATGTCGCCGCGCTGTTCGGCCGGGCCCGTGCCGCGGCGGCCGGTGCGTGTCTGCGCCTCCTCGTGGCGGGCGTGCCACGCGGTGAAGTCCAGCCCGCCGAGCAGCTCCGCCCGGCGCTTCAGCTCGCCGCCCAGCGCCTGCGCGAACTCCCGCATCCGTACGGGGTCGGAGGCCACCAGACGCGTGAAGACGTGCGGCAGCTCCGTGCAGGGAGCCAGCCCGTCGCCGCCCGCCCCGTCGATGAGCAGGATGCCGAGCCGGTCGGGCCGGGCGGCGGAGGCCAGGGAGGCGGCGACGGCACGCAGCAGCTCCGTACGCCCGCTGCCCGCGGGTCCCTCGACGAGCAGGTGCGGCCCCTCGTCGGCCAGGTCGACGGCGAGAGGGCCCCGGGGGCCGGCGCCGAGCACGATCACGGGCCGCCCGGAGAGGCCGGAGGAGCCCGGCGTGGGCCCGGCGGCCGAGGGCTCGCTCTCGCGCCGCTGCGCACCGATCCTGGGGGCGCCGGTTCCGGACGCCTGGGGATAGGCGGAGCGGCCCGAACCGGAACTGGTGACTCCGCCGCTCCGGAACGGGGTGCGCCCGGAGTCGGGTGACTCGCGCTGCGCGCCTACCCGCGGGCCGGTGCTCAGCGTGCGGCCCGAGCTCGTCGTGTCCAGGTCCGCGCCGCCGGAGGGGGCGGCCACGCGCACGGTGGCGCCCGGCTGTTCCTCGGCGGTGGAGGCCCAGCGGGCCATCAGGGAGGCGGGGGTCGCCCTGGCGAGGCCCAGCTCGTCCAGCAGCCGCGCCGAGGGAGGCAGGGCCGCCGCCATGGGCCGTCCGGGCAGGGGGGCGGAGCCCTCGTCGCGCAGCGGGGCGAGCGCGCGCCCGAAGCGCTCGGCCCAGGCGGCGGACACGGCGTCCACCGCGGCGACGGTGCCATGGCCGGCCGCCTGGCCGCCGGCCGTGCGCAGCAGCCGCAGAGCGGTCGCGACATCGCCGCTCAGCATGGCGACCGCACCGCACTCGCGGAAGGCGATCGAGGCCCGGCACGCGCTGTCGTAGGTCGCGGTGACCGGGGAGGTCGGGGAGGCCGCCGGGGTCTCGGCCAGGCAGAGCAGATGGATGCCGGAGGCCGCTCCGGCGCCGGCCAGTGCGGCCGTCGTCTCGCGCAGCGCCGCCGAGCCGGGGTCCCCGTCCAGGATCACCACCGTGTGCGGACCGGTGTGCCGGGCAGCGGCCTCGGTCACGGAGGCCCGGTCGGCGCTGGACCAGCCGGGTCCCAGCGGTCCGTCCTCCATGCGGCGCACCAGCTCGTGGGCGCGGGCGCCCGCCTGCTCGCGGTCGTACGCCAGGAGGAGACGGCAGTCCTGGCCGTGCATGGGGCGCAGATGGGGCAGCCAGCCGAGCCAGGACCACTCGCGGCGGCGTTCCTCCGCGCTCCGGGCCCGGTCCGCGCTGATCAGCACGATCTCCAGGTCGAAGGGGGAGTGCAGTGCAGCGAGCTGCGCCACGACCGACCGGGCGAGCCCGGACAGCCGCGCCCGGGGCCCGGCCAGGCCGAGCGAGCCCGCCTCCCGAAGTCCCACGGTGACCGGTACGGCGGGCAGGTCGGCGCGTTCGGTCGTCCCGAGGCGTACGACCAGGGCCTCGGGATGAGCGGGGTCGCGCTCCCACAGCCGGGGGCCCGGCCCCAGAGCGGTGAGCAGCACGGTGGCGGGATCGGGCCAGGTCCCGGCCGGGGCCGGGCGGGAGCGGAGAGGGGTGGAGGCGGCGTACGGGGCGGGGGCGGAGACGGTGCCCCCGGCCGGGGGCGCTCCGGCGGGCGCCTCGTGCGCGGGCTCGCCCTTGGCACCGGTCAGGCGCCGCGCCCAGGCGCCTATGCCGCCGCGCCGGGGAGCGTCGCCGTGCGTGAGGGAGGTGCCGCGGCCGTGGGTGACGGGCGGCAGGGGCTCGTCCGGGTGGGCGTCGTGTCCGGCCGGCCCGTCGTGGTGGGGGCCGGGGGCCCCGGGGGCGGGGCTGTAGGCGTGGCCGTACCCCTCGTCCGCGAAGCCGTCCGGCCCCGCCCCGGTCTCCGGAGCCGGGGCGCCGCCCGCCTCCGGCCGGGCCACCCGCAGATGGCCCTCGCCGTCGGGCGTCGTCGTGAGCGTGGGCGTGCGGCTGCCGGGCGTGAGCCGGAGCGTGGACTCACCGAGCCGGAGCAGGGCGCCCGGCACGAGGGGCACCGGACGGTCGCGGACCTCCGTGCCGTCCAGCGAGGTGCCGTTGGTCGAGCCGAGGTCGGCGACGGAGACGCGGCCGTCCTCCGAGACCGTCACCGCGCAGTGCAGGCGGGAGACGTCCGGGTCGTCGAGCGGGACGTCCGCCTCGGCGGAGCGGCCGATCCGGATCCGTCCGCCGTGCAGCAGATGGACCCCTCCGGCGTCGGGTCCCGCGACCACGTGCAGCTGGGCCGGGACGGCGTCGTCCGCCGCCTCGTCCTCCCCGGGCACCTGGAGCGAGAGCACGGCACCGTCCACCAGGGGCGGCTCACCCAGGGAGCAGCGCTGCGGGTCGAGGCGCTCCCGGCCCGCGTACAGCACGGTGGCCCCGCCGCCCAGGGAGCCCTCGGGACCGGCCACCGCGGTGGCCAGGCCGGAGGCGACGGCCGCGAGAGCCGTCCCCGCGGGGGCGGTGACGAGCACGTCGCAGGCGCGCGCCGGGGTCTGGCCGCTGCGCGGCGCGAGGACGGTCAGCCGGATCTGCATCGCCGTCAGCGGTCCCTTCTGCGCGGGGCGCCCGGCAGGGGAAATGCCCTGTGATTCCCCCCACCCGGCACGGACGCGTCGTCCGGTACAGGTCGTCACGGAGGGTGAGGCTCCCGACCTCACGGTTCCGTGCTGGAGGCATCCTCGCACCTGCCGCTGACAACACGCCCGGGGGTGGCCGCTTAGTGATCATGAATGGCCGAGTGTGGGCGTAAAAGTGCCTGCTTGGTCCTGCCGGGAAGGTCCTGCACACTCGTTCGGCAACCAACTCTTCCGAGTCTGCGTCTTCCCGGTTCTCCCGTGACCGCGGCGGTGACACGGCCGGAGGACGACCGGCCGGTGCCCCGTACGGCGGCACTAGAGTGGGCCGGAACATCCGGGTGGGCCCGGGGGACCGCGAAGCACAACGATCAGCAGGGAGCGCGTGACGTGCGGCCAGTCGGCAGCAAGTACCTGCTCGAGGAGCCGCTCGGACGCGGCGCCACGGGCACCGTCTGGCGAGCCCGCCAGCGGGAGACCGCGGGCGCCGAGGCGGCCGTCGCCGGGCAGCCCGGCGAGACCGTCGCGATCAAGGTGCTCAAGGAGGAGCTCGCCAACGACGCGGACGTCGTGATGCGGTTCCTGCGTGAGCGCTCCGTGCTCCTGCGGCTCACGCACGCGAACATCGTGCGCACCAGGGACCTCGTCGTCGAGGGCGATCTGCTCGCCCTCGTGATGGACCTGGTCGACGGCCCCGACCTGCACCGCTACCTGCGTGAGAACGGCCCGCTCACCCCTGTCGCCGCCTCGCTGCTCACCGCTCAGATCGCGGACGCGCTCGCCGCCAGCCACGCCGACGGCGTCGTGCACCGTGACCTGAAGCCCGCCAACGTGCTGCTCGACGAGCGCAACGGCGAGATGCGCCCGATGCTCACCGACTTCGGCATCGCGCGCCTCGCGGACTCCCCGGGACTGACCCGGACGCACGAGTTCGTCGGCACCCCCGCCTATGTGGCGCCCGAGTCCGCGGAGGGGCGTCCCCAGACCTCCGCCGTCGACATCTACGGCGCGGGCATCCTGCTGTACGAGCTGGTCACGGGCCGTCCGCCGTTCGCCGGCGGCACCGCGCTCGAAGTCCTGCACCGGCACCTCAGCGAGGAGCCCCGCCGCCCCAGCACCGTTCCCGAACCGCTGTGGACGGTCATCGAGCGCTGCCTGCGCAAGGACCCGGACCAGCGGCCCAGCGCCGTGAACCTCGCCCGCGCGCTGCGGACCGTCGGCGCGGGCATCGGGGTGCACGCGAACTCCGCCCAGATCGCCGCGGCCGAGGGCGTCGGCGCGCTGCTCGCCCCCGATCCGGCTCCCGCCGCCGTCCCCGGCACGCCGGGCGCCGCCGACGCGACACAGGTGCTGCCGAGCACCGCGGGCTCGTACGACCCGGCGGCCCCCACCAGCGTGCTGCCCCAGACCCCGGGCGGGGGCGGCCACGCCGACCCGACCGCGGTGATGCCGCCCGTACCGCCGCGCCCCGACGGGCCCCCGCAGCCCGACGAGCCGCACCCCTGGCAGTCCCAGCTCCGGGCGGCCCGGGACCGTAACGAGCAGACCCAGGTCCAGTACCTCGACCCGAGCCAGGACCCGCTGCGCCGCCGGCCCCAGCGCCAGCAGGCGCCGCAGCAGGCCCCGCAGCAGCGCCCGCAGCCGCAGCACCAGCAGTACCCGCCGCAGCAGCAACCCCAGCGCTACCAGCCGCAGCAGCAGGCCCAGCCCCAGCGCCGGCAGCCCCCGCAGCCCCCGCAGCCGCAGCGCCAGCAGTACGCGCCTCCGCAGCAGCCCGCGCCGCAGCAGCCGGAGCCGCGCCGGCCCCGGCAGCGGAGCGCCAACCCGATGCGCATCCCGGGACTCGGCTGCCTCAAGGGATGCCTGTTCAGCGTCGTGCTGCTGATCGTGGCCGGCTGGCTCATCTGGGAGCTGACTCCGCTGCAGGACTGGATCGCCCAGGGCAAGGGCTACTGGGAGGCCATCGGGGACGGCATCTCGGAGGTCACCGGCTGGTTCGAGGACCTCGGCGGCAGCGGTACGAGCGGTACTACCGGCCAGTAACGCCGCTCATTCTGTGTACTTGTCGACTTCTGCGGGCCAATTCGCCCGCAGAAGTGAAGGTTGGCGCCGCCCTGGGCACGCAACACCCCGTTCGCCGCGTAACTTTGTCGACCGGGGGTCAACGCCAGCCGCTGAGGGAGCAGTCTTGGCACGGAATATCGGCAGCCGGTACACCGCCCACCAGATCCTGGGGCGCGGCAGCGCCGGCACGGTGTGGCTCGGCGAGGGGCCCGAGGGCCCCGTCGCCATCAAGCTGCTCCGCGAGGACCTCGCGTCCGACCAGGAGCTCGTGGGCCGCTTCGTGCAGGAACGCACGGCGCTGCTCGGACTCGACCATCCGCACGTCGTCGCCGTGCGCGACCTCGTGGTGGACGGGACCGACCTGGCGCTGGTGATGGATCTCGTGCGCGGCACCGATCTGCGGACCCGCCTCGACCGCGAGCGCCGCCTCGCGCCCGAGGCCGCCGCCGCGATCATCGCCGACGTCGCGGACGGCCTCGCCGCCGCGCACCGCGCCGGGGTGGTCCACCGCGACGTCAAGCCGGAGAACATCCTGCTCGACATGGAGGGTCCTCTCGGCCCGGGCGGTTCGCACCCCGCGCTGCTCACCGACTTCGGCGTCGCCAAGCTGATCGACACGCCGCGCCGCACCAAGGCCACCAAGATCATCGGTACGCCTGACTACCTGGCCCCCGAGATCGTCGAGGGCCTCCCGCCGCGTGCCGCCGTGGACATCTACGCCCTCGCCACCGTGCTCTACGAGCTGCTCGCCGGGTTCACCCCCTTCGGCGGCGGCCACCCCGGCGCCGTCCTGCGCCGGCACGTCACCGAGACGGTCGTCCCGCTCCCCGGCATCCCCGAGGAGCTCTGGCAGCTCCTCGTGCAGTGCCTCGCCAAGGCCCCGGCGTCCCGGCTGCGCGCCTCCGAGCTGGCCACCCGACTGCGCGAGCTCCTCCCGCTGCTGGCCGGTATACCCCCGCTCGACGTCGACGAGCCGGACAACGAGTCCGAGCCGCAGCCGTACGACGAGCAGCAGTACACCCCGGCGCCCGAGGAGCCCCGCCGCCGGGGCGCGGTCCCGCTGGTGCCCGGCTCCTCCCCGGACTCCAACCGGGACACCCACACGAGCATGCGCGTCCCCGCCCCGGACGAGCTGGCGGGCGGACCCCTGGGCACCGCCCGCGCCCCGCGTGCCCCCGGCCGGCCCCGGCCCGGATCCGCCCGCAACAAGGCCGCGGCCGTCCGTAAGCGCCGCATCACCCTCGGTGCGGCGGCGATCGCCCTGTGTGTGGCGATAGGGGTGGGCGGCTGGTTCGCGGCGAGCGGCGACGACACGGGCGGAGCCCCCGAGGACACGCGGAATTCGGCCCCCACGGCCCCCTGAGCACGGCCCCGGGCGGCCCCCGGTCCGGGGGAGGGACAGGTTCACTCGTCCAGCCGTTACGCTGGACCCGTGGCAGTCGTCGATATTTCCGAAGAGCTGAAGTCCCTCTCCTCCACCATGGGGTCGATCGAGGCCGTCCTGGACCTGGACGCGCTGAGGGCCGACATCGCCGCGCTCGAGGAGCAGGCGGCGGCGCCGTCCCTCTGGGACGACCCGGAGGCGGCGCAGAAGATCACCAGCAAGCTTTCGCACCTCCAGGCCGAGGTCCGCAAGACCGAGACCCTGCGGGGCCGCATCGACGACCTCGAGGTCCTCTTCGAGCTCGCCGAGGACGAGGGTGACGCCGACGCGCTCGCGGAGGCGGAGGCCGAGCTGGAGTCCGTCCGGAAGGCGCTGGACGAGATGGAGGTCCGCACGCTCCTCTCCGGCGAGTACGACGCGCGCGAGGCCCTGGTCACCATCCGCGCCGAGGCCGGTGGCGTCGACGCCGCCGACTTCGCCGAGAAGCTCCAGCGCATGTACCTCCGCTGGGCCGAGCGGCACAACTACAAGACCGAGGTCTACGAGACGGCGTACGCCGAGGAGGCCGGCATCAAGTCGACCACCTTCGCCGTCGAGGTGCCGTACGCGTACGGCACGCTCTCCGTCGAGCAGGGCACCCACCGGCTCGTCCGCATCTCGCCCTTCGACAACCAGGGCCGCCGTCAGACGTCCTTCGCGGGCGTCGAGGTGCTGCCCGTGGTCGAGCAGACGGACCACGTCGAGATCGACGAGTCCGAGCTGCGCGTGGACGTCTACCGCTCCTCGGGCCCCGGTGGCCAGGGCGTCAACACCACGGACTCCGCGGTGCGCCTGACCCACCTGCCGACCGGCATCGTCGTCTCCTGCCAGAACGAGCGCTCGCAGATCCAGAACAAGGCGTCCGCGATGAACGTCCTCCAGGCCAAGCTCCTCGAGCGCCGCCGCCAGGAGGAGCAGGCGAAGATGAACGCCCTCAAGGGTGACGGCGGCAACTCCTGGGGCAACCAGATGCGTTCGTACGTCCTGCACCCGTACCAGATGGTCAAGGACCTGCGGACGGAGTTCGAGATGGGCAACCCGGAAGCGGTGTTCAACGGCGAGATCGACGGCTTCGTCGAGGCCGGTATCCGCTGGCGCAAGCAGAGCGAGAAGTAGCCGTAGCGGTACGGCGACCGGGGCCCGGGCAGGTTTCCTGCCCGGGCCCCGCCGCGTTCCATCCGGCGGGCGTCCCGGGGCAGTTGGGGGGAAGATGTGGCGAGTGCGTCACAGTCGTGATTCCGAATAGCCGTCAAGAGCCCCTAATCCGTCTGTTTCCCCCCACAACTTCCTTGACGTAGTCCTTAACTCTGGACAGGGTGCTAGGGCAGCACGCGTATGTCTGGGACAGGTGTGATCGGGGGCGGGCGGGATGACCACGGTACGGCGTGGCCCCGCGGCAGGAGCAACCCCGCAGGGCCGAGGACCGCATATGGCTGCTCCATCGACGAGATCAGCTACTGGGGGTAGCAACAGATGACCAAGAAGACGCGCATCCGCGTCGCGCGCATAGCCGCCTGCGCGGTTATCGCCGCAGGTGCCTCGCTCACCGCGGCGGGCGCGGCCCAGGCATCGGGCATCGGCCTCGGGTTCGGCCTCGACGGCGAGGACTCCACGCAGGTCAGCCTTACCGTGGGCAACGAGAACGAGGACCCCAACAACCCGGGCGGGGGAGACCCCAACAACCCCGGAACGCCGGAGACCCCGGAAACGCCGGAGACCCCGGAGACCCCGGAGACCCCGGAGACGCCGGAAACTCCTGAGACCCCGGAGACGCCCGAGACCCCGGAGACCCCGGAGACGCCGGAAACTCCTGAGACCCCGGAGACGCCCGAGACCCCGGAAACCCCGGAGACGCCTGAGACCCCGGAGACGCCCGAGACCCCGGAGACGCCCGAGACGCCTGGTGGCGGTGCGACCGGCGGGGACGCCGGAACCACCGGTGGCTCGGACGGCGGCGCCGGCACCTGCACCGTCGACCTCGACGGTGCGGCCTGCGCCGACAACACCGACACCGACAGTGTCGGCAACCAGCCGGTCGAGCAGGGCAAGGGCAAGGACGAGCTCGCCGAGACCGGTGCGGCCGAGACCACGTTCCTGCTGGTCGGCGCCGCGACGATGATCGCCGGCGGCATCGGCT
This sequence comes from Streptomyces argenteolus, assembly GCF_042902585.1. Lineage (GTDB taxonomy): Bacteria > Actinomycetota > Actinomycetes > Streptomycetales > Streptomycetaceae > Streptomyces > Streptomyces argenteolus. Next base: position 61,449 of record NZ_JBIBEG010000002.1, read on the forward strand.
TCCGCATCCTGCCGCGTCTGGCCGGCAGCAGCCGCACGGCCGCCTGACGCCCGTAGGCGCACGGTGAAGGGCCCGGGAGCGCCGTCATGGCCTCCCGGGCCCTTTCGCGGACCGCAACCGCTCCTGCGGCCGTACGCGCACGCCTCGGACCCGCCGGGGCGACGGGGGCCGGTCCTGCGCTCAGACGGCCTGGTGCGCCAGCAGGGCCAGCGCGGCCACCAGGATCACCATCAGCGCGACCAGCATCGCCGGATTGAGTCCGGCGAGAAAACCCTGCTCCTGCATCCGCTCGCGGCTCGCACGGCAGACGCGGCAGCGGCCCTCGCTCACGGGCGCCGCGCAGTTCGCGCACACCAGTCGGTCATAGGTCATGCGCAGTCCTCCTCCCGCGCGGCGGAGCCGCATACACGTTCTCTCCGCACAACGCTCAGGGAAACGCAACCGTTCCCCCTCCCACTGTGCCAGCTCGCGGCGATTTCGGCGCGGCCCGCCGGACAAGGTCCGGCACGCCCGTTTCGTTCCCTGTCGCGTTCCCTCACAAATCCCTCATTGCCGGACGCCGACTGCGCGCGTCAGCCCGCTTCGCGTATGGTCACGCACACCTACCCCCGGCCGACCGTGGTGCATCCGTGATCCGATTCGACAACGTCTCCAAGACCTACCCGAAGCAGAGCCGTCCAGCTCTCCGGGACGTCTCACTCGACATCGAGAAGGGTGAGTTCGTCTTCCTGGTGGGCTCCTCCGGCTCCGGCAAGTCCACCTTCATGCGACTCATCCTCCGTGAGGAGCGCGCCAGCCAGGGCATGGTCCACGTGCTCGGCAAGGACCTCGCGAGGCTGTCCAACTGGAAGGTGCCGCAGATGCGCCGCCAGCTGGGCACGGTCTTCCAGGACTTCCGCCTTCTGCCCAACAAGACCGTCGCCGAGAACGTGGCCTTCGCGCAGGAGGTCATCGGCAAGCCGCGCGGCGAGATCCGCAAGGCCGTGCCGCAGGTGCTCGACCTCGTCGGTCTCGGGGGCAAGGAGGACCGGATGCCCGGCGAGCTCTCCGGTGGTGAGCAGCAACGCGTCGCCATCGCGCGGGCGTTCGTCAACCGCCCCATGCTGCTGATCGCGGACGAGCCCACCGGCAACCTCGACCCGCAGACCTCCGTGGGCATCATGAAGCTGCTGGACCGGATCAACCGGACCGGCACCACCGTGATCATGGCGACCCACGACCAGAACATCGTCGACCAGATGCGCAAGCGCGTCATCGAGCTCGAGCAGGGCCGTCTCGTACGTGACCAGGCGCGTGGCGTCTACGGCTACCAGCACTGAGCATCGAGTACTGAAAGGACGCCATGCGCGCCCAGTTCGTCCTGTCGGAGATCGGCGTCGGTCTTCGTCGCAACCTCACGATGACCTTCGCGGTCGTGGTCTCCGTCGCCCTCTCGCTCGCCCTTTTCGGCGGTGCGCTGTTGATGCGCGAGCAGGTCAGCTCGATGAAGACCTACTGGTACGACAAGGTCAACGTCTCGATCTTCCTCTGCAACAAGAACGACGCCAAGGACGTGCCCAAGTGCGCCAAGGGCGCCGTCACGGCCGAGCAGAAGAAGGAGATCAAGGCCGACCTGGAGAAGATGGAGGCCGTCGAGAAGCCGGTCCTCTTCGAGACGGTCGACCAGGCGTACAAGCACTACCAGGAGCAGTTCGGCGACTCGCCGATGGCCGGCAACATCACGCCGGACCAGATGCAGGAGTCGTTCCGGGTCAAGCTGAAGGACCCGCAGAAGTACAAGGTGGTCGCGACGGCCTTCGCGGGCCGTGACGGGGTGCAGTCCGTCCAGGACCAGCGCAGCATCCTGGACAACCTCTTCGGGCTGATGAACGGCATGAACGTGGCCGCGATCTTCCTGATGGCGCTGATGCTCGTCATCGCGCTGATGCTCATCGTGAACACCGTCCGCGTCTCGGCGTTCAGCCGGAGACGGGAGACGGGCATCATGCGGCTGGTGGGGGCCTCGGGCTTCTACATCCAGATGCCGTTCATCATGGAGGCCGCCTTCGCCGGCCTGATCGGCGGACTGCTCGCCTGCGTGATCCTGATAGCGGCCAGGTACTTCCTGATCGACGGCGGTCTCGCACTCCAGGAGAAGCTGAATCTGATCGACTTCATCGGCTGGGAGGCGGTGCTCACGAAGCTGCCCCTGGTCGTCGCGATCGGCTTGCTGATGCCCGCCGTTGCCGCTCTCTTCGCGTTGCGCAAGTACCTCAAGGTGTGACGATCGCCCCGTCCCGCATGCGGCGAACGAACCGTGTGCGGACGGGGCGTTGTCCTACACTCGGCCCCATGCCGGGCCATACGTACCAAGTGAAACCCCGCGGGATCCACCGCGGGGCGGCCCTGACGCTGGTGTTCGCGAGCGTGCTGGCCACCGCCGCGGCGACCGGGTCCCTGCCCCGGGAGGGCGACGCGGCCACGGAGATAAGGGCCCGTTCGGTCTCCTCCACGGTCGGTTCCGTGGACCGCGAGGAGATCGAGGACGCCGTGGCCGACGCGGAGGCCGACGGGAAGTCGGGCACGGACGCCGCCGAGGAGGTCGTCAGCCGCAGCGGGGACCGCTGGGGCGCGGTCTACGACGAGCGGGAGTACGAGGACTTCGAGCAGGCACTCGACGGCTCGTACACCGGGGTCGGGATCTCGGCCCGGCGCTCGGCCCGCGGCGCGGTCACCGTGACCGGGGTCCAGCCGGGTGGCCCGGCGGACGCGGCCGGTGTGCGCAAGGGCGATCTGCTGCGCACCGTCGACGGGCGCTCCGTGGGCGGGCGCCCCGTCGCCGAGGTGGTCGCGCTGCTGCGCGGGGACCGGACGGAAGCCGCCGAAGGCACCGCCGTGGTCCTCGGGTTGAGCCGCGGCGACCACTCCTGGACCACGACGCTCCACCGGGCCCGGCTGCACACGCAGCCGGTCAGTGTCCGGCAGCTGGGCGAGGACCCCGCCGCCGTGCTGATCAAGGTCTCGGCGTTCACCAAGGGAGCGGGCTCGGCGGTCCGGGAGGCCGTGGACGAGGCTCCCGGGGATGCCGGCATCCTGCTGGACCTCCGGGCCAACTCGGGCGGTCTGGTGACCGAGGCCGTCACTGCGTCCTCCGCCTTCCTCGACGGCGGGCTCGTCGCCACCTACGACGTGCACGGTGAACAGCGCGCCCTGTACGCCGAGGCCGGCGGGGACACCGAGCGGCCCGTGGTCGTGCTGGTGGACGGCGGCACGATGAGCGCCGCCGAGCTCCTGACCGGCGCGCTCCAGGACCGGGGCAGGGCCGTGACCGTCGGATCACGCACCTTCGGCAAGGGCTCGGTGCAGATGCCCAGCAAGCTCCCGGGCGGTTCCGTGGCGGAGCTGACCGTCGGGCACTACCGCACACCGGCGGGCCGCAGCGTCGAGGGCAGCGGCATCACGCCGGACGTCGGGGCGGGTCCGGAGGCCCAGAAGCGGGCCGAGACGGTATTGAGTGGCCTCGGGGGTGGGTCGTAGTGCGAAAATGACCGCACTATGGCCAAGGAAAAAGACACCGGGCGCAAGATGATCGCCCAGAACAAGAAGGCCCGGCACGACTACCTCGTGCTCGACACCTACGAGTGCGGTCTCGTGCTGATGGGTACGGAGGTCAAGTCGCTGCGGATGGGACGGGCGTCGCTCGTCGACGGCTTCGTCCAGATCGACAACGGCGAGGCGTGGCTGCACAACATCCACGTCCCCGAGTACGTGCAGGGCACCTGGACCAACCACGCCGCCAAGCGCAAGCGCAAGCTGCTGCTGCACCGGGCGGAGATCGACAAGCTGGAGTCCAAGTCGCAGGAGACGGGCCACACGATCGTGCCCCTCGCCCTGTACTTCAAGGACGGCCGGGTCAAGGTCGAGATCGCGCTCGCGAAGGGCAAGAAGGAGTACGACAAGCGCCAGACCCTGCGCGAGAAGCAGGACACGCGGGAGACGAACCGCGCGATCGCGGCGGCGCGGCGGAAGCAGCGCCAGGGGTGACAGCGGCCCGGACCGGGGTGCGGGCCCCGGAGCCGCCGGAATACGGTGGCATCCGCGCACGTTGGTCACGTACGATGGGGCGTGCACCTCACAGAGGGTGCGTCTTTGAAAAAACAACATGGGGATGATCGGTTTCGACAGCGGATGTCGAAGCAGGGGAAGCGAGTCGAGGAAGCGGCAATGATCTCGTAAACCATATGTCGCAACCAATAATCGCCAATTCCAAGCGCGATTCCTCCGCCTTCGCCCTCGCTGCCTAATTAGCAGCTAGCGAAGACTCTGCGGAGTGTCAGCCCGGGGGTGATCCCGACCCGGATCCTGGCATCATTCAGGGATCTAAACTTCTGAGCCCGGTCACGGGGCTCTGAAGGAAATCTCACAGTGACTGGGCCTGTCGGAGGCTTGTTCGCGTGACCTCCGGGGCCGAGAAAAGCGTAGCGAACTGCACTCGGAGAAGCCCTGGTTCCGCACCGTTGGACGCGGGTTCGATTCCCGCCATCTCCACAATTCCCATGTGAACGAGGACCCCGTTGCCACCAGGCAGCGGGGTCCTCGTTTTTTCGTGTGCCCGAGTTCCTCCCTGCCGGAGTCAGACGGCCTTACGGGTCCCGGCCGCCGCGACGGCCAGCGCCAGGGCCGCCGCGCACACCGGCGCCGCGTATCCCGCGGCCGTCCCGGCGTGCTCGACCGTCCAGCCGCCCACCGCCGACCCCGCGGCTATGCCGCCCAGCAGCGCGGTGACGGCGAGTGTCATGCCCTCGTTGAGCTGCGCCCGCGGTGTGAGCCGCTGGACCAGCGTCATGCCGGTGACCATGGTGGGCGCGGTGGCCGCGCCCGCGAGCAGCAGGCAGCCGGCCAGGGCGAGCAGGGAATCGGTCGTGGCCGCGGCGATCAGGGGCAGGGACATCAGGGCGCTCATGCCGGCCAGGCAGAGCAGCAGCCTGCGCCGGATGTCCGCGGCGGGGCGCAGCGCCCCGTACAGCAGCCCGGCCACGCAGGAGCCGCCCGCCTGGAGGGCGAGGATCGCACCTCCGGCGTGGGCGATGGAGACGACCTCCAGGGCGCCGAAGACGGCTCCCGTCGCGAGGAAGGCGGCGAGCAGGGCGGGTATGCCGGGGGTGTGCAGGGGGGAGGCCGCGCGGGTGCGCGGGGCCACGGGGGGTTCCGTGGCGCGCTGGGCGGCGAAGAGCAGGACCCCGGTCATCAGCAGGACGGCGCCGGTCAGGGTGCCGGCCTCGGGGAAGAGCGTCCCGCACAGGGTCGCGGCGAGTACCGGGCCGAGCATGAAGCACAGCTCGTCCACGGCCTGTTCGAAGGAGTTGGCGGTGTGCAGGGCCGCGGGGTCGCCCCGGTGCAGGTGGGACCACCGGGCCCGGGACATTCCCCCGGTGTTGGGGGTGGTGGCGGTGGCGGCGTACGCGGCGAAGAGCGTCCAGGCGGGGGCGTCGTGGTGCACGCAGAGCACCAGGGCGAGCGAGCCGAGTACGGCGAGGGCGGTGGCGGGTACGGCGATCCGGGCCTGCCCGTGGCGGTCGACGAGGCGGGCGGTCCAGGGGGCCACCACAGCGGTCGCGGCCAGCCCGGTCGCGGTCACGGCCCCGGCCAGTGCGTACGAGCCGTAGGCCTCGGCGATCATGATGACCGCGCTGACGCTGAACATCCCCATGGGGAGCCGGGCCAGCAGATTGCCCGCCGTGAACGCGCGTGCGCCCGGGGTGGCGAGCAGCCGGAGGTACGGGTTGCGGGGGCCGGTGGGGGCGGGAGCCGCGGCGCCCGCCGGGTCCGTCGGTGCGGCGGGGCGAGGGGTGGAGTCCGTCGGGGCGGCGGGAGCTGTGGTGGCCGGTGGCGGGACCGTGAGGGCGGTGGGGTGCGGCGCGGTGGCGGGTTCGTGAGGCACGCGTCAACCCTCGGGCGGGTGCGTCCGCACCGTCCAACACCTGCTCCGCGCCCATTCACGCACCCGCGTTGTAAATTGTGCGGATGCCCGCACCCCACACCGATCCCCGGCTCCTGCGCGCCTTCGTCGCGGTGGCCGAGGAGCTGCACTTCACCCGTGCCGCAGCCCGGCTCTACGTCGCGCAGCAGGCGCTGAGCCGGGACATCCGCAGGCTGGAGCGCGAGGTGGGCCGTGAGCTCTTCGCGCGCACCACCCGGCAGGTGTCCCTCACTGCCGACGGGGAACGGCTCCTCCCGCACGCGCGGCGGGTGCTCGACGCGCACGCCGCTCTGGCCGCCGCCTTCACCGATCCGGCGGACCGCCCCCTGCTCGTCGATCTGAACACGGACGGGATGACCGCGGCCCGGGTGCTGGCCCGCGCGCGGGAGCTCGCGCCGGAGTGCGAGCTGATGGCGCGCTTCGAGAGCGGACTGACCTGGGCGGCCGGCGAGGTGCTCGCCGGGCGGCTCGATGTCACCTTCGGGCGGGCGGCGGGGCTCGATCCCGCCGTGCTCGCCCAGCTGTCCGTACAGCCGGTGCGGTACGAGCCGATGGCCGTCCTCCTGCCGTGCGATCACCCCCTGGCGGAGCGCGAGACGGTCGCCATGGGCGACCTGGCCGGGGAAACCGTCTACGCGGGCGCGGGCAACGCGCGCACCCTGGAGTGGACACATCTCGCCACCCTGCTGTTCGACGAGTGGGGCATCGCGCTGGCGCCGCCCGCTCCGCTCGCCGTGGGAGTGGCCGAATTTCGACGTGTCATGGCCAAGGCGGGGCACCCCGTACTGGCCGTCCTCGGCTTCCCGCCCCTTCCGGGGACGGTGCTGCGACCTCTGGTACGACCGGTTCCGCTTTCCCCCCTCCTGATGGTCTGGCGCAAGGGGCTCGACCACCCCGGACTGTCCGCCCTGCGGGCCGCGGGCGCCGAACTCGCTGGCACAGAGGGATGGATGGTAAGGCCAACGGAATCATGGCTGCCCGAACCCGATTGGTCACTGATGCGTCACCGATGATGAACATCAGGGGATAGAGGGCCTTGCCGGTCCACTCCGTGCGCTACATTCAGGCTTTCGGGTGCACGGCCACGTGCCGCCCGGACAGGGTGGGGGCCCGGTCCGTTGGCAGGAATCACGTCATTTTTTCGCGCACCTGTTTCATTGAGTGGGGGATGTGCGAACACCTGTGGACAATTGGCGCGAAGGTACCCGTACCTGGCACACACATGAGCCGAACGACGTCACCGTGCAGCTGGACGGGCTCGGGCGTCAGCTATCCGAACTGCCGGTGGAGCCGAACCTCCCGGACCTCTCCGACGGGCCCGTCTTCGTCGACGCGAGCGGCCGGCGGAGCAAGACCTACCGGCGGGTGGGCTGGGTGCTCGCCGCGATCTGTGCCGTGTACGCGGTGACGCTCGTGGTCGCCCTCCTCGGGGGTAACTCCAGCGCTCCCTGGCTCCCGCTCTCCGGGCAGGAGAAGAAGCTCTCCGAGGACGTCGAGGTGCGGCCCGCCCCGAGCGGCGACATCGCGTCCCGGGGTCCCGAAGCCGCGCCCTCCGCCTCCTCGTCGGCCTCGGACGACGCCGCGACCCCCTCGCCGGGGGCCTCCGCCTCCGGTCCGGCCGCGCCCGGCGCGAGCGCGGTGTCGGCCTCCGAGTCCCCCCAGGCCCCCCGGGACACGGACTCCTCGGCGCCGGCCCCGGGCACCTCGGTGTCCGTGCCGCCCGCCACCGGCCCGTCGGCGTCGGCGAGCGTCGACCCGCCCGCCGAAGAGAGCCCTCCGGCCTCCCCGGAACCCTCGCCATCCACGGTGCAACCACAAGAAGGCACTCAGTAAATGACCACCCCCGTCGCACGGGGCAGGCACAACCGGAGGAAGAAGCGGACCGTTCGGCGCAGGCTTCCCATGCGCTATCTGCTTCCGTCCCTCCTGCTCGTCGCCCTGCTCGCCATGCTCATGCTTCGCGGTTACGTCCACAGCGAGATCCTCGCCGACCACCGCATCCAGGCCCCCGCTCCCACCACCCACGTCCCGGACGACGTGCTGGAGGGCGGGCCCGTCATAGACGCCCGTAAGGCGGGCGAGGCGGCCAAGACGCTCCGGATACCGGACCACAAGATCGTCCTGACCTTCGACGACGGCCCCGACCCGGTCTGGACCCCCCGGGTCCTGGACGCGCTCAAGAAGCACCACGCGCACGGCGTCTTCTTCGTCACCGGCACCATGGCCTCGCGCTACCCGGACCTCGTGCAGCGGATGGTCGACGAGGGCCACGAGATTGGGCTGCACACCTTCAACCACCCCGACCTCTCCTTCCAGACCACCAGCCGCATCGACTGGGAGCTCTCCCAGAACCAGCTGGTGCTCGCGGGGGCCGCGGGGATCCGCACCTCCCTCTTCCGCCCCCCGTACTCCTCGTTCTCCGACGCCATGGACGACAAGTCCTGGCCGGTCACGCAGTACATCGGCACCCGCGGCTACCTCACCGTCGTGAACAACACCGACAGCGAGGACTGGAAGCGCCCCGGCGTCGACGCGATCATCGAGCGCGCCACGCCCGAGGACGGCGACGGCGCCATCATCCTGATGCACGACTCGGGCGGCGACCGGTCCCAGACCGTGGCCGCCCTCGGGAAGTTCCTGCCGCAGATGCAGGAGCGGGGTTACGCCTTCACCAACCTCACGGCCGCGCTCGGCGCGCCCAGCGCCCACACCCCCGTCACCGGGTTCGCCCTCTGGAAGGGCAAGGCGTTCATCGGGGCGGTGGAGATCTCCGAGCACGTCACCGGCGTCCTGGTGGTCGGCCTGGCCGTCATCGGCGTCCTGGTGATGGTCCGCTTCGGGCTGATGCTGCTGCTCTCCTTCCTGCACGCCCGGAAGGTGCGCCGCAAGGACTTCAGCTGGGGCGAGCCGTTCACCCGCCCGGTGTCGGTGCTCGTGCCCGCCTACAACGAACGCGAGTGCATCGAGGCCACCGTGCGGTCGCTGGTGGCCAGCGACTACCCGATCGAGGTCATCGTCATCGACGACGGCTCGACGGACGGCACGGCCGACCTCGTCGAGGCGATGTGGATCCCGAACGTCCGGGTGGTGCGCCAGCGCAACGCGGGCAAGCCCGCCGCCCTCAACAACGGCATCGCGCACGCCCGTTACGACATCGTCGTGATGATGGACGGCGACACCGTCTTCGAACCCTCCACCGTGCGCGAGCTCGTCCAGCCGTTCGCCGACCGCCGGGTCGGGGCGGTCGCGGGCAACGCCAAGGTCGGCAACCGTGATTCGCTGATCGGTGCCTGGCAGCACATCGAGTACGTGATGGGCTTCAACCTGGACCGCAGGATGTACGACCTGCTCGGCTGCATGCCCACCATCCCCGGGGCGGTGGGCGCCTTCCGCCGGGACGCGCTGGACCGGATCGGCGGCATGAGCGAGGACACCCTCGCCGAGGACACCGACGTCACCATGGCGCTCCACCGCGACGGCTGGCGCGTCGTCTACGCCGAGAACGCCCGGGCCTGGACCGAGGCCCCGGAGTCCGTGCAGCAGCTCTGGTCGCAGCGCTACCGGTGGTCGTACGGCACGATGCAGGCCATCTGGAAGCACCGCCGCGCGGTCGTGGAGCGCGGGCCCTCGGGCCGCTTCGGGCGCGTGGGACTCCCGTTCGTCTCCCTGTTCATGGTGGTCGCCCCGCTGCTGGCACCCCTCATCGACGTCTTCCTGCTGTACGGACTCGTCTTCGGCCCGACCGGGAAGACGGTCGCCGCCTGGTTCGGCGTCCTCCTGGTGCAGGCGGTCTGCGCCGCGTACGCGTTCCGGCTCGACCGGGAGCGCATGACCCATCTGATCTCCCTGCCGTTGCAGCAGATCCTCTACCGGCAGCTGATGTACGTCGTGCTGCTCCAGTCCTGGATCACCGCTCTCACCGGCGGCCGGCTGCGCTGGCAGAAGCTGCGGCGGACAGGCGTGGTGGAGGCGCCCGGCGGCACCCAGAACCGCCGCAAGGACACGGACCGGAGGCCGGTGGCATGACCTATCCCGACCAGCCCCGGCAGGACGGCGCAGGACGCGGCGACGGCGCCTGGCCGCCCTCCGGCGACGCCTGGACGCAGCCGCACCAAGGCTCCGCCCACCCGGCGCACACCGCGCCCCACGCCTCCGCTCCGGCGTACCCGGAGTACGCGCACTCCGCCGTGCCCGCCCCCGCCGCCCGTCCGGAGTACGCCCACCCCACGGTCCCCGCCCAGGCCGACCGTCCGGAGCGCGCCCACGCCGTTCCGGGCGCCTCCGGGGCCCCCGCGCCGCGTGCCGGGCAGGGGCGGGACCGCTACCTCGACCTGCTCAGGGCCGTGGCCCTGGTCCGCGTCGTCTTCTTCCACCTCTTCGGCTGGGGCTGGCTGACCGTCCTCTTCCCCTCCATGGGCGTCATGTTCGCCCTGGCGGGGTCGCTGATGGCCCGCTCGCTGGCACGGCCGGCGGGCAGCGTCATCCGCGGCAGGCTGCGCCGTCTGCTCCCGCCGATGTGGGCGTTCGCGCTCCTCGTGGTGCCGATGATGTTCGCGCTGAGCTGGAAGCCCGTCCGGGAGGAGGGGCTGTGGTGGTTCGTCAAGCTCGGCAGCTACATCCTCCCGCTCGGCTCCCCTCCGTATCCCGAGGAGAGCGGCTCGACGGGCGGATGGCTGGAGCTGACCTGGGCCGACCAGGCGGCGGGGCCGCTCTGGTACCTCCGGGCGTACCTCTGGTTCGTGCTGGCCTCGCCCCTGCTGCTGAAGGCGTTTCGCAGGCTGCCGTGGGTCACGCTGCTCGCCCCGGTCGGTCTGACCGCCGTGATCGGCACCGGCCTCGTGACGGTCCCCGGCACGTTCGGCGAGGGGCTCGTGGACTTCGCGGTGTTCGGCTCCTGCTGGATCCTGGGCTTCGCCCACCACGACGGTCTGCTGAAGCAGGTCCCGCGCTATCTGGCGGTGTCGTCCGCCGCGATCGTCATGGGCTTCGGCCTGTGGTGGGCGTCCGGGCACCTCACCGAGGAGGGCTGGAACCTGGACGAGATACCACTCGCCCAGGCGACCTGGTCCCTCGGCTTCTGCGCGATCCTCCTCGTGTACGCACCCTCCTGGCAGAAGCTCCCCGGCCGGCTCGCCGGATGGGACGGCCTGATCACCCTGGCCAACAACCGGGCCGTGACGATCTACCTGTGGCACAACCTGCTGCTGATGGCCGCCGCGCACCTGGTGGAGAGCCTCTGGTCCATCCCCTGGTTCGGCGAGACCTTCGACACGTACATCGAGAAGGCGTACGGAGGGCTCGTCCTCCTCATGATCTGGCCCCTCCTGGGGCTCGCGATCCTGGCGTTCGGCTGGGTCGAGGACGTCGCCGCCAAGCGCCGCCCGCGCCTGTGGCCGAACGGGGCCGGCCTGCGCCGTCCCGGCTGACCGGTTCCGGGGGGTGCGGCGGGCCCGGCTCACCGCACCCCCGGCGGCCGAGTGAGAGCAAGGTTGCGCACCGGTCACCTCACGGCACCGCACCGAAACGCGGACTCCCTAGCGTCGGGATCACAACACCCCGACCCCTGTGGAGGCGCGTGATGGCCGGTCGTTGGATCGAGCAGTGGGAGCCGGAGGACGAGACCTTCTGGCGAGAGACCGGCGAGAAGGTGGCCCGCCGGAACCTGTGGTTCTCCGTGCTCTCGGAGCACATCGGCTTCTCGATCTGGTCCCTGTGGTCCGTCATGGTGCTGTTCATGGGGCCGGAGTACGGGATCGACCCCGCGGGGAAGTTCTTCCTGATCTCCACGGCCACCCTGGTCGGCGCCATCGTCCGGGTGCCGTACACCTTCGCGGTCGCGCTCTTCGGCGGGCGTAACTGGACGATCTTCAGCGCGCTGTCGCTGCTGCTGCCGACCGTCGCCGCCTTCCTGGTGATGGAGCCCGGAACCTCGTACACCACGTTCCTCGTCGTCGCCGCGCTCACCGGCATCGGGGGCGGCAACTTCGCCTCGTCGATGACGAACATCAACGCCTTCTTCCCGCTGCGCAAGAAGGGCTGGGCCCTCGGGCTCAACGCGGGCGGCGGCAACATCGGCGTCCCGGTCGTCCAGCTCGTCGGCCTGCTGGTGATCGGTACGGCGGGCGCCGCGCACCCGAGGATCGTGCTCGGTGTCTACGTGCCGCTGATCGTCGTCGCCGCGCTGGGCGCCGCGCTCAAGATGGACAACCTCCGGCCCGTCCAGAACGACACCGGGGCGGCACTCCAGGCCGTACGCGAGCCGCACACCTGGATCATGTCGGTGCTCTACATCGGCACCTTCGGCTCCTTCATCGGCTACAGCTTCGCCTTCGGGCTCGTCCTGCAGACGCAGTTCGGCCGCACCCCGCTCCAGGCGGCCTCGCTCACCTTCATCGGCCCGCTGCTCGGCTCACTGATCCGTCCCGCGGGCGGTCTGCTCGCCGACCGCTACGGCGGCGCCAGGATCACCCTGTGGAACTTCGCGGGGATGGCCGCGGCGACCGGTGTGGTCGTCTACGCCTCCGGCATCGAATCGCTGCCGGTCTTCCTCGTCGGCTTCATCGCGCTCTTCGTGCTGACCGGCCTGGGCAACGGCTCGACCTTCAAGATGATCCCGGGCATCTTCCACGCCCAGGGACTCGGCAAGGGCCTGAGCGGCGAGGCGGCAGCGGCGTACGGCCGGCGGCTCTCCGGCGCGGCCATGGGGCTCATCGGTGCGATCGGTGCGCTGGGCGGCCTCGCGATCAACCTGGCCTTCCGCCAGTCCTTCGCGACCTCGGGCACCGGAACCGCCGCCTTCTGGTGCTTCCTGGTCTTCTACGCCGTCTGTTTCACCCTCACGTGGGCGGTATACCTTCGCCGGACCGAAGCGGTGGCCACGAAGCCGCAGCTCAGCTACGCCGAGGTGTGAGGATGGCCGTAGCGCGTCGCGTGACGTAACGGGTGGGAAATACAGAAGGACCGAGACTGTCACGCAGGGTTGACACTCTCGGTCCTTCGCATCATCGAGCAACAGCGGGACGAGAGCCGGGTATCGCCATGCACGACGACGACGCACAGCACGGGCCCCTCGCGGGCTTCACGGTCGGGGTGACCGCAGCCCGTCGCGCCGAGGAGCTCGGGACGCTCCTCACGCGCCGGGGTGCCGCGGTCCTGCACGCGCCCGCCCTGCGGATCGTTCCGCTCGCGGACGACAGCGAGCTCCTCGCCGCCACCAAGGACCTGATCGGCAACGCCCCCGACGTCGTGATCGCCACCACCGCCATCGGCTTCCGGGGCTGGGTGGAGGCGGCCGACGGCTGGGGCATCGGCGACGGACTCCTCGACCGGCTGCGCGGCGTCGAACTGCTGGCCCGTGGCCCCAAGGTCAAGGGCGCCATCCGGGCGGCCGGGCTCACCGAGGCGTGGTCCCCGCAGTCCGAGTCGATGGCGGAGGTCCTGGACCGGCTGCTCGGCGAAGGGGTGGAGGGCCGCCGGATCGCCCTCCAGCTGCACGGCGAACCGCTGCCGGGCTTCGTGGAGTCGCTCCGGGCGGCGGGCGCCGAGGTCGTCGGCGTACCCGTGTACCGGTGGATGCCGCCCGAGGACATCGCCCCGCTCGACCGCATGCTGGACGTGACGGCCGCCCGCGGCCTGGACGCCCTCACCTTCACCAGTGCGCCCGCCGCCGCCTCCTACCTCGACCGGGCGGAGGCCCGCGGCATGCTGCCCGAGGTGCTGTCCGCGCTCAGCCACGACGTCCTCACCGTCTGCGTAGGCCCGGTCACGGCCCTGCCCCTCCAGGCCAAGGGCATCGACACCGTCCAGCCGGAGCGCTTCCGGCTGGGGCCGCTCGTCCAGGTGCTCTGTTCCCAGCTGCCGGCCCGCGCGCGCACCCTCCCGGTCGCCGGCCACGAGGTCGAGATCCGTGGCCACGCCGTGCTGGTCGACGGAGCCCTGCGCCCGGTGCCCCCGGCCGGCATGGCGCTCCTGCACACGCTGGCCCGCAAGCCGGGCTGGGTGGTCTCCCGTGCCGACCTGCTGCGGGCGCTGCCCGGCAGCGGGACCGACGAGCACGCGGTGGAGACGGCGATGGCCCGGCTGCGTACGGCGCTGGGGGTGCCGAGGCTGATCCAGACGGTGGTCAAGCGCGGCTACAGGCTGGCGCTGGACCCCTCCGCGGACACCAAGTACGACGGTTCCTGACGGGCCGATACCGTGCCCGGATGACCGACAACGTCCATCATCTGACCGAAGATGTCCGGCTGCGCCCCGTGACCCTGAGCGACGCGGATTCCTTCGCCCGGGCCCTGACCCGCAGTCGCGCGTACATGCGCCGCTGGGAGCCCGTGCGGCCCGATGCCTTCTACACCCCCGAGGGGCAGGCCCGGCGGCTGACCGCGCTCCTGGCCGACCGGGACGCGGGGCGCGCGATGCCGTGGGCGCTGGCCGACGAGGAGGACCGCGTCGTGGGGGCGATGACGCTCGCCTCCATCGAGCGCGGTCCGTTCCGCAACGCCCGGCTCGGCTACTGGATCGACGTGGACCTGGCGGGCCGTGGCCTGGCCACCGCCGCCGTCACCCGGGTCTGCGAGGAGGCCAGGGACGTCCTCGGCCTGCACCGGATCGAAGCCGGAACGGTCCTGGACAACGCGGCCTCCCAACGGGTGCTGGCCAAGTGCGGGTTCGAGCTGTACGGCACGGCGCCGCGCTATCTCCACATCAACGGCGCGTGGCAGGACCACCGGATGTTCCAGCGCATCCTTCACGACGGCCCGCCGCAGGTCTGAGCGGTGCCGTGCGGGAGTGCCGGTGGCCGCCCTGCGGCATGCGCGGCGACCGGGCGGGGACGGACTCGGCCAGGGCGAAACCGGACTTCTCCGCGACCCGGCAGGACGCCTCGTTGCCCGCCCCGTGGAGCAGGTCCAGGCGTCGCAGGCCGTCCTCGGCGAACCGCGCGAACGCCCAGTCGGTGAGCGCCCCGAGAGCCCCGGTGGCCACGCCGCGGCCGCGCGCCGACGCCGTCGTCCAGTAACCGGCCTGGGCGCTCGGGGCGCCGGGGAGACGGTTCAGCGCGAGGTTGCCGACGATCTCCCCGTCCCGGGCGGTGTCGGTCACGGCGAAGCTGTACCGGCTGCCGTCCGCCCAGCCCTCCTCCTGGACCGCCATCCAGCGCTCCGCCTCCCCGGCGTCGTGCACCTGGGTCCGCAGCCAGTACCGCATCGCGGGGTCGTCGTACGCCGCGAGCAGCGCCGGTATGTCCCCACGCCGCCACGGACGCAGGAGCAGGGGCCCGGCCGTCAGCGTGGCGGCATCGTCGTTCATGCCGGAACGGTACGACAACGCAGGGGTTCCGGGCCGGGCGGGATGCGGGCACTCTGGGGGTGACTCTCCCCACAGGCGACCCCCAAGGCGGTGACAGGCTCATGGCGGCGGGCGCGGGTTCGTACGGCTGGCGGTTCGACTCCGGGCGGATCTGCCTGGACCTGGTGGCGACGGGGGCGGTGGCCTCCGGCGGGTGCGAGCAGCTCGACTGTCCCGCCCGCCTCGCCGACTGGCTGGCGGCCTCCCCGCTGGTGCCGCACGGCACCGCCCTGGCAGCGGTGGACGAGACCTGGGTGGCTCGCTTCGGCGAACTGCGCGGCGGCGTCGACCGGCTGATGACGGCGCAGCTGACCGGCGGCACCGCCGACCACGCCCTGGACCGGGTCAACGCCCTCGCGGCCGGGGCGCCCCCCGGCGTGCGCGCCGTGCGGGGGCAGGGCGGGGTGCTCGTACGGGCGCTGAGCGCCGACCCGGGGTGCGGGGAACTGCTCGCCGCGGTGGCCAGGGACGCGGTGGAGCTGCTGACGGATCCGGCGGCGCGGGCGGGGCTGCGCCGCTGCGAGGGCGATGCCTGCCGGAGGCTCTACCTGGACACCTCCCGGGGGCTGCGGCGGCGCTGGTGCTCCAGCGAGGTCTGCGGCAACCGGGAGCGGGTGGCCCGCCACCGGCGCCGTGTGAAGGCCCTCTCGTAGCCCTCGCGGGCGCTGCGAACGTCCGTGCCGGGAAAGAAAGTCGCGCTCCGGCTGAATGAACCGGCGCCCGCTCCCGTACCGATGGGCACAGAGCTCGACAGGGTCTCGACCGGGAGGTTCGGGTGCGCAAGGATGCGGCCGTGGCCGATGACCGTCCGCACAGGGCTCGACATCGCAGTGCACCGCCGCGCCCGCCCTCGGACGTGCCGGACGAGGAGCTCATGCGGGCGCTCTACCGCGAGCACGCGGGCCCGCTGCTCGCCTACGTCCTCCGGCTCGTCGCGGGGGACCGCCAGCGAGCCGAGGACGTGGTGCAGGAGACGCTCATCCGTGCCTGGAAGAACGCCGGTTCGCTCAACCGGGCCACCGGCTCCGTCCGCCCCTGGCTGGTGACGGTCGCCCGGCGCATCGTCATCGACGGCCACCGCAGCCGGCAGGCCCGGCCGCGCGAGGTCGATCCGTCGCCGCTGGAGGTCATTCCCGCGGAGGACGAGATCGACAAGGCGTTGTGGCTGATGACGCTCTCGGACGCGCTCGACGATTTGACCCCGGCCCACCGGGAAGCCTTGGTCGAGACCTACTTCAAGGGCCGTACGGTCAACGAGGCGGCCGAGATCCTCGGTGTGCCCAGCGGGACCGTGCGGTCCCGGGTGTTCTACGCACTGCGTTCGATGAAGCTCGCACTCGAGGAGAGGGGGATCACGGCATGAGCGACCAGGAGTGGCAGCCCTTCGGCCCCGGGCCGGCCGGCCCCCGGAACCCCTCCGGTCCTCCGGGCGGGCCCGGCGACCCCTTCGCGTTCCCCGCCGAGGACCCGGGGCACGACGCTGCCGCCGCCTACGCGCTGGGCATCCTCGACGACGCCGAGGCCGGCGCCTTCGAGGCCCATCTGGCGGGCTGCCCCGCGTGCGCGGCGCACCTGGACGAATTCGCCGGGATGGAGCCGATGCTGGCGATGCTCGCCCAGGCACCGGCCGCCGGCCCCGGCGCCCGCCCCGTCCCCTACGTCCCGGAGCCACCCGCTCCCGGGGTCCTGGGGGAGCTGGTCGACGAGGTCGCGCGGAAGCGGTCGCAGCGCCGCCGGCGCAGCCGCCTCCTGATCGCCGCGGCGGCGGTCCTGGTCATCGGCGGACCGGTCGTCGCGGTGACCGCCACCGGCGCGGAGGACACGCGCGGGCGGGTCGAGGCGGCCGACCCGCACCCCACGAGCCCCGCGGAGGACGCGTTCTTCCACCACATGCCGGAGAAGGTGCGGGCGAGCGATCCGGTCACGCGGGTCGACGCCACGGTCGGCATGGAGCCCAAGGCGTGGGGCACGCACACGGTCCTGGAGCTGAAGAACGTCAAGGGCCCGCAGAAGTGCAGTCTGGTCGCCGTGTCCAGAAGCGGTGAGGAAGAGGTCGTCACCTCCTGGTCCGTCCCGAAATGGGGGTACGGCATCGGCGACTCGGCCCACGCCGCCGCACGCGACCCGCTGTACGTGCACGGGGGAGCCGCGATGGCACGCGGCGACATCGATCACTTCGAGGTACGCACCTTCGACGGCGAGCGGCTGGTGGAGATCGACGCGTAGGGATTTACCGTCCGGACGAACGTCACTGACGCGATCCCGGCGGCAGGTGCGCTCGGGGCCCCCTTTCGCGTACGGTTGACGGCTGCCCAGTGCACGTCAGAAGGGGGCCTCGGTGGCCGCGCAGGATGCCGCTGTCGATTCGTTGCGGGACCGGGAGATCGGGGTCGAACAAGACCACCTCGACCGGGTCTACCGCCGTCTCGAGGAGAAGATCGACGAGGCGGAATTTCTCATGCAGGACGCCAGCAAACGGGGCCAGGTCGGGACTCCCGGGGCCCTCGCCGAGCGCGATGCCCAGGTCTTCCGGGCCGGTGTCCATCTCAACCGGCTGAACAGCGAGTTCGAGGACTTCCTCTTCGGGCGGATCGACCTGCTGCGCGGCAAGGACGGTGAACGCGGCCCGGACGGCGCCTTCACCTCCGTCGAGGCCGCCGACGACGCCGTACGGGAGGACGACACCGCCGAGATCGCGGAGACGCTCCACATCGGCCGCATAGGAGTGCTCGACTCCGACTACGCGCCGCTGGTGATCGACTGGCGGGCGCCGGCCGCCGCGCCGTTCTACCGCTCGACGCCGAAGGACCCGGGCCGGGTGGTGCGCCGCCGGGTCATCCGCTCCAAGGGACGCAAGGTCCTCGGGGTCGAGGACGACCTGATGCGCCCCGAGCTGACCGCCTACCTGAGCGGTGACCGGCTGCCCGTCATCGGCGACGGCGCGCTGATGGCCGCTCTCGGCCAGGCGCGCAGCCACACCATGCGCGACATCGTCTCGTCGATCCAGGCCGAGCAGGACCTCGTGATCCGCGCGCCCGCCGCGTCCGTCACCGAGGTGGCGGGCGGTCCCGGCACCGGCAAGACGGCGGTGGCCCTGCACCGGGCCGCCTACCTGCTCTACCAGGACCGGCGCCGGTACGCGGGCGGCATCCTGGTCGTCTCGCCCACGCCTCTCCTGGTCGCCTACACCGAAGGGGTGCTGCCCTCGCTCGGCGAGGAGGGCCAGGTGGCGATCCGCGCGGTCGGGTCCCTGTCCGACGAGGCCGCCGGGCCGGAGGGGGCGACCACGTACGACGAGCCCGCCGTCGCCCGGATCAAGGGCTCGTCCCGGATGCTCCACGTGCTGCGCAAGGCGGCCCGGGGGGCGCTCGAACAGCCCGCGCCCCGGCCCACGGCACAGGAGGGCCAGCTGGAGTTCGGGGAGGAGCCGGCACCGGCACCGGCGGGCACCCCGACCCTGCTGCGGGTGGTGGCCTTCGGCGCCCGGGTCGAGCTCGACGCCGAGGAACTCCGCCGCATCCGGCACAACGTCCTGGGCGGCACCGCCCCGGTCAACCTGCTGCGCCCCCGCGCCCGCAAACTGCTCCTGGACGCGCTGTGGAGCAAGTCCTCCGGCCGGGGCCGCTACACCGACCCGGAGCTGGTCGCGGAGCTGCGTTCCTCCTTCGACGACGACGTCTCCACCGAGACCCCGTTCCTCGCGTTCCTGGACGCCTGGTGGCCCGAGCTCACCCCGCGCGGGGTGCTGGCCGCGATGGCCGACGAGCGGCGGCTGAACCGGTGGGCGCGCCGCATCCTCAACCAGGGCGAGGTGCGCCGGCTCGCCCGGTCGCTCAAGCGGCTCGGCGAGGACGGCAAGGGCCCCCTCTCCGTCCACGACGTGGCACTCCTGGACGAGTTGCAGACCCTGCTGGGCACCCCCGCGCGGCCGAAGCGGAAGCGTGAGTACGACCCGCTGGACCAGCTCACGGGGCTGGAGGAGCTCATGCCGCAGCGCGAGGAGACCCAGCGCGAGCGGGCCGAGCGGCTGGCGGCGGAGCGTACGGAGTACGCCCACGTGATCGTCGACGAGGCGCAGGACCTGACGCCGATGCAGTGGCGGATGGTCGGCCGCCGGGGGCGGCACGCCACGTGGACGGTCGTCGGCGACGCGGCGCAGTCCTCCTGGTCCGATCCGGACGAGGCGGCGGCGGCCCGTGACGAGGCGCTCGGCAACCGGCCCAGGCGCCGCTTCACGCTCACCGTGAACTACCGCAACCCGGCGGAGATCGCCGAGCTGGCGGCCAAGGTGCTGGCCCTGGCCATGCCCGGGATGGAGTCACCGGCGGCGGTCCGCTCGACGGGGGTGCGCCCGCGCTTCGAGACGGTGCGGGACGGGGACCTCGCCACGACGGTCCGCGAGGAGGCGCGCAGGCTGCTCGCGGCGGTGGACGGCACGGTGGGCGTCGTCGTCGCGATGGACCGCCGTACGGAGGCCCGTGGCTGGCTGGCGGAGCTCGGCGAGCGGGTGGTGGCGCTGGGAAGCCTGGAGGCGAAGGGCCTGGAGTACGACGCGACCGTGGTCGTCTCCCCCGCGGAGATCGCCGACGAGTCCCCGGCCGGGCTGCGGGTGCTGTACGTGGCCCTCACCCGTGCGACGCAGCAGCTGACCGTGGTCTCCGGGGAGCGTGACATGCCGGACGAGCAGGGTGTTCCGGACCTGCTGAGGGACTGAGGGACGGACCCCGGCGGCACCTGCCGGGGGCCGCGACCGCGCCCGGGCGCGGTTCTTTGCCGAGTCAACACGTCGCACAGGAATCACTTCTCCGGGGTGTTTGTTAGCCTGGTGGAGACACCGGCTCGATCCAAGCCCCCGGGCCCAACCTTCGTCGCTACGAGCGACCACTTGCCGCGAGGCGAGCATGGCGGGCCGGTGTCACCTGACCGTACGAAGACAGACCCGCGTCACCTGTTGGTGGCGCGGGTCTGTTCGTGTGGGGCCGTCTTCCCGGTGCGCCCTTCCCGCGGTCCGTCTCCACGGGCGCCTTCCCCCGGCCACCGTCTCCCGCAGCCGCCCGTCCGCCCCGCGTTCGCCGGGCCGTCCGTCCCGTCCTCGGCACACCTTCCGGGCCCACCGGGGTTACGCGAGACGCCTACTTCTCGTATGGTGGAAAAAAGTTTCCGAAAGGTGGCAGTCATTACCTGCTACCGGTCGGTAGGTGCGACGATCGGAACGCACGTGCGGGGCCTGGCCCCGTCCGCGTGCGGCAATGAAGCTCAGGAAAGCGAAGGACTCGGCCATGGCAACGGCGCCCAGCGTCTCGTACTCGATGACGGTCAGGCTGGAGGTGCCCGCGAGTGGCACAGCGGTCTCCCAGCTCACCACGGCCGTGGAGTCCTCCGGTGGCTCGGTTACCGGCCTCGACGTGACCGCTTCCGGCCACGAGAAGCTGCGGATCGACGTCACGATCGCCGCCTCGTCCACCTCGCACGCGGACGAGATCGTCGAGGGCCTGCGCGACATCGAGGGCGTCGTCCTCGGCAAGGTCTCCGACCGTACGTTCCTGATGCACCTCGGCGGCAAGATCGAGATGGCGTCCAAGCACCCCATCCGCAGCCGTGACGACCTCTCGATGATCTACACGCCGGGCGTGGCCCGGGTCTGCATGGCGATCGCCGAGAACCCCGAGGACGCCCGCCGTCTGACCATCAAGCGGAACTCCGTCGCGGTGGTCACGGACGGCTCGGCGGTGCTCGGCCTCGGCAACATCGGCCCGATGGCCTCGCTGCCCGTCATGGAGGGCAAAGCGGCCCTGTTCAAGCGCTTCGCCGGCATCGACGCCTGGCCGATCTGCCTGGACACGCAGGACACCGACGAGATCGTCTCCATCGTGAAGGCGATCGCCCCCGGCTTCGCGGGGATCAACCTGGAGGACATCTCCGCCCCCCGCTGCTTCGAGATCGAGGCGCGGCTGCGTGAGGCGCTGGACATCCCGGTCTTCCACGACGACCAGCACGGCACCGCCATCGTCGTCCTGGCGGCGCTGACCAACGCGCTGCGGGTCGTCGGCAAGGCGGTCGGCGACGTACGGGTCGTCATGTCGGGCGCCGGCGCGGCCGGCACGGCCATCCTGAAGCTGCTCATCGCCGCCGGCGTCAAGCACGCGGTCGTCGCCGACATCCACGGTGTGGTGCACGCGGGCCGCGAGGACCTGGTGGACGCCACCCCGGACTCGCCGCTGCGCTGGATCGCCGACAACACCAACCCCGAGGGCGTCACCGGAACCCTCAAGGAGGCCGTCGTCGGCGCCGACGTCTTCATCGGCGTCTCGGCCCCCAACGTCCTGGACGGCACCGACGTCGCGGCCATGGCCAAGGGTGCCATCGTGTTCGCGCTGGCGAACCCGGACCCCGAGGTCGACCCGGCAATCGCCCGTGAGACGGCGGCAGTTGTGGCCACCGGCCGCTCCGACTTCCCGAACCAGATCAACAACGTCCTGGTCTTCCCGGGTGTCTTCCGCGGCCTGCTGGACGCTCAGTCCCGCACCGTCAACACGGAGATGATGCTCGCCGCCGCGCGCGCCCTCGCCGACGTGGTGGCCGAGGACGAGGTGAACGCGAACTACATCATCCCGTCGGTCTTCAACGACAAGGTCGCGGGCGCCGTGGCCGGCGCGGTGCGGGAGGCCGCGAAGGCCGCGGGGGTCGCCGAGGCCGCGGCGGACCCCGCGTAAGGTACTTGTCCGTCGACGGCCCTGTCGCACGCCGTCCGTGGGGGCCGGCCACGGCCCCCACGGACGGTGCCGTACCTCACGCCGGGGCGCGCCGTACGGCGCGTCGCGGGTCGCGGCGTCCCAAACGCCCCTTTAGGGTGGGCGGGCAGCGAGCCCCACAGGCCCGGCATCCGCTGCGGACCGCTCCAACAAGTCGACGGAACGTCATCACAGGCATTCGGTGGTGCTTTTCGTGTGACGTCGAGAGGTTCCGGATTGGCGTTAGCGCCGCAGGTGGGGGCAGGATGCGTATTCGGGCGCGAGGGTCTGACATCAGACCCGGGTCCGGGGGCTGTCAGAGGGCCCTGGCAGCATCGGCTTCGATCTCACGCCTCACAGGCAAGAAGAACACGGGAGTAACAACATGAACCGCAGTGAGCTGGTGGCCGCCCTGGCCGACCGTGCCGAGGTGACCCGCAAGGACGCCGACGCCGTTCTGGCCGCCCTCGCCGAGACCGTCGGCGAGATCGTCGCCAAGGGCGACGAGAAGGTCACCATCCCCGGCTTCCTGACCTTCGAGCGCACCCACCGTGCCGCTCGCACCGCTCGTAACCCGCAGACCGGCGACCCGATCAACATCCCGGCCGGCTACAGCGTGAAGGTCTCCGCGGGCTCGAAGCTCAAGGAAGCCGCCAAGGGCAAGTAAGGCCCCCTAGGCAGCAAGAAGGGCGGCCGTCCCGACCAGGACGGCCGCCCTTCGGCATGCCCGGGCTCTTCCGGGAGCCCGCACCACCGGAGCCGTGCGGCCGTGCGGGCGCTGTGAGGCGGGCTGTGGCGCCCCGGGCCCTGGAGCGGGCGGGGGAGAGGCCCCCCGGTGTGTTCGGCGCTGTACGGGCGCTCAGCGGCTCCTGCGGCCGTGCCGATGCCGCCCCGTGTGCGCGGCAGGGCGGGTGGCCCGCACGGGAGACGCGGACGGGCCGCCGCCCACGGGTGCCCGGAGACGCGGACAGTCCGCCGCCCCGGTCCCTGGGAGGGGCCGGGGCGGCGGACTGTGGTGCGGAGGCGCAATGCTGTGTGCGGCAGCACTGTGCGCGCGCCGGAGCGCGTCGGGCGGACGTCAGACGAGTGAACCGCCCGGCAGTTCGACCTTCGCGCCGAGCTTCTCCAGCTTGTCCATGAAGTTCTCGTAGCCGCGGTTGATCAGGTCGATGCCGTGGACCCGGGACGTCCCCTGGGCCGCCAGGGCGGCGATCAGGTAGGAGAACCCGCCGCGGAGGTCCGGGATGACCAGATCCGCGCCCTGGAGCTTCGTGGGGCCCGACACGACCGCCGAGTGCAGGAAGTTCCGCTGCCCGAAACGGCAGTCGGAGCCCCCGAGGCACTCGCGGTAGAGCTGGATGTGCGCGCCCATCTGGTTGAGCGCCGAGGTGAAGCCGAGCCGGGACTCGTAGACCGTCTCGTGGACGATCGACAGGCCGGCGGCCTGCGTCAGGGCCACTACGAGAGGCTGCTGCCAGTCGGTCTGGAAGCCGGGGTGCACGTCCGTCTCCAGGGCGATGGCGTTCAGCGCGCCGCCCGGGTGCCAGAAGCGGATGCCCTCGTCGTCGATCTCGAAGGCGCCGCCGACCTTGCGGTAGGTGTTCAGGAAGGTCATCATCGAGCGCTGCTGGGCACCGCGCACGTAGATGTTGCCCTCGGTCGCCAGCGCCGCCGACGCCCAGGAGGCAGCCTCCAGGCGGTCCGGGATCGCCCGGTGGGTGTAACCGTCCAGCCGGTCGACACCCGTGATCCGGATGGTCCGGTCGGTGTCCATGGAGATGATCGCGCCCATCTTCTGCAGTACGCAGATGAGGTCCTCGATCTCCGGCTCGACGGCCGCGTTGGACAGCTCGGTGACGCCCTCGGCGAGGACGGCGGTCAGCAGCACCTGTTCGGTGGAGCCCACCGACGGGTACGGCAGCCGGATCTTCGTGCCCCGCAGCCGCTGCGGGGCCTCCAGGTACTGGCCGTCGGCCCGCTTCTCGATGGTCGCGCCGAACTGGCGGAGCACCTCGAAGTGGAAGTCGATCGGCCGGCCGCCGATGTCGCAGCCGCCGAGGCCGGGGATGAAGGCGTGGCCCAGGCGGTGCAGCAGCGGGCCGCAGAAGAGGATCGGGATGCGCGACGAGCCCGCGTGGGCATCGATGTCAGCGACGTTGGCGCTCTCGACGTGCGACGGGTCGAGGATGAGCTCGCCCGGCTCGTCACCGGGCCGGACGGTCACGCCGTGCAGCTGCAGCAGCCCCCGGACCACCCGCACGTCGCGGATGTCGGGCACGTTGCGGAGCCGGCTGGGCCCGCTGCCGAGCAGCGCGGCGACCATTGCCTTCGGCACCAGGTTCTTGGCGCCTCGGACGCGGATCTCGCCCTCCAGCGGGGTGCCGCCGTGGACAAGCAGGACATCGTCTGTGCCGGTCATGTATCTCGCGTTCCGGAGTGGTCGGGCAGGGGGCCAACAAAAGGGTAATGGCCCCGCACCCCCCTTCCGTAAGGTGCCGGGGGGCGTACGGACGTCAGGGAACCGCCACAACACGTTCTGCTCCCCGGGCCTTGCGGAGGGTTACCGTCCGCAGAGGCGGTCCGTGAGCTCGCCGCTCGTGCGCCCCGTGTGCCTCCCCGCCGCTTCCGTACGCCCTGAGCTGCGCGGGGGCGCGCGGGGTGACCGGGCGGCTCACCCGGTCCCCGCGCAGGGCGAAGATGCGGGATCATCTGTGCCATGACGGAGGTGTCCTCGCTCACAGGGCGGCTGCTCGTGGCCGCACCCGCCCTTGCGGACCCGAATTTCGACCGCGCGGTGGTGCTGCTCCTCGACCACGACGAGGAGGGCTCGCTCGGTGTGGTCCTCAACCGCCCGACCCCGGTCGGCGTCGGGGACATCCTCGCGTCCTGGGCCGGGCTGGCGGGTGAGCCGGACGTGGTCTTCCAGGGCGGGCCCGTCTCGCTCGACTCGGCGCTGGGTGTGGCGGTGATCCCCGGGGACGAGGGCCCCCTGGGCTGGCGCCGGGTGCACGGCGCGATCGGCCTGGTGGACCTGGAGGCGCCCCCCGAGCTGCTGGCCGCGGCCCTCGGCTCGCTCCGGATCTTCGCCGGGTACGCGGGCTGGGGACCCGGGCAGCTGGAGGCGGAGCTCACGGACGGCGCCTGGTACGTGGTGGAGTCGGAGCCCGGTGACGTCTCCTCGCCCCGCCCCGAAAGCCTCTGGCGGGCGGTTCTGCGGCGCCAGCGGAGCGAACTGGCGATGATCGCGACGTATCCGGACGACCCTTCGCTGAACTGATGCCCGGAGCTTTCAGTACGCTTGGCAGTTATGAGCACTCTTGAGCCCGAGCGCGGGGCAGGTACGGGGACCCTCGTAGAGCCGACGCCGCAGGTGTCGAACGGCGACGGCGACCACGAGCGCTACGCCCATTACGTCCAGAAGGACAAGATCATGGCGAGCGCCCTGGAGGGCACTCCCGTGGTCGCCCTCTGCGGCAAGGTCTGGGTTCCGGGGCGCGACCCCAAGAAGTACCCGGTCTGTCCCATGTGCAAGGAGATCTACGAGTCCATGGGCGCCGGTGGCGACAAGGGCAAGGGTGGCAAGGACGGCAAGGGCGGCGGCGGCAAGAAGTAGCCCGCCCGCCACCTCTTTTCCCACCGTCCGCACTCCCCCTCCTCCAGCTCCCTCCGGACTCAAGGCCCCCGGGGCGCACGGCGACGTGCGGCCCCGGGGGCCTTCGTATGCCCTGACGCTCCCGGTGGGGGGCGTGGGTGGGGGTGCGGTCACGGGCGACGGCGGCCCGGCGCGTTGCACGGGCTGCACCGCGTGGTCACAGAGTGGTTGAGACCACTTGTCGGCGTGCGGACACGCCCTTAGTCTCCTGCCAGTTGTGCAGAACGAAATGCCTGTTGCACATGCTGCAACGACTGATCGGTAGGGGTTCCGGATGAAGCTTTCTGCCCGAATTGCCGCCCCGGCCGCGGCTCTTGTGCTGGCGGGACTCACCGCCACCGCCTGCGCGCCGCAGACCTCCGACACCGGCGCGAAGGGGGACGAGAAGTCCGGCACCCTCCGCGTCTGGCTCTTCCAGGAGGTCGGCAACAAGCCCAAGGAGAAGGTCGTCGACGCCGCGGTGGCCGACTTCGAGAAGTCCCACAAGGGCGCCGACGTGGAGATCGAGTACATACCGGTCGACACCCGCGCCCAGCGCATCAAGGCCGCCTTCAACGACCCCAAGAGCGCGCCCGACCTCATCGAGTACGGCAACACCGACACCGCCGGCTACGTGAAGGACGGCGGACTCGCGGACGTCAGCGAGGAGTTCGCGGCCTGGGACGAGGCCAAGGACACCGACCCGACCGCCAAGCAGTCCGTGACGGTCGGCGGCAAGGTCTACGGGGCCCCGCTCTTCGTCGGCGTACGGGCGCTCTACTACCGGACCGACGTCTTCGACGAGCTCGGCATCGAGCCCCCGAAGACCCAGGACGAGCTGATCTCCACCGCCCGGAAGATCCACCAGGAGAAGCCGGACCTCTACGGCCTCGCGGTCGGCGGCGCGTACACGTACGGCGCGATGCCGTTCATCTGGGCGCGGGGCGGCGAACTGGCCGAGGAGACCGGGGTGACCTACAAGGCCGCCATCAACAGCGGGAAGGCCCGCGAGGGCATCGAGGCCTACACCTCGCTCTTCGGGGACGACAACTGCCCGGCCGCCAAGTGCGCGGCCATGGGCGGCAACGCGACGGTCACCGCCTTCGCGTCCGGCAAGGCGGCCATGGCGATCGGCGGCGACTTCAGCCACGCGGCCGTCGAGGCGGGCACCGTGAAGGGCAAGTACGCGGTCGTGCCGCTGCCCGGTGTGAAGGAGGGCACGATCGCCCCCGCGTTCGCCGGCGGCAACAACATCGGCGTTCTCAAGAGCAGTTCGCACCGCACCCTGGCGGTCGACCTGATGAAGGCGCTGACCGGCAAGAAGACCCAGGCGAAGATGTTCGACGCGATGGGCTTCCTGCCGACCTACACGGACGTACTGGACAGCGCCGCGGAGAAGGAGCCCTTCGTCGGGCCCTTCGTCGAGACGCTCGGTGCGGGCGCGAAGTTCGTCCCCGCCTCCCCGGCCTGGGGCCAGATCGACGCCTCACTGGTCCTGCCGACCATGTTCCAGGAGATCGTCAGCGGCCGTAAGGACGTGGACGCCGCCTCGGACGACGCGGCGAAGAAGATGGACGCGGCGTTCGCCGAAGCGGGCTGACGATGACCGCGGACACCACACTGCACAAGGCACCCGGGCGGTCCGGGGCGGGCGGGACCACGGTCCGCGCGCCCCGGCGCCGCCCGGCATCCCCCGCGCGGCGCTCCGGCTGGACCCCCTGGCTCTATCTGCTGCCCGCGCTCGTCCTGCTCGGCGGACTCCTCGTCTACCCGATCTACCAGCTGGGCCTGATCTCGTTCCTGGAGTACACCCAGGCCCAGGTCAGCGGCGGCGAACCCACCACCTTCCAGGGCTTCGGCAACTACACCACGCTCTTCGGCGACGGCCAGTTCTGGCAGGTGCTCCTCGCCACCGTGCTCTTCGCGACGGCCTGCGTGCTCGCCACCCTGTTCACCGGCTGCGCCCTTGCCGTCCTGCTGACCAGGATCCGCGCCCTGCCCCGGCTCGCGCTCATGATGGCCGCGCTGGGCGCCTGGGCGACCCCTGCGATCACCGGCTCCACCGTCTGGGTCTTCCTCTTCGACCCGGACTTCGGCCCGGTCAACAAGGTCCTGGGGCTCGGCGACTTCTCCTGGACCTACGGGCGCTACAGCGCCTTCGCCCTGGTGCTCCTCGAAGTGCTCTGGTGCTCGTTCCCGTTCGTGATGGTGACCGTGTACGCGGGCATCCGGGCCATCCCCGCCGAGGTGCTGGAGGCGGCCTCGCTGGACGGCGCCTCGCAGTGGCGGATCTGGCGTTCGGTCATGGCTCCGATGCTGCGGCCGATCCTGGTCGTCGTCACCATCCAGTCGGTCATCTGGGACTTCAAGGTCTTCACCCAGATCTACGTCATGACCAACGGCGGCGGCATCGCCGGCCAGAACCTCGTGCTCAACGTGTACGCGTACCAGAAGGCGTTCGCGTCCTCGCAGTACAGCCTCGGGTCGGCGATCGGCGTCGTGATGCTGGTGATCCTGCTCGCCGTCACGCTGGTCTATCTGCGCCTCGTACGGCGCCAGGGGGAGGAACTGTGAGCGCACGCACGCTTCTGCGGGTCCGTCGGCCGGGAAGGCTGGCGGCGGAGGCCGCGGCCCTGCTCATCGCCGTCGTCGTCGCCTTCCCGCTGTACTGGATGGTGCTCTCCGCCTTCAAGCCCGCGGGGGAGGTCCAGTCCACCGAGGCGCGCCCCTGGACCCTGGCGCCCTCCCTCGACTCGTTCCGCAGAGTCTTCGAACAGCAGGAATTCGGCCGCTACTTCCTCAACAGTTTGATCGTCGCCGGCACCGTCGTCATCACCTCCGCGCTGATCGCCTTCCTCGCCGCGACGGCCGTCACCCGATTCCGCTTCAGGTTCCGCACGACCCTGCTCATCATGTTTCTCGTGGCGCAGATGGTGCCGGTCGAGGCGCTGACCATCCCGCTGTTCTTCCTGATGCGGGACTTCGGCCAGCTGAACACCCTGGGATCGCTGATCCTGCCGCACCTCGCCTTCTCGCTGCCTTTCGCGATCTGGATGCTGCGCGGCTTCGTGAAAGCCGTCCCGGACGCGCTGGAGGAGGCCGCCTACATCGACGGCGCGAGCCGTACCCGTTTCCTGTGGCAGATCCTCTTCCCCCTGGTCTTCCCCGGCCTCGTGGCGACGAGTGTCTTCTCCTTCATCTCGACCTGGAACGACTTCCTGTTCGCGAAATCGTTCATCATCAGCGACACCTCCCAGTCGACGCTGCCCATGGCGTTGCTGGTCTTCTTCAAACCCGACGAGAACGACTGGGGAGGGATCATGGCGGCCTCGACGGTGATGACCGTTCCCGTCCTGGTCTTCTTCGTCCTCGTACAGCGGCGCCTGGTCTCCGGACTCGGCGGAGCGGTGAAGGACTGACATGCACGAACTGATCCCGGCGCCCCTGCACACCGGTGACCCCGGAAGGTGCGGGTTCGTCCTGGACGCCGCCACCACGCTCACCGCGGGCCCCGGCACCGAGGGCACGGAGCGCTGGCTGCGCACCACCCTCCAGGCCGCCTTCGGACTGCCGCTCGCCCCCGGGACGGACGAGGGCGGGAACACCGTCGAGCTGCGTATCGATCCCTCCCTGGAGCCGGAGGGATACCGATTGGGCGTGTCGCCCACCTGGGGCGTGCGCATCACCGGTGGGAGCGCGGCCGGGGTGTTCTGGGGCGCGCAGACCCTGCGTCAGCTCCTGGGCCCCGAGGCGTTCCGCCGCGCGCCCGTCAGCCCCGGTACGCGGCCGGGCGTCCCGTACACGGAGATCGAGGACGGCCCCCGCTTCGGCTGGCGCGGGCTGATGCTCGACGTGGCACGGCACTTCATGCCCAAGGACGACGTGCTGCGCATGCTCGATCTGCTGGCGGCCCACAAACTGAACGTCTTCCATTTCCACCTCACCGACGACCAGGGATGGCGCGTCGAGATCAAGCGCCACCCCCGGCTCACGGAGACGGGCGCCTGGCGCGCACGCACCAAACACGGCCACCGCGCCTCGGAACTGTGGGACGAGACACCGCACGGCGGCTTCTACACCCAGGACGACATCCGCGAGATCGTGGCGTACGCCGCCGAGCGGCATATCCGCGTCGTCCCCGAAATCGACATCCCGGGCCACTCGCAGGCAGCCATCAGCGCGTATCCGGAGCTGGGCAACACCGACGTCATCGACACCTCCGCGCTTTCCGTGTGGGACACCTGGGGGGTCAACCCGAACGTACTCGCCCCCACCGACACCACCCTGCGCTTCTTCGAAGGGGTCTTCGAGGAACTGCTCGACCTCTTCCCCGCCGACGTGTCGCCGTTCATCCATGTCGGGGGCGACGAATGCCCCAAGGACCAGTGGAAGGCGTCGCCGGCGGCACAGGCCCGCATGGCCGAACTCGGCCTGGCCGAC
This sequence comes from Streptomyces argenteolus, assembly GCF_042902585.1. Classification (GTDB taxonomy): domain Bacteria; phylum Actinomycetota; class Actinomycetes; order Streptomycetales; family Streptomycetaceae; genus Streptomyces; species Streptomyces argenteolus. The sequence continues at coordinate 91,552 of NZ_JBIBEG010000002.1, forward strand.
GAGGACGAACTCCAGTCCTGGTTCATCCGGCACTTCGACCGCTGGCTGACGGACCGGGGCCGCCGCCTCATCGGCTGGGACGAGATCCTGGAGGGCGGCCTCGCCGAGGGCGCGGCCGTGACGTCGTGGCGCGGCTACGCGGGCGGGATCGCCGCCGCCGAGGCCGGGCACGACGTGGTGATGTGCCCCTTGCAGCAGGTGTACCTGGACTACCGTCAGGACGGCGGCCCCGACGAGCCGATGCCCATCGGGTACGTCCGCACCCTGGAGGACGTCTACCGCTTCGAGCCCCTGCCGCCCGGCCTCTCGGAGGAGGCGGCCCGGCACGTGATGGGCACCCAGGCCAACGTCTGGACCGAGGTCATGCAGGACAGGGCCCGCGTCGACTACCAGGTCTTCCCGAGGCTCGCCGCCTTCGCCGAGGTCGCCTGGTCCCGCCTCCCGGCCTCCGGTGAGCGGGACTTCGGCGACTTCGAGCGCAGGATGAACGCCCACTACGCCCGGCTCGACGCCCTGGGTGTCGCCTACCGCCCGCCGGCGGGCCCGCATCCGTGGCAACGCCGCCCGGGCGTCCAGGGTCGTCCGATCGAGGGACCGCCCCCGACCGTGTGACCGCCTTCCGTGCCCGGACCAGGGGGCCAGAATAAGTCGTACGAACTCGCTGAAGAGTGGCAATTCGTGCGTGGGGCCGAAGCTGCCCCAAAGCTCACTTTTCCCCTGGTCGGGGACGGAAACACCCTTCGCGGACCCTCGCGCCGGCCGGCCCGGAAGATGTGCCAGAGTTGCCACGTCCCGGCCGTGAGCACGTACCGTACGGCGGACAGGCGGGACTGCCGGGACACCGGGAAGGGGCAGCTGGGTTGACCACGCACGCACCGCAGGCGATGCGGTCGGTAACGCTGCCGGCCTCGCTCGACGAGGCCGTGGCGGCTCTCCGCGCCATGCCTGCCGCCGTTCCCGTGGCGGGCGGCACAGACCTCATGGCCGCCGTCAACAAGGGCCTCCTGCGCCCCTCCGGGCTGGTCGGCCTGAGCCGGATCAGCGAGCTGCGCGGCTGGCACTACCAGGACGGCCACGCCCTGCTCGGGGCCGGTCTCACCCACGCGCGCATGGGGCGGCCCGACTTCGCCGCCCTGATCCCCGCCCTCGCCGCCTCGGCCCGCGCCGCCGGGCCGCCGCAGATCCGTAACGCCGGCACGCTCGGCGGCAACATCGCCTCCGCCGCCCCGACCGGTGACGCCCTGCCCGTGCTGGCCGCCCTGGAGGCTGAGCTGGTCATCGCGGGCGCCGAGGGCTCGCGCCGCGAGATCCCCGTCTCGCACCTGCTGGCAGGCCGCGAGATGCTCGAACCCGCGGAGCTGATCGGCTTCGTCCGGGTGCCGCTCCTGCACGCCCCCCAGGTCTTCCTCAAGGCGACCGGCCGCACCGGCCCGGGCCGGGCCACCGCCTCCGTCGCGATCGTCCTCGACCCGGCCCGGCGCGGGGTGCGCTGCGCGGTGGGCGCGATCGCCCCGATGCCGCTGCGGCCCCTGGAGGCGGAACGCTGGATCGCCTCCCTCATCGACTGGGACGGCGAACGGGGCCTGGCCCCCGACGCGCTGGCCGCCTTCGGCGAGTACGTCGCGGCCGCCTGCATCCCCGACCACGCACCACCGGACGACGGGGGAGAGGCACCCCCGCTGTCACCCGCCGTACTGCACCTGCGGCGCACCGTCGCCGCGCTCGCCCGACGCGCACTGGGGAGGGCACTGTCGTGAGCAATGAAGAGAACCCCGAGCAGCAGCACGGGCAGCCCGACCCGTACGGGGGCTGGCAGCCGACCCCCCAGGGCGGTGAGTACGACGCGGAGGCGACCGCCTTCGTCCACCTCGCCCCGGAGGACCTCGCCAACCTCGGGAACGACCCGCTCGCCGCGCCGGGCCACGGCTACGTACCGCCGATGATCCTGCCGCTGACCCCGGCCGCCGGCCTCGATCCCTCCGCGACCGGCAGCTGGGTCCTGCAGACCCAGAGCCAGCAGGAGCGCGCGGCCGGCCACTCCACGAGCGCCGAGCCCGCCCCGGACGCGGTCCACTGGCCCGACCCGAACCAGCAGCCCGAGCCCTACCAGCAGCCCTACCCGGACACCTCGCAGTACGGCCGGACCTCGTCCACGACGGCCCAGTGGAACTTCACCGAGAGCCTTCCCCCGGCGGAGCCCGAGCCCGAACCGCTGCCGGAGCCCGCCGGGCACACCGGCCAGTGGACGATCCCCGTGGCGCACGGCGACCTCCCGGAGGAGTCGGGCGAGTTCGCCGCCTCGGCGCTCGCCGCCCCGTGGTACGCGGAATCGGCCCCGGCCACCCTCCCGGGCGGTGCGCCCGCCCCCTGGGCGACGCAGGACCCGGCGCCCGAGCCCGAACCGGTGCCCGAGCCCTTCGTGCCGGCCGAGCCCTTCGTGCCGGCCGAGTCCGAGGACCCTGCCGGCGAGCCCGGGCCCGGGACCCAGGAGGCGTTCGCCCAGGGACCCGAGGACCGGGCCGCGGAGGCCCAGGAGGCCTACACGGAGGCCTACACGGACGTTCCGGCGCCTCTCGTGGACGTCCCGGAGGCCCAGGACGTCCTGGAGGTCCCAGAGCCCCAGGAGGGCGCCGTCGAGCCGGGGACGGCCGCCGCGACGGCGGAAGCCGCCCCCGAGCCGCCCGCCGGGGAGCCCGCACCCGCCCCGGAGGCGGTTCACGCTCCTGAGGCGGGTCACGTCCTGGAGGACGTTCACGCTCCTGAGGCGGGTCACGTCCCGGAGGACGCTCACGCTCCCGAGGTCGGTCACGTTCCGGAGGACGGCCACCTCCCGGAGGCCGTCGAGGAGACCGCCGCCGAGCCCGCCCTCCCGCTCACCGGCGACCCCGCCGCCGTCCTGCCCCCGGACACGGCGAGTGAGCACCCCTCCGTCTCGTACGTCCTGCACGTGAACGGCGCGGACCGCCCCGTCAGCGACGCCTGGATCGGCGAGTCGCTCCTGTACGTGCTCCGGGAACGCCTCGGTCTCGCCGGCGCCAAGGACGGCTGCTCCCAGGGCGAATGCGGTGCCTGCAACGTCCAGGTCGACGGCCGTCTGGTGGCGTCCTGCCTCGTCCCCGCCGCCACCACAGCGGGCAGCGAGGTCCGTACGGTCGAGGGCCTCGCCGTGGACGGCGAACCTTCCGACGTCCAGCGGGCGCTGGCCGAGTGCGGAGCCGTCCAGTGCGGCTTCTGCATCCCCGGGATGGCCATGACCGTCCACGACCTTCTGGAGGGCAACCACGCCCCCAGCGAGCTGGAGACGCGCCAGGCGCTGTGCGGCAACCTCTGCCGGTGTTCCGGCTACCGGGGTGTGCTCGACGCCGTACGCGAGGTCGTCGCCGGCCGGGAGGCGACCGCGGAGGCCGCGGCCACCGCCCCGGAGGACGCGGAAGCGCGCATCCCGCACCAGGCCGCCCCCGGAGCGGGTGGCGTCCAGGCGCACGAGGGAGACGTCCGGTGAGCACCGCGCCGTCCCCCGCACGACCGGTCATCCCCATCGCCGACAACCGCCGCCGCAGCGGAGCGAACGACAAGGAGGCGGCGTGACCAGCGACGCAGCCACCGCGACCCCACGCACCACACCGCAGCCCGAGGGCACCGAGCAGGCCCAGGAGGTGCCCGCGCTCGGCCTGGGCGCGTCGTTGCCGCCCGCCGACGCCCGCGCCAAGACCGAGGGCACCTTCCCCTACGCGGCCGACCTGTGGGCCGAGGGACTGCTGTGGGCGGCGCTGCTGCGCTCGCCGCACCCGCACGCGCGCATCCTGTCGATCGACACCTCGGGCGCGGTCGGGATGCCGGGCGTACGCGCGGTCGTCACGCACGAGGACATCCCCGGTGACGGTTCTTACGGCCGCCGGGTCGTCGACCGCCCCGTGTTCGCGTCCGATCTCGTGCGCCACCACGGCGAGGCGATCGCCGCCGTCGCCGCGGACCACCCCGACACGGCCCGGCTGGCCGCCGCGGCGATCACCGTCGAGTACGAGGTCCTCGAACCGGTCACCGACCCCGAGAAGGCCTTCGCCGCCGAACCCCTGCACCCCGACGGCAACCTCATCCGTCACATCCCGCTGCGCTACGGCGACCCGGACACGGTCGGCGAGGTCATCGTCGAGGGCCTGTACCGCATCGGCCGTCAGGACCCGGCCCCCATCGGCGCCGAGGCCGGTCTCGCCGTGCCGCGCCCCGACGGAGGCGTGGAGCTCTACACGGCGTCCACCGACCCGCACACCGACCGCGATCTGGCCGCCGCCTGCTTCGGCCTGGACCCCGAGCGGGTCAAGGTCGTCGTGACCGGGGTCCCCGGGGCGACCGGCGACCGGGAGGACCCCGGTTTCCAGATCCCGCTCGGCCTCCTCGCCCTGCGCACCGGCTGCCCGGTCAAGCTGGCCGCCACCCGCGAGGAGTCCTTCCTCGGCCACGCCCACCGCCATCCGACCCTGCTGCGCTACCGCCACCACGCGGACGCCGAGGGACGGCTGGTCAAGGTCGAGGCCCAGATCCTCCTCGACGCGGGCGCGTACGCCGACTCCTCGTCCGAGTCGCTGGCCGCCGCCGTCGCCTTCGCCTGCGGCCCCTATGTCGTCCCGCACGCCTTCATCGAGGGCTGGGCGGTCCGTACGAACAACCCGCCGTCCGGCCATGTGCGCGGAGAGGGCGCGATGCAGGTCTGCGCGGCCTACGAGGGCCAGATGGACAAGCTGGCGGCGAAGCTGGGCATCGACCCGGTCGAACTCCGCCTGCGCAACGCCCTGTCCACCGGCGACATCCTGCCCACCAGCCAGACCGTGACCTGCCCCGCCCCGGTCTCCGAACTCCTGCGCGAGCTCAGCGACTTCCCCCTGCCGGCCCTCCCCAAGGACGCCCCGGAGGACGACTGGCTGCTCCCGGGGGGCCTGGAGGGCGCCGGCGAGCCCGGCGCCGTACGCCGAGGTGTCGGCTACGCGCTCGGCATGGTCCACATGCTCGGGGCGGAGGGCGCGGACGAGGTCTCCACGGCGACGGTCCGGGTCCACGACGGCGTGGCCACCGTCATCTGCGCGGCCGTCGAGACCGGCCAGGGCTTCACCACGCTCGCCCGCCAGATCGTCCAGGAGACCCTGGGCGTCGAAGAGGTGCACGTGGCGGCGGTGGACACCGACCAGCCCCCCGCGGGTCCGGCGACGCACGGCCGTCACACCTGGGTCTCGGGCGGCGCGGTCGAACGCGCGGCCAAGATGGTCCGCACCCAGTTGCTCCAGCCGCTGGCCCACAAGTTCGGCATGTCCACGGAGCTCCTCCAGATCGCCGACGGCAAGATCACCTCGTACGACGGTGTGCTGTCCACGACGGTCACCGAGGCGATGGACGGCAAGGAACTCTGGGCGACCGCCCAGTGCCGCCCGCACCCGACCGAGCCCCTGGACGAGTCCGGCCAGGGCGACGCGTTCGTCGGCCTCGCGTTCTGCGCGGTCCGCGCGGTGGTCGACGTGGACATCGAGCTCGGCTCGATCCGGGTGGTCGAGATGGCCGTCGCCCAGGACGTCGGCCGCGTCCTGAATCCCTCGCAGCTCGCCACGCGCATCGAGGCGGGCGTCACCCAGGGCATCGGCGCGGCCCTCACGGAGAACCTCCGCACGGCCCGTGGCGTCATCCGCCACCCGGACCTCACCGGGTACGCACTTCCGACGTCCCTGGACGCTCCGGACATTCGCATCGTCAAACTCGTCGAGGAGCGCGACGTCGTCGCCCCCTTCGGCGCGAAGGCGGCATCGGCGGTGCCGGTGGTGACCTCCCCGGCGGCGGTGGCCTCAGCGGTCCGCGCCGCCACGGGCCGTCCGGTCAACCGCCTGCCGATCCGCCCGCAGGCAGCGGTGGCCGTACCGAAGGCGTGACGTGTGATTCACGTTGCACCTGCAACCCGGGGATGCGGGCTGTCACCGGTGCTGACTACAGTGATCCCTGAAGTAGTGGCCAGCCGGATACGGGGAGGGTGCTGTGCTGCCGAGTGATGGGGTCGGAGCGGCGTTGGGGGCGGTGCCGTTCCTGGGTGTCGCCACGGCGGGCGCTGCCGTCGAACTGGCCACCGAGCTCACGTCGTTCACCAAGTTCCGCAACCGCATCGACGAGATACTGGACGACCTCAAGACGTCTCCGGCCGGCCCCGCGAAGCTCGGCGAGGACCCGGTGGTCCGCACCCAGTTCGGCGGCGGCGAGAACCAATGGGCCGAGGCGGCCAGCCTGTTCACGTCCTACCAGTCCGTGATCACGGAGCTGGAGTCGCTCTCCAAGCTGCTGTCCGACTCCATCGAGGGCATGAGCATCGCGGTCCTCGCGTCGCACAACGGCTACGAGAACCTGGACATCGACATCCGGCGGCGCATGCTCGCCATCTCGGACGAGGCGAAGAAGCACTACGGCGGCGAGTACGACCCGACGCAGCCGGCCCGGCAGAGCGGCGACACGCCTCCGGCGACGCCCGCGCCCGAGCCGAGCACCGGGGCGATCTGATGACGAGCACGATCACTGGCACGGCGCGGGGATAGACGGGGGCTGGGATGGATCACAAGGAAGCGGGACAGGGGACACCCTTCGACAGCATGTCGCACGAGACCATGCTGGCGTGGCTGGACAAGGCCAACAGCGGGGCGATCCAGGGTGCGTCGGACCGTCTGGTGAGCGCGGCCACGGAGATCCGCAAGATCGCGGAGGACCTCAAGGTCCGCCCGCAGATGGTCGAGTGGAAGGGCGAGGGCGCCGACGCCTTCCGCACCTGGAGCGCGGACCTCGCCAACGCGACGCTGCGCCTGGGCGACTACAGCGAGGGCGCGTCCAAGTGGCTCGCCCAGGCCTCGGACGCGCTGGCCTCCGCGCAGGTGGCCATCCCGCGCACGGACGCGAGCGCCGAGGCGAACCTGGCCGCCGCGAAGGCCGCGCGGAACGACCCGGACGCTTCGGCGGTGGAGAAGAAGTCCCTGGAGACCCTGCTCGCCGCGAAGGAGTCGAACCGCCAGGAGGCTGCGGCCCAGATGCGGAGGCTGGCGCAGTCGTACTCGTTCTCGGCCTCGCAGATGGACGGCCTGGAGAAGCCGGTGTTCCCGCCGCCGCCGGGGGCGATTGTTCCGCCTGAATCGGATCGGCTCAGCCAGGAAGGCAGTATCAGCAGGGAGGCCGGCGGAGTTGCCGGGGCGAGGTCCAGCGCGTCCAGCGACGAGGCCGGCTCTGTGACCGGCCCGCAAACGGAGGCTCCACGAGGCTCGGTCGCTCACCCAGTGAGTCTGGTAACTGCTGGCCCGTCGGGCACAGTTCCAGTGGCTGCGCCTGTCCATATGGGGATTGACGCGGTTGCCACGCAGCCGAACACCCCACCGGCGCCATCCGTCACGCCCCCTGGCCCTGTGCTCGGCTCAAAGGCGGAGCAGGTCACGTTTCCGACGACCGGCCTGGTCCCACCGACTCTGCCGGGAACTACCGGCCCACAGGCGACGAGCGGCGGCCGCCCTGGCCCAATGGGTCGGCCGTCACTTCCAGGGACAACGGGACCCCTTGGCTCGGGGCCTACTGCTCGACCTCCTGCGACCAATGGAATTACCGGAGGCCGTCCCGTGCCGCAAAACCTCGGCCGCCCCACTGGCAGCATTCCTAGGGGCACGGTGATCGGTTCGGAGAACACTCAGGGCCGCGCCGGGTCCATGGGGCGCGGAGCCATGAGTCATGGACCCGGCATGGGCGGGGCTCACGGGGGAACGAACGGCATCACCGGTGGTCGTCGGTTGGCGAGTGAGCCAGGCGGAGTTGTCGGTCGAGCCCCGCAGGGTGGCAGGGTGGCCGGGCGGCCGTTCACGCCTGGTGGCGCAGGTCTGGTCAGGGCAAATGTCCCGGCCGAGGGAGCGCGGGCAGGCCGAGGGGGAGTACCGACGAGGCGGGACCCCCAATCTCAGGACTCACGGCGTGACGAAGGTGGGGAGCGGCCGGATTACCTCGTCGAGGACGAGGAGACCTGGCAGCAGAGCAACCGGCGCGTGGTCCCCCCGGTTGTCGACTAACCCGCAGGAACTCGGCTAAGGAAACCCATGCATACCAGCAGTAACGGCAGCAACTCAGCGGTTAATGGACGCCGAGGTGTGGCGCTTTCCGTGCTGTTGGGGCTGCTGCTGGTGGGCACCCCGGCCGTCTCGGCAGTAGCGGATTCGGTGCGGTCGAAGCAGTGGCACCTCGATGCCATGAAGGCCGAAGAGATGTGGGAAACGAGTACCGGACGCGGGGTGACGGTCGCGGTCATCGACTCCGGCGTCGAGGCGACCAACCAAGATCTCGTAGGTCAGGTGCTGCACGGCAAAAATCTGGCGTCAGGGTCGCCCGGCGATGAACACGCCGATTACAACGGTCACGGAACTGCGATGGCTGGTCTCATCGCGGGAACTGGGAAGAGCGGCGGTGGGGACGGGGCCTTCGGTCTGGCCCCGGGGGTGAAGATTCTCCCGGTGCGACTGTCCGACTCGACCAAGGCCGCGAACCAAGCGGCGGCTGATGAAAAGTTCAATGAGGAGATTCCTGCCGCTATCAGGTACGCGGTTGATGCGGGAGCCAAGGTAATCAACATCTCCTTGGGACATGCGACCGAATCGGCAGGTCTTACCGAAGCCGTTCGGTACGCGCTCGACAAGGATGCTCTGATCTTCGCCGCTGTTGGAAACACCGGGGACGGGGCAAACCTCGTTGAGTATCCAGCTGGAACGCCGGGAGTGGTTGGCGTCGGAGCAATCGGTAAGGACCTGCAGAAGACGGGCGAATCGCAGTACGGGCCACAGGTGGATCTTTCCGCCCCGGGCGAGGACTTGGTTTACGCGTGTGCCGGCGAGACTGGTCTGTGTGAGGGGCACGGTTCCAGTGATGCGTCAGCCCTCGCCTCCGCCTCCGCCGCCCTCATCTGGTCCAAGTACCCCGACTGGACCAACAACCAGGTCCTGCGGGTCCTCCTGAACACGGCCGGGGGGCCGACGACCGGGGAGGAGCGAGCGGATGACATCGGGTACGGCATCGCCCGGCCGCGTATCGCCCTGACGACCCCCGGCGACCCCGGCCCCGCAGACGAGTACCCGCTTCCGGACCTCGCCGCAGCGGCCTCGCCCACCCCCTCCGCCGAACCGTCCAAGGCCGCCGCTGGCGCGGAGGCGAGCGACGGGCCGGCAGCAGCGGCACCGGCCGAGGACGAGGGCGGAAACACCGGTCTCCTGGTCGGGCTGGGCATCGGCGCGGCAGTCCTCGTCGGTGTGGTGGCCGCCCTGGTCATCCGCTCACGCCGCCGCAGCGCGGCCCCCGCCGCCCCGTACGCGCACCAGCAGCCCCAGGGGCAGGCCGCCGCCCAGCCTTCCTACCCCTCCTACGGCCCGCCGCCCGGCTCCGGTGGCCCCTACGGCGGCCCTCCGGCGCAGGGCCCCGGCGCCTGAGCGAGGCGTTTGGAGGCCGCCCCGGTCCCGAGCCGGGGCTGGGTGTCCGGGCATTCCTGTGCATTCCCCGCCCGGAGTGTGCCGCGTGAAACCGAACGGCTAGCGTGAGCGTCGCTGAATCCGTAGCGGTGGCTCAGATGCACCGGAAATGACTATGGGGGAATTCGTGACGTTCGACGCTGAATGGGCGGCTCTTCGGGCGGAATCGACGCAGCGGGTCGATATGCGGCTCAACAGCGTCCCTGCCGAGGGTGGCAGTAGCGGCGGGCCTGCAAACGCCGATCTGGCGGTCAACCAGGACAACCTGGGAGCCATCGGGCATGACGCCTATGAGGTGCGTACCCGGTTGTCCAAGGACGGTGACCATGCCCGTCCCACGACCTTCGACGCGGCGATCGCACTCACCAACGGCAACTTCGCGAGCGGCTCCGCACTGCTCAAGGTCCACGACCGTTGGCAGACGCACATGAAGACGCTGCTCGACGCCTGCGCGCAGATTTCCAACCACCTCAATTACACGAAGTCCGCCCATTCCAAGGACGACGTGCAGATCGGTGGCGATCTCATCTCCGTATCCAAGCTCAACGACTATCTGAAGTAAGGCCCGGGGGAAAGCGGAATGCTGAAGTTCGAAGACATAGTCGATGCTCCCGTCGCCAAGCTGAAGACGGCGGCCGACGACTGGTCGGAGATGGTCACCAAGCTCGATCTGCTGGCCGACGACGCCAACGACGGGATGAAGGCCAAGGCGGACAAGGCCGAGTGGGAAGGTGCGAACGCCGGGGTCACCAAGGGGTTCATCGCCAAGACGGCCAAGGAGTTCAAGGACGCCGCGGCCGAGGCGAAGGGCGTCCACGCGATTCTCGAGGAAGCCCACACGGCCATCAAGAAGGCCAAGGACGACCTCGTCAACATCCGGGACCACGAGGGGCCGGCGGCCGGTATGCACATCGACGCCAAGGGCAAGGTCACCGCGCGCCACCCCGTGGAGGACATCCCGCCCTCGCAGCGCAACCACGACCCCGACTACCCGGAGATCGCACGCCAGCAGAAGGCGAACATCGCGGCGTGGCAGAAGAAGATCGACGCCATCGTCGAGACCTGCAACGACACGGACGAGACCTTCAAGCTCACCCTTGAGGCCAACGTCACCGAGGGCAAGGACTTCAGCGCCCCGAAGTACACGAAGATGGACCAGGAGGAGGCCGCCCGGGCCGCCGCTCTGGCCGCCAAGGGCCGCGACATCACGCACACCGAGCTCCAGGCGCTCAACGAACTGCTGCACGACAACAACAAGTCCGTCGAGTTCTCCAAAAACTTCTACGAGAAGCTCGGCCCGGAGAAGTCGCTCGCGTTCTTCGGGCAGCTCTCCACGGACACGTACAACTACGGCAAGGTCGACAAGGAGCGCCTCAAGGACGTCCAGGATCTCCAGAAGAACCTGGGTCTCAATCTGGCCACCGCGTCCCACGACAAGGCGTTCACCGCCGAATGGGGCCCGGAGCTGCGCAAGCTCGGCACCGAGCGCATTCCGCTGGCCAAGCACGACTACGGCGGCCCCTTCGGCTATCAGCTGCTCGGCGGCATCATGCGGTACGGGAACTACGACGCGAAGTTCCTCAACCCGATCGCCGAGCACGTGGCGCAGCTACACCAGAAGGACCCGTACATGTTCGCCGAGAACAAGGTGGTGAACAGCCCGTTCAAGAACCCGTTCAACCCCTCCGGCGTCAACGGCGCGGGATACGACCCGACCACCGCGATGCTGGAGGCGCTCGGCAACAGCCCGGACGCGGCCAAGCACTTCTTCGCCGATCCGCCGACCGCGTACAACGAGGACGGCACGGTCAAAGCCGGCGGGACGGCCGATCTCGGCAAGGACAAGGACGGCGAGCCCGTCCAGAACTATCTCGACTTCTTCGGCAACGAGAAGTGGGAGTCATTCGGGGACGTCAACTCGCTGGACCAGAAGGAGCTGGAGGGCTCGCTCGGTTACATGCCGGATGCGCTCGGACATGCGCTGGAAGCGGCCACGCTCGGCTATCCGGCAGGCCAACCGGACGCAGGCGTGGTGCGCGACGCGGACAACGCGACCGTGATGCGCGACGTCATGGTCAAGTACGGCTCTGACGCCGGGCTCCTCAAGAATCAGGAAGCGCTGTCCGACAGCCTTGGCACCATGGGAGCCGGCTACATCGACGACATCAACTGGGCACTCACCGAGAACGCCCCGGGCAGCGTGTTCGCCCCGAAGAATCCCGAGGGACATCTCGACTTCTCCGACTTCCCGGAGGAGAACGGCCGGGACGCCGCCCGCGGATTCCTCAGTGTCCTGGGCCAGCACCCCGACGCCTACGCCACCATCTCCAAGGCAGAGCAGGTGTACACGACGAGCATGCTGGAAGCCCATGTGGGGGCGGACGGCAAGATCGACAGCGGTGTCGCCAGGTCGACCGTCCACGTCGGCGCCGAGGTGCAGGGCATGCTCGACCAGTCCCGCGCCGATCAGGTGGAGGCGACGAACCTCAAGACGCACGAGGACTATGAGAAGGCGGTCGCGCAACGCTCGGGCTGGATCGAGTTCGGGGCCACAGCGGGTGTCGCGGCAGGTGTCGCCTTTCTCCCCGCCACGGCGGCCGTCGGCGCGGCGGCCGTGCTCATCCCACTCGCGACCGACACCGCGAGCGGCGCTGTGGAGCAGGTCATCGGACAGGTCATCGGTGACATCTCCGACAACTCCGTGGACGAGCACAAGGAGAAGGTGGAGGAGCTCACCCGCGAGGAGAAGACCAAGATCTACTCCTCTGGTGAGGGCATGGCCGAAGCCCCCATGGAGCAGTTCATGCTCCAGCACGGCATCGCCGTCGACAGCGATCTCGGACAGGACCTCAAAGAAGCGATGCGGGTCGGCTACGGGACCGGAAACGACCGTGAGAACCAGCAGGGCAGTGACCCTGAGACCGGCGACTGACGGAGGCGGGGCGGGGAGGACGCGCAAGCCCTCTCAGGCTCCGGCGCCGGCCCGGCCCGGCATACGCAACGGGTTGCGGGACAAAAGCGACCACACAGGAAGGTGTCTGATGTTCGTACGTGGCGGAGGCATGCGCAGAGGTGTGCTGGGGGTGACCGCCGCCGTGGCGCTCCTCGGTGGTGCCGTCGGCTGCAGCGGCGGCGGCGAGAGCGGTGACGATGCGGCGAAGGCCGCTTCCGTCGCTCCGCAGAAGCTCTGCGGAGGTGCCGTGTCCACGGAGGCGGGCAAGGCGCTGGAGGTCATCACTGGGTCGGCGACGTTCGAGGAGTCGGGGAAAACGTCCACGGTGGCTTACGCCGCGGACGAGCTGAGAGACGGCTTCGCGAGCTCCGCCACCGGCGACGGCGACATCTGCCGCATCTACACCCCCGCCGGGACAACGGATGACGAGCTCCGCGTCACCTGGGAACTGTCTGGCAGCTCCCCGACGGACGACCCGGCCTCGAAGTTCACCGTGTTGAACATGGGAGAGCGGGCTCTGACCGCCACGGACGGCTCGTTCCTCCGGTTTGCCTGCCGAGGCGGAAAGCTGACCGGCACCGAGCCGGCCCATATCGACATCAGTGTGTCGCGCGGTGGCATGCCCACGGAACCCGAAGAGAATCCGGATGCGCTGAAGGACGCATACGCGACCGTTGCCCACTCCTTCTCCCTCGCCATGGCGAAAGAGCTGGGCTGCGAGAACAACGCGGGGCTGCCCGCGACTCCCGATCTCACGCCCAAGTAGCTGCTCGGCGGGGCCGGATCGTGGCCCGGTACTCGGTCCCGAGTCGCGGGGTCCGAGCACCGGGTACGGCCCCGTCACTGTTCGGGGAATCGGGGGACGCCTGCGGGCCGACGCTTGGGCTTCGGGTTCCGAGGGCCGGGGGTCGGGCTCCGGGATTCGAGCGGTGTTGTTCGTCCGGGGGTAGGGCTTTTGGGAAGCCTCCCCTCCCTCCCACCCCGTCGCGGCCAGCACGTAGGACGAATCATGATCGAGTTGCAGCGGAGGGTGTCCGACCCGAGATCGCCCACCGTGGAAAGACGATCTCGCGGGCCCGGCGCAGGTGCCCTGTCACGTGAGCGGAGTCGTCCGGTCACGGGCCGGCGTTCAGGCGGAAACGGGCCAAACCCGTCGTGTCCCGCTGGCCGGCACACGACGAGACGGCCGCCCCCGCACCACGGGGGCGGCCGTTCCCTGTCGGGTCCTCCGCTGGAGGCCGTGACCGGATTCGAACCGGTGTAACTCGAGTTGCAGTCGAGCCCCTGAACCACTCGGGCACACGGCCGTGCGTTTGTTGATCTGCTCTCGACCGTACGGGCGTGGTGGGGCCGGGCTCAAGGGTGGCGGGGGCGCTGCAACGCGACTGCCATGCCGCGTTCATGTTCGCGGTGGGGCGGGCCCTTGGTCGTACGACCAAGGGCCGAGACCGATACCGCCCCCCGACAGGGGTCACCTGCCGGTGCGGCCCTTACGCTGAGGTTCATGACCGCCCTGGAACCCCGTGACGCCGAGGTCGCCGCCGCCCTCGTGGAGACCACCGCACCCGCGCCCGTGGAAGGCGTGCTGGGGCGCACATACCGGGCGCTGAGCACCGGCATCGTCTCCGTCGTGCTGCTGATCGCCTTCGAGGCGACCGCCGTCGGTACGGCGATGCCGGTGGCCGCGCGGGAGCTGCACGGCATCCCGCTCTACGCCTTCGCCTTCTCCGCCTACTTCACCACCAGCCTCTTCGCCATGGTGCTCTCCGGGCAGTGGGCCGACCGGCGCGGGCCGCTCGCGCCGCTCGCCACCGGGATCGGGGCGTTCGGGGCCGGGCTGCTGCTCTCCGGCACGGCGGCCGGCATGTGGATCTTCATCCTGGGGCGAGCCGTCCAGGGTGTCGGCGGCGGGCTCGTGATCGTCGCGCTGTACGTGGTCATCGGGCGCGCCTATCCGGAGCGGATCAGGCCGAGCATCATGGCGGCCTTCTCGGCGGCCTGGATCGTGCCGTCCGTCGTCGGGCCGCTCGCGTCGGGGACCGTGACCGAGCACCTCGGATGGCGCTGGGTCTTCGTCGGCATCCCGGTCCTCATCCTTCTGCCGCTCGGCCTCGCGCTGCCCGCGATCCGGCGCATGGCGGGCGGGCCGACCGACGAGGCCGCCGGGGCGCAGCCGTTCGACCGGCGGCGCATCCGGCTCGCCCTGGGCATCTCGCTGGGCGCGGGACTGCTCCAGTACGCCGGGCAGGACCTGCGCTGGCTCTCGCTGCTGCCGGCCCTCGCCGGCGCGGCGCTCCTCGTACCGGCCGTGCTCGGACTGCTGCCCCCGGGGACGGTGCGGGCGGCACGCGGGCTGCCCGCGGTGATCCTGCTGCGAGGGGTTGCGGCGGGGTCGTTCATCGCCGCCGAGTCGTTCGTACCGCTGATGCTCGTGACCCAGCGCGGGCTCTCCCCGACGATGGCCGGGCTGTCGCTCGCCGCCGGCGGCCTCACGTGGGCCCTCGGCTCCTACGTACTGGCCCGGCCGCGGCTGGAGCGCCACCGGGAGTCCCTCATGGTGTCCGGCATGGTGCTGGTGGCCCTGTCCATCGCGGCGGCGCCCGCCGTGCTGCTGGAGGCGGTCCCGGTGTGGACCCTGGCGGCGGTCTGGGGCGTCGGCTGCTTCGGCATGGGCATGGTGATCGCCTCGACGAGCGTGCTGCTGCTGAAGCTGTCGGCGCCGGAGGAGGCGGGCGGCAACTCCGCCGCGCTGCAGATCTCGGACGGCCTGGCGAACGTGCTGCTGCTCACCGGCGGCGGCGCCGCCTTCGCCGCGCTGGGCGGCGGGGCGGTGGGAGCGGCGGCCCACGGGGGCGTCGGCAGTGGTGCCGCGGGGGCGCACCCAGGGGCTTTCGCCGCGGTGTTCCTGCCGATGGCGGCCGTGGCGCTGGTGGGGGTATGGGTGGCGGCCCGTACGCAGCGCCGGTAGTGCCGGGACGGTACCAATCTGGCCCCATGCGGTGGTGCCGGTCCGCGGCGCACCGCCCTTCCGCGGCCATGATTCAGGGAGGAGGCGTACCCGGACGTGATCGACAAGGCCGCTGCGCTCCTCCAGTCCCTCGCGGTCAACCGTCCACTTTTCGACGGCAACGAGCGGACGGCGTGGCTGTCCTGCGTCTCGTTCCTGGCGATGAACGGAGTGGACCAGCGCCCCGACATCGACGCGGCGGAACGCCTGGTCATCGCGGTGGCGACCGGCGAGACGGACGAGGTGGAAGCCATCGCCCAAGGGCTGCGGGAGCTGGTCGTCGCCGAGGTGTGAGAGCTGTCGCATTCTGCTCCGGGCCGGGGCTGTCCAGGGAGGGTTCCGCTCCCCCCGCCGGTAGGGTGGCCCGGTTGTCGTATCGCGTACGGAGCCGGAACCGGTCCGTACGGCCAGCGCCCCACGTACCCGAGTGCCCCGAACCGGAGACCGTGACTACTACCGCCTCCCACCACCTCTCACCCGCCTTTCCCGGCCGTGCCCCCTGGGGGACCGCCGGGAAGCTGCGTGCCTGGCAGCAGGGTGCCATGGAGAAGTACATCCAGGACCAGCCGCGGGACTTCCTCGCGGTCGCCACCCCCGGCGCCGGGAAGACCACCTTCGCGCTGACCCTCGCGTCATGGCTGCTGCACCATCACGTGGTGCAGCAGGTCACCGTGGTCGCGCCCACCGAACACCTGAAGAAGCAGTGGGCGGAGGCGGCGGCCCGCATAGGGATCAAGCTCGACCCCGACTACAGCGCGGGCCCCGTGAGCAAGGAGTACCACGGGGTCGCGATCACGTACGCGGGTGTCGGCGTCCGCCCCATGCTGCACCGCAACCGGTGCGAGCAGCGCAAGACGCTGGTGATCCTCGACGAGATCCACCACGCCGGTGACTCCAAGTCCTGGGGCGAGGCGTGCCAGGAGGCGTTCGACCCGGCGACCCGCCGGCTCGCGCTCACCGGTACGCCGTTCCGCTCCGACACCAACCCGATCCCCTTCGTCGCGTACGAGGAGGGCAACGACGGCATCCGCCGCTCCTCGGCGGACTACACCTACGGTTACGGCAACGCGCTCGCCGACGGCGTCGTCCGCCCCGTGATCTTCCTCAGCTACAGCGGAAACATGCGCTGGCGCACCAAGGCCGGGGACGAGATCGCCGCGCGGCTCGGCGAGCCGATGACGAAGGACGCCATCGGCCAGGCCTGGCGCACCGCGCTCGCGCCCACCGGTGACTGGATCCCGAACGTGCTGGCCGCCGCCGACAAGCGGCTGACCGAGGTGCGCAAGGGCATCCCGGACGCCGGCGGGCTGGTGATCGCGACGGACCAGGAGTCGGCCCGCGCGTACGCCAAGATCCTCAAGTCGGTGACCGGCGAGAAGCCGACCGTGGTCCTCTCCGACGAGAAGGCCGCGTCCAAGAACATCGACAAGTTCAGCCAGGACGAATCGCGCTGGATGGTCGCCGTCCGCATGGTGTCGGAGGGCGTCGACGTGCCGCGCCTCGCGGTCGGCGTGTACGCGACGACCATCTCGACGCCCCTCTTCTTCGCCCAGGCCGTCGGCCGTTTCGTGCGGTCGCGCAGGCGCGGCGAGACCGCTTCGGTCTTCCTGCCGACCATCCCGATGCTGCTCGACTTCGCGAACGAGATGGAGGTCGAGCGCGACCACGTGCTCGACAAGCCGAAGAAGGGCAGCGACGAGGAGAATCCGTTCGCCGAGGAGGACCAGCTCCTCGCGGACGCGGAGAAGCTGGAGGACGAGGAGACCGAGGAGCAGCTGCCCTTCGAGGCGCTGGAGTCCGACGCGGTCTTCGACCGGGTGCTGTACGACGGTGCCGAGTTCGGCATGCAGGCGCACCCCGGGAGCGAGGAGGAGCAGGACTACCTCGGGATTCCGGGGCTCCTCGAACCCGACCAGGTGCAGCTGCTGCTCCAGAAGCGGCAGACCCGGCAGATCGCGCACAGCAGGCAGAAGCCCGCGGCCGAGGCCGACCTGCTGGAGAAGGCGGCGGACCAGCGGCCGGTGGTCACCCACAAGAAGCTGCTGGAACTGCGCAAGCAGCTGAACACGATGGTGTCGGCGTACACCCACCAGAGCGGCAAGCCGCACGGCGTGATCCACAACGAGTTGCGACGGGTGTGCGGTGGTCCGCCGAGCGCGGAGGCGACGGCCGGGCAGATCCAGGACCGGATCAAGAAGGTCCAGGAGTGGGCCACCCGGATGCGGTAGGCACACCGGCACCCGCGCATGACGGGTCCGGTACGGGGATGCGCCCGTACCGGACCCGTTCGCGTTTCCGGCCGTCGTGGGCGCGCCCCGCACCGCCCACCTCTGTCCTCTGCTGCCCGCCCGCGCACGACGGTGTGGGGCAGGGGCGTGCACGGAGGGACGGGCGCCGGTGAGTGACCGGATGCGGGAAATTTTTGTGCCATGTTTTCACGGTCCGTTAACAAGCGTTCACATCTGATGTACAGAGCGTCGCCACGGAGTCACCCGACTTGAACGCGCGTAGATGTTCGCGTTCCGGACGCTTCCTCGCTGACCGGCGGTTATGTCATCGCGTCGTGGAGGGAGACCGGATTCTGGACGAGGTCTTCCGCTGAGCGGACCCGCTCGCTAATGTCCCCGAAACATGAACGCCCCGTGGCAATGTGGCCTCGGAGCGCAGCCGGTGCCATGGCCAGTCGGCGGCCTCTCGGTGCGTCGCCGTGGGACCGGCGTCGGCATCAGGAAGAGAAACCGCCCCGCTCACCAAGAGGGAGAGGGCGTCGTGACCGCGGAGACTTCTCAGACGCTCGACAGGGGCCTGCGGGTCCTCAAGCTGCTCGCCGATACCGATCACGGCCTGACCGTCACCGAGTTGTCGAACAAACTCGGCGTCAACCGCACCGTGGTCTACCGACTGCTCGCCACCCTGGAACAGCACGCCCTCGTCCGGCGTGACCTGGGCGGCCGGGCCCGGGTGGGCCTGGGCGTCCTGCGCCTGGGCCGGCAGGTGCACCCGCTCGTCAGGGAAGCGGCGCTGCCCGCCCTGCGCTCCCTGGCCGAGGACATAGGGGCCACCGCGCACCTCACACTCGTCGACGGGTCGGACGCACTCGCGGTCGCCGTCGTCGAGCCGACCTGGACCGACTACCACGTGGCCTACCGGGCCGGCTTCCGGCACTCCCTGGACCGGGGTGCCGCCGGCCGGGCGATCCTCACCGCCCGCCAGAAGACGGCCGACCACCCCGGCTACACGCTCACCCAGGGTGAGCTCGAAGCCGGTGCCTGCGGAGCCGCGGCCCCGCTGCTCGGAGTGTCCGGGGTGGAGGGGAGCGTGGGCGTGGTCATGCTCGCCGACGCCGTACCGGAACGTGTGGGCCCGCGCGTGCTCGACGCGGCCCGCGAGGTCGCGGACGCCCTGCGCTAGGGGCTGCCCGGGCAGAGGGCCCCGGGCCCACCCGGACAGGAGGCCCCGGCCGCCCGGCAGCAAGACCGCCCTGGCAGCGCCGGGGCAGGTCGGGGAGCGGGGTGCCCGGCGGCTAGATTGGTCGGGTGGCCCTTCGTCTCTCTCGCCCCCGCACCCTCGCCCTCTGTGCCCTGCCGGTCCTGGCACTGTTCGGCACGGCCGTCTTCGCGCCGCTGCCGTTCACCGTGGCGCAGCCCGGCAGCACCGCCGACGTCCTGGGGGACGACAAGGGCAAGCCGGTCATCACGATCAAGGGCGCCCCGACCCGTACCACCGACGGCGAACTGCGCATGACGACGATCGTCGCGACCGCACCCTCGGCGGACGTCGGGATCGCGGACGTGGTCGACAGCTGGTTCCGGACGGACCGGGCGGTCATGCCGCGCGACTCCGTCTATCCGACCGGTGACTCCGAGAAGGAGATCGAGCAGCACAATCTCCAGGACATGAAGGAGTCGCAGAACGTCGCCGTGGACGCGGCCCTCACCTACCTGGACAGGAAGCCCGGTTCGGTGGACATCACCCTCCACCTCGCCGATGTCGGCGGCCCCAGTGCGGGCCTGTTCTTCTCGCTCGGCATCATCGACAAGCTGGACGGCGACGGCTCCGGCGGCGACCTGACCGGCGGACGCACCGTGGCGGGCACGGGCACGATCGAGGCGGACGGCACCGTCGGCGCGGTCGGCGGGGTCTCCCTCAAGACGCAGGCGGCCAGGCGCGACGGCGCGACCGTCTTCCTGGTGCCGAAGGCCGAGTGCAAGCAGGCGAAGGCCGAGCGGCCGCAAGGGCTGCGGCTGATCCCCGTCACGACGCTGAAGAGTGCGGTGTCCTCGCTGCGCGCCCTGGATCAGGGAGGTCCGGTCCCGAGCTGCTGACCTGCGGCTTCGGACCCTCCATGCTGCGCCACGCGGGGAAGACCAGCGGGCTGAGCGTGGCCAGGAAATACACCCCGCCCATCGCCAGCAGCGCCCCGCTCGCCCCCATGCCCTCGACCAGCAGGCCGGCCGCGAGGCCCCCCACCGGCATGGCCAGCTCGCAGCCGGCCGTGAGCGCGCCGGAGACCCTGCTGCGCAGTTCCTCGGGGACGCGTTCGTACGTCACCGTGGTCAGGATCGGGTTGAGCATGCCGCCGGCGACACCGGCCAGCGTCATCGTGACGGCGAGCGGCAGAGTCGTCCCGGTCAGCGCGGCGACCACGAATCTCGGCGCGCCGCACAGCACCACGCACACGGCGAACACGCTCCGCCGCGAGAAGCGGTGTCCCACCGCTCCGTAGAGCAGCGCGCCGGTCAGGCCACCTGCCCCGAACAGCGCGGTGAGCAGGCCCAGATCGGTCGCGCCGCCCAGCTCGCCCTCGGCGTGCACGGGGAGCAGGACGGCGTTCCAGCCCTGGTCGGTGCCGTTCATGAACATCACCATGACGACGACGGCGAGCAGCAGCCTGTTGCCGAGCAGGTAGCTGTAGCCCTCCTTCAGCTCGGCGCGGTACGCCCGCAGCGAGACGGGGGAGGCGGCCTCGCGCGGCTCCGCGGCCCTGACGCCCCGGACGCCCGCGGCGACGAGCAGGGCGGACAGCGCGAAGGTGGCGGCGTCCAGCAGGAGCGCCGTCTCGGCTCCGGCGACCGCGATGAGGACGCCCGCCAGCGCGGCACCGACCATGCGGGCGCCGCGCGACACCGCGTCGAAGAGACTCGCCGCCCGGGTGAGCGTGGTGCCGGCGTGCTCGGCGAGGTCGGGCACCAGGACGTACCGCGCCGTGTTGCCCGGGGTGTGAGCGAACCCGTTCAGGGCCATGAGGGCGCACAGCATCCAGAATTCGAGCGCGCCCAGGTGGTGCAGCAGCGGAACGGCCGCGACGGCGGCGCCGCAGACCGCGTCGGAGGCGACCGCGACACGTCGCCGTCCCAGGCGGTCGATGACGGGCCCGCCCACCAGGGCCGCGACGACGATCGGCAGGGTCGCGCAGAAGGCGACGACTCCGGCCCGCCCGGCGCTCCCCGTGGTCTCCAGGACGAACCACGGGACGCCGATGAGGGTCAGCGAAGTCCCCGCTGTGGATATGGAGTTGGCCGCAAGGACGGCGGCCAGCGGCGTGCGGTGCCGTATCCCGTTCCCCCCGTCCACCGTCAGGCCGCCCGCGCGGCCCTGCGCGGCGGTGCCTGGGCCAGCCGGAGGCCCAGCTCGACCATCGTCCAGCCCATCCGCTGGCGCAGTGGGCGCCGGACCGGACGGAACCCGGCTGCCTCGCGCCGGAGTTCGGCGGCTCGGTAGGTGTGCAGCAGGAGGTGGGTGTCGCTGTGCATGACGGTGATCCCCTCAGTCGGTGGGGCGCGGGAACATGTGCAGGTGGGTACGGACGACAGCCGAGCCCTCGGTGCCCTCAGGGACGCGGTCCCGGTAGCTGTTCACCAGCTCCTGCATCCGCTCCGCCAGTTCCATGGAGAGTTCGGGCGTCAGGCGCAGCTTGAAGTCGCTGAGGTCGAAGGCCCGGCGCCACTCCTCGGGCCATTCGTGCATCGTGCCGAGCCAGGTGTTCAGCTCCTGGGCGTGCGTGGTCGCCACCTCGTGGAGCACGACGCCGACCGCTCCGCGCACCTCGGCGTCCGGGTGGTCAAGGAAGGTGCTGGTGTTGAAGGTGTTGCCCATGTGGACGGCCTTCCACCACCGCTCACGCCCCTTGCCGCGCTCCGGGTCGTCCTCGACGAAGCCGTACGTGGCGAGCTGGCGCAGGTGGTAGCTGGTGGCCCCGCTGGACTCGCCGAGCCGTTCGGCGAGTCCGGAGGCGGTGGCGGGGCCGAACTCCCTGAGGGCGCTCAGCAACCGGATGCGCAGGGGGTGGGCGAGGCCGCGCAGGGTCCGGGTGTCGACGTGGTGTATCCGTGGGTCGTCGGCATACGGGGCCGGCCGGCTTTCGGGCTCGTTCGATGGCATGCCGCGACTCTAAAGTTGCAAAGACTGCTTTGCAACCCTTTTTTTGCAACGCCTTCTTTGTAACTCCCCGAACTCCCCGCCCCGATCAACCCTCCTGGATGAACCCCTCCTCGATCAGCCAGTCCTTCGCCACCTCGTGGGGGTCCTGCCCGTCCACGTCGACTTTGGAGTTCAGCTCCTGCGCGAGCGGGGTGGTCAGCATCTCGGTGACCGGGGCCAGCAGTTCGGCGATCTCCGGGTGCTTCTTCAGCGTCGCCGTGTGGATGGCGGGGGCCGCGTTGTAGTTGGGGAAGAACTGCTTGTCGTCCTCCATGACGTCCAGGTCCATCGCCTTGATGCGGCCGTCGGTGGTGTACACCTCGCCGAGCAGGCAGGAGTCGGACTCGGAGACCTGGGTGTAGATGATCCCGGCGTCCATCTTCTGGATGTTCGACGCGGGCAGGTTCATCCCGTACTTCTTCTGCATGCCCGGCAGCCCGTCGTCACGCGAGGCGAACTCGTTCTCCACGCACACGGTCACCGCCTTCGGGTCCTTCGCCAGGGCGGCAACGTCCGACAGCGTCTTCAGCCGGTACTTCGCGTTGTTCCTCTTGCTGATCGCCAGGGCGTAGGTGTTGTCGAGGGTGGACGGCGGCAGCCAGGTCACCCCGTTGCCCTTGTCCTCGTCGCGGACCACCTCGTACTGCTTCTGCGGGTCGACGACCGGCTCGGCGTGGCCCAGATAGGTGATCCAGGCCGTGCCCGTGTAGTCGTACAGCGCGTCCGCCTCGCCCTTGACGACCGCCTCGCGCGCGCTGATCGACCCCGGCAGATTGGTGCGGTCCAGCACCTCGGCACCGGCCGCCTTGAAGATCAGGCCCATGATCTGCCCGAGAATGATGTTCTCGCTGAAGTTCTTCGAGGTGACCGTCAGTGAGGCGCCCTTGAGCGGCTGCCCCTGCCCGATCGATCCCGGTTCCACCTCGTCCACCAGCGGCGACCCGCTCTTCAGCCCGCACCCCGTGAGCAGGAGGGCGAGCGCGGCCGTCGACGCCAGGCCCGTACGTACCCTCACGCTTCCTCCAGTCCGCGCGGCGTCAGCCACAGTTCGACCAGCGACGCCAGCCAGTCCACCAGCAGTGCCAGCACCACCGTCAGCACGGAGCCGAGCACCAGCACCGGCATGCGCTGCGTCTGGATGCCCGAGGTGATCAGGTCGCCCAGTCCGCCGCCGCCCCCGAAGGTGGCGAGGGTCGCCGTGCCGACGTTGAGCACCAGCGCCGTCCGCACACCCGCGAGGATCAGCGGGACCGCGAGCGGCAGCTCGACCCTGGTGAGCGTGCCCGTCGCCGACATGCCGATGCCCCGGGAGGCCTCCACGAGCGTCGGCTCGATCGAGTTCAGGCCCGCCACCGTGTTGGAGAGCACCGGCAGGACGGCGTAGATCACCATGCCGATGATCGCCGTGGAGGGGCCGATGCCCAGCCAGATCACCAGCAGCGCCAGCAGCCCGATGGCGGGGGTGGCCTGACCGATGTTGGCGAGCGCGGTGACCCCGGGTGCGGCCTTCTTCAGGCCACGCCGGGTCAGCGCGATGCCGAGCGGGATGGCGATGACCAGCACCCAGAAGGTGGAGATGGCGGTGAGCCGGACGTGCTGCCACCAGCGCACCCGCACGGTGTCGCCGGCCAGCGAGTTCTCCGCGACCGAGTCGAGGTCGACGTTGGTGATCCACAGATAGGTCGCGACGAGCACGACCGCGCAGACCGCCGGTACCAGCACGAGCTTCTTCCACGTGATCCGTCGTGCCGGCCCCGGGGGCGAGGCGGAGGGCTCCGCCTCCTCGTCACGGAAGGCGTGGCCTCCCACCTCGTGCTCCCCGGGCGGTCGCGACCCCTTGGGGGGCGCCTGATGACTGGGGGTCATAGCCCGCTGCCACCGCCCTCCAGCTCCTGTCCCGTCCGATGGGCACGCGACTCCTCCAGGTCGTGCTCGTGCTCCATGGCGGCGAGCCGGTCGGCCTCCAGGAGTTCCTGCACGGAGTTCATCAGCGTCTGCATGTCGACGACGCCGATGAACTCGCCGCGACGACCGGTCACGGCGACCCGCCCTCCGCTGTCGGTCAGCACGGCCTCCAGCGCGTCGTGCAGCGTCGCGTCCCGGGTCACCGTGTCGTGCACCAGCTGTCCGGCCCGGGCCAGCGAACCCTTGGCCCGCATCAGATCGCCGCGCCGCAGCCACTTGTAGGGGCGGTTGCGGCGGTCCAGCATCAGCAGCTCGTTGTGCCGGCCGTCCCGGAGCTTGTTGAAGATCGACTGGAGCGGGTCCTCGACGGTGACCGTGGGGAACTCGGCGATCCCCACGTCCCGCACCCGGGTCAGGTTGAGGCGCTTCAGCGCGGCGCCCGCGCCCACGAAGCCGGAGACGAAGTCGTCCGTCGGGTTGGTGAGGATGGCCTCCGGGGTGTCGAACTGGGCGATGTGCGAACGCTCCCGCAGCACCGCGATCCGGTCACCCAGCTTGATGGCCTCGTCGAAGTCGTGGGTGACGAAGACGATCGTCTTGTGCAGCTCGTGCTGGAGCCGGATCAGCTCGTCCTGGAGATGGTCGCGGGTGATCGGGTCCACCGCCCCGAACGGTTCGTCCATCAGCAGTACCGGCGGGTCCGCGGCCAGTGCCCGCGCCACCCCCACGCGCTGCTGCTGGCCGCCGGAGAGCTGACGGGGATAGCGCCCGTGGAACTCGCGGGGATCGAGTCCCACCAGGTCGAGCATCTCCTCGACCCGGTCCTTCACCCCGGACTTCGACCAGCCCGTCATCTTCGGCACGAGCGCGATGTTCTCCGCGACCGTCATGTGCGGGAAGAGGCCGGAGGACTGGATGGCGTAACCGATCTTGCGGCGCAGCTTCACCGGGTCCATGTCGGTGACGTCCTCGTCGTTGATCCTGATCCGCCCGGACGTCGGCTCGATCAGGCGGTTGATCATCTTCAGGGTGGTCGACTTCCCGCAGCCGGAGGGGCCGACGAGGATCACGGTCTCGCCGGCCTTGATGTCCATGGACACCTCGTCCACCGCGGGGGCGGGGCTGCCGGGGTAGGACTTCGTGAGGTTCTCCAGCTGGATGGTCGCACCCGAGGTGGCCGAAGCGGTGGTGCGGTCCTCGGACCACTCCGTCGGCCCGGTGACGGTCTCAGGCACGGATCCCCCTAGGGATGGTGAGCCGCCCGAGCAGGACGTACGCGGCGTCGAAGAGCAGGGCGAGGATGACGATGCCGACCGTGCCGGCGAGGACCTGGTTGATGGCGTTGGCGCTTCCCAGTGAGGCGAGTCCCCGGAAGATCTCGTTGCCGAGCCCGGGACCCGAGGCGTACGCGGCGATGGCGGCGATACCCATCAGCATCTGGGTGGAGACCCGGATGCCGGTGAGGATGGGCGGCCACGCGAGCGGCAGTTCCACCTTCAGCAGCCGCCTCGTGCGGGACATCCCGATGCCCTTCGCCGCGTCGACGAGGGAGGGGTCGACCCCGCGCAGCCCGACGATGCAGTTGCGGACGATGGGCAGCAGCCCGTACAGGGTCAGGATGATCACCGTGGGCGGGACCCCCAGGCCCACCAGCGGGATCAGGAGACCGATCGCCGCGAGCGAGGGGATGGTGAGGATCGCCGAGGTGGACGTGATCGCCAGTGAGCCGCCCCAGCCGCTGCGGTAACTGACGACACCGATCAGGACGCCGAGAACGGTGGCGATGACCATGCACTGGAAGACCGCGCTGGCATGCTGGTACGTGTCGGTGAGCAGTTGGTCGTGGCGGGTGCCCAGATACTCCCAGAAGTTCACATGGTGCTCCGTAGGCTCAGTCGGTGTCCTCTGCAGCCTGCTCGACCAGCGGGATAATACGCAGGGGTACCGGGTTTTCCATGACGATCGCCGTGGAAGCCCGGACGATGCCATCAAATCCCACGACCCGGTCGATCACCCGCTGGAGATCGGCGTTGGAGCGGGCCACGAGCCGGCAGAACATGTCCCCGTGCCCGGTGGTCGTGTGGAGTTCCAGCACCTCGGGGACGCCACTCAAATGGGCACGTACATCGGCGCCTTGGCCCTGCTTGATCTCCAGTGTGGCGAAGGCGGTGACCGGGTAGCCCAGCGCCGCCGGGTCGACGTCCGGTCCGAACCCCCGGATGACGCCATTCGACTGAAGACGGTCCAGCCGCGCCTGCACGGTCCCGCGCGCCACTCCGAGCCGCCGCGAGGCCTCCAGTACACCGATACGGGGCTCGCGGGCCAGCAGCACGATGAGCCGGCCGTCCAGATGATCGATCGCCATGATCCGCCTCCTGCGGTCAGCCTGTACAGATAGCCCGCCCATCCTGGCCGGAGGCTGCACAGATTGACCAGTGAAGCGGCGAACTGTTGCGCACCTTGCGAAGCGGCGGGAACCTGCGGACATGACTGAGACTCTGCACACCACCCCCGACACCGCCCGGCAGGCCGATCCCTTCCCGGTCAAGGGAATGGACGCGGTGGTCTTCGCCGTGGGCAATGCCAAGCAGGCCGCGCACTACTACTCGACCGCCTTCGGCATGAAGCTCGTCGCCTACTCCGGACCGGAGAACGGCAGCCGCGAGACCGCGAGTTACGTCCTGACCAACGGTTCCGCCCGCTTCGTCCTCACCTCCGTCATCAAGGCGTCCACCGAATGGGGCACCTTCCTCGCCGACCACGTGCACGCCCACGGCGACGGCGTGGTCGACCTCGCCATCGAGGTCCCCGACGCCCGCGCGGCGTACGCCTACGCAGTCGAGCACGGGGCGACGGGTCTCGCCGAGCCGTACGAGGTGAAGGACGAGCACGGCACGGTCGTCCTGGCCGCCATCGCCACGTACGGGAAAACCCGGCACACGCTGGTCGAGCGCGGCGGTTACGACGGGCCGTACCTCCCCGGCTACACGGCGGCCGACCCGATGGTCGAACCGCCCGCCAAGCGCACCTTCCAGGCCGTCGACCACTGCGTGGGCAACGTCGAGCTGGGCCGGATGAACGAGTGGGTGGCCTTCTACAACAAGGTCATGGGCTTCACCAACATGAAGGAGTTCGTCGGCGACGACATCGCCACCGAGTACTCCGCCCTGATGTCGAAGGTCGTCGCCGACGGCACGCTCAAGGTGAAGTTCCCCATCAACGAGCCGGCGATCGCCAAGAAGAAGTCGCAGATCGACGAGTACCTGGAGTTCTACGGCGGCGCGGGCGTCCAGCACATCGCGCTCGCCACGAACGACATCGTCGCCTCCGTGCGGGCCATGCGGGCGGCCGGGGTGCAGTTCCTGGACACCCCGGACTCGTACTACGACACCCTGGGGGAGTGGGCGGGCGAGACCCGGGTGCCCGTGGAGACGCTGCGCGAGCTGAAGATCCTGGTCGACCGGGACGAGGACGGCTATCTGCTGCAGATCTTCACCAAGCCGGTCCAGGACCGTCCGACCGTCTTCTTCGAGATGATCGAGCGGCACGGCTCCATGGGCTTCGGCAAGGGCAACTTCAAGGCCCTGTTCGAAGCGATCGAGCGTGAGCAGGAGAAGCGCGGAAACCTCTAGGACAGCACGACAGGGCCCCTTCCCCGCCCGGGGAAGGGGCCCTGTCCGTCGTCGCTACGGCGTCGCGGTCGCGCTGGGCCCCGCCGCCCGCGGAGATGCCGGCGCGGACTCGGCCCGGGGCTCCTGACGGGGCTGCGCGGGCTTCTTCCCGGACCCCTCCCCGGACCCGGACTCCTTCTCGGCGTCCTTCCCGGACCCCGGCCGCGTACCCGGACCCGAACCCGGGTCCTGCTCCGAGTCCGGTTCCGCGGCGGGCTCCGGTGCGGCCGAAGGGCTCATGTCCGCCGGGCCTCCGGCCGCCGGTTCGCCCAGGGCGTCCAGGGCCTCCTGCGCCAGCGGGGCGGCCAGCGGAGAGAAGCCGGGGTTCGTCCGGAGCGCCTCCTCCAGATGGCCACGGGCCGGACCGTCCTGGCCGAGGGCACTTTCGATGACCCCCAGGTGATAGGCGTACGAGGCATCCCGTACCCCCGTCTCCACCGCCTTCTCCGCGTACTGGAGCGCCTCCTCCGACAGGCCCGCCCGGTGCAGGGACCAGGCCAGCGTGTCCGCCACCGCCGAACTGCGGCGCTGCGCGGCCCACTCCGCGCGCATCAGCTCCACCGCGGCCTCCGGGTCGCCGTGGTCGGCCTCGAAGCGGGCCTCGGTGAGGGACTCGTCCACCCCCGCCGTCCGCGCCTCGGCCAGGAGCTCGCGCAGCTCCGCGTACTGGGTGCGGGCGTCGCCGTCCAGGCCCAGTGACTCGTACAGCTCGCCCAGTTCGAGCACGTACTCCGGACGGGGGAGCTTCGCCGTCACCGTCCGGTAGTCCGCCAGCGCCTCGTCCGTGCGGTCCAGGGCCACCAGGGCGCGCGCCCGGCCCGCCCGGGAGGCGAGGTGTCCCGGATCGGTGCGCAGGGCCGCGTCGTACTGCGCGAGGGCCTCCGCGGGCTCCCCGCGCTCCGCGGCGAGCTCACCGAGGCGGTGCAGCGCCGCCGCCTTCTCGGCGGGCGTGGCCGCGCGGTCCGCCGCCTCCTGGGCGGTGGCCAGGGCGTCCTCGCGCCAGCCCTGGTCGCGGTACATCTGCGAGGTTCCGGCCAGGGCGGGGAAACCCGTGCGCAGCGTCCCGAACTTCTCCGTCGCCCTGGCCGCCGCCGCGTAGTCGCCGAGGCCCCGGTACGCCTCGATCAGGACGGGGTACGCCGTCCAGTCCTTCGGCTGCCGCGTCCGCACCGTCTCGCCCCACTTCTTCGCGGCGAGGAAGTCGTTCCGTGCGTTGGCGAGGGCGCCCAGGCCCACCCAGGCCGGCGTGTTGCCCCGCTCCCCGGGCTGCGCCGCCAGCGACCGCTGGAGCGCCTGCTCCGCCCGGGTGTAGTACGCGGCGTCCGCCGACCGGCGCCCCCATTCGACGTACGCCGTACCGAGCACCGCCCAGGACGGCGCGTCCGCGGGATGCGTCTCCACCCACTTCTGCCGGTCCCCGATCAGTGCGGTCAGGTCGGACAGGGAGGCGGGGGAGCCCGCCGCCGCGGCGGCCTCGGCCCGCGCCACGGGCCCCGGCGTGGGGGGCGCGGCCTCCTCCTCGCCCCCGGGTACGGCGATCACCGCGCCCGCGACGAGCACGGCCCCGGCCACCGCGCCGAACGCCGCCCGGCGCAGCGTCGTGCGCATCGGCGCGGGGGGCGGCGGGACGGACGTCGCACCCTGGGGCGGCAGGGTGGAGGGGGAGAGCTCCGGGTTCTGCTGCGGCTTGGCATCCATGGCCATCACTCTGCGTCAGTACGAAGATCGCATCGCACTTCCCGAAGGGTTCCGCAGACGGGTTCACACCATTGGCCCCGGGTGTCACGCTTGGATCATGGACGCACTCCTCGAACGACTGCGCACAGGTCTTCCCGCCGAGGCACTGATCACGGACCCGGACGTCACCGCCTCGTACGCCCACGACATGGCGAGCTTCTGCGAGGCGGGCGCACCCGCCGTCGTGGTGCTGCCGCGCACGGTCGAGGAGGTCCAGCACGTCATGCGGACCGCCACCGAGCTCCGGGTGCCCGTGGTGCCCCAGGGCGCCAGGACCGGCCTCTCGGGCGCGGCGAACGCCTCCGACGGCTGCATCGTGCTCTCCCTCGTGAAGATGGACCGCATCCTGGAGATCAGCCCGGTCGACCGGATCGCGGTCGTCGAGCCGGGCGTCGTCAACGCCACGCTGTCGCGCGCCGTCGAGGAGCACGGGCTGTGCTACCCCCCGGACCCGTCGAGCTGGGAGATGTGCACCATCGGCGGCAACATCGGGACCGCGTCCGGCGGACTCTGCTGCGTGAAGTACGGCGTCACCGCCGAGTACGTCCTGGGTCTGGAGGTCGTCCTGGCCGACGGGCGGCTGCTGAAGACCGGGCGCCGCACCGCGAAGGGCGTCGCGGGATACGACCTCACCCGGCTCTTCGTCGGTTCGGAAGGCAGCCTCGGCATCGTCGTCAAGGCGGTCCTCGCCCTGCGGCCCCGGCCGCCGCAGCAGCTCGTGCTCGCCGCGGAGTTCCCCTCAGCGGCAGCCGCCTGCGACGCCGTGTGCCGGATCATGGAGCGAGGACACACGCCGTCACTCCTCGAACTGATGGACCGTACGACGGTGCGCGCCGTCAACGCGATGGCCTCCATGGGCCTTCCGGAAACCACCGAGGCCCTGCTGCTCTGTGCCTTCGACACCCCCGACCCCGGTGCCGATCTCGCGGCCGTCGGTGAGCTGTGCGCGGCGGCGGGCGCCACCGAGGTGGTGCCCGCCGAGGACGCGGCCGAATCGGAGCTCCTGCTGCAGGCCCGCCGGATGTCCCTCCCCGCACTGGAGGCCGTCCGGTCCGCCACGATGATCGACGACGTCTGCGTGCCGCGGTCCCAGCTGGGCGCCATGCTCGAAGGGACCGCCGCCGTCGCCGAGAAGTTCGGGCTCACCATCGGCGTCTGCGCCCACGCGGGCGACGGCAACACCCACCCCGTCGTCTGCTTCGACCACACGGACGCCGACGAGTCCCGCAGGGCCCGCGAGTCCTTCGACGAGATCATGGCGCTCGGCCTCGCACTGGGCGGCACCATCACCGGCGAGCACGGCGTCGGCGTACTGAAGAAGGAATGGCTGGCCCGCGAACTGGGGGAGGTGGGAGTCGAGTTGCAGCGCGGCATCAAGGCCGCCTTCGACCCGCTCGGCCTCCTCAACCCCGGCAAACTCTTCTGACGGGCGGCCCCACCGCTCAGGCGTCGCCGTCCTGCGGTTCGTCCTGGGACCAGGGATCACTCAGCCACAGGTCGTCGGCCGGCATCGGGGCGAGCAGCTCGGCCAGCGCCCCGTCCAGCCCGAGCAGCCCGCTCTCCGTCCCCGGCGGCACCACCCGCAGCGTGCGCTCCACCCAGGCGGCCGCGACCGCCGACGGCAGCTCCAGGAGGGCGTTGCCGTCGGGCGAGGTGAGCGCGACGCAGATGACCCCCAGGTCACCGACCCTGGTCGGCCAGATCCGCACGTCCCCGTGCCCGCACGGCCGGAACACCCCCTCCACGAGCAGCTCACGCGCGAACGTCCAGTGGACGGGCGAGTCGGAACCGATGTGGAAGGTGACGTGCACGGCGAACGGGTCGTCGGTGAAGTACGACAGCCGGGCGGGCACGGGGATGGAGCGCTCCGGCGACAGGACCAGCTTCACTTCCAGCTCGCGTTCCACGGCGTTCTGCATGAGGGTGCACGACCTTCCGATGCTCGTAGGGGCCGGTCCCGTGACCGGTCCGCACAAGGAGAGAGCTCCCTCCCGGACGTCTATGACGCGACTTCCAAGAAAAACTTCCGGAGACCTGGAAAGTGGTCCAAACGCCAGGACAGGCCCGGTGGCACTCGGCTGTCTGATAGATGTGGACCCTTGTATTGAGGTCGGCCACCCCCGACGGCCGGCCGGCCTGAGGCCTCGAAGAGATACGGGACCACGGTGATGAGCGCCCCAACCCCGGCACCCGGTGACGAAAGCCCCCGCGAGGGGTACTACCCCGACCCCTCCATTCCCGGATACGTCCGGTACTGGAACGGGGCGTCCTGGGTCCCCGGCACGAGCCGGCCCGCCCCCCAGCAGGACGGGACGACGCCGGCCGCCGCCCCGGCCGCGGACCCGGCCCCGCGGCGGCCCGCCCCGGCGGAGGAGACCGGACCGATGTACCTCGACGAGGTCGACGGTGCGCAGCTGACCGGCGGGAGCCCCGCCGCCGAGCCGGACGTGGCCCCCAGCAGGCCCAGGCCGGCGTCCGCCTGGCAGGCCGACACCTCCCGGCAGACCGGCTTCGGCGGCGAACGCGACCACCGGGTCTCGTGGGGCGGCCAGGATCCGCGTACGCCCGAACCCGCACCGGCCGCCCCCGCACAGGCGGTTCCGGCCCAGGCCGCTCCGGTGGACGGCGCCCCGGCCCCCGCCGCCGACCCCCGCACCGCGCAGGACCCGGACCCGACGCGCGGCGCCCTGCCGGGCATGCGGGACGGCGACGGCGACGCGTCCGACGGCACCGTCGCCATCCGCCGCAACCGCCCGGGCAGCGGCGACGCGGGCCGTCGCCCGCCGACGGACGGCACGGTCACCATCCGCGCGGCGGGCCCCGCCGCGTCCACCCCGCGTCCCGCGCCTGCCGACGGCACGATGGCGATCCGCGCCATGCCGCCCGCCGCCCAGCGGCCTCCCGCGCCCGCCCCGGCCCCCGCGTCGCCTGCGCCTGCGCCGAGCCCGGCGCCGCAGTCGCCGGGGCTGCCCACCCCCCTCACCCCCGGTCCCGGTGGCGGGTCCGCCTCCTGGGCACAGCAGGTCCACCAGCTCGCCCAGCCCGAGCGGACCGCCCCGCCGCAGCAGCCCCGGCAGCAGGCCCCCGTGCCCGCGCCGCAGCAGGGCGCCCGCCCGGAGCAGCCGGTCGTCCCGTGGAAGCCACCCGTCGAGGACCCCTTCCAGCAACTGGCCCGCGCCCAGGCCTCCGCGAGGCCCGCCGGTCTCGGCAAGCGGCTGGCCGCCCGGATCGTCGACACGGTCGTGCTCGGCGCGCTCGTCGGTGCGATTGCCTTCCCGCTGGTCACCCGCGCCACGGACCACATCGACCGGAAGATCGACGTGGCGAAGCAGTCCGGAGAGACGGTCACCGTCTGGCTCCTGGACGCCACCACCGCCGGACTCCTCGGCGGGGTGATCGCCGCGTTCCTGGTACTCGGCTTCCTGCTGGAAGCCCTGCCCACCGCCAAGTGGGGCCGCACGCTGGGCAAGAAGCTGTGCGGTCTGGAGGTGCGCGACATCGAGTCGCACGACTCGCCGAGCCTGGGCGCCGCGCTGCGCCGCTGGCTCGTGTACGGGGTGCTCGGCCTCGTCGTGATCGGTGTCGTCAACGTGCTCTGGTGCCTGATCGACCGTCCGTGGCGCCAGTGCTGGCACGACAAGGCGGCCCGTACCTTCGTCGCCGGCTGACCCCGCCCGTACGGGCACGTCCCCTCCGTCCCCCTCCCTCAGGAGTTCTGGTGCAGGATCTCGCGGATTCGATCGAGTCGATGGAGCAACTCGTGGTGGGCTGGCGGGCGATGGTGCTCGACCGGGACCCCGCGGCGGACGTGCGTGACCTTCCGGGCATCGCCGTGCGATGGGCCGACTCGCGCTTCGCCTTCTGGAACTGCGTCACCCTGACCGACGTCGGCGCGGACCCGGCTCTCGTACGGCAGCGCCTGGGGCACGTCGCGGAGATCATGCGCGCCAAGGAGCGGCCGGGATTCCTGTGGGTCTTCGAGGACCTCCTGACCGCCGAGGCGCGCTCGGCACTCGGCGAGGCGGCCGGGCAGGCGGGCCTCGTGCACGCCTTCCCCGGCATCGGCATGGCCGGGGACCTGCTGCCGCTCGCGGCACCGGCCCACCCCGACCTGACGTTCGTCCGGGTGAGCACCGACGAACACCTGCGGGCGTACGCCGACCTCAACTCCCAGGCGTACGGATTCCCGCTGGAGGACGGCCGCGACGGCCTCGTCGGCTCCGCGCTGTGGAAGGACGGGGTGCACGCCTACCTCGGCCTGCGGGACGGAGTCCCGGTGACGTGCGCGGCGACGGTGGAGGCGGCCGGCCGCCTGTTCGTCGTGCTCGTGGCCACGGACCCGGCGTGGGAACGCAGGGGCTACGGCGAAGCGGTGACCCGCAAGGCGCTGTACGAGGGTGGCCGGGCCACCGGCCTGACCCGTGCGACCCTGCACGCGACCGCCGCGGGCGCGCCCGTGTACCCGCGCATCGGCTTCGAACCGAACTCCCCGATGGCCTTCTACGCGCTGAAGGACTGAGGCCGCCGCCTCCCCGGGCGCCCCTTCCGTCGGGCGGTGGCACCCTTGTCGGTCGGCGGCCCGTTCGTGAGGGCGGCGGCCC
The DNA here is from genome assembly GCF_042902585.1 of Streptomyces argenteolus. Classification (GTDB taxonomy): domain Bacteria; phylum Actinomycetota; class Actinomycetes; order Streptomycetales; family Streptomycetaceae; genus Streptomyces; species Streptomyces argenteolus. The sequence goes on from NZ_JBIBEG010000002.1 coordinate 125,352, forward strand.
CTCGCCGGCGGCGGCCCGTAAGCGGCCCGTACGCCCGTGTGCTGACACCCCGTCCCCCGAAGGGACCTCAGCCGTTGCGGCCGTTTGCGGGGCGGGGTGCACTGCCCCCATGAGCAACGAACCGCCGCCCCCGCCGCCCGGACAGCCGCCCGAGGACGACCCCTTCTCCAAGAGGCCGCCGCAGGGGCCCCCGTCGGGTGGCTCGCCCTACGGCGGCGGGACGCCTCCGCCCCCGCCCCCGCCTCCGCCGCCCGGCCAGGGACCGTACGGCGGCGGCCCGTACGGCGGTGCCGATCCGCTGGCGGGCATGCCTCCGCTCGCGGAGCCGGGCAGGCGCATCCTGGCGCGGCTGATCGACTTCCTCATCATCTCGATCCCGCTGTACCTGATCTCACTGCCTTTCGGCGGGGCGGTCGACGTCACGTCGGACGACGGCAACGACGACTTCGGCACGGCGGTCGGCAACACCTACAGCGGGCATCAGCTGGTCTGGTCGCTGATCGGCCTGGTGGTCTACGTCGCCTACGACACGTACTTCACGCACAAGGACGGCCGGACCCCCGGCAAGCGGCTGCTGAAGATGCGCGTCGCGATGCTCAACGACGGTTCGGTCCCCGACACGAGCTCCTCGCTGATGCGGGCCGTCGTGCTGTGGCTCCCGGCGCTGCTGTGCTGCCCGTGCCTGTGGTGGCTCATCAACATCGTGATGATGTTCACCGACAAGCCCTACCGGCAGGGGCTCCAGGACAAGGCCGGGAAGACCGTGGTCGTCAGCGTCCCCTGAGCAGGGGCCGGCCGGGTCTCCGGCCGGTCAGCGGTGCAGCGAGTGCTCGCTCATGCGCTGCCGCTGGGCCGCGGCGATCTCGATGTCCTCGATCGTGCGGTGCGCGCGGACCGAGGAGGGCACGGGTGTCACTCGTGGGGCCGTCCGGGCGCGCGAGGGCAGGGCCATGGCGACCAGCAGCCCGAGCACCATGGCCGCGGTGCCCACCGCGGCGATGCCGATGCCCGATTCCGTGCGGAACAACAGCAGCATGGCGAGGGCCGAGAGGACCACGGTCGCCGAACCGAAGGAGAACTGTGCGGCAGTCGGACGCGGCATGGCGGTATCCGTCCTCGGGGCGTCGGATGGGGGAGTCTCTCGACTCGTTCGCACTGTCAATCGACTCTACGACGGTGGATGCCCGTGAGGAACGGCCAGTAAGCGTGACCTAACCCACGGTACCGGTGCACAGGGGGCGCACTGAGTCACGGGGAAGCCGATGTCAGCCGTCGGCGCGCCGGTCGGCGGCCGTGCCCGCAGCGGTCCTGTCCGGATAGCGGAAGCGGACTCCCGCATAGTGCACTTGGCCTGTGCAAGTCAAGATCTGTCTTTTCTCTCATAACTCCGATCCAATGTCGTCACTTGTGACGCGTTAATCTGCGCGCGGCCCTTCTTCACCCCCTGGCCGCGGACGCGAACGCCGGGGAGGACTGCATCAAGTGACCACTCAGAGACGGGCGATACGGGCGGCGGCCGTTGCCGTGTGCCTGGCCGCCACCGCTGCGACGGCATCGGCCTTCGCCACCGCGCAGGCCGATGACAGGACGTCAGGATCGGGCGCGACCACCGTGGACCGGCGCGATCCCGCACCGGTCAAGGCGCACGAGCACGACCTCGAAGGGCCCTTCAGCAAGGAGCAGGACGCACAGCGCCAGGCGGCGCTGCAGCAGGTCCTGGCCGGCGACAAGAAGGTGACCACCAAGGGCGGCTCCAAGGTCGTCAAGCTCGGCAAGAGCAAGTACGTCGAGCTCGGCCGGGAGAAGACCGACAAGATCTTCACCATCCTCGTGGAGTTCGGCGACCAGGTCGACGACACCACGATGTTCGACCCGGACGGCGACGGCCCGAAGCCCCCGGTCAAGAAGTACGGCGGCACGCCCGGCCCGCTGCACAACGAGATAGCCGAGCCCGACCCGGCGAAGGACAACAGCACCGCCTGGCAGGCCGATTACGACCAGGCCCACTTCCAGGAGCTGTACTTCGGCGAGGGCAAGGGCAAGGACTCGCTGAAGACGTACTACGAGAAGACGTCCTCCGGGCGCTACTCGGTCGACGGCGAGGTCTCCGACTGGGTCAAGGTCCCGTACAACGAGGCCCGGTACGGCTCCAACTACTGCGGCTCGACCAACTGCGCCAACGTCTGGGACACCGTCCGCGACGGCGTCAACGCCTGGGTCGCCGACCAGAAGGCCAAGGGCCGCACCCTGGACGAGATCAAGGCGGACCTCGCGCAGTACGACGAGTGGGACCGCTACGACTTCGACGGCGACGGCAACTTCAACGAGCCGGACGGCTACATCGACCACTTCCAGCTGGTCCACGCCGGTGAGGACGAGTCCGCGGGCGGCGGCGCGCAGGGCACCGACGCCCTCTGGGCGCACCGCTGGTACGCGTACGGCACCAACGCCGGTGCGACGGGCCCCGAGGGCAACAAGGCCGGTGGCGCCCAGATCGGTGACACGGGCATCTGGGTCGGCGACTACACCGCGCAGCCCGAGAACGGCGGCCTGGGCGTCTTCGCCCACGAGTACGCCCACGACCTCGGCCTCCCGGACCTCTACGACACCTCCGGCGGGGGCGAGAACTCCGTCGGCTTCTGGTCCCTGATGTCGGCCGGCTCCTGGCTCGGCACCGGCGACGGCCAGATAGGCAACCTCCCGGGCGACATGACCGCCTGGGACAAGCTCCAGCTCGGCTGGCTCGACTACGCCACCGCGAAGGCGGCCACGGCCTCCACGCACAAGCTGGGCGTCGCGGAGTACAACACCAAGGACAAGCAGGCGCTGGTCGTCGAGCTGCCCGAGAAGGCCGTCACCACCACGGTCACGAAGCCCGCGGAGGGCTCGAAGCAGTGGTGGAGCGACATGGGTGACGACCTGTCGAACACCCTGACCCGCTCGCTCGACCTCACCGGGAAGACGTCCGCCTCGCTGGACCTGTCCGGCTGGTACGACATCGAGGCCGACTACGACTACCTCTACACCGAGGTGTCCGAGGACGGCGGCAGCAGCTGGACCGCGCTCGACGGCACGGCCGACGGCCAGGCCATCCCGCGTGACGCCAGCGACAAGCCGGCCCTGACCGACGTCTCCGGCGCGTACAAGAAGCTCTCCTTCCCGCTGGACGCCTACGCGGGCAAGAAGATCGACCTGCGCTTCCGCTACCAGACGGACGGCGGAGCGGGCGGCAAGGGCTTCGCGGCCGACGCCGTCACGGTCACCGCCGACGGTGCCGTGCTCTTCACGGACAACGCCGAGGGCGACGACAACGGCTGGACCGCCAAGGGCTTCTCGCGGATCGGTGAGTCGTTCACCAACGACTACCCGCAGTACTACCTCGCCGAGAACCGCCAGTACGTCTCGTACGACAAGACCCTCGAGGTCGGTCCGTACAACTTCGGCTTCTCCACCACCCGCCCGGACTGGGTCGAGCACTACGCCTACCAGAACGGCCTGATGGTGTGGCTGTGGGACACCTCCCAGAAGGACAACAACACCTCGGCCCACCCGGGCCAGGGCCTGATCCTTCCGGTGGACTCGCACGCCAAGCCGCTGAAGTGGACGAACGGCTCGCTCCTGCGCAACAAGATCCAGCCCTTCGACGCGCCGTTCAGCTGGTACCCGAACCAGGGCTTCACGCTGCACAACGCCGACGTGGCGCTCAAGATCAAGCCGTCGCTGGGCGTCCCTGTCTTCGACGACCGCAAGGGCACGTACTGGTACGAGGAGAACCCCACGGGAAGTGTCAAGGTTTCTGACACCAACACCCGGATCGCCATCGTTGACGAGCCGCTCGACGGCTCGACGATCACGGTGAAGGTCGGTCCCTCGACCAAGTAGTCGGCAACACCGCAGGTCACAGCATGATCGGCCGTCGCCCTCTAGCGGGCGGCGGCCGATCGTGTTTAGGTGCGTCCTACCGGATCCTTATTGACACGAAGTCTCACGGGGGAGCGCGAAGCATGGCAGGCGGAGGTTTCTGCAGGTTGCCCAACGGCACGGTGGTGGTGGCGCTGACCCTGAACGGCCCGGCTGTCGGCTCCGGCCCCGGAGCGCCGGTGCGGGTGCTGGTGCACGCGGCGAACCGGGCCCGCGCCCTGACCCGGCTGCGCAATCTCGGACTGCGCGCGGTGTACCTCAGGGGAAACGCCCAGCCGCCCACCCCGGACGAGGTCACGGCGGTCCTGCATCATCCGGACGGACTGCTGTGGCGCGCGGCGCCCCAGACCGCCCAGGAGCTCTGGCACCCCATACGCGCGCTGCTGGGGTCCGCCGGATACGCGGGCCCCGCCCGCCCGGCGGCCTGAGCGTCCCGGGAGGGGTCAGACGACCGGCTTCCCGGACAGCTCCACCCCGGCGGTCCGCAGCTCCTCCAGGGCCCGCTCGGTGGTCCCCTCGGCGACACCGGCCGTCAGGTCCAGCAGGACGTGCGTGACGAAGCCCTCGCGGGCGGCGTCCAGGGCGGTGGCCCGCACGCAGTGGTCGGTGGCGATGCCGACGACGTCGACGGCGGTGACGGAGCGGTCGCGCAGCCACTGGGCGAGCCCGGTGCCGTTCTCGTCGACCCCCTCGAAGCCGCTGTACGCCGCGGCGTACGCCCCCTTGTCGAAGACGGTGTCGATCGCGCCGGAGGCGACCGCGGGAGCGAAGTTGGGGTGGAAGCCCACTCCCTCCGTGCCGGCGACGCAGTGCGGCGGCCAGGAGTGCTCGAAGTCCGGCGCCGAGGAGAAGTGGTCACCCGGGTCGATGTGGTGGTCCCGGGTGGCCACCACATGGCGGTATCCGGGCTGTGCCTCACCGATCAGGTCGGTGATGGCGGCGGCGACATCGGCGCCGCCCGCCACCGCGAGGCTGCCGCCCTCGCAGAAGTCGTTCTGAACGTCAACGACGATCAAGGCGCGATGCATGACGGTTGTCCTTCGATGGGGGGCCGGCGGGTCGTGCGGAAGATGAACGATGGGGATGTCACCGAGCCTAGAGACTCGGCGCACCGGGCGGGAGGGGGCACACACATCGGCTCTCCCGCCGGACCCGCCCGAAACCGGCCGGGCCGCGCCGATCGGGCCGGGCCGGACGGCCTCGGCACGGTCCGGCGGGCGGGAGGACCCGGACGCCGGACCGTCTCAGAGGTACTCCGTGGGCAGCACCGGCTCGCCCCGGGACAGCTGCATCGCCGACATCGGCAGCGCCGCGCGCGCCGCGAGGTGCCGCTCACGCGCCGCCTCCAGCGGCTCCCGCCCGATCACCTCACCGCCCTTGACCAGCTGCACCTGCACCTGCCGGTCCGCGAGCTCCGCCGGGACGTCCCCGGTGCCGATCACCTCGGCCTCGGCCACCCCGGCCCCGTCGAGCCGGCGCGCCGCCCACTTGCGGCCTCCCCGCGAGGACTTCGCGCCCAGCGACTTCTTCACCACCGGGAGCAGCGGATCGGCCGGATCCGCGGACCGCGCACGTGCCACCAGCTTGTAGACCATGGAGCAGGTGGGGTGCCCGCTGCCGGTGACCAGCTGCGTCCCGACCCCGTACGTGTCGACGGGCGCGGCGGCCAGCGAGGCGATGGCGTACTCGTCCAGGTCGGACGTCACCACGATCTTCGTCTCCGTGGCTCCCAGCTCGTCCAGCTGCTGCCGCACCCGGTGTGCGACGAGCAGCAGGTCGCCGGAGTCGATGCGCACGGCACCGAGCTCGGGACCCGCGACCTCCACGGCCGTACGGACGGCCTCGGTCACGTCGTAGGTGTCGACCAGCAGCGAGGTTCCCCGGCCGAGCGAGTCCACCTGCGCCTGGAAGGCGTCCCGCTCGCTGTCGTGCAGGAGCGTGAAGGCGTGCGCGCTCGTCCCCACGGTCGGGATGTTGTAGCGGAACCCGGCGGCCAGGTCCGAGGTGGTGTGGAAGCCTCCGACGTACGCGGCGCGGGCCGACGCCACCGCCGACAGCTCGTGGGTGCGCCGGGCACCCATCTCGATCAGCCGCCTGCCGCCCGCCGCGGCCGACATCCGTGAAGCGGCGGCGGCGATCGCCGAGTCGTGGTTGAGGATCGACAGGATCACGGTCTCCAGCAGCACGCACTCGGCGAAGGAGCCCTCGACCCGCAGGAGCGGGGAGCCCGGGAAGTACACCTCGCCCTCCGGGTAGCCCCAGATGTCGCCGCTGAAGCGGTAGTCGGCCAGCCAGTCGACGGTGGGGGCGTCCACGATGCGCTGGTCGCGCAGGAAGCCGAGCATCTCGTCGTCGAAGTGGAAGTTCTCGACCGCGTCCAGCACCCGCCCGGTGCCCGCGACGACGCCGTAGCGCCGCCCCTCGGGCAGCCGCCGGGTGAACGCCTCGAAGACGGAGCGCCGGTCCGCGGTGCCCGCCCTCAGAGCGGCCTGCACCATCGTGAGCTCGTACTGGTCGGTGAAGAGCGCGGTCGACGGCACACCGACCCGTCGCCCAAGGTCCGCTGAGTTCATACCGGGGATGCTACTCCCTATTCGTCAAAGTGACGAGATGGGGGCGCCGTTTGTGCGCGGACCCCTCCCTGGTGGCAGCATGGGGTAGGTGAGCGTTGCTGCCCCCGTAGAGATCGAACGTCCCGAATCGGCCGAGGAGACCTTCGCCGTCCCCGAGCCCGACGTCCCCTGGGTGACGCTGGTGCACAACGACCCGGTCAACCTCATGAGCTACGTGACCTATGTCTTCCAGGCCTACTTCGGCTACTCGAAGGACAAGGCGCACAAGCTGATGCTCGACGTCCATCAGAAGGGCCGCGCGGTCGTCTCCAGCGGCAGCCGCGAGGAGATGGAACGCGACGTCCAGGCCATGCACGGCTACGGGCTCTGGGCCACCCTGACCCAGGACCGCAACTGACCTTCGCTGCCCTCCGTCCGACCCATCATCGGAGAATTCATGGCCGGCCACTTCGAGGCCACCCCCGGCGGCGGCGCGTCCGTCGCGCTCGACGAGGTCGAGGTCGCCATCCTGCGCTCCCTCGCCGTCCAGCTGCTCGAACTGATCGGACCCGGCGACGAACCCGCCGAGGGTGAGGACCCGCTCGCCGCCCTGTTCGCCGAGGGCCCGAGCGAACCGCCCAGCGATCCGGCCCTGGCCCGGCTCTTCCCCGAGGCGTACGGGGACGAGGACAAGGAGCTGCGCGAGGCCTCCGCCGAGTTCCGCCGCTTCACGGAGAACGACCTGCGCACCCGTAAGCGTGACGACGCGCTCGCCGTCGTACGGACGCTCGACGCGCTCGCGCCCGTCGCCGACGACGGAGCGGTGCTCTCCCTCACCCCCGGGGAATGCCACCACTGGCTCGGCGCCCTGAACGACCTCCGGCTGACCATCGGCACCCGTCTGGAGGTCTCCGACGAGGACGAGGGCCAGGACGGTTCGCTCTACCGCCTGCCCGACAGCGACCCCCGCAAGCCGATGGTCATGGCCTATCTCTGGCTCGGCGCGCTCCAGGAAACACTCGTCGAAACGCTGATGCCCGACTGAGGCCCTCACGTTCACCCGGGTTCGCTCAACGGACGCTCAAATCCGAATAACGATCCCGTCACCTGAACGGCGTTCTTTGCAGTGCCTGGAAACGCTTGTCCGCTTTTTCCTGTGGTGTGCGCCACATAATGTCCGACGGCGCCCCCGGCCGGTCGTGATAAATCTTCACGACCGCCCGGGGACGCCACCCCTGTCCCCGGGGCGCTACGAGCCGGCCGAACGCCGGCGGCACTCCATCCATATCCGGGGGGATCAGGACCTGATCCGACGCCGACGGCGGCGCGGATCGGCGTGGAGAAAGGCGCACCACCATGACATCGGCGCAGGTCGACAACGGACAGGCGGACGGCCCGAAGGCCGTCGACGCCCAGGCGGGCGAGGGCTACCAGCGTGGCCTCGGGGCCCGTCAGATCCAGATGATCGCCATCGGCGGAGCCATCGGCACGGGGCTCTTCCTCGGCGCCGGCAAAGCCATCGACAGAGCGGGCCCGAGCCTCATCCTGGCGTACGCCATCGCGGGCCTGGTCATCTTCTTCATCATGCGGGCCCTGGGCGAACTCCTCATGTACCGCCCGGTCTCCGGTTCCTTCTCGGAGTACGCACGCGAATTCCTCGGACCGTTCTTCGGGTTCGTGACCGGCTGGACCTACTGGCTCTTCTGGGTCGTCACCGGAATCACCGAAGTCACCGCCGCGGCCACCTATATGACGTACTGGTGGGACATCCCGCAATGGCTGTCCGCCCTGGTCTTCACCGTCATTCTGTACGGCGCCAACCTCATCTCGGTGAAGCTGTTCGGTGAGCTCGAGTTCTGGTTCTCGATGGTCAAGGTCACCGCCATCCTCGGCATGATCCTCATCTGTGCCGGCGTGCTCACGATCGGCTTCTCCGACGCGGGGGACACCGCCACCGTCGCCAACCTGTGGAACGACGGCGGGTTCTTCCCCGAAGGCATCGGCGGCACGCTGATGACCCTCCAGATCGTGATGTTCGCCTTCCTCGCCGTGGAACTCGTCGGTGTCACCGCAGGCGAGTCCAAGGACCCCAAGACCGTCCTGCCCAAGGCCATCAACACCGTGCCGTGGCGCATCGCCGTCTTCTACGTCGGCGCGCTCATCATGATCCTGTCCGTCGTCCCGTGGAGCACCTTCGAGCCCGGCGTCTCGCCGTTCGTCGCCGCGTTCGAGGAGATGGGCCTCGGCATCGGCGCCGCGATCGTCAACTTCGTCGTGCTCACCGCCGCGCTCTCCTCCTGCAACTCCGGCATGTACTCCACCGGACGCATGCTGCGGGACCTGGCGCTCAACGGACAGGGCCCCAAGGCCTTCACCAAGCTCACGAAGAACGGCCTCCCGCTCGTCGGCACCACCTTCTCCGCCGCGCTGATGCTCGTCGGCGTCTGGATCAACTACCAGTGGCCCGGAGACGCGTTCAACTACGTCGTCTCCTTCGCGACCATCTCCGGCATGTGGGCCTGGATCATGATCCTGGTCTGCCAGATCCGCTACCGCGCCAAGGCCGACCGCGGCGAACTGCCCCAGTCCACCTTCAAGGCACCCGGCGCACCCTTCACCAGCTGGTTCGCCCTCGCGTTCATCGGCCTCGTCATCATCATGATGGCCGTGGACAAGGACGCCAGGATCTCCCTCTACTGCGCACCGGTGTGGGGCCTGATCCTCGGCGTCTCCTACCTGGTGCTCAAGGCGCGCAACCCCGAGAACACCGCCTTCGCCAAGCGCTGACCGCGCGACGGCCACCCCGGGACTCCGGCCGCCCCAACGGCCCTGTCCGGCATCCGGGCCCTCCCGTACCACTCCCCGGTACGCGAGGGCCCGTCTGCTTATCCTGGGCGCCATGCTGACCCTTACCCAGGCGCTCTACGACCAGATCGTCGCGCACTCCCGCGCGGACCACCCCGACGAGGCGTGCGGAGTGGTCGCGGGCCCGGCCGGAACGGGCCGCGCCGAGCGCTTCGTACCCATGCTCAACGCCGCGCGCTCACCCACGTTCTACGAGTTCGACTCCACGGACCTGCTGAAGCTCTACCGCGAGATGGACGACCGCGACGAGGAGCCGGTGATCATCTACCACTCCCACACCGCGACCGAGGCCTACCCCTCCCGCACCGACGTGACGTACGCCAACGAGCCCGGCGCCCACTACGTCCTGGTCTCCACCGCGGACACCGACGACGCGGGCCCCTTCCAGTTCCGCTCGTACCGGATCGTGGACGGCGAGATCACCGAGGAGGACGTCGAGGTCGTCGAGGCCTATCCCCCCGCCGCCTGACCCTCGCCGACGGCGCCGGAAGCCCCGCCTCCGGCGCCGCTTGTCCACCTGGCGAACGGTCGCCATCCACCATGTGGGATCACACTCCGATTCCGGGGTGGGGAATCGATACGATGAGCCCATGGTTCTCCATGACGTGAGCGAAAAGACGCCGGGCGCGATGCTCGTCGCGCGCCTGCACGTCGACCTGTGCAGGCTTTCCAGCGCGATGTGTCCGCCTCACGCCTGCCCGTGAACCGCCCGGCCTGAGCCGCGGTCCGAGCGCGACCACGTACGCACCACCCCTGCGCGGGGGCACCCAAACGCGCGCCCCACGCCACCTCCCCGCATTCGACAGGAGCCCACGCCATGGCCATCGAGGTCCGCATCCCGACCATCCTCCGCACCTACACCGGCGGCGCGAAGGCGGTCGAAGGCAGCGGTGAGACGCTCGCCGACCTCCTGACCGACCTGGACAGCCGCCACAACGGCATCCGTGAGCGCATCGTCGACGGCGACCAGCTGCGCCGCTTCGTCAACGTCTACCTCAACGACGAGGACGTCCGCTTCCTCGACGGCATCTCCACCAAGCTCAGCGACGGCGACAGCATCACGATCCTCCCCGCCGTCGCAGGCGGCATGCGCTGATGCGGTACGACTCCCCGCTCGCGGCCGTTGGCAACACGCCGCTGGTCCGCCTGCCGCGGCTGTCCCCGTCCGACGACGTCCGCATCTGGGCGAAGCTCGAGGACCGCAACCCCACCGGCTCGATCAAGGACCGCCCCGCGCTCCACATGGTCGAACAGGCGGAGAAGGACGGCCGCCTGACCCCCGGCTGCACCATCCTGGAACCCACCAGCGGCAACACCGGCATCTCGCTCGCCATGGCGGCCAGGCTGAAGGGCTACCGCATCGTCTGCGTCATGCCCGAGAACACCTCGCAGGAGCGGCGCGACCTGCTCACCATGTGGGGCGCCGAGATCATCTCCTCGCCCGCGGCGGGCGGCTCCAACACCGCCGTACGCGTGGCCAAGGAGCTCTCGGCCGAGCATCCCGACTGGGTCATGCTCTACCAGTACGGCAACGCGGACAACGCCGGCGCCCACTACGCCACCACCGGACCCGAGATCCTCGCCGACCTCCCGTCCATCACGCACTTCGTCGCCGGCCTCGGCACCACCGGCACCCTCATGGGCGTCGGCCGCTACCTCCGGGAGCACAAGCCCGACGTCAGCATCGTCGCCGCCGAGCCCCGTTACGACGACCTCGTCTACGGCCTGCGCAACCTCGACGAAGGCTTCGTCCCCGAGCTCTACGACGCGTCCGTGCTCACCACCCGCTTCTCCGTCGGCTCCGCCGACGCCGTCACCCGCACCCGCGAGCTCCTCCAGCAGGAGGGCATCTTCGCGGGCGTCTCCACCGGTGCCGCGCTCCACGCCGCCATCGGCGTCGGCCGCAAGGCCGTCAAGGCCGGGGAGAGCGCCGACATCGTGTTCGTCGTCGCGGACGGCGGCTGGAAGTACCTGTCGACGGGCGTCTACACCGCCCCCACGACGGAAGCCGCCATCGAGACCCTGCACGGCCAGCTCTGGGCCTGACACGGCACAGCACCCTCGGAAGGCGCGGCGCGGACATCCCGCCCGCGCCTTCCGTACGTTCCCGCATGCGCCAGGCCTCGCGCCCCCCGCGCGCTCACCCCCGCCCGCGGACCTGCCCCCACACCCCCGGGTCCAGGTCGCCCGCCTTCCGCCGGAAGCCCGACACCGCCACGTCCCGCAACTCGTCCGTCTCCAGATAGCTCTGCCGCCCCTGCGCGTCACCCACCGACCCCGGCGGCAACGCGATCACCCCCGGCCGCCCGTCGTGGCGCCTGCTGGTGATCTTGGCGACGACCGCCGTACCGCCCCGCACCGACAGCACGAGACACGGCCGGTCCTTCGACCCCGGACCGTCCTCGTACGGCACCTGCGCCCACCAGATCTCGCCCGGCTTCGGACCCCCGTGCGGACGCGCCCCCTTCCGCTCCGGAGCCCGCCCCGGCGGACGGACCCTCCCACCCGGACGCCGCGGCCCGCGGCCACCCCGTCCCCGCGCATCCGAGACCGTCGCCACCAGAGCCAGCAGGACGACGACGACCAGAGCCACCCACCACCACGTGTTCATGTCCCGACCGTACCGGCGAGCGGCACCGCCCGGGTTTCCATCGAACCGGTGACACCACAGGTGAGTTCCCCCACAACGGCAGGCCCTGGAGGAGCGACCGGTGGTCCAGCGCCTTACGCTCGACGCACCGCACGAACCCTCCCCGTTCCCAGGCCTCGGAGGTTCACGCTCCATGAAGCTCACCGTCGTCGGCTGCTCCGGCTCGTTCCCCTCCGCGGGTTCGGCATGCTCGAGCTACCTCGTAGAGGCCGACGGCTTCCGGCTGCTCCTCGACATGGGCAACGGCGCCCTCGGCGAGCTGCAGCGCCATGTCGGTCTCTACGACCTCGACGCCATCTTCCTCAGCCACCTGCACGCCGACCACTGCATCGACATGTGCGCGTACTTCGTGGTCCGCTACTACCGCTTCGACGGTGGGCGACCCGAGGCGATTCCCGTGTACGGACCCGAGGGCACCGAGCAGCGGCTGACCACCGCCCACGCCGACACCCCGTCCGACCACGCGATGGGCGAGGTCTTCGACTTCCACACGCTGAAGTCCGGATCGTTCGAGATCGGCCCCTTCTCGGTGCGTACGGAGAAGCTCTGCCACCCCGTCGACACCTTCGGCATCCGCGTCGAACACGACGGGCGCGCACTCACGTACTCGGGCGACACGGGCGCCTGCGAGGCACTGGCCGAACTGGCCGAGGACACGGACCTGTTCCTCTGCGAAGCATCGTTCGTCCACGGCAAGGAGGACATCCCGGACCTCCACCTCAACGGCCGCGAAGCAGGCGAGTACGCCGCACGCGCCGGAGCGGGACGGCTGGTCCTGACCCACATCCCGCCGTGGACGGATGCCGAACGCAACCTCGCCGACGCCCGCGAGGTCTACGAGGGCCCGGTCGAGCTGGCCGTTCCCGGCGCGGTGTACGAGGTCTGACGTGTACGAGGTCTGACCGGACACGGCGAAGCCCCGTCCTCTCAGCGGAGAGGACGGGGCTTCGCCGTGTCGGTGCCGGGGCCTGCGGACTACTTGGCCTCGGCCTTCTGGAGCTCGGCGAGCTCCTCGTCGGACTCGCGGCCCGGCGTCGGAAGGTTGAACTTCGTGATCGCGAACCGGAAGACCACGTAGTAGACGACCGCGAAGCAGAGGCCGACCAGCACCAGCAGCCAGGGCTTCGACGCGATGCCCAGGTTCAGCAGGAAGTCGACCAGACCGGCGGAGAAGCCGAAGCCGTCCTTCATGCCGAGGGCCCAGGTCAGAGCCATCGAGACACCGGTCAGGACCGCGTGGATCGCGTACAGCACCGGGGCGATGAACATGAACGTGAACTCGATCGGCTCGGTCACACCGGTGACGAACGAGGTCAGCGCGAGGGAGAACATCATGCCGCCGACGACCTTGCGGCGCTCCGGACGGGCACAGTGGACGATCGCCAGGCAGGCTGCCGGGAGGGCGAACATCATGATCGGGAAGAAGCCGGTCATGAACTGCCCGGCCTGCGGGTCACCCGCGAGGAAGCGGGCGATGTCACCGTGGGCGCCGTCGTACTCGCCGGCCTGGAACCACGGGAAGGAGTTGAGCAGGTGGTGCATGCCGACCGGGATCAGCGCGCGGTTGGCGACACCGAAGATGCCCGCGCCGACCGCGCCGGAACCGACCAGCCATTCACCGAAGTTGTGCAGACCCGTGCCGAGCACCGGCCAGATCACGCCGAAGACGATGCCGATGACCAGACCGGCGAAGGCCGAAAGGATCGGGACCAGGCGACGGCCGCTGAAGAAGCCCGCCCAGTCGGGCAGCTTCGTCCGGTAGAACTTCTGGTACAGCAGGGCCACGACTATGCCCATCACGACACCGCCGAGCACACCGGCGTTGACCGGGGCGTCGTTCATGACGATCTTGCCGTCGACGACGCTCGCGACCTGCGGCAGGTTGCTGTCGGTGAAGGTGGCCAGCACCTTCTGGAAGACCAGGTAGCCGGTCACGGCGGCCAGGGCCGTCGAGCCGTCCGACTTCTTGGCGAAGCCGATGGCGATGCCGACGGCGAACAGCAGGGCCATGTTGTCGAGGATGGCGCCACCGCCGGCGGCCATGTAACCGGCCAGCTTCGTGATGACGGTGGGGAACGACTCGCGGCCGAGCATGTCGGCATTGCCGAGCCGGACCAGCAGCGCTGCCGCGGGCAGGACTGCGACCGGCAGCATGAGGCTGCGGCCGATGCGCTGCATGACAGCCATCACGCCGGCGCCCCGCTTCTTCGCGGGGGCGGCCGGAGCGGTGTCCGTACTCATCAACTTCCTCCAGTTGGCAAGGCGCCGCCAGGGACAGGGGATTGTTTCGAGGGGGCGGCGACTCGAGGAACGCGGCGGCAGAGACGGCCGCGTGGTCTGGACCACTGAGTGGTGTAGACCAGTTTTAGCACGGTGAGGGTTAGATAAGGAACCTTCAATTTGTCCCGTAGTGCCCTCGCCACCCTCGGTGACATGGCAAAGGCCCCCAGACCGTCTGGTCCGGGGGCCGCGCGAAGAGCCTGGCGGCTCTACTTCGTCAGGTCGTCCTCGATCTTCTCCTCCTCCTCGACGGGCTCGCGGCCGGGGGTCTGGAGATTGAACTTCGTGATCGCGAACCGGAAGATCACGTAGTAGATGACGGCGAAGCAGAGCCCGATCGGGATGATCAGCCAGGGTTTGGTGTCCAGATGCCAGTTGACGACGTAGTCGATCAATCCGGCCGAGAAACTGAACCCCGCGTGCACCCCGAAGGCCCAGGTCACCCCCATGGAGACGCCGGTCAGGATCGCGTGCACGCCGTACAGCAGCGGGGCGACGAAGAGGAACGAGAACTCCAGCGGTTCCGTCACCCCGGTGACGAACGACGTCAGCGCCACCGACAGCATCAGGCCGGACACCTCCTTGCGCCGTTCCGGGCGGGCACAGTGGGCGATGGCCAGGGCCGCGGCGGGCAGGCCGAACATCATGATCGGGAAGAAGCCCGAGGTGAACTGCCCCGCCGAGGGGTCCCCGGCGAAGAACCGTGAGATGTCGCCCTGGACCGTGCCGCCGTCGTCGCCGGTGAACTCGCCCGCCTGGAACCAGAAGAAGGTGTTCAGGAACTGGTGCATGCCGATCGGGATCAGCAGCCGGTTCGCGAAACCGAAGATCGCCGCACCCCAGGCGCCCAGATCGATCAGCTGCTTGGCGAACCAGGTCAGAGCGTCGCCCACCGGCTGCCACAGCAGGCCGAACAGCACGCCCAGGACGACGCAGAGGAACGCCATCAGGATCGGGACCAGCCGCCGGCCGTTGAAGAAGCCGAGCCAGTCGACCAGCTTGGTGCGGTGGTAGCGCTGCCAGACCACGGCGGTCAGCAGGCCGATGATGATCCCGCCCAGGACGCCGGGGTTCTGCGGCACCCCGTCCGGCGTCGCCTCGGTCACCGTGTCGTCCACGGGGAAGGCCGCCAGGACGCCCCGGTAGACGAGGAAGCCGACGACGGCGGCGAGTGCGGTCGAGCCGTCCGCCTTCTTCGCGAAGCCGATCGCGACGCCGATGCAGAAGAGCAGTGGGAGGCCCACCTCGCCGTCGAGGATCGCCGTACCGCCGTTGAGCAGGACCTTCGCGAACTTGTCCCAGAAGGCGCCGTGGAGCGAGGAGTCGAAGAGGTTGCCGAGGCTGACGAGGAGGCCCGCGGCGGGCAGTACGGCCACCGGCAGCTGGAGGCTGCGGCCCACCTTCTGCAAGCCCTGGACCGGCCCGTTCCACCACTTCCGCTGCGGTTGTGTCGCCGCGTTCGAACTCATCGGCATCCTCCCGGAACACGCCAGGTTTGGCGGTCGTTGCAAACTGGTGTAGACCAGTTGCGATACGGTGCGGAGCCCGGCCGGAAGGCAGGGCGCCGGTGATCGTCATCATTGGGGACAGCGCGGTTACCCGCCCGTGAAGTTGGGCCAACCGTGCGTTACCGTGACGAAACGGACCCACGGTGGGCCGCCCCACGCACGCAAAGACCAGGGAGAAGGACATGGCCAGCAAGGCTGAGAAGATCGTCGCCGGGCTCGGCGGTATCGAGAACATCGACGAGATCGAAGGCTGCATCACCCGCCTCCGTACCGAGGTCCACGACCCCAGCAAGGTCGACGAAGCCGCGCTCAAGGCCGCCGGAGCCCACGGCGTCGTCAAGATGGGCACCGCGATCCAGGTCGTCATCGGCACCGACGCCGACCCCATCGCCGCCGACATCGAAGACATGATGTGACCGGCTGACCCCGCCGGCCCACCTCAGGTCCGCACGCAGGCCCCGCTCCCCGCACCCCGGCCAGGAGCGGGGCCTGTGCTGCACCTGCCGCCCACCCGCGCCGCCCACCCGCGCCGCGCGCCCGCGCCGCGCGCCCGCGCCGCCCACCCGCGCCGCGCGCCCGCGCCCCCGATGCCCCCGCGCCCCCGTCACCGACCCGCGCGGTGCGTCCCGCGCCCGCATGGCCGGCCCCACGCCCGCGCACACCACCGCGGGCACCCGTGCCGCGCGCCCCGCCATGCACCCGCCGCGCGCCCCGCGATACACCCGCCGTGCACCCGTCATGCACCCGAACGGACCCCGACGCCACAGCCGATAGGCTCGGCCCCATGTCTCGTATCGACGGCCGCACCCCCGAACAGCTCCGCCCCGTCACCATCGAACGCGGATGGAGCAAGCACGCCGAGGGCTCCGTGCTCATCTCCTTCGGCGACACCAAGGTCTTCTGCACCGCCTCCGTCACCGAAGGCGTCCCGCGCTGGCGCAAGGGCAGCGGTGAGGGGTGGGTCACCGCCGAGTACTCCATGCTGCCCCGCTCGACCAACACCCGCGGCGACCGCGAATCCGTACGCGGCAAGATCGGCGGACGCACCCACGAGATCAGCCGCCTCATCGGCCGCTCCCTGCGCGCCGTCATCGACTACAAGGCCCTCGGCGAGAACACCATCGTCCTGGACTGCGACGTCCTCCAGGCCGACGGCGGAACCCGCACCGCCGCCATCACCGGCGCCTACGTCGCCCTCGCGGACGCCGTCGCCTGGGCCCAGGGCAAGAAGATCATCAAGCACGGCCGCAAGCCGCTCACCGGCACCGTCGCCGCGATCAGCGTGGGCATCGTCGACGGAACCCCCCTCCTCGACCTCTGCTACGAGGAGGACGTGCGCGCCGAGACCGACATGAACGTCGTCTGCACCGGGGACGGCCGCTTCGTCGAGGTCCAGGGCACCGCCGAGGCCGAGCCCTTCGACCGCACCGAGCTCAACGCCCTCCTCGACCTCGCCACCGCCGGCTGCGCCGACCTGGCCAAGCTCCAGGAAGCGGCGCTCGCCCGCACACTCGGCGAGTAAAGAAGCAACCACATACGCAGCGCACAGCGTCGTGATGAGTACGGGCGCACGGGTCGAACCGTGCGTCCGTCCACGTATCCGCCCCCGGGGAGGGACCGCACCATGGCCTCGCGCCGCCACCACCGCACCGCACTCGCCGTCACGGCCACCCTGCTGACCCTCACCGCAGCCGTCGGCTGTGGCGCCGTGGACAAGGCCCTGGACTGCGTCCGCACCGCCGACGCCATCGCCACCAGCGTCGACAACCTCCAGCAGGCCATATCCACCGCCTCCGACGACCCGACGCAGGCGACCGAGGCCCTGGACCAGATCGACAAGGAACTCGACAACCTCGGCGACACCACGGACAACGCCGACCTGGGCAAGGCCGTCGACGACCTCCAGGCCGGCGTCACCAACGTCCGCGACTCCATCGAGAAGGGCGACGCGACGCCCGACATCACCCCGGTCACCGACGCCGCCACGGAGATCGGCAAGGTCTGCACCCCGTAGCAGGCAGCGATAATCGACGCATGACGCGTCTGATCCTCGCCACCCGCAACGCCGGGAAAATCACCGAACTGCACGCGATCCTCGCCGACGCGGGTCTCACCCACGACCTCGTCGGCGCGGACGCGTACCCCGACATCCCCGACGTCAAGGAGACCGGCGTCACCTTCGCCGAGAACGCCCTCCTCAAGGCCCACGCCCTGGCCCGGGCCACCGGCCACCCCGCGATCGCCGACGACAGCGGCCTCTGTGTCGACGTACTCGGCGGGGCCCCCGGCATCTTCTCGGCCCGCTGGGCCGGAGCCCACGGCAACGACAAGGCCAACCTGGATCTGCTGCTCGCCCAGCTCGGCGACATCTCCGACCCGCACCGCAGGGCCTACTTCGCCTGCGCCGCGGCCCTGGCTCTCCCCGACGGCACGGAACGCGTGGTCGAGGGCCGCCTCGAAGGCACCCTGCGCCACGCCCCGGCCGGCGGCTACGGCTTCGGCTACGACCCGATCCTCCAGCCGGAGGGCGAGACCCGGACCTGCGCGGAGCTGACCCCCGCGGAGAAGAACGCGATCAGCCACCGCGGCAAGGCGTTCCGGGCGCTGGTGCCGGTGGTGCGGGAACTGGTGGGGTGAGCCACGCAGCACGGCAACGACCTGCGAATCGAACCCTCGATTCGCAGGTCGTTTGTCGTGCGGCGGAAGGGATTCGAACCCTCAAGCCGTTTCACGGGCCACAGATCCTAAGTCTGCTGTGTCGCCATTGCACCACCGCCGCTAGCCGCCTGTCATCGTACCGGGCGGGCTGTGGAGGTGGTAAGCGAGTATCAACGGTGCACCGTCCGGTGTCCGCCCCCTCGGCACCACGTGGTCGTGATCGCGTGGCAGTTCGGGCACAGTAGCCGCAGGTTTTCGGCGCGGTCATCGCTCCAGTCACCGTTGATGTGGTCGATCTCCAGGGTGATCGGAAATCCACGCCAGACCGGATCCGTGCCGCACCCGTCACACTGCTCGGGCACACCGATCTCGGAGAGGGCTCGACGCAACAGCCCGGTCCTCGTGCGGCGTCTGCCTTCGTGCTTGACCAGCAGATCCTCCGGGCGCCTGGTAGGCGTCGGGGCGGGCCTACCGCGCTGGTGTGCCTGGCCCAGGAAGTGGGACGTCGTCATTCCTTCTTACGCGATCCAATGGCGTAGGAGCTTTCGTTGATGACTGTTGTCCCTGCGACCGAGCATGCGCAGCAACTCCGCCAAGGAGTTGGAGCTTGCCACAGCCTCGCCGAGCCTGGCCCGGGTCGGACGTGAGGCGACCGTGTCGGAACCGCGGTGGTCGAAGTGGGAGACGTCGATTCCGTAGTGGCCGAACCGGCGTAGCAGATAGCGGCGGAGTTGCCGGCGCGGATGAGTGCCGAAGAAGGCTATGACGTCGTCGATGTTCGAGCAGCGTGCCGCAGCTTCGATCAGCCGCTCACGGGTGTAGTGCTTGCGCTCGGTCATCGACTGGCGCGCCCGGAGCGGCGTCCCTTGCCGCGACCGCGATATGTGTCGGTGGTCGAGTGGCAGTTGGGGCACAGGAGTCGCAGATTCTGCAGACGGTTGTCGCGCCAGATCCCGTTGATGTGGTCCACCTCGAGCGGCAGTGGGAGACCTTGCCAGATCGGTTCCGTCCCGCACAGGGCGCACCGCTCCACGACGCCGAGTTCCGACATGGCCGCCTTGAGTCGGACGCCGGGAATGCGACGAGCGTGCGGTGTCGCGTCTTCCACCAGCAACTCCTCGGGAGTGCGGCGACGCTGCTTCATTCCAGCCCTGGAAGGCCGAGTGAAGTGCGAGGTGTCGATGCCGTAGGCCCTGATGCGGCGGGTGATGTTCGTGTGGTGGCCCCCCACCGCTTCGAGGCCGAGGCGATGGAGTACCTCGTACACGCTGTTCGACACTGCCACCACTGGTTCGAGGATGTCCCTGGTCCACCGAGCACCCTCACGCTCGAAGTGGCCGGTGCTGATGCCCATCTGCTTCATGCGGTCGAGGAGATATCGCCGCGACGAGCTCTTCGGGTCCACCCCGAGCTTCGTCAGCGCCTCCGAAAGTGTCCGTGACAGCGAGGCCGCTTCCATGAGGCGCTCTCGCGTGTACGGGCTTACCGGCATGTCCCCCTCCGCATCCGGCCGCGCGTTCGCGGCCTCGTACGGAGCAACGAACCGTTAATCGGATGGTCACGTCCGCAATGCGATGAGATGTGGAAGGGCCCGTACCGCTTCGTGGCGATACGGGCCCTTCCTGGGGGACGGGGTTCAGAACTTCGGGTCCGGGCTCTGGGCGTGGACCAGTTCCGCCGCTTCCTCCTCCGTCTCGACCGAGGGCGGCGAGCCGGCCAGCGGCTTGTTCGCGGTCTCCTTCATGCAGGCCACCGCGATCACGCCGACCAGCGCCGCCGCCATCGCGTAGTACGCCGGCATCAGGTTCGAGCCGCTCCAGCTGATCAGGGCGGTGATCACCAGCGGGGTCGTACCGCCGAAGATCGAGGCCGAGAGGTTGTAGCCGACCGACAGGGACCCGTAGCGGACGTTCGTCGGGAAGAGTGCCGGGAGCGCGGCGGACATGGTGCCCAGCATGCAGACCAGGGAGAGGCCCAGCATCAGCATGCCGATGATGATCGCCGGGATGCTGCCCTGGCGGATCAGCAGGAAGGCCGGCAGCGACAGGAACAGGAAGCCGAGCATGCCCGCCATCAGCAGGGGCTTACGGCCGAAGCGGTCGGAGAGCTTCCCGAACCGGCTGATGATCAGCATCAGGAACACCATGACGCCGAGCAGGATGAGCAGCCCGTGGGTCTCGCTGTAGCCGAGCTCGTCGGAGAGGTACGTCGGCATGTACGAGAGCAGCATGTAGTCGGCGATGTTGTACGCGCCGACCAGGGCGATGCAGAGGATGAGCGTCGGCCAGTACTGGCGGAAGATCTTGGCGAGGTCGCCCTTGGCCGTGGACTCGACGTGGTCGGCGGCTTCGGTGGCGTGGGCGGTGCCGCCCTCCAGCTTCTGGAAGGCGGGGGTCTCGTCGAGACGGAGTCGCAGGTAGAGGCCTACGAGGCCGAGGGGTCCGGCGACGAGGAACGGGATGCGCCAGCCCCAGGACTCCATCTGGGGGTCGTCCAGGAGGGCGTAGAGCAGGGTGACGAGTCCGGCGGCGCCGACGTATCCGGCGAGCGTGCCGAATTCGAGGAAGCTGCCGAAGAAACCGCGGCGCTTGTCGGGGGCGTACTCGGCGATGAAGGTGGACGCGCCGCCGTACTCACCGCCGGTGGAGAAGCCCTGGAGCATCCGGAAGAAGATGAGGAGGACCGCGGCCCATACGCCGATGGTGTCGTGGGAGGGGATGAGTCCGATCGCGAAGGTGCCGATCGCCATGAGGATCATGGTGAGGGCGAGGACCTTCTTGCGGCCGATCTTGTCGCCCATGGGGCCGAAGAACATGCCGCCGAGGGGCCGGACGAGGAAGGCCACGGCGAAGGTCGCGAACGACGAGAGGAGCTGGGTGGTGTCGTTCCCGGAGGGAAAGAACACGTGTCCGATGGTGACGGCCAGGTAGGAGTAGATACCGAAGTCGAACCACTCCATGGCGTTACCGAGTGACGCCGCCTTCACCGCACGCTTGACCGCCTGGTCGTCGGTGACGGTGATGTCGGTCCGGCGGAGGCGGGGGTTCTGGCGTTTTCTGATGGCCCGGAAGAGCGCGGGATGGCGCTTGACCGCTTCGGGGTCGGCCGCCTGGTGGGGGTCGGAGGCCGCCATGGCCGGGTCCTTTCGTCGAACGGTGTTCCAGGAAAGGCTTCTGCGCGGTCATGGCGTTTGCAAACCGGATCGATCGGCGAATGCGATCTCGCTCACATCATATTTCGGCCAGGACCCCCACGAATCCGGACTCAGACGGCGAGGTCCTTGAGGATCTTGGCCACGTGGCCGGTGGCCTTGACGTTGTAGAAGGCCCGCTCCACCTTGCCCTCTTCGTCGACGACGATCGTGGAGCGGATGACGCCCGTCACCACTTTGCCGTAGAGCTTCTTCTCGCCGTACGCGCCGTACGCCTCCAGGGTTTCCTTGGACGGGTCGCCGACCAGGGTGACCTTGAGGTTCTCCTTCTCGCGGAACTTGGCGAGCTTCTCCGGCTTGTCGGGCGACACGCCGATGACGTCGTATCCGGCTGCGGCGAGGACGTCGAGGTTGTCGGTGAAGTCGCAGGCCTGCTTGGTGCATCCGGGGGTAAGAGCGGCGGGGTAGAAGTACACGATGACCTTGCGGCCCTTGTGGTCCGCGAGCGAGACCTCTTTCCCGTCGGCGTCCGGAAGGGTGAAGGCGGGGGCGGTGTCGCCGGTCTGCAGTCGCTCGCTCATGTCTCTCCTCGAGTGGCGCACGGGGTGTGTGGCACCGAGCGTAATAGGGGGTGCCGCCGGGTGGAGGAGCGGCCGAGCTGACAGACTGTCGATGAAGGTTTACCCGACGACGACCACGGAGGCGGCGCAGTGTCGGATACCAGGACCCCTGCGCAGATCGAGGCGGACATCATCAGCAGGCGTGCGCAGCTTGCGGTGGTGCTGGACGAGATCGGGGTGCGGGTGCACCCGAAGACGATGATCGGTGACGCGAAGGCCAGGATGGCGTCGACGGTGGACCGGACGGCCGGGCGTGCGTTCGTCGCGGTGAACCGGTCGGTGTCGGACGTGAAGGCGCAGTTCGTGGCCGAGGACGGTTCGCCGCGGCTGGCGAGGGTGATTCCTGCGGCGGTGGTGGTGGCCGGAGCGGTGGCCCTGCTGACGGTTTCGGTGCGGGGCAGGAAGCGCTGAGAGCGGTTCCGGTGCGGGCCTGGGGCGTGTCCGGTGTCCTGGGGCAGGTAGGTTTCGGGTCGTGAGCGACAACGGCATGAGCAACACCGACGACAAGCTGCCGATCCGGATGCTGCACGATCGTGTGCTGGTCCGGTCCGATTCGCCGGAGGGCGAGCGGCGGTCGGGCGGCGGCATCCTGATCCCGGCGACGGCTGCGGTCGGCCGGCGGCTGGCGTGGGCCGCGGTGGTCGCGGTCGGGCAGAACGTGCGGACCGTGGAGCCGGGCGACCGGGTGCTGTACGACCCGGAGGACCGGGCCGAGGTCGAGGTGCGCGGCGTGGCGTACGTGCTGATGCGTGAGCGGGATCTGCACGCGGTGGCGGCGGACCGCTTCGAGGGTTCGGTGGACTCGACCGGGCTGTATCTGTAGGCGGAGTGGGCGAGAGGGCCCGGTGACGGTTGTCACCGGGCCCTCTCGCTGTTTGTTGCTACGGTGGTGTGACCCCGACGAGACGCGCCGTACCGGGTTTCCGCAAAGACGACGCACCCGTGTTGTTCGCGTGTTTCGTCGTGGAGGTGCTGTCGTGGCGTGGGTTCTGCTGGTCGTGGCCGGTCTGCTGGAGGTCGGCTGGTCGATCGGGATGAAGTACACGGAGGGGTTCACCCGGCTGTGGCCGAGTGTGTTCACCGGTCTGGGGATCGTGACCAGCATGGTGTTGCTGTCGCAAGCGGCGAAGACTCTGCCGATCGGTACGGCGTACGGGGTGTGGGTCGGGATCGGTGCGGCGGGTGCGGCGGTGCTGGGGATGGTGGTGCTGAACGAGCCGGTGACGGCCGCCCGTATCTTCTTCGTCTGTCTGCTGCTGGTGGCCGTGGTGGGTCTGAAGGCGACATCGGGGCACTGAGCGTGGTCCGCCCCGTTCGGGGCGGTGCTCAGGGGTGGGCCGGGAGGAGCGCGGGCGCCGCGTTCCCGGCCCGCTCGTCCTCGGTCCGCCTGTTCTCGTCCGGGTCGTCCTCGGGCCGGCCGTCTTCGGTCCGTGCGCCGCTCCCGTCCCGGCCGCTTCGGTGAGCGCCGGCCCCGTCGCCGCCGGGGCGGCCTTCGCCGGTGGCGGGGCTTTGCCCGGTCGTGGGGCGGGCGGGTGCGCCGGCGTGGGTGGCGGCGCCGGGGTGCCGGGGTGCGCCGGCGGCGTCCGGGGTGCGTGACCGGGGGCCGTCCTGGTCCTGCGGGGAGTCCTCCCGGGAGTTCTCGCGGCCTGGCGGGTCGTCGCTCTCCCCGGTGTCCTCGGTGTCACCCCCTTCCGCTTCCTCCGTCCCGTCCTCCTCTCCCGGGCTCTCGTCGGGGTCGGGTTCCTCGGGGCCTTCGTCGGCCTCCAGCTCGAACGCCCGCACGGGGCTGCCTTCCAGGGCGGCCCGGGTGTAGGCGGCCCAGGTCTGGGCCGGGGCGCCGCCGCCGTTCATGCGGGCCAGGCCGAGGGCTCCGTAGAGGGGTTTCTGGACTCCGGTGTCGGGGTCCTGGCCCATCACCGCGATGACGGTGGCGAGGTCGGGGGTGTAGCCGGCGAACCACGCGGCCCTGTCCTCCTCGGCGGTGCCCGTCTTGCCCGCTGCGGGGCGGCCCGCGCCCAGGGCCGCGGTTCCGGTGCCGCCGTCGACGACGCTGCGCAGGACGGAGGTGGTGGTGTCGGCGGCTTCGCGGCTGACGGCCTGCCGGGTGGTCCTGGCGGGGAGGTCCAGTTCGCTGCCGTCCTTGCTGATCTTGGCGACGAGCGTGTAGGGGCGCTGTCTGCCGTGGTCGGCGAGGGTGGCGTAGGCGGAGGCCATGTCGACGGCGCTGGCGGTGGCGGGGCCGAGGGCGATGGAGGGGGAGGCCGTGAGGTCGGGGGTGTCCTTGGGGATGCCGAGGGCGATCGCGGTGTCCTTGACCTCCTGCGGGCCGACGTCCTGGGCCATCTGGGCGTACACGGCGTTGACGGATTTGTCGGTGGCCTCGCGGACGGTGATGGAGCCGTAGTCGACGTCGTCCTCGTTGGCGGGGGAGTAGCCGGTGGAGCCGGTGGAGCTCTGGACGGTGCGTTCGTTCGTGCCGTCGTAGCGGGTGTTGGGGGTGATGGGCCGGTCCTTCTGGGTGGTGGACCCGTTGGCGAGGGCGGCGGCGAGGACGAACGGCTTGAAGGTGGATCCGACCTGGTAGTCGCGCCGGGTCGCGTTGTTGACGAACTGCTCGGTGTAGTCGACGCCTCCGTAGAGGGCGACGACGTGGCCGGTGGCGGGGTCGACGGAGGCGCCTCCCGCGCGGACGTTGCGGTCGGCCGGGCGGTCGTCGCTGGTCTTGGACAGCACGTTGTCCTTGACGGCTTCGACGAGGGCGTCCTGCTTCTTCCGCTGGAGCGTGGTGGTGATGCGGTAGCCGCCGGTGGCGAGGGTGTCCGCATCGATGATCTTGTTGGCGGCGAGGTAGGCCTCGACCGCCTGGACGATGTAGCCGCGCTGGCCGGAGAGTGCGGTGGCGGGCTTGGCCTTGTCCGGGACGGGGAAGGTCATCGCGTCGCGGTCGGCGGCACTGAGCCAGTCGTGCTCGACCATGCCGTCGAGCACGTAGTCCCAGCGGGCGAGGACGGCCTTCTTGTTCTCGGGGTGGGCGACGACGTCGTACGAGCTGGGGGCGTTGAGCAGGGAGGCGAGGTAGGCGCCCTGGCCGGTGTCGAGGTCTTCGACGTCCTTGCCGTAGTAGGCGTGGGAGGCGGCCTGGATGCCGTAGGCGTTGCGCCCGAAGTAGCTGGTGTTGAGGTAGCCCTGGAGGATCTCGTCCTTGCTCTTCTCGCGGTCGAGCTTGATGGAGATGAAGAACTCCTTGGCCTTGCGGATGACGGTCTGTTCCTGGCCGAGGTAGTAGTTCTTGACGTACTGCTGGGTGATGGTGGAACCGCCCTGCCTGCCCTTGCCGGTGACGGTGTTCCAGCCGGCGCGGAGGGTGGCCTTGATGTCGATGGCGTCCTCGGAGTAGAAGTCCCGGTCCTCGGCGGCGAGCACGGCGTGCTGGATGGGCCGCGGGATGCGGTCCAGCGGGATCTTCTCGCGGTTGATCTCGCCGTCCCGGGCGATGACCGTCTTCCCGTCCGCGTACACGTAGACGTTGGCCTGCGCGGTCGCGGCGGCGTTGGCGGCGGGGATGTCGATGAGCTGGTAGCCCGCGATGAAGCCGCCGACGAGGAGGAGGGCGAGGAGAAGGACCCCGCCCAGGACCATGCGCCAGGTGGGGATGATCCGTCGCCAGCCGGTGCGCTTGGGCCGCTTGGGGCGCCCCGCGCGCCCCTTGGCGTCCGTTGCGCCGTTCGTGCGCTGGGGGTCGGAGGTGGCGGCCGCGGTCGAGGGATCCCGGGGGGCCCAGCCTTGGGAGGGCTGCTGACCAGGGTCTCCGCCGTGCTGCGGTGGCTCGTGGTTCATGAGTGGGAGGCTCCTCGACTGCGGACGATTATCCCATAGTGCACTTTTCGGACGGATAACCCTCGGAACCACCGCGGCGGAAATGGGGTCGCGGCGCCGAGGAGCCGTCCGCTAGGGTCGTGCGCTTTGGGCCAGGAGAGGGGGGGCGGGGTGCGGCTCTACGCCGTCGTGGCGGTTGGGGGATTCCGGCGGCACGCCACGTACCGGGTGGCCACGCTCGCGGGGGTGTTCACCAACACCGTCTTCGGTTTCATCATGGCGTACACCTACACCGCCCTGTGGGACGAGCGTCCGCACCTGGGCGGGTACGACATGTCGCAGGCGCTGACCTATGTGTGGCTGGGTCAGGCCCTGCTGATGACCTGCGCGATGATGGGCGGCGGCTTCGAGGACGAGCTGATGGAGCGGATCCGTACGGGCGACATCGCGGTCGATCTGTACCGGCCCGCCGATCTGCAGCTGTGGTGGCTGGCCGGGGACCTGGGCCGGGCCGCGTTCCATCTGCTGGGGCGCGGGATCGTGCCGATGGTGCTGGGCGCGATGGCCTTCGATCTGGCGCTGCCGGGCTCGCCGTGGACCTGGCTCGCCTTCCTGGTGTCGGTGGCGCTGGGCGTGGTCGTGAGCTTCGCCGTGCGTTTCCTGGTGGCGCTGTCGGCCTTCTGGCTGATGGACGGGGCGGGGGCGATGCAGATCGCCTGGCTGGCCGGACTGTTCTTCTCGGGGATGCTGCTGCCGCTGAACCTGTTCCCCGGTGTGCTCGGTGACGTGGCCCGCGCGCTGCCGTGGTCGTCCCTGTTGCAGGTGCCGGCCGACGTGTTCCTCGGTACGCGCACGGGCTGGGACCTGGCGGGGGCGTACGCCTTCCAGGCCGGCTGGGCGGTGGTGCTGCTGCTCGCGGGACGGCTCCTCCAGTCGGTGGCGACCAGGAGGGTGGTGGTCCAGGGTGGCTGAGGTCCGGGTGGAGCGTGCCGTCGCGGCGGAGCCGGGGATCGCGTTCGCCGAGCGGTCGCGGCTGGTCGAGGGGGTGCGGGCGTACGGGCTGATCGTGGCGATGTGGCTGCGCTCGACGATGGCCTACCGCGCGTCGTTCGTGATGACGGCCGTGGGCAACTTCGTCGCGACGGGCTTCGACTTCGTCACGATCATGCTGATGTTCACGCACGTCGACGTGCTGGGCGGCTTCACCCTGCCGGAGGTCGCGCTGCTGTACGGGACGTCGGCGACGGCGTTCGGGCTGGCCGACCTGGTGCTGGGGTCCATGGACCGGCTGGGGCGGCGGGTGCGGGACGGGACGCTGGACACCCTGCTGGTGCGGCCGGTGCCGGTGCTGGCGCAGGTGGCCGCCGACCGGTTCGCGCTGCGGAGGCTCGGGCGGATCACGCAGGGGCTGCTGGTGCTGGGCTACGCGCTGATGGTGCTGGACATCGGGTGGACGCCGCTGAAGGTCGCGATGCTGCCGATGATGGTGCTGAGCGGGGCGGCCGTCTTCGGGGCGGTGTTCGTGGTGGGGGCGGCGTTCCAGTTCTTCGCCCAGGACGCCTCCGAGGTGCAGAACGCGTTCACGTACGGCGGGACGACGCTGTTGCAGTATCCGCCGTCGGTGTTCGCGAAGGACCTGGTGCGGGGGGTGACCTTCGTGGTGCCGCTGGCGTTCGTGAGCTGGCTGCCGGCGTTGTACGTGCTGGGCCGGGACTATCCGCTGGACCTGCCGCGCTGGGTGGCGTTCCTGCCGCCGCTGGTGGCGGCGGGGTGCTGGGTGCTCGCGGGACTGGCGTGGCGGGTGGGGCTGCGGTCCTACCGCAGTACGGGAAGCTGAGGAGGGGGCGTGGACGACATGGACTTCATCGAGCTCGACGGCGTCGAGAAGGTCTTCGACGTGCGCCGCAGGACCGGTTTCCTGCGCCGGGAGCGGCGCGAGGTGCGGGCGGTGGACGGGATCAGTTTCCGGGTGCCGCGCGGTGAGATGGTCGGCTACATCGGCCCGAACGGGGCGGGCAAGTCGACGACGATCAAGATGCTGACGGGCATCCTCACGCCGAGCGGCGGCCGGTTGCGGGTCGCGGGGATCGATCCGGCCCGGGAGCGCACGAAGCTGGCGCACCGGATCGGGGTGGTGTTCGGGCAGCGTACGACGCTCTGGTGGGACCTGCCGCTGCGGGACTCCTACCGGCTGATGCACCGGATGTACCGGATCCCGGACGCGCGTTTCCGGGAGAACCTGGATCGCTGTGTCGAACTCCTGGACCTGGGGGCCCTGCTGGAGGTCCCGGTGCGTCAGTTGTCCCTGGGGCAGCGGATGCGGGGCGACATCGCGGCGGCGCTGCTGCACGATCCGGAGGTGCTCTACCTCGACGAGCCGACGATCGGGCTCGACGTTATCTCCAAGGCCAAGGTCCGTGGTTTCCTGCGGGAGTTGAATGCGGAGCGGTCGACGACGGTGCTGCTCACCACACACGACCTGACCGACATCGAGCAGCTGTGCAAGCGGGTGATGGTGATCGACCACGGCCGTCTGGTGTACGACGGGGCGCTCGCCGGGCTGCACGAGGTGGGGCGGAGCGAACGCACGCTGGTCGTCGACCTGGAGCGTGAGCTGCCGCCGATCGAGCTGGGGTCGGAGCCCTCGGTCCGGGTGGTGAAGGTGGAGGGGCCCCGGCAGTGGCTGGCGTTCCCCGCGGCCGGGTCGGCGGCGCCGCTGGTGGCGCGGATCGCCGCGGAGTATCCGCTGGTCGACCTCTCGGTGCGGGAGCCGGACATCGAATCCGTGATCGCGAAGATGTACGTGTCGGATCCGGGTCTCTAGGCCCGTTCCGAGATCGCTCTATAGGGTGCGCGGTATGACAAGTGAAAACCCGGAGATGCGTGCCTCCGACGCGGAGCGGGAGCGGGTCGCGGAGACCCTGCGGGAGGCCGTGGCCGAGGGCCGGCTGGAGATGGACGAGTTCGAGCAGAGGCTCGACGCTACGTACAGGGCGCGTACGCACGGGGAGTTGGAGCCGCTCGTGCGTGATCTTCCGGTGCCCGGTGCGCCGGTCCGGCAGGGCATCGGGGCGGAGCCCGCGAGGGGTTCGGCCGCCGACTGGCCGTCGCGGATCGGGGGCACCCCCACTTCGTCGGGCGGGTTCGCCTTCTGGGGCGGGTTCAGCCGCAAGGGCCACTGGACGGTGGGCCCGACGTTCACGGCGTTCTCGATGTGGGGCGGCGGCGAGATCGATCTGCGCGAGGCCCGCTTCGCGGAGCGCGAGGTGGTGATCCGCTGCTTCACGATCATGGGCGGTATCCAGGTGACCGTGCCGCCCGACCTCGATGTGCAGGTGCGGGGCCTCGGCCTCATGGGAGGCTTCGGGGAGCATTCCAAGCTCGACGACGATCCGGAACCGGCGCCGGGTTCACCGCGGGTGCGGGTCACGGGATTCGCGCTGATGGGCGGAGTCGGTGTGGAGCGCAAGCGGAGCAAGGCGCAGAAGCGGCGGCTCCAGGAGCAGGAGCGGGAGCGGCTGCGGTCGCAGAACCCGGACGCGGGGGACGGGCGCAAGGAGCTCGGCTGAGCGGGACCGGTCGCTCTGCACGGAACGGCCAGGTCGCTCTGCACGGAGCGGCCCCGGCCGCTCTGTACGGAACGGCCGGGGCGGGTCAGGTCAGAAGACGTCGGCCTTCGGGATCCCTTCCACCGCGGCGAGATCGATCGCCTGGGCCATCGCGCGGTAGCCGGCGTCGTTGAAGTGGAGCCGGTCGCCCGCGTCGTAGTCGGGCAGGATCCGGTCGGGTGCGTAGGGGTCGCGTACGGCGCGGTCGAAGTCGATGAAGGCGTCGTAGATCCCGCCTGACCTGATCTCCTCGTTGACCGCCAGGCGTACGGCGTCGCGTTCCGGTGTCCAGGTCCGGTAGCCCCGGAAGGGGGTCAGGGTCGCGCCGACGACCCGCAGCCCACGGGCGTGCGCGCGCTCGGTGAGGGCGCGGAGTCCGGCCGTGATGCGCTGGGGGTCGGTCTCCTGGGGACTCTGCTGCACGTCGTTGATGCCCAGCGCGATGATCACGGTCTTCGCTCCGGCGACGGAGAGCACGTCGCGTTCGAAGCGGCCGGCCGCGCTGAGCCCGCCGACCTTGCGTACGCCGTTGACGGCGAGCGGGCTGTCGCGCAGGAGGCGGTTGCCCGCGATGCCCTGGTTGGCGACCCCGTAGCGGTGCCGCAGCCGGTCGGCGAGCAGGTCAGGCCAGCGGGAGTTGGCGTCGGTGGTGGAGCCGCTGCCCGCGGTGAGGGAGTCGCCGATGGCGACGATCGCGCCGGCCGATGCCTCGTTGCGGACGTCGACGGCCGTCAGGTAGCGCCAGCGGGTGGTGCTCCAGGTGCCGTCGGCGTCGGCCAGGTAGGACGTCTGGTGGGTGTTGGGGTGCTGGGTGACGGGCCCGGCGGCGTACGGGGTGCGCAGGGTGACTTCCAGGTCGGCGTCGGGGGCGACGGGGACGACGACGGGGTCGCTGACGACCTGCCGGCCCGCGGCGACCGTGACGGTGGGAAGGCCGCGGAAGGTGACCGGCCGGGTGTTGACTGCGGCCTGGTCCACGACGAGCGGCGCGGCGCCGAAGAGGTTGGACAGGGTGATGCGGGCGGCGTCACCGCCGATGCTGGTGTGCACGATGTTGCGGATGGTGCGGCCGGGATACCCCTGGGCGGCGTTCGGTTCGGCGCTGACGGGGGCGCCGGTCCAGGTGACGACCCAGGTGCCGGTGGAGTGGGCCGGTGCGGCCTGGTTGCGGGCCGCCGCGTGGTTCTCGGTCCCGGTGAGCGGGGTCTGCCGCTGCTCGGCGACGAGCGAGGTGCCGAAGGCGACGGCGGCGGCGAGTGCGGCGGTGCCTGCCACGAGGGCGATGAGCAGGGCGTAGCCCTGGCGCCTGGGCATCTGTGGTGTTTCTCCTTGCGGTGTTCGACCCGGTGATCGGGTTGCTCTCATGATGCGACAGGCCCCGGGGAACTCGACGTGCGGCCCAGGAGTAGGTGAGGTAGGGACAATGCGTACGGCACGGCGTGACGCGTACGCGGACAGGTGGAGCGGATGGAACAGGACGCGGGACAGGGAACGGCCGTGGGAGCCGGAGCTCCGGACGGGCAGCGGCCGAGGCCGTCGCCCGGCGGCTTCGCGTACACCGCCGCCGACGAGGAGAAGCGGCGCGGTGTGCGCCGTATGAAGACCACCGCCACGGGTCTGCTCCTGCTCGTCGCGCTCGTGTACGTCCTCGCCACGTGGGCGGAGAACTCGGGTGTGAGCGGCTGGCCGGGCTACGTCGCGGCGGCTGCCGAGGCGGGAATGGTCGGTGCGCTGGCGGACTGGTTCGCCGTCACGGCGCTCTTCCGGCGTCCGCTCGGTCTGCCCATCCCCCACACCGCCATCATTCCCAACAAGAAGGACCAGTTGGGGGAGTCACTCGGTTCCTTCGTGGGCGAGAATTTTCTCTCCGGGGACGTCGTTCGTGACCGAATTCACGCGCTGGGCGTCGGCGCCAGGCTCGGGACCTGGCTGGCGGAGCCCGCCCACGCGGACCGGGTCACCGCCGAGCTGGCGACCGCGTTGCGCGGTGCGCTGACGGTGCTGCGCGACTCCGATGTGCAGGCGGTCGTCGGGGAGGCGATCACCCGGCGGGCCGACGCGGTGGAAATCGGCCCCGGCATAGGCAAGATGCTGGAGAAGGTCGTCGCCGACGGCGGTCACCGCAGGGTCGTCGACCTCGTCTGCCTGCGGGCGCACGACTGGCTGGTGCGGCACGGGGACTCGGTGATGGACGCGGTGCAGGGCGGCGCACCTGGCTGGACGCCCAGGTTCGTGGACAAGCGGGTGGGGGAGCGGGTCTACAAGGAGCTGCTGCGGTTCGTCACGGAGATGCGGGACATGCCGGGCCACCCGGCGCGCGGTTCGATCGACACGTTCCTGACGGACTTCGCCGCCGACCTCCAGACGGACACGGACACCCGGGCCCGGGTGGAGCGGCTGAAGTCGGAGATCCTGGGGCGCCAGGAGGTCCAGGACGTCATCGCGTCCGCCTGGTCCTCCGTCCGCGCGATGATCATGGCGGCGGCCGAGGACGAGCGGAGCGAGCTGCGGCTGCGGGCCAGGGCCTCGCTGATCTCGCTGGGCGCCAGGCTCGCCACGGACCAGCGGCTCCAGGCCAAGCTGGAGGGCTGGCTGGAGGACGCCGCGGCGTACGTCGTCACGACGTACCGCTCGGAGATCACCTCGCTGATCAGTGACACGGTCGCCGGCTGGGACGCGCAGCAGACGTCCCGGAAGATCGAGGCGCACATCGGCCGCGACCTCCAGTTCATCCGGATCAACGGCACGGTGGTCGGTGCGCTGGCGGGTCTGGCGATCTATTCGGTGTCACGGGTGCTCGGCGGCTGAGGGAGGTCTCGGGCCAGGACCGCGGTGGCGTACCGGGCCGGCGGTGGGCAGACGGGCGCGCGGGGCCGACGGCGGACGCGGGAGCGGACCTGGGACACGCCGGAGGGGACCGGGGGCGCGCCCGTCCTGTCGTACGGGCGCGTCCCCGGGTCACGCGGGGAGTTGCTCTTCAGTACGCACCCCGCGGCGCCCGTGTTCAATCCCCGGGCACCGGATTTCTCAGGCGGCCCGCCGGGTGACGGCCCACGAGGCGGCGGCGACGCCGCCCGCGACGGCGAACACCGAGGGCCAGGCGCCGACCTTCTTGGCGAGCGGGTGCGAGCCGGCGAACGCGGCGACGTAGGCGAGGGTGAGTCCGGTGGCGGCCTTGGCGCCGGCCTGCCGGTTCCATTCGTAGGCCGCGACCGATCCGGCTGCTGCCAGTGCGACGCCGCCCAGCGGGCGCTGCCTGGTCCAGCGGGCGATCGCGTATCCGCCGACGAGACCGCTCGCCGCCACCGCCGCTGCCGGAACCTTCGCCATTGCCGCCACCTTCGCTCTCCTGCGTACCCGTGTCCTGGATTCCGAGGATAGGCCGCACCCGGGCGGACCGGCCGACCGGCCTGCCCGGGGAGCCGGGGGCCCGTCGGCCGGCCGGGGGACCGGTCCGGGGAGCGGGGACGCGAAGGTGAACCGGAACGGGGCCCGTCAGTCGGTGCCGAACTCCATCGCGGCGCGGTCCAGCAGCTCGTCGTCGCCGGAGACCTCGCCGCGGGAGGCGATGGCCTGGGCGCCGCCCTCGGGCATGGTGCCGATCAGGCCGGTCGCAGCCGCCTGGGCGGCACCGATCAGGGAGGCCTGGGAGGTGCCGACGAGGCCGAGGCCCGCGAACTGCTCCAGCCGGGCGCGCGAGTCGGCGATGTCGAGGTTGCGCATGGTGAGCTGGCCGATCCGGTCCACCGGACCGAACGCCGAGTCCTCGGTGCGCTCCATGGAGAGCTTGTCCGGGTGGTAGCTGAACGCGGGGCCGGTGGTGTCGAGGATCGAGTAGTCCTCACCGCGTCGCAGCCGCAGGGTCACCTCGCCGGTGACGGCCGAGCCGACCCAGCGCTGGAGCGACTCACGGACCATCAGCGCCTGCGGGTCCAGCCAGCGGCCCTCGTACATCAGGCGGCCGAGGCGCCGTCCCTCGTTGTGGTAGTGGGCGAGGGTGTCCTCGTTGTGGATGGCGTTGACGAGGCGCTCGTAGACGGCGTGCAGGAGCGCCATGCCGGGCGCCTCGTAGATGCCGCGGCTCTTCGCCTCGATGATGCGGTTCTCGATCTGGTCCGACATGCCCAGGCCGTGCCGGCCGCCGATCGCGTTGGCCTCCATGACCAGGTCGACCGGGGTGGCGAACGTCTTGCCGTTGATCGTCACCGGGCGGCCCTGCTCGAAGCCGATCGTGACGTCCTCGGTGGCGATCTCGACCGAGGGGTCCCAGAAGCGGACACCCATGATCGGCTCGACGGTCTCCACGCCGGTGTCCAGGTGCTCCAGCGTCTTGGCCTCGTGCGTGGCGCCCCAGATGTTGGCGTCGGTCGAGTAGGCCTTCTCGGTGCTGTCGCGGTAGGGCAGCCCGTGGGCGACCAGCCACTCCGACATCTCCTTGCGCCCGCCGAGTTCGGTGACGAAGTCGGCGTCGAGCCACGGCTTGTAGATGCGCAGGTGGGGGTTGGCGAGGAGGCCGTAGCGGTAGAACCGCTCGATGTCGTTGCCCTTGAACGTCGAGCCGTCGCCCCAGATCTGTACGTCGTCCTCGAGCATCGCCCGGACCAGCAGGGTGCCGGTCACGGCGCGGCCGAGCGGCGTGGTGTTGAAGTAGCCGCGTCCGCCGGAGCGGATGTGGAACGCGCCGCACGCGAGCGCGGCCAGGCCCTCCTCGACCAGTGCCGCCCGGCAGTCGACCAGGCGCGCGATCTCGGCGCCGTAGGTCTTCGCGCGGCCGGGCACCGAGGCGATGTCGGGCTCGTCGTACTGGCCGATGTCGGCGGTGTAGGTGCAGGGGACGGCACCCTTGTCGCGCATCCACGCGACCGCGACCGAGGTGTCGAGGCCGCCCGAGAAAGCGATGCCGACGCGCTCGCCGGTGGGCAGGGAGGTGAGAACCTTAGACATAGGAAGAGTATGCACTGCGTCGCATGTATATGCAAATGAGGTGGTGAGCCCCGTGCCGCCCCGCCCGACGTCGCCGGATGACCCGCGCCGGCTATAAGGTCTGGGCCAACCGAACGAGGGGGGCCTCATGTTGATCCGTACCGGCCTGCGCGCCGCGATACCGGCCGCGGTCCTGGGAGCGCTGCTGGTGGGCTGCAGCGCGGCGACCACCACGAACGGGCCGGGAGGCGACGTGCCGTACGTGGATCCGTCGGTGGCGGAGGCGGCGGCCGACGAGGCGGAGGCGTCCCTGATGCCGACGCCCTCACCCACGCCCACGCTCATCGTCCAGGAGGACCCGGCCGCGCCGGAGTTGGTCCGTGACGCGTTCGCCGGGCTCCAGGCGACCTACCAGGACGGCTGCGCGCCCGGCGGTGCGAACTGCGCCTACTTCCTGGGGCGGGTCAACGACGAGCTGGACCGGCTGGACAGGTCCATGAAGGCGGACAAGAAGGGCCCTGGGCACTTCGAGGAACCCATCGCCTGGGTCGGTACCCTGCGCACCGCGCTGGACGGTGACGACTCCACCCCGAACCTGGAGAAGCACCGGAGCGAACTGCTCGGCACCCGGGACCGCATCAACACCTGGATGCAGGGCCACCCGGACGACTACCGCTGACCGCCCCGCCGTTCACACCCGCAGGACGTCGATCCCCAGGGCGGTGAACTCCTGGACGACGTCCTCGGGCGCGTCCTTGTCCGTGACGAGGACCGACACCGCCTCCGTCCCGCAGACCTGGGCGAAGGCACGGCGGCCGAGCTTGGAGGAGTCGGCGACCACGATCACCGTGCCCGCGCACTCGGCGAGGGCGCGGTTGGCGCCGGCCTCGGACTCGTCGTGCGTGGCCGCCCCGAAGCGCGGGTGCACGGCGTCCACCCCGAGGACGGTGAAGTCCAGCGCGAGCGTCCGCAGCACGGTGTCGACCAGGGGGCCGACGAGTTCGTACGAATTCGGCCGGGCCACCCCGCCCGTGACGACGATCTTCACCTGGGGGCGTACGGCCAGCTCGTTGGCGATGTTGATCGCGTTGGTCACCACGGTCAGCGCCACACCGCCGCCCGAGGGCTCCGGCCGCAGCGCCAGTTCCCTGGCCACCTCGGAGGTGGTCGTACCGCC
Organism: Streptomyces argenteolus; assembly: GCF_042902585.1. Lineage (GTDB taxonomy): Bacteria > Actinomycetota > Actinomycetes > Streptomycetales > Streptomycetaceae > Streptomyces > Streptomyces argenteolus. Next base: position 161,081 of record NZ_JBIBEG010000002.1, read on the forward strand.
GTTGATGCCGACCGTGGAACCGGTGGGGATCAGCTCGGCGGCGGCCTTCGCGATGCGCTGCTTCTCGTCGGCGCGGCGGGCCGCCTTGTAGCGCAGCGGCAGGTCGTAGGCGACGGTGCTCACCACCGCGCCGCCCCGGGTGCGGGTCAGCAGATTCTGCCGGGCGAGCTCGTCAAGGTCGCGGCGGACGGTGGCGGCGGAGCAGCCGAGCCGCTCGGCGGCGTCGAGTACGTCGAGATGGCCCTGGTCGCCGAGGATCTCCAGCAGCCGGGTCCATCGGGTGTGTGCCGCCACCTGGTCCTCCTTGCTCGCAGCGAACCCTATCGCCCGGGGCGGGCCAGGATGCCCAGCAGGCGTGTCACCTCCGCGGCGACCGCGTCGCGGGCGGGGCCGAGGTAGGCGCGGGGGTCCGCCGCCTCGGCGTGGGCGTCCAGATAGCTGCGGACGGCCCGCGTGAACAGCTTGTTCAGGTGTGTGGAGATGTTCACCTTCGTCATGCCCGCGTGGATCGCCGCGGCCAGCCCGGTGTCCCCGACACCGGAGGAGCCGTGCAGGACGAGCGGGACGCCCACGGCGTCGCGCAGCCGCGCGATGAGCGCGAGGTCGAGGACGGCGTCGCGGGTCAGCATCGCGTGGGAGCTCCCGACCGCCACCGCGAGGGCGTCGACCTCGGTCGCCTCGACGAACGCCCGCGCCTCCGCCGGATCGGTGCGCACTCCGGGGGCGTGCGCTCCGTCCTTGCCGCCGATCTCGCCGAGCTCCGCCTCCACCCAGACCCCGTGCCCGTGGCAGTACGCGGTGATCTCGCGGGTCGCGGCCACGTTGTCGTCGTAGGGCAGCGCCGACGCGTCGAACATGACGGAGGTGAAGCCGAGCCGGACGGCCTCGCGCACCAGCCCCGCCGACTCGGCGTGGTCGAGGTGCACGGCCACCGGCACGCCCGCCGCCCGGGCGACGGCGAGCGAGGCGAGCCCGATCGGTTCGAGGGAGCCGTGGTAGCGGGCGGTGTTCTCGCTGACCTGGAGGATCACCGGCAGTCCGACGGCCTCCGCCCCGCTCACGATGGCCTGCGCGTGCTCGATCTGCACCACGTTGAAGGCCCCGACGCCCGTGGCATCGGTCCGGGCGCCGTGGGTGATGTCACCGGTGGATATGAGCGGCATGGGCGTCCTTCGCGGAGGCGGGTTGCGTGAACCCAGGCGAATGGTGCTCGAAGTTGCTCATTTATAGCGTGCTTGAAGCAGATTGGAAAAGAGCAGGCGCCCCCGGCGAGGCCGGAGGCGGCTGTCGAACGGCAGGCGCGGGCTACTCGCAGGCGACCCCGTCGCCGTCCCGGTCGAGGTGGGATCCGTATCCGGGGTCACCCCGGTGGATGGGGGCGGCTCCCGCGGCGCGCACGGCGGTGCAGTTGGCGTAGTAGGTGCCGCTGTCCCCGGAGGAGCCCGTGCTCGAACTCCCGCCTGAGGAGCCTCCCGACGACCCGCCGCTCGATCCTGACGACCCGTAGGGCTCGCAGCCGACTCCGTCGCCGTCCCGGTCCAGGTGGGAGGCGTATCCGGGGTCGCCGCGCCGGACGGGAGCCGCCCCCGCGGCCCGTGCGGCGTCGCAGTTCCTGTAGTACACGGAAGGCTCCACCGGTGTGGCCTTCGCCTTCGGGGTCCGCGCGACCGTGGGTGTGGGCGTCGGGGTCGGCGTCGGCGACGGGGTGGGCCCGGAGACGGTGATCCGCACGACGGCGCTCGCGCCGGCCGGGCCCCCGTCTTTCGCCGTGACCTCGTACGTGAACTCGTCCTCGCCGCTGTACCCGTCGGCCGGGGTGTAGGTGAGCGAGGTGCCGTCGGCCGTCACGGTCCCGTGCGGTGCCGGGCTCGCCACGGTGACGGCGAGTTCGGTCGCCTCGTAGGTGTCCAGGAGGGGCGCCTCGTCGCCGCCCTCCAGGGTCACGAGGTCGTTGGCCAGTGGCTCGATCGCGACCTCCTGGCCGGCCTCCGTCGCGGCGGTGTCGTCGGCCGGCGCGAACGCCCGCACCCCGGTGGGTGGGGCCGTCGCCGCTGCCGGCTCCGCGTCCTGGCTCGTGCCGTCGCCGCTGCCGCACCCCGCCAGTGCCAGCAGCAGGACCGTCGCCCCCGCCGACATCCTGAGCCTGCCGTGTGTCCTTCGCTTCTTCATGTGCCCCCCAAGGCGTGCCTGACTGCCGTGCAGTCGAGGGGCGATGCTCGCAGCGGCGGACGGCGCGGCGGGGCTCTTCCGTGGAAAGGAAGCGGAATTGTGACGAAGGTGTGAAGAAGTGATGGGGGAGGCCTGGAGGTCGACTGGGTCAGGTCATCGCCTGGGTCCCGATGACGTCGAGGAGGCCGAGCGCGGCGGCGGCCTCACTGCCGGGGGCCGCCGTGTAGGCGACGACCCGCAGGTCGCTGCCCGCGGCGACGAGGACGTCGCAGGACAGGGTGAGCCGGCCGACCTCCGGGTGGTGGACGGTCTTGGTGCCGGACGCGTGGGTGCCCACGATGCCGGAGTCCCACAGCCCGGCGAAGACGGTGCTGGTCTCCCGCAGGTCCCTGACGAGGGAGCGCAGGCCGAGGTCCGCCGGGTAGCGGGCGGTGGCCGCCCTGAGGTCGGCGACCGTGGACGCCTCGAAGTCGGCCCGCTGCGCGGGGGTCTGGGCGATCCGGCCGTGCCTGCCGGTGAAGTGCCGCCAGACGATGTTGCGTTCGCGTCCGTGCAGCGCGGAGGGGTCGCCGAACAGGGCCGCCCACGAGGGGTTGCACTCGATGAGGTTCCAGGCGGCGTCGTGGACGCTCAGCGGTGCGCCGCTCAGCTGGTCGAGCAACCGGCGCAGGCCGGGCGGGACGTGCGTGGAGATGTGGCCGGGGCCGGGTTCGGGCTGACCCGCCAGGAGGTACAGGTAGGCGCGTTCCGCCGTCGACAGGCGCAGGGCGCGGGCCAGGGAGGCGAGGACCTGCGGGGAGGGGGAGGTGGCCCTGCCCTGTTCGAGGCGGGTGATGTAGTCGACGGAGAGGGTGGCCAGCTGGGCCAGTTCCTCGCGGCGCAGGCCGGCTGCCCGCCGTACGCCGCCCGCGGGCAGCCCGACCGTCTGCGGGGAGATCCGGTCCCGCCAGCCGTGCAGCGCCCTGCCCAGCTCGTTGCCGTCCTTGGATGCGCTCACCCCTCCAGTATCCGCGTGGGGCCCCGGAACAGCCTGGTACTGGCAGTCCCCCCGCTACGGCGGGTACTGCCTGTTCCCTGGTGCGGCGAGCAGGGTGAAGGCGTACCCGACCCGATCACCTGACGAACACGGGAGCACAGCCATGACCACCACCCTCATCACCGGCGCCAACAAGGGCCTCGGTTTCGAGACCGCCCGCCGCCTCGTCGAAGCCGGGCACACCGTCTACACCGGGGCGCGTGACGTCCGGCTCGGGGAGGAGGCGGCGGCGCGGCTCGGCGCGCGCTTCGTCCAGATCGACATCACGGACGACGACTCCGTCGAGGCCGCCGCGGAGTTCGTGCGCAAGGACGCCGGCGGGCTGGACGTCCTCGTCAACAACGCGGGGATCGCGGGCGTCCCCAAGCCTGTGGGCGAGGTGACGGGGGCCGACATGCGGTACACGTACGAGACGAACGTCTTCGGGGCGGTGCGCGTGACCCGTGCCTTCCTGCCGTTGCTGGAGGCGAGTCCGTCCCCGGTCGTCGTCAACGTGGCCAGCGGACTCGGCTCGATCGCGGCGACGACCGACCCGAACCGCATCGAGTCCACCGTCCCGGCGCTCGCCTACGGCTCCTCCAAGACCGCGCTGATCATGGTGAACTCGCAGTACGCGAAGGCCTACCCCGGCATCCGGTTCAACGCCGTGGACCCCGGCTACACCGCCACCGACCTCAACCACCACACGGGCACCAACACCGTGGAGGAGGGCGCGGACATCATCGTCCGCATGGCCCTGGTCGGAGCCGACGGCCCGACCGGCGGGTTCTTCGACGCGGAGGGAGTCGCCGCCTGGTGAACCGGGGCGGGCCGTATATCACTGGTCCGCCGCCCCGACGGCCCGTACGGTGCGCGCATGACTGCGCAGCTCCGCCTGGAAAAGGTGACCCCGGACAACGTCCTCGAAGCCTGCCGCCTGAAGGTCGCACCCGAGCAGGAGCGGTTCGTCGCCCCCGTCGCACGGTCGCTGGCCGAGGCGTACGCCGACCCGGAGACCGCCTGGCCCCGGTTGGTCTTCGACGGCGACCGGATGGTCGGCTTCGTGATGGCGTTCCTCGACGTCCGGTTCCACCCCGAGGACCCGGAGGACCGGCCCCGCTCCGGACTCTGGCGGCTGGCCGTCGCCGCCGGCGAGCAGGGCAAGGGGTACGGGCGCTTCGCCGTGGAGGCGGTCTGCGAGGAGCTCCTGCGGCGCGGGCAGAAGCGGATCACCGTGACCTGGTCCCAGGGGGAGCACGGCCCCGAGGACTTCTACCTCCGGCTCGGATTCCGCAGGACCGGTGAGATGAGCGAGGACCAGGTGGTCGCCGAGATGGACCTGCCGCGACCCTGACCCGGACGCGGTGATCCACATGCGGTCCGGGAGCCGGGGCGCGAGGATCGGGGATACGGGCGGTGGCCCGGCCGCGCCTCGGCCCTCTCTCGGGCCGGTTCTCCCTTCCAGGCGCTCCGGTCCGCCTCCCGGCCGAACCGTCAGGGGGGTCTGGAGGTAAGGATGCCGCGGCCCCTGTGGACCGGAGCGATCAGCTTCGGGCTGGTGACGATCCCCATCAAGGTGGTGTCGGCCACCGAGAACCACTCGATCTCCTTCCACCAGTACCACCGCGAGGACATGGGCCGTATCCGCACCCGCAAGGTGTGCGAGGTCGACGGCAAGGTCCTCTCCCAGGACGAGATCGGCAAGGGCTACGAGGTCGCCAAGGACCGGACCGTGCCCGTCACCGACGAGGAACTGGACCGGATGCCGCTGCCGACGGCGAAGGCCATCGAGATCGTCGCGTTCGTCGAGGCCGACAGCATCGACCCCGTACGCATCAGCGACAGCTACTACCTCGCGGTCGACGGCCAGGTCGCGGCCAAGCCGTACACGGTGCTGCGCCGGGCGCTGGAGCGCAGCGAGAAGGTCGCCGTGGCGAAGTTCGCCTGGCACAACCGTGAGCGGCTGGGCCTGCTGCGGGTGCGGGAGGACGCGATCGTGCTGCACGCGATGCGCTGGCCGGACGAGATCCGCAGCCCCGAGACGCTGGCCCCCCGGGAGACGGAGCTCGACGAGGGCGAGATCGAGCGGGCCGTGCAGCTCACCGACAGCATGGCCCTGGACGACATCTCCGGCTTCCGCGACCGCTACCGGGAGGCACTGGAGGAACTGCTCGCCGCCAAGTCCGAGGGCAAGGCGCTCCCGGAGGCGGCCGGGGGCGAGGAGGAGGAGCCCGGAAAGGTCATGGACCTCATGGCCGCGCTGAACGCCTCGGTGAAGGCGGCCAAGGAGACGCGGGGCGAGGACGCGACCGTGCACGAGATGACTCCGGGCAAGCCCCGGAGCCGGAAGAAGGCGGCCCCGGCGAAGAAGAAGACGGCGGCCGGGAAGACGGCGGCGGCCAAGAAGCAGTCGGCCAGGAAGACGGCCGCCAGGAAGCGCACCGCCTCCTGAGCCGGGGCGGGACGGCCGTTCGCGCCGGACCCCGTGCCGTCCCGCCTCAGCCGAGGTCGTCCGGGGCCAGATCCGGTCGCAGCCGGTGCCAGGAGGGCTGCCGCAGCCGACCCGCCCGCGTGCGGGTCGCGTACCGCACCTCCCCGACGAGCCGCGGCAGCACCCACCGGGCGCCGGCCACGGGCGGGACCTCGTCGAAGGGGCAGGTGTCGACCGCGGCGACCCGCAGCAGCTCGGCGATCCTGGCCCGCTCGGCGTCGCTCCACCCCGTACCGACGCTGCCCGCGTAGCGCAGGCCGCCCGCGTGCCGCTCGCCGACCAGCAGGGCGCCGGGCAGGCCGCCCAGCCGGCCGCGGCCCGGCACCCAGCCGCCGACGATCACGTCCACCGTGCGGGCATGGCGGATCTTGATCCAGCTGCGGGAGCGGACCCCGGGCTCGTAGACCGAGGTCAGCCGCTTCGCGATCAGGCCCTCCAGCCCGGCCTCCCGCGTCATGCCCAGGGCCTCCTCGCCGTGCCCGACGGCCACCGCGGGCGTGAACCAGTGGGGCCCGTGCAGCCCGAGCCCCTCCAGGGCCGAGCGCCGCTCGGTCCAGGGCAGCGCGACCAGGCTCCTGTCACCCAGGAACACGGCGTCGAACAGCACCAGATGGGCGGGCACCCGCTGGGCCATGCGCGCCGCCTTCGCCGGTGATCCGGAGAGCCCCATCCGCGACTGGAGCCGCTCGAAGTCGCTGCGCCCCTCGCCGTCCAGCGCGACGATCTCGCCGTCCAGCACCGCGGGCACCCCGCCGAGCGCGGGCCCGAGCGCCGCCAGGTCCGGATACGCGGGAGTGATGTCGGCCCCCGACCTGGCGAAGAGCCGCACGGACCCGTCCCCGGGCAGATGGACCATGGCGCGCTGGCCGTCCTGCTTGACCTCGTACGCCCACTGCGCGTCCGTGGCGGCGGGCGGCAGCGGTCCGGGGGTGGCGAGCATAGGGGTGATCCGGGGCAAAAGCGTCATGGCGGCAGCTTCTCAGCTGATCCGCCGCCGGGCGCCGCACGGACCTGCCTCCCCGCCGGGCGTCGTGGAGCCCGGGGCCCGTACGGCCCGTCGGCAGCGCTGCGGCTCCGGCGGTCGTACGGGCCCCCGGGTGCGGTCGTCCGGCCGTCAGTTGTAGCCGAAGCCCCGGGGGAGCGGGGCCTGACGGAACAGCCGGGTGGGGACCGCGTCGGCCAGCGCCTGGTAGCCGGCCGGGTTGAGGTGCAGGTGATCGCCGGTGTCCAGGGAGGCCAGGAGGCGGCGGGGTGCCTGCGGGTCGCGGACGGTCCGGTCGAAGTCGATCACGCTGTCGAAACGGCCGCTCGTACGGATCCAGGAGTTGACCGTCTGCCGGGCCCGCTCGCGGTGGCCGTCCGGGTCGTCGTACCCGGTGTTGCCGCCCATCGGGGTCAGGGTCGCCCCGTACACACGGATGCCGTGGGTGTGGGCCCGCGTGATGATCTGCTCGTACGCCGCGATCACCTCGGCGGCGATCCGCTGCTGGGCGGACGCGGTGGCCTCGGCCGTGCCGATGTCGTTGATGCCCTCGAAGACCAGCAGCCAGTCCACCCCGCTCTGGGCCAGGACGTCACGGTCGATGCGGGCCAGGCCGTTGGGGCCCAGGCCGTCGTCGAGCAGCCGGTTGCCGCCGGCCGCCTGGTTGACCAGGGCCGTCCTCGATGTGGCCGCCCCGGCTTCCAGCCGCTTCAGCAGCAGGTCGGGCCACCGGTTGTTCCTGTTCGTCGTCGAGCCCCGGCCGTCGGTGAGCGAGTCGCCGAGGACGACGGCCGCCGAGGTGGTGCTCCTGGACCAGACCTCGACGCCACTCAGGAAGTACCAGTGGTCGGTCGGAGTCGCCCCGGGCAGGTCGGCGTCGCTCACGTGCTCCCCGGCACGCAGGTACGAGGTCGTACGGGAGCCTGGGTGCGAGGTGATCGAGGTGGAGGCCTGACCGGTCGCCAGATACACCGTCGCCGTCAGGTTCGACCCCGGTGCCAGCGGGAAGTCCAGCGGATCGGAGACCGCCTGCGCGCCCACCGGGACCGAGATCGAGGAGCGGCCCTGGAAGGTCACGGGCCGGGCGGTCCCGGGGGTGATCGCGCTGGTGCCCGCCGTGTCGTCGAGCGGCAGCGCCACGGACACCTTGGTGATCGGCAGCGCCGAGCCACCGAAAGCGTTCGAGAAGCGCAGCCGGATGTGCTCACCGCCGGCCGAGACGTGGACCGTCTGCCGCAGGGTGGCGTCCGTGAGCACGGAGCCGTCCTGGGTGAACGGCGCCGGGGGCATGTTGCCCGGCTCCGTCAGCTGCGGCATGGACGTCCAGGTGCTGACCCAGCGTGCGTTGCGCTCGTCGGGCGCCGCCGAGCTGCCCGGACCGTGACCGTCCCCGGCGCCGAGTGCGGGGGAGACGACGACGGCGGTCAGTGCCGCGGCGGCGAACAGGCTGAGGAACGACGATCTCCGGATCACGGTGGTGCTCCCTCTGGCTGGGTGGGGGAAGCAGGGTGAATCCATGGATGTGGACGGCGTCTTCACTGACGTCCGGGGATTCGAGCGGCAGGCTAGCGGCTCCGATAATTTTCGGTCAATGCTCCGAAAGCTTCGAAAACTTTCGTCGGCTCAGCCCCGTTCGTTCAGGGGGCGTGGAGCGGTGACCGTTACGGCATCACGCGCCCAGGGCGTGCCCCGCGAGGGAGAGGCGCAGCCGGCACTCGTCCTCCGCCTCGACGGTGACGGGGATGCCCCAGTGCTCGCTGAGCCTGCGGCCGACCTCGACGAGCCGCATGCGTTCCTGGGGAGTGTGGGCGGGGTAGCGCGTCCAGCCGTGGTCGGCGATCGCGTTGCCCAGTTCGGTGAACAGCAGGGCGCGGTACCGCTGTTCCTCCTCCGTCGTCAGAGGGGAAGGCCCGGGCCCGGGGCCCAGCGTGCGTACGTTGCGGAGGTCGCGGATCACGGACGCATCTTCGCAGGGTCGCCTGCGTACGGCGGCCGGCGGTGGAGCTCCGGGCCGCGCAGGGCCGGGCCCGCGCGGAAGGGCGGGCGGCCCCGGCCGGCGGAGGTGGCGCCCCCGCCGGCCGGAGAGCCGGGCCCGGATCAGGCCGTGGTGCAGGCGTTGCCGCTGAGCGTGAAGGCGGCCGGGACGGTGTTGGTGCTGCCCGTGGTGCCGGTGAAGCCGACCGTGACCGAGCCGTTGGCGGCGATCGTGGCGGTGTATCCGGCCGGGGCGACGCTGACCTTGGCCCCGGTCTGGGTGGGCGTTCCGCCCCACATGTTGGAGATGGTCTGGCCGTCGGCGAAGGAGAAGCCGAGGTTCCAGCCGTTGATGGCCGTGGTGCCGGTGTTGCGGATGGTGATCTCACCCTGGAAGCCGTTGGGCCACTGGCCGATCACCTTGTAGCCGACGGAGCAGCCCACGCCCGGCGTGGGCCCGCTCGCGTCGGTCGTGACGCGCACCGTGGCCGAGCGCGTCGAGCGGTTGCCCGCGGTGTCCCGGGCGTAGACGGCGAAGTCGTAGGCCGTCCGGGCGGTGAGCCCGGTCACCGTGACGGTGTTGCCGGTCGAGGAGGCGACGGCGGTCTCGGTGCCGCCGCTGACGCGGACGACGTCGTAGCCCGCGATGGCAACGTTGTCGGTGGACGCGGGCCAGGTGAGGGTGGCGGAGGTGGCCGTCACCGCCGAGGCGGTCGGGGTGCCGGGAGCGGTCGGTGCCTGGGTGTCGCCGGGCTGGCCGTCGCCGAAGACGGTGGCCTCCTTCGACGTCTGGGCGATTCCGTTGGTCCCGTGGAAGATGCGCTCACCCCAGGAGCTCAGCCGGCTCGGGTCGAAGTCGATCGCCAGGTCGAGGATCGGGTCGGTGTTGCCGCTCCAGGACCACGCCAGGTAGCCGAGGTCCAGCTGCTCGGCCGTGGCCATCATCGTGTCCTCGTCCGGGTCGCCCCACTGGTCGGCGGGGCCGCCGAACTCGCCGATGAGGAGGGGCAGTCCGGCGTCGACGAAGGCGTTCAGATAGTCGGTGACGGCCTGGGCGGTGTTGTAGACGCTGTACATGTGGATCGAGAAGATCAGGTTGCCCGTGGTGTCGGCGTCGTACACGGACTGGGCGTTGGCGCGCATGACGCCCTGCCAGTCCTGGCCCCAGTTGGGTGCGTCCACCATGATCGTGTGGGCGAAGCCGGCGCCGCGCAGCTTCTGCACCGCCGCCTTGGTGGGGGCGGTCCAGCCGGCGGGGTCGGTGTTGCCCCACGGCTCGTTGCCGATGTTGATGATGACGTAGTCCTCTTCGCCCGCGAGGACGTCCTTGAGGCTGATCCAGTAGTCGGCCGCGTGGTCCAGCGTGCCCGCCGCCGCGTCCTCGCCGTAACCGGTGGTGTCGTGCACCTCCAGTACGCAGATCAGCCGGTTGGCCTTGCAGTCGTCGACGATGCCGGCGACCTCGGCCGGGCCGTTCCTCGTCCACCGGTGGCCGTCGGAGAGGACGACGCGGACGGTGTTGGCGCCGAAGGCCTTGATGTCGGCCAGTGACTGCGTCTCGCCCGGGTACCAGGTGTGGGCGTGGTTGACGCCGCGCATGACGAAGTCGTTGCCGTTCGCCTCCAGGAGGCGGCCGTCACTGATGTGCAGACCGGTGGCGGCGGCCCGCGCCTGCTCGGTCTCGGCAGCCTGGGCCGCCGCCGGGCCGAGCGCGCCCAGGAGGGCGACGCCGAGGAGGGCGGCCAGGCTCTTCATCAACACCGTCAAGGGGCTTTTTCGTGCCGTACTCGTTGCTGTTCTCACTGCGACTCCAGAAGAGGTGAGCGCCGGATGAACCAAACATCGAACAGATCGAACACATGGAACACGTCGAACATCGGACGGATCGCACGCCGGGGAGGACGTGGGAGCGCTCCCATAAAGCCAGCTCGACAGGAGCACGTCAAGACATCGGGCCTCTCTCGTTGCACCCGCGCGCGATTCGCGGGGGGTGCGCCCGGAGAGGGCCGGGCCGGAGGGCTCTGTTCAACTGCCGTTGTTCGCAGGTCTGCTGAGGGGGACGTCTGTTTCAATGGCGGTCCGCGCGCGTGAGGAAGGACGGCCGCCCGATGACGCTCCCCGCCCCCTTGCACGTCCTCAACGAGGGCCTTGCCTTCCTCCTGGAGGTCGCGGCTCTCGCCGTCCTGGCCTGGTGGGGCTGGGGGAGCGCGGGCGCCACCGCGTCGCGTCTCCTGCTCGCCGTGGCCGCGCCCGCGGTGGCGGCCGTCCTGTGGGGGCTGTTCGCCGCGCCGAAGGCACGGATACCCCTGCCGACGGCGGGGGTCCTGACGGTGAAGGCACTCGTGTTCGGCGCCGCGGCGGTAGCCCTGCACACGCTCGGCCGGGGCGAGGCGGCCGTGGTCCTCGCCGTGGTGGCCGCGGCCAACACCGTCCTCGCCACCCTGGACCGGAACGCCCTGATGCACCGGCGGGCCTGAGTCCCCACCGCCCGCCGGGCCCCGCGCCGTGGGGGCCCGGCCGTTCGGTCCGTCAGGCCTTGCTGGTGCAGATCGCGTCGTACGGCCGGCCGGGGCTCGGGAAGAGCTCGATCGGGTTGTCCGCCGCCGCCGGGCACTCCTCGACCGTCTTGGTCAGGGCGAGCACCTTGTTCCCGCCGCTCGCGCAGGCCACTTCCTTCGCCTGGTCGTCCACGCAGTCCCCGACCACGAGTTGCCCGCCGCCCGCCCCCGCGTCACCGGGGTGGTCGCCGGAGAGGTTACGGCCGCAGATCGTCTTGCTGGGGATGCCGCTGGTGGCGGCGTTCCCACCGAAGGACACCTTCACCGAGATGATCTCGTCCGTGCCCGCCGGGCACTCCACGGCGCCGGCGAAGATCTCCCCGTCCTTCACCGCCAGAGCCTTGATCGTCGCCTTGGGGTCGTCGCAGTCGAGGCCCTGGAAGCCGTCCTTCGACTGGCTGGTGTCGGGTCCCGCGCAGTCGCCGACCTTCCAGTCCCTCGACTTCTGGCTGCCGTTCCCCGAGGACGAGGTGCCGCCGTCCTCCGACGACAGACAGGCCGTGGTGGTGCCGAGGACGAGCGTGAGCATCAGCGCGGGCTTCACGCAGTCCAGAAGTACCCTGCGGGCGCCCCGCCCCGACGGGGAAGCGGGCGTGACGGCGCTCCCCGGAAGGCTGGTGCGGGTACGCGTGCTGCCGTGGGCGGTCATGCTGCTCCTTGGGTACATGGCGTGTCCCACGCGGCACTCACTGTGACCCGCGCGGCTGTCCGGCCGTGAGGACGGCCGGATCGCGCGCCGCGGTTCCCGGTGCGCGCCGAGCGCCTCCGGTTCGGCACCGAGTTGCAACAAGCGGGCATCCGGAGGCATTTGAGGAAGATCACCGGCCGTGCGCGGAGCGGGAGCGGTACCGTCACCTCCATGGCAGACCCGACCCCGGAAGAGATCCTGCTCGCCCGCGCCGAAGGGCCCGTCACCCCGGCCCGGCTGATCCGTGATCTGACCGCGCTCGGCCTCCGTGAGGGCGACGTCGTCATGTTCCACACGCGGATGTCCGCCATCGGATACGTGGCCGGTGGCGCCCCGGCCCTCATCGGCGCCCTGCGCGAGGTGGTGGGGGAGCGCGGGACCCTCATGGTGACCTGCGGGTGGAACGACGCCCCGCCGTACGACTTCACCAGCTGGCCCCGCCCCTGGCAGGACGCCGTGCGCGCCGGGCATCCCGCGTACGACCCGGTGGTCAGCGAGGCCGACCACGACAACGGCCGCCTCCCGGAGGCGCTGCGCCGGTGGCCGGGCGCCGTCCGCAGCAGGCACCCCGACGTGAGCCTCGCCGCGCTCGGGCCTGCGGCGGCCGAACTGACCGCCGACCATCCGTGGGACGACCCGCACGGCCCGGGCAGCCCGCTGGCCAAACTGGTGGAACTGGGCGGACGGGTCCTGATGCTGGGGGCCCCGCTGGAGACCCTCACCCTCCTGCACCACGCGGAGTCGCTCGCCGAGGCGCCGGACAAGGTGTTCGTGGAGTACGAACAGCCGATCACGGTCGACGGCCGGCGGGTCTGGCGCCGCTTCCGCGACATCGACTCCTCCGGCGGCGCCTTCGACTACTCCGCCGTCACGCCGGAGGGCCAGGACCCGTTCGAGACGATCGCCCGCGACATGCTGGCCGCCGGAATCGGCCGGCGGGGCCGGGTCGGAGCCGCCGACAGCCATCTCTTCGAGGCCGGCGAGGTGCTGGACTTCGGCCTGGCCTGGATCGAGGAGAAGCTGGGCGGCGCCCGCTAGCCGACCCGGGCTCCGCCCCGGCCGCCCGGCCGGGGGGCGGAACGGCGAAGGCAGGGCGCGGGCGGAACCCCGCCGGCCCCTCGGCCGTCCGCCCAAGCGGCAGGAGGTTCGCCGGGCCCGCACCCGGCCGTCCGCCCAAGCGGCAGGGGGTCCGCCGGGGCCCGCACCCGGCCGCCCCTCAGGCGGCGGACCGCTCGACCGGGATCCACAGTTCGGCGTCCGCCTGCTCCCCGTCCGGTGACACCCGTACGCTCAGGATCTCCGGACCCGGCCTGCTTCCGTACGGGTTCGACGGGAACCACTGGGTGAACACGTCCCGCCACAGGTGCTGGAGCGCCAGCGGGAACGGCCCGGAGTTCTCGAAGACGGCCCAGGTGCCCGCCGGTACGGCCAGGGAGTCCAGGTCGTCCGGCACCTCGGCCCCCGTCACCACCCCGTGGTAGTAGTCGAGTTCGGTGCCCTCGGCCCGGCTCGGGTCCAGCTGGTCGCTGACCCCGACGATCCCTGCGGGCTCCTGGTCGGCCAGGGCGCCGACGCGCCGCAGCGTGTCCGGGGCGATGCCCCGGATGAAGTCGGCGATCGCCGGATTGAGCCCTTCGTGGACGAGCGGTACGCGCACTTTCTTGCCGGCCACATGGAAGGCGTCCTTCTCCACGATCCTGTATCGCATGCTGCTGTTCCCTTCGATGATGAGGCGGAAGGACATCCGTGGCTGGGAGTTCAAGGACGCACCGGTCCGCCGGGCTTCTCCCGGCCCCACCCCGTGCATGGCGCGGAACGCCCGGGCGAAGGCCTCGCCCGAGCCGTAGCCGTAGCGGGTGGCGATGTCGAGCAGCGTCCGCTCACCTGCGAGCACCTCAGCGCCCGCCAGGGTCAGCCGCCTGCGCCGGACGTACTCCGACAGCGGGAGGCCCGCCAGCGCGGAGAACATCCGCCGGAAGTGGTACTCCGACGTCACCGCGATGCGCGCGAGAACGGCCACGTCGACCTGCCGGTCGAGGTGGGACTCGATGTGCTCCATGGCCTGGTTCAGCCGGTCCAGCATCCCGGACTCCTTCCCTTTCGCCTCCTCACGCTAGGGAGGTCCGCCCTCGGTGCACCCGACATCCTGTGCCCGCCCCTGTCGGGTGCGGAACGGGCTCGTGCGCAGGTCAGCGCCGCACCCGGTCCTCGCCTGCCGCCGCTCCCCGGCCGGAGCCGCCCGGCCCGTACGCCCATGGAACCACCGGCCCGCCCTCCTCCGAGGGGATGAGGAGGGCCCACGGCCGGTCCGACGCCGACATCGCCGAGCACCTCGTCCAGCGAGGGCGACGAGGCGCTGATCCGCACGGCCCGTACCGACGGCGGACGAGCTGTGCCGCGCCAGGCGCGGCGGTGCGCGGCCGGGAGCGGTTGCCCTGCGCACCGGCGCCCGTCCGCGAGCGGGTCGCCCTGCGCACCGGCGGCGTCCGCGCACGGAGTTCCGCTCGGTTTGGACCGCCGTTCACCATCCGTTACGGCGGCCATCGTCAAGCGCGCTGACGATCCATGCATGACACACATAGCTCGCGCCAAGGCCTCCTCCTGCGTCCTGGCCGCCGCTCTCCTCGTCGGGATCACCGCCCCGGTGGCCTCCGCCCACAGCGCCCCCGCCTCCGCCGCGCGGGAGGCGCACGCACGCATCCCGTTCACCCAGGCGAAGGTCACCGCGCTGGACGACGGCTCCTACACGGTCGAGTGGAAGGCGCCGGGCACGCACCGCGTCGCCGTCAAGGCCGGCGGGCGTACGGTCGCCACCGGAGGTTCGACGGGCAAGGTCACCGTGCGCGGGCTGCCCGCCGCCGACCGGCAGTGGTTCGACCTCGTGCCCGAGCGCGGAGGCTCCCTGCATCTCGCCGACCGGCTGATCGCGCTCGAAGGCACCGTCAACTTCCGCGACGCGGGCGGCTACCGCACCACGGACGGCCACTGGGTGAAGATGGGCGAGATCTACCGCTCCGACGCCCTGGACAAGCTGACCACCGCGGACCTCGCGAAGCTGCGCCGGCTCTCGATCCGCACGGTCTACGACCTGCGCACGGAGTCCGAGCGTGCTGCCGCTCCCGACCGCGTCCCGGCCGGTGGCACGCATGTCGTCGCCGACGTCCTGGCGGGCTCGCCGACCTTCACCGCCATGCCGACGACGCCCGAGGAGGGCGTCGCGATGATGGTCGAGGGCGAGAAGTTCATGGTCAGCGGCGACACCGCCAAGGCCGCCTACCGCACGGTCTTCGGCGGCATCGCGGACGACTCCGCCCACGCCGTCGTCTTCCACTGCACGGCGGGCAAGGACCGCACGGGCTGGGCCAACGCCGCTCTGCTCACCGCGCTCGGCGTACCGCGTTCGACCGTCATGCGGGACTACCTCGCCTCCAACGACTACCGCGCGGAGGCCAACGCGGCGGCGCTCGCCTCCATGCCGGCCGCCCAGGCCGCCGTCTACAAGCCGCTGCTGGACGTGCGCGCCGAGTACCTCAACTCCGGTTTCGCCGAGGTGGGTGAGGAGTTCGGTTCGTTCGGCGCGTACGAGAAGAAGGTGCTCGGCCTGGACGCCAAGGACGTACGCGCACTGAAGCGCGACCTGCTGGTGGGCTGACCCCCGCTGGTGCGCCGGGCTTGTGCCGGTGGGCCGACCTCCGCCGGTGCGCCTGCCTCCGCTGCCGCGCCCGGCGTCCCGCACGCACGGAGCCGGCCGGTGGATCGCCTCGAGTCAGGGGGACTCGGGGGGACACCCGGCCGGCTCCGTCCGTGCGTGCTCAGCCCAGCAGGACGTCGTCGTCACCGAGACGCTTGAGCTCGCGGTAGAGGACCGCGAGACCGGTGACGATCTTGGCGGTGGAGACGAGGGCGTCGATCGCCCGGAGCGTGTCGTTCTCCTCCCGGGCGAGCTTGGCCTCCTTCACCACGGCCAGCGCGCCGAAAGCGGTGGTGCCGAGCGACAGGTACAGCCTGGACCTGGACTTCTTCTTGCTTGTTGCACTCATGGATATGGGCCTCCTCGGACTGCGGGTGCCCCGCTTTCCGGGAAGGTCACCTCCGTTCTGTTCCTCGTGGCCGGAAATCCGTCCCGGGCGGCGGCGTGAAGTCGGCCAGGTCCTGTCAAGGGTCTCGGGGTCCGTAAGGACTGCCGGCCGGGTCCCAGGGGTACGTCCGGCGGGCCGATGGCAGGGACCGGACAAGGGCCCCGAGGGCCCTTGTGGGCCCGGTCGGCGGCGTCTGAAGCTTGCCTTCCTCCGCCCCGTCGGGACGCGGAGTCGGGTCCTCGTGGAAGACGGACGGAGACGCACATGAGCGGAACGAAAAGGGTTCTGCGCCGCATCGCGGTGGGCGCGAGCGCGCTGCTGACTGCGGTGGGCATCACGATGGTGGGGGCGTCACCGGCCGCTGCCGTGGACTACTACTACGAGCTGCCGTACCCGGCGGGCGAGGCGTACACCGTCACCCAGGGGCCGGAGGGGACGTACTCGCACACCGGCCCCTACAACGAGTACGCCTGGGACTTCGGGCTCCCCGCCAACTACGAGGTGTCCGCGGCGCAGGCGGGGACGATCGTCTACTCGAACTGGTCGCCGTACTGGCAGAACGGCATCGAGGTCCTCATCCGGCACTCGAACGGGCTGTGCACCCACTACGCGCACCTCAACCAGTCGTTCTACGAGCCGGGCGACTGGGTCCCGCAGGGCCGGATCGTCGGCTACTCGGGCAGCACGGGTGCCTCCACCGCGCCGCACCTGCACTTCCAGGTGATCAACTGCAACACCCGCGTGGGCGTGCCCGCCACCCTCCAGGGCTGGACGCCGTGGACCGGGACCCGGCCGGTCAGCGTGAACTACTACGCCTGATCGGAGGCGGAGGCTCGGCAGTCCCCGCCCGGTGCGGGGCTGCCGTGCGTTCAGGGCGACTTGAGCAGGCCCCGGAGCCCGGCGGCGAGCGCTCGGACATCCGGCGCCCCCGGCAGGGCCTCGGCTGCCTCCTCGGGTGCGTCACCCTCCGATGAGGTGCGGCAGGGGCGGCACAGCCCGTCGGGGAGCGCCTCCGGACGGCCCGGCGCCCCGCACCGGGTGCACTCCAGCATCACGCGGTGCACGGGCGCTCCCTGCGGGGGCGGCGACGGGACGGCGGGCACGTGGGGCGGGATCTTGTCGGTGAGCCTGCGGCGTACGAACCCGACGGGGGAGTCGACCCGGGACGGGAGACCGGCGGTGAGAGCCCGCGTGAGGTACTCCGCGTCCACGCCGCGCGCGAACCATGCGGCGGCCCGGGACTCCAGGGCCGCGCAGTCGGCGGCGGACAGGGTCAGCCGGGAGTCGACGCGGCCGAGCTGCGCCAGTGCCAGATAGGCGGGCGAGGGCTCGACCGGAACTCGCTGCTGAGGCAGGGCGTGAGGCGCGGGGGGCGCGGCGGCTTCGGGCGACGCGGGGCTCGGGCGTACGGGCGGTGCCCGTGAGCACCGGAGCGGGGGCCTTCAGGGCCTCGGGGGCCTCTGCGGGGGCCTCTTCGGGGGTCTGTGCGGGGATCTGTACGCGGGCCTCTGCTAGGGCCGGAACCGGCTCCGGGGCCTCGACGCGGGCCGCTGCGGGCGCCGTTGCCGGGGCCGTCGAGGTGGGCACGGTGGGTGCCGCCGGGGTGACCTCGATCGCGGCCCACCACTCGTTGTCGCGGGCGGTGCGGGACCAGAACGTCCGTGAGACCCAGCGGACCTGTCCCAGCTCGCCGACGAGGCACCGTACGCGGCGCAGATGTCCCGCCGTGGCCAGGGCCCTGAGTGCGGAGCCGACGGCCTGCTGGCCGTACAGCGGCAGTTGCTTGGCGAGGCTCTTGACGTCCATCGACGCGCCGTCGGGCAGCCGGTCGATGAACCCGGCGATGTACCGCTCGCGGGTCGGCAGCAGAGCGAAGTCGTCGGCGCGGCTCGGGAGTTGGCCGGGCATGGAGCGCTTGCCGTAACCGGGCTTGGCCATCGGGTAGGGGCGCGAGGGTGCGGGTGCGCGCAGGGCGGAGCTAGGGTGCTGGATAGCCACGGATCGCTTCTTCCGATCTTGCGGTCAGACCCCGGCCTGGTGCGTCCAACACCGTGTCGGGGTCGTTCGGTTCTCGCACCGTAGGCAGTCGCCACGCTCCGCCGCAAGTCGGTCACGATTAGTCATACTTCCTGGCCGTGACGGGTCAGGGAGGTCGGGGAGGTATTCCCCAACCCCCTTTCTTTCCCTACCGGTCAAAGGCATCGCTCGAATCCCGGCCCTCGCATCCCGACGCCCGGATCCCGAAGCTCGGGCCTCGGGTGGAGGGGACGATTCCGGTCGTCCGAAGGTGTGAATCCGCCGCACCGGCGCTCGGGTCCCGGAGCTGGGGCTCCGAGCTCCGAGCCCGCCGGTCGAGCCAGGCGGTCGCGCCCGTCAGGTGTGCCTTGTCACGGACGCCACGGCCGACGAGAACCGAAGTCTGACTTTGTCACAGCGAGGCAACCGCCCCGCACGTCCGCTCGGTTGTCGCGCATTCCTGGATACGGTTCCCGGAATCACTGGACCCAACGGGAGGATATTCATGGGGCTCAAGCGTGCAGGCCGATTCGGGACCGTCGGCGCGTTGGTCGCCGGAACGCTCGGCGCGTCGATCGTGCTGACCCCGGCCTCGGCATCCGCGGAGAGCGCGTGGGAGTGCTACGGCACCCAGGTCAAGCGCTGCGCCACCGTCTGGTGGGACAGGACCACCGACACCTACCAGGCGCGGGCGAAGATCACCGACGCCACCGGTGGCAACAACTACTCGGTCAAGGTCACCAACGTGAAGCTTCAGCGCTTCAACGGCAGCGGCTGGGTGACCGTGAAGTCCAAGCAGGACTACGACGGCTGGTTCGCGACCTCGGACTCGGCGGCCACCGCCAGGATCGACCCGTGCACGTGGCCGACGAACAGCTTCGGCGTGGTGGCGACGTTCAGCTGGAAGGGCGCCTCCACCGGCGAGAAGACCTGGCGTCCCAACATGGGCTGGGGCCACGCCTGCAACTGATCCGCGGCCCGCGTCCGCCCCGCACCGAGTCGACCGGTGCGGGGCGGAGTCGTTCGCCGACGTCCTCGCGCACCGCCCGGTGCGCGGCGGACACCTCCCCGCGCGCCCGGTGCGCCTCCCCGCGTGTGAGGCGCCGGGGCACGATGTCGGGCGGCCCGGCGCTCAGCGCAGCGACTCCGGCAGCTCCTCACGGTGGACGATGCCCAGGCGCTGTGTCGCACGGGTCAGCGCCACGTACAGGTCGCTCGTCCCGAACCGGCCGGGCTCCACGACCAGCACGTGGTCGAACTCCAGCCCCTTCGCCTCGCGCGGGCCGAGCAGCACCACGGTGCGGGTGAGATCGGGTTCGGCGCCCACGGTGACCCCGTCGAGCCGGCCCGCGATCTCCTCGTGCAGCTCACGCGGCGCGATCACCGCGAGCCGCCCCTCCTCGGGCGTCAGCTCGGCGACGGCCCGCTCGACCGCGCCCGCCAGATCCGCTCCGGAATCCCTCGTCCACGGCTTCTCACCGGTGGACCGCACCGACCCGGGCGGCTCGAACGACGGGTCCTGCGCCCGCAGGACCCTGGCCGCCAGCTCCATGATCTCGGCGGGCGTGCGGTAGTTGACCCCCAGGCGCACATGCTCGAACCGGTCGCCGACGTACGGCTCCAGGATCCGCTCCCAGGAGCCGACGCCCGCCTCCTCCGAGGTCTGCGCCGGGTCCCCGACCAGGGTCAGCGAGCGGGTCGGTGACCGGCGCATCAGCAGCCGCCACGCCATCGGCGACAGCTCCTGCGCCTCGTCGACGATGATGTGGCCGAACGCCCAGGTCCGGTCGGCGGCGGCCCGCTCGGCCGCGCTGCGGTGGTCGGCCTCCTCCTGCCGCTCGGCCATCCGCTCGGCGTCGATGATGTCGTGCGCCGCCAGGACCTCGGACTCCTCGTCCTCGAACTCGTACGACTCCGAGCCCCGCGACAGCTCCAGGACACCCTGCGCGTAGGCGACGCGCTCCTGACGCTCCGCCTCGGCGGCGGCCCGCGCGGCGCTGTCGTCGGAGCCCAGCAGCTCCGCGGCCTCGTCCAGGAGCGGCACGTCGGCGGGGGTCCACCCGCCCTCGCCAGGGGCGCGCCGGATGGCCTCCGCGTCCTCGTCCTCCAGATACACGGGCTCCGCCAGGTAGTCGGCGACGAACCCCTCCGGGGTGAGCAGCGGCCACAGCTGCCCGACAGCCGCGTGCACCTCCTCGCTTGCGGCGACGCCCTTGCCGAGCTGGGCGATGTCGTCCGGACCCAGGAAGTTCGGGCCGCCGTACGGGTCCGCGCCGATGCGTTCGGTGAGCTGCGCGGTGAGCGCGTCGATCACCTGGAACGTGAAGTACGGCCGGGCGAGGTTGTGCGGCAGCCGGGTCTCGCGCGCCGCCTGCCGGGCCTCGTAGGCGATCTCCCAGTCCAAAACGAGGTCACCGTCGTCGTGCGGGATCACCAGGGGAGCGCCGGGTTCGGGCAGTTCCTGCCGGTCGCGCACGGCGAGGGCGAGCGCCTCGGCCATGCCCGCACCGCCCTTGACGGCCGCCGCGCGGGGGGTGTCGGTGCCCCGGGCGTGCACACCGGGGAACAGCTCGGCCTGCGTCGCCAGCATCACGCCGGTCTCACCGAGCGCGGGCAGCACCTCGCCGATGTAGCGCAGGAAGGCCGGGTTGGGGCCCACGACCAGCACCGCGCGCTTGGCCAGCAGCTCCCGGTGCTCGTACAGCAGGAAGGCCGCCCGGTG
This sequence comes from Streptomyces argenteolus, assembly GCF_042902585.1. GTDB lineage: Bacteria > Actinomycetota > Actinomycetes > Streptomycetales > Streptomycetaceae > Streptomyces > Streptomyces argenteolus. The sequence goes on from NZ_JBIBEG010000002.1 coordinate 181,775, forward strand.
CAGCGCGACCGCCGTCTTGCCCGTGCCGGGGCCGCCCTCCACGACGAGGACACCCCGGTGCGGGGCGCGGATGACGCGGTCCTGCTCCGCCTGGATGGTCCGCACGATGTCGCCCATGCGGCCGGTACGGGCGGAACCCAGCGCGGCGAGCAGCACGGCGTCCCCGCTAGGGTCCTCGAAACCGGTGCGCTCGCGGTCCCCCAGATCGAGGATCTCGTCGTGCAGCTCGGTGACCGTACGGCCCTCGGTGGTGAGGTGTCTGCGCCGGCGCAGGCCCATGGGCGTATGCCCGGTGGCGAGATAGAACGGCCGCGCGACCGGGGCACGCCAGTCGATCAGGAGGGGCGTGTGCTCGGTGTCGTCCTCACGAATTCCTATACGGCCGATATGGTGCGCGGCGCCGTCGGAGAGATCGATACGGCCGAAGCACAGGGAACCGTCCACCGCATTCAGGGCAGCCAGCAGCCCCGACCGCTCCGCGACGAGCACATCCCGCTCGTGCCGCGCCTGCAAACCGTTCCCCACCGGCGTCAACGCGTCCTCGACGCCTTCGGCGGCGACCCCGCGCAGGGCGTCGACCCGGTCGTACAGCCGGTCGATGAATTGCTGCTCCTTCTGCAATTCGACGTCTTCGCGAGTTGACAAAATCGCTCCCTGGCGGATATGGTGATTCTTGTTGGCCCCCGGTGAGGGGCCTTTTTCTATGGGCGCACAGAACCATCCAATATACGTGAACAAATCCCTGCCCCGCAATTGCCGGGCAGGGTCCGTACGGAATGTGCACGGCATGCGCCGCCCCACTCGGACGGGCGTTACGAGCCCTCGACGGGCAACCCCGCCACGAACGCCGGAAGACCGGACGCCTCGGGTGGCACCTGCCCGCGCCGGAAGCGCCGGTAGTGGTCGCCGACAAGACGGCGCAGGTCCGCCTCGGCCGGTCCGTCACCCGTCAGTTCGAGCGTGACCCGATGCGGCTCGCCCGTCATGCGCAGCGGCCTGGCCAGGGCGTCGAACCCGCAGGCGTACTCGTCCGGCATCTCCCACCAGGCCTCGGCCCACGCGCGGTCCTTGAGGACGTACATGTACAGGTCGTCGTCGAAGAGGATCACCGGACCGATGGGCGTAGGCATGCGGGGAGTATGGCGCACCCCGCAGGCGCCAAACGGGTGTCCGGGCTCAGCCGCGCTTCTGCATACAGCTGTTGAGGTGCGAGATCAGGTCGTCCACCGGGCCCAGATCCTCGCTCTTGTCGGTGACCAGGGTGTGACCGCCGTACTGCAAGCGGTATTCGAAGCGGTCCATGGAGCTCTCGGAGACGCTGCGCGAGGGAAGATCGTCGAAGTCCACGGCCGCGACAAGGGTGTCCAGCTCTTCGGACTCGGCCGGCGACAACGGGTCGGCCGACTCGCGGGCGCCCCCGCGGCCGGTGACGAAGACCTCCCCGCCGGGACTGACGTCGATGCCGCGCTGGACCCCCGCGATGCCGCCGCTGACCCTGAGGCTCACGGTTTCGGTGGCGCTCCCGGACTCCGTGCCGGACGCGGACGCGCCGCCGCAGCCGGTCAGCAGTGCTGCACCGACGAGCAGGGCGAGCAGCCCTCTCGGTCGCAAGGTCATCTCTGTGTCTCCCCAGATCGGCTGCTCCAGCGTACTGACGGCCGTAGGGCCGGGGAGGAGATCGTCAGATCCCGTGGCGGGATCGTCGGATCCCGTCGCGAGGTCCCCGGTTGCCGGCGCTCGGGCGGAGTTCAGGCCACGGCAGCTCCGCCCAGACCGTCTTGCCCGGCCCCACCCGGTCGCGGACCCCCCAACGGGTGGCGAGAGCCTCGACGAGGACCAGCCCGCGCCCGTGGTCCGCGACGGCAACCGGTGCGAGGAGGGCGGGCCGGGCGGGGTGGGTGTCGGACACCTCGACGCGGATGCTGCCCCGCTCCTCGTCGGGACGGAGGAGGAGCGCGAAGTCCCGGCCGGGGACGCGGCCGTGCAGCACGGCGTTGGCGGCGAACTCCGCGACCACGAGCGTGACCGCGTCATGGTGGTCCGTCCCTCGGGCGCGGCCCCACTCGACGAGCTGGAGCGCGGCGAGCAGCCGCGCGAGACGCGCACCGCGCCGGGTGGCGGAGAAACGCTGGACGAACATCCGCGCGGGGGCGGGGGACTGACTCCGAAGGGCTGGCATGCGACCCACCCTGGCCGGAGCGGGAGAGCGGGCGGCAGGCACGGCGCCCATACAGATCGACTTGTACGGGTGCACGCGCTGGACTGGGAGGGTCACGATGCGTGACCATCGGTGTGGCGCACGGTACGGCATGGGTGGGCCAGGGGGCCCACCACAGGGGAGAGGCGGCCGTGAATGGCCATGGACCACGGCGGCGTCAGGGCGGGCGCGAACTGCGGCGAGCCGGAGCTGTCCGACAGCCTCAAGACGTTCGGTGCGGTGCTGAAGGCGCTGAGGGACGAAGCCCGGCTCACCCAGGAACAGTTCGCGCCCCGGGTGCAGTACTCGGCGGCGTACATCGCCAAGATCGAACAGGGCAAACGCTTCCCGCCGAGAGACCTGCTGGACCGCTCGGAGGAGGTGCTGGGCGCGACGGCCGCCCGGGTACTGGCGGCGGCGGCAGGCAGCCTGACGCGGAAGGTGGGGCTGGCGTCGTGGTTCTTGCAGTGGGCGGCGATCGAGGAGGACGCGATCTCGCTGTACGCGTACGAGTGCCGCGCTATCCCTGGGCTGTTGCAGCCCGAGGCCTACATCCGCGCCATCTTCGAACGACGCCTGCCGCCTCTCTCTGGCGAGCAGATCGAGCACCAGGTGACCGCCCGGCTGGAACGCCAGCAGCTCTTGGCGGAGAGGCCGAACACCGCGTTCAGCTTCGTCATCGAGCAGGCGCTGCTGGAACGCCGCATGGGCGGCCCCGAGGTCACCCGGCAACTACTGGATCATCTGCTGGACCAGGGCGGGCGCCGGAACATCGAGATCCAGGTGATGCCTCTGTGCCAGTACGACCACGCCGGCATCGACGGTCTGATGTACCTCGCAGAGACTCAGCAGCACGAGTGGGTCGGCTACTCGGAGGGCCAGCAGTCGAGCATTCTGATCACGGCACCGAAAGACGTGAGCGCCATGCTCCAGCGCTATGGCAAGCTGCGATCGCAGGCCCTCGGCCGCGAAGCCACAGTAAGCCTGCTGGAGCAGATGCGAGGAGCACTATGAGCACCACAGAGCCGACGTGGTTCAAGAGCAGCTACAGCGGCAGCTCCGGTGACAACTGCGTGGAGATCGCGGTACGGGCCGAGGGCGTGTGGGTGCGGGACTCGAAGGACACGCAGAGGCAGGCGCTGACGGTCTCCCGTGACGCCTGGTCCGCGTTCACGGTGCTGGCTGCTGACGGCCTCTCCCGCTGAGACGGTGGTGTGTCACAGGCGGCTGCCACACTGCGCGCCATGAGCCATGACGCTTTCGAGTGCATACAGGACGACGCAGGCTGGGGTTTCTACCTGGAGATGGTCAAAGGCGTGAGTATCGCCGAGCTGGCGGCGATGGTGGGGGCCGACCCCGCCCTGGGAGTCATGTCGCCCGAGGCGTTCAACGCCGCCTTGCACCGGACCAGCGACGTCCCTGACTACGCAAGGCTGGGCGAGTACGCCGGCTGGGCGTTCGCCTTGCGCGCGGGCGGCGACGGCTTCTACGCGCACCGCCCCGAACCCCTGCGGCATCTGTGGGACGGCCACACGTGGCTGATCGTCCAGGACACCACGATGGACCCGCCGACCGTGGACGTCATCGTGGACGGGAAGCTGGACTGGAGCTACTTCGACGGCGAGGTGCACGAGTCGATCCGCGCGGACCACCCGCTCACTCAGCGGATGATCGCCGAGATCGCCCTCGGCTCCGTCGAGCCGGACCCCGACTTCCCGGACGAGCCGGACGAATGGGGCCTGCACGTCCCGGACATCCGTGACGTCTACCGCCTGATGGGCGAGCACTACGGCCTGCGCCTGCCTGGCGGCACCCTGCGGAACACCGACCTGCCCGGGGTGTTCACCTCCCCACGCGTCTACGCCAGCGGAGAGCCGAACAACCGCTACCAGAACCTCAATCTGTCCTGATCGCCTGGGGCCGGCTTGAGTCGCCATGGTCCGAGGCGGGGCTGGGTAGCAAGTCCGACAAGGCTCATGTTGCAAAGCGCTGAGCGCAGCGCCCGCCAGAAGCGTTCGTGCGCGAGGGGCGTTGACTGGCCCGACGGGGCCTATTCATCGGGCCAGTCACAGGGAGCGTCTATGCGTCGATGCGATTCTCCGTGCGCTTGCCCTTGTTCCACTCAGTCACGATGAGTGTGTAACAAGTGCTCACTCGGGAGCCGGTGCCGCTGTGGCGTGTACCGCCCGCGGAAGCCAGAGCAGTGATGTTGGCGCGCCAGCGGAAGGCAGGATCCTTCTTGCCGATTTTGGCGGCGAGCGGACCGTCCTCGACCTCGTCTCCGTGACGTCCCAGGAACATTCCGATTCCACCAAGGAGCATGCCGTCCCAGGTCTCCTTCGTACGTCCCCAAGCGACTTCCGCTACCTTCAGAGTCCGTTCCAGCACGTGAGGCCCGTAGAGATCGGTGATGCGTAGGACGCCGGCAACCGCTCCCACCGTGTTGGTGCCTGTCGAGCCCATCGACAAGCCACGCGCTTGCAAGGCGGATTCAGTGTCGACGAACAGTGGTAGCCCAGCGGTCAGGCCAATCCTGTACTCGTCGAGCGGAGTGGGCTTGCTCGATTCTCTGTTTTTGATGAGGAAGAGAATCGCTTCTTCCTGTTGATCGAGCCCGTGGTGGACCTCGGCTACCAACTCGGCTATGCCCGTCAGCTTGGAGGCATGCCAACGATGCATGCCGTCCACGATGTAGCGAAGACCGTCCGAGCGTTGAGAGACCACGATCGTACCCAGCGCTTCAGGCACCAGATTGTTGGCCATGCTCCGTGCGCGTGGCTCGTTCAAGGTTCGCTGCGCCTTGTCGTCGATCATGAGTTCATCGACGGGAATGGATACACCATGCTCAACGCGGTGTTGAGGGAGGGTGTAGGCGTACTTCTTGGCCATGGTCGCACCTCTCGACGCCGCGTTCAGGAGGATGGCTTCATGCCGGAGGGGGATGCGACGCCTCCGCGAATACTACACATTCGTCCGAGCTCGATTTATGTGATGCAACGTCAAGAAGTGTCGTCTGTGGCCGTGTTGACTGACGGCGGCGCCGGATGGCGGGGCATCATCGAGCGCAGCGTGCCAGGGGTGCGCCACGTCGAGCCTAGGTAGGTCCTGTGGCACATCCGGTGACAGTTGGCGCATACGAAGGCGAGGTCTTGAAGCTGCGTCTCTCGCGGGCCCGAGATGTGAAGAGGCTGTACGTGGTGTACCTCGATGTAGTCCTGGCCAATGGCGCCGTATCGATCTGCGAAGTGAAAGTGGCAGACCTCGCACTGAATGCGTCTACCAAGGCGACTCGCCTCCGCGATTTTGCGTCTGCGGAGAGCTGGGTTCCGCTCGCGGAAGATCGCCCACCGTGCGAGGAGCCGGCCCTCGCGGGCCGCGTACCCATCGGCGTCGACCTCATCCGGCTGAGGCGGAATCTTGATCAGCTCACCTGAACCGATCCCGCCTTCGATCGCCAGAGCGGCTGCCATCATCTCTTCCCTGCGTGTGATGAAGGCTTCTGCGACCAGTGAGGTGAGGTGGCCACCGCGGGTTGCCTGTCGGGCGTATCCAGGGCGATTCGTGATCAGGTCCGCGCTCTTTCGGCTGACGCTCGCGGCAGAGCGAAATTCTGGTAGAGCTCGCGCTGCCGTGTCGTGAAGGGGGAGAGAGCGGAGCAGGTCCGCCAACTGCTCAGTGGCGGGCTGATAGGTGCGGAGCTGGCGCCAGTCGTTCTCAACGACCCGCGAGCAGATCAGCAGTAGTTCGTCCCAGGTCCAGGAAGGGCTCCGCATGGGCGGCATCGTACCGGTGTTCGTGTTCCACCATGATGTGACTACCGTGCGCGGTTCCCGCCGTCGAGCAGTTCAACTCCGCCTTCGGCGTCGGCCAGCCCTCTCGCGGTCTACTGTCTGCCTGACCTGCTCGGCTACTCTCTCCGCCGATTCGTGTTCCCAGAAGCGTAGAACTGTCCAACCCTCGGCGATGAGATGGGCAGTCGTCTCTGTGTCGCGCGCCATGTTGCGATCGAGCTTCTCGCGCCACCATTCACTGTTGGACTTCGGCTGAGTGGCGTGATCCGGGCAGCCGTGCCAGAAGCAACCGTCCATGAAGACAGCGACTTTGGCTGAGCCGAAGGCGATGTCGATCGTTCGCCTGCGCATGTGCGGCACGCGCTCGTTCAGGCGGTAACGATAGCCAGATGCGTGGAGCAGCTTCCGGACCGCTACCTCCGGGGCCGTGTCGCGGCGGGCCTGACGACGCATGCGAGCGGTGACGCTGTCCGAGGAAGGCTTAGGAGTGCTCATCACTTCTCAAGTCTGCTACGTCATGTTCTGGGTGCGAAGTCATGAACGCTGGCCCCAGCCGCTTCTCGGCGTTCACCTTGAGGGCAGGCCCCGGGGCTCCTCGACAGTGACCAATAGTGCGTTCTCCGGCTCGCCCACCGCCCGCCGCCCCCCCGCATCACCGGCTCAGCGCCCAGATGTCCTCCTCGAACGTGGGGAACTCCGCCCGGGTCTCCAGCACGATCTCCCTCGCCGTCCGGCGCGGTGTCGTCGCGTGGCGTTCTGCGAGGCGGGTCAGGGCTTCGTCGGGGGTGGAGGTGAGTTCCTCGTCCTCCCAGGTGACCTCCAGCGGGCCGAAGCCGTCGGCCAGGACCCACAGGAAGTCGGAGAGGTTGCCCGCCACCACGCCGCATTCGCCCTCCGAGCCGAGGAACACGATCGGCTGGTCGGCGAGGGGCCGGCCCGGGCGGGCGCGCCAGATCATGGCCTGGCCGCCGCTGCCGTCCTGGCCGAAGGGGAGGTAGGTGTCGCCGTCGACGTCCGTGCCCCCCGTCCAGCTGCGGAACGACTCGACGGTCTCCTCGCGGGAGGTGAACTCCGTGTACGGCTCGAAGTCGATGCGGTAGTCCCCTGCGGCGGCGGCCTCGCCCGTGGTGTCGTGCCCGTAGGCGAAGTCCACCCGGGCCACCTCGGCCAGGGCGGCGGGGAAGCGGCGGTCGGTGGCGTGCGCGGTGTCGTCGTTCATGGGGCGCAGGCTATGCCGCCGCACCGACACTCGTCCGGGCCGGTGGCGCCGGGCACGGGGCGGGGGCGGGGCCCGCTCCGGTCGCGGGGGGCGGGCCTGGGGCCGATGCTGGTCCGGTACGTGTCGTCGTGCGCGGAGGCCCGGCCCCGGGTCCCGCGAGGGGGCGAAGGAGCTGGGTTCATGGCTGATGCGCCCCTGATGGTCGTGGACGGTACCGGCGTGGTCACCGGGTGGAGCCGGTCGGCCGAGCAGCGGTTCGGGCCCGCCACCGCCGAGGCGCTGGGCCTGCACGTCATGGACGTCCTGGCGCAGGAGGGCGAGCGGGGCGGCGAGGGCACCTCCGAAGGGTTGCGGCTGGCGCCGCTCGCCGGCGAGGGCTGGGGCGTCTGGACCGCCGGCGAGGGCGAGGACGCCCTCGGGAGGGCGCTGCTCGACGTGATGTTCACGCAGGCGCACATACGCGTCCACGTGCTCGACCCGGATCTCCGCCTCCTGCGGATCAGCGACCCCTCCGCCGACCCCGACACGGACGAGACCGCACGGCTGCGCGGCCGGCCGTTCCGCGAGGTCTGCGCCTTCGAGGAGCCGGAGCGGATGGAGGCCTACGTACGGGAGGTCCTGCGCACCGGGGTTCCCGGCGTCGAGCGCCGGTTCCGGGCGGCTGCCGAGGGCCGGCCCGGTGGACGGCGCACCCTCTCCCTGACGGCGTTCCGCCTCCAGGAGGGGCACGGGACCCGTCAGGACGGTCACAGCACGGTGCTCGGTGTCTCCGTGTCCGTCGTCGACGTCACCGAACGGGTGCAGCGTCAGGTCCGGGACGAGGCCCTCGCCGCCGTACGCGACAGCGTCGGGCGGACGCTGGACGTCGAGGCCACCTGCCGGGACCTCGCCGAGGCGCTGGTCCCCGGTTATGCCGACGTCGGTGCTGTCGAGGTCGTCGACAACGTGCTGCGGGGGGAGAACCCCCAGCCGGGGCCGCTCGACCGCGATGTACCGCTGCGGCGAGCCGCGTACGGCGGCGGCAGCGAGCCCGCGCATCCGCTCGGGGACGTACGGGCCGTGCCGTCCGGCACCCCCTACCAGCGGGCCCTGTCCGATCTGCGGGTCCGCGTCGTCCCTCTCGACGACATCACCTGGGCCGACGCCGACCCCGCGCGGGCCCGCTCCGTCCGGGAGATCGGCGCCCACTCGCTGCTGCTGGCGCCGCTCACGCTGCGCGGAGCGGTCCTCGGGCTGGTGAGCCTCTACCGCTGCGGCGACTCCGAACCCTTCACCGAGGCTGACATCCCCGTGGTGGAGGCGATGGCGTCCAGGACCGCCCTCGGCATCGACAACGCCCGCCGGTACGTCCACGAGTACACCATCGCCAGCGCCCTCCAGCGCCGCCTGCTGCCCCAGAGCCCTGTGGTCCAGCCCGCGGTCGAGACCCACCATCTGCTGATCCCCGGGGGCGGCGCGGGCTGCTGGTTCGACACGGTCGCCCTGTCCGGGGCCCGGACGGCCCTCGTCGTCGGGGAGGTCGCCGAGAGCGGTATCCACGCGGCCACCACCATGGGGCAGCTGCGTACCGTCGTCCAGGCTCTGGCCGCGCTGGACCTGGAGCCCGACGAACTGCTCGCGCGGCTGTACGACACGGCGGGGCGGCTCGCGCAGGAACGCGCCCAGCTGCCCGCGAGCGATCCGCTGCACCGTGAGCCGCTGACCGCGACCTGCGCGTACGCGGTGTACGACCCGTTCACCGAGACCTGCACCGTCGCCTCAGCGGGCCATCCCGCGCCGCTCGTGGTCACCACGGACGGCGCGGCGTCCTTCGTCGAGGTCCCGCAGGGGCCGCCCCTGGGGACACTGGACCGCGAGCCCGTCGCCGCGGTCACCTTCCCGGTCCGGGAGGGCAGCCTGATCGCGCTGCACAGCGCGGCGCTGAGCCGTCATGCCGAGCCGCGGTCGGGTGCGCTGCGCCAGGCGCTGTCCCGGACGGACCGGCCGCTGCGGGACCTGTGCGACACGATCGCCTACGCCCTGCCCGACTCCCCGGACCTGCGGGGAGCGGCGCTCCTGCTGGCCCGGACCCACGCCATGCCCGACGACCGGTACGCGGCCTGGGAGCTCCCCTACGACAAGACGGCCCCGGCGACCGCGCGCCGCCTCACGTCCAAGACGCTGGCCGGCTGGCACGTCAACGGCGACACCGGTGACGCCACCGAGCTGATCGTCAGCGAGCTCGTCACCAACGCCGTCCGCTACGGCAGCCCGCCGGTGGAGCTGCGCCTCATCCTCGACCGGGGACTGACCTGCGAGATCCGGGACGGCAGCACCACCGCCCCGTACATGAAGTACGCCGGAGCGGTCGACGAGGGCGGGCGGGGACTCTTCATCATCTCCCAGCTCGCCTCGCTGTGGGGCACCCGGTACGCCGCCGAGGGCAAGACCGTCTGGTCGGAGCAGGCGATCCCGGAGGAGGCCGAGGACGACGGGGACGCCGACGCAGGGGTCTGATGCGGCTTACGCGCCCTCGGCGAGGGTGTGTGCGACGAGGGCGTTGGCGTGGCCGTGGCCCATGCCGTGCTCGGTCTTGAGCCAGGAGACCAGCTCCATGTGGCGGGTCAGGGGCGAGGTGCGGATGAGTTCCTTCCACTCCGCCACCGGGCGGCCGTACTTCTTCTCGATGGAGGGGAAGTAGCTCGCGGGGCCCTTCACTGCTGCGGTCATGTCCGTGTCCTGTCCGTCGTCGGGATCATCGGGATCGTCGAGGATCGTGGGGGTCGAGGCTTTCGGTGTGTTGACTGCCCGCACACGCACAAGTGATCGGTGCATACGCGACGAGCTTCACCTTGCCTGTGACAAAGGGGTGCCCTGTGTCAACTGCCGTGAAATAATCCTGTGTTCAGCGGAGCGCCTCGAACGGGGCGGCGGCAACGGGGCCGATGGGGGCAGGGCATGGCGGACGCTATGGGGACGGGCGCGCACGAACGGGAGCAGGGGAGCGTCGAGTTACGGATCGTCCTCAGCGGGACGCACACCCGGCGCGACGACATCGAAGCGCTGCGCACGTGGCTGGAGAACGCTCCCGTCCTGGAGGACGCGCTGGAGCGGGGCGAGGTCGGCCTGGAGCGCAAGGACTCGCTCACCCAGAACGACGCCATGGCCGGGGAGCTGATCCAGGACATCATCCTCGTCGTCTCCGTCGAGCTGGCCCGCTCGGTGGCCGAGAACGCCTGGCGGTCGGTGGAGACCTGGATCCGCAACCGGCGCCGGTTCGCCGACCCGGAGGAGACGCCGCGCGTCACCCTCGACGGCCCGCCCGAGGGACCGGGCTCCGGCCTGAGCCGTGACACCGACCGCGACACCGACGGGGAGACCCGCCGCGACACCGACGGGGAGACCCGCCAGGGCCCGGACACGGGACCCGGGCCGGGCGGACGGAACCGGACGCGCGGTGGCGACGAGCCCGGACAGGACTAGCGGCCGTGCCGCCGTACGACGCGCGCGGCCGGGAGAACGCAGCCAAGCGGCACAGGGCCCTGCTCATCGGGGTCGAGCGCTACACGGGGACCCGTAACGACCTTCCGGCCGTCGCGACCAACCTCCGCCTCATGCGGGAGGCCCTGACGGCCGAACGCACCGGCGTGCTCGGCCCGGAGGACCTCGTCGTCATCCCGGACGTGGGCGTGCCGTCAGCCGCCCTGACGGACACCGTCGCCCGGGGGAACGGCGGCGGGGCACGCGTCGGCCCGCTCCAGGTGCGCGCCGCGCTGAGCGCCGCCCGCGACGAGGTGACCGGGCTGCTCGTCGTCTACTTCGCGGGCCACGGCATCGTGCGCCCGGACGGCAGCGACCTCAACCTGATGTTCACCGACTCACGGGTCACGAGGGACCGGCGTCATCCCTTCGTCGACACCCTCTCCTGGCGGGACGACGTCATGCCGGAGCTGCGCAACGCCGGCGCCGACTGGGTCGTCGTCATCCTCGACTGCTGCTTCGCCGGGAACGCCCTGGGGGCCTTCAGCCCCGCCGCCGGGCAGAACTTCGCCCTGCTCACCGCGGCGGAGCCAGGGGTGGAGATCCCGCCCGGCGACCCCCGTACCGGTACGGAGTTCACGGCCGCCCTGCACCGGCTGCTGACCACGAGCGAGGGCGAACCCGTCACCTTCACCCGGCTCGTCGCCGGGATACGCGACGAGATGGCGGCGCTGAAGGCCATCGACGGCCACCCCTGGATCCCGGACGAACTGCGCCACGGCGACGACGTGGTGCTCGCGCTCGCCACGGACGCGGCGCCGCGTCCCCCGGCGCCGCCGGTCACGCCCCAGCCGGTGGCACCCGGACCGCGACTCCCGCAGGGGCACGCGAAGGGCCCCGCGAACCGCGCCCCCGGGCGGCGGTCGAAGGGGTGGACGAGGCCGGTTCTGCCGGCCTTCGCGCGCCGCCTGCTGCCCGTACCCCGCCGCTCCCTGAACCGTGTGACCGCCCTCGTCCTGGCGGGTGTTCTCGTGCTGACGGGGGCGGGGCTGTGGTACGTCCTGCGCTCCTCGGACGACGTGGTCTGCGCCTCGCCCCTGGAACTGCGCGTGCTCACCGACCCCGACCTGCGGCCCACCGTGCAGAAGGCCGCCGATGCCTACCCGAAGCGGGACGGCGACGGGTGCCGGACGGTCGGCATCAACGTGTACGACGCCGAGGCGGCCGACGCCGTCGCGGCCTTCCGGTCCTCCTCGCTCTGGCAGGAGCCCGCCGCCTGCCCCGTCTCCGGCGACTGCCCGCAACCCCAGCGGGACGTCGGCGCACAGCCCGACATCTGGATACCGGCCGCCGGAAGCGCCTGGCAGCGGGCGACGGCCGAGGGTGAGAGCGACGGCGGCACAGGCGCGGCCGGCGCGGGGACGGCGGACACCGTGGCGGACACGGCCCGGAGCGTGGTGGAACTCGACCGGCTGGGCTCCGTCGCGTACACGCCGATGGTCCTCGGCGTGCCCGACACCATGATCCTCGCGCAGTCCCTTCAGACCGACGATCCGCTCGGCGCGATCATCTCCGGGCTGGAGGCCGCCCAGCCGGGCGCGGTCACGATCCTGCGACCCGACCCGGAGGCCACCGAGGGCGCCCTGCTCGCCACCGACGCCCTCTACGCGGCCCCCGGAGCCCAGCCCGCCTCCACGCTCGAACGGAACATGGCAGCGGCGATCCGCCCCATGCCCTCGACCGCGCGGGAACTCATGTGCGCGCTGGCGGACGGCACCCACAACACCCTGGAGGACCGGGCCGCGGTGCTCGTACCGGAGCAGACACTGGCGCAGTTCAATCTGGCGGCGGGCCGGCCCGGGCGGCCCGCCTGCGCGACGGAGGCGCTGGCGCACCGCGTCGCCCACTACCCCTCCGACGTGCCGATGCTCGACCTGCCCTTCGTCCGGGTCACCTGGCAGGGGGCCGACCGGGACGCCGCGGCCAGGCAGGACGCCGTCCAGGACTTCTACGACTGGCTCGCCACGGACCCCGACGCGCAGAAGTGCTTCACCGACGACGGCTTCCGGGGTGTGGACAAGGGCGGTCCCGCCCGGCCCGGTGACGACTCGGTGCTCGGCTCCGAGGACAACACGTCGGCCGTCCGCGAAGCGGTGCCCGCGACCGGCACGGTCACCGACGTGACCGCCTCGCTGGGCGACACCCTGAAGGACTACCGGGAGGCGCTCGGCCCCGGCCGGGTGATGTATCTGCTGGACAACTCCACCTCGGTGGCGGCCGAGCGGCTCTGGGACGGCTCCGGCCGCGCCAAGGACCTGGTGGCGCGCTCGATGAGCTCGCTGGGCGCCGGGGACGCGTACGGCGTGCGGCTGATGGCCGTCGCCGAGGGCAAGGCGGCCACGGACGCCGTGCCCTTCGGGCCGCACACCCGGGCCACGGCGCAGAATGACGTCGCCGGTGCCCGCGCCGTCGCCCACGACGCCCGCGTGGCGGAGAGCCTGAAGGGGGCGCTGGCCACCCTGCGCGCCGGGCGCGACGAGGAGGAACAGCCGCGCCTCCTCGTCCTGGTCACCGACGGCGAGGACTTCGAGGACGTCGGTCAGGCACAGCAGAAGCAGCTGGTCGCGGAGGCCGGCGAGGAGCCGCTCGTGCGGATCGTGACCGTCTCGCTGCAGAACGGCGCCTGCGCCGATGGCCGGTTCGGCGAGCGGCTCGCCACGGCGAGCGGCGGGCGCTGCCTGGACCCGGCCGACGACATCGCGGCCGAGCTGGCGGCCGAGGTCGCCAAGACCGGTACGGGGGACGCGGAATGACCTGGGGAGACCGGCGTGAGCGCCGCCGGACGAGGGCGGCCGTCGCCCTCGGCTGCCTGCTCGCGCTCGCCTGCGCCGCGTGTACGGGACCCGACGGCACGCCGCCGCCGGCCGATCCGGACGGAGCGCCGAAGGGGCCGATCATCGTCGCCAGCGGGCTCGACGTGACCGGTTCGGGCAGCGTGCGGCAGCAGCTCGTCGAGGAGTGGAACCGGCAGCACGCCGGCTCACCGGCCCGGCAGGCCAAGCTCGTCGAACTGCCGGGCGGCGCCGACCAGCAGCGCAGCCAGCTCCTCGGCGCCCTCCAGTCGGGCAGCGCACGCTACGACGTGGTGAACCTCGACATCACCTGGATACCCGAGTTCGCCGAAGCCGGGCTCATCCGCCCGATGCCCGCCACGGGCACGCCCACCGGCGCCGCCGCCGAGGACGAGCTCGACGTCATCCGGGAGGTCCACGCCACCACGGTCTGGAAGGGCCGCTCCTACGCCCGCCCGTTCAACACCGACGTGGGGCTGCTCTACTACCGGCCCGACCTGATGGCGAAGGCCGACATGAAGGCGGACAAGCAGCCCACCGCCAAGTGGACCTGGGACCAGCTCTACTCCTCCGTCAAGACCCTTGGGGTGAACCCCGTCCGCCCCGCCGACCGGGCCGGCTGGACCACCCAGCTGAAGCAGTACGAGGGGCTGACCGTCAACACCATCGAGGCGTTCGCGAGTGTGGGCGTCGAGCTCACCGACGGAGAAGGGCGCTACGTCTCCGACGCCGGCGAGCTGAAGAAGGGGCTCGACGAACTCCTCGACCGCGTGGAGCGGGGGCGGGTGCAGCCCGCCGCGCCCACCTCTGACGAGACGGCGTCCCTGACCGACTTCGCCGAGGGGCGCGCGGCCTTCCTGCGCCACTGGCCCTACGTGTACAAGGCGCTGGGCCACCTCATGCAGCCGCTGGAGTACTCCGTGAACCGGCTGCCGGGCAAGTCGGTCCTCGGCGGGCAGAACCTCGCCGTCACCGCCGACTCCTCCCGCGCCGCGGACGCCCGCGCGCTCATCACCTTCCTGACGTCCCGGAAGAGCGAGAGCTGCCTGCTCGACGCGGGGTTCGCGGCGACCCGCGCCTCCTCGTACACGAGCGCCCGCGCGCCCTGCTGGCCCCGCGTCGCCGCCGCGCTCCGCCCGGCCGGTGACGCGCCGAAGGCGGCGGGCTCGGGGGCTCCGGGGGAGGGCGCACCGAAGGAACAGGGGGCGGCGGCCCGGGCGGCGTACATCCGGACGCTCGGCGCGGTGCTGGACGAGGCGGTGCAGCGACCGCGCACCCCGTACTACGGCGCGTTCACCCAGGTGTTGCAGTCCCGGGTCCACGAGCTGCTGGCCGCCGGGAGGCCCGACACCGCCGAGGCCGCCGCCCGGCTCGACGACGAGCTGCGGGACGTGTTCGCGGGGCGGTGACCAGGGCGGCCGGCCGGGGCACGGGGCCCGGCCGGCCGCAGGCCCGGGCCGTGGGGTGCGTCCCGGAGCCGGGCGCCCGACCCCCGGCGCACCGGTCCCGCCGGTCAGGCGGCGCCGTGGCAGTCCCGGTACGAGCGCTCCGAGCCGCACCAGCAGGCCGCGCTGCGGGCCGGCGGCCAGGGGACGGCGCGACCACGGGCCGCCAGGGTCGTGGCGTACTGGGGGAGGAGGTCGGGGTCGGACGGGGAGGCGGCCTCCGACGCGGCGAACGCCTCGTACGACGGCACCGTGCCCGTCACGATCCCGAGATTCGGCGTGCCCGCCGCGTGCAGGTCCCTCAACGCGGCCTCCAGACGCGCCAGATGGTCCTCGTGCGAGACGTATTCCTGGGCCAGCTCCGGGTAGGCCGCGAGGAGTTCACGCAGCTCGTCCTCGGGCCAGTGCAGCACCGCGACGGGGAACGGCCGGGACAACGCCGTCCGGTAGGTGCCCAGTTCGGCGCGGAGGCGGCTGATCTCGGCCCGGAGCTCGCCCGGGTCGGAGGAGCCGAGCGACCACAGGCGCTTCGGGTCGTGCAGCTCGTCGAGGGGTACGGCGGCGGTGTGCAGGGCGTCGGCCAGCTCGTCCCACGCGTCGTGGGCCACGCCCATCAGCCGGCGCACCCGGTGCCGGCCGATCAGCAACGACTGTGTGGCGTACGGGACTTCCTCGCCGGGGCTGATCAGCAGGGACAGCGCGGTCGAGAAGAAGTCGTGGGCCGACTCCAGCTCGTCGTGCGCTTCGAGGGTCTCCGCGGCGATCTCCCAGGGGGCCGCTTCGAGCGGCGCCGCGACGCGGAGGCCGTCGATGATCGCGCGGGCCTCGGCCTCGTGGCCGTACTCCCAGAGGTTGGCCGCTTTGAGGGCTTTGACCAGATGGGGGTTCTCGACCTCGATGTCGGGCGATCCGAGCAGTTCGTCGTAGAGGGTGGTGGCGCGGGGGCGCTCACCGGCAAGTTCCAGATGGGCCGCGGCCTGGAGGAACAGCGGTTCGTGGTCCTCGGGGTACTGCGCCGCGGTGCGCAGCAGGCGCTCGGCTTCGGTGATGTGGTCGGCAGGCGTGTCGGGGCGCATGGCCACACGGTACTGCGGCACGGGGGCGAGGTGAGAGGGAGCGGGGTCGAGTCCCGGAGGAGCCACCGGGCGGCCGGGTGAGAGGCCTCCGGCCGTGGGAGGCCCCGCCGGGCGGAGGGCGGCGCGGGAGGCCCTCGCCCCGGGTGGCCCCGCACCGAGAGGCGGTGCGGGAGGCCCTCAGGGGGAGGTGCCCCCCGCTGGGCGGGCCCCCCGGTGCCGCGTCCTCAGCGGTCGCGTAGGAAGAGGACGCCCAGCGTCGCCGCCGCGGCCAGGCCCGCGGAGAGCAGGATCGCCCCGTCCGCGCCCGCCGGGGTCGTCGCCACCGCGATCGTCAGGGCGACGCCCGCCGACGAGCCGAGGTAGCGGGCCGTGTTGTTGGCCCCCGATCCCATGGCGGCGCGCTCCGGGGGCACGGACTCCACCGCGAGGCGCGGCAGCGCCGCGTTGAGCAGACCGCTGCCGGCGCCCGCCGCGACGAGGGCGGGGACGAGCCGCGCCCACACCGACGCCCCCGCACCCCCGGTGCCGCTCAGGGTCCCGAGCATCGGGAGCAGCGCGACCGCGTGGAGCGCGAAGCCGGCCGCCAGCTGGTGACGGGCGGCCACCCGGCCGGCCAGCCGCCTGGACTGGAGCGCCACCACGAACGAGGTGCCGGACCAGAGCAGGAACAGCCACGCGGAGTCGAGCGCCGAGAGGGAGAGGGAGTGCTGGAGCAGCGTCGGCAGATAGCTGAACAGGCCGATCACCGAGAGCCCGGTGAACAGGCCGCCCGCCGACGCCGCCAGGAAGGCGCGGCTGCGCAGCAGCGGCAGGGCGATCAGCGGGGCTGCCGCCCGCCGCTCCACCATCGCGAACACGGCGGTCAGGGCGAGCGCCGCGAACAGCAGCAGTCCGACCGGGGCGCGCAGCCAGCCGTCCCGGCCGATCGTCAGGGCCGTCAGCAGTGCGGTCATCGCCAGCCCGAGCACGGCGGCGCCCGCCAGGTCGGGGCGCCCGGGGCGGGGAGCCCGGGACTCCCGCAGCGTGCGCGGGGCGAAGGCGGCCGTGACGAGCGCGCCGAGGCCCAGGGCGAGATAGGTCAGGCGCCAGTCGAGGGCCCCGAGCGAGCTCGACAGCAGCGGGCCGAGCGCGATCCCCGCGCTGACGAAGGCCCCCCACACCCCCATCGCCCTGATCCGTGCGTGGCCCACCGGATAGGCGTCCACCAGCAGGCCGAGGCTGGTGGCCAGGATCGCCGCACTCGCGGCTCCCTGGCCCGCGCGGGCCAGGGTGAATCCGAGGGTGCCCGTGGCGAGGGCGGCGAGCGCGGTGGTGACGCCGAGGCCGAGGGTACCGATGAGGAACAGCCTGCGGCGCCCGAAGTCGTCGGCGAGGCTTCCGGCGACGAGCAGCAGGACCGCGAGGCCGAGCGGCGCCCCGTTGAGCAGCCAGGCCTGGGCGGCGGGCGGAGTCGCGAAGGCGTCGGACAGGGCCGGGAGCGCCGCCATGGGCGCGGTGTAGTTCATCAGCGCGACGGTGGTGGCGGCGCTCGTCACGGCGAGGGTCGCGCCGGGCCGGTGAGGGGCGGGGTGGGGGCGGGCGGGCCGCCGCACGGGGGCCGGGCCGCTCTGTACGGGCTGCTGGGTCATGACGTCCCTCCGGGCAGGGCCCGTTCCGACGCCCGGGCCTTTCAAGGTTCGGTGAATGAACCTGAGGCGTGGCACGCTACCACGAGTAGGTTCGTTCACCGAACCTGGGGAGTAGGGTGGGGTCATGGCTCTCGGCAAGGACTACGCGGCACAGCAGTGCTCCATCGCCCGCGCACTCGAAGTGGTCGGCGAGCGGTGGACCCTCCTCGTCGTGCGGGACGCCTTCTACGGCGTGCGCCGCTACAACGACTTCCTCGCGCACCTCGGCATCCCGCGGGCCGTCCTCGCCTCGCGCCTCCAGGCGCTCACGGAAGCCGGGGTCCTGGCCCGGCGGCGCTACCAGGAGTCGCCCCCGCGCGACGAGTACGTGCTGACCGACAGCGGGAAGGCGCTCTGGCCCACCGTCCGCTCCCTCGGCCTCTGGGGCCGCGAGCACATCGAGGGCACCCTCCCCAAGCGCCTCTTCCTCCACGCCGCGTGCGGCGCGGAGCTCGGGGCCTACGGGCAGTGCCCGGCCTGCGGCATCGGCGTACCTCCCGAGGACGTGGAGATGCGCCCGGGCCCCGGGCTCGACCCCGCTCCCGAGGACCCCGTCAGCCGGGCACTGCTCGCCCCGCGTCGGCTCCTTCAGCCCTTGGACGCCGATCGTGTATAACGGCTGAAGGACACAATCGGGCGAAACGCGAAGGGGGAGGGCCGATGGACGACGCCGTGAACCGCGTACGCCGAGCGGTCGCCCGCCTGTTCCGCCCCGCCGCCTTCCTCGTCCTCTTCCTCACCGAGGTGCTGCTCGCCGAGGGCGGCAGCCTCTCCGCCGCGGTCGCGCTGGCCGCCACCGCTGCCGCCGGCTCGGCGCTCCTCGCCTGCTCCGTCATGAGCGCGCGCTGCGCCTGCCCCGTGCCGCGCACGAAGGTGCGCACCGCCATCCGCGACCGGGAGAAGCGCACCGCGTTCCTCCCGCAACGGGACCCCGACGCCCGTGGCCGCACCAGGCCCCGAGCGCCCGGCTCCGCCCTCCTGACGGCCGCGTAGAGGGCGCCTTTTTCTCCCCGCCCCCTGCGTGGGTCGTCCTGCCGAGTTCACCACTTCCCGGCACGACGAGACCCCCGGAGGGCTCACCCATGTCCGCATTCATGTCCGCTTTCGCGAGCCTGGTCGGCGCGTTCGCCGACCTGCTCCAGCCCTTCTTCCAGAGCGCGTCCACCGCCGCCGCGATCGTCCTGTTCACCGCTCTCGTGCGGCTGGCGGTCCACCCCCTGTCGCGGGCGGCGGCGCGCGGGCAGAAGGCCCGCACCCGGCTCCAGCCGCAGATCGCCGAGCTGCGCAAGAAGCACGCCAAGAACCCCGACCGGATGCAGAAGGCGCTCATGGAGCTCCACGCGAAGGAGAAGGTCTCACCCCTCTCCGGCTGCCTGCCGAGCCTGCTCCAGATGCCCGCGTTCTTCCTGCTCTACCACCTCTTCTCCAGCCAGAAGATCGGAGGCGACCCCAACTCGCTGCTGGGCCACGAGCTCTTCGGGGCCCCCCTCGGCGAGCGGTGGCACGACGCGCTGGCCGACGGGGGGCCGTTCGGTGCGCAGGGGCTCGTCTACCTCGCGCTCTTCGCGATCGTCGCCGCCGTCGCCACCTTCAACTACGGGCGCACCAAGCGGCAGCTGGCGGCGAACCCGGTGACCCCGGCCACCGGCCCGGACGGGCAGCCCGTTCCCGGCATGGGCGCGATGACGAAGGTCATGCCGCTGATGTCCTTCCTCACCCTCTTCTCCGTGGCCTTCGTGCCGCTCGCCGCCGCGCTGTACATCGTCACCAGCACCACCTGGACCGCGGTCGAACGCGCCTTCCTCTACCGGGACACCCCGGCTGCCGAGTCCGCGCTGGCGCCCGCCCTCTAGGGTCTCCCGGGTCCAGTGTGTGAACAGGGTCTTGCGGAGTGATCCGATGTCTTGGAGGATCGGCCAAGCCTTTCGCTGGCCGCAACCCACCGACGGGCTGGATCTCGACCAAGGGGAGATGGACCGTTGAAGCTTCTTCGAGTGGGTACGACGGGCTCGGAACGCCCCGCGCTGCTTGACCGTAACGGGACCTTGCGGGACCTCTCGGGCCTCGTCACCGACATCGACGGCGAGCTCCTGGCCGACGCCTCCGCGCTGGCCCGGGTGCGGGAGGCGGCCCAGACGCCCGACGTTCTGCCCCCGCTCGACGCGGAGGGCCTGCGGATCGGGCCGCCCCTCGGCCGGATCGGCAAGATCGTGTGCATCGGGCTGAACTACCACGACCACGCCGCCGAGACCGGGGCCGCGATCCCGGACGAGCCGATCCTGTTCTTCAAGGCACCCGACACCGTCGTCGGGCCCGAGGACACCGTGCTCGTGCCGCGCGGCAGCCGGAAGACGGACTGGGAAGTCGAGCTCGCCGTGGTGATCGGCCGCACCGCCCGCTACCTGGACTCCGCGGAGGAGGCGCTCGGGCACGTCGCGGGGTACGCGACCGCGCACGACGTCTCCGAGCGCGCGTTCCAGATCGAGCGCGGCGGGACCTGGGACAAGGGCAAGAACTGCGAGACCTTCAACCCGCTCGGGCCCTGGCTCGTCACCGCGGACGAGGTGCCCGACCCGCAGGCGCTCGCGCTGCGGCTGTGGGTCAACGGCGAGCTGAAGCAGGACGGGACGACGGCCCAGCAGATCTTCCCCGTCGGGGAGGTCGTGCGCTACCTCAGCCACTTCATGACGCTCTACCCCGGCGACGTCGTCAACACCGGCACCCCCGCCGGCGTGGCCATGGGCCACCCCGAGCCGAAGCCGTACCTCCGCGCCGGGGACGTCGTGGAGCTGGAGGTCGAAGGACTCGGACGCCAGCGCCAGGAGCTCAAGGACGCCTGACGCCAGGCAGTGACGGAAGCGGGGGCGGCCCGCCGGAACCGGCGGACCGCCCCCGCTTCCGGCGTCCGCCGCTCAGGGCTTGGCGGTGAACTGCTCCAGCGCCTCGACGACCAGGGCGTGGTCCTCCGCCTGGGGCAGCCCCGAGACCGTGACCGAGCCGATCACGCCCGCGCCCTCCACCGCGATGGGGAAGGAGCCCCCGTGCGCGGCATAGGTGTCCAGGTCGAGCCGCGAGGACTCCTCGAAGGTGGTGCCCTTCGCCCGGAACCGCGTGCCGACCAGGTAGGAGCTCTCGCCGTACCGCTCCACCACCCGTCGCTTGCGGTCGATCCAGGCGTCGTTGTCGGCGCTCGACCCGGGCAGCGCGGCGTGGAACAGCTGCTGGCCGCCCCGCCGGATGTCGATCGCCACCGGGGCGTGCCGCTCGCGGGCCAGTGCGACCAGCAGGCCGCCCAGCGCGTAGGCGTCGTCGTAGCCGAAGCGGGGCAGCGTCAGCCGCCGCTCCTGCGCGATCAGCTCGGAGATGGTCGGAGCGCTGGGGCTCATGCGTGCTGCTCCTCGTCGTGGTGGGGGATCAGGGTGACCGACACGCCCTCGCGGGCGGAGCGCCGCGCCGCCTCCAGGACGTCCAGCGCGGCGGCGGCCTGGAGGGCCGTCACCGGGTTCTCGCCCTCGCCGCGCACGGCCGAGGCGACGGCCGCGTAGTACGCCGGGTAGTCGCCCGGCAGCGTGCGGACCGGGTCGCCGCCCCCGGTCAGCGGTGACTCGCCGGAACCGATCCGGCCCCAGAGCTGCTCCGGCTCCTCGCCCCACGGCACCCCGGCCACCGGGCGCGAACCCTCGCGGAGGGCGGCCTCCTGGGGGTCCAGGCCGTACTTCACGTAGCCCGCGTGCGAGCCGAGCACCCGGAAGCGCGGGCCGAGCTGCGCGGTGACGGCCGAGGCGTACAGATGCGAGCGCACCCCGTTGGCGTGGGTGATCGCGATGAAGGTGTCGTCGTCGGCCGCCGCACCCGGGCGGCGTACGTCGGACTCCGCGTACACCTGCACCGCGGGGCCGAACAGGGTGAGCGCCTGGTCCACGACATGGCTGCCCAGGTCGTAGAGCAGGCCGCCGATCTCGTCCGGGTCGCCCGACTCGCGCCAGCCGCCCTTCAGCTGCGGACGCCACCGCTCGAAGCGGGACTCGAAGCGCAGGACCTCGCCGAGCTCGCCCTCCTCGATCAGAGCGGCCAGCGTGAGGAAGTCGTTGTCCCAGCGACGGTTCTGGAAGACCGAGAGCAGCAGCCCGCGCTCCTTCGCCAGGGCCGCCAGCTCGCGGGCCTCCGCCGCGGTGCCGGCGAGCGGCTTGTCCACGACCACCGGCAGACCCGCCTCCAGGGCGGTCCTGGCGAGCCGCACGTGGGTCTTGTTCGGCGAGGCGATCACGATCAGGTCCAGCTCGCCCGCGCGCGGCCACAGCTCGTCGGCCGACGCGACGCACCGGACGCCGGGGAACTCGGCGCGGGCCTGAGCCTGCCGCTCCTCGTTCGACGTGACGACCGTGTCCAGGACGAGGCCCTCGGTCGCGGAGATCAGCGGGGCGTGGAAGACGGAGCCCGCGAGGCCGTAGCCGACGAGCCCGACGCGGAGAGGAGCGGTGGCAGTCATGCGGACCACTTAAGCAACGCTGTTGCCAAAGTGCAAGCGAGGGGGACAATGGTGCCGTGAACAGGAGCACCAGCAGGAGCGGCGGGGCGAACCTCCCTGCCCTGCGCCACCACAACGCCTCGCTCGTCCTCGACCTGCTGCGCGTGGCCGGTGAGCAGGGCATCAGCCGGCTGGAGCTCGCCGAGCGCACCGGCCTCACCCCGCAGGCCGTCAGCAAGATCACCGCCCGGCTCCGCGCGGAGGGTCTGGCCGCCGAAGCCGGCCGCCTCGCCTCCACCGGCGGCAAGCCCCGTACCGTCCTGCGGCTCGTCCCGGACGCCGGATACGCGGTCGGGCTCCACCTGGACCGCGACGAACTCACCGCCGTCCTGGCCGACCTCGCAGGGACCACGGTCGCGACCCGCGCCTTCCCGCTGGACCTCGGAGCCCCGGCCGCCGACGTGCTGGCGACCGCGGCCCACGCGGTGAAGACGGTACGGGCCGCCGCCCCCCGGACCGGGGACCGCCAGGTCTTCGGCGTGGGCGCCGCCCTGCCCGGCCCGCTGGACCACCGCAGCGGGGTCCTGCACCGGGTCACCGGCTTCCCGCAGTGGGACGGCTATCCGCTGCGCGAAGCCCTCGCCGCGCACACCGGGCTGCCCGTCGTCCTCGACAAGGACACCAACGCCGCCGCCCTCGGCCTCGCCCTGCGGGAACGCGCCGACGCCGACTTCGCCTACCTCCACCTGGGCACCGGTCTGGGAGCCGGACTCGTCCTCGGCGGCGCCCTGCACCGAGGAGCCAGGACCGGCGCCGGGGAGTTCGGCCACCAGACCCTCCAGCTGGACGGCCCCCCGTGCGGCTGCGGCGGGCGCGGCTGCATCGAGGCGCTCTGCCTGAGCGCCGTCGCGCGGGGGGACGTGGCGGAGGCGGCCCGGGTCCTCGGGGCGGGAGTCGCCAACCTCGTCGGACTGCTGGACATCGACCGGGTCGTCCTCGGCGGGCGGACCGTGGCCGCGCACGAGCACGCCTATCTGAGCGGGGTCCGCGAGGTCGTGGAGGAGCGCGCCCGGCGGGAGGGGGTCCCCGCGGCCGTACCCGTGACCGTCGCCGGCGGTGGGGACCGGCCCGTCGCCGAAGGGGCGGCGCAGCTCGTGCTGGCACCGCTCTTCGGCCGGGCGGGCGAGGCGGGGGAGTGGGACGGGCAGAGCTGATCGGGCGGATCACCGCGCTCGAACGGGCGGTGTCCGGCGGCCGGAGGTGGCCGCACCCGCGCGCGCGTGACAGCGTCGTCCGCGGCAGCCGGCGGCTCTCCGCGCCGGTCGTTCGCGAGCAGCGAAGGGTGTTCTCCGATGGCCCCCAAACCCCCCGTACGGCCGCGCGACGGCCGCGTCTTCTCCACCCTCGGGACGTTCGGGCTGGCGGCCGGATTCGCCGTACCCGCCGTCCTCCTCGCCGGCGCCCAGGCGGATGCCGCACCGGCGGCCCTCACCGCCGTCGTCGCCGACGACCGGCGGCCCGGATGCGGTGAGCCGGACGCCGAGCGCTTCCCGATCGAGACCCGCATCCACGGCGGCCCGGACACGTACGCCTCCGGCGGCGGGTACGGCGTCTGGTACCTCGACCTCACCAACACCACCTCCGAGCGCTGCCGGGCCATCCATCCCGTGCTGGTGCTCACCGACGAGGACCGCACCCTCACCCCCGCGCGCATCCAGCTGGAGTTCTCCGAGCGGTCCGATCCGGACACCCGGCACCGGGTCAGCTGGGAGACCACGGAGCGGCACGAGCAGATCGGGGTCTTCGACGGCGAGGACGGCGACTTCCCCGGCTTCACGGTGCCCGCGCTCGGCACCGTCACCGTCGAGATCCGCATGGGCTTCACCTCGGACACCGAGCCCAACCGGGTCACGGTCAACGCGGCCGTCGTGCAGCGGCTGCCGGCGGGGGAGAAGCGGGACGGCGACGGCGACTGGGTGGGGGAGTCCGAGGACTACACCTTCGACATCGTCGAGGGGGACCCCGACGGAGGCAGCGACCTGGAGCCCACCGGGCCGGGGAAGAGCACCGGGGAGACCGGGGAGGAGGACGGTACGCGGACCGGAGCGGGGGACCCCGAACTGGCCCGCACCGGCCGGGACGACCAGGCCGCAGCGGCCGGGATCGCCTCCGGTGTCCTGCTCGTCGGCGGTGTGGCGGCACTGGCGGGTGCCCGCAGGATCCGCCGCGTACGGGACTGACACCCCGTCGGCGAGCCGGAGGCCTCCGGCAGGTTCCACCGGCCAGGGCGGGCTGCCTAAGATCAGGGTGTCGGCGCTGCACAACGCGGTGCCGCCGGCGTCCAGCACGCAGAGTGCACAGCGCGTACGGCAGGAGCCCGTCACATGGCAGAGCGCAAGCCGATCGAGTCCTGGCTGACCGACATGGACGGCGTCCTCATCCACGAGGGCACGCCGATCCCCGGGGCCGATGCCTTCATCAAGCGGCTGCGGGACTCCGGTCTGCCCTTCCTGGTCCTCACCAACAACTCCATCTACACCGCCCGCGACCTGCACGCGCGCCTCAAGCGCATGGGTCTGGACGTGCCCGTGGAGAACATCTGGACCTCCGCCCTGGCCACCGCCCAGTTCCTGGACGACCAGCGCCCGCGCGGTACGGCGTATGTCATCGGTGAGGCCGGCCTCACCACCGCGCTGCACGACATCGGATACGTCCTCACCGACCACGAGCCGGACTACGTCGTTCTCGGCGAGACCCGGACCTACAGCTTCGAGGCGCTCACCAAGGCGATCCGGCTGATCAACGGGGGCGCCCGCTTCATCTGCACCAACCCCGACGAGACCGGTCCCTCCGCCGAGGGCCCGCTGCCGGCCACCGGCTCGGTCGCCGCGCTGATCACCAAGGCCACCGGCAAGTCGCCCTACTTCGCGGGCAAGCCCAACCCCCTGATGATGCGCACCGGGCTCAACGCCATCGGCGCCCACTCCGAGACCTCCGCCATGATCGGCGACCGGATGGACACCGACGTGCTGGCGGGGCTGGAGGCGGGGATGCAGACCTTCCTGGTCCTCACCGGCCTCACCACGGTGGACGACATGGACCGCTACCCCTTCCGGCCCTCCACGGTCGTCGACTCGATCGCCGACCTGGTCGAGCTGGTCGACCTGCCCGCCACGTAACCCGACCGGGCTACAGCGGATGCGGGATGCCGCCCGGAGCGTGAACCTTCCCCTAGGAGGTTTACGATGCGTTCACTGCCCATCACATTCTGTGCCGCAGTGGCGGCCGCGACGATAGCCTTTCCCGCGTCCGCCGCCCTGGCCGAATCGAAGAGCGACGACTCCAGGGAAGAGAAGCACTCGGGGACGGTCTCCGTCAGCCCGTCCAGGGTCTCCCCCGGCGGGGAGGTGGAACTCCGGGTCGACATCTGCGGCAAGGGCAGGTCGGCCCGGGGCAACTCCGAGGCGTTCGACTCCGAGGCCCGCTTCGAGCGGGGCGACGGCAAGGACCTCGTCGCCCGTGCCCGGATCCGCTCCGACGCCGCACCCGACGACTACGAGGTCTGGGTGACCTGCAAGGACGGCCACGGCAAGGCCACCGGCACGGTCACCGTCGTCCACCACAGCAGGCCCTCGCCCATCGCCCCGGTACGAGCGGGTGGCGGCGGCACGGCGGTGCTCGCCGAGGAGGCCGCCGACGAGGGCCCCGGCACCCGGCACGCGGTGATCGGGCTCGGCCTGGGCGCCGTCGCGGCCGTGGCCGTGGCGTTCCGCAGCGTGCGGCGCCGCCGCGCGGCGCAGGGCTGACATGTCCGCCCCTGACCGTCCCGCGGGAACAGGACGTCTGCTCACCGGTGTCGCGTGGGCCGTCCTCCTGCTGGGACTGTGGCTGTGGGGCCGCGCGGCCACCGCCGGCAACTCGGCCCCGACGACCGGTGACGTCGCGGCGGTCGGGCGCCCCCTGGGCGCACCACTGCCCCCTCCCCACGACCCGCTCGACGGGGCCGCGCCGCAGCGCGTGGAGATCCCCTCCATCGGGATCGACGCGAAGATCGTGCGGCGCGGACTGGACGACGAGGGGGCCATCGAGCCCCCGCCGTTCTCGGCACCGGGAGCGGTCGGGTGGTACGGCCAGGGCGCCGAGCCCGGGACGGAGGGCGCCGCGCTCTTCGTCGGTCACGTCGACACCGAGACGAAGCCCGCCGTCTTCTACGGACTCAGCGCGGCCCGGCCGGGTGAGAAGGTCCGGGTGAGCAGGTCCGACGGCAAGATCGCCGAATTCACCATCGACGACGTCCAGGTCTTCACCCGGGCACGCTTCGACGCGCAGAAGGCGTACGGACAGCGCGAGGACGGCCGGGCCGAGCTCCGGCTGATCACCTGCGGTGGCACGTACGACCGCGCGTCCCACGCGTACACGGCCAACGTCGTGGTCTCGGCGTACCTCACGGCGGAGAAGGACGGCGCGCGGAGCGGCGCCTGAGTCGCCCCGGCAGCGCCGGCGTCACAGCCCGGCCCGGCCGGCCGCTCCCCTCGGAGCCGCCGGCCGGGCCGGCCCTCGACCGCGGCGGCCCCGGCTGCGGGAGTAGCGGGGGTACGGCGCGGGAGGTCGGATCGTCGTGCCGACTGGCCACTGTAGGGGGACGAGCCGCGCAGGCCGGAGGTTTTCCGGCAGGATGTCCGGATCCGTGCGGGAGCGTCCGGGGCCCCTCCCGCTGTGCCAGGATGGATTTCGACCGTTACGGCGGCACAAGGGGGTTCCAGCGGGCCACGCCCTTGCGGGAGAAGTGGTGCACCCGGAGGCGGGAGCAGACCTCCTTCACGGCGGGGTCGTCGCCCTCGTCCAGCAGAGGCCCAGCGAGACGAGCGGTGCGGCCCCCAGCAGCAGGGCCGCGCGTATCCGGTGCGTCTCCTGCGACAGGGAGCGAGCGGTAGCGCACCGTGTAGGGCCGGCCGGCTTCCGGCTGGGTCGGAGGCCCGGCGAGCCGGCTGTGGTGCTCGTAGTCGCAGCGGGGCGGGGCCTGGGGCCGCCGCCTCGACCGCCCGGCTGCGGAGGTAACCGCAGCCGCACCGTCCGGGCGGGGTCGTCGTGCTGCCGGTCGCCTGACGGCGTCGACGTCATGGTCCCCCACACGCAGCGACGCTGCGTGACTTTCACGTGCGTGTATCCGAGCGGGTTCCCCACCCCCGTGAGGCGGCCGAACCCGCTTCCCCCCGGCCGGGAGTTCCGTCGGTCCCCGGACGACACCTGGTCAGGTTGTCCGATACGCGGCATGAGAGCAAGGGTGAAACCTGGTGGTTACCAGGCATATGTGCGATGTGCGTGCTTTCGATGGAGGCGGCGCACGGAGGCGGCGAAGGGCGCCCGGGGGGGGCCTGTGCGCCGAGCGGACATGGAAGAGGCCCCTTCACACTCGGTGAAGGGGCCTCTCTCATGCGTGCGCCGTCAGGGACTCGAACCCCGGACCCGCTGATTAAGAGTCAGCTGCTCTAACCAACTGAGCTAACGGCGCCTGCTGACCTGGAGAACATTACCCGATGGGCGGGTGTGCTCCTGACCAATTCCTCTCCGGCACGGCCTGTCGGATGGTCGTTTTTTCCCTTTAGTCCGTCACCATGAGATATGTCGGGAACGTTGACGCACGGACGATCTGGACGACCGCCGAGGGGAAGAGGAGCCGCATGACTGTGCCGGTCTTCGAGGAGTACGAGCCCGCTGCCGACTGCGGCTGTCCGGGCTGCGCCCGGCGACGGCGCACGGCCGCGGCGCTGCCCGCGCGCCACGGCGGACATCCGGCCGCGCGCGGCGCGCGGCGCGCGCTGGTGCTGGTCACCGCGGCGGGTGTGGTGCTGTCCTGCGGCGCGGGGCAGGCCGCAGCGACCGCGGCCGGGGCGAAGGGCCGCGCGGACACGGCGGCCGACCCCCAGCCGGTCACGCCGCAGGGGCAGGCCGGGCCCTTGAACAACGGCGGGTCCTCGGGGCCGCCGGCCGACTCCGGCTCGGCGCTGCGCACGACGACGCGGGCCGACATCATCAACCGCGCCAAGACGTGGGTGACGGCGAAGGTCCCGTACGACATGACGGCGTACTGGTCGGACGGATACCGGCAGGACTGCTCCGGCTTCGTGTCCATGGCCTGGAACCTCGCGGCCAACGAATGGACCGGCAGTCTCGCCACCTTCGGCACGAAGATCGCCCGCGCCGATCTGCAGCCCGGCGACATCCTGCTCTTCCACAACCTGGCCGACCCGGCCGTGGGGTCGCACGTCACGATCTTCGGGGGCTGGAGCGACCACACGCACACCCACTACGTCGCGTACGAGCAGACCCGCCCGCACGCGCGCAAGGCGACGACGCCGATGGCGTACTGGAGCAACTCCTCCAAGTACGTGGCCTATCGCTACAAGGGCGTGGTCAGCGGGAGCGACGTGGGCGGCACGGCCACCGCCTTCCCGGGCGCCACGAAGTTCGGGCCCGGCGCGGACAACGCGCATGTGACCCGGCTCGGGCAGATGCTCATCGCCCAGGGCGGCAAGCGCTTCTACAAAGACGGCGCGGGGCCGCGCTGGAGCGACGCGGACAAGCGGGCGACGCAGGCCTTCCAGCTGGCGCAGGGGTGGAAGGGCAAGGAGGCGGACGGCATCCCGGGCCCGGGCACCTGGAGCCTGCTGGTCAAGGGCACCGGCCGCGCGATCCCCGCCGCCGGGACCGGCACCGGCTCGAACGGGGCCGTGCCGTACCCCGGCAGGAGCTACTTCGCCCCGGGGAAGTCCAGCAGCCACGTCCAGAAGCTCGGGACCCAGCTGGTGAAGAAGGGATACGGCAGGCACTACGTGACGGGCCCCGGCCCGCGCTGGACGGAGGCCGACCGCCGCAACGTCGAGGCCTTCCAGAAGGCCCAGGGCTGGAGCGGGAGCGCGGCCGACGGATACCCGGGGCCGGAGACATGGCGACGGCTCTTCGCGTGACGGCTGCAACGACGTAACGGACATGACGGAGGCGGGAATGCGATCCACGGAGAACGTACGGGGCGAGTGGGACGAGCTGGGCGAGCGGGACGCGCGGGTGGTCCTGCCCGGGCCGGGCTCGGGGGGTGTGCCCGGCGAGGTGCCGGGGGTGTTCGTGACGGAGGTGCCCGGGGCGGCGGCGCCGGGACCGGTGGAGACGACCGGGCCGGACGCCGTGCCCGTGCCTGAGTCCGAGAGGCCGCGCCCGGCGGCGGCGCCTTCCGCGGCGCAGCCGGCCGAGGAGCCGTACGCCGGGGAGCCGTACGCCGAGGAGCTGTCCGCCGAGGCGTACCCGCCCCGGGAGCCGTTCCCGGGGGAGGTGCTCGCGGCGGAAGCGCTCACGGGAGAGATGCCGGTGCGGGCTCTCCCGGGGGACCCGCCCCGGGAGGACACGTTTCGGGCGCAGGTGTCCCAGGAGGACGGGCAGTCGGCGGGCGGGCTCCCGACGGACGCGGTCCGGGAGGACGCGGACCCGGCGGAGGAGCTTTCCACGGAGGTGTCTCGCGTGGGTGAGCAGCCGGTGGGCGCGCCCCGGAAGGGGGTGTTCCAGGAGGACGCGTCCCCGGCGTACGCGCTGCGGACGGAGGCAGCCCGGACGGAGGTTCCCCTGCCGGACGTGCCCCCGGCGTACGCGACCCCTGCGGAGGTGCCTCGGGCTGAGGAGCCCGTGCCGGACGGGGATCGGGTGGACGCGGTGGGGACGGGTGCGGTTCGGGTGGAGGTCGCCCGGGAGGAGGCCGAGGACATCCCGCCGGACCTCGGTCCGGCTCTGGACGCGGTGGCCGAGGTGGGCCGGGCCGCCGTGCCCGTGGGCGACTTCCCTCTCGTGTCCCTGGACGAGACCCCCGGCGCGGTGGTCGACGGCCGGAGCGAGGACGACGTCCCGGCGGGCCGGATGAGCGAGCCCGGCGGACCCGGCCTCCGCACGCGGCTCCCGGCCGGGGAGGAGCGTGCCCCGGTGACCATCGGGGTGGGCGCCGCGGACCCCGTGGCCTGGTGGGGTGCCGGTCGCAGGCAGCCCGTCATCACCACCGAGACCACCGCCCCCATCCCCGTGCACCTGCTCTTCCGCGACGAGGACCGTGGCGGCGACGGGACCGGTGGGTCCACCGCCCGGGGAGGCGCCGTCCCCCTGACAGGGACCGCCTTCACCCGGCGGCCCGGTGCCCGGCGCCCGCCCCTGCCGCGCTCCCCCCAGGCGGAGACCTCCACCAGGCCCGCGCCGCTCGCGGACCCCCGGCTCGCCGAACGGCCCGGACCCGTGCTGCCCGGCTGGGTCGCGCTCCTGACCGCGGCGCTGGGGACGGCCGCCGGGCTCGCCGCGCTGGCGTGGCAGGGTGTGCTGCCCGCCGCCGTGACCGCCCGGCTCGGACTCGGGACGCGCCCGTACGAGGGCATCGGCATCGGGACCTGGGCGCTGTTCGCGCTGCTGGTGACCCTGGTGCTGTTCGCGCTCGGCGGTCTCGGGCGGGGCCGGGCCGGGCACGCCTCGGTGCTGACGCTCTTCGGCGAGTACCGGGGCAGCGTCCGGCGCACCGGCCTGCTGTGGATCTCGCCGCTCCTGCTGCGCCGCCGCGTCGACGTGCGGCTGCGGCACTGGCGCAGTGACCCGCTTCCCGCCGTGGACGCGAACGGCACCGCGCTGCGGGCGGTCGTGCTCGTGGTGTGGCGGGTGAAGGACACCGCGCGGGCCACCCTCGGGGTCGCGGACCACGAGTGCTATCTGCGTGACCAGGTCGAGGCGGCGCTGGCCCGGGTGCTCTCCCAGCTCCCCGCCGACGCCTTCCACGAGGACACCCACACCCTGCGCGACGCCGA
Organism: Streptomyces argenteolus; assembly: GCF_042902585.1. Taxonomy (GTDB): domain Bacteria; phylum Actinomycetota; class Actinomycetes; order Streptomycetales; family Streptomycetaceae; genus Streptomyces; species Streptomyces argenteolus. The sequence continues at coordinate 212,774 of NZ_JBIBEG010000002.1, forward strand.
GGCGGTGGGGAACGCGCTGACCCGGATGCTGAAGGCGGACTGCGTGCCGGTGGGCATCGAGGTGTACTCCGCGCAGCCGACCGCCATCGAGTACGCCCCCGAGGTCGCTGCGGCGATGCAGCGGTGCCGGGTGGCGGCCCTCGACGCCAAGCACCGCGACGGCGTGCTGAGCTCGGTCGTGGACGCGGTGGACGACACCGTGGGCCGGCTGACCGCGCGCGGCATCGTCGAGCTCGACGCCTACGAACACAAGGCCCTGGTCAGAGACTTGACCGTGGCGTTCTACACGGGACGCAGCGGCGGGGAAGGAGCCTGAACGCTCTCCGCGACAGGGAGGCGCGCGCTGAAACAGTACCCACATTGGTCTGGACATGTTCATGGCCCGTCAATAATCTGGACTTGGTCTAGACCGCAAGAAACATGCGCGCAGCAGAGCCCCAGAACCTCCCCCACGTTCTCGAGGAGCGACACAGCATGCGGAAAAGGGCAAGCGCGGCCGTCATCGGCCTGGCGATAGCCGGCGCCTCCATGTTCGCGACCAGCAGCGCGAGCAGCCATGGGTACACGGACTCACCGATCAGCCGGCAGAAGCTCTGCGCCAACGGCACCGTCACCAACTGCGGCAACATCCAGTGGGAGCCGCAGAGCGTCGAGGGGCCCAAGGGCTTCCCGGCGGCAGGACCGGCGGACGGCAAGATCTGTTCCGGCGGGAACAGCCAGTTCGCCCAGCTCGACGACCCGCGCGGCGGCGGCTGGCCCGCCACCAAGGTCACCGCCGGACAGGGCTACAGCTTCCGCTGGCAGTTCACGGCCCGCCACTCCACGAGTGACTTCCGGTACTACATCACCAAGAACGGCTGGGACCCCACCAAGCCGCTGACCAGGGCGGCCCTGGAGTCGCAGCCCTTCATGACGGTGCCGTACGGGAACCAGCAGCCCCCGGCCACGCTCACCCACCAGGGCACCATCCCCACCCAGAAGACCGGGAAGCACATCATCCTGGCCGTGTGGAACGTGGCGGACACCACCAACGCCTTCTACGCCTGCTCCGACGTGCAGTTCTGACGCGTTCGGCGCAGTTCTGACGCGGTTCCGACCGTGCGACGCACAGTGGGCGGTCTCCTCGGAAGGAGACCGCCCACTGTGGTGTCTGTGCGCCGTCAGGGACTCGAACCCCGGACCCGCTGATTAAGAGTCAGCTGCTCTAACCAACTGAGCTAACGGCGCCTGCTGACTCGAAAATAATACCTGGTCCGCGGGGGTGCTGATGACACGTGCCCACCCGCCCCCGGGGTGGCCTTCCCCACACCCGCGCCATGGTCCGTCCGGGCCGCTCCCGGCCCGCGGCCCGTAAGCCTTCGGGCCCGGCGGGTGACCGCGCGGTCACGCGGGGCGGCGGTGGGGGCGGGACGGCGACCCGATGCGCGGGCCCGCCCCTGACCTGCGGGCCCGCAGGTCATGTATACCGAGCGGCGGGTGGCGGTGGCCACCCGCCGAGGGCACGGATGTCCGGCTCAGAGGGCCATCGACAGCAGGACCGGGGCCGCGCGCCGGTTCAGCGTGGCCGCCGCCTCCCGCAGCCGGTGCGCGTGCTCGATCGGCAGGGAGAGCGCCAGGCATCCCGCCGACGAGCCCGCGGTCAGGGGAACCGCCGCGCACACCGTGCCCACGGCGTACTCCTGGAGGTCGAGGACCGGCACCGTCGCCGGCTGGCTGTCCAGCTTCGAGAAGAGCACCTTCTCGTTCGTGATGGTCCGCGACGTCAGCCGTGCGATCCGGTGCCGGGAGAGATGGTCGCGCCGGCCGTTCTGGTCGAGCTGCGTCAGCAGGCACTTGCCGATCGCGCTGGCGTGCGCGGCCGAGCGGAAGTCCACCCACTCGTTGACGGCGGGGGTGCGCGGTCCGTCGGCCACCTGCGTGACCCGGATCTCCCCGTCGACGTACCGGCTGACGTAGACCGCCGCGCCGACCGAGTCACGCAGCTGCACCAGCGTCTGGTGGAGCTTCGCCTCCAGGGCGCGCCTGCGCGCGGCGCCGGAGCCGAGCTCCAGGAGGGAGGCACCGACGACGTACGCGCCGTCGGCGACCTGCTCGACGTAGCCCTCGCGGCGCAGGGTCAGCAGGAGGGGGGTCAGATGCCCGCGGGGCAGCCCCGTCTCGCGGGAGAGCTGGACGTCCGTGACCCCGTCGCCGTGCGTGGACACGGATTCGAGCACACGCAGGGCGTACTGCACCGAATGGAACGGCGCCTTCGGCTCGGGCTTCAACGCCACGGTTACCCCTCCAGGGCCTCTACCAGGTGGTGGGCACAAGCTCCTGGCCCACGATAGTGGCCAAAAGGCCGGATCGGAGGGGGTGTTGACTACTTCATGACACGCCCCGGCCGTGATGGCCGGGGCGTTTTCCTTCGGCATATGCCCATGTCATGGACGCGCCGCCCTGGGTGAGGTCACAGCACCGCGCTCAGGAATTCGCGTGTGCGTTCGTGCTCGGGAGCGGAGAATATTTTCTCGGGCGATCCGGACTCCACGATCCGTCCCGCGTCGAACATCAGCACCTTCTCCGAGACGTCCCGGGCGAAATTCATCTCGTGGGTCACACAGAGCATCGTGATGTCGGTGTTCCGGGCGATCTCGGACAGCAGCTCCAGCACACCCGCCACCAGCTCCGGGTCCAGTGCCGACGTCACCTCGTCGAGCAGCAGGATCTCCGGCCGCATCGCCAGGGCGCGGGCGATGGCGACGCGCTGCTGCTGGCCCCCGGAGAGCTGCGAGGGATGGGCGTCGACCTTGCCGGAGAGCCCGACCATGTCGAGCAGGTCCCGGGCCCGCGCCTCCGCCTCGTCCCGGTCCATGCCGAGCACGTGGACGGGGGCCTCCGTGATGTTCTGGAGCACCTTCATGTTGGGGAAGAGGTTGAACTGCTGGAACACCATCCCGATCTTCTTCCGGGACGCGCGCAGCTCCTTCTCGCCCGCGGCCTTCAGCGCGCCGGACGGCGTCCGCACATGGGTGAGCGGCGAACCGTCCACCCAGATCACGCCGTCGCTGACCTTCTCCAGCGTCATCAGCAGCCGCAGGATGGTGGTCTTCCCCGAGCCGCTGGGGCCGATCAGCGTGACGTGCTCGCCGCGCCGCACGGTGAAGTCCAGTTCGTCCAGGACGACATGGTCCCCGTAGCGCTTGACGACCTTGTCGAAGCGGACCAGCGGCTCGACGCCTGTGGCCAGGGGGTCCGCAGCCGCGTCCGCGGGTTCCTTGAGGGGGGCGGGTTCAGTGGCCAAGACGCTTCTCCAGCTTTCTCATCAGCAGCGAGGTGGGGTAGCTCGCGACCAGGAAGACCAGGCCGGCGAGCGTGAACGCCTCGGTGTACGCGAAGTGGTCGGCCCCGTACTTCCGGGCCTCGAAGACCATTTCCTGGACCATGATCACGGCGAGGAACGGGGTCTCCTTGAACATCGAGATCGCGTAGTTGCCGAGGGCGGGCAGCACATTGCGGATCGCCTGCGGCAGGATCACCGCCTGCCAGGTGCGCCGGGGCGGCAGCGAGAGCGCCCGGCAGGCCTCCCACTGACCCTTGGGCACCCCGTCGATCCCGGCCCGGTACACCTCGGAGGTGTACGTGGCGTAGTGGATCCCCAGGACCACGATTCCGATGGTCAGCGGCTCCACCGAGGTGAAGAGGGCCGCCGCGCCGACCAGCTGGACCAGCAGCGGGGTGGCGCGGACGAACTCCATCACCGCCTTGACGGGCGCGGTCACCCAGCGGGACGGGGCCCGTGCGGCCACCGCGATCGCCAGGCCGAGCACCGCCGCGACGAGCGTGCCGAGCACGGTCGCCAGCAGGGTGACCCGGAATCCTTCGAGCAGCAGGGGGAGGACGTCCCCGGCGGCATCCCAGTCGAATCCCTGGTTCACCGGGCACCTCCGGCCGTCGTCGCGGGTTCGGCGCTGCGGGACCTGAGCAGACTCTTCGCGCCCGTGTGCAGGCCGAGCCGCCGCTTGGCGGCGCGTTCCAGCAGATTCATCAGCAGGGTCAGCGCGTAGGCGAGCACGAAGTAGACCGCCAGCAGGGTCAGATACGCCACGAGCGTCTCACCGGTGCGGTCGCGGATCTGCTGGATCACCGTCATCAGGTCGGCCACCGAGATCAGCCACAGCAGCGGCGTGCACTTCAGCAGCTGGATCAGCAGGTTGGTGAAGGACGGGATCATCTGCACCCAGGCCTGCGGAAGGATCACCTTCCGCATCCGGTGCAGTGGCGACATGTTCAGTGCCACGGCCGCCTCGTACTGCGCGCGGGGAACGGAGTTGATCGCGCCGCGCACGATCTCGGAGCCGTAGGCCCCGTAGTTGAGGCCGAAGGCCACGACGCCGCAGAGCAGCGGCGAGAGTTCGTACCCCGTGAGCTGTGGCATCGCGTAGTAGAGCCAGAACAGCTGGATGTAGAGCGAGGTGCCGCGGAAGAACTCCACGACGGTGCGGGAGACCCCGCGCACCAGCAGCAGCCTGCTCCCCGCCGCCAGGCCGAGGGCGAACGACAGGAGGAGGGCGAACGACGCGCCCAGGACGGTGGCCTCGACGGTCACCCACAGGCCGGCGCCGACCTGGGGGAACTCGTCGAGGAACGTGGAGAAGAAGTCACTCATACGGTGTGCTCAGCCCCCGTCAGCCCTTGCACAGGTCGGCCGTCTTCAGTGTGGCGGGCGGGATCTCCGTGGCGCCGAAGCCGTACTCCTGGAGCAGGCTCACGTAACGCGACGTGTCGGAGACGATCTTCTTGAGCTCGCGGTTGAAGGAGTCCCGCAGGTCCTCGTTGCCCTGGCGGAAGACCGCACCGCCCGGGGAGAACTGCTGTACCCCGTCCAGTTCGGGGACGAAGGCCTCGGTGACCTCGGTCTCCGGGTTGGTCCTGGCGAGCCAGCGCAGCGAGATGCCGGTGAGCAGGAAGGCGTCGATCCGGCCGCCCTTGACCGCGTCCGCACCGTCCTGCGGCTTCTGCAACGTCTTGATCTTCCCCTCGGCGATGCCGGCGCCCTTGGCGTACGAGGCCTCGACCGCACCCGACATCACGCCGACCGTGACGCCGGCGGCCTTGGCGGACGCCAGGTCGGTCAGCTTCTTCGGGTTGCCCTTCTTCACCATGAGGGCGGTCGGGGAGATGAACTCCGGCTCGGAGAAGAGGGCATTGGCGCAGCGCTCGGGCGTGATGGCCATGCCCGCGCTCACCACGTCGTACTTCCCGGCCTGGAGACCGGGGATCAGCCCGTCCCACTCCGACAGGGTGGGCCTCAGCTCGTCCACGCCGAGCGCCTTGAATATCTCCCGGTGCAGGGTGGGCGCCTCGCCCTTGAGCTCCTTGCCCTCCAGGTAGCCGTACGGGGCCTCGTTGGCGTACGCGACCCGCACGAAGCCCTGCTTGCGGAGTTTGTCGAGGGCGCCCTCACCGTCCGCGGCGCCGGCGTCGGTCTTGCTGCACGCGCTGAGCAGTCCGGGGACGACGAGCAGACCTCCCACCGCCGCCGATCGATTGAGGAAGCTCCGACGGGACAGGTGAGGGAAGTCAGCCATGGTTCGCAATCTCCTGGAGAAATCGGGGTGTCGAACAGTCCGGACAGGGTGAGCACCTGCCCGATCCAGGCCTCTTATGCAGGTCGCGCCGCCATGTAACCCAACGGTGGCCGGAGGGAGACCTTTCCGTGTCTCGATGTGGGCGCAGGGCGACGACCGGTGTGCGGGGCGTATTCCCCGTGGAGGGCGGGTTCATGACCGTCCCTCACCACCGGACCGCAGTTACGGGATGTCCGTGGAAGGTACGTAACCCCGCTGAACGTCCACCGTGCCGGGCAAGGGCTCCCCGGCGGCCCAGCGCTCGTACAGCGAGACGAACTGCTCGCCCAGCCGGTCGCGCCAGCCGGCGGTGTCCCCGCTCATGTGCGGGGAGATCAGCAGTCCGGGCACCTCCCACAACGGGTCGGCGGGGCTCAGCGGCTCCTCCTGGAACACGTCGAGAGCGGCACCCGCGATCCAGTGCCTGCGCAGTGCCTCGGCGAGGTCGTCCTCCACGGTCAGCGGGCCCCGGCCCACGTTGATGAAGTGCGCGGAGGGCTGGAGCAGCCCGAAGAAGCGCGCGTCGAACATCCCCCGTGTCTCCTCCGTCAGCGGGGCCGCGCCGATCACCCAGTCCGCGCCCGCCGCCAGCCGGTCCAGATCCCCGGCGCCGTGGATCGTGCGCCGTGCCGTGCGCCCGACGAGCGCCACCCGCACGCCGAGGCCGTGCAGCAGCCGCATGATCTCCCGGCCGATGGGGCCGGCCCCGACGACCACGGCGCGGCTCCCGGCCAGCGCACGGGTCTCGCGGTGCTGCCATCGGTGGTGCCGCTGGTACTCCAGCGTGCGGGGCAGGTCCTTCGCGAAGGCGAGTACCAGCCCGGCGACGTACTCGGCGATCGGGAGCTCGAAGACACCCCGGGCGTTGGTGACGACGGTGGGGGAGGCGGCGAGTTCGGGGCAGAGAAGCCGGTCCACCCCGGCGCTCGCCGTGTGCACCCAGCCCGGCCGTCGCCCGGGGCCCGGCCAGGCCTCGCGGACGGCGTCCGAGGTGACGTCCCAGACGAGCAGGACATCGGCGTCCGGGAGCTGCCCGGCCAGCGTCCGCCCGTCGGCGTACCGGACGCGGGCCCGCCCGGTGAGCCGGCCCAGGCGTGGCGGCGGGTCGGTGCCCAGCACGAGGATCAGGGGAGTGGTCATCAGGAACCACCACGCTGGCACCGGTGCGCAGGCGCGTCAACAGGACGCCGGCGCTGCTGAGAGAACCGCAGGTCAGAGCGGTTGCGGGCGACGACACACGGCCTGAAGGGGAATACTTGTCCCAGGCAGGGGCAGCGGTGACACGAGCGGCAGCAGGACATCCGGACGCACGGAAGGATGGACATGACGACCGTAGGACTTCTCTACCCTGGCCAGGCCGCGGAGGACGACTTCCCGCGGATCGAGGTCATGCTCGACAGCGACATCAGGGTGCCGCTGTTCCACACCGACGCCGACGGGGACTCCCGCACCGTCGAGGCGCTTCGCGCGGCGGGGGCTCCCGAACGGCTCGCCGCCGGGGTCGAGGAACTCCGGCTGGCCGGCGCCGAGTCCGTGGTGTGGGCCTCCACGGGCGGCAGCTTCGTCTATGGCTGGGACGGCGGCCACGAACAGATCGCGGGGCTGGCGAGGGCCGCGGGGCTGCCCGCCTCCAGTGCGTCCTTCGCCTTCGTGCACGCGGCACGCGAGCTGGGCGCCACCCGGGTCGCCGTGGCCGCGAGCTATCCCGAGGACCTCGCCGCGCTGTTCGCCGGCTTCCTGGAGTCCGGCGGCCTCGAGGTGACCGCCGTCCGGGGCAGCGGGCTGATCAGGGCCTCCGAGGCCGCCGCCGCCGACGTGGAGCTGGTGAAGGAGCTTGCCGTCGCGGGCGACCACCCCGACGCGGAGGTGGTGGTGCTCCCCGACAACGCCCTCCACACCGCCGCGCACGTCCCCGAGCTGGAGCAGCTCCTCGGGAAGCCGGTGCTCACCGCGAACCAGGTGACGGTCTGGGAGGGCCTGCGGCTCACCGACCGCCGGATCTGGGCGCCCACCCTCGGCACGCTGTTCGCGACCCGCGAGCCCCCCTTGGGTGCGGCCGAGCCCCGGGGCATCGAGGTGCGCGAGTAGCGGACGCCAGGCGCCTGCGGGTCACCGGACCGGCCGTGCCCGGGTGAGTCCGGGGGAATAAGCGGAGTCATCCTCCTGTTGGCACCTCCGATACGCAGACGCAGCACCGGAGAGGCCGAACACGTGGACGAGAACCGAGGCGACGAGATTCGCGGCACCGCAGGCGGAACGGCCCCCGTGCCTCTCTCCGTCCTCGACCTGGTGACCGTGGGCCAGGGCCGCACCGCGACCCAGGCCATGCGCACCGCCGTGGACATCGCCACGCTCGCCGAGCGGCGCGGCTTCCACCGCTACTGGGTCGCCGAGCACCACTCCATGCCCGGGGTGGCCTCCTCGTCGCCGGCCGTGATCCTGGCGTACCTGGCCGCCCACACCGAGCGGATCCGGCTCGGCTCCGGCGGGGTGATGCTGCCCAACCACGCCCCCCTGGTGATCGCCGAGCAGTTCGGCACGCTGGAGGCGATGGCCCCCGGACGCGTCGACCTCGGCCTCGGCCGCGCCCCCGGCACCGACGGCGCCACCGCGGCGGCCCTGCGCCGCACCGACCGGCTGAACGAAGGCGCGGACGACTTCCCCCAGCAGCTGGCGGAGCTGACCCGCTTCCTGGACGACGACTTCCCCGACGGGCACCCCTATGCCCGTATCCACGCCGTCCCGGGGCCCGTGCAGGCCACCTCGCCCGGGGGCGTCCAGTCGCCCGGCCGCCCGCCGGTCTGGCTGCTGGGATCCTCCGGCTTCAGCGCCCGCCTCGCCGGTGTCCTCGGGCTGCCCTTCGCCTTCGCCCACCACTTCTCGGCCCGCAACACCGTGCCGGCCCTGGACCTGTACCGCGAGTCCTTCAAGCCCTCCGCCGTGCTCGACGCCCCCTACGCCCTCATCGGGGTGGCCGCGCTGGCGGCGGACGACGAGCGCGAGGCCCGGCGCCAGGTGCTGACCGGCGCGCTGTCGATGGTCCGGCTGCGCACCGGACGCCCGGGCCTCGTGCCCAGCCCCGAGGAGGCGGAGGCGTACTCCTTCAGCCCCATGGAGCGGGAGTTCGTCGACGGCTGGCTGAAGGACATCGTCCACGGCACGGCGGACGAGGTCCGCGGAGGACTGGACGATCTGGCCAAGCGCACCGGGGCGGACGAGCTGATGATCACGGCCAACGCCCACGGCGGCGAGGCCCGGCTGCGGTCGTACGAACTCATCGCCGACGCCTACGGACTGCCCACGGCGGGCTGAGGTCAGCTCTCCACGCCTCTGGTGCCGATCAGCTCGGCGATCCGTTCCGGTGCCACCGCACGCGAGTACAGCCATCCCTGCCCGGTGTCGCAGCCGATCCTGCGCAGCCGCTCCGCCTGACCCGAGGTCTCCACGCACTCCGCGGTGACCGTCAGCCCGAGGCGGTGCGCCAGCTGCACCATGGCCTCGACGATCGTCTCGTCGGCCGGGCTGGGGTGCGCGCCGTCCTCGTAACGGAAGCCGCGGACGAAGGAGCCGTCCAGCTTCAGCACCGAGACGGGCAGCCTGCTCAGATAGGCGAGGTTGGAATAGCCGGTGCCGAAGTCGTCGATCGCGATCCGCACCCCCATGTCGCTGAGCGCCTGGAGGACCCGGAGCGGCCGTCCGGACGACCCCATGACCGCGGACTCGGTCAGCTCCAGCTGGAGCAGCCCCGGCTCCAGTCCGGTCTCGGCGAGGATCTCCGCCACGTCGCCGACCAGGTCGGAGTCCCGGACCTGCCGCACGGCGACGTTGACGCTGATGAACAGCGCCGGTTCGTCCGGGTGTTCCAGCTGCCAGCGGCGGGCCTGGCGGCAGGCCGTGCGCAGCACCCACCGGCCGAGCTGGACGATCGTGCCGTCCTCCTCGGCGATCGGGACGAAGCGGCTCGGCGCGAGCAGCCCGAAGCGCGGGTGGTTCCAGCGGACCAAGGCCTCCACGCCCCGTACGACCTCGTCGGCCATGCCCACCAGCGGCTGGTACTCCAGCGTGAACTCGCCGCGCTCGACGGCCGGGCCGAGTGTCGAGGAGAGGGCCTGCCGGGTCATCCGGCTGGCGTTGCGCTCGGGGTCGTAGAGGGTCCAGCGCGCCCGGCCGTCCGCCTTCGCCCAGTACAGGGTGGTGTCGGCGGCCTGCATCAGGGCGGTGGCCGACGTGCCCGTCGACGCCCGCTCCACCACCCCGATCGACGCGGAGACCGACAGCCGGTGACCTCCCACGTCGAAGGGTCGCTGGAGCGCTGCGAGCACGGAGCGGGCGAGGTCGGTGAGCTGGCGCGGGCCCGAGGAGTCCTCGACCAGGATCGCGAACTCGTCGCCCCCGAGGCGGGCCACCAGATGGCCGCCCGAGCCCCGGCCGTCCGTGGGGTGGCCGTCGGCCTCCGCGCAGTCGGTGAGCCGTCCTGCCACGGCGGCGAGCAGCCGGTCGCCGGTGCCGTGCCCCAGGGTGTCGTTGACCGCCTTGAAGCCGTCGATGTCCAGGTAGCAGAGCCCGATCCGGCCGTGCCCGGCCGGTGAGCCGTCCTGGCCGGCCGGGGTCTCCAGCGCGCCCGCCAGTCGCTCGAAGAACAGGGTGCGGTTGGGCAGCCGGGTCACGGGATCGTGTATCCGCAGGTGGCGCAGCCGCTCCCGCAGCTCGCGCCGGTCACTGACGTCGGCGACGGAGAGCAGGACGCGCCCCGCGCCGGTGGCGGAGCCGGTCACCGGCGCGACGGTGACCTCGGCCCACAGGGGGCGGCCGTCGGCGTGCTTGATCCGGCGGGTGCGGCGGAAGCCCTGCCCGGTGCCGTCCAGGACCTCGCTGTAGGCGCGCCAGGTGGTGCGGTCGGAGGTGAGGTCCAGGAGGTCGGCCGCGGACCGCCCCGCCAGGGATGCGGGGTCGGCGCCGAGCAGCCCGCCCAGCGCGTCGTTCGCCCTGACGACCCGGCCACGGTGGTCGACGACGGCCATCGCGAGCCCGGCCGCCATGAACGCGGCCCGGTAGTCGCGCAGCTCGGCGAGGACCGACCGCTGATGATCACGTTCCGTGACCTCCGGCGGTCCCGCCCCGGGGACCGTGCCCGCCGCGTGCGCCGGCCCTTCGAAGGTTCCGCTCACCGCTCGCTCCCGCTGTGCAGATTGTCGTGAACAGATGTGGCCGGGCAGAGGCGTGGAGCGAAACGCCGTGCCAGAGGCGGGAACCACGCAGGAAAGCGAGGTGAAGCATAGAGGGTCGCGTACCGGCCGTTCCAGCGCGGCCGTCGTTTCGTGGCTGCGGCACGCGCATGGCCCACGCCTGTCCAGCGCCTGACATCGTTATGCACTTTGCTCAGACATGATCGCTTATGTGTTGAATTGCTTTCTTCCGATGTTCGGGTGATTGGTTGTGACTGCCTGTGAGGGACACGGGTGGGCGCTGAGTCGCCCTGCTGACCCGTGTGGGGCAGCACAACAGGGCATGCGCCCACGAATCGGCACAGGGTGAACGAGATGTCCCGCGTCGCCACCCGGAGGTAGATGTGCCGCGTCAGCACGGACCCGGGGGAGTGGAGAGGCCGAGTCTGCGCGGGGTGGCGGCTGCCCTCACGTCCCTCCTGGCGCTCGCCGCCACCGGACTCGTCGCCGGGCCCGCGGCGGCGGCGACCCGTGACGCGGGACCGTGCGCCCTGCCGAGGACGGGGGCGCACCACTCGCTCGGCCTCGACAGCTGGAACCACGCCTACCCCCGCCCCGACCGCAGCCTCGACGCGGTCATGGTCTTCCTCTCGTTCCCCGACTCCGACCCCGTCGTGCCGCCCGAGATGCTCGCCGCCGACTACTTCCCCTCGACCTCCCGCTTCTTCCACCGCGCCTCGTACGGCACGTTCACCCTGCGCGCCCACCCGCAGAAGCGGTGGACCCGCATGCCGCGCCCCTCCACCTGGTACGGCATAGAGCGGGACTGGGGATCGAAGCAGCGCAGCGCCTATCTGCGGGACGCGATCGAGGCGGCCGACGAGCAGGTCGACTTCTCGGAGTACGACATCGTCTACCTCGTCGCCGACCCGGACGCACCGGGCGTGGACTCCGACGCCACGAAGGTCGTCAACTTCGACCGTCCGCTGCGCGCCGACGGTACGGACATCAGGCGCGTGGTCACGGTGTTCGAGGACCATCCGCCGGACCGGAACGTCCTCGCGCACGAGACAGGACACGTCTTCGACCTGGCCGACCTGTATCACCGGCCGGCGGACGGCAAGGGCGACTGGGACACCTATGTCGGCGACTGGGACGTGATGGGCAGCCAGTTCGGGCTGTCCCCGGACCTGTTCGGCTGGCACAAGTGGAAGCTCGGCTGGCTGGGCGGCCAGGAGATCGTGTGCGTGCAGGGCGCCGCCGACCTCACCCTGGAGCCCATGGCGGAGGTGCCCGTGCAGGGCGCCTCCCTCGGGACCCGGCTCGCGGTCATCAGGACCGGCATCGACAGCGCCCTGGCCGTCGAGGCCCGCAGCGCGGTCGGCAACGACCGGACGACGTGCACCGAGGGTGTGCTCATCTACCGCATCCGTAACGCGACACCGTCCGGCGGCGGCCCCGTCGAGGTGCTGGACACCCACCCCGACTCCGACGCCTGCTGGGACCGCTCGGTCTACCCGCCCCTCGCGGACGCGCCGCTGAGGGAGGGCGAGCGCTACACGGTCCCGGGGGAGCGGGTCCGTATCGACGTCGCCGACCGGACGCGGTCAGGAGCCTGGACGGTCAGGATCACCACGGGGACCTGAGCGGAACCGGCGTGCGCACGAAGAAGCCCCCTCGCGTGAGCGAGGGGGCTTCTCCCGTCTGTGCGCCGCCAGGGACTCGAACCCCGGACCCGCTGATTAAGAGTCAGCTGCTCTAACCAACTGAGCTAGCGGCGCCTGCTGACGTCGTAGACATTAGCACCCGGATCGGCGGGAGGAAAAATCGAATTCCCCGTGACCGAAGGGGCCGCCGACCTGCCCACCCGGACGCAGGCCCAGAGCAGTACGTCGGGGCCCGGCAGCCAGGGGTCGCGGGTGTCCGGGGCGACCACCCAGCGGGGCCCGCCGGAGCCGGCGCCGCCGGTCAGCGGGGGGACGGTGACCGCGTCCCCGGCGCCGTGGCACAGCACCGGGGGCGGGCAGCCCCGGCCCGTCCGGGGGCGGTCGGCGGGGCCCGCACCCCACTCCTCCCAGGCCAGCAGGGAAGGCAGCCGCTGGGCGGTGCCGGGGGCGGCGAACAGCAGCATCCTGCCCCGGTGCGTGGCGACGGGGCCCGAGCCGGGGCCCTCGGCCCAGAGCCGCTCCAGCATGCGCCTGCCGAAGAGGGCGGGGACGTTCACGACGTCGAAGGAGGAACCGCACGGCAGGACGCCGGGGGAACCCGGACGGGCCTCCCACTGCGAGAGCGTGCTGCGCGGACTGGGCGAGGCACCGGCCAGCCAGGCGGCGCCGGACGCGGTGACGCGGGCCGCCCTGTCCTCGGCCGCGCGGCTGTCGGCGCGGTCCCGCAGCAGGGTGAAGATGTCGACACCGTGGCGCGGGGCGGCACCGGTTCTCAGGGTCGTTTCGTCATTCAGCCATGCGCTCATGTCGTCATGTCTACCGGGCGTGACGCTCCTGTTCCCGAGAGTTGCGAAACGCCTGACAGGAGGAGACGTGAGCGGTATCTTGCCCGCCGGGCATATGCCACGGGTGTACCCGGAGTGACCGGAGCGCCGGGCGCCACCCGGCCGGTCACGGCGCCGGGGGCCGCCCGGACCCGGGGCCGGTCACGGGCGGGCCGGGCCGAGGACGCGGGAGCCGGCGGGCGCGGGGGCTCAGGGGGCGGGATCGCTCAGCAGGGACCGGCCGAACTCGATCATCTTCTTGGCGTAGTCCTCGGTCCACTCCGCGCGCGCGGCTATGTCCGCGGGCGTCAGGCGGTCGAAGCGGCGCGGATCGGCGAGCTGTGCGGCGGCCACGGCCTGGAACTCCACGGCCCGGTCGGTCGCCGCCCTGAAGGCGAGCGTCAGCTCCGTCGCGCGGGCCAGCAGCTCCTTCGGGTCCTCCATCGACTCCAGGTCGAAGAAGTGCTCCGGATCGGCTGCCGCCTCCGACGGCTCGAAGAGCAGAGGCGCGGGACGCAGCCTCTGCCGCTCGTCCCGCTCGGGTTGTGCCATGTGGTGTTCCCTCCTCGTACGGCCGGACGGCCACCTTCCATTGTCCAGCCCGGCGCAAGAGCGCTGCCCAGGATCAGGGCGCCCAATGCACGCGGTGCTCGGCGAGATGCGCCAGGACCGCGTGATTGGCCTCCCAGCCGTCGGGGAACTTCACGGTCACGCCCAGCTGGACCGGTTCCGTCGACGGATGCTCGTCCAGCAGGTCCGCCACCCCCGCACGGCAGACCACGACGCACGCGTGCCGGTGCCGGGAGGCCAGCACGCACAGGCGGCCCGTCTCCAGGTGGAAGGCCGTGGCGTCCGGGCGGCCCGACAGCGGGTGCAGCACCACGGTCACGTCGAACTCACGGCCCTGGAGCCGGTTCGCCGTGTCCACCGCCACGCCGGTCACGCCCAGCTCCGCCAGCGCCGCCCGCACGGCGGCGGCCTGGTCGCGATGGGCCGTGCCGACCGCGACCCGCTCCGCCGTCACCGGGACCGGGCCGGGGGACCGCTCGCTCGTCGCGGCGCCGCCCCGGTCCAGCAGCCTGCGGACGACCAGGGCCACCGCCCGCACCGCCTCGGGGTCCGTACGCGGGGTATGACGCGCGGGGAGCTCCAGCAGTCCCCAGCCGGACTCCGCCGCCTCGTCCAGCACCCGGTCCGGGCCTGAGCCGTCCGACGGCACGCCGAACGACAGCCGCCGGTCGCCGTGGTCCGTACCGCTGCGGAACGGGGTGTACGGGTAGAACGCGTCCGAGACCAGCGGCGCCGCCGAGGCGGGCAGCCGCCACGACACCGGCAGCCGGTGCTGCGGCAGCTCCGGGTTGTGCGCCAGCAGCGTGGAGACCGCACTCGCCGACGGGTCGTACGACAGCCCCGCCCACTGGTCGGCGCCCACGATCGAGAACGGGTCCAGCTGCCCGGGGTCCCCCACGAACAACGCCCGCTCGAACAGCCCGGCCACGGCGAGCAGGGCGTCCGACCGCATCTGGTACGCCTCGTCGACGATCGCGTGCCCCCACGGCTCCACGTTCTTCACGTGCGCCCACTTCGCCGCCGTGGAGATGACGATGTCCAGGCCCGCCAGATCGGCGGCCTTCGCCGACTTCCGTACGTTCTCCAGGTCGTCCAGCGCCTTGTCGTACGGATCGGAGTCGCTGCTGTGCAGCCGCCCCACCGGCAGCCCCGGTTCCTTCTCCGCGAGCCGCACCACCAGGTCGTCCACCTGGGCATTGGTCTGCGCGACCACCATCAGCGGACGGCCCGCCGCGGCCAGCTCCAGCGCGGCCCGCACCACCAGCGTCGACTTGCCCGCGCCCGGCGGGGAGTCCACCACGATGCCGCGCGCGCTGCCGCGCAGGGTGTCGCCGAGGATCGCGTCGGTCGCCCGGGCCGCCGCGGCGCCCGGATCGAGAACGGCTGTCACAGGAGGTCCTCCGCGGTCACTGCGTCCGGCTGCTCGGCGGGTCCGCCACCCGCCCCCGGCGGGCCGCCGTGGGTCCACGGGGTGTTCTCCGGGTCAGGCAGCTTCGGACCGCCCCGCTGATCGTGCTCGAACAGGGTCCAGGCGATACGGTCGCCCCGCTCGGGAACCGAACCGGGCGCGGGCTCCTTGCCCCGCCCCATCCGGTCCGTGACCCGCAGCACCAGGCCGACCGTGCCGTCGTCCGGGTCCTCGGAGGCGTACGCCACGAACTCGGCCGTCTGTGATCTGACTGGGTCACCGTCCAGGGAGCGGTACACCTTGGTCCGCTCACCGAGATGCGGGCGCTCGGAGGTGCGCACCGTGACCAGGGGGCGCGGGGAGGGCCGCTTCGACTCGCTGTACGCCATCTCCACGTCCGTCACCTCCCCGACGAACGCCTCGCCGGCCAGCCGCCTGCCCGCCATCACCAGCGGATCGTCGAGCGCCTCCTGGGCCTCCAGCTGCGCCTGGGCCGTCTCCCGGGAGGCCAGCTTCTGCGCGGCGGTGACCGCGTCGTCCCGGCGCGGCTGCGGCGGCTCCCCCGCCCGCACCCGGTCCCGGTGGCCGGTGAAGGACCAGCGGTCCCTGGTCCACCGGTCCTCTGCCCTGGCCCCCTCCGGCAGTTCCCGCAGGAGGTCCAGCCCTCGCCACACCGCGTCCCAGGTGGGCAGCAGCACCCCCGCGAGGAGCGACCTGATCGCGCGCTCGGCGTCGCTCTGCTCACCGAGCCGGGCGTCGAAGTCGAGGCCGTCCTCCGCGGCGGCCAGCGCCGTGCGCGCGCGGTCGAACCGCTCGATCGCCGGCGCGAGCAGCTTGTTGTCGAAGGCCGGGTCCGTCGCCGGCCCCGCCGGAGGGCAGACCAGCTGACCCGCACGGTCCCGCTCCAGCTCCGCCCGGAGCGCCGCCTCGGCGCCGGACCCGCCGTCCGGCGGGTCCACCCACGCGAGCAGCGCTCCGAGGTGCTGGTCCTCCAGGCTGCTCTGCCCCGTCGCCCAGTGGCGGTTCAGCAGATCCGTCGTGGCGAGCAGCAGCGACGAGCCCGGCACCCGGGCCCGCTCCCCGTAGTGCGTCAGCCACCGTCCCAGCAGCGGCACCCGGGCAGGCGCCGGATACGGAGTGTCCGGATCGTCCTCCACGGTGCGCCGGAACCGCATGGACCGCCCCAGCAGCCGGACGAACTCGACGCCGGCCCGGCTGGGCACGATCAGCTGGGCCGCGTCCGTGCACAGCTCGACCTCGACGTCCACCTTCTTGCCGGTCTCCGGGTCCGTCTCCTTGCGGGCGGCGGGCTCGACCACATCGGCGTACGACTCGATGTGCGGCAGCACCGCCTCCGCCAGCTCGGCCAGGAAGGCGAACCGCAGATCGCGGTCGCGCGGCTGGGAGACCGACAGCAGCCGGGGCGCCTCACGGTCCGTGCCCACCAGCGCGCCGAGCGGGGCGCCCGCCTCACCGGCGGTGGTGAGGGGCACCAGGACGAGCGGCCGGTCCGTCAGATGCCGGTGACGGACGGTCGCCAGCGGCTGGGCCCGCCCGCTGTCCACCGCCTCCAGCCGGGCCAGGGTGCTGATCAGTGACATGGAACCCCGCCGCTCACGCTCTCCAGGGCCTCGGCCCGCAGCGCCGCCGCCCTGCGCAGCGCGGCCACCGTCGGGTCCGCGGGATCGCCCTCCTTGCCCGCCGCGGCGGCCAGCACCCCGGCGACCGTGGTCAGGCCCCCGAGCTCACCCCGCACGCTGCGGCCCAGTGCCTCCACCGCGCCCTCGGCGCGGGCCTTGGCCCGGCAGTGGAAGGCCAGCTCGCAGGCCGCGAGGCACTCCGGGGCGTACGCCGCGGGGACGGCCTCGACGGCGGTGCCGAGGTCCTCGGCCGAGCAGCCCGGATCGAAGGTGGTGCCCTCGGGCAGGGCCGCCGCGATGTCCTCGACGCGGGTCAGCCTCGTCAGCTGCCGCCGGGTGACGGCGCGCTGTTTGCGTACGTCCACGACCGAGGCGGTCGGGAGGTTGGAGAAGTCCTTGGGGCAGACCAGCAGCACCCGGTGTCCCACCTCGGCGCCCTCGGTCATCGCGGCGATCCGCTCCAGCGCCAGGACGTAGACAGCGGACTGCCGGGCCGCGGCACCCACCTTCGCGGCGTCCGCGGAGTTGTCGATCATGGGGAAGGACTTGATCTCGACGACCGTCCAGGTGCCGTCGGGGTGCACCACCACGGCGTCCGGCTCCAGGTAGGCGGGGGAGCCCGCCACCTCCAGGGCCAGCATCGGATGGTCGAGGAGCGCCCAGCCGCCCGCCGCCGTGGCCTCGCGCAGCGCCAGCGCCGTGCGTGCGGCACGGCCCTCGGGGCCCGCCGCCGTCAGATCGGGGACCGTGGCCCCGGCCGGTGGCTCCGCCCCGCCGCCGAGCCGCTCGAACAGCAGGCGCAGCAGCTCCGTACCGCCGTCGGCCTTGACCTTCGCCTCGAAGGCGTTGCCCCGGATGAACGCGAACTGCGACTGGCCGAAAGCGGCGGGTGAACCGAGCGCGGTGGCCAGAACGGCCTTGTCGACGCCCGCGCCGTCGAGCAGGGCCCGGCGCTTGCACCCCGGGTTCGCGGCGAGAGCGGCCAGGGCCCGCGCGTCGAGCGGATGCGGCGCGACGGACGGACCGCGCAGCTCAGCGAGCCGCTGCCGTAGCGTCGTCGCTGGCTTCGGCGGCGGAGCCGGTGCCCGCGTCGCTGGAATCTGCGGAGGGGGTCCGCTGGCCGGGGATTCGCTCACCCGCCGAAGTCTTGCATCCGGCACCGACAATCGTGGACCTCACGGGGGTGACCGTTACCGGAACCGGGACGAACGCCGCCCTCACCCGATCCTTGACGCGGTCCGCGAGACGCATGAACGGCCTGGTCAGGAGCGCGCCCACGGCCATCACCCCGGCGCCGGCCACGGCGTCGAGGAAATAGTGGTTGGCGGTGCCCATGACGACGAGCACGGTGACCAGCGGATAGGCGACCCCCAGCGCCCTGACGAGCGGATGCCGGGCGTGGCGCCACAGCAGGACGCCGCACCACACGGCCCAGCCGACGTGCAGGCTCGGCATCGCCGCGTACTGGTTGGTCATCCCGCTGAGGCCGCGGGGGGCGCTCGCGCCGGCGCCCCACCAGCCGTAGGCGCTGTACTGGGCCATCGTGTCGACGAAACCGTGGTGGGCGTCGAGCAGCCGCGGCGGGCAGGTCGGCATCAGGGTGAAGCCGACGAGCCCGAGGAGTGTGGAGGTCATCAGCCAGGTGCGGGCCGCCCGGTAGGCGGCGGTTCGGCGCCGGAACATCCAGACCAGCACGGCGGGGGTCACCACGTAGTGCAGGGAGGCGTAGGCGAAGTCGGCGGGTATCCCCAGCGAGGGGTGGGCGGTCAGCAGCCGGTTGAGAGGGTGCTCGGCGTTGATGTGCAGTGCCTGTTCCAGGCGGAGTATCGCGAGGCCGTTGTGCACGGCCGCGGGTATGTCCTCCCGGACCAGCAGCCGGCCCATCGAGTAGAGCCCGTACACCACCGCGATCAGCGGGAGCTCCGTCCACCAGCGGGGCCGGTGACCGGAGGACCGGGTCGCGGCGGTGGCGTGCGTCATCCGGTAGCTCTCCCCATGTCATGCGGCCGTCGGCCGGCGTTCAACCGTACGGCGGTCGTATGCCGTGTCTTTTTTTCCCACGTACGCCCCCGCGGACGTCCCTGGTCATGCGCTGAGAGGGACGCCGGTGCCGCCCCGCAGGTTGCCCGTGGAGTGGGTGGTAGATGATGGAGTCGGGGTCTTTGCCCGCACCGGTTCCCAGCCGGCTGCCCGTGCTCACCGCCCCGTCGCCGTCCCGGACACCGCTGTCCCGGACCCACCAGATCCTAGGGTCCCCCGATCACCGGATCTCAGTATTTTCAGGGAGAGCCGTCATGGCACCGCGAATCCTGCTCGCCCGGCACGGCCAGACACAGTGGTCCGTCCAGGGCAATCACACCGGCAGGACCGACATCCCCCTCCTCGACGCCGGACGCGAGGGCGCCAAGCTGCTCGGTGAGCGGCTGCACCGTGAGCCCTGGGGCGGGCTGCCCGGGGTCGAGGTGCGCACCAGCCCGCTCGTCCGGGCTTCCGAGACCTGCGCGATCGCGGGCTTCGGCGACCGGGCCCAGCCCTGGGACGCGCTGATGGAGTTCGACTACGGCGACTACGAGGGGCTGACCCCGGCGCAGATCAAGGCGGACCGGCCGGACTGGCTCATCTGGCGTGACGGGGTGCCGGGCGGCGAGACACTGGCGGAGCTCTCCGCCCGGGCGGACGAGGTCGTCGCGTGGGCGCGCTCGGCCGACCGGGACGTGC
Source organism: Streptomyces argenteolus (assembly GCF_042902585.1). Lineage (GTDB taxonomy): Bacteria > Actinomycetota > Actinomycetes > Streptomycetales > Streptomycetaceae > Streptomyces > Streptomyces argenteolus. The sequence goes on from NZ_JBIBEG010000002.1 coordinate 232,375, forward strand.
TGGTCTTCGCGCACGGGCACATCCTGCGCGCGCTCGCTGCGCGGTGGCTGGGCGAGGACGTGTCCTTCGCCGCGCGGATCCGTCTGGAGCCGACCTCGCTGTCGGTGCTGGGCTGGGCATACGGACTTCCTGCCCTGGAACGCTGGAACGACACGGGCCACCTCGACCGCTGACCCGGCGGCGCCTGTCCGGAGGCCGCTCCCGAGCGGGTGGCCGGACCCTTCGCCCGGAGGACCGTGGCCTCCCGGCCCGCCTTCTCCGACCTGTCCGGGCGGCTCACCGGGTCCGCCCGGCCCGCCTCTCCCGACGCGCCCGGACGGCCGTCCGGCTCAGCGGCCGACCGGTCGGACAGCCCGCCCGCCCGGTCCGTCCCGCCCGTGCTGACGGCCACACCCGGTCCGGATCCTTCGCCCGCCCTGACGGCGAGCGCCCTCCCTCCGCCCGCGTGCAGGGCACGGGCGCGGCCCAGGTCCTCAGGGCAGGGGCGGGAGCTCCTCGTAGCGTGCCAGGAGCGCCGACACCTCGGGCCCGCCTCGCGGCCGGAGCGCCCGCACGGCGCTCGCCAGCATCCCCCTGATCCGGGAGGACTGGACCCGGTCCAGCAGGTCCAGCACCTGCTGGCCCGCCGTCGCCGCCTCGTCGGCCGCCCCCGCCCTGGCCAGGTCACCCGCCAGCTGCGCCCGGTAGAGCGCGAGGTTCCGGGTGAAGTGGGGGTCCTGCAACCGGGTCGCCCGGCGCCCGTGCAGCGCGGCCCGCGGCCAGTCACCCAGCGCCGACCAGCACTGCGCCTCCAGCAGCTCCAGCTCCGCCTCCCGGAAGAAGGACATCCACTCGGGGTCCGCGTCGCTCGCCCCGCGCTCGAACGACGCGCGGGCCCGCCCGATCGCCTGCTCGCAGCCCGAACGGTCCCCGAGCCAGGCCCGGCCGCCCGCCTCCCGCAACGCCAGCAGGGCCAGCAGCCGGGGCGAGCCGAGGGGCCCGGCCACCCGCTGCCCGGCCTCCGCGGCGCGGACGGCCTCGCGGGCCCGGCCGGTGTCACGGGCCAGGAACGACGCGTTGCAGAAGGCGTGCGCCTCCAGTGCGGCGTCCCCGGCCAGCCGCGCCGTCGCCAGGGCCTCCGCGTAATGGGAGCGCGCGTCCTGCGTGCGCCCCGAGTCGTGGGCCAGCCAGCCCACCGAGATCGCCAGCTCCCCGGCGCCCGCGTGCAGCCGGTCGGCCGTGCTGCGACGCGTCGTGGTCCCGCTGTCGAGCAGGGCGTACGCCGCCCGGAGCGGCTGGGACGCCCGCCGGTAGAGCCCGTCCGCACCGTGCCGGTCGTCCAGCAGCCGGATCTGGCGCACGGCCTTCTCGACGGCGCTCACCTCTGCCTCGCCGACGCGGCGCTGGACGGGCACGGCGAGCGGGCCCGCGGCGGCGGGCCTGCTGCCCAGGCCCAGGGACGCGGCTGCCACCGTGGTGGTGCCGCTGGTCATGAACACGCGACGCAGCACGTCGCTCTCCTCGTCGATGTCGCACTCGAGCGTGGGGGGTGTGGTGGGAAGGGACAGGGGTGTCCTGCGGGCCCCCCGTCCGCGCACGCTCTCGCGGGAGGAGAAGCCCAGGTCCTCCAGGCTCGCGCCCGGAAACATGTGCAGGAACACCCGTTCGTACGCGTAGTTGGGGCAGCGGATCTCCCCGGACTCCACGCGCCCGATGTACCGGGCGTCGCACGCGACCTGTTCGCCGATCTCGCGGGCGGCCCTGCGGACCGCCGCCGCGAACTCCCCGGCGGAACGCCGGCCGCGCAGCCGCCGGAAGGCGAGGTTGGGAACTGCCCGTGTCGACACCATGGCGGGGCCCTCTCTGGTGCAGCCGGGCTCCTGCTTCCGGTGTCCCGGCGGAGCAAGAACGTACCGGCTGTGACGGGGCACACAGGCAGCGTTTAGCAATAAAGCGGACATCTCGCCCTTGATCCGCCATGAACTGCCACCCTTTGCGGCGGCGTGCCGCCGTAGCCCTTGACGCCGTCGGCGCGTTGGTCCATGTGGAGACGGGGCGTGGTCCCGTCTCGAGACGAGAGGAGGGGTTCCCTTGCCTCACATGGGTCCGGAAACCACACCGTGCGACCTGGTGACCGTCCCGGCGCGTCAGGGCCTGGAAGCCGTCGACATCCTGCGCAGGGGCGCGGACAACGAGGCCGTCGGGCCGGTCCTGCACGATGGCGCCTGCGCCGTCCTCGGTTTCCTCGTGCCCCCCGGCACGGCCGCGGCCTGGGACGTACCCGGCAGCGCCTGTACGGAGACGGACGGCCGGGGGTTCCGTGTCCCCGCCGAGCCGCCCGTCGTCGGCGGCGGCTGGCTCCTGCCACCCGCCGCGGAGGCCACCGTCACCGACCCGGCCGTCCTGCGGGCCGCCCTCGACCAGGCCGCCCGGCTCATCGAGGCCGCCGACAACTGCCGCTGAGGCCATAATGGCGGGGTGGGCGGATCTCCCGCCCTCGTCGGTTCTTCCAGGCAGCCGGCCCGAACCGGTGAGCGAGGACGAGCACGCGTGGCACGTCGAGGTGCGGCACAGGGAGCGGGCGACCGCAGACGCTCCGAGCGCCGGCAGGAGACCGTCTCCGCGACGGTGGACGGCGGCCTCGCCGAGCTGGTGCCCGACCGCGAACACCCGCGCGGCTGGACCCTCCTCATCGACGGCGCCCCGCAGTCCCATGTGGACCTGGACGATCCCTCGTACCTCTCGTTCGAGTACCAGCGCAGACTGGGTCACGTCATCGATCTCGCCGCGCCCCCCGGCCGGCCCCTCCAGGTGGTCCATCTCGGCGGCGGCGCCTTCACGCTCGCCCGGTACGTGGCGGCGAGCCGGCCCCGCTCCACCCAGCAGGTCGTCGAGATCGACGCGGCCCTCGTGCAGTTCGTGCGCAGGGAGCTCCCGCTGGACCCGCAGGCCCGGATACGGGTCCGCTCGGTGGACGCCCGTGCCGGACTCGCCAAGGTCCCCGACGGCTGGGCGGATCTCGTCGTCGCCGACGTCTTCAGCGGCGCCCGTACCCCCGCGCACCTGACGTCCGCCGAATTCCTCGCCGAGGTACGCAGGGCGCTCAGGCCCGGCGGGCAGTACGCCGCCAACCTCGCGGACGGGCCGCCGCTCGCCCATCTGCGCGGCCAGATCGCCACGGCCGCCTCGCTCTTCCCCGAACTCGCCCTGGCCGCCGACCCGACGGTCTGGCGCGGACGGCGGTTCGGCAACGCCGTCCTGGTCGCCTCGGACCTGCCGCTCGCCGTCGCCGAGCTGACCCGGAGGGTCGCGAGCGACCCGCACCCCGGCCGCGTCGAACACGGCCGCGCGCTGGCCGACTTCACGGGCGGCGCGGCCGTCGTCACCGACGCGGGCGCCAAGGCGTCCCCGGCGCCGCCACCCGGCACGTTTCCCTAGGGAACCCGCGTCACTGATCGACGACGTCGACCAGCGGCGGGTGCCCGTTCCAGGTGGCGCCGCCACCCGGCACGTTCCCCTAGGGAACCCGCGTCACTGATCGACGACGTCGACCAGCGGCGGGTGCCCGTTCCAGGTGCAGAAGACGGAGACCGTCGCACCCGCCCCGTCGCTGAAGTCCACGCGGATCCACTCGGGGTTCGTCCACACCTGCATCGACCAGCCCTGCGCGGGCGTCGCCGAGACGAGCTTCGCCGCGTCGTCCGCCAGCTCCAGGACCACCCGGCCGCCACGCGTCGGATAGCTCTTCACCGCGCCCGAGGCCGAGGAGGGAGGCCTCGGCTCCGCGTCACCGCCGCCCTTCGGAGAGGGGGAGGGCGACCGGGGCGACACCGGCGCGCCGCGCGAGGGGGCGGCGCTGCTCGGCGAGGGGGAGGGGGAAGGCGAGCGCGAGGGCAGCGCGCGGTGCGTGGAGGACGACACCGGCTCGTTCGTGGCCTGCCCGTCCCGCGCCCCCACCGAGATCGGCACGGCGAGCGGAGGGTCGTACGCCGTACCCGACATGACGGTGTGCACGCCCCACCACGACAGCGTGACCGCCGCGCCGGTGGCGAGCGACCACGCGATCACGTGTACGAGTCCTCGTTGCATCGGGCACATCCTGCACCACCCGCCCACGCCCTGTCCTGGAGGGGACCGTGTTCCTCCGGATGGGCTACGGTGCGGCGCATGCCTAGTGTGCTCGTGGTCGAGGACGACCAGTTCGTACGTTCCGCCCTCATCCGGCACCTGACCGAGGCCTCCCACACGGTACGGAGCGTCGGCACCGCGCTGGAAGCGCTGCGCGAGGTCGCGCACTTCCGTTTCGACGTCGTCATCCTCGACCTCGGGCTGCCCGACCTCGACGGCGGCGAGGCCCTGAAGATGCTGCGGTCCATCACCGACGTACCCGTGATCATCGCGACCGCGCGGGACGACGAGGCCGAGGTGGTCAGGCTGCTCAACGACGGGGCCGACGACTACCTGACCAAGCCGTTCTCGGTGGAGCACCTCTCCGCCCGCATGGCAGCCGTCCTGCGCCGCACCCGGGGGCCCGGTGCCCAGGCCCCGCCCCCGCGCGTCCTCCAGGTCGGCGGGCTCTCCATCGACCCGCTGCGCCGGCAGGCCGAACTGGACGGCGCCGCGCTGGACCTGACCCGCCGTGAGTTCGATCTGCTGGCCTTCCTCGCGAGCCGCCCCGGCGTCGTCGTCCCGCGCCGTGAGCTGCTGGCCGAGGTCTGGCAGCAGGCATACGGCGACGACCAGACCATCGACGTCCACCTCTCGTGGCTGCGCCGCAAGCTCGGCGAGACGGCCGCCAGGCCGCGCTACCTGCACACCCTGCGCGGGGTGGGCGTCAAGCTCGAACCCCCGGCTCCGGCGGCCGGCCGGCCCGCATGAGATGGGCCCTGGTCAAGGTCTGCCTGGCCGTCACCGCCATGGTCGTGATCGCGTTCGCCGTACCCCTCGGGCTGGTCATCGAGGAGATGGCCCGCGACCGGGCCTTCTCCGACGCCGAGCGGCAGGCCGCCACCATCGGCCCCACGCTCACCATCACCACCGACCGCGAGGAACTGACCCGCGCCGTCCTGTCCACCGAGCCCGGCGGCCGTGGGCGCCTCGCGGTGCACGTCCCCGCCCCCGGACAGGGCGGCTCCCGGCTGGAGATCGGCACCCGGCGCGCCACCAGGGCGGACCTGGAGACCGTACGGAGGTCGGGGCGCGCCGCCGTCGCGGAGGTCCGGGGCGGCTCCGCGCTGCTCCAGCCCACGGCGCTCGGCTCCGGGGGGATCGCCGTCGTCGAGGTGTTCGTGCCCGAGGACGAGGTGTCCAACGGCGTCGGCACCGCCTGGCTGGTGCTCGCGGGAGTGGGCGTCGCGCTCGTCGTCGGCTCGGTGGCGGTCGCCGACCGGCTGGGGGTACGGATGGTGGAGCCCGCCCAGCGGCTCGCGGGCGCCGCCCTCGACCTCGGCGAGGGCCGGCTGGGGACCAGGGTCCCCGAGGAAGGGCCCACCGAACTGCGTTCCGCGGCGGTCGCCTTCAACTCCATGGCCGACCAGGTGGTCCAGCTCCTCGCCAACGAACGCGAGCTGGCCGCCGACCTGTCGCACCGCCTGCGGACCCCGCTGACCGTGCTCCGCCTCAACGCCGCCTCGCTGGGCGAGGGTCCGGCCGCCGAGCAGACCAGGGCCGCCGTCGAACAGCTGGAGCACGAGGTCGACACGATCATCCGCACGGCACGGGAGCAGCGCCCCCAGACCCAGGGGCCGGCGGGCGCCGGAGCCGGGTGCGACGCGTCCGAGGTCATCCGGGAGCGGATGGGGTTCTGGTCGGCGCTCGCCGAGGACGAGGGCCGCACGGTGCGCCTCGCGGGGGTGGACCGGGCGGTACGCATCCCGGTGGCCCGGCCCGAACTGGCCGCCGCCCTCGACGCGTTGCTCGGCAACGTCTTCCGGCACACCCCGGAGGGCACCGCGTTCGCCGTGGACGTGCACCACAGCGGCGACGCCGTCATCGTGCTGGTGTCGGACGCCGGCCCCGGCATACCCGATCCGGCATCCGCCCTGGCCCGGGGCGCCAGCGGGCGCGCCGGTGTGAAGGGCGGGGTGGGGTCGACCGGCCTCGGCCTCGACATCGTGCGCAGGGTCGCCGAATCCACCGGCGGGGACCTGCGGATCGGGCGTTCGGTGCTCGGCGGCACGGAGGTCCGCATCTGGATAGGGCTCGACGGCGGTGCGGCCGACCGGGCGCGCCGGGGGCACCGCGTGGGGCGCCGCAACGGCAAGCGGGGACCACGGGGAGTGAGGAGCCGGAACGCAGCGTTCCGAGGTGGCCCGGCGGGCGGCCCTCACCTTTAACCGGCGCCGATGCCCTCCTTAAGCCCACCTCAAGAACGCCAACTCCGGTCCCATGAATCCCTTTTGCCTGGTTCGGGGCGGCTAGCGTGCTGACGCGGACCCCACCCCCCAGCAGGACAGAGGCAGGCACGCGATGGTCTCCAGTACGCATCGCCGCACGACGAGCACCCGCACGAAGGCGGTCGGCGCCCTCGTCGCCGCGGCGGTCGTCGGTGGCACGGTCTTCGCCCTCACCGGCACGGCCCAGGCCGCGGCGGTCGGCGCCGCCTACACCAGGACCAGCGGCTGGACCGGCGGTTACACCGGCCAGTACGTCGTCACGAACGACACCGCGAGCGTGCAGTCGGGCTGGACCCTCGAATTCGACCTGCCCGCAGGCACGAGGATCGACTCCCTCTGGAACGGCGAGCACACCGTCAGCGGCGATCACGTCACCGTGAAACCCGCGAGCTGGAACGCGGACATCGCCCCCGGCGCCTCCGTGACCGTCGGCTTCGTCACCGCGTCCACCGGCACGGCCGCCGACCCGGAGAGCTGTCGCATCAACGACGCCGCGTGCTCCGCCGAGGGCGGCACGACGCCGGAGCCCGGCGGACGCCCGACCGAGACGCCCACGCAGGCACCCACCGGCGAGCCCACCGTCACGCCCACGGCCGATCCGGAACCGACCGCCGAACCGTCGCGGACGCCCGGTGGCACGCCCGGCGGGGCCGGATTCTCCCCGTACGTCGACACCTCCCTCCACCCGGCGTACGACCTCCTGGACACCGCGTCCAGGACGGGCGTCAAGGAGTTCACCCTCGCCTTCATCACCTCGGGGGGCGGCTGCGCCCCGCTGTGGGGCGGGGTTACGGGGCTCGGGGACGACCGGGTGGCCTCGCAGATCCCCGCGCTGCGCGCCCGGGGCGGCGACGTCCGGGTCTCCTTCGGCGGCGCGGCGGGCGCGGAACTGGCGCTGCACTGCTCCTCGGCGTCGGAGCTGGCCGCGGCGTACGAGAAGGTCATCGACGCCTACGGACTGACGAAGGTGGACTTCGACGTCGAAGGCGGCGCGCTGCCCGACACCGCCGCCAACTCGCGCCGCTCGCAGGCCATCGCCCAGCTCCAGAGGGCGCACCCCGGTCTGGACGTCTCCTTCACGCTGCCGGTGATGCCCGAGGGCCTGACCCAGCCGGGCGTGGACCTGATCGCGGACGCGAAGAAGAACGGCGTCGCGATCGACGCGGTCAACATCATGGCGATGGACTACGGCGCGGCCTACGGCGGCGACATGGGCGACTACGCCGCCCAGGCGGCCACCGCCACCCAGGCGCAGCTCAAGGGCGTGCTCGGGCTCTCGGACGCGGCGGCATGGAAGACCGTGGCGGTCACCCCGATGATCGGCGTGAACGACGTCGCCACCGAGATCTTCACCGTCGAGGACGCCGCCCAACTGGTCCGCTTCGCCGAGGAGAAGGGCATCGGCCGCCTGGCGATGTGGTCGGGCACGCGGGACGCGCAGTGCGCCGGTGGCGCGAAGCCGGCCGCGGACCCGACGTGCAGCTCGATCCTCCAGGAACCTCTGGCCTTCACCAAGGCGTTCGGCGCCTTCGGGTAGTCACGCCCCCTGACCACACCTCGACCCGCGCGCCCCGGCCGGCCCCACACCCCCCACATCCGGCCGGGGCGCGCGCCCCTTTCGGCCGGCCGCCCCGGCGTGTGCGGCGGGCTCACCCGGGGCCGGCCGGAGCCGGACCCAAGGGCTCGCACCCGGCACAAGCGGAACCGCTCCGTGATGCAACGGAGTTCGGGGAAAGAACACGCGAAGACCTCGTGACCCCCCAGTGCGCCCCCGCACGGCCTCGCCCCGTTCATTTTCCGGCGGGCCTGTCGGCCGGACCGCGGCCGGCGCCACCCTTTCGGAATCGGCGTGGACATACCCGCCGTGACGCGGCCGTTTCGGTGCCCGATCGGGGACATTCGCCGTCCAACACGCCCTGACCTGCGGAGATTCGGGCGGTAGAGCGTGACCCATGCAGGACCCTGGAGTTCACGCAAGCCCTCTGCCGGACACGTTCGCGTGACTTGCAGGACACGCTCGGGCAACGGAAGCGTCTTCAAGTCTTGACACCCACCCCCTTGAGGCAGCAATCTTCCGGCAACAGCGCATGGGAGCGCTCCCATATCGGACGAGGATTTTTCGCTCGTGCGGGGACGGCACGGCCCATGTCTTCTCCGTACGACCGGCACCCGCACCCACCGCGCGTCTGCCGAGCACATCGAACGCCAGTCCCACCCTGGAACAAGGAGTAGTGGAATGCGCATCACCCGCACCGTCGCAGGTCGAAGCCGCAGAACCGCCGTCATAGCCACCACGGGCCTCACGGCCGCCGCCCTGCTGCTGACCGGCTGCAGCGACTCGGGAGACGACTCCGAGGGGGCTGACGCGAACGGGAACATCACCCTGACCGTGGCCGACTTCGGCCAGTTCGGCTACAAGGAGGCGGGGCTCTTCGAGAAGTACCACGAGCTCCACCCGAACATCACGGTCAAGGAAAACGTCACGGCCGACGAGAAGGTCTACTACCCCAAGTTCCTCCAGCAGCTCAACACGGGCAGCGGCCTGGCCGACGTGCAGGGCATCGAGGTCGGCCGTGTGAAGGAGCTCGTCGACACCAAGGCGGACGCCTTCGCCGACCTCTCCAAGGTCATCGACACCGACCAGTGGGTGAACTGGAAGGCGCTTCAGGCGACCACCGACGACGGCAAGGTCATCGGCGCCGGCACCGACATCGGCCCGATGTCGATCTGTTACCGCCGCGACCTCTTCGAGCAGGCCGGGCTGCCGAGCGACCGCACCGAGGTCGCCGCGAAGCTCGCCGGCGGCTGGGAGGACTACCTCGCGCTCGGTGAGGAGTACAAGAAGAAGGCCCCCAAGGGCACCTTCTTCATGGACTCCGCCAGTGCCATGTACAACGGCGTCGTGAGCTCCGACTCGGAGCAGTACTACGCCAAGGACGGCAAGCCGATGTACAAGGAGAGCGCCGGCGTCAAGGCGGGCTGGAAGCTCGCCACCGAGGCGGTCGACAAGAAGCTGACCCAGGGCCTCGCCCAGTTCAGCCCGCCGTGGCAGGCCGCCCTGCGCAAGGGCACCATGGCCACCGTCTCCTGCCCCGCGTGGATGGCCGCGCAGATCGCCACCTACTCCGGTGACGAGTTCAAGGGCAAGTGGGACATCGCCCGCACCCCGGGTGACACCGCGGCCAACTGGGGCGGTTCGTTCCTCTCCGTGCCCGCCAAGGGCAAGCACGTCAAGGAGGCCGGTGAGCTCGTCAAGTGGCTGACCGCCCCCGAGCAGCAGGCCGCCGTCTTCAAGGCCGCCGGTCTCTTCCCGTCGAACAAGGGCGCCTACGAGCTCGCCGACGTGAAGTCCGCGAAGCTCGAGTACTTCAACAACGCCCCGATCGGTGAGATCTACGCCGAAGAGGCCCAGGTCATCCCCGCGGCCGTGCTCGGCCCGAAGGACGGCGTCATCAAGGACACCATCTCCACCCAGATCAACAACATGGAGCAGCGCGGCACCGACCCGGACACCGCCTGGAAGGCGGCCACCGACGCGATCGACAAGGTGATCGGCTGATCCTCGCCGGTGCGGGCGGCCGGGACGTCTTCCACGCGTCCCGGCCGGCCCGCACCGGTGCCGGTTCCCCCATCGGCACCGCGCACCTTCTCCGACACCTCCGCCGGACCTGATCAGAGGTCCGGCCTGCCCCTGCGGTGTCGGCACACCCCAGGGAAGGACTCCCACCTGTGGCAACCACGACCCCCACGAGGGACGCGCAGGGCACCCGGCCCAGCCGCCGCGCCCCGAAGCCCATGTCCCCGAGCCGTCAGGCCTGGCGCAGCCGGCTGTGGCGCTTCGACGACAAGGCATCGCCGTACGCGTACATCGCGCCCTTCTTCCTCGTCTTCGGGGCCTTCGGGCTCTACCCGCTGATCTACACCGGCTGGATAGCGCTCCACCGGGTGGAGATGACCAGCCTCGACCAGATGGAATGGGTCGGCTGGGACAACTTCAGCAACATCCTCCAGGACTCGGAGTTCTGGACCGCGGTCAGCAACACCTTCGTCATCGGTGTCATCTCGACCGTGCCGCAGCTGATGATCGCGCTGGGCCTGGCCCACCTGCTGAACTACAAGCTGCGTGCCAGCACCTTCTGGCGCACCGTGATCCTGACGCCGTACGCCACCTCGGTCGCCTCCGCGGCCCTCGTCTTCGCCCTGGTGTTCCGCGCCGACGGCGGCCTGCTGAACTGGGTCCTCGGCTTCTTCGGCGCCGGTGACACGAACTGGGTCAACGGCCACTGGACCTCCAAGATCGCCATCGCCGTCATCGTGATCTGGCGCTGGACGGGTTACAACACGCTGATCTACCTCGCCGCGATGCAGGCGGTCCCCTCGGACCTCTACGAGGCGGCCTCGCTCGACGGAGCCTCGCGCTGGCAGCAGTTCCGCAACGTCACGATCCCCGCGCTCCGGCCGACGATCCTCTTCACGATCGTCATCTCGACCATCGGCTCCATGCAGCTGTTCGGCGAGCCCCTCCTGCTCGAAGGCGGCGCCAACGGAGCGCAGGGCGGCACCGAGCACCAGTACGAGACGCTCAGCATCTACCTCTACAACTACGGCTGGAATCTCGGGCACCTCGGTCCGGCCGCCGCAGTCGCCTGGGCCATGCTCGTCCTGCTGCTGCTCATTGCCGCGATCAACTGGATCATCGGGCGCTTCGGGCGCAAGACCGCGGCCTGACGGGGAGCGATACACATGACCACCACCAGCACCGTCACCGCGCCGGATCACCGCCGCGTCGCGAAGGCGCCGGTCCGGGGCGAGTCCCCGCGCCGCCGCCGCTTCAAGCCCGGAGCCGGACGGCAGCACCACGCCGGCCCGTTCGCCTACATCGCCCTCGCCGTCGTCGGCCTCGGCTCGCTGTTCCCGCTGTACTGGACGCTCGTCGCCGCGTCCCGCACCCAGGACGAGGTGCTCGACACCTCTCCGCCGCTCATTCCGGGCGGCAACCTGTTCAACAACCTCGAGGCGGCCTGGGAGCAGGCCAACCTCGGCAAGGCCATCGTCAACACGGTGATCGTGTCCGCGAGCATCACCCTGGCGACGCTGTTCTTCTGCACCCTGGCCGGCTACGCCTTCGCCAAGATGCGCTTCAAGGGGCGCGGTGTGCTGATGACCATGGTCATCGCGACACTGACGATCCCCCCGCAGCTCAGCGTCGTACCGCTGTTCATGATGATGTCCGACATCGGATGGGGCGGTCAGCTGGAGTCGGTGATCTTCCCGACCCTCGTGAGCGCGTTCGGTGTGTTCTTCATGCGCCAGTACCTCCTGGAGGCCCTGCCGTACGAGCTCATCGAGGCGGGCAGGATGGACGGGGCGAACAACCTCCGCATCGTCTGGAGCATCGTGCTCCCCGTGGCCCGACCGGCCATGATGGTGCTCGGTATGCTCACCTTCGTCCAGGCATGGAACGACTTCTTCTGGCCGTACCTCGCGTTGAACCAGCAGGACCCCACGCTCCAGGTGGCCCTCGGCCAGCTGAGCGCGTCCTACGTGCCCGACCAGAGCATCGTCATGGCGGGCGCGCTGATCAGCACCCTGCCGCTGCTCGTCGTCTTCGTGATCTTCGGGAAGCAGATCGTCGGGGGCATCATGTCCGGTGCCGTCAAGGGCTGACCCCGCCCTCCTGGCGCACCGCCCGGTCCGACCCCGGGTACGCCGTTCCTCTCCCGGTCCGGCCCCGGGTACGTCGTTCCTCCGGTACGGCCCCCGGCCGTCCCGTACGGCCTGTACCTGACCGCAGGCCGTACGGGGCCGGGGCCCCCGCTCTTCCCGTCCCTGTCCCTCCACCCCATGGGAGCGCTCCCGCATGACTGCCGTACGACCCGACACCACCCCGAAGCAGGCCACCGAGGCACAGTTCCCCACGGGCTTCATCTGGGGAGCGGCGACCGCCTCCTACCAGGTCGAGGGCGCCGCCGCCGAGGACGGCCGCACGCCGTCCATCTGGGACACCTTCAGCCGTACCCCCGGCAAGGTCCGCAACGGTGACACCGGCGACATCGCCGCCGACCACTACCACCGCTACCGCGACGACGTCGCGCTCATGAAGCAGCTCGGGCTGAAGGCCTACCGCTTCTCCGTCTCCTGGTCCCGGGTCCAGCCCACCGGCCGCGGCCCGGCCGTCGAACGCGGCCTGGACTTCTACCGCAAGCTCGTCGACGAGCTGCTCGACGCCGGCATCATGCCCGTCGCCACCCTCTACCACTGGGACCTTCCCCAGGAGCTGGAGGACGCGGGCGGCTGGCCCGAGCGCGTGACCGCCGACCGCTTCGCCGACTACGCCGCGATCGTCTCCGGCGCGCTCGGCGACCGCGTCGGCATGTGGACCACCCTCAACGAGCCGTGGTGCTCGGCCTATCTCGGTTACGGCTCCGGCGTGCACGCGCCCGGCCGCACCGAGCCCGCAGCGGCGCTGCAGGCGGCCCATCACCTCAACCTCGCCCATGGCCGGGCGATCGAGGTTCTGCGCGCCCAACTCCCCGCTGCTGCGCAGACCTCGGTCACCCTCAATCTCCACCAGGTCCGCCCGCTCACCGACAGCGTGGCCGACGCGGACGCCGCGCGGCGCATCGACGCCGTCGGCAACCGCGTCTTCACCGGCCCGATGCTGCGCGGGGAGTACCCCGAGGACCTGATCACCGACACCTCGCACCTGGTGGACTGGTCGAAGCTGGTCAGGGACGGCGACCTCGCCACCATCTCCCGCCCCGTCGACGCGCTCGGCATCAACTACTACACGCCGACGCTGGTCTCCAACCCCGTCGAGGGCGCGACCTACGCGCGCAGCGACGCCCACGGCGCCAGCGCGCACTCCCCGTGGCCCGGCTCCGAGCACGTCGCCTTCCACCTCGCCGAGGGGAAGGAACGCACCGCGATGGACTGGTCGATCGACCCCAACGGGCTCTACAGCCTGCTCATGGACGTCACCCGCGACCACCCCGGTCTGCCCCTCATGGTCACGGAGAACGGCGCGGCCTTCGACGACTACGTCTCGCCCGAGGGCAAGGTCGAGGACCCGGAGCGCATCGCGTACCTGCACGGTCATCTCGACGCCGTACAGCGGGCCGTGGCCGACGGCGCGGACGTCCGGGGCTACTTCCTGTGGTCCCTGATGGACAACTTCGAGTGGGCGTACGGCTATTCGAAGCGTTTCGGCGCGGTCTACGTCGACTACGCCTCCCAGCGGCGCATCCCCAAGGCGAGCGCCCACTGGTACTCCGACGTGATCCGCCGCCACGCACTGCCCCCGGTCGGCACCGTCTGACCTGACCAGCCCCCACAGCGGGACCCGGCATGGAGCCGGGTCCCGCTTTCTGCGTCCTCTTACGTAATCGTCATACTGACCCCGTAGGCTTGGGAGCGCTCCCAAGAGATGTGGCGCTGCGGAGGGACCGCTCGGTCCGAGTAAGTGTCAAGGGATCGGAGAGCGGGACTTGGTTTGCCCAACCCGCTGTGAGAAATTGACCGCGAACGGGAGGCAGCCATGGCGGCAGCGCGAGTACGGAGTGGCGGGCGGCCCACGCTCGAAGAGGTAGCGGCCAGGGCCGGAGTGGGGCGGGGCACGGCCTCCCGCGTCATCAACGGCTCGCCCCGGGTCAGCGCACAGACCCGGGAGGCGGTCGAGGCGGCCGTCGCGGAGCTGGGGTACGTACCCAACCGGGCGGCCCGCGCGCTCGCGGGGAACCGGACGGACGCCATCGCCCTCGTCGTGCCCGAGTCCGAGACCCGGTTCTTCGCCGAACCGTACTTCTCCGACATCGTGCGGGGCGTCGGGGCGGCGCTCGCCGACACGGAGATGCAGCTGCTGCTGACCCTCGCGGGCAACGACCGCGAGCGCCGCCGGCTGGCCCAGTACCTGACCGCCCACCGCGTCGACGGGGTGCTCCTGGTCTCCGTCCACGCCGACGACCCGCTCCCCGATCTCCTCGAACAGCTGGGCATGCCCTCCGTGATCAGCGGTCGCAGGCACGCCGCGGAGACGCTGGCCTCCGTCGACTCCGACAACTTCGAGGGTGCGCGCGCCGCCGTCGACCACTTCATATCGCGAGGGCGCCGCACCATCGCGACGATCACCGGCCGTCTGGACGTGTACGGCGCGCAGCGCCGCCTAGACGGATACCGCAAGGCCGTCGCGGCGGCCGGACTCGACCCCGACGAACGGCTGATCGCCCCGGCCGACTTCAGCGAGGAGGGCGGCGCCCGCGCCATGCGCGAGCTGCTGGAGCGCCGTCCGGACGTGGACGCGGTCTTCGCGGCCTCCGACGTGATGGCCGCCGGTGCCCGCCAGGTGCTGCGCGAGTCGGGCCGGCGCATCCCGGACGACGTCGCCCTGATCGGCTTCGACGACTCGGCCGTGGCCCGTCACATGGACCCGCCCCTGACGAGCGTGCGCCAGCCGATCGAGGAGATGGGCCGCACGATGACGCGCGTGCTGCTCCAGGAGATCGCCAACCACGCCTCGGGCGACGACACCCAGGAGCGCCCGAGGATCGTGCTGCCGACGGAGCTGGTGGTGCGGGAGTCGTCCTGAGGCGGATGTGCGGATGGTTTGCCGCGCCTGCGATCGCCCAGTCGGAGCCCCGGGGAGCCCGCGGGGCCGGGGAGGCGTCGCCGAGGACGCCCGCTGAGGCACGCTCTCCCGCCCTCGGGAAGGGGGTGGGCCCTGCCGCGTCGGGGGATAGCGCGGCAGGACCCGTACGGTCCTCTGCCCGGCGATGCGCGGTCCATGCGGTACGGACCCCGGTGTGACGGCCGCCACGCTCCTTGTGGGCGGGCGTGCGGGGGCGTGAAGAAGGCCCGGTCCGCGTGTCCCGGAGCGGGCCTGGAGCAGAGCGCGCTTTCGTGCGTCCACGACTCACCTCTACGATCGCCGCATGATTCGTGCTGTGGTGTTCGACGTGGGCGAGTGTCTGGTGGACGAGACCCGGGAGTACGGCACCTGGGCCGACTGGCTGCAGGTACCGCGGCACACGTTCGCCGCGATGTTCGGCGCAGTCATCGCCCAGGGACGCGACTACCGGGAGACCTTCCAGGCGTTCCGGCCCGGGTTCGATCTGTATGCCGAGCGCGAGGCGCGTGCCGCAGCCGGGCGGCCGGAGACATTCGGCGAGGAGGACCTCTACCCCGAGGTGCGTGACTCTCTGAAGGCTCTGCGCGCGGACGGGCTCTGGCTCGGCATCGCAGGCAATCAGACCGTGCGCGCGGGCACGATCCTGCGGGAGCTCTTCACGCAGGACGTGGACCTGATCGGCACGTCCGACGACTGGGGCGCGAGCAAGCCCGATCCATCCTTCTTCCACCGGGTCGCCGAGGTCGTCCCCGCCGAGCCTGGGGAGATCCTGTACGTGGGCGACCGCGTCGACAACGACGTCAGGCCGGCCGTCGAGGCAGGGATGCAGACCGCTCTCGTCCACCGCGGCCCGTGGGCCACGATCCAGTGGGACAGCAAGGAGGCGAGGAGGCTTCCGACCTTCCGGATCGAGAGCCTCCTCGAGCTGTCACCGCTGATCGCCCGGTTCAACGGGCCAGCGCACTGACGGTTGTTGACCATCCGTAGAGCCGCTCGTCCAGGGCGCGCACGCACGGCTCGTGCTGGTGTGGAGCGAGTGCCCGGCGAACGTCACGGATCCGGGCCATGCCGGTGGCGTACCAGGTGCGCTCAAGTTGGTCGAGTGCACTGAGTGCGTGCTCGCATGCCGCCTCGGGTGACCCGGCCGCAGCCTCGACTGCGGCCAGGTCGCCGAGGATCACCGAGCGCTGTTTCTCCTCGTCGGCAGGCAGCGCATCGAGGACCGCGGTCAACGTGGCGCGTGCCTGCGGAAGATGGCCGGTACGGAGCTCGGTGTGGCCACGGAACGCGGCCAGGCGTACGTGGCTGAACCAGTCCAGCCACTCCGGCACCTGATCGTCGCCGCCGGCGAGCAGGTCCTCGGCGTGGCCGATGAGGTGGAGCGCTGTCCGGGTGTTGCCGGCGCGCGTCTCGCACTCGGCCTCTACCGCGTCCAGCCATGCCAGCAGCATGGCGGAAGCTGATCCGCGGCGCGCGTATGTACGGGCGGCGACGAGTCGCTGCACGGCGTCGTCCCGGCGGCCGTCCCATGCCGGGATGAACGCGGTGTGCGCGAGGACTGCAGCACCGAGCAGCTGGTCATCCGCCTCACCCGCGGCCTGTAGGGCGCGCAGCAGGGTGGCGGCTGCGCGCTCCGGTTCCTGCAGATCGAAGAACTCGATCCTGCCCGCGAGCAGCCAGCTCTCCGCGAGAGCCGAGGCCACTGATGCGCGGGTCTGCCCGACGGTCTCCGGAAGAAGGGCGCAGCCGAGGGCGGCGTGGGCCAGGACGGCCGGGTGCAGGGTGGCGGGTGCGACGCTCCAGTACAGGCGCCGGTGCGCGCGGGTCACCGACTCGTAGTCCGTGGCGACGGTGGGGGGTTGCATGGTGGCCGTCGCGTGCGCGGGGACGGCCGCGAGGACGCCGGGCGCGGATGCCCTCTGCGGACGCCGTGGCCCCGGAGCGCTGTCTCGGCCGACGGGGGCGCGGAAACCCAGCGCCTCCATGGTCTGACCGAGCGTGCGGGTGAGGCGTTCCTGCAGGTCGGGGTGCGGCCAGGGCGGGGCCTCCGACTCCCAGCGCCGTACCTGCCGGACACCGACGTCCAGCGCGCTGGCCAGAGCCTGCTGAGAGTTGTACCCGGCGGCCAGGCGGGCCGCCCTCAATCGCGTATTGCCGGCCGGTTGCGACACGCCATACCTCCGTGATGGGCAGTCACGCAAGTGTGACAGCGGGCCCTCATTCAGGCCAGCCATCACCTGTTCGGGTGCGTAAAAGTCCGCATCGCCCGCAGCAAAAGTCCTCTGCAAGCCCTCGTTTCCAGCGTCCTGCGGGGCCAGTCTGTACAGACCCGATTCCAGCGGAGTCTGCCGAGGAGATGACGACTGTGCCCCCGACCATTCGTACGATCAAGGCCTGCGGAGTGGAGGCAGCGGGCGACGCATGGGATGCGGTACGCGTTCCTCGCAGCGCCGGCCTCGATGCGCTGGCCATTCTCGGGCACCGGTCCGGAGCCGTTCTCGAGGACCCGGCTGCGCCCGCGCTCTATTTCTTCATTCCTCGCGGGACCGTAGCCGCATGGGACGTGGACGGCACCCGGATCCTGGGCGCGGACGACTACGTGGTGATCCCTCCGGGCCGGCGCACGCAGGGGCCCGGCCCGCACTGGCGCATCTGCCCCGTCCCCGACGCGTGGACGACCGACGCCACAGTGTTGGAGGCTGCGCTCCGGGAGGCCGTGACCGCCCGTGCAGGACGTATTCGATGAGCCCCCGCACGGCGTCCGCCCGGGCCGTGGGCGACCGCGAGTACAGGGCATGGCTCCGTCACACCCAGCAGTGCACGAGATGCCGGGCGGACGGTGCCCCGTGCCAGACCGCCCAGCAGCTCGGCCGCGTGTGGCGGGGGGCCCGGGGATGATGTGCGATCGCTGCGACCGGCCCATCCCGCCAGGGCAGGCGGAGACCATCCCGATCCACGGTGACTCGGGCGGAGGCGCGACAGTCGTCGTGCACCGCGTTCTGTGCCCCGTCACGAAAGCCGGCCGGCCCCTGCGGTACCCGGTCGTTCGCCGCTGAGCTCCCTGCCCGTGCCCCGAGGTCGGTGACGGCCGGACCGGGAGCGGCCGGGGTGCAGCCATCGGCCTGACTCCGGCCGACGTCCACCAGTCGTGCCACCGCCCACCACGAGGTGACGACAGGGGGCGACCCGGTGCCTGGTGCTCCCGCCGTGTTCCCGGAGTTCCGGGTACGACGAAGGCCCGACCTGCTTTCGCAGGTCGGGCCTTGATCATTCAGGGTGAGTAACGGGACTTGAACCCGCGACATCCTGGACCACAACCAGGTGCTCTGCCAGCTGAGCTATACCCACCATGTCGCCCGGTCGTTTCACTGACCGGCCGAGAAAAAGTGTACAGGGTCCGGGAGGGTGCTCGCGCCCCACTTCTCCCGGAGCCGTTCACGGGCCCCGGAGGGCCCGTGACCAGCACGTCTTCCGACTACTGTCCGGCGGCCGGCGTGTGGCGCGCCGCGATCTCCTTGGCGCGGGCCGAGTCCGGGCCGGGCTGGGGCACGAAGACCGCGTCCCGGTAGTAGCGCAGCTCCGTGATGGAGTCGCGGATGTCGGCGAGTGCCCGGTGGTTGCCGTTCTTCTCCGGACTGTTGAAGTACGCCCTCGGGTACCAGCGGCGCGCCAGTTCCTTGACCGAGGACACATCGACGATCCGGTAGTGGAGGTAGCCCTCCAGCGACGGCATGTCCCGCGCCAGGAAGCCGCGGTCGGTACCGACCGAGTTTCCGCACAGCGGGGCCTTGCCCGGCTCCTTCACGTGCTCGCGGATGTAGTCCAGGACACGTTCCTCCGCCTCGGCCAGGGTCGTGCCCCCGGCCAGTTCGTCGAGGAGGCCCGAGGCGGTGTGCATCTGCCGCACCACCTCGGGCATCGTCTCCAGGGCCGCGTCCGGCGGGCGGATCACGATGTCCACCCCTTCGCCGAGCACGTTCAGTTCCGAGTCGGTGACCAGCGCGGCCACCTCGATGAGTGCGTCGTCCGTCAGCGAGAGCCCGGTCATCTCGCAGTCGATCCACACCATGCGGTCGTTCATGGGCCCCACCCTACGGGGCACTCCGCTGTCCCGGCAGGGCCGGGCGCCCCGGGATGTACGCCTCCGGACCCGGCCCGAGGCGCTCCGCGGGGCCTCCGGGAGGGGCCGCCGCGGTGACCGACGACGGGCCGGGTGAGGCCGCGGCTGCGGCCCGCCGGCTCGACGCCGTGCCCTGGACGGGCACGGAGGCCTCCAGCACCACGCCGACGCTCTCCAGCCCTCCGCCCTGCGGACGGCGGGCCCGGTAGGCGGCCCGGTACGCTGCGGGGGAGGACCCCAGCTGGCGGCGGAAGTGCCCGCGCAGCGCGACCGGCGAGCGGAAGCCGCAGCGGCCCGCGACCTCGTCCACGGAGTAGTCGGACGTCTCCAGCAGCCGCTGGGCCTGGAGCACGCGCTGGGTGATGAGCCACTGGAGCGGAGCGCTGCCGGTGAGCGAGCGGAACCTGCGGTCGAAGGTCCGCCTGCTCATGTAGGCGCGCGCGGCCAGCGTCTCCACGTCGAACTGCTCGTGGAGGTGCTCCAGCGCCCAGGCCACGACCTCGGCGAGCGGGTCGGAGCCGATCTCCTCAGGTAAAGACCTGTCGAGGTAGCGCTCCTGACCGCCACTGCGCCGCGGCGGTACGACGAGCCGGCGGGCCAGGGCCCCGGCCGCCTCGGTGCCGTGGTCGGTACGGACTATGTGGAGGCAGAGGTCGATTCCGGCCGCGGTCCCGGCCGAGGTGAGCACGTCGCCGTCGTCGACGAACAGCTCACGCGGATCGACGTGCACCGACGGATAGCGCTTGGCCAGCGTCGGGGCGTACATCCAGTGCGTGGTAGCGGGGCGGCCGTCCAGCAGGCCGGCCGCCGCGAGGACGAAGGCCCCCGTGCACAGTCCGACGATGCGGGCACCCTCCTCGTGGGCGCGGCGCAGCGCGTCCAGCGCCTCCGCGGGCGGCGGGGAGGTGATCGACCGCCAGGCGGGCACCACGACGGTGCCGGCCCTGCTGATCGCCTCCAGGCCGTACGGCGCGCTGAGTTCCAGCCCGCCCGTGGTGCGCAGCGGTCCTTCCTCGCCTCCGCACACCAGCAGGCGGTAACGCGGAACTCCCGCGTCCTGCCGGTCGATTCCGAAAACTGAGAGCGGAATGGAGCTCTCGAAGATAGGGCCGCCACTGAACAGCAGTACGGCTACGACTTCCCGGCGTCGCCGCCCGGTCAGTTTCCGTGCGGCCTCCGTTGCGGTGGCGGAGTCCTGGCTCATGACGCTAAGCCCCCCTCGGTGTTCGCGTCTTCCTGGTCCCTACGGGCCTGTCGCTCCTGCACGTTTCCCCTTGGTGTCGCACACGTCCCCAGTCCTCGACTCAAGATCGAATCTACTGCGTTCCGTGGTGCCGCCGTGACACGTTCCCCCACCGGCGCTATGTCGACAAGGCAACGTGGCGCGAAGCGTTCGATCACGAAGCGTTTCACCCGCGAGCCCCGCAGGGAAGTGCGCCTGGCGATCATGGCCCGTCCCCATAGGGTCAAAGCGTACCGCGCGGTCTATTCCTGCCTGGTGGCACGTGGGTTGGGCTGGTGTTTGGCCAAGACGAGGGGGTGGAGGAGAAGTTGGCCGAAAACCGATGGTCGCGTGCGCGTATTCCAGTCATGCGACCGGCGTACGACCCCTTTTCCCCTGAGCTTCCGTGCGCCCCTGTGGCCTCTGGTGGCCGCTCGGCCTCACGAGATGAACGATGCGCGATCGCGCGATGGCGGGGGGTGACCCCCGCGGCGTGCGGGACGGCCGGCGGGCGGGTGGCGCATTCGGCCGCCTTGCGCGCGTCCCGGGGGGTCACCCGCCGGACGGGCCGACCGGAACCGGCCGGGACGTGGCGCGGAGCTGGATGTAGGACACAACCGGCATTGCCATACGGGGCGGTCTCCGGCATGCTCCCTCCATTGCCGCACGCGCCGTGCGAGGGCTGGGCAGTGAAGGAGTGGCGCCGTACCCTTGGGGGTAAAGGGTTGGGAAGATGTTTCCCGGACACAGCTTCACCGCTCGCAGGCACACCTCCACACCGCTCCCTCCTCACGAGGACTCTCTTCGCCGAGACACCGATGGCCGGTCACGAAATCCCTGAACCCGCAGACCGCAAGCAGGTAGCCGACCCCGGGTCGGTGCCGCAGCCGGTCGGAGAGTCGCGCCCATCCTGCGATCCGGCCTTCCGGCACGGTGTCGTGGTCGGCTTCGACGGCTCCATGTCCAGCGAACGGGCCCTCGCGTACGCCATCGGCATGGCGAACCGGCACGGCTCCGGACTGATCATCGTCCACGTCGCCAACCGCCTGCCGACCACCGTCTGGGCCGGCTGCGAGCCGCCCGTCTTCGTCGACGTCCCCGATCACCGCACCGAGGTCCTCGGCCTGGAGCTCGCCTGCGCGGACTATCTCGCCGAGGTGCCCTGGGTGCTCGTGGAGCGCGGCGGGGACATCTGCCACGAGCTGGAGGAGGTCGGCCGCGAGTACTCGGCCGACGCGATCGTGGTCGGTTCCACGCACGGCATCGTGGGCCGGATCTTCGGGTCCGTGGCCGGGCGTCTGGCGCGCCGGGCCCAGCGGCCGGTCATCGTCATCCCCTGAGACCCCGAAAGGCCCCTGACGAGGCGTCAGGGGCCTATCGTGTGCCCGCTCCGTGCGGAGCGGGCGGGGTGTCCGCTACTCGACGGTGACGGACTTCGCCAGGTTGCGCGGCTTGTCGATGTCACGGCCCATGGCCAGCGCCGTGTGGTAGGCGAGGAGCTGGAGCGGGATGCCCATCAGGATCGGGTCCAGCTCGTTCTCGTTCTTCGGGACGACGATCGTGTGGTCGGCCTTCTCCTGCTCGCGGTGGGCGACGGCCAGGATGCGGCCACTGCGGGCCTTGATCTCCTCCAGCGCCGCGCGGTTCTTCTCCAGCAGGTCGTCGTCGGGGACGATGGCGACCGTGGGGAGCGCCGGCTCGATGAGCGCGAGCGGGCCGTGCTTGAGCTCCGAGGCGGGGTAGGCCTCGGCGTGGATGTAGGAGATCTCCTTGAGCTTGAGGGAGGCCTCCAGCGCGACGGGGTAGCCCCGGACGCGGCCGATGAACATCATCGACTGCGCGCCCGCGTACTCCTCGGCCAGCTTCTTGATCTCCTCCTCCGACTCCAGGATCTGGCCGATCTGCTCCGGCAGCCTGCGCAGGCCCTCGATGATCCGCTTCCCGTCGGCGACCGACAGGTCGCGGATGCGGCCCAGGTGCAGGGCGAGCAGCGCGAAGGCCACGACCGTGTTGGTGAAGCACTTGGTGGAGACCACGCAGACCTCGGGGCCCGCGTGGACGTACATGCCGCCGTCCGCCTCGCGGGCGATCGCCGAGCCCACCACGTTCACGACGCCCAGGACCCGCGCGCCCTTGCGCTTGAGCTCCTGCACGGCGGCGAGCACGTCGTAGGTCTCACCGGACTGCGAGACGGCCACGTAGAGGGTGTCGGGGTCCACGACCGGATTGCGGTAGCGGAACTCGGACGCGGGCTCGGCGTCCGCGGGGATGCGGGCCAGCTCCTCGATGAGGCCGGCGCCGATCAGACCCGCGTGGTACGAGGTGCCGCAGCCCAGGATCTTGATCCGGCGGACCCCGCGGGCCTCGCGGGCGTCCAGGTTGAGGCCGCCCAGGTGCACGGTGGAGAAGCGGTCGTCGATGCGCCCGCGCAGCACGCGGTCCACGGCGTCGGCCTGCTCGGAGATCTCCTTGTGCATGTACGTGTCGTGGCCGCCCATGTCGTACGACTCGGCCTCCCACTCCACGGTGGTCGGCGTGGCCGTCGTGGTCGAGCCCTCCGTGGTGTACGTACGGAAGTCGTCGGCCTTCAGGGTGGCCATCTCGCCGTCGTCCAGGGTGACGATCTGGCGGGTGTGCGCGACCAGGGCGGCCACGTCGGAGGCGACGAACATCTCCTTCTCGCCGATGCCGAGCACGACGGGGGAGCCGTTGCGGGCGACGACGATGCGGTCGTTGAAGTCGGCGTGCAGGACGGCGATGCCGTACGTGCCCTCGACCAGCTTCAGCGCCTCGCGGACCTTCTCCTCCAGCGTGGCGGCCTGCGCGCGGGCGATCAGGTGGACGAGCACCTCGGTGTCGGTCTCCGAGAGGAACTCGATGCCGTCCGCGACCAGCTTCGCGCGGAGCTCGGAGGCGTTGTCGATGATCCCGTTGTGGACCACCGCGACCTTGTTCTCCGCGTCCAGGTGCGGATGGGCGTTCTCGTCGCTCGGGGCGCCGTGGGTGGCCCAGCGGGTGTGGGCGATCCCGGTGGTGCCGGCGAAGCGCTTGGGTACGCGGGCCTCCAGGTCGCGGACCCGCCCCTTGGCCTTGACCGTCCTCAGGGTGCCGGGCTTGCCCGCCGCGGCCTTGCCCGTGATGACGATGCCCGCGGAGTCGTAGCCCCGGTACTCCAGCCGCTGCAGGCCTTCCAGCAGCAGCGGAGCCACGTCACGCTTCCCGATGTATCCGACGATCCCGCACATGGATTTTCTGCCCCTCCATCGACGTACAAAAAAGTTCCGGTGCCCGGCCTGCCCGCGCGGTTCAGCCGTAGACGATGCGGCGCAGCTGGCGGAGCGAGAGCTCCTGCGGCGCCACCGCGCGGTGCGGCAGTTCGGCCGCGATCCGCTCGAAGATCTCCGCGTTCACCAGGCCGCCCGCCTGCAGTTCGCGGTGGCGGCGCCGGACGAAGTCCTCGGTCGTCTCGTCGAAGTACGCCAGCACGTCGAGGATCACCCTGGCGGCCTCACCGCGCTGGAGCGCGGTGGAGCGTACGAGGTGGTCGATGAGGTCGTCATGCGGAGGGCGGCGTTCGAGCACTCGTCGATATTGCGTGGAGCGGGCTCGCTTCGCAAGAAATCTGCCCGAAATCGGGCAGAAATCTCATGCAGTGGAGTGCTTATGTCGGAGTTGCCCCATAGGTTCTCATCCGGCCCCGCCAGGGAGGGCGGGGCCGGACGCCGGAATCAGTAGGCCGCGATCGGGTTCCGCAGCCGCCCGGTCAGCTGGAGGGCGCCCGCCGGGTCGTCCAGGTCGACCATCTGCCGGTTGTCGCGCAGCTGGAGCCGGTTCAGGCAGGACAGGGCGAAGTCCTCCGTGAACATGTCGTACCGCTCGAACTTGTCCGCGAGCTGCGGGACCGCCTCCTGGTACCCCCTGACACACGCGGCGACCGTCCGCCAGAAGGTCTCCTCGTCGAGCACCCCCTCGGTGGCCAGCCCGGCCGCCAGGAAGCGGAAGAAGCAGTCGAAGACGTCGGTGAGCACCGACAGCAGTTTCATGTCCTCGGGCACGTCGGCGCGGATCCGCTCGACCTGGGGCGGGAGCACCGCGTCCGGGTCCATGACCGCGATCTCCTCGGCGATGTCCTTGAAGACCGTGCGCCGCACGACGCCGTCCTCGACCACCAGGATCACGTTCTCGCCGTGCGGCATGAACACCAGGTCGTACGCGTAGAAGCAGTGCAGCACCGGCACGAGATAGGCGTCCAGGTAGCGGCGCAGCCAGTCGGCGGGGTCCAGCCCCGATTCCGCTACCAGGGCTCCCGCCAGGGAACGGCCCTCACCGTCGGTGTGGAGCAGCGAGGCCATCGTGGCGAGCCGCTCGCCCGGGGCCAGGCCCGGGACCGGGCTCTCCCGCCAGAGCGCGGCGAGCATCTTGAGGTACGGGGACCCCTTGGCGGTGGCGGCCTCGTAGGTCCGGTGGCGGTAGCCGACGGCCGCCCGCTCCCGGATGATCGAGAAGCCCGCGCCGCGCAGCAGCTCGTCACGCTCGACGAGGCCGGCCAGCCAGTCGTTGATCGCGGGCGTGGCCTCCATGTACGCGGCCGAGAGCCCGCGCATGAAGCCCATGTTCAGCACGGACAGCGCCGTCTTGACGTAGTGCTTCCCGGGGTGGTCGGCGTTGAAGAAGGTCCGGATCGACTGCTGGGCCAGGTAGGTGTCCTCGCCCTCGCCCAGGCAGACCAGGTGCCGCTGCGCCACCTCGCCGGCGAAGGTGACGGCGAGCTTGTTCCACCACTGCCAGGGGTGGACGGGGATCAGCAGGTAGTCGTCGAGGTCCAGGCCGAGATCCCGCATACGCTCGCCGAACACGGCGAGGGTCCTCTCCCCGAGCTCGCCGGTGATCAGGGAGGTGTAGTCCAGCCCCGCGCCCGCCGTGAAGGTGGCGCGATCACGCCGGGCGGCCAGCCACACCAGCCGGATTCCGGCCGCCGCCTCGGGGGCGTACGCGCGGTATTCGTCCACCCCGAAGCCGAGCCGGCCGTTGTTGGCGACAAAGCAGGGGTGACCCTCGGTCATGCCCGACTCGACGGCCTGGAAACCGGCCACGGCGAGCTGTGCGGCGGTGGTCGGTTCCTTGGTCAGTTTGTACGCGGTTCCGGCCAGGGTGGAGGAGATCTCCTCCAGGTACACCGGGAGGATCTCGGCGGACAGACCCAGGGTGGAGCGCAGCTCGACGAAGAATTCCAGCGCGTCCAGCGGGATGTCCGAGCCGTGCCGGTGCCGGGTGATCGACCCGGCGTCGACCTGCCAGTGGTCCAGCGCGAAGCGGCGGGCGGCGAAGCGGTACTCGACCGACTCGTCGTCCCCGCGCACGCTGTAGCGGCCGTCGCCGAGCGGGGTGGGGGTCAGCAGACGTTCGTGGGAGAACTCGGCCAGCGCCTTGCGGATCAGCAGGCGGCCCGCGACGGCCCACCGCTCCGGGGTGAGGTGGGCGACGCCGGCGGGTGCGGGGTGCGGGGTCATCGGCGGGCTCCCGTGGTCGCGGCCTCGAACTGTGCGCGGGTACAGGTGCTGAGTAGGGCGTTCTTCTCCGGCTTGGCGATCTCGCGGACCACCTCGAAGCCGACGGCCCTGTTCAGCGCGTGCACCGCGGTGTTGCCGGCATCGGGCTCGACGACGACTCTGCGCACCAGGGGATCGGCGAACAGGGACTCCATGACGGCGGTGATCACCGCGAGGGTGAAGCCGTGCACGGGCGTCTCGGGCGGCGCCACCAGGAAGTGCATGCCGATGTCACCGGGCTCCGCCTCGTACAGCCCTTTCAGCTCGACCTCGGTGGGGTCGTAGCGCTCCATCAGGAAGGCGGGCACGCCGTCGTGCAGCCCGATGAAGGCGTCGTGGTGGGGGTGCGCGGCTATCGCCGTGTACTCCCGTTCGACGTCCTCCAGGCGCGCCTCGCCCATCATCCAGAACGCCGAGCGCGGGTGGGTGACCCAGCCGTGCACCAGCTCGGCGTCGGACCGGTGGCCGGGCCGGCCGGGGGAGGGGTCCATGGGGCGGACGGTGAACGTCCCGAGGGCGGTCGTGGTCGTGCGGGTCATACGGCGAACTCCTGGAACGCGACGGACTTCTCGAGCGGGTAGTGCTCCCGGCCGAGCAGTTCGCCGATGATGTACGCGTTGCGGTAGGCACCCATGCCCAGGTCGGGCGAGGTGATCGAGTGGGTGTGCACCCCGGCGTTCTGCAGGAAGATCCCGCGTCCGGTGACGTCGATGCTGTAGTTGCGGGCCACGTCGAAACGGCCGCGGCCGTCGTGCCGGATGCGGTCCCTGACGGGCTCCAGGAAGGCGGGCTCGGCATAGCGGTAGCCGGTGGCGAGGATCAGGCCCTCGGTCTCCAGCTCGTAGTCCCGCCCCTGCTCCTCCTGGCGCAGGCCCAGGGTGTAGGTCCCCGTGGACTCCTCGTGGCGCGCGGTGACCAGCGAGGAGTTGGTGAGCAGCCGGGTGGGGACGGGGCCCGCGAAGTTCTTGCTGTACAGCAGATCGAAGATCGCGTCGATCAGCTCGCCGTCGATGCCCTTGAACAGGCCTTTCTGTTCCGTCTCGAGCCGGTAGCGGGTGTCCTCGGGCAGGGCGTGGAAGTAGTCCACGTACTCCGGCGAGGTCATCTCCAGCGTGAGCTTGGTGTACTCCAGCGGGAAGAAGCGGGGGGAACGCGTCACCCAGTTCAGCCGGTAGCCGTGCACGTCGATCTCGGAGAGCAGGTCGTAGTAGATCTCCGCCGCGCTCTGGCCGCTGCCCACGAGCGTGATCGACTTCTTGGCCTGGAGTGCGGCCCTCTCCCCCCGATAGCGGGAGTTGTGCAGGAAGTCGCCGCCGAGGCCCTCGCAGGCCTCCGGGAGGTGCGGCGGGGTTCCCGTCCCCAGGACGAGGTGGCGGGCCCGGAAGGCGTCGCCCGTGGCGGTGCGGACGGTGTAGAGGCCGTCGCCCTCGTCGTACGTAACCGACTGTGCGGTTTGGTTGAATCGGATACAGCTTAGTCCGGCCGCCGCCCACCGGCAGTAGTCGTCGTACTCGGCGCGCAACGGGTAGAAGTTCTCCCGTATGTAGAACGAGTAGAGCCTGCCCCGCTCCTTCAGGTAGTTGAGGAAGGAGTACGGCGAGGTCGGGTCGGCCATGGTCACCAGATCCGACAGGAACGGCGTCTGGAGGTGGGCTCCTTCGAGGAACATGCCGGAGTGCCACTCGAAGTCCGGCTTGGACTCCAGGAAGACCCCGTCCAGCTCCTCGACGGGCTCGGTCAGGCAGGCCAGCCCGAGGTTGAACGGGCCGAGCCCGATGCCGACGAAGTCGTACGGTGCGGTGCGGGGCTCAGGAAGCGCGGTCAAGGGACTCTCCCAGGTACTGCTCGGCGTGGCCGGCGATCAGATCGAGGACGGCGGTGAGGTCACGGGCGGTCGTCCCGGGGTTGAGCAGGGTGAACTTCAGGTACTGGCGGCTGCCGACCTTCGTGCCCGCGACCACGGCCTCGCCCGAGGAGAAGAGGGCCTTGCGGGCGTGGAGGTTGGCCCCGTCGATCTCCTCCGGGGCCGCCGCTCTCGCCGGGACGTAGCGGAACACCAGGGTGGACAGCTGCGGCTCCACGACGACGTCGTAGCGCGGGTCGGCGGCCAGCAGCCGCCACCCCTCGCCGGCCAGCGCGCAGACCGCGTCGAAGAGCTCGCCGACCCCGTCCGCGCCCATGACGCGCAGGGTCATCCACAGCTTGAGCGCGTCGAACCTGCGGGTGGTCTGGAGGGACTTGTCCACCTGGTTGGGGATGCGTTCCTGGAGCGCACGCCTCGGGTTGAGGTACTCCGCGTGGTACGTCGCATGACGCAGGGTGGCCCGGTCGCGGACCAGCACGGCGGATGAACTCACGGGCTGGAAGAACGACTTGTGGTAGTCCACGGTGACCGAGTCGGCCCGCTCGATGCCGTCGAGGAGCCCGCGCCGGGTGGGGGAGGCGAGCAGTCCGCAGCCGTAGGCGGCGTCCACGTGCATCCAGGTCGCGTACCGCTCGCACAGTGCGGCGATCTCGGGCAGCGGGTCGATGGAGCCGAAGTCCGTGGTGCCCGCGGTGGCGACGACCGCCATCGGCACGGTGCCCTCGGCGGCGCAGCGTTCGAGCGCCGCGGTCAGCGCGACGGTCTGCATGCGCTTCTCGCGGTCCACCGGCACGGACACGACGGAGTCCGGCCCCAGGCCCAGGAGTTTCGCCGACTTCTGGACGCTGAAATGGCTGCACTCGGAGGCGAGGATCCGAAGCCGCGAGAAGTGCTCGGGGCGGACCTTGGCCTCCTCCCGTGCCAGCAGCAGGGCCTGGAGGTTGGACTGTGTGCCACCGCTGGTGAAGACGCCGTCGGCCGCCGGGCCGAGGCCGATGCGGTCGGCCGTCCAGTCGATCAGACGGCGCTCGATGAGCGTGCCGCCCGCGCTCTGGTCCCAGGTGTCCAGGGAGGAGTTGACGGCCGAGAGCACGGCCTCGCCGACGACCGCGGGAATGACCACGGGGCAGTTGAGATGCGCGAGATAGCGGGGATGGTGGAAGTACACGGCGTCGCGGAGGTAGACCTCCGCGAGCTCGTCCAGCGCGGCGGCCGTGTCCCCGAGGGGCCGGTCGAGGTCGACGGCGTCGATCACGGGCGCGAGGCCGTCGACGTCGATGCCGCTGAACGGCTGCTGGGCGGAGGCGAGTTCGGCTGCGACCCGTGCGACTCCCGCGGTGACGGAGCGACGGTAGTCCTCCGCCGTCGTGTGGTTGAGCAGATGGGAACGCATGGTGGGGGCCTCCCGGGTAGGGACGTCGTCGCGGCCCTCCGGGTGGGGGGAAGGGGGGACGAAGGGCGCGACCATTCAGTTAGGTAAGCCTAACCTAACTAAATCGTCACCCCTTGCCCTCCGGAGGGTCCGTCACAGGAACCCCACAAGAAACGCGGACGGGCTACGCGGACGCCGCCGTGGCCTCCTGCCTCAGCTGGTCCTCACTCATCCCCCGCCGCCAGTAGCCGACGAAGGTGACGCGCTTACGGTCGAGCCCCCGCTCCTGGACGAGGTGCCGGCGCAGCGCCCGGACCTGGGAGGACTCCCCGGCGATCCAGGCGTAGGGGATGCCGTCGGGCAGTTCGGCGGCGCGCACGGCGTCCAGGCCCGAGGGGGCGCCCTCCTCCCGCACCAGCCAGGTGACGCGGGCGTCGGCCTCGGTGCGGAGGTCCATGCGGTCGCCCGCGTGCGGGACGTCCAGCCAGACGAGCGCCCTGGTTCCGGCCGGGAGCCACTCCAGTGCGGCGGAGGCGGCGGGCAGGGCGGTGTCGTCGGCCCAGATCAGCACCCACGCGGTGTCCTGCGGAGGCCGGAAACGGACGGACGCGTTGTCCTCGACGCCCGGACCGAGGGCCTTCAGGAGCTGCCCGGGGGCGGCGTCCGCCGCCCAGCGGCACGCGGGCCCGCCGTCGCCGTGCAGGGCGAAGTCGACGTCGATCTCGGTCGTGCCGTCATCGGCGCGGCGCTGGGAGCGCACCGTGTACGCGCGCATGACGGCCCGTACGTCCTCGGGTGTGGCGCGCCAGGCGTCGAACCAGTTGCCGTCCTCGTCCACCGGGACGAAGGGCTCCCGCTCGCCCGGCTGCGGCAGAAACAGGGTGAGGCTCTGGTCCCGGCCCCCCGAGGCGAAGCCGTCGAGTCCGGGGCCCCCGAAGGTGACCCGCTGGATGGAGGGGCCGAGCCGGCGGACCCGCAGGACCGTCAGGCCGAAGAACCGGAAGGGGGTGACGGCGGGTGCGGAAGCGGTCGTCATGCGAGGGCTCCTCCCAGGAACCGTGGAGGGCGCAGGCCCGGCCGGGAGCGACTCCCGGCCGGGCCTCGGGGTCAGCTGACCTTCTTGGCCTTCTCGATGGCCTCGGCGAGGGCGTCGAGGATCGGCGCGCACTTGTCGTAGGAGTAGATGGGCTCCGTCGTGCGCGGGATGACCTGGCCGGCCTTCACGGCGGGCAGCTGGGCCCAGGTCGGCTTGGAGGTCAGGGCGTCCGGCTGAAGGGCCGAGGAGCGGTTGTCCATCATGATGATGTCGGCGTCGTACTTGTCGACGTTCTCCCAGCTCAGCTCCTCGAAGAAGCCGGCCTCGTTGACCTTCGGCTCGACGAACTGCACGCCGAGCTCCTGGAAGTACAGGGTGTCGGCGGACGTCTTGGCGAGCGAGACGTAGAACAGGTCCTGGCTGGCCGAGCCCACGAGCACCTTGATGTTCGGCTGCGACTTGGCGGCGGCGCGCAGCCGGGCCGCGGCCTTCTCGAAGGCTGCCTTGGCGTCGGTGACCTTCTTCGCCTTGACGTCGGCGCCGAGGGAGGCGGCGAGGTCCTCGTGACGCTGGATCGCCTTGGGGACCGTGGTCTGCGCGGCCCACAGGGCGACGCTCGGCGCCAGCTTCAGGATCTTGTCCTTGGACTGGTCCGGCACGTACCAGAGGGCGTCCTTCTCCCACATGGCGGTGACGAGGAGCTCCGGCGCGAGGCCGGTGTACTTCTCCACGTTGAACTCGCCCCAGACGTTGCCGAGTACCTCGACCTTGCTGATGTCCAGGTCACCGGCCTGCACATCGGGCTTGCCGTCGGCGGTCTTCGTCGGGCCGAAGACGCCCTTGACCTCGATGCCGTAGTCGTGGAGCGCGGCGGCGACGCCGATGAACGCGACGATGTTCTTCGGCACGGACCGGGCCTCGGCCGTCTGGCCGCGGTCGTCCTTGAAGGACCAGGGACCGGATTTCTCCGCGGCCTTGCCCGAGTCGGAGGTCTTCTCGTCGCCGTCACCGCAGGCTGCGAGGACGGCGCCGAGGCCTACGGCGCCACCGGCGGCCAGCAGGCCGCGGCGGGAGAGTGGGCTGGTCCGGAGGTTGGCCATGAGTGGATCTGCTTTCGTACGCGCCGCAGGGCGCCCGCTGACGATTCGAGGGAAGGCTAGCCTAACCTCACATACGGCGGGCGAGGGGGGCAAGGGGAAGCGGCTGTTCCGTTACCCCCGCACGGAAGAGCCTCCCCGCCCGGCGGACGAGGACTCGTGAGGTGCCCGCTCGGCCGCGAGCGGCTGACGGCGCGGCATGCTGATACCGGTGGCGCACCGCGGCGATCGCGAGCCGACGCCCTCACCCGCCCGCCTGCCTGCCGCGCAGGGCCCGTTCCGTCGAGCGGGCGGCGCGATGAGGACGCCCAGGGGCGACGGGCCGCGGTGACGGCCGATGCTGACCAACTTGCGGCCCCGCTCCCGATCCCCCTCCCTGCACCTTCGAGGGCGGGGACGCGTCCACAAGTCCGGCCGGGCACGGAGAAGAACGGGTCATGGCCCCGTCCGCCCGCAGGGCCGGCTCGAACCCGGACTTCCCGGGCGGACAGAGCGCCACGAGGCGGCCCCGGGGGACGCCCCGGGGCCAGAGCCCCCCGCCTGCCGCCGGAGAAGGCGCCGGACGGCGGACGTGCCGACGGGGTGTTCACCGACCCAACCGGTCCCGCTCTTCGAGGACGTCGACGTCCGCGAACCGGCCCGCGTCGTCCCGGAGCCACGACAGGGCTCCTGCCCGGTGGTCCGCACCGACCGCGGCAGTGGTCGCCAGGGCGGGGTCGATCGTCTCCGCCGGGTCGAGGCACCGAACCGCTGCGGGGCGAAGGCCGGCATCGGGCCGTCCACATCCACGGGGAGTCCGCTGCGAAATGCCCGTCCGCCCCGCCGCGGTGGCGGCCGGGGCGGCTCGGCGGGCCTCCGGGGCCGGTCGACCTGCGTCCGCGTCGACTGTGCCGGCCGAGCGGCCCCTCCGTCAGGCGTCCATGCCCAGTTCCCTGGCGATCAGCATCCGCTGCACCTCGCTCGTGCCCTCGCCGATCTCCAGGATCTTGGAGTCGCGCCACATCCTGGCCACCGGATACTCGTTCATGAAGCCGTAGCCGCCGTGGATCTGCGTCGCCTCGCGGGCGTTGTCCACCGCCACCGTCGAGGAGTACAGCTTCGCGATGGCCGCCTCCTTCTTGAAGGGCTCGCCCGCCACCAGCCGGGAAGCCGCGTCGCGCCAGCCGATCCGGGCCATGTGCGCCCGCATCTCCATGTCGGCGATCTTGAACTGGATGGCCTGGTTGGCGCCGATCGGCTTCCCGAAGGCGTGCCGCTCCTTCGCGTACTTCAGCGACTCGTCCACACAGCCCTGCGCCAGGCCCGTCGACAGGGCCGAGATCGCGATCCTTCCCTCGTCCAGGATCCGCAGGAACTGCGCGTATCCGCGCCCCTCCTCGCCCAGCAGGTTCGCCGCCGGGACGCGGACGTCGGAGAAGGACAGCTCCCGGGTGTCGGAGGCGTTCCACCCGACCTTGGAGTACGGGGCGGCCACGGTGAAGCCGGGGGTACCGGACGGGACGATGATCGCGGAGATGCGGGGCGCGCCGTTGTCCTTGCGGCCGGTGACGGCCGTGACCGTGACCAGCTCCGTGATGTCCGTACCGGAGTTGGTGATGAAGCACTTGGAACCGTTGATCACCCACTCGTCCGTGGCCTCGTCCAGCACCGCCGTCGTCCGTGTGCCGCCCGCGTCCGAGCCGCCGTCCGGCTCCGTCAGCCCGAACGCGCCGAGCGCCTCGCCCGAGCAGAGGCGGGGCAGCCACCGCCGCTTCTGCTCCTCGGTCCCGAAGCGGAAGACGGGCATGGCACCGAGCGAGACGCCGGCCTCCAGGGTGATGGCCACGGAGGAGTCGACGCGGGCCAGCTCCTCCAGGGCGATCCCGAGGGCGAGGTAGTCGCCGCCCATCCCGCCGTACTCCTCCGGGAAGGGCAGGCCGAACAGGCCCATCCGCCCCATCTCCCGCACGATCTCGTACGGGAACTCATGGCGCTCGTAGAAGTCGCCGATCTTCGGGGCGATCACGTCGTGGGCGAACTCCTCGACGGTACGCCGCAGTTCCTCGTGCTCGGCGGTCAGCCGGTGGTCAAGGGACATGGGTGCTTCACTCCTCGTGGGACAGCGCGCGGACGGTACGGGACGGGCTCGGGCGGCCCAGTTGTTCGGCCATCCACACGCTCGTGGCGGTGAGTGCGCCGAGATCGACCCCGGTGTCGACACCGAGGCCGTCGAGCATCCACACGAGATCCTCGGTGGCGAGATTTCCGGTCGCGCTCTTCGCGTACGGGCAGCCCCCGAGGCCGCCCGCCGAGGCGTCCACCGTCGTCACTCCGTGCTGGAGCGCGGCCAGGGTGTTGGAGAGCGCCTGGCCGTAGGTGTCGTGGAAGTGCACCCCGACGGTGCCGGTGGGCACGCCCGCCTCGTTCAGTCCGGAGAGCAGGGCCCGCACATGGCCGGGGGTGGCCACCCCGATCGTGTCGCCGAGCGAGAGCTCGTCGCAGCCGAGGTCCCTCAGGGCCTTCGCGACCCGGACGACCTGGGCGACGGGCACGGCGCCCTCCCACGGATCGCCGAAGCACATCGACAGATAGCCCCGCACGTGCACCCCGGCCGCCTTGGCCCTGGCCACGACCGGCTCGAACATCGCGAGCGACTCGTCGACCGTGCGGTTGAGGTTGCGGGCGGCGAACGTCTCGGTCGCCGAACCGAACACGGCGATCCGGCGGGCGCCGAGCGCGAGCGCCCGGTCCAGACCGCGCTCGTTCGGCACGAGGACGGGCAGGGCCACGTCCCCCGTCTCCGCGAGGTCGGAGACCATCGGGAACAGCTGCTCCGCGTCGGCCAGTTGGGGCACCCACTTCGGATGCACGAAGCTGGTCGCCTCGATCGTGGAGAGCCCGGCCCCGGCGAGCCGGCGGACGAACTCCGCCTTCACCTCGGTGGGCACGACGGACTTCTCGTTCTGCAGGCCGTCGCGCGCGCCGACCTCGTGGATCCGCACCCGGCCGGGCAGGCCCGGCGCGGGCACCCTCATCGGCAGTCCGGTGCCGCTCATGACTCCTCCTCGGGGGTGACCACGGCCAGGATCTGGTCCATGGCGACCGTGGCGCCGGCGGTGACGTCCAGCCCGGTGACGGTCCCCGCGTGCGGGGCGGAGATGACGTGCTCCATCTTCATCGCCTCGACGACCAGCAGGCTCTGCCCCGCCGCGACCTCGTCCCCGACCGCCACCTTCACCACCGTGACGGTCCCGGGCATGGGCGCGGCGAGCGTGTCCACGCCCGAGCGGGCCGCACCGCTGAGCGAGGCCTCCACCGGGTCGTGGTCCTGGACGTGCCAGCTGTCCCCGTCCCTGCCGAGCCACACCCCCTCCGGGGAGGAGGCGCTGCTGAACGTGTGGGTCAGGCCGTCGAGTTCGACGACGACGCGCTGCCCGGACACCTCGACGAGCCTCGCGCTCTCCGCGCCGGGCGGCGAGGGCAGCGGGCCGCACGCGTCGGCCGGCTCCTCGCGGTCCCCGGCGTGGCCGAAGGTCAGGGCGGCCGTGCCGCCCGCGCCCGTCCGCAGCCCCACGCGCACCGGGTCGTGGCCCGGCACGCGGAAGTGATGGAAGGTTTCGGCAGGCGTTCCGCCCAGCCGCCAGCCGCTCGGTACCGAGAACGGGTCCACCCAGCCGGTGGCGGAAGGCCGCGGGGCCGGCTGCCGCAGCAGCGCCGCGGCGGCGTACACCTCCTGGGGCACCCCGTCCGGGACCAGGCTGTCCGCGTCCCGCTCCACGAGCCCGGTGTCCAGCTCGCCCGCGGCCACCGCGGGGTGGGCCAGCAGCCGCCGGAGGAAGCCCGCGTTCGTCGGGACGCCCAGCACCACCGTGTCCGCGAGCGCCGCCCGCAGCCGGCGCAGTGCCGTGGCCCGGTCGGGGCCGTAGGCGATGACCTTCGAGAGCATCGGGTCGTACGTGCTGCCGACCGGCACGCCCTTGCTCAGGCCCGAGTCCGTCCGCACCCCGCCGCCCTGCGGCTCGTGGAGCGCCAGCACGGTACCGCCGGACGGCAGGAAGCCGCGCGCCGGATCCTCCGCGCAGACCCGCGCCTCGACGGCGTGCCCGGTGAGGGTGATGTCGGCCTGTGCGTACGGCAGTCGGTCGCCGGAGGCCACCCGCAGCTGCCACTCCACCAGGTCGAGCCCGGTGACCAGCTCGGTGACGGGGTGCTCCACCTGGAGCCGGGTGTTCATCTCCATGAAGTAGTACGAGGAGGGGTCGCTGCCCGGGACGATGAACTCGACCGTCCCGGCGCCGACGTACCCGCAGGACCGGGCCGCCTGCACGGCCGCCTCGCCCATCGCGGCCCGGGTCTCCTCGTCGAGCAGGACCGAGGGCGCCTCCTCGATGATCTTCTGGTGGCGGCGCTGGAGCGAGCACTCGCGCTCGCCGAGGTGCACGACCCCGCCGTGCGCGTCGGCCAGCACCTGGATCTCGATGTGACGCGGCCGGTCGATCCACCGCTCGACCAGCAGCGTGTCGTCGCCGAACGAGGCGCGCGCCTCGCGCCGGGCCGCCGCGATCTCGTCGGCCAGCAGCGCCTCCTCGCGCACGAGCCGCATGCCCTTGCCGCCACCGCCAGCCGACGGCTTCAGCAGCACCGGCATGCCGATCTCCCGGGCCGCCGCCTCCAGGAGCGCGTCGGTGAGCCCGCTCCCCGAGGAACCGGGCACGACCGGCACCCCGGCCGCGGCGACGGTCTCCTTCGCGCGGATCTTGTCGCCCATCAGCGAGATCGCCGGGGCCGGGGGGCCGATGAAGACCAGCCCGGCTTCCGCGCACGCCTGGGCGAAGCCCGCGTTCTCGGCCAGGAAGCCGTACCCCGGGTGGACGGCCTCGGCGCCCGTGCGGCGGGCGGCGTCCAGCAGCCGCTCCACCGACAGATAGCTCTCGGCGGCGGGCGCGGGCCCGATCCGCACCGCCGTATCCGCCTCCCGGACGTGCCGGGCGTCCGCGTCGGCGTCGCTGAAGACGGCGACCGACCGCACGCCGAGCTCGCGCAGGGTCCGGATGACCCGGACGGCGATCTCGCCGCGGTTGGCGACCAGAACAGTGCTGAACATGGAGGTCCTCACATCCGGAAGACGCCGAAGCTGGGCTCGCCCAGCGGGGCGTTGGCACACGCGGTCAGGGCGAGCCCCAGCACCTGCCGGGTCTCCAGCGGGTCGATCACGCCGTCGTCCCAGAGCCGCGCGGTGGCGTAGTAGGCGTTGCCCTGCTGCTCGTACTGGGCGCGGACCGGATCCTTGAAGGCCTCCTCCTCCTCGGTGGGCCACTCCTCGCCGCGCCCCTCGATCTGGTCGCGCTTGACGGTGGCCAGCACGGAGGCGGCCTGCTCGCCGCCCATGACCGAGATCTTGGCGTTCGGCCACATCCACAGGAAGCGCGGCGAATAGGCCCGGCCGCACATGGAGTAGTTCCCCGCGCCGTACGACCCGCCGACCACGACCGTCAGCTTCGGGACCCGCGTGCAGGCCACGGCGGTCACCATCTTGGCGCCGTGCTTGGCGATGCCCCCGGCCTCGTAGTCCCGGCCGACCATGAAGCCGGAGATGTTCTGGAGGAACACCAGCGGGATGCCGCGCTGGTCGCACAGCTCGATGAAGTGCGCGCCCTTCTGGGCGGACTCCGAGAACAGGATGCCGTTGTTGGCGACGATGCCCACGGGGTGGCCGTGGATCCGCGCGAAGCCGGTGATCAGCGTCTGGCCGTACTCCGCCTTGAACTCCTGGAAGCGCGAACCGTCGACCACACGGGCGATGACCTCCCGCACGTCGTAGGGCGTACGCGAGTCGACGGGCACCGCGCCGTACAGACCGGCGGGGTCCGCCTTCGGCTCCTCGGCGGGCTCCACGGCCCAGGGGAGCGGGCCGCGCTCCGGGAGCGTGGCGACGATGTTCCGCACGATCCGCAGCGCGTGCGCGTCGTCCTCGGCGAGGTGGTCGGTGACCCCGGACGTGCGGGAGTGGACCTCGCCCCCGCCCAGTTCCTCGGCCGTCACGACCTCACCGGTGGCGGCCTTCACCAGAGGCGGGCCGCCCAGGAAGATCGTGCCCTGGTTCCGGACGATGACGGCCTCGTCGCTCATGGCCGGGACGTACGCGCCGCCCGCCGTGCAGGAGCCGAGGACCGCGGCGATCTGCGGAATGCCCGCGCCGGACATCCGGGCCTGGTTGTAGAAGATCCGCCCGAAGTGCTCCCGGTCGGGGAACACCTCGTCCTGCATCGGGAGGAACGCGCCCCCCGAGTCCACCAGGTACAGGCACGGCAGCCGGTTCTCCAGGGCCACCTCCTGGGCCCGCAGGTGCTTCTTCACCGTCATCGGGTAGTACGTGCCGCCCTTGACGGTGGCGTCGTTGGCGACGATCACGCACTCCCGGCCGCTGACCCGCCCGATTCCGGCGATCACCCCGGCAGCCGGCGCCGCGCCCCCGTACAGCCCCTCGGCCGCGAGCGGTGCGAGCTCCAGGAAGGGCGAGCCCGGATCGAGCAGGGCGTCCACGCGCTCGCGGGGCAGCAGCTTCCCGCGCGCCACATGCCGGGCGCGGGCCTTCTCACCCCCGCCGAGCCGTGCCGTGGCGAGCCGCGTGCGCAGCTCGTCGGCGAGCGCGTGATGCGCCGCCTCGTTGGCCTGCCAGGCCTCCGAGGCGGGATCGGCCGCGCTCACCAGGACCGGTGCCTGCTGCATCCTGTCGAGCCCCCTTGCCCGTACCGCGGTGGTGGGATGAGTGCCGGCCGACCGCTCCGCGTGTGCCGTCGGCCTTAACGAGCGTTAACGTACGGCGCTCAGGTTAACGACCGCTAACCCGCCTGTCTAGAATGAATCCCCATGAGCACCCATGCCGCCGCCCGTGTCGCGGCCCCCACCCGCCGCGAGCAGATCCTGAGAGAGGCTGCCCGCCTCTTCGCCGAGCGCGGCTTCCACGGTGTGGGGGTCGACGAGATAGGGGCGGCGGTCGGCATCAGTGGCCCCGGTCTGTACCGCCACTTCCCCGGCAAGGACGCGATGCTCGCCGAGCTGCTCGTCGGCATCAGCGAGCGGCTGCTCGCCGGCGGCAGGCTGCGCGTCACCGAGGACGACGCCGCCCGCGGCGGCTCCCCCGAAGCGCTGCTCGACGCCCTCATCGAGGGGCACATCGACTTCGCCCTGGACGACCGCCCCCTGATCACCCTCCACGACCGCGAGCTGGACCGGCTGCGTGAGACCGACCGCAAGCGCGTGCGCCAGCTCCAGCGGCAGTACGTCGAGGTCTGGGTCGAGGTCGTCCGCGCCCTCTATCCGTCCCTCGCGGAGAGCGAGGCCCGGGTCACCGTCCACGCGGTGTTCGGCCTGCTGAACTCCACCCCCCACCTGACCCGCCCGGAGGCCCTGCCGGACCGCGCCGCCACGGCCGCGCTGCTCCACCGGCTGGCGCGGGGGGCGTTCGCCGCGGCGGCGTCCTAGCGCCTCGGGCCGGGCGTTCCCCGTCGGCGGGGCCGGCCGGGCCCGCTCAGGCCCCGCCGCTCCTGATCTCTTCGAGCGACTCCTGCATGGCGGCCCGGGCGCGGGTGAACCAGTCCGTCAGGACGGCGATCTCCTCCGGCCCGTAGTCGGCGAAGAGGGTGCCCAGGCGGGCGTAGAACGGGCCGTACACCGCGAGGATGCGGGCCTGCGCCGATTCCTCCATCACCACGTGCACCCGGCGCCTGTCGCCCTCGACGGCCCGGCGCCGGGCGTAGCCGGCCTTCTCCAGCCGGTTGAGCACTCCGGTCACCGCGCCGGTGGTCAGCCGTGCCCGCTCGGCGAGGTCGCCCGCGGTCAGCGCGCCTCCCGCCATGGAGGCCTCCATCACGAAGCCGAGGCAGGTCAGGTCGGTGGTGTTCAGGCCGAGCCGCCCGGCGATGTCGTGCTGCCCGAACTGCGCGAGCGCGATCATCCGGTCCATCGCCTGCAGCGCCTGGTCGGCGGTCGCCTCCGGACGCTTCTTGCCGTCCACGGGAAATCCCCTTAGTCTCTAAGTTACTTAGTTCGTAAGCTATTGGCGGCCGGGTGCGGGCCCGGTCGCTGAACTATCACACCCCGAGGAGCTGACGTGAGCGTGCACGGTGATCACGACCTGGGCCACACCGTGGCCGGATGGACCGGTACGGCCATCGGCACCCTGGGCAGCGCGGTGCTCGGCGCGGCGGTCGTCACCGCCTCCGCCGCCCTCCTGTGGCTCGGCGCGGCGATCGTGGTGCTCGCCGCCCTGACCTGCTGGATCCTGCATCTGGCGGGATGGGGGAAGGCCACCGGACCGCGCCCGGCGGGCCGCCAGGGTCTGCGGACCCGGGACGCCGGTGCCCGCCGGGGTCACCCCGGCTGCCTCGGCTGCCGGCTGGCGGGCCGCAGCGGAGCGCCGGCCGCGGAACCCCGCCCCGGGGCGCGTGCCGCACTCGCGCGGGTGGCCGGGGGAGGGGCGGAGCCGGTGGCGCGGTGACGCGGTGTTCGCCGTACGAGACACCGGGCACACAGTGCGTCCCCGACGGCACAATGGGTGCATGCCGATACCCAGCCGCGCCGCCCTCGTCGAGCACCTCGTCCGCACGCGCATCGCGGGCGATGTCGCCACTCCCCGTGACAACAACCTCTCCCACTACCGCCAGCTCGCGAACGGCAACCGTCATTTCTGGCTCGGCCTGGAGCTCGGTGACCGGTGGAGCGA
Source organism: Streptomyces argenteolus (assembly GCF_042902585.1). Taxonomy (GTDB): domain Bacteria; phylum Actinomycetota; class Actinomycetes; order Streptomycetales; family Streptomycetaceae; genus Streptomyces; species Streptomyces argenteolus. Next base: position 272,336 of record NZ_JBIBEG010000002.1, read on the forward strand.
CGAGCAGGACGTGCTGGCCGTGATGGCCGAGCGGTGCGGTGTCAGCGACGACCCGGAACACCGGCAGGGGCAGGACACCATCGACCCGGAGCTGACGGTCGACGCCCTCGACCGCATGGCGGCCCGGCTGCGGAAGGCCGCGGCGGACCGGGAGCGGGTGCTGTTCGCGACCGGGCACCCGGGCGGGCTGCTGGACGTGCACCGGCAGACCGCGGACGCCCTGCGGGCCGCGGGGTGCGAGATCGTACGGATCCCCGGCGGCCTGATGGCGGACGAGGGCATGGTCTTCCAGTTCGCCGGAGTCGCCGTGCTGGAGCGCGGAGCCACCCTGTGGCACACCCACTCCCCGGTGCCGATGGCCGCCGTCCTGGACGGCCTGGAGCGTGAGGGCCGCCCGCGGCCCGACCTGGTCGTCGCCGACCACGGCTGGGCCGGCTGTGCGGGGCAGCGGGGCATCGACTCGATCGGCTACGCGGACTGCAACGACCCGGCGCTGTTCCTGGGCGAGGCCGAGGGCACTCTCCAGGTCACCGTGCCGCTGGACGACCATGTCGCCGACCCCCGGTTCTACGACCCCATGACCGACTACCTGCTGGACGCGGCCGGGCTGCTCCCCTCCGTCGAACGGGCGTAACGCGCGGCGAGCTCCCTCAGGTGGGCCACCAGCTCGGGCGGCTCGGTCACGGTGAAGTCGAGGCCCAGCATGCCCAGGTGGACGGCGAGGGAGTCCAGGGAATCGGCCCCGGTGTGCAGGACGCAGGTCCCCTCGTCGACGGCCTCCACCGACCCGACGGCGGGGTTGATCCGCTCCAGGACCTCCGCCGCGGGGGCATGGACCGTCGCCCGGGCGCGGTGGCGCCAGGCGGCGGCCGACGCCCTTCCTGCGACGTAGGCGGCGGCGTCCCCTCCGGGGTCCTCCCGCGGGGCGAAGCGAGGGCCGGCCGGCAGGCGGGGCGTGAGCCGGTCCACGCGGAAGGTGCGCCAGTCCTCGCGGTCCACGTCCCAGGCCACGAGGTACCAGCGGCGGCCCCAGTTCACGACACGCTGGGGCTCGACCAGGCGGCGTGCCGAGGCCCCGGAGTGGTCGCGGTACTCCATCCGCAGACGCTCGTGATCCCGGCAGGCGGCCGTCAGGGTCATGAGCAGATCGGTGTCGGCGCCGGGCGCGGGCCGGTCGGCGGGCACGGTCACGGCGTACCGCTGGAGGGTCCGCACCCGGCGGCGCAGGCGGGCCGGCAGGACCTGTTCCAGCTTGGCCAGGGCGCTGAGCGAGGTCTCCTCCATCCCGGCCAGCGCGCTCTGCGCGACCCCGCGCAGAGCTACCGTGACCGCGACCGCCTCCTCGTCGTCCAGGAGCAGCGGGGGCATCGCGCTGCCGGCCGCGAGCCGGTAGCCGCCGGTGGACCCCCGGGTGGCGTCCACCGGATACCCGAGGGTGCGGAGCCGCTCGATGTCGTTGCGCACGGTCCTGCCGCTCACACCCAGCCGCTCGGCCAGCTCGGACCCCGGCCATGCGCGGGGTGACTGGAGCAGGGACAGGAGCCGCAGCAGCCGTGCGGACGTTTCCAGCATCGATCGTGACCCGCCGTCGCAATAGGAATGAAGCGTGCCTATACGCGTCCTACGATTTCATCCATGGAGAACAGCAGCAAGACCGCAGCCCCCGCAGACGCCTCCGTCCGTCCCTTCCTGGTCGACATCCCGCAGGCCGATCTCGACGATCTGAGGGACCGTCTCGCCCGGACCCGCTGGAGCACCGGTGTGCAGGGCGTGGAGGACTGGTCGCGCGGAGTTCCCTCCGGCTATCTCCAGGACCTCGCCGCCTACTGGGCGGACGGCTTCGACTGGCGCGGGGCCGAGAAGCGGCTGAACGCGCTGCCGCAGTACCTGACGGTGATCGACGGGCAGGACATCCACTTCGCACACGTCCGCTCGGCCGACCCGGACGCCACGCCCCTGCTGCTGATCCACGACTGGCCCGGCTCGTTCGTCCAGTTCGTCGACGTCGTCACGCCGCTCTCGCGGGACTTCCACGTCGTGGTCACGTCCACGCCGGGCGTCGGATTCTCCGGTCCGCTCACCTCCACGGGCTGGAACACCGGCCGCATCGCCGGCGCCTTCACCGAGCTCATGTCCCGCCTCGGCTACGGCCGTTACGGTGTCCAGGGCAACGGCGGCGGGGCCTGGATCGCGGGCGAGATGGGCCGGATCGCCCCCGATCGGGTCATCGGCGTCCACGTCAACGGCCTGGTCACCTTCCCGTCCGACGACCCCGCGGACTTCGCCGGGCTCACCGGGAGCGAGCAGACCCGCCTGGAGCGGCTCCAGCACTTCCGCGACGACAAGATGGGCTTCAACGCCATCCAGTCGACCCGCCCCGAGACGCTGGCCTACGGGCTGAACGACTCCCCGGTGGGACAACTGGCCTGGATCGTGGAGAAGTTCAAGGAGTGGACCGACCCGGCGAAGGAACTCCCCGAGGACGCGGTGGACCGCGACACCCTGCTCACCAACGTCAGCGTGTACTGGTTCACCGCCACCGCCGGGTCATCCGCCCACCTCTACTACGAGATGGCCCACGACCCGAGCGCCTGGGCACCGAAGGAACGAGGCACCGTGCCCACCGCGGTGGCCGTCGCCCTGCCGTCCGACGTCGCGATCCGCCGCTTCGCCGAGCGTGACCACCACGTGGTGCGCTGGACCGAGTTCGACCGCGGTGGCAACTTCCTCTCCCTGGAGCAGCCCGGCCTGCTCGTCGCGGACGTTCAGGAGTTCTTCGCGGGCCTCGGCTGAGCGGGCTCACCCGCGCCGGTCCGGTCCCGGCGCGGACGCAGCCGGACGGGTAGCGACCGGTGGCCGTTGCTGATCAGTGAGGGCACCGGCCGCATGTCCCCGCCCTCAGGCGCGAGTTCCGCGTCGGGGAAGCGCCCGAAGAACGCGCCCAGCGCGATCTCCGCCTCCATCCGGGCCAGCGCCGCGCCCAGGCAGAAGTGGATGCCGTGCCCGAAGGCGAGGTGTTCCTTGGTGATCCTGGTGACGTCGAAGACGTCCGGATCGTCGTGCCAGCCGGGATGACGGTTGGCCGCCGCGTAGGAGGCGAGGATCGCCTCCCCCTCGGCGATGGTCCGCCCGTCCGGCAACGGGATGTCGGTGACGGCGTACCGCAGGGGCAGGTGCTTGACGGGTGGCGAGTGGCGCAGTGTCTCCTCCACGACGTCCGCCCACGACGCGCGGCCCTCCCGGACATGGGCGAGCTGTCCCGGGCGGGTGAGCAGGGTCGTGACGGCCTGGTCGATGAGGTTGACGGTGGTCTCGTAACCGGCGTTGATCATCAGGAGCAGGGTGTCGCGCAGCTCCTCCTCGGTCAGCGTCCGGCCGTCGGCGCCCTCCTCGCCCAGCGCGATCAGCACGGACGCCATGTCCTCACCCGGATCGGCCCGTTTGGCGGCGACGAGGGCGTCGAGCATCGCGTACAGCTGCTCCGTGTTGGCCGCGGCCTCCTCGGGGGTCAGGGTGGTGGCGAACACGTCGTTGACGAGGCCGCGGAACTCGCCGGCCCGGCCGTCGGGCACACCCAGCAGTGTGCCGATGACCGCGATGGGCAGCGGATAGGCGAACAGCTCCCGTACGTCGGTGACGTCGCCCGGGGCGGCGGCCTCCATCCCGTCGAGGAGCCGCTCCACGATGCCCTCGACCGTCGGTCTCAGCGCGGCGACGCGCCGTGCGCTGAAGGCCGGGGCGACGATGCGGCGCAGACGGCGATGGTCGCCGCCGTACGCGGTGAACATGTTCGTGGCCGCCACCCACAGGGCCAGCGGCCAGGTCCGCACTGCGTCGTCGAAGCCGGGCCAGTGCCGGCGCGCGTCCTTGGACACGTGTGGGCTGGTCAGTAACGCCTTGAGCAGGACCGGGTCGGTCACGGACCAGGCCTCCACCCCGAGGATGTCGATCCGGGTGGCGGACCCCCGGGCGCGCAGGAGTTCGTGTTCGGCGTCCGCGTCGCGGGCGGCGGGGTCCAGGACGTAGGGGGCCGGGCGCTGTGTCATGGCGGGTGCTCCTCGGCGGGCGAAGGCAGGCGTGGCTGACGGCCGGGTCCTACCCCTCGCCCGGACCCCGGACCCCGGCCTCCGGCAGCACTCGGCCGGCTCGGTGCACGACCGGCTCACAGCCGTTCCACCGGCGCCCGTCTCAGCCGTCGGCGCGCGCCTCGCGCCGCTGTGCGCGCCCGGGCGTCGGGTCCAGGTACACCCGACGGATCGACGGGTAGCGCTCCCGCAACTGCTGGTCCGCCTCCTCGCACGCCCACTCGATCTGGGCGGCCGTCGACGCGTCCCGGAAGTCGACCTTGGCCGCCACCAGCAGCTCCGACGGCCCCTGGATCAGCGTGGTCAGCTCCAGCACCTCGACGACGTGCGGCACGGACAGCAGTTCCTCGCGTACCCCGGCACGCATCTCCGGCGGGAGCGGCCGGCCGATCAGCAGCTGGGCGTTGGACCGGCAGAGCACCCACGCCACGTACACCAGCAGGACGCCGATGAGCACCGAGGCGATGCCGTCCCAGACTCCGGACCCGGTCAGCTGCCCGCCGAGCAGGCCGCCGGCCGCCAGCAGCAGTCCCGTGAGAGCCGCCGAGTCCTCCAGCACCACGGCCTTGACCGCCGTGTCGGGCGTCCGGCGCAGATAACGAGGCGCGGGCATCCGGAGCCGTGCGGCCTCGCCGCGCACCTGTCGTACGCCGGTGCGCAGCGAGAAGCCCTCCAGCGCGAACGCGACCGCCAGCACGACGTACGAGACGAGCGGATCACCCAGCTCCTCGCCCCGGAGCAGGGTGTGGATCCCGTCGTACAGGGAGAACACCGCGCCGCCGACGAACGTCGCGACGGCGGCGAGCATCGCCCAGATGTAGCGCTCGGGCCCGTAGCCCAGCGGATGGTCCTCGTCGGCGGGTTTCTCGCTGCGCCGCAGCGCGGTGAGCAGCATGACCTCGGTGACGGTGTCGGCGACCGAGTGCGCGGCCTCCGAGAGCATCGCGCTCGAACCGCTGATCAGTCCCGCCACCAGCTTCGCCACCGCGATACCGAGGTTGGCCGCCGCCGCGACGACGACGGTGGACGTGGACTCGCCGCCCTCGGTCTGCTCGTCACCCATGGTGGGCAGTATGTCCGACTGTGCCGCTTCAGTCCCTCGGGACGCGGACGAGCCCTTCCTGGATGACCGTGATGGCCAGTTTCCCGTCCGCCGTCCAGATCCTGGCCTGCCCGAGACCGCGTCCGCCGGAGGCCGAGGGCGACTCCTGGTCGTAGAGCAGCCACTCGTCGGCGCGGAACGGGCGGTGGAACCACATCGCGTGGTCCAGGCTGGCACCCACCACGTCACCGACCGACCAGCCGCCGCGCCCGTGCGCGAGCAGCACGGAGTCGAGCAGGGTCATGTCGGAGACGTACGTCGCCATGCAGACGTGCAGCAGCGGATCGTCGGCCAGTTTGCCGTGGGTACGGAACCAGACCTGGGAGCGCGGCTCGCGCGGCTCGCCCGCCGTCGCGAACGGCGGCGCGTCGACGTACCGCAGGTCCACGGCGGCGCGGGCCTCCAGCAGCCGGTCCACCATGCGCGGGTCGGTGAAGCGGTCCGCGTAGCGGGGCAGCATCTGGGCCGTCGTCGGCAGGGTCTCCGGGTCCGGCGCCGCGGGCATGACGGCCTGATGGTCCATGCCCTCCTCGTGCACCTGGAACGAGGCCGAGAGGTGGAAGATCGGCTTGCCGTGCTGCACGGCGACGACCCGGCGGGTGGTGAAGGACCGCCCGTCGCGGATCCGGTCGACGCTGTAGACGATGGGTGCCCCGGGGTCACCCGGGCGCAGGAAGTACGCGTGCAGGGAATGCGCACCCCGGTCGTCGGGGGCCGTGCGTCCGGCGGCGACCAGGGCCTGGGCCGCGACCTGGCCGCCGAAGACGCGGGGCACGACGGCCGAACGGCTCGTGCCCCGGAAGATGTCCTGCTCGATCTGCTCGAGGTCGAGCAGATCGAGCAGGGAGTCGAGTGCAGCGCTCATGGATGAGAACGTAGCGCTCTCAGAGGCCCATGGACTTGGCGATGATCGACTTCATGACCTCGCTGGTGCCGCCGTAGATGCGGTTGACCCGGTTGTCCGTGTAGAGGCGGGCGATCGGGTACTCGTTCATGAAGCCGTAGCCGCCGTGCAGCTGGAGGCAGCGGTCGATCACGCGGTGCGCGACCTCGGTGCAGAACAGCTTTGCCGACGCGGCCTCGGCGGGGGTGAGCTCACCCGCGTCCAGGGCCTCGATCGCGCGGTCGCAGACGGCCTCGGCCGCGTCGACCTCGGCCTTGCAGGCGGCCAGCTCGAACTTGGTGTTCTGGAAGGACGCGACGGTCTTGCCGAAGACGGTGCGGTCCTGGGTGTACTGCTGCGCGAACCGCACGGCGGCCTTCGCCTGCGCGTACGCGCCGACGGCGATGCCCAGGCGCTCCTGGGGGAGGTTCTGGCCGAGGTAGGAGAAGCCCTTGTTCTCCTCGCCCAGCAGGTCCTCGACGGGCACCTTGACGTCGACGAACGCCAGCTCGGCGGTGTCGGAGACCTTCAGGCCCAGCTTGTCCAGCTTGCGCCCGACCGAGTAGCCCTCGGACTTGGTGTCGACCACCAGGAGCGAGATGCCGTGGCGGCGGTCGTCGGCCTTGGGGGCGTCCGTGCGGGCACAGACGATGACCTTGTCGGCGTGGACGCCACCGGTGATGAAGGTCTTCGCGCCGTTGAGGACGTAGTGCGTGCCGTCCTCGGAGAGCTTGGCCGTCGTCTTCATGCCCGCCAGGTCCGAACCGGTGCCCGGCTCGGTCATGGCTATCGCGTACATGGACCTGCCGGAGACGAAGTCCGGCAGCCAGCGCTTCTTCTGCTCCTCGGTGGCGTACGCCTTGAGGTACGGCAGGCAGAGCAGGACGTGCACACCGGAACCGCCGAAGGAGATGCCGGCGCGGGCGGTCTCCTCGTACAGGATGGCCTCGAACTTGAAGGACTCCACGCCCGCGCCGCCGTACTCCTCGGGCACCTCGATGCCGAAGATGCCCAGCTCGGCGAGCTTGTAGTAGAAGTCGCGGGGCGCCTGGCCCGCCGCGAACCACTCGTCGTAGACGGGGACGACCTCGGACTCGATGAAGGCGCGGATGGTCTCCCGGAACGCCTCGTGGTCCTCGTTGTAAACCGTACGGCGCACGGGTGCCTCCTGGTGTCAGCTTCAGCGTCGGTCGCGGTGGCTAAGCGCTTGCTCAGTCCTGGTTCAGAAGTTACCCGGCGGTCACGGTGGCTGTCCAGGGTGATGCTGAGCACGCGCGGTCCGAGGGCGGGGAACCGGGCCCGCCGGTGGCGGAGCGTGGCCGGCCGGAGCGCTGTGTGTGCCTCGATGGCGGGGGAGGGCGGGCAGGCGCACAGTGAGATGAGAGCCGGTGAGGACGCGAGCAGCCTCGCCGCACCAACTCTCTGTGAGGCAGTCATGGCTGAATTCGGAACCGCGGGCGAGGGCTCGGGCGAGAAGACGCGTGGCAGGACGACCATCGCCGACGGAGTGGTGGCCACCATCGCCGGGATCGCCATCCGTGAGACCGAGGGCGTGCACTCGGTGGGCCGGGGCGCGTCCAAGGCGATAGGCGCCGTGGCGGGACGCGTGGGCGGGTCCTCCGGCGGCGGGCGGGGCGTGAAGGTGGAGGTGGGGGAGAAGCAGACCGCGGTCGATGTCGACATCGAGGTCGAGTACGGCGTCGCGATCCATGAACTCGCGGACAAGGTCAGGGCCAACGTGACCGACGCGGTGGAGACGATGACGGGCCTGGAGGTCGTCGAGATCAACATCAACGTCTTCGACGTCCATGTCCCGGGCGACGACGAGGACGAGGACGAGAACCCCTCCCGCGTGCGGTGAGGGACCCCTCCCTCGTGCGGTGAGGGCCCTCGCCCGCCGCTTCCGGCGGCCCGCGACCGCCGCACGGGGCGGGCCCGGCCGTCCGTGGCCCGGGGGACCGGCCCGCCGGTGAGTTCCTCGGCGGCCCGCCTGCCTGGGCGGCGAGGCCCGTCCGGTACGGGAAGCGCCGGCGGCGAAGAGGGCGTACGCCCCTCCCGCGCCCGGTGCCGTTCTCCCGGCTCTGTCAGTGCCGTGGTGCACCATCGGATACGCGGTCACCGGGTGGACGGGGCCGCACCGAGGGCGGGGAGGGGCGGGCGTGGCGATCACGAACCGGAGCATGGCGGAGTACGCGTTCCTGAAGGGGATGTACGAGGACGGTTACTACCCCGACCACGTGGTCGACCAGGGGACAGCGGTCCTGGTCGGGCTCTGCGAACGCATCGAGGCCGGCCGGCCGGCCGACCTGACCGCGCTGTACGTGCTCACGCACGCCGCGACCAGGGAGTTCAACGCCCTGGAGGCCGAGTTCGAGGCGGCCGGGAGTGAGATCGAGACGGTGGCCCGGGAGGAGATAGCCGAGAGCTTCTGGGCCGTCGCCACGGCCTACGGCTTCGTGGATGCGGACGTGGATGAACTCATCGCCCCCAGGGAGTGGTGACCGGCCGCATGGACGAGGACGAGAAAGGCGAGACGGCTCTGTGGCGGCGCGCCGCAGATCTGCTGCCGCCCGACGAGGCACACGCGGCCCTGGACTGCAGGGGGATCGGCGAGCAGGAGGGCGCGCTCCAGCTGATCGTCTCCGGTCTGCTCGCCCGGGGTGCGCCCCTCGGCGGGACCGCGCGGGCGGAGATCTCGGTGCTGACCGAGGCCTGGTCCGTACGGGAGGAGCTCGGCCCGGATCTGGCGCGCTGCGCAGGCGGTCCGGAGGACCGGACGCCGCCGCTGGAGCTGATCGGGGCGGCCGACGCGGCCCCGCTGCCGGGCGGGTCCGTCGGAGCCGAGGCACTGGAGGGCCTGCTCGTCGTCCCCTGGATCACCCGCACCGGCTGCCCCGGGACTCTGGCCCGCGCCCACCGGCTCGAACCGTGGGGGGACCTGTCCTTCCTGGCCGAGCACTACGTGCTGCTCCTCCCGGGCGAACCGGGGCGGACCCGGTTGTTCCCGTCCGACGCCGTGTTCGAGGCGCTGGAGGAGCTGCGCGGTCTGCCCGGGCGGGACTGAAGGGGCCTGCGGCGCCTGTGCGTCGGAGGTCCTGAGGGACGGGCAGGCCGGCTCGCCGGCGTCCGGTGTCCCCGTCGAGGAGGACCCGCACACCGGTGAGCCTGCGCGGTGCGCAGATCCGTCTCCCGGATCTGCGCACCGCATCGAGCGCGTGCGGTCGGCAGGGCCCGCGTTCTGCTCGACCGTGCGAGCGACCTGCTCGGCGACCGCGTGGTCACCTCGGTCCGGTGGGCGCCGGGGGATGCCCGCCTGGCGGAGCCGCGCGCGGTGGCGCCGGAGCGTGGAGAGCCACGTCGGGCGTCTCGCCGCCCTCCCCGCACGAGGGCGGGCTGATCCGGCGGGCGGTCAGGCGTCGAGCACCGCCGCCACGGCCTCGATCTCCACCAGCTGGTCGTGGTAGCCGAGGACGGTCACGCCCAGCAGGGTGCTCGGGGCGTCGTGGTCACCGAAACCGGCGCGGACCACGTCCCAAGCGGTCACGAGGTCCTTCTGCTGTGAGGACGCGACGAGCACCCGCGTGCTGATGACGTCCTCCAGAGAGGCGCCCGCGTCGGCGAGGGCGGTGCGCATGTTGTCGAACGCCTTGGCCGCCTGGCCCGCGTAGTCGCCCACCGCCGCCGTCGAACCGTCCTCGTTCAGTGGGCAGGATCCGGCGAGGAAGACCAGCCGCGCGTCCGCGGGTGCCGTGGCGGCGTAGGCGTAATCGGCCACGTCCGAGAGGGAGGCCGACCTGATGAGTGTGACCGCGCGGGCCATGGGTGTCACGTCCTTCGGGCGAGGTGGAGGGGCGCGCCCATCCTGGCAGGGCCCACCGCCCCCGGGCTCGTCGTTTTCGCCCGCCGGGGGAACGGCCGCCACCGGTGATCGCTGCCCCCACGCGGCGCCGCTTCGCCGCCATGCTGGGGATCTCCGTCACCGGACCCGCCGGAACGACTGCCTCGGATCTCCGTCACCGGACCCGTGGGCACGACTGCCTCGGATCTACCGAGCCCGTGGGAACGACTGCCTCCGCCCCGGTCAGCGCTGCCGTAGCGCGAACCACAGCTCCGTCCGTACGTCCATGTCGTCCAGGTCCACGTCCAGCAGCGCCGCGCACCGGGCGATGCGTTGGCGCACGGTGTTGCGGTGGACCTTGAGGGCCACCGCCGTGCGGTCCCAGCTGCCGTGGAGGCTCAGCCAGCAGCGCAGCGTCTCGCCCAGCGGTTCGGTCAGCGGGGCCAGGAGGGCGCGGGCGTGGGCCTCGGCGCGGTCCGGGGGGACGAGGCCCGCCAGGCCTCCGATGCCCGGACGGTGCCTGGTCAGGGCGGCGCGCGTGGCCTCCGCGTGACCCAGGGCGCGGGCCGCCTGGGTGTCGGCCAGGGGCAGGGCCGAGGGCGGGGCGGGCTCGGAGACCCCGAGCGTCCAGCCCGGCTGCGCGACCACCTCGTGGCCGCCCGGCAGCAGGACCCGCACGGTCTCCCGCTCGACGTCGGCCAGGGCGGAGTCCAGCGCGGCGGCGAGCGCGCCGGCGGTCAGGGTGTCGGCCGGGGTGCCGTCGGTGCGCCGGGCGTGCACCACCGTCCAGGAGTCCCCGCCGCCCAGCAGCGGGGCCACCTCGTGCGGGGCGGCCCCCAGCAGCAGCCGTACGAGCGCCGCCGAGCGGCCCGCCGCGTCCGCGCCCTGGTGCGGGGCGGTGAGCAGCGAGAGGAGCACCACGGCGATACCGGCCACCGTGTGGTCGCCGGACTCGCGCCGGGGTGTCGCCAGGACGAGGGCGAGGCCCTGTGCGCCGCCGAGCGCGTACGCGGACAACTGGCTCCCGCCGCGCGCGTCGGTCGCCGATGACGGGCTCTGCTTCCGGGCGGAGGAGGCGGCCGGGGCAGGGGCGGAGGCCGGGACGGCGGGTGAGGCGGACGTGGCGGGCGGGGCAGGGGAGCCGGGGGGCGCGGGCCGCGCCGGCGCCACCACCCGGGCCAGCCGCGCCAGCGCCGCCCGCACGTCGGGCGCCGTACGCCCTCCCGCCGCGTGCAGCACCTCGCCGTCCGCCGTGAGCAGCGCCACCCTGCCCTCCAGCTGGACGGCGAGCTGGCGCAGGACCGCGGGCACGGGGTCGGGCCGGGCCGCCGCCGTCGCCAGGGCCTGCTGCGCCCGCGTCACCCGGCGCAGCTCGCGGTGCCGGGCCTCCGCCATGAGCCGCCACACCGCCCGCGCGACCGCGGCGAAGCGCGTCTCCGGCGGGACCTCCAGCAGCGGCAGCCCGTGCCGCTCGCATGCCTCCACCAGGGTTTCCGGCACCGTGTCGTGCACCGGCGCCACCCCGAAGCCGAGCGCCGCCGCCCCCGCCTGGACCAGCCGGGCCACATAGGTGTCGGCCTCCGCGAGCTGGACACCGGCGGTCAGCACCAGTTCGCCGCCGAGCAGGTACGGATACGGGTCGGCCATCTCCGTGGTGTGCACCCACAGCAGTTCCGCGTGGTCCGGACCGGCGATCCGCCGGAGCCCCAGCTCCTCCCGGCCGAGGAGTTCGGCCAGGGCGATGGGCGGGGACGGGGGCCCTGCGGGGGAGTCCGGCATGGACGATTCATCCATTCATCGTGGTGAGGATGGAGGAAACGTACACTTCAGCGTCGGCTTCCGGCCACCTACCGTCGTGTCCACACGCGCCCTCGAACGGAAACGAGACGGAGGAAAGCCCATGGCTGTCGACTACGCGGTGATCGTCGTCTATCTGGCCGGCATGCTCGCCATGGGCTGGTGGGGCATGCGCCGTGCCAAGTCCAAGAGCGAGTTCCTGGTCGCCGGGCGGCGGCTCGGCCCCTGGATGTACTCCGGCACGATGGCCGCGATCGTCCTCGGCGGTGCCTCGACCATCGGTGGCGTCGGCCTCGGCTACCAGTACGGCCTCTCCGGTGCGTGGATGGTCTTCACGATCGGCCTCGGGCTGCTCGCCCTGTCCGTGTTCTTCTCGGCCCGCATCGCCCGGCTGAAGGTCTACACCGTCTCCGAGATGCTCGACCTGCGCTACGGCGGCAGGGCCGGAATCATCTCCGGCGTCGTCATGTGGGCGTACACCCTGATGCTCGCGGTGACGTCGACCATCGCGTACGCCACCATCTTCGACGTCCTCTTCGACGTGAACCGGACCGTCGCGATCATCCTCGGCGGCACCATCGTCGTCGCCTACTCGACCCTCGGCGGCATGTGGTCGATCACGATCACCGACATGGTGCAGTTCGTCGTCAAGACGATCGGTGTGCTGCTCCTCCTCCTGCCGATCGCGGTGATCAAGGCGGGCGGCTTCGGCGAGATGAAGGCGCAGCTGCCCACCGAGTACTTCGACCCGCTGGGCATCGGGGGCGAGACGATCTTCACGTACGTCCTGATCTACACCTTCGGCATGCTGATCGGCCAGGACATCTGGCAGCGCGTGTTCACCGCGCGCAGCGACAGCACGGCCCGCTGGGGCGGCACCGTCGCCGGTACCTACTGCCTGGTGTACGCGGTCGCCGGAGCCGTCATCGGGACGGCCGCGAAGGTGATGTACCCGAAGCTGCCCAGCGCGGACGCGGCGTTCGCGACGATCGTGAAGGACGAGCTGCCGGTCGGTGTGCGCGGGCTCGTGCTGGCCGCCGCGCTCGCCGCGGTGATGTCCACCTCCTCCGGGGCGCTGATCGCCTGCGCCACCGTGGCCAACAACGACATCTGGTCGCGGCTGCGGGGCGCGGTCGCCGGGGGCGGCGGCGAGGAGCGGGACGAGGTGAAGGGGAACCGGGCGTTCATCCTCCTCATGGGTGTGGCCGTGATCGTGATCGCCATCGCGCTCAACGACGTCGTCGAGGCGCTGACCGTCGCCTACAACCTGCTGGTCGGCGGGCTGCTCGTACCGATCCTCGGCGGCCTGCTGTGGCGCCGGGGCACGGCGGCGGGCGCGCTGGCCGCCGTCGTCGTCGGCGGCGTCGCGGTCATCGGGCTGATGGCCGGCTACGGCATCCTCGCGAACGAGCCGGTCTACTACGGGCTGCTCGCCTCGCTCGCCGTGTACGTCGCCGTATCGCTGGCGACCAGGCCGACCGACGCCGCCGTGCTGGCCGCCTGGCGCGAACGGCTGGCCGGCCGGGGGACCGAGGACCCGGCCACCCCGGACCCGGTCACCGTCTGACCACTGCGTGCCGGAGAGGGCCCCCGCACCGCGGGGCTCTCCTCGTCGCAGGGGCGGACCGGCCCCCTGCCGCAGGGTCCGTCCCCACCTCGAAGGGCGGACCCGCGTCCGCCCCCTGAAAGACTGAATACCGTATCAACGCCCACAAGGCGTGCATCGTTGAACGAAAGGCACCCGGACCCATGAGCAGCAACGAAACGCCGCGCGGACCCGTCGACTCCTCCCGCGTCCCGCGGTACGCCGGACCCGCGACGTTCGCCCGGCTGCCGCGGCTCGACGAGGTCGGCTCCGCCGACGTCGCCGTCGTCGGCGTGCCCTTCGACGCCGGTGTCTCCTACCGCCCCGGTGCCCGCTTCGGCGGCAACGCCATCCGCGAGGCCTCCCGCCTCCTGCGCCCGTACAACCCCGCGCAGGACGCCTCCCCGTTCGCGCTCGCGCAGGTCGCCGACGCCGGTGACATCGCCGCGAACCCCTTCGACATCAACCAGGCCGTCGAGACGATCGAGGCCGCGGCCGACGAGCTCCTCGGCACCGGCGCCCGGCTGATGACGCTCGGCGGCGACCACACCATCGCGCTGCCGCTGCTGCGGTCCGTCGCCAAGAAGCACGGCCCGGTCGCCCTGCTCCACTTCGACGCCCACCTGGACACCTGGGACACCTACTTCGGAGCCGAGTACACCCACGGAACCCCGTTCCGCCGCGCCGTCGAGGAGGGCATCCTCGACACGGAGGCGCTCTCCCACGTCGGCACCCGCGGCCCGCTGTACGGCAAGCAGGACCTCACCGACGACGCCAAGATGGGCTTCGGCATCGTCACCTCGGCCGACGTCATGCGCCGCGGCGTGGACGAGATCGCCGACCAGCTGCGCCGGCGCATCGGCGACCGTCCGCTCTACATCTCCATCGACATCGACGTGCTCGACCCGGCGCACGCGCCCGGCACCGGCACCCCCGAGGCCGGTGGCCTCACCTCGCGCGAGCTCCTGGAGATCCTGCGCGGGCTCTCCTCCTGCCACCTCGTCTCGGCCGACCTGGTCGAGGTCGCCCCGGCGTACGATCACGCGGAGATCACCTCCGTCGCCGCCTCGCACACGGCGTACGAGCTGACGACGATCATGTCCCGCCAGATCGCGGAGGGCCGCACCCAGTGAGTCACGACCACGACGACCGCCCGCAGCTCACCGCCGCGCAGGCCGAGGCGGCCCTGAACCCGCCGGCCGGCCGCAACGGCGGAGACCTCGTGGTCGAGACCCTCCAGGGACTCGGCGCCACCACCGTCTTCGGGCTGCCGGGGCAGCACGCGCTCGGCATGTTCGACGCGCTGCGCCGCTCCTCGCTCTCGTACGTCGGACTGCGCGTCGAGAACAACGCGGGCTTCGCCGCCGACGCCTACGGGCGTATCACCGGAGAGGTGGCACCCCTGCTGCTCTCCACCGGTCCGGGCGCGCTCACCTCCCTGGCCGCGCTCCAGGAGGCGGCAGCCGCGTCCGCGCCCGTGCTGGCGATCTCCAGCCAGATCCCCACCGCCGGACTCGGCGGCGGGCGCCACGGCTATCTGCACGAGCTCCGCGACCAGAAGGCGTCCTTCCGGGACGTCGTGAAGTCCGTGCACACCGTGCGCACCGCCTCGCAGATCCCCTCCGCGATCGCCGCCGCCTGGGAGTCCGCCCTCACCGCCCCGCACGGGCCGGTCTGGGTGGAGGTCCCGCAGGACGTGCTCCTCGCGGAGACCGTCCTGCCCGTGGTGAGCGCGCTCGACGCCACCCCGCGCGAGCTCTACCCGCGCCCGGAGCTGACCCTCGCGGCGGCCCACCTGCTGTCCCACGCCGAGCGCCCGGTGATCATCGCGGGCGGCGGGGTCGTACGCTCCGACGCGGCCGGGAAACTGCGCGCGCTCGCGGAGAAGATCGACGCCCCCGTCGTCACCACCTTCGGCGGCAAGGGCGCCTTCCCGTGGGAGCACCCGCTCTCGCTCAGGTCCTGGCTGGAGGACCGGTACACCACGGACTTCCTGGAATCCGCGGACGTGCTGCTGGTCGTCGGGTCGGGGCTCGGGGAGCTCTCCTCGAACTACCACACGTTCGCCCCGCGCGGCCGGGTGATCCAGATCGAGGCCGACGCCGGGAAGCTGGAGTCCAACCACCCCGCCCTCGGCATCCACTCCGACGCCCGCGAGGCCCTGGCCGACCTCCTGGAGGCGGTGGAGCCCCGCCGGGACGACACCGCGGCCGAGCGGGTCCGGGCGCTGCTGGAGCGGGTCCACGAGCGGATCTCGTCCCAGGACCTCGCGCTGGAGCAGCAGGTGCTCGCCTCCGTGCGTGAGGCGCTGCCCGACACTTCGCCCAGCTTCTGGGACATGACGATCCTCGCCTACTGGGCCTGGTCCGCCTTCGACGCCCGCCACCCGAACACGATGCACTCGGCGCAGGGTGCGGGCGGTCTGGGCTACGGCTTCCCGGCGGCGATCGGCGCCGCCGCCGCCGATCCGACGCGGCCGGTGCTCGCGGTCTCCGGTGACGGCGGCGCGATGTACTCGATCGCCGAACTGGCGACCGTGCGCCAGTACGACCTGCCCGTCACCTGGCTGATCGTCGACGACGGGGGCTACGGCATCCTGCGGGAGTACATGACGGGCGCCTTCGGCGAGGCCACGGCGACCGAGCTGTCCCGCCCGGACTTCGTCGCCCTGGCCGAGTCCTTCGGCGTGCCCGCCGTCCTCACCAGCCCGCAGAGCCTGGCCGCCGACCTCGGCAAGGCCCTCGCCGCCCCGGGCCCGTCGGTGGTGGTGCTCCCCGCGCTGCTGAAGATGTTCGAGCCGACGCACCTGTAGCGGACCCCGTGCGGCAGGGCCTGGAGGCGCGACGCCCCGGGCCCTGCCGCACTCCGTTCACCGGGCCCCGTTCACCGGGCTCCGGCCTTGCCGAGCGCCGCCTCCTGCGCCGCGCGGCCCTCGTGGAAGCGCTCCTGGAGCGCGGTGTCGCGCAGGGAGCCCGGCAGGTTCCTCCCGGCGGGCAGCAGATCCGGCAGAGACCTGAACACCGCTGCCGCCGCCGCGCCCTGTCCCCTGTTCCTGGCGGCCAGCAGATACTTCCCGGCCAGGTGGAGGTGCTTGGTCAGGTGCTTCGACGGCTCCAGGGCCAGCTTCCGCAGGACGTCCGGCCTGCCGAGCGAGTGGTTCCCGCCTTCGCCGAGCCTCTCCAGTTCCGCCAGGGCCGCGTAGAGCCGGCCGCAGAGGTGGGCCTCCGCGTCGAGGTCGTTCGCCATCGGCTTCCCCATTCCCGTGATCCCGGTACGAGCGGCCATCCTCACCCCGGCGGTCCTAGGACCACCCGGGGGCACGCCTGGGACCATCGGCCGAGAATTGTTGCGGAAGGATGAAATCCGCTGCTGACCGCGTTGGGGACATGCGGTAGGTCAGGCGGGGCGACGGGGCGAGTACAGGAGGCACGGGTGGCGGGCGCGGAGAAACAGGGCGTGGCGGAACAGGGCCCCGCCCGGCGGGGCCCTGCCGAGCAGGGCGCCACCGGTGGGAACGGAGGCACCGGGCAGCAGGGCGTCCAGGCGCAGGGCTGGGGCCGGAGGCTGACCGGGTACGCCTGGCGCTACCGGCGCAATGTCGTGCTGGCCCTCGGCTCCTCGCTCGCCGGCATGGGCGTGATGGCCCTCGTCCCGCTCATCACCAAGGTGATCATCGACGACGTCGTCGGAAGCCACACCCGCTCCCTCGGCGTCTGGACCGGCCTGCTCATCGCGGCGGCCGTCGTCGTCTACGCCGCCACGTTCGTCCGCCGCTACTACGGCGGCCGGCTCGCTCTCGACGTACAGCACGATCTTCGGACCGAGATGTACACCACCCTCACCCGGCTCGACGGCAAGCGGCAGGACGAGCTCTCCACCGGGCAGGTCGTCGGGAGGGCCACCAGCGACCTCCAACTGATCCAGGGGCTCCTCTTCATGCTCCCGATGACCATCGGGAACATCCTGCTCTTCCTCATCTCCCTGGTGATCATGGCGTGGCTCTCGCTGCCCCTGACCCTCGTCGCCCTCGCCGTGGCCCCCGCGCTCTGGTTCATCGCCCGCCGCTCCAAGGCCCGCCTCTTCCCCGCCACCTGGTACGCCCAGAGCCAGGCCGCCGCCGTCGCCGGTGTCGTCGACGGGGCCGTCTCCGGCGTCCGGGTCGTCAAGGGATTCGGACAGGAGGAGCAGGAGGCGGGCAAGCTCCGCGAGGTCAGCCGCAAGCTCTTCGCGGGCCGGCTGCGTACGATCCGGCTGAACTCGCGCTACACCCCGGCGCTCCAGGCCGTTCCCGCCCTCGGCCAGGTCGCGATGCTGGCCCTGGGCGGCTGGCTCGCCACCCGGGGCGAGATCACCCTCGGCACGTTCGTCGCCTTCTCCACCTATCTCGCCCAGCTCGTCGGCCCGGTCCGGATGCTCGCCATGGTCCTCACCGTCGGCCAGCAGGCCCGGGCCGGGGTGGAGCGCGTCCTGGAGCTCATCGACACCGAGCCGTCCATGAAGGACGGCACCAAGGAGCTCCCCGCCGACGCCCCGGCGCGCGTCGAGTTCGACGACGTGCGCTTCGGTTACGACGACGAGCGGCCGGTACTCGACGGCTTCTCCCTCACCATCGAACCCGGTGAGACCGTCGCCGTGGTCGGCGCCTCGGGCAGCGGCAAGTCCACGGTCTCGCTCCTGCTGCCCCGCTTCTACGACGTCTCGCACGGCGCCGTCCTGGTCGGCGGCCACGACGTGCGTGAGCTGACCCAGGAGTCGCTGCGGGCCGCCATCGGACTCGTCCCCGAGGACAGCTTCCTCTTCTCCGAGTCCGTCGGCGCCAACATCGCCTACGGGCACCCCGGCGCCACCCAGGAGCAGATCGAGCGCGCCGCGCGGGCCGCCCAGGCCCACGGCTTCATCTCCGAGCTGCCCGACGGCTACGACACCAAGGTCGGCGAGCACGGCCTCACCCTCTCCGGAGGCCAGCGCCAGCGCGTCGCGCTCGCCCGCGCCATCCTCACCGACCCGCGTCTGCTGCTCCTCGACGACGCGACCTCCGCCGTCGACGCCCGGGTCGAGCACGAGATCCACGAGGTGCTGGCGCAGGTCATGGAGGGCCGCACCACCCTGCTGATAGCCCACCGCCGCTCCACCCTCGGCCTCGCGGACCGCATCGCGGTCCTCGACCAGGGGCGGCTCGCCGACATCGGCACCCACGCCGAGCTGGAGCGCCGCTCGGCGCTCTACCGCAGGCTGCTCACCGACCCGGACGAGATGCGGGGCACCTCTCCCGGCCACCGGCCGAAGCCGGTCGCCGCGGAGCCCGAGGACGACCGCGCGCTCCTGGAGGAGCTCGACGCGGAGTTCGACGCCGAGCGCGGCGTCACCCCCGCGCTGTGGATCCGCAAGGAGGAGCAGCGCGACACGGCGGCGGCGGGAATGCCCGCCACCCCCGAGCTCCTGGCCCAGGTGGACGCGCTGCCGCCCGCCACCGACACCCCAGGGATCGACGAGGCGAGTGCGGCACGCCCGGAGGAGTCGTACGGCCTGCGCAGGCTGCTGCGCGGTTTCGGCGCGGCGCTGCTGGTGAGCCTCGGGCTGGTCGCCGTCGACGCGGGCATGGGCCTGCTGCTGCCCGTGCTGATCCGGCACGGCATCGACGACGGTGTCACGCAGATGGCGCTCGGCGCGGTCTGGGCCGCGGCGGGACTCGGCCTGCTCGCCGTCCTGGTGCAGTGGGCCGCCCAGATCGGCGAGACCCGGATGACGGGCCGCACCGGTGAACGCGTGCTGTACTCCCTGCGCCTCAAGATCTTCGCGCAGCTCCAGCGGCTCGGGCTCGACTACTACGAGCGCGAGCTGACCGGCCGGATCATGACCAGGATGACGACCGACGTCGACGCCCTCTCGACCTTCCTCCAGACGGGCCTGGTCACCGCCTTCGTCTCCCTGGTCACCTTCTTCGGCATCACGGTCGTGCTGCTCGTCCTCGACGTCCAGCTGGCCCTGGTCGTCTTCGCGACGCTGCCGGTGCTGATCGTCGGCACCTTCTTCTTCCGCCGCAAGAGCGTCAAGGCGTACGAACTCGCCCGTGAGCGCATCAGCGTCGTCAACGCCGACCTCCAGGAGTCCGTCGCGGGGCTGCGGATCGTGCAGGCCTTCCGCCGGGAGCACGACGGTGCCGAGCGCTTCGCGGAGCGCAGCGACCACTACCGACAGGCCAGGGTCCGGGGGCAGTGGCTGATCTCGGTCTACTTCCCCTTCGTGCAGCTGCTCGCCTCCGTCGCCGCGGCTGCGGTACTGATCGTCGGCGCGGGCCGCGTGGACGACGGCACGCTGACCACGGGGGCGCTGGTCGCCTACCTCCTCTACATCGACCTGTTCTTCGCTCCCGTCCAGCAGCTGTCCCAGGTCTTCGACGGCTACCAGCAGGCCAGCGTCTCGCTCGGCCGTATCCAGGAACTGCTGCGGGAGCCGACCTCCACGGCCGATCACGAGGAGCCGCTGGCGGTGACCTCGCTGCGCGGCGAGATCGCCTTCGAGGACGTGTCCTTCGCCTACACCGGCGAGGAGGAGGCCCTGACCGGCATCGACCTGCGGATTCCGGCCGGCCAGACGGTGGCGTTCGTCGGCGAGACCGGCGCCGGCAAGTCGACGCTCGTCAAGCTCGTCGCCCGCTTCTACGACCCGACGAGCGGCCGGGTCACGGCGGACGGCACGGATCTGCGCCGCCTCGACAGGACGGCGTACCGGCACCGGCTCGGTGTCGTGCCCCAGGAGGCCTACCTCTTCGAGGGCACGGTCCGTGACGCCATCGCCTACGGGCTCCCGGAGGCCACGGACGCCCAGGTGGAGGCGGCGGCGAGGGCGGTCGGGGCGCACGACATGATCGCCACCCTGGAGGACGGCTATCTGCACGAGGTCGCCGAGCGGGGCCGCAACCTCTCGGCCGGACAGCGCCAGCTGATCGCGCTCGCCCGGGCCGAGCTGGTCGACCCGGACATCCTGCTGCTCGACGAGGCGACCGCCTCCCTCGACCTCGCCAGCGAGGCCCAGGTCAACCAGGCCACCGACCGGCTCGCGGGCCGGCGCACCACGCTGGTGGTCGCCCACCGGCTGACGACGGCCGCCCGCGCGGACCGGGTCGTGGTCATGGACCGGGGCAGGGTGGCCGAGGACGGCACCCACGACGAGCTGCTGGCCAGGGGAGGCGCGTACGCGCGGCTGTGGCGCACCTTCATAGGGGAGGACCTGGAGAAGGGCATAGGGGAGGACGCTCCGGCAGGAGTGTGAGCCCGGTCCGCAACCTGACGGCCCCTTCTCGCGTCGTACACCCATGCGTACATGGGTCGGATGGGCGTCGGAGTGTTCGATGGAACGGGTGGGGTGGACGGTGTGGCGAGACCGCTGAGGTCATCGGGAGGGCCGGAGCGGCCGAGGGCCCGGGCGGCCGGCCTGCGGGCGGGAGTGACTCTGTTCGTCCTGCCGCTGCTGGCTTCCCTGGGCCTCGTACTCGGGCCCAGCGGAGCGGCACCCGCCCAGGCCGCGTCCGGCTGCTCGGGGAGGCTCGCCACGACGGTGAAGTTCTCCACCGGCACGCTGCGCGTCTACCGGACCCGCTCCTACGCGTGCGCCGTGGCGGTCGCCAAGAAGCCGGGCGCGCGCCGGACGATGAAGGTGTCCCTTCAGCCGCGCGGCGGCCGGGCGGTCGTCGACAGCGGCAAATTCACCCAGCTGGCGGGTCCCGTGAAGGTGCACGCGCTCAACCGCTGTGTCCGCGCCTCCGGTGCGGTGGGCGGCTCCTCCGCGTCCACGGGATGGATCCTGTGCTGAGGTGCAACTGGGTCTGGCGTGGCGGGTGTTACCCCCGCTAGGTTCACGGCGTCTGTCGTGAATCAAGGGGAGGGTGCATGCGCAAGGCGCTCAGAGGCATTCTGTCGCTCGCGGTGCTCATCGGCACAGTGAGTGCGACCGGGGCCTCGGCCGGTGCGGCCACCGCCGCGGAACCGGCCGCCAAGCAGAACAGCGGCTCGACCAGCAGCAACGAGAGCAGCAGCGAGGACATCAAGGACCGCATCCTGGCCATCCCGGGAATGAGTCTGATCCAGGAGAAGCCGTACCCCGGCTACCGCTACTTCGTCCTCAACTACACCCAGCCGGTGGATCACAGGCACCCGTCCAAGGGCACCTTCCAGCAGCGCGTCACCCTGCTGCACAAGGACACGACCCGGCCGACGGTCTTCTTCACCAGCGGCTACAACGTCTCCACCAACCCCAGCCGCAGCGAGCCGACCCAGATCGTGGACGGCAACCAGGTCTCCCTGGAGTACCGTTTCTTCACCCCGTCCCGCCCGGCGCCCGCCGACTGGTCGAAGCTCGACATCTGGCAGGCCGCCAGCGACCAGCACCGCGTCTTCACCGCGCTGAAGAAGATCTACTCCGAGAACTGGCTCAGCACCGGCGGCTCCAAGGGCGGCATGACCGCCACCTACTTCGAGCGCTTCTACCCGAAGGACATGGACGGCGTCGTCGCCTACGTCGCCCCCAACGACGTCAACAACAAGGAGGACTCGGCGTACGACCGGTTCTTCGAGAACGTCGGGACCCAGGAGTGCCGCGACCGGCTGAACGGCGTCCAGCGCGAGGCCCTCGTCCGCCGGGAGCCGCTGGAGAAGAAGTACGAGGCGTACGCCGCGGAGAACGGCCTCACGTTCGACACCGTCGGCACGCTCGACAAGGCCTACGAGGCCGTCGTCATGGACTACGTCTGGGCGTACTGGCAGTACAGCCTCCTCGCCGACTGCGACTCCGTCCCGGCCGACGCCCCGAACGCCACCGACCAGGAGATCTGGGACTCCGTCGACGGCATCTCGGGCTTCTCCGCCTACGCCGACCAGGGCCTGAACACCTACACGCCGTACTACTACCAGGCCGGTACCCAGCTCGGATCGCCCGACATCGAGCAGCCCTGGCTCGGTGACCTGAGCCGCTACGGCTACCAGCCGCCGCGCAACTTCGTGCCGCGCTCCATCCCGATGAAGTTCCAGCCCTCGGCGATGCGCGACGTGGACAGCTGGGTCAGGCACAACGCCACGCGCATGCTGTACGTCTACGGCGAGAACGACCCGTGGGGCGCCGAGCCCTTCCGCCTCGGCCGGGGCGCGCACGACAGCTACGTCTACACCGTGCCGGGCGGCAACCACGGCTCCAAGGTGGCCGGCCTCGTCGCCGACGAGAAGGCCGCGGCCACCGCGGCCATCCTGCGCTGGGCCGGGGTCGCGCCCGCGGCCGTGGAGGCCGATCCCTCGAAGGCGAAGCCGCTCGCCAAGTTCGACGCGCGGCTGGACGAGCGGGACGCCGAACTGCGGCGGGACCAGGGCACGCTGCGGCCGTAGTCCGGGCCGCCCGTACCGACGTGGGCCGGGCCCGCCGGGTGTCGTTCACACCCGGCGGGCACAGCCCACCGGGCTGTCCCCTCCCAGATGCACGTAGAGGTCCGTCGCGCCGGGGCAGAGCGTGCGCCGGGCCACCGCCGACCCGATCCTGAACTCCGGCGGCAGCTCTCCCGATCCGTCGCAGGCGGTCTCCCTGACCTCGCCCTCGCGGACGCTGTGGACGCAGTCCCCGACGACCGTCAGCGGACCGCCGCCCTGCCCCGGATCGCCCGGGTGCGGGGACTCCAGGTTGCGCATGCACGCGTACCCCCGGGGAGCGGAGGGGCCGCCCGCGGAGATGTGCAGCACGAAGTCGGTCGGGGGCGGGCACGCCGGCCCGTCCCTGGGAACGCCCGTGTGACGGGCGAGCACCCGCGCCACGGCCTTCTCGCTGCCGCACGCGACCTCGCGGAAGGCCTCGCCGCGTGAGCTGCAGTCGGAGGGCCCCAGGAACTCCGCCCCGTGTCCCGAGGACGCGGGGCCGCCGCCGGGCGGGCCCGACGGGGTGTCCACCGAAGGCCGGCAGGCGGCCACCGCGAGCACCGCCACCACGGGCAGCAGGGCGCGCGACACCCTCACGACTCGGCGCTTCTCCATGGCTGACCCCCCGGTGCGTCCCCGAGGACGTGCGCCCAGCGTGGCCCGCCGGAGCGGGCACACGCCAGGCGCACGGGGTGTTTTCAGCTCATCGGGTGATCATGACGCGGATCAGGCCTACTTTCGGTAGGACAGCCCGTAGCCCACCGGGAACAGCGCCTGCGTGGGAGCGTCCGCGCGCTGGACCGGCACCGGCAGCCTGCCCTCCGGCTCGGCCCGCCCCGCGATCACCCGGGCAGCCGCCCGGAGTTCGACGTCCGTCCAGGAGTACGCGGCGAGACTGGCCGCGTAGCCCGTTCCGGCCAGCTGGGCGATGTCGTACGGGTTGCGGATCGCGAGCGTGATCACCGGGACGCCGGTCGCCACGAGCGCGCTGACCAGGGTGCGCTGGGAGCTGGTCGCCGAGACGTTGTACGTGCCCACGACGACCGCGTCCTTGCCCTGTGCCGCGGCCACCGCCTCGGCGATCTTCGCCGGGGAGGGGGCCGTCCCGGTGGAGAGGGCGGTCGCCGTGTACCCCATCTCCCCGAACGCCCCGGCGAGCGTGCTCGTCGGGGGCCCGGTCGTGCCGGAGGGCGAGGCCGGATCCGCACCGACCACCAGGAGGTCGCGGTGGGAACGGCGGGACAGGGGCAGCAGGGAACCGGTGTTGGCGAGCAGGGTGGTCGTCCGCTCGGCGATCCGGTCGGCGGCGGCGAGGTGCGCCGCGATGCCGACGGTGCGGTCGACGCCCCGGTGGGTGACGTACGGGTCGCGGAACAGCCCCAGCTTCGCCTTCAGCCGCAGGATGCGCAGGATCGATTCCTCGATCCGGGCCTCGCTGATCTCGCCGCTCTTCACGGCGTTCAGCACGGCGGTCCAGGCGACCTTCAGGTCCGGCGGGTTCAGCAGCTGGTCGACCCCGGCGAGCAGCGCCAGGACGGGGACGCGGGCGTCGCCGTACTTGGTGCGCACGCCCTCCATCCCGAGGGCGTCGGTGACCACCACGCCGTCGTAACCGAGCTCCTCGCGCAGGATGCCGGTGAGGATCGGGCGGGACAGGGTGGCCGGGTCCTCGGACGGGTCCAGGGCGGGTACCACGATGTGCGCCGTCATGATCGAGTCGATGCCGGCGGCCACCGCCGCCCGGAACGGCGGGGCGTCCAGCTCGGCCCACTGCTCCCGGGTGTGGTGGATGTAGGGCAGGCCCGTGTGGCTGTCGGTGCTGGTGTCGCCGTGGCCGGGGAAGTGCTTGGCCGTGGCGGCGACCGCGGCGCTCTGATAGCCCTTCACCTGCGCGGCGACCAGACCGGCCACGGACTCCGGGTCGGATCCGAAGGAGCGTACGCCGATGACGGGGTTGGCCGGATTGACGTTGACGTCCGCGTCCGGGGCGTAGTTCTGCCTGATCCCGAGCGCCGCCAGCTCCGTCCCGGCGATACGGCCCGCCGTACGCGCGTCGGAGCGGGAGCCGCCCGCGCCCAGCGCCATCGCGCCCGGCAGCAGGGTCGCCGGCTCCCCGACCCGGCACACGATGCCGTGCTCCTGGTCCGTGGAGATGATGAGCGGCAACGGGGTGGGCCCGGCGAGCCCGGCCCGCTGGATGCCGTTGGAGAGATCGGCGATCTGGTGCGGGTCACGGGTGTTGTGCGCCCAGGCGAAGTAGATGATGCCGCCCACGTGGTACGTGGAGATCAGCTCGGCGGCGTCCCGGACCCCGATCTCGGCGAGGTTGGCATCGACGTCCGCCTGGTCGGGTGCGGTGGCGGAATGGCCGTACACCCGCATCACGAAGAGCTGGCCGACCTTCTCCTCCAGGCTCATCCGGGCGATGAGCCGTTTGAGGGTGCTGTCCGAGGAGGTGCCGGACTCCGTTGCCCGCGCGGCCCCGGGAAGGGCGACGGCGCCGGTCGCCGCGGCTGCGGCGGTCGCTGCGGTGGCGGTGAGGAGGGTGCGTCTGGAGGTGCGGTGGTGCACGTGAGCCCCTTCCGGTGCTGAAAGAAACTTCCAAGAAGGTACGGATATATGGAAAGTAACTACCAGTCAAGAGGATGGTACGAGAAACGCGTGACACGCGCGGCCCGCGCGTGGCGTCCCGCGCAGACGAGCGCCGGCGTCAGGAGAGTCCGGCCCCCGCGCCCCGCGCGCGCAGCACGGACACCGCCGCGATGATCGCGGGCCGCCGCGCCGCCTCCTCGCGCCACAGGGCGTACAGCCGCCGCACCGGTACGGGATCCAGGCGCACCGCGACCACCCCGGGCGGCAGCGGCCCTCGGCCCAGCCGGGGGATCATCGCCACGCCGAGCCCGGCGGCGACCAGGGCCAGCTGGGTGTGGTTCTCCTCCGCCCGGTGCCGGATGTCCGGTTCGTAGCCCGCGGCCCGCAGCGTCCGTACGAGCCAGTCGTGGCACACCGTGCCGGGCGGCTGGCACACCCACCGCTCCCTGGCCAGCTCCTCCCGCCGCACCGCGTCCCGGCCGGCGAGCGGATGTCCCTCGGCCACCAGCAGGTCGCAGTGGTCGTCACCGAGCACCGCCTGGGCCACGCCCTCCGGCGCGGGCAGCGGGGAGATATCCCAGTCGTGGGCGACCGCGAGATCGACCACGCCCTTCGCCACCAGGTCGACCGAGAGGTGCGGATCGACCTCGGTCAGCCGTGCGTCCAGCGTCGGGTGCTCCCGCTCCAGCTCCGCCAGCACCCCCGGCAGCAGCCCGCGCGCCGCCGAGGCGAAGGCGGCGATCGACAGCCGGCCCGTCGGCAGACCCCGGCGCTGTTCGAGCGTCGTCTCCGCCTGCTCCATGATCGCCAGAAGCTGCTGTGCGGTCGCCGCGAGGTGCAGGGCGTCCTCGGTCAGGGCCACCCCGCGCCCGCGCCGTTCGAGCAGCGTCGTACGGGTCTCGCGCTCCAGCTTGGTGATCTGCTGCGAGACGGCCGAGGCCGTGTAGCCGAGGGCGGAGGCGGCGCCCGCGACGGAGCCGTGGACGGAGACGGCGTGCAGGGCGCGCAGCCGGGACAGGTCGAGCACCGGGGGGCCTCCGGGCGGGCGGTGGCACCGGTGGGAGCCGGTGCGAAGCGTTAGCGGTACTCAATCCAACCATGAAGAAATCCGCGCTGGTGCTACATGGTCACGGCGGCGGATGCTCGGGGCATGCGTCCCCTCCACATCGCCCTGGCCGCGCTGGTCGCCGCCGTCTGGGGTGTGAACTTCGTCGTCATCGAGCTCGGCCTCGCCCACTTCCCGCCGCTCCTCTTCTCCGCCCTGCGCTTCCTCGTCGCCGCGCTCCCCGCCGTGTTCCTCGTGGGGCGGCCCACCGTCGCGTGGAAGTGGATCATCGCGGTGGGGCTGGTCCTCGGGGTCGCCAAGTTCGGGCTGCTCTTCATCGGCATGGACCGCGGGATGCCGGCCGGGCTCTCCTCGCTGGTCCTCCAGGTCCAGGCCGTCTTCACGGCCCTCTTCGCCGCGGCGGCACTCGGCGAACGGCCGGGCCGGACCCGGGTGCTGGGGATGGGCGTGGCCCTCGCGGGCATCGGGGTGGCCGCCGTCGACGAGGGGGCGGGCGGGCCCGTGCTCGCCTTCGTCCTGGTCGTCGCGGCGGCGGCCTGCTGGGGGGTGTCGAACGTGCTGACCCGCAAGGCCGCACCCCGCGACTCGCTGAACTTCATGGTCTGGGTGTCGACGGTGCCCGTACTCCCGCTCCTCGGCCTGTCCCTGCTCCTCGAAGGCTGGGACCGCGACGCAGAGGCCCTGGCGGCGCTCGACTGGAGCGGAGTGGGCATCATCGTCTACGTCGCGTGGATCACCACGGTCTTCGGCTTCGGGGCCTGGGGCTTCCTCCTGCGCAACCACCCCGCCTCGTCCGTCGCCCCGTTCACCCTGCTCGTGCCCGTCTTCGGGATGTCCTCGGCGGCGCTCTTCCTCGGCGAGTCGATCAGCCCCCTGCGCTGGTGCGCGGCGGCGCTGCTGGTCGGCGGGGTGGCCCTGACCTCACTGGCCCGGCCCCGCCCCGCCGCCGCGCCACCGCTGCCGGAGGTCCGGGAGGCGGCCGTCTGACTACTGCTTGGGCGCGCCGAGCCGCAGGAGGTGCTCCCGCCCCGCCGCCAGCATCTCCGGCAGCGCGGTGGCCTCGGGGTACCACCGCTTCTCGTACTCCCAGCAGACCCAGGCGTCCTGGTCCAGGGTGTCCAGGCACTCCCGCAGCGGCAGCACTCCGGCCCCGAGGGCCAGCGGTGCGGTGTCCTTCGCGGAGGCGATGTCCTTCACCTGTACGTATCCCAGGTGCGGGGCCAGCACCGCGTGGCTGGCCACGGGCTCCTCACCCGCCAGCCAGGTGTGCATGACGTCCCAGAGCGCGCCGATCTGCGCGTGCCCGACGGTGCCCACCACCCGCGCGACGTCGGCCCCGGCGCGGTGCGAGTCATGGGTCTCCAGGAGGATCCGCACACCCAGGTCGGCGGCGTGCGGAGCGGCGGCGCCCAGGCGGCGGGCGGCGATCGCGTCGGACTCGGCGGGGTCCTGGTCCCCGCCCCCGGGGAACACCCGGACGTACCGGGCGCCCAGGTCGCGGGCCAGCTCCACCAGTCCGGCGAGCTCCGCGAGCACCGGCTCGTCCGCGCCCGCCGCGGCGACCCTCACGTAGCCGGCGACGGTCAGGATCTCCACCCCGCCCCGCTTGAACTCCTCCACCACGGCGGCCCGCTCGAAGGAGCCGAGACCCGGGTGCACCGGCTCCTCCGGATGGGCGCGCAGTTCGACCCCCTGGTAGCCCTGCCCTGCGGCGAGCCGTACCACGTCGGCGACGGGCAGGCCGGGTACTCCGAGGGTCGAGAAAGCGAGCTTCACGATCTGTGTCCTTCCGCTGGGGCCGGCGCGGGAACGGCCCGGCACTCACCCGGCTCCTGCCCTCCGGGACCGGCCGTCACTCCCGCGCGTCGCCCAGCGTACGGTCTCTCAGCCCGTCCCCCGCAGCAGTCGTTCCAGGCTGCCGAGCAACTGGAGCGCGTCCTCGCGCCGTTCGCCCTCCAGCCCCCGTCCGCCCGTGGCCGCCGCGTGCGGAGCGAGCACCCGCAGCGCCGCCGCCGCCTGCCGGGCGAACATCGCCAGCAGGTCCAGTTCGCGTACGCCCGAGCGGGCCTGGGGGGACGGGTCCAGCACCTCCAGCACCCCGAGGACGCGTGACTCGCTGATCAGCGGGGCGGCCATCAGCGCGTCCGGGACGTACTCGGTGGACTCCGCGAGCGAGCGGTCGAACGACGTGTTCCGGCTCAGGTCGTCCACCACCATCGGCTCACCCGAGGTGGCCACCCAGCCGGCGATGCCCCGGCCCGCGGGGAACCTCCGCCCCACCAGGAACGCCTCGCCCTCGCCGGAGACCGCCTGGAAGACCAGCTCGTCGGCCTCCTCGTCCAGCAGGCAGACGGAGCTGGCCGCCGCCCCGAAGATCGCGCGCGCCACGTCGACGACCGACTGGAGCAGCTCGTGCCGGGCGGCGTCACCCGGGGTGTGGAAAGACGGAGAGGTGAGCATGGCGTCAGTTCTCGGAGTCGTCACGGGTGTCTCCTGCCGCTGTGGAAGGACGCGGGTCCGCGTGCACGTTGGCCGCGGAGAGGTAGAGGGCGTTCTTGAGCTGGAAGGCCGTCATCCGGGGGTGCCCGGACAGGACGCGGGCGCACAGCCCCGCGACGTACGGGGTGGCGAAGCTGTTGCCGGTCGTGCGGATCGTCTTTCCGCCCAGCCACGGCACGGAGACGTTCTGCCCCGGGCCGAAGAACTCGACCGGGGGAGCCGGGTTGTAGAGGTGGAGCTCGTCGTCCTCCTGGTGGCTGCCCACGGAGATGACCGAGGCGAACCGCCAGGGGAAGCTCTCCACGGGGGTGTTGTGCGCCGAGGCGACGATCACCGTACGGTCGAAGTAGGCCTGGTCGGCCAGTCCGTGCAGCTCGGAGGCGAAGCGGGTGCGGGTGGTGGACAGGCTCAGGTTCACCACGTCGAAGCGCTGCTCGACCGCCCACCGGAGCCCGGCCATCAGGACGTCACCGGTGCCGGAGAACTGCTCTCCCAGGACCCGCACGCTGTGGATCTCGCAGTCGGGCGCGGTCCGCCGGATGATCCCCGCGCATGCCGTGCCGTGCCCGCAGGTGTCGCCGGTGGTGGTCGGCTCGACCGTGACCGCCCCGCTCTCCGGGTCCTTGACGGCCACCCAGGAGCTCTGCACGGGGCCGACCAGCGGATGGTCGCGCTCCACCCCGGAATCCACCACGCACACCCGCACCCCGCGCCCGGTCGCCTGCCGCGCGGGCAGACCGCCCGGCGGCCCCTCGTCCGCGGGGACCGGCAGATCGCGCGGGCCGCGCCCGCGCAGGCTCCAGGTGAGCCCTTGCCCCGGCACCGTGCCTGTTCCGACGGTTCCCATCGGTCAGCTCCTCTCCGTCGTGGTGACCATGGCCTCGGCCGGCACGCAGCCCGCGGCCCTGCGGGCCCCCGGCAGATGCCCCTTGCTCATGAAGTGCTCCCGTGCGGCACGCGCCGACGCCAGCGCGGCGCTTCGCCGACCGACCGCGAACAGCGTGTGGGCACGGTCCAGTTCGGCCGTCGCCCGCACCAGCGGGGAGTCCGTGAGCAGCGACGCCCGCACGGCCCGGTCCGCGAGACCGGCCGCCTCCGCCGGACGCCCGGCCGCGGCGGCGAGCCGGCCCCGCAGCCCGTTCAGGTCGACGGCGTCCGCGGGGCTCAGCTCCGAGGTCTCCCCGACGCCCGTGAGCCAGGCCGCCGCCTTGCCGGTGCGGCCCTCGTCGAGCTCGATCCGGGCGGCGTCCAGTGCCACGGCGATCCGCAGCCCGGCCGCGTCGGCGCGCCGGGCCGCAGCGTCGGCGCCGGCGAGCAGGTCCAGCGCCGCGCCGCTGTGTCCTAGCAGTGCCTCGACGGCGGCCCGGAAGACGGGCAGGAACACCTCGGCCTCGGCGAACCGCAGCTTCCCGGCCAGCTCCTGGGCCTCGGAGAGGCAGGCATGCGCGTCGAGGGGACGGTCCTGGAGCGCGTACAGCACCGCCAGGGGGCAGTTCAGGGTCAGCCTGACCGTCGGGCGGCCCTCCCCGTGCGCGGCCAGCAGGTTCCGGCAGCGGGCCACCGCCTCGGCGGCGGGGACCGGACCGCGCCACAGGGAGATGCCGATGGCCCCGAGCGCGCCGGCCCGTTCCGGCTCGGCTCCGGCCAGGACCGCCTGCTCCAGGGCCCGCGCCTGATCGCGTTCCGCCTCCTCGTGCCGGCCGGCCCGCTGGAGGTGCTGGGCGAGCCGGAGGTGGGACCTGGCCCGGCCCAGCGCGTCGCCCGCCGCCTCGAAGACCGGCAGCACCGCCCGTGCCGTCGCCGTGAGCCCGGGGCCGGGACCCGAGGGGTCCAGCACCGCGAGCGCGAGCCTGGCGTGCGCGGACTCCACGGACGAGGATTCCTGTTCGGCCACGCGGCGCAGCAGCCGTGCCCCGCTCGCGGTCCGCCCCAGTGCCACCCGGACCTCACCGAGCCTGCGGACCGAACCCACGTCGTCCGGATCCAGCTCGACCGCCCGCTCCAGCAGGTCGTCGGCCCAGGCGAGGTCGGACCGGGACGCGGCCTGCGCCCCGGCGCGGCCCAGCGCGGCGGCGGCGCGGGCGCGCAGCAGTCCCGTCCGGTCGTCGAGCAGACCGAGCTCCGTCCGGTAGCGGCAGGCGCGTTCGAGATGGCCGCCGACGGCGCCGTCCCCGGCCCGCAGCACGCCGGGCAGCTCGGCGGCCCAGGCGTGGCGGTCCGCCTTGGCACGCTTGGACAGGGAGGCGTACGTCACCTCGTGCACCAGTCCGCTGCTGAACCGGTAGGCGGCCGGCTCCGGACCCGTCCCCGGCTCCACCAGCCGCCGTCCGGCCAGCGCCACCAGCACCTCCTCGATGCGTCCCAGCCGGTGCGCCCGGTCGGCGGAGGAGACCTCCACCGCCGTCGGCCCCCGCAGCTCCGCCAGCCGCGCGGACGCCTCCAGCAGCATGAGTTCGGCCGAGGTGAACTCGCGGCCGATCACGGCGGCGAGTCCGACCATGGTCCGCTCGGTCCGGGCGAGCTCCCCGATCCGGGCGCCCAGCAGGGCCTGGAGCGTGGGCGGCAGCCCGGAGCCCTGTCCGTCCACCCCGCCGCCGACCAGCAGCTGTTCCAGGTAGAGCGGGTTGCCCTCGGCGCGGGACAGGAGCCGTTCGTCCACCGGCCCGGCACCCCCGTCGAGCCGGGCCAGCAGGCCGGCGAGCCGCACGCTCTCCTCGCGGGGCAGCCCGGCGAGCTGGAGGCAGTCCGCGGAGTCGGCCGTCCCGTCCGGGCGGCCCACCCGGACGATCAGCACTCCGGCGGGCCCCGAACCGTCCGCCAGCCGGTCCAGGGTGCGGGTGAGCAGGGGAGCGGCCTCGTGGGCGTCGTCGAGCACCAGCACGAAGGGGCGTTCCCGGGCCGCCCGTCCCAGCACCGTCGCCAGGGCGGCGCACATGTCCTCGAACGGGGCGTTGGGTGTGCCGTCGCGCAGCAGTCCCGCCGTCAGCAGGGCCGTCGCGTCGTCCTGGACCGGGGCCTCCTGGGGGGCGGCGAGGGCCGGCAGGGCGCGCAGCGCGTCGGCGAGAGGCGTCAGGGTGCCCTGGTCCCCGTGCCCGCGGCACCGGCCCGCGCCGTAGGAGAGGGACCCCGAGGCGGACCCGCGGGCCAGCCACTCCCGTACGAGCCGCGTCTTGCCGATGCCGGGCTCGCCGACCACGCGCAGCAGCGCGGCCCGCCCCGTGCGCACGGTGTCCGACAGGGCCGCGTCCAGGGCCTCCCGTTCGGCCCGGCGTCCCACGAAGGGAACGTCGAAGCGGCGCAGCAGTTCCGGGTCGTCCGCGCCGAGGGCCAGCAGCCGGTAGGCCTCCACGCTGTCCTGCTTGCCCTTGAGCCGCAGGGGCCCGGTGGGCTCGGCGGAGACCGTGGCACCGGCGGCGAGGAGGGTGTCCGGGCCGAGGAGGATCTCCCCGGCCCCGGCGTGCTGCTCCAGGCGCGCGGCGATGTTCACCGTCTCCCCCGAGACGAGCGCCTGACGGGCCGACGCGTCGCCTCCGGCCACCACCTGACCGGTGTTGACACCGATCCGGGCGGCGAGCGTGATGCCGAGCGTGGCGTTCAGCTCCTCGTTGAGCGCGGCCAGCGCGTTCCGCATGCCGAGCGCGGCGGCCAGCGCCCGCCGGGCGTCGTCCTCCCGCACCACCGGTACGCCGAACACCGCCATCACGGCGTCGCCGATGAACTTCTCCGGAGTGCCGCCCCGGGCCACGATCTGCGCGCTCATCGCCTCGAAGTACCGCAGGGTCACCGTACGCAGGGTCTCCGGGTCCAGTACGCCCGAGAGCGCGGTGGAGCCGACGAGATCGCAGAACAGCACCGTCACCGGCTTGCGTTCGTCCTCCCCGGGCGCGGGCACGGGCGCGACGGCGCACGGCGTCCCGCAGGACGAGCAGAACCTGGCGTCCTCCGGCAGGTCCTGGCGGCACGTGGGGCAGTTCATGACGTTCCCTTCTCTCCGGGGGTGGGGCCGTGCTGCCGGGCGGGCCGGGGCCGGCAGCACCGGCCCCGCCCCGCCCGGGAACCGCTCAGAACAGGGCGCCGCCGGCGATCTCGCCATGTGCCTGTACCTCGGGTTCCACCGCGTCCAGCCGGCTCTTGATGTCGAGCAGCACGGCGAGCTCCTCCTCCGTGAGCTCGCTGAGCACGAGGCGCTGTTCGTCGGTGAGCAGGTCCACCGGCAGTCCGGCCTCGTACAACGCGGCGGGCAGCGGGGGATGTCCACCGTCTCCGGGTGCCCGGGGTGTGCCGTTGCCTTCGGATGGTCGGGTCATCGGGTGACTCCCGTCGGTGAGGAAGGTCCGGCCCCCCGCGGCAGCGGCGCCGCCGCGGAGCGCCCGAGCCGGACGAACAGCCGGGTGAGCGCGTCGAGGGAGTGCAGGGCGCTGACCGTCACGTCGGACTCCTGGCCCCGGGTCAGCGGCAGCCGGTCCAGCAGCGCGTACAGCTCGTCCAGGTGGCCCGTGTCCAGCGCCGCGTGCTCCCGCACCGTGCGCAGGGCGGTGTCCGGCAGCCCGGTCGTGGCCGCGATGCGCGGGGTCAGGTCCGGGGCGGGGGCGTACCCCTCCAGCACCGCGATGTAGCCGAGCAGGGCCACCGGGTGGTGGTGCTCGACCCAGTAGTACTGGGAGCCCGCGAGCGCGGCGACGACCGGGGAGGGCATCGGGCCGAGCGCCTCCCCCGGCGGCGAGCCCGCCGCCCGGATGTCCTCCAGCAGCCAGGCGTCGTGGCCCTCCTCCTCCCGGATGTGCTCGCGCAGATACGCCGCCAGCGGGCCGGCCAGCGGGTCGCCGTGGGCCTCCAGCAGCGTGGCGCGTTCCAGGGCGCGTTCCATCAGCGGGACGGAGGCGCGCACCACGGTGTGCATGGCGCACAGATAACGCCGGTAGCGGGGCAGCAGCTCCTCGGCGCGCCACATGTGCTCCATCGCGCCCAGCAGTTCCGTGTCCGTCAGCCGCAGGGTGACCCGCAACCGCGTCGAGGAACTCGGCCCGGAGGCGCTCACCGGGGACCGCCCCCGGCGGGAACGCGTGCCAGGACCAGGGGCGCGTACGCGGCGCAGCCGTGGTGCCGCACGACGCCCACCGGCCCGTCCGCCGCCCCGCGCCGTGCCGCTGCCAGGTCCAGCAGAGCGCCGACGGCCCCGGCGGCGAGGGAGCGGGCCTCGTCGGCGGCCCGGTCGTCGGAGCTCAGGGCCCGGCAGCCGTGGCAGTACGAGGCGCCGCCGGGGGAGGCCCCCGCGCGCGCCGCCAGATGGGCGGGGCCGACCGTACGGATCATCCGCAGCACCGGTGACTCCAGGGCCCGGTCACGTACGGTCGCCCAGTCGTCGGTGGCGATGTGCCCGAGGTACAGATGGGCGGGGGCCGGCCGCAGATCCACCGTGTCCTGGTTGCAGCAGGCGAGCACCGCCCCGTCGAAGGCGACCACCGGCCAGGCGGCCATGGCGCACGGCGACACCGCGCCGGCCTCCGGGCCGGTGCGGGCGGGGGAGGCCCAGGAGGCGGCCCTGCCGAACGCCCGCACCTCGTTGACCAGTGAAGGGACCTGGCCACCGAACTCGGCGTCGACGGCCCGGGTGATGTCCGCGAGGTAGGGGTCGTCCGCCCCCGTGCCCGTGAGGTGGAAGCTCACCGCCACACCCGTCGCCCGGATCCGGTGCACCGCCCGGAACACGTCGGCCCGGGGGATCTCCCGCTCGTGGTGGGCGTCGAGGCTGGCGGAGAAGTGGTCCACGCTCCTGATCGCCCGAAGGACCGGCGGCGGGATCTCCCGGGAGCGGGCGAAGAACATGCCGCTGAGCAGCGCCGTACGCGATCCGGCGGCGCGGGCCCGGGCGCTCAGCTCCTCGACGAGCGCGGGCAGCAGCAGCGGCTCGCCGCCGGTCAGCATCACCACGTCGGGGCGGTTCTCCGGGACGAAGGAGCCGACGAAGCGCACCAGGGCGTCCGCGTCGGGCTCCTCCCGTGTGGTCAAGGACGAGCCTGTCGAGCAATGGGCGCAGCTCAGCGGGCAGCGCCGGGTGAGGCCGAGCAGCAGGCCGGCGGCGGGGAAGGGCCGCCGTCCGACGAGTTCGCCGAGTTCCATGCGGGGCCGCCTCCTTCTCGGGGCCGGAGCGTGCGGCGCCGGGGACCGTTTCCCGTGGACCCACCGGCGTGCGCGGACGTGCCCCCAGGGTGCGAGCCGGCGGTTCGGCGACGGTCCACAGATGCTTCAGGAGCGGTATGGGCGCAGCTCAGAAGGGTGCTCGCGGGCGCCCCGGAGCCCGTGGACGGTGGGGGAAGCCGTCCTGAACTGGACCGATACCGGAGCCATACCGCCGCCGAAGCGTTCGCCAGGCGGCCCCTCCTAACTTTCTCGGCAACGGCAGGCAACAGCCCGCCGCACCGGAACCCGGCACCTCAGGGCCCCGGAACCAGCGCAGTCACGAGTGGACGGAGACCACCATGGCCGAGAACACCAAGCCCGCCGCCGACGACACCAACGACGAGACCCCCGAGGTCGAGGCGCACTCCGTGCTGGACCTCCAGGAGACGGCCAACAAGGAGATCGAGGCCCCGGGCGGCAGCTGCGTCAGCGTGATCAGCGTCGTCCTGGCGGACTAGCCGGGCGCACCGGGCGGCGCCGCGGAGGGCAGGTGCAGGAGCTCCCGCCGTGGCGCCCGGCCGGCTGGTGACGTGGGGCGGTTCCGTCGTGACGGAACCGCCCCGCCGTCGATTCCGCGGCCCGGCCGGGCCCGTACCCCTCGTCACGACCCAGACCGTCCCCCGGGAGTTCACGATGACCACGCCGCTGCGCGGCAACAGGGATTTCCGGCTGCTCTGGCTGAGCGGCCTCTTCGCGGTCCTGGGCGGGCAGATGAGTGCCCTCGCCCTTCCGCTGCTGGTGCTCAAGGAGACCGGATCGGCGGTGCAGGCCGGAGCCATCGGGACGGTGTCCGTGGGAGCCGTGCTGATCACGATGCTGCCCGGCGGGGTGATGGCCGACCGGGTGGAACGCCGCAGGCTGATGCGGATCTGCGACGTCGGCAGCCTGATCGTCGTCACCGCCCTCGCCGCGGCCGTATGGTCCGGCCACGTCCCCATGACCCTCGTCCTGCTCTGCGCCGCGGCAGGCGCGGTGATCGGCAGCGTCTACGGTCCGGCCGTCTTCGGCCTCATGCGCGCGGTGGTCCCGGCCGACCAGATGGGCACCGCCACCGCGCGGCTCCAGGCACGCACCCAGACCGCCCGGCTCGTCGGCCCGCTCGTCGGGGGAGCGCTGTTCGGCATCCATCCGGCCCTGCCGTTCGCGGCCGAGGCGCTGGGCCTGTTCCTGTCGACGGTCTGCGTGGCCCTCGTACGCACCCGCTCCCGGGCCAGGGCGAAGGCGGGCGCCGTGTTCAGCCGGCGCGAGCTCACGGCGGGCCTGACCTTCCTGTGGGGCCTGCCCTACCTCCGTACGGTCCTCCTCGTGTTCGGCCTGGGCATGAACTTCGCGTTCGGGGCGCTCACCTTCACCGCCCTGACCGCGTTCTCCGACGGGGGCAGGTCGGGCGTCGGCGGCGGCTTCGTCCTCACCTGCGTATCCGCCGGGGCACTGTCCGGAGCACTGCTCGCACCCCGGATCAGGCCCGCCCGGCACTCCCGGATCCTGATCGTCGCCACCTGCTGGACCTGTGTGGCGGCTGCCGGGGTGATGGCCTGGGTCAGCCGGCCGGTGGTGGCCGGGCTCATGTGCGCGCTCACCATGTGCCTGTCGACGATCGCCAGCATCGGATTCCTCTCCAAGCTCCTGGTCGTGACCCCCGAGGAGAAGGTGGGCCGGGTCCAGAGCGCGGCCGGATTCCTGTCCTCCATGGTCCAGCCGTTCGGGCCGCTGGCCGGGGGAGCGCTGCTGACCGCCTTCGGCGCCCGTTGGGCGTTCGCGCTGACCGGCTGCGTGCTCGCCCTGTCCGCCCTCGTGGTCACCTTCGCCCCCTCGGCACGGACGGAGCCCGCCCCGCCCGACGAGGCCTCACCCGCCGGCACACCGGAGCCGGCCGCCGGGCCCGCACCGGCGGACGACGGCCCCGGACCCGTGCCCACGACGGGGCCCGAGCACACACCGGCCGCCGCGAGACGCGCCGTCCCCGGGGACTGATCCGCGGGTGAGGCCCCGGCCACCCACCGTCACCGTCCGTGCGTCCCACGGGCGTCGAGAAGAGAGAGCCGAGCGTGCCAGGCACCCAGGAAACCCAGCTGTACTGCCTCGCCGACCGTACCTACTACGACACCCCGGCCCGGCTGCCCGACGAGGAGTCCCGGTACCGGCTCGACACCGATCCGCCCCCGGACGGCTGGCGCCGCGAGGCCGTGGGCCTGTGGACCTCGCTGGTCCCCGAGGGCGCCGAACCCGCCGAGCAGGGCTGGAAGATCCACGTGTCCACCATTCCCGGTGAGGCCGAGGCCACCCTGCGCGACACCGCCCGGATCTGCCTCCGCCACGGGGTGCCCTTCAAATTCCTGCGCAGCGAGAAGGCGTTGCTGCTGATGGCGGACAAGCACATGAACCGCAGCGGCGCGGGCAAGTTCGTCGCGGCCTACCCGCCCGACGAGAGCGCGTTCCTCGCACTGGCCGACGAGCTGTCCCAGGCCCTCGCGGGACGCAGCGGACCCTACGTCCTCAGCGATCTGCGGATCGGGGACGCGCCGGTCTACACGCGCTACGGGGCCTTCGTCCCCCGCTGGTGCGCCGACGCGGACGGCCGGCAGGTCCTCGCCCTGCGCGACCCCGCGGGGGAACTGGTCCCGGACGAACGCGGAGTGGTCTTCAAGATGCCCGCGTGGGTCGAGGTCCCCGCCGCCCTCCGACCGCACCTCGCGGCCCGCGCCGCCGCCCGCGACGACACCTTCCCGTACACCGTCACCGAGGCACTCCAGTTCTCCAACGCGGGCGGGATCTACCTCGCCGAGCACCGGGGGACGGGACGGCGCGTGGTGCTGCGCGAGGCACGCCCGCACTGCGGGATCGACGGCGCGGGCGACGACGCCGTCACCCGCCTGCACCGGGAGCACCGGGCGCTGACGGCGCTGGCCGGACTCGACTGCGTACCCCGGGTGTACGGGGTGCGGACCGTGTGGGAGCACCACTTCCTGATCGAGGAGCACATCGAGGGGAACACGCTGCTGGAGGAGGTCGTCGCCCGCTTCGCCCTCGTACGCGGGGCGGACACGGCGGACGAACTCGCCCCCTACGTCGCGTGGACCGAGTCGGTGACCGCTGAACTCTCCCAGGCCCTGGAGGCGATCCACGCGCGCGGTCTGCGCTTCGGCGACCTGCATCCCTCCAACATCATCGTCCGGCCCGACGGCCGGATCGCCCTGGTCGACTTCGAGTACGCCACCGCCCTCGACGACCAGGACATCCCGCTGGCCGGTGCCCAGGGCCTCCAGGCACCCCAGGGCACCCCCGGGGCCGAGGCCGACGCCTACGCGCTCTGGGCGACCTGGCTCAGCATGCTGATGCCGGTCATGGAGATGGCCGGACTCGAGCGGGCGAAGGCCCTCACCCTGGAGCGGTGGGCCCGGCGGCGGTACGCCCTGCCGGCCGCAGCGGGACCCCGCCGGCCCGCACTGCTCCAGGGCCTGGACGCCTCGCGGCGGCGCGAAGCCGAGGTGGCCGCCCTGTTCGAGGGGCCCGAGGTGGACTGGGCCGGGATCCGCACCCGCCTCCTGGCCGGGATCCACGCGGGAGCCACCCCCGGCCGCGCGGACCGCCTCTTCCCCGGAGGCCCGGACCTCTTCGCCACCGGCGGGACCGACCTCGCGAACGGTGCGGCGGGTGTCCTGTACGCCCTGCACCGGGCGGCTGCCCCGGTCCCCGCGGAGTGGGCCGACTGGCTCGCGGACGCCGCACTGCGCAGGAACCCCGCCGGCGCCGGCGGCCTCTACGACGGCCTGCCGGGTGCGGCGTTGGTGCTCCGTCTCCTGGGCCGCGCCGAGCAGGGACGGGAGGTGTGGGAACGTGCGACGTCCGTCGCGCCGACGACGGCATCGGTGGATCTGTTCACCGGACGCGCGGGCACCGCGCTCGCGGCCCTGCGCATGGCACAGGTGGACGGGGCGGCCCCCGACACCGCACTGGTCGACAGCGCGCTGGGCACCGCGCGGGACCTGGACCGGCTGCTGCGCGGCGAACACGTCGACGGCATCCGCCTGCCGGAGTCGGCCGGGCTGCTGCGCGGGCTGAGCGGCGCCGCCCTGCTCCTCCTCGAACTGCACACCCTGACCGGCGAGGACTGGCTGCGCCGTGCCGCCCGCACCGCCCTGGAACGCGAGGCCGGACACCTCGTCACCATGGAGGACGGCTCGCTCCAGGTGAAGGACGGCCGGCGCCATCTGCTCTATCTCGGCCAGGGGAGTTCAGGGGTCGCGCTGGTCGCCCAGGCGTACAACGCCCTCCACCGGGACGAGGCGCTGAGCGCGCTCGTCCCGGGCGTGGCCCAGGGCTGCGCCATGGAATTCGTCCGCGAGCCGGGGCTGTTCACCGGGCGCGCGGGTCTCGCCGCCGCCGCCGGGCAGCTCGACCCCGTGACCCGGACCGGGCCGGGCGTGCTGGCCTCCGTACGCAACCTCACCTGGCACCTCGTCGCCGACGAGGACCGGCTGCTCGTCCCGGGTGCCACGCTGCGGCGCTTCTCCGCCGACCTCGGGACGGGGGCTGCGGGGCTGCTGCTCGCCCTGCACTTCCTCTCCGCGGGCCGTGACAGCGCCGACGGGGACTCCGGCGCCCGGCGGGCCGGGGGCGCCGCCCCCGGCCTGCTGGACCTGCTCACCCTCGGCTGACGAGGCGCGAGACACCGTCCCCGGGCGGGAGGGCCGGCTCCAGGGCCCCGCCCTCCCCGGGGCCGGCGTTCTCGCGGGCGTACAGACAGAGCAGCGGGGGCACCTCGTACAGCGCCGCGTGTGCCGTGACCTCGCCCGAGGGGGAGGTCACCGCACCGCTGTCGATCAATGACTCGACCGCGCGTATGGTCTCCCGCTCGTCGCGGCCCAGTGCCTCCATCGCCCGCTCCAGCGTGAAGCGGCCGTCCCCCGCGAGGGCCGCGATACGGGCCAGCGCCGTCCGGTCACGGACACCCAGGTCCCGCCAGCCCGCCGCGAGCCGGGCGCGTACGGACACGTCCCCGGCCACCAGCTCGTCGAGGGCCCCCGCCGGGGCGCCGAGCCGGTCCGCGTACTCCGCCAGCGGAAGGTGCCTCAGCACCCCCAGCCGCATCCCGCTCACCGCCACCGCGAGCGGCAGGCCGCCGCAGGCCCGCACGATGCGCAGCGCCGCGTCCGGGTCCGTCCGCAGCCGGTCCCCGCCGATCAGCGTGGCCAGCAGCTCCAGAGCCTCGTCCTCCCCGGGGGCGGCCAGCGCCGTCCGGTGCACCGCCTCCAGACCGGCGAGCTGGCCCCGGGCGGTGAGCAGCACCGCACACCGCCCTGACCGGGGCAGCAGCCCCCGCACCGACGCCTCGTCCGCCACGTCGTCCAGCACGATCAGCGCCCGGTGCCGGGACAGCCAGTCCTGCCAGGAGTCCTCCGCCCGGGCGGGGTCCGGACGGGCCGGTCCGGCCACCCCGCACAGCCGCCCCAGCTCGTCCAGCATGTCGTTCCGGGTGCGTGCGGCGCCGTCCTCGCGGCGGGCCCGTACGTGGACGCGGCCGTCGGGGAACCGGTCCGCGAGGAGGTGGGCCGCCCGCACGGCCAGGGCCGACTTGCCCACCCCGGCCGGACCGGAGACGACCACCACCGCACCGTCCGGGCCGCCCGACACCTCGACCAGCCGGGCCAGTTCGTCCACACGGCCCGTGAAGTGCCGGGCGTCCGCGGGGAGCGAGGTGGCGCCCGTGGCCTTCCGGGGAACGGACGCCCGGCCCTCGCCGAGCATGGCCCGGTAGAGACCCGCCATCGCAGGGCTGGGTTCAAGGCCCAGCTCCCGGGCGAGCAGCTGCCGGTAGTCGTCGTACACCGCCAGCGCCTCCGCCTGACACCCCGTCTGGTGCAGGGAGTTCATCCACGCGGCCCGCAGCCGCTCCCGGAAGGGGTGGCGCTCCACCAGGTCCCGCAGGCCGTCCACCGCGACGCTCGCCCGCCCCGTCTCTATCTCGGCCTCGGCCCAGTCCTCGTAGACCGTGAGGCAGCGGGCCTCCAGCCGCTCGGCCTCCTCCGCCACCCCGGCGGAGTCCCGGAGGTCGTGCAGCGGAGGACGCTCCCCCCACAGGTCCAGCGCCTCCCGCAGCAGCCGGGCGGCCGTGCGCAGGTCGCCCCGCTCGCCCGCCGCCCGGCCCGCCCGCGCCAGCGTCCGGAAGCGCAGCGTGTCCAGCTCGCCCTCCTCCACCCGCAGCCGGTAACCGCCGCAGTCGTGCACCACACGCCCCCGGTCGTCCCCGTCCACGGCCCCGAACAAGGCACGGGCGGCGCTGACGTAGACCTGGAGGTTCTTGCGCGCGGTCCTCGGCGGGCCCTCCGGCCACACCACGTCGGTCAGCACGTCGACGGGCACCGGGGCGTTGGGCCGGGACAGCAGCGTGGCCAGGACCAGCCTCTGTTTGCGTGGCCCGAGCGGCAGCGGCCTGCCGTCGATCACCGCCGAGAGCGGCCCGAGCAACGAGAAGTACACCGCACCGGGGCGGACGGGGGAAAGGGGCATCAGCGGGCCTCCTGGCCGGGGGAGGGGCGACGATCTGCCGTACGGTGCCGATGCTGCCGCGCCGCGGAACGGGGCACATCGGTAGGCGCCCCGCATCTTCCGGCTGACGCCCCCGAC
The DNA here is from genome assembly GCF_042902585.1 of Streptomyces argenteolus. Classification (GTDB taxonomy): domain Bacteria; phylum Actinomycetota; class Actinomycetes; order Streptomycetales; family Streptomycetaceae; genus Streptomyces; species Streptomyces argenteolus. The sequence goes on from NZ_JBIBEG010000002.1 coordinate 313,985, forward strand.
CCCCACCGCCCTACGCCCCCATGCCGAGCGCCGTTTCCCCCATCAGGAGGCCGGGCCAGGAGCGAGCCGGCCGTCCGCATGGGGGAACGCCCCGCTCAGGGGGTGTCGGTCACCCACTCCGCGGCGAACTCGCACAGGGCCGAACGGTTCGCCCGGCCCGTCTTGCTGAGCAGACTGGCCAGGTGCTTCTCCACCGTGCGAGGGGAGATGGACAGCCGCCGGGCGATCTGCTGGTTGCCCGGCCGCTCCGCCAGCAGCACGAACACCTCGTACTCGCGCGGAGTCACCCCGTTGGTCCGCAGCGGCGGGGGGATCCGGTCCCGCCCGCCGCGGTGCTGGGTCACACTCACCCCGGCCTGCCGCAGGGCCGCCCGGCACGCGGCGGCGGCCGGCTGCACCCCGGCCGCGTGGAAGAACTCCTCGGCGGTACGCAGCCACACGACCGGCTCGCCCCATCCGTCGGCGAAGGCCGCGTCTGCGACCAGACGGAGACCGAGGTGGCGCGCCACCGGGAAGGCGGCGGACCGGGTGTGGAAGGACGCCACCCGCCGGGCGGCCCCCGCGGGATCGCCCTCCCTGCCGAGCAGCACCGCCTCCGCCAGTTCGAGGAACTGCCGGTTCCAGGCCAGGTCGGCCCCGGACGCCCCGGCCACGGCCTCGTACTCGCCGCGCCCCGCCTCACCCGCCAGCACCCGCAGCAGCGGGCGCAGCCCGTAGCGACCGCTCAGGTAGTAGTAACTGGGGTGGTCCTGTTCCCAGTCCAGGGCGGCCTCCAGGGCCTCCACGGCACGGGGACGGTCCTCCTCCAGCAGCGCCCCGATCGCCCCGCAGAAGCCCAGCCGAAGGGGCATCAGGGCGGACTGTTCCCCGCCCGCCCTGCGGAACGCGGCCAGGGCGCGGTCCGTCTCCCTGCGGCGGCCCCGGTGCGCCGCCGCCGCGGCGGCGGCCAGCAGCAGGTAGCGGTGGGCGCCGTGGTTGCCGATCCTCGCGCTCGCCTCCGCCGACCGGGCGGTGATCTCCTCCGCCTCCTCCCACCGGGCGCACATCACCGCGTTCATCGCGAGCAGGCCGTCGACCGTCTGGGCCAGCAGCAGGGACCCCAGCTCCGCCGCGGCGGAGCGGGCCGCGTGCAGACGGGCCGCGTCACCTGTCCGCATGAAGCCGTTCACCCCCAGCCGCACGAGCGCCTCCACGCGCCAGAGCGGCAGCGCGTGCGCGGTCGACAGGGTGAGCATCCGCTCCAGGCACGCGTCGGCGGCGTCGAAACCCCGCTCCCTGCGCAGGAGGGCGAGCAGTTGCCAGGCCTGGCAGGCCACGACCGGAAGACCTTCCGCCTCGGCGGTCTCCGCGGCCTGGAGAGCGGCCTGCTCGGCGGCCTCCGGCTCCCGCCGGTCCTCGCCGGGGAGCAGCGAGAGATGGCCGTCGACCACGGCGAGCGAGGCGCGGCGCGCGGGGGACGGGGAGGGGCCGAACAGGGCCCGTGCCGCAGCGATCTGACGTGACGTGTCCTCGGCGCGCTCCGCCATGACGGCCACCCAGGCGATCTTGATGTGGGCGTCCCCGCGCCGGGCGGCCTCCTCCGAACGCGCGGGGAGGGGCGGCAGGGTGCCGGCCAGCGTCAGGGCCCCGTCCAGGTCTCCGCCCTCGGCCCGGGCCACCGCCAGGGACTCGGTGACGGCCGCGAGGTCCGCGTCCCCGGCCAGCGAGAGGGAACGTTCCAGCAGGACCACGGCCGACCCGTGCGAACCCGAGGCGAGCATCCGCCGTCCCGCCTCGGCGAACTGGAGCGCGGCCCGGGCGCGGTTGCCCGCCGCGAGCTCCAGCGAGGCAACCAGCTGGCGCCGGTCCTCGTCGAGCGGCTCGCCCGACCGCTCGACGGCCGCCGCGGCGCGCCGGGCGAGCGCGGCCCGCTCGGCCGGGGCGAGGGAGGAGACCAGCGCCTCGGCGGTCAGGGTGTGGCGGAAGGTGTAGCGGTCGGGGGCGGCCCCGTCGGGGGCGATCACACCCGTCTCGACCGCCGACCGCAGATGCGTGAACAGGGCCCGGTCCTCCAGCCCGGTGACGGTCTGGAGGACCGGCACGGAGAACTGGCTGCCCAGGGTGGCCGCCGTCAGCAGCAGGTCCCGCACGGGCTCGTCCATCCGGTCCAGCCGGTGGGCCCAGCTCCGGAGGATGCGCGACGGGAGGGTTCCGTCCGGCTGGTCCGCCGCCTCCCAGCCGCCCTCCGTGCGCCGCAGCCTGCCGGTGTCGAGCAGGTCGTCGAGCAGCACCTCGACCAGGTAGGGGTTGCCCGCAGCGCGGGCCACCAGACGCTGCTGGACCGCTTCCGGTATCAGCTCCGGCGGTGTCTCCAGACAGGCCCCGGTCAGGGTCCGTACGTGCGCGTCGTCGAGGCCCCGTAACTCCACCACCGCCGCGGTGTGCCGCTGCTCGGCGGAGCGCACGAGGTCCAGCGCGGTCGCCGGCTCCGGACGCAGGGTGCCCAGCAGCAGCAACGGGAGGTCCGCCAGATTGTCGATGACGTACTCGACGACCGCGACGGTCTCCGTGTCGCAGTCGTGCAGGTCCTCCAGCAGCATCACGCAACCGGTGTCCCGGCCGAGGACCGACAGCAGCCGCAGCAGCGCCTCCGCCAGCTCGACCACGGTCTCCGTGTAACCGGCCGCCGCCCCGTTCCGCCATTCCGGGACCAGCCTCGCCAACGCCGGGTGGTACGGCGCCAGTTCCGGATCCGTCGGCGTGCCCGCGGCGCGGAAGTGGGACGACAGGGCCTCCACCAGTGGGCGGAACGGCACGACGAGCCCGGTGGAGCCCGCCCGGCCGCGCAGCACCGGCATCCCCAGTCCGTAGGCGCGGTAGGCGCACTCACCCACCAGCCGGGACTTGCCGATCCCCGCATCACCGACGAGGAACAGCGCGCGCCCCGAACGCCGTCGTGCGGCGTCCAGGGCGCTGCTCAGCAGGCCGATCTCCTCGTCCCGTCCGACGACGACCGGCGAATTCGCACGCATGGCCGCAGGCTACTGGAGCCGTACAGAGTGCGGCAGTAGGCACATTCCCGTCATGACGTGCCCAGGTGGCGGGAACGGGTCACATCGGGACCGTGAACGTCGTCCAGGGAAGGTCGGGGCCGTTGACGACATCCCCGTCCGAGGCGCTGAGGAGTCTGCTCCGCAGCCCCAGTCCGCCGTTGTTCCCGAGCGATATCCGGCCTGCGGGGTGCTCGAAGGCACCCTCGTGCGCCGCGGTGACGTCCACGTATCCGGCCGACTCGCTGATCTGCGTCATCTCTGCCTCTTCTTCTGGTCGTTGGTCGAGAACGTCATGGGCACGTGGGTCCGGTCGGCCCCCGTGGAGTGGCGCATGAGCAGTGCCGGCCCGATGCGGTCGGGGAACCCCGCCCGCAGCAGACCGTGTCCGATGCCCGACAGGCCGGTGAGCAGCCCCGGGTGAGGTACGTGTCCGGGCGTCCCGCAGTGCGGCTGCGCCCGGTCGGCGGCGGCCAGCAGGGTGCCGGTCCGGCGCAGCCAGTGGGGACGCAAGCGGGGCAGGGCGGCGTGGCCGAGCAGTTCCAGCACGCCCAGTTCGCCGTGGCACAGGCTGTCGTCCCCCTGCGGCTCGGCCCGGGCCACCTCACCGGCCCGCTCCGCCAGCCAGTCGCCGAGCTCCGCGTCGGCCAGGGCCTCGGGGCTGTCGGCGACCGCGAGGGCGACCCCCGACAGCCCCTCGCACCAGGCCCGGCCGGCGCCCGCGCCGCGTACGGCGCCACGCAGGACGTCCAGCCCGCTGTCCCTGTGGCGCGGGCCGCCCCCCGCCCCGGCGAAGCGCAGCAGGGCCCAGCCGACGCCCGCCGCCCCGTCCGCGAAGCCACCGGACGCGGGAGGCGGGGACGCCACGAGCCGTTCGGCGCACCGCTCCGCGCCCCGCCATGCCTCGGTCCTGCCGGTGGTCCGGTGCACGGCGAGCAGCGAGACCAGCCCGCCCGCCGCGCCGGCGCGCACCCCGAGCCCCTCCTCGGCCGAACTCGCCGCACAGGCGAGCCGCGTGGCGGGCCCCGCCCAGTCCAGTACCCGGGTGTCGTCCAGCAGCGTGCCGACCTCGGCCAGGGCGTAGGCGATGCCGCCCAGGCCGGAGAAGGCGCCTGAGCCCAGCACTCCGAGGTCGTCCCCGCGCAGGTGCAGGGCGTCCAGCAGACCCGGCAGCGGTGCCAGTGCGGCCCGGGCCGCGTCGGCGTAGCGGGCTGCCCCGGTCAGGGACGCCAGCTGCGCGAGGAACAGCGCGGGCCCGGTGTAGCCGCCCGCGAGATCTGCGGCCAGCGGCGTGAGACGCCAGTAGCGCTCGCCGAGCAGCTCCAGGCCGAGCCAGTTGGTCCGGCTGCCGCTGTGGTAGGCGAGCGAGACGAGCTGGTCACCCACCGAACGCGCGGCGGACAGCAGCCGCTCCGGTTCCGGCGCGGTGGCCTCGGCCCGGGGCCTCGCGGATCCCGTGGGGCCGTGCGGGGGCGCGGTGGACGTGCTCACCATCGCGGTGCGGATGATCCGTTCCTGGTCCAGGCGGTCCACGGTGTCCAGGGCGCGGATCTTCGCCTCCACCCGCGCCAGTCCGGTGGGCCCGGCGGGCCCACGCATCCTGCGACCGCCGCCGCTCCACACGTCGGTGAGGTCCGGACGCGTGGTGAACACCGGAACGTCGCCCTGCCACAGCTCCGCGATCTCCTCGTCCTCCAGTCCGGCCAGCGCGGGGGCACCCAGGGCGCCCGTGCGCAGGAGCGCGAACACCTGCTGGCGCTCGGCGGCGTCCCGCATCAGATCGGGGTGGGTCGACTCGTGCAGCAGAGTCGCGTACGTCCAGGTCGGCCTGGACACGAAGCGTGTCTCGTCCTCCGCGAACATCCGCAACAGCCCTTTGGCGCCCAGGAGTTCACCCCGGGCGTCGCTGACGGCGGTGTAGGCGGCCCGGAATCCCTCGCACAGGGCGTCGGTGAACCGGAACGGATCGGCCGGGGCCCCGTCCAGGGTGGGGCGGTTCGCCGATTCGGTGAACCGTCCCGTGGTGCGCACCAGGTGCATGGTGTCGGTGCCCGCCGCCGCCCAGGAGGCGGTCTCCAGCGGGGAGGAGGCAGCACGGCCGCCGCCGACGGCGGACATGTCGAGTGCGGCGGTGTCCCCGACGAGCAGCTGCGGAAGCAGCCCGACGCGGTGCACCGAGCCGTGCAGGGCGCGGGCGGCCGGATCGGCCGGCGGCACCTGGGTCAGCGGCGGATGGAACAGCGTCTCCACGTCGACCAGGACGGGATGAGGCCCGCACGCGATGAGGTTCTCGTGGTGCAGGTCGGTGCCGTCCAGGACGTGCAGCAGGGCCAGCAGGGCGCCCAGGCGCCGGTAGAAGAGCGAGGTCTCGGACGCCGAGCGGCACGGGGCGTCCTCGACGAACTCGGCCCAGCCGTACGCTCCCCGGTCCAGGACCCGGGGAGCCCGCAGACCGGGCGTCCCCGCGAGGGAGTTGAACCACTGCACCAGGGTGTCGAAGTGCCGGTGCGCGGCGAGCGGGCGCGGCTTGTAGACCAGCCGGGCACCGTCGGCGAACCGCAGCAGCATCACCGACCTGCCCCCGCGGTGACTGTCGCCCGTACCCGCCTCCACCTCGGTCAGCGTGTGCGGCCCGTAGCCGGTGACCCTCGCGCCCCGGTCCCCGAGCACCGACGGGGAGCCGAGCGTCTGCCCGTCCCCGAGCACGGAGGAGGACGCGAGGAGCTCCCCGTCCACGGCGAGTCTGCCGAGCATCTCGGCGAACGCGTCGGCCGCGTTCATGGCCGCCTGGGCGAGGACCCTGGCGAGCACCGGATACGTGGTGACCAGCGAGGCGAGCCCCGCCCGGCTCGCGGTCAGCCGCAGGAAGTCGCGGAAGCGCTCACGCGGTCCGAGGCCGGTCAGCCTGCCGCCGATCCGCGCGTCGTGCAGCTCCGACACGAGGGTCCGGGCCGCCAGCAGGGCGAGGCGCCGCTCCACGTCACGCCGGAAGCCGTCCAGCACGCCCGTCGGGCAGGAGGCCGGCCCCGACGGTGCGCCCCCGTCCTCGGGCACCGCGCCCGCCATCCGCTCGGCGGCCAGGACCGCGAACGGGGCGACGACCGGGAAGAAGCCGGTCAGGCCCGGATGTTCCCTGTCCTCGATCCGCGCCGAGCGCGGCGCCCGGACGACGGCCTCCCGGACGAACCGGGCCCAGTCGGGCTCGTTCGCCGGGCGCGGGCCGACGGTGCCGGGGACCCACCACGGATCACCGTGCTCGCGGAAGCCCAGGAGACCGGTGGCGTCCGGCACCGGGGCGTGGACCTCGCCGCGCGCACCGCCCGACGACGCCGTACCGCCGATCGCTTCCTTCTCCACCACCGCGTTCACCTCCCCGGCCGCGGGAGCCCGAGCGGTGCTCCCGTGCTCATCCTGGAGGGTTCCGGGGGCGGGCACATGGGGGAGTCGCCCCCATCTTTCGGGGTGCGGAGTCCCGGCCGTACGGGCGCGCCCCGTCCGACGGGATGCCTCGGTGCGGGAGCGCGCCTGCGCTGTGGGTGCGGGAGCCGGCCTGTCCCGTCGGTGCGGCGCCGGCCTGTCCCGTCGGTACGGGAGCGCGGGTCGGTCCTGTCGGTCCTGTCGGTCCTGTCGGTGCGGGAGCGCCGGGTGCCGTTGGAGCCGGCGGTACGGGTCTACCGGGCACGGCCTGCCGAGCCCCGGCGCGCCGGGACGGCGGGCTCAGTGGGACGGCGTACAAAGCCGAGGCGGGGCAGGGGAGCCGGGGCTCAGCGGAAGGCGTACCGATCCCCGGCGTGCGGCGACAGCGGCTCAGTGGAACGCCGCACAGGGCCGAGCGCGCATGGGCGGCTGACTCGACGGGCGGCCTGCCGAGCCCCGGCGGGCAGGGCCGGCGGGCTCAGTGGGACGGTGGGGCCGTCGATCCCCGCTCCATGAGTTCGGCGTCGATGGTCGCGATGCCCCCGGGCGGCGGTGTCTCCTTGCCCATCGCCAGCCGCCCCGCCCGTGCCCCCGCCTCGAACAGCGGCAGCCGTACGGTCGTCAGGGCGGGCACGGCGTCGACCGAGAACGGCAGGTCGTCGAATCCGGCCACCGAGACGTCCTCGGGGATGCGGAGCCCTCGGTCCCGTACCGCCGCGCAGGCACCCAGTGCCACGGTGTCGTTGGCGGCGACGACGGCCGTCACATCGGGTGCGCGGCGCAGGAGTTCGCGGGTGGCGTCGTATCCGGAGCCCCGGTCGTAGGGGCCGTGTTCGGTGAGGTTCTCCTCGTCGCCCTGCAGCCCCGCCGCCGCCATGGCCTCGCGGTGGCCCTCCAGCCGGTGCCGGGTCGTGGTGCGTTCCAGGGGGCCGGCGACGTAACCGATCCGCCGGTGTCCCAGGGCGATCAGGTGCTCGGTGAGGCGCCTGGCGCCGCCCCGGTTGTCGAAGGTGAGAGCGGCGGCGACCGCGTCGGTGTCCGGGAGCGGCGGGCGTCCGCAGAAGACGATCCGGGTGCCGGCGTCCGCGAGCTTCGCCAGCTTCGCGGCCATCGCGGCCTGGTGGGCCGGGTCCTCCAGCGCGCCACCGGTGAGGACGACGGCCGCGGCGCGCTGGCGCTGGAGCAGGGTGAGATAGGTGAGTTCGCGCTCGGGGGAGCCCCCGGTGTTGCAGACGACGGCGAGTTTCTCGCCCCCCGCACGGCCGGAGCCGTCGCCCGGGCCGCCGATCTCGCTCTGCGCGGCACCCGCCATGATCCCGAAGAACGGGTCGGCGATGTCGTTGACCAGGATCCCCACCAGGTCGGACGTGGCGGCGGCGAGTGAGCTGGCCGGGCCGTTGAGCACGTAGTCCAGCTCGTCCACCGCGCGCAGGACCCGCTCCCGGGTGGACGAGGCCACCGGGTAGTTGCCGTTCAGCACACGGGACACGGTGGCCGGGGACACCCGGGCGCGGGCCGCGACGTCCGCCAGGGTGACGGTCATTGCTCTCCTCCGAGGAGTTGTGGAGCGGCCCCTCTTGTCCGGGTCGCTGTCGGCAGGCTAGCGTCATACCGCATAGAAAGCGCTTGCTACGGCTGTATGGAGGAACTTTCGTGACACGCAGGACAGTGCGCATCGCCATGAACGGCGTCACGGGACGCATGGGATACCGGCAGCACCTGGTGCGCTCGATCCTCGCGATCCGCGAGCAGGGCGGCCTCGACCTCGGTGACGGTGAGGTGCTGTGGCCGGAACCCGTGCTCGTCGGCCGTCGCGCCCACGCGCTGGAGGAACTCGCCGCGCGGCACGGCCTGACCGAGTGGTCCACCGACCTGGACGCGGTGCTCGCGGACGAGTCGATCGACATCTACTTCGACGCGCAGGTCACCTCGGCCCGCGTCGAGGCGATCAAGAAGGCGATCGCGGCGGGCAAGCACATCTACACCGAGAAGCCCACCGCCACCGACGTCGAGGGCGCGCTCGACCTCGCCCGGCTCGCCCGGGACGCCGGAATCAAGCACGGCGTCGTCCAGGACAAGATCTTCCTGCCGGGTCTGCTCAAGCTGAAGCGTCTCATCGACGGCGGCTTCTTCGGCGAGATCCTCTCCGTGCGCGGCGAGTTCGGCTACTGGGTCTTCGAAGGCGACTGGCAGGAGGCCCAGCGCCCCTCCTGGAACTACCGCGCGGAGGACGGCGGTGGCATCGTCGTCGACATGTTCCCGCACTGGGAGTACGTCCTGCACGAGCTGTTCGGCCAGGTCACCAGCGTCTCCGCGCACGTCCAGACGCACATCCCGCAGCGCTGGGACGAGCACGGCAAGCCCTACGCGGCCACCGCCGACGACGCGGCGTACGGCATCTTCCAGCTGGCGGGCGGCGCCGTCGCCCAGATCAACTCCTCCTGGGCCGTCCGCGTCAACCGCGACGAGCTCGTCGAGTTCCAGGTGGACGGCACCCACGGCTCCGCCGTCGCCGGGCTCCGCAACTGCCGCGTCCAGCACCGCTCGGCCACTCCCAAGCCGGTCTGGAACCCCGACCTCCCGGTCACCGAGTCCTTCCGCGACCAGTGGCAGGAAGTCCCCGACAACGCCGAGTTCGACAACGGCTTCAAGGCGCAGTGGGAGCTCTTCCTGCGCCACATCGTCCTCGACGAGCCCTACACCTGGGACCTGATGGCCGGTGCCCGGGGCGTGCAGCTCGCCGAGCTGGGCCTCAGGTCCTCGGCCGAGGGCCGCCGCTTCGACGTACCGGAGCTGACCCTGTGACCATCCAGCTCCCGCAGGGCGCGTACGAACCCCGCACCACCCCGCTCGACCTGGCGCCGAACGGGGCCCCGCTCGCCTCCCGTACGGTCTTCTCCGCCGCCCACGTCGTCGCCGATCCCTACGCCGACATCAGCCCCGACGACCCCGTCGCCGTCGACTGGGACGCCACCCTCGCCTTCCGCCGCCACCTCTGGTCGCACGGCCTGGGCGTCGCCGAGGCCATGGACACCGCGCAGCGCGGCATGGGGCTGGACTGGGCCGGCGCGGCGGAACTGATCCGCCGCTCCGCCGCCGAGGCGAAGTCGGTGGGCGGCCGAATCGCCTGCGGCGTCGGCACCGACCAGCTCACCGGCCCCGCCACCCTGCCCGAGGTGCGCGCCGCCTACGAGGAGCAGCTCGCCCTCGTCGAGGAGAGCGGCGCGCAGGCCATCCTCATGGCCTCCCGCGCGCTGGCCGCCGCGGCGAAAGGCCCCGAGGACTACCTGGAGACGTACGCCCATCTCCTGCGCCAGGCCACCGAACCCGTCGTCCTGCACTGGCTCGGCCCCATGTTCGACCCGGCGCTGGAGGGTTACTGGGGCAGCGCGGACCTCGACGCCGCCACGGACACCTTCCTCAAGGTCATCGCGGAACACCCGGACAAGGTCGACGGCATCAAGATCTCGCTCCTGGACGCCGAGCGCGAGATCGACGTACGGCGCCGGCTCCCCGGCGGGGTGCGCTGCTACACCGGCGACGACTTCAACTACCCCGAACTGATCGCGGGGGACGACCGTGGCTTCAGCCACGCCCTGCTCGGCATCTTCGACCCGCTGGGACCGCTCGCCGCCCACGCCGTGCGGGTCCTGGACACCGGAGACGTCCAGGGCTTCCGTGACCTGCTCGACCCCACGGTCGAGCTGTCGCGGCACCTGTTCCAGGCCCCCACCCGCTTCTACAAGACGGGCGTGGTGTTCCTCGCCTGGCTGGCGGGTCACCAGGACCACTTCACGATGGTGGGCGGGCTCCAGTCCGCGCGCTCGCTGCCGCACCTGGCGAAGGCGTACGAACTGGCCGACCGGCTCGGTCTGTTCCCCGACCCCGAGCTGGCCGAGTCCCGTATGCGCGCGCTGCTGGCCGTCCACGGAGGAAGCCGATGAGCACCGAACTCTCCCGTCTGTCCCTCAACCAGGAGACGGTCCGGCAGCTGTCCCTCCCGGAGCTCGTCGAGGGCTGCGCCAAGGCCGGCATCGGCAGCGTCGGGCTGTGGCGCGCTCCGGTGCAGGAGTACGGCGTCGAGCGCGCCGGGCAGCTGATGCGGGACGCGGGCCTCACCGTCACCAGCCTCTGCCGCGGCGGTTTCCTCACCGCGGCGGACCCGGCCGGACGCGCCCGCGCCCTGGACGACAACCGGGCCGCGGTCGACGAGGCGGCCGGCGTGAACACCGACACCCTGGTCCTCGTCTCCGGCGGCCTCCCCGAGGGCGACAAGGACCTGTACGGCGCGCGCGAGCGCATCGCGGACGCGCTGGCCGAACTGGCCCCGTACGCCGCCGAGCGCGGCATCCGCCTGGCGATCGAGCCGCTGCACCCGATGTTCGCCTCGGACCGCTGCGTGGTCTCCACCCTGTCCCAGGCCCTGGACCTGGCGGAGCGCTTCCCCGCCGAGCAGGTCGGAGTGGTCGTCGACGCGTATCACATCTGGTGGGACGACCAGGCACCCGCGCAGATCGCCCGGGCGGGTGCCGGCGGGCGCATCCACTCCTTCCAGCTGGCCGACTGGATCACCCCGCTCCCGGCCGGAGTTCTGGTGGGCCGGGGCCAACTGGGCGACGGCTGCGTGGACTTCCGCGCGATGCGTGCCCAGGTCGAGGCGACGGGCTTCGACGGGCCGATCGAGGTCGAGATCTTCAACGAGGAACTCTGGGCCCGTGACGGGGCCGAGGTGATCGGTGAAGTCGCCGCCCGCTACCTGGAACACGCCTGCTGAGAGCCGGTCGACGGCGCAAAGGTAAAGAGATCGCCAAGGCGTGCAACCTTTACGCACCATGCCCGGTCGTACTCTGCGTCGGGACTTCCGGGGAGGGGTCCGGGGGGACGGGAAGCCCGACGGAGGGGGAAAGCGAGGGGGGTCCGGCCTGCGGGCCGGGCCCCATTCCGCTTTCCGGGGCCGTTCCGGGGCCGCGTCCGCTTGGAACGCCGGCCCGCCGTCCGGCAGGATCTCCGGGATGCGGACCGAACCCCCGACGACCTACAGGCGCATCGGTGCGCTCCTCCGGGACACCGGCATGGTGTCCGACGAGACGGTGCGCAGCACCCTCGAAGCCGCTGCCGCCTACGCGGACGACGAACTGGGCGCGTACGCGGCTGCCCAGGCCCTGGAGAGCTTCGGCGTGGCGGTCTCGGTCCACGCCGACGACATCGACTCCGTCCACGACGGCTACGCGGGCCTGCTGGCGGACGCGGCCGAGACCGCCGGAGGCCGAGTCACCATCAGCGACGTCCGGGTGGTCGCGGGCGAGGGCGGCTTCGAGGGCGGTCGCCTCGACGTCATCGAGTTCCTGAGGGACGGCAGGCCGGTGTCCGTTCCTGCCGAGCACTTCGCCGAGGACTACTACGACCACGCGGCGGCCTGCCGGGCGATCGCCGAGACCGCCCACCGCGACGACCCGCGCGTGTGGCGCAACGCCGGCTTCGCGCGGGAACGGGGCGTCGGCTACGACAGCATCATGGTTCTCGCCACCCCCGAGCAGAGAGAAGCGCTCCACAGGCACCTGGGCCTGACCTTCTCCTGAGCGACGCGTGACGAGGCGCCGTGGCGGGCAGCGTCCCCAGGGCCGTCGGCGCCTGCCCGCCAACGGGGTCGTCTGCCGTCGTCAGCCGGCGTCGAAACCGCTTCGGGCCGCCTCGATGTGGCCGAGGTTCCGGTGGGTCCACTCGCACATCACGTCCACGGTCTTCCGCAGCCCCTGGCCCGGCTCCGTGAGGGTGTACTCGACCTTCGGCGGGACCGTCGGATACACGGTCCGCTCGACGAGGCCGTTGCGCTCCAGCATGCGGAGGTTCTGCGTGAGCATCTTGTGGCTGATCCCCTCGACCGCGCTCCGCACCTCGCTGAAGCGAAGGGTGCGGTCACCCAGCGCCTCGATGATCAGGAGCGCCCATTTGTTCGCCACGTCCGAGAAGATCTCGCGCGCGAGAGAATCCGCGCGGCGCAGGTCCGCCTGCTCCGCCTGCGTGCCGCTGAACTGCTTGGTCACCTTCAGGTTCCCCCGTCACCGAAAAGTGCGTTCTTCCATGTCAGCGCACACTCTCCTACGGTTTCCCAGTAACCACAAGAGAGCACGTAGCGGCCACTTCGGGGCCGCGCGGCAAGGAGGCGGACAGCATGACCATCACCCTGACGAATCCCGCGGGACTGCCGGAGACCGACATCTACCACCAGGTGTCGGTGGCGACCGGATCGAAGCTGGTCCACATCGCCGGACAGGTCGCCTGGGACGCCGACGGCAGCACGGTCGGCGAAGGCGACCTGGCCGCCCAGACCGAGCGGTGCTACCTGAACATCGGCACCGCCCTGGCGGGGGTCGGCGCCTCCTTCGACGACGTCGTGAAGCTGACCGTGTACGTCGTCGACTGGACGCCGGACCAGATGCCCTCCCTCCTCGCGGGCATCTCCGGCGCGAAGGCGAAACTGGGCACCGCCGCCGCTCCGCCGGCCAGCCTGCTGGGCGTCGCCGCGCTGGACGTGCCCGAGCACCTCATCGAGATCGAGGCCACGGCCGTGCTCGTGTAGGCGTCGCCCGCTCCTACGGCAGGCGGGGCGGGGTCCGGCGCGCCGGAGGCCTCAACCCGCCGGTTCCGCCGACGGCCACGGGGTCCAGGTGAGCGCGTCCCGCCAGCCCGGACGTCCGAAGGCCCAGTCGTTGACCACGGCCGCGACGGGCTCCACACAGAACGGACCGCGATCGGACGGCACATGGGCCTGGAAGTGCCGGTCCGGGCCGCCTTCGCGGTGTTCGACCTGGTAGCTCAGGTCGTCGTTGAGATGGACCTGCATGTAGTGCTGACCGGCGGGTTCGGCGTCCAGTCGTTCGACGATGACGAATCGCCAGGTCAGACTCATGTCGGCCAGCAGATCGTGCAGCTTTTCCTCGGACGGGTCGTCCCACCGCGTTCCGTCCCATTCGATCGCCCGCAGTCTCGGTGTGCCCATGGACGGGACTGTACCGGCCGCTCCCGCGGCGGCTTCTGTCCCGTACGACGGGCGCCGCGCCGGGAGGAGTCCCGTGTGCCCCGGCGCTCACCTGCCGCGGACGGACCGCCCGGCGGACGGTCACGCGCGGGGGACCTCGACGCTCAGATGCGGCGGACGGTCACGCGCGGGTCACCTCGACGCTCAGGTGCGGCCATGCCGTGGCCAGGAGGGCGATCTCACCCGGCAGCGGGTCGGCCGGCCGCAGGTGCGCGGAGGGGCGGAATCGGACGGCCGTCCCCGTCGTGCCGTCGTCCGCGAGGCGCTCCAGGTCCGAGACGGGCACGCCGTGTTCGTATCGCTGGGTCCAGGACCCGTTGCCGCGGCGGTTGGTGTGGGAGAGCCGCTCACTCAGGGCGGCTACGACCGACATCCCCCGGCGCGGGTGGCCGTCGGGCAGCGTCACGGCCTCGGGGAGGTCGAAGAACCGCAGGTCCTTCGTCGCCATCACCGGCTTCCTGACGACCTGCCCGTGCTCGTCGAAGCGGGTGTCGGTGCCCCGCCCGTCATCCGTCACGGACACGGAACCGTCAGGACGGAGCACGACATCGCACCGTCCTCCACCGCCGCACTCCGCCTCGTCGGCCGCGTAGGCGGCCACCTCCAGGACGAGGTGCCACACACCACCGGGGGCGAACGTCTCCGGATCCCGGCGGATGCCCGCCAGGTGCCCGAGGTCCACGGAACCGGCCCAGTCGTGTGTCGTGTTGCGCCAGGAGGCCCTTGACGTCTCCACCGGAGAATCTCCACCCAGTCGGGGTGATCACCTTCCCGGCGACCACATCGGGACCACGGAACGCGTCTCCGGCACCTGGTCACCGAGGAGGTCCCCGGGCGCCCCGAGGCGGGTTCCGCGTGCCCGAATGTAGTCCTCCACCCGTCGTACGGCCAGGTCGGAGCCGGTGGGCGCCGGGCGTGGGCGGGCAGGCACCGGCCTCGGCGGGCGTCGGCCTTCCCGGCCCCTGCGCGAAGGCCCGCCCGGCGCTCCACACGGCCCCGGAAGACCGGCACGGGCGCGTCGGCGACTCCCCCGAGGGCCCGTTTTCCGCGGATCCTCGCCCGGGACCGGCAGGCCCCCTCGCGGGGCCGGGCTCCGTGCACCCGCCCGGAGAACCCGAGTCGCCGTCCCGCGGGCGCGTAGGCAGCCCCCATGTGCCGCCCGGGGGACAGCACATGGGCGTGCGGAGGGTCCGCCGGGTGGGCCTGGCCCCTCAGCGCCGGTGTCGTCCCGGTCCGGCACCGGAGATCCCAGGTGCGCGGGACGCGCTGTCAGACTCTCCCGATACCGTCGGTCCATGTCCAACACGGCCGTGCTCGAAGGCGTCCTGGAGCGCATCACCTACGCCAACGAGGAGAACGGGTACACCGTCGCCCGCGTCGACACCGGGAGAGGGGCGGGGGACCTGCTCACCGTCGTCGGCTCGCTCCTCGGTGCCCAGCCGGGTGAGTCCCTGCGGATGGAGGGGCGTTGGGCCTCGCACCCGCAGTTCGGCAAGCAGTTCCAGGTGGACAACTACACGACGGTCCTCCCCGCCACCATCCAGGGCATCCGCAGGTACCTCGGCTCCGGCCTGATCAAGGGCATCGGCCCCGTCATGGCCGACCGGATCACCACCCACTTCGGCGTCGACACCCTGGACATCATCGAGCAGCAGCCGAAGCGGCTGGTCGAGGTCCCGGGGCTCGGCCCGAAGCGGACGAAGATGATCGCGGCGGCCTGGGAGGAGCAGAAGGCGATCAAGGAGGTCATGGTCTTCCTCCAGACCGTGGGCGTCTCCACCTCCATCGCGGTCCGCATCTACAAGAAGTACGGGGACGCGTCGATCTCTGTCGTGAAGAACCAGCCCTACCGGCTGGCCGCCGACGTCTGGGGCATCGGCTTCCTGACCGCCGACCGCATCGCCCAGGCCGTCGGCATCCCGCACGACAGCCCGGAGCGGGTCAAGGCGGGGCTCCAGTACGCGCTGTCGCAGTCCACCGACCAGGGGCACTGCTTCCTCCCCGAGGAGCGGCTGATCGCCGACGGGGTCAAGCTGCTCCAGGTCGACACCGGGCTGGTCATCGACTGCCTCGCCGAGCTCGCGGAGGACCCTGAGGGCGTCGTACGGGAGAAGGTGCCGGGTCCGGAGGACGGCCAGCCGGTCACCGCCGTGTATCTGGTCCCCTTCCACCGCGCCGAGATCTCCCTGGCGGCCCAGGTGCAGCGTCTGCTGCGCACCCCGGAGGACCGGATGCCGGCCTTCCAGGACGTCGACTGGGACAAGGCGCTGGCCTGGCTCGCCCGGCGTACGGGCGCCACGCTCGCCCCCGAGCAGGAGGCGGCCGTCCGGCTCGCGCTCACCCGGAAGGTGGCCGTGCTGACGGGCGGGCCGGGCTGTGGGAAGTCGTTCACCGTCCGGTCCGTGGTCGAGCTGGCCCGGGCCCGCAACGCCAAGGTGGTGCTCGCCGCGCCCACCGGGCGGGCCGCCAAGCGGCTCTCGGAGCTGACGGGAGCCGAGGCGTCCACCGTGCACCGGCTCCTGGAGCTGAAACCGGGCGGAGACGCGGCGTACGACCGTGACCGCCCGCTGGACGCCGATCTGGTCGTGGTCGACGAGGCGTCGATGCTCGATCTGCTGCTCGCCAACAAGCTCGTCAAGGCGGTGGCACCCGGTGCCCATCTCCTGCTCGTCGGCGATGTGGACCAGCTGCCCTCGGTCGGCGCGGGGGAGGTGCTGAGGGATCTGCTCGCCGAGGGCGGCCCCGTTCCCGCGGTCCGGCTGACCACGATCTTCCGTCAGGCCCAGAAGTCCGGCGTCGTCACCAACGCCCACCGGATCAACTCCGGGGTGCCCCCGCTGACCCAGGGGCTGGACGACTTCTTCCTGTTCGTCGAGGACGAGACCGAGGACGCCGGGGTGCTCGCCGTGGACGTCGCGGCCCGCCGCATCCCCGCCAAGTTCGGCCTGAACCCCCGCCGTGACGTGCAGGTCCTCGCCCCGATGCACCGGGGCCCGGCAGGCGCGGGTCATCTCAACGGCCTGCTCCAGCAGGCCATCACCCCGGGCCGCCCCGGCCTGCCCGAGAAGCGCTTCGGCGGGCGGGTCTTCCGGGTCGGCGACAAGGTCACCCAGATCCGCAACAACTACGAGAAGGGGGAGAACGGCGTCTTCAACGGCACGGTCGGCGTCGTCACGGCCCTCGACGCGGACGAGCAGAAGCTGACGGTCCTCACGGACGAGGACGAGGAGATCGTCTACGACTTCGACGAGCTGGACGAGCTGGCCCACGCCTACGCCATGACCATCCACCGCTCCCAGGGCAGCGAGTATCCGGCGGTGGTCGTCCCCGTCACGACCAGCGCCTGGATGATGCTGCAACGCAACCTTCTCTACACCGCGGTGACCCGGGCCAAGAAGCTCGTCGTACTGGTCGGTTCACGCAAGGCCATCGGCCAGGCAGTCCGCACCGTTTCCGCAGGCAGACGCTGTACGGCGCTGGATTTCCGGTTGCGGGGCGGGACGGGCGGAGACTCCTCCGAAAAAATGATCGATCAAAACGGTGGGAAACATCACTGAGCCCTTCCGGAACCGGATCTCAGGGGGCAGGATGAGAAAGTTGACGGCACTCAGTGCCGCCAGTAGGTCCAATGGACGACCCCGAGTGCACTCTCCTGAGCCAAATGGGGGAGGGTGGAGACAGTCAGGGCACCTCGAAGAAGAGGCACTACGTCGGTGAGGGATGACGTGAGCGAGCACACCAACAACGCTGTAGTACTGCGGTACGGCGATGACGAGTACACCTACCCGGTGATCGACAGCACCGTCGGCGACAAGGGCTTCGACATCGGGAAGCTCCGGGCCAATACGGGCCTGGTCACGCTGGACAGCGGATACGGCAACACGGCCGCGTACAAATCCGCCATCACCTACCTCGACGGCGAGCAGGGCATCCTGCGCTACCGCGGATACCCGATCGAGCAGCTCGCCGAGAGCTCGACGTTCCTCGAGGTCGCCTACACGCTGATCAACGGTGACCTTCCCAAGGTCGACGAGCTGTCGGCCTTCAAGAACGAGATCACCCAGCACACGCTGCTGCACGAGGACGTCAAGCGCTTCTTCGACGGCTTCCCGCGTGACGCCCACCCGATGGCCATGCTCTCCTCGGTCGTCAGCGCGCTGTCCACCTTCTACCAGGACAGCCACAACCCGTTCGACGAGGAGCAGCGTCACCTCTCGACGATCCGGTTGCTGGCCAAGCTCCCGACGATCGCGGCGTACGCGTACAAGAAGTCGATCGGTCACCCGTTCGTCTACCCGCGCAACGACCTCGGCTACGTCGAGAACTTCCTGCGCATGACCTTCTCCGTCCCGGCCCAGGAGTACGTGCCGGACCCGGTCGTCGTCTCGGCGCTGGAGAAGTTGCTCATCCTGCACGCGGACCACGAGCAGAACTGTTCCACCTCGACCGTGCGTCTGGTCGGCTCCTCGCAGGCCAACATGTTCGCCTCGATCTCCGCCGGCATCTCGGCCCTGTGGGGCCCGCTGCACGGTGGCGCCAACCAGTCGGTGCTGGAGATGCTCGAGGGCATCCAGGCCAACGGTGGCGATGTCGACTCCTTCATCCAGAAGGTGAAGAACAAGGAGGACGGCGTCCGCCTGATGGGCTTCGGCCACCGGGTGTACAAGTCCTTCGACCCGCGCGCCAAGATCATCAAGGCCGCCGCCCACGACGTCCTGTCCTCGCTCGGCAAGTCCGACGAGCTGCTCGACATCGCGCTCAAGCTGGAGGAGCACGCGCTCTCCGACGAGTACTTCGTCTCGCGCAACCTCTACCCCAACGTGGACTTCTACACGGGCCTGATCTACCGCGCCATGGGCTTCCCGACCGAGATGTTCACCGTGCTGTTCGCGCTCGGCCGCCTCCCTGGCTGGATCGCCCAGTGGCACGAGATGATCAAGGAGCCGGGATCGCGCATCGGCCGCCCGCGCCAGATCTACACCGGCGAGGTCCTGCGCGACTTCGTCCCGGCCGAAGGCCGCTGAGCCTTTCGGACGCTGCTCCACCCCGGCGGCTCGCTGCCGGCATCCTTCGCCCCGCGTACCGCGCTCGCACACTCCAGAGCGCGGTGTCCGGGGCGATTCGGCGTTCGGGGGTGCTGTGTCCAGCGGCGGCGCTCTGCCGACAGGCTGTTCGGCGTGCGGGTGCGGTGCGTCTCCTGCGGGGCGCTCCGGCGTGCGCGGAACCGTACGCGGGCGGGGTGCTTCGAGCGCGCAGGCGCTCCACGCGGGCGAGGTGTGCTCCAGGGCCCGAGTCGCGGTGCGCCGACGGGGCGCTTCGGGGCCCAGGCGGGGCGTGAGCGAGAAGCGCCCCGCCGTCGATCCCCCCACGGGTCGACGGTCGGGGCGCTTCCCATATCCCGGAGCGGATTCCCCCCACGGGATCCGGCCGGGCGTCTGAAGGGAGCCTGAACTCCCGTTGTTTTTCGGTCGTGCCTATTCAGTTCGGTCCTGCTGTGCGACTGCCGGGGTACGTACGGGAGGGCCGCTCAAAGCTCCCCGGTGCACGTGCCCCGGCCACGCTTGCCCGGAGCGTCCCCCAAGACACTCCGTCGGACGTCCCCCAAGACATCCTTGGCATCGCACTCTTAGACTCACCAACCCATCAGATGGTTACCCTCAAATCGGTGTGATCTAAGTCTCTTTGTAGAAATTATGTGAAGGAGCGCAACCTCAGGCTGTTGCTCACCACGAAGACCGACGAAAACGCCATCGCCGCACCTGCGATCATGGGGCTGAGCAGCCCGAACGCAGCCAAAGGCAGTGCGGCCACGTTGTAGCCGAAGGCCCAGAAGAGGTTGCTTCTGATGGTCGACAGCGTACGCCTAGACAGGCGGATGGCGTCAGCGGCCACCTTGAGATCTCCACGAACAAGCGTGAGATCGCCCGCCTCGATCGCCGCGTCCGCCCCGGTGCCCATCGACAGGCCCAGATCGGCCACCGCGAGAGCAGCCGCGTCGTTGACCCCGTCACCGGCCATGGCGACGGATCTGCCCTCGGCCTGGAGGCGCCGGATGACCTCCACCTTCTCCTGCGGCAGGACCTCCGCGTGGACCTCCTCGATCCCGACCGCACGGGCCACGGCCTCCGCCACGGCCCGGTTGTCGCCGGTCAGCAGAATCGGCCTGAGGCCGAGCGCGCGCAGCTCCGCCACGGCCTCCGCGCTGCTCTCCTTCACCGTGTCGCTCACTTCGAGGACACCCCGGGCGGCGCCGTCCCAGGCGACGGCGACCGCCGTACGGCCCTGAGCCGCGGCCTCCGCCAGTGCGGCGGCCAGGGGTTCAGGAAGGGAGATCCCGGCATCGGCGAGGAGCCGCGCCCTGCCCGCCAGCACGCGATGCCCTTCGACCGTGCCGCGCACGCCCAGGCCGGGAACGTCCGCGAAGTCCACCGGGTCGGGCAGCGTGCCACCGGTGCGGTGCGCCGCTCCGGTGGCGACCGCCCGCGCCACGGGGTGGTCCGAGGCGTCCTCCAGTGCTCCGGCGAGCCGGAGCACGTCGGCCTCGGCCGTTCCGGGCGCGGTGTGGACCCGGCCGAGACTCATCCGGCCCGTGGTGACCGTGCCCGTCTTGTCGAGGACGATCGTGTCGATCCTGCGCGCGGTCTCCAGAACCTCGGGGCCTCTGATGAGGATGCCCAGCTGGGCTCCCCTGCCGGTGCCCGCCATGAGGGCTGTGGGCGTCGCGAGGCCCAGGGCGCACGGGCAGGCGATGATCAGGACGGCCACGGCTGCGGTGAACGAGCCCGTGACGTCGTCGGTGGCCAGCAGCTGGGCGACGAGCGTCCCCAGAGCGATCAGCAGGACCACGGGAACGAAGACCGCGGAGATCCGGTCCGCGAGGCGTTGCGCGGCTGCCTTGCCGTTCTGGGCGTCCTCGACGAGCCGGGACATCCGGGCGAGCTGGGTGTCGGAGCCGACGCGGGTCGCCTCGACGACCAGACGGCCGGAGACGTTGAGGGTGGCGCCGGTGACCGCGTCCCCCGGCGCCGCGTCCACCGGGAGGGACTCGCCGGTGAGCATCGAGGTGTCGACGGCCGATGAGCCCTCGACGACGGTGCCGTCGGTGGCGATCTTCTCGCCGGGCCGGACGACGAAGCGGTCACCGACGAGGAGACGGCCGACGGGGACGCGTACCTCGGTGGTTCCCTGTCCGGTCCCGCCCCCGGCCACCGCGGCCGGGCGGAGGACGGCGACGTCCTTCGCGCCCAGACGCAGCAGCGCGCGCAGGGCGGCTCCGGCCTTCCGCTTGGACCGCGCCTCCAGGTAGCGGCCCAGCAGGATGAAGCCGACGACCCCCGCCGCGACCTCCAGGTAGATGGTGGAGGCGGGGTCGGACCGGGAGGCGGAGAGGTCGAAGCCGTGCCGCATCCCCGGCATGCCCGCGTCCCCCAGGAACAGGGCCCACAGCGACCAGCAGAAGGCCGCCAGCGTGCCGATGGACACCAGGGTGTCCATCGTCGCCGCGCCGTGCCGCAGGTTCGTCCAGGCGGCACGGTGGAAGGGCAGGCCGCCCCACACGACGACGGGGGCCGCGAGGGTGAGGGAGAGCCACTGCCAGTTGTCGAACTGGAGGGCGGGGACCATGGCCATCAGGACGACGGGCACGGCGAGGGCCGCCGACACCAGGAGGCGCCGGCGGAGGGCGGCGACACCCGCCTCCGCGTCGACGTCGCGGTCCGCATCCAGGTCCACGTCGGTGGTCGTACCTGTGGGGGCGCCCGCGCCGTCGTGGGCGGGGGGCTCGGTGCGGCGATCCGCGTCTGCGCCGATGCCGGTGTCCGCGGGGGTGCCGCGCCCGGTGTCCGCGTGCGGGCCCGCTCCGTCGGGCCGGCCTGCCGTGGCCGGTCGCGATCCAGCGGTTCCCGGAAGGGCCGTGGGTTTCGGCGCGGCGGTGGCGCGTACGACCGGCCGTGCCGTGTAGCCGGTCTTCTCGACCGTGGCGACGAGGTCGTCCAGCTCGGTCCCGGGCCCGAAGAGGACGCGGGCCTTCTCCGTCGCGTAATTGACGGTCGCGACGACTCCGTCCATGCGGTTGAGCTTCTTCTCGACGCGGGCCGCGCACGAGGCGCAGGTCATCCCGCCGATCGAGAGTTCGGCCTCGGACGTCTCAGCGGCCGGGGCCTCGGCTGCCGTGGTGCTGGCCATGTGTGCGGGCTCCTGGGTCGAGCAGTCGGGCCGTTTCCCCACCAGTATCTGCTCCTCCGGTGACGGAACGGCCCGATGGAGGTGCGGGGCGGCGCCGACGGTGGCACGCGTGGCCCGCCCGGACGCGCCGGGCGGGCCGCGCCGCCCGGGGACGCCGGGTGGCGCGGCCTTCGGCGGTCCGGTGACGCGGGCCGGGCGCGCAGGTGGCCGGAGCGCGCGGGTGGGGCGGATTCAGGCGCGGCCCACGAGCTCGTAGCCCGCCTCGTCGACGGCGTCGCGCACGGCGTCCTCGGCCAGCGGGGCGGAGGAGACGACCGTCACCCGGCCGGTGGCCGCCTCCGCCTTCACGGAGGTGACGCCCGCGAGGCCGGAGATCTCCTCGGAGACGGCGCCCTCGCAGTGGCCGCAGGTCATGCCCTTCACCTCGTACACCTCGGTGACGGTGCCCACCTGTACGCCGGCCGGACCCTCGTCGTGGGCGCCGCCGGACGAGCAGCAGGATCCAGCGGTACGGGGAGTGTCGGTTTCTGCCGTCATGTCGTTCTCCTCTACGCAGGCACACAGGAGTGTGGGCGGATGTGGCACGGGAAGGGCGCCGGGAAGCCCGGTGCTCCCGCCCCGTACCGTCCACTATACCCCTAGGGGGTATCTTTGGCGGCCTGTGCTCCCGTGTCGGGCCTGTCACAGGCCAGAGGTTCGAGGTAGCGGTACATCACGGCCTTCAGCTCGGTGACGTACGCGTCCCGCTCCGCCCCCTCGTGGGACATCACCAGGTCGAGTCCGGCCTGGAAGAGGACGAAGGACATCGCGGCGATGCGCGCGATCCGGTCCGCCGGGACCTCCGGCAGGTAGGCGGCCAGGAGCTGTTCGGTCCGGCTGAGCATCGTGGCGTGCAGGGCGTCGTGCTCCCGGCTGATCACGCCGGGGATCCCGGAGCCGTGGGTGAGGACGGCGAAAGCCGGGTTCTCGCAGTTGAAGGCGATCAGCGGGTCGAGGACGGCGTCCAGCAGCCGGTCGAGCGGCAGTTCCAGGTGGCTGACGACGAACGCGGCGCCGTAGGTCTCCCGCCAGCGGTGCATGAGCTGGTCGCCCAGCTCGACGGCGATCGCCTCCTTGTTGGGGAAGAACTGGTAGAGCGTGCCCGGCGAGACGCCCGCCTCGCGGGCGATGGCGTTGGTGCTGGCGCCGTTGTAGCCGCTCGCGCTGAAGACGTCCGCGGCGGCGTCGAGCAGCTGGGCGATACGGGCTTCGCCCCGCGCCTGACGGCGGCGCGGTCGGCCGGCTCCGGCGCCCGGGTCCCCGCCGGCGCCCTGGCCCGCCGTGGCGGCGGGGCTGGGTCCCTCGGGCGCGCCCGCCCCATCCGTCCGCTCGCCCGGGCTCTTCCGCTCCCCGCGGGCGGGCTCGGCGGCTTCTCCGGCTCTGGCCTCCGGCACGGTTATCCCCAGCTCTCACAGACGCGGTTGACATATACGAGCGGCTGCTCGCATTCTTGCAAAACACGAGCGAGGACTCGTGTTTGCCAGTGTACGTGGCAACGACCGACCCATGCTGCCTTGCGCTGCCCGGGTCCCGGTGAAGGGGACACCGCACCATGCCCGAAGCCAACAGCCCGGAGCGCCTCGGGAGCTGGACCCGTCTCGTCACCGCCCGGCCACGGCTCGCACTGCTGACAGCTCTGGTGATCACGGCATTCGCCGTGTTCGCGGGCAGCGGGGTGGCCGACCGGATGAGCAGCGGCGGCTGGGAGGCCCCCCACGCCGAGTCGACCTACACGACGCAGGTCCTGGAGAAGGAGTTCCCCGCCTCCCAGCCCAACCTGCTCCTGCTGATCGGCAGCCGCACCGCCTCCGTGGACGATCCGGCGGTGGCCGCCGAAGCCGCCCGGATCACCGAGCGGCTGTCGGCCGAGCCGGGAGTCGGGGGCGTCGGTTCGTACTGGCAGACGAAGTCCCCCGCCCTGCGCTCCGAGGACGGGGGCGAGGCGATAGTGGCCGCCCGGATAGCGGGAGACGAGAAGGCCGCAGGAGAGGTCCTCGACCGGATCGCTCCGGCCTACAGGGGCACACGCGGCCCGGTGGAGGTCTCCGTGGGCGGCCCCCTCGCCGTGCGGCACGAGATGCAGACCACCATCCAGGACGACCTCCTGCGCGCCGAGCTCATCGCGCTGCCGGTGACACTGGTGCTGCTGGTCGTGGTCTTCGGCAGCGCTGTGGCCGCCCTGTTGCCCCTCGGTGTCGGCATCGTCGCGATCCTCGGTACCAACGCGGTGCTGCGCGGCATCACGGAGTTCACCGACGTCTCGGTCTTCGCCCAGAACCTCACCACGGCCCTGGGGCTCGGACTCGCCATCGACTACGCCCTGTTCATCGTGCGCCGCTTCCGCGAAGAGCTGGCCGCCGGGGCGGACCCCCGGGCGGCGATCGGCATCACCCTGCGCACGGCGGGGCGCACCGTGCTCTTCTCCGCCCTGACGGTGGCGGTCTCGCTGGCCGCGATGATGGTCTTCCCGCAGTACTTCCTGCGCTCCTTCGCCTACGCAGGCATCGCCGTGGTGCTCCTGGCCGCCGCCGCTGCCCTGATCCTGCTGCCGGCCGCGCTGATGCTGCTCGGGCCACGCGTCAACTCCCTGGACCTGCGCCGGCTGCTGCACCGCCGTGGAAGGCTGCCGGGCGCCGCCGGGGACCCGGGCAGGCGGTGGGCCCGGTTCTCGGTGCTCGTGATGCGCCGGGCGCCGGTCTTCGCCCTCCTGACCACCGTCGCGCTGGTGCTGCTGGGGCTCCCCTTCCTGGGGGTGAAGTTCGGCACGGCGGACGACCGCCAGCTGCCTGCCACGGCCGAGTCCCGCATCGTTCAGGACCACATACGGGACGGTTTCCCCGGGAGCCCGGGCGGCGGACTCGAAGTGCTCGCCGAAGGAAAGGCGAGCCCCGCCCAGTACGCCGACTTCCGCGACAGGATCGCGGGGCTGCCCGGAGTGGAGCGGGTCGAGGGGCCCGTCCCGGGTGACGGGTTCGCGTACTACGACGTGCTGCCCGAGGGGGAGTCCGTCGGCCAGGGCGCGCAGGACCTGGTCCGCGATCTCCGGGCGGAGAGCGCCCCCTTCGACACCTCGGTGACCGGCGCGGCAGCCGTCCTGGTCGACTCCAAGGACGCCATAGCCGACCGGTTGCCCTGGGCGGTGGGGATCATCGTCGTCGTGACCCTGCTGCTGGTCTTCCTGCTGACCGGCAGCGTCCTGATACCGCTCCAGGCGGTCGTGCTCAACGCCCTCAGCCTGACCGCGATGTTCGGGGCGGTGGTGTGGGTCTTCCAGGACGGGAATCTGTCCGGGCTCCTCTCCTTCACCAGCACAGGTGACATAGAGACGACCCTGCCCGTGCTGATGTTCTGCGTCGCCTTCGGCCTCTCCATGGACTACGGCGTGTTCCTGATCTCCAGGATCAAGGAGGAGTACGACCGCACGGGCGACCACGAGCACTCCGTGACGTACGGGCTGCGCCGTACCGGTGGGCTGATCACCGCCGCCGCCGTCATCCTCGCCGTGGTGATGGTCGCCATCGGGACCTCCCGCGTGACCAACACCAAGATGCTCGGGCTCGGGATCGCGCTGGCCGTGCTGATGGACGCGATGGTGGTGCGCAGTCTGCTCGTGCCGGCCGTGATGAAGCTGATGGGCCGCGTCACCTGGTGGGCGCCCGCGCCCGTGCGCGCCTTCCACCGGCGGTTCGGCCTGAGCGAGGGGGAGCCCGCCCGGGCCGCTGACCGGATCGCCGATGAGGCGGACGGAGCGGGTGGCCGGGAGCGGGACAAGATCACGGCGGGAGCGTAGATTCGCCGCATCCAGGAGCTGGACGGCGTGAGCCGGGACACGGGAGGCGGGGCCCATGCGGGCAGTGGTGTTCGAGGAGTTCGGGCAGGAGGCACGCGTCCGGGAGCTTCCGGACCCGGAGCCCCCGGCCGGGGGAGTGGTGGTGCGGGTCGCGGCCACGGGGCTGTGCCGCAGCGACTGGCACGGCTGGGCGGGCCACGACCCGGACATCGTCCTGCCGCACGTGCCCGGGCACGAACTCGCCGGTGTGGTCCAGGAGGTGGGTGCCGGGGTGCGGAACTGGCGTCCGGGCGACCGCGTCACCGTGCCCTTCGTCTGTGCCTGCGGCCGGTGTGCCGCCTGCGCGGCCGGGGCCCAGCAGGTCTGTGAGCGGCAGACCCAGCCGGGGTTCACGCACTGGGGGTCCTTCGCCGAGTACGTCGCGCTGGAACAGGCCGACGTCAATCTCGTCGCAGTGCCCGAAGGGCTGTCGTTCGCCACCGCCGCGGGACTCGGGTGCCGGTTCGCCACCGCGTTCCGGGCCGTGGTCGGCCAGGGCAGGGTGGCGCCCGGGGAATGGGTCGCCGTGCACGGCTGCGGCGGGGTCGGTCTGTCGGCCGTGATGATCGCGGTGGCGTGCGGGGCCCGGGTCGTCGCGGTCGACGTCTCGCCGCACGCCCTGGAGCTGGCGCGGGCGTTCGGAGCCGCGGAGTGCGTGGACGCCTCCGCGCATCCGGCCGGCGCGGACGAGGCCGTGCGCGAACTGACCGGCGGCGGTGCCCATCTGTCCCTCGACGCCCTGGGCTCCCCGCTCACCTGCGCCGCGTCGGTGCGGAGCCTGCGCAGGCAGGGCCGCCATGTCCAGGTCGGCCTGCTCCCCTCGGCGGCCGGGGACCCGGTCGTGCCCATGTCCCGGGTGATCGGGCTGGAGCTGCGGATCCTGGGCAGTCACGGCATGGCCGCCCACGACTACCCGCCCATGATGGACATGGTCCTGGCCGGCACCCTGCGCCCCGATCTGCTGGTGACGTCCACCATCACCCTGGACGCCGCTCCGGCGGCGCTGGCCGCGATGGGTACGGCCCTCGGAGCCGGTGTGACCATCATCGACCCCACGGAGGAGGCCGGCTGAGCAGGGGCGGGCCGGGGCGCCGCCCTCTCTCACCGCTTCCGGTTGCTGGGCCGCGCCGCGATCCACGCCAGCACGGTGTCCACGTACCAGTAGGGCTTGCCGTGCCGGACCTCGTCAGGCGGTGGCAGCAGCCCGTGCTTGCGGTAGGACCGGACGGTGTCCGGCTGGACCTGGATGTGCGCGGCGATGTCCTTGTACGACCAGAGCGTTCCGTCCGCCATGACTGCCACCTTTCTCCCTGCGTGCACCCTCTGGGTGAACGAGCCGTTCCGCTACCTGGGCAGGGGGTGTCGCGAGCTCGTGACACAAGACCTGCTGAACGCGGACATACGGGAGACAGAAGGAAGGGGGACGGCGGGGGCAGGGGCGGCGGCGGGGCGATCAGGACGACGGGCGTGCGGGCCCGCAGATCCGGAGGAACTCGCGGGTGCGCCTGGCGATCGGAAACGGCTTGTCCGGTGGGCAGGGGTACATGTCCTGCTCGACGATGGCGAAGAGATCGGTGCCCAGGGCACGCGCCGCGTCCAGCACGGGCTCCAGCGCGGGCACGCCGCCCGGCGGTTCGCACATCACCCCACGCGCGACGGCCGGGCCGAACGGCACCTCGTTCTTCACCACATCGGCGAGGATCACCGGGTCGACCTGCTTGAGGTGGAGATAGCCGATCCGCCCCCCGTAGGTCCGGATGAGCTTCACGCTGTCCCCGCCGCAGTAGGCGTAGTGACCGGTGTCGAGACAGAGCGAGACCAGATCGGGGTCCGTGGCGTCGAGGAAGCGGTTGACGTTCTCCTCGCTGTCGATGTGGGTGTCGGCGTGCGGGTGCACCACGATCCGCAGCCCGTACCGTTCCCCCACCTCACGGGCCAGCCGTTCCGTCTGGGTGGTGAGGTCACGCCACTGGGCGGCGGTGAGGGTGCGGTCCTCCAGCACCTCACCCGTCTTGTCGTCCCGCCAGAACGACGGGATGACCACCAGGTGTCCGGCGCCCATCGCCCGGGTGAGTGCCGCGATGCCCGCGACATGCTCCCAGGTCCGGTCCCAGACCTGCGGACCGTGGTGCAATCCGGTGAAGACGGTGCCCGCGGACACCCCGAGGCCGCGGCGGGCCGTCTCGTCCGCGAGCCGGGCGGGATCTGTGGGCAGATAGCCGTACGGCCCGAGCTCGATCCATTCGTAGCCCGCCTCGGAGACCTCGTCGAGGAATCGCTCCCACGGCACCTGCCGCGGATCCTCGGGGAACCACACTCCCCACGAATCGGGTGCCGAGCCGATGCGGATACGGGCCGGAGAAGGTACGGAGGAGGTCATATCGCCCACCCTCCAAGCCTCGGAAGGGAGTGTCAAGGGTTCGTCCGAATGTCCGGACAAAGTGTTGACACGCTTGTTGGTGAGGGCTAGACCTGGGAGCGACCGCCCCGGCCCCGGCCGCCTCCCGGGACCGGCCCGCACGGCGTGCCGCCTTCCCGACCGCCGGCCCGGGAGAGCCGGCACCGGCCTCCGGGCCGAAGGGCAGCAGCCGGACGGGGACGGTGCGCGGGGACGAGACGCAGGACGAACTGCCGGGCCGGACCGCCGGTTCGGGTCACCGGGTCGAAGGGATGCGTATGCCCGAGCCGTACGACGTGATCACCATGGGGCGGATCGGTGTGGACCTCTACCCGCTGCAGACCGGTGTACCGCTGGCCCGGGTCGAGGCCTTCGGGAAGTTCCTCGGCGGCTCACCCTCCAACGTCGCGGTGGCCGCGGCCCGACTCGGCCGGCGTACCGCTGTGATCACCCGGACGGGCCAGGACCCCTTCGGCGACTACCTCCACCAGGCGCTCGGGGAGTTCGGGGTGGACGACCGCTGGGTGAGCGCCGTGGCGGGCCTCCCCACCCCCGTCACCTTCTGCGAGATCTTCCCGCCGGACGACTTCCCCCTCTACTTCTACCGCCTGCCCAAGGCGCCCGATCTGGAGATCCACGGTGAGGACGTGGACCTGGACGCCGTACGGGACGCCCGGGTCTTCTGGATGACCGGCACGGGCCTGTGCGCCGAGCCCAGCTTCTCCGCGACCCTCACAGCGCTCCGGGCCCGTACCTCCATGGCGGACGCGCGGGGCACCGGGGACGCACCGGGAGAACGGCACGTGCCCGGAGGGCGCGGGGGCATCACCGTCTTCGACCTCGACTGGCGCCCCATGTTCTGGGACGGCGGGGACCACAGCCCGGTCGCCCCCGCCCGCTACCGCGAGGCACTCGCCCATGCCACGGTCGCCGTCGGCAATCTCGACGAGTGCGCGATCGCCACCGGGGAACGCGAACCGCACAGGGCCGCCCACGCCCTGCTCGCCGCCGGGGTCGAACTCGCCGTCGTCAAACAGGGACCGGCCGGTGTCCTGGCGGCCCACCGCGACGGCACCACCGTCGAGATCCCGCCGCTGCCCGTCGACGTCGTCAACGGCCTGGGCGCGGGGGACGCGTTCGGCGGAGCCCTGTGCCACGGTCTCCTCGCCGGCTGGGACACCGAACGCGTCATGCGCTACGCCAACGCGGCCGGAGCCATCGTCGCCTCCCGCCTCGCCTGTTCGTCCGCGATGCCGTTCCCGCACGAGGTCGAGCACGCCCTGGCCGAGGGCAAGGTCGCCCCCGGCCCTGCGGACCCCACGAGCAGCCCACGACCGGCCGGCACGGCCGGACGCGCGAGCGCCGAGGAACCCACGCGCACCGGCGGGCACACCAGCGCCGCCGGACCCGCACATCCCGTAGCCCCCACACACCCCGTAGACCCCTCACACCGCAACGGGCCCTCACACCGCAACGGACCCACGAGTGCCACGGGAGCCGCCCCGTGACCCCGCCTGCCGCCGCCGGACTCGCCGATCTGGTCCGGATCCGTGCCCGGCACCCCGAAGCCGTGGCCGAGGCAGCCGCCGTCCGTGGCAGACGCCCCCTCATCGGCCCCACCGGACGCCTGATGATCATCGCGGCGGACCACCCCGCCCGCGGAGCCCTCGCCGTCGGCGACGACGAGCTCGCCATGGCCGACCGCTTCGACCTGCTGGAGCGCCTCTGCCTCGCCCTGTCCCGGCCCGGCGTCGACGGGGTGCTGGCCGGGGCCGACGTCCTGGAGGACCTGCTCCTCCTCGGTGCGCTCGACGGCAAGGTCGTCCTCGGTTCCATGAACCGCGGCGGGCTCGCCGGCGCCGCGTTCGAGCTCGACGACCGCTTCACCGGCCACCGCCCCGCCGACCTGGCCCGCCACGGCTTCGACGCCGGGAAGCTCCTGCTGAGGATCGACCACGACGACCCCGGCTCCCTGGACACCCTGCACACCGCCGCCCGCGCGGTGGACGAGATGGCCGCCCGTCGACTGCCCGTCTTCATCGAGCCGTTCCTCTGCCACCGCACCCGCGACGGACTCCGCACCGATCTGAGCGCCGCCGCCGTCACCACCTCCATCGCCATCGCCTCGGGGCTGGGCGGCACGTCCGCGTACACCTGGCTCAAGGTCCCCGTCACCGACGACCCCGACGCCATGGACCGGGTGATGCGCACCTCCACGCTCCCCGCCGTCCTGCTCGGCGGCGAGGTCACGGGCAATCCGGACGAGGCGTACGAGAGATGGCGTGGCGCGCTGCGGCTGCCGACCGTGCAAGGACTGGTCGTCGGGCGGTCGCTGCTGTACCCCGCCGACGGGAACGTGGCGGGCGCGGTCGACACGGCCGTAGGACTTCTGTGAACGGCCGGGACGACGGGTAGGGATGGAGTCAT
The DNA here is from genome assembly GCF_042902585.1 of Streptomyces argenteolus. Lineage (GTDB taxonomy): Bacteria > Actinomycetota > Actinomycetes > Streptomycetales > Streptomycetaceae > Streptomyces > Streptomyces argenteolus. The sequence continues at coordinate 344,347 of NZ_JBIBEG010000002.1, forward strand.
GACGATCCCCGACGCGCAGCAGCGCCACCATCTGCGGGCGGGCCACGCGGCGCGTGAGCCGTACGCCCTCGACATCGACCCGGAGCGGGCCGGCTGGGAGCGGTCGAGCCTGCGTGTGCTGGAGCTCGAGCCAGGTGGTGTTCACACGCTCGTCACCGGGGAGAGCGAATGGATCGTTCTGCCGTTGTCCGGCGGCTGTACGGTGCGGGCAGCAGGTGAGATCTTTGAACTGCTGGGCAGGAAGAACGTGTTCAGCGCGGTGACCGACTTCGCCTACGTCCCACGTGACGCCCGCGTCCAGATCGCCTCCGGCGCAGGAGGCCGCTTCGCCCTGGCAGGAGCGAAGTGCGAGCGACGACTCCCCGCTCGCTACGGCCCCGCGCCGGAGGTACCGGTCGAACTCCGCGGCGCGGGCGGCTGCTCGCGGCAGGTCAACAACTTCGCCGCGGCCGGCACCTTCGACTGCGACCGCCTGATCGCCGTGGAGGTCCTCACCCCCGGGGGCAACTGGTCCTCCTACCCGCCGCACAAGCACGACGAGCACCACCCCGGCACCGAGTCCGTGCTCGAGGAGATCTACTACTTCGAGGTCGAGGGCGACGGTCTCGGCTACCACCGGGTGTCGCCCTCCCGCCCCGGTGGCACGGACGTCCTCGCCGAGGTCGCCTCCGGCGACGCCGTCCTCGTCCCGGACGGCTGGCACGGCCCGTCCATCGCCCCGCCCGGCCGCACCCTGTACTACCTCAACGTCATGGCGGGCCCGGGGGAGCAGCGCGAGTGGCTGATCCGCGACCACCCCGGCCACCGCTGGATCCGCGACACCTGGCCCACCCAGCCCGTCGATCCACGGCTCCCGCTGTACGACCCGGAGACCTCCCGATGACCGCGCCCCGCTCCAGCACCCGCAGGCTCACCACCGCCCAGGCGCTGATCGCCTTCCTCGCCCGTCAGTACACCGAGCGCGACGGCAGGCGGCACCGCCTGATCGACGCCACCTGGGGCATCTTCGGCCACGGCAACGTCGCGGGCATCGGCCAGGCGCTCGTCGAGTCCGGCCCCGCGATGCCCTACCTCCAGGGCCGCAGCGAGCAGGCCATGGTGCACGCCGCCGTCGGATACGCACGCCAGTCCGGGCGGCTCTCCGCACACGCCGTCACCACGTCGATCGGACCCGGGGCCACCAACCTCGTCACCGGGGCCGCCCTCGCCACCGTCAACCACCTCCCGGTGCTGCTCCTGCCCGGCGACACCTTCGCGACCCGCCCCGCCGACCCCGTGCTCCAGCAGCTCGAAGTGCCGCACACGGGCGACGTGTCGGTCAACGACTGTCTGCGCCCCGTCTCCCGGTACTTCGACCGGATCACCCGGCCCGAGGCCCTGATCCCGGCCGCCCTCCAGGCCATGCGCACACTCGCCGACCCGGCCGCCACCGGGGCCGTCACGCTCGCCCTGCCGCAGGACGTGCAGGCCGAGGCGTACGACTGGCCGGCGGAGTTCTTCGCGACGCGCGTCTGGCACGTACGCAGGCAGGCGCCCGACGCGTACGAGCTCGAACAGGCCGTCCGCGCCGTGCGCACCGCCCGCCGGCCGCTGATCGTCGCGGGCGGCGGGGTCCACCACAGCGCCGCCGAGGAGGCCCTCGCCGCGTTCGCGGCCTCCACCCGTATCCCCGTCGCCTCCACCCAGGCCGGCAAGGGCTCCCTGCGGCACGACCATCCCGCGGACGTCGGAGGCATCGGCCACACCGGCACCGCCACCGCCGACGCGCTGGCCCGTGAGGCCGACCTGGTCATCGGGATCGGCACCCGCTACACCGACTTCACGACCGCCTCCGGCACCCTCTTCGCCGACCCGGCCGTCCGCTTCCTCAACCTCAACATCACCGGCTTCGACGCCCACAAGCTCGCCGCGCTGCCCCTCGTCGCGGACGCCCGCACCGCCCTCGAAGCGCTCGGTGAGGCTCTCGCCGCCCGAGGACACCGCGTCGACGCCGCGTACGAGAGCGAGTACACCGAGGCCAAGGGCCGCTGGGAGCAGCGCGTCGACGCGGCCTTCGCGACCACGGACCCCGACGCCCGCCCCACCCAGGCCCAGGTGCTCGGACTGCTCGACGAGCTCGTCACCGAGGACGACATCCTGATCAACGCGGCGGGCTCCCTCCCCGGTGACCTCCACAAGCTGTGGCGGGCCCGCTCCCCGCGTCAGTACCACGTCGAATACGGGTACTCCTGCATGGGTTACGAGATCCCCGCCGCCCTCGGAGTCCAGCTCGCGGCACCGGACCGGCCGGTCTGGGCGCTGGTCGGGGACGGCACGTACCTGATGAACCCCACCGAGATCGTCACCGCCGTGCAGGAAGGGCTCCCCGTGAAGCTCGTCATCCTGCAGAACCACGGGTACGCGTCGATCGGCGGGCTCTCCGAGTCGGTCGGTGCCGAGCGGTTCGGCACCGCCTACCGGCACCGCGGCGCGGACGGGGCGTTCACCGGTGAGCCCCTTCCCGTCGACCTCGCCGCCAACGCGGCCTCGCTCGGCATGCGGGTGCTGCGCGCCGGGTCGGTGGCGGAGCTGCGCGGGGCCCTCGCCGAGGCGCGCGCCGCCGACCGTCCCACTTGTGTCTACGTCGAGACCGAAACGGCAGACACAGTGTCGGGGCCTCCCCCGGCGCAGGCGTGGTGGGATGTTCCCGTAGCCGAAACCGCGACCCGCCCTTCGGCGGTCGAGGCCAGGAAAGAGTACGACCGGCAGATCGCAGCCCGACGCCGCCACCTGTGAAGGAGACCCCGTTCATGAAGACCGTCAACCACTGGATCGGTGGCAAGACCGTCGAGGGCACGTCGGGCAACTACGGTCCGGTCACCGACCCCGCGACCGGCGCCGTCACGACCCAGGTCGCCCTCGCCTCCACCGAGGAGGTCGACGCCGCGGTCGCCGCCGCCAAGGCCGCCTACGAGACCTGGGGCACCTCCTCCCTCTCCGCCCGTACCGCCGTCCTCTTCCGCTACCGGGCGCTGCTCGACGCCCACCGCGACGAGATCGCCGCGCTCATCACCGCCGAGCACGGCAAGGTGCACTCCGACGCGCTGGGCGAGGTGGCCCGCGGCCTGGAGATCGTCGAGCTGGCCTGCGGCATCACCACGCAGCTCAAGGGCGAGCTGTCCACCGAGGTCTCCAGCCGGGTCGACGTCTCCTCGATCCGTCAGCCGCTCGGCGTCGTCGCGGGCATCACGCCGTTCAACTTCCCGGCCATGGTGCCGATGTGGATGTTCCCGCTGGCCGTCGCCTGCGGGAACACCTTCGTCCTGAAGCCGAGCGAGAAGGACCCGTCGGCCGCGAACCTGCTGGCCGAGCTCGCCGCCGAGGCGGGCCTGCCCGACGGTGTGCTGAACGTCCTGCACGGTGACAAGGTCGCCGTGGACGGGCTCCTCGCCCACCCCGACGTGGCGGCGGTCTCCTTCGTCGGCTCGACCCCGATCGCCCGGTACATCCACGCCACCGCCTCCGCGAACGGCAAGCGCGTCCAGGCGCTCGGCGGCGCGAAGAACCACATGCTGGTCCTCCCGGACGCGGACCTGGACGCGGCGGCCGACGCCGCGGTCTCCGCCGCGTACGGCTCCGCCGGTGAGCGCTGCATGGCCATCTCGGCGGTCGTCGCGGTGAGTTCCGTCGCGGACGAGCTGGTGGCCAAGATCCGCGAGCGCGCCGAGAAGATCAAGATCGGCCCCGGCACGGACCCCACCTCCGAGATGGGCCCGCTGATCACCGCCGCCCACCGCGACAAGGTCGCCTCCTACGTCACCGGGGCGGCGGCGCAGGGTGCCGACGTCGTCCTCGACGGCACCGGTCACACGGTCGAGGGCTTCGAGGACGGCCACTGGATCGGCCTGTCCCTCCTCGACAACGTCTCGACCGACTCCGACGCCTACCGCGACGAGATCTTCGGGCCGGTCCTCTGCGTCCTGCGCGTCGCCACCTACGAGGACGGCGTCGCCCTCATGAACGCGTCGCCCTTCGGCAACGGCACCGCGATCTTCACGCGTGACGGCGGCGCCGCCCGGCGCTTCCAGCTGGAGATCGAGGCCGGCATGGTGGGCGTCAACGTCCCGATCCCGGTCCCGGTGGGCTACCACTCCTTCGGTGGCTGGAAGGACTCCCTCTTCGGCGACCACCACATCTACGGCAACGACGGCGTGCACTTCTACACCCGGGGCAAGGTCGTCACCACCCGCTGGCCCGACCCGGCCGACGCCCCCGCGGGCGTGGACCTCGGCTTCCCCCGCAACCACTGACCCGCCTCCGGCGCCCCGTCCTCCCGAAAGAGGCGGGGCGCCGGGGCCCGGAGTGGAACACTGGCCGCATGGAGACGGCCTCGCACCTTCCGTTCGGCGCGGCGCTCACGGCCCGGCTGGGCCCGCCCTCACGCCCGTCCCTCCTGGAGAGCAGCCCCCGCTCACGGGTCTGGCGCGTCGAACTGGCCGGGCGCCCGGCGGTGCTGAAACAACTGGTGGAAGCCCCCGAGGCCGACGAACGGTACGCACGGGAGGTGGCCGCCCTGCGCATCGCCGGCCGGGCACCCGGCTCGCCGGTCGTGCCCGCCCTCCTCGGGACCGACCCCGCCGAGCGGGTCCTCGTCCTCGAACACCTCGACCACCGGCGCCCGGCCGGCGACTGGATCGTCGGCTGGGCGACCGCCCTCGCCGGACTGCACAGCACCGCCGGCCCGCAGGACGCCGGGGCCCTGCCCCGGTGGCAGGGCCCGACCGCCGCCGACGTGAGTTCGTTCCTCGCCCTGGCGGGGGCCCTGGGAGTGGACGGGGGTCCCGGAGTGCGCGGCGAGCTCCACGCCCTCGTGGAACGCCTCGGCCGGGCGGAAGGGACCGCGCTGCTCCACGGCGACCCGTGCCCCGGCAACGACCTGCACACCCCGGACGGCGTGAGGTTCATCGACTTCGAGCAGGCGTCCCTCGGCAGCGGCCTGACGGAACTCGCCTACCTCCGCATCGGATTCCCGACCTGCTGGTGCGTCACGAGGGCATCCGGCCCCCTCCTGGAGCGGGCGGAGGCCGCCTACCGCGCCGCCTGGCACGAGAGGACCGGCACCGTGCTCGCCGAGGGCGGTCTCGCCGACGCGTGCGCGGGCTGGCTGATCCGGGGCGACGCCCTGGTCCAGCGCGCCCATCGCGACGGCACCGACCATCTCGCCCGCATCCCGGACGAGGACTGGGCCTGGGGTACGGCGACCGCCCGCCAACGCCTCCTCCACCGGCTGGGGGTGGTGGCAGGGACGACCTCCGGCGACGGGGACCTGCGGCACCTCCGCACCTTCGCGGGGGACCTGCGCCGCGCCGTCCTCGCCCGCTGGTCGACGCTGCGCCCCGTACCGCGGCGGCGCCCCTAGCCCCCTCTTCTCCCCGGACTCCATGGCAGACGGCCGCAGGACATGCGAGCCGTCTGCAGCTTGTTGCGGCTGTGACGAGATCGACGGCGGCCCCCAGATATTGTCAAGGTCACGTCACTGCCTGATGCGATGTCGGTACGTCGCCGGGCAGCGGCGGCAGAGTTCGCCATCGTCATGTCCCGTCCGGGGCGAAGTCGGCCCCCGATGGACGGCACACCTTTCGTGCACGGCGGTCCGCTCGGACCGATCTGTAACGGCAAAGGAATACGGGGGAAGGGGAATCATGTCACCTCGCAGCCGGCTCACCCGCCGCACTCAGGCCGGACTCTTGGGAATCACCGCAGCCGGAGTCGCGGTAGCAATCGCCGTCGGGTCCTCGTTCGCCGGGGGCGGCTCCTCGGAGCCGGTGGCGGTCGCGGCCCGGCAGGCCGCCGGCCAGAAACCCGGGCCGGCGGCCGGCGGCACACACGTCACCCAGGTCAGCGCGCTGTCGGCCCTGTCCACGGCCACGCTCTCACCCGACACGATGATCAACCGGGCCCGTACCTGGCTCACGGCGAACAACGGCGGCCCGGTCCCGTACAGCATGGAGCGCTACTGGAAGGACGGCTATCGCCAGGACTGCTCCGGCTACGTCTCCATGACGCTCGGCCTGGGCAAGCCCGGCCTGAACACCGTCGGGCTGGCCGACGCGCGAAACGGCGTCACCAAGCGGCTCAGCAGCGTGAGTCAGCTGCGCAAGGGCGACCTGCTGATCGACCACAGCACCACCGACGGGGACTTCCGCCACGTGGTGATCTTCGAGAAGTGGGCCAACGCCTCGCACAGTGCCTACTGGGCGTACGAACAGCGCGGTACGTACGGCACGACCCACCGTCAGCTCAGGTACGGGATCGGCAGCGACAACTACGACCCCTTCCGGCCGGTCAAACTGGGCGGTGGCGGCGGCGGGCAGCTTCCCTCCCCGAGCGTCTCGTGGCCCGTGCTCACGAGCGGTTCCCGGGGTGCGGACGTACGGTCCGCCCAGCGGCTGCTGACCGCGGGGGGCCACGCGCTGGAGGCCGACGGGGTCTTCGGCCCGAAGACCCGCTCCGCCGTGATCGCCTTCCAGAGGTCCCGGTCCCTCGTCGCCGACGGCGTCGTCGGCCCGAAGACGTGGTCCAAGCTGATCAGGACGGTGCGGTCCGGCTCGTCCGGCCAGGCGGTGAAGGCGGCGCAGACACAGCTCAACGTCTACGGCCACGGCCTCGTGGTCGACGGGGCGTTCGGCGCGAGGACGAAGGCGGCGACCGTCGCCTTCCAGAGGAACCACAGCCTCCAGGTCGACGGTGTCATCGGCCCCGAGACCTGGCGCGCCCTGCTCGGCACCCGCTGACGGGGCGGTTCCGGCAGCCGGTCCACGGCTCCTTCCCGGCGCGAGGAGCGCGAGGGAGGAGCCGTCGCCGCACCCGGACCGCCGAGGTGGTGCCGCGCGGCGAAAACCAGGTGCCGCGACGGGCGGGGCCCCGCATCCTGGAGCGCATGAACGACCCGACGAGCCCGCCCCGTTACGAGATCCGTGCCCGGCACACCCGATCCACCGTCACCGTCTACCAGGCCTACCGGCCCTCGATCGGGCTGCCCGCCGCCCGGGACGGGCGCTTCCCACCCGCCTGGAAGCGCGACCGCATGACCTGGATCAAGCCGAGCTTCCTGTGGATGATGTACCGCTGCGGCTGGGGCACGAAGGAGGGGCAGGAGACCGTGCTCGCCGTCGAGATCACCCGCGAGGGCTTCGGCTGGGCCCTGGAGAACGCCGCACTCTCGCACTACGTGCGGGGAGTGCACCCCGACCGGGCCACCTGGCAGCGCAGTCTGCGCCACAGCCCCGCCCGGGTGCAGTGGGACCCCGAACGCGATCTCCACCTCGCTCCACTCCCGCACCGGTCGCTCCAGCTCGGGTTGAGCGGCGAGGCCGCGCGGCGCTACGCGGACGAGTGGCTGGTCTCCGTCACCGACGTCACACCGCTCGCCCACGAGATCCACGGTCTCCTGCGGGCGGGCGAGTCCGGACGGGCGGCGGCCCTGCTCCCCGAGGAGCAGCCGCTCCCGGGCCTCCGGGCGCCCTTGCCGGTGAAGGCATCCTGATGAGCGAAGGGAGCCGGCCGCTGGCGCTCGTCACGGGCGCGGGGCGCTCGGCGGGGATCGCCGCCTCCGTGGTGCTGGACCTGGCCCGGTCCGGATGGGACGTGGCCTTCACCTACTGGACGCCGTACGACGCGCGGATGGTGTGGGGCGCGGAGCCCGGCGCGCCGGCGGAGCTGGAGAGGGCGGCGGGCTCCCTCGGCGCGAGGACGTTCGCCGTCGAGGCGGACCTGAGCGACCCGGACGTGCCCGCGCAGCTCTTCGAGAAGGTGGAGCGCGCCCTGGGCGACGTCACCGCGCTGGTGCTCTGCCACTGCGAGTCGGTCGACTCCGGCCTCCTGGACACCACCGTGGAGAGCTTCGACCGGCACTTCGCGGTCAACGCCCGGGCGACCTGGCTCCTGATCCGCGCCTACGGCCTGCGGTTCCGTGGGCCGCACGGGAGCGGCCGGATCGTGAGCCTGACCAGCGACCACACCGCCGGCAACCTGCCCTACGGGGCGAGCAAGGGGGCGATGGACCGGATCACGCTGGCCGCCGCCCGTGAGCTGGCCCAGCTCGGCGTCACCTGCAACGCCGTCAACCCCGGTCCGACCGACACCGGGTGGATGACCGCCGAGCAGAAGACGGACATGGCCGGCTGGACGCCCCTGGGGCGGCTCGGCACGCCGCAGGACTGCGCGAACCTGGTCACGTTCCTCTGCTCGGCGGAGGGCGGATGGATCAACGGCCAGCTGCTCCACAGCAACGGCGGCCTCGGCTGACCCCGGGCGCCGGGGGATGCCGGGCGGCCCCGCCCCTCCCCAGGATTCAGGAGCCGGAACCGAGGTCCCAGGCCAGCATGGCGAACACCCCGTCGTCCGCCGCGCCCGCCGAGCGGTAGGTGGCGAGCGCTGCCTCGTTGTCACGCTCCGTGCCCACCCACAGGCCGTAACAGCCGCGTTCCCGGGCCTCGGCGGCCAGGGCCTCGGTGAGCGCACGACCGACGCCCCGGCGGCGGTACCGCTCGTCGACGGAGAGCTCGTACAGGCACATCTCCGTGCCCTTGTCCGGGTGCAGCATCTCGATGCCCGAGACGAAGCCCACCGGGGTGTCCCCGCTGTGCGCGATCAGCATCAGATGCCCGTCCGCCGCCAGGAAGCGGGCGGCCCACTCGGGGCGGGGCGAGGTGTCGTAGAGGTGTGCGGCGGCGAGCAGCTCCGCCGTGCTGGTGGCCGGGCGGATCCGGATGTCCATGCATGAGGCCTTTCGTGCCGGAGGCATACCGCATACGGAGTACGGCGGGTGGCCGCCGTACCTCCCAGGGATACCGCGCACCTCCCCCCGGGGGCACCCAGGTCCGCCGACCGCTCCGTCTAGGGTCGAGTCATGGAGAAACCGACTTCCCGGTGGCGGCACCGGCCGCCCCGTACCCCAGGCCGGTGGGCCGCGGTCGTCGCCGCCCTCGCCGTGCTCGTGGGCGCGGGGACCTGGACCGCCGTCGCCGACGACAGCGCGCCGACCGTCGAACGGCACGACCGGATGATGAAGATGAACGGGGTGTCGGTCGACACCTCGTACTTCACGTCCGGGGGCGCGCAGCGCCGGCCCGCCGTGCTCATCGGCCACGGCTTCGGCGGCAGCAAGGATGACGTACGCGCCCAGGCCGAGAAGCTCGCCGCCGACGGTTACGCCGTCCTGACCTGGTCCGCCCGCGGATTCGGGAGGACGACCGGGGAGATCACGCTCAACGCCCCCGACGGCGAGGTCAAGGACGTGTCCGGGCTCATCGACTGGCTGGCGGACCGCCCGGAGGTCGAGCTCGACGCGAAGGGTGACCCGCGGGTCGGGGTCACCGGTGCCTCGTACGGCGGCGCCGTGTCGCTGCTGGCCGCCGGCCACGACGACCGGGTGGACGCCGTCGCCCCGGTCATCAGCTACTGGAACCTCGCCGACGCGCTCTTCCCCGACGGGGTGTTCAAGAAGCTCTGGGCCGGGATCTTCGTCACCTCCGGTGGCGGCTGCGAGAGGTTCCAGAAGCAGCTCTGCGAGATGTACGAGAGGGTCGCCGTCAGCGGCAAGCCGGACGCCGCAGCGCGTGCGCTCCTGGAGGAACGTTCCCCCGCCGCGGTGGCCGACGCGATCGACGTGCCCGCGCTCATCCTCCAGGGCCAGAGCGACTCGCTCTTCCCGCTCGGCCAGGCCGACGCCATGGCCAAGGCCGTCAAGGCCAACGGCGCGCCCGTCTCCGTCGACTGGATCGCCGGCGGGCACGACGGAGGGGACGACGAGGGCGACCGCGTCCAGGCCCGGATCGGCGACTGGTTCGACAGGTACCTGAAGAAGGACGAGGGCGTCGACACCGGGCCCGGATTCCGTGTCACCCGGACCGGCGGCGTCGACTCCACCGACGGCCAGGCCCTGAAACGCGGTGCCGCCAGCGCCACCTACCCCGGCCTCGGCAGCGGTGGCCGGAAGATCACCCTGACCGGTGGCGGGCAGCCGCCCGCCACGGCCGGGGGACAGGGCGCGGCCCCGCAGGGCGGGCAGGACACCCCCGCGGGCGGTGACACCCAGACCTTCCACAACCCCGCCGGGGCCAACCCGCCGTCCATCTCCGCCGTCCCCGGCGTCGGCGGCGGTCTCTCCCAGCTGTCCTCGCTCGGTGTCGGGCTCTCGGTCGACTTCCCCGGGCAGTACGCACGCTTCCAGTCCGCCCCGCTGGACAGCCCGGTCCACGTCACCGGGTCGCCCACGGTCCGGGTGAACGTGAAGGCGGACCAGGGCGACGCGGTGCTGTTCGGCAAGGTCTACGACGTCTCGCCGGACGGGGCGCAGCAGGTGCTGCCCTCCCAGCTCGTCGCCCCGTACCGCATCACCCCCGCGCAGCAGGGCAAGCCGGTGAAGCTGACCCTGCCCGCCGTCGACCACGAGGTCGAGGCCGGGCACCGGCTCCGCCTCGTCCTGTCCGCGACCGACCTCGGCTACGCCTCGCCCGCCGAGCCCGCCACCTACACCGTGTCCCTCGACGGGCCGCTCACCGTGCCCACCGCACCCGCGGTGAGGACCGCGGCGGCGGCCCTGCCCTGGTGGACCTGGGGTCTCCCGGCAGCGGCCGTCGTCGTCGCGGCAGCCGTCCTGCTCACCGCACGGCGGCGCACGGCGACCCCCGTGCCGGACCCGGCGCTGGCCGGCGTGCCCTTGCAGATCACCGGCCTGTCCAAGAAGTACGCCAGGTCCGCGGACCGGTACGCGGTGCGCGACCTCGGCTTCCGTGTCGAGAAGGGACAGGTGCTCGGCCTCCTGGGGCCCAACGGGGCGGGCAAGACCACCACCCTGCGCATGCTGATGGGTCTGATCACGCCCGACGCCGGGGAGATCCGCGTCTTCGGGCACGCGATCCGGCCCGGGGCGCCCGTCCTGTCGCGGGTCGGTTCCTTCGTCGAGGGCGCGGGCTTCCTGCCGCACCTCTCCGGCCGCTCCAACCTGGAGCTCTACTGGCAGGCCACCGGGCGGCCCGCCGAGGACGCCCACATCGACGAGGCCCTGGAGATCGCCGGACTCGGCGACGCCCTGGCCCGCGCCGTGCGCACCTACTCGCAGGGCATGCGCCAGCGCCTCGCCATTGCCCAGGCCATGCTCGGCATGCCGGACCTGCTCATCCTCGACGAACCGACCAACGGCCTGGACCCGCCCCAGATCCGCGAGATGCGGGACGTGATGATCCGGTACGCCGCCGGGGGCCGGACCGTGATCGTCTCCAGTCACCTCCTGTCGGAGGTCGAGCAGTCCTGCACCCACCTCGTGGTCATGGACCGGGGCCGTCTCGTCCAGGCCGGTCCGGTCGCCGAGATCACCGGCTCCGGCGACATGCTGCTCGTCACCACCGCGGCCGAGGTCGCCGAACCGCTCGTGGACAAGGTGGCCGCCCTCCCGGGCATCGGCTCCGCCGTCCGCGTGGACGACGGCCACGGGCTGCTGGTCCGGCTCGACGGTACCGACGCGGCGCATCTCGTGGCCGAACTGGTGCGTCTGGACGTCCCGGTGACCGGCGTCGGCCCGCACCGCCGCCTGGAGGACGCCTTCCTCACCCTCATCTCCCAAGGATCCGCATGAGCTCCGCACCAGAGATCCAGGCCCCGGCCGAGGCCCCCGGCTACCACGCCCGCCGCACCCTCCCGCTGCGCGTGGAGGCGATGAGGCAGCTGCGCAGGCGCCGCACCCTGCTCATGGGCGGGGTGCTGGCCGCCCTGCCGTTCATCCTGATCATCGCCTTCGCGATCGGCGGTACCCCGGGCGGAGGCGACGGGGGCGGCGGAGGCGGCTCGCGGATCAACCTCATGGACGTCGCGACGGAGTCCGCGGCGAACTTCGCCGCCACCTGCCTGTTCGTCTCCGCGGGCTTCCTGCTCGTGGTGCCGGTGGCCCTCTTCTGCGGCGACACCGTCGCCTCCGAGGCGAGCTGGTCCTCGCTGCGCTATCTGCTGGCGGCGCCCGTCCCGCGAGCGAGGCTGCTGTGGAGCAAGCTCGTCGTGGCCCTCGGCTTCAGCCTGGCCGCGATGGTGCTGCTGCCGGTCGTCGCGCTGGCGGCGGGAGCCGCCGCGTACGGCTGGGGGCCGCTGAAGCTGCCCACGGGGGGCGCGCTCACCACCTCGGACACCGTGCCGCGCCTCGCGCTCGTCGTCGCCTTCGTCTTCCTGTCCCAGCTCGTCACCGCGGGCCTGGCGTTCTGGCTGTCGACGAAGACGGACGCGCCGCTGGGCGCGGTGGGCGGCGCGGTCGGGCTGACCATCGTGGGCAACGTCCTGGACGCCGTGACCGCGCTCGGGACCTGGCGCGAGTTCCTGCCGGCGCACTGGCAGTTCGCCTGGGCCGACGCCCTCCAGCCGGATCTCGAATGGGGCGGGATGCTCAAGGGCTCGGCCGTGTCGGTGACCTATGCCCTGATTCTGTTCGCCCTCGCCTTCCGGGGGTTCAGCCGTAAGGACATCGTGTCCTGAAGCTGATGTTCCGCCGTACCCCCTGCCGCTGTTGCCGCATCGAGACGGTTCCGCAACGCTTCCGACGACTCCGCCCGGCCGCCCCGTACGTCACATTCACAGATGTCCACGACGTGGGGGGTACTGATGGAACGCAGGGCGAGGACGTACCGAGGGGCACTGGCGCTGCTCCTGGCGGGCGGAATCCTGATCACCGGCTGCGGTGCGCCGGACTCGGGTGAGAGGTCCACCGCCGACCACGCCACGGGCAACGGTGGCCCCGCCGGGGGCAGGCAGCCCGCACCCGCGCAGCAGGAGGACGGGGCGAGCGCCGTGGAGGAGGGCGACGCCCGGGAGAGCGCGGCGCCCGACTACCTCTCGACCTTCGCGCTCGACGTCGACACCGCGAGCTACGGATACGCGCGCCGCACCCTCGGAGACGGTCAGCTGCCGGCGCCGGACACCGTGCGCCCGGAGGAGTTCGTCAACAGCTTCCGCCAGGGCTACAAGGCTCCGGAGGGCAACGGCTTCTCGGTCTCCGTCGACGGCGCGAAGCCCGGAGCAGGGGCCGCGGACTGGTCGCTCGTACGCGTCGGACTGGCCACCAGGCCCGCATCCGACGCCGGCGAACGCCCGCCCGCCGCCCTCACCTTCGTCGTCGACATCTCCGGCTCGATGGCCGAGCCCGGCCGTCTCGACCTGGCGAAGACGTCCCTGGGCATCCTCGCCGACGAACTGCGCGACGACGACTCCGTCTCCCTGGTCACCTTCAGCGGCGAGGCCGAGACCCGGCTGCCGATGACCCGCCTGCGGGGCAACCGCACCAAGGTCCGGGACGCCATCGAGGAACTGGAGCCGGCCGACTCGACGAACGTGGCGGCGGGCGTCCAGCAGGGGTACGACGAGGCCGTCGAAGGCCACCGCAAGGGCGCGACCAACCGGGTCGTGCTGCTCTCCGACGCCCTCGCCAACACCGGCGAGACCGAGGCCGACGCGATCCTGGAACGGATCGCCGACGCCCGTGAGGAGTACGGCATCACCCTCTTCGGCGTCGGCGTCGGCAGCGACTACGGCGACGCGCTGATGGAACAGCTCACCAACAAGGGCGACGGCAACACGACCTACATCGCCGACGAGACCCAGGCCAGGAAGGTCTTCGTCGACCAGCTGCCCGCCCACGTCGAGCTGCGTGCCCGTGACGCGAAGGCACAGGTGGCCTTCGACCGCGAGACCGTGGCGCAGTTCGAGCTCATCGGCTACGAGAACCGCAAGGTCGCCGACGAGGACTTCCGGGACGACAGCGTCGACGGCGGCGAGGTCGGCCCCGGCCACACGGTGACCGCGCTCTACGCCGTGAAGCTCCGCGAGGGCGCGTCCGGTCACGTGGCGACCGCCACCGTGCGCTGGCTGGACCCGAAGACGCGCAAGGCGCACGAGGAGACCGGGTCGGTGAGGACCGGCGCGATCGACGGCAAGCTCTGGGGCGGCGACAGCGCACGGCTCCAGGTGACCGCGGTGGCCGCGTACTTCGCGGACACGCTGCGCGGCGGAGATCTGGCCGGCACCCCTTCGCTCGGCGAACTCGCGGACCGGGCGAAGGCGTTGGCCTCGTCCACCGAGGACAGTTCGGTGGCCAAGCTGGCCACGGCCATCGAGCAGGCGGACCGCATCAGCGACGGCGGCGGTGACGAACCGCCGGGCGGCGGAGCCGAGGGCGAGGTCGGCTGACGCGTCCGGGGCCCGGCGGGAAGCACCTCCGCCGGGCCCCGCGCTGTCGGTGGCGGCTGATAGAACACACCGCACAGTGATCGAACGGACCGTCAGGAGCGCCCCGTTGCCGCACGTCCATCATGTCGAGCAGTTCCACGGACTGCCGGTCTTCACCTTCCCGCCGTACGCGGACCCCACGGACCTGCCCGACGCCGGGGCCGTCGCCTGGCGGCTCCACTGCGGGCCGTACCCGACCGACGAGCCCTCCGGGTCGTACTGGAAGAGGTTCACCGAATCCGTCGGCCTGGAAAGGGTGCGGGCCCTGATCCTCGGCAGTCCCTGGTACGACGACCAGGGCGGAGACTCCCTGGACGAACTGATCGGCCTGCGCGCCCGGTTCACCGGACTCCGAGCGGTCTTCCTCGGTGACCTGGAGTACGAGGAGGCGATGATCTCCACGATCGAACTGGAGGACCTCGGCGCACTCCTCGACGCGTACCCCGGGCTGCGGGAGCTGGCCGTGAGGGGCGGGGACGGCCTGGCCTTCCCCGTCACGGGACACGCGAACCTGCGGGTGCTGCGCGTCGAGTCCGGCGGGCTGCCCCCCGGGGCGGCTGCCCAGATCGCCGCCGCACACCTGCCGTCCCTGGAGCGGCTGGAACTGTGGCTGGGCGACGAGGACTACGGCGGCGGCACCACGGTCGAGGACCTCGCCCCGCTGCTCGCCGGTGAGGGCAAGCCCGCGCTGCGCCACCTGGGGCTCCAGAACAGCCTGGTCCAGGACGAGCTGGCGGCGGCGCTGGCCACGGCACCGGTCGTGCGCCGGCTGACCTCGCTGAGTCTGTCGATGGGCACCCTGGGCGACCAGGGTGCGCGGGCGCTGCTGGAAGGGCAGTCGCTGGCCCACCTGCGGGAGCTGGACCTCTCGCACCACTACCTCGGCGAGGACATGATGCTGCGGATCTGGACCGAGCTGGAACCCCAGGGGGTGCGCGTGAACCTCACCGCCAGGCAGCAGGAGGAGGACGACGCGTACGTCGAGGAGGGCGAGCCCCGGCGGTACATCGCGGTCTCCGAATGACCGGGCCCGTCACCCCCTCGACCACCCGTTCCGCCACCCACGCAGCAGACGAAAGGCCCGCACCGTGTCCCACGCCCCCGTCGAGCCGCAGGACCCTGCCGACCTCCTGATCACCAGCCGCACGCTGGACGGCAAGCACCCTCTGGACCCCGGTGTCCGGGTCCCGTACGGCCACGTGCTGTACGCCGCCGCGCTGACGGGGCGGAGTCCCGCGGCGGTCGTCGCGAGACTGACCGCCCTCGGACACACCGACGTACAGGTGCCCGGATCCCCGCTGCCGGACAGGGTGTCCCTCGACGACGCCGCGCTGACCAGGACGGAAGGGCACCACTGGTACCGCGAGCCCTGGGTGGACGTGGCCGAGCCCGTCTCCCTGCGCCGGATCGTCGAGACGGCCGGGTACACCCGGCGCTCTCCCGCCGACGTCGCTCGCCGGCTGACCGCCCTCGGCTACCGGATCGGCGGCCACGGCCCACTGCCCGAATCCCCCGACCCCCGGGACGTCATGCTGATCCGCACCGACGCGAGGGGGGACGGCACCTGGCTCGACCATGGGGACGAAGTGCCGGCCGCACACGTGCTGGAGATCGCCACCTCCCTGGCGTGCAGCCCGCACACCGCCGCGACACGCATGGCCGCCCTCGGTCTCCGGCTGCCGTACACCCCTGAAGCCGCGGACGAGGTGCTGCTCAGGATCAGCGAGGTCCGCGGCCCGCGCTGGCTCGGGCGCTACACGCCGCCGCCCCTGGGGCACGTGCTCGCCGTCGCACGCGAGACGGGACGGAGCCCCGCGGACGTCGTCGCCCGGCTGGAGGAGCTGGGGATCGGCGGGCCGGGCGGGCAGGTGCCCGAGACCCCCGAACAGGACGACCTGGTCATCCTCAGCGAGGCACTCGACGGCGCCGCTCCCTGGCTGACGAGGAACACCGTCGTCGGCCTCCGGCTGCTGCACGTCCTGCGCGCGTCCCTCGTGACGGGACGGAGCCCCGAGGAGATCACCCGGAGACTCACCGAGCTGGGGCACCGGCTGCACGAGAACGCCCTGCTGCCGGAGACGGCCGACGAGGCGGACGTCCGGCTGCTGGAGACCGTCGACCGGTCGTACCTGGACGGCGTCCACCTGGAACACGTCCTGCGCAGCGCGAGCCTGACCGGCCGGAGCCCCGCCGACGTCGCCGCGAGGCTGGCCGGCTTGGGCTACAGGCTCGCCGACGAGGTGGAGTACCCGGACGTACGGGGCGCTCTCGCCGCGCCCTGACGCAGGTCCGCCCCGGCTGCCGGTGGCGGCCGGGGCAGGTCAGGGCCGGCGGCTCAGGCCAGGTGGAACACCTCGGTCAGCGGGACCATGGCCTCGTCGGCGGCCTCCTCCTGCTCGAAGAACCCGGCCATCTCGCTCTGCCAGCGGGCGTTGACCTCCGTCCGCGCCATCGCCTCCCGGGCGGCGTCGAAGTCCTCCGTCTCCAGGTAGCCGACCAGCAGGCCGTCCTCGCGCAGGAAGAGCGAGTAGTTGTGCCAGCCCGCCTCCGACAGCGCGGCGAGCATCTCCGGCCACACCGCGGCGTGGCGCTCACGGTATTCGTCCTTGCGGTCCTCGCGGACCTTCAGCAGGAAGCAGACGCGCTGCATGAAAACGGTTCCCCCGCTCAGAAGTTGAAGGTGTCGATGTTCTCGGCGTCGAACACCGTCGGCTCGCCGAGGATGACCTCGCCGTCCTTGCCGACGGTGTACTCCCCGAGCTTGCCCGCCTTGAACGTCTCCCCCTCCGCGCCGGTGATCTGCCCCGAGGCCAGCGCGGCGGCGGCGTACGAACCGAGGTAGCCGAGCTCCTCCGGGTTCCAGAGCGAGAACTGCTCGACGGTGCCGTCCTTGACGTACTTACGCATCTGGTTCGGCGTGCCGAGCCCGTTGAGCACGACCTTGCCCTTGTACGTGGAGTCGCTCAGGTAGCGGGCCGCGGCGGCGATGCCCACCGTGGTGGGGGAGATGATGCCCTTGAGGTCCGGGTAGGCCTGCAGGAGACCCTGGGTCTGCTGGAAGGACTTCTGGTCCGCGTCGTCGCCGTACGCGACCTTGACCAGCTCCATGTCCTTGTACGCGGGGAGCTTCAGCTCCTCCTTCATGTACTCGATCCAGGTGTTCTGGTTGGTCGCGTTCTGGGTGGCCGACAGGATCGCGATCTTGCCCTTGTGGCCGATCTGCTCCCCGAGGTGCTGGACCAGGCTGCGGCCGATCTCCTCGGAGCTGGCCTGGTTGATGAAGAGCTGGCGGCAGTCCTTCGCCGTGTCGGAGTCGTAGGCGACGACCTTGATGTCCTTCTTCATGGCCTGCTTGAGAGGGCCGCAGACCGCGTTCGGGTCGTTGGCCGCGATGAGGATCGCGTCCTGGCGCTGCTGGATCAGGGTGTTGATGTAGGAGACCTGCGAGGAGGCGTTCGCGTCGGAGGGCCCCACCTCCTTGCCGGTGCCGCCGTACTCCTTCGCCGCCGCGATGCCCGCCTCGTCGACGATCTTCTCGTACGGGTTGTTGATCTGCTTGGGCAGGAACCCGAGCTTCAGCCCCTTCTTCAGCGGGGCGTCCGGGTCGGCTTTCGCGTTGCTCGCCGCCTCGGCACCGCCGCCGTCCTCGCTGTCCTTGGTGGTGCCGGAACAGGCGGTCAGGGCGAGGGCGAGGGAGACGGCGGTGGCCGCGGTCGCGACGGCGCGGCGCCCGGCGGCATTGCGGAGCATCATGGCGGCGTGTGCCTTTCGGGGAGGGAGGAGGGGAGTCACTGCTGGGTCACGGGGGTGTTCGCGGCCCGCCGGTGCCGCCGTTCGACGACGGCGGCGACGATCCGTGGAGTCAGGACGGACGCCACGAGCAGCAGCCCGGTGACGATGACCTGCACCTCGTTGGCGACGTCGTTGAGGGTGAGCAGGTTCTTCAGGACGCCGATCAGCAGCACACCGGCCACCGCCCCGAAGAGCGTGCCCTTGCCGCCGTCGAAGTCGATGCCGCCCAGCAGGACGGAGGCGATGACGAGCATCTCGAAGCCGAGTCCGTTGTCCGCGCGGGCACTTCCGTAGCGCAGGGTGAAGACGACACCGGCGAAGGCCGAGAAGAGCCCGGTCACGACGAAGAGCAGCAGCTTGATCCGCCTGACCCGGACCCCGGCGAAGAACGCGGCCTCCTCCTGGGCGCCGATCGCGAAGAGCGAGCGGCCCAGGCCGGTGGCGTGCAGCACCACGGCGGTCACGACGGCCAGGACGAGGAAGAGCAGCACGGGATAGGTGAGGAAGGTGCCGGGGACGGTGGTGGTGTCGACGGCCCAGTCCGCGTACACCTGCGGGAAGTCCGTCACCGCGTCGCTGCCGAGCACCACGGAGGCCAGACCCCGGTAGAGCGCGAGGGTGCCGATGGTGACGGCGAGGGAGGGCAGCCCCACCCGGGTGACCAGCCAGCCGTTGAGGAGGCCGCCGGCCACGCCCACCAGGAGCACCACCGGCACGATCGTCTCGAAGGCCCAGCCCGCCTCCCACAGCGCACCGGTCAGCGCGCTGCCCAGGCCCAGCATGGAGGCCACCGAGAGGTCCACCTGACCGGCGACGACCAGCAGGGTCATCGGCAGGGCGATCAGGGCGACCTCGGCGATGTCGTTGAAGGCGAACGCGAGGTTCTCGCGCGACCCGAAACCCTCCGTGCTCCCCAGGCCGACGGCCAGCACCGCCACCAGGAGCACGCCGACCGCGGTGTCCCAGCGCAGCGCCAGGCCCTGTACGAGGGAGCTCCGCGACGGCGGAGCCGTGTGTGTGTCAGGCGCCGTGGTCATGACGGGCGCTCCTCTTCCTCAGTGCGGCGGTCATCCGCAGGTTCACGATCCGGTCGACGCTGATGGCCAGCAGCAGGAGCGCCCCGGTGATGGCGCCCTGCCAGAAGGAGTTCACCTTCAGCACGACCAGGACGCTGCCGATGGTGGTGAGCAGCAGGGCGCCGAGCGCGGCGCCCCAGACCGTGCCGGTGCCGCCGGTGATGGTGACACCGCCGACGACGACGGCGCTGACCACGGTCAGCTCCCAGCCGTGCGCGTTGTCCGCGACGACGGTGCCGAAACGGGCCAGCCACAGGGCCCCGGCGAAGCCGGCGACGGCCCCGGAGAAGGCGTACGCGGCGAGGACCCGGCGTCGGATCGGGATGCCCGCGAGGCGCGCGGCCTCGGGGCTCGACCCGATGGCGTACAGCTCACGGCCCGAGCGGTAGGCGCGCAGGAAGTACGCCGTCGCGGCGAGCAGGGCGAGGGCGATCAGCGGCAGGTAGGGGATGCCCAGCACGCCGCCGCTGCCCAGGCCGAGGACCGCCTCCGGCACGTCGGAGGCGCTGATCTGCTCGCCCTGCGCCCACCAGTAGTCGATGCCCTGGATGATGTAGAGCATCCCCAGGGTCACGACCAGCGCCGGGACCTTGCCGAAGCTGACGAGGGCGCCGGAGACGAGGCCGCAGACCACGCCGATGGCGGTGCCGAGCAGCATCACGGTCAGCACCCCGTGGTCGCTCCCGGCGACGAACGTGCCGCAGGCGAAGGCGGACAGGCCGACGACCGAGCCGACGGACAGGTCGATGTTCCGTGTGATCACGACGGCGGACTGCCCCACGGCGAGCAGTACCAGGATCGACGCGTTGAGCAGCAGGTCCTTGACGCCCTGGTCGGACAGGAAGCGCGGGTTGGCCAGATACGTCCCCAGGACCAGCAGGACCAGCGCCCCGGCGATGGAGATCTCACGCGCCCGGAAGACCGCGTCCACGAGGGAGAAGGCACTGCGCTCCGGGGTCTTCGCGGTGTCCGGTGGGCTCTCGACGGTGGTGGTCATGCCGCTGCCCTCTCGTCACGTCCGGTGGCCGCCGCCATGACCGACTCCTCGGTGGCGCTCTCGCGCGGGATCTCCGCGACGAGCCGTCCCTCGTGCATCACGAGCACCCGGTCGGCCATGCCGATGACCTCCGGCAGGTCGGAGGAGATCATCAGTACGGCGAGGCCGTCCGCGGCCAGCGAGGAGAGCAGCCGGTGGACCTCCGCCTTGGTGCCGACGTCGATCCCCCGGGTGGGCTCGTCGACGATCAGGACGGAGGGGCCGGTCGCCAGCCATTTGGCCAGCACGACCTTCTGCTGGTTGCCGCCCGACAGCACGCCCACGGTGTCGGCCAGCCGGTTGTACTTGAGCTGGAGCCGCACCGCCCAGTCGGCGGCCCGGTCGTGCTCCAGGGCCCGGCTGACGAGCCCGCGCCTGCGGACCTCGCCCAGGCCGGTCAGCCCGATGTTGCGCTCGATCGACATATCCATGACCAGACCGCGCTGGCGCCGGTCCTCGGGCACGAGCGCGAGCCCGGCGTCCATCGCGGCGGTCGGCGAACCGGGACGCAGCACCGTCCCCGCCACCTTCACCTCGCCCGCGTCGGCGCGGTCGACACCGAACACCGCCTGCGCGACCTCCGTGCGGCCGGCGCCGACGAGTCCGGCGAGCGCGACGATCTCACCGCGCCGGACGTCGAAGGACACGTCGCGGAAGACGCCCTCGCGGGTCAGCCGGTGCACCGACAGGGCGACCTCGCCGACCTCGGCGGCCTGCTTGGGATAGAGGTCGTCGAGGTCACGGCCGACCATCCTGCGCACCAGATCGTCCTCGGTGAGCCCTTCCAGCGGCTCGGACGAGATCCACCGGCCGTCGCGCAGGGTCGTGACGCGCTGGCACAGCTCGAAGATCTCGTCGAGCCGGTGCGAGATGAACAGGACGGCGGCACCCTCGGAGCGCAGCGCCCGGACGACGGAGAACAGCCGGGCGGTCTCACTGCCCGTCAGGGCGGCCGTCGGCTCGTCCATGATCAGGACGCGGGCGTCGAAGGAGAGGGCCTTGGCGATCTCGACGATCTGCTGGTCGGCGATCGACAGCCCACGGGCCGGCCGGTCCGGCGCCAGATCGACCCCGAGCCTGCGCATCAGTGCGGCGGTGGTCCCGTGCACGGCCTTGCGGTCGATCCGGCCCAGGGACCGCCGGGGCTGGCGGCCCATGAAGATGTTCTCGGCGACGGACAGGTCGGGGAAGAGCGTCGGTTCCTGGTAGATGACCGCGATGCCCGCGTCGCGTGCGTCCGCCGGGCCGTGGAAGACGACGGGCGCGCCGTCGAGGAGCACCTCGCCGCTGTCCGGGCGGTGCACTCCGGCAAGGGCCTTGATCAGCGTCGACTTCCCGGCGCCGTTCTCCCCGGCGAGCGCGTGGGCCTCGCCGGGGAACAACCGCAAGGACACGTCCTGAAGGGCCCGTACGGCACCGAAGGACTTGCTCACGCCCTTGAGGGCCAGGACCGGGTCAGGGCCCGGGGCGGACTCGTTCATGGGAGCTCCTCAGCAGCGGGGCTGAGTCGCTCCGCCCACCGTGAAAGGTTTCAATGAGGTTGCTCGGAAGCTAAACGGGGATTGCGGGCACAGTCAATGGGTTGATAGCGGGAAGTTCCGCGAAGGGCAGTGATCTGCTTGCTGAACGGGGCGATGGGGGCAGGCGCCCTTGACAGCTCATCGGGAGCCCACTATCTTCCGCGTATTTGAATCGATTCATATAACGGTCGTGCATCGCTCAACTCACAAGTCCGCAGCGGGTGTTCGCGCTCAGGTACGGCGGGGGAGGGTGTCCACCGCCGGATGGCCGGGACCGAGGAGGACGACGAGTCCGGCCCTGCCGGGTACCTCCACGGGCACCCGGCGCCATCCCTCGCGCCGGTAGAAACGCAGGGCCGCCTCCGCGCGCACGGAGGTCAGCAGCCAGCAACGGCCGCCGGGCACCCCCTCGGTGACCGCCGTCAGCAGGGCCGCCGCCGCGCCGGTTCCGCGTGCGGCGGGGACGACGGCGAGCTCGTCGACCTCCCGGGCGCCGCACAGCCACGCGGTGACCCGCTCGGGGCCGAGCGCCTTCGCCACATGACCGTAACTACGGTCGGCGGGAAAGGCGTCGGGGGTGGTCCATGCGGTGGCGAATCCGCACACGGCGCCCGCGCGGTCACCCCTCCGTGCCCTCGGACCGCCCCCCGCGCCGCCCTCCGTGCCGAAGCCGTGGCTCGCCCCGGCCGGGCCGCTCTCCGCGTCGCCCACGGGGCCGAGGCCGTCGTCCGCCCCGGCCGGGTCGCACGCCAACGCGGTCGTGAAGCCGGGCCGTTGGGCGTCCGCGAGGAGTCGTTCGACGTACGCCGAAGCCGCTGCGGGGGCCTCGTTCCACGGCGGGGCCGAGAACACGTCGGCGTACACCCGCCGGATACCCTCGGTGTACGCCGCAAGGCCCGCGCCTTCCACCAGCCGCACCCGCACGACCACTCACCCCCGTCACCGGACCGCTGCGGAGAGCGTAGGCCGCACCCGTGGACGGGGAACACCTCGCCGGGCGCGGGTTCCCGCCGGGACGCCGGGGCGTGGGCCGGTACGGGGGATCAGAGCATCCTGGTCGCGCCTGCCGCACCTGCCGCGCTCCCGCTGCCGGCCGGTACCACCCCTTCCCCCAGCGGGACTTCGTCTCCGCCGACGCGCCCTCCGCGTCGTGACCCACGCCGCTCACGGCAGAAGATGTGCCGTGAACCAGTCCCGTGCCAGCTCCGCCACGCGGTCGAGCGCGCCCGCTTCCTCGAACAGGTGGGTGGCGCCCGGGACGATCTCCAGCCGGTGCTCGCACCGCAGGGCTGCCTGCGCCTGCCGGTTGAGATCGATCACCGTGGTGTCGTCGCCGCCCACGATCAGCAGCGTGGGCGCCCGCACCCCGGACAGGTCCGCCCCGGCCAGATCGGGGCGCCCGCCCCGGGAGACCACGGCGCCGACCCCTGGGTCCGGAGCGGCAGCGGCACGCAGCGCCGCCGCGGCCCCCGTACTCGCCCCGAAGGTGCCGACCGGGACGGACACGCGGTCACGGACCCAGCGGGTGGTGTCCGCGAGCCGTCCGGCCAGCAGGTCGATGTCGAAGACGTTGGCGCGGTAGACCTCCTCCCCGGGGGTGAGCAGGTCGAAGAGGAGGGTTCCCAGGCCGGCCCGGTTCAGGGCCGTGGCCACGGAGCGGTTGCGCGGACTGTGCCGGCTGCTGCCCGAGCCGTGGGCGAACACCACCACCGCCCCGGCCCCCGCGGGGAGGGCGAGGTCCCCGGCGAGCGGGACCCCGCCCGCGTCCACCTCGACCTGCTCGTCCGTGCCGCCCGCGTCCGTCCCGACGCGCGTGGCGTTCGGCGCGCCCGTGTCCATCCCGGCCTGCGGGGCGTCGTCGCGGCGCCTGGGGGCGCGGGCGAGCAGGGCCACGACTTCCTCGTCGGAGGTCTGGGAGAAGTCCCGGTACCACTCACCCACGGCGGAGAAGAGGCTCGGCGTGGAGAGGCACACCACCTCGTCCACGTCCTCGCGGAGCCGGGCGACCGCGTCCGGCGAGGCGACGGGGACGGCCAGGACGACGTGGGCGGCGCCCTGCGCCCGTACCACCTGGCAGGCCGCCCTGGCGGTCGCGCCGGTGGCGACCCCGTCGTCCACCACGACCACCGCGCGGCCCTTCAGGGGCAGGCGTGGCCGGCCCTCCCGGTAGGCCGCCGCCCTGCGGACGAGTTCCCTCTCCTCGGCGCGCTCGACGGAGACGAGGTCCTTCTCCCGCACCCCGGCATGGCGCATGATCTCGTCGCTGATGACCCGCACCCCGCCCTCGCCTATGGCGCCGAAACCCAGCTCCGGGTGGTGAGGTACGCCGAGTTTGCGGACCACGATCACGTCGAGCGGTGCACCGAGGGTCTCCGCCACCTCGTACGCCACCGGAACCCCGCCCCGGGGGAGTCCGAGGACGAGCGGATCGCGCCCCCCGAGATGCAGCAGCGCCGCGGCCAGCCGCCGCCCGGCGTCCGTGCGGTCGGTGAACAGCACGGTGGTTCACCTCCAACGGGGGAGCGGACGCACACACGCGCACCCCACCTTCGAAACAACCCCATTTGCGCTGATCGGGCAACTCGGGGACGGTCGATGACATGGACGGAATCGGCGCGGTCCTGATCGACATCGACGGTGTGCTCACCGTGTCCTGGGAGCCGCTGCCCGGCGCCGTACGGGCCATGGAGCGGCTGCGGGCCGTCGGCGTTCCCCTGGCGCTGGTCACCAACACCACCTCGCGCACGCGCGAACGGATCGCGGACCTGCTGGCCGGGGCCGGCTTCCCCGTGGGTGCCGAGGACATCCTCACCGCGCCCACCGTCACGGCGGCGCATCTGCGCGAGCGCCACCCCGGCGCCCGCTGCCTGCTGATCAGCTCCGGTGACGTACGGGGAGACCTGTCCGGGGTGACCCTCGTCGATCAGGAGGACGCGGACGCCGCGGTGCCCGACGTCGTCGTGCTCGGCGGCGCCGGTGACGCCTTCACCTACGCGGCACTCGACCGTGCCTTCCGTTTCGTCCAGCAGGGCGCCGCTCTCGTGGCCATGCACCGCAACCTGTACTGGCGCACCGCCGACGGGCTCGCCCTCGACACGGGGGCGTTCCTCCTCGGTCTGGAACGGGCGGCCGGCACCGAGGCCGCCGTCACCGGCAAACCCTCCGGGACGTTCTTCGCTGCCGCGCTGACCCACCTCGGCGCCCGCCCGGAGCAGGCGCTGATGGTGGGTGACGACATCGAGTCGGACGTGCTCGGCGCCCAGCACCACGGCCTCACCGGGGCCCTGGTGAAGACGGGCAAGTACCGCGCCGGGACCCTGGAGGCGGCCGAGGGGTCCCCGGACCACGTGCTGGACTCGTTCGCGGACCTGCCCGCACTGCTGGAACGGCTCGGACGCTGACGGGAGGCGCGCCGAGGCCGTGCGGGGACCGGGCCCGCGGGCGGCTACGACGGGGTGGGCGCGGGGGCCAGCCCGTCGGCGACCAGCCCGGCGAGGACGGCCTCGCCGAGGGCGTGCACGGCCGACTGCGGACGGACCATGACGGTGATCTCCTTGATCAGCCCGTCGTCGCCGACGTGCAGCAGGTCGATGCCGTGGATCTCCTTGCCGCCGGCCTCGGCGCGGAAGACCAGCACCGTGGACGGCGTCTCGGCCCCGTCGCCGGCCTGTGCGGAACCGGTGCACCGGCCGATGTAGCGGAAGTCCTCGAAGGTGCGCAGCAGGACCCCCAGAAGCCCCATCACCATCGGCTTGCCCTCGAACGGCGTGAACTTGACGGGGCTGTTGAGGCGGATGTCGTCGGTGAGCAGGCTGTCCAGGGCGTCGAGGTCCCGCCGGTCGACGGCTGCGCGAAAGAGGTCTGCGGCGTCCACGTGTCATCTCCGTACTCAAGAATCTGACTAATCACTTTCATGAGTACCATGGAGGGCCGCTGCGGCGACAGAGGTGCGCGAGGAGCGGTTCGACCGGCCGGGCGGCACCCCGGGGCAGCCCGACCCGGTGACCGGCGCCCGGGAGCCGGTGACGGCCGGCGGACGATGCCCGCCGACTGAAGCTGCGCCCCCGGGGTACCCGGCGGGGCATGCTCGCCCTGACCGCATATCGCTCGTACCACGGCGCAACGACCGTGTGGGCCTTCGTGGTTGCCGTACTCGTCGTGCTGGTGGCCGCCTGGTACCTGCGGCGCCGGAGGTAGGCGCACCAAACGAGGCCGGGCTCTCCTCGCCGCGACCTGGGCGCTCCCGCGTTTACGCCTTCGTTACGCCGCCCTCGCTACCGTGCGGTGACCTGCGAAGGCCCTCCGGGCGAGGGCTGACGAAGTGCGAGCTGAGCGCCCCCGGCAGGACCGGATCCTGCGGTCGAGCGCGGTGCAGGCGCTTGGCGTGATTGCGCCGGGCTGGGTGGGCAATAGAAAGCCTCCCACCTGTTGTTGCTGGTGAGAGGCTGTTTGCGCCCCCGGCAGGACTCGAACCTGCGGCCAAGCGCTTAGAAGGCGCCTGCTCTATCCACTGAGCTACGGGGGCCGGGTGTCGGCCTGGTGCCCCGGAAGGCGCTCGTTCAAGCCATCCGCGACCGTGCCGGGACAAGGATAGGGCTCAGATCGCCTCGTCCCGGTTGCTTCACCTGCGTGGCACGATGTGGAGGTTCGGTGAAGCGAACCGATAATCGCAGGTAGGTGCGATTCATGCACCGCTTTTCGCGCCTCGCGGCCCGGGTGTTGTGCACTCGTTATGCCTGCGCCCCACTCGTCCCCTCTGTCCCCCGGGGGAGATTCGCCGCGCAGGGGGGCCTATACGCTTCAAAAAGGCGTCAAAATTGGGCATTCTTCACATGTGGTAACCATGGATGTACGGCCCCAGCTCATCGACGCACTTTCCGCCCTGCGCGACCGTGTCGCTGCCGTGCGTCTTCCACTCCCGCTGCCGGGGGCCCCGCGCGCCCGGCAGACGCGGACCGAACTGCTCGCCCAGCTCGACGACTACCTCGTGCCCCGGCTCAAGGATCCCGAGGCCCCGCTGCTCGCGGTGATCGGCGGATCCACCGGCGCCGGGAAGTCGACGCTGGTCAACTCGCTGGTGGGGTGCCGGGTCAGTGAGGCCGGGGTGCTGCGCCCGACGACGAGAACACCGGTGCTCGTCTGCCACCCGGACGACCACCACTGGTTCGCGGGCGTGCGGGTGCTGCCCCAGCTGACCCGGGTGTGGCTGCCTCCGGGACAGGCCGCCGACCCCGACGGACTCGATCACCTCGGGGCCGAAGGGGACCGCGACGAGACCGTGCTGCGGGTGGAGACCGCGGCCACGCTGCCCCGGGGGCTCGCACTCCTGGACGCTCCCGACATCGACTCGCTCGTCGTGGGGAACCGGGTCCTCGCCGCCGAGCTCATCTGCGCCGCCGACGTGTGGATCATGGTGACCACGGCCTCCCGGTACGCCGACGCCGTGCCGTGGCACCTCCTGCGTACCGCCAAGGAGTACGACGCCTCCCTGGTCACCGTCCTGGACCGGGTGCCGCACCAGGTCATCGCCGAGGTCTCCCGGCAGTACGCGGCCCTGCTGACCCGGGCCGGCCTGGGGGACGTGCCCCGCTTCACGATCCCCGAACTGCCCGAGTCCGCGGGCGGGGGCAGCGGACTGCTGCCCACCACCGCGGTCGCCCCCCTCCGCGCCTGGCTCACCCACCGCGTGCAGGACCCGGCGGCCCGTCAGCAGGCCGTGGGGCGCACGGCGTCGGGGGTCATCGACTCGCTGAACGTACGCATGCCCGAGCTGGCCGCCGCCGTGGCCGCCCAGTACGCGGCGGCCGTGAGGCTGACCGGTGTGGTCGAGGAGTCGTACGGCAAGGAGCTGGCACGCGTGCGCAAGCGGCTCGGGAACGGTGCGGTGCTCGCCGGCGGCGCCCGCACCCGGTGGCGCGGCTACCCGCTCTACAGTACGGCGGGGGAGCTGCTGGAGTCGCTCGTCGAGAGCCTGGCGGCCCTGCTGCAGTGTGCCGTCGCAGCCGCCGACGAGCAGATCCGCTCCACCTGGCAGCGCGAGCCCGCCGCCGGGATCTTCCGCTTCGAGGACGCCGGGCGGGAGGCGGGCGGGTGGGGACCGGCCGAGGACATTCAGGGCCGCATCGGGATGGCCGTACGGCGCTGGCGGCGGGTCCTCGAGGAACTGGCCGAGGAAGAGGCACGGCTCCTCGAACGCAATGCCGCGCCGGACGCGGAGACGGTGGCCGCGCTGCTGGCGGCGGCCCTGCTCGGCGGGCGCCGCGCGCGCGGCGCCGGGGAGCAGCTGGCCGAACGCATCGGGGCCCAGGGGGCGCTGAGGCTCCGCGACAAGGGCGGAGCGCTGCTCACCACCTGCCTGGACCAGGTCCTGAACGGCGAGCGTGACCGGCGGCTCGCGCCCCTGGACGCGCTGGAGGTCGCCCCGGAACCACAGGCCGAACTCATCGCCGCGCTGTCCGTACTGCAGAAGGAGAGGTGGCAGCGATGACTGCCGTCACTGACGAGGGCCGGGACCACGGGCAGGGGCCGGAGGACGGGAGGGCCGTGGAGGCGAGCGACGGCCGGCGCTGGGACGACGGGCTCATCGCGCGTCGCGCGGCGGAGGCCGCCCAGGAGAAGGCGGAGGGGCCCAAGCCGCCCGAGGAGGACGCCGGCCCGGAGGTCGAGGCGTACGGGCTGCCCGGCAGCCCGCTGCGGCCGAGGCTCGACGCCCTGCGCGAACTGGTCGGGCTCTCCCGCGCGAGGCTCGACGGGGACACCCTCGCCGAGGCGGGGCGCGTGCTCGACGAGGCGTCGGCCCGTCAGAGGCTGTCCTCGCGGCACACGGTCGTCGCGATCGCGGGGGCCACGGGCAGCGGCAAGTCCACCCTCTTCAACGCGCTGGCGGGCGTCCAGATCTCCGACACCGGGCTGCGCAGGCCGACCACCTCCGCGCCGATCGCCTGCAGCTGGACCGACGGTGCCGCCGGGCTGCTCGACCGGCTCGCCATCCCCGGGCGGCTGCGGCGCAGGCCCGTCCAGGGAGGCACGGCCACCGACGAGGCCCTGCAAGGGCTCGTCCTGGTCGACCTGCCCGACCACGACTCGGCCGCGACGGGCCACCGGGACCAGGTCGACCGGGTGCTCGCCCTGGTCGACGCGGTGATCTGGGTCGTCGATCCGGAGAAGTACGCGGACGCCGCCCTGCACGAGCGCTATCTGCGACCGCTCGCCGGACACGCCGAGATCTCCTTCGTCGTCCTCAACCAGATCGACCGGCTTCCGGGCGAGGCCGCGGACCTGGTGCTGGACGATCTGCGCCGACTGCTCGACGAGGACGGCATGGCGGTGGGGGAGCACGGCGAGCCGGGCGCCACCGTCCTGCCGCTGTCCGCGCTCACCGGTGAAGGAGTCGGTGAGCTGCGCGAACTGCTCGGCAGATTCGTCCAGGACCGGACGGCCGCGGCACGCAGGCTCTCCGCCGACGTGGACGCCGCGGCGGCCCGGCTGCGGCCGGTGTACGTCGCCGAGGGACGGCCGGGTCTGGGGGAGCGCGCCCGTGAGGAGTTCACGGACCGGCTCGCGGAGGCCGTCGGTGCGGCGGCGGCCGGGCAGGCGGCGGAACGTGAGTGGCGCAGGAACGCCGGACGGGCCTGCGGGACGCCGTGGCTGCGGCTGTGGCGCTGGTACGAGTCCACCCGGCAGCTCGGCGGGCTGGACCTGATGGCGCAGGCTCTCGCTCCCCCGGAGGAGGAGCTCACCGCCCGGCAGCGGGTGGAGCAGGCCGTACGGAAGCTGGCCGACGACGCGGTCGACGGGCTGCCGGCGCCCTGGGCGCAGGCCGTGCGCGAGGCGGCGGTGGGCGGGGCGAAAGGGCTGCCGGAGGCGCTGGACGAGCTGTCCCGGGCCGCGCAGTCGGGAGCGGGCGGCCGGGGCGGCCGATCGGGCGGTGAGACCGCCTCCACGGGCGCGCGGAAGGGAACACCGGGCACGGCCACGGGCTCGGCGGGGCGCGGGGCGGTTTTGGCGGGCAGGGCGGGCGCTCCCCTCGCGGGGGCACCGGGCGGCCGTGCCGCAAGGCCGCCGCGCCCCGCGTGGTGGCCCGCGGCGGTACTGGCCCAGGCGTCGATGACGCTGCTTCAGCTCTTCGGCGGGCTGTGGCTGCTCGGCCAGATCGTCGGGGTGCTGGAGCCCGGCCTCATCGTCCCCGCCCTGCTCATGCTGGCCGGCGTGATCGGCGGGCCGCTCGTCGAGTGGTCGTGCGCCGCCGCTGCCCGAGGGCCCGCGCGCAGATACGGGCAGGAGGCGGAGCGGCGGCTCCGCGAGGCGGCGGCGGGCTGCGGCAGGGCCCGGGTCCTCGACCCGGTGGCGGCGGAACTGGCGCGCTACCGGGAGGTGCGCGAGAGGTACGTGGCGGTGACGGAGTTTTCCACAACCGGCCGGTAATCCACAGGCTTCCGCAGGATTTCCGCTTTCCGTCCAGCATGGTGACAACGCATCGGACGGACACACCGGCCCGCATACCGGCGGACCGTTCCGGACCGTGCGGGACCGCGTGCGGCCGAAGTGCCTCGCATGACGTCGCGACGCATCGGTGCGGTGCGGGGCGGCGGGCCGGAAAGCGGACGGAAAGCAACAGGGAAGCAGTGGGAAACGGGGGACGGGAAATGAACGAGACCTTGGTGACACTCGTGGGGAACGCCGCCACACCGGTGGACTTCCGGGAGACGGCGGCGGGATCGACTGCCCGGTTCCGGATGGCGGTGACGCCCAGGAGATGGGATCGGGAGCAGCAGGTCTGGGCGGACGGCCGGACCAGTTTCTACACGGTGTGGGCCCGGAGGACGCTCGCGGCGAACCTCTCCGGTTCGGTCTCGGTGGGGGAGCCGCTCGTCGTGCACGGCCGTCTGAAGGTGCGCGAGGAGGAGCGGGAGGGCGTCTGGAAGACCTCCGTGGACGTCGAGGCCGTGGCGGTGGGACACGACCTGACGAAAGGGACGGCGGCGTTCCGGAGGGTGCTCAGAGGCGATCCGGCCCTGGTGGCGCCTACGCATCGTCAGAAACCGGCCACGGAAATGGTATCGGTGTCCTGAACAAGGGGGGCGCGCCGAAGAGAGCTGTAACGATTGCGATTCGGAATGGTTATCTGACGCTATGACGGGGGACTGTCCTCCGCTCGCTCCATACGATTCCCCCGTACTCATGCGGCACTTGAGTTTGCTGGCGAGACACCTCCCACACGCGCATCAACCGTGAAGGTCTCGCCCGGAGGGGAATTCTGTGTTTTCTGTGTCTTCAGCATCCACTTCGTCGCCGACGGCGGCGACGGAGGGCTCCATAGGGAGCCGGAGCGGGAGCAGGCGAAACGGCCAGGTGCGGACCGAGACCGGGCGGGGCCTCGGCCTCGTCAAGGCCGCGGCGGCAGTCCTGACCGCCGGACTGGTCGCCGCGGGCACCCTCGTGGGTGCGAGCGCGGCCACGGCGGCTCCGGCCGACGAGACGGGTCAGCACCAGGGCGGCGCGACCGCCGTGCTGGACGGGCTGAAGACCTACGACAGCGCGCTGCTGCGTACGAAGGGTGAGAACGGCGAGCCCGCCACGCAGGAGCTCCCCGCCGGCCTCTTCGAGCTGGACGTCGACGGGGGCGGCCAGCTGAAGACGTACTGCATCGACATCCACAACCCCACGCAGGACCGGGCGAAGTACCTGGAGACCCCCTGGGCCCAGACCTCGCTGGGCGCCAACGAGAACGCGGGCAAGATCCGCTGGATCCTCCAGCACTCCTACCCGCAGGTCGACGACCTCTCGGCGCTCGCCGGAGAGGCGGGCACCGGGCCGCTCACCGCGAAGACCGCCGCCGCCGGCACCCAGGTCGCCATCTGGCGCTTCTCCGACAAGGCCGACGTCGAGGCCAAGGACGCGCACGCGGAGAAGCTCGCGGACTGGCTGGAGAAGAACGCCGAGAGCCTCTCCGAGCCCAAGGCCTCCGTGGCGCTGGAGCCCGCAGCCGTCTCCGGCAAGGCCGGTGAGCGGGTCGGCCCCGTCACCGTCCGTACCGACGCCGGCCAGGTCTCCGTGACCCCGCCCGCCGACGCCGCCGCGGGTGGCGTCACGGTCACCGACAAGGACGGCAAGCCGGTCACGCAGGCGGCCGACGGAGCCGGGCTGTACTTCGACATCCCCGAGGGCGCGGCCGACGGTTCCGCCGCGCTGACGGTCCAGGCCACCACCTCCGTGCCGGTCGGCCGGGTCTTCGCCGGGCTGACCAAGAGCCAGACCATGATCCTCGCGGGCTCCAGCCAGTCCACGGTCACGGCCACCGCGACCGCCACCTGGGCCGAGGAGGGTGCGGTCCCCGCGCTCACCGCGCAGAAGAACTGCGCCAAGGGCGGCGTGGACATCACCGCGAGCAACAAGGGCGACGAGCCGTTCACCTTCGAGCTGGCCGGTGCCGAGCACACCATCGCCGCGGGCGAGACCCGCACAGTGACCATCCCGGTCGCCGAGGACCAGGCGTACGACTTCACGATCACCGGTCCCGGCGGGTTCAGCAAGAACTTCAAGGGCGTCCTGGACTGCGAGACCGCCGGTACCCCCACCCCGGGTGACGGCGTCGGCACCCAGAGCGGCTCCGAGCCGGTCCCCGCCCAGACCGGCACCAGCTCCACCGGTGCCGAGGGTGACCTCGCCGCGACCGGCGGTTCGAGTGCCACCCCCGTGATCGCGGGTGTCGCCATCGCCCTGGTCGTCCTCGGCGGCGGCGCGGTCTTCTTCCTCCGCCGGAAGAAGCCGCAGAGCAACGGTGAGTGACTGAGCGCTGAGCACGGGCGCAGCACGGGAAGGCGCCGGTGAGGGCCCGGTACGGACATCCGTACCGGGCCCTCGCATGCCCCGGTACGCCCTCACGGGTGCCCCCGGTACGCCCCTGCGGGTGTACCGGGGACCGGACGGGTTTCCGTCCGGGCGCGGACGTCAGGCAAGATGGGTGTATCTGCCCACCCCTCTATTGCTGCCGGACGGTTTCTCTTGGCTGAGTACATCTACACCATGCGCAAGACGCGCAAAGCGCACGGCGACAAGGTGATTCTCGATGACGTCAATCTGAACTTCCTGCCCGGCGCGAAGATCGGTGTCGTGGGACCCAACGGTGCCGGTAAGTCCACGGTGCTGAAGATCATGGCGGGCCTGGAGCAGCCGTCCAACGGTGACGCCTTCATCTCGCCCGGCTTCAGCGTCGGCATCCTCATGCAGGAGCCCGAGCTCGACGAGAGCAAGACGGTCCTGGAGAACGTCCAGGACGGCGCCGCCGAGACCATGGGCAAGCTCAAGCGCTTCAACGAGGTCGCCGAGCTCATGGCGACGGACTACTCCGACGCGCTGATGGACGAGATGGGCAAGCTCCAGGAGGACCTGGACCACGCCAACGCGTGGGACCTCGACGCCCAGCTGGAGCAGGCCATGGACGCCCTGGGCTGCCCGCCCGGCGACTGGCCCGTCGTGAACCTCTCCGGTGGCGAGAAGCGCCGTGTGGCGCTCTGCAAGCTCCTCATCGAGGCCCCGGACCTGCTCCTCCTCGACGAGCCCACCAACCACCTCGACGCCGAGTCGGTGAACTGGCTGGAGCAGCACCTCTCGAAGTACGCGGGCGCCGTCGTCGCCGTGACGCACGACCGGTACTTCCTGAACAACGTCGCCGAGTGGATCCTCGAGCTCGACCGGGGCCGCGCCCTGCCCTACGAGGGCAACTACTCCACGTACCTCGACAAGAAGGCCGCCCGCCTCAAGGTCGAGGGCCGCAAGGACGAGAAGCGCGCCAAGCGGCTCAAGGAAGAGCTGGAGTGGGTCCGGTCCAACGCCAAGGGCCGCCAGACCAAGTCCAAGGCCCGTCTCGCCCGTTACGAGGAGATGGCGGCCGAGGCGGACAAGATGCGGAAGCTGGACTTCGAGGAGATCCAGATCCCGCCGGGCCCGCGTCTCGGGTCCATCGTCGTCGAGGTCGAGAACCTCTCCAAGGCCTTCGGCGACAAGGTCCTCATCGACGACCTGTCGTTCACGCTGCCGCGCAACGGCATCGTCGGCGTCATCGGTCCGAACGGCGCGGGCAAGACCACGCTGTTCAAGATGATCCAGGGCCTGGAGACCCCCGACTCCGGCGCCATCAAGGTCGGCGACACGGTCAAGATCTCCTACGTCGACCAGTCCCGCGCCAACATCGACCCGAAGAAGACCCTCTGGGCCGTCGTCTCGGACGAGCTGGACTACATCAACGTCGGCCAGGTCGAGATGCCGTCGCGGGCCTACGTCTCGGCGTTCGGCTTCAAGGGCCCGGACCAGCAGAAGCCGGCCGGTGTGCTCTCCGGTGGTGAGCGCAACCGCCTGAACCTGGCGCTGACGCTCAAGGAGGGCGGCAACCTGCTGCTCCTCGACGAGCCGACCAACGACCTCGACGTCGAGACCCTCTCCTCGCTCGAGAACGCGCTGCTGGAGTTCCCCGGTGCGGCTGTGGTCATCTCCCACGACCGCTGGTTCCTGGACCGCGTCGCCACGCACATCCTGGCGTACGAGGGCGACTCCAAGTGGTACTGGTTCGAGGGCAACTTCGAGTCCTACGAGAAGAACAAGATCGATCGTCTCGGAGCGGACGCGGCCCGCCCGCACCGTGCCACGTACAAGAAGCTCACGCGAGGCTGATCGACTTGGCCCGTCACATCTACGACTGCCCGCTGCGCTGGTCGGACATGGATGCCTTCGGCCACGTGAACAACGTGGTCTTCCTCCGCTACCTGGAGGAGGCGCGCATCGACTTCATGTTCCGGCTGGCGCCCGGGGACGGTTCGCCGTCCTTCTCAGGCGGCTCCGTCGTGGCCCGGCACGAGATCGACTACGTGCGCCCGCTGGTCCACCGGCACGCCCCGGTGACCGTCGAGTCCTGGGTCACGAAGATAACCGCCGCGTCGCTGACGATCGCGTACGAGATCAAGGACCCCGAGCAGGTCTACGTGCGGGCTTCGACGATCGTCGTGCCGTACGACCTGGCGGCGGGGCGGCCCCGGCGGATCACCGCCGAGGAGAAGCTCTTCCTCCAGGAGTACCTCGACCAGGAGCCCGCCGTCGCATGACTGTGCCTGTACGGTCGCTGCGGTTCGCCGACGCGAGGGAGGCGGCGGATCTCGCCGCCTTCCTCGGGAGGCTGCTGCACTACGACCGGGCCGCCGCCGTCCGTCTCCAGGCGGGCGGCGGCGCGCTGGCGGTGTTCGGCCGCCCGCCGTCGTTCGAGGTGCTCGCGATCCGCACCGTCCGGCTGCCGGAGGTCCACGACATCGACGTGACCGTCTCGGCCGGTGAACTCCTCGAAGCGCTGAACACCGACGGGACCACCGAACCCGCGGGCGTGGCCCATCTGCCACAGCCCGTCACCGGTCCTCCCTGGGCGGGCCTGCTGCCGCCGCGCGGCGGCTGGCAGGAGCGCCCCGGGCTGCCGGGCCCCGCCGACCTGCGTACCTCGCTGGCCGACGCCGTCGCCGAGTTCCGGGCGCGCGACGCGGCCCTGCCGGAGGAGCGGCGTAACCGGGCGGAACGCGATCTGATCGGCCGCGACATCTGGTCCCGGAGGGTCGGGGACACGGAGCTTCCGCTGCGTGCCGTGCACGCGGCCCAGTCGCTCGGCTTCCTGCGCGCCTCGCCCGGCTTCCCCGTCGCCCTGCTGGCCTCCGGTTCCTGGCTGCGGCTGCGCACCCCCTTCGGCTCGATCGCCCTGCGCGGCGCGGGCGGAGGCCTCGGCACTCTCGCCGTGACGGTCGGGACGGCCTGAGCCCTCGGGCCCGGCGCCCACCCGGGCGCCGCATGCCGCGCCACCGGGTGCCCCGGGCCGCCCAGCCGAGCGCTCCGGGAGCCGAGCGTTCCGCGTGCCCTCACCCCCGGGTGTTCCGAGCGCCACGGTCAGGGCCCGGCGCGCCAGCCGGGTGTTCCGAGGGCCACGGTCAGGTACCGGTGCGCCACCCCGGCGCCGCAGGACTCACAGGCCCGGGGTTCACTTCCCGGAGGCGTCCGGCCACACGCCTATGTGGTCCTGCTCCAGCTCCAGCATCACCCGGTGTTCCATCCCCAGTGCCTCGGTGTAGTCCGCCGGCAGTTGCAGCCGGCCGGCCCGGTCGAGCATCGCGTACTCCCGCGCCACCTGCGACTCC
This sequence comes from Streptomyces argenteolus, assembly GCF_042902585.1. Lineage (GTDB taxonomy): Bacteria > Actinomycetota > Actinomycetes > Streptomycetales > Streptomycetaceae > Streptomyces > Streptomyces argenteolus. The sequence goes on from NZ_JBIBEG010000002.1 coordinate 380,183, forward strand.
TGGCCCGTCGCCGCGTCCACCTCGGTCCGCCGCAGCACCTCGGACGACGTACGCCCGTCGCGGATGGCGACCGTGCGGCGCACCTCGTCGGCCACCGCCTGGTCGTGCGTGACGATCACGATCGTCGTGCCGAGCTCCTCGTTGGCCCGGCGGAACGCGGCGAACACCTGCTCGCCCGTGGCGGAGTCCAGCTCACCCGTCGGCTCGTCGGCGAGCAGCACCGAGGGGTTGTTGGCCAGCGCCACCGCGATCGCCACCCGCTGCTGCTGTCCGCCGGACATCTGGGCGGGGCGGCGGTCGCGGCAGTCCGCGACCTCCAGCATCTCCAGCAACGACTCGGCGCGCGCCGCCCGTTCGCGGTTCCGGCCGCCGCCCCGCAGCTGCATCGGCAGCGTGACGTTCTGGACGGCTGTCAGATACGAGAGCAGATTGCGTGAGGTCTGCTGCCAGACGAAGCCGACCACATCGCGGCGGTAGCGCAGCCGCTCCTTCTGCCCCATGGCCAGGAGGTCGCAGCCCGCCACCTTCGCCGAGCCCGCCGTGGGCACGTCCAGGCCGGCCAGGATGTTCATCAGGGTGGACTTCCCGCTGCCCGAAGCGCCGACGAGGGCCATCAACTCGCCCTCGGTGACCAGCAGATCGAGGCCCTGGAGGGCCTGCACCTCCACCCCGTCCGCGGAGAAGATGCGCACCAGCCGGTCGCACGCGATCAGGGCGTCGTGCCCGTACGACGGCCGGTCCCGACGGGCGGCGGCCCGCTGTTCGAGCTCCGCCAGGGTGGTCTCTGTCGATGACGTCACCGGGTGTCTCCTGCCCTGAGTTCCTTGATCGATCCGCGGCGGCCCGACCACCACGCCTGGACGCCGGCCACGGCGGCGGTGAGGACGACCACACCGAGTGCCGGAAGGCCCAGCGACCACGCGTCGGTCCGCAGCGTGGCGGTGTGCGGGGCCGACGGCGCGCCGCCCGCCAGGGCCAGCGCGTCCAGGTCGATTCCCGGCGCCAGCAGGGCGATGGTCGCCCAGCCGACGAGGAGCCCGCCGAACGCGGCCAGCAGTGCCTGGGGCATCGCCTCGAACGCGAGCAGCCGCCTGCCCTGCCGGGTGGTGAGCCCCATGGTCCGCAGCCGGGCCAGGAGCGTGGTGCGCTCCGGGGCCGTCTGCAGCAGCGACAGGCCGACGGCGAGCAGCGCGTATCCGGCGCCCGCCGCGACGGCCGCCGCGTAGATCCGTTCCGCGCCCGACTGCATCGGTGTGTCGGTGAACGCCCCGCGCGCCGCCGACCGCAGCCGTACCTGGAAGTCCGGCCCCGCCTCCCGGGCGGTGGCCCGCAGCCGCTCGCCGTCGAGTGAGGCGCCGGTGACCAGCAGCGTCGTGGGAGCGCCCAGGGTGAGGTCCCGGGCGTCGACGATCAGGAAGTCGGAGTCGTCCACCGCCGAGGTGCGCGTCAGGGCGGCGGCGACCCGCACCTCGATGTCCCCGGCCTGCGACCGGACGGTGAACGGCCGGTCGCCGAGACGTTCGGCGAGCGCCGGTGAGGCGACGGCCAAAAGCACCCCGCCCCGCTCTCCGGCGCCCTTCAGCGCCGCCGCAGGGAAGGCGGGCAGCCCGGTCCCGCGCGCCAGGCGGGCGTACGAGCCGGGATCGACGCCCAGCAGGGTCGCGCGCTCCGTGTCCGACCTGACGTCCCGCGAAGCCGCCAGCGGTGTGCCGTACTCGATGCGGACGGCGGCGACGTCCTCGACGCCGTCCACCGCGCGGACCTGCCGGACGACGCCGTCGGAGAGCGGGGCGAGCCCGCCTTCCCCGCTGATCCGGGCGTCCGCACCGACGGCCCGCAGCGCCGCGTCGTCCCGCGCGTCCGCGATCCCCGCGATCACCGACCCCCCGAACGCCGCCGTGGTCAGCGCGATCAGCAGCGCCAGCAGCGGCAGCGTGCCGCTGGACGGGGCCCGGCCGGCTCGGGCCAGCGCCAGGAAGCCGACCGCGCCGCGCAGCCTCGCCACCGGCCGGGCGGCGAGCCGCAGCGGCAGCGGGTAGAGCCGCACGAGGACGAGCGCGGCGATCAGCCCCACCAGCACGGGAGCCGCGCTGACCAGCAGATCGGCGCCCGAACCCGTCGACGTACCGCGACGGCGCAGCGCGGCGACCGCGCCCACCGCCAGGACGAGCACGGTGAGTTCGGCGACCGTACGCCGGCGGCTCGGCCGAGCGGCCGTCATGTCCTCGCGCGCCCCGTGCAGCAGCGGCCTGCGGTGGAGCAGCGCCGTACGAACGGGCAGCGCGGCGCAGACCAGCACGGCGACCGCCGCGGCGGCCGTGGCGGCGGGCAGGAACCGCGCCTCGCGGACGAGCAGGACCGCCGCCAGCAGCCCGAGCGCCGCCGCGGGCAGCACGGCCACGGCCGTCTCGGCCAGCAGCCGTCCGCCGATGCCCCGCAGCGAGCCGCCGCGCGAGCGCAGCAGCGCCAGTTCGTGGTGGCGGCGCGCGCCGATCAGTCCGCCGGTCATCAGCAGGACGACCGCGCCCACCACCCCGATGCCCACGGCCGCGACCGTGACGACGGGGCCGATCGCGGTACGCGTCGAGGCGTACGCGCCGAGGATCGCGTCCAGGTCGGTGGTGAGCGTGGTGTTCGGCCCGGTGATGTCGCGCAGGGTCAGGAGCTCGGGGCCGCTCTCCATCGCGGCGACGGCCCTGCTGATCCTGGGTGCGTCGGAGGAGGTGAGGCCGGTGGCGTCCGGCGCGAGACGCCAGTACAGCTCCGGGTCGCCGCTGGTGGCCAGCAGCGCAGGGGCCGCGTCCGTGGGCAGCAGCAGCGCCGCCGCCCAGTAGAAGGTGGGGACGGGGGACTGCGGGTCCCTCACGAGGGAGGGGGCGCGGTACAGCGGATCGACCGCCCAGTAGCCGCTCTCCGGGCGAAGCGGCGTGACGACGCCGGTGATCCGTACGGTCAGCGTCTGCCCGTTCTGGGTGGGCACCGCGATCGTCGAGCCCGGCTTCATCCCCAGCTCCGCCGCGGTCTCCCGGGTGACTGCTGCCTCCACCTCACGGGTGGCGAGGGTCACCTGGCCCCGCACCACCGGCCAGCGGCCCGCCCGCAGCGTGCTGTGCTCGGAGAGGGCGGCCGGGGCGGCGTAGGTGAGCTGCGGCGGGAGCGCGTTCGGCCGGGGCAGCCAGGGCTCGGTCGCGACGAGGGGCGTCGTCGTGTGCACCCCGTACGAGGAGTTCGCCGTGTCGGCCCGCAGAGGATCGGCGAGCGCCGCCGTCAGTGCCTCGTCGGCCTCGGACAGGGCCTCCTCCCGCATCGCGGCCTCCCGGACCGAGGGTGCCTGCCCGAGAGCGGGCGGCGGCGTCGTCACCTCCAGCACGCTCTGTCCGGGCGCCGCGGTCGTGAGGTCGTGGCGCAGCGCCTGCGACTCGTACGCGTCCACCGCCCGGGGGAAGACGGCGGCGAGGAAGGCGGTCAGGAACACCAGGGCCGCCAGGGCGGCCGAGACGCCGGGGGCGGTACGCAGCCTCGTCCGCACCCAGGGGGCACAGGCGGCCGGGATCTTGGCGGCGTTCATGTCAGTTGTCCCCCTGGTGGCGCAGCGATACCGCGGGATCGGCACGGCGCAGCGTGATCGCGGCGACGATCAGCAACGGCAGCGCGGCGACCGAGCCCAGCAGCACCGCGACCTGCCCGGCCGGCAGGAGCACCAGGACGTCCGGCACGGGCCGGGAGGCCTGCCCGGTCAGCACGACGAGCGGGACCACAGCCCTGGTGAGCACCGCGCCGAGGGCGAGGCCGATCAGCAGGGCGAGAGCGATCAGTACGCCCTGCTCGGCGGCCAGCATCCGGGCCAGCCGCCTGCGGGACGCCCCCAGTGCCCGCAACACGGCGAACTCCGCGGCCCGTTCGCGCTGCGACCCCACGAGGCCGACACCGAAGCCGACCGCGGCCAGCGCCGCGGCCACCACCGCGACCGCCGGCAGCGCGGACCGCGGGCCCGCTCCGAGCGGGTCGTCCGCCAGCTCCCGCGCCACCTCGTCGCGCACCCGCACCTGCGCGGGATCGGTGCCCGGCAGCGCACGCAGGTGCGCCGCCACCTCCGGACCCTGCCCGGGCGCGGTGCTCAGCCACCACTCGCTGGGCGCCAGGGTGGCCCCCGACCGGTGCGCCAGCACCTCGGAGACGGCCCGCAGGTCCAGCAGCAGGCTGCCCCCGGGCTTCGTGGACGCGTCGGCGCCAGGACCGGCGGCCTCCGCGGAGCCCGTTCCGGCCGCACCGGTGCCGGTGGTCGGCACCTGCCGCACCGACGTCACCAGCTTCACCCGGACGGTGTTGCCCGCCAGCGTGAGATCGATCTCCTGGCCGGGCTTCGCCCCCGCGTACGCCAGGTACGCGTCGGTGGCCACGGCCTTCAGCGCCGGGGCCGCCGGGCGGGCCGCGGTGATCCGGAGCGTGCTGACGGGTTCGCTGCCGAAGAAGGAGTCGTCCGGCAGGGCCGCCCCCGTGCCGTAGCGGAAGGAGGGCGCGGCGCCCGAGCCGGTCACCGCCCGCACCTGCTCGCCCGAGCGTGTCTCGCCCGCCTCGGTCATGGTCGCCCCCGCCTGCCAGCGCACCCCCTCCGACGCCGGCACCGGCCGCTCGGCCCCGCCGGCGGTGAGCGCCCGGAGGCCCGTCACCGACACCTGCCGCTTCTCGGAGCGTCCCTCGGGGACCTCGCCGTCCACCTCGAAGCCGGTCACGGCCAGACCGCCGGAGGCGGAGACGGGGAAGGACAGGGTGTGCGCGCCGCCGTCGACGGGCACGGTCCCGGCTCCGACCCGGTAACCGAGGCCGTAACGGTCCTCCAGCAACACGCTGACCAGCGGCGCAGCGCCCGATGGGGACCTCCCGCCGGGCGCCGAGACGTCGCGGATCCGCAGCTCGAACAGCACCCGGGTGCTGTTCGGGGGCAGCACCACCCCCGTCCGTCCGGTCGCCGGCGGGGCGATCGCGGCGAACAGCCGCTCCGGGGACGTTCCCGCCAGGTCCTCCCGCATCAGCATCCCCTCGTCGGCGTGCGCGGTGTCCAGGGCGAGCACCTCGGCCGTCCGCCCTCCGGAGAGGTCCACCGTCGTACGGAACGCCGGAGCCGCCTCCCGTACGCCCGGGAGGTCCGTGTACGCCGCAGCCTTCGCCGGGTCGCCGGCCGGAGCGCCCACCACGCGCACCGAGGCACCTGACCTGAAGTCCGCCTGGTCGCCCTGCGAACGGTCCCAGGACGCGCTCTGACCGACCGCCAGCATGCCCATCGCGACCGAGAGGACCAGCAGCAGCACCGGGCCCGCGCCCCGCAGCGGCCGTCGGCTGAACTGCCAGCCCGCCAGCGCCGTGAACAGCCCTCGCCCGCCTGCCGCGCGCCGCTCCGCAAGCCGCGCCGCGGGAGGCAGGAGCCGCAGGGTCAGTACGGTGCCCGCCAGCAGGGCGAGCGCGGGGGCGGCCACCAGCAGCGGGTCGATGCCCAGTTCGCCCTTCCGGTCGCCGCTGAGGGCGCCGCCGCCCGCCGTGCCGGTCTGCCGGTCCAGCTGCCAGTACGCCACCCCGGCCACCAGCAGCAGCGCGAGGTCGGCGCCGGCCCGCACCGGCGTCGGCAGCGCGGCGGCCCGGGAGTCCCTGCGCCCGCCCGCACCCGCCGTCAGCGCGGGGGCGACCACCGCGAGCGCGCAGGCCAGGGCGACGGCCGCGGCGACCAGCCAGACCGTGCCGGTGGCGCCGCCGTCGAGCCGCAGCCCGATCCGCCCCAGCTCGCTCCGGTCCGCGAGCAGCCCGGTCAGCGGACCTGCCAGCAGCGGGGCGGCCACGGCCGCGGGCACGGCGAGCAGCAGCGCCTCGATCGCGGCGAGCGAGGTGATCCGGCCCCGCGAACCGCCCCGGGCACGCAGCAGTTCGGTCTCCCCGGCGCGCTCGCCGCTCAGCAGCCGGGCCACGAGCAGCAGGGCGTAGCCGGCGAGCAGGACCAGCTGGACGGCGACGATCATGATCGTGGAGCGGGAGACCAGCAGCGCCCGTTCGACCTGGTCGACGACCGTCGGCAGCGATGTCCGCACCGTGGCCCCGTCACCGAACACCGGAGCCGCCGACAGCGCCTTCGGCCCCTGCGTCGCGGCCCGGCGCAGCGCCTCGGTCCGGCCGGTCGTGACCGTACGGAAGTCGGCGGCGGCCAGCCAGGAGACCGGCCCCGCGGTGAGCCGTCCCGAACCCAGCACGGCCGGATCGGCGAGCAGCGGGCCGTAGGTGGTGAAGACGACCTCGCGTATCCCGCGCCCGCGCAGCGGGTCCAACTGCCAGTACGGATCGGCCTGGTCGGACGCTTCGTACAGGCCCGTGACCTCGATCCGCAGCGGGGTCTCCTTCAGCCGGTCGGTGAGCGTCAGCCGGGCGCCCGGCGCCAGCTTCAGGGCCTCGGCGGAGGCGCGCGGCAGGGCCACCTGCACGGGGTCCCCGGCGGCCCCGGCTCCGGCGTCCGGCATACGGCCCTCGGTGAGGCGGACCCGGCTGCGGTCGAGGGAGGCGAGATGCGTCAGATCGGGTTCGCCACGCCGCTCGGCGGGCGTCTGCAAGCTGCGGGGGAGGGCGTAGGGCCCGGAACTCTCCAGCTTCCGCACGGTCACCGGCAGCCCGCCGAAGGTGTCGCGGGCCGCCCGGCGCACCGTGGCGTCGGCCTCCTCGCGCCGCTCGCGGTCCACATCGGCGGAGACCAGGAGTGACGCCTGCGTGGCGGAGCGGTGGGTGAGCGTGTGCCGCAGGGCGGCGTCCCCCATGGACCCCGAGAACGCGGTGAGAGCCGCCAGCACACAGGTGGTGAGCAGGACGGCCAGCACGGCCGCCGTGAGCAGGAGCCGGTGCGCGCGAACCCGCAGAAGGACGAACCCCGTCACCTGATCCCCCGAAACTCAGCAGCGCCACGCCCCGTACACCCTGTACGCCCCCGACGTCCCCCGGATGCTTTCAGAGCACAGGGCAGCTGGAAACCGCTTGTGGGCGGACCTTGATGGGATCGTGACCGTTATGCGGCGGCGGAGTACCGGAATCCGCACATGGCGTCAGTCCGCGGTGTTGATCATCGAGGCCGCGGCGTAGGTGAGGTAGTCCCACAACTGCCGCTCCTGCTCCGGAGGGAGCCCGAGCTCGTCGAGCGCGACCCGCATGTGGCCGAGCCAGGCGTCGTGCGCCGCCCTGTCCACCCTGAAGGGGACGTGACGCATCCGCAGCCGGGGATGGCCCCGCTGGTCGCTGTAGGTGCGCGGCCCGCCCCAGTACTGCATCAGGAACAGGGTGAATCGCTCCTCGGCCGGGCCGAGATCCGCCTCCGGGTACATCGGGCGCAGCAGCGGGTCGTCCGCGACGCCCTGGTAGAAGCGGTGCACCAGGCGCCGGAACGTCTCCTCGCCGCCGACCTGCTCGTAGAAGGTCTGCTCCTGAAGCGTGTCGCGCGGAATCTCTGTCACCCGTCCATCGTCGCAGACGCACCGGCGGAGGACCGGGGTCCTAGGACCCCGGTCCGGATCCGGTCGCCTTCCGGACCCGCCGGATCAGTCGCGCCGGACCGTGATGGTCGTCCAGGCACCGACGTGCACCTGGTCGCCGTCCTGGAGCGGGACGGGGACGTACGGCTGGATCGGGTCCTCGGCGCCGTTGAGCGTCGTGCCGTTCGTCGAGTTCTGGTCGACGACGGCCCAGCTTCCGTCCGGCTGCTGCACCAGCACGGCGTGCTGGTGCGAGACGCCCGGGTCCTCCGGAGGCCTGGCCAGGTCGATGTCGGGGGACTCGCCGGTGCTGTGCCGGCGGCGCCCGATGGTGATCTGGTTGCCGGTGAGCGCGAGGCGCTGCTCCGGGGAGTACGCGGGCAGGTTGAGCCCCGTCGCCTCCGGGCCGCTGCGCTGCATCATCGCGAGGAAGTAGTCACGGTCCGGGGCGATGACGGCCGTCCAGCTGCCCGGCCCCTGGTCCCTGCCGCCCGGGGCGTGCCCCTGTCCGGGGAACTGCTGCTGGGGCGCCTGGGGCTGCGGTGCCTGCGGGCCCTGCTGGAAGCCCTGCGGAGGCTGCTGGCGCGAGGGCGGCGGCAGCATCCAGTCGTCGTCCCCGCCGGGCTGCGGAGCCTGTGGCTGGGCGGGGGCGGGCGGCGCGGACTGCTGCTGGAAGGCGGGAGGGGCCGGCGGCCCCTGCCGCTGCGGGTCGAACGGCGAGGGCGGAGCCTGGGTCCCGCCCTGCGGCCCCTGCGGACCCGGACCGCCCTGCGGTCCCTGCGGACCCTGCGGACCCGGACCGCCCTGCGGACCCTGCGGGGCGAACGGGGAGGGCGGACCGGGCGGGTTCTGCTGCCCCTGCCGGCCCTGCTCCTGCTGCTCGAACGGCGACGGCGACTGCTGCTGGAACGCCGGCGGAGGCGGCGGCCCCTGCTGGAAGGCCGGCGGAGGCCCCTGCTGGAACGCGGGCGGCGGAGGCGGCCCCGGCCGCTCTCCCTGTTCCGGCAGACCGGGCCGGGAGCCCTGCTCGGGCGAGAGCGGCTCGGCCGGCCGGTTCACCTGCGAAGGGCGGGAGCCCTGGTACTCGAACGGGTCCCGCTGCTGCTGCGGCGGCGGCCCCTGCTGGGCCTGGAAGCCCGGCGGAAGGTTCAGGCCCGGCACCCCCGAGCTCACGCCGCCCTGCGGGGCGAGCGGGGTGTACGACGTCGCCGTGTTCGTGAGGAAGTTCCAGCGGCACTCCTCGCAGTACGGAGCCATCGCCTCACGCGGGGTGCGGCACTGCGGGCAGAGTTCGGCCTGGGCGGTCGGCTCCCCGGAGCCGGTCCCCTGCGGGTAGCCGTAACCGGGCGCGGGCGGCGGGGGAGGCGGCGGCGGGACCGCGCCCGCGGGCGCGCCCGCTCCGGCCATGCGGTGTCCGCAGACCTCGCACCAGTCCTCGGAACCCGACTGGTGTCCGTTCGGGCAGGTCGGCATGTCGGCGCTTCCCCCTCTCCTCGTCCGGCCCGGAGGCCGCCATGCTGGTCGGTGCACCGTCCGGTCGGCCGGGTCGGCTCTCCGCACGGTCGTGTCGTTGTCTTTTGTCCGGCTACTTCTTTACGCGAACGGTCTTGGTCGAGCGCGTTTCGAGTGTCATCTCGTCCGCTTCGGCCACCCTCGCTTTCAGTCGCACAGTACCGGTCGCCGCGTCGACGACGTCGACCACCTTCGAAAGCAGTTTCGCAGTATCCGCGTTTCCGGAAGCCGACGCGAGCTGCACCGCCCGGCCCAGTTTCGCCGTCGCCCCGTCGAAGTCTCCCGATTTACGCGCTTCGAGCCCCTGCTGGATGACTTGTGCCAGTTCGGCCTGTCCCGTGTAGTGGGCGACCTGGGGATTGATCGAGGTGGACGCCACCATGTCGTCCGTCCAGACCGCCCGTACGAGACCCTGCGAAAGAGTCTGCGCGGGGGTCCCGTCGGAGGCGGGCGGAAGGATCAGGGACACCCGGGCCGCCAGCATCTCCTGGCCGATCCCGGCCTGCGGAACCCTGACGCACACGTGGTAGTCCCGGGACTCGTCGCCCCACGAACCCGTCGGGTAGTCCCCGGCGCGGGGCCCGGCCTCCGTGCGGCGGCCGGTGAGGTCGGCGACCGTGGGCGCCACCTGCTTGACGAACAAGATCTCGACGCCGACCGGGGTCCAGAGCCGCAGGGCCACGTCCGCGACCTCCTTGCCCATGGCGTTCTCCATCATCCGCGTGAAGTCCGCGGCGAGACCGGCGGGATCGGCGACGATGTCCGCCGTCCCGAGCAGGGCGGAGGCGATACCCGTGACCTCTTTCACCTCCCAGTCCGTGCCCACCCCTCGTGCGTCACAGGTGAACCGGCCCGCGCAGGACTCCAGGGCGGTGCGCAGGTCCTCGGGGGCCTCGTGCTCGTTGCGCCCGTCCGTGAGGACGATGCCGTGCCGGATGTCCACCTCGGCGGCCCCCAGCAGCCGGTCCGCCAGCCGCAGCCAGGTCCCGATCGCCGTGCCGCCCCCCGCGCTCAGCCGGCGCAGGGCTTCCTTCGCCTGTGCCTTGGTCTGCGCGTCGGCGGTCGCCAGCCGCCCGTTGCCCGGGTAGACGTCCTTGGCCACGTGCGTCCCCGCGACGACGGCGAACTGCGTGCCGTCGCGCAGCGTCTCGATGGCCGCCGCCGTCGCGTCGCGGGCGTTGCGCATCTTCGTCGGCGGGTAGTCCATCGAGCCCGAACAGTCGACCATGAGCACCACGGCGGCGCCCGCGGACCGCCCCGGCGCGTCCGCGACGCCGGGTGCCGTGCCGGGCAGCGGCACGCCTCCGGTCGTACCGCCGCCGGTCGAGGTGACGGTGACGATGGCGTTTACCTCGCGCCCGCCTTCGGGCAGATACGCGTTCTGATACACCTCGACGGAGAACTGCGGCACGTTGGACTTCGAGAAGTTGGCCATCTCATCGGCTCCTTGAGGCTCCACATAGGTCAGACGAAAGACAGAGGCACGTTCCGGAAGAGGAACGGGCGGGCGGACGGGGGCGCGAGGAGACGGTACGGGCAGGACGAGGGGGCCCGGGCCCGGCTCAGGCCGATCCTGCCCCTCGGGCCGCCACGGCGAACGGCAGCAGCGCCACTGTTACGTTGTCGTGGCCCCCGCCGTCGAGCGCGTGCCCGACCAGCACCCGGGCTCCGTGCAACGGCCGTTCGTACGCGTCCGCGGGGACGGCCGCGGCCATGTCGGCCGCCGCCTCGGCGTAGTTCCACAGGCCGTCGGTGCACACCACGACGAGGCCGGGCCGGTCCGGTTTGAACGACGCGGTGTGCGGCTCCAGTTCGTACGCGTCGGCGCCCAGCCAGCCGGTGATGGCGTGGGCGCGCTCGTCGGCGTAGGCCTCCGCCTCGCTCATCAGACCCGTCGCCACCATCTGCGCGGCCCAGGAGTCGTCCTCCGTGAGCCGCGCCGGCGGGCTGGAGCGGTCCTCCGGCACCCAGTAGACACGGCTGTCGCCCACCCAGCCGACGATGAGCAGGTCACTCGCCGTGATCGCGCCGACCAGGGTGCAGGCCGGGGCGTTCTGGTGGCGGTGCTGATCGTGCTCCATGGCCCGGCCCGGCTCCTGGGCCAGGGAGTTGACGGCCTCGGACGCGGCCAGGATGGCCTGGTGCATCGCCTGCTGCGGATGCGTCCCCTGCGGCAGTGACTCCAGCAGCGACTCGTTGGCGGCGCTCGCCGCCGCGGCCGACGCCTCGTCCGGGCGGCTCGCGGAGGAGACGCCGTCGCACACGATCGCGACGACGGCGGGCGACCCGTCGGGCAGAGCGGTCGAGGACACCGCGAAGGCGTCCTCGTTGCGGTGGTGGCGCAGACCCCGGTCGCTGACCGCGGCCACCGCACCGAGCTCCTGCTCCATGTGGTCGCGCTCGCGCGGCTGGGCGTGGCCGCAGTTCTCGCAGTAGCCGTCCGGGTCCACCTGGCCCGATCGGCACGCCACGCACACCTGGGCACCGGCCGCCGGGGCGGCGGCGGAGTGCTCCGCCGTACGGGGATCGGGCGCCGCGAGCTCGAAGTCGCCCGCGGTGTCGTCCGAAGCGTCCTCGGTGGAGGCCGGGCCGTCCGGCTGGTCGAAGCGGACCGCCGCCGGGGCGGCGGTGGGCAGGGGCCTGCCACCCGAGTCGACGCCCGGCAGGTCGGCGGGGCGGTGCGTGGGGGCCGGCAGATCGGAGCTGTCGGTCTCCGCGGCACGCGGCCAGTCGACCTGACCGGCGGCGGGGGCGCCGGCGCTCCGCGCGGGCACGGTGATGGCGACCGTCGGGCGGTCGCCCGGCGGCGCGGGCACGGCCGACAGGTCGTAGCCGCACGCCCCGCAGAACAGGTCGCCCGGCTCCAGCGGTTCCTCGCAGCTGGGGCATCCCGGCAAGGAGGCCTGCTGGTGGCTCTGTGACATCTTCACACCCAGGTCCGGGGGCGGAAACGGTTGGCCCGCTCCACCAGTTCGATCCTCTCGTCGCCCCGCTGCGCGAGCCGGGCGAGCATCCGGTACGAGCGTTCGAGACCGAACCTGAGGCCCCGCTCGTCCAGCTCACTGCCCAGCACGGCCCTCGGGCCCACGACCGCGGGGGAGGCCGGTCCGGACGGCTGAGCTGTGGGACTACCGGAGAGTACCCAGTCGAGCGCCGTCCCCAGTACCTCGGTGGACAACTGCTCACGCCGCACCGCGTCCAGGCCGAAGCCCTTCAGCGCCGTCACCTGGTCGGCGGCGGCCGAGAGGTCCTCGATCAGCGGCTCGTGCGGCGCCCGTCCGCGCAGCCGGGCCCGCACCGCCGCCACCCGGGCCGCGGTGTAGTGGATCGAGGACTCCGGTACGGATTCCAGCGTGCGCACCGACGCGGCCCGGTCGCCCGCGGCGATCTGCACCCGGGCCAGGCCGAACGCGGCACTGACGAAGCTCGGGTCGGTCGCCCACACCAGCCCGTAGTACTCCGCCGCGTTGTCCAGCTGGCCCAGCATCTCGGCGCAGACGCCCAGCGCCAGCTTGGGTGCGGGCTCACCGGGGAAGGCATCGTAGACCGCGTCGAACGAGAGGGCGGCGTTCTCCTTGTCGCCGGTCACCAGGGAGGTGAGCCCGCGGTACCAGACGACCCGCCAGTCGTCCGGGTGCTGCGCCTCGACCGCCGTCAGCGCCCGTACGGCGGAGTCGAGTTCACCCATCTCCAGGCGGGCCCGCAGCTCCCGCAGCCTCGTCTCGGGCGAGGGGGACGGGACCGCGTGCAGCGCCGAGATCAGCTCCGTCGGCGCCGAGGTCATCACCCCGGCGAGGAAACCGGCGTTGGGGTCGTTCGGGTCGACCCGGGGGACCGGCAGGGCCAGCGCGGTCGCCCGCGCGTCGAACACGGCGAGCCTGGGCCCGGCCGCGGGCGGGAGTACCGGCTCGGGGAGCGCCGCGCGCGGGGCCGGGACGGCCGCCCGGGGCCGCGCGTACACGGCCCCGCCGCCTCCGGTGCCGCCCCGCACATGGGTGTCGGGTGCGTACACCGGGGCCGCGCCGGCCGGTACGGGCTGCGGGGCCGCGAAGGAGGGGGCCACCACCGCCGAGGCCGCCGGAGCGGGGGAGGGGAGGGCGGCGGCGGGCGCGGCACCGCGGCGGCGGCCGAAGCCTCCCCGGCCGCCGGCCGGGGCCGTGCGCACGCCGAGCCGGGACACCTCGTCCGTCAGCTCCGCGAACAACTCCGTGTCGGTCACGCGCAGTTCCGTGCCGAACAGCGTCGAGAGCGCCGGGCGCGGGCGCCCGGTCTGAAGGGCCACCACCTCCCGCAGCACCCCGGTCAGCTGCTCCGCCATCTCCGCGGCCGACGCGAAGCGACGGGCGGGGTCGGGGTCCGTGGCCCGCACGAGCAGCCGGTAGAAGGACTCGTACCTCCGGAACACCTCGATGTTGTCCGGGTCGGGCAGCGAGTCCACGAAGACGTTCGTGTACCCCTGGAAGTCGAAGGTGAGGACCGCGAGGGTCCGCGCCACGGTGTAGAGGTCGGAGGCGACGGACGGACCGGTCTCGGCCACCTCGGGCGCCTGGTAGCCGACGGTGCCGTAGATGGCCGACTCCTGGTCGTCCATCCTGCGCACCGCGCCCATGTCGATGAGCTTGAGCTGGTCCTCGGTCTGGATCGCGTTGTCGACCTTGAAGTCGCAGTACAGCAGATTGCGGCTGTGCAGATGGCCGAGCGCCTCCAGCGCCTCGATCCCGTACGCGCACGCCTGCTCGACCGGCAGCGGATCACGCCTCCCGGCCGGGGTGCGGCGCTCGTTGGCGATCTCCTTGAGCGCCTTCCCCCCGACGTACTCCATGACGATGTAACCGTCGAGCGACCCGGTCCGCTGGTCCAGGTGCTCCACGAAGTTGTAGATGCGGACGATGTTGGAGTGCTCGATCTCCGCGAGGAAGCGCCGCTCCGAGATGGCCGCGGCCATGGCGTCCTGGTCCCCGGTGTCCAGCAGGCCCTTGAGGACCACCCACCGGTCGGAGACCGCGCGGTCCACCGCGAGATAGACCCAGCCGAGGCCGCCGTGCGCCAGGCACCCCGCCACCTCGTACTGCCCGTGCACGACGTCGCCGCCGCGCAGCTTGGGCACGAAGGAGTAGGGATGGCCGCACTTGGTGCAGAACCCCTCGGTGCGGCCGGGCCGCTCGCCGCGCGCCCGGCCCACCGGAGCACCGCAGTCGGAGCGCGAGCAGAATCGCTTCCGCTCGGGAACCTCGGGATTCTCCATCACCGCGGTGTGCGGGTCGGGCCGCGGCACGTCGGGCACGAGCACCAGGCCCGCGCCCAGCCTGCCGCGCCCCGAGGTGGTGCCGGTGGACGATCCCGAGGAACGCACCGAGACCGAACGGGAGGTGGAACCGCCCGACAGGGAACGGGAGAGCCGCCCCGAGACCGAGCGCCGGGACGGTGAGGAACGGGAGGAGGAGCGCGAGGACGCCTGCGAACCGGTGCGCCGGGAGGTGCTGCCGCTGTCCGGTCCGCCGGGCGCCCTGCCGCCGCCCGCGATGCCCGTGGGCGGCGAACTCACCATGCCGGTGGGCGACACGACCGGCGCGAGGCCGCAGGTGTCGCAGTACAGCTCACCGCCGCCCATGTCCTCGTAGGAACCCTCGCACGAGGGGCGCTGGCACCGCGTACTCATGATCTCTCCCCCTGTCCGTCGTGCTCGTCCCCGCGACGCGGTGTCAGCAGGTCGGCCGCGGCCTGCTGGTAGCGCAGCACCGCCTGCCCGGCGACCCGCAGATCGCACGGCGCGCTCCACAGCATCCGGCGGGCTGCGTCGTACCGCTCGATCAGGAGCGGGTCCTCCGCCATGCCGTGCCGGGCGACCTTCGCCTTGTACGCGTCCAGCCTGCCGCGCAGCTCCGCACGGACCGCCAGCGGCGCGGTCACGGACGTCAGCGAGTCACGGGCACGCAGCAGTTCGTCCTCGGCCTCCCGCTCCAGCGCGTCCAGCAGGGGCGAGAGCCGGTTCCACTGGGCGTGCCGCCGGTACTCCGACGCGGCGGCCAGCCGCTCCTGGAGCGCGGTCGGCGGCCCGCTGACGGCGGGCACCTCGGAGGCCGCGATCTTCGCCAGCACCTCGCCGCGGGCGGAGCGTGCCTCGGCGAGGGTGCGGTCGGCCCGGGAGAGCACGTCCCGCAGGCGCACCAGGCGCTGTTCGGCGTCCTGGCGGACCGCGAGCACCGCCTCGATCTCCCGGCGCACGTCCTCCAGCGCACGGGCCGCCCGGTCGTAGCGCGACGTGTCGGGACGCCCGCCCCCGGGGGCCGCGCTCCCGGGGCCGGGCAGCCAGAACGCCAGCGGGTCGGAGATCACCTGCGCGCGCAACGTGGTCAGCTCCTGGGTGATCGCCTCCAGGTCGTCCCCGGCCGGGTGCTCCCCGGGGCGCACCCCCACGGAGTGCGCCAGCGAGCGGGTGCGGCGCAGCTCCGCCGCGAGCAGGTCTATCCGGGCGGGCAGGGCCGACCACACGGAGTCGGCGGCGACGACCATGTCCAGCGACCGGGCGTACAGCTCGTTCATCCGGGTGACGAGCTCCTCCAGCGTGAACCGCTCGGCGAGCTTGGCCGGTCCGCCGGCCGAGGGCCCCGGGTGCACCGCTCCCGGGTTCGCGACCGTCACGCTGTCGCCGCGCAGCAGCTCGGTCAGGGCCGCCAGATCGTCCTTGCCGGGGTGACGGCGCCCGGCCCGGAGCTCACGCGCCCTGGCGAGCGTGCCGGCGTAGGCGTCGAAGTACCCCCACAGCAGCGTGATCGACTGCTCGGTCGCGGCCCAGCGCTCCTTGGTGAGGCCGGTCAGGTCGGCACCCTCCAGGAGCCGGCGGCCGGCGTGGTCCTGGAGCGCGAGCAGCGAGGTCTCGATGGCCTCGTGCTCCGCCCCGAGCCGGGCCAGCGCACGGTCCGCCTCGTCCCGGTCCATGACCGGGCCGGGGGGCCTCCCCGCGAAGCCGGGGAAGGATCCCGCCACGCCCATCGATCACCTCTCCGCTCGTGCCGCCGGACCCGTGGGCCCGGACTGGTTCAGTTGCTCCGGTACTTCGGCGCCGGGGGGCCCTTGATGCCGGGCAGCCCCTCGGCCAGCCACTGGCGGTACGACTTCATCCACGGGCTGTCCGCACCGCCCGCGCGGTACTGGACCAGCACGTGGTTGACCCGGGCCACCAGGTCGTCGGCACCGAGCTTCGCCGCGACGCCGTAGTACTCGGTGGTGAACGGCTTGTCGCCCTTCAGCTCCACCGACGGGTCCTGCGCCGCCTGGCCGGCCGCCAGCGCGTTGTCCGTGACCACGGCGTCGACCTCGCCGAGCTGCAGGCGCACCAGGCAGTCCAGCTGGTTGGGGACGGTCAGCTGGTCCTTGTCGAGCGCGGTCCCGTCGTGCTCGTCCTCGAAGACCGCGCCGAAGGATTTCTCGTTCAGCGCGTCGTACGCCGTCGAGCCCTCCGCCGTGCAGACGCGCTTGCCCTTCAGCGACGCGTCGTAGCCGTCGATGCCGGACTCCTTGGGGGCCAGCACCTGCTGGCCCGCCTGGAAGTAGGCCGTGGAGAAGGAGACCTGTTCGAGACGCTTGCAGTTGATCGTCATCGTGCGCACCACGACGTCGACCCTGTCGTTCGCCAGCGCGGCGATGCGCTGGTTGGTGGGGATGGCACGGAAGATCACCGCGTCGGGGTCTCCGAGGATGTCCTTCGCTATGGCCCGCACGAGATCGATGTCGAAGCCTTCGAGGGTGCCGGTCCCAGGATCGCGGTAGCCCCACCGGAAGCTGTTCTGGTCGACGCCCGCGATCAGCTTCCCGCGGTCCCGGATCTTCGCGATGCTCGGGCCGTCGGCGTCCGACGGCGGAAGGCTCGCCTCCGGGTCCGTGCACTCCTCGGCCAGGGCCGGCACCGCGGAGGCGGCGCCCTGGCCCGCGCCCGGACCGCCGAAGGTCCCGTCGCCGTGCGCCAGCGGCAGCAGGGTGAGCGAGGCGGTGACGGCACAGGCCACCGCCATGCCCGTCACCCCGCCCCAGCCGCGCAGCCTTCCCCCCGCGGCCCAGCCCTTCACCCTCTCCCTGGTCATCCCTCGTCCCCTCACCGGTACTCCGAGAGCCTGCGGTTGACCCCGACGATCGCGGCGACCGCACCCAGGACGGCGAGGACGGCGGCCCCGGCCGGCAACCCGCCCAGCGCCCCGCGACCGTCCTCGGCCGCCGTGTCGAACTCGTCCTGTTCATGGGCGAGTGCCTGCTGCAACGCGGCGTCGACCTGTTCGAAGCACTCGCCCGTGGAGTCCTTCGGTCCGATGATCTGCTCCAGCGCGCTCTCGTACTCGCCCCGGTCGTCCGTCGTCCGGGCCTTGCCGTGGCGGTCCTGCCACTCCGACACACCGCGGACAGCCGTCGCCACCGGATCGCTCCCCCGGGAGTCGTCGGCCAGTCCCTGCGCGCTCTTCAGCTGTGCGCCGAGGGCCTTCATGCCCGTGCTGTAGTCGGTCTCGTACTGGTCCTGCGTGCCGTCCGGGGTGAGTACGGCACCACGGGCGACCAGCGTGAGGTTCTCATTCGCGCGCGCTTTCAGCGAGTTGATCCGTGCCTTGTTCAGGACATCGAGTGACTCCTGCCCGTGCACCATCGCACCATGCAGTTCGGCCCTCGCCACTGTGTGTCCCACCGCCAGCCAGAGCAGGACCACCGTGGCCGCGGCCGTCGCCGCGAGGAGTCCGTGGTTGAAGACGCGGTTCGTCCTGCGGTAGTTGCGCCGCTGCATCCACACCAGCGCCGCCAGCGCCAGGACCCCGGCGCCCAGCGAGAGGAAGGGCCACCGGCGCGCTTCCGCCGAGTCCGTGCCGAGCCGGCCGGTCTCCACCGCGTACAGCCGCTCGGCGGCCGGGAGCAGCTCGTTCGTCATCTTCTGGTTGGCGTAACGGAGATAGGCCCCGCCGAGCGGCAGCCCCTGCCGGTTGTTGGCCCTGGCCCGCTCGACCAGCCCCGTGTACTCGGGAAGCAGCTCGCCCAGGGTGGTGATCTCCCGGTGCGAGGAGGTCGAGGCGTCGGTGCTCGCCGCGGCCCTGACCAGGAGCCGGGAGGCCTCCTTGATGTCACGCTCGTACCGCTCGTGCACGTCCGCGGGCTCCTGGGCCCCCGCCAGGAAGCCGCTCGCCGCCATCGTGTCCGCGTCGGCGAGCGAGCGGTAGATGCTCGCCGCGTCCGCGCTGAGCGGCTGACTGCGCTCCACCACGTCGTGGGCGGCCGAGGCCCGCGCGGAGATCTCCAGATAGGTGACCGCGCCGAACACCACCACCAGCAGCGCCAGTGCCGCGCCGATGAACTGCAGCCTGCCCGGCTCGGTCGTCGCGGCGGCACGGATCCGCCGGACGGCCTCGGACGGCAGGGCACGGCGCTGCGCGGGCACGGGCGCGGACGGCCGGTGCGGACCGGGCTCGTGCGGCGCGGTCCCGCTCGGCGGGTATGTCACTTGACCTCCCCCTGGGTCACTGACGGCGGCCCGGCCCCCCGGCCGGCGGGGGACTGGTGCCCGGCCAGAAGTATGGCCGCAGGGAGCGGCATTCACCAGGAATACCCGGATCCCGCGTCGGATCGATCTCCCCCCACATGAACACGATCGGGGCAACTGATCGGTTCCCACGCGGAACAGGGACGCCTCCGGCACCGGTGGCGCCCCGGTCTCCGCGGACAGTCTGTCAGGTGTAGTGCGCACGCAGCCTGCGGTGCGCCTCGGGCGCCGCGCCCGTGCGGTCCAGGCCGAGCAGCGCCGCGCCCAGGACCGGCGGCTGTGCCACCACCCGGACCACCGCCCTCGGGGCCCGCTCCGCGAGGAGCCGGGTGATCCTCCCGTCCAGCCGGGGATGCCGTGCGGCCAGCACGCTGCCGCCCAGCAGGACGGGCACCTCCTCGCCCAGCAGGCCGAGCCGGCCCAGGGCCACCGACGCCATGGCGACGACCTCGTCCGCCAGCCGGTCCACCAGGGCGCTCGCCACCGGGTCTCCGGCCGCGCTGGTCGCGAACAGCACAGGGGTCAGCTCGTGCCGGCGCCCCTCGGGGACGTGCCCCCTGTGCAGCGCCTCGATCAGTGCGTACATCGAACCGAGCCCGAAGTGCCCCGGCAGGGTGTGCACCAGCTCGGTCGGCTCCCCGCGGCCGTCCTCGGCGCGCGCCGCGAACCACAGGGCCTCCTCGGCGAGTCCCGAACCGCCGCCCCAGTCACCGGATATACGGCCGATCGCGGGGAAGCGCGCGGTCCGGCCGTCCGGGGCCATTCCCACGCAGTTGATCCCGGCGCCGCAGACGACGGCCACCCCGCGTGGCTCGTCCACCCCCGCCCTCAGGATCGCGAAGGTGTCGTTGCGCACCTCCACCGAGCCGCCCCACCCCCGGGCGCGCATGGCGTCGGCCAGCTCCGCCTCCTCCACCGGGAGATCGGCGTTGGCCAGACAGGCGGACACGTGTGCCACGTCCCCGGCGCGTTCCCCGGCGTCCGCCAGGGCCTGGCCGATCACGGAGGCGAGGACGTCCATCGCCGCCTCCACACCGACCGTCGGGGGCCGGAAGCCCCCGCCGCGCGCGGTGGCCAGGACCGTGCCGTCCCCGCCCACCAGCGCCACGTCGGTCTTGCTGTTGCCCGCGTCGACGGCGAGGACCGAAGCGTTCACGCCCACGCGAGGTGCTCCCGGTTGTGCGCGACGAGCCGGTCGGTCAGCGCCTCGGCGTACTCGAACTGGCCGACGAGCGGATGCGCGAGCAGCGCCTTGAACACCCGGTCCCGTCCCCCGCGCAGCGCGGCGTCCAGGGCGAGGTCCTCGTACGCCGTCACGTGCGCGAGCAGGCCCGCGTACATCGGGTCCGGCGAGGGGACCGCGAGGGGTGTGGCGCCGGTGCCGTCCACCCGGGCCTGCACCTCGATCACCGCGTCGTCCGGCAGGAAGGGCAGCGTGCCGGCGTTGTACGTGTTGACCACCTGCACCCCGGAGCCGCCCCCGCCGAGCAGGGCCGCCGCCAGGTCCACGGCCGCCTCCGAGTAGAAGGCACCGCCGCGCTTGCCGAGCAGCGCGGGCTTCTCGTCCAGGGCCGGGTCGCCGTACATCTCCAGGAGTTCCTTCTCCATCGCGGCGACCTCCGCCGCCCGGGACGGCTTGGTGCCGAGCTCCCGGACGACCTCGTCGTGCGCGTAGAAGTACCGCAGGTAGTACGAGGGGACGACGCCCAGGCGGTCGAGGATCTGCCGGGGCATACGCAGATCCCCGGCGATCGTCCCGCCGTGCTCCGCGAGCAGCCGGGGCAGGACGTCCTCCCCGGCCGGGCCGCCGAGGCGCACGCCGAACTCCCACGACAGGTGGTTGAGACCCACGTGGTCCAGGTGTACTTCGCCGGGCGCCACGTCGAGCAGCCGGGCGAACTTCCGCTGGAAGCCGATCGCGACGTTGCACAGCCCGACGGCCTTGTGGCCCGCCCGCAGCAGCGCCCGGGTCACGATGCCGACCGGGTTGGTGAAGTCGATGATCCAGGCGTCCGGATTGGTGCGCCGGACCCGCTCGGCGATGTCCAGGACCACCGGCACCGTGCGCAGCGCCTTGGCCAGGCCGCCTGCGCCGGTGGTCTCCTGGCCGACGCAGCCGCATTCGAGCGGCCAGGTCTCGTCCTCGTTGCGGGCGGCCTGGCCGCCGACGCGCAGCTGGAGCAGGACGGCGTCCGCGCCCTCCACCCCCGCGTCCAGATCGGCGGTGGTGACGATCCGCCCCGGGTGGCCCTGCTTGGCGAAGATCCGCCGCGCCAGCCCGCCGACGAGGTCGAGGCGGTCGGCCGCCGGGTCGATGAGCACCAGCTCCTCGACGGGCAGGGTGTCCCGCAACCGTGCGAATCCGTCGATCAGTTCGGGGGTGTAGGTGGACCCGCCACCCACTACTGCGAGCTTCATTTCAGCCCTTCACTCCGGTCAGTGTGACGCCTTCGACGAATGCCTTCTGCGCGAAGAAGAAGACGGCGATCACGGGGGCCATGACCAGAACGGTCGCGGCCATGGTCAGGTTCCAGTCGGTGTGGTGTGCGCCCTTGAAGGATTCCAGGCCGTAACTGAGGGTCCAGGCGGCCGGGTTCTCCGAGGCGTAGATCTGTGGACCGAAGTAGTCGTTCCACGCGGCGAAGAACTGGAACAGCGCGATCGCCGCGATGCCGGGCTTCGCCATCGGCAGGACGACCCGGACCAGCGTGCGGAACTCCCCGCAGCCGTCGACCTTCGCCGCGTCCAGGTATTCGTCGGGGATGGTGAGGAGGAACTGCCGCAGCAGGAAGATGGAGAACGCGTCGCCGAACGCCATCGGGATGATCAGCGGCCAGAGCGTGCCGGACAGGTCCAGCTGCTTCGCCCAGAACAGGTACATCGGGATGATCACCACCTGCGGCGGCAGCATCATCATCGAGACGACCAGCATCAGCGAGAGCCGGCGCCCCCGGAAGCGGAACTTCGCGAGCGCGTAGGCGACGGGCACGGACGAGACGACGGTCAGGACCGTGCCGAGGCCGGCGTAGAGCAGGGTGTTCCGCCACCAGGTGAGGAAGCCCGGGGTGTCCAGGACGCGCCGGTAGTTCTCCCATTCCCAGGTGTCGGGGGTGAGGTCCCGGGTCAGCGCCTGCTGGTCGCTCATCAGCGAGGTGAGCAGGACGAAGACGAAGGGCAGGACGAAGAACAGAGCGGCGGCGACGCCCAGCGCGTGCACGGCGATCCAGTGCAGCAGCGCCTTGCGGCGGGCCGTGCGTGCGGCGGGTGTCGGGGCCCCGGCGGTCCCGGTCGGCCGGGGCGGGGCGAGGAGTGAGGTCATGGCTCAGTCACCGGCCTGGATCAGGTTGTTGCGGCCTCGCATCAGCAGCGCGGTGAAGGCCATGGCCAGGGCGAACAGGACGAGGGCGACGACGCAGGCGGAGCCGTAGTCGAAGCGCTGGAATCCGAGGTTGTAGACGAGCTGGGGCAGGGTCAGTGTCGACTTGTCGGGATAGCCCGGCTCGAACTGCTGCCCTGAGCCCCCGATCACCCCGGAGGCGACCTTCCCCGCCACCAGGGGCTGCGTGTAGTACTGCATCGCCTGGATCACCCCGGTGACCACGGCGAAGAGCACGATCGGCGAGATGTTCGGCAGCGTCACGAAGCGGAACCTCTGCCAGCCGGACGCACCGTCCAGCTCGGCCGCCTCGTACTGCTCCTTGGGGACGTCCAGGAGCGCCGCCATGAAGATCACCATGAGGTCGCCGATGCCCCACACCGCGAGCATGGTGAGGGCCGGCTTCGACCAGGACGCGTCGTTGAACCAGCCCGGCGTCGGCAGTCCCAGGTCCCCGAGGACGGCGTTGACCGGCCCCGTCCCCGGATTGAGCAGGAAGACGAAGGCCAGCGTCGCGGCGACCGGAGGGGCGAGGTAGGGCAGATAGAAGAAGGTGCGGAAGAGCCCTGTGCCCGTCTTGATCTTCGTGATCAGCAGCCCGGTCCCGAGACCGAACACCACCCGGCAGGTGACCATCACGAGCACCAGCCACAGGGTGTTGCCCAGCGAGGGCCAGAACATCGGGTAGTCGCTGAAGACGTACGTCCAGTTCGTCAGCCCGTTGAAGGACGGCGCCCCGAAGCCGTCGTACTTCATGAAGGAGAAGTAGACGGTCGAGACCATCGGGTAAGCGAAGAAGACGGCGAAGCCGATCAGCCACGGCGACATGAAGGCCGTCGTCCGCAGCGCCGACCTCCGGCGCTTGGAGCGGAGCGTGTGCGTGGTCATCGGGCTACTTCGCCTTGGCCAGGTCGGTGTCGATCTGCGCCGCGGTCTCCGCCAGGCCCGCCTTCAGGTCCTTCACCGCGCCCTTCTCGTAGCGGAAGCCGAAGTCCTGGATGGTCTGCTGGTAGGCCGACCCGTTGACCGCACCGTCGGGGGTGCTGGACTTCGGGTGCTGGGCGATGTCCAGGAAGGTCTTGAAGCGCGGGTCGAACTTCAGGTCCGGGGACTTCAGGGCCGCGAAGGTGGAGGGCACGTTGCGGATGCCGTTGGCGAAGTCGACCACGGCCTGCGTGTCGCTGGTCATGAACTTCACCAGCTCCCAGGCCGCGTTCTGCTTCCTGCTCGCAGGCGCTATCCCCATGATCGTGCCGGACAGGAAGCCCTTGCCGTAGCTGTCGGCCTCGTCGTCGGCGACGGGCATGGGCGCCACGCCGATCTCGAAGGGCACATCGGCGTCCGTCGCCATCCCGAGGCGCCACTCACCGTCCAGCTGCATCGCGACCTGACCGGTGTGGAAGGGGTGCTTGGCCCCCCACTCGTCGCCGAAGGTGCCCCGGTACCTCTCCAGCTTCGCGTAGCCGCCCAGGTCCTCGACCAGCTTCTTCTGGTACGTGAACATCTCGGCGAACGCCGGGTCCTTGGCGATGTTGGACTTGCCGTCGGCGTCGAAGTAGCTGTGGTCCCACGAGGACAGGTAGTGGTCCGCCACCGTCTCGTAGCCGTGGAAGGTCGGCATGAAGCCGAGCTGCTCGTAGCCGGCGCCCTTGGTGACCGTCAGCTTCTTTGCGACGGAAGCGAGTTCGGACATCGTCTTCGGCGGGGCCGTGATCCCGGCCTCCTCGAAGGCGTCCTTGTTGTAGTACAGGCCGTAGGCGTCGGCGAGCAGCGGCAGCGCGCAGCGCTTGCCCTCGAACTGGGTGTAGTCCAGCAGCACCCTCGGGAAGGTCTTCTCCAGGTCCAGCTTCGACTTCTCGATGAACGGCCCCAGATCGGCGAAGGCTCCGGACGAGCAGAACTTGCCGACGTTGGCCGTGGTGAAGGACGACACCACGTCCGGCCCGTTCGAACCACCCGCCCGCAGCGCCTGGTTGAGCTTGTCGTCGTTGATGTTGCCGACGACCTTCACCGAGATGTTGGGGTGGGTCTTCTCGAACCGGTCGATGTTGTCCTGGACGGCCTTCACCTCGGCGGGCGCGCTCCAGCCGTGCCAGAAGTTGATCGTGGTCCTCGCGTTCGGGTCGTCCTTTGCACCGGACTCGCTCTGGCCCGTACAGGCGGTGGCGAGCACCGAGATCGCGGCGACGGCGACGGCTGCGGTGTTCATCGTGCGGCTTCTGCGCATGACAAAGCTCCAAGTGGCGGGGAAGGAGTGGAAGGAAGGGGGAGGAGTGGGGGACCGAAGGGTCAGCGCGAGGTGTCGAACACTTCGTCGCGGGTGTCGGCGAGGGCGCGTTCCAGGGCGCCCCTCAGCACCGGGTGCCGGTCGATCGCGCCGAGGGCGAGGCGCGGCCTGGAGGCCGCGAGCTCGGCCAGCTCGGCGCGGACCAGGGACCGCAGGAGCTCCCCGCCCGAGGAGATCAGCCCGCCCGAGAGGACGATCAGCCCCGGGTCGAGCACCGCGGTGACGGAGGCGAGCCCGGTGGCCAGGCGCTGGGCGTACTGCCGCAGCAGTTCGGTGAGTGCGGGGTCCTCCCCGTACGCGGCGGCGGCCCGCGCCAGCAGTCCGGCGGCGACCTCCGCGTAGGGCTGGTGCGGGGTCTCGATGCCGAGCGCGGTGGCGAGCCGGGGCACCGCCTGGGCGCCGGCCAGCTCCTGGAAACCGCCCGCGTTCGCCTTGACCACCTGGCGCACCAGCGGGGTGCCGGGTACCGGCAGGAAGCCGACCTCACCCGCGCCGCCGGTGAAGCCGCGGTGCAGTCTGCCGTTGATGACGAGGGCGGCGCCGAGGCCCTCCTCGTTCCACAGCAGGACGAAGTCCTCGTGCCCCCGGGCCGCTCCGAGCCGCTGCTCCGCCACCGCGACCAGGTTCACGTCGTTCTCGTACTCCACGGGCATCGGCAGACAGGCCGCCAGCTCGTCCAGCAGGGTGGGGGAGTGCCACCCGGGCAGGTGGGAGGCGTAGCGCAGCCGTCCCGTCCCGGGGTCGAAGGCGCCCGGGGTGCCGATGACGACCCGGTGCACGTCCGCGCGGGCGAGCCCGGCCTCCTTGATCGCGCCGTCCAGGGCGTCCGTCACCTGCCGCACGGCACTGTCGGCGCGCCGCCCGGCGGTGGACAGCTCGAACTCGCCGACGGTCCCACCCGTCACGTCGGCGACGGCGGCGACGATCCGGTGGGCGGTCACATCGAGCCCTGCCACGTACGCCGCCCGGGCATCCACCGCGTACAGCTGGGCGTTGGGTCCGGGCCGACCCTCGCTCGTGCCCGTGGCGACGACCAGCCCGGCGGCTTCCAGGCGGGCCAAGAGCTGGGAGGCGGTCGGCTTCGACAGCCCCGTCAGCTTCCCGATCTTCGTACGGGTGAGAGGGCCGTGCTCCAGCAGCAGATCCAGGGCCGCGCGGTCGTTCATGGCGCGAAGGACACGCGGAGTGCCGGGAACGCCTGGTGTGGATCCTGCCGTCACGGAGACATCCGTTCGTCTGTTAGGAAAGTTTCCTGTTCGGTGAGAGGAAGGTAGGGCGTGGGTCGCCCACCCGTCAATGGGCAGGGCCGGGCAACTGCCGGAGTCGTGCGCCCGGGCCGCCCGGGGGACGCGGAAGGGGCGCCCCGCGGGTGTGCGGGGCGCCCCTTGCCGTGCGTGTGGCCGGTCCTACTTCGTCAGGCTGGTGGGCGGCGGTATCGGGGTCGCCGCCAGCGACTGCGGCGACGTCGTCGACGCGTACGCCGACGGGGCCGCCATGGCCGCCGTCGGGTCGGCGGTGGACTCGCCCTCGGTCAGGAGCGGTACGGCGCCGACCATCCGGATACCCGCAGCGTCCAGCGTCTGCTTGATCCGCCAGCGCAGCTCCCGCTCCACGCCCAGCGACTTGCCCGGCATGGTCTTCGCCGTCACGCGCACGGTCATCGAGTCGAGCAGCACGGCGTCCAGGCCGAGGATCTCCACCGGACCCCACAGCCGTTCCGACCAGGGCTCTTCCTTGGTCATGGTCTCGCCGGCCTCGGTGATCGCGGCCCGCACGCGGTCCAGGTCCTCCGTGGGGCGGACCGTGACGTCGACACCCGCGGTGGACCAGCCCTGGCTGAGGTTTCCGATCCGCTTCACCTCGCCGTTGCGGACGTACCAGATCTCGCCGTTGTCGCCGCGCAGCTTGGTCACCCGCAGGCCCACCTCGATGACCTCGCCGGAGGCGACCCCCGCGTCGACCGTGTCACCCACGCCGTACTGGTCCTCCAGGATCATGAAGACGCCGGAGAGGAAGTCGGTGACCAGGTTGCGCGCACCGAAGCCCAGCGCCACACCGGCGACCCCCGCCGAGGCCAGCAGCGGGGCCAGATTGATCTGGAAGGCCCCGAGGATCATCAGGGCCGCCGTGCCGAGGATCAGGAACGAGGTGACCGAGCGGAGTACCGACCCGATGGCCTCGGAGCGCTGGCGACGGCGTTCCGCGTTGACCAGCAGGCCGCCGAGGGCCGTGCCCTCCACCGCCTGGGCGCTGCGGTTCATCCGGTCGATGAGGTTGGTGAGGGCCCGCCGGATCAGATAGCGCAGCACGATCGCTATCGCGGCGATGAGGATGATGCGCAGACCGGTGTTCAGCCAGGTGGACCAGTTCTCCTCGACCCAGCCTGCGGCGTTCCCGGCCCGCTCGGCGGCTTCGTCCAGCGAACCGGCCGCCCCGGGGGATGGAGCCGCGGCCAACAGGGCGGACAGGGACACGACGGGGACCTCCAGATGGGACGACAGCAGACCAACCACAGTAACGAAGCGGGAGGAGTGGTTCGTTGCCGCGGAGGAGGGAGAGACACGTCTCACCCGCGGATGCGGAGGGTGTGACTCCGTGCCGCCGGGCCCCGGTGGGCCGCCTGGGGCGGCCGTTCCTGGGCCTCCGGGCGGCGGCCACGGGTGCCCGTGAGAAAAATCCTTCCGGCCCGTTACCCGCACGTGGTGGCGCTCGGACCAGGCATGAGGAGAGACTGAGATCGGATCGTCCCGGCGCGAGCCACGCGCCGCCGGCGTACAAGGAGGCATCCACGTGCCGCACGTCCTGGTTCTCAACGCGTCGTACGAGCCGCTCGGCGTCGTACCGCTCCGCCGCGCACTCGTCCTCGTCCTCGAGAACAAGGCCATCTGCCTCGAGGAGTCCGGTGCCTTCATGCACAGCGCGACCCGTGCTCTGCCGGCGCCCAGTGTCATCCGTCTCAAGCGCTTCGTGCGGGTTCCCTACCGAGGGCCCGTGCCCCTCACCCGCCGCGCCCTCTTCGCGAGGGACGGCGGGCGCTGCATGTACTGCGGGGCCGCCGCGACCAGCGTCGACCACGTCATTCCGCGCAGCCGTGGGGGGCAGCACGCCTGGGACAACGTGGTGGCGGCCTGCCGCCGGTGCAACCACGTCAAGGCCGACCGTCACCTGCCCGAGCTGGGCTGGCGGCTGCGCCACCAGCCGGCACCGCCCAGCGGCCTCGCCTGGCGGATCATCGGGACGGGGCACAGGGACCCGCGCTGGCTGCCCTACCTGCAGCCGTTCGGCGCGGACGACGTGATGGCCCGGATCGATGGCGTCTCCGCCTGAGAGACCGGGCCGTCCGCGTTCCGGGCCCCTCAGTCCCCGACCGCGTACGCCTCCACCGACCACAGCGAGTAGCCGTACTCCGTGGCGCGGCCGTCGCCCTGGATCCGGATGAAGCGGGTGTCCTTCGCGTCCATCCGGACCGCCTCGCGCCCGCCACGGCCCTCCCGGACCGTCGCGGCCGTACGCCAGGTGCGGCCGTCGGCCGAGACCTGGACGCGGTAGCGGGAGGCGTAGGCGTCCTGCCAGCGCAGCACGACCTGTCCCAGCCGGACCGGTGCGGGCAGCTCGGCCTGCCACCAGGCGCCGTCCTCGACGGGTGAGGACCAGCGGGTCTCCGGGTCGCCGTCCGAGGCCGCGGACGCCGGGAAGTCCGGGGTCTCGTCGCCGGACGAGGACGCCCGGGCCGTACGGAGCAGATCGGGGCCCGAGGTGGGCGGGAAGGCCCGCACGGTCAGCGTGCTCTCCTCGCCGCCGAAGCTCAGCGGCACCTCGTACTCGCCCGCCGGGGTGTCCGCCGGCACGGTGATGTCCACCGGGACGTCCGCGCGCGAGCCGCGCGCCACCGTGGTCTGCTTCGGCACCTCGACCTCGATGCCCTTGGGCGCCTTCGCCCGCAGCCTGCCCTTGACCTCGGTGGGGCGCCCCCCGTCCAGCCGTGCCTCGACCCGCTGCGTGCCGCCGCCGATCACGGCGTCCGTCCGGTCGCGTACGAGGGCGAGCCGGGCGGCCGGCTCGTCACCGAACCACGGCACCAGAGCCCGCACCGACAGGAGGGCCCGGCCCGGAGGCGTGCCCGTGACCCCCGGGGCCAGAGGGCCCACCAGGACCGGGCGGGCGGACGGGGCCGTGACCCGGAGAGCGTCCGCCCGCAGTCCCTTCACCGCGGTGTGCGTCCAGCCCTGCGCCGCCAGGGGGCCGAGACGGCGCCAGCCCTCGCCCGGCACATGGGCCTCCAGGACCGCGTCCTTCGCCCCCTCGCCCGGCCGCGCGAGCGTGGTCACGGCCTCCAGGGGGCGGGCCCGGTCGAGCCTGAGCGTGTAGCCGTGGGCGTCCCGGACCGCCCTCCCCGCGTCGCGGTCGGTGCCGTTCCAGGCGTCCGCCTCCTTCCGGACCCGGTCCAGGAAGGGGTCGAGGACACCCTTGCCGACCGTGGCACCGGCCGCCGCGATCTCCTCACGCAGGGGTTCCAGGGCCAGCAGCGCCTGCCAGGCGGCGGCCCCGTCGCCCCGCTCCTGCGCCCGCAGCAGATCGACGGCGAGTTCACCCGCCCGGCCGTACCGGGCCAGCTGCGCCGTCCACGGCCGGACCTCGTCGTCCAGCCGCCCGTCCGCGGTGGTCTTCAGCCGTTCGGGTGTCTGGCGCATCACCCCGAAGGCCGCCCGCAGCTCACGCGCCGCCCTGTCCCGGGCCGCCGCGTCCGGCTTCTCCGCGGCAGAACGGGACTCCCAGAACGCGGCCAGCAGGGGCTTCAGATACGCCGACTCGTCACCGCCCAGTACCGAGGTGGCGCTGTTGCCCGCCAGGGCTTCCAGTGCCGCCCGGGCGGAGGCGTCGCCGCCCGCGAGATCGTCCAGCGCTGCCTGCCAGGACTCCTGCGGCTGGTAGCCCTTCGGGTTCCAGGCGAAGTCGGCGGCCGTGAAGAGCGGGACGCGGGACGCCGAGGCCTGCTCCATCGCGTTGGCGAGCAGCGCCGCCGAACCGCCGGCCACCGCGGGTTCGCGGCCGGTGTAGGGACCGAGGAAGATCCGGTCCCGCGCGTAGTCGTTGACCGGGTAGTTGTCCAGGGTGACCAGGGGGTGGCGGAAGGCCGCCCGTGCGCCCGCCAGCTCGCGCCCGGTGATGGTCCTCGGCACGACCCCGACACCGGTCCAGGCCACCTGCACCCGGTCGTCCAGCTCGGTGGCGAGTGCCGTGCGGTAGTCGGTGGCGCCGTCCTGGTAGAACTCGGTCGGCATCACCGTCAGCGGTTCCGAGCCCGGGTGCCGGTCCACGAGGTGACGGGCGACGGCGCTCGCGACCCGGGCCTGGGCCCTGGCCGCCGCCTCCGGTCCGCTGCCGAACGTCTCGGCGTCCCGTTCGCAGTGCCATTCGCTGTAGCTGACGTCCTGGAACTGCAGCTGGAAGGACCTCACCCCCAGCGCCCACATCGCGTCGATCTTCCTGATCAGCGCCCGTACGTCCGCGTCCGAGGCCATGCACATCGCCTGACCCGGCGAGACGGCCCAGCCCAGCGTCACGTGCTCGGCCCGGGCCTTCGCGGCCAGCGCGCGGAAGCCGGCCCGCTCCCCGGCGGGGTACGGCTCCCGCCAGCGGCTCTGCCGGTAGGGGTCGTCCCCGGCCGCGTAGAGATAGCGGTTCTGCTTCGTGCGCCCCATGAAACCGAGCTGGGCGAGCCGCTCCTGATGGGTCCAGGGCTGCCCGTAGAACCCCTCGGCCATGCCCCGCACGGCGGTGCCCGGCCAGTCACGGATCACCGCTCCGGCCACGGTGCCCTCCCGTACGAGCTGGCGCAGGGTCTGGACGCCGTGGAACAGGCCGTCCTCGCCCACCCCGTCCAGGGCGACCACCGGCCGGCCGTCCGCCCTGCCCACCGCGAGGCGGTAGCCGCCGTCCGGCAGATCCGCGCGATCGGCCGCGCCGAGGGCCCGCAGCGCCCGGCCCGCGTCCGTGCCGCCGAGCCGGATGACCGGGCCACCGCCCGGCAGGGCCTCGTGCACCGTGCGTACGCCTGCCTCGCGCAGCAGCGCCCTGAGGGCCCGCACGGCGTACGGATCGGCGCCCGCGTCGGCGAGGAGGGTGACCTCGGAGCCCAGGGCGACGGACTGCCCGGACGCCTTCACGGACTGCGGCCGGGGCCAGACGGCCGGCAGACGCGAGGCGTCGGCACGGTCCCGGGCGGTCGCCGGGGGAGGGGCGGGGGCCGCGACCGCGGCCGGCGCGAACGGGCCGAGAAGCCCGCCGATCACCGCGACCGCCAGGGCCGTCGCGTGCCTTCTGCGACCGAGCTGCACGCCGTACTCCTTCGTCCTGACCTCGCCCGGCAGTGACGTCCGAGCCCACCACCCGGGCGCGAGCGTGTCAACGTGCGTGGTCGTGATGACAGAAATGCCCTGGATGCGAGGTTCGAGGGTGCAGGGGCCGCGCCGCGTCCGGATCGGGCCGGGCCTCCTTCGGGCAGAGCGCTCCGGCGCGGCAGGGTGCGGGTCGCGGCCCCCGGGGGCCGGGACCGGCGAGGAGGGCCTCCCGGGGCCGGGGTGGAGGAGGCGGTGCGGATGGTCGCCCGATGGCTGAAAAGCGCCCAAATCCGGCGGACGGGGGAACGGGATGTGACCCACGGCACGTTGGGCTCGTTGTCATAACGCGTATGTCACGTCCACGCCTGCTCCGGCGCCCTCTGGGTAGGCCTGCTGTGTCCTGTTGTCCACGGCCAGGAGGCCACCATGCCCGCTTCAGCGCAGCTTCTGCTCTCCGCCCTCTCCAAACAGGTGCCCGCCCTCACGGGTCCCGATCCGCTGGCAGACGGGACCGCCCCGATCACCACCGCCCCTCCGATGATCAGCGAGCTCCCGCTCGCCGACGTGTCCCGACTGGCCGGCGTGGCCAGGTTCGCCGACGCCGCCCCGCTCACCAGCGAGCCTCCGCTCGCCGACGCCACACCCCTCACGAGCGAGCCACCGCTCGCCGCCACCGCCCCTCTGACCAGCGAGCCGACAGCACCCGGCACCGCAGGGGGCATGGAGTCCCCAGGAGTCTGAATGGGCTTGTCCCGGCTCGCCGCACTGCACGGCGTCGCCACCTCCTTCTCCCCGTCCGCGGATGTCACGGTGTCCGTCCCCGACGACACGGTCACGGCCGTGCTCGCCGCCCTGGGCGTCGACGCCGGCACCCCCGCGGACGTACGGAGATCCCTCGCCGCGGCCGAATCGGCTGCGGCCTCCCGGCTGCTGCCGCCGACGGTGGTGGCCTGGTCCGGAGAGCCGCTGCCGGCCGTGCTGAGCGCACTGCCGCCCGGCACCGTCCTGACGGTCGACCCCGAACCGGGTACCACCGACGCACCCGCGCCCCTGAGGCTGCGGGTGCTGTCGGCCCCGGCCGCGAGCGCGCCCGGAAGCCCCGCCTGGTGGACCGAACCGCCGCTGGGCGTCCACCGGCTCACGGTCCGCACCCCGGACCACCGGCAGGCGACCGCCACGCTCGTCGTCGCTCCCGACCGCGTACCCCAGCCGTCCGGCCGCACGCACGGATTCCTCGTCCAGCTCTACTCGCTGCTCTCCGCCCGCTC
The DNA here is from genome assembly GCF_042902585.1 of Streptomyces argenteolus. Taxonomy (GTDB): domain Bacteria; phylum Actinomycetota; class Actinomycetes; order Streptomycetales; family Streptomycetaceae; genus Streptomyces; species Streptomyces argenteolus. The sequence goes on from NZ_JBIBEG010000002.1 coordinate 411,977, forward strand.
CTGGGGCATGGGCGACCTCGCGGACCTCGCCGACCTCGCCGCCTGGTCCGGGCGGACCCTCGGCGCCGGCTTCGTCCAGGTCAACCCGCTGCACGCCGCCGTCCCCGGGAGCCCCACCGACCCCTCTCCGTACCGCCCCTCCTCCCGGCGCTTCCCCGACCCGATCCATCTGCACATCGAGTCGATCCCGGAGTACGGACACGTCGACGAGCCCGGCAGGACCGTCCTCGACGATCTGCGCCAGCAGGCCGCCGCACTGCGCGAGGCCGTCCTGAACAAGGGCGCGCTGATCGACCGTGACGCTGTCTGGGAGCTCAAGAAGCAGGCGCTGGAGATCGTCCACCAGGTCCCCCTGACCCCCGGACGCCGCGCCGCCTACTGCGACTTCCTCGCCGCACAGGGGCAGGCGCTGGAGGACCACGCCCTGTGGTGCGCCCTGGCCGAGGTGCACGGCCCTCGCTGGCGCACCTGGCCCGAGGGGCTGCGTGACCCTCGCTCCCCGCAGAGCGCCCGCGCCCGCGCCGGACTCCTGGAGCGGGTCGACTTCCACTGCCGGCTCGCCTGGCTGACCGACACCCAGCTCGCCACCGCCCAGGACGCCGCGCGCGAGGCCGGGATGTCCGTCGGGATCGTCCACGACCTCGCCGTCGGCGTCCACCCGGACGGCGCCGACACCTGGGCCCAGCAGGACGCCTTCGCGCAGGGCATGTCCGTCGGCGCACCCCCCGACGCCTTCAACGCCCACGGTCAGGACTGGGGGCTGCCGCCCTGGCGCCCCGACGCCCTGGCAGCGACCGGATACGCCCCCTACCGGCACCTGCTGCGTGGCCTCCTCGCCCACGCCGGAGCCCTGCGCATCGACCACGTCATGGGGCTCTTCCGGCTCTGGTGGGTGCCCGAGGGCCGCCCGCCCACCGAAGGCGCCTACGTCTCCCACGACGCCGAGGCGATGCTCGCCGTCCTGGTCCTGGAAGCCCACCGGGCCGGTGCCGTCGTGATAGGGGAGGACCTCGGCACCGTCGAGCCCGGCGTACGCGAGGCGCTCGCCCGGCGCGGGGTGCTCGGTACCTCCGTGCTCTGGTTCGAGCGGGACTGGGAGGGTACGGGCCGCCCGCTCGCCCCCGAGCGGTGGCGCCAGGACTGTGTGGCCACGGCGACCACCCACGACCTGCCCTCCACCGCCGCCCGGCTGACGGGCGACCATGTGACGCTCCGCCACCGCCTCGGTCTGCTCGCCCAGGGGCTGGAGCAGGAGCTCGCACAGGACGCGGCGGACACCGCGGAGTGGCTGGGCTATCTGGCCCGGCTGGGGCTGCTGCCCGAGGGTGAGGGCGACGAGGAGGCGGCCGTCCGCGCGGTCCACCGGTTCCTGCTGCGCACCCCGGCCCGGATGGTGGGCGTCTGGCTCCCGGACACCGTGGGCGACCGCCGTCCGCAGAACCTGCCCGGCACCTGGGACCAGTACCCCAACTGGCGTCTGCCCGTCGCCGACGCGGAGGGTCACCCCGTCACGCTGGAGGAGATCGCGGCCTCGCCCCGGCTCCACCGGCTCATGGAGGTCCTGACGCGCCGTCCGGACACCACGGGCGTCGCAGCCGCCCCGGAGGGCCCCAGGGCCCGTACGGCACCCCCGGACGCGCGCCCCTCGTAGGCGTTCGCTACGTTTGCACCGTGGACAAGAAGAACGCTATGCGCGCCGGCGCCGTTGCGGCCGGTACGACGCTGATGATGCTGCTCATGTCGTCCCCGGCGCTCGCGCTCACCCGCGACGACGGTGACGACCCGGGTCCGGGACTGAGCGTGCTGGAGACCCTCGGCCTCTACGTCGCCCTGCCGATCGTCCTGTTCGCGGTGATCGCCGGACTCGTGATGGTCCTCGACAAGTCCAGGAAGCAGGCCTAGGACGCTCCCCGGGTGCGCCGCCGGTACGCAGTACCGCGCGGCGCACCGGCATGTCCGGACACGGGTAAATTTCGGCCATGACCGAGTGGGACGTCAGGAAGCTTCGCATCCTGCGCACGCTGCGCGACCGGGGCACCGTCACCGCGACGGCCGAGGCGCTCCTCATGACGCCGTCCGCCGTCTCGCAGCAGCTCACCAACCTGGCCGCGCAGCTCGGCGTACCGCTGCTGGAGCCGCAGGGCCGCCGGGTCCGCCTCACCGACGCCGCGCACCTCGTGCTGCGCCACGCGGAGGCGGTCTTCGCCCAGCTGGAGCGTGCCGACGCCGATCTGGCCGGCTATCTGCGGGGCGAGGCGGGTCAGGTGCGGGTCGGCGCCTTCTCCACGGCCGTGTCCGCTCTCGTCGTACCCGCCGTCCGGCTGCTGGCCGCACAGGACCGTCCGGGACCCCAGGTGCGCGTGCGGGAGGCGGAGGCCGCGGAGGCATACGCACTGCTGTCCGCCGGGGAGGTGGATCTCGCCCTCTCCCTCGCCGCCCACGCCCCGACGGCCCGGGATCCCCGCTTCACCCTGCTCCCGCTGCTCGCCGACCCGCTCGACGTGGCCCTGCCCGCCGGGCACCCGCTCGCCGGCACGCCCGCCCTGCGCCTGGCGGACCTCTCCCGCGAAGCCTGGATCTTCGGCGGGTCCGGCCCGTGGTCGCAGATCACCACCGCCGCCTGCGAGACGGCCGGCTTCGTCCCGGAGCAGGCCCACAGCGCCGCCGGCTGGACCGCGATTCTCGCCATGGTGCGCGCGGGCATGGGCGTGGCTCTGGTGCCCCGGATGGTCTCGGCCTCCGAGCGGCCCCGCGAGGGCGTGGTGATGCGGGTCCTGGAGGCCGACCGCCCCGTCCGCCACGTGGTGGCCGCCGTGCGGCAGGGCGCGGAACGGGGCCCGGCGACCGCCCGGGTGCTCGCGGCGCTCCAGCGGGTGGCCGAGCGGTCCGTTCAGCAGAACTGAAAGAACCGTGCGGAAACTTTCGATGGACCTGACGGACGGCGCGGCAGCACAGTGGACGCATGCCCACCGACACGAAGCACACGGAGACCGGTTCCACCGACCCGCACGCCAACGACGCGGCGCCGTACGGCGGCGGTGACCCCTACGCCGACTACCGCGCGGGCGACTTCCCCTTCACCGAGCTGGTCGACCTCGCCGACCGCCGCCTGGGCGCGGGCGTGATCGCCGCCAACGACGAGTTCTTCGCCGAGCGGGAGAACCTCCTGATCCGCGAGCCCGCCGTCTTCGACCCCGAGCGTTTCGGCCACAAGGGCAAGATCATGGACGGCTGGGAGACCCGCCGTCGCCGGGGCGCGGACGCGGCCCACCCCTTCCCCGCCCCCGAGGACCACGACTGGGCGATCGTCCGGCTCGGCACCCCCGGGATCGTCCGTGGCATCGTCGTCGACACGGCACACTTCCGCGGCAACTACCCGCAGCGCGTCTCCGTCCAGGCGACGTCCGTGGACGGCGCCCCCGGGCCGCAGGAGCTCCTCGCCGACGACGTGAAGTGGGAGGAGCTGGTCCCGCCCACTCCCGTACGCGGCCACGCCGCCAACGGCTTCGAGGTCACGGGAGGCCGCCGCTACACCCACATCCGTGTCTGCCAGCACCCCGACGGCGGCATCGCCCGTCTCCGCGTCCACGGCGAGGTCGTCCCGGACCCGGCCTGGCTCGCGGCCCTGGGCACGATCGACCTGATCTCGATCCTGAACGGCGGCACGTACGAGGACGCCTCGGACCGCTTCTACTCCTCGCCGGCCCAGATCATCCTCCCCGGCACCTCCCGGAAGATGGACGACGGCTGGGAGAACCGCCGCCGCAGGGTCCGCGACACGAACGACTGGGTCCGCTTCCGGCTGCCCGCGCAGGGCGCGGTCCGCGCGGTCGAGATCGACACCGCCTACCTCAAGGGCAACGCGGCCGGCTGGATCAGCCTGCACGGCCGCGACGGCGACACCGGCGAGTGGTTCGAGATCATCCCCCGTACCAGGCTCCAGCCGGACACCCCGCACCGCTTCGTGCTGGACACCGAGGCCGTGGTCACCCACGTCCGCCTGGACGCCTACCCCGACGGCGGTGTGGCCCGGATGCGTCTGCACGGTTCGCTGACCGAGGCAGGCGCGGCCGAACTGGCCCGCCGGTACGAGGCCTCGGCCTCGTAACCCACGACCCCCGCCCGGCGGACGGCTGCGCACCGGCGCCCGTCCGCCGGGCGGTTCTCAGCCGCTCGGCGCCCCGAGGGCGCGCGGCCGGGGAGACGCACGGCAGACAGCCGGGCGGACACCGGTGAGCCACCGTGCCCTGCGCGGATTCCGGCCCGGGGCGACAGGCCGGTGGGTACGGAAGAGGGCGCCTCCCGAAGGAGACGCCCTCTCGCCGTTCGGACGAAGCCGTTACGCGGTGGCCGCCGCCGCGTCCGCCGCCTGCGCCTTCAGCGCGCGCTCCACGCCCGCCCTGGACTCCGACATCAGCCGGCGCAGTGCCGCGCTCGGCTGCGCGGACTCCAGCCAGGCGTCCGTGGCGTCCAGCGTCTCCTGCGAGACCTGGAGGGCCGGGTACAGGCCGACCGCCACCTGCTGGGCCATCTCGTGGCTGCGCGAGTCCCAGACGTCCTTGACCGCCGCGAAGTACTTCTCCGTGTACGGAGCCAGCAGTTCGCGCTGGTCGGTCTGCACGAAACCGCTGATGACCGACTCCTGGAGGGAGTTCGGCAGTTTGTCCGACTCCACGACCGACGCCCACGCCTCGGCCTTCGCCTCCTCGGAGGGCTGGGCCGCGCGCGCGGACGCCGCGTGGCGCTCGCCCGCCGCCGTCCTGTCCCGCTCGTACTCGGCGGCGATCTCCTCCTCGTCGAGCAGGCCCGTCGCCGCCAGGCGCTGCACGAACGCCCAGCGCAGCTCGGTGTCGACGGCCAGGCCCTCGATCACCTGGGTGCCGTCCAGCAGCGACTGCAGCACGTCCAGGTGCAGCGGGCTGCGGGCGGTCGCCGCGAAGGCACGGGCCCAGGCCAGCTGGTGGTCACTGGCCGGTTCCGCCGCGCGCAGGTGCGCCAGCGTCGCCTCGGTCCACTGGCTCAGACCCGACTCACGCCACTCCGGGGCGGCGTAGACGTCCAGGGCCAGCTTCACCTGGCGGTGCAGCGACTGCACCACGCCGATGTCCGTCTCCTTGCCGATCCCGGAGAGCACCAGCGCCAGGTAGTCGCGCGTCGCCAGCTCGCCGTCGCGCGTCATGTCCCAGGCCGAGGCCCAGCTCAGGGCGCGGGGCAGGGACTCGGTGAAGTCACCCAGGTGCGCGGTGACGACCCGCAGCGACTCCTCGTCGAGGCGTACCTTCGCGTACGACAGGTCGTCGTCGTTGAGCAGGACGACCGCCGGGCGCGGCGTGCCGGACGGGAACGGCACGGTGGTGCGCTCGCCGTCGACGTCCAGCTCGATCCGGTCCGTGCGGACCAGCTTGCCCGCCGCGTCGAGGTCGTAGCAGCCGATGGCGATGCGGTGCGGACGCAGCGTGGGCTCGCCCTTCGCGCCGGCGGGGAGCGCCGGAGCCTCCTGGAGCACGGTGAACGAGGTGACGTGGCCGTTCTCGTCGGTCTCGATCTCCGGGCGCAGGATGTTGATCCCGGCCGTCTCCAGCCACGCCTTGGACCAGGTCTTCAGGTCACGGCCGGAGGTCTCCTCCAGCGCGCCCAGCAGGTCCGACAGACGCGTGTTCCCGAAGGCGTGCGCCTTGAAGTAGGCCTGCACCCCCGTGAAGAACGCGTCCTTGCCGACGTACGCCACGAGCTGCTTCAGGACGGAGGCGCCCTTCGCGTACGTGATCCCGTCGAAGTTCACCAGGACGTCGTCGAGGTCCCGGATGTCCGCCATGATCGGGTGCGTCGAGGGCAGCTGGTCCTGGCGGTAGGCCCAGGTCTTCATCGAGTTCGCGAACGTGGTCCAGGAGTGGGGCCACTTCGAGCCCTCCGCGTCCGCCTGGCACGCGATGGAGGTGTAGGTGGCGAACGACTCGTTCAGCCAGAGGTCGTTCCACCACTCCATGGTGACCAGGTCGCCGAACCACATGTGGGCCAGCTCGTGGAGGATGGTCTCGGCGCGCGTCTCGTAGGCGGCGTCGGTGACCTTCGAGCGGAAGACGTACTGATCGCGGATGGTGACGGCGCCCGCGTTCTCCATCGCCCCGGCGTTGAACTCCGGGACGAAGAGCTGGTCGTACTTCGCGAAGGGGTACGCGTAGTCGAACTTCTCCTGGAACCAGTCGAAGCCCTGCCGGGTGACGGCGAAGATCTCGTCCGCGTCGAGGTACTCGGCGAGCGACGGCCGGCAGTAGATGCCGAGCGGGACGGACTGGCCGTCCTTCTCGTAGCTGCTGTGCACCGCGTGGTACGGGCCTGCGATCAGCGCCGTGATGTAGGTGGAGATGCGCGGCGTGGGCGCGAAGGACCAGACGTCGTCCTGCGGCTCGGGCGTCGGCGAGTTGGAGATCACCGTCCAGCCGGCCGGCGCTTTCACGGTGAAGCGGAAGGTCGCTTTCAGGTCGGGCTGCTCGAAGTTCGCGAACACCCGGCGCGCGTCCGGGACCTCGAACTGGGTGTAGAGGTAGGCCTGCTCGTCGACCGGGTCGACGAACCGGTGCAGGCCTTCACCGGTGTTGGTGTACGAGCAGTCGGCGACGACCTTGAGCTCGTTGGCCCCGGCCTTGAGGTGCTTCAGCGTGATCCGGGAGTCCCGGAAGACGGCGGCGATGTCCAGGTCCTTGCCGTTGAGCACGATGTCGTGCACAGCAGGGGCGACCAGGTCGATGAAGGTCTCCGCACCGGCTTCGGCGGAGTCGAAGCGCACGGTGGTGACGGACCGGTAGGTGCCGCCCTCCTGCGCGCCGGAGAGGTCGAGATCGATCTCGTACGCGTCCACGGTCAGCAGGCGCGCCCGCTCCTGTGCCTCTTCGCGGGTCAGATTCGTGCCAGGCACGCGGTCATCTCCTTCGATGTGCGAGTTTCCGGCCATCCTTCCACGTGGGGCGGGGGGAGCGCGATGTCCGTTTTCCGCCGGACCCGCCCGGGTTCCGGGGCCACCCTCGGACCATGACCACGTACACGGCACTGCCCATCGGCTCCAGCACGCTGGAAGAGCTCCGGACGGCCGACGACGCCGGACGCCCCTGCGTCCCGTACACGGCCACGGAGAGCGGCGACCCCCTGCGCTGCTGCCTGCGCGGCGCGGAGGCGGGGGAGCGGATCGCGCTCGTCTCGTACGCGCCGCTGCGGCGCTGGGCGGCCGAGACCTGGGCGCGCCCGGGCGCCTACGACGAACAGGGGCCGGTCTTCATCCACGCCGAGGAGTGCGAGGGCCCTGCGGCGGACCGGATCGGCTACCCCTTCTCCCGCGCGGGCGCCCTGCGCACGGTACGGCGCTACGACGCGGAGGGCAGGATCGTCGGCGGCCGGCTGCTGGAGATCCCCGCCGACGAGGAGCGGGGCTTCGACGCGGCGCTCGCGGAGGCCTTCGCCGATCCGGAGGTGGCGCTGGTGCACGTGCGGGCGGTGGAGTACGGGTGCTTCCACTTCGAGGTGCGACCGAACGGGGCCGGGAGGTAGTGCCACGGTAGCCATTCCTTCCTACTCGGGGTAGGATTGCGGCTATGAAGATCAGTGTGAGCTTGCCGCAGGAGGATGTCGCCTTCGTCGACGAGTACGCCGCGAAGACCGAGGCGGACTCCCGGTCGGCGGTCATACACGCCGCCATCGAGTTGCTGCGCGAGGCGGGGCTCGAAGCGGAGTACACCGAGGCCTTCGAGGAATGGGACGCGAGCGAGGACGCCGCCCTGTGGGACCGCACGGTCGGGGACGGAATCGTCGATGCGTAGAGGCGATATCCACTTGGTCGACCTGGAACCTGCCCGGGGCAGCGAGGCCAACAAGGTCAGGCCGGCCGTGATCGTGTCCAACAACGCGGCCAATCAGTCGGTCGTGTCGAACGGCCGCGGGGTGATCACGGTGGTGCCCCTGACATCGAATACCGCCCGCGTCCTCACGTTCCAGGTGTTGCTCCAGGCCGCCGGGAGCGGGCTGCCGAGGGATTCGAAGGTGCAGTGCGAGCAGGTCCGGGCTGTTTCTCCGGAGCGTGTACTCAAGCGCGTCGGGACGGTCCCGCGTCAGCGTATGCGCGACATCGATGCCGCCCTCAGACGTCACCTCGCCCTCTGAGACACGCGAAAGGGCGGCCCCCGGGCATCGGGGGCCGCCCTTTCGCCGATGAACGGGGCGTCAGCCCTTCAGCTCCGCCGCCACCAGCTCCGCGATCTGCACCGCGTTCAGCGCGGCGCCCTTGCGCAGGTTGTCGTTGGAGACGAACAGGGCGAGGCCGTGCTCGACGGTCTCGTCGACACGGATGCGGCCCACGTACGACGCGTCCTTGCCGGCCGCCTGGAGCGGGGTCGGGATCTCGGACAGCTCCACGCCCTCGGCGTCCTTCAGCAGCTCGTACGCGCGCTCGACGCTGATCGGACGGGCGAAACGGGCGTTGATCTGGAGGGAGTGGCCGGAGAAGACCGGGACCCGGACACAGGTGCCGGACACCTTGAGCTCCGGGATCTCCAGGATCTTGCGGGACTCGTTGCGGAGCTTCTGTTCTTCGTCCGTCTCGAAGGAACCGTCGTCCACGATCGAACCGGCGAGCGGCAGCACGTTGAAGGCGATCGGGCGCTTGTAGACGCCCGGCTCGGGGAAGTCGACCGCGTCGCCGTCGTGCGTCAGCTTGTCGGCGTCGGCGATGACCTTGGACGCCTGGCCGTGCAGCTCGGCGACACCGGCGACACCGGAGCCGGAGACCGCCTGGTAGGTGGCGACGATCAGCGCGTCGAGCTGCGCCTCCTGGTGCAGCGGGCGCAGCACGGGCATGGCCGCCATCGTGGTGCAGTTCGGGTTGGCGATGATGCCCTTGGGGCGGTTCCTGACCGCGTGCGCGTTGACCTCGGAGACCACCAGCGGGACCTCGGGGTCCTTGCGCCACGCGGAGGAGTTGTCGATCACGACGGCGCCCTGCGAGGCGACCTTCTCGGCCAGCGCCTTGGACGTGGCGCCGCCTGCCGAGAACAGCACGATGTCCAGCCCGGTGTAGTCCGCCGTGGAGGCGTCCTCCACGGTGATGTCCGTGCCCTCGTAGGCGAGGGTGGAGCCCGCGGAGCGCGCGGAGGCGAAGAGCCGGAGTTCGGCGACGGGGAACTTCCGCTCGGCCAGAATCCTGAGCATGACTGTGCCGACCTGACCGGTGGCGCCGACGATTCCGACCTTCACAGGAACTCCCTCACACGTACGAACGGGCACGGTTGCCGGTCCATGATGCGTATGTCCACGGCTTCTTTGTCCAATCCATTGTCCGGCAGGCGGACGCACCGCGCACAGAGCTGTGGGGCGGGAGCCCTTGAGAGCGCCCGCCCCACAGTCATGAGGTGTCGTACGGATCACACCGTGGTGGGAGCTACGGCGCGACCTTCTCGATCACGACGCTGCCGGTGCCCGCGGCCGTCCCGCGGGAGTTCACCAGCTGCACCTCGCCGAAGAACTGCCGGCCCTCGGGAGCCGCTCCGGCGACCACGACCTCGGCGCCGACCTGGGCGGACGCGCCGTTGGCCAGGTTCACGGCCTTCGACTCGTCGACCTTGATCTCGCCGAGCGACGGGGCGTAGTACACGTCCCGGTAGTCGTACTCGGTGGTCCCGGCCGGGACCGAGTAGCCGTCGATGACGACGGTGTAGGTGCCGGCGGCCGGGTTCACCAGGCTGACCGACTCCTCCGAGCCCGCCGTGGTCGACGCTCCGACCTCGGTGTCGCCCTTGTAGACGTAGAGGTCGATGTCGGCGTTGGCGTCCGAGGTGTTCCCGATGGCGATGTCCAGCTTCTCGACACCCTCACCGATGGTGACGGTCTTGGTGTACTCGCCACCCGTGGCGATCGACGGGCGCTCCACGTCGGCCGAACCCAGCGAGCCGCCCTTGAGCGCGCCCTCCAGGTCGCCCGCGTTGTTGGTGACCGTCCACTCGACCGCGGCCGGGGTGCCGATCTTCGCCTCGGGGATGGTCTGCACCGCCGGGTCGAAGGTGGCGCCGAGCAGCGAGACGTCCAGCTTGTACGGGTTGTCCAGCAGCGGCGACGTACGGCGGGACTCGACCTCGATCTCCCAGACGCCGGGCTGCGGGTCCTTGTAGGAGCGCGTGTCCGGGCGGCAGGTGTTGGTCGGGTTCTCGTAGTTCGGGTAGCAGTAGATCGTGGAGCTGTCCTCCACAGCGACGCCGTACGGGTGGATGGAGATGAACCGCGTCTGGCTGCCCGAGCGCAGGGCGCTCAGCGCGACCTCCAGGGTCTCGGAGCCCTCCGGGACGTTCAGGAAGTACGACGTGGTGCCGTTGCGCTGCACCGAGCCGGTCGTCGAGAACGCGTAGGCCGGCTTCACCAGGTCCTTGGCGACGACCACCGTGGCCAGGATCTGCTGGTCCACGCCGACGGTCTTGGCGTCGTCCGCCCGCAGGATGGCGCTGTGGACACCCGCGGTGCGGGGCTTCGCCTGCACCTTGACGGTGACCGGCTTGCCGAGGGGCAGCGAGACGGTGCTCGAACCGGTGAGGGAGAAGGTGCCGTCGTTGTTCTTCCACGACAGCTTGTGCTTCACGTCCGTGTCCGGACCCGTGGTGCGGGTGATGACGACGTCGTACGACTTCTTCTGGCCGGCCTTCAGGCCGCCCTCACGGTCGTACAGACCGGTGCCGAAGCCCGGGTCCTTCAGCGCGAAGTCGATCGCGGTGTCGACCGGCGCCTTCACGGCGTACTCGTGAGCCGGCGCACCCTTCTTCTCGATCTGCTTCCAGGCGCCGACGATGTCGATCAGGCCGGAACCCTGGGCGTGCGCGGGCACGCCGTCGATGTGGGTGGCGGTGCTGGTCAGCGCGGTCCGCAGGTCGGCCGGGGGCAGCTCGATGTGCTTCTGCTTCGCCGCGGACAGCAGGAGCGCGGTGGCGCCGGCTGCCTGCGGGGAGGACATCGAGGTGCCCTGGAGCATCGAGTAGCCGGCCGGGAGGGAGTAGCCCGCCTCCTTGACCGGGCCGCCGGGCAGCCAGGTCTGGGTGGTGTTGATGGACGCACCCGGGGCCGTCAGGATCGGCGCGAAGCCGCCGTCCTCACGCGGACCGCGCGAGGAGAAGGGCAGCATGTCGTACTTCTTGGTGACGTTGGAGCCGTAGTTGGCGGCCCAGGTCTCCTTGGAGATGGACGCGCCCACCGAGATGACGTGGTCGGCCAGGCCGGGGTCACCGATGGTGTTCACACCGGGGCCGTCGTTGCCGGCCGAGATGACCAGCTGGACGCCGTAGATGTCGATGAGCCGCTTGTAGAGCTCGGCACGGGCGTTGTTGCCGTCGTTGAGCGGCGGCAGGCCGCCGATCGACATGTTGACGACGTCGACACTGCGGTTGACGACGAGGTCGATCATGCCCTCGGTCAGCGCGATGTTGGTGCAGCCGCCGGACCACGTGCAGGCACGCGAGGAGACGATCTTCGCGCCGGGGGCGGCGCCGTTCATCTTGCCGCCGAACAGGCCGTTGGCCGCGGTGATGCCCGCGACGTGCGTGCCGTGCTCGCTCTCGATGACGCCGATGTTCACGAAGTCGGCGGTGGCGCCGGCCGCGTTGTACACGACGTTCTTGCGGGTCTCGATGACGAACGGGATGCGTTCGACGACGTCGGTCGCGGGGTTGTCCGTACCGAAGTAGCCGACCTGGTGGCCGTCCTTGTAGGGCTTGAGCGCGGTGTCGTTGCCGAAGTCCGCGTCGTTGTTCAGGTCGACCCGGGCGGTGCCGGCGACCGGGTCGTAGAGCACGGCCCAGACGTCGGTGGTGTCGCCGTCCCGGTTCAGGTCCCCGGCCATGTCGCCACCGCGGGTGGCGGCCTCGGAGAAGAGCTGGATCTTGTAGGACCCCTCCGGCGCCGAGTAGGTGCGGCCGCCGATGGTGAAGGCCGGACCGGCGACCGAGGCCGTCATCCGCAGCCAGGTGCCGTCCCCGTCGCTGACGGGGTCGGTGGCGGTCACCCAGTCGACGATCTTGCGCTCGCCGGTGGTGGTCTTCTGCAGCGCGGGGTGCCCGAGGTCGACACCGGAGTCCAGGACGCCGATGGTGATCCCGCGGCCGTCGGCCTTCGGGTGCTGCTTCACGAAGTCGACCGCGCCCGTCTCGAAGGACGGGTTGTACGGGTTCTTCGCCGGGGTGTTCCTGTCCGGCGCCGGGTAGCTGCCCGTGGCCTTCGGCTGCTTCGCTCCGGCGGCCCGGTCGCCCGCGGGCGTCGGGTCGTCGAGCTTGATCTCCTGCTCGAGATCGATGCCCTTGACGGAGGAGAGCTTCTGCGCCGCCTTGATGGTGGCCTCGGCGGTCGCGGTCGGCACGGTCGCGCGGACGTAGCCGAGCTTGTCGTAACGCTGTCCCGGCACGGACCCCTTGACGGCGTCCAGTTGCGCGGCGACCTGCTCGGTCGCCCCGGGCGTGGTGGCGACCATCATGGTGATGTTCTTCTCGCCCTTGGCCTCGGCCTTCGCCAGCACATCGGCGTCGGCCTCGCCCAGCTTGTCGCCCTTGGCGCTCGTGGCGGCGGGCTTCACCGGCGAGGCGGAAGGATCGTCGGCGGCGAAGACCGGAGCGGCACCGGAGGCGGCCAGTGTGGCCGCCAGACCGGCCGCGGCCGCGATGCGCGCCGCGCGTCTCGCCCCGGGTATGGAGCTGGGGGATTCCTTGGTCATCAGCATCCCTGATTGTGAAAGAAAGAGAGAGTCCGGAATTCGGTACCCGATGACCGCTCAGCCTTTCGTAAATGACAGGGGTTTGTGGAGAGTTGACGGGGACGAGAACGGGACATGGCGTAGATCCGCCACTGGGAGCATTGCGCCACTTACCGTGGCAACACCACCACATAGGCCGCGGGTGCACGGTCGCAGGCCGCCATCAGCGCCGTACGTACCACCACCGCCTGCTGTGCCGTCGCCTCCCGCAGCTGCTTCGGCGTCACCCGCACCAGAGCGATCCCGAGCCGCTCCAGACGCTCCCGCTCCGCGGCGAAGGTGACACCGTCCTCCCGGGGTGAACGGGCGCCCAGTTCGAGGGCGACGGCCTGCTCCGGCCAGTAGGCGTCCACCCCTCCCAGACGGCCGCCGTCCGGCAGGGACAGCTCCACGTTCCACACCGGCTCCGGCAGCCCGTGGGTGCGCACCATCTCGTACAGCCGGTTCTCCGCCACCGCCCGGCCCTCCACGAGCAGCGCGTCCACGGCGTCCACCACGTGCGCCCGGCCCAGCAGCTTGGCCGCGTTCAGTTCCCGTACGACCGGGCCCGGTTCGCAGTGTCCGCCCCGCACCGCCTCCGTCAGGAGCCTGCGCACCGTCGAGGCGTCCGTGAGTGACGCCACCGCGTCGGCGACGGCCCGTTCCACCGGGGCCAGCGGAATCCCGAACCTGTGCTGCGGCCGGGGGAGGGAAGAGGTCCGCGTCACCTGGACGAAGCGGGTGGAGCGCGGACGCCGGGTGCGCGGTACCAGTACGTCGACGCGGTGCAGCGCGATCACCGGGGGCGCGGAGGTGAAGCCGTACAGGGCCAGCGCCGCCAGCCCCGTCACCATGGCCTCCCCGTACCCGGGTCCGGCCTGGACGGGCATGGTCCGGCGGGCGGTGGCCGGGCGGCGCCCCGCGTACAGCAGTGCGCCGCGCACCCGGTCGTCGTTCGTCGGCGGTCCCGGGTGCAGCAGGTACACACCGGGGAGCAGCTGCTGCCACGGCCCTCCGGGCAGGCACCGGTCCGCGGTCTGCGCGGAGGTCACGCCCCGGGCGCGCAACTGCTCGGCGGACTGCACGCGGTGGCGCACGTCGGGGGAGGTGCGGGGGGACAGCGGGGTGTTCTGGGTCATGCCGGGGAGGTTCCCTCAGCCTCGCAGCGCGGTAACCCGTGTTACAGGTCCGTCGACATTCCAGGACGAGCCCGTCCTGAAGTACGGCAGTTCGACTGTCGAAATGGGCGGTCGAGGCAGGGATTGCACGGCGCACGCCCCGCACGGATGTGCGGGGCGCGCGCCGGAGACTCACGCCGCCGCGTCGCGCTCCTGCCCCCGCAGCGCCCGTGCCAGATCGTCCCGCGCCTCCAGGACCAGGCGCCGCAGCGCCGGTGCGGCGTCGGGGTGCGAGGTCAGCCACGCGTCCGTCGCGGCGAGGGTCGCGGGGTCGTCCTGGAGCCCCGGGAAGAGCCCCTTGACCACGTCCATGCCGATCTGGATGGAGCGTTCGGCCCACACCCGCTCGATCGCCTCGAAGTACGACGCGGTGTACGGCGCCAGCAGCTCCCGCTGCGAGGGCTGTTCGAAACCGGCGATCGTCGCCCCCACGAGGGCGTTGGACAGCTTGTCCGACTCCACGACCGCCGCCCACGCCTGTGCCTTCACCGCCGCCGAGGGGCGGGAGGCCAGGCACCGCACGTGGTGACGCTTGCCGGACGCGGTGTCGTCGCGGGCGAGTTCGGCGTCGATCCCCGCCTCGTCGGCCACACCGTGGGAGGCCAGCGGCGACAGGAACGCCCAGCGCAGCTCCTGGTCGACGTCCAGGCCGTCGACGGCCGCGGTGCCGTCGAGCAGGCCGGCCAGCAGCTGGAGGTCCGCCTCGGACTCCGCGACCGCGGCGAAGAACCTGGCCCACGTCAGCTGGTGCTGACTGCCCGGCTCCGCCTTGCGCAGCTCCGCCAGGGCGCCCTCGGCCAGTGCCCGGCCGCCCTCCTCGCGCCAGGCCGGCGCGGCGTAGTGCACCAGGGCCGACTGCGCCCAGGCGTGCAGCATCTGGAGCACGCCGATGTCCGACTCGCGCCCGGCGGAGGAGAGGACCAGGGCGACGAAGTCCCGCGCGGGCAGCAGCGCGTCACGCGTCATGTTCCAGAGGGCGGACCAGCACAGCGCACGGGCCAGCGGGTCGGTGATGTCACCGAGGTACTCGCGAAGGGTGGCCAGGGACACCTCGTCGAAGCGGACCTTGCAGTACGTGAGGTCGTCGTCGTTGACCAGGACCAGGTCGGGCTTCTCGGCCCCGGCCAGCTCCGCGACCACGCTCCGCCCGCCCGCGACATCGGTCTCGGCACGGGCGTAGCGCACCAGCTCCCCCTCGGGGGACAGCCGGTACAGGCCGACGGCGACCCGGTGGGGCCGCAGCTCCGGGTGGGACGCGGCGGCCTCCTGGGTCACGGCGAGCTCCGCGATCCGGCCGTCCTCGCCGTACGACACGACCGGCGTCAGGACGTTGACCCCCGCCGTCTGCAGCCACGCGCGCGACCAGGCCGTCATGTCGCGGCCGGAGGTCTCGGCCAGCACCGAGAGGAGGTCGCCCAGCTGCGTGTTGCCGTACGCGTGCTGCTTGAAGTAGCGCCGCGCGCCCTCCAGGAAGGCGTCCCGTCCCACATAGGCCACAAGCTGCTTCAGCACCGACGCGCCCTTGGCATACGTGATGCCGTCGAAGTTCAGCTTGGCGTCCTCCAGGTCACGGATGTCGGCCGTGATCGGGTGGGTGGACGGCAGCTGGTCGGCGCGGTAGGCCCAGGCCTTGCGGTTGTTGGCGAAGGTGATCCAGCCGTTGGTGAAGCGGGTGGCCTCCACCATCGAGAAGGTGCCCATGAAGTCGGCGAAGGACTCCTTCAGCCACAGGTCGTCCCACCACCGCATGGTCACCAGGTCGCCGAACCACATGTGCGCCATCTCGTGCAGGATGACGTTGGCGCGGCGCTCGTACGACGCCGAGGTGACCTTGCCGCGGTAGATGTACTCCTCGCGGAAGGTGACCAGCCCCGGGTTCTCCATCGCACCGAGGTTGTACTCCGGCACGAACGCCTGGTCGTACTTCCCGAAGGGGTACGGGTAGTCGAAGTGGTCGTGGAAGAAGTCCAGGCCCTGCTTGGTGATCAGGAAGACGTCGTCCGCGTCGAAGTGGCGCGCGAGCCCCTTCCGGCACATCGCGCCGAGCGGGATCTCCAGCTTCGTGCCGTCGTCGAACGTCCGCGTGTAGAGGTCGCTCACGTAGTGGTACGGCCCCGCGACGACCACCGTGATGTACGTCGAGATCGGCTTCGTCTCCGCGAAGCGGTGGACCTCGCCCTCCTGGGACTCCTCCTCGCCGTTGCTCCAGACCCGCCAGCCCTCGGGAGCCGTCACCTCGAAGCGGTAGGGGGCCTTGAGGTCGGGCTGCTCGAAGTTGGCGAAGACGCGGCGCGCGTCGGCCGGTTCGTACTGCGTGTAGAGGTAGACCTCGCCGTCCTCCGGGTCGACGAAGCGGTGCATGCCCTCGCCGGTGCGGCTGTACGCGCACCGCGCGTCGACCACCAGGACGTTCTCGCCGCCGGGCAGACCGTCCAGCGCGATCCGGGTGCCGTCGAAGACGGCCGCCGGGTCCAGGTCCTTGCCGTTCAGCGTCACGGCGTCCACGGCCGGGGCCAGCAGGTCGGCGAAGGTCGAGGCGCCGTCGCGGGCCACACGGAAGCGGATCGTGGTCCGCGAGCGGAAGGTGCGCGGGCCGGCCTCCCCGTCGCCCCCGTCGGGCTCACCGACAGCGGAACGCAGGTCGAGGGCGACCTCGTAGCCGTCGACGGTCAGCAGCTCGGCCCTCTCGCGGGCCTCGTCGCGGGACAGGTTTTCACCGGGCACGGAGCACTCCTTCGTGTCTCGTTCGAACACCTTTGATCCTCCCACGCGGCCGTCGCCGCACACGCACGGGAATGGCGGCAGGGGCCGACGGTGTTCTGACGCTCAGGCGCAGACCCACCTCATGAGGAGAGACATGCCCGAGAACAGCACGGCCGCCGCCAAGGTCCCGGCCGACTTCTGGTTCGACCCGCTCTGCCCCTGGGCCTGGATGACCTCCCGCTGGATGCTGGAGGTGGAGAAGGTCCGCGACGTCGAGGTGCGCTGGCACGTGATGAGCCTGGCCGTCCTGAACGAGTCCAGGCTCGACGAGCTGCCCGAGGAGTACCAGGACATGATGCGCACCAAGGCGTGGGCGCCGGTCCGGGTCGTGGTCGCCGCCCAGCAGAAGCACGGCGACGACGTCGTCGGCCCGCTCTACACCGCGCTCGGCACCCGCATCCACAACAACGGCGAGGGCCCCACCCGCGAGGCGATCGCGGGGGCCCTGGCGGACGTCGGCCTGCCGGCCGACCTGCTGGAGTACGCCGACTCCGACGCGTACGACAAGGAGCTGCGCGCCTCCCACCAGGAGGGCATCGACAAGGTCGGCCAGGACGTCGGCACGCCGGTCATCGCCGTACCCGGCGCCGACGGCGAGCAGATCGCCTTCTTCGGCCCGGTCGTCACCCCCGCCCCCAAGGGCGAGGAGGCGGCGAAGCTCTGGGACGGCACGCTGCTGGTGGCGTCCATCCCCGGCTTCTACGAGATCAAGCGGACCCGCACGCAGGGCCCGATCTTCGACTGACCGGTCCCGCACGCAGGGACCCGTCGTCGACTGACCCCGCGCCTGCCGCGGGCGGGGCGGCCGTGCCCCGCCCGCCGTGTGGCGGTCATGTGTAGCGGGCGGCCGGGGTCTTGCCGAAAAGATGAACATCGTTCAGGATCTGCCCATGTCAGCCGCAGGTCCGGATCAGCACACCGCCCCGCCCCTGCCGCGTTCCGTGCGCGTCGGCTACGGCCTGGGCTCGCTGTGCACCGGCACCTTCGCCACCGTGCCCGGCCTGATCCTGCTGTACTACCTGACCAACGTCCTCGCCGTGCCCGCGGCCGTCGCGGGCGCGGCCGTCTTCCTGCCGAAGGCCTGGGACGTCCTCGTCAACCCGCTGGTCGGGGCGGTCTCCGACCGCAGCCGGCTGCGCGGCGGACCGCGCAGGCCCTTCCTGCTGATCGGGGCCTGCACCCTGCCCCCGCTCTTCGCCCTGATCTTCGCCGCGCCGCCGCTGCGGGGCGCCGGCGCGGCGGCCTACGTCGGCGTCCTGTTCCTGCTGGCCGCCACCGCGTACGCCGTCTTCCAGGTGCCGTACGTGACCATGCCGGCGGAGATGACCGAGGACCCGCACGAACGCGGCCGGGTGCTGGGCTGGCGGGTGGGGTTCCTCGGCGTCGCCATCCTGCTCTCCGGCGCGGTGGCCCCGGCGATCGCGCACGCCGACGGGGACACCCCGCAGAGCTACCGGCTGATGGGCGCCGTCGTCGCCGTGCTGCTGGCCGTCGGCATGTTCGGGGCGTGGGCCGCCACCCGCCGCGCCCCGGCCGTCGCCCGCAGCGAGGCGGAGCCCTCGCTCGGCGCGCAGCTCGCCGCCGCCCGATCCAGCAGGCCGTTCCTGTATCTGGCGGGGATGTGGACGCTCCAGGCGCTGGCGATCGGCGTGATGCTGGCGGGCGTCCAGTACTTCGCGACGTACACCCTCGGCTCGGCAGGCGCCGTCACCCCGCTGTTCGCCTGCCTGATCGGCCCGCTCGTCCTCTTCATGCCGCTGTGGAACCGGCTGGCCCGCCGCAAGGGCGTGACGTACGCCCAGTGGTGCGCGTCCCTGCTCTACACGGCCGGGGCGGTGCTCCTCGCCTTCACCGGGATCGCGGGCCCCGCCGTCGGCTACGCGGCGGTCGTCCTCGTCGGGATCGCCTACGCGGGCCTCCAGCTGCTGCCGCTGACGATGCTCGCGGACACCCTTGCCGCCGACGCCGTCGCCACCGGACGGCGCAGGGCCGCCACCTTCACCGGGCTGTGGACGGCCGCCGAGACCCTCGCCTTCGCCCTGGGCGCCGGGGTATTCGCCTCGGTCCTCGCCGTCACCGGCTTCCGGTCCTCCGACGCCGCGCACCAGGTGGACCAGCCGCACGCCGCCCTGACCGGGATCACCGTGGGGATGAGCCTGCTGCCCGCCGTGCTGGCCGCCGCGAGCCTTCTCCTGCTGAGCCGTTACCGCGTGACCCCGACCGTGAACCGCCCCCTCCGGAAAGAGCCCGCCCGTGCCGACTGAACCCGCCCTGCCCGAAGGCCGCCCCGCCGGTGACGTGCTCGCCGAACTGCGGGCCCTGCGCGCGGCGGACGCCCCCACCCGTGGAGGACGCACCTTCGCCTACGTCTACGACGCCGGGCTGGCCGGCCTCGACGAGCTGGCCGCCGAGGCGTACACCACGTTCGCGACGGTCAACGGGCTCGATCCGACGGTCTTCCCGAGCGTGGCCCGGCTGGAGAACGACATCGTCCGCGCGGTCGCGGCCCTCCTCGGCACCCCCGGGGCCCAGGGGACGTTCACCAGCGGGGGCACGGAGAGCATCCTGCTCGCGGTCAAGACCGCACGTGAGCACGCCCGGTCGGAACGCGGGATCACCGAACCCCAGCTGGTTCTCCCGTCCACCGCCCACGCCGCCTTCCACAAGGCCGCCGCCTATCTGGGCCTGGAGCCGGTCGTCGTGCCGGTCGACCCCGTCACCTTCCGCGCCGACCCGGCCGCCATGGCCGCCGCGCTCACCGACCGCACCGCGCTGGTGGTCGCCTCCACCCCCTCGTACGCCCACGGGGTCGTCGACCCCGTCGCCGAGATCGCCGCCGCCGCCTCCGCGCGCGGGGTGCTCTGCCACGTCGACGCCTGCATCGGCGGCTGGATCCTGCCCTACCTGCGGCGCGCCGGCCGCGAGGTCCCGCCCTTCGACCTGTCCGTGCCCGGGGTGACCTCGCTCTCCGTGGACCTGCACAAGTACGCGTACGCCGACAAGGGCGCCTCGGTGGTCCTGTACCGCGACGCCGGACTGCGCCGCCACCAGTACTTCGCGCACGCCGGCTGGCCCGGCTACCCCGTCGTCAACCCGACCGTGCAGGGCACCAAGTCCGGCGGTCTGCTGGCGCAGGCCTGGGCGGTCCTGCGGTTCGTGGGCGAGGACGGCTACACCGCGCTCGCGGCCCGGGTCGCCGACGCGTCGGACCGGCTGCTGGCGGGACTGCGGGCGAGTGCCGGCGTGCACGTCCTGGGCGATCCGGCCGCCGGGCTCGTCGCCTTCACCGTGGTGGGGGAGGACGGCGGGAACCCGGACCTCAGCCTGCTCCTCCATCTCGCCGACGAGATGCGCGCGCTCGGCTGGTACCTCCAGCCGCAGCTCTCCTTCGACGGCCTCCCGCCCAACCTCCACCTCACGCTGACCCCCGCCACCGTCGGCCAGGTCGACGCGCTGCTGGGCGATCTCGCGACCGCCCTGGAGAAGGCGCGCGCCCTGGAGCCTGTCGTGATCGACCCGGAACTGGCCGCGTTCGCCGCCGGGCTGGACCCCGACACGCTCGGGCCCGACGAGATCGCGGCCGTGCTCGCCTTCGCCGGACTCGGCGAGGGCGCCGGACTGCCCGGCCGTATGGCACCCGTGCTGGTCCTCCTGGACGCGCTGCCGGGGCCGCTCAAGGAACGGCTGCTCAGCGAGTTCATCGGGTCCGTGTTCCGGATCTGACGCGCGGGAAAGGGGAGAACCCCCGCGAGTCACGTCCTCGCGGGGGTTCTCCGTCCATCCGCCTGCCGGGTGAAGGGTGAGAAGACGCTCACGAGGCAGGACGCTCGGGCCTCCGGTCAGGGAGCGAGCAGCAGCACGTCGGCGCGCTCCTTGGCGGCGGCGTAGCGCTTCGCCACGTCCTGCCAGTTGACGACGCGCCACATCGCCTCGATGAAGTCCACCTTCTGGTTCCTGTACTGGAGGTAGAAGGCGTGCTCCCAGGCGTCGAAGACCAGGATCGGCACCGAGCCCTGCCCGACGTTGCCCTGGTGGTCGTAGACCTGCTCGACGATCAGCTTCCCGCTGACCGGCTCGTACGCGAGGACCCCCCAGCCGGAGCCCTGTGTGGTGGCCGCGGCCTTGGTCAGCTGGGACTTGAAGCCGGCGTACGACCCGAAGGACTCCGCGATGGCGTCCGCCAGATCGCCCACACCGTCCGCCGCGAGGGGCTCGCCGCCGCCGTCACCCGTCATGTTGTGCCAGTAGATCGAGTGCAGGATGTGGCCGGAGAGGTGGAACGCGAGGTTCTTCTGGAGGCCGTTGATCGCGCCCCAGGCCTCCTCGGCACGGGCCTCCTCCAACTGCTCCAGGGTGTCGTTCGCGCCCTTGACGTACGCCGCGTGGTGCTTGTCGTGGTGGAGCTCGATGATCTCCGGGGCGATGACCGGTTCGAGCGCCGCGTAGTCGTACGGGAGTTCCGGGAGCGTGTACGTGGCCATGGGGTCGAACCCTCCAACTGCTAACTGGTCGTTATTGCAAGTTGTTCGCAATTGCAGGCTAGCAGGAGGAGGCCCCGAAGGTGATCAGCCGTTCACCCTGGGGCCGGACGGAGTCGCGCGCGTCTCCCCCATCGGGCAGGGGGCGGACGCCGTCGGCACCGACTTCCCCGGCCTGGGGGCCGACGGTGACGGCACGCCCGTCCACCTGGTGCGGCGGTTGCCACGTCCTGGCGCGGCGCCACGAGAACGAGGTGGACGGGCTCATCGTCAGGTACGGAACAACCCCCGAAGCCCCAGGGGGTCACGCGGCGGCGGACGGAACCCTGTTCCCTCATGTGAGGCCCGCGTACGGTACTCGGCAGCCGACGGAGGAGGAAGGCATGGAGCTGCGACCGGGACGGTCGGCGGAGGCCGCGGCGCTGACCGGGCTGGCCCTGCGGTCCAAGGCCCACTGGGGCTACGACGAGGCGTTCCTGGAGGCCTGCCGCGAGGAACTGACCCTCCGGCCGGACGATCTGACGGGCGGGCGGGCCCTGGTGGCGGAGGAGGACGGCCGCGTGCTGGGGTTCACCACGGTGTCCGGTGAACCGCCCCGGGGCGCGCTCGCCATGATGTTCGTGGAACCGGACACCATCGGGCGCGGCGTGGGACGGCTTCTGTTCGAGCGCACCATGGACCAGGCCCGCGGGCTCGGCTTCGGGAGGCTCACCATCGACGCCGACCCGAACGCCGAGGCCTTCTACCGCACGATGGGCGCCGTCCGCACCGGCGCCACCCCGTCCGGCTCGATCCCCGGGCGCGTGCTGCCGCAGCTGGAGATCACGCTCGCCTGAGATCCGCGGCCCGGGCCGGGCGTCCGGCCCAGGAGCACCGCGGATCCGGTGGAGCTCACCGGCCGGACAGCCGCCCCGGCCCGGTGCCGGACGTCGCGCCGGTGCCCGGACGGGAGGGCCAGGGTGGCCACGACCGACGCTCCTCCCGCTCAGCCTGGCTGAGGCGCCGCCGCCTCCAGGTCGTCGATGCTGCCCGACATGAGGGTGCGGACGTGCGCGGTGATGTGTTCGGCCGGCCAGTCCCACCAGGCGACGGCGAGGAGACGGGCGATGTCCTTCTCGTCGTAGCGGGTGCGCAGCAGCTTGGCGGGGTTGCCGCCCACGATGCCGTAGTCCGGCACGTCGGACGTGACGACGGAGCCCGCCGCGATGATCGCGCCGTTGCCGATGCGCACGCCCGGCATCACCGTCACCCGGTAGCCGAACCACACGTCGTGGCCGACCACCGTGTCGCCCCGGCCCGGCAGACCGGTGAGCAGGTCGAAGTGGTCGGCCCAGGAGCCGCCCATGGTGGGGAACGGGAAGGTGGACGGGCCGTCCATGCGGTGGTTGGCGCCGTTCATGATGAACCGCACCCCTGTCCCCAGCGCGCAGAAACGTCCGATGACGAGCTTCTCCGGGCCGTAGTGGTACAGCACGTTGCGGGTCTCGAAGGCCGTCGCGTCATCGGGGTCGTCGTAGTACGAGTACGCGCCGACCTCGATGAGCGGGGACGTGACCAGCGGCTTGAGCTGCACCACGCGCGGCTGGCCGGGCATCGGGTGCAGCACGGTCGGATCTGCGGGGAGTGGATTCATGCCGGAACCCTCGCAGAGCGACCGTGCCGTATGCACTCAGTTTTCGGCAGCGGCGACGCGCTCCGCTCGCTTCTGCCGCACCAGGCCGATCACGATCAGCACCGCGGTCAGCGCACCCGTGGCCAGCAGCTGGTCGCGGGTGTCCGGCTGGCGCAGCATCAGGACGAAGATTCCGGTCATGGCCGCCAGCGACACGATCGTCAGGCCGGGGAAGAGCCACATCCGGACGACGAGCCGGTCGGGGGCCTCCCGCTCCGTCCGCCTGCGCAGGATCAGCTGGGAGACGGCGATGAAGAACCAGACGACCAGGATCACCGCGCCGATCATGTTCAGCAGCCACGGGAACACGTCCTCCGGCCGCCAGTAGCTGAGCAGCACGCACAGGAACCCGAAGACGGAGGAGGCGAGCACGGCGTTGCGCGGGACACCGGAGGAGACCTTGCCGAGGATCCGCGGGCCCTGGCCGCGGGCGACGAGGGAGCAGGCCATGCGCGAGGAGCCGTAGATGTTGGCGTTCATCGCGGAGAGCAGCGCGACGAGGATGACCACGTTCATGATCTCCGCGGCACCGCTGATGCCGAGGTGGTCGAGCATCGCGTAGAACGGGCCGACCTCGGCGACCGCGGGGTCGTCCCAGGGCACGAGGGTCACGATGACGGCCATCGAGCCGATGTAGAAGACGGCGATGCGCCACATCGCCGTGCGCACGGCCTTGGCGACGCCCCGCACCGGGTTCTCCGACTCGGCCGCCGCGATGGTGACGGTCTCCAGGCCGCCGTACGCGAAGACCGAGGCGAGCAGACCGATGATCAGGCCCTCGGAGCCGTTCGGCAGGAAGCCGCCGTCGCCGGTGAGGTTGGCGGCGCCGGGGGAGTCCGTGCCCGGCAGCACGCCGAGGATCGCGAGGACGCCGAGCACCAGGAAGAGCGTGATCGCGACGACCTTGAGCGCGGCGAACCAGAACTCGAACTCGCCGAAGTTCTTCACGGCGGCCAGGTTCGTGCCGAGGAAGACCAGCATGAACAGCGCCACCCAGGCCCACTCGGGCGTGCCCGGCAGCCAGCCCGTGACGATCTGCGCGGCGCCGATGCCCTCCAGGCCGACCGCGACGCAGAGCAGCACCCAGAACGACCATCCGGCGGTGAAGCCCGCCCACGGGCCGATCGCCCGCTCCGCGTGGACGGAGAAGGAGCCGGACGCGGGGTTGGCCGCGGACATCTCGCCGAGCATCCGCATCACGAACATGACCAGCAGGCCGGAGCCGGCGTAGGCGAGGACGATCGACGGGCCGGCCGCGGCGATCCCCGCACCGGAGCCGACGAACAGGCCGGCCCCGATCACCCCGCCCAGGGCGATCATCGACAGATGGCGCTGCTTGAGCCCGTGGGTGAGCGCGGAGTCGGCTGCGGGAGCGGATGCGTCCGTGGGGGGCGGCGCGGAGGTCCGGGACATGGACAGGCTCTGTTCACTGGTCGGGACAGGGGTCGGCCCACAGTCTGGGCACGAGTCCCGGTCACGGGGAACGGTTGTCCGCTATACGGTCACCAGGCTCACACAAGGTGCTCACCCGCCTACGGCTTCGCCCGCGCTTCCCGCACGGCCGCCACGAGCAGCACGAGACCGGTGGCACCCGAGGACCAGAGCACCTGGGGGCGGGCCGCCTCGTCGGTCAGCATCAGCAGCAGGACGGCCAGCAGCCCGGCCAGGGTCGCCCAGGTCAGATACGGGAAACACCACATCCGCAGCGTCAGGGCGCCCGGCGCCTCGCGCTCCAGCCGCCGCCTGAGCCGCAGTTGCGAGGCGGCGATCATGCCCCAGACGAACAGGAGGACCGCGCCGACCGAGTTGAGCATGTGGAGGAACACCGTGTCGGGCCACCGCAGATTGAGCAGCACCGAGACGAAGCCGAAGGCCACCGAGGCAAGGACCGCCCGCCGGGGCACCCCGCCCCCGCCCGCGGATCCGCCGGACACCTTCAGCAGCCCGCGCGGGGCCTCGCCGCGCTCGGCCAGCGAGAAGACCATCCGCGAGGATCCGTACAGGTTGGCGTTGAGCGCGGAGAGCAGCGCCACGAACACCACGATGTTCATGATCTGCCCGGCCGACGGCACCCCGATCGAATCCAGGACCTTCACGTACGGGCTGATCCCGGCCTTCTGCGCGGTCCACGGCAGCACGGTCACGATCACCAGCATGGAACCGACGTAGAAGAAGAGGATGCGCACCACCGCGCTGCGCACGGCCCGCCCCACCGCGCGCGCCGGATCGTCGGTCTCCGCGGCGGCGATCGTCACGACCTCCAGCCCGCCGAAGGCGAACACCACGGTGAGCACACCGGACACCACCCCCTCCCAGCCGTTCGGCAGGAAGCCGCCCTGGCCGGTGAGATGGGCCGTACCCACCGCGCCGGTGTCCGGGAGCAGGCCGAAGACGGCCAGCAGCCCGAGCACCAGGAAGGCGACGATCGCGAGGACCTTGAGCGCGGCGAACCAGAACTCGAACTCGCCGAAGTTCTTCACGGCGGTGAGGTTGGCCGCGGTGAACACCACCATGAACAGGAGCACCCACAGCCACTGGTCCACCGCGGGCACCCATCCGTGGGCGATCTGCGCGGCCGCCGTCGCCTCCACGGCGAGGACCACCACCAGCATGAACCAGTACAGCCAGCCCACACTGAAACCGGCCCAGCGGCCCAGCGCGCGCTCGGCGTGGACCGAGAAGGAGCCGGACGCCGGCATCGCCGCCGACATCTCGCCCAGCATCCGCATCACCAGCATCGCGAGCGTGCCCGCGAGCAGGTAGGACACCACGACGGCG
Organism: Streptomyces argenteolus; assembly: GCF_042902585.1. Lineage (GTDB taxonomy): Bacteria > Actinomycetota > Actinomycetes > Streptomycetales > Streptomycetaceae > Streptomyces > Streptomyces argenteolus. The sequence continues at coordinate 437,591 of NZ_JBIBEG010000002.1, forward strand.
GGCCCGGCGACCGCGATCCCGGCACCGGAGCCGACGAAGAGACCGGCGCCGATCACGCCGCCGAGGCCGAGCATCGTCAGGTGGCGCTGTTTCAGGCCGTGCGCCAGGGGCGCGGACGGCGGCGGCCCGGACGACGGGGGTCCGGGTGGCGCGGAGGGGTGCGTGGGGGGCGACGCGTCGTGCATGAGCTGCGGATCACTCTCGGAGCATTTATGGGGAACCTACAGTCTCACGCGGTGGCGCCCCCTTTCGAGCGGGGAGCAGGGGGCACCCTCACCTCAGTGACCAGCATCACGCCGACCGGTGATTGTGTTGACGGCTTTGTTCGAACCCCACTAAGCCCTCAACCGCCGCTTTGTGGGCGGCTGATGGTGATCGGGCGAGGTCCCGTCGGCTAACGTCACCCTCAGTCCGTCCCCGTCCTGCCGATCTCACCCGCGGAGTCCCGATGAGCACTGCTGCCGCCCCCGTCCGTTCCGGAGCGGTCCTCGCCGACCTGCTGCCCGCGGTCCGCCACCGCTACGCCGTGGACACGGCGCTGGTCGTGGGCGGCGCGGCCCTCACCGGCATCGCGGCCCAGATAGCGGTGCCGGTCCCCGGCTCCCCGGTCCCCGTCACGGGCCAGACCTTCGCCGCGCTGCTCGTCGGCACCGCCCTCGGCGCCCGCCGCGGCTTCCTCTCCCTCGCGCTGTACACGCTCGTCGGCATGGCCGGCATGCCGTGGTTCTCCGGAGGCACCTCGGGCCCGGGCGGCGCGTCGTTCGGCTATGTGCTGGGCATGCTGCTCGCCGCCACGGTCGTCGGCGGCCTCGCCCGCCGCGGCGGCGACCGCTCCGTCCTGCGCACCGCGGGCACGATGGCGGTCGGCTCCCTGATCATCTACGCGGTCGGCGTGCCCTACCTGGCGCTCTCCACCGGCATGTCGATGAGCGCCGCCGTCGCGGCCGGCCTGGTGCCGTTCCTCGTGGGCGACGCCCTCAAGGCCGCGCTGGCCATGGGCGCGCTGCCCGCCTCCTGGAAGCTCATCGGGCGCCGCGACTGACGCCGTAGGCACCACCGAGGAGGCTCGCCGGGTCGTGGCGCGACACCAGACCGGCGAGCCTCTCGCGTGTCCGGGGCCCGTGGACGGCCTCGTAGGTCTCCGCGCGGTCCCCGCCGCCGAAGGAGAAGTTGAGGGCGCGGCCCAGGTCGTACGGGGCCGTCACCCCGGCCACCTCCGCGTACAGCGCCCGTACCGCCGTCACGTCCGTGCCGTCCAGCGGTGACAGCAGCCGCAGCAGGAAGCCGGCCCCACGGTGGGGCACCGCGCTGTCGTGCGCGGGCGCGGCGGCCAGCGCGCCGCCCAGGTGGTTGAGCTGCACCACCGTCATCATCGGCGCCTTCGGACCGGTCAGCTCCAGGACCCGGGTGGCGGCCCGGGCGTCCAGGTCGCGCAGCATCATCCCCTCGCCGTGGTAGGCGTGGGGGAACGGCGGGTCGCTGTGGATCGTGTGGCTCTCGGTGTACGGCATCTCCCGCAGCGAGTCCGAGAGGACCGGGCCGGCGGCGCGCAGCGGCGCGACCAGCCTCTCGCCCTCCGCCGCCGGGCCCGTGTACGCGACGCGCACCGAGATTACGTACCGGCCGCGCAGGTGCTCCGGCAGCTCCGGGGCGCCGGGGTAGCGCACCGCCGCGACCGACGAGGTGCACGTGTCCGGGAGGGTCCGGGTCCACTCCAGATAGCGCCCCAGCAGCGCGGGGGCGCTGTCGCCGTCGAAGGCCAGTGAGCCGCCGTACAGCCGTTCCACGGCCACCAGGCCGATCTCCAGCGCCGTCACGACACCCAGCCGGTGACCGCCGCCCCGCAGACCCCAGAAGAGGTCGGGCTCGGTCCGCGGGGTCACATGGCGCAGGACGCCGTCGGCGGTCACCACGTCCAGCGAGCGGACGTGGTCGGCGGCGTAGCCGAACTCCCGGGCCAGGATGCCCAGGCCGCCGCCCAGGGTGTACGAGACGGCGCCGACGCCGGGGGAGGAGCCGTTCAGCGGGGCGAGCCCGTGCGGGGCCGCGGAGGCGATCACCCGGCCCCAGGTCGCGCCCGCCCCGATCCGCGCGGTGCGGCTCCGCGGATCGACCTCCACCTCGTCCATCCGGCGCGTGCTGATCAGCACCCCGCCCTCGACGGGGCCCGGCAGCCCGTGCCCGGTCGCGTGGACGGCGACGCGCAGCCCGCGCGCGGACGCGTCCCGTACGGCGTCCCGCACACCCAGGGCTCCGGTGGGCTCGACGAGGTGCTCGGGGGCCAGCGTGAAGGCGGTCTGGAAACTCTCGGGCGGGGTCTTCGCGGTCATGGGAAAGGCTCTCCGTTCGCTCGCGGGATCGCGGGGCGAGGGAGAGCCTCCCGGGTAAACCTGACATCGGCCGTCAGGTATGCGTGCCGGTCACTCGACCGGCGCCGCCTCCTTCTTGCTCCGGGCGTCACGCACCAGCGAGACGGCCACGACCAGGGCCGCCACCAGCAGCGAGAGCAGCACCTGCTCACGCCCGGCGTCGTCGGTCAGCATGTAGACGAGGACGAACGAGATCATCGCGATCGTCGCCCAGGTCAGATACGGGAAGAGCCACATCCGGACGACGAGCTTCTCGGGCGACTCGCGCAGGATGATGCCGCGCATCCGCAGCTGGGTGAAGCAGATGACCAGCCAGACGAACAGGGCGACCGCGCCGGAGGAGTTCAGCAGGAAGGCGAACACCGTGTCGGGCCACTGGTAGTTGAAGAACACGGCGACGAAACCGAACACGACGGACGACAGGATCGCCGCCTGCGGCACGCCCCGCTTGTTCACCCGGGCGAAGGCCTTGGGCGCGTCCCCCCGCTGTCCCAGCGAGAAGGCCATGCGCGAGGCCGTGTAGAGGCCGGAGTTCAGACAGGAGAGCACGGCCGTCAGCACGATGACGTCCATGACCTGGCCGGCGTGCGGGATGCCGATGACGTTCAGCGCGGCGACGTACGAACCGTCCTCGACGATCGAGGGGTCGTTCCACGGCAGCAGGGTGAGGACGACGAAGATCGAGCCCAGGTAGAAGATGGCGATACGCCAGATCACGCTGTTCGTGGCCTTGGAGACGGCGCGCCGCGGGTCCTCGGACTCCCCGGCGGCCAGCGTGACGATCTCGCTGCCCATGAAGGAGAAGACGACCATCAGCACACCCGTGAGGATGGCCCCCGGCCCTTCGGGGAAGAACCCGCCGGTGTCCGTGAGGTGGGCGAGGCCGGACCCGGCGTCGTCCGATCCCGGCAGGACACCGAAGACGGCGAGCAGACCGACGACGACGAACGCGCCGATCGCCACGACCTTGATCCCGGCGAACCAGAACTCGAACTCGCCGTACGAGCCGACGGAGACCAGGTTGGTCGCCGTGAGCACCACCATGACGATCAGGGCCCACGCCCACTGCGGCACGCCGGGGACCCAGCCCTCCAGGATCTTGGCACCCGCCGTCGCCTCGACGGCGAGCACCACGACCCAGAAGAACCAGTACAGCCAGCCGATGGAGAAGCCGGCCCAGCGTCCCAGGGCCTGGTCGGCGTAGGCGGAGAAGGAGCCGGAGCTCGGCCGGGCGACGGCCATCTCGCCGAGCATCCGCATGACGAAGACGACCATCAGGCCGACCAGCGCGTACGACAGGAGAATGGCCGGTCCCGCGGCGGCGATACCGGCGCCGGATCCGACGAAGAGGCCGGCGCCGATCACCCCGCCGATGGCGATCATCGAGAGGTGGCGGTTCTTGAGACCGGCCTGAAGTCCGTCGGGGGAATCCGGCGTGCCGGGCTCGCCGGGCTGGTGGCCCGGATCAGCCACAGTGGTCTGCGACGTCATGGATCGAATCCTTACGTTTTCTGATCATGTGTGTCGGGTCATGCCCTCGACGGGGGTGGTGGCGAGGACAAGGCCACGCATTCAAGCCCGAGCAGGCCCGTAACCGGAACCCCCTCGTCCGTTTCCTTGACCCGATCGTTGTGCGAGTGGCGTGGCCCACACGCCCCGGGGTCCGCACCGGGCGCCCGGCCCGGGGCTGCGGGTCCCGACCCCGCTGACGGTTACCCGGTCCCGTTCGTGCCACACTTCGCACCATGCGCGTGTACCTCGGCTCCGACCATGCCGGCTTCGAACTGAAGAACCACCTCGTCGAGTGGCTCACGGCCCACGGCCACGAGGCCGTCGACTGCGGTCCTCACCTCTACGACGCCCAGGACGACTACCCGCCGTTCTGCCTCCGCGCCGCCGAACGGACGGCCGCGGACCAGGGCAGCCTCGGCATCGTCATCGGCGGCTCGGGCAACGGCGAGCAGATCGCCGCGAACAAGGTCAAGGGCGTACGCGCCGCACTCGCCTGGAGCGAGCAGACCGCCGCGCTCGGCCGCGAGCACAACGACGCCAACGTCGTGGCCATCGGCGGCCGGATGCACACGGTCGAGGAGTCCACCAAGTTCGTCGAGATCTTTCTCGGCACCCCGTACTCGGGTGAGGAGCGCCACACCCGCCGCATCGAGATGCTCTCCGCGTACGAGAGCACCGGCGAGCTCCCCCCGATCCCGGCCCACCACCCGCAGCAGGGCTGACCCGCCCTCATCCGCCTCCCTCGTGCCGCCGGGTAGCTCCCGGCGGCACGAGCGCGTTTCCAGGAGCCACGCCGTGCCCGAGGGGCATACGATCCACCGCCTCGCCGCCGACCACCACGAGCGCTTCGCGGGCCGCCCGGTGCGGGTGAGCAGCCCCCAGGGCACGTTCGCCGGGAGCGCGGCCCTGCTGGACGGCCGGACCTTCACCGGCGTCGACGCCCACGGCAAGCACCTCTTCCTGGGCTTCGAGGGCGCGGCCTGGGTCCACATCCACCTCGGCCTCTTCGGCAAACTGGGCTTCGGCGCGACCCCGGCCCCGCCGCCCGCCGGCACCGTCCGGCTGCGCCTGCTCAACGACGCCCACCACGCCGACCTGCGCGGCCCCACCACCTGCGCCCTGATCACCGGCCCCGAGAAGCGCGCGATACACGACCGGCTGGGCCCCGACCCGCTGCGCGCCGACGAGGACGGCGAGCGGGCCTGGCGGCGGATCTCACGCAGCCGTGTGACGGTGGCGGCCCTGCTGATGGACCAGAAGGTCGTCGCGGGCGTCGGCAACGTCTACCGCGCCGAGGTCCTCTTCCGGCACGGCATCGACCCGTACCTCCCGGGCAAGGACCTCACGCGCGGCGAGTGGGACGCGATCTGGGCCGACCTCGGCGTCCTGATGCGCGAGGGCGTGCGGAACAACCGGATCGACACCGTCCGCCCCGAGCACCTCCCCGAGGCGATGGGCCGCCCCCCGAGGGTCGACGACCACGGCGGCGAGGTGTACGTCTACCGGCGGGCCCGGCAGGGCTGCCACATCTGCGGTACGGAGATCCGCACGGCGGAAATGGCCGCGCGCAACCTCTTCTGGTGCCCCGGCTGCCAGCCCTCGGCGTCGGGCCGCTAGCCCCGGACGCCCGTCAGAAACCGTGCGGGCACCACGGCTGTACGTCCGAGGAGAAGGCCAGGGACGCCTCGGCCAGCGCACCCTCCCGCAGCTCCCGCACCTGTCCCGCCGCCGCCAGCGTCGTCAGGGACACCCCGCCCAGGTAGGCGGCGGCCAACTCGTTGGAGGAAAGCGCCAGTTCGGGCTCGTCCGCCGTCCTGCGGCAGGTGGGCGCGCCCTGCGCGCCGGCGGTCAGCCGCCAACGCCCCTCGTTCCACGGGCAGAAGGCGTCCTCCACCTCCAGCACCACGTCCACCGGCGCCCGGTAGCCACGCGCTTCCAGGGCCGCGTCCACGGAGACCAGGCGCACGTACAGCCCGTCCCGCAACCGGGCGTCGCAGCGCCTGACGTCGGAGACCAGCCGGAGCACGGCGTCGTCCACCGGCCGGTTGCGGCACTCGACGAACGAGGTCAGGTCGACCCCGGCCAGGAAGCGCCACAGCGCCGCGTACGAAGCGGGATCGAGCGCCGCCAGGTCACGCACCGCCACCGTGCCCCGTGGACCGGCGTCGTCCCAGGCGGGCCTGAGGTGGAACGTCGCGTACCCCGTGATCGCGCCGTCCCGCTCGGCGAGGACGCACTGCAAGGGGGAGCCGCCGTGCCGGCTGCTCTCGGGGTCGTTCACGGGCACCCGCTCCCAGCCGGGCTGCCGCAGCGGGGTCCCGGGCCGGGCCGCCGCCAGCCGGGCGTAGACCGCCTCGCAGGCGTCGAGGGCCTGCTCCGGCGACGACCTGCGCACCCGGACCTCGTCCGTCCCCGGGGGCAGCTTCAGGCCGACCCGGGAGGTGTCGACCCGCAGATTCATCTCCGAGGTGGCGGCCGCGTACCCGAACCGTCCGTAGATGCCGGGCTCCGAGGCCAGCAGCACGGCGAGCGGCTCGCCCCAGGAACGGACGTCGTCCAGCTGGCGCCGCATCATCGATGTCAGCAGGCCCTGCCGGCGGTGGGTCGCGGCGACACTCACCGCCGTGACGCCCGCGGCCGGCACGGCGGCCCCGCCGGGCACGGTCAGCCGGAAGCTGTACGCCCCGGCCGTCCCCACGCAGTCCGCCCCGTCCCAGAGGCCGACCGCCCGGTCCGGCTCGGCCAGCGCGGCGTACATCTCGCGCTTCTCCGGGGGGAAGGGGACGCCGCCGAACGCCAACTCGACGCAGTCGAACCAGGGGTCCCATTCCGAGGCGGACAGGGTCCGCAGTTCAGTGGTCATGCGCCCTGCTTACCAGCGCTCCGCCATCCGGGCGACCCGGTTTCGAACACATTGTCACCGGGTCCCCCTGCACCGGAGGGCTCCGGGTGGATAAGGTCCCGACAATGGCACGTCGCGGAGGAGCAGACACCTACACCGCCCGGTGGCGCAGATCGGCGCACCGGGCGCGCATCGCGCTGCGCCGCTCCGGCGTCGACTACTTCCGCGGTGACGGGTCCGACTGGATAGCCCTGGCCGGCCTGCTGGTCGTCATTCCGGTGATCACCTGCGTCACCCTGCTGAACCCGGTCTGGTGCTCACCGGCCGCCCTGGCGCTGCCGATCGTCGCGGGCGGTCTGCTGCTGCGGCCGGCCAGTCTGCTCAGCCTCTACGCGACCGCCGCGGCGGCCCTCATCGTGGAGTCCATCGCGCTGGGGCCGTACGCGGAAGGCCCCGCCCGCGTCACGCCCGGCACCGTCCTGGTCGTCGCCGCCTGCGGGTTCTTCGGTCTGGTGCTCGCCCAGTTCCGGGCCAGGGTCGGGGTGCCGTGGCGACGCGGCGGCACGATGCTCTTCGACCTGCGCGAGCGGATCCGGGTGCAGAGCGCCCTGCCGCGGCTCTCCGACGGCTGGCACCGTGAGATGGCGCTGCGTCCCGCCGGCGGCCAGTCGTTCTCCGGTGACTTCGTCGTCGCCGCCCGTACCAACGGTGGGCGCACCCTGGAGGTCGTGCTCACCGACGTCTCCGGCAAGGGCATGGACGCCGGCTCCCGGGCCCTCCTGCTGTCAGGAGCCTTCGGCGGCCTCCTGGGCTCGCTGCCGCCGCACGGCTTCCTGCCCGCGGCCAACGGCTATCTGCTCCGCCAGGACTGGGACGAGGGCTTCGCGACGTCCATCCATCTCGTCCTGGACCTGGAATCGGGTGACTACGAGCTCCTCTCCGCCGGACATCCGCCCGCGCTGCAACTGCACGCGGGCAGCGGACGGTGGGAGGAGAAGGCCGCCGACGGCCCGCTCCTCGGGGTGTACGACGGGGCGCAGTTCGACGCGGTGAAGGGATCGCTGGCCCCCGGGGACGTCCTGATGCTCTTCACCGACGGCCTGGTGGAGGCGTCCGACCGGGACATGTCCGACGGCATCGACCGGTTGACCGGGGAGGCCGACCGCTACGTGGCGACCGGCTTCGAGGGCGCGGCCTGGCACCTCATCGAGGCCTGCGCGAAGGACGTCAACGACGACCGCGCGCTGCTGCTGCTCTCCCGCCGCGCCTGAACCGTACGGAAGCGGCGCAAACCACTCCGGCGTCAACGCGAGCTTCCCGCGGTCACCCGAACGTGAGTTGTTCCGCGCTCCCGGCCCTGTGCCGCCGTGAGCCGTCCCACGTATCCGGGGCCGTGAGCCGTCATGAGTCGTCCCGGGTGCGCGCCCTCACCCCTCGCGCACCCGGGCCTCGCGTGCCCCTCAGACCGGCAACGGCTCCTTCTCGGGCGCCTGGTCGAGGGAGCGCCCGCCGGGCAGGATCTTGGCGAGCCAGTGCGAGCGGCCGGCCGCCAGGGGCGAGAGCACCGCGAGCAGGAGGACGTATCCGGCGATGAAGGGCGAGAGCCGTTCGTCCAGCCCCGCGCCCGCCGCCATCGTGGCGAGGATGAGCGCGAACTCACCGCGCGCCAGCAGGGTGGTGGAGATGTTCGCCGTGGCCTGCGGGCCGAAGGTGTAGATCTTCGCCGTGGCCATTCCGGCGAAGACGTTCATCGCCACGGTCACCGCGACGGCCGCGAGCACCGGCCACACGACGCTCGGCAGATCGCCGGGGTTGATGGACAGCCCGAACGCGAAGAAGAAGATCGCGCCGAAGGCGTCCCGCAGCGGGTGCACCAGCTTCAGGATCCGTCCGCCCGAGGTGGTGCTGCCCAGCATCAGGCCGACCATGAAGGCGCCGATCGCGTCGGCCACCCCGAACCACTCCGAGACCCCCGCCACGAAGACGGCGACGCCGAGGAAGGAGATGACGAGGAGCTCGTCGTCCTTGGTGTTCATCAGCTTGCCGACGAGCTTCGTGCCGAACCGGGCCATCAGGGCGAGCAGCAGCAGGAATCCGAAGGCCTTGCCGCCGTCGAGCACCGCCGCCCCGAGGCTGTCCGCTCCGGAGAGGATCGGCTGCAAGGCCGCCAGGTACAGGGCGAGGAAGACGTCCTCGACGACGATGATGCCGAGGATCGGGCGTGTCTCCGGATTGCCGATGCGGTTGAGGTCGACCAGGACCTTGGTGACGATCGCCGACGACGAGATGCCGAGCACGCCCGCGAGCACGAGTGCTTCCGAGGTGCCCCAGCCCAGCGCGAAGCCGAAGCCGAGGCCCGCGCCGACGTTGAGGGCGAGATAGGTGCCGCCGGCGAGCGCCATCTTGCGCCCGCCCGTCTTCAGGTCGTCGAGGTGGAACTCCAGCCCGAGGTAGAAGAGCAGCAGCACCAGACCGAGCGCGGAGAGCATCTCCAGGTCGTGAGGATCGTCGAGGAGGACGACCCCGGGCGTGTACGGGCCGAGCAGGATCCCGGCGAGGATGAACAGGGGGATGGTCGGCAGTCCGATACGGCCGCCCACCCGGGCGAGAACGGCGGCGGCGAGGAACGCGCCTCCCATGGCGATGAGCGTGTCTGCGTGTCCGATGAGCCCGTCTCCTTCTTTGGGTCAAGAGTACGTCAAGGAATCGTCAGTAATTAGTTTACCGAACGATTACCCGTGCTCCCGTGAGCCCTTCGAGCGCACGTCCGGGGGCGGAGCGCGCCTGCGTAGAGTCGGACCGTGCCGACCCCGTATCTGACCCTGGCCCAGGTGGAGGCGATCGCCCGCGAGGCCCATCGCACCCAGACCGACAAGGCGGGGCGGCCGTACGCCGAGCACCTCGCCGCCGTCGCCGAGGGCGTACGGCTCCGAGGTGGCAGCGAGGAGCAGGTGGCCGCCGCCTGGCTCCACGACGCGGTCGAGGACGGCGCGCTCTCCGCGCGGTGGCTGGACGAGGCGCCGCTGCCCCGGCAGGTCAAAGAAATGGTCCTCGCCGTCACCAAGCGGGACGGCGAGGACCTCTTCGCGTACACCGGGCGGATTCTCGCCACGCCCGGAGCGCTGCTGATCAAGGAGTCGGATCTGGCGCACAACGCGGACCCCGACCGCCTCGCGGTCCTGGAGCCGGCGACCCGTACCCGGCTGGCCGAGAAATATGCGCTGGTACGCGGGCTGCTGGGGCTCGACGGGGGTCGGACACCCGCCGAACGACGGGATCCGGCCAACCCCGCCGAGGGGTGACCCCCGGACGGCGCCCTCCCCCTGCGGGAGGGGGCCGATCCGGACAGGGTCAGCGCTTGGCGGGACTCTTGCGGAACGCCCAGTTCATGTCGGGCTCGGTCGCGAAGCGCAGTACGCGCCGGACCGGTGGGGTGCACAGCAGTGTGACGGCCGCGGCGGCGACGAGCGAGACCACGACCAGGCCCACGGGGCCCGTGAGCCACTCGTAGCGGTCGAACAGGCCGTAGTAGCCGGCGCCCTTCACCAGGAAGCCGTGGAGCAGATAGCCGCAGATGGTCCCGGCGCCCAGCACCGTGAACCACATGGGGCGGCGCGGCACCCAGGAGAGGAACGCGACCGTGAGCAGCAGTGCGCAGGCGAACATGGCGAGCGTCATCACCGGTCCCGCCCACCACTGGAAGTCCATCTCCTGGGCGCTGTTGCTGCGGTAGAACCAGCCGAGCCCCATGCGGGGAGAGACCCAGTAGGCGAAGAGCAGGGCCCCCGCGACCAGCGGGAGGGACAGCATCCGCACCTCCCGCCGCCGGATGAGCTGGAAGTGCTCGGGCTTCATCAGCAGGCCGAGCACGAAGAACGGCAGGAGCTGGCAGACGCGCTGCAGGTCCAGGTCGTCGGTGATGCCGGGCGTCACCGAGGCGAGCGCCGCGATCGCGAGGGCGACCGGGAGCGGGTGGCGCAGGGACTGCCAGATCGGGGTGGTGACCCGCCAGATGAAGAGGGCGATCAGGAACCAGGTGAGGAACAGCGGGTCGAGCAGGGTGATCGGGGTGTCGTCCACGCCGCCGGCGTACCGCTTGAAGAGCGAGTACGCGGTCTCGAAGAGCACATAGGGCACGACGACCCCGGTGACCAGGCGCTTCACCTTGGCCGAACTCATGTCGAACGAACGGGAGAAGTAGCCGGACACGAGGATGAAGGCGGGCATGTGGAAGGTGTAGACGACCATGTACAGCGCGCGGGTCGTCCGGCTGCCGTCCATCACCGGCTCCCAGGCGTGGGCCACGGCGACGAGCACGATCGCGAGGTACTTCACATTGTCGAAGTACGCGTCCCGGCGCTTGGCCGGAGCGGGCGCCGCGGCGCGGGCCGGTGCGGCCTTCGTCACCGTGGACGGAGCCCCCGGCGCCGTCGGGGTCCGCTCGTGTCTGGGCTCCGCCTCCCGGCTCTCCGGGGTGATCGGGGCCCTCTGAATTTCGCTCGGAGCTTGGGACATCTCATGCACCTTAGACCCGTTGATCGGTATGCGTAAATCTCGCAAGAGATATCGCGTGTTCCCGCTCATTCGAAAACGAAACTACCGACAACTGCCCGTTACGTAGGGATTCATCCCCCTTAAATGGGGCATATCGGCGGGTGGTTGGTGAGAGTGAATTTCGTCGCACGAACTCCCTGCAAATCGCTGTGAATGAAGTGTGGGGATATGGAAACGATCACACCGGCGATTATTCGAACTGCCCGGCACACAGCGGGCGCACAGTTTTCGCGCGCGCCCCGCCCGTAGCCGCCCCGCGCCCCGTGGAGAGGTGCCCGCGCCGGTGCCGCACCCGGGCGCACGCGGGCGTGAGGTTGGCGTGATCCGGTCGTTTTCCGCCATCACCCGGCAGCAGGCGCAGGGGAGTTGGTGGCACGATGGACGCGACGGAGGTGTGCCGGGCCGCATGCCACCGGGCCGGCAAGGCGGACCGACCAAGGGTGTGATCAGTCGTGGCCATTTCACTGTCTGTGGTGCTTCTGCTGGGGATCGTCCTGGTGGTGCTGATCCGCGGCGGGTCCCTCAAGGGCGGGCCGGCGGTGGTCGCCGTGCTCTTCGGCTTCTTCCTGGCCTCGACGGGCATGGCGCCGTCGATCAACAGATTCATGAACTCGATAGCCGACACGATCAACCAGATCAGCTTCTGAGGAGCCGTGGAAGCGCCCGGCAGGCGACAGCCCGTCGGGTCACACGCACGGGCCGGTGCGGGGCGCGTGCGGACCCCGAACGCCCGCCGCAGGCGCGGCCGTTGCGGCCCTCCGGCGGGGCCTCCCCGCCGGACGCCGCCCTTTACCCCTCAGGTCATCGCCACCCGGTACGCGGACGTGCCAGGCTCCGGTCCGACGGAACCCCGCCGACCGGAGGACGCCATGCCCGCCTATGCGATAGCCCACCTGCAGGACGCCGCCCCGCACCCGGAGATCGCCGAGTACGTCGAGCGGCTCCCCGCCACCTTCGAGCCGTACGGGGGCAGCTTCCTGGTGCACTTCACTCCGCACGAGGTGAAGGAGGGCGCCTGGCCGGGGAGTGTCGTGGTGCTCGGCTTCCCGGGGATCGCCGAGGCGCGGGCCTGGTGGGACTCTCCCGCGTACCAGGAGATCGCGCCCTTGCGCGCGCGGCACATCCAGGGCGACATCATCCTCGTCGAGGGGGTTCCGGAGGGTTACGACCCGGCCGCCTCCGCGCGGGCGGTGCGGGAGGCCGTGGCTCCCGCGTAGCGGCCGGCGCGGGGCCGCGGGGCCCACGGACGCGCGAGGGCTGCGAGGCGGCACGAAAACACTCAGGGCCGGGCCGGAGGAAGAACCTCCGGCCCGGCCCTGAGCCGTTGGAGCGGGCGACGGGAATCGAACCCGCGTAGCTAGTTTGGAAGACTAGGGCTCTACCATTGAGCTACGCCCGCAAGCACCGCACCGCAGGTCGGTGGACCGCGGTACGGAAAGCATCGTAGCGGTTCCGGGAAGGTGCGCGCACACCCGTATCGGTGTGCCCCCGCTCCGGCGCCGGTGAGCGCCCTCGCCGCCCGGCCCGCGCCGGCCCCGTGGGCCGTCCTCGTGGCCGGTCCCGCGGCCACTTCGCGACCACCTCGGCCGAGCGGCCGACGCGGCGCTCTTGTGCATGTACCCTACGTGTCGCACCGACGGGGTGTGGCGCAGCTTGGTAGCGCGTCCGCTTTGGGAGCGGAAGGTCGTCGGTTCGAATCCGGCCACCCCGACCACCAGCAAGATCGCATTGTGGGAGTCCTCCCCCTTGCCGTTACTATGCAAATTGCGTGCCCGTGTGTCTGATGTACCGGGCTCGATCCGCGAAGCCGCCTCTCGGCGGCCCAGCAGAACCCCAAGAAGTCAGCCACCAAGGAGACCGAACCGTGAAGAGCGCCGTGGAGACCCTGAACCCGACTCGGGTTCGGCTCAGCATCGAGGTGCCCTTCGAGGAGCTCAAGGACAGCCTCGACGCGGCGTACAAGAAGATCAACCAGCAGGTCACGGTGAAGGGCTTCCGTAAGGGCAAGATCCCCAACCGGGTCATCGACCAGCGGTTCGGCCGTGGTGCTGTGCTGGAGGAGGCCGTCAACGACGCCCTTCCGAAGTTCTACACCGAGGCAGTCAACGAGGGTGAGCTCAACGTTCTGGGCCAGCCCGAGGTCGACATCACCGAGCTCAAGGACGGCGAGCTGCTGGCCTTCACCGCCGAGGTGGACGTCCGTCCCGAGATCGAGATTCCGGACTACTCCGGCATCGAGGTCACCGTGGACGCACTCGAAGTGACCGACGAGGACGTCGAGAAGGCCGTGGAGCAGCTCCGCGAGCGCTTCGCGTCGACCAACCCGGTCGAGCGCGCCGCCGCCGAGGGCGACGTCGTGACGATCGACCTGGAGGCCAAGGTCGACGGAGAGGTCCTCGAGGACGGCGTGGCCGCGGGTGTCTCGTACACCATCGGTTCCGGCGAGCTCCTCGACGGCATCGACGAGGCCGTGACCGGCCTGGAGGCCGGTGGCGAGGCCACCTTCACCTCCGAGCTGAAGGGCGGCTCCGCCGAGGGCAAGGAAGCGGAGGTCACTGTCAAGGTCACCGCCGTCGCCGCCCGCGAACTGCCCGAGCTGGACGACGACTTCGCGCAGATGGCCAGTGAGTTCGACACGCTCGCCGAGCTCCGCGAGGACAGCCGCAAGCGCCTCGAGAACACCAAGCAGTACGACCAGGCCACCCAGGCCCAGGAGCGCGTCCTCGACGAGCTGCTGAAGCTGGCCGAGGTCCCGATCCCCGAGAAGCTCCTCGCGGACGAGGTCCAGACCCGCAAGCACAACCTCGAGCACCACCAGCTCGGCCAGATGGGTCTCGACCTCGAGAAGTACCTCGAGATCCAGGGCAAGACGCTGGAGGAGTTCGAGAACGAGACCTCCGAGCAGGCCATCAAGGGCATCAAGACCCAGTTCATCCTGGACGAGCTCGTCAACAAGGAGAAGCTGAACGTCAACCAGGAGGAGCTCACCGAGCACCTCATGCGGCGTGCGGCGTCCTCCGGCATGAGCCCCGACCAGTTCGCCCAGGCCGTCGTCGAGGGTGGCCAGGTTCCGATGCTCGTCGGCGAGGTCGCCCGCGGCAAGGCGCTCGCCGTGGTCGTCGAGGCCGCCAAGGTCGTCGACACCAACGGTGAGATCGTCGAGCTCGAGGACGACGAAGAGACCGAGGAGGCCACCGAGACGGTCGAGGCCGCCGAGGGCACCGAGGCAGCCGAGGAGAAGGACGGGAAGAACGAGGCCTGAGCCTCGTCCCGGCCGTTGATCTGATCCGCACGGCGGGCTCCGGACGCACCGCGTCCGGAGCCCGCCGTCGTATCGGCCCATGTGCCCGGGGACGCCCTCGGGACGGCGTCCCGCGCGCCCCCCGGACCCTTGGGACCACTGGCTTACCTTGCGCTCCCAGCGAACAGTTGGGGAAGCGGGATGGCGTTGTCCCACCTGCGCGTTAGGGTCCATGAAGAGGAAGGGTCGGGTAGTCCCGGCCCACCCGGTACGAAGACGCTGAGACGGCCGGAGCCGTCAGAGACGAGCAGGTGGATACGTGACGAATCTGATGCCCTACGCCGCCGGAGAGCCGTCCCTCGGTGGAGGCCTCGGTGACCAGGTCTACAGCCGACTGCTCGGCGAGCGCATCATCTTCCTCGGTCAGCAGGTCGACGATGACATCGCCAACAAGATCACCGCACAGCTTCTGCTCCTTGCCGCCGACCCCGACAAGGACATCTACCTCTACATCAACAGCCCCGGCGGTTCGGTGACGGCCGGCATGGCGGTCTACGACACCATGCAGTACATCCCGAACGACGTGGTCACCATCGGTATGGGCATGGCGGCCTCGATGGGCCAGTTCCTGCTCACCGGCGGCACCGCGGGCAAGCGCTTCGCGCTCCCGAACACCGACATCCTCATGCACCAGGGTTCGGCCGGCATCGGCGGTACCGCCTCGGACATCAAGATCCAGGCCGAGTACCTGCTCCGTACGAAGACGCGGATGGCCGAGATCACCGCCCACCACTCCGGCCAGACCGTGGAGACGATCATCCGCGACGGCGACCGCGACCGCTGGTACACCGCCGAGGAGGCCAAGGACTACGGCCTCATCGACGAGATCATCACGTTCGCGTCGGGCATCCCGGGCGGCGGCGGCACGGGCGCCTGATCCGGGCGTGCACCACCCCGCACCCTCTCGTACGCCGAGACCTCCAGCCCACAGAAACGCCACCAGGATGGTGAACACCCACATGACCAACTTCTCCGGCGCCTCCGCGAGCGGCCTCTACACCGGCCCGCAGGTGGACAACCGCTACGTCGTCCCGCGCTTCGTGGAGCGCACCTCGCAGGGTGTGCGTGAGTACGACCCGTACGCGAAGCTCTTCGAGGAGCGCGTGATCTTCCTCGGCGTCCAGATCGACGACGCCTCGGCCAACGACGTCATGGCGCAGCTGCTGTGCCTGGAGTCGATGGACCCGGACCGCGACATCTCGATCTACATCAACAGCCCCGGCGGCTCGTTCACCGCGCTCACCGCGATCTACGACACGATGCAGTTCGTGAAGCCGGACATCCAGACGGTCTGCATGGGCCAGGCGGCCTCCGCCGCCGCCGTCCTGCTGGCGGCGGGCACGCCGGGCAAGCGCATGGCGCTCCCGCACGCCCGTGTGCTGATCCACCAGCCGTCCTCGCAGACCGGCCGCGAGCAGCTCTCCGACCTGGAGATCGCGGCCAACGAGATCCTGCGCATGCGCACGCAGCTCGAGGAGATGCTGGCCAAGCACTCCACCACCCCGCTGGAGAAGATCAGCGAGGACATCGAGCGCGACAAGATCCTTACCGCCGACGACGCACTCGCGTACGGTCTGGTGGACCAGATTGTCTCCACCCGTAAGACCACCGCAGGCGCGTCCGTCTGACGTCGGTCTTTCCCCTTGGCACATTCCGTTCGCACCGCCCCGGCCGTGTGAACCGTGCCAAGGGGGGCCCGAACGGGGGGCCAGGCAAGGTACCGTCGGATAGAGGCACCAGGAGCCGCTGAACCAGGCTGCTCCCAGGCGAAGGGGAAGCACCTCGTGGCACGCATCGGTGATGGCGGCGACCTGCTCAAGTGCTCGTTCTGCGGAAAGAGCCAGAAGCAGGTGAAGAAGCTCATCGCGGGACCCGGTGTGTACATCTGCGACGAGTGCATCGATCTCTGCAACGAGATCATCGAGGAGGAGCTCGCCGAGACCTCCGAGGTGCGGTGGGAGGAGCTCCCCAAGCCGCGCGAGATCTACGAGTTCCTCGAGGGGTACGTCGTCGGTCAGGAGCCGGCGAAGAAGGCCCTCTCGGTCGCTGTGTACAACCACTACAAGCGGGTCCAGGCCGGGGAGAACGGCGGCGGGAATCGTGACGACGCGATCGAGCTCGCCAAGTCCAACATCCTCCTGCTGGGCCCCACGGGCTCCGGCAAGACGCTGCTCGCGCAGACGCTGGCCCGCATGCTCAACGTCCCGTTCGCCATCGCCGACGCGACGGCGCTGACGGAGGCCGGCTATGTCGGCGAGGACGTCGAGAACATCCTGCTGAAGCTGATCCAGGCCGCGGACTACGACGTCAAGAAGGCCGAGACCGGGATCATCTACATCGACGAGATCGACAAGGTCGCCCGCAAGAGCGAGAACCCGTCGATCACCCGCGACGTCTCGGGTGAGGGCGTCCAGCAGGCCCTGCTGAAGATCCTGGAGGGCACCACCGCCTCCGTGCCGCCCCAGGGCGGCCGGAAGCACCCGCACCAGGAGTTCATCCAGATCGACACGACGAACGTCCTGTTCATCGTGGGCGGCGCCTTCTCGGGCCTGGAGAAGATCATCGAGTCGCGGGCCGGCGCCAAGGGCATCGGCTTCGGCGCGACGATCCGCTCCAAGCTGGAGATTCAGGCGAGCGACCAGTTCCAGGAAGTCATGCCGGAGGACCTGGTGAAGTTCGGGATGATCCCGGAGTTCATCGGCCGCCTCCCCGTGCTGACCTCGGTCCACAACCTGGACCGCGAGGCGCTGCTCCAGATCCTCGTCGAGCCGCGTAACGCGCTGGTGAAGCAGTACCAGCGCCTCTTCGAACTCGACGGCGTGGAGCTGGACTTCGAGCGCGAGGCGCTGGAGGCCATCGCCGACCAGGCGATCCTGCGCCAGACGGGCGCACGCGGTCTGCGCGCGATCATGGAGGAAGTCCTCCAGTCCGTGATGTATGAGGTGCCGTCCCGCAAGGACGTGGCCCGTGTGGTCATCACCCCGGACGTGGTCCGCAACAACGTCAACCCGACGCTGGTCCCGCGCGAGCCGCGCACGATCGGCAAGAACGACGGCGGCCGTCACGAGAAGTCCGCGTAGCGACGGCGAAGACGACGCGTACGCGAAGGGGCGCCCGGCCAGTGGCCGGGCGCCCCTTCGCGTGGAGCCGCGATCAGATCTTGGTGCGTGAGGTGTTGTAGAGCTTGGCGGCCAGGGCCGACACCTCTTCCCGCGTCATGGACTTGTTGGTCATGGCCGCGCCGATGTCGAAGCCGATGACGGCGCCGACCGTGCTGTAGTCCGCCCAGATGCACACGGGCATGACCATTTCCTTCGGGCCGCCCGCAGCGGTCCCGTCCGCCTTGTCGTTGACGACCTTCATGTCCTGGCACTTCATGAGCGCGCCCTTGAAGTCCGTCGGCGTGACCTTCTCAGGGCTGCCGACCAGGGAGGTCTTGGCGTCGTCACTCTCGGCCATTCCTGCCTTGGCCTGCGCGAACATGCCGTTCAGGGCCTTCTCGGGGTCGCTGACCTCACCCCAGTTGCCGTAGAGCATCAGCATCTTGGTGGTGAGGGGGTTCTTCTCCATGTCCCCGCTCACGTACTGCGCCTCGGCCTTCTGGGGGTTCTTGATGCCCAGGGCCTCGGCTTCCGCCTTCTCCTTGCTCGTCGGCGAGCCCGAGGCGGCCTCGCCCTTGTCCTGCTTGTAGGTGTCCACCGAGGCGGCCGGTGTCAGCTTGTACCCCTTGGTGGAGTCGGCGACGTCGCCCCCGCCGCCCCCGCCCGAGGTCATGAAGTACACCCCGCCCGCGATGACCGCCAGGGCCACCACGGCGCCCCCGATGATGAGGCCCGTCTTCTTCTTCGGGGCACCCGGCTGCGGCGGCATGCCTGGGTACGCCTGCTGGCCGCCGTACGGCGGGGTGGGCGGCTGCTGGCCGTAGGGGCCCGGCTGCTGGCCCTGCGGGTAGCCGTAGCCCTGCGGGGGCTGCTGCTGCGGCGGGACGCCCTGAGGGGCCTGCTGCGGGTAGCCGTAGCCGGGCTGGCCGCCCTGAGGCGGCTGCTGACCGTAGGGGTTGGGCTGCTGGCCGTACGGACCCGGCTGCTGGCCGTACGGTCCGGGCTGGCCCTGCGGCTGCTGGCCGCCGTACGGGCCCGGCTGGTTGTAACTCATGGCGCTGTCCCCTCCGAATGCTTATGCGTTCCGAACATCCTGACGGAAACAGCGGGTGCACAGGGCATCCGGGTGCACACCGTTACTCAACAAACCGGTTTCAGTGCACGACTGTGACGCCCCTAAACTGTGTGCCGTGACCGAGAACGCAGCGCAGCAGCCAGCCAGCATCCCCGAACTGCCGACCCAGTACGCGCCGGCCGATGTAGAGGGGAAGCTGTACGAGCGCTGGGTAGAGCGCGGTTACTTCACGGCGGACCCGCAGAGCGAGAAGCCTCCGTACACGATCGTCATCCCCCCGCCGAACGTCACCGGCTCCCTGCACCTCGGCCACGCCTTCCAGCACACGCTGATGGACGCCCTCACCCGCCGCAAGCGGATGCAGGGCTACGAGGCGCTCTGGCTGCCCGGCATGGACCACGCCGGTATCGCCACCCAGAACAAGGTCGAGCAGCAGCTCGGCGAGGAGGGCAAGTCCCGCCACGACCTGGGCCGCGAGGACTTCGTCCAGCGCGTCTGGCAGTGGAAGGAGGAGTACGGCGGCAAGATCCTCGGCCAGATGCGCCGCCTCGGTGACGGCGTGGACTGGTCCCGTGAGCGCTTCACGATGGACGAAGGCCTGTCCGCCGCCGTCCAGACCGTCTTCAAGAAGATGTACGACGACGAGCTGATCTACCGCGCCGAGCGCATCATCAACTGGTGCCCGCGCTGTCTGACGGCCATCTCGGACATCGAGGTCGACTACCAGGACGACGACGGCGAGCTCGTCTCCATCACGTACGGCGAGGGCGAGGAGACCCTGGTCGTCGCCACGACCCGCGCCGAGACGATGCTCGGCGACACCGCGGTCGCCGTCCACCCGGACGACGCGCGCTACACGCACCTCATCGGCAAGCGCATCAAGCTGCCCCTGACGGACCGCACGATCCCCGTCGTCGCCGACCACCACGTCGACCCGGAGTTCGGCACCGGTGCCGTCAAGGTCACCCCGGCTCACGACCCGAACGACTTCGCGATCGGCCAGCGCCACGGCCTGGAGTCGATGACGGTCATGGACGAGCGGGGCGTCATCACCGTCGCCGGTCCGTTCGAGGGTCTCGACCGCTTCGAGGCCCGCTCCGCCATCGTCGGCGCGCTGCGCGGACAGGGCCGGATCGTCGCCGAGAAGCGCCCGTACGTCCACTCCGTCGGCCACTGCTCCCGCTGCCGCACGACGGTCGAGCCCCGGCTCTCGCTCCAGTGGTGGGTCAAGGTCGAGACCCTCGCGAAGGCCGCCGGTGACGCGGTCCGTGACGGCCGGGTCGCGATCCACCCGAAGGAGTTGGAGAAGCGGTACTTCGACTGGGTCGACAACCTCAACGACTGGTGCATCTCGCGCCAGCTGTGGTGGGGCCACCGCATCCCCGTCTGGTACGGCCCCGCGGGCGAGGTCGTCTGCGTCGGCCCGGACGAGCAGCCGCCCACCGGCGAGGGCTGGACGCAGGACAACGACGTCCTGGACACCTGGTTCTCGTCCGGCCTGTGGCCGTTCTCCACGCTCGGCTGGCCCGAGGAGACCCCGGACCTCAAGAAGTTCTATCCGACCGACGTCCTTCTCACCGGTCACGACATCATCTTCTTCTGGGTCGCCCGGATGATGATGTTCGGCCTGTACGTCATGGACGGCGAGGCGCCGTTCAAGACGATCGCGCTCACCGGCCTGGTCCGTGACGAGCGCGGCAAGAAGATGTCGAAGTCCTTCGGCAACGTCGTCGACCCGCTCGACTGGATGGACACCTACGGCTCCGACGCCGTCCGCTTCACCCTGGCCAAGGGTGCCAACCCCGGCACCGACGTCCCGATCGGCGAGGACTGGGTCCAGGCCTCCCGCAACTTCGCCAACAAGATCTGGAACGCCACCCGCTTCGCGATGATGAACGGCGCGACGGTCGAGGGCGAACTCCCGCCCGTCGAGCAGCTGTCGGCCACCGACCGGTGGATCCTGTCGCGGCTGAACAAGACCGTCGCCGACGCCGACGCGCTCTACGAGGACTTCCAGTTCGCCAAGCTCAGCGACGCGCTCTACCACTTCGCGTGGGACGAGGTCTTCGACTGGTACGTCGAGCTGTCGAAGACCACCTTCTTCGCCGGCGGCGAGCAGGCCAAGGTCTCGGCACGGGTCCTCGGCGAGGTCCTGGACGTCACCCTGCGGCTGCTGCACCCGATCGTCCCGTTCGTCACCGAGCAGCTCTGGACGACGCTCACCGGCCAGGAGTCCGTGGTCGTCGCCGACTGGCCCGTGGACAGCGGCTTCCGGGACGTGGCGGCCGAGAAGGAGATCGAGCTCGTCCAGCAGGTCGTCACCGAGGTCCGGCGCTTCCGCTCCGACCAGGGCCTTCAGCCCGGCCAGAAGGTCCCGGCCGAGCTGACCGTCACCGGCACGGCGCTGGCCCCGCACGAGGCGGCCATCCGCCAGCTGCTGCGTCTGCAGCCCGCCGGTGAGGGCTTCCACGCCACGGCCACCCTCCCGGTCGCCGGTGCCAGGGTCGCCCTCGACCTCTCCGGCACCATCGACGTCGAGGCGGAGCGCAAGCGCCTGACGAAGGACCTGGGCGCCGCCGAGAAGGAGAAGGCCCAGGCCGAAGGCAAGCTCGGCAACGAGGCCTTCCTGGCCAAGGCACCGGACAACGTGGTCGACAAGATCCGTGGCCGGCTCGCCAAGGCGGAGGAGGACATCGAGCGGATCACCGCCCAGCTGGCGAACCTGCCGCAGGCCTGATCACCTGGATCCGGAGCCCCCGCACCCCCGACCGACCGGGAGTGCGGGGGCTTCGCCGTACGGGTGAGGGCTCGGGCCCGGGTGCTGCGCACGATGTCCGCGCCCATCCGTAGACTGGCCCTGTGAGTGAGCCCCGCCCTTCAGACCGGCACGACGCGTCCGATCCCGACGACACCTTCGCGGAGATCGTCGGCGAAGAGACCCAGCGCGACCCCGACCTGGCGGTGATCGAGGCCGGGAGCCGGACGCTGCGCACCCAGTCGGGTCCGCCGCAGGGTGAGGCGGTCCCCGACCACCCCGCCGACCCCGAGACGGACCGGGCGCTGCGCGCGGTGGAGCAGGAGCTCGCCGGCCGCTGGGGCGAGACCAAGCTCGAGCCCTCGGTGACCCGCATCGCGGCCCTGATGGACCTGCTGGGCGAGCCCCAGCGCGCGTACCCGTCGATCCACATCACGGGGACGAACGGCAAGACCAGCACGGCCCGCATGATCGAGGCCCTGCTGGGTGCCTTCGAGCTCCGGACCGGCCGCTACACCTCGCCGCACGTCCAGTCGATCACCGAGCGGATCAGCCTCGACGGCTCCCCGATCGACGCCGAGCGTTTCATCGAGACGTACCACGACATCAAGCCGTACGTCGAGATGGTCGACG
The DNA here is from genome assembly GCF_042902585.1 of Streptomyces argenteolus. Taxonomy (GTDB): domain Bacteria; phylum Actinomycetota; class Actinomycetes; order Streptomycetales; family Streptomycetaceae; genus Streptomyces; species Streptomyces argenteolus. The sequence goes on from NZ_JBIBEG010000002.1 coordinate 459,733, forward strand.
CACAGCAGCCCTACCGGCTCTCGTTCTTCGAGGTGCTGACGGGCATGGCCTACGCGGCCTTCGCCGACGCCCCGGTCGACGTCGCCGTCGTCGAGGTGGGCATGGGCGGCACCTGGGACGCGACGAACGTCATCGACGCGTCGGTCGCCGTCGTCACGCCCATCTCGCTGGACCACACGGACCGGCTCGGCTCCACCCCCGCCGAGATCGCGGGGGAGAAGTCAGGCGTCATCAAGCAGGACGCCACGGTGATCCTGGCCCAGCAGCCGGTCGACGCCGCGCAGGTGATGCTCAAGAAGGCCGTCGAGGTGGACGCCACGGTGGCCCGCGAGGGCATGGAGTTCGGGGTCGTCTCCCGCGAGATCGCGGTCGGCGGCCAGCTGCTCACCCTCCGGGGCGTCGGCGGCGAGTACGACAACGTCTTCCTCCCGCTCTACGGTGCGCACCAGGCCCACAACGCGGCCGTGGCGCTCGCCGCCGTCGAGGCGTTCTTCGGCATCGGCGCCGAGCAGGCCCGCAGCCTGGACGTCGAGACGGTGCGCAAGGCCTTCCTCTCGGTGCTCTCGCCGGGCCGGCTGGAGGTCGTGCGGTCCAGCCCGACCGTCGTCCTGGACGCCGCGCACAACCCGGCCGGCGCGCGTGCGGCCTCCGAGGGCGTCTCCGAGGCGTTCAGCTTCTCCCGGCTGATCGGCGTGGTCGGTGCGAGCGACGACAAGGACGTGCGGGGGCTCCTGGAGGCCTTCGAGCCGATCTTCGCCGAGATCGTCGTCACCCAGAACTCCAGCGCGCGCGCCATGGACGCGGACGCCCTCGCCGCTGTCGCCGTGGAGGTCTTCGGCGACGAGCGCGTCCAGGTCGAGCCGCGTCTGGACGACGCGCTGGAGGCGGCCATCACCCTCGCGGAGGAAGAGGCCGAGTACGCGGGAGCCGGAGTCCTGGTGACCGGATCCGTGATCACGGTCGGCGAGGCCCGGCTGCTCCTGGGAAGGCGCTGACCTGTGCGTACGCTCTGTGCATCGACGCTGATCGGTGAGTTCTTCGTCATCGGCTTCGCCGGGCTGGTCGCGATGAAGTCCGACGACCTGTCCATGGCCACGGTCTGGACGGTCTGCGGCATCGGCATGCTGCTGTCCGTCCTGCTCTGCGGAATGATCACCCGGCCGGGCGGCGTCCAGCTCGGCTGGGCCCTCCAGGTCCTGCTCGTGCTGAGCGGCCTGTTCGTCCCGATGATGTACATCCTGGGCGTGATCTTCGGCGCCCTGTGGTGGGCGTCGGTCCACTACGGCCGCACGATCGACGAGGCCAAGGCGCGCTGGGCGGCGCAGGCCGAGGCACAGGAGAGCACGCAGGCTCCGGCCTCATGATGACGCAGCGTGAGCCCGGGCGCAGGCCCGCCGGCGTGCACCTGTAATCTCGCCCCCACCCGCACCGAAAGTCTGCAAGGAGCCGCACATGACTCAGCGCACCCTCGTCCTTCTCAAGCCCGACGCCGTCCGGCGTGGGCTGATCGGCGAGATCGTCGGCCGCATCGAACGCAAGGCCGGCTGGACGATCACCGCGCTGGAGCTGCGCACGCTCGACCAGGAGACCCTGGAGCAGCACTACGGCGAGCACAAGGGCCGTCCCTTCTACGAGCCGCTCGTCGAGTTCATGGCATCCGGCCCCGTCGTCGCCCTGGTGGCCGAAGGCGAGCGGGTGATCGAGGGCGTCCGTGCCCTCGCCGGCCCCACCGACCCGATCGCCGCCGCGCCCGGCTCGATCCGCGGTGACTTCGGCACCGTCACCCGGGAGAACCTCATCCACGCCTCGGACTCCGAGGAGTCCGCAGAGCGAGAACTGAAGCTTTTCTTTCCCGGACTTTCCTGACTTCGGCTCGGCCAATCAGCGCTCATGACCTGGGGCGACCGAAGTAATTCGGTCGCCCTTCGGCATAGGGTCTCGTATCGCGGGAACGCATCCCTCCGACGTAACGTCACCATGGGTGGAACGGGCAGCCGTTCCGCTCGTCATGGCGAAGGACCCTCGCGCTGTGTCCGTGCATACGGCACTACGATGGAAGCTTCCACGCCCGCAGCGCCAACCCTCGCCTACTCAAAACAAGCCATTCTTCGCTTCTTGGGAAGGCCCGACGCATCCTCATGGGGAACAAGGGGAACTCAATGTCGTTCATCGGCCGTGACATGGCTATCGACCTCGGGACTGCCAACACGCTGGTGTACGTCAGGGGGCGCGGCATCGTCCTGAACGAGCCGTCCGTCGTGGCCATCAACACCAACACCGGCGGAATCCTGGCGGTCGGCTCCGAGGCAAAGAAGATGATCGGCCGCACGCCGGGCAACATCGTCGCCGTGCGGCCACTGAAGGACGGCGTGATCGCCGACTTCGAGATCACGGAGCGCATGCTCCGCTACTTCATCCTCAAGATCCACAAGCGGCGCTACCTGGCCCGCCCGCGGGTCGTCGTCTGTGTGCCCTCCGGTATCACAGGGGTCGAGCGACGCGCCGTCATCGAGGCGTCGACGCAGGCCGGCGCGCGCCAGGTGCACATCATCGAGGAACCCATGGCCGCGGCCATCGGCTCCGGCCTGCCGGTCCACGAGGCCACCGGGAACATGGTCGTCGACATCGGCGGCGGCACCACCGAGGTCGCCGTGATCTCGCTCGGCGGAATCGTCACTGCCCAGTCGATCCGGGTCGCCGGTGACGAACTGGACAACGCGATCATCCAGCACATCAAGAAGGAGTACTCCCTCCTCCTCGGTGAGCGCACCGCCGAACAGATCAAGATCACGATCGGCTCGGCGTACGAGATGGAGAAGGACGAACACACGGAGATCCGCGGACGCGACCTGGTCTCGGGCCTGCCCAAGACCGTCGTCATCTCCGCGACCGAGGTCCGCAAGGCCATCGAGGAGCCGGTCAACGCGATCGTCGACGCCGTGAAGACGACGCTCGACAAGTGCCCGCCCGAGCTCTCCGGCGACGTCATGGACCGCGGCATCGTCCTCACCGGCGGCGGCGCGCTCCTGCGCGGCCTCGACGAGCGGCTGCGCCACGAGACGGGCATGCCGATCCACATCGCCGAGGACCCGCTGGACTCGGTGGCGCTCGGATCCGGCAAGTGCGTCGAGGAGTTCGAGGCGCTCCAGCAGGTGCTGGACGCCCAGCCCCGACGGTAGAACACGACGTTCCGCCGTACGGGCGCTGCCGCCCCGTGCGGCGGAACGTTGGTATACAGGCACGAACATTCCGACGAGGAAGGCACGGCCGCCGCACGTGAGGGACACACGAGAGAGCCGGCTGCTCCTGGTGCTGCTGATCGCCATCGCATTCGCCCTGATCACGGTCGATATCCGCGGTGGCGAGGAGTCACCGGTGGACGGGGCCCGGCAGGCCGCCGCCACGGTCTTCGGACCGGTCGAGAACGGCGTCGCGGCCGCGGTGGACCCGGTGGGCAACGCCATCGGCGCCGTACGGGACTCCGGTGACCGGCACGACCGGATCGCAGCCCTGGAGCACGAGAACGCCGAACTGAAGACCAGGCTCGGCAGCGACGACCGCAACGCCAGCAAGGTCCGCCAGCTCGACACCATGCTGAAGAGCGCCGGGGCGGGCCAGTACGGCATCAAGGCCGCCCAGGTCGTCGCCATAGGAGCGGCCCAGGGCTTCTCCTGGACCATCACCATCGACGCGGGGGCCGACGACGGCCTCCAGCGCGACATGACCGTACTGAACGGCGAGGGGCTCGTCGGCCGGATCACCACCGTGGGCCCGCACACCGCGACCGTCCTGCTGGCCAACGACCCCGACTTCACCGTCGGCACCCGGCTGGAGAAGACCGACGAACTCGGCTTCGCCACCGGACAGGGGTCCCGGCCGCTCTCGGTCCAGTTCCTCAACGGCAAGGCCGACGTGAAGAAGGGCGACCGGCTGGTCACCTTCGGATCCAGCAAGGACAAGCCCTTCGTCCCGGGCGTCCCCGTCGGCGAGGTCGTCCGGGTGGACCCGTCGGGCGGCGACCTCACCCGGACGGTCTACGTCCGCCCGTTCGTCGGCTTCACCAAGCTCGACATCGTGGGCATCGTCGTCCAGGCACCCCGCGAGAACCCCCGCGACATGGTTCTGCCGGCGCAGCCCAAGAAGCCGGAGAAGCCCAAGCCCACCCCGACCGTCACCGTCACCGTCCAGCCGAACGGCGACCTCGTCGACGGCAGCGGCAAGGTCGTCGGGAACATCAACGAGAAGCCCGGTTCGTCCGCCTCCCCGGGCGCTTCCCCGGATGCCGCGGGCAACGCCGACACGGCCGCCGGTGACGCGGCGAACGAGCAGGAATAGAGCTGATCCCCATGCGCTTCAACAGGACTCTGCTCTCCGTCGCCCTGGTCGTGGTCGCCCTCGTGATCCAGGTCTCCGTCCTCGCCCGCCTCCAGCTCCCCGGGGCCACCCCCGACCTGCTGCTCCTCGTCGTCCTCGGACTGGCCTTCGTGTACGGGCCCGTCAGCGGCACCGTCATCGGCTTCGGCGCGGGCCTGCTCGCCGACCTGGCACCGCCCGCCGACCACGCCGCGGGGCGCTACGCCCTGGTCCTCTGCGTCATCGGCTACCTCGCCGGAATGGCACGCCCCGAGAACGGCCAGCTCAAGTCGGCCTTCACCCCCATGGCCTTCGTCGTCGTCGCCGCGCTCGGATCGACCCTGCTGTACGCCGGTGTCGGCGCGCTGGTCGGCGACACGGCCGCGCGCCATGTGGGCCTGGGCAGCCTGCTGTTCACCGCCGTGGTGTACGACCTGCTGCTGGCGCCGTTCACCGTTCCGCTGATCATGGCGCTGGCCAGACGCACCGAGAACGACCCGGTCGCCGACAGTTCCGCCGGCGGTGACGTCGCCGCGGGCTGGCTGGCGTCGGGCACCGGGCTGCGCATCGGGAACCAGCGAGGCGGGATGCGCCTGAGAGCGGCCCGCAGCCGCGCCGCACGCGCGGGAAGGATCAAGGGGGTCAAGCGACTGTGAGGCCGTACCGGCACCGGACGAGCACCGGCCGCCACCTCCGTACCCCCGGCCGCCCCACCACCGACGCGGGCAACGGCCGGCCCACCACCACCGGGGGCGCCCCGTGAGCAACATCCCCGAGACCGGACGCACCCAGCGGGTCCAGATCCGTCTCGTCGTCATCCAGGTCCTCGTCTTCTCCCTCCTCCTGACGCTCGGCGGGCGGCTCTGGTACCTCCAGATCCGCAACGGCCAGGAGTACACCGACGAGGCGAAGAACAACCACGTCCAGCAGGTCGTGCAGCCCGCCGTCCGGGGGGCCATCCTCGACGCGCGCGGCGTGCCCCTCGCCGACAACGAGACCCGTCTCGTCGTCTCGGCGAGCCGCACCGAGCTGATGAAGATGAAGGACGACGGCGTCGGCGTCCTCACCCGTCTCGCCGACGTCCTGGACATGAAGCCCAAGGACGTGCTGGACAAGGTCCGGCTCTGCGACGCCAAGACCCCCCAGCCCTGCTGGAACGGCTCGCCCTACCAGCCGATCCCCGTCACCGACGAGGCCACCACCCAGCAGGCCCTGACGATCCGCGAGCGGGCCGAGGACTTCCCCGGCATCACCGCCGAACCCACCGCCGTGCGCCGCTACGCCGCCCCCGGCAAGGCCAACACCGCGCAGGTCCTCGGCTACCTCTCGCCCGTCACCGACGAAGAGGTCACCAAAGCCCAGGACACCGACTCGCCGTACCTCCGCTCCGACCAGGTCGGCCGCTCCGGCCTGGAGCGCACGTACGACAAGGAGCTGCGTGGAAAGGCCGGGGTCACCCGCTACGAGGTCGACAACCTGGGGCGTGTCATCGGCCAGGCACAGAACGACGAGGCGGAGCCCGGCGCCAGCGTCGTCACCTCCATCGACGCCCGGGTCCAGGCCGTTGCCGAGTACGAGCTCAACAAGGCGATGGAGACGGCCCGCAAGGAGATGGACCGCAACACCAACGAGCTGTACAAGGCGGACTCGGGCGCGGTCGTCGTCATGGAGGCCAAGACCGGCCGCATCGTGTCGATGGCGTCCCTGCCGACCTACGACCCCAACGCCTGGATCGGCGGCATCTCCGCCAAGGACTACGCCAAGCTGACGGGCAAGAAATCCAACTTCCCGCTGCTGAACCGTGCCATCCAGGGCACCGCGGCCCCGGGCTCGATCTTCAAGGTGATCTCCTCGACGGCCGCGGTCAACGCCGGATACGACTTCGACGGCAACTACCCGTGCCCCAGCTCGTACTCGATCGGCGGCCAGGTCTTCAAGAACTTCGAGTCCCAGGGCTACGGCAGCATCAACCTGGGCCGCGCCCTCGAGGTCTCCTGCGACACCGTCTACTACGGCCTGGCGCACAAGGAGTGGGCGAAGGACGGCGGCAACACCCCCAAGAAGAACCCCGCCGACTGGTTCTACAAGACGGCCCACCAGTTCGGGCTCGGCAAGGAGACCGGCATCGACCTCCCCAACGAGGTCGCCGGCCGGGTCCCCGACCGCAAGTGGAAGCAGGACTTCTACGACGCCAACAAGGCGTCCTGGTGCAAGCAGGGCAAGAAGGACGGCACGTACGTCGAGAAGATCGCGTACGAAGGCTGCATCGAGGGCAACAAGATGCGCGCCGGTGACTCCGTCAACTACTCCATCGGCCAGGGCGACACGCTCGTCACCCCGATCCAGATGGCGACCATCTACGCCGCGATCTCCAACGGCGGCACCCTCTACGACCCCACCGTCGGCAAGGCGATCGTCAGCGGTGACGGCAAGACCGTCCAGGAGATCGCACCGCAGGCGCACGGCAAACTCCCCTTCAAGGGAGACACGCGCGACAAGATAGACGAAGCCCTCGCGGGAGTCGCGACCCGGGGCAGCGCCGCCTGGAGGTTCGGCGGCTGGCCCCAGGACAAGATCCCGATGCACGCCAAGACGGGCACGGCCGAGGTCTACGGCAAGCAGACGACCTCCTGGTTCGCCACGTACACCAAGGACTACTCGATCGTGATGACGATCTCCCAGGGTGGTACCGGCTCCGGTGCCTCGGGTCCCGCGGTGCGCAACATCTACAACGCGCTCTACGGACTCGACGCCAGCGGCAAGCAGGACCTGAAGAAGGCGCTGCTGCCCAAGCCCCAGAAGTCCCTGCCCACGATCAGGCCCGACGGCCAGATCGTGTCGCCCAAGATCAAGCCATACGTCCCCGAGCCGCCCGCCGAGGACGGCACGCAGGCACTCGCGGGAGCTCTTCCCGCCACGCTGGGGAGGAGGGACTGATGGCAGGCTTCTCCGTCTCGCGCTACGCCCCCGAGCGTTCCGCCTGGGCCAAGCTCACCGCCCGCGACTCCGTCGTCCGGCGGCTGGACTGGCCGCTGCTCGGATCGGCGCTCGCGCTGTCCTTCGTCGGCTCGCTCCTGGTCTGGTCGGCGACCCGCGGCCGTGAGTCGCTGACCCACGGCGACCCGTACTACTTCCTGTTCCGGCACGCCCTCAACACCGGCATCGGCTTCGCGCTGATGATCGGCACCATCTGGCTCGGGCACCGCACGCTGCGGGGAGCGGTGCCGGTCCTCTACGGGCTGTCGGTCCTGCTCGTCCTCGCGGTCCTCACCCCGCTCGGCGCCACCGTCAACGGCGCGCACGCCTGGATCCTCCTCCCCGGCGGCTTCTCGCTCCAGCCCTCCGAGTTCACCAAGATCACGATCATCCTCGGCATGGCGATGCTGCTCGCCGCCCGCGTCGACGCGGGCGACCAGCTGCACCCCGACCACCGGACCGTGGCCAAGGCGCTCGGCATCGCGGTCGTCCCGATGGGCGTCGTGATGCTGATGCCGGACCTCGGCTCCGTCATGGTCATGGCCGTCATCGTCCTCGGTGTGCTCCTCGCCTCCGGTGCGTCCAACCGGTGGATCTTCGGTCTGCTCGGGGCGGGCACGGCGGGCGCCCTGGCCGTCTGGCAGCTCGGGGTGCTCGACGACTACCAGATCGCCCGCTTCGCGGCCTTCGCCAACCCGGCCCTCGACCCGGCCGGCGTCGGCTACAACACCAACCAGGCCCGCATCGCCATCGGCTCCGGCGGACTCACGGGCACGGGGCTCTTCAAGGGCTCCCAGACGACGGGACAGTTCGTCCCCGAACAGCAGACCGACTTCGTCTTCACCGTCGCGGGGGAGGAGCTCGGCTTCCTCGGCGCCGGGCTGATCATCGTCCTGCTCGGAGTCGTCCTCTGGCGCGCCTGCCGCATCGCCCGCGAGACGACCGAGCTGTACGGGACGATCGTGGCCGCCGGCATCATCGCCTGGTTCGCCTTCCAGTCCTTCGAGAACATCGGGATGACCCTGGGGATCATGCCGGTGGCGGGACTCCCGCTGCCGTTCGTGTCGTACGGGGGATCGTCGATGTTCGCCGTCTGGGTGGCGATCGGACTGCTCCAGTCGATCAGGGTGCAGCGGCCGATAACGGCCTGAGCCCGTTCGCTCCAGCCTGCATGGTCGCGCACATCGCGGATAGATTCGTTCCATGGCGGACTCGAAGCGTGAGGTCGAGCGGAAGTACGAAGCGACACCCGAAACCCGGCTGCCGGACCTGACCCGTGCGGCCGGGGTCTCGACGGTCGTCCACAGAGGCCTCACCGAACTCGACGCCGTCTACTACGACACCGAGGACCTCCGGCTGGCCGCCGCGTCCCTCACGCTCCGCCGCCGGACGGGCGGGGACGACGCCGGATGGCACCTCAAGGTCCCCGTGGCCGCCGGGGTGCGCGACGAGATCAGGGCCCCGCTCTCCGATGCCCTGCCACCCGAGCTCGCCGGTCTGCTCCGCTCCCGCGTACGCGACACCCCGGTCGTCCCCGTCGTGCGCATCCTCTCCGCACGCGACGTCCACCACCTCCTCGACGAGGACGGCGCCCTGCTCGCCGAACTCAGCGTCGACGAGGTGCTCGCCGAGCTGCTCACCGAGGAAGGCCACGGCGCCACCTCGGCCTGGACCGAGCTGGAGGTCGAGCTGGCCGACGACGGCGACCCCGCGGTCCTCGACGCCGTCGAACGGCGCCTGCGCAAGGCCGGTGTGCGGCCCGCCTCCTCGGCGTCCAAGCTGGCCAGGGCGCTCGACGAGACGGCGCCGGGGAAGCGCCCGCCGCCCGGGAAGCCGTCTTCCCCGCGCACGGCGGGCGACCACGTGCTCGCCTACGTACGCGCGCAGGTCGAGGCCCTCGTCGAGCTGGACCCCGCCGTCCGTCGCGACCTGCCCGACAGCGTGCACCGCATGAGGGTCGCCACCCGCCGGCTGCGCAGCGCCTTCAGGACGTACCGCGCGGTCCTCGACCGGACCGTCACCGACCCGCTCCGTGAGGAGCTGAAGTGGCTGGCGGGCGAGCTCGGGGTCGACCGGGACCAGGAGGTCCTCGACGAGCGGCTCCGCTCCCGTGTCGCGGGGCTGCCCGGAGAGCTCGTCCTGGGGCCCGTGGGCGCCCGGCTGAAGCTCACCTTCGTGGCCCGGCGCACCGGGGCGCGGCGCAGGGTGGCAGCCGTGCTCGACGGCGACCGCTATCTCGCCCTGCTGGACTCGCTGGACGCCCTCCTCGCCGAGCCGCCCCTGCGCCCCGCCGCCGGGCGGGCACCGCAGGACGTCCTGCCCCGCGCCGTACTCAAGGACTTCGGCCGGCTCGCCACCCGTGTCGGTCACGCCCTGGAGCAGCCGCCGGGACAGGAGCGCGACGTGGCGATGCACGAGGCGCGCAAGGCGGCGAAGCGGGCCCGGTACGCGGCGGATGCGGCGAAGCCCGCCCTGGGCAGGCCCGCGAAGAAGTTCGCCGGACGGATGAAGTCGGTGCAGTCGGTCCTGGGCGACCACCAGGACAGCGTCGTGGCCCGGGAAGCCCTGCGCTCCCTGGCGGTGCAGGCTCACGCGGCGGGGGAGTCCGCGTTCACCTGGGGACTGATGTACGGAGAGGAGGAGGCCGCGGCGGCCGCACGGGAACGCGAACTGCCCGAAGCCTGGGCGCGGGCATCGCGCCCCCGGCTCCGGGCGGCGCTCAAAGGCTGAGCACCGGGTTACGCTTGATGGTCACCCCTGCCAGCTACGAAGGTCCACAGATGTCTGCCGAGTCGGTCTTCCCGCAGCTCGAAGCTCTGCTCCCGCATGTGCAGAAGCCCATCCAGTACGTCGGCGGTGAGCTGAACTCCACCGTCAAACCGTGGGACGAATGCGACGTCCGCTGGGCACTCATGTACCCCGACGCCTACGAGGTCGGACTCCCCAACCAGGGCGTCATGATCCTCTACGAGGTGCTCAACGAGCGCGAGGGCGTCCTCGCGGAGCGCACCTACAGCGTGTGGCCGGACCTCGAGGAGCTGATGCGCGAGCACAAGGTGCCGCAGTTCACCGTGGACAGCCACCGCCCCGTCGGCGCCTTCGACGTGTTCGGCCTGAGCTTCTCCACGGAGCTCGGCTACACCAACATGCTCACGGCCCTGGACCTCGCGGGCATCCCGCTGGAGTCCAAGGACCGCACCGTCGATCACCCGATCGTGCTGGCGGGCGGTCACGCGGCGTTCAACCCCGAGCCGATCGCGGACTTCATCGACTGCGCGGTCATCGGCGACGGCGAGCAGGCCGTCCTGGAGATCACGGAGATCGTCCGGGCCTGGAAGGCCGAGGGCCGCCCGGGCGGGCGCGAGGAGGTGCTGTTCCGGCTCGCGAAGACCGGTGGCGTCTACGTCCCCGGCTTCTACGACGTCGAGTACCTCCCCGACGGCCGCATCGGCCGTGTGGTGCCGAACAAGTCCGGCGTGCCGTGGCGCGTGTCCAAGCACACCGTCATGGACCTCGACGAGTGGCCGTACCCCAAGCAGCCGCTCGTCCCCCTCGCCGAGACCGTCCACGAGCGGATGTCCGTCGAGATCTTCCGCGGCTGCACCCGCGGCTGCCGTTTCTGCCAGGCCGGCATGATCACGCGCCCCGTGCGGGAGCGAAGCATCACCGGCATCGGCGAGATGGTCGAGAAGGGACTGAAGGCCACCGGCTTCGAGGAGGTCGGCCTCCTGTCGCTCTCCTCGGCGGACCACACCGAGATCGGTGAGATCGCCAAGGGCCTCGCCGACCGGTACACCGACGACAAGATCGGTCTCTCGCTGCCCTCGACCCGTGTCGACGCCTTCAACGTCGACCTGGCCAACGAGCTGACCCGCAACGGCCGCAGGTCCGGCCTCACCTTCGCCCCCGAGGGCGGCTCCGAGCGCATGCGCAAGGTCATCAACAAGATGGTCTCGGAGGAGGACCTGATCCGCACGGTCGCCACCGCCTACGGCAACGGCTGGCGCCAGGTCAAGCTGTACTTCATGTGCGGCCTGCCCACCGAGACCGACGAGGACGTCCTCCAGATCGGTGACATGGCGGTCAACGTCATCGCCAAGGGCCGTGAGGTCTCCGGGCAGAACGACATCCGCTGCACCGTCTCCATCGGCGGCTTCGTGCCCAAGCCGCACACGCCCTTCCAGTGGGCCCCGCAGCTCAGCGCCGAGGACACCGACGCCAGGCTGAAGAAGCTCCGGGACAAGATCCGCGACGACAAGAAGTACGGCCGCTCGATCGGGTTCCGCTACCACGACGGCAAGCCGGGCATCGTGGAGGGCCTGCTCTCCCGCGGTGACCGCCGCGTCGGCTCCGTGATCCGCGCGGTGTACGAGTCGGGGGGCCGCTTCGACGGCTGGCGCGAGCACTTCAGCTACGACCTCTGGATGCGGAGCGCCGAGAAGACGCTCCCCGCCTTCGGCGTCGACGTCGACTGGTACACCACCCGCGAGCGGACGTACGAGGAGGTCCTGCCCTGGGACCACCTGGACTCCGGCCTCGACAAGGACTGGCTCTGGGAGGACTGGCAGGACTCGCTCGACGAGACCGAGGTCGAGGACTGCCGCTGGACGCCGTGCTTCGACTGCGGGGTGTGCCCGCAGATGGACACCAGCATCCAGATCGGCCCCACGGGCAAGAAGCTCCTGCCGCTCACGGTCGTGAAGTAGCCGGGCCCAGCGGTTCGGCGGACGCGGGCAGCGGCCCGGCCGCCGGGTGGGCGTAAGGCGTGAGGAGGCGCCCGGACGGAACCGTCCGGGCGCCTCTCGGCGTTCCCGGGGGCGACTCGTGCGGCCCGCCGGTGGCAGGCGGACACCCGCGACCCCGCGAGGGGCGGGCCCCGTCACGTTTCCCCCGGGCCGTACGCCTCTCCCGCGATCGGCGACGTGACCGGCACCCGTACTCCTCCCGACCGCCTGCCGCCCCGGGCGAACGTCGCCGCACAGCCGAAGGCGTCACGCCCCGTCCGGGAAACCCCGGACGGGGCGTCCGCGTCCTCCAGGGCATGGACCCCGACAAGCGCCCGCAGCCCGCGCCCTACGAAGGCGGGGAGGGCTGCCTGACGGTCCTCGTCAGAATCCCGGTACGGATCGTGGTCCTGGTCCTCGTCCTACCCGCACGGATGGCCTGGGACCTCCTGCTCGTGGCCGGCCGGGCCGTGCGGCGGGTACTGCTGCGCCCCGTGGGGCGCGGCCTGGAGTGGCTGTACGACCGGATGCTCGCCCCCGCGGGCCGTGCCCTCACGTGGCTGGCGGTGGCTCTGCTGGTGTGGCCGTGGGCGGGACTGTGGCGCTACGTCGTCGTCCCGGTCGTCCGTCACGGAGTCGTCGCCCCACTGGTCCGGCTCCACACCGCGGTGCTCATCCCCCTGGGTCACGGGCTGCGGTGGCTCTGCACGGGCCTGCTCGTCCCGGGGATGGTGTGGCTCGTCGTCTTCCTGCTGGTGCGGCCCGCCGCGGGCGTGTGGCGGTATGTCCTGCGCCCGCTCGGGCGGGCCGGCGGGCTGCTCCTCTCGCGGCTGGTCGTGCTGCCCCTCGTATGGACGTACCGGCGACTGCTGACCCCGCTGGGCCACGGCATCACCTGGACGGCCCGGATGCTGGGCCGGGGGCTCGGGATGCTGGGCGCGGGGCTCGCCCTCGCCGCGCGGGGCCTGGGGGTGGCCGCCGTGTGGCTGGTCATGTCGCTGCTCGTCCTGCCCCTGTCCTGGCTGTACCGGCGTGTCCTCGGGCCCGTCGGCCGGGAGATCGCCGTGGCCGCGGGTATCGCCTGGCGGATCGCGGGTTTCGTCTCGCGTGCCTTCGGGCGGGCCCTCGCCTGGCTCGCCCGGCACCTCGTCGGGGCGCCGGTGGCCTGGGTTCACCACGCGGTGTGCACCCCGGCCGGGCACTTCCTGCGCCGCGCGGTCCTGCGGCCGGCCGGGCGGGCCGCGCTGGAGGCGGGACGCGCCGCGCGCGCCGTCCTGTCCTCGGCCCGGGAGACCCTGCGCGCGGCACGCCGCGGCACATGGCGCGCCCTGGTCGGGGCGCCGCAGGTCAGGGACGTGCGGGAACTCGAAGGGTCCGCTGCGCGTACCCTGGGTAGGACAACGACTGTCCCCAGCGCGGTGCCCGCGTCCGAGATCTCCCTGCCTGCCGAGAAGAACAGGCGGGGGTGAGCCGGAACGGCGCCCCGGGGCACCCCGTATTTCGTGGGCGGCACGCCACCGCGACCGCCCCGCACCGAGGAGAAGAACCACTGGGCAAGCGACAGCCCGAAGGCCCGCCGCCCGCACCGGCGGTGCAGCGCATCCGACTGCGCTACACCAAGCGGGGCCGCCTCCGGTTCACCAGTCACCGTGACTTCCAGCGTGCCTTCGAGCGAGCGCTGCGCCGCTCCCAGGTACCCATGGCCTACTCGGCCGGCTTCACCCCGCACCCGAAGGTGTCGTACGCCAACGCCGCCCCCACCGGTACGGGCAGCGAGGCCGAGTTCCTGGAGATCGCCCTCACCGAGGCGCGGGATCCGGACATCCTCCGCGAGCTGCTCGACGCGTCGATGCCCCAGGGCCTCGACATCATCGACGCCGTGGAGGCCCGCACCTCCGGCCTCGCCGACCGGCTGACCGCCTCCGTCTGGGAGATGCGGCTGGACGGGGTCGCCGTGCAGGACGCGGAGAAGGCCGTCGCCGCCTTCCTCGCGGCCGGGACCGTCGAAGTCCAGCGCCGCGCGAAGAACGGCATGCGGAGCTTCGACGCCCGTGCGGCCGTGGCCGACCTGCAAGCCCTTGATCCACAGCCTGATAGGTCCGGGGACAGGCCCTGTGCGATACTGCGCCTGGTAGTGCGGCACGTGACACCTGCCGTGCGACCCGACGACGTCCTGTCCGGTCTCCGAGCTGTGGCCGACCTAACGCCGCCGGTCCCCGCTGCGGTGACCAGGCTGGCGCAGGGGCTCTTCGACGAGGAGTCCGGCACGGTGACCGACCCGCTCGCGCCCGACCGCGAGGCAGCCCCGGCCGTTTCCACGGCCGATCCGGCCGCCGCCGCGACGGCGCCGGAAGGTGCAGGTTCCGCGTAAGGCGGTCGTTGTAGCGCAGCCCTCGGACTCGGGAGCCACCTGGGTCGGGCCGCGCACCGCCCCATAAGACTTTCGCCAGGCCGTACGCAGTGCGTACGGAACCGGCGAGCCAGACATCAGCTCCCGTGCGGCGCCCGCGCCCCGGACGGCGGTATCGCGCACATCACGCGAATCGCGTCGGACCGGACTCAGGTGTGGCGCCCGGGAGCGCGACGGGAGAACCGCCCGCATGCACGAGCCGAACGAACCCGGTACCACCGGAAGCCCCGCGAACGCGGAGGACAACAACGCACCCGGGGACAAGCTGCCCCCGCGCCGCAGGCGCCGGGCGGCCTCCCGCCCCGCCGGCCCGCCGTCGGGCGCGCCGGGTGCCGCCACCGAAGACGCCACGCCGGACGTACCGGCCGCTGCCGCCGAAACGCCCGAGCCCGCAGCCGAGGCCGCGCCCCCGGCGCGCCCCCGGCGCCGCGCGGTGCGCAAGGCGACCGCTCCGGCCGGCGCGCCGCAGGCCGCCGAGAGCGTCGAGCCGGTCGCCGAGACACCGGCCGCCGAGCCGGTGGCCGCCGCCGAGCCGGCCGCCGAGGCAACCGAGGCCGCGCCCCCGGCGCGTGCCCGTCGCCGCGCCGTCCGCAAGGCCACGGCTCCGGCCGGTGCGCCGCAGGCCGCCGAGGTCGTGGAGCCGGTCGTCGAGACCGCTCCGGCCGACGAGGAGGCCGCCGAGGCCCCTGTCGCCGAGGCCCCGCGTGGCCGTCGTCGCGCCACCCGTAAGGCGACCGCCCCGGCGGGCAGCCCGCAGCCGGTCGAGGCCCCCGCGCAGGAGGCCCCCGTGGCCGAGCCGGTGCAGGCCGCCGAGCCCGTCGCCGAGGCCCTCGCCGCCGAGCCCGAGCCCGTCGCCGCCCCCCGTGGCCGCACCCGGCGCCGCGCCTCCGCCCCGGCCGGAGCGCCCGCCGCGCAGAGCGGTGCCGAGGCCCCCGCCGCTGTCGTGGCCGAGCCCGTCGCCGAGCCGGCCGCCGAGCCCGCCCGCACCGAGGAGCCCGTCGAGGCGCCCGCAGCCGAGTCCCCGCGTGGCCGCCGCCGTGCCTCGCGCAGGGCCGGTGCCCCCGCCGGTGCCCCGCAGCCCGCCGAGGAGGCCACCGAGGCCGCAGCCGAGGGCGAGAGCCTCCCGGTCGCCGTCGCCGAGGAGCTGGCCACCGAGACCGAGCAGGTCGAGGAGGCCGCCCCGCGAGGCCGTCAGCGCCGCAGGGCCACCGCGGCCGCCGGCCGCCCCGAGTTCACCGGCAAGGCCGAGGAGCCGGCCCGCAAGGGCCGCCGTGCGACGCGCCCCGCCGTGGCCGTGTTCCAGGCCCCGGTCTTCGCCGAGCCGATGTTCCAGACCCCGGAGACCGCTGCCGCCGCCGCTGCCGCTGCGGGATCCACCTCGCCGTACGACGAGGACGACGACCACGAGGAGCAGCAGACCTCGGACCGCACCTCGCGCAGGGCCGAGGCCAGGCAGGCCACCGAGGCCGCCGCGCCGGAGGCCGCCGAGGCCGCACCGCAGGGCGGCTCGCGCCGTCGCCGCCGCCGTCGTGGCGAGGCGGTCGAGACCGAGCCGGCCGCGACCCCGGTCACCCTTCCGGCCGAGGAGCCCGCCCCGGCGGCCTCCACCGCCGTCGAGGACGAGCACGAGGCCGAGCCGGAGACGGAGCCCGAGCACGAGGGCGACGAGACGGACGAGTACGGCGACCGCCCCTCCCGCCGTCGCCGCCGTGGGGGCCGCCGCCGCCGTCGTGGCGAGGCCGGCGACACGGACGAGGCCGAGCAGAGCGACGAGTCCGCGGACCGTTCCGAGGACGAGCCGCAGCAGGCCCACGACGAGGAGGACGAGGAGGACCACGAGTCCTCCGCCGGCTCCAGCAGCAGCCGTCGCCGCCGCCGTCGCCGCCGTCGCAGCGGGGACGCGTCCGGCGAGGACACGGCCACGGGCACGGACGACCCGGAGCGCACGGTCGTCAAGGTCCGCGAGCCGCGTGAGCGCCGCAAGGACGCGGCCGACCGTGAGCTGGGCACCGGCTTCGACGAGGTCCAGTCCATCAAGGGCTCGACCCGTATGGAGGCCAAGAAGCAGCGCCGCCGCGAAGGCCGTGAGCAGGGCCGCAGGCGCGTCCCGATCATCACCGAGGCCGAGTTCCTGGCCCGCCGCGAGGCCGTCGAGCGCGTCATGGTCGTCCGCCAGAGCGGCGAGCGCACCCAGATCGGCGTCCTCGAGGACAACGTGCTCGTCGAGCACTACGTCAACAAGGAGCAGGCCACCAGCTACGTCGGCAACGTCTACCTGGGCAAGGTCCAGAACGTACTGCCGTCCATGGAGGCCGCGTTCGTCGACATCGGCAAGGGCCGCAACGCCGTCCTGTACGCCGGCGAGGTCAACTTCGAGGCGCTCGGCATGGCGCACGGACCGCGCCGCATCGAGACCGCCCTCAAGTCGGGCCAGTCCGTCCTCGTGCAGGTGACGAAGGACCCGATCGGCCACAAGGGCGCCCGCCTGACCAGCCAGGTCTCGCTGCCCGGCCGCTACCTGGTCTACGTGCCCGAGGGCTCGATGACCGGCATCAGCCGCAAGCTGCCCGACACCGAGCGCGCCCGGCTGAAGACCATCCTCAAGAAGATCGTTCCCGAGGACGCCGGCGTCATCGTGCGCACCGCGGCCGAGGGCGCGAGCGAGGACGAGCTGCGCCGTGACGTCGAGCGTCTCCAGCAGCAGTGGGAAGAGATCCAGAAGAAGTCGAAGAACACCAGCAGCTCCAACGCGCCGACGCTGCTCTACGGTGAGCCGGACATGACCGTCCGGGTCGTCCGGGACATCTTCAACGAGGACTTCTCGAAGGTCATCGTCAGCGGCGACGACGCCTGGGAGACCATCCACGGATACGTCTCGCACGTGGCGCCCGACCTCACGGACCGGCTGTCGCGCTGGACCTCCGAGGTCGACGTCTTCGCGACGTACCGCATCGACGAGCAGCTGATGAAGGCGCTGGACCGCAAGGTCTACCTGCCGAGCGGCGGCTCCCTGGTGATCGACAAGACCGAGGCGATGGTCGTCGTCGACGTCAACACCGGCAAGTTCACCGGGCAGGGCGGAAACCTCGAGGAGACCGTCACCAAGAACAACCTGGAGGCGGCCGAGGAGATCGTGCGTCAGCTCCGGCTGCGCGACCTCGGTGGCATCGTCGTCGTCGACTTCATCGACATGGTGCTGGAGTCCAACCGCGACCTGGTGCTGCGGCGCCTGCTGGAGTGCCTGGGACGCGACCGTACGAAGCACCAGGTCGCCGAGGTCACCTCGCTGGGCCTGGTCCAGATGACCCGCAAGCGGGTGGGCCAGGGTCTCCTGGAGTCCTTCTCCGAGACCTGTGTCCACTGCAACGGGCGCGGCGTCATCGTCCACATGGAGCAGCCGACGTCCGCCGGTGGCGGCGGTGGCAAGCGGTCCAAGAAGCGCCGTGGCGGCGCCGGGCAGGACCACGAGCACGGTCACGACCACGCCGAGCAGCACGCCGAGCCGGAGACCGAGGCCGAACTGGCCGCGGAGGTCGCCGCCCCGGTGGCCCTGCCCGAGCCGGAGTTCGTCGCCGACGAGGAGCTGTACAGCAGCCCCGCCGAGGCCGAGGCCGCCGCGTCTCGCGGCCGTGGCCGCCGGCGTGCCACCCGCAAGGTGACGGCTCCGGCCGGTGCCCCGGTGGCGGAGCCCGCTCCGGCCCCCGTCGTCGAGGAGCGGCAGCCCGAGCCGGTCGCGGAGACCCCGGTGGCGGCTCCGGCCGAGCCCGAGGCGGAGCCCGTCGCGGTCGAGGCCCCCGCGCCCGAGGCCGCGCCCCCGGCGCGCACGCGCCGCAGGGCGACCCGGAAGGCGACCGCTCCGGCGGGTTCGCCCAAGCCGGCCGATGTGACGCCCCCGGTCCAGCCGGCCGAGCCCGCGGCGGAGCCCGTCGCGGTCGAGGACCCGGTGGTCGAGGCCGCGTCCGCCCCCGCGCCGGCGCCCGCTCCGCAGGCCCCGGCGGCAGACGAGGAGTCCGCTCCCGCCGCTCCGCCGCGCGCCCGCCGTCGGGCGACCCGCAAGGTCACCGCTCCGGCCGGTTCGCCCGCCGGTGCCGAGGAGGCCGCGGTCGTCGTGGTCACGGGCACCGACTCCGACACGCCCGAGGCCCCCGAGGCCGAAGAGGCGCAGCCGGAGGCGCCGGTCAAGAAGACGGCGGCGCGCAAGACCGCGAAGAAGACGACGGCGAAGAAGGCGGCCACGAAGAAGACGGCCGCCAAGACGGTCGCGAAGAAGACCGCCGCGAAGAAGACGACCACGAAGAAGGCAGCGGCGAAGAAGACCGTCGCGGCCGAGCAGTCGTCGCCTTCCGTGACGGCTTCGGCCTCCGCCGCCGACTCGGAGTGAACCGCCGACCGAGCCTTTCGTAACCGGTTGTTCATCGTCTCGTGTCCCGCCCCGAAGTCTTCGGGGCGGGACACGTGCTTTGTTTCAGAACTGATGCATGGGCGGGTTAACGGGCCCGAAATCGGCCAAGAAATCCCTGATAATGTGACGGCGGTCGCTGGCTGTGAAGTTCCTGGACGGGAACTACGGTCGGTGACCGGCACGGTTCAGGACAGACCGGGCCCAGTTTCCTCGGTAGGGCGTCGGCATTCCGCCGGTGGGGTTTTGCGCGGCCTCGTGAGACGTCCCGCATCCCAGACCTCTGCCTGTGAAGAGCTCTTGCGGTGTTCAAGGAGGACGTCCATGACGAGCATCAACGAGCAGCCGATTCCTGCTGCCCGCCCGGTCATCGGTGAAGAAGAGATCGAGGCAGCCGTACGTGTGCTGCGCAGCGGTCGCGTCGTGCAGGGCCCGGAGGTCCAGGCCTTCGAGGAAGGCTTCTCCGAGCTGGTCGACGGCCGTCACTGCGTCGCCGTCAACTCCGGTACCTCCGCTCTGCACATGCTGCTGCTCGCGCTCGGCATCGGCCCCGGCGACGAGGTGATCGTTCCTTCCTTCTCCTTCGCGGCCTCCGCCAACGCGGTCCGGCTGGTCGGCGCCGACGTCGTGTTCGCCGACATCGAGCCCGGCAGCTACGGCCTGGACCCGGCTGCCGTCGAGGCGGCCGTCACGCCGCGCACCGCCGCCGTCATGCCGGTGCACCTCTACGGTCACCCGGCCGCGATGGACAAGCTCATGCCCATCGCGGAGAAGCACAAGCTCGCGGTCGTCGAGGACGCCTGCCAGGCGCACGCCGCTGCCCTGAACGGCACCCCCGTGGGCGCGTTCGGTGCGGGAGGAACGTTCAGCTTCTACCCGACGAAGAACATGCACTCCCTCGAGGGCGGCATGGTCACCACGGCCGACGCCGAACTCGCCCGCACCCTGCGCCTGCTGCGCAACCAGGGCATGGAGGCGCGGTACGCCAACGAGATCGTCGGCGCCAACATGCGCATGACGGACGTGGCCGCCGCCGTCGGCCGCGTACAGCTCACCAAGGTCGGTGGCTGGACCGAGCAGCGCCGCGCCAACGCCGCGTACCTCGACGCGCACATCACCGCCCCCAACGTCACGACGCCGCCGGTCGCCGAAGGCGCCCGCCACGTCTACCACCAGTACACGATCCGGGTGCAGGGCGACCGCGACGCCGCGATGGCCAAGCTCACCGAGGCGGGCATCGGCAACGCCGTCTACTACCCGACCCCGATCCACCGGCTCAAGCCGTACTGGGAGCCGGACCAGAAGGCCGGCCGCACCTGGGACCTGCCGGAGACCGAGCGGGCCGCAGCCGAGGTCGTCTCGCTGCCCGTCCACCCGTCGCTGAGCGAAGGCGACCTGGCGCGCATCGCCGACGCCGTCAACTCGCTGGGGGAGAACCTGTGACCGCCGTACTGAGGGCAGGCCTCATCGGCCTCGGTTCCATGGGGCGCAACCACGCCCGGGTCCTCGCGGGGCTCGAAGGCGTGACCCTGGTCGGCGTCGTCGACCCGATGGGTGACAAGAACGGCTGGGCACAGGGTGCCCCCGTCCTGTCGACCGTCGAGGAACTCATCGCGCTCGGCGTCGACTACGCGGTCGTGGCCTGCCCGACCGCCCTGCACGAAGAGGTCGGTCTCCAGCTGGCCGACGCCGGGGTCTGCGCACTGATCGAGAAGCCGCTCGCCGACACCGTCGAGGGCGCCCGCCGTCTCGTCGAGGCCTTCGAGTCGCGCGGTCTCGTCGCCGGAGTCGGTCACATCGAGCGCTGCAACCCGGCGCTGCGCTCCCTGCGCAGCCGCCTGGAGGCCGGCGAGCTCGGTGACGTCTTCCAGGTCGTCACCCGCCGCCAGGGCCCCTTCCCCCACCGCATCGCCGACGTCGGTGTGGTCAAGGACCTCGCCACGCACGACATCGACCTGACGGGCTGGGTGACCGGCCGGACGTACAGGTCCATCGCCGCCCACACCGTGTCCAAGTCGGGCCGTCCCCACGAGGACATGGTCTCCGCGGTGGGCCAGCTCTCCGACGGCACCATGGTCAACCACCTGGTCAACTGGCTGAGCCCGCTCAAGGAGCGCTTCACCTCGGTCACCGGCGAGCGCGGCTGCTACATCGCCGACACCCTCACCGCCGACCTCACGTTCCACTCGAACGCGGCCGTGACGACCGAGTGGGAGGCGCTGCGCGCGTTCCGCGGCGTCTCCGAGGGCGACATGATCCGCTACGCCATCCCGAAGCGTGAGCCGCTGCTGGTCGAGCACGAGCTCTTCCGGGACGCCGTGCGGGGCGAGTCGGCCGATATCTGCACTTTGCGGCAGGGGCTGCGTACCGTTGAGGTGGCGGCTTCGGTCCTGGAATCGGCACGAAGCGGCCGTACCATTGTTCTTGAGACAGGAGAGCCCGCTCATCATGGCGGTTGAGAGTTCGGTGGCGGGGGCGCAGCGCAGCTCCCGCGGCAAGATCGTCATGCTGGTCGACAACGGCGTGAACGGCGATTCGCGTGTCCAGAAGGAGGCACGTTCGGCGGCTGCGGCCGGCTGGGACGTGGTGCTGCTGGGCAAGTCGCCGACGAAGAAGGGCCAGCGCTGGCACCTCGGCGATGCCGAGGTCCGCCTGCTGCACGTCCCGACGCCCATGCACCGCCGGCGTCACGAGTACCGGCGCGCCATCCTCCGCGCGCCGCTGGCCTACCGGCCCGGGCCGCTGGCCGCGTACCGCAGGCAGCGGATGAAGGCCTGGCGTACGGAGCTGAACATCCGGCTCATCGAGGCCGGGCGCCGGGGGAACGCCGTCGACAAGCTCAAGCTGCTCCCGCCGCGGCTCGTCTCCAAGGTGATGAGCAAGTGGGTCGGGCTGCGGGCCAAGCAGTCGAACGCCCTGGAGCAGCGGCGCAAGGACATGAACTCCCCGCTGGACCGCTTCACCACGGCGTTCTGGCTGCGCACGATGGGGGACCGCGCCTGGCGCCGCCTCGACCCCGCCCTGTGGGACATGGAGCTCGCGTACGGCAAGGTCATCGACTCCCTCGAGCCCGACCTGATCCACGCCAACGACTTCCGCATGCTCGGTGTGGGCGCGCGGGCGAAGCTCAGGGCCGAGGCCAAGGGCCGCTCGGTCAAGCTCGTCTGGGACGCCCACGAGTTCCTGCCGGGCATCAAGCCCTGGAACCCGCATCCGCGCTGGCACGTCGCCCAGTGCGCGTACGAGCGCGAGTTCTCGAAGTACGCCGACGCCGTGACGACGGTCTCGGAGACCCTCGCCGAGATGCTGGCCGACCGGCACGGTCTCAAGACCAAGCCGGAAGTGGTGCTGAACGCGCCCGACGCGGAGATCTCGCCCGAGCAGGCCGCCGAACCCGTCCCGGACCTGCGCGAGTTGTGCGGGATCGGGCCGGACGTGCCGCTCAGCGTCTACAGCGGTGCCGCCGCCCCGCAGCGTGGGCTCGACATCATGGTCGAGTCGCTGCCGCAGCTGCCCGGGACGCACGTCGCGTTCGTCGTCCTGCGTCCCACGTCGGACTACATGAACCAGCTGACCGCCCGGGCCGTGGAGCTCGGTGTGTCGGACCGGCTGCACATCCTTCCGTACGTCCCGCACTACCAGGTGGTGCCGTTCCTGGCGTCGGCGGACGTCGGCGTCATCCCGATCCACCACTGGCCGAACCACGAGATCGCCCTGATCACGAAGTTCTTCGAGTACTCGCACGCCCGTCTGCCCTTCGTCGTCAGCGACGTCAAGACGATGGGCGACATGGTGGCGCAGACGGGGCAGGGCGAGGTGTTCAAGGCTGAGGACGTCGCGGACTACGTCCGCGCGGTCAAGGCCGTGCTCGCCGACCCCAAGAAGTACCGCGACGTCTACGAGGACCAGGGGCTGCTCGACGAGTGGACCTGGGAGGCGCAGGCCGAGGTGCTCGACGGCGTCTACACCCGTGTGCTCGGCGGCAGCAGCCGCGACAGGACCCCGGCAAGTGTTGCCCAGGTGGTGGCATGAGCGGAAGACCTGATGTCACGGTAGTCGTAGCCGTCTACAACACGATGCCCTACCTGACGGAGTGCCTGAACTCGCTCGTCGGGCAGACCATCGGGCTCGACCGTCTGGAGGTCGTGGCGGTCGACGACGGTTCGACGGACGACAGCGGTGCCGAGCTCGACCGCTTCGCCGCGCGCTACCCCGGTACGGTCAAGGTCATCCACCAGGCCAACTCCGGTGGCCCCGCCGCGCCCAGCAACAGGGCGCTGGAGGTGGCCACCGGCCGGTTCGTCTACTTCATAGGCTCTGACGACCACCTCGGCGAGGAAGCCCTCGAACGCATGGTGGCCTACGCCGACGAGCACGGATCCGACGTGGTCATCGGCAAGATGGTCGGCACCAACGGCCGGTACGTCCACCAGAAGCTCTACAAGAAGAACGACCCCGACGTCAGCCTCTACCGCTCCAGCCTGCCCTTCACGCTGGCGAACACCAAGCTCTTCCGCCGCGAACTGGTGGAGAAGCACGGGCTGCGCTTTCCCGAGGACCTGCCGGTCGGAAGCGATCAGCCGTTCACCATCGAGGCGTGCGTCCGGGCCCGGAAGATCTCGGTCCTCTCGGACTACACGTTCTACTACGCGGTCAAGCGCGGGGACTCCAGCAACATCACCTACCGGGCCGATCACCTGTCCCGGCTGCGCTGCACCGCCGCGATCATGAAGCACGCCGCCTCACTCGTCGAGGCGGGACCCGACCGGGACGCGCTCTTCGAGCGGCACTTCACCTGGGAACTCGCCAAGCTGATCCAGGGCGACTTCCCCATGCTCGACGCCACGACCCGGCAACAGGTCTGCGAGGGGATCGCCGCTCTCGCGGACGAGTACCTCACCGACGCGCTCAGGGACTCCCTGGACGTCAAGCGCCGGGTCCGCATCTGCCTCGCGCAGGCGGGCGCCGTGGACGAACTGGTCCGCGCGATCACCGAGGAGGCGGAGCACGGGGCCCCGCCCTTCCACCTCGAGGACGGCCGGGCGTTCGCGATGTACCCCGGTTTCCGCGACGAGGCCCTCGGCCTCCCCGACCGCGTCTACGAGCTGGTGGGCGAGGCCGTCCCCGGGCGGCTGGCGCAGGGGACCGAGCTGGTCGAGGCCGCATGGGACCAGAGCGGTGACGACCTGGCCCTCGTCCTCACGGCCCGGATCGGTGTCCTGGGCGACACCGGCTCCCTGACCGTGCGCCTCGCCAAGGGCGCCATGCCGAAGAGCGCGGACAAGCCGGGCGCGCGCCGGCTGCCCGCCGACCACGAGCTCCCCGCCGCCGAGGGGGAGTTCGCCCGGACGACGTCCGAGGACGGCAGGGCGACCGTCGTGCGCGCCCGTATCCCGGTCCGGGCCGTCAAGGCGAAGCTCGGCGTCCGTGTCTACGTGGACGTGGCAGGCTCGACGTACGAGATCCCCGTGCGGACCGGGGGAAGGCCGCTGCCCCTGGCCCGCCGCTGGCGGCAGGCCGTCCCGTACAGGGTCAGCGCGAACCAGAACCCGAAGGGCCGGCTCGTCATCACGACGGCTCCCCTGTGGGAGATCGAACCCGGTGCGGGCAAGCGGCTGCGCCACATGCTGTCCAGGCTGAAGAGGAAAGTAACCCGATGAACATCTGTGTAGTCGCGCTCGGCAAGATCGGCCTTCCGCTCGCCGTGCAGTTCGCGGCCAAGGGCCACAAGGTCATTGGCGCGGATGTCAACGAGAAGGTCGTCGAGCTGGTCAACGCGGCCACCGAGCCGTTCCCCGGCGAGCACGACCTGGACGTCAAGCTCAAGGAGACCGTGGGCGCGGGCCTGCTCTCCGCGACGACGGACACCACGGCCGCGGTCGCCGCGTCCGACGCCGTCGTCGTCGTCGTCCCGCTCTTCGTGGACGCCGAGGGCACCCCGGACTTCGGCTGGATGGACGCGGCGACCAAGGCGATCGCCGCGGGCCTGAAGCCGGGCACCCTCGTCAGCTACGAGACCACCCTCCCGGTCGGCACCACCCGCACCCGCTGGGCGCCGATGCTCGCCGAGGGCTCCGGTCTCACCCCGGGCCGCGACTTCCACCTCGTCTTCTCCCCCGAGCGTGTGCTGACCGGCCGGGTCTTCGCCGACCTGCGCCGCTACCCCAAGCTCGTCGGCGGCATCGACGAGGCGTCCTCCCAGCGCGGCGTGGAGTTCTACGAGGCCGTGCTCGACTTCGACGACCGCGAGGACCTGCCGCGCCCGAACGGCGTCTGGGACCTCGGCACGGCGGAGGCCTCCGAGCTCGCCAAGCTCGCCGAGACGACCTACCGCGACGTCAACATCGGTCTGGCCAACCAGTTCGCCCGGTTCGCCGACAAGAACGACATCGACGTCAAGAAGGTCATCGAGGCCTGCAACAGCCAGCCCTACAGCCACATCCACCAGCCCGGCATCGCCGTCGGCGGCCACTGCATCCCGATCTACCCGCGGATGTACCTCTGGAACGACCCGGAGGCCACCGTCGTGCGCTCGGCCCGCGAGGCCAACGCCGCGATGCCCGAGTACTCCGTCGACCTGCTGGCCGCCGCCTACGGCGACCTGGACGGCGCCGGGGTCCTGGTGCTGGGCGCCGCCTATCGCGGTGGGGTCAAGGAGACCGCCTTCTCCGGTGTCTTCGGTGTGGTCGAGGCGCTGAAGGCGCGCGGCGCCGTGCCGTTCGTCTCGGACCCGATGTACACCGCCGATGAGCTGACCGCGCACGGCCTCGTGCCGCACGAGGGCCAGACGGTCACCGCCGCGATCCTCCAGGCCGACCACGCCGAGTACCGTGAGCTCTCCGCCGCCGACCTGCCGGACGTCCGCGTCCTGGTCGACGGTCGCCGTACGACCGACCCCGCCAACTGGGAGGGCGTCCGCCGCGTCGTCATCGGCGGCTGACCGCTCCGAGACAGGGGAAGGCCCCGTCCGCCTCGCGGACGGGGCCTTCGCTCTGCGCTGTGACGGGCCGCCGGAGCCCTGGGGCTCCGGTAGCGCCCGGTCGCGGCGTTCGGGCGCGGAGCGGGGAGTCCTGGGCTTTCACGGCCCCGCGGAGTCCTCCGTGGGCCCGTGCCCGGGGCTTCCTCGACTTCCCCGGGCCACAGACCTCTCGCGTGCCGCGGGCCGGGGCCCCGGACTCTCCTGGCGTGGAGCGCTCAGGCCGCGCGCTCCGTGAGCACGCCGTCCGTCTCGTCGTGCAGCGCGCCCGTCTGCGGGCACTCCCAGACGCCCGGCTCGCCCGCACGCTCGACGAGCTTGACGCCGCTGCGGCCCACCCAGCCGATCCGGCGGGCCGGAACGCCCACGACCAGACCGAAGTCCGGCACGTCCTTGGTCACCACGGCGCCGGCCGCGACCATGGCCCACCGGCCGATCCGTACCGGGGCGACGCACACCGACCGTGCACCCAGCGAGGCGCCCTCGGCGACCTTCACGCCCACGGCCTCCCAGTCGCCACCACGCTTCTGCTTGCCCTCGGGGTCGACGGAGCGCGGATTGTGGTCGTTGGTGAGGACCACGGCGGGACCGACGAAGACGCCGTCGCCCAGCTCGGCCGGCTCGTAGACCAGGGCGTAGTTCTGCAGCTTGACGTTGTTCCCGATCCGGACGCCGGTGCCCACGTACGCGCCGCGCCCGATCACGCAGCCCTCGCCGAGCTTTGCGCCCTCACGGATCTGTGCGAGCTCCCAGACGCTGCTGCCGTCCCCGATCTCGGCGCTCTCGTCGACCTGGGCGGTGGGCTGGACCCTGTAGTTCACGTCGTGTGCCTTCCTGGCGGGCGGAGTTGCCAGGAGAGCATACGAGTTCGGCCGCCGGCGTCCGTGAACGGCTGCCTCCGCCCCGCCACGGCGCCTACCCGGCCCGCTGATGCGGACGGCTGGATCCGGGGGGCCGTCGACGAGGAGGGGTGGGGTGGCGGCCGGTTTGACCCCCCGCACCCCGCCCCGTAACCTTGACCCTCGGCGTGTTTCTGTGCGCCTACCCCCTGAGCACATCCCTCCCGGTGATCCGTCCCCGGGGGAGGCCGCTCATCCTTCCGGACTGTCGCGGGCCCCGGCCCGCGCGGGCGGCTGGCATCAGGGGATCCGTTCCGAGTGAGAGAGAGATCCGCGTGTACGCCATCGTGCGCAGCGGTGGTCGCCAGCACAAGGTTGCTGTCGGCGACATCGTTGAGGTTGACAAGATTTCCACCGCCAAGGTTGGCGACACGGTCGAGCTCTCGACCCTGCTCGTTGTCGACGGTGACGCCGTGACCAGCGACCCCTGGGTCCTGGACGGCATCAAGGTCCAGGCCGAGGTCGTGGACCACCACAAGGGCGCGAAGATCGACATCCTTCGCTACAAGAACAAGACGGGTTACCGCCGCCGTCAGGGTCACCGCCAGCAGTACACGGCGATCAAGGTCACCGGTATCCCCGCGGCTGCGAAGTAAGGGACTGAGAAGACATGGCACACAAGAAGGGCGCATCGTCCACTCGGAACGGGCGCGATTCCAATGCTCAGCGGCTCGGCGTGAAGCGCTTCGGCGGTCAGGCCGTCAACGCCGGTGAGATCCTGGTCCGCCAGCGCGGCACCCACTTCCACCCGGGCACGGGCGTCGGCCGTGGCGGCGACGACACGCTGTTCGCGCTGACCGCCGGTGCGGTGGAGTTCGGTACGCACCGTGGCCGCAAGGTCGTGAACATCGTTCCCGTCGCTGCCTGATCCAGGCACCGGCGAGACGACACAGCACCTTCCGAGGGCGGATCTCAGCTTTCCCGGCAACCGGGGAAGCGGGTCCGCCCTCGGCGCGTTACGTCAAGAGACAATTCCGTTTTTTTTCCGCAGTACCTGGAGGCCCCCACCATGACCACCTTCGTGGACCGCGTCGAGCTGCATGCCGCCGCGGGTAACGGAGGCCACGGCGTGGCCTCCGTACACCGTGAGAAGTTCAAGCCGCTGGGCGGCCCCGACGGGGGCAACGGCGGGCGCGGCGGCGACGTGATCCTCGTCGTCGAGCAGTCCGTCACCACGCTGCTGGACTATCACCACCACCCTCACCGCAAGGCCACGAACGGTCAGCCCGGCGCGGGTGACAACCGTTCGGGCAAGGACGGCCAGGACCTCGTGCTCCCCGTCCCGGACGGCACCGTCGTCCTCGACAAGGCGGGCAACGTGCTGGCCGACCTCGTGGGACAGGGCACCACCTTCGTCGCGGGCCAGGGCGGCCGTGGCGGCCTCGGCAACGCCGCGCTGGCCTCCGCCCGCCGCAAGGCGCCCGGCTTCGCGCTGCTCGGCGAGCCGGGGGAGAGCCGGGACATCGTCCTGGAGCTCAAGACCGTCGCCGACGTCGCGCTGGTCGGCTACCCGAGCGCCGGGAAGTCCTCGCTGATCTCGGTGCTCTCCGCGGCCAAGCCGAAGATCGCGGACTACCCGTTCACGACCCTGGTGCCCAACCTGGGCGTCGTCACCGCGGGCTCGACCGTCTACACCATCGCGGACGTCCCCGGGCTCATCCCGGGCGCCAGCCAGGGCAAGGGCCTCGGCCTGGAGTTCCTGCGGCACGTGGAGCGCTGCTCCGTCCTCGTGCACGTCCTGGACACCGCGACGCTGGAGTCCGACCGTGACCCGCTCTCCGACCTCGACATGATCGAGGAGGAGCTGCGGCTGTACGGGGGCCTGGAGAACCGCCCGCGCATCGTCGCCCTCAACAAGGTCGACATCCCGGACGGCCAGGACCTCGCGGACATGATCCGCCCGGACCTGGAGGCCCGCGGCTACCGCGTCTTCGAGGTCTCGGCCATCGCGCACAAGGGCCTCAACGAGCTCTCGTACGCCCTCGCGGGGATCATCGCGGAGGCGCGCGCCAGCAAGCCGAAGGAGGAGTCGACGCGGGTCGTCATCCGCCCCAAGGCCGTCGACGACGCCGGTTTCACCGTGACCCTGGAGGACGACGGCATC
Source organism: Streptomyces argenteolus (assembly GCF_042902585.1). Taxonomy (GTDB): domain Bacteria; phylum Actinomycetota; class Actinomycetes; order Streptomycetales; family Streptomycetaceae; genus Streptomyces; species Streptomyces argenteolus. The sequence continues at coordinate 488,574 of NZ_JBIBEG010000002.1, forward strand.
TACCGCGTGCGCGGCGAGAAGCCCGAGCGCTGGATCCGGCAGACCGACTTCAACAACGACGAGGCCGTCGGCTACCTCGCCGACCGGCTCAACCGCCTCGGCGTGGAGGACGAGCTCCGCAAGGCGGGTGCCCAGGCCGGCGACGGCGTGGCCATCGGCGCCGAGGAGAACGCGGTCGTCTTCGACTGGGAGCCGACCATGGCCGCCGGCGCGGAGATGCTGGGCCGTCGCGGTGAGGACCACCGCCTGGAGGCCCCCCGTCCCGCCGCCCAGCGCCGCCGCGAGCGGGAGTCCGAGCGGGACGACGCCCAGCGCGAGTACGACGAGTTCGACCCCTTCTAGGCCGGTCGTGCCGGGCGCCCCCGCCGCGCGTGGGGGCGCCCGGATTCACAGCGAATCGCCAGGTGGCGGGCGTCGGGGCCGTCGGCGATGTGGGGATTGCGTAAGACTCTGTGGAGTCCGTCACTCCGGGTACGGGGCTCCGGGGGCGCAATCTGCCTGGCCAGGCGGTGAACTGCGGGTTTCCCCACGGCAAGCGCCGGTAAACGTCCGCCTTGCGAGACGGTCACGGAGAGTGCGACCATCACACTGTTCCCCCCTGTCATCGCAAGGTAGGTCGTCTGTGTCTGTGCCGCATGAAGCCAAGCCCCGGACCACAGCGGTCGTGCTCGCCGGTGGAACCGGTCAGCGTGTGGGACTGGCGATCCCCAAGCAGCTGCTGAAGATCGCCGGTAAGGCAGTCATCGAGCACACGCTGAGCATCTTCGAGAACGCCGAGGACATCGACGACGTCATCGTGCTGATGGCGCCCGGCTTCGTGCCGGACGTCGAGAAGATCGTCGCCAAGGCCGGCCTGACCAAGGTCACCAAGATCATCGAGGGTGGCAGCACCCGGAACGAGACCACCGAGCGCGCCATCGCCGCCCTCGGTGAGGGACTCGCGGCGGGCGAGGACCGGAACGTCCTCTTCCATGACGCGGTGCGCCCCCTGCTGTCACAGCGCGTCATCAAGGACTGTGTCGAGGCCCTCGAGCGCTACCAGGCCGTCGACGTCGCCATCCCGTCCGCGGACACGATCATCGTCACCCGCACCCACGGCGAGGACGGCGAGTTCATCACCGACGTCCCGGACCGGTCCCGGCTGCGCCGCGGCCAGACCCCGCAGGCGTTCAAGCTGTCCACGATCCGCAAGGCGTACGAGGTCGCTGCCGGGGACCCGAACTTCCAGGCCACCGACGACTGCTCGGTCGTCCTGCGGTACCTCCCCGACGTGCCGATCTACGTGGTCGCGGGCGACGAGTACAACATGAAGGTGACCCAGCCGGTCGACGTCTTCATCACCGACAAGCTCTTCCAGCTGGCCTCCACGGCGGCCCCCCGCCAGGCCGACGAGGCCGCCTACCGCGACCTGCTCTCGGGCAAGACCCTGGTCGTCTTCGGCGGTTCCTACGGCATCGGCGCCGACATCGCCACGCTGGCCGAGCAGTACGGCGCCAGCGTGTACGCGCTGGGCCGCTCGACCACCGGCACCCACGTGGAGAACCCGGAGCACATCGACGACGCGCTCTCCAAGGCGTACGCCGAGACCGGCCGCATCGACTACGTGATCAACACCGCGGGCGTCCTGCGCATCGGCAAGCTGGCCGAGACGGACAACACGACGATCCAGGAAGCCCTGAACGTCAACTACCTGGCGCCGGTGCAGATCGCGCGCGCCTCGTACAAGTATCTGGCGGAGACCCAGGGCCAGTTGCTGCTCTACACCTCCAGCAGCTACACCCGGGGCCGTGCCGAGTACAGCCTCTACTCCTCCACCAAGGCCGCGATGGTGAACCTCACGCAGGCGCTGGCCGATGAGTGGGCCGGCGAGGGCGTCAGGGTCAACTGCGTGAACCCAGAGCGCACCGCCACCCCCATGCGCACCAAGGCGTTCGGTCAGGAGCCGGAGGGCTCGCTGCTCTCCTCCGAAGCCGTGGCGCGCACCTCGCTGGACGTCCTCCTGTCCGCGATGACGGGCCACGTCATCGACGTACGGCAGCAGGACCCGACCCGCGATGTCACCGAGGCCTCGGGATTCGAGCAGGCGCTGGCCTCGGTGTTGGACCGTCAGGAAGATGTGTAATAATTCTTGACAAATGTACTTTTACGGGCCTCTGCGATCATTTCGATGATTGCAGAGGCCCGAGTGCGTGAAGCCGCACCTTCACAATTCCCTCCATACGTGAAACAACCGGCACCCTCTGGAGCAGGTCCTTCGTGATTTCGACAGCCATCCGCCTGGCCCGTGTGGGCAGTCGGTCAGAACTGGCGGCAGCAATACTGATGATGCTGGGTTACCCCTGCGTCATGATCGCCGCTCTTCTTCCCGATATCTGGTTCTTCGCGGCGGCCACGGCTGTCACGTACGTCGCGGACTGGTACCTGCACCAGCGCGGCAGTTACCTGGTCAACAGGCTCGGCAAGGTCCGGGCCGGACTGTCCATCCGCTTCCTGCTCCGCCAGCTGATGATCATCCTTCTGCTGGCCCGGCTGGACCTCGCCGAGGAGCCGCTTTTCTACGCGGCGGTCGCCTGCTTCCTCCTCTTCTACGGTCTGCAGGCCCCGCACGGCGCGCTCACGACGCTGATCCGGCTCCGTCGCACCCTGCCGATCGTCACCCGGAACGTGGACCTGCACGCCGTCCGCATCCCCGACGCCCCGCCGCGTGCCCTGCTGCACCGCTCCAGCGAGAAGATGCTCCACCTCGACCTGCCCGCGGTGGCAGGCATCCTGATCGCCGCCGGCACGGGTGTGGACCTGGCCGGCTACATCGGCGCCGGGGTGACGCTCCTGCTGGCCGTGGTCTTCAACGCCCTGCTCGTCCCGTACCTGCGCCGGAGCCGCCGGGCGCCCTCGGCCCCTGCCGTGCTGAAGGCCCTGGACACCTGGCTGGGCGAGTACCAGCCGACCGTCGTGCTCTACTTCTCCGGCTCCAACGAGTCCGCCTACCAGGGCAACATGTGGCTGGACACGATGGCGGCCGTCGAGGGGCGCCCGCTGATCGTCATGCGGGAGCGCAACCTCGTGCCGCAGCTCGCGGACACCTCCGTGCCGGTGGTCTGCGTGCCCGCGGGCACCCATCTGATGAACCTGAACCTCTCCACCGTCCGCGTGTGCCTGTATCCGGCCAACGTCGGCAAGAACATCCACATGCTGCGCGTCCCGACCATGAAGCACGTCTTCATCGGCCACGGCGACAGCGACAAGCTGGCCAGCGTCAACCCGTACTCCAAGGTCTACGACGAGGTCTGGACCGCGGGCCGCGCGGGCCGCGACCGTTACGCCCTGGCCGACGTCGGCATCCGCGACGAGGACATCGTCGAGGTCGGACGGCCCCAGCTGGCGCCGATCGAGAGCTGGACCGGCAGCACGAAGAACCCCATCCCGACGGTGCTGTACGCCCCCACCTGGGAGGGCTGGGACGACAACCCGGGCAACACCTCGCTGCTGCTGGCCGGTGAGAACATCGTCCGCCGCCTGCTGAAGGCGGACAGCCCGGTCCGGGTCATCTACAAGCCGCACCCGTTCACCGGCATCCGCAGCGCGAAGGCCAAGGCCGTGAACGCCCGGATCAAGGCGCTGATCACCAAGGCCGCCCAGGAGCGTGCCGCCGACCCGCGCTGGGCGAAGGAGGCGTCGGCCGCCGCCGCGGGGCAGAACGCCGCCAAGGCCGAACTGGCCCGCATCGAGGCCCGGCTGGCCGCGCTGGCGATGCCCGGCCGCGCCGGGGGCGACGAGTCGGAGGAGTCGCGGGTCGCCCTCGCCGACCCGGCCCGCCAGGCCGAGATCGCCACCCTGCGCGCCGAGTGGAACGACGCCTACTGGCGCTCCTTCGGCTGGTGGGAGCACAAGACGGTGTCCGGCGCGCAGCCGAAGCTGTACGACTGCTTCAACCAGTCCGACGCCATGGTCTCGGACATCTCCAGTGTGGTGTCCGACTTCATCGCGAGCGGCAAGCCGTACGCCGTGACCGACTCGGCGAAGCTCGGCGCGGAGGAGTTCAAGCGCCAGAACACCGCCGTGCGCGCGGCCGTCATCCTCTCCAACGACGCGGCGGAGATCGACGAACTGCTGAGCGCGGTCGCCGATCCCGCGACGGACCCGCTGGCCGGGGCCCGGCACGAGCTGAAGACCTACCTGCTGGGTCCGGACGAGCCGACCTCCATGGAGCAGTTCAACGCCGCCGTGCGGGCGCTCACGGCCAAGGCTGAGGCCCGCAACGCCGGCGTCGCGCAGCGCCTCGGCGGGCAGCAGCCCGCCCCGCTGCCCGACCCCGAGGCCGCGACCAGCGGCGTCGGTGACGGCGCGGCCGAGGTCGTCGCCGAGGCGGAGGCGGTGGTGGACCCCGACGTGCCGACGCCGGAGGCCGACGCCGAGATCGGCGCGGGTCCCTCGGCGCTCCGCTGACCCCTGCGCGTCCGGCCGGCCGAGCGGCATCCCGCGGCCGGCCGGACGGCGAGCCGGCTCAGCGGCGACGTGCCGCCGACCGGGACGTGGCCGGACATCGACGGTGTGCGGTACCGGTCCTGGGGCGGGACGTCACGCCCTCGGTCCGGCGGAGCCCCGGTGCGCGGACGGCGAGCCGATGGCCGGGGACGGCTGACGGCCAGGTGTAATCCAGCCGTCATCCAGTTGTTCGAAACCCGTCCGGTTCACGACGCAACCCACCCAACGGCTCGTCCGTCTTCCTCCTGGGGAGGAGGAACGTACGGGCCGTTCGGTGTGTCCGTACCAGGAACACGGCATGGGCCGTCGTTTCATCGTTTCTCCTGATCAATGCACGTTTGCGCGAACCGGGGAGAGATGAGTAACAGCACACCAGACGTGACCGTCGTCATCGGCGCCTACGAAGCGATGCCCTACCTGATCCGCTGCCTGGAGTCCGTCGAGGCGCAGACGCTTCCGGCCGGGCGCATGGAGATCGTTGCCGTCGACGACGGGTCGACCGACGGCACCGGGGCGTATCTGGAGGAGTTCGCTGCCCGGACCGCCATCGAGACGCGGGTCGTCCGCCAGGCGAACTCGGGTGGGCCGAGCGGCCCGCGCAACGTGGGCCTCGGGCTCGCTCGTGGCCGGTACGTCTTCTTCCTCGACGCGGACGACTACTTCGGCGAGGAGGCCCTGGAGCGGATGGTCGCGATGGGCGACCGCGCGGGGACGGACGTGGTGCTCGGCAAGGTCGTCGGGGTCAACCGCGGGGCCGCGAAGTCGATGTGGAAGGAGACCGTCGAGCGCGCGGACCTCTACTCCTCCAACATCAAGTTCACCCTGAGCGCCCAGAAGCTCTTCCGGCGGGACCTGCTCGTGCGGCTCGGGATGCGCTTCGACGAGGAGCTCAGGACGGGTGAGGACGCCCTGTTCACCATGGAGGCGTACCTCCGGGGCAACGGCGTCTCCGTCGTGGCCGACTACACCTGCTACTACCTGGTGGGCCGGGACGACGGCAAGCACGTGACCAAGAGCGGCAGTTACCTGCTGCGCTTCGACTCGGCCCGGGCCCTGATGAAACTCATCGCCACGCATGTCCCGCCGGGGCCGAAGCGGGACACCCTGATGGTCCGTCCCCTGGTGATCACGCTGCTCCCGCAGTTCGGGCCCGGATTGCTGCGGCAGTCCGACGAGGTGCGGCAGAGGAAGATGGAGCTGGCGGCCCCGCTGCTGGAGGCGTACTGGACGCCCGGCCTGGCCCGCCGCCTCAAGGTCCAGGAGCGGCTCCGGCTCCTCTGCATCGCGGAGGGCAGGCTCGACCTGCTCCTGGACATCCTGCGGTTCATGCACGAGAAGAAGAAGCCCCGGCAGGTCCGCAAGGGGCTCAGGGGCCGGCTGTACCTGGTCTACCCGCACTTCGGCGAGGGCACGGTGCTGCCCCTGTCGGCGTACGAGGTGACCGTCACCGAGTGGATCGGCCGGAAGCGGGTCGAGGTGCCGGGGCGTCAGTCCACTGCCGCCTTCCTGCGGAGGCTGGTCCGCAAGGCGCGCAGAACGGCCAGAGCGGCCGGGCTGCACATGCCGCGCAGTGCCCACAGGGCGTGAGGCGGCAGTGGACGTGATCCCTACTGCTCGGGGCGCAGCAGCCTGCGGACCGGGCGCCCCACGACGCGCCGGGCGCGACGGTAGGCGGACGGCCACGCGGCCGGGCCCTCGCCCGCCTGCACCTTGATGCTGACCTGACGGGCACTCTTGTCGAGCTGGCTGCGCAGCAGGGCGTTCTGCGAGGACAGCTCGTCCATCCGGCTCCGCATCCAGCCGAAACGACTGGTCAGGGAGTCCAGGTCCGTCTCGGTCCACGGGCGGACGGCCGGCGGAAGGGCGAGCTTGGCCATCTTGGCGTCGAAGGCCTTGCCGCTGTCGCCGTGGTGGAAGGTGTTCTCCAGGCCGTTCTTCTCCATGAAGCCGGCGAAACGCAGGAAGCGCTCCTTGTGGCCGTTCACCAGCTCGCCGAAGTCGGCCGACTCGTACAGCTCCGCGGGGTCGATGTTCTTCGGCGTCTCGGAGATCTTGCGGTGCGGGATGCCGAAGTAGCGGCAGAGCTCCAGGGTTCGCGAGTCGCTGCAGAGCACGGTGCTGGGGACCCCGGCCAGCAGGGCCGCGATGTTCCCGTGGATGCGCGAGCCGAAGGAGAAGTCGAACGCGCGTAGTTCGTCGATCCAGGTGGCCGGGTCGATGTAGAGCCGGACCTTGCCCTCGCGGTACATCGGGTGGGACGGGTGGGTCGGCATCGAGGTCTGGGCGCCGAGCGGGTTCGGCGTCTCCCGCCAGTGGAGCAGCTGGGCCTCGAGGAGGTTCTGCCCGACGAAGCGCAGGTTCGGGTAGCGCTCGTGGGCCTGCCGGATGATGGCGTCGAGGCCGTGCGAGCGCACGGCGCTGTGCGAGCCGTTCACCGAGATCAGGGAGTCGGCGGTGAGCGCCTCGGTCTTGCGCTCCAGCGTGAACGTCTCGCCGTTCATGAACATGGAGGGGCAGCCGATGACCTCGACGTCCCGGAAGCCCATGCCCTTGAGGTACTGCTCGGTGAACTCGCCGCGTACCCCGATGGAGGCGCTGCGGTCGAGGACCTCGGTGACGAACTCCTTGACCGTCGGCTCCATCGGCTTCAGCCGGGAGGCGTCGTACTTCAGGTCGGCCTGCGCGCCCACACCCAGGACGACGACCGGGATGCGCAGCTTCTTGATCAGCTGCGTCATCCGCTTCAGGGGCCGCTCGAACGTCGGGCGGAAGGCGTTGGCGAGGGGCACGACGAAGACGTCGTACTCCTCGTTGATGCGGGCAGCCGCCGACGGATCGGTGCGGATGCCGTTCGAGAAGACCGCCGCCCGCGGAGTCGTCAGAATCTTCTGCGCCGCGTCACTGAAGATCAGGTTGCCGGCGTTGGTGGCGAAGACGTCTCTGTGGAGGGACTCTTCGACTGAGGCAACATCGAAGGGGCTTTTGCCCGATCTGAGCAAAATGCGCTTCTGGCGGGTCGGTTCATCTGTCACATACACGAGGGTAGCCCGATGAATGGCCGGTGGAGATTACGTAAATGGCTCCATTCGGTGCCATGTCGGAACGTGACTCGGGGCGCTTCTTCTGTCGAGTGCCCCCCCGAGGGACAGCCTGTGAGACGGCCGGGTGCCGACGCGGCCCCTCGCGTAGATTGAGGAGACCGAGCAGGACGACGTGATGGGGACGGGCGTACGTGTCAGGGGCAAGGGAATCCGAAGGCGCGGCTGTGGAAACCGGCGGTGCGCCCCGCGCACCCCTGGCCGACGGTACCGGCCGCAGGCCGGGAGTGACCGATGCCCGCAGGATCGTCGTCAAGGTCGGCTCCTCCTCGCTCACCACGGCGGCGGGCGGTCTCGACGCCGACAGGGTGGACGCCCTCGTCGACGTCCTCGCCAAGGTGCGCAGCGGCGGGGAGCGCGAGATCGTCCTCGTCTCCAGCGGTGCCATCGCGGCAGGTCTGGCCCCCCTCGGGCTCGTGCGGCGGCCCAAGGACCTGGCCCGTCAGCAGGCCGCCGCGAGTGTCGGCCAGGGGCTCCTCGTGGCCCGCTACACCGCCTCCTTCGCGCGCTACGGCGTACGGGTCGGCCAGGTCCTGCTCACCTCGGACGACACCAGTCGCAGGGCCCACTACCGCAACGCCTACAGCACACTGGGCCAGCTCCTGGAGATGGGCGCCTTCCCGGTCGTCAACGAGAACGACACGGTGGCCACCGACGAGATCCGTTTCGGGGACAACGACCGGCTCGCCGCGCTGGTGGCCCATCTGGTCCACGCCGACCTCCTCGTCCTCCTCTCGGACATCGACGGCCTCTACGACGGGGACCCGAGCACGCCCGGCACCTCCCGCATCGCCGAGGTGAGCGGCCCCGCCGACCTGGAGGGCGTCGCCATCGGCAGCGCGGGCAAGGCCGGCGTGGGCACCGGCGGTATGGTCACCAAGGTCGAGGCCGCCAGGATCGCCACCGCCGCCGGGATCCCGGTCGTCCTCACCTCCGCGAGTCACGTCGCCGACGCGCTCGCGGGGCGTGACACGGGCACGTACTTCCACCGCACCGGACGCCGCTCGGCCGACCGGCTGCTCTGGCTCGCCCACGCCTCGACGCCCCAGGGCGCGCTGACCCTCGACGAGGGGGCGGTGCGCGCCGTCGTCGAGCGGCGGACCTCGTTGCTGCCGGCCGGGATCAGCTCGGTCGAGGGGGAGTTCTCGGCGGGGGACCCGGTCGAACTGCGCGACCCCGCCGGGCGGCCCATCGCCCGCGGGCTGGTCAACTTCGACGCCAAGGAGATCCCGCAGCTGCTCGGCAGATCCACCCGGGACCTCGCGCGGGAACTCGGCCCGGCCTACGAGCGAGAGGTCGTACACAGGGACGATCTCGTCGTTCTGACGCCCCAACCGGCCCCCTGAAACGGCTGAAAGTCCAGCCTTCGGGCGGAGACCTTCACGAAAACCGCCCCACGCCCGGCCCTGGGCTGGTCAACTTTGTCACGGGGAACAAAGGGGTCAGCAAGCTACGCATTCACAGGAGGCCGCCGGTGAGACGAGCGCGCCCGGGGGCGCTGCCCCGCGGAACGGGCAGCCGCGCCCTGACCAGCGTCGGAGCGGGGGCCGACTTCGTCGGTGCGCCGACCGACCAGACGCTTGAGCAGGAACCGGTGGTGACGGAGGAGGAGCGGACCCCCTCCAGGCTGTGGCACATCACGCTCAGTGTCTCCGGCGGCGAGACTCCGCTGAAGGAGGTCAGACGAGGCCTGGAACAGCTGGCTCACGACCACCCCTTCCTCCTGACCAGCCGGTACGCCAACGACCACGCGGAGATCCGCTACTGGGAGGAGGCCCGGGACCTCCACGACGCCGCGGCGGTCGCGCTGCGGCTGTGGGGGGAGCACCGGTCCAGCGCGAAACTCCCGCCCTGGGAGATCGTCGGCCTCGAAGTCATCGACCGGGAGACCTACCACCTGCGTGTGGCCGAGGGCTACGGGCCGCCGCCGGCCGCCCCGGTCGGGGTGCACCCGTACTGAGCGGTGCTCCGGCGTGCGCCTGTACCGCCCGGTCGGCCACGACGGGGCGTGACTACTGCCCCCGGTAGGACAGGCGCGCGGGGCGTGCGCCGATACGGCCCGAGCCGCCGGCGCGCGTGTGCCCGGTACGGCAGGCGCGCCGGGGTGCGCTGATACCGCCTGGAGCCGCCGGCGCGCGTCGGTACGGCAGGCGCCAGGAGTGCGCCCCTTGCGGCAGTCGTCCGTCCGTGTCGTCCGTGCCCACCGCGGGAAGCGGCGGCGCCGGAACCGGGTCCCGGGCGGGTGAGCCTCGGCCCCGCCCGTTGTGGCGTGTGCCTCGGTGGCCTGGACAGGCCCGTACCGGGAGCCCTCCGGGACCCTCCCGCACCCGCGCCGCGCGAGGGACGTGTGCGGGTGCCGGGACAGCCGTCTCGCATCACGGGATACGTGACGGATGCCCGCAGTGTGCGCATTACCCTGCGGGCATGACCACGCTTTCGCCGTACGACAACATGTCCCCGGTCGCCCAGGCGGCCTACCGGGCACGCGCCGCCGCCGACGACATCGCGCCACTCCCGCGCGCGGCGAAGGACGACGCCCTGCTGGCGATCGCGGACGCGCTCGAGGTGCGTACCAGCGAGATCGTCGAGGCCAACGCGAAGGACGTCGCCCGTGCCAGGGAGGCCGGCACGAGTGAGTCCGTCGTCGACCGGCTCACGCTCACCCCGGAGCGCATCCGCGCGATCGCGGCGGACTGCCGTGACGTCGCGGCACTGCCCGACCCGGTCGGCGAAGTGGTCCGCGGCTCGACCCTCCCCAACGGCATCGACCTGCGTCAGGTGCGCGTACCGCTCGGCGTCGTCGGCATCATCTACGAGGCCCGGCCCAACGTGACGGTCGACGCCGCCGCCCTCTGCCTGAAGTCGGGCAACGCGGTGCTGCTGCGGGGTTCGTCCTCCGCGTACGCCTCGAACAGCGCGCTCGTACGGGTGATCCGCGACGCGGTGGGCGGCTCCGGTCTGCCGGCCGACGCCGTGCAGCTCGTCCCCGGCGAGAACCGGGACTCGGTCCGGGAACTGATGCGGGCCCGCGGCCTCGTCGACGTCCTGATCCCGCGCGGCGGCGCCTCCCTGATCCGCACGGTCGTCGAGGAGTCCACCGTCCCCGTGATCGAGACCGGCACCGGCAACTGCCACGTGTACGTCGACGCGCAGACCGACCTCGACATGGCCGTCGGCATCCTGGTCAACTCCAAGGCCCAGCGCCCGAGTGTCTGCAACGCGGCCGAGACGCTCCTCGTCCACAAGGACGTCGCCGCGGACTTCCTGCCGCGTGCCCTCGACGCACTGGCCGAGGCCGGAGTGACGGTGCACGGCGACGAGCGGGTGCTCGGCTACGCCGAGGGCACGAAGGCCACCGTGGTGGCGGCGACGGCGGAGGACTGGGAGACCGAGTACCTCTCGTACGACATCGCCGCCGCGGTCGTGGAATCGCTCGAGGCGGCCGTGGCGCACATCCGGCTCTGGTCCTCCGGCCACACCGAGGCCATCGTGACCACCTCGCAGGCGGCGGCCCGCCGCTTCACCCAGTTGGTGGATTCCACGACGGTCGCCGTGAACGCCTCCACCCGGTTCACGGACGGCGGGCAGTTCGGATTCGGCGCCGAGATCGGCATCTCCACGCAGAAGCTGCACGCCCGGGGGCCGATGGGGCTGCCGGAACTGACGTCGACGAAGTACATCGTCACCGGCGACGGCCACATCCGATAGCCGGATGCTTCCGGCGGGGCGGGCGAATCTGCGGGCTCTCTGCCCAAAACGCCCCGCCGGGGCTACGCTGAATCCGTGCCGGACGACGTGGGGGGCAGGCCGTTCCAGGACGGCTGGGAGCCCGACGACGACCGCGGAGGCGCGGACGAGGACTTCGCCGCCGTGGTGTTCGACGAGGACTTCGTACGGTCCGCCGAGATCCATGAACCCACCGCGGTCGAGCGACTGGTCGCCGCCGCGCAGGCGCGCGCCGAAGCCGAGGCGAGCAGGGCGCGCTCGGGTGGCGGTGCCCTGGACGACGACCTCTACGAAGAGGGCTACGACCCGGACGGCTTGTACGGCCGCGAGAGCCCTTACGGCGGCTCCTTCGACCCCGACAACCCCGATGGTGTCCACGGCGACGACAGCGGCCCCTACGGGCGCCATGGGGGCGCTCTCCGCCCCTACCGCGGCTCGGCGCGCTGGCACCGGCCGGTGGCGTGGCTGCTCGCGCTGCTGATGGGGATCGGAATGGTGGCGCTGGCCTTCAGCGCCGTCTACCGCGGGGCCGCGGCCAACCGGCAGGAGCAGGTGCCTCCTCCCGTCACGAGCGGGGTCGACAAGCCGGGCGCGGTCCCCTCCGCCCCCGCCGACTACTCGCGCCCTACGGTCTCCGTGGTACCCCGCACGCCGTGAGTCCGGGCGTGCTCCGCCCGGGCCCCGTTCCGTGCGCCTGATCGGGCCGCCGCATTCCGTCACGGACGCCCTCACCCCCCACCACACCTCACTGGGCGAAGGGCGTGTTCCGGCCGCACTCCTGAGGGCCCTGGCCACGCTCCGGGCACCGGCCTTGAGCGAGCAGCCCGGGCGTGCGCCGCGTTGCCCGGCGCCGCGCTCCGGGGGCCGGGACGCGGTCCGGTCGTCGGTTCAGGGAGGCTGGGTGGGTTCTGGCCGCCCCACTCGGTGAGCAGCCCGGGCGTGCGCCGGGTTGCTCGGCGCCGCGCTCCGGGGGCCGGGAGGCGGTCCGGTCGTCGGTTCAGGGAGGCTGGGTGGGTTCTGGCCACCGCACTCCGTGAGTAACCCGGGCGTGTGCCGGGCGCCGGGCTTCGTGAGCAGCCCAAAGTTCGCCGAGCGCCGAGCGCAGGGCCCGCCGTGTCCGGTCGCCGCGCTCCGGGAGGCCAGGGTGTTCGGGCCGCCGTGCTCAGGGAGCCCAGGCGTGCTCGGACCGGGCCTCGTGAGCCGGGACCGGGGAGCGCCCCGCGCGCCGCGTTCCGGGTGGCCGGGTGTGCCACCGCCGCCCCACCCGATCAGCCCACGCGCGCCCTCGGCCGCACCTGAGGGCCCGGGCTTGTTCCAGCAGCACTTCGGTGCAGCCCGGCGTCGCCCTCCGTGAGCAGCCCGGACATGCTTCGGGCGTCGTGCTCAGGTCGTCCGGGAGTGCTCCGGGCGTCGCGTTCCGGGAGGGGAGGGGAGGGGAGGGGAGGAGGCAGGGGAGGCCGGGGCGTGCTCGGGCCGCCGCACCCCGTCAGCCCCGGCGCGACTCGGCCGCACCCCGTGATCGCGGGCCGGGTCGGTTCCCGGGGTGCTCAGGTGGCCTCGGACCCGGTCGCGTTCCAGGGGTGCGCCTCCTGGACGCGCTCCACCTGCGCTCCCACCTGCGGGGCGTTTACCTTGATGACGATCGACCTACTCTGAAGGTATGACCCTGTGACCCCTCCTCCCGTCCCCGTCTCCGGGGAGAGGGGCAGCCACGTGTCCATGTGTCGACCCCGTGACGGACAGGTCCGCCCGAGGCCAAGCGGCCGGGGCGGTTCCCAGCGCCAGTTCTCGCAGGTGGCGCGGAGGACCGGGAGAAGTCATGACAGGCCGCCGAGAACCGCCGGAAGGGCCGCCCGAGAACCCCTCGGGCGGGGATGACGAGTACCGCTCGCTCGTCTTCGACGAATCGTTTGTGCGCGCTGCCCGGCTGCAGGAATTCTCCGCCCAGGAGCGGATGGGCGAGCATGCGCGCGCCGTCCGCTCCCTTCCCGGCCGGGGGACGCGCCGGCACCGCTCCAGGGCCGGCATCGCCTTGGTCGTCCTGATCGCTCTGGCCTTCGCCACCGCCGTCTACATCGGCTTCCGCAACCCCTATCCGACCCCCGTCGGCCGACGCGCCGAACCGCTGCAGACCACCGTGATACCGCTCGCGCCCCAGGGCCCCGTGCCCGGCGGTACCGCCGACGCACTCCTCGCGGACGGCCCGGCCGCGGATGACCGCTCCGGTGCTTCCGGAATCAACCTTCCGACGGTCCGGCGGACGAAGAACTTCTCCGACAGCCAGGTGACGATCGCGCTGACCACGGTCAAGGACTACCTGGTGAACTCCTCTCTCGACCCCGACGTGCTCACCGGCGGCGTCGTCCGCCCGGTCGGGCGGCTGCTCGACCCGGACCAGACGGTGCAGTTCGACCGGAGCATGGATTCACCGGCTGACGACGGCGAGCACGTCGCGACCGGCTGGCTGGTGCGCTTCGACCCGGCTCAGGTGGAGCTCGCCGACCCCGAGATCCGGGTGCGGGGCACCCTCACCTATGCGGAGGCGGGGGCGGACACCCTGGAGGTGGTGTCCGACCACACCTTCACCTACGCGCTGCGGCCCGCCGTGTCCGGCCCCCACCGGCCCGACGGAGCCTCCCTCTTCACCGTCCGCCGCGTCCTGCACTTCCTCGTGGACCGCGAGGACATCCGGCTGCACCGGGTGGAGGTCCGCAACGCCTATGTCCAGGCAGGACCGCAGTCCTGCTCGGCCGACACGGCGGGCACCCTGCATCCGCTGCTCGCAGGTGAGCGGGCGGACACGCGGGGACCCCACGGCACTGACCCGTACGCCACCGGTGTGCCCACCGCGGGCCTCTGCGGCACGCTGACGATCAGCTCCCCGACTCCGGCCCCTCCTCGTCAGGGCCCGGGCGCCGCCACGTCCCCTCCGAGCCGCCCGTAGCATCCGAGGCGCCGCCCTTGCCGGCCGTGCCACCGCCCGAGCCCCCGTTGCCCGCGCCGGTGAACTTGTCCCGGAGCTTGCCGCCGAGGTCGCCCGCCCCACCCGCGATGTCCCCTACGAGCTTCATCAGCGGGTCCTTGCTGGTGCGCACGGAACCCGCGTAGTGCGCTGCGGACTCCCGGAAGGAATCCGTGACCGACGTGTTCTTGTCCTCGTCCCGCCTCGGGTAGTGGCCGTCCATGATGCGCTGGAAGTCCCGGGTCTCCGACCACTTCTTCAGCTCCGCGGCCCGCACCGTGGTGAACGGGTGGGTCCGGGGCAGCATGTTCAGGATCTTGAGCACGGAATCGCGGAGGTCGCCGCCCTTCTCGTACTCGTCTGCCTGGGCGAGGAAGGCGTCCACGTTCATCTCGTGGAGGTGATTGCCTCCCGCGATCTTCATCAGGCCACGCATCGAGGCGCGCAGGTCCTGGCCCACCAGCAGCCCCGCCCGGTCGGCGGACAGCTCCGACTTACGGAACCACTCACGCAACGCCGTCACGATCGCCATGATCGCGACGTTGCCGAGGGGGATCCACGCCACCTTCACCGCGAGGTTGGTGAGGAAGAGCAATATCGTGCGGTACACCGCGTGACCGGAGAGGGCGTGGCCCACCTCGTGCCCCACGACGGCCCGCATCTCCTCCTCGTCCAGGAGCTCGACCAGGCCGGTCGTCACGACGATGATCGGCTCGTCGAGGCCGATGCACATGGCGTTGGGCTGCGGGTCCTGGGTGACGTACATCGGCGGGACCTTCTTGAGGTCCAGGATGTAACACGCGTCCCGCAGCATGTCGTTGAGATGGGTGAACTGGGCGTCGCTCACCCGGACGGAGTCCGACAGGAAGAGCAGTCGCAGACTGCGCTCGGGCAGCAGGCCGCTCAGCGCCTTGAAGACGGTGTCGAAACCGCTCAGCTTCCGCAGCGCCACCAGGGCGGAACGGTCCGCCGGATGCTCGTAGGCCCGTGAGGAGATGTCCGGGAATCGCCTGCGCTGCCTGCTCGGCACGCTCTCGTGACTGGTGTCGGTCATGGATGCCCCCTGTTCGTACGAGACGTCGCTCGTCCCCCTGACAGAAGCCAGCGTATGTGCTGGCGCTACGGTGTGCGGGGGGCTGTGGATAACTTTGAGGAGCGCCCGGAATGCCGCATACCGCCGTACTGCTCGCCGCCGTGTCCGAGGATCAGGGGCCGGGCGACACGCTCCGCGTCGTCCTGCTCGTCGCGCTGGTGGGAGCGGCGCTGCTCGCCTGGTTCCTGCTGCGCGGATACCGCAACGACGACAACAACGACTGAGTCGGCGTGAGCGTGCCCGGAGCGCCCGCATACGATGTGCGCGACGTCTCCCTCCTGATTCCCGATGGATAGGTCCTGCAGAAGATGAGCCTCACGAGCACCGCGCACCAGCTGGTCACCCTCGCCGCCGAAGGCGAGCAGGGCGGTAACCACGAAAGCCTCAGCCCGTACCTCACCGGTGGTGGCGCGCTCTTCGTGCTGCTGCTCCTCCTGTGGATCACCACCCGCTTCAATCGGGACCGCTGAGGCAGACGCGAACAGCTGTGCCAGTAGGGTCTGCACGCATGGGAGAGCAGAAAGTGCCTACCGGCCGCGCCAAGCGCCGACTCGGCGTGATGGGCGGGACGTTTGACCCGATTCATCACGGACACCTGGTGGCGGCCAGCGAAGTGGCCGCCCAGTTCCACCTCGACGAGGTCATCTTCGTCCCGACCGGCCAGCCGTGGCAGAAGAGCCACAAGCAGGTGTCACCGGCCGAGGACCGCTATCTGATGACGGTCATCGCGACGGCGTCCAACCCGCAGTTCTCGGTCAGCCGCAGCGACATCGACCGTGGCGGACCCACGTACACGATCGATACGCTGCGGGACCTGCGCACGGTCCACGGCGACGCGGACCTCTTCTTCATCACCGGCGCCGACGCCCTGTCCCAGATCCTCACCTGGCGCGACGCCGCGGAGCTGTTCTCGCTCTCCCACTTCATCGGCGTGACCCGGCCGGGCCACCTGCTGACGGACGACGGACTGCCCAAGGGCGGTGTCTCGCTGGTGGAGGTGCCCGCGCTGGCGATCTCGTCCACGGACTGCCGTGCGAGGGTCGCGCAGGGCGAGCCCGTCTGGTATCTGGTGCCGGACGGTGTCGTCCGCTACATCGACAAGCGCCAGCTGTACCGCGGCGAATGAGCCACGGAGAGGGGCACCTGTGAACGACCGACAGAACCCGTACGACCCGTACCAGCAGGAGCAGCCGCAGATCATCGGCTACGACGCGTACGGCCAGCCGGTCTATCAGCAGCAGGGGCAGCAGCACTACGACCAGCAGCAGTACGACCCGTACGCGCAGCAGCAGCAACAGCAGCCCCAGCAGGACGGGCAGCCGCAGCAGGGGTACGGCTACGACCCGTACGCCGGCACACAGCAGCAGTACGACCCTTACCAGCACACCCAGCAGCAGGCGCAGCAGTCGTACGGGTACGGCGAGGGCGGCTACTCCGCGTACGGCTACGACACCGGCACGCAGCCCGCCGTCGACGACACCGCCCAGCAGTGGAACGCCGCACAGGCTCCCGCCGCCCCGGCCACGGCGCCGCCGCCGGTGCCGGAGCCCCGGCGCGAGCCCGAACCGGCGGCGGACACAGCCGTTCCCGGTCCACGGCGCGCCGACCGGGACTACCGCACCGAGCAGTTCTCGTTCATCGAGGAGCCCGACGAGGACTCCGAAGACGTCATCGACTGGCTCAAATTCACCGAGAGCCGCAGCGAACGGCGCGAGGAGGCCCGACGGCGCGGCCACAACCGGATGGTCGCGCTGATAGTCGTCGTGGCCCTCGTGGTCGTCGGCGGTGCGGGCTACCTCTGGTTCGCCGGCAAGGTCCCGGGTCTCTCGGGCCAGGACGAGCAGGGAGCCACGGCGACCGGGCCGCAGAAGCGGGACGTCATCGTCGTCCATCTGCACAACACCAAGAAGGGCGGCACCTCCACGGCGCTACTCGTCGACAACGTCACCACCAAGCAGGGCACCACCGTCCTGCTCCCCAACTCGCTCGCCGTGGCGTCGGACGACGGTTCCACCACGACGCTCGGCAAGTCCGTCGACGACGACGGGTCCACCGGCACCCGCGAGGCGATCGACACCCTGCTCGGCACCCGCATCAGCGGAACCTGGCGGCTCGACACCCCGTATCTCGAGAACCTCGTCGAGCTCGTCGGCAACATCGAGGTCGACACCGACACCGAGGTGCCCGACACCAAGAAGGGTGCCGCCCCGCTCGTGAACAAGGGCGAGGCCCAGACGCTGAGCGGCCAGATGGCCGTCGCGTACGCCACCTACCAGGGGCCGGGGGAGGCCGAGGCCAAACAGCTGACGCGCTTCGGGCAGGTCATGCGCAGCGTGCTGCGCAAGATGTCCGAGGACCCCAAGGCCGCGACCGTCACGATCCAGACGCTGGCGCAGATCCTCGACCCCTCCCTGCCGGAGCAGGACCTGGGCGCCTCGCTGGCCAAGCTCGCCGGCCACGCCAAGGTCGGCGACTACAAGACGGAGCTGCTTCCGGTCCAGGCCGACGGCACGCTCACCGACCAGGCGACCGAGGACGTGGTCAAGGACGTGCTGGGCGGTGCGGTGAAGGCTCCGGATCCGGATGCCGCCGTGCGCGTGGGTGTCCGGAACGCCACCGGCGACACCGCCGGGACGAACGCGGCCAGGGTCCAGCTCGTCAACGGTGGATACGCCTTCGTCGACAGCGGCAAGGCGGACGCCGAGGCGACGTCCCAGGTCCTGTACGGAACCGCCGAGGACAAGGCGAAGGCCGTCGAGATCGCCAAGACGCTGGGCCTTCCGACGAGCGCGGTGAAGCAGGGCAAGCCCGCCGCGAACGCCGACGTCTCCGTGGTTCTCGGCCAGAACTACAAGATCCCGAAGCCGCCGGCGTCGTGACACGTGAGGGCTGTCGGCGGTCCGTGAGACCCTAGAGGTCGATCTGACCGCCGACGAAAGCCTGCATGTGACCGCCACGGACCGCTCCATCGAGCTCATCAACGCTGCCGCCCAGGCTGCAGCCGACCGGCTCGCGCACGACATCATCGCCTACGACGTCAGCGACGTGCTGTCGATCACCGACGCCTTCCTGCTGGCCTCGGCCCCCAACGACCGCCAGGTCAAGTCGATCGTCGACGAGATCGAGGAGCGGCTTCAGAAGGAGCTCGGTGCCAAGCCGGTACGCCGCGAGGGCGACCGCGACGCACGCTGGATCCTCCTCGACTACGTCGACATCGTGATCCACGTCCAGCACAGCGAGGAGCGCGTGTTCTACGCGCTCGAGCGACTGTGGAAGGACTGCCCCGAGATCGCCCTCCCCGAGGACGCGGTCAAGACCCGGGGCAAGGCCGAGGAGCACGCCCAGCTCAACGGCGGCACGGAAGGTGAGCAGAGCTGAACGGCAGCAGCAGCGGCAGGGGCCGCAGGATCGTCCTCTGGCGGCACGGCCAGACCGCGTGGAACCTCGAACGCCGATTCCAGGGTTCCACCGACATCGAGCTGACCGAGGTCGGCGTCGGGCAGGCCCGTCGTGCCGCGAGGCTGCTCGCTTCGCTGCGGCCGGACGCGATCGTCGCCTCCGACCTCCGGCGGGCGGCGGCCACGGCCGCCGAGCTCGCCTCGGTCACCGGCCTCGCTGTCGCCCATGATTCCGCGCTGCGTGAGACCTATGCGGGAGCCTGGCAAGGCCTCACGCACGAGGAGATCGTCGGGCAGTACGGCGAGCAGTACGCCGCCTGGAAGCGCGGCGAGCCGGTGCGCAGGGGCGGTGGCGAGCTGGAGACCGAGGTCGCCGACCGGGCCGCCCCCGTGGTCCTGGAGCACGCCGGCAAGCTGCCGGACGCGGGAACGCTCGTCGTCGTGAGTCACGGCGGCACGATCCGGACGACCATCGGCCGTCTGCTCGGGCTCGACGCCCACCACTGGGAAGGGCTCGGCGGACTCTCCAACTGCTGCTGGTCCGTCCTGGGCGAGGGCGCGCGCGGCTGGCGCCTGCTCGAGCACAACGCCGGGACGCTCCCCGAACCGGTGCTCGGGGACGACGACTAGCCGTCGGCCGACGGCCCCTGGGGCCGGTGCACGGGCGGTGGGGGGCCGGATTTCACTTTCCGGCTCGTCGCAGGCTAAAGTTCTTCTTGTTCGCAGCGCGGAAACGCAGGGAAACACAGCGGACAGCGGGGCTATAGCTCAGTTGGTAGAGCGCCTGCATGGCATGCAGGAGGTCAGGAGTTCAATTCTCCTTAGCTCCACAGTGAAGATCCCGTCCCCGACAGGGGGCGGGATCTTTTTTTGCCGTTCGTACGGTCCATCCCCGCCTCTCCGGCCGGCGCGGGCCTCAACTGCCTTGGCCCGTGCGGGACAAGGGCTGTCAGGGGGCTGCTGGGCCGTTCTCGTGCGTACGCCGGCCGTTCGCGGTCCGTTTCTTCAGGCCAAAGCCGGGCGGCGGGGCCCTCGTCGGGCTGACCCCCTTGCGGGGCCATGGCAGAATCGGAGCGCCGGAGGGGGCGACGGACCGATCGGGAGGGAGCGCGATGCCTGCGAGCCGCGTACAGGTCCCGGACCTGCGCGTCACCTCCACCGCGGCCCATCCCCCCGCCACACCTCACGGTCCCGCCAGTCCGCGGGAGGGCTCCTTCGCGTGCACGGCCCGCGGCCACAGTCGGAGCTGACCGGATGGGTGCACACAGGCGGAAGTGCGACTGGTGCGGCAGTGGTACGCCCATCGTCAGGGACATGGACCCCGTCAACGCCGAGTTCCAGTACTGGTGCGAAGAGTGCGCCCGGGCGCTGATCATAAAAGGCGACCCCATCGAGACCTACCGGGAGCTCGAGGGGGAGCCCATCTACGGCCGGCTGCTCGAGGAGCACTGCACCCTCAAACGGTTCTACTCCTTCGCGACGGCTTGACGAGCCGTCCACGGACGGGTGTCGGGGAGGGCGGGCAGACGGCCGTCCGCGGCCTCCGGACTCCTCCGCACGGGGACCTCCGGAGCGGGATCGGCCGCTGGTCCCAGCGCCGGGCACCGGTCACGTCCGGTCGGGGTGGAAACGATTTTTGATGCGCCGCCGGGACCGTGTAATGTTCTCGATGTCGCCAGGGAAACCGGGCGGCAGACAACACGGGGCTATAGCTCAGTTGGTAGAGCGCCTGCATGGCATGCAGGAGGTCAGGAGTTCAATTCTCCTTAGCTCCACAGTGAAGAAGCGGACCATCCGGATCGGATGGTCCGCTTCTCTTTGTGCCCGTTCGTGTCCTTCGTCTCTCCGGAGCGAGGGAACAGGGCCCTCGCCGCGCTCCGCCGGATCAGTCGCGTCCGCTGCCCAGGGCCCTGCGCTCGGCGCTCGGGAGCGCGGGGCGTTCGGCGGGGGCCTGCTCGATACGCAGGGCCAGTGCCGGGCAGCGCCGTACGGCTCGCTGGGCCCGGCCCCGCAGGTGCACGGGGACGGCGGCGTCCGCGAGCGCCGGGTAGCCGTCGGGGCCCAGCCTGATCAGTTCGGGAACGATGTCCGCGCAGAGGCCGTGGCCCTGGCAGAGGGTCCAGTCCACCGCCAGCTTCTCGCCGCTCGGAATGGACTCCTCCAGCCCTTCGTAGCCGGGCGCGGGCAGCGGCAGGACCCCGAGCGTCTCCCGCCCGCAGCCACCGTCCAGCACGTGCGCGGCCAGGTCGTCCGTGAACGCCGAGAGCGTGGACGTCAGGAAGCGCGCGGATCCGTCCGGATGCTTGCACGCCCCGCGACCCTTGACCGCCTGCGTCACCTCGCGCAGGGCCTCCAGGGCCGCGGGACCGCCGCCGTTCAGTACGTCGGACAGGCCGCCCGCGGCGGCCGGCAGCCCCAGCTTGCAGGGACCGCACTGCCCGGCCGTCTCGGCCGCCAGCCAGTTCGCGATCCTGAGCGACTCGCCGATCGGGCAGGTGTCCGGGCCGATCGGCAGGACGGCACCCGCGCCGAGCGCTCCGCCCACCGCAGCCAGAGAGGCGCGGGAGACCAAGGCGTCGTGCGAGGCGATCGCGTCGATCCAGTTGCCGTGGTAACCGCCGGTCAGCACTCCCTGGGGGAACGGCGGAGCTCCGGCCAGCTCCAGGACGTACCGCAGGGGGACCCCCGTGGGCACCTCGATCACCATCGGGCGGGCCACGGCCCCCGAGACCGTGAGCAGGACCGTGCCGGGCTCGTCCGGGAGGCCGGTGTGCCCGTAACGGCGGGAGCCGAGACGGGCGGCGACCGCGAGCTGGGCGTACGTCTCCGCGTTGGACAGGAGCGTGGGGGCGCCCGCCACACCGGACTCCGCCGCGCGTTCCCTGCGGCCCGGCGGCAGGGCCGGCCCGCCGTTCACCGCCCTGATGACCGCCGAGGCCTCCCCGGAGACCATGCGCTCCGGGGTGCGCACGACTCTGGCGCGCAGATGCCGGCCGCGCCGGTCGGACAGGCCGCGTTCGGCGAGGGCGGAGCGTACGGAGATCTCCGTGGAGTTGCGTGTGACGGCCACCACCAGCGTGCGCGCGCCGATGGCCTCCGCCGCGAGCAGCGCGCCGTCGAGGATCAGGTGCGGCGCTCGGTTGAGCAGGACGGTGTCCTTGCGGCAGGCCGGCTCGCCCTCGCTGCCGTTGATCACGACGACCGGCCGGACCCCTCGCCGTACCGAGGCCTTCGCCACCGCACGGAGTTTCTTGCCGAAGGGGAAGCCCGCCCCGCCGCGGCCCCGCAGCGATATGGACTCGGCCAGTTCGGCGAGCCGCTCGCCGGTCATCGGTTCGAGCGGTCCGTGCACCTTCAGATGCATGGCCAGGCCGAGGCGCTCCACCAGGTCGAATCCGGTGGTCAGCTGGGGGAGCCCGACGACGCGGACCTCGGGCACATCGGGGAGGGGGACGTTCACGGTCGTTCTCCTGCGGGTGCTTGCCAGGGCGCTCCTGCCGGGGGCGGGTAGAGCGGTCCCGGCAACTGCTCGGTCTCCTGGCCGGAGGTGGACGGGGGCGCGGTGTACGTGGGCCCGAACGCCTGGGCCGGGGACGGCGGCGAGGGCGCGGGCCACCGCTCCTCCACGGCCCGCTCGGGGGGCCGGCCGGCGGTGCGGGAGACGGCCCTGTACGCCGCTGAGAAGCCGGGCCGGGCGCGTGCCGGTGGCGCCGGAACCGGTTCCGCGTCCGTGGCCAGGCGCTCGGAACCGCGCGGCGGCGGTTCGTGAAACAGGGGCTGGTCGAGCGGGCGTTCATGAGGCGCGGGGGAGGTGTACGCGCGTTCGTGCTGCGTGGGCTGGTCGTGAAGGTGTGCGCGGTGGGCGAACCCGGGATGCGGCTGCTCGTGCGGTGAGGCCTCGTACGCCTGCCTCCTGGGCGGCGGCGGGGCTGTGAGCGTCCTGGGGCGGACCGGGGTGCCCAGCGTCCCGCGGTCGTCCTCGCCCCAGCCCGGGGCTTCGGGAGGAAGGCCGCGAGAAGGCGGCGGAGGCATGTGTTCCGCGCCGGGGAGGGGGGAACCGCGCAGGATCGGGTCCGATGCGGACGGCGGGGCCTGCGGGCTGACCAGGGAGGAGACCCGCTCGGTGATCGCGCGCTTGGCCGGGCCGGGCAGCAGGCGCAGGGCGAGGGCTGCCGCCACCGCCGTCAGGCAGAGCGCGTACATCACGACGACCCAGGTGGCCGGCTGCCGGCCGGCGTAGAGGCCGTGTACCAGCGCCGAGCACCAGGCCGGATAGGCCAGCGCGTGCAGTGCGCGCCAGCGCCCCGCGATCCTGCCCGGGGTGACGAACGCACTGCGCATGGCGCCGGTCGCAGCCGCGACGATCATCAGCATCCCGGCCAGTGAACCGAAGCCGATGAGACCGGCCGTGCCGCCGACCCCTGTGCTGAAGGGGACGAGGGCGGCGAGCACCCCGACGTGCCCGAGGGCGATCTTCACGGTTCCGTGCAGCAGGAGGAAGCCCAGGGACGCGACGGCGCACGCCCGGTGGATGCCCTGGCAGATCAGCCGCTGGCGGCTCGAGAGGAACAGCCGGTCCGTGGCCAGCAGGCCCCAAGCGACGGCCGCGGTGAGCGAGACCAGCGTCAGGACGCCGGTCGTGAAGTCGAACGCGGTACGCATCCCGTCGCTCCCGGCGACGGCGAGCAGAGGGATGAGAACCAGTGCCGCGACGGTCAGCCCGCCCTGCAGAGGGCGGCTCGTTCCTGGGCTGAGGCTCATGGAGGGGGACGAACGGATCCTGCGATGAGGCTTCATGGGGGCGACTCCGAATGGCTCGGCAAAGCGGTCCCGTTGCCGCATGCTAGGTCGCCACGTACTGGCCGGTACGGGCTTTGAGCGGTTGCCCCGATAGAGGGCAGTACGCGGAGTAACCCCCGGAGTGTGCAGGTCGTGCGAAGGGTTCGTGCGTCCGGAGTGTGCTCGCTGCGCCGGTGTGGAGAGGTGTGGGGCGGTGCTGCGGGCCGGTATCTGCCGGGCCGGGCTCCGGGGCTGTGCGGTACCCTGACGCCATGCGTGCCGTACGCCTTCTGCTTAGCGAGCCGCGCTGATCACTTCCGGCCGGTGAGAATGCCTGGTCGGACTCGGCGCGGCGTCCCCTCCTGTGCGAGGGGATTTTTCGTTTCCGTAGACGTGTGTCCGTAGACGTGTGTCGTGGACGTGGGTGCCGGCAGATGACGATCGATGGAGCTTTGAGGATCATGAGCGAGACGAACACCGCGGCCGAGGTGGCCGCGCCGCACCGCTATACGGCAGCGATGGCCGCCGACATCGAGGCACGCTGGCAGGACTTCTGGGACGCCGAGGGGACGTACGAGGCGCCGAACCCGTCCGGTGATCTGGCGGGCGACGCGGAGCTGGCCGCCCGGCCGAAGAAATTCATCATGGACATGTTCCCGTACCCGTCGGGCGCGGGTCTGCACGTCGGCCACCCCCTGGGTTACATCGCCACCGACGTCTACGCACGCCACCAGCGGATGACGGGACACAACGTCCTGCACACCCTGGGCTTCGACGCCTTCGGCCTGCCGGCCGAGCAGTACGCCGTCCAGACGGGCACCCACCCGCGGGCCTCCACCGAGGCCAACATGGAGAACATGAAGGTCCAGCTGCGCCGGCTGGGCCTGGGCCACGACAAGCGCCGCTCCTTCGCCACGATCGACGCGGACTACTACAAGTGGACCCAGTGGATCTTCCTGCAGATCTTCAACTCCTGGTACGACACCGAGGCCGACCGTGCCCGCCCGATCGCCGAGCTGGTCGCCCAGTTCGAGAGCGGTGAGCGCCCGGTCCCCGGCGGCCGGGAGTGGAGCGCCCTGGACGCCGCCGAGCGCGCCGACCTCCTGGGGCAGTACCGCCTGGCGTACGCCTCGGACGCGCCCGTCAACTGGTCGCCGGGCCTGGGCACCGTGCTGGCCAACGAAGAGGTGACGGCCGACGGCCGCTCCGAGCGTGGCAACTTCCCGGTCTTCAAGGCCAAGCTGCGGCAGTGGAACATGCGGATCACCGCCTACGCCGACCGGCTGCTGAACGACCTGGACGGGCTGGACTGGCCCGAGGCCATCAAGCTGCAGCAGCGCAACTGGATCGGCCGGTCCGAGGGTGCGCGCGTCGGCTTCCCGGTCGACGGCGCCGGCGACATCACCGTCTTCACCACCCGTCAGGACACCCTGTTCGGTGCCACCTACATGGTGCTGGCACCGGAGCACGAGCTGGTGGAGCGGATCATCCCCGCCGCCTGGCCGGAGGGCACCCACCCGGTCTGGACCGGTGGTCACGCGAACCCGGCCGAGGCCGTCACCGCCTACCGCAAGCAGGCGGCCGCCAAGTCCGACGTCGAGCGGCAGGCCGAGGCGAAGGACAAGACGGGCGTCTTCACCGGCGCGTACGCGACCAACCCGGTCAGTGGCGAGAAGGTCCCCGTCTTCATCGCGGACTACGTGCTGATGGGGTACGGCACCGGCGCGATCATGGCCGTACCGGCGCACGACGCGCGCGACTTCGCCTTCGCGCGCGCCTTCGAGCTGCCGATGCGCTGTGTCGTCGAGCCGTCGGACGGCCGCGGCACGGACCCGGCGACGTGGGAGGACGCCTTCTCCTCGTACGAGGCGATGCTGGTCAACTCGGCCAACGACGAGATCTCGCTGGACGGCCTGGGCGTGGTCGAGGCCAAGGCCAAGATCACCGAGTGGCTGCAGACGCGCGGCGTCGGCGAGGGCACCGTCAACTTCCGGCTGCGTGACTGGCTGTTCAGCCGTCAGCGCTACTGGGGCGAGCCCTTCCCGATCGTGTACGACGAGGAGGGCATCGCCCACCCGCTGCCCGAGTCGATGCTGCCGCTGGAACTGCCCGAGGTCGAGGACTACTCGCCGCGCACCTTCGACCCGGAGGACGCCGACACCCAGCCCGAGACCCCGCTGTCCCGGAACGCCGACTGGGTCAACGTCACCCTGGACCTGGGTGACGGCGCGGGCCCGCGCAAGTACCGCCGCGAGACCAACACCATGCCGAACTGGGCCGGTTCCTGCTGGTACGAGCTGCGCTACCTGGACCCGCACAACGACCGGCAGCTGGTCGACCCGGCCATCGAGCAGTACTGGATGGGGCCCCGCGAGGGACAGCCCACCGGCGGCGTCGACCTGTACGTCGGTGGCGCGGAGCACGCGGTGCTGCACCTGCTGTACGCGCGCTTCTGGTCCAAGGTGCTGCACGACTTGGGGCACATCTCGTCCGCCGAGCCCTTCCACAAGCTGTACAACCAGGGCATGATCCAGGCCTTCGTCTACCGGGACAGCCGCGGCATCGCGGTCCCGGCCGCCGAGGTCGAGGAGCGCGACGGGGCCTACTACCACGGCGGCGAGAAGGTCAGCCGTGTCCTGGGCAAGATGGGCAAGTCCCTGAAGAACGCCGTCACGCCCGACGAGATCTGCGGTGAGTACGGGGCCGACACCCTGCGGCTGTACGAGATGGCCATGGGGCCGCTGGACGTGTCGCGTCCGTGGGACACCCGGGCGGTCGTCGGCCAGTTCCGGCTGCTGCAGCGTCTGTGGCGCAACGTCGTCGACGAGGAGACCGGGGAGGTCACCGTCGTCGACACGGAGCCCACCGAGGACACGCTGCGGGCGCTGCACAAGGCCATCGACGGTGTCGGCCAGGACATGGCCGGGATGCGCTTCAACACGGCGATCGCCAAGGTCACCGAGCTGAACAACTACCTGACGAAGACCGGTGGCCCGCTGTCGCGGTCCGTCGCCGAACGGCTGGTGCTGCTGATCGCGCCTCTGGCGCCGCACGTGGCGGAGGAGCTGTGGAGCCGGCTGGGCCACACCGGCTCCGTGGTCCACCAGGACTTCCCGGTCGCCGATCCGGCGTACGTCGTGGACGAGACGGTGACCTGCGTGGTGCAGGTCAAGGGCAAGGTGAAGGCTCGCCTGGAGGTCTCCCCGTCGATCACGGACGAGGAGCTGGAGACGCTGGCCCTGGCGGACGAGAACGTCGTCGCCGCGCTGGGCGGGGCAGGGGTCCGCAAGGTGATCGTGCGCGCACCGAAGCTGGTCAACATCGTTCCCGCTTGACGGTCCCGGGCGGCCCGCGCCGCCCCGCGCGAGGCACACCGGGCTCTCGGGCCCGGTGTGCCAGGGCTTTCCCCTACGGGCAGGTTGGGGGTTCCGGTGGAACCCTCGGCCTGCCCGTTCCGTTTACGGTAGGAGGGGCGACCGCACACCGGCAGCCGAGTCGACAACCGAGGGGCGTCCATGGAAACCGTGATCCTCATCCTGACGCTGCTGTTCATCGCGTTCACGGCGCTCGGGGTGTACGCCGGGGTCAAGGCCGTGCGCGCTGCCAAGCGCGGCGTGGACCGGACGATCACGCAGGCCCGCCGCTCCGTGGAGGACACCGCGCTGAGGGCCAAGAGTTACAGCCAGCCGGGCGTGCCCGGGGAGCTCGCACAGCTGCGGCTCGCCTTGCGCACCTCGATGAGGGCCACGCAGGACGCGCTGAACGCCGGAGTGGCGGAGGACGCCTCGCTCTCCGAGTCGCTCGCGCTCTTCGAGCGTCTCAGTGCGCACGGACGCGAACTCGACGACGACCTCAAGCGCCTGGAGCGCGAGCCGGACCGGTCCACGGTGGCCGGACTGATGCCCGGCCTGAAGGAACGGACGCAGCGCATCACGCACTCCGCGGAGTCCCTGCGCTGGGCGGCTCGTGACCGGGCCAGGCAGTTCGCCGACGACGACCTGGCCGCACTGAACGCGCAGATCGACGTGGAGGCCGGGGCACTGCGGCACTGGACGACCGAGGAGGCGCCGGAGCGGGGCACCACCGCCGGCCCCGGCAGGAGCGGATCCGCCGAGGCGGGCCGGAGCACACCCGCCGAGGCGGGCCCGCAGCCACTCGCCCCCGCGGACCCCAGGCTGACCAGCGGCTACCCGTGGCAGAAGTCCTCGAAGCCGGAGACCACGAACTGACCGACCGGCTGACCGGCCGTGTACGGCTCCCACGCGCCGGGGTGGCCGACTCGCCGGATCCTGCTGAGGGCGGACGCACGCGTCCGGCGCAAGCGGATGCGTCGATCCGGATGCCTCCGATCCGGATGCCTCCGATCTGGGCGTCTCCACCCTGGATGCGACCTGCCCGCTGGTAAGTGCGGTCGGATGGTGCGCCGCATGTTTGAGAAGTGCGTATCGGAGAAGCCGGAAGTGTGTCGAGATGGCCTCCGGTCGATCGGAAATGATCAGCAGGCCGGTCCCGGGCTGCCCTGCCCCCTCCCTGGGAGGTAACCTCCGGCTCATGTCCCGCCATGTCGCGATCGTCACCGATTCCACGGCCTACCTGCCGCCCCAGGCGATGGAACGGCACGGCATCACCGCAGTGCCGTTGACCGTGGTCCTCGGGGATCAGGCGCTGGAGGAGGGCACGGAGATCTCGGCCCGGTCGCTGGCCCTGGCCCTGCAGAAGCGCCGCTCCGTGACCACTTCACGACCCAGCCCCGAAGTCTTCGCCGCCACGTACCGCGCCGTGGCGGACGCGGGCGCCACGGGCATCGTCTCCCTCCATCTTTCGGCCGAGTTCTCCGGGACGTACGACGCCGCGCTGCTCGCCGCCCAGGACGCGCCGGTGCCGGTGCGTGTGGTCGACACGGGCGTGGTCGCGATGGCCCTGGGATTCTGCGCGCTCGCCGCCGCTGAGGCGGCGGAGGCGGGCGGTGGTCTGGACGACGCGGTCGCGGCGGCCGAGAAGCGGGCCTCCGGCACGTCCGCCTTCTTCTACGTCGACACGCTCGACTACTTGCGTAGAGGCGGGCGCATAGGTGCCGCCCAGGCGCTGCTGGGGTCCGCCCTGGCCGTCAAACCCCTCCTGCAGCTCGACGGCGGCCGTATCGAACTGCTGGAGAAGGTGCGGACGGCGTCGAAGGCGATCGCCCGACTCGAGGAGATCGCCGTGACCGAGGCGGGCACGGGTCCGGTGGACGTCGCGGTCCATCACCTCGCGGCCCCGGAAGGGGCAGAGCGGCTGGCCGAAAGGCTGCGGGGTCGCGTCCCGGGGCTGGGGGATCTGCATGTGAGCGAGGTGGGTGCGGTCATCGGCGCGCACACCGGGCCCGGGTTGCTCGGCGTCGTGATCTCACCCCGCTGAAGCTCACTCCCGCGAGTGAGGAAGATATCCACAACTGGCAAGTTATCCACCGTAATCGGGGCAGCTCAGCAGGTTTTCGCGGAAGTGCCTAGCGTCGTGAGGCATGACCTTCCGATCACTGCACGTGTCCACCAGCGCGCGGGGCCTCGACGGCCTGGCCCCGGCCCCGCGAACGGCTCTTGCGCCAGAAGCGGCGTCCGCCGAGCAGCCTTTCCGCCGTACGCCCGGCGACACCGAGCTGCTCACGGACCGCCTCGTGCCTCGTGGGCGGCGCGGGGCCGGCGGACCCGCAGGGCGTGCCCGGCACAGATCCGGCGTCCGCCCCGGCGGCCCGGCCGGTACCTCGCCGGGCACCGTGTCCGCGGTCGGACGCGGGCGCGGGCGGCGCGCCGCCCGCGCTAAGGACGCTGAAGTGGCGGCGGCCTCGCGGCTCCGGGCGGACGCGCTGATGGCAGGTGACCGGCCCGCGGAGGGCTGTTCGGTGGGCGATCGGTCTGGCAGCGTCCGGTCGGCTGACGGTAAGTCGGCGGGTGACGCGAGGGCGGGGGCGGCGCCGGACGCCGGCGCACCGATCTCCGGTCTCCCCGCTCCCTTCGTCGCCTCCGAGCGCTCCTCCGGGCTCGTCGGCTCTCCTGGCCCTTCCGGTTCCTCCTGCCTCACCACAGCGTCCGGCCCTTCCGGGGGCTCCCGTGCACCCGGGCTTCCACGCCACTCCCAGGCGGTGCCGTCATGGGCCGCACGCGCGGACACCCGACCGTCGCCAGTCACGGCCCCGGTGAGGTCCTCGGAGCCGGCACCTGCCGTGCGGGGGCCTGCCGTGCAGGTGTCAGTTCCAGGTCCCCCTGCGCCCGGGGTGCCGTTCCCTGCCGCGGAGCCGTCTCCGCGGCAGGGGCCACTCCGTACGACTCTCCCGCAGGGACTTCCCGTGGGGGCGCTTCCCCGTGGGGCGGTGGGCCCGGCCGAGGATCCTGCGGCCGGATCGGACCCTCCAGCGCGCGGTGGGGCATCTGGGCTCGCCGGAGTACGGACAGGGCGGTGGCAGGAAGCCGCTTCCGCTCTGCGGGACCGGTTACCCCTGTGGGTGCAGCTCCGCTGTGGTCTTGAGTCCCGCGCGCTCGCCGCGCTCGCCGTGGTCCTGGCCGGGGCCGCGCTGTTCGCGGCGGTGCACTTCTGGTCGGCCCGCCCCGAGTCCGTACGCGCACCGGAGCGGGTCACGGAGGCCGCCGCGGCCCAGGCCTCCGGGCCCGGTTCCGCGCACACGCAGCTGACCGCCGCCGCACCTGCCCCGACCGGGGGAGCACAGGCGGGCCCGCAGACCGGCGGACGGATCGTCGTCGACGTGAGCGGCAAGGTGCTCCATCCCGGCATCCGGCATCTGCCGGCCGGCTCCCGGGTCGAGGACGCCCTGCGCGCCGCCGGAGGCGTTCGCAAGGGCACGGATGTCATCGGGCTCAACCGTGCGCGTGTCCTGACGGACGGAGAACAGGTCGTGGTGGGTCTGCCCGCCCTGACGACACAGACCGGGGGAGCGGGGGCGGGGGGAGGCCCTTCGGCAGGGCAGGCCGGTCCCGGTGCGCCGGTGAGCCTCGGCACGGCCACCGTGGAGCAGCTTGAATCCCTGCCCGGGGTAGGGCCGGTACTCGCCCAGCACATCATCGACTACCGCACCGAACACGGGGGCTACCGGTCGGTCGACGAACTCCGCGAGGTCAACGGCATCGGCGACCGCCGGTTCGCGGACCTTCGGCCGTTGGTCATCCCGTGAACGGCTCCCACGCGCGGACGAACACGGCCTCGGAGAGTGCTTCGGCTTCGGCCCCCGATGCCGATTCGGTGCGGCAGCCCGGTTCTGCGGACCCGCGCCAGGAAGCCCCGGCCGATCTGCGGCTCGTCCCTCCCGCCCTCGCCGTGTGGGCCGCGGCTGCCCTGGCCCTGGGGGTGCCGGGGTGGTGGGCGGCGGCAGGAGCCGTCCTGTGCGCCCTCGCCGGGCTCAGCCTCATCGCCGTGTCCCGGGCCATGGCCTGCCGGTACCTCGGAGTTCCCAGGCGCTTCCGGTCTCCCGAAGCTCCGCGCCTGCCGGGCCGGCCAGGATGTGCCGGACCGCCAGGGCGCGCCGGGCCTCCCGTGACGCGGGGGCCCTCAGGGGCGGCGCGGACACGGGGGCACGCCTGGCCGCGTGGCACCACCGCCGCCGGCGTGCTGCTCTGCGCGGCTGCCGGCGCGGTGTCCGCCGGGCTCCACGCTGCAGATGTCCGAAGCGGCCCCGTCCCCGGCCTCGCGCAGGACTATGCGCGAGTCGAGGCGGAGCTGACGGTCACATCGGACCCCCGGCAGACCCGGCCGCGCGTACAGGGCGACCACAGCACCCCCGTCTCCCTGTTGCTGAACGCCGAGATCACCCGGCTGACCGCTCCCGACGGAGCGGTCACCGCGCTCAGTACCCCGGTCCTCGTCATGGTCGCGCCGGGGGAGACGGCCACGCTGTGGCAGCGGCTGCTGCCCTCCACCGGGCTGCACGTCGAGGGGAGGCTCGCACCTCCACGGCACGAAGGAGAGCGCGTCACCGCCGTACTGGGCGCGGACGCGGACGACCCGCCACGCGTCACGGTGGAGCCGTCCTTGCTCCACCGCACCGCGGGACGGCTGCGCTCCGGGCTGCGGGAGGCCACGGACGGGCTCGAACCCGACGCACGGGCCCTTCTGCCGGGACTGGTCGTCGGCGACACGTCACGGGTCCCGCCCGAGCTCCACGATGCGTTCAGGACGACCGATCTCACGCATCTGCTCGCCGTTTCCGGGGCCAACCTCTCGGTGCTGCTCTTCCTCCTCATCGGGCCGCCGGGGGCGGCCCTGCGCAGCGAACGCCGCGGTCTCGCCCCGCGACTGGGCATCTCCCTGCGCATGACGGCGCTGATCGGCGGGGGGATCGCCCTGGCGTTCGTGATCGTCTGCCGTCCCGAACCGAGCGTCCTGCGCGCGGCGGCCTGCGGCCTGATCACGCTGCTCGCCATCGGTACGGGCCGGCGCAGGTCGCTGATTCCCGCGCTGGCCGCCGCCGTTCTGCTGCTGGTGCTGTACGACCCCCGGCTGGCCCGCAGTTACGGCTTCCTGCTGTCGGTGCTCGCCACCGGTGCGCTGCTGACGCTCGCGCCCCGCTGGAGCGACGCGCTGCAGCGGCGCGGGGTTCCGGCACGGCTGGCCGAGGTACTGGCCGCGTCAGGCGCCGCGCAGGCGGTCTGCGCCCCCGTCGTCGTGGTCCTCGCGTCCCGGGTCGGGCTCGTAGCGATCCCCTGCAACCTGCTGGCCGAATTCGCGGTGGCTCCCGCGACGGTCCTGGGTTTCGCCGCACTCGCCGCGGCCCCCGTGGCCATGCCGGTGGCGCAGGGCCTGGCCACCGCCGCGGGCTGGCCGACCGGATGGATCGCATCCGTGGCCCGCACCGGTGCCGCTCTTCCCGGGGCCGAGGTCGACTGGCCGGGCGGCTGGCGGGGTGCCGCCCTTCTCGCGGTGCTCACGGCCCTGTCGGTGCCGGCCGCCCGTCGTCTGGCCGGCCACCCGTGGGTCTGCTCGGCCGCTGCGCTCCTGCTCGTGCTGGCGGTCCTGAGACCGGTCCCGCTGACCCGGATGATGACCGGGTGGCCGCCACCCGGCTGGGCCTTCGCCTTGTGCGACGTGGGCCAGGGTGACGCCATGGTGCTCGCCGCCGGGGAGGACACGGGGGTGGTGGTGGACACCGGCCCCGAACCGCGGCTCGTCGACCGGTGCCTGCGTGACCTCGGCATCACCCGTGTGCCCCTCCTGCTGCTGACGCACTTCCACGCCGACCATGTGCGCGGGCTGCCCGGTGCGCTGCGGGGCCGCGCGGTCGGGGCGATCCAGACCACGCATCTCGGCGAACCGCCGGATCAGGCGGCTTTCGTCAGGAGAACGGCCGAGGCCGCTCACGTTCCGATGATCGGTGCCGTGCCGGGGGAGAGACGCCGGGAGGGGCCGCTCGACTGGCAGGTGCTCTGGCCCGCAGCAGACGCGCGGGGGGCCTGGCCGGCTCTCGAGTCCGAGGAGCCCAACGATTCCAGCGTCACCCTCCTCGTTCGGTCCGGCGGGCTGACCCTGCTGCTCCTCGGCGATCTCGAACCTCCGGCGCAGCGAGGGGTGCTGCGGAGCCATCCGGCGATCCCGCGGGTGGACGTGCTCAAGGTCGCGCACCACGGCTCCGCCCATCAGGATCCCGCACTCCTCCGCACCGCCCGCCCTCGGATCGCCCTGATCAGCTGCGGCGCGGACAACCCGTACGGGCATCCGGCGGCCCGGACGCTCGATGCGCTCGAGGCGGCGGGGGCGAAGGTTCTGCGTACCGACACGCACGGGGCGATCGCGGTGACGGGCACCGGTGCGGGACTGCGCGCGGCAGGCCGATCATGAGCGAGGCTTCTCTCCCGCGCTCCGTCGGCGGTCCTAGGACCGGTGGCTCATGCGCTGTCACGCCTGCCGCGACACACTGCCGGTATGGACGACGACGTGCCCCGGCCCACCCCCACATCCGCCCCGGCCTGGGTGGACGCCTATCTGGAACACATCGGCGCCGGCCGCCCCGCGCGTGCTGACGCGGAGGCACTGCGCGAACTGCAACTGCGGCACCTGACGACCGTGCCCTTCGAGAACCTCTCGATCCATCTGGGACAGGACATCGTCCTGGAGGAGGAGAAGCTCATCGACAAGATCGTGACCGATCACAGGGGAGGTTTCTGCTACGAACTGAACGGCGCCTTCGCCGGACTGCTGCGCGCGCTCGGCTTCCGCGTCACCCTGCTCCAAGCGCGTGTGTTCGGCGACGGCGGTCGCCTCGGCATCCCGTACGACCACGTCGCGCTACGGGTGGAGACCGAGGACGGCACGGGCCCATGGCTCGCCGACGTGGGGTTCGGCGACCACGCCCTGGGGCCGCTCGCCCTCGATGTCCGCACGGAACAGGAGGACCCCTGCGGCAGGTTCCGCTTCAGGGAGGCTCCGCAAGGGGATCTCGATCTGCTGCGCGGCAACTCGCGGCAGTTCCGGCTGGATCTGCGCCCGCGCGTCCTTGCCGACTTCCGGGGCGGCGCCTGGTACCACCGCACCTCGCCGGACTCCCATTTCACCCGCTCCGTCGTCTGCTCACGCCGTACCGAGGATGGCCGGGTGACGCTCCGGAACCGCACCCTGATCACGACGGTGCGGGGCGAGCGGCACGATAAGGAACTCGGTGCCGATGCCGAGGTACTCGCCGCGTACAGAGACCACTTCGGGATGGTGCTGCCCCGGTCGCCTTCCGTGCGGGGTGTGATCACGAGCGTATGACCGGTGCGGTGCGGGAGGAGGCTGGACAGAGGCAGTGGCAGACAGGGCAATACGGATGTTCGGTGGTACCTGCACACAGCCGTGCACAGCTCGGCACAACCCCCTCTGAGCTGCGGCGTTTGCCTCGAACCTCGCAACGGTGATCGAATGCGTATTCGTCGGCGGGCCGCTGCTCCGACAACGACGTCCAGCTGTCAGGGGTCCGAGGTGAGATCCGCCCCTGGGGAGTACGTGCACATGTTCGGCCGTTGGCTAGGCAGCAGAGCGAAGTCCGGCACCGCTCAGAACAACGCCCTCGCCGGATTCCCGGTACCGCTCACCGCAGGCATGCTGAGCTGTCGGATCCTGGACCCCGTCAGCGAACCGGTCCAGCAGGCCGACTTCGTCGTCACCGACAGCTCCGGCCGAAAGATCGTCGGTGGAGAGACGGACCCCTTCGGGAACCTGGTCGCGACCGTCCCCGCCGGCGACTACCGCGTGGGTGTCACGGCCGAGGGCTTCACTCCGTTCCACGGCCCGGTCACCGTGACCGAGGGGGGCCACGCGAGTCTCGGTGACGTGTCCCTCCAGGTGGCGCAGCCCCCGCAGCTCCCCGACCCGGGGGACTGGGAGATCGAGCCGTCGCACACCCAGATCGGCTTCACGGCACGGCACATCGGCATGGCCCGTATCCACGGCAGGTTCAACACCTTCGCCGGGGCCGTCCGGATCGCCGACCGCATGGAGGACTCCGCCATGCACGTCGTCATCGACGCCGCGTCGATCGACACGAACGTCCAGATGCGTGACGATCATCTGCGCTCGGCCGACTTCCTCGACATCGAGCGGTATCCGACGCTCGAGTTCTACAGCGACCGCTTCGTCCACCGGGGCGGTACCCGATGGGGCGTCACCGGTGCGCTCACCCTGCACGGTGTGAGCCGGACCGTCACGCTGGACACCCAGTACCTCGGTCTGGGCAACGGCCTCGAAGGGGAGACCAGGGCCGCCTGCCGGGCGACGACCGAGCTGCACCGTGAGGACTTCACGCTCACCTGGCAGACGATGCTGGCGCGCGGTATCGCGGTCGTCGGCCCCAGCATCAAGATCGACATGGACATCCAGATAGTCCCCAAGGGCTGACCGGGTCCCGGCGTCGACCGGGCCCTGTCCCACGACACCCGCACCCGCGCGACCACCTCCCGCCTCACGAGGCGGGGGCGGTGGTCACGCAGGCGCCGTCAGGACGGAACCCCACCCGCCGCACCGGCCATGCTCTGCCCCACTCCCGCCAAGCACCGCCTCGCGGCGGGCGGCAGTGTGTGGAGGGACTGTGTCCCGCTTCACCGTGGCCGTGCGGTCGGGCGGTCCGGGGTCCTCGCCCCAAGAGTCCTCGCGCCAGGTGCCCTTGCCTCAGGGCGACTCCAGCCACCCCTCGTACTCCGCGGCGAACGCGTCGAGGGCCGCGGAGTCCAGCCGTGTGTCCGGGTCCTCCACCACGACCAGCCACTGTGCGTCCTCGGCGTCGTCCTCCCCGGCCAGGGCGTCCCGTACGAGCTGGGGCTCCTCGGTGACGCCGAACCGGTCGGCGAGTTCCCCGGCGACTTCCTCGGCGGCGTCCCGGTCGGGCAGCACCAGTACATGTCTCACATCGCTCACCCGGTCATTCTCCGGTATGCCCGGAGCCGGGTACACGTCCGGGCGGCGGCCCCGCAGGGTTGTCACAGGGGCGTGGGATGCTGGACGGCGATGGCCACCAGACGCAATTCCACCGACGATCCGCTCGCCCCCCTCACCCTCGCCGTGGGCCAGGAAGACCTGCTCCTGGACCGCGCCGTGCAGCAGGTGGTGGCGGCGGCCCGTGCCTCGGACGCCGACACGGACGTCCGCGACCTCACTCCGGACCAGTTGCAGCCGGGCACGCTCGCCGAGCTGACGAGCCCCTCGCTCTTCGCCGAGCGCAAGGTGGTGATCGTTCGCAACGCCCACGACCTCTCCGCCGACACGGTCAAGGACGTGAAGGCGTACATCGGCGCCCCGGCCGAGGAGATCACTCTCGTACTCCTGCACGCGGGTGGAGCCAAGGGCAAGGGGCTGCTGGACGCGGCGCGGAAGGCCGGGGCGCGGGAGGTGGCGTGTCCCAAGACGACCAAACCGGCCGAGCGGCTGTCCTTCGTGCGGTCGGAGTTCCGGGCGCTGGGGCGCTCGGCGACCCCCGAGGCGTGCCAGGCCCTGGTGGACGCCATCGGCAGCGACCTGCGGGAGCTGGCGAGTGCTGTCTCGCAGTTGGTCGCGGACGTCGAGGGCACCATCGACGAAGCGGTCGTCGGCCGCTATTACACGGGCCGCGCCGAGGCATCCTCCTTCACCGTGGCCGACCGTGCGGTGGAGGGCCGGGCGGCGGAGGCGCTGGAGGCGCTGCGGTGGTCGCTCTCCACCGGTGTGGCCCCGGTCCTGATCACCAGTGCCCTCGCCCAGGGTGTCCGTGCGATCGGCAAGCTCTCCTCGGCCCGTGGTGGACGGCCTGCGGACCTCGCCCGTGAGCTGGGCATGCCGCCCTGGAAGATCGACCGGGTACGGCAGCAGATGCGCGGGTGGACGCCGGACGGAGTGGCGGCGGCGCTGCTGGCGGTCGCGGCGGCCGACGCCGGCGTCAAGGGCGGTGGGGACGACCCTGAGTACGCCTTGGAGAAGGCCGTGGTCGCGGTAGCCCGCGCGGCACGTTCGGGTGGCCGCTGACCGACCCGGCCGCTGTGGTCGCACCTCAGGCTCCGGAGGCCGAGGGCCCACCCCCGACCCGCAGAGGCGCGCGCCGCGCTCCGTCGGGTCCCGGATCGGCTTCCCCACCAGGAACCGAGGCCACTGACCCGGCACCCTCCCCAACCCAACCCAGCCCGGCCCGGCCCCGCCGGTCCCGGCCCGGCCCCGCCGGTCCCTGACGGCCCAGCGCCGCCGAGAGCTGCTGGCTGCCCCGCACTCCCGGCCAGCCCCGCCCCCCACGACCAGGGCCAGCCGCGCCCAGGCAGCCCCACCTCCGAGGCCCCATGCCGAAGGCCCCGGCCGTCGTCCTGGGGAGGACGTCGGCCGGGGCCTTCGGTTCACAACGTGGTGCGCCGCACCCGCGTGGCGAACGCAGGTTCGGTGTGCGGCGCGGGGTGCCGGTCAGGGGCGGGAGAGAGGGCCCGCTGAATCCGTCCCGGCGATCACATCAGTAGCTCAGCCCTGGAGGGCGGCAACCTTGAGCGCCAGCGCCGACTTCTTGTTGGCGGCGGCGTTCTTGTGGATGACACCCTTCGAGACAGCCTTGTCGAGCTGGCGCGACGCGTCACGGACGGCCACAGTGGCCTTCTCGACGTCACCGGCAGCGGCAGCCTCACGGGCCTTGCGGATCGAGGTCTTGAGCGAGGACTTGACGGCCTTGTTGCGCAGGCGCGCCTTCTCGTTCGTCTTGTTCCGCTTGATCTGGGACTTGATGTTCGCCACGAAAGAGCCTTTTCAGGTTCGTTGGATCTTCTATGTGCGCCACGCCGCTTCTGAGGGCCACGAGGCACAGCTGCCCACGGTAGCAGTCACCCTCGGACCGGCCCAAACCGGTCCCGGTCCCGCAGGCGTGGGACCATGGAGGCTACGTATCGATCCGTCCGACCCGACATCGACCCGAGACACGGCGTCCGGCGTCTCAAGAATCAGGACCCTGCGTGCCCGCGACTCCTACCAACGTGCCCGAGCCGAGCCGTACCGACCCGGCGCTGATCCGCAACTTCTGCATCATCGCGCACATCGACCACGGCAAGTCGACCCTTGCCGACCGGATGCTCCAGCTGACGGGAGTGGTCGACCAGCGGCAGATGCGCGCCCAGTATCTCGACCGGATGGACATCGAGCGCGAGCGCGGCATCACCATCAAGTCCCAGGCGGTCCGACTGCCGTGGGCGCCCACCGAGGGTGAGGACAAGGGCGCGACCCACATCCTCAACATGATCGACACCCCGGGCCACGTGGACTTCACCTACGAGGTCTCCCGCTCGCTGGCCGCGTGCGAGGGCACCGTCCTCCTGGTCGACGCCGCTCAGGGCATCGAGGCGCAGACGCTGGCCAACCTCTACCTGGCGATGGAGAACGACCTCACCATCGTCCCGGTGCTCAACAAGATCGACCTGCCTGCCGCCCAGCCCGAGAAGTTCTCCGAGGAGCTCGCCAACCTCATCGGCTGCCAGCCCGAGGACGTGCTCAAGGTCTCCGCGAAGACCGGTGTCGGCGTCGACGCGCTGCTCGACCGCGTCGTGCGGGACGTCCCGGCTCCGGTCGGCCAGGCGGACGCCCCCGCCCGCGCGATGATCTTCGACTCGGTCTACGACGCCTACCGTGGTGTCGTCACCTACGTCAGGGTCGTGGATGGTCAGCTCAACAAGCGTGAGCGCATCAAGATGATGTCGACGGGCGCCACCCACGAGCTGCTGGAGATCGGTGTCTCCTCCCCGGAGATGACCCCGGCCGACGGCATCGGCGTGGGCGAGGTCGGCTACATCATCACGGGTGTGAAGGACGTCCGGCAGTCCAAGGTCGGTGACACCATCACCTCCCTGAACAAGGGGGCGACCGAGGCGCTGGGCGGGTACAAGGACCCGAAGCCGATGGTGTTCTCGGGGCTCTACCCCCTGGACGGGTCCGACTACCCGGACCTGCGCGAGGCCCTGGACAAGCTCCAGCTCAACGACGCCGCCCTGGTGTACGAGCCGGAGACCTCCGCCGCGCTCGGCTTCGGTTTCCGCGTCGGCTTCCTCGGCCTGCTGCACCTCGACGTGATCCGTGAGCGCCTGGAGCGCGAGTTCGGCCTGGAGCTGATCGCCACCGCCCCCAACGTGGTCTACCGCGTGGAGATGGAGGACGGCTCGGAGCACATCGTCACCAACCCGAGCGAGTTCCCCGAGGGCAAGATCGACAAGGTGCACGAGCCGGTCGTCCGGGCCACGGTCCTCGCGCCCAGCGAGTTCATCGGCGCGATCATGGAGCTCTGCCAGAACCGGCGCGGCACCCTGATCGGCATGGACTACCTCTCCGAGGACCGGGTCGAGATCCGCTACACCCTGCCGCTCGCCGAGATCGTCTTCGACTTCTTCGACCAGCTGAAGTCCAAGACGCGCGGCTACGCCTCCCTGGACTACGAGCCCACGGGTGAGCAGTCCGCCCAGCTCGTCAAGGTCGACATCCTGCTGCACGGCGACAAGGTCGACGCCTTCTCCGCGGTCACGCACAAGGACAAGGCGTACGCCTACGGTGTCCGGCTCGTGGCCAAGCTCCAGAAGCTCATCCCCCGGCAGAACTTCGAGGTGCCGATCCAGGCGGCCATCGGCTCCCGGGTCATCGCGCGTGAGACCGTCCGCGCCATTCGCAAGGACGTCCTCGCCAAGTGCTACGGCGGTGACATCTCCCGTAAGCGGAAGCTGCTGGAGAAGCAGAAGGAAGGCAAGAAGCGGATGAAGATGGTCGGCAACGTGGAGGTGCCGCAGGACGCGTTCATCTCCGTACTGTCGACCGACGAGTCGGCGGGCGAGGGCAAGGCCAAGAAGTAACCCCTGCCCCCAGGCGAGCCGGAGCGGCCCCGGCCCGGCCGGCCGGAGGAGCGTCCGGGCGCCATCGGCCGGGACGCTCCACCGGGCCCGGGCACCACTCCCGGCGTACCGGGCGTACGCCGTCTCGCCGTCGGCGTGTACCCGGCTGTACGGCCTGGGAGTACCCGGGAGTAGCCCCACTGGCCCCTGCGTCGCGGATGTCCGTGACGCGGGGGCCCGGTTCGTTATGAAGCGGCGGCCTGTTGCCTCTTACGCGACGGTCCCGGGCCCTTTAGTCTGATCACCACCCCGTTAGTTACTCGCCAGTTAAACAAGACAGGCCGAGCGGGAACGAGAAGCAGGAAGAACCAGCAGCACCAAGAAGCCGGTCGTAGCAATGCCGCAGGCCCGGAGGACGTCGTGAGCGACACACAGACCTTGATCGATAGCCGACCGCCCTCCGTGGCGACTCTCTTCATCGACCGCGTGGCGGCCACCCCGGACGGTGAGGCCTATCGCTACCCGGTGCCGGCCGCGTCGGGCCAGGGCCCGGACGAGTGGAAGTCGCTGACCTGGGCGCAGGCCGCCGAACGGGTCCACGCCGTCGCGGCCGGGCTGATCGCTCTCGGCGTCCGGCCGGAGGAGCGGGTCGCCCTGGCCTCCTCCACCCGTGTCGAATGGATCCTGGTCGACCTCGGGGTGATGTGCGCGGGAGCCGCCACCACGACGATCTACCCCTCGACGAACACCGAGGAGTCCGCCTTCATCCTGGCCGACTCCGAGAGCCGTGTGTTGATCGCCGAGGACGCCGTCCAGCTGGCGAAGGCCCGTGAGAGCCGGTCGGAGCTGCCCGAGCTGGCACACGTCGTCGTCATCGACGCGGCCGGGGTCGAGCCCGCCGAGGACGACCCCGAGGGCTGGCTGCTCACCCTGGCCGAGCTGGAGGCCAAGGGCGCGGAGTACCTGGAGAAGAACCCGGACGCGATCACCGACCGGGTCTCCGCCATCACCGCGGACCAGCTGGCCACGCTGATCTACACCTCGGGCACCACGGGTCGCCCCAAGGGCGTACGGCTGCCGCACGACAACTGGTCGTACATGGCCAAGGCGACCGTGTCGACCGGGATGATCAACCCGGACGACGTCCAGTACCTCTGGCTGCCGCTCGCCCACGTCTTCGGCAAGGTGCTCACCTCCGGCCAGATCGAGGTCGGCCACGTCACGGCCGTCGACGGACGTGTCGACAAGATCATCGAGAACCTCCCGGTGGTCCAGCCGACCTACATGGCGGCCGTCCCCCGCATCTTCGAGAAGGTCTACAACGGGGTCGCCGCCAAGGCGAGGGCCGGCGGCGGAGCCAAGTACAAGATCTTCCAGTGGGCCGCAGGAGTCGCCCGCGAGCACGCGAAGGTCTCGCAGGACAACTTCCGCCGCACCGGCAAGGCCTCCGTCCCCTTCGCCCTGGGCGCCAAGCACAAGGTCGCCGACGCCCTCGTCTACGCGAAGATCCGCGAGGCCTTCGGAGGCCGGCTCCGCGCCTGCATCTCCGGGTCCGCCGCCCTGGCCCCCGACATCGGCCTCTTCTTCGCCGGCGCGGGCATCCACATCCTGGAGGGTTACGGCCTCACCGAGTCCAGCGCCGCCTCCTTCGTCAACCCGGGCGAGGCGTACCGCACCGGCACCGTCGGCAAGCCGCTCCCCGGCACCGAGGTCCGCATCGCGGACGACGGCGAGATCCTGCTGCGCGGCCCCGGCCTGATGGAGGGCTACCACCGGCTGCCCGAGAAGACCGCGGAGGTGCTGGAGTCCGACGGCTGGTTCCACACCGGCGACATCGGCGAGCTGTCCCAGGACGGCTACCTGCGCATCACCGACCGCAAGAAGGACCTGATCAAGACGTCCGGAGGCAAGTACATCGCCCCGGCCGAGGTCGAGGGCCAGTTCAAGGCGGTGTGCCCCTTCGTCTCCAACATCCTGGTGCACGGCGCGGACCGGAACTTCTGCACCGCCCTCATCGCGCTCGACGAGCCGACCATCCTCGGCTGGGCCGAGGAGAACGGTCTCGGCGGCAAGCCCTACGCCGACGTGGTGGCCTCGCCGCAGGCCGTGGAGCTCATCGACGGCTATGTGCAGCGGCTCAACGAGGGTCTCCAGCGCTGGCAGGCCATCAGGAAGTTCCGGCTGCTCCCGCGCGACCTCGACATCGAGCACGGGGAGCTGACCCCCAGCCTCAAGCTCAAGCGGCCGGTCGTCGAGCGGGAGTACAAGGACCTGATCGACGACATGTACGCGGGCGCCCGGGAGGCGTAACCCCCCGGAGCTGTGCGGGAGCGGGGCCGGCGGACGCGGAAGCGACCGCCGGCCCCGCGCGTTTCCTTACGGCTCGTCCGGCCACTTCCGTCACTCGGTGCTTATGGGCGCGCCCGGTCTGTCACTCTGTCGTAGAACGTCAGCGGCATTTCGCGAGACCGTCAGGAGCCGCACTGTGGGGCCCATTCCCTTGCAGCGGGACATCGTTCACCGTCCCGGCACCGTCGTCGCCGGTCAGGGCGACGGCACGCGTCCCGTCGCCCGCACGAGCCTGCCGGGCATTCCGCAGGCCTCGTCCGCGGCCCGCAAATTCGTCCGTGCCGCGCTCGCCGACTGGACCGGCCTCGGCCTGCCCAGCGCCGGTGAATTCGGCGAGCGGCTGACCGACGACGCGCTGACCGTGGCCAGCGAGCTGGTCACCAACGCGGTCGTGCACGCCGGTACGACGGTGGAACTGCTTCTCAGGCTGGAGGACTCGGCCGGTCCCGAGCCGGCCGCGCTGGTGCTGGAGATCACCGACCACCACCCCGCCCGGTCGGTGCGCGACAGCCGCGCCGAGCGGCCCGACCCCGCGGAGTACGGCC
The DNA here is from genome assembly GCF_042902585.1 of Streptomyces argenteolus. GTDB lineage: Bacteria > Actinomycetota > Actinomycetes > Streptomycetales > Streptomycetaceae > Streptomyces > Streptomyces argenteolus. The sequence continues at coordinate 531,271 of NZ_JBIBEG010000002.1, forward strand.
GGGGGCTGCAACTCGTCGCCACGCTCGCCGAATCCTGGGGCATCACCTACCGCACCGGCCTCAAGACTGTCTGGGCCCGTCTTCCCGGCGACGACCGGTACGGACTGCCCGACGCCACGCGGGCCGAGGAGTCCCCGCGCAGGCGCGCCCTGCCCGACGGCCGGATCCCCGCTCCCGCGGCCGGGCCCGCCGGGCGCGACGACGCCGGCTGGGCCGGGGGCGGCGGGCTCTCCTTCCTGGCCGAGGCGTCCGGCCTGCTCGCCGGCCAGCTCGACGAGGATCTCGTCGCCTCGACCGCGGGCCCGCTCCTGGTGCCCCGGCTCGCCGACTGGTGCGCGATATGGCTGGAGAGCGAAGCGGGCGGCCCGGCGGCCGTCCCCCGGCTCGCCGGCGTCTGGCACCGGGACGAGCGACGGGCCGAGCTGCTGCGCCCGGCGCTGGAGAAGGAACCGCTCCGCTTACCCGGGAGCGTCGGCACGGGGCCCGTGCCGCTGCCGTGGCCCGAAGCGGCGGAACGCGGCAAGGGGCCCGGTGCCGCCCTGGCCCACCGCATCGTCTCGGGCGGGCGCACGCTCGGCGCGGTTCTGGTGGGCCGCGAGGGCGCCGACCACATCCCCGACGAGGTCGCCGCGCTCCTGGCGGACTTCGTCCGCAGGGTCGGTCTCGCCGTGGGCGCCGCGCGCGCCTACACCCGGCAGGCCACCATCAGCCGCATCCTCCAGCGCGGCCTGCTCCCCAGCAAGGTCGCCGACATACCCGGGGTCACGAGCGCCCTGGTGTACGAGCCCGGGGACGACGGGGTCGTCGGCGGTGACTTCTACGACCTCTTCCCCTGCCCCGGCGGACGCTGGTGCTTCGTGCTCGGCGACGTACAGGGCAGCGGTCCCGAAGCCGCCGTGGTCACCGGTCTGGCCCGCCCCTGGCTGCGGCTGCTGTCCCGGGAGGGATTCCGCGTCGGGGAGGTCCTCGACCGGCTCAACCGGCTCCTCCTGGACGACGCCATGGAGGCCGCGGAAGCCGCCGCGCTCATGGTCGCCGCCGCGGGCGGTCAGCAGATCCAGGGCGACGGGCAGATCCAGGACGGCTCCCAGTCCCGTTTCCTCTCCCTGCTGTACGGCGACCTCGTGCCGCTCCCCGGCGGCGGGGTGCGCTGCACCGTGGCGAGCGCGGGCCACCCGCTCCCGCTGCTGCTGCGCCCCGACGGCTCCGTACGGCCCGCCGCCGAGCCGCAGGTGCTCCTGGGGGTCGTCGACGACGTGGCGTACGAGAGCCAGAGCTTCGTCCTGGAGCCCGGGGACAGCCTCCTCTGCGTCACCGACGGGGTGACGGAGCGGCGCTCGGGGCGGCTGATGTTCGACGACGGGGACGGTCTCGCACGGGCCCTCGCCGCATGCGCGGGGCTGCCGGCCGCCGGAATAGCCGAGCGGATCAAGAGAGCCGTCCACACCTTCGCCGAGCGCCCGCCCGACGACGACCTGGCCATGCTCGTGCTCCAGGTCGACTGAGGCGCGGCGAGGCCCCGGGGCCGCGACGAGGTGGTCCGGGGCAGCTCCGGCGGCGAGCGACAATGGACGGTATGCCTTCCGTACTGCCCGATGGTGAAGCCGTGCCCGACGACGGGGCGCTGCCCCGCCACGCCCTGGAAGGCGCCGCCGACCGGCCGCTCGGCTTCTACCTGCACGTGCCCTACTGCGCCACCCGCTGCGGCTACTGCGACTTCAACACGTACACCGCGACCGAGCTGCGCGGATCGGGCGGCGCCCTGGCCTCCCGGGACAACTACGCCGCCCACCTGGTCCAGGAGGTCCGCCAGGCCCGCAAGGTCCTCGGTGACGATCCCCGGCCGGTCCGTACGGTCTTCGTCGGAGGCGGTACGCCGACCCTGCTCCCCGCCGCGGACCTCGTGCGGATGCTCGCGGCGATCCGTGAGGAGTTCGGGCTGGCGCCGGACGCCGAGATCACCACGGAGGCCAACCCGGAATCCGTGGACCCGGCGTACCTGGCCTCCCTGCGGGAGGGCGGCTTCAACCGGGTCTCCTTCGGCATGCAGAGTGCCCGGCAGCACGTCCTGAAGATCCTCGACCGCACCCACACCCCGGGCCGGCCGGAGGCCTGTGTCGCCGAGGCCCGCGCGGCGGGCTTCGAGCACGTCAACCTCGACCTGATCTACGGCACGCCCGGCGAGTCCGACGACGACTGGCGGGCCTCCCTCGACGCCGCGATCGGTGCCGGGCCCGACCACGTGTCGGCGTACGCGCTGATCGTCGAGGAGGGGACCCAGCTCGCCCGGCGCATCCGGCGCGGTGAGGTCCCGATGACGGACGACGACGTCCACGCCGACCGGTATCTGATCGCCGACGAGGCCATGGCGGCGGCGGGCTTCTCCTGGTACGAGGTGTCGAACTGGTCCCGTACGCCCGAGGGCCGCTGCCTGCACAACGAGCTGTACTGGCGCGGGGCCGACTGGTGGGGCGCCGGACCGGGGGCGCACAGCCACGTCGGGGGCGTGCGCTGGTGGAACGTGAAGCACCCCGGGGCGTACGCCCAGGCCCTGGCCGAGGGGCGCTCGCCCGGCGCCGGCCGCGAGATCCTCGCGGACGAGGACAGGCGGGTCGAGCGCATCCTGCTGGAGCTGCGGCTCGTCGAGGGCTGCCCGCTGTCGCTGCTCGCCCCCGCCGGGGCGGCGGCGGCGGGACGCGCCGTGGCGGACGGCCTGCTGGAACCCGGGCCCTACGGGGAGGGGCGCGCGGTCCTCACCCTGAGGGGCCGCCTGCTGGCCGACGCCGTGGTCCGCGACCTGGTGGACTGAGCCGGGGGCCGAGCGCCCCCTCCGCGAGCCGCACACGGCTCTCCCGGGGCCTTCGGCAGGGCGGTCGGGCCCCGGGACGGGTGATCTGCCGGACAGCGGACAGGCCGGGCCGTCAGCCGGGCAGCGTGACGAAGTCGATCAGCTCCTCGACCCGGCCCAGCAGCTGCGGTTCGAGGTCCTTGTAGGACGAGACCCGGGACAGGATGTGCTGCCAGGCGGCGCCGGTGTTCTCCGGCCAGCCCAGCGCACGGCAGACACCCGTCTTCCAGTCCTGACCGCGCGGTACCACCGGCCAGACGGGGATGCCCACCGACGCGGGCTTCACCGCCTCCCAGACGTCGATGTACGGATGCCCCACCACCAGCACGTGCGCGTCCGTGACCTGGGCGGCGATCCGGGACTCCTTGGACCCGGGCACCAGGTGGTCGACGAGGACCCCGAGCCGGGCGTCCGGGCCCGGCGCGAACTCCCGCACGATCGACGGAAGGTCGTCGATCCCCTCCAGGTACTCCACCACCACGCCCTCGATCCGCAGATCGTCGCCCCAGACCCGCTCGACGAGCTCGGCGTCGTGCCGGCCCTCCACGTAGATCCGTCCCGCCCGCGCCACCCGCGCCCGCGCCCCGGGGACGGCCACCGAGCCCGACGCCGTACGGGAGGGACGGGCGGGCCCGCCCGCCGACGGGCGCACGAGGGTGACCACCTTGCCCTCCAGCAGGAAGCCGCGCGGCGTCATGGGGAACACCCGGTGCTTGCCGAAGCGGTCCTCCAGCGTCACCGTCGGGCCCTCGGCCGTCTTCTCGCACCGGATGACCGCCCCGCAGAAGCCGGTGACGGCCTCCTCGACGACCAGGTCGGGCTCGGCGGGCACCTCGGGGGCGGGGGCGGACTTCTTCCACGGCGGAGTCAGGTCCGGCTGGTAGCTGCGCATGGCAGCACGATAATCGGGGCCGCTTTCACGACACGCCGAAGCGCGCGGCCAGTTGATCGCGTTGCGCCCGTACGAACGCGGCGTCCACCACGGCCCCGTGGCCCGGCACGTACAGGGCCTCCTCGCCGCCCAGCTCCAGCAGCCGGTCCAGCGCGGACGGCCAGTGCGAGGGGACCGCGTCCGGACCCGCCTGCGGCTCGCCGGACTCCTCGACCAGATCGCCGCAGAGCACCACCACGGGGGAGCCCGGCACCAGCACCGCGAGGTCGTGCCCGCTGTGGCCCGGGCCCACGTTGGCCAGCAGCACCTGGAGACCGCCGCCCAGATCGAGGGTCCACTCGCCGCTCACCTGGTGCCGAGGCGCCACCAGGGCGTCCGTGGCCGCCGTGGCGTCCGCCTCGCTCATCCCGTGCCGCACCGCGTCCGCCCGCAGTTCCCCGGCGCTCCGCTCCAGCAGCGCGGCCGTGCCGACCGCGCCGTAGACCTCCGCCCCCGCGAAGGCGGCGGTGCCCAGCACATGGTCGAAGTGCGGGTGGCTGAGTGCGATATGCGTCACCCTCCGGCCCAGCAGACCCTCCGCCTGACTCCGCAGCTCTACCCCCTCGCGGAGCGTCGAACCGGTGTCGTAGAGCAGCACACCGTCCTCCCCGGCCACCAGCGCGGCGGTCGCGTCCCAGACGGGAAGGCGCCGCCGCCCCGTGCCGTTGCCCAACCGCTCCCAGCCGAACTCTTCCCAAGCGACGTCCATACGACGACGCTATCGGCAACGACCTGCGCCGTCGCGTGACAGCGTGGCCGGTCGCCCTTGCCCCCGGCCCACCCTGCCCCCGTACACTGACCGGGGGGATCGCTGGCACTCGAACGCACAGAGTGCCAGGCAGACGCCGGAGAACCACAGCTGGAGGTGTGCGCGGTGCTCAGCGAACGCAGACTCGAAGTGCTGCGCGCGATCGTGCAGGACTATGTCGGCACCGAGGAGCCCGTCGGCTCCAAGGCACTCACGGAGCGGCACAGCCTCGGGGTCTCCCCGGCCACCGTCCGTAACGACATGGCGGTGCTGGAGGACGAGGGCTTCATCGCCCAGCCGCACACCAGCGCCGGGCGCATTCCGACGGACAAGGGGTACCGGCTCTTCGTCGACAAGCTCGCGGGCGTCAAGCCCCTGTCGTCGCCGGAGCGCCGTGCCATCCAGAACTTCCTCGACGGCGCGGTCGACCTCGACGACGTCGTGGGCCGCACGGTCCGGCTGCTCGCGCAGCTGACCAGACAGGTCGCCGTCGTGCAGTACCCCTCGCTGACCCGTTCCACGGTGCGGCACGTGGAACTGCTGTCCCTGGCCCCCGCGCGGCTGATGCTCGTGCTGATCACGGACACGGGCCGGGTCGAACAGCGTATGATCGACTGCCCTGCACCGTTCGGTGACACGTCTCTGGCGGATCTGCGGGCCCGGCTCAACAGCCGGGTCGTCGGACGACGCTTCGCGGACGTCCCGCGGCTGGTGCAGGACCTGCCGGAGTCTTTCGAGAGCGAGGACCGGGGAACCGTCTCCACGGTGCTCTCCGTCCTCCTGGAGACACTGGTCGAAGAGACGGAGGAGCGGCTGATCATCGGCGGCACCTCCAACCTCACCCGCTTCGGGCACGACTTCCCTGTGATGATCCGGCCGGTGCTGGAGGCATTGGAGGAGCAGGTCGTCCTGCTGAAGCTGCTCGGTGAGGCAACGGATTCGGGCATGACCGTACGGATCGGGCACGAGAACGCCCACGAGGGCCTCAACGCCACGTCCGTCGTCGCGGTCGGCTACGGTTCGGGCGACGAGGCAGTCGCCAAACTCGGCGTGGTCGGACCGACCCGCATGGACTACCCCGGAACGATGGGAGCGGTACGCGCAGTGGCACGTTACGTCGGACAGATCCTGGCGGAGTCGTAAGTGGCCACGGACTACTACGCCGTACTCGGCGTGCGCCGCGACGCATCTCAGGACGAGATCAAGAAGGCATTCCGCAGGCTCGCCCGCGAGCTGCACCCGGATGTCAACCCGGATCCCAAGACCCAGGAGCGGTTCAAGGAGATCAACGCCGCTTACGAGGTGCTGTCGGACCCGCAGAAGAAGCAGGTCTACGACCTCGGCGGCGACCCGCTGTCGGCCTCGGGCGGCGGTGGCGGAGCCGGTGGCTTCGGTGCCGGCGGCTTCGGCAACTTCAGCGACATCATGGACGCGTTCTTCGGCAACGCCGCCCAGCGCGGGCCCCGTTCGCGGACCCGGCGCGGCCAGGACGCCATGATCCGGCTGGAGATCGACCTCAACGAGGCGGCCTTCGGCACGACCAAGGACATCCAGGTCGACACCGCGGTCGTCTGTACGACGTGCAGTGGCGAGGGGGCCGCACCCGGTACCTCCGCGCAGACCTGTGACATGTGCCGCGGCCGTGGCGAGGTCTCCCAGGTCACCAGGTCCTTCCTCGGCCAGGTCATGACCTCGCGGCCCTGCCCGCAGTGTCAGGGCTTCGGTACGGTCGTGCCGACCCCGTGCCCCGAGTGCGCGGGCGACGGCCGGATCCGCTCGCGGCGCACCCTCACCGTGAAGATCCCGGCCGGTGTCGACAACGGCACCCGGATCCAGCTCGCGGGGGAGGGCGAGGTCGGCCCCGGCGGCGGCCCCGCCGGCGACCTGTACGTCGAGATCCACGAGCTGGCGCACCCGGTGTTCCAGCGGCGGGGCGACGACCTGCACTGCACGGTCACCATCCCCATGACGGCGGCGGCCCTCGGCACCCAGGTGCCGCTGGAGACGCTGGACGGCCTGGAGGAGATCGACATCAGGCCCGGCACCCAGTCCGGCCAGTCGGTGCCCCTGCACGGGCGCGGGATCACGCACCTGCGGGGCGGCGGGCGCGGTGACCTCATCGTGCACGTCGAGGTCATGACCCCGACGAAGATGGACCCCGAGCAGGAGCGCCTCCTGCGGGAGCTGGCGAAGCTGCGCGGCGAGGAGCGGCCCACCGGCCAGTTCCAGCCGGGACAGCAGGGACTCTTCTCCCGTCTGAAGGACGCGTTCAACGGCCGCTGAGCCGGGTCGGCGCACCGCTCGACACCCACCGCACCGCCCGCCGGCCCGTTCCGGCGGGCGGTGCCGTGCGTGGCACGGCCAGGGCCGTCCCCGTGGGTGCGGCGCCCTGCCCGGGCAGGGGGAAAGGGCTGATTCGGCACGGTCCGCGGGACGTGGCACGATGCGGTCATGTCCTTGGCGCTGACCGATCTCTCCCGCTACCCGATCGTGCAGGCCCCGATGGCGGGCGGGGTCTCGCGCCCCGAGCTGGCCGCCGCGGTCGCCGAGGCCGGAGGGCTCGGCTTCCTCGCTGCCGGCTACAAGACGGCGGACGGGATGTACAACGAGATCGAGCAGCTGAGGCGGATGACGCCGCAGCCCTTCGGTGTGAACCTCTTCATGCCGCAGCCGCCGGTCGCCGATTTCAGCGCCGTCGAGGTCTACCGTGACCAGCTGGCCGGGGAGGCCTCCTGGTACGAGACCCCCCTCGGCGAACCGGACGCCGACGGGGACGACGGTTTCGAGGCCAAGGTCGCGATCCTGCTGGAGGACCCCGTCCCCCTGGTCTCCTTCACCTTCGGCTGCCCTTCCCGCGAGGTCCTCGACGCGTTCGCCGCCGTCGGCACGCACACCGTCGTCACGGTCACCTCGGCCCAGGAGGCACGGAACGCCCAGTGGGCGGGCGCCGACGCCCTCTGCGTGCAGGGCGTCGAGGCGGGCGGTCACCAGTCCACCCACCGCGACGACCCGCAGGGCGGACTCTCCGGCACCGGACTGCTCGCGCTGATCGCGGAGGTCCGCGAGTCCGTGCGGCTGCCGGTCATCGCCACCGGCGGCCTGATGCGCGGGTCCCAGATCGCGGCGGTCCTGGCGGCCGGAGCCGACGCGGCGCAGCTCGGTACCGCCTTCCTCGCCACCCCCGAATCCGGCGCGCACCCGCTGCACAAGCAGGCCCTGACCAACCCGCTGTTCGTGACCACGACCCTGACCCGGGCGTTCTCCGGGCGGCCCGCGCGCGGGCTGGTCAACCGGTTCGTCCGGGAGCACGGGCCGTACGCGCCGGCCGCCTACCCGCAGGTGCACCAGGTCACCGGCGGACTGAGGCGGGCCGCGGCCAAGGCGGGGGACGCCCAAGGTATGGCCCTGTGGGCGGGCCAGGGGCACCGGCTGGCACGCGAGCTGCCCGCAGGGGAACTCGTGGGACTGCTCGCCGCAGAAACGGAAGCCGCGTGTGCGGCAGTGAGTGGGAGGAGTGCCCAGTGACGGCACCGGTCTTCGTCGTCGAACACCTGCCCGGCGGGCCGGAGTTCGTCCTGGACGGCCCCGAAGGGCGCCACGCCGTGTCCGTGAAGCGGCTGAACCCCGGTGAGGACGTCGTCCTCACCGACGGCCGGGGGCGCTGGGCCGAAGGCGTCGTACGCGCGGCCGAGGGCAAGGACCGGCTCGTCGTCACGGGCCTGGAGACGGTGCACGAGGAGCCCGTGCACACGCCCTTCGTCACCGTCGTCCAGGCGCTGCCCAAGGGCGACCGGGGCGAACTCGCCGTGGAGACGATGACCGAGACGGGCGTCGACGCGATCGTGCCCTGGCAGGCGGCCCGCTGCATCACGCAGTGGAAGGGCGACCGGGGGCTCAAGTCCCTGGCCAAGTGGCGCAGCACCGCGCGCGAGGCCGGGAAGCAGTCGCGCCGGGTGCGCTTCCCCGAGGTGGCGGACGCCATGACGACCAAGCAGGTCGCCGCCCTGCTGGCGGGCGCGGACTTCGCGGGCGTCCTGCACGAGGACAGGGAGAGCGGAAGCGAACCGCTGGCCACCGCCGAACTGCCCGCCACCGGAACGATCGTGCTGGTCGTGGGCCCCGAGGGCGGGGTCGCCCCCCAGGAGCTCGCCGCCTTCGCCGAGGCGGGAGCACCCCCGTACCGGCTCGGACCGAGCGTGCTGCGCACCTCGACCGCGGGGACGGCCGCGGCAGCCCTGCTGATGGGCCGCACCGGGCGCTGGAGCTGAGACCTCGGCGCGTGCGTCTGCTCCGCGGGGTGCCGGAACCGGGGCGTGCAGCGTCCGTCCGCCGGGCGCCGAGCCCCGGCCCGCGGCGGCAGCGGCCCGCCGGCGCGGGGCGTGCGTCACCGGGGCCTCCGCGTGCCGCTGCCGCCGCAGGCTCCGTGCGGTGACCCCGGCCGGATAGCATGCCGGTGTACTGATCACGAGGACCCTACGAGCGAGGAGCCGGGCCATGGCGGGAGAGCCGCAGACCGACTGCCTGTTCTGCAAGATCGTCACGGGGGACATCCCGGCGACCATCGTCCGCGAGAGTGAGACGACCGTCGCCTTCCGCGACATAAACCCCCAGGCCCCCACGCACGTCCTGGTCATCCCGAAGGCGCACTACCCCGACGCCGCCTCGCTCGCCGCGGCCGAGCCGCGGATCGCCGCCGACGTGATGCGTGAGGCCGGTCTGGTCGCCGCCGACGAGAAGATCACCGACACCGGCTACCGCATCGTCCTCAACACCGGCGCGGGCGCGGGACAGACCGTCTTCCACGCGCACGCGCACGTCCTGGGCGGGCGCGGGATGCAGTGGCCCCCCGGCTGACGTCGTGTCCGTACGAGAACTCGTGGTCCTCGGCACCGCCAGCCAGGTCCCGACCCGCCACCGCAACCACAACGGCTACCTGCTGCGCTGGGACGGTGAGGGCATCCTCTTCGACCCGGGCGAGGGGACCCAGCGCCAGATGCTGCGGGCCGGTGTCGCCGCGCACGACATCGACCGGATCTGTGTCACGCACTTCCACGGCGACCACGCGCTGGGCCTGGCGGGAGTGATCCAGCGGATCAATCTCGACCAGGTCCCGCATCCCGTCACCGCCCACTTCCCGGCGAGCGGACAGCGCTTCTTCGACCGGCTGCGGTACGCGACCGCCTACCGCGAGTCCGTCGAGCTGACCGAGGCCCCGGTGGCGGCGGACGGTGTCCTCGCCACCACCGCCTCGTACACCCTCGACAGCCGGAAGCTCTCGCATCCCGTCGAGTCCTTCGGCTACCGCCTCACCGAGCCCGACCGGGTGCGGATGCTGCCCGCGAAGCTGGCGGAGCACGGCATCGCGGGGCCCGACGTCGGACGGCTCCAGCGGGACGGCGCGCTGGGCGGTGTCACGCTGGAGGAGGTCTCCGAGACCCGCCGCGGACAGCGCTTCGCGTTCGTCATGGACACCCGGCTGTGCGACGGCGCGTTCGCGCTCGCCGAGGGATGCGACATGCTGGTCATCGAGTCGACGTTCCTCGACGAGGACGGACGGCTCGCCGCCGACCACGGTCACCTCACCGCGGGACAGGCCGCCCGGGTGGCGAAGGAGTCGGGCGTCCGGCACCTCGTGCTCACGCACTTCTCCCAGCGCTACAGCGACCCCGAAGCCTTCGAGCACCAGGCCAGGGCGGCCGGCTTCGAAGGCGAACTGACCATGGCCCAGGACCTGATCAGGGTCCCCGTACCCACCCGCCACACGTAACGAGAACCCCGTGCACCTCCCCAAAGCCGAACTCCACCTCCACATCGAAGGGACCCTCGAACCCGAGCTGGCCTTCGAGCTCGCCGCCCGCAACGGCGTGGCCCTGCCCTACGCGGACACCGAAGAGCTGCGCACCGCCTACCTCTTCGACGACCTGCAGAGCTTCCTCGACCTCTACTACGCCCTGATGGCGGTCCTGCGCACCGAGGACGACTTCGCGGAGCTCGCCGACGCCTACCTCACCCGTGCCGCCGCCCAGGGCGTCCGGCACGCGGAGATCTTCTTCGACCCGCAGGCCCACACGGACCGCGGCGTCCCGATCGGCACCGTCATCGAGGGGCTCGGCAGGGCGCTGGACCGCAGCGAGGAGAAGCACGGCATCTCCACCCAGCTGATCATGTGCTTCCTGCGCGACAAGTCGGCGGAGTCGGCGCTGGAGACGCTGGAGGCGTCGAAGCCGTACCTGCACCGCATCAGCGCGGTCGGCCTGGACTCGGCGGAGGTCGGCCACCCGCCCGCGAAGTTCCGTGAGGTGTACGCCGCCGCCACGGCTCTCGGGCTGCGCAAGGTCGCCCATGCCGGCGAGGAGGGCCCGCCGGAGTACATCCGGGAGGCCCTGGACGTCCTCGGCGTCGAGCGCATCGACCACGGCCTGCGCTGCATGGAGGACCCGGAGCTGGTGGACCGGCTGGTCTCGGAGCGGATCCCGCTGACGCTCTGCCCGCTGTCCAACGTCCGGCTGCGCGCCGTCGACATCCTGGAACAGCACCCGCTGCGGGCCATGATGGACGCCGGGCTGCTCTGCACGGTGAACTCCGACGACCCCGCCTACTTCGGCGGATACGTCGGAGACACCTTCCACGCCGTCCACGAGGCGCTCGGCCTGGACCGCGAACAGCTGCGCACGCTGGCCCGGAACTCCTTCGAGGCGGCCTTCCTCGACCACGACGAGGAGCGCAGGGCGCGCTACCTCTCCGAGGTCGAGGCGTACGCGTTCGACTGACCCGCACCGCCGGCCGGGCCGGCCGTGCGGAACGCGCTCCGCACCAGCCGCCTGCGCCGCAGCGCCGGCACGCTGATCTCCGCGACCGCCTGTTCCGGCGCGCCCAGCTTGGGCACCGCGCCGGACAGGCTGTTGGTGGTCGCGGCGAGCAGCGCGGCCGGGGCACCACCCCTGCGCCGGACCGAACCCGGCACCAGCGGGCGTCCACCGGTGTGCAGGGCCACCGCGGTGACCGGAGCGGCGACCAGGAGCGTGGCGGCCCCCAGGATCAGGCCCATCACCGCGTAGCCCGCCTGCTCGGAGAGCACACTGCCGAGCAGGGGGCCGCAGGCCGTACCGACGGAGGACGCCGAGCCCGCGAGGACCGCCCACCGGCCGCGTACGTCCAGGGACGCGGCCAGGCCGATCAGATACGACAGGACCACCGGGTAGATGGTGTTCCACGCGATCTCGCCGGTCGCGAACGATCCCAGGTCCTCGGCCGAGGAGCTGAGCACGATGCTCCCCGCGATGATCATCGTCCCGAGACCGATCGGCACGGCACGCCCGAGGCGGGACCCGAGCATGCCTGCCCCCATGACGCCGAGCAGCCCGGCGCCCAGCGCCGCCGCGAACACGGCCCCGATGGTCACCTCGGACAGCCCCACCTGGACCGCGCCGATGCGGCTGCTCACGCCCCACAGCGCGTTCTGCGCCATGGACCAGACGAGCATCCCGCCGGCCAGCACCAGGCCCGAACGCCGGTGCGGAAGGCGGCCCTGCACCGCTGACGTCTCGCCCACGGGTGCCGGCCCGCCCAGCCGCGACGTGGCGGGCCAGACGAGCAGGGCCACCAGCGCGATGGACGCGAAGGGCAGCCGGTGCCCGCCGCCCAGGTGGGGGACCGTCAGATAGAGGGCTCCCGCCGTCGCCGAGACGCTGAGGAGCCCGAGCGAGGAGGTCCGGTGCGGATCGCGCTGCGCCGCGATGCCCGACGCCGCGACGGCGGTCGCCGTGCCCGAGCCGAACCCGCCGACGCCCACACCCGCGACGACCAGCGGCACCGACGTGGTCAGCGCCGCGCAGCCGTAACCGAGCACCGCCAGCAGCAGACCGGCCCGTGCGGGTCTTTGCGCCCCGAACCTCTCGACGCGTTCCGCCAGGATGAAACCGGCCGAGGCCGAGCTCAGCAGCAGGGCGCTGCCGACCAGACCGGCCTGTGCCGAGCTCAGCCCCAGATAGGTGCTGAGGCGGCCGACGATGGTGGGGAGGAGATAGGCGGCGAGGTAACCGGCGGTGAACACGGCGACCAGGGGCCACGCGGCGCGAGGGCGCGAGGACATGGGCGTTCCTGAAGACATGCCAGAGGAGGCAGAAGAAGGCAGGGGAGGGTACGGCGGGGTGGGGCAGGGGAGGGTGATGCGAGGAGAAGCGGGGGAATGCCGGAGAAGCGGCACTCGTCGTCAACTGTCCCGAACGGTGCTCGCGGGCCAATTTGTATCAAGCGCGCACAGGCGGCGGAAAGCCGGGCTGATGTGATCTGGGTCACGTTTATGTTTATGCATCACAGGGCCGGGTACGAGCGCATGTTTATGCAGGTGGGAGCGGGGATGTGTCGTCCGGTACGGACCCTCCGGACCGAGAGCCGTACGGCGCGGACCCTCCGGGCGGCGGGGCGAATCGGGCACACTGGCCGGATCCCGCACTGTTCAGAACGTCCTCGGCCGGGGAGCGCACGGTGAGCACACTTGATCCAGGCATCGATCCGCTGTACGGGCTGCGCGCCCCGCAGGACCCCGCCTGTGACGTCTTCCTGACCGGCACGGTCTTCCTCGACATCATCTTCACCGGCCTGGACTCCGCGCCGGTGCGCGGAACAGAGTCCTGGGCGCGGGGGATGGGTTCGAGCCCCGGGGGCGTCGCCAACATGGCCACCGCCCTCGCCCGTCTGGGTCTGCACACATCCCTGGCCGCCGCCTTCGGGGACGACCACTACGGCGAGTACTGCTGGGACGCCCTCGAACAGGGTGAGGGCATCGACCTCTCCCTCTCGCGCACCGTCCCCGGCTGGCACTCGCCCGTCACCGTCTCCATGGCGTACGAGGGCGAGCGCACGATGGTCTCGCACGGCCACGAGGCGCCGGCCCCCACAGGGCCCGCCGTGCCCGGCCGGACGCTGCCCGACGGTCCGCCCCGCGCCCGCGCCGCCGTGGCCTCGCTGGTGCCCGGCCGCAGCGAGCCCTGGGTGGCCCGCGCGGCCCGCGACGGCGCGATGGTCTTCGCCGACGTCGGCTGGGACGAGACCGGCCGCTGGGACCTGGACGCCCTGCCCGACCTCGACCACTGCCTGGCCTTCCTGCCCAACGCGCAGGAGGCCATGCGCTACACCCGGACCGACTGCCCCCGCGCCGCCGCCCACGCCCTGGCCGAGCGGGTCCCGCTGGCCGTGGTCACCCTGGGGGCCGAGGGCGCCTACGCCGTCGACCGGGAGGCCGGGACCGCCGCCGAGGTGCCCGCCATCGAGGTCGAGGCCCTGGACCCCACCGGTGCGGGCGACGTCTTCGTCGCGGGCTTCCTGACCGGCACCCTGGCCGGCTGGCCGCTCGCCGACCGCCTCGCGTTCGCCGGACTGACGGCCGCGCTGTCGGTGCAGGAGTTCGGCGGTTCGCTCTCCGCGCCCGGGTGGGCCGAGGTCGCCGGATGGTGGCAGCAGGTGCGCACCTGCGCCGCCCAGGACCCCGCGGCGCTGGAGCGCTACGCCTTCCTGGACGAGCTGCTGCCCGGCACCTGCCGGGCCTGGCCGCTGCGCCGCGCCGTCCCCACCATCGGCTTCCGGCAGTGAAGCGCCGATGATCACCGGGTAAAACCTCTCGGCGTTGTCGGTGGGGAGTCGTACGCTGGTAGTCCAGAGGCCTTCGAGCAGCGACGGCCCTGCAACGGGAGGTATGCGCAGGCCCGAGGGCCGGCCCATGACTCAGTCACCTACACAGCAGCAGGCGCGCGCCAAGATCAGCATCCCGGCCGCACATCCCATGGTGATGCTCCTGGGGTCCGGCGATTCGCTGCTGCGCGTGATCGAAACGGCGTTCCCGGCCGTCGACATCCATGTCCGGGGAAACGAGATAAGTGCGACTGGGAACGCGGCGGACGTCGCGCTGATCCAGCGCCTTTTCGACGAGATGGTGCTGGTGCTCCGCACCGGGCTGCCGATGACGGAGGACGCGGTGGAACGCTCGATCGCCATGCTCAGGGCGAGCGGGAACGGCAACGGGGACGGCGCCGAGACCCCGGCGGAGGTGCTCACCCAGAACATCCTCTCCAGCCGTGGCCGCACGATCCGTCCCAAGACGCTCAACCAGAAGCGCTACGTCGACGCGATCGACAAGCACACGATCGTGTTCGGCATCGGTCCCGCGGGCACCGGGAAGACCTATCTGGCCATGGCCAAGGCGGTCCAGGCCCTGCAGTCCAAGCAGGTCAGCCGGATCATCCTGACCAGGCCCGCCGTCGAGGCGGGGGAGCGGCTCGGCTTCCTTCCGGGCACGCTCTTCGACAAGATCGACCCTTATCTGCGCCCGCTCTACGACGCCCTGCACGACATGCTCGACCCCGACTCGATCCCCCGGCTCATGGCCGCGGGCACGATCGAGGTCGCTCCGCTCGCGTACATGCGCGGACGGACCCTGAACGACGCCTTCATCATTCTCGACGAGGCGCAGAACACCAGCGCCGAGCAGATGAAGATGTTCCTCACCCGCCTCGGTTTCGACTCGAAGATCGTCGTCACCGGTGACGTCACCCAGGTGGACCTCCCGGGCGGCACCAAGAGCGGTCTGCGTCAGGTCCAGGAGATCCTGGACGACGTCGAGGACGTGCACTTCTCCAGGCTCACCTCCCAGGATGTCGTCCGGCACAAGCTCGTCGGCCGTATCGTCGACGCGTACGAGAAGTACGACAACGCAGACGGCCGCACCGGCCGCAACGGGAAGTAGTCGCAGCGCACCATGTCGATCGACGTCAACAACGAGTCCGGAACCGAGGTCGACGAGCAGGCGATCCTCGACATCGCCCGCTACGCCCTCGCCCGGATGCGGATCCACCCGCTGTCCGAACTGTCGGTGATCGTGGTGGACACGGCCGCCATGGAGCAGCTCCACATCCAGTGGATGGACCTCCCGGGCCCGACGGATGTCATGTCCTTCCCGATGGACGAGCTCCGTCCGCCGGCCAAGGACGACGAGGAGCCCCCGCAGGGGCTCCTCGGTGACATCGTGCTCTGCCCGGAGGTCGCCCGGAAGCAGGGTGAGGACGCCGAGACGCGGCACTCCATGGACGAGGAGCTCCAGCTCCTGACCGTCCACGGAGTGCTGCACCTCCTCGGTTACGACCACGAGGAGCCGGACGAGAAGGCCGAGATGTTCGGTCTCCAGGCGGCGATCGTGGACGGCTGGCGCGGCGAGCGCGGGCTGACCGGTCCGTCCCCGGCCCCCACCGTCTCGTGAGCGTCCCCCTCGTCTCCGGGGCCGTCCTGCTGATCGTCGTCGGCTGGCTCGCGGCCTGCGCCGAGGCCGGGATAGCGCGCACGTCGAGCTTCCGTGCCGCCGAGGCCGTCCGGGCCGGGCGCCGCGGCAGCGCCAAGCTGGAACAGGTCGCCGCCGACCCCACCCGCTACCTCAACGTCGCGCTCCTCGTCCGGGTGGCCTGCGAGATGTCCGCCGGGGTGCTCGTCACGTACGCCTGCCTCCAGGAGTTCACCGAGACCTGGCAGGCGCTGGCCGTCGCCATGGGCGTCATGGTCCTCGTCAGTTACGTCGCCATCGGGGTCTCGCCGCGCACCATCGGCCGCCAGCACCCGCTGAACACCGCCACGGCCGCGGCGTACGTCCTGCTGCCGCTGGCCAGGATCATGGGGCCGGTCCCGCAGCTGCTGATCCTCCTGGGCAACGCCCTGACCCCCGGCAAGGGCTTCCGCAAGGGCCCCTTCGCCAGTGAGGCCGAACTGCGCGCGATGGTCGACCTCGCCGAGCAGGAGTCGCTCATCGAGGACGAGGAACGCCGCATGGTGCACTCGGTCTTCGAGCTCGGCGACACCCTCGTGCGCGAGGTGATGGTGCCCCGCACCGACCTGGTCTGCATCGAGCGCTACAAGACGGTCCGTCAGGCACTCACCCTCGCGCTGCGCTCGGGCTTCTCCCGCATCCCCGTCACCGGGGAGAACGAGGACGACATGGTCGGGATCGTCTACCTCAAGGACCTCGTCCGCAAGACGCACATCAACCGGGACGCGGAGGCCGACCTGGTCTCCACGGCGATGCGCCCCGCCGCGTTCGTCCCCGACACGAAGAACGCCGGCGACCTGCTGCGCGAGATGCAGCAGGACCGCAGCCACGTCGCCGTCGTCATCGACGAGTACGGAGGCACGGCCGGCATCGTCACCATCGAGGACATCCTCGAGGAGATCGTCGGTGAGATCACCGACGAGTACGACCGTGAACTCCCGCCGGTCCAGGAGCTGGAGAACGGCTGCTTCCGGGTCACCGCCCGGCTCGACATCGGCGACCTCGGTGAGCTGTTCGGCCTCGACTCGTACGACGACGAGGACGTGGAGACGGTCGGCGGCCTGCTGGCGAAGGCGCTCGGAAGGGTGCCGATCTCCGGTGCCACCGCGATCGTCGACCTCCCCGACGGACGCAAGCTGCGCCTGACCGCCGAGTCGCCGGCCGGCCGCAGGAACAAGATCGTGACCGTGCTCGTGGAACCGGAGGGAACGGAGCCGGTATGACCCCCCAGGAGCTGCGCGCCCTGTGCCTGGAGTTCGAGGCGGGCGTCGAGGAGTTCCCCTTCGGACCCGAGGCCTCGGTCTTCAAGGTCCTGGGCAAGATGTTCGCCCTCAGCGTGCTGGACGCGCGGCCCCTGAAGGTCAGCCTCAAGTGCGATCCGGACGAGGCGCTGCGGCTGCGGGAGAAGCACGCCGCGATCGTCCCCGGCTACCACCTGAACAAGCGGCACTGGAACACCGTGACGGTCTCCGAGCTCCCGGACCGGATGGTCCGGGAGCTCGTGGAGGACAGTTACGACCTGGTGGTGGCCGGCCTCCCCAAGGCGCAGCGGCTGCGCCTGGACCGGCCCTAGCCGCACAGGACGCCTTCGCGTGCTCAGGCGGTCCTGCGCAGACCGGCCCCCACCAGCAGCCCCGTCGCGATCAGGATCACCGCCGCCACGGCCACCACCAGCCGGACGCCGTCGAACAGCGAGCCCTGGGTGGTCGACAGCACGCCCAGCAGCGGGATGCCCACCGTGATACCCACCTGCTGGGTCGTGGTGACCAGTCCGGTCGCCAGCCCCTGCTCCCCGTCCGGAACGCCGGAGGTCACCGTCAGCCCGTACGCGATGATCGCGCCCAGGTGGCAGGCGCTCGCCAGCGACACCGCCACCGTGGCGAGCAGGACACCCGAGTCCTCGCCCAGGCCCAGCAGGGCGCCGATGAAGACCCCCTGGCCCAGCAGCGACATCACCAGCGTCCGGCGGGCGCCGAACCGGCCCACGATCCGCGCGGCGTACATCCCGGCGGCCACCGACACGAGGCCCTGCACCCCGAAGACGAGCCCGGTGCCGAGCGCCGAGAGGTGCAGCAGCTCCTGGAGGTAGAGCGTCAGGACGAAGACGATGGTGCTCATCAGCGAGAAGGTCGCCAGGCCGCCCAGGTTCCCGAAGGCCACCGTCCGGCGCCTCAGCATCGGCAGGGAGACGAGCGGGGCCGCCGAGCGCGACTCGACGACCACGAACGCGGTCAGCAGGGCCACGCCCAGCACCAGGGTGATCCGCACGTCCGTGCCCCCGAAGCCGCGCTCGGCCGCCGTCGACAGCGCGTAGATCAGGGAGAGCAGCCCACCGGTGACCGTGACGGCCCCGGGCACGTCCAGCTTCGGGCGTTCCGGCGTACGCGACTCGGCGAGCAGCCTCGGGGCCAGGAGCAGCACGATCACAGCCGCGCCGGCCAGGAGCGCCATGGTGGAGCGCCAGCCCAGGGTGTCGGTGAGCACACCGCCCGAGACCATGCCGACGGTGAAGCCCAGTGAGAGCAGGGTTCCGCTGATGCCCAGCGCCCGGTCCCGCAGCGGCCCCTCCGGGAACGTGGTGGTCAGCAGGGACATCCCGGTCGGCACGATCACCGCGGCGCCGAGCCCCTGGAGCGCCCGGCCGGCCAGGAACGACGCGGGGTTCCACGCCAGTGTGGCCAGCAGCGAGGCCGCCCCGAAGACGGCAAGGCCGACGAGGAACAGCCTGCGCCTGCCGTAGAGATCGGCGATCCGGCCGAAGAGCAGCAGGAACCCGCCGGACGGCAGGGCGAACGCGGTGACGGCCCACTGGAGCCCGGACCGGCTCAGGCCCAGGTCCTCACCGAGGACGGGCAGCGCCACGTTCAGGACGGAGAAGTCGAGCGCCACCATGAACTGGGCCGCGCACAGCGCGAAGAGCACCAGGCGCGCCCGGCCGGAGAGGGAGGGTGGGGCCTCGGGCACCGGGGCGACGGTGCGGGAGGAAGCGGAGGTCGGGGATTCGATTGCCATGTCCCCCAGCGTGGGCGGACCGGAATATCCGTGGGGAGCGGCCACTTATCCTGTTGGCCGCACCACCAGTCAGGGGAAGACGCCACCAGCCAGGAGCACACGGACACCAGGGGGAGTACGTGGCCTCACCGGCCCAGCACGACAGCGCGGTTCGTGACAGCACGGCCCGTGCCACCGACGACAAGGCCCACCGCCTCGCCGAACTGCGCGAGTTCCTGCGGAGCCGCAGGGCCAGGGTCAGCCCGGCCGACGCGGGTCTGCCGGACGGCGGAGGCCGCCGGCGTACGCCCGGACTGCGCCGGGAGGAGGTCGCCGTCCTCGCGGGCGTGGGCGTCTCCTGGTACCAGTGGCTCGAACAGGGCCGCGACATCACCGTCTCGCCGCAGGTCCTGGACTCCGTCGCCAGGGTGCTGCGCCTCACCAGCGCGGAGCGCCGCCACCTCTACGTCCTGGCCGGGCTCAACCCGCCCGCCCTGGAGGTCGATCCGGCGCACCGCGACATGTGCGAGGGGCTGACCCGGCTCATCGACGCCTGGATGCCGTTCCCCGCCCACATCATGGACCGGTACTGGAACACGGTGCTCTACAACGACGCCGCGTCGGCGGTGCTCGGCATGCGCCCGGGGATCGTGCAGAACTGCATGATCGCGTTCTTCACCGACCCGGTGTACCGGGCCCGGTCGAAACACTGGGAGACCATCGCTTCCCAGGTTGTCGCCCAGTACCGGGCCGCCTGCTCCGACCATCCCGACGACGAGGGGTTCCGGGCAGTGGTCGACGAGGCGAGGGAGCTCAGCGACGAGTTCTCGGCGCTCTGGGACCGGCGCGACGTCACTCCGGGCGGCCAGGTCCGCAAGGAGCTCACCCACCCGTTGGTCGGCACGCTGTGCGTGGAGTCCACCCAGCTGCGGGTGCCCGCCCGCCCCGACCTGGTGATCGTCCTGCACACCCCGCTGCCGGACACCGGGACGGAGGCCAAGCTCCAGTGGCTGGCCTCGCCCGAAGGACGGCGCGGTTCGATGTACCCCGTCCCGGGGTGAGCGGACCCCCGTTGCGGCGGACGGGTCCGGCCCCTTCGTATGCTCAGCACATGACCGATGACAACGCCCTCGGCGCCGAGGACCGCAAGATCGTCACGCTGGCCCGCAGCGTCCGCGCCCGGAACGCGGTGCCGGAGGGTGCCGCCGTACGGGACGAGACCGGACGTACGTACGCCGCCGGCACCGTGGCCCTGGAGTCGCTGAAGCTCAGCGCGCTGCAGACCGCCGTCGCGATGGCGGTGGCCAGCGGTGCCACGTCCCTGGAGGCGGCGGCCGTCGTCTCCGAGGCCGGCGCCGCCTCCGACGCCGACCGCGCGGCCGTCCGTGACCTGGGCGGCCCGGACACGCCCGTGCTGCTCGCGGGCCCCGACGGGACCCTGCGCGCCACGGTCACGGCGGGCTGATTCGGGCCCGGGCTCGCCCTGCTGTGCATCGGCGCCGCCGGGATCGGGGAGAATGGGCGCCATGAGCGCTCGCCCGAACACCGAAGCCGCTGCGCAGCAGGCTGAGAACACCGCCCCCCACCGGGCCGGCTTCGCCTGCTTCGTGGGCCGCCCCAACGCGGGCAAGTCCACCCTCACGAACGCTCTGGTCGGCCAGAAGGTGGCGATCACCTCCAACCGCCCCCAGACCACCAGGCACACCGTGCGGGGCATCGTGCACCGTGACGACGCCCAGCTGATCCTGGTGGACACGCCCGGCCTCCACAAGCCGCGCACCCTGCTCGGAGAGCGGCTGAACGACGTCGTGCGGACCACCTGGGCCGAGGTCGACGTCATCGGCTTCTGCCTGCCCGCCGACCAGAAGCTCGGCCCCGGCGACAAGTACATCGTCAAGGAACTCGCCGGGATCAGGAAGACCCCGAAGATCGCGATCATCACCAAGACCGACCTGGTCGAGTCCAAGGCGCTCGCCGAGCAGCTGCTCGCCGTCTCCGCGCTGGCCGACGAGCTCGGCTTCGAGTGGGCGGAGATCATCCCGGTCTCGGCGGTCAAGGACCAGCAGGTCGGTCTCCTGGCCGACCTGATCGCCCCGCTCCTGCCCGAGAGCCCCCCGCTCTACCCGGAGGGCGACCTCACCGACGAGCCCGAGATGGTCATGGTCGCCGAGCTCATCCGCGAGGCCGCGCTCGAAGGCGTACGGGACGAACTGCCGCACTCCATCGCGGTCGTCGTCGAGGAGATGCTGCCCCGCGAGGACCGTCCGGCGGACAAGCCCCTGCTGGACATCCACGCGAACGTCTACATCGAGCGGCCCAGCCAGAAGGGCATCATCATCGGCCCGAAGGGCAAGCGGCTCAAGGACGTCGGAACGAAGTCGCGCAAGCACATCGAGGCACTGCTGGGCACGCCGGTCTTCCTGGACCTGCACGTGAAGGTCGCCAAGGACTGGCAGCGGGACCCGAAGCAGCTGCGCAAGCTGGGCTTCTGAGGCGTCCGCCGGCCTGCCCGGGTCGGCGGACGGACGCCGCCCGGGCGCAGGCCCGGGCGGACACCTCCCGAAGGCAGGCCCGGCAGCACCACCCGGGTCTACGCGCCCTCTTTCAGGACCCGGGAGACCAGCGCCCGCTGCGCCTCGGTCAGCCGTGGATCCGCGCAGTCGACCGCCCGGTCGCCCACCGTGATCCGATAGCGGAAGCCGTCGGGCACCCCTGCCTGCGGGCCGCCCCGGTCGGCGACGAGCGCCGCTTCTGCCAGGGCCTCCCACTCCGCGGCGTCCGGCCTCCCCGCCGTGTCGACCTCGCCCCGGCGTGCGATGCCGGCGAACCCGCCGGTCCGGCTCACCTGAATACGCATGCGTCCTGCTCCTGCCTGGCCCCGTCCGGACGGGGCCGGCTCGTACCTACCCGGTCAGCGTGTCGGCACGCCCACCTCCGACCACGCCTTCAGCACCGCCTCGGCCTCGTCGCCCTCCCCGAACCTGTGCTGCGCCGCCGTGACGGTCAGCTTGGCGAAGTCCGTGAAGGACGCGTCCTGGGTCAGTTCGCCGCCGGTCAGCACGTCGAACCAGATCCGGCCGGCCCGCTCCCACGCGTTGCCGCCCAGCGCCGTGGCCAGCAGGTAGAAGGCGCGGTTGGGGATACCGGAGTTGATGTGGACCCCGCCGTTGTCGTCCTCCGTCTCGACGTAGTCGTCCATCGACGCCGGCTGCGGGTCCTTGCCGAGCACGTCGTCGTCGTACGCCGTGCCCGGAGCCTTCATCGAGCGCAGCGCGACGCCGCTGACCCGGGGGGCGAGCAGCCCCTCGCCGATCAGCCAGTCGCCCTGGTCCGCGCTCTGACCCAGCGAGTGCTGCTTGACCAGGGAGCCGAAGACGTCCGACACCGACTCGTTGAGGGCGCCCGACTGGCCCTCGTACGCCAGGTTGGCGGTGTACTGGGTGAGCCCGTGCGCCAGCTCGTGGGCGATCACGTCGATGGCGAGGGTGAAGTCGAGGAAGATCTCCCCGTCGCCGTCCCCGAAGACCATCTGCTCGCCGTCGAAGAACGCGTTGTTGTACTGCTCGTCGTAGTGCACGGAGCCGATGAGGGGCAGCCCCTTGCCGTCGATCGAGCTGCGGCCGTACTCCGTCAGCAGCAGGTCGAAGGTGGCGCCCAGTCCCGCGTACGCGCGGTTGACGCTGGCGTCCCGGGTGGGGTCGTCCCCCTCGTCACGGACCTTCACGCCCGGCAGGTCCGTGCCGTGCCGGCAGTCGTACAGGGTGCGGTGGGGCTTGCTGGGGACCGGAGCCGAGGTGCGGGCGGCCTGGGGGGTCCAGGCCAGCGCGGTCACGCGCCGGTGGTGGCGCCGGGCCGCGTCGGCCGCCAGGGTGCGGCGCGCGGGATCGGCCAGGAGCGGGTCGTCGGCCTGGGACAGCTTGTCGAGGAGGTGGGGCGGCACGATGGTGCAGAAGACGGGCTGGAGCCCGTTGTTCGGTCGAGGCTGCATGCAAATGACTGTGGCACTCCGTCACCGTGCTGTCACTAAGTGCGATTACGATTGACGAAATAGAGTGATGTATCACCGTTCTGCCTTCATGCGGGCCTGATCCCGCATACTGATACGGACCGACGCACCAGGCGCCCCTCGGTTAATGTGGCCGCATCATGCGTTTCGGGCTGCTCCTTCTTAGCTGCCGCGGCGAGGGCCTGTAGTCGTAGGCCGGCTCCCTCCCCGCGGAGTTCGCTGTTGCAGCGACACAGTCGGCCGCCCCTGCTGGACCTCAGAGGAGCCGTACGCCATGACCGCAGTGAACCCTTCCGCGCACGCCGACGCAGCCGCCACCCCCGTGGGTGGCCGCACCCCGGTCACCAACGCGACGCAGCTGCAGAAGCCGTCCGGGATGCCGGTGCACAAGTACCGCGGCTACGAGGCCGTGGACATCGCCGACCGCACGTGGCCGGACAACCGCATCACCGTGGCGCCCCGCTGGCTGTCCACGGACCTGCGCGACGGCAACCAGGCCCTGATCGACCCGATGTCGCCGGCCCGCAAGCGCGAGATGTTCGACCTGCTCGTACGCATGGGCTACAAGGAGATCGAGGTCGGCTTCCCGTCCTCCGGCGAGACCGACTTCGCGTTCGTGCGCTCCATCATCGAAGAGGGCGCGATCCCCGAGGACGTGACGATCTCCGTCCTGACGCAGGCCCGCGAGGAACTGATCGAGCGCACCGTCGAATCGCTGCGCGGCGCCCATCGCGCCACCGTGCACCTGTACAACGCCACCGCCCCCACCTTCCGCCGCGTGGTCTTCCGTGGCTCGAAGGAGGAGGTCAAGCAGATCGCCGTGGACGGCACGCGGCTGGTCATGGAGTACGCCGACAAGATCCTGGGCGACGAGACGATCTTCGGCTACCAGTACAGCCCGGAGATCTTCACCGACACCGAGCTGGACTTCGCCCTGGAGGTCTGCGAGGCGGTCTGTGACGTCTGGCAGCCCGCGGAGGGCCGCGAGATCATCCTCAACCTGCCCGCCACCGTGGAGCGTTCGACGCCCTCCACCCACGCGGACCGCTTCGAGTGGATGTCGCGCAACCTGTCCCGCCGCGAGTACGTCTGCCTGTCGGTCCACCCCCACAACGACCGGGGTACCGCCGTCGCCGCCGCCGAACTGGCCATCATGGCCGGCGCCGACCGCATCGAGGGCTGCCTGTTCGGCCAGGGCGAGCGCACCGGCAACGTCGACCTGGTCACGCTGGGCATGAACCTCTTCTCGCAGGGCGTCGACCCGCAGATCGACTTCTCGCAGATCGACGAGATCCGCCGCACCAGCGAGTACTGCAACCAGATGGAGGTCCACCCGCGCCACCCCTACGCGGGCGACCTGGTCTACACGGCCTTCTCCGGCTCCCACCAGGACGCCATCAAGAAGGGCTTCGACGCGATGGAGGCCGACGCCGCCGCCCAGGGCAGGACGGTCGACGACATCGAGTGGGCCGTCCCGTACCTGCCGATCGACCCGAAGGACGTCGGCCGCTCCTACGAGGCCGTCATCCGGGTCAACTCGCAGTCGGGCAAGGGCGGCATCGCGTACGTCCTGAAGAACGACCACAAGCTGGACCTGCCGCGCCGCATGCAGATCGAGTTCTCCCGGATCATTCAGGCCAAGACCGACGCCGAGGGCGGCGAGGTCACGCCGGGCCAGATCTGGTCGACCTTCCGGGACGAGTACCTGCCGAACCCGGAGAACGCCTGGGGGCGCGTGCAGATCCGTTCCGGCCAGACGACGACCGGCTCCGACGGGCAGGACACGATCACCGTCGAGGCCACGGTCGACGGCGCGGACACGGTGCTGACCGGCACGGGCAACGGCCCGATCTCCGCGTTCTTCGACGCGCTGCAGGCCATCGGCATCGACGCCCGCCTGCTGGACTACACCGAGCACACGATGAGCGAGGGCGCGAGCGCGCAGGCGGCCTCCTACATCGAGTGCGCCATCGACGGCAAGGTGCTGTGGGGCATCGGGATCGACGCCAACACCACGCGTGCCTCGCTCAAGGCCGTGGTCTCCGCGGTCAACCGCGCGACCCGCTGACACCGGCGGGCGGCATCACGGACAAACGTCCGAGAGGCTGCCGAACCGACCGGCCCGCGAACCCCGTTCACCCTCCGAGGGTGGGCGGGGTTCGGCCATCTCCCGGTGTTGTGACGTCCGGGATACTGACGCCACATCACGCATGTGGCTAACATCACGTCCAACGCGGCAATGTTGCCGTGGCGTTACGGAGGTGTGCGACGTGCGGACAGCCAAAGGACAAAGCGCCACAAAGCTGCGCATCTGCGGCATCCGCACCGTCTGGGACGCCGTCGGTGACGGCGAGTTCTTCTGCCCGGGCTGCGGTGGCGACCGCAACTACCGGCGCCTCACCGGCCGTCACCGCCTGACGGTCCTCGGCCTGCCGCTGCTGAACCGGGGAAGCGCCGGACCCGTCGTCGAATGCGCCGCCTGCCGGGCGCACTTCGCGACCGACGCCCTCGACCACCCCACCACGACACACTTCTCCGCCATGCTCCGCGAGGCCGTGCACACGGTCACGCTCGCCGTGCTCGCGGCGGGTGGCACCACCTCCCGTACGGTTCTGGAGACCGCCGCGGCCGTCGTCCGCGACGCCGGACTCGACGACTGCACCCAGGAGCAGCTCTTCACCATCGTCGAGGTGCTCGCCGCCGACACCGGCTGCGGCACCTCCGACCCGGCGGCCGAGGCCTGCGGCGCCGCCCTCGCCATCGAGCTGCACGAGGTCCTGGAACCCCTGGCGCCCCACCTGGCCGTCGCCGGCCGCGAGGGCGTCCTGCTGCGGGGCGCCAGGATCGCGCTCGCCGACGGACCGTACAGCCAGGCCGAGCGGGAGGTGCTCACGATGGTCGGCGGCGCGCTCCAGCTCTGCCCCGCCGACACCGCGGAGCTGCTGGCCGCGGCGGCCCGTACGCCCTCGTAGGCCCCGTACGGCCCTCACAGGGCGCCTGGGGGCTCCTGGAGGGTCCCGGGGCCCGCCCCGGCCCCGCACCGCTCCGGAACCGCTTCGTGGGCCGGCGCCCCGGTGGGCGACAATGGGCCCATGAGCTTGTTCCGGGACGACGGCGTCGTGCTGCGTACGCAGAAGCTGGGCGAGGCCGACCGGATCATCACGATCCTGACCCGCGGCCACGGGCGGGTGCGTGCCGTCGCCCGCGGGGTGCGCCGCACCAAGTCGAAGTTCGGGGCGCGGCTCGAACCCTTCTCGCACGTGGACGTGCAGTTCTTCGCACGGGGCAGCGAGCTCGTCGGCCGCGGCCTCCCCCTGTGCACCCAGAGCGAGACGATCGCTCCGTACGGGGGCGGCATCGTCTCCGACTACGCCCGGTACACCGCGGGCACCGCGATGCTGGAGACCGCCGAGCGCTTCACCGACCACGAGGGCGAACCCGCGGTCCAGCAGTACCTCCTGCTCGTCGGCGGGCTGCGCACCCTCGCGCGCGCCGAGCACGCGCCGAACCTCATCCTGGACGCCTTCCTGCTGCGCTCCCTGGCCGTCAACGGCTACGCGCCGAGCTTCGACGACTGCGCCAAGTGCGGAATGCCCGGACCGAACCGGTTCTTCTCCGTCGCGGCGGGCGGCGTCATATGCGGCGACTGCCGGGTGCCCGGCAGCGTCGTACCCTCGGCGGAGGCCGTCGAACTGCTGAGCGCTCTGCTCACCGGTGACTGGGAGACGGCGGACGCGTCCGAGGCGCGTCATGTCAGGGAGGGGAGCGGGCTGGTGTCCGCCTACCTGCACTGGCATCTGGAGCGCGGTCTGCGCTCGCTGCGGTACGTAGAGAAGTGACACAGGGAGACGAGAGAAGCCCATGGCAGTACGCGGGATGCTCGGCGGCCGTAACCGGCGTGAGTACAAGACCCCCGAGCCGCACCCCTCCGGCGCCACCCCGCCGAAGATCCCCGGCGAGCTCGTGCCCAAGCACGTGGCCGTCGTGATGGACGGCAACGGCCGCTGGGCCAAGGAGCGGGGCCTGCCGCGCACCGAGGGCCACAAGGTCGGTGAGGGCGTCGTCATGGACGTCCTCAAGGGCTGTATCGAGATGGGCGTCAAGAACCTCTCGCTGTACGCCTTCTCCACGGAGAACTGGAAGCGCTCGCCGGACGAGGTGAAGTTCCTCATGAACTTCAACCGGGACGTCATCCGCCGCCGCCGCGACGAGATGGACGAGCTCGGCATCCGCATCCGCTGGGTCGGCCGCATGCCGAAGCTCTGGAAGTCCGTCGTCCAGGAGCTCCAGGTCGCCCAGGAGCAGACCAAGGACAACGACAGGATGACGCTGTACTTCTGCGTCAACTACGGCGGCCGGGCCGAGATCGCCGACGCGGCGCAGCGCATCGCCCAGGACGTCGCCGCCGGGAAGCTCGACCCCTCGAAGGTCAACGAGAAGACCTTCGCGAAGTACATCTACTACCCGGACATGCCGGACGTGGACCTCTTCGTACGCCCCAGCGGGGAGCAGCGCACGTCCAACTACCTGATCTGGCAGAGCGCGTACGCGGAGATGGTCTTCCAGGACGTCCTGTGGCCGGACTTCGACCGCCGGGACCTGTGGCGTGCCTGCCTGGAGTTCGCCCGGCGCGACCGGCGCTTCGGCGGGGCAGAGGAGATCACCAAGGCGTGAGCCCGGCGGTGGGGGCCCCGGTGGCCGGGGCCCCCACCGGTGGTCAGCTCCGCTCGGCCGCGCACTCCGCGCAGGTGCCGAAGATCTCGACGGTGTGGGCCACGTTCACGTAGCCGTGCTGTGCGGCGACGGTCTCGGCCCACTGCTCCACGGCCGGGCCCTCCACCTCGACGGCCTTGCCGCAGACGCGGCACACCAGATGGTGGTGGTGGTCACCGGTCGAGCAGCGCCGGTAGACGGCCTCGCCGTCCGTCGTGCGCAGCACGTCGACCTCGCCGGCGTCGGCGAGGGACTGGAGCGTGCGGTAGACCGTGGTCAGGCCCACCGAGTCGCCCCGGTGCTTGAGCACGTCGTGCAGGTCCTGGGCGCTGCGGAACTCGTCGACCTCGTCGAGGGCCGCCGCGACCGCCGCCCGCTGCCGGGTGGACCGGCCGCGTACCGGTGCCGCGTTCGTGCCACTGATCGGCGCCGTCGCCACAGCTGCCTCCTCGTGTCGCCCGTACGTACGTCGGGCCATTGTGCCAGCCCGGCCCGGCGGCACGGTCACACCCGCACGTCGTCCGACGCCGGGCGGGCCGCCGGTACCTCAAGGGTGCACCGGTCCGCCTCGCTCCCGCGTTCCTTCGCGCGCCGGCGGGCCAGCGGCGTGGCGAGCGCGGTGAGCAGGACGAACGCGGCGATGGCCAGCAGCACGATCGTCGCGCCGGGGGGCACGTCCTGGTAGTACGAGGTCACGGTGCCGGCCAGGGTGACCGCCGTACCGATGACGACGGCCAGGACGAACGTCACCTTGAAGGACTTCGAGATCTGCTGGGCGGCGGCGACCGGCACCACCATCAGCGCGCTGACCAGCAGCAGGCCGACGACCCGCATCGCCACGGTGACCGTGACGGCTGCCGTCACGGCGACCAGCAGGTTGAGCACGCGCACCGGCAGTCCCGTGACCCGGGCGAACTCCTCGTCCTGGCTGACGGCGAACAGCTGCCGCCGCAGCCCCACGGTGACCAGCACCACGAAGGCGGCCAGGACGACGATCGCGGTGACGTCCTCCTCGGAGACCGTCGACAGGGAGCCGAAGAGGTACGAGGTCAGATTGGCGTTGGAGCCGGTGTCCGAGAGGTTGATCAGCATCACCCCGCCCGCCATGCCGCCGTAGAACAACATGGCCAGGGCGATGTCGCCGCGGGTGCGTCCGTACCAGCGGATGAGCTCCATCACGACCGAACCGGCGACGGCGACGAGCGTCGCCATCCACACCGGGTTGGTGGAGAGCAGGAAGCCGAGGCCGACACCGGTCATCGCGACGTGGCCGATGCCGTCGCCCATCAGGGCCTGGCGGCGCTGGACGAGGTAGATGCCGATGGCGGGGGCGGTGATGCCGACCAGGACGGCCGCGATCAGGGCCCGCTGCATGAAGGGGGGGTTCAGGAATTCCAGCATGATCAGGTCAGCAGTCCCGTCCGTACGGGCTCGGTGGCCGCGTGGGGGTGTACGTGGTCGTGGCCGGGCAGCGCGTGCTGGCCCACGGCCTCGGGGGGCGGCCCGTCGTGCATGACACAGCCGTCACGCAGGACGATCGCCCGGTCGATCAGCGGTTCCAGCGCGCCGAGCTCGTGCAGGACGAGCAGCACCGTCGCCCCGCCGGCGACCTGCTCGCGCAGCGTGGCGGCGAGGATCTCCTGGCTGGCCAGGTCGACGCCTGCCATGGGCTCGTCCATGATCAGGACCTCGGGCTCGGCGACGAGGGCGCGGGCGATCAGCACCCGCTGGTGCTGGCCGCCGGAGAGGGCGTTCACCGAGTCCTTGGCGCGCTCGGTGAGGCCGACGAGCTCGATGGCCCGGTCCACGGCCGCCCGGTCCGCCCGGCCGGGCACCCTGAGCTTCGTGCGCGACAGCCGCCCGGAGGCGACCACCTCGCGGATCGTGGCCGGGACGCCGCCGGCCGCCGTGGTGCGCTGCGGTACGTAACCGACACGGGCCCACTGCCGGAACCTGCGCAGCGGCGTGCCGAACAGCTCGACGGTCCCGGCGGTCAGCGGCACCTGGCCGATGACCGAGCGCACGGCGGTGGACTTGCCGGAGCCGTTGGCCCCCAGCAGGGCCACGACCTCACCGCGGTGGACGGTGAGGTCGACACCGCGCAGCACCGGGCGCGCGCCGAGCGTCGCCGTGGCTCCGCGCATGCTGATCACGGCTTCTGGCGTACTGGGCTCGGGCATGCTCGCCTCCGGTGCTGCGGCTGGTTCGGGTGTTGCTCGGGTCACTTCGCGCCGAGGGCCTTCTCCAGCGCGGCCAGGTTGGACTCCATGACCTCGGTGTAGTCAGCGCCCGCGGACTTGTCGGTAATTCCCTCCAGCGGGTCCAGGACGGCCGTCCGCAGGTTGAGGTCGTCGGCCAGGGTCTTGGCGGTCTTGTCGCTGGCGAGCGTCTCGAAGAACACCGTGGTGGCCTTGTTCTCCTCGGCGACGTGGTGGATCTCCTCGATCCGGGCGGGGCTGGGCTCGGCCTCGGGGTCGATGCCGGCGATGCCCTCCTGGGTGAGGCCGTAGCGCTCGGCGAGGTACCCGAAGGCGGAGTGCGTGGTGATGAAGGTCTTCGTGGCGGTGTTCTTCAGCCCGGTCTCGTAGGCCTTGTCCAGCGTGTTCAGCTCGGCGACCAGGCTCTCGGTGTTCTTGCGGTAGTCCGCCGCGTGGTCGGGGTCCGCCTTCTCCAGGGACTTCCCGACGCCCTCGGCGACCTCGGCGTACTTCACGGGGTCGAGCCAGATGTGGGGGTCGAGGCCCGCCTCCTCGCCCGCGTGCTCCTCGCCCTCGTGCTCGCCGGCGCCGTGGTCGTGGTCGTCGACGGCCGAGCCGTGGCTCTCCAGCGTGGTGAGCTCGGCCGCGTCCACGGTGTTCTCGACACCGGCCTGCGCCACGGCGTCGTCGACGGCGGGCTGGACGTTCTTGAGGTACAGGATGTAGTCGGCGTCGCTCAGGCCGCCGATCTGCTGGGGGGAGAGCTCCAGGTCGTGCGGTTCCACGCCGGGCTTCGTCAGCGAGGTGACCGAGACGTGGCTTCCGCCTATCTCCTCGGCGAGGAACTGCATCGGGTAGAAGGACGCCACCACGTTCAGCTTGCCGTCCCGGCTCCCCTCGGCCGCGTCGGACGAGGAGCAGGCGGAGAGCGCGGTGAGGCCGAGGGCGACGGCTCCCGCGACGGCGGTGGTGGGTATCAGGCGGCGTACGTTCATGACAGTCATTTTCAACAAATGTGGAAACGATTGTCAACAAGGCTGATCAGATGCCCGGATCCGGACGTCGTGACCGCGATGCGCCCCACCGATTTGATCCGGGGGGTGCGCCCGCCGGTAATCTGGGGCATTCGCCCGCCCGTCTCCCGCACCACCACCCCCACCGAGGCGCCGCGCGCCGTCCCTGTCCAATTTCGCCGTCGTAATGAAGAGAGCACCGTGGCCGCCGACAAGATCGACACCATCGTCAGCCTGAGCAAGCGCCGTGGCTTCGTCTACCCCTGCAGTGAGATCTACGGTGGCCAGAAAGCCGCCTGGGACTACGGGCCCCTGGGCGTCGAGCTGAAGGAGAACCTCAAGCGCCAGTGGTGGCGCTACATGGTCACCTCGCGCGAGGACGTGGTCGGTATCGACTCGTCGGTCATCCTTGCCCCCGAGGTCTGGGTCGCCTCCGGCCACGTCGCCACGTTCTCGGACCCGCTCACCGAGTGCACCTCCTGTCACAAGCGCTACCGCGCCGACCACCTGGAGGAGGCGTACGAGGAGAAGCACGGCAAGCCGCCCGTGAACGGCCTGGCCGACCTCAACTGCCCCAACTGCGGTAACAAGGGCACCTTCACCGAGCCCAAGCAGTTCTCGGGTCTGCTCTCCACCCACCTCGGCCCGACCCAGGACTCCGGCTCGGTCGCCTACCTGCGTCCCGAGACGGCCCAGGGCATCTTCACCAACTTCGGCCAGGTGCTCCAGACCTCGCGCAAGAAGCCGCCGTTCGGTATCGCGCAGATGGGCAAGTCCTTCCGGAACGAGATCACTCCGGGCAACTTCATCTTCCGCACGCGCGAGTTCGAGCAGATGGAGATGGAGTTCTTCGTCAAGCCGGGCGAGGACGAGCAGTGGCAGGAGTACTGGATGGAGCAGCGCTGGAACTGGTACACCGGCCTGGGCCTGCGCGAGGAGAACATGCGGTGGTTCGAGCACCCGCAGGAGAAGCTCTCCCACTACTCCAAGCGCACCGCTGACATCGAGTACCGCTTC
This sequence comes from Streptomyces argenteolus, assembly GCF_042902585.1. GTDB lineage: Bacteria > Actinomycetota > Actinomycetes > Streptomycetales > Streptomycetaceae > Streptomyces > Streptomyces argenteolus. The sequence continues at coordinate 563,044 of NZ_JBIBEG010000002.1, forward strand.
CGCTTCGGCGGCAGCGAGTGGGGCGAGCTGGAGGGCGTCGCCAACCGCACGGACTACGACCTCAAGGCGCACTCCAAGGCGTCGGGTACCGACCTCTTCTACTTCGACCAGGAGAAGGGCGAGCGCTACACGCCGTACGTCATCGAGCCGGCGGCCGGCGTCGGCCGCTCGCTGCTGGCCTTCCTCCTCGACGCGTACAGCGAGGACGAGGCCCCCAACGCCAAGGGCGTCATGGAGAAGCGCGCCGTGATGCGCCTCGACCCGCGCCTGGCGCCGGTCAAGGTCGCCGTCCTGCCGCTGTCCCGCAACCCGCAGCTCTCGCCGAAGGCCAAGGGCCTCGCCGCCGACCTGCGGCAGAACTGGAACATCGAGTTCGACGACGCGGGCGCCATCGGCCGCCGCTACCGTCGCCAGGACGAGATCGGCACGCCGTTCTGCGTCACCGTCGACTTCGACACCCTCGACGACAACGCGGTGACCGTGCGCGAGCGCGACACGATGAAGCAGGAGCGCGTCTCCCTGGACCAGATCCAGAGCTACCTCGGCTCCCGTCTGCTGGGCTGCTGACCGCGTCGTCCTCGTAACGAAGCCCCCGGTTCCGGCGTACGGAGCCGGGGGCTTCGGGCACACTGGGCGCACTCGTCCACAGGGGAGGCCAGGATGCCGTCCATGACCACGAGCAAGGTCAGCAGATGGGACCAGCACGGCCGTGAACACGTCGTCCACGTACGGAAGTCGGGGCCCCGGCGGCAGCTGACCTGCGCCACCTGCGGCTGGCGCAAGGGGGCGCAGTTCCTGCCCTGGCTGAAGGCCGAGGAGCACCTGACCGAGGCGCACCAGGCAACGGTCGACCCGGCGTCCTGAGGCGGCAGCGGGGCGCCGGCGGAAAAAAACCGGATGAGGCACCCCCCGCGCCGGGGTACCTTTTCGGCATGTCTTCGTTCTTCCAGATCTACGAGTGAGCGCGCGACGGGCCCGACCGCCCGTCGCCCATCGGATCGATACACGACGCGTCATCCTCACCACCTCACTACGAACGGGAGAACCCCGTGGCCAAGAGCCGCAACAACCTCCTCGGCGTGGGCGGGCAGCGCAAGAAGCTGTCCCGCGCCGAACAGCAGGGCGCGGGCACCGCGCGCAACGACGACCGCAAGGCCGCCGAGGACAAGAAGCAGGAGCTCGTGCGCAAGATGCGTGAGCGCGCGGCCGCCGCCGCCGAGGCCTCGCCGGAGCAGGACGCGCCGGCCGGGAGCTGACCTCCCGCACCCCCCCGTACGGCAAGGGCCCCGGATCACCTCGGTGATCCGGGGCCCTCGCACGTCGCGCTCATCCCACCGCGCGGGGCAGCCGCAGGCTCAGCAGCGTCGTCAGGACGACGGTGCCCAGTTGCACCAGCAGCGTCACGAGCAGGGCGTCGCGCATCCCCTGCCCGGGCGCCAGCGCGAGGAAGAGCGAGCCGAGCGTGGCGACGCCGAGGGCCAGCGCGGCCTGCTGCGTCGTCGTCATCACGCCGCCGCCCACCCCGGCCCGCTCCGAGGGCACGTCGGACAGCACGATGCGGATCAGGACGGGCAGTTGCAGTCCCTGCCCGAGCCCGGCGACCGCGACGCCCGGCAGCAGCCCCAGGGGGCCGAGGTCCGGCCAGCCGCGCCACACGGTCAGCGCCAGCACCGTGACGCCCACGCCCTGGAGCAGGCCGCCGGCCGTCACGACCCTGCTGCCGAAGCGGCGCACGAGCCGGGGGCCGGCCAGGGAGGCCAGGAAGAAGGCGGTGGCCATCGGCGCCAGCGACAGGCCGGCCGCCGCAGGTCCCATCTCCAGGCCTTGCTGGAGGGCCACGGCGATCACGAACATGAAACCGCCGAAGCCGATGGAGAAGGGCACCACGAGTGTCAGCCCGCGCCGCAGCGAGTGGAGCCGCAGCAGGCTCGGCGGCACCAGCGGGGTCCGCCCCAGGGCGTCGGCCCGCCGCTCGACCCGGTAGAAGGCCGCCGCGGCGAACGGGAACAGGCCCAGCGACACCCAGGTCCACCACGGCCAGCCGGCTGCCCGCCCCTCGGTCAGCGGGGCCAGCAGCGTCACCAGCGAGAGGGCCAGCAGCAGCGTGCCCGGCACGTCGATGGGCGCGGGCCGCTCCGAGCGCGTCTCGGGCATCGACCGGGCGGCCAGGAACAGCCCCACGGCGGCCACCGGGACGTTCACCAGGAACACCGAGCGCCAGCCCGCGCCCTCACCGAACACCGAGGACAGCGGGGCCGCGGAGACCAGGACACCGCCGAGGATCTGCCCGGCGACCATGGAGAGCCCGGCGGTGGCCCCGTACAGGCTCATGGCGCGGGCGCGGTGGGGTCCGGCGGTGGCGGCCTGGATGGTGGCGAGCACCTGCGGCAGCATCAGCGCGGCGGCGGCACCCTGCGCGACCCGGGCCCCGACGAGGGTCCAGGCGTCCGGGGCCAGCCCGCAGGCGAGCGAGGTGAGGCCGAAGGCGGCCATGCCGATGAGGAAGAGCCTGCGCCGCCCGGCCATGTCGCCGAGACGCCCGCCGAGGACGAGCAGCACGGCGTAGGAGAGGCCGTAGCCCGCGACCACCAGTTCCAGGAGGGCGGGACCGGCGGCCAGGTCGTGGTCGACGGCGGGCAGGGCGACGTTCACGATGAAGAAGTCGATGAGCGGCAGCGCCCCGCCCAGGAGCACGGTGAACAGACCGAGCCCTCCGAGCGTGGGCACCGGGTGGTCGTACCGCGCCCCGGATGCGCCGGTGGCGGGTGCCTTCGTGGTTACGGAGAAATCACTCACGGCATCGAGACTGGACCGGCGCCCAGACCGGTACCAGAGTCCCTTCATCCTGGTACCAGGAGCACCTGGCAATGTGCTGGGGTGTCCGGCACGCTGGTGTGATGACGAGCGTGGCTCCCGGTGCGACCGAGACGGACATCAGGCGGCACGAGCTGGCGAACTTCCTGCGCAGCCGCCGGGAGCGGATCACCCCCGAGCAGGTCGGCCTGCCCCGTGGCCGCCGCAGGCGCACCCCCGGGCTGCGTCGCGAGGAGGTCGCGCAGCTCTCGGCCGTCGGCGTCACCTGGTACACGTGGCTGGAGCAGGCGCGCGACATCCAGGTCTCGCCCCAGGTGCTCGACTCGCTGGCCCGCGCCCTGCTGTTCGACCGCAGCGAGCGCACCCACCTCTTCTCCCTCGCGGGGGCCGTCGACCCCGCGCCTGGCTCGGACTGCACGGGCATCACTCCGGCGCTGCGGGAGATGCTGGTGCGCCTGGAGCCCTACCCGGCCTGCGTCCAGAACAGCCGGTACGACATCCTCGCCTACAACCGCACCTACGGACGGCTGCTGTGCGACCTGGACGCCGTCGCCCCCGAGGACCGCAACTGCATGCTTCTCGCCTACACCGACGAGGGCTGGCGGTCCTCCGTCGTCGATCTGACCGCCATGCGCCGGGTGATGGCCGCGAAGTTCCGCGCGGCGATGGCGGACCACCTGGCCGAGCCGGCCTGGAAGGCGCTGCTGAGCCGGCTGGAGGCGGCCTCGCCGGAGTTCTCGGAGATCTGGGCCCGGCACGAGGTGGTCGGAGCCTCCAACCGGACCAAGGTCTTCCGTAACGCCCGGGTGGGGCTGCTCAGCCTCGACCACACCGATCTGTGGCTGGGGCCCTCGGCCGGTCCCCGCCTGGTGACCTACGTCCCGGCGGACGAGGAGTCCCGGCGAGGACTGGAGCGGCTGCTGGCCTCGGCTCTCGCCGAGGTCTGAACGGCTGTCCCGGCCGCCGCCGGGGTGCGGGACAATGGGGCAATGACCACGCTCGCCCCCTCCCTCCCGCTGCTCCGGATCGGCCCGCACACCGTGCAGCCGCCGGTCGTGCTCGCCCCCATGGCCGGCATCACCAACGCGCCCTTCCGCACCCTGTGCCGCGAGTTCTCCGGCGGCAAGGGGCTGTTCGTCAGCGAGATGATCACGACGCGGGCGCTGGTCGAGCGCAACGAGAAGACCATGCAGCTCATCCACTTCGACGCGAGCGAGACCCCGCGCTCGATCCAGCTGTACGGAGTGGACCCGGTCACCGTCGGCAAGGCGGTCCGCATGATCGTGGACGAGGACCTCGCCGACCACATCGACCTGAACTTCGGCTGTCCCGTCCCCAAGGTCACCCGCAAGGGCGGAGGCTCCGCGCTCCCGTACAAGCGGCCCCTGCTCCGGGCCATCCTCCGTGAGGCCGTGGCACAGGCGGGCGAGATCCCGGTCACCATCAAGATGCGCAAGGGCATCGACGACGACCACATCACCTTCCTCGACGCCGGCCGTATCGCCGTCGAGGAGGGCATCACGGCCGTCGCCCTGCACGGCAGGACCACCGCCCAGCACTACGGCGGCACCGCGGACTGGGACGCCATCGCACGGCTCAAGGAGCACGTCCCGGAGATCCCCGTCCTCGGCAACGGCGACATCTGGTGCGCCGACGACGCCCTGCGGATGATGCGCGAGACAGGCTGCGACGGCGTGGTCGTCGGCCGCGGCTGCCTGGGACGCCCCTGGCTCTTCGGCGACCTGGTCAGCGCCTTCGAAGGCACCGGGACGAGGCAGGCGCCCACCCTGCGCCAGGTCGCGGACGTCATGCTGCGCCACGCGACGCTCCTGGGGGAGTGGATCGGTGACGAGAGCCGTGGCGTGATCGACTTCCGCAAGCACGTCGCCTGGTACCTCAAGGGCTTCGCGGTCGGCTCGGACATGCGCAGGAGGCTCGCGGTCACCTCCTCGCTGGAGGAGCTCGGCGGCCAGCTCCAGGAACTCGACCTCGACCAGCCCTGGCCGGACGGCGCGGACGGCCCCCGGGGGCGGACGTCCGGCAACAACCGTGTGGCGCTGCCGGACGGCTGGCTCAAGGACCCGTACGACTGCGCGGGCGTGAGCGCCGACGCGGAGCTGGACACCTCGGGCGGCTGAGCACGCGCCCGCTCGAAGGGCACCGAGTGCCCCGGACCTGAGCCCGCTCATTTGAGCGGGCTTTTGCCGTCCACTTCGGCGTGCGCCCCCGGGAACGGCTGAAAGGTGTGCACGATCCCTCTCCTTGAGCGACCGCACGTCACTCTGTGCCTCTGACTCGTGACTTTCAGGTGAAGAGGTGGCGCCTCAGGGGCGTCCGGATGGTGACATCTGAGCGGAGTGGACGGCGTGATTCTCGCCACCCCTGAGGAGGGTTTGGCTCAGATGAGCGCTCAAAGGCTTGCTGTACTTCTCAAATGATGGCACTGGGTGCCAACCCGCTTTACTTTGATCGATCGAGCCATCGGTGACTCCGCGTGTGCTTCGCGCCCCTGCATGCGCACGCTGCGTGTGGTTGCCTTCAAGTGGTGAATGCATGCTCGCCTCACCCGCCGTCCGTGTGTCACTTTCGATCTGCTGGCGGACGGGTGGTTGAGACCTCATGACGCGCACGTGGCCGTACCCAGACACCTTCGATCTGGGTATGTTCCTCGCCGTCAGGGCAGCCACCGCGTCCTCGAGGAGTCGAGACCCGTGTCGGAAAACAAAGACCCCCAGAAGTTCGTCTACGACTTCACCGAGGGCAACAAGGATCTGAAGGATCTTCTGGGCGGCAAGGGTGCCAACCTCGCCGAGATGACCAACCTCGGGCTGCCGGTCCCTCCCGGCTTCACCATCACGACCGAGGCCTGCAAGGTCTACCTCGACAGCGGTGAGGAGCCCGCGGAGCTGCGCGACGAGGTCGGTGCGCACCTCGCGGCGCTCGAGCGGCGGATGGGCAAGACGCTGGGCCAGGCCGACGACCCGCTGCTGGTCTCCGTCCGGTCCGGTGCGAAGTTCTCCATGCCCGGGATGATGGACACGGTCCTGAACATCGGTCTCTCCGACGCCTCGGTCGTGGGCCTCGCCGCGCAGGCCGGCGACGAGCGCTTCGCCTGGGACTCCTACCGGCGCCTCATCCAGATGTTCGGCAAGACCGTGCTCGGTGTCGACGGCGACCTCTTCGAGGAGGCCCTGGAGGCCGCCAAGGAGGCCAAGGGCGTCACGGTCGACGTGGACCTGGACGCGGCGGACCTGAAGAAGCTGGTCGAGCAGTTCAAGAAGATCGTCACCCGGGACGCCGGGCGGGACTTCCCGCAGGACCCGCGCGAGCAGATGGACCTGGCCATAAAGGCGGTCTTCGACTCGTGGAACACCGACCGGGCCAAGCTCTACCGCCGCCAGGAGCGCATCCCGGGCGACCTCGGCACGGCCGTCAACATCTGCTCCATGGTCTTCGGCAACCTCGGCCCTGACTCGGGTACGGGCGTCGCCTTCACCCGTGACCCGGCCAGTGGCCACCAGGGCGTCTACGGGGACTACCTGCAGAACGCCCAGGGTGAGGACGTCGTCGCCGGTATCCGCAACACGGTGGCGCTCGCCGAGCTGGAGTCGATCGACAAGGCGTCGTACGACCAGCTGATGAAGATCATGGAGACGCTGGAGACCCACTACAAGGATCTCTGCGACATCGAGTTCACCATCGAGCGCGGCCAGCTCTGGATGCTCCAGACCCGGGTCGGCAAGCGGACCGCCGGTGCCGCCTTCCGCATCGCCACCCAGCTCGTCGACCAGGGCCTCATCGACGAGGCCGAGGCGCTCCAGCGGGTCAACGGCGCACAGCTCGCGCAGCTGATGTTCCCGCGCTTCGACCACAGTGCCGCCAGCGTGCTGCTGGGGCGTGGCATCGCCGCCTCGCCCGGCGCGGCCGTGGGCAAGGCCGTCTTCGACTCGTACACCGCCGTCAAGTGGTCGCGGTCGGGCGAGAAGGTCATCCTCATCCGCCGGGAGACCAACCCCGACGACCTCGACGGCATGATCGCCGCCGAGGGCATCCTGACCTCGCGCGGCGGCAAGACCTCGCACGCCGCCGTCGTCGCCCGGGGCATGGGCAAGACCTGTGTCTGCGGCGCCGAGGAGATCGAGGTCGACACCAAGCGCCGCCGGCTGACCGTCGGGGACACCGTCGTGGAGGAGGGCGACCTCGTCTCCGTCGACGGCTCCACCGGCAAGGTGTACCTCGGCGAGGTACCCGTCGTACCGTCCCCGGTCGTCGAGTACTTCGAGGGCCGCATGCACGCGGGTGCCGACGACGCCGACGAGCTCGTCGCCGCCGTGCACCGGATCATGGCGTACGCGGACCGGGTGCGCCGGCTGCGCGTGCGGGCCAACGCGGACAACGCCGAGGACGCCTCCAGGGCCCGGCGCTTCGGCGCCCAGGGCATCGGCCTGTGCCGCACCGAGCACATGTTCCTCGGTGAGCGCCGCGAGATGGTCGAGAAGCTGATCCTCGCGGACACCGACGACGAGCGCGAGGCCGCGCTGGACGCCCTGCTGCCGCTCCAGAAGGCCGACTTCATCGAGCTGTTCGAGTCGATGGACGGGCTCCCCGTCACCGTCCGGCTGCTCGACCCGCCGCTGCACGAGTTCCTGCCCGACATCACCGAGCTCTCCGTGCGGGTCGCGCTCGCCGAGTCCCGCAAGGACGCCAACGAGAACGATCTGCGGCTGCTCCAGGCCGTGCACAAGCTCCACGAGCAGAACCCGATGCTGGGGCTGCGCGGTGTCCGTCTCGGCCTGGTCATCCCGGGTCTCTTCGCGATGCAGGTGCGGGCGATCGCGGAAGCGGCGGCGCACCGCAAGAACGCCAAGGGTGACCCGCGCGCCGAGATCATGATCCCGCTCGTCGGGACGGTCCAGGAGCTGGAGATCGTCCGCGAGGAGGCCGACCGGGTCATCGCGGAGGTCGAGGAGGCCACGGGCACGGAGCTGAGGTTGAAGATCGGCACGATGATCGAGCTGCCCCGCGCCGCGCTGACCGCCGGTCAGATCGCGGAGGCCGCACAGTTCTTCTCCTTCGGCACCAACGACCTCACCCAGACGGTGTGGGGCTTCTCCCGCGACGACGTGGAGGCCTCGTTCTTCACGGCGTACCTGGAGAAGGGCATCTTCGGGGTGTCGCCGTTCGAGACGATCGACAAGGACGGTGTCGGCGCGCTCGTACGCAGCGCCGTGGAGGCCGGCCGGGCCACCCGCCCCGACCTCAAGCTCGGCATCTGCGGTGAGCACGGCGGAGACCCCGAGTCGGTGCACTTCTTCCACGAGGTGGGCCTCGACTACGTCTCCTGCTCGCCGTTCCGCATTCCCGTCGCGCGGCTGGAGGCGGGCAGGGCCGCCGCCGAATCCAGGGGCAGCGACAGCCGCTGAGACCGGGCCCCACGGCCCCGGCACGACTCCGGTGCCGCCGCCGGACGACATCGACCCTCATCGGTCCGACGGCGGAGCCGGATTACCAGGAAGCGGCGGCACCCTGTGCGGGGGTGCCGCCGCTTCGTCAATTGAATGGCGAACCGTTCACGTTTGATTCTTTTCAGCGTTCGGTGCGCAAATCCGGGACGCCTCACAGGGGTGCGGCCCGGGGATCCCCATCCCCGGGCCGCACCCGCTTACCGCCGCCGGGTACGGAGCCGCACCGGCGCTCACCGCCGCCGAACGGGCGAAGCCCCCCACGGCCCTCACCCGCTCATTCGGTGACGCCGGATGCGTACCCGACGTCGTACAGCTTTTCGGGTGGCGCCGATGCGGGCGAGGCATTTCAACTGTGGCCGAAACCCCGTGGTGACCTCCTGTGACGCCCCGCATACCCTTCGACAGGGGGAATTGCGGGTGCAACAGGGGGTTCGGTGCTGCGTATCCATGTGTCCGGGGTGGACCTTTCGCGTGTGCGGATGGCCACGAGGCCGGACGCGATGTGGGAAACCGTTCTCAGTTTCCACCGACTGAGGGACAGGCGGGGTTCCACGGTGTTCGGGAAATGGCGAACGGAATCCCGTGCCCGGTTGAATGGTGAAGCACGTCTGCTGGCCACGGTCGTTCCACCTCGCGGTTATTTCCCCGACTTCCTGACGCCTTCTCGGGGCGGCGCCGAGCCATTCGGTCTCGACGCGGGAATGGAGGCGCTGCGCGACACTCCTGCGGACCGCATCCGCGAGGAAGCCGCCCTCCTGGCCGAACAGGCTCCCCGGGCGCGGCGGGGGTCCGCGGGGGCCCCGTCCGGCGCCGCGCTGCTGGAGGCGCTCGCCGAGGGCCGTGCGGAGCCCCTGGGCCGCCTCATCACCACGCTGCGGGACTACCACCGCGCGGCGGTCGAGCCCTACTGGCCGCACATCCGCGCCTGCGTCGACGCCGACCGGGCCGTCCGGGGACGCGCGCTGCTGGACGGCGGCGCGGACGAGCTGCTCGCCGGCCTGCCCTCCATGATCCGCTGGCGCGCGCCCGTGCTGGAGGCCGACTACCCCGTCGACCGGGAGCTGCGGCTGGACGGACGGGGCCTGCTGCTCCAGCCGTCGTACTTCTGCCGTGGCACGCCCGTCGTCTACCGCGACCCGGGCCTGCCGCCGGTGCTCGTCTACCCCGTCACCCACCCCGGCGCCCCGGTCTTCGCCGAGCCGGGCCCGTGGCTCGGCCGGCTCGTGGGCCACACCCGCTCGACCGTCCTGCGCTCCATAGGCCAGGGCTGTACGACGAGCGAGCTGGCCCGCAGGACCGGGGTGTCCCTCGCCTCGGCGAGCCAGCACGCCTGTGTGCTGCGCGAGGCGGGGCTGGTCCGCACCCTGCGCCACGGCAGCTCGGTCCTGCACACGCTCACCCCGCTGGGCGCGGCCCTGCTCAGGGGCGGGGCGCCGCTCGCCGTGTCCTGACCCGGCGGGCTCGTGAAGTGGCTGGGGGCCGCCCCGGGAGGATCTTCCGCGCCCGGAGCGATGAGTTCTGCGGGCCGCCGCCGTCTACCCCTCGTGAGCGCTCGCAGGGAGCGCCGGGGGAGCACCGCAGGGTGCCGGACGGAAGAGTGGAACGATCATGACTCAGCCTCAGATGATCTTCGTGAACCTGCCGGTCAAGGACCTGGAGGCGTCGAAGAACTTCTTCTCGAAGCTCGGCTTCGGCTTCAACCCGCAGTTCAGCGACGAGACGACGGCGTGCCTGGTCATCAGCGACACGATCTTCTCGATGCTCATCACCGAGCCGCGCTTCAAGGAGTTCACGAAGAAGGAGATCGCCGACGCCGGGAGGACGACCGAGGTCCTTCTCGCCCTGAGCGCCGAGAGCCGCGAGAAGGTCGACGAGATGGCCGACACCGCGCTGGCCAACGGCGGCTCGCCCGCCAACGACCCCATGGACGAGGGCTTCATGTACGGCCGCTCGTTCCAGGACCCCGACGGCCACATCTGGGAGGTCGTGTGGATGGACCAGGCCGCCGTCGAGGGACAGGCCTGAACGCCGGTACGGGGAGGCCGCCGCCGGGTGGAGCCCGTGCCGGCCTCCCCGCCTCCCGTCAGGACCGGAACGGCCCCGTGACCTCGTAGGTGATGCCGCCCGACGAGCTGCCGCTCGTCCCGCGCTGCGAGGAGAAGTAGAGCCGCTTGCCGTCCGGGGAGAAGGCGGGGCCGGTGATCTCCGAGGAGGACTGGCCGTTGATCCGCAGGAACGGGGCGACGGTGTCGTCGGGGGTGATCAGGCAGATCTCCATGCTGCCGCCGTCCTCCGCGACGTACAGGTCGCCGGAGACGGCGCGGGTGACGTTGTCGACACCCGTCAGCGGGGCGCTGCCGCTCGTGACGAGCGAGTCGTCGTAGACGAGCGAGAGGGACGAGGTGTTCGCGTCGTACGCCCACACCCGGTTGTCGCCCTTGGTGGTGAACCAGCAGGTGCCCGCCGCGTAGAAGCAGCCCTCACCACCGTTGAAGACCTTGGCGCCGGAGACCTGGTAGCGCGTCTGCGTGGGGGAGCCGTCCGGGTCGGGGACCGTCGTCCAGGTCACCGGGCCGCTGGTGCCCGTCCCGGCCACCAGCACCTGGAGCGTGCCGCTCGCGAGGTTGCCCCAGGTGGTGGGACGGAAGCGGTAGAAGCGGCCGTCCGTCTCGTCCTCGGTCAGGTAGACGTAACCGTGGTCGGGGTCGGCCGCCGCCGCCTCGTGCTTGAAGCGGCCCAGCGCGGGGCGCTGGACCGCGGCGTTCACGCCCCACGGGTCGGTCTCGTGAACGTAGCCGCGCGTGACCTCCTCGCAGGACAGCCAGGTGTTCCACGGGGTCCTGCCGCCCGCGCAGTTGTTGTTGGTGCCGGACAGGATGCGGTAGGCGGAGGTGACGTTCCCGGAGGAGTCGAAGCGCACCGCGCTCGCCCCGCCGCCGCTGCCCGAGGACACCTCGGCGTTGGAGACGTAGATCCAGCCGCTGCCGTCGGTGAAGGTGGCACCGCCGTCCGGTGCGCTGTGCCAGGTGTACGAGGTCCCGGGGACGGTCTGCCCCGAGCGGGCGATGATCCTGCTGGTGAAGCCGCTCGGCAGGAGGATGCCGTTGCTGTTGGCCGCCTGCAGCGCGCCGTAGGGCCCGGTGGCGGGCTGGGCGGGATCGGCGAAGGCGGCACCCCGCCAGAGGGTGCCGCCGAATGCTGCTGCCGAGCTGCCGATCACGGCCGTGCGCAAGAAGGTCCGACGTTCCACGATCACTCCACGGGTGACGTGCCGGCCCGCCGGTCCGGTCGGCCCGGCGGGTGGAACGTCAGGACAGTAGAGGGACCCAGTTGACGCAGCGTCAACTCCAGGTGAACGGTCCGCAGTCAGTCGGCGCGGACCGCGAAGACCGGCACCGTGACCTCGTCGTCGTCCAGGCAGGCGCCCGTCTCCAGGTCGAAGCGCTGCTTCAGGAGGGGGGACGCGACGAACGGCCGGCCCGCCGCGGAGCCGATCAGGCCCCGGGACAGGACGTACGCCCCGGTGAACGGGTCGCGGTTGTCGATCGCGTACGCGCGCCCCGCCCGGTCCACGAACAGCGCCACCTGCCGGCCGTCCGGGAGGAGCGCCGCCACCCCGCGGCCCGGAGTCAGCAGCGCACGGTCGCAGACCGTGAGCCAGCCGTCCCCGTCCGCGAGCTGGATCGTCCGGGTGTCCTGCGCCGTTTCCATCGTCTGGGTCGTCATCAGGAAGAGGTCCCTTCAAGGGTACGGATGGCGAGCACCGGGCCCGCGAGGATCTCCAGGTCGGGCTTGACCTGGTCGCGCTCCGGGACGAACTTGACCGAGGGGTCGGGGGCGTCCGGGGCGTTGACGAAGGTCACGAAGCGCCGCAGCCGCTCCGGGTCGTCGATGGTCGCGGCCCACTCGTCCCGGTAGCCGGCGACGTGGTCGGCCATCAGCCGCTCCAGCTCGTCGCAGAGGCCGAGCGAGTCGTGGACGACGACGTCCCGCACGTGGTCCAGGCCGCCTTCGATCCGGTCGAGCCAGGTCGAGGTGCGCTCCAGGCGGTCCGCCGTGCGGATGTAGAACATCAGGAACCGGTCGATGAGGCGCACCAGTTCGGCATCGGACAGGTCCTGGGCGAGCAGGTCCGCGTGGCGCGGGGTGGCGCCGCCGTTGCCGCCCACGTAGAGGTTCCAGCCCTGGGCCGTGGCGATGATGCCGAAGTCCTTGCCGCGCGCCTCCGCGCACTCACGGGCGCAGCCCGAGACCGCCGACTTCAGCTTGTGCGGGGAGCGCAGGCCGCGGTAGCGCAGCTCCAGATCGATGGCCATCCTGACCGAGTCCTGCACGCCGTAGCGGCACCAGGTCTCTCCCACGCAGGACTTGACCGTGCGCAGGGACTTCCCGTACGCGTGGCCGGATTCGAACCCGGCGTCCACCAGCCGGGTCCAGATCAGCGGCAGCTGGTCCACCCGGGCGCCGAAGAGGTCGATCCGCTGCCCTCCCGTGATCTTGGTGTAGAGACCGAAGTCGCGGGCCACCTCGCCGATCACGATCAGCTTCTCCGGGGTGATCTCACCGCCGGGGATGCGGGGTACGACGGAGTACGAGCCGTTGCGCTGGAGGTTGGCCAGGAAGTGGTCGTTGGTGTCCTGGAGTGCCGCCTGCTCGCCGTCCAGGACGTAGCCGCTCGCACCGACCGTCGGGGCCAGCGAGGCGATGATCGAACCGACCGTGGGCTTGCAGACCTCGCAGCCGTCACCGCCGCGTGCCGCCTCACGGCCGTGCGAGTCGAGGAGGGAGGCGTACGTCGTGACCCCGAGGGTGCGGACGATCTCGTACAGCTCGCTGCGGGTGTACGCGAAGCAGCCGCACAGCCCCTGGTCCTCGGGCTGCGGCAGGAGCTGTCCGATGACCTTCACGCAGCTGCCGCAGCCGGTACCGGCCTTGGTGCACTTCTTCACCTCGGGCAGCGTGGTGTGCTCGCAGATCGCGCCCTTGGTGACGTTGTGGCAGGAGCAGATCACGGCCTCGTCGGGAAGCGAGGACGGGCCGAGGGTGACCGGGCCGCCCGCGCCGGCCGGGAGCACGAGCTGCTCGGGAGCGACCGGGAGGACCGTGCCGGTCATCGGCCGCAGCGTGCCGTACTGGTCGGCGTCGCCGACCAGGACTCCGCCGAGCAGGGTGCCGTCCTGGCCGATCACCAGCTTCTTGTAGACCCCGGAGCGGGAGTCGGCGTACACCACGTCGAGGCAGCCCTCGGCGGTGCCGTGCGCGTCCCCGAAGGAGGCGACGTCCACCCCGAGCAGCTTCAGCTTGGTCGAGAGGTCGGCGCCGGTGAAGGAGCCCGCGTCGCCCGCGATGACGTCGGCGACCGCCAGCGCCATCTCGTAACCCGGCGCCACCAGTCCGTAGACCCGGCCGTCCGAGGCCAGCGCGCACTCACCGATCGCGAAGACGTGGCTGTCGGAGGTGCGGCACTCCTCGTCGACGACGATGCCGCCGCGCGGACCGACCGCCAGACCGCAGTCGCGGGCCAGCTGGTCCCGGGGGCGCACGCCGGCGGAGAAGACGACGAGGTCGGTCTCCAGCGAGGAGCCGTCCGACAGGGACATGCCGTCGACCCTGCCGTCCTCGCCCGCGGTGACCTCCTGGGTGCCGACACCCGTGTGGACGGTCAGCCCCATGTTCTCGATGGTGCGCAGCAGCGCGGCGCCACCGCCCTCGTCGACCTGGACCGGCATCAGCCGGGGTGCGAACTCCACGACGTGCGTGTCGAGTCCGAGCCCCTTCAGGGCGCCCGCCGCCTCCAGGCCGAGGAGCCCGCCGCCGACGACCGCACCGGTTTTCGCGGTCTTCGCGTACTCCTCGATCGCGAGGAGGTCCTCGATGGTGCGGTAGACGAAGCAGCCCTCGGCGTCCTTGCCGGGGACCGGCGGGACGAAGGGGTACGAGCCGGTGGCCAGCACCAGCGTGTCGTAGGAGAAGGTCTCACCGGAGCGGGCGGTGACGGTGCGCGCCTTACGGTCGACGCTCTCCGCCGGGTCGCCGACGCGCAGCTCGATGCCGTGGCGCTCCATGAAGCCCGCCTCGACCAGCGAGAGGTCCTCCGGAGTCTTCCCGGAGAAGTACGAGGTCAGCTGCACCCGGTCGTACGCGGGGCGGGGCTCCTCGCAGAGCACCACCACCCTCGCGGTGCCCGCGGCGGAGGTCAGGCCGCGGTCGGCGAGCGCTTCCAGGAACCGCTGTCCGACCATGCCGTGCCCGACGACCACGATCGTCGGCACGCCTGCGGTGGGGGCGGTCGGGGGAGTGGACACCGGCATCAGAAGCCTCCGTCGTTGGTGAGCAGGTGGAGCAGGGACATGTCGGCGGGGAGGGGTTCGTCGTCCTGCCAGGTCCGGGCGAGGGTGCCGACCGCGGCGAGATCGCCGAACAGCACCCCGCCCGCCAGCCGGTCGCCCCGGACGACGACCGTGCGGTACGCGCCCCGGGTGGCGTCGGCCAGCCGGATCACGTCGTCGCCGGGCATCGGCCGGGAGTCGCCGAAGGCGGCCAGGTCGAGTCCGCCGGGCGTCCCGGAGACGACGGCGGCTCCGGTGGTTCCGGCAGGGACGGGCGCGGCGGAGGGGGAGCGCAGGGTGAGCCGGGTCAGGGCCCGGGTGCCCCCGTAACGCGCGGGCCGTCCCGCCAGCACCTCGGCCAGCACGTCGGCCTGTTCGAGCGCCGCGCCCGCCAGCCCGTAGACCGTCCCGTCGTGTTCGGCGCAGTCGCCGACCGCGTGGATGTACGGGTCCGAGGTGCGCAGCTCGTCGTCCACGACGACGCCCTTGCGGACATCGAGCCCGGCGGCCTGCGCGAGACCCGTCCGGGGACGGACGCCGCAGGTCAGGACCGTGATCTCGGCCTCCAGCTCGTAGCCGTCGGCGAGTTCCACGGCCCGCACCGCCGGGGTGTCCCCGTCGGTGCAGCGCAGTCCGCGCACCCGGCACTCGGTGTGCACCTCGACCCCGAGGGACTCCAGGTGGTGGCGCAGCATCCCGGCCGCCTCGGCGTCCAGCTGGCGCTCCATGAGGTGCTCGCCCTGCTGGGCCAGCACCACCTGGGCGCCGCACTCCGCCAGTGCGCGTGCGGCCGACACCCCGAGGAGCCCGCCGCCGATCACGACGGCGCGCACTCCGGGGCGTACGGCCGCGCGCAGGGTCAGGCAGTCGTCGAGGGTGCGGAAGGGATGCACCCCGTCCGGCAGCATGTGACCCAGGCCCCGCAGCGGCGGCAGCACCGGGTTGGAGCCGGTGGCCAGCACCAGGTGCTCGTAGCCGACGACACTGCCGTCGTCGCAGAGCACCTGCCGGTCCGCCCGGTCGATCCGCACCACGCGCACCCCGCGCCGCACCTCGGCGGGCGGCAGTGCGATGACGTCCGGCTCGTACCGGCCGGCGAGCACCTCGGCCAGCAGCACCCTGTTGTACGGTGCGTGGGCCTCCTCACCGATGACGGTCACCCCGGGGACCCGGGCGGCGAGCCGTGCGCCCGCCATCCCGGCGCCGATCACCACCACCCGCGCCGCGTTCTCCGTCCGTGTCCTCATACCGACGAGAGTGCGCGGCGGGTGTTACCCGACCGCATCCCTCCTGTTTCCCGGGAGGAACCTTGCGCTCAGCGCGTCCGTACGCGCTCTGTGAGGGCCGGGGCACGGCCGGTTGGACGGTGTACCCACCATCTGTCTAAGGTCCGGGCATGCCTGAGATCACCCTCACCACCCTGATCCTCCTCTGTCTGGCCGCGGCGGCGGCCGGCTGGATCGACGCGGTGGTGGGCGGCGGCGGGCTGCTCCTCCTGCCCGCCCTCCTGCTCGGCCTCCCGCACGTCCCGGCCGCGCACGTCCTGGGCACCAACAAGGCGGTGGCCATCGTCGGCACGTCGGGGGCCGCCGTCACCTACGTACGCAAGGCGCCGGTCCAGGTCGGGACCGCCGTACGCATCGGGCTGATGGCGCTCGCCGGGTCGATGACCGGCGCCTTCTTCGCGGCGGGCATCAGCAGTGACGTGCTCCGCCCGGTGATCATGGTCGTACTGCTCGGCGTCGCGGCGTTCGTGCTGCTGAGGCCGTCCTTCGGCACGGCGGCGGCGGGGGACGGCACCGGCCGGAAGGTCACCAGGGCCCGCACGGTCACCGCGATCGTGCTGGTCGGCGGCGGCATCGGCTTCTACGACGGGTTGTTCGGGCCGGGCACGGGCACCTTCCTGGTGCTCGCCCTGACCGCCGTGCTCCACCTCGACCTGGTCACCGCGTCCGCCACCGCCAAGATCGTGAACGTCTGCACCAACGGCGGCGCGCTGGCGATGTTCGCCTACCAGGGCACCGTCCTGTGGCAGCTGGCCGCGCTGATGGCCGTATTCAATCTGGCGGGCGGGATGTTCGGGGCGCGGATGGCCCTCAGGAAGGGCAGCGACTTCGTCCGGGGTGTCCTGCTGGTCGTGGTGTTCTCGCTCGTGGCCAAGCTCGGCTTCGACCAGTGGACGGCCTGATCACCGTCGCTCCCCCCGCCCGGGCCGATCACGCGCCGACGGGCTGATCCCACGCGCGGACGGGCTGATCCCACGCGCGGACGGGTTGATCACGACAGTGGCCGGGCGCGTCACGCACGCAAGCGCGGTCGGCGCACGGACGGCCCGCTCACCGCACCTCCGTCAGGTGGGCGTACGCCACGACGTTGCCCAGGTAGCCCGTCTCGCGGGTCCAGCCGCCGCCACAGGTGATCAGCCGCAGCGAGGCATGGGGCGTGCTGCCGTAGACCCGCTTGTCCGGGAAGTCGTCGTTCTCGTACACCTCGACCGCGTCCACGGAGAAGACGGCCGTGCGGCCGTCGCGGCGGTCGATCTCGACCCGGGCCCCCTTCTTCAGTGAGCCGAGACCGTAGAAGACGGAGGGCCCCTCGGCGTTGTCGACGTGTCCCGCGACGATCGCCGCGCCCTCCGCGCCCGGGGGAGTGCCGTCCTCGAACCAGCCGGCCAGGTTGCGGTCGTCGGCGGGCGGTGCGTCGAGCCGGCCGTCCGCGCCCAGCGCGAGCCCCGTCATGGGCGCGTCCACTCCGATACGGGGGATGCGGATCCGTACCGGTGCGGCGGGGCGCAGCGGCTCGGCGACCGGTGAGCCCGGACGGAGCTCGGGCCCCGCCGCGAAGGCCTCCGCGGTGGACGGCTGGGGTGCCATGAGCCGGCCGGCCGCACCGTTGTGCACCAGCCAGAGGCCGCACAGTGCGACGATGCCCGCCAGCCAGGCCCTGGCCCTCAGTGCCGTCCTGTCCACGTCGCCGCCTTCCGTGGCTCGGTCTGGTCTCAGTGCCGTGTGCCGTCCGCGCGCCGCCTGCGCAGGAGCAGGACGCCGCCGACGGTCGCAGCCGCGACGAGGCCCGCGCCCGTGGCGAGCTGTGCGGTGTCGGGGGCGGCGCTGCCGCCCACCCCCGTGTCGACGTGCCCGGAGGGGCGGCTCGGCTGCGCCGTCGGCCGGTTCCCCGGCGGGCGGACGGGCGGCTTCGCGGACCCCGGGCCGGTGGGGTCGGCTCCGGGAGGGGTCAGGGGCGCGGGCCGGGTGCCGGGCACCGTGGCACCGGCCTCGTCCCCCGCTCCCGTCTCCGCCGGGGCGGTCGCGGCCTCCTCCTCGCCGGTCTCGGACCAGAGGGAGCCGGGGAGCGCGGAGAGGCTTTCGGCCGTCTCCGGTTCGTCCGCCGCCAGGTCGCCGGGGGCGCCGAGGTCCTCGGGAGCAGGGGCGCTCAGGTCCTCGTCGGCCGGGCTGCCGGGGGCGGTCAGGTCGTCGAGGGCGCCCGTACCGCCGGGTGCTTCCAGGTCCTCCGACGTCTCCCCGGTGCTGTCGCAGGGGGCCGCCGTGTCGCCGTCCACGGCCCCGGGGCCGCACTCCGCCGGTACGGGGGCGGCCGTCGCCGCCACGGCCGGCCCGGATCTGCCGAAACCGTCCGCGTGGGCGGACGGGGCGGCGGTGAGTCCGAGCGCGGCGGCGGTGAGGGCCGCGGCGGCGGTACCGGTCACGAGGCGGGCGGGGCTGCGCATGGGAATCCTCCGGGCAGACGGATGTGTCCTGCCTCCGAGGTAACGGGCCCCGCCCGGCTGCTGCACGTTGACACCTGGTCAGCTTTCACCCGTCCGGCCCCGTGGAGCGCGCCCGGCTCCTCCGTCCCGTGCAGGTCGAGGCGGTGCGGGAGAGCCGCACGGGCCGCCGGTGCCGATCGGGTGACCCCTCCGCCGAGCGGGTGTGACGCAGGTCACGCACATGGATGGTGAGAGGCCGGGCACACGGTCCATGCACCCCCCCACGGGACGGCCCCCCCCCGCCGGCCCCCCGACAACCGCCCTCACCGGTCCACCCCCCCCTGGGACCGGTGAGGGCGGTGTCGCGTCCGGCTCGAGTTCCGGGTGGTGCTCCTCCGCGTCCGGCTCGGGGCTTCGGACGGTGTCCCCGCCTCCGCCTCCGCCTCCGCCTCCGTCCGGCCGTTCCCTCCGCGTCAGGCCGGGCCTTCGCCCGCGCTTCTCCCGTCCGTGGCGGACCAGGTGATGTCCGGTGGGCGCACGCGGGCGCACCGGGGCAGCCCTCTGTCGTCGGTCAGGCGCAACCGTGCGGTGAGGTGTCCGGACAGCGCAGCCGCCTCGACGACCTCGGGTGCGACGTCGCTCAGCATCAGCTTGGCGCGCCGGAACATGGTGAAGGTCCCGGCGGGGTCCACGGTGCCCCAGGACAGATAGACGAAGTGCCCGCCGAGTCTGTTCTGGATGTACGGACCCGAGACCTCGACGCCCTCCGGGGTGCGGGCGGTGACGCAGTCCAGGGTCCAGGCGGCGCGCGCCGCGTCGCCCGGGTGCAGGCCGAGCAGTTCGCCGGGCCGGTCCTTGCGCTGGACACCGACATGGATGTTCCCGAAGTCGGCGAAGGCGGTGCCGGGGGCGCAGGTGCGGCCCGGAAGCGCGGAGGCCTCGATGTGGATCTGCATGAGTCCCATGGTCCCGTACGCGCCCCGGCCGCTCAGACGGTCTCGCCGGGGGCGGCCTCGTACACCTGCTCCAGCAGGTCCATCAGCTCCTCGTCGAGGGCGAAGGTGGTGGAGTCGATGCGGCTCACCGGTGCGATGCCCTGCGAGTTGGTGACGAACGCCGCGCGGTAGGTGCCCACCGCGTCCAGCGTCACCGGGCGCCTCGCCGAGGGGCGCTCCGCCCGTGCGAGTCCGGTCTCCAGCAGCGCCATGGTGATGCCCGTCAGTGCGGGCGCGTCCGGCCAGACCACCGAAGTGCCGTCCCAGAAGCCTATGTTGGTGATCGACCCCTCGGTGACCAGGCCGCCGGGCGCGGTCAGCAGGGCCTCGTCGAAGCCCGAGCGCTCGGCCAGCCGCCCGTAGTACATCTGGCCGAACTCACCGGGGCGTTTGATGTGCGGCACGGAGCGCGCGTACGGCACCGACATCAGGCTCCGGGGCGCACCGGTCATGTGCGCCGGTTCCCGTACGGCCACCATCGGCACCGTCTCCTCGCTGCCCGGCGGCAGGAAGCCGTGCACCCGTACCGACGCGTCCCGCATCCCGGCGCCGTCGAGCGCGTGCCCGATCAGTCCCCGCACCCGTTCCCGGTCCAGGGGCAGCCCGAACAACTCCCGGTTCGCCGCGTCCAGGCGGTCCAGATGCAGGGGCAGGCCGCGCACCGTACGGTCCCTGACCTGCATCGCGGTGAAGTGGCCGTAGCCGGCGAAGGCCGGGATCAGCAGGTCGTCCCCGGTGGCGGGGCGGCCGTCGAACTCGACGTACGGGGCGGGAGCGGAAGGCGTCATGGCACCACGGTAGAACGTGCCAGTTGACCTCAATCATGGTTGAGGTGTGAGTCTGCCGTGCATGGACCTCACCACCTCGCCCCTCCCGTCCGCCGCCCCGCTGAAGATGGCCGTCATCCTCGGCAGCAACCGCGAGGGCCGCTTCGGGCCCGTCGTCGCCGACTGGTTCCTGGCCCGCGCCGCCGGGCACCCCGGCATCGAGACCGAACTGATCGACGTGGCGGAGACCGAACCTCCGGCCGCCCCCACCGCCCGTGCCGTCCCGCACCTGGCCCGCGCGGACGCCTTCGTCGTCCTCACACCCGAGTACAACCATTCCTACCCCGCCCCGCTGAAGAGCCTGATCGACCGCCACTTCGCCGAATGGCAGGCCAAGCCCGTCGCGTTCGTGTCGTACGGCGGGGTCTCCGGCGGTCTGCGGGCCGTCGAGCACCTGCGCCAGGTCTTCGCGGAGCTCCACGCCGTCTCCGTGCGCGACACCGTCTCCTTCCACAACGCGGGCGCCCTCTTCGACGACCGGGGCAGGCACCGGGACCCGGCCCAGGCCGACGGGGCGGCCAAGAGGATGCTCGACCAGCTGGTCTGGTGGGGCCGGGCCCTGCGCGACGCCAGGAACCGGCATCCGTACGGCAGCTGACGCCGCGCTGGCCGACAATCGAGGGGCCGCGCCCGCCCAGAGCACGAGGAGACCGGGAATGACCGAGCCCGCAGGGCTGACCGTACTGACCACGACGGACAGCGAGGAGAAGGCCCGGGCCCTGGCGAGGGGGGCGGTGGACGCCAGGCTGGCCGCCTGTGCCCAGATCTCGGGGCCCGTCACCTCGGTCTACCGGTGGGAGGGCGCCGTCGAGACCGGTGAGGAGTGGCAGGTGCTGTTCAAGACGACCCCGCACCGCTACGACGAGCTGGAGGCCCACCTCGTCGCCGCCCACGACTACGAGACACCCGAGATCATCGCGACCCCGGTGGTCCGCGGCAGCGCACGCTATCTGGCCTGGGTGTCGGCGGAGACGGCCCCCACAGCCGCCCTGTGACCGGCTCGCCGCCCGACGCGCAGGCCGGGTCAGGCCCGGGGACCGGCCCCGGCAGTGTTCGGGCGACCGGCCCCAGGGCCGTGCCGGCGGACGCCCCGGCAGCCGGCTCCCAGCTGCCGTTCTTCGTCTACGGCACGCTGCTCCCCGGCGAGCGCAACCACGACCGCTTCCTGCGCGGCCGTACGCGCGCGGAGCAGCCCGCGGTGCTGCCGGGCGCCCTCCTCTACGAGGGCCCCGGCTATCCGTACGCCGTCGAGGGCCACGGCACGGTCCACGGCTCGCTGGTCACCGCCGACCCCTCGGCGTACGCCGAACTGCTCGGGCTCCTGGACGACCTGGAGCAGTACCTGGGCCCCGGCCACCCGCGCAACCTGTACGAACGGATGGCCCGCCCCGCCCTTCTGGGGCAGGCCGTGTCCGGGACCGCCGTGCCCGTCCGGGCCTGGGTCTACCTCGCGGCCGGTGCCGTCGCCCGCTCGCTGCGCACCGGCGGCACACTCGTGCCCGGCGGCAACTGGCTCACCCGGCGGCCTCCACCCGCACCGCGCACACCTTGAACTCCGGCATCCGCGACACCGGGTCGAGCGCGGGGTTGGTCAGGGAGTTGGCCCGCCCCTCGCCCGGCCAGTGGAACGGCATGAACACCGTGTCCTGCCGGATCGCCGACGTGATCCTGGCCGGTGCCACCGCCCGCCCGCGTCGCGAGGTGACCGCCACGGTGTCGCCCTCCGCCACCCCGATCCGCTCCGCCAGCCGAGGGTGGAGCTCCACGAACGGCCCCGGCGCCGCGGCGTTCAGCTCGGCCACCCGGCGGGTCTGCGCCCCGGACTGGTACTGGGACACGACCCGCCCGGTGGTCAGCACCACCGGGTACTCGGTGTCCGTCTCCTCCGCGGCCGGGCGGTGCGTGACCGGGACGAACCTGGCCCGCCCGTCGTCCGTCGCGAACCGCTCCAGGAACAGCCGCGGCGTCCCGGGGTGGTCCTCGCCGGGACAGGGCCAGAACACCCCGTCCTCCGCCGTGATCCGGGCGTAGGTGATGCCCGCGTAGTCCGCGGCGCCGCCCGCCGAGGCCCTGCGCAGCTCGTCGAAGACCTCCTCGGGGCCGGCCGGGAAACCCTTCCCGTGTCCCAGGAGGGCGGCCAGCGCGTTCAGCACCTCCAGGTCGCTCCGTACCCCCTCCGGAGGCGTGACCGCCCGCTGACGCAGCAGCACCCGGCCCTCCAGGTTGGTCGTCGTCCCCGTCTCCTCGGCCCACTGCGTCACCGGCAGCACCACGTCGGCCAGCGCGGCCGTCTCCGACAGCACCACGTCGGCGACCGCCAGGAAGTCCAGCGACTTCAGCCGCTCCTCGACGTGCCCCGCGTGCGGCGCCGAGACCACCGGGTTGGATCCCATGACCAGCAGCGACCGCACGTCCCGCCCCAGCGCGTCCAGCAGTTCGTACGCGCTGCGTCCCGGCCCCGGGAGGGTGTCGGGGTCGACGCCCCACACGCCGGCCACGTGCCGGCGCGCGGCAGGGTCCGTGAGCTTGCGGTAGCCCGGCAGCTGGTCGGCCTTCTGGCCGTGCTCCCGGCCCCCCTGGCCGTTGCCCTGGCCGGTCAGGCAGCCGTAGCCGGACAGCGGGCGGCCCGCGCGGCCGGTGGCCAGGCAGAAGTTGATCCAGGCCCCCACCGTGTCCGTGCCCTTCGCCTGCTGCTCGGGGCCCCGGGCGGTGAGCACCATCCCGCTCTCCGCGCCGCAGAACAGCTCGACGGCCTCCCGAAGCTGCGGGACGGGCACTCCGGTGAGCCGCTCCACCAGCTCGGGCCAGTGCGCCATGGCGCCCGCCCTGGCCTCGTCCCAGCCGCTCGTCCTGGTGCGTACGAAGTCCTCGTCCACCCGGCCGTCCGCCACGACCAGGTGCAGCATGCCGAGGGCGAGGGCCAGGTCCGTGCCCGGCCGGGGGGCCAGATGCAGATCCGCCTGTTCCGCCGTCCTGGTCCGGCGGGGGTCGATGACGATCAGCCGGCCGCCGTTCTCCCGCAGTTCGGTGAGGTAGCGCAGGGCCGGCGGCATCGTCTCCGCGAGGTTCGAGCCGACCAGGATCACGCACCCGGTCCTCGGGATGTCCTCCAGCGGGAACGGCAGTCCCCGGTCGAGCCCGAAGGCCCGCTGGTGCGCCGCGGCGGCCGAGGACATGCAGAAGCGGCCGTTGTAGTCGATCTGCGAGGTGCCGAGCACCACCCGGGCGAACTTCCCGAGGGCGTACGCCTTCTCGTTGGTGAGCCCGCCGCCGCCGAACACGCCCACGGCGTCCGCGCCGTGCTCCGCCCGTGTCCCGCGCAGCCCGTCGGCGATCCTCTCCAGCGCCTCGTCCCATCCGGCCGGGACCAGCTCACCGCCCTCGTCGCGTACGAGCGGTCCGGTGAGACGCACCCCGGCGGCGAGCACGGCCGGGGCGGTGCGGCCCTTCCCGCAGAGCGCGCCCCGGTTGACGGGGAAGTCCGTACGCTCCACGACCTCGACCACCGCGCCGTCGGTGACCGGTCGCAGCTTCATCCCGCACTGGAGGGCGCAGTACGGGCAGTGGGTGGACGTCTCAAGGCTGGCCATGGTCCCAGCGTGCGAGCCCGGTATTACGGGGACCGGTGCGTCCGGTTACGCACCGGGTACACGCACCTCAGCCCGCCCCGCCCGGCACGGTGAGGTCGGCCGCGAGCGCCTCGGAGACCCCCGTCTCCCGTGGGCCCAGGAAGTGCGGATCAGGCTCGAAGACCGCGTCCAGGAGCGCCTTGCCCGCCGCGAGGACCTCCCGCGTCCCGCCGTAGTACCAGGTCACATCGTGTACGGCGTCGACCCCAACCCCGTACGCGTCGATGCCCGCGGACCGGCACAGGGCGATCGCCCGGCGTATGTGGAAGCCCTGGCTCACCAGGACGGCCCGGTCGACTCCGAAGATCTTCTTCGCCCGGACACAGGAGTCCCAGGTGTCGAACCCCGCGTGGTCGCTGACGATCCGCCCGTCCGGCACCCCGCGTCCGGTCAGATACGTGCGCATGGCGTCCGGCTCGTCGTACTCCACGCGGCTGTTGTCCCCGGTGACGAGGACGACCCGCACCTTCCCCGTCCGGTACAGCTCGGCGGCGGCGTCCAGCCGGTGCGCGAGATACGGCGACGGCCTGCCCTGCCACAGCCCGGCCCCGAACACCACGGCGACCTGCCGCGCCGGTGCGTCGGCGGTCGTGCGCACCCGCGCGTCGGCCGTGGTGTACAGCCAGGCCGCGGGTGCCAGCGCCACCGCGCAGGCGACCATCAGCGCCTGCGCCAGCCGTCGCTGTCCCCGCCGGCTCCGCGGCAGCCGTGCCCGGGCGAGGGCGGGCCTCACCCGGGTCCACGCGGTCGCGAGCAACCCCCCTGCCCGCGCGGACGCGCGTTCCCCCCGTTTTCCCAGCAGCCCCATGCGGCGCCCCCCGCGCTCGTCCCCGATCCTCGAAGAAGGGGACGAACGGCGGACGCAAAAGGTTCGCACCGGTGTGAACAGGTACTGACAGTGAGTGCCCCCCTCCCGTGAGACAGCGGCAAACACCCGTCACCGGTGCGAAACGGCCCGGCAACGTCCGGCCTTCACCATCGGTTCATGACGGAGACGGCATCGGAACACATCGGTGAGCCCCTGTCCCTCGACAGCACGGCGCAACTCCTGACCCGCATCACCTCCCAGCTCGGAAGCCAGCTCAGTCTCGTCTCCCTGAACGGAACCCGCAGGCCCATGCACCTGACCCGCAGCTCAGCCCCCACCCTGGTCGCCGTCGCGCACGGCAGCCGGGACCCGCAGGCCCTGCGCACCGTCCTGGAGCTCCTGGACCGGGTGCGGGAGCTGCGGCCCGGTCTCGACGTCCGCCTCGGTCACATCGAGCTGAACGAGCCCCTGCTGCCGGACACACTGGACGGCATCGGGCGCGGCGACGCCGTCCTCGTCCCGCTGCTGCTCGGCCGGGGCCACCACGTCCGTCACGACCTGCCCCTCGCCGCCTCGGCCGCGCGCCACCTGCGGACCCGCGTCGCGGCGCCGCTCGGACCGCACCCCCTGCTCGTCGAGGTCCTGTACGAGCGGCTCGTCGAGGCCGGGTGGCGCGACGAGGACACCGCGAGCCGCGGCGCGGGCGTCGTGCTCGCCGCCGCCGGGTCCCGCGACCCCGACTCGGACGTCGACGCCCGCCGCACCGCCGCCCTGCTCAGCGACCGCCTCGGCGGCGTACCCGTCGTCCCCGCCTACGCCTCGGCCGCCGCCCCCACCGTGCCGGCCGCCCTCCGGGCCCTCACCGCCCGGGGGTGTCACCGGATCGCCGTCGCCTCCTACTTCACGGCGCCCGGCCGCTTCGCGACCGTCTCGGCCGCCGCCGCACCGGGGATCGCCGCCGAGCCGCTCGGCGCCCACCCGGGCATGGCACGCCTCCTGCTGCACCGCTACGACCAGGCCCTGACCGGCACCGCGTCCGTCCACGGTGCCCTGACCCACACCCCGCTCCTGGCCTCCGCCTGACCCTTCCTGTCAGCCCGGACGATTACTGTCGAGGGCATGGACGGTACGCACGACCCCAGGGCCACGCCCTACGGACCCGCCGACACCGAGCGCTGGGACACCGAGCCCGACAAACGGCCCGGCCGCACCGCGTTCCAGCGCGACCGCGCGCGTGTGCTGCACTCCGCCGCCCTGCGCAGGCTCGCCGGCAAGACCCAGGTCGTCACACCGGGAACCCGCGGACGGGCCTGGGACGCCAGCCCCCGCACCCGGCTCACGCACTCCCTGGAGTGCGCCCAGGTCGGCCGGGAGCTCGGTGCGGCCCTCGGCTGCGACCCCGATCTGGTGGAGACGGCCTGTCTCTCCCACGACATGGGCCACCCTCCCTTCGGTCACAACGGCGAACAGGCGCTCAACGACTTCGCGTCGGACTGCGGCGGCTTCGAGGGCAACGCCCAGTCGCTGCGCCTGCTGACCCGCATCGAACCCAAGCGCTTCGTCCGCGATCCGCGCAGCGGTGAGCTGGTCAGCGTGGGCCTCAACCTGACCCGCGCCGCCCTGGACGCCGCCACCAAGTACCCCTGGTCCAGGGGCGCGCATCCGGTGGACCCCTCCTCCCCGAAGTTCGGGGTGTACGAGGACGACCTGCCGGTCTTCGCCTGGATCCGCAAGGGCGCACCGCAGGACGGCACCTGCTTCGAGGCCCAGGTCATGGACTGGTCCGACGACGTCGCCTACTCCGTGCACGACTTCGAGGACGGACTGCACGCGGGGCACATCGACCCCGGCTGTCTCTTCTCCGCGCCGGAGCGCGCGCAGATCTGGGAGGTCGCCATCGGGCGCTACGTCCCGGCGGACACCGATCCGCAGGAGCTCTCCGACGCCCTGGACCGGCTCACCGCCCAGGAGTGGTGGCCGCGCGGCTACGACGGCAGCGCGGTCGCCCAGGCCCGGCTGAAGGACGCGACGAGCCAGCTCATCGGCAGGTTCTGCCTGGCGGCGGAGGCCGCGACCCACGCCGCGTACGGCCCCGGGCGGCTCGGCAGGTACGGCGCCGCACTCATCGTCCCGCGCGAGGTCCGGCACGAGTGCGCCGTCCTCAAGGCCGTCGCCGACCGTTACGTCATGCAGCGCGCCGAGCAGGAGGCCATCCGCGCCGACCAGCGGATCGTCATCGCCGAACTCGCCGCCGCGCTCACCGCCCGCGCCCCCGAGGGCCTGGAGCCGCAGTTCCGCGCGCTGCACGAGGCGGCGCCCGACGACCGGGCCCGCAAGCGGGTGCTCGTCGACCAGATCGCCGCGCTCACCGACGCCTCCGCCCGGTCCCTCCACAGGACTCTCACGGGGGTTCGGCAGACTGGACCATGACCGGGCCACATGCCAGCGGCTGTGACCTGATCGAGGCACACCCTCTTTCGCCATCACCCTGCGTGCGGGACGCTCGCAGGTGGCGGCGCCGCGCAGCACAGTACCGAGGAGGCATCAAGTGGTCGACGCACATCGGACGTTCGTCATCATCGGCGGGGGACTGGCCGGAGCGAAGGCGGCCGAGACACTCCGGGCGGAAGGCTTCAGCGGCCGGGTCATCCTCATCGGCGACGAGCGCGACTATCCCTACGAACGGCCTCCCCTCTCCAAGGGGTACCTGGCGGGCAAGGACGAGCGGGAGACCGTCTTCGTCCACAGGACCGCCTGGTACGCGGGCGCCGACATCGAGCTCCACCTCGGCCAGGTGGTGACCTCCATCGACCGGGCCGGCCGCTCCGTGCAGCTCGGCGACAACACGGTCGTCCACTACGACAAGCTGCTCCTCGCCACCGGTGCGGAGCCGCGCCGCCTCGACATCCCGGGCACCGACCTGGTGGGAGTGCACCACCTGCGCCGCCTCGCCCACGCCGACCGGCTGCGCAACGTCCTGGCCGCCCTCGGCCGTGACAACGGCCACCTGGTGATCGCCGGAGGCGGCTGGATCGGCCTGGAGGTCGCCGCCGCCGCCCGGGGATACGGCGCGGAGGTCACGGTGGTCGAGCCCTCCGCGACCCCGCTGCACCACGTCATCGGCCCGGAGCTGGGCCAGATCTTCACCGATCTGCACTCCGAGCACGGCGTCCGCTTCCACTTCGGGGCCCGGCTCACCGAGATCACCGGCCAGGACGGCCTGGTTCTGGCGGCCCGCACCGACGACGGCGAGGAACACCCCGCCCACGACGTGCTCGCCGCGATCGGCGCCGCACCGCGCACCACGCTGGCAGAGGCCGCCGGCCTCGACATGGCGGACCGCGCCCAGGGCGGCGGGGTCGCCGTCGACGCCTCCCTGCGCACCTCGGACCCGCACATCTTCGCCGCGGGCGACATCGCGTCCGTCGAGCACCCGCTGTTCGGCGGCCGGCTGCGCGTGGAGCACTGGGCGAACGCCCTGAACAGCGGCCCGGCCGCGGCCAGGGCCATGCTCGGCCAGGACGTGACGTACGACCGGGTCCCGTACTTCTTCTCCGACCAGTACGACCTCGGCCTGGAGTACTCGGGCTGGGCGCCCCCCGGCTCGTACGACCAGGTCGTCATCCGGGGCGACGCGGGCAAGCGCGAGTTCATCGCCTTCTGGCTCAAGGACCGACGGGTCCTCGCCGGGATGAACGTCAATGTGTGGGACGTCACCGAGAGCATCCAGAAGCTGATCAAGGCCGCCCGGCCGGTCGACGTGGACGCGCTGGGCGACCCCTCCGTGCCGCTGGACTCCCTGGCCTGAGCCGGAGGTCCGGGACCGGCCGGCGGCGCCCCGGACCGCCCGCGCCCGGCCGGTCCCGGACCTCCGGCCCCACCCCAGGGCCTTTCGTTCGGATCAGGCCGGGCTCGCGTGCGCGGGCACCGCACCTCGGAGCGTTGCCGTCGATCTTCCCCGAGCTCTCGGCTTCGCTTGAGCAGGGGAGACCCCGACCGCTCCGCCTCGCCTCGATCCTCCGCCGTGCGATGCACGGCACCGGGCCCCGCTCCCCGCTCCGGCCTGCTCCGAAACGAAAGGCCCTAGACTTCACTCGTGGCAGGCAGGATCAATGACGACGACGTGAAGGCGGTACGGGACGCGGTCCCGATCGACGCCGTCGTGTCCGAGTACCTCCAACTGCGCAACGCGGGCGGCGGAAACCTCAAGGGTCTGTGCCCGTTCCACGACGAGAAGTCCCCCTCCTTCCAGGTGAGCCCGAGCAAGGGCCTGTTCCACTGCTTCGGGTGCCAGGAGGGCGGCGACACGATCGCCTTCGTGATGAAGATCGACCACCTCACCTTCTCCGAGACGGTCGAGCGGCTCGCCGCCAAGGCGGGCATCACCCTGCGGTACGAGGAGGGCGGCTACAACCCCTCCCACCAGCGCGGCGAGCGCATCCGCCTGGTCGAGGCACACAAGATCGCCGCCGACTTCTACCGCGAGCAGCTGAACGGCCCCGAGGCCGAGATCGGCCGGAAGTTCCTCGCGGAGCGCGGTTTCGACCAGGACGCGGCGGCCCACTTCGGGGTGGGCTACAGCCCGGCCGGCTGGGACCACCTCACCCGCTATCTGCGCGGCAAGGGCTTCAGCGACAAGGAACTCATCAGCTCCGGCCTCTCCCAGGACGGCCGCCGGGGCCCCATCGACCGCTTCCGCGGCCGGCTGATGTGGCCGATCAGCGACACCTCGGGCGAGATCGTCGGCTTCGGCGCCCGCAAGCTCCGGGACGACGACAACGGCCCGAAGTACCTCAACACCCCCGAGACCTCGATCTACAAGAAGTCCCAGGTGCTCTACGGCATCGACCTGGCCAAGAAGGACATCGCCAAGGCGAGCCGGGCCGTCGTCGTCGAGGGGTACACCGACGTCATGGCCTGCCACCTCGCCGGGGTCACCACCGCCATCGCCACCTGCGGCACCGCGTTCGGCAACGACCACATCAAGATCCTGCGCCGGCTCCTGATGGACAACGGCAGCGCCCGCGTGATCTTCACCTTCGACGGCGACGCCGCGGGCCAGAAGGCCGCTCTGCGCGCCTTCGAGGACGACCAGAAGTTCGCGGCCGAGACGTACATCGCGATCGCGCCCGACAACATGGACCCCTGCGATCTGCGGCTGGCCAAGGGCGACGACGCCGTCCGCGACCTGGTGGAACCCCGCACCCCGCTCTTCGAGTTCGCGCTCCGCCAGATCGTCGGCCGGTACGACCTGGAGACGCCCGCCGGGCGCGCCGCCGCTCTCGACGAGGCCGCCGCCGTCGTGGCGAAGATCAAGACGAGCAGTGTGCAGCGGGAGGTGGCCGTCCAGCTCGCCGGCTTTGTCGGCATCCTCGACCAGGAGTTCGTCGTCCACCGGGTCCACCAGCTCGCCCAGTGGGCCCGGGGCCGGGGCGGCGAGCAGCGCGGACCCGCGCCCGGCTCCTCCCGCGCCGGCGCGCAGCCCGCGCAGGTCAGGGCCCCCGCCGCCCCCTCCGGCCCCGCGCTCAACCTCCGCAGCCCCGCCCACCGCACGGAGCGCGAGCTGCTCAAGCTCGCCCTGCAGAAGCCGGCCCTGGTCTCCCCGGCTTTCGACGCGTACGGCGTGGACGAGTTCACCGCCCCTCCGTACGCCGCGGTGCGCCAGTGCATCGCGGAGGCGGGCGGCGCGGAGCTGGGCGTCTCGGAGGCCCGTGAGTATCTGGTCCAGGTGCTCGACGCGACCCCCGACGACACGGTGCGCAAGCTCGTCACCGAGCTCGCGGTCGAGGTCTTCCACGGCAAGACCATCGACGAGTCGTACGCGGGCCAGCACCTGGTCAAGGTCCGCCTGCGGGCCGTCGACCGCAGGATCGCGGACGTGCAGAGCAGCCTCGCCCGCCTCGGCAGCAACGTCGCCCCGGAACACCTGGCCGCCGCGCAGAACGAGGTCTGGGTCCTCCAGCAGTACGCGCAGTCGCTCCGGAACCACGGCGCCGACGCCCTCTGAGCCGGATCAGCACCCCGTCACCCTCCGGACGCAAAAAGTCACCGCACGCCCCTCGTGGCAGTGATGTGTCGTACCCCACACTGGAGGGCGGTGCCTGAGTCATCGGAGCGCGGCCGGTCCGCCCGGGGCGGATCTCCATCCCCCGCGATCCGGCAGCGATCACCTGGAGGTCGCCCCCGTGCAGACCCGGACCGTGACGATCACGAGCGAGCACGTCCCGGCCGTTCCCGCACAGAACCGGGTCACACGTCACCCGGAGACGGCGGGCGCGGCGGAACCCCTCCTGGAGGAACCGGTGGAGCCCCCGGAGCCGCCGGAGCGGCCGGGCCGCCCGGAGGCGGGCGGCCCGTCCTCCGACCTCTTCCGCCAGTACCTGCGGGAGATCGGGCGCATCCCGCTGCTGAGCGCGGCGGAGGAGGTGGAGCTCGCGCGCCGCGTCGAGGCCGGCCTCTTCGCGGAGGAACGGCTCGCCCGCACCCCCGATCCGGACTCGCGGCTCGCCTTCGACCTCGACCGGCTCGTGGTGATGGGGCGGATGGCGAAACGCAGACTCATCGAGGCCAACCTCCGCCTCGTGGTCTCCGTCGCCAAGCGTTACGTCGGCCGCGGGCTGACCATGCTCGACCTCGTCCAGGAGGGCAATCTCGGACTGATCAGGGCGGTCGAGAAGTTCGACTACGCCCGCGGCTACAAGTTCTCCACGTACGCCACCTGGTGGATCCGCCAGGCGATGTCCCGGGCCCTGGCCGACCAGGCCAGGACCATAAGGGTCCCGGTGCACGTCGTCGAGCTGATCAACCGGGTCGTCCGCGTCCAGCGCCGCATGCTCCAGGAACGCGGATACGAGCCCACCGCCGAGGAGATCGCCGCCCAGCTCGACCTGACGCCCGAACGCGTCGGGGAGGTCCTGCGCCTGGCCCAGGAGCCCGTCTCCCTGCACGCTCCCGTCGGCGAGGAGGACGACGTCGCCTTCGGGGACCTCATCGAGGACGGCGACGCGGCCTCGCCCGTCGAGACCGCTGCCTTCCTGCTGCTGCGCGAACACCTGGAGACCGTCCTGTCCACGCTCGGCGAGCGGGAGAGGAAGGTCGTCCAGCTGCGCTACGGACTGGACGACGGGCGGCCCCGCACCCTGGAGGAGATCGGAAGGATCTTCGGCGTGACACGCGAACGTATCCGCCAGATCGAGTCCAAGACCCTCGCCAGGCTGCGGGACCACGCCTTCGCCGACCAGCTGCGCGGCTACCTCGACTGAGTCAGTCGACCTCCGACAGCGCCTGCGCGAACTGCGCCGCGTACAGCCGGGCGTAGGCCCCCTCGGCCGCCAGCAGCTCCTCGTGCGTGCCCTGTTCGACGATCGAGCCGTTCTCCATCACGAGGATCACGTCCGCGTCCCGGATGGTGGAGAGCCGGTGCGCGATCACGAAGCTCGTGCGCCCGTGGGCCAGCCGCGCCATCGCCTTCTGGATCAGCACCTCGGTCCGGGTGTCCACCGAACTGGTGGCCTCGTCGAGGACCAGGATCACCGGGTCGGACAGGAACGCCCGCGCGATGGTGATCAACTGCTTCTCACCCGCGCTGACGCCGGAGCCCTCGTCGTCGATCACCGTGTCGTAGCCGTCGGGCAGGGTACGGACGAAGCGGTCGGCGTGGGCCGCCCGCGCCGCCTCCTCGATCTCCTCGCGCGTCACCTCACGCGAGGCGCCGTAGGCGATGTTCTCCGCGATCGTCCCGCCGAACAGCCAGGTGTCCTGGAGCACCATGCCTATGCCCGAGCGGAGTTCGTCGCGCGACATCGTCGCCGCGTCGACCCCGTCGAGGGTGATCCGGCCGCCCGTGACCTCGTAGAACCGCATCAGCAGGTTGACCAGCGTCGTCTTGCCGGCGCCGGTCGGGCCCACGATCGCGACCGTGTGGCCGGGCTCCACGCTCAGCGACAGGTCCTCGATGAGCGGCTTCTCCGGGTCGTACCGGAAGGACACGTTCTCCAGCGCCACGCTCCCGCGCAGCTCCTTCGGCCGCTGTGCCGGCTCGGGGTCGGGCGCCTGCTCCTCCGCGTCCAGCAGAGCGAAGACCCGCTCGGCCGACGCGATGCCCGACTGCACCAGGTTGGCCATCGAGGCGACCTGCGTGAGAGGCATCGAGAACTGCCGCGAGTACTGGATGAACGCCTGCACGTCACCGATCGACAGCGAACCGGAGGCCACGCGCAGCCCGCCCACGACCGCGACCAGCACGTAGTTCAGGTTGGAGACGAACATCATCAGCGGCTGCATGATCCCGCTGTTGAACTGCGCCTTGAACCCCGCCTCGTAGAGCGCGTCGTTCTGCTCGGCGAAGTCCCTGGCGGACTCGTCCTGCCGCCCGAAGACCTTCACCAGCGTGTGACCGGTGTACATCTCCTCGATGTGGGCGTTGAGCCGGCCCGTCACCTTCCACTGCGCCACGAAGTGCGGTTGCGAGCGCTTGCCGACCCGCGCCGCGACGAACACCGAAAGCGGGATCGTCACCAGCGCCACCAGGGCCAGCAGCGGCGAGACCCAGAACATCATGATCAGGACGCCGACGATGGTGAGCAGGGAGTTGATGAGCTGCCCCATCGTCTGCTGCATCGTCTGGGAGATGTTGTCGATGTCGTTCGTCGCCCGGCTCAGCACCTCACCGCGCTGCTGCCGGTCGAAATAGGACAGCGGCAGCCGCGACAGCTTCGTCTGGAGGTCCTCGCGCAGCTGGAAGACGACCCGGTTGATCACCCGGATCGACAGCCGGCTCGACACCAGCATCAGCAGCCCCGCACCCACGTACACGGCGAGCGCCACGAGCAGGACGTGGCCCACCGCGTCGAAGTCGATGCCGCTGCCGGGCGTGAAGTCCACCCCGGACAGCATGTCGGCGAGTCCGTCGTCTCCCTGCTCCCGCAGGTTGTCGACGGCCTGCTGCTTGGTCGTGCCATCCGGCAGCTGCCTGCCCACGACACCGGCGAAGATCAGGTCCGTCGCCGCCCCGAGGATCTTCGGCCCCAGCACCGAGAGCGCCACGCTCAGCGTCCCGGCGCCCAGCATCAGGTACAGCGAGGACTTCTCCTGGCTGAACCTCCGCAGCAGCCGCTTCCCGGACCCCTTGAAGTCCATGGACCGCTCCGTGGGGCCCCCGGCCATCATCCGTCCGCCCGGCCCGGCCATCAGGCGGCCTCCGCTTCCGTCAGCTGGGAGAGCACGATCTCCCGGTAGGTTTCGTTGCCGTCCATCAGCTCGTGATGGGTGCCGGTCCCGACGACGCGGCCCTCGTCCAGCACCACGATCCGGTCGGCGTCACGGATCGTGGACACCCGCTGCGCCACGATCACCACGGTCGCCCCCGCCGTCTCGTGGGACAGCGCGGCGCGCAGCGCGGCGTCCGTCGCGTAGTCCAGGGCGGAGAACGAATCGTCGAAGAGGTAGATCTCCGGCTTGCACACGAGCGTCCGCGCGATCGCGAGCCGCTGGCGCTGGCCGCCGGAGACATTGGTGCCGCCCTGTGCGATCGGGGCGTCCAGACCGTGTTCCAGCCGCTCCACGAAGTCCTTGGCCTGCGCCACCTCCAGCGCGTGCCACAGCTCCTCGTCGGTGGCGTCCGGATTGCCGTACCGCAGATTGGTCGCGACCGTCCCCGAGAAGAGGTACGGCTTCTGCGGTACGAGGCTCACCGTGCGGGCCAGCAGGACCGGGTCCAGCGTCCGCACGTCCGTGCCGTCGACGAGCACCTCGCCGTCCGTCGCGTCGAACAGCCGGGGCACCAGCCCCAGCAGCGTCGACTTGCCGCTGCCCGTCGACCCGATGACCGCGGTCGTCTCCCCGGGCCGCGCCACGAGATCCACCGCCCGCAGCACCGGCTCCTCGGCGCCCGGGTAGCGGAACTCCGCGCCCCGTAGCTCCAGATGGCCGTGCTTGAGCAGCTTCGTCACCGGAGCGAGGGGCGGCACGACGCTCGAATCGGTCTCCAGGACCTCCTGGATGCGCTCGGCGCAGACCTCGGCGCGCGGGACCATGATGAACATGAAGGTGGCCATCATCACCGACATGACGATCTGCATCAGATACGCCAGGAACGCGGTCAGCGCTCCGATCTCCATCCCGCCGCTGTCGATGCGGTGCGCGCCGAACCAGACGACGGCGACGGACGACACGCTCACCACCGTCATCACGGTCGGGAACATGAGCGCCATCAGACGGCCCGTCGACAGCGCGACGGCCGTCAGCTCGGTGTTGGCGCTGCGGAAGCGCTTCTCCTCGTAGTCGTCACGGATGAAGGCGCGGATGACCCGGTTGCCGGTGATCTGCTCGCGCAGCACCCGGTTCACCGTGTCCAGCCGCTCCTGCATCGTGCGGAACAGCGGACGCATCCGCCGCACGATGAGACCCACCGAGACGCCGAGCACGGGCAGGACGGCCAGCAGCACCGCGGACAGCGGGACGTCCTGGCCGAGCGCCATGATCACACCGCCGACGCACATGATGGGCGCCGACACCATCAGCGTGAACGCCATCAGGACGAGCATCTGGACCTGTTGCACGTCGTTGGTCGTACGGGTGATCAGAGAGGGGGCGCCGAAGCGTCCGACCTCCCGCGCGGAGAACGACTGCACGCGGCCGAAGACGGACGCCCGCACGTCGCGCCCGAGCGCGGAGGCGGTCCGGGCGCCGTAGTGGACGGCCCCGATGTTGCAGACGATCTGGATGACGCTGACGGCGATCATCACGCCGCCGAACTCGACGATGTAGGCCGTGTCCCCCCGCACTACACCCTTGTCGATGATGTCGGCGTTGAGGCTGGGCAGATACAGGCTGGCGCAGGTCTGCAGGAACTGGAGCACCACCAGCAGGACGATGGGCTGTCTGTACGGACCCAGGTAGGTCCGCAGGAGTTTTATGAGCACACGCGTCTCTCGGAGTCGGCGAACGGCAGAGGCCGGTCCATACTCCGGTACGCCGCACCACGGCGGCCAACCCTTTTGCTCAAGCCCGGGTCAAATCCCGGGCCGCCCTCACTCCGTGGTGCCGAATGCGCCGGGGTGGACCTGGTCGCGCGTCGCCCCGTACTGCTGGCGCACCGCACGGCCCACCGCGAGCTCCTCACCCGGCTCCAGCACCTGCGCGGCGGCACCCCGCCAGGCCGGGGGAGTGCGGGGGTCGAGCGACCCCTGCGAGACGCCGAGCGCCCACGCCGCCTGCCGGGCCGCTCCCAGCGCCGCGTACTGGGCGGGCTGCGGGACGACGACCTGGGTGCCGAACACGGCGGGAGCCAGCGCCTGCACCGCGGGCAGTTCGGCCGCCGCACCCAGCAGGAACACCCGCCGCACCTCGACGCCCCTGCCGCGCAGCACGTCCAGTGCGTCGGCCAGCGAGCACAGCATGCCCTCGAAGGCCGCCCGCGCCAGGTGCTCGGGCTTCATCGACTCGCGCCGCAGCCCGCTCAGCGTGCCCGCGGTGTGCGGCAGGCGCGGGGTGCGCTCCCCCTCCAGATACGGCAGCAGGACGAGCCCGGAGGCGCCGGGGGTGGACTTCAGGGCCAGCGCGGACAGCTCGTCCAGACCGTCGATGCCCAGCATCTCGGCCGTGCCCCGCAGCGCCCGCACCGCGTTCGAGGTGTGGACCACGGGCAGGTGCATCCCGGTCGCGTCGGCGAAGGAGGTGATCATCCCCGTCGGATCGGCCAGTGCCTCGTGGTGGACGGCCATCACCGAGCCCGAGGCCCCCAGCGACACGACGGCGTCCCCGACCGCGACCCCCAGCCCGAAGGCGGCGGCCATCGTCTCGCCGGTGCCCGCGGAGATCAGCAGCCCCTCCGGCGTCGTCCCGGCGGAGTCGGCGGGACCCAGCACCTCGGGCAGGGCGGCCTGGTGGCCGAGCGCCAGCTCCACGAGATCGGGCCGGTAGGACCCGGAGCCCGCCGACCAGTAACCCGTGCCGGACGCGGCACCCCGGTCCGTCGTGCGGCGGGCGGGCCTGCCGAGCAGCTGCCACACCAGCCAGTCGTGGGGCTGGAGGACGGCGGCGATCCGCTGCGCGTTCTCCGGCTCGGTCCGCACCAGCCAGCGCAGCTTCGCCACCGGCTGCGCGGCCTGCGGCACGGCCCCGACGGCCTCGGCCCAGGCCTGCCGCCCGCCGAGCCCGTCGATCAGGTCCGCGGCGGATGCCTGCGCGCGCCGGTCGTTGCCGATGAGCGCAGGCCGGACGAGATTGCCCTGGTGGTCCAGCGGCACCAGCCCGTGCTGCTGCGCGGACACCCCGATGGCCTGCACGCCTTCGAGCAGCCCTCCGGAGGCCGCCTCACCGAGTGAGAGCAGCCATGCCTGCGGATCCACCTCGGAGGCCTTGGCCTCGACGGGGTGAGCGGCGTACCCCTGCCGCAGCACCTCACCGGTGTCCGTGTCGCAGACGACGATGTGCGTGAAGGCGGATGAACTGTCCAAGCCGGCGACTATGCCCATGACACAGATTCTGCCGCACCGGCGAACCTTTCCCGTACCGGACCTCTCCCGCACCGGGGGGAGCCCGATGCGGTGTCCGGTACGAGAAGGGCCCTCAGGTGTTGGTCGTGCCCCAGTCGTCACTGCCGTTGTGGCCGCTGCGCTCCCGCAGCGAGCGCACCCGGTCGGAGACGGACACGGGGACCTTGTCCCCGACCTTCTCGCTCACCGAGTGGTACGCCTTGCCGGCGAAATCCCGGCCGCCGTGCGCGGCGGACTCCGCCGCGTTGCGCACGGCCGGATTCTCGGCGAGCCGCTGCGCGGACTTCTTCAGCTGCTCGTAACGCTCGCGCCCGGCTCGCGTGCCGAGCACGTAACCGAGGGCCAGTCCGGCGATGAACGTGAGCCGGTACCGCATGGCTGCCACCCTTCCTTCGCTCCGTGCGACGTGTGCTGCACCGCCTACCCGCAGACACCCGAGATCACCCCGGGGGATACCGATTGGCGGAGCACCCCCCTGCTTGCGCTAATGTATGTGTCGCAGCGAACGCGCGCCGCTCGGCAGCAGCCAGGCAGGTACGATTCGAGGCACCGCAGCAATCCCCTGTAGCTCAATTGGCAGAGCAGCCGGCTGTTAACCGGCAGGTTACTGGTTCGAGTCCAGTCGGGGGAGCGCGATCCCCTGTAGCTCAATTGGCAGAGCATTCGGCTGTTAACCGGAGGGTTACTGGTTCGAGTCCAGTCGGGGGAGCAGACGGAAGAGGGCCCTTCGGGGCCCTTTTTCGTGTGCCCGCGAGAGGGCGTCCATGACTCTTTCGGGGTGATTCCGTGGAGCCCGGAACCGGGCAGCACGCAGCGAGGTCTTCATGGTCACGCGAAGGCGGCCATCCGAAGCAGGAGATCGTATGACCGGCTATGCTGCGGCAGACGGCGCGCACACATGTACGCGCCACGCCGTGACGGGGCGGTAGCTCAGCCGGTTAGAGCAGCGGACTCATAATCCGTCGGCCGTGGGTTCGAGTCCCACCCGCCCCACCTCTGCGTCCCGCAGGAGAACCGTTTCTACCTGTGGATACGTGATGACGGGGGTCGCCACTCCAGGGTGGCGGCCCCCGTTCACGCGTGCGGGCCACGATCCGGTGGGGCGCGTGCCGGGCGGGCCCGGCACCGCGGGGTCCGTCAGGTCCGCCCGATGCCGCGGGGGGCCGCGAAGCCGGCGGCCGTGGAGAGGGGCGAGCCGGGCCGTGTGACGTGTTCGGTGCCGTGGTACCCGGCACGCGGCCCGTGGTGGGAGCCCTGCGGCGTGGTGGAGCCCCGCTGTGCGGGGTGCTGGTTCACGCGCGGGTTGACGCCCTCGGTCAGCCGGTTGACGCCGATCTGGTCCGTGGCCGCGCCGTCCTTCCCTGAACTGATCGAGGTACCGGCGCGGTCGGTGGCCACGACCGGCGAAGCGGGGGCGTCGACGTCGAGCGGCAGGGCGGCGGGTGAGGGCCGGCCGGAACCGCCCCGGAGCCGCGCCTGATGACGAGCGGTCAGCCCGCCGCCGCATCCGCCGGGGCCTGCGGGCGGGCGCGGTGCGGGTACCGGCGCCGAGGGCTTCCCCGCCCCTCGCGGCGGCTGACGGAGGGGCGGCCGGGCCCGGTCGGTACCATCCCCTGTGACCGAAACAGCCGAACAAGGTGTATCCCGCACACGCATACTCGCCGACCTGACGCCCCTGCGTGCCTCGCCCGACTACCGGCGGCTCTGGTTCGGGAACACGGTGACCTGGATCGGTCAGGGCATGACGGCGCTGGCCGTGTCGCTCCAGGTCTACGACATCACCGGGTCCGCCTTCTCCGTCGGGCTGACGGGCTTCTGCTCCCTCGTGCCCCTGGTGCTCCTCGGGCTGTACAGCGGGGCCGTCGCCGACAGGGTCGACCGGCGCAAGCTGGGCCTCTTCAGCGCGGCCGGGTCGTTCCTGCTCTCCGTGGTGCTGGCCGCCGCGACCTTCGCCGGGGTCGAGAGCGTGGCGCTGCTCTACGCCGTCGTCGCGCTCCAGGCCGTGTGCTTCGCGCTCAACTCACCGGCCCGCAGTTCGATGATCGCCCGGCTGCTGCCCGCCGAGCAGCTGCCCGCCGCCAACGCGCTCAACGCCATGACCTCCACCACGGGCGGCCTGGCCGGGCCGATGCTCGGC
The DNA here is from genome assembly GCF_042902585.1 of Streptomyces argenteolus. Taxonomy (GTDB): domain Bacteria; phylum Actinomycetota; class Actinomycetes; order Streptomycetales; family Streptomycetaceae; genus Streptomyces; species Streptomyces argenteolus. The sequence continues at coordinate 602,251 of NZ_JBIBEG010000002.1, forward strand.
GGGCTGATCGTCGGCTGGTGGGGCTACGAGGCGGCGTACACCGTGGACGCCGTCACCTTCACCGCCTCGCTGTACGCGATGTGGCGGCTGCCGTCGATACTCCCCGGCCGGGGCGAGGGGGAGAAGGCCGCCAGGAGGGCTTCCGTACGGGACGGACTGCGCTTCCTCGGCTCCAGGCCCACTCTGCGGATGACCTTCTTCAGCGACCTGTGCGCCATGGTCCTCGCACACCCGCGCGCCCTGTTCCCCGTGGTCGCCGTGGTCTGGTTCGGCGGGGACGCCAGGACCACCGGACTGCTGGTCGCCGCCCCGGCGCTGGGCGCACTGCTCGGCAGCGTGTTCTCCGGGTGGCTCGGCCGCGTCCACCGGCACGGGCTCGCGGTGCTGGTCGCCGTGGCCTGCTGGGGCGGCGCCGTCGCGGTGTTCGGCCTCACCCGGCAGCTCTGGCTGGGCCTGGTCATGCTCGCGCTCGCCGGGTGCGCGGACTCCGTCTCGATGGTCTTCCGCAACACCATGCTCCAGGCGGCGGTGCCCGACGAGATGCGCGGCCGGCTCCAGGGGGTGTTCATCGTCGTCGTGGCGGGCGGCCCCCGGCTCGGCGATCTCGTGGCCGGCTCCGTCGCCGACCTCACGTCCCCCGCCGTGGCCGTGACCGGCGGGGGCCTCGCCTGCGTCCTGGCGGTGTGCCTGCTCGCGGTGTGGCGGCGCGGGTTCGCGCGCTACGACGCGCGCGACCCGCAGCCGTAGGCGGCCGTCACGGCTGCTCGGTGAACTCCGGCATCCGACCGCCGGTCGTGCCGGGGTCGATCACCGAGAAGGCCGCACCCTGAGGGTCCCTCAGGTAGGCGAACCGGCCGAAGGGGATGGTCAGAGGGCCGAAACCGAGGGTCCCCCCGAGGGACGTGGCCTTCGCCACCGCCGCGTCGCAGTCCGGGACCGTGAAGTACACGTTCAGGTGCGCCGGGACCTCGGACGGGAAGTCGGTCATCCTCATGCGGCCGAGCACCGGATCCGCGCCCAGGTCGTAGAGCGAGAAGTCGATCGCGTCGTCCTTCAGGTGCTTCACCCCGTAACCGAACACGGCCGGGAAGAAGGCGTCCGCCTTCTCCGGGTCCCGGGTGTAGATCTCGGCCCAGGTGTAGGCGCCGGGCACCGAGTGCGCCTCGAAGCCCTCGTGGCTGCCGGCCTGCCACACCCCGAAGGCCGTCCCACCGGGGTCGCGGGCCAGCACCATCGTGCCGAAGCCGCCGACCCGCGCATGGGTTCGACCAGCACCTCACCGCCGTGCTCGCGGATCTTCGTGGCCGTGGCGGCGGCGTCCGGCGACGCGAGGTACAGGCACCAGGCGGAGGGGGCGTCCTGACCAGGTGGGGGAGGCGAGAGCGCGGCGACCGCCTTGCCGTCCACGTGCGCCTGCGTGTAACCGCCGTACTCGGGCATCGACTCGCCGAACGTCCAGCCCAGGAGCTCGCCGTAGAAACGCTTCGCCCCTTCCGGATCGCCGAACGTCCCGTCGGCCCAGCACGGAGTTCCCTCGGATGGTGCGGCCATGGTCCGGCCCCCTTCCTGTCGCGAAGGCTCTCTGCCACGCTAGCCAAAGGCCGCCGCCCCGGCGCGCCGAACGCCCCTCACCCGGGCCCGGCGTGTCCGACGACCGAGCGCGCCACGCCGAGCTCCACCAGGTCCTGCGGGCGCAGCCGCAGCTGGCCGGCGGTGGCCCGTACCTCGTCGGGGCCGCGCTTGAGGATCGCCGCAGCCAGTTCGGGTGCGATCACCGAGAAGTAACTGTCCGCCGTCACATGCGTATTGTCCGGGGCGGCGAGGGCCAGCGCCCCGCCCGAGCCGCCCTCGCCGATCACCAGGGTGGTCACCGGGACCCGGGCGGCGGCGACCGCCGCGAACACCTCGGCGATGGCCGCCCCCGCCCCCGCCCGCTCGGCCTCCGCGTCGTTGGCCGCTCCGGGGGTGTCGATCAGCGTCAGTACGGGGATGCCGAGCCGGTCGGCGAGCCGGATGACACGGGCCGCCGTGCGATAGCCCGCGGGCCGGGTCGCGGTGCCGCACTGAGCGGCGTACGCCACCGGCCGGCCGTCCCGGATGCCCGCTCCACAGAGCATCCCGGGGTCCGTTCCCCCGCAGCGGTCGCCGTTCAGCGGCAGCCGGTAGGTGAAGTAGGCGTCCAGATAGGCCTCGGCCCGGGGCCGCTCCGGGGAGCGGGCCTGCTCCACGGCGTCCCAGCCGGTGGCGGGCAGCCCCGCGCCGGACAGCGCCTCCGGCACCGGCGCGGGGCCGGCGGGGCCTGAGGCCGTCAGCACCGTCAGCCAGCGGGCCAGGGTCCGGGGCAGCTCCTGCGGGGTGACGACCGCGTCGACCTGCCCCGCCGCCCACTGACCCTCGGCGGTGTACGCGTACGGATCGGCGTCCGCGGGCCGCACACGGGAGCCGGCGAAGCCGATCTGCGCCCCGGGCAGCGCGAGCACCACATCGGCGCCCGCCCCCAGGGTGGCCCAGCCGCCGCCGGTCGTCGGATCCCTTGCCACCGCGATCTGCGGCAGCCCGGCCGCCCTCAGCAGGGCGGACGCGCGCGCCACCCGCTGGAGCTGTATCAGCGCGATCATGCCCTCCTGCATCCGGCTGCCCCCGGTGGCGACGAGCGAGACGAAGGGCAGCCGCCGCTCCCGCGCCAGGGCGTACGCGGCCTCCAGCCGGTCCCCGGTCCGGCCGCCCAGCGAGCCGCCCAGGAAGCCGAACTCGAAGGAGACCAGCACGCACTCCCGGTCCCCGACGACGGCCGTCCCGTACACGACCGACTCGTCCTCACCCGTACGCGCCGCGGCACGCGCCCTCGACTCCGCGTAACCGCTCCAGCCGAGCGGTCCGTCCGCGGGATCCGGACGCGCGGCGGGGCGGTGTTCCGTGAAGCTCCCGGTGACGGCGGCCACGGCCTCCCGCGCCGACATGCGGCCACTCCCGTGCGTCTCAGGCACCGAGCGACCTCTTCATGATCTTGCCCAGCTCGTTGCGGGGCAGTGCGTCGAGATGACGCACCACGCGCGGGCGCTTGTGCGGGGCCAGCAGCTCCGCCACATGGTCCGCCAGCTCCTGCCCGGAGGGCGGTGACGCCGGATCGGCCGGTACGACCCAGGCGACGATCCGCTCGCCGAGGTCCTCGTCCGGCTCGCCCGTGACGGCGGCCTCGAGGACGCCGGGGTGCTCCAGCAGCGCGTTCTCGATCTCTCCCGCGCCGATCTTGTAGCCACCGCTCTTGATCAGGTCGGTGGCCTTGCGCCCGACGATCCGGACGTAACCGTCGGGGTCGATCGTGGCCATGTCGCCGGTGCGGAAGAAGCCGTCCCCGGTGAAGGCGGCGGCCGTGGCGTCCGGCCGGTTCAGATAACCGGTGAAGAGGTTCGGGCCGCGCACCTGGATCTCGCCGATGGCCGCGGTGTCCCGGAGCACGCTGCCGTCCTCCTCGACGAGCCTCAGCTCCACGCCGGACAGCGGTGGCCCGACCGTCCCGGCACGCGGGGCGCCGTCGGCCCGTACGCCCGTGTTCATCAGGGTCTCCGTCATCCCGTACCGCTCGATGACCCGGCAGCCGGTCGCCGCCGCGATCCGCTCGTGGTCGTGGACGGGCAGCGCCGCCGAGCCGGAGACCAGGAGCCGGGCGCCCGCCAGGGCCTTCGTGAGGTTGCCGGAGGTGGCGGGATCGTCCAGGGCGTCCGCCAGCCGGTGGTACATGGTGGGCACGCCGAACAGCATCGTGCCCCCGGAGAGCAGTTCGCGGGCCACCGCCTCGGTCGAGAACCTGCCCAGGTGGCGCACGGAACCGCCCCGGCGCAGCGGGCCGAGGACGCCCAGGATCAGCCCGTGCACATGGAACAGGGGAAGCGCGTGGACGAGGACGTCCCCGGCGGTCCACCCCCACGCGTCCTCCAGCGCGTCCAGTGACGCGGCGACCGCCCGGCGGGGGAGGACCGCACCCTTGGGCGGGCCCGTCGTGCCGGAGGTGTAGACGACCAGGGCGGGAGCCTCGTCCGGCGGCTCGGGGAAGGCGGATTCCGAGGCCCGGCCCGTGGTGGCCGTGGAGACGTCGATCCGCTCCAGGCCGCCGAGCGCGGACGGCAGGGTGTCGTCCGGGCCGGCCAGCACCGCCGAGGGCGCGCTGTCGGCCACGATGTGCGCGAGTTCGCGGCCACCGGTCTTCGGGTTGAGGGGCACGGCGGGCACCCCGGCGCGCAGCGCGGCCACGACCGCGACGACCGTCCCGGGGGTGGACGTCGCCCAGACGGCGACCCGCCCCGCCCCCGCGATCCGGGCCGCGAGCGAGGCGGACGCCTCGTCCAGCTGGGAGTAGGTCAGGACGTGGTCGCCGAACCGGACGGCCTCGGGGGAGTCCGTCCGGCGGGACGCGCCGCTCAGCGCGGGCAGAAGAGAGGTCACCCGGGCACCCTAAGGGCTCTCCCGGCGCCCGGTCAGCCGTCCCGCCGGACGTTCCGCATCCGGCCGTAGGCGTAGACACTGCCCGCCAGCGCCAGGTCGGAGAGCAGCATGAAACCGATCGAGTACGAGCCCTTCGCGCTGTAGATCGCGCCCATCACCAGGGGAGGTACGAAGCCGCCGAGCCCGCCCATCGCGCCGACGATGCCGGTCACGCTGCCCACCTTGGCCTGCGGCGTCACCTGGGACACCAGCGCGAAGACGCTGCCGCTCGCGGTGCCGAGACCGGCCGCCATGCAGAGCAGCGCGATCGTGCCGAGCGGGTCCAGCTCCGGGTCGAAGGCCTGGAGGATGGCCATCAGCGCGGCCAGCAGAAGCGCCCCGGCGGTGACCAGGGCGGGGTGCACACGGTCCGAGAGCCAGCCGCCGATCGGCCGGAAGACGACCGTGACCAGCGCGAATCCCGCCGCCTTGGTGCCCGCCTCGGTCGGGGACATCTCGTACCAGGTCTTCAGATACGTCGGCAGGTACACCCCGAACGCCACGATCCCGCCGAAACCGATCGCGTACAGCGCGGAGAGCTCCCAGGTGACCCGCAGCCGGCCCGCCTGGCCCAGCCGGCGGGCCAGAGATTCCGCCGGGACCTTCCGGTCCGGGTGGTCGGTGATCAGCACCGCCGCGAGCAGCGAGTACACCACGAGCGCACCGGCGACGATCCAGAACGGCAGGTTCTCGCTGTGCTTGGCGATCCGCGGCGTGAAGTAGCCGGACAGGGCGACCCCGCCCATGCCCATCCCGAAGATGCCGAGCGCGAGGCCCCTCTTGGCGGGCGGGAACCACGAGTTGACCAGCGGGATACCGATCGCGAACGTCGTGCCGCCGAGGCCGAGCAGGAAGCCGACCGCGAGCATCGCCCCGTAGGAGTCCCTCGCCGGGATCAGCAGCAGCACCGGGAGGATCGTGAGCGCGGAGACGGCGGGAAACATCAGCTTCGCGCCGAACCTGTCGGTCAGCGCGCCCGCCGGGATACGGCCGAGGGACCCCACGAGCACGGGCACCGCCACCAGGAGGGACTGCTGGAAGGAGCTCAGGCCCAGCTGTTCCTTGAAGTCCCCCGACAGCGGGGAGATCAGGTTCCACGCCCAGAAGGTGAGCGTGAATCCGATCGTGGCCATGATCAGATTCCGGTAGGCGGCGAACGCGTTCCGGTCCTGGGCGGGTCCCTGCTCGACGGTTGCTTCCACACCGCAAGTCAAGGGCGGACGGCCGTACGGGGCACGGCGGACTGCGCCATCCGGGTAGGCCCCCCTTCGGCAGACGCCCCATGGGCCGGGGCCCTCTCCTGGCCCCCGGCGCCCGCCGCTCGCCCGCCGTTCACGGCCCCGGGCTGCGACAATCGCAGGTATGGACCGGCTGGACAGAGAAATCCTCGGCATCCTCCAGGAGGACGCCCGGATCTCGTACCGCGACCTGGGCGTGCGTGTGGGACTCAGCGCCAACGCCGCGGGCGACCGCGTGCGCCGCATGCGCCGTGACGGGGTGATCCGTGGCTTCACGGTGATCGTCGATCCGGCCGCCGACACCCGCTCGGGTCTCGTCGTCTTCATCGACGTGTCCCTGCGCCTGGACACGACGAACGAGCAGTTCGAACGCGCGGTGCTCACCCTCCCCGGCGTCACCGAGGTGGTGCACGTGACCGGCAGCCACGACTACCTCGTACGGGCCACCGCCGCCGACCCCGCCTCGCTGGACGCGCTGCTGCGCCGGCTGAAGAAGGACGCGGGCGTCGCGCACTCCACCACCCGGATCGCGCTCAGAGCGGCGCCTGCCAGATGACCGTCGGCGACCGGCTGCCGTCCTCGGCGCGCCCGTCGTCCGCGACCACCAGCCGCACCGCCGCACGCCCGTCGGGCAGCCGGGCGGTCGCGTCCACCTCCACCTCGACCACCGACACGCCGGTCCGGCGGGGCACGGCGGCCAGCGCCCCGCGCAGCGCGTCGAGCAGCCGGCCGCCCACCGGCTCCGTGACCAGGGCGTCCACCGCCCCGGCGAAGTGCACCGACGGCGGGAAGCCGAGCGCCGCCGTCGCGCTCCCCGTCTCCCGCAGCACCCTGCCGCGGAAGGTCGTGGGGGCCTCGGCCGGCGGCTGCTGGAGCGCGAAGATGGCCGTCCTGACCTCCTGGATCGTGGAGTCCAGCTCGTCGACCGCCTTCGCCAGCAGTTCGGCTGTCCCGGAGTCCCCCGCGAGGTCCTTGCGGCGGGTCGATTCCAGCATCATCTCCGTGGCGAACAGCCGCTGGACCACCAGGTCGTGCAGGTCGCGGGCGATGCGGTCGCGGTCCTCGTAGACGGCGAGCTGTTCGCGGTAGTGCTGCGCGTCGGCCATCACCAGCGCCATCGCGGCCTGGGAGGCGAACTGCGAGGCCAGTCGCCGGTCCAACTCCGTGTACGGCTCGCCGCCGCGCCGCCTGGGCAGCGCGAGCGTGCCGATGAGCCGCCCTCCGCTCTGGAGGGGCAGCATCATGCTGGGACCGAAGCGGGAACGCACCGGCGTCGTCATCCGCGGATCCGTCGCGGAGTCGTCGATGAAGACCTCCTCTCCGCCCAGCAGCTGCACGAGGACGGGGGAGCCCGGTTCGATGGCGGTGCCGACGAGGCCCGCCGGATCGTCCAGGGTGGAGGCGGCGACGATCTCCATCCCGCCGTCGGCGGTCGGCTGGAGGATCACTCCGGCCGCCGCGCCTGCCAGCACCCGCGCCCGCTCGGCGACGGTCATCAGGGCGTCGGTCGTGCCCGCCCCGGTCAGCAGTGCCCGGGTGACGGCGGCGGCCCCTTCGATCCAGTGCTCCCGCTGCCGCGCCGCCTCGTACAGATGCGCGCCGCCGATCGCGGCGGCGGCCTGGGAGGCGAGCAGCCGCAGCAGCGCCAGATCCGTGTCGTCGAACCGGCCGGGCTCCGGCGCCGTCAGGGAGAGACTGCCCAGCACCTCGGTGTGCATCCGCACGGGCGCCCCGACGAAGGAACGCGCCAGGAGCCGCCCGGAGGGCTGCGTCCCGGGGTGCGGGCGGGCCGTCAGATCGTCGACGCGCACCGCCTGCGCGTCGTCCACCAGGGCGCCCAGCGATCCCGTACGCCCGTTCAGGAGCTCGGCGGCGTCACGGTGTTCGTCCTCGCTCATGCCGGACGTGAACAGGTCGGTGACGCGGCGGTCCTCGCTGTCCAGGAGGGCCAGGGCGCCGTGGTGCGCCCCGGCCAGCGCCCTCGCGGTGTCCACGATGTGCTGGAGGGTGGTCCGCAGGTCGAGGCCCGGCCCGGACACCTGTGAGCCGCGCCTCTCAGCCGGCGAGCGGGGCGAGGACCAGCGGCTGGACCGTGCCGTCCAGCATCGCGCCGAGCCCCAGCACCGCGCACACGTCCGGGCGCTCGGCGATGTGCACGGGCACGTCCGTCGCGTCGCGCAGCATCTGGTCGAGTCCGGGCAGCAGGGCGCTGCCGCCGACCATCATGATCCCGGAGTCCGCGATGTCGGCCACCAGGTCGGGCGGGCAGTCGCGCAGCACCTTGCCGAGCCCGTCGAGCACCGCCGTGAGCGGAGCGTGGATCGCCTGGCGTACGGCGGCGGTGTCGACCTGCACCGAACGGGCGAGACCGGTGGCCACGTCCCGGCCGTGGATCTCCGTCATCGCGGGGCCGTTGAGCGTCAGGCCGTTGCCCCGCAGCGCCAGTTGGAGAGGGCGCACCGACTGGCTGGGCAGCATCAGCTCGTGGTGCTGGCGCAGATGCTGGATCACCGCGTGGTCGATGGCCTCGCCGCCGACCGGGATGCGTACAGCGGTCACGATCGACCCGAGCGAGAGCACCGCGATCTGGGTGGTGGCGGCCCCGCACACCATGATCATGGAGGCGGTCGGCTGCTCGACCGGCAGCCCGCAGCCGACGGCCGCGGCGATCAGCGTGTCGACCAGCTCCACGCGCCGGGCGCCGAGCCCCACCAGGGTCTCCACCGCCGCCCGCTGCGCCAGCGGATCGGCCTCGTGCGGGACGCAGGCGGCGGCCCGGAGCCGGGGCTTGCGGCGCAGCTGGCGCCGGAGCTTCTCGCCGAGCAGATGGCGCAGCATGCGCTGGGCCATGTCGATGTCGACGACGGTTCCGCCGGAGACCGGGCGGGCCACCCGGATGTACCCCGGTGTCCGGCCGGTCATCTGCTCGGCGAGCGCGCCGACGGCGATGAGCGAGCCGGTACGCGTGTTCACGGCGGCGACGCTGGGCTCGTCCACGACGAGTCCCACTCCCTTGATGTACACACGGGTCCTCGCGGCCCCGAGATCGACGGCGACATGGCAACGGCGCAACTGATCGAGACTGACGGTCACGGCAGGGTCTCCCGAGAGCGCTGGCGGCGGGCACCGGCGGCAGCCGGCTCTCCTGGCATCGTCGCGCCGGGCCGGGAGCGGCGCGCGCTGGGTGAGCCGTAGGGGGGACCCGCAGCTGACGGCGCGACAGATCTCAGCCCCGGCCGGGCAGCAGCCGCTGGAACAGCCCCCAGGTGAACTCCGCGACGTGCGGCTCCCCGCTCCCCGGGTCGGTGAAGGCCAGCGCCCAGCGGGTCGGCGCGCTGCCCTCCATGGGCCGTACCGGCTCGAAGGCCCTGGCCGCCTCGTCCACGGTGCAGGACCAGGGCAGGAGGTCCGCGGCGGTCCGCAGCCCGGGGCCCGCTTCGCCCGGGGCGCGGACCAGCCATTCGTTCCACACGGCGCCGCCGGGGCCCGCCATCACCTCGAACCGCAGGTCCGGCCAGAGCGGCAGCCGCCAGAACAGCGCGTCGCACTCCAGGTCCCCGACCGTGCGGCGTACGGACGCCTCGGGCTCGCCGAGCACCGAGCGGTAACGGCGCAGCGCTCCCCGGCCGCGCGGGGCGCGCAGCATGGCCTGCCAGCGCCGGTTCGCCTCGCGCATCTCGGCGAGGGAGGCCCCCAAGGCGTGGCGGGCGTCCTCGACGAGGTCCGGCTGGTGGTCGGCCATCCGGCGCAGCAGGACGAGCTGGAACTGCGGCGGACCGAACGGGGCGGGAGAGGTCATGGGACCCATCCTGCCGTTTGTCGCACCTATCGGACGGCCTGCCGTGGAGTCCCGGATTCCACACAGGATCCTCACCTGCGCGGCTTCCTGTGGTGTTCCGCGCATGTCTACTCTTCGGGCGCCATGGATTACTGCCACCCGTGCCAACGGCACCTCAACGGGGCGCTGGCCTGCGCCGGTTGCGGAACCCCCGCCGACGCGCTGAGCCCCTATGCCGTCCTCGACCTCTCCGGAGGTGAGCCGGAGCGCGCGGCCGAGATCCTGGAGCCGTCAGGGCCCACGGCGGGCCGGCGCCGCGCAGCCGCCCGGCGTGGCCGCCGCGCGCACCGGCGCCGGGGCCGCGCGCTGCTGCTGACCGGCGCGGGGGTCGTGCTGGCGCTGGGCGCCCTGAGCCTGGCCGAGCTGGCGATGGAGCCCGAGGGTGACAGCGGCGCCGCGGACTACGTGAGCGGGGCGACGTCCTCCGCGACCGAAGCCGCGCCGTCCGCCTCCACGGGCGCGCGGCCCGAGGGGCCGGGGCCCGTGGAGGCGCCCACCGTCGTCCCGGTGACCGATTCCCACTCGGCCGCGGCCACGGACGGCCCCGCCCGGACCACCGCCCCCGGGGAGACCTCGCGGGCTCCCGCTCCCGGGGACGTCACGTCCTCCGCCCCGGCTCCTCAGGACCCGGGCGCCACCGGGAGCGCCCCGCCCGGGCCCTCGGCCTCCGGCTCCGGCGAGCCGACGGCGGAGCCGACGCGTCCGGAGCCGTCGGAGACGCCCGAGCCCACCCCGTCGCCCTCCGAGACCTGCGAGAAGTGGCTCTGGTTCTGCGTGTGAGGGGCCCCGGCCGGCCGAGCGCGGCCTGAGCCGTCCGGGCGGCGTTCCAGACCTCCCGGCCGTCGTCGCGGGGGAGCTCCCGGGCCTCACGAGCCGTCGTCCCGGACGCGGCCCTCAGTGCCTCAGCGGCCGTCGTCCTCGCCGAGCATCCTGCGCAGCAGGTCGCGCAGCACCGTCCGCTCCGCCTCCGACAGCTCGGCGAGCGGCTCCCGGGCGAAGTCCAGGGCGTCCCGCAGCTGCCGGGCGGTCCGGATGCCCTCCTCGGTCGGTGCGGCCAGCTTCACCCGCCGGTCGGCCGGGTCCAGGCGGCGTTCCACCAGGCCGCGGAGCTCCAGCCGGTCGACTATCCCGGTGATGTTGGACGGTTCGCACTTCAGCTTCTTGGCGACCTTCCGCATGGGCATCGGCTCCAGGGACAGGAGACCCAGGACGCGGGCCTGTGCGCCGGTCAGCGCGTGCGTGGCGGCGGCCCGGTCGTACTCCTCGTGGTAGCGCGCCACGACGCCGCCGATGAGCTGGATGACGTCGAGGGTGAGCGGGTCGGTGCGCGAGGTGGCCATGACACCCAGGATAGCGAATTACTTGACAAGGTGAAATATCTGCGCGCATGGTTGTTTCATGTCCTGAAGCTTTTCCGCTTCCCGCCCGTACGACATCGAGGAGAACCCGAGCCCATGTCTGCAGCACTTCCCACGACCAGCCGCGAATGGCACCTCGTCGCCCGCCCGCACGGCTGGCCCGAGGCCACGGACTTCGCGCTGCGTGAGGCGCCGGTGACCGCCCCCGGTGAGGGCCGCGTCCTCGTCCGCAACCTCCACTTCTCGGTCGACCCCTACATGCGGGGCCGGATGAACGACGTGAAGTCGTACACCCCCCCCTTCAAGCTCGACCACCCCATGGACGGCGGAGCGGTCGGCGAGGTCGTCGCGTCGAACGCCGAGGGCTTCGCGGTCGGCGACCACGTCCTGCACGGCCTGGGCTGGCGCGAGTACGCCGACGTCCCCGCCAAGCACGCGGTCAAGGTCGACGCCTCCCTGGCTCCCCTGTCCGCCTACCTCGGTGTGCTCGGCATGCCGGGGCTCACCGCTTACGCCGGCCTGTTCGAGGTCGCCTCCTTCAAGGAGGGCGACGCCGTCTTCGTGTCCGGCGCGGCCGGCGCGGTCGGCAGCCAGGTCGGACAGCTGGCGAAGATCAAGGGCGCCTCCCGGGTCATCGGCTCCGCGGGCTCCGACGAGAAGGTCAAGCTCCTGGTCGAGGAGTACGGCTTCGACGCGGCCTTCAACTACAAGAACGGGCCCGTCAAGCAGCAGCTCGCCGAGGCCGCTCCCGACGGCATCGACGTCTACTTCGACAACGTCGGCGGTGAGCACCTGGAGGCGGCGATCTCCTCGCTCAACGTCCATGGCCGCGCCACCATCTGCGGCATGATCGCCCAGTACAACGCGACCGAGCCGTCCCCGGCCCCCCGTAACCTCGCCCTCGTCATCGGCAAGCGCCTGCGCCTCCAGGGCATGCTGGTCGGCGACCACTCCGCGCTCCAGCCGAAGTTCGTCGAGGACGTGGCGGGCTGGATCGCCTCCGGCCGGCTCAAGTACAACGAGACCGCGGTCCACGGCATCGAGAACGGCTTCGAGGCCTTCCTCGGTCTGCTGCGCGGCGAGAACACCGGCAAGATGATCGTCTCGCTGGACGCCTGACCGGTACGGACGCGGCGGCGGCCCCGTGACCACGGGCCCGCCGCCGGTGTCCTCGCCGCGCTCCGCCCGTCACCGCCCGTCGCGGTCCGAGGCCGGCCACACGTACGGCAGGTCCGCCGGTACCTCGGGGAACAGCGGGCGGTAGTACGCCGGGTCCTTCTGCACGAGGGCGGAGCGGTGGCTCCGGTGGAACGCCTCGTCGCCCAGCCACGGCGGCAGCTCCCCCGCCGCCGCCAGCTCCTCGCTCGGCCGGACGGTGGTTCGCCGCAGCGCCCCCGCGAGGTCCCTGCGCAGCGTCGCCGCGCAGGTGTCCGCCCTGCCCCCGGCGGTCCACGCGGCGCACATGTCCAGGCCGTAGCGGACGAGCGCTTCCTCGTAGCCGGTCCACATGCGGACCGCGGGGTGGTGCCGCCATCCGTAGCCGGGGACGACGAGTCCCCGCAGGACCTGGATCGCCTCGACCCGCTGCTTGCCCAGTCGTCGCGGGTCCAGCGTCAGGGCACTTCGGGTGAAATCGGCGTACGGCAGGAAAGTCTGCATGTTTCATGCATACCGCGTCCGCCCGCCGTGACCCCGGCGCTCACCCGCTAGGCTCGGCGCAGGCCGTCGCGGTCGTGGGCGCGAGTCGCGGCGCATCAGCAGGAGGAACCACCGCATGACCATCCAGCACATAGACGTGGCCTACACCGCCGTCGCCACCGCGGAGAACGGCCGTGACGGCCGCGTCGCCACGGACGACGGCCGGCTCGACGTCGTCGTCAACCCGCCGAAGGAGATGGGCGGCAGCGGCGCCGGCACCAACCCCGAGCAGCTCTTCGCGGCGGGCTACAGCGCCTGCTTCCAGGGAGCCCTCGGTGTGGTGGCCCGTCAGGAGAAGGCCGACATCAGCGGTTCGCTCGTGACCGCGTCGGTGTCCATCGGCAAGACCGAGGCCGGCGGCTTCGGACTGGAGGTGGCGATCAGCGCCTCCATTCCGAACGTCGACAGGGCGACCGCCCAGGCGCTCGTCGAGAAGGCGCACCAGGTGTGCCCGTACTCGAGCGCCACCCGCGGCAACATCAAGGTCGAGGTCTCGGCCGGCTGAGCCGCAGCTCCTCACGCACGCCCGAGGGCCGCATCCCGTACCAGGGGATGCGGCCCTCGGCCGTGTGCGGCCGTCCTCATCCGCGGGAGCGCGCGCAAGGGCATTGACGGGTGCGGAGGTTGAACTTTACGGTCCGTTCGAGGTTACGAGCAGCATTCGAAATATCGAACGAGTAAGGAAGCCATGACCCGCACCGCGCGCTTCACCCTCGACCCGGCCTTCACCGTCGGCGACGTCGATCCCCGGCTCTTCGGCTCCTTCGTCGAGCACCTCGGCCGCTGCGTCTACGACGGCATATTCGAGCCCGGCCACCCGTCGGCGGACGAGGCCGGACTACGCACCGACGTCCTGGATCTCGTCCGGGAGCTCGGTGTCACCGCCATCCGCTACCCCGGCGGCAACTTCGTCTCCGGCTACCGCTGGGAGGACAGCGTCGGCCCCGCCGACGAGCGCCCCCGCCGTCTCGACCTCGCCTGGCGCTCCACCGAGACGAATCGTTTCGGCCTCTCCGAGTACATCGACTTCCTCCGCAAGGTGGGCCCGCAGGCCGAACCCATGCTCGCGGTCAACCTCGGCACCCGCGGCGTCCAGGAGGCCATCCAGCTCCAGGAGTACGCCAACCACCCCTCGGGCACCGAACTCTCCGACCGCCGCGTCGCCCACGGCGACAAGGACCCCTTCGGCATCAAGCTGTGGTGTCTGGGCAACGAGATGGACGGGCCCTGGCAGACCGGCCACAAGACCGCCGAGGAGTACGGCCGGATCGCCGCCGAGACCGCCCGCGCGATGCGGCAGATCGATCCGTCCGTCGAGCTGGTGGCCTGCGGTTCCTCCAGCCGCGCCATGCCGACCTTCGCCGCCTGGGAGGCGACGGTCCTCGCCGAAACCTACGACCTCGTCGACTACGTCTCGCTGCACGCCTACTACGAGGAGACCGACGGCGACCGCGACTCCTTCCTGGCCTCGGCCGTGGACATGGAGTCCTTCATCGAGAGCGTCGTCGCGACCTGCGACCACGTCGGGGCGCGCCTCAAGTCGACGAAGAAGATCAACCTCTCCTTCGACGAGTGGAACGTCTGGTACATGAACCGCTTCCAGAAGGAGGCGCAGGAGAACCCGCTCGACTGGCCCGAGGCGCCGCGACTGCTGGAGGACAACTACAGCGTCACCGACGCCGTCGTCTTCGGCAGCCTGCTCATCGCCCTGCTGCGCCACGCCGACCGGGTCACCGTCGCCTGTCTCGCCCAGCTGGTCAACGTGATCGCGCCCATCATGACCGAGCCCGGCGGACCGGCCTGGCGGCAGACCACCTTCTTCCCCTTCGCCCAGGCCGCGCGCCACGGGCGGGGCCAGGTCCTCGACGTACGGGTGGACTCGCCCACCTACGGGACGGCGAAGTACGGCGAGACGGACCTGCTGCATGCCACCGCCGTGCGCGACCCGGAGACGGGGGCCGTCACCGTCTTCGCCGTCAACCGCAGCCAGGACGCCGCGCTGCCGCTCGAAGTGGCCCTGCAGGGACTGGAGCTGACGGAGGTCGCCGAACACCAGGTCGTCGCGGACGCCGACCCGGAGGCCCGTAACACCCTGGCCGAGCCCGAGCGGGTCGTTCCGCACGCCGCCGAGGGCACCGAGCTGGCCGGCGGGACGCTCACCGCCGTGCTGGAGCCGCTGTCCTGGAACATGATCCGGCTGGTCTGAGCGCCGGACGCCGCGCCGCCCCCGGCCCGTGACGGGGGCGGCGCGGCGGATACGCTCCTGCGGCGCCGGGCCCGCGGGGCCGCAGGCCTGGACCGAGGGGGAGACATGGCGAGCGGTGAGGGACGGACGGACGGCGGTGCGCGGTACGCCGACGAGCTGACCACCGGCCAGGTGGAGGAGGTCGGCGACTTCCTGCTGTCCCGGCTGGAGCGGGCGGCAGGTGCGCACCCGCCGGGCAGCGAGGAGCGGATCACCGCCTCGGCACTGGAGGAGGCGGTGGCCGCGCTGGTCCTCACCCTGTGCTCCACCGCCACCGGCCGGCCCCCCGGCCGTGTCCGCGTCCGTGCCGGGGCGCCGCCGGCCCCCGTGCCGGGCGACGAGGAGCGCAGGGTGCGGGCCGAACTGCGGCTGGAGCGGATCCGGGAGGACTGGAACCGCCTCTGCGACCTGGCGGCGCAGTGGAGTTCCGTGCCCGGGTACCCGGGTTCCCACTGGCGCAGGATCGACTTCCGCGACGCCGCCCACGAGCGGTGGTACGACGAGCGGCGCCGGCAGGCCGCTGGGCCGCCCGGGCAGGACTGACGCCCGCCACGACCACGGACGGGGGCCCGCCCCCGGGGGGGGGGGGGGGGCGGCGGGGCGCCCGGGGGGGGGGGGGGGCGGGGGGGGGGGGGCCCGCCCCCCCCCCCCCCCCCGGCCGGGCCCCCCCCCCGGGGGGGGGGGGGGCCCCCGTCCGTGCGCCGGGGAGGCGGGTCAGCGGGCCGAGAAGGCGTGCACCGTTGTCGAGCGGTAGGTGTCGCCCGGGCGCAGCACCGTCGAGGGGAACGACGGCTGGTTGGGGGAGTCCGGGAAGTGCTGGGACTCCAGGCAGAAGGCGTCGCCCTGGCGGTAGACCCGCCCGGACGTACCCGTCAGCGTGCCGTCCAGGAAGTTCCCCGTGTAGACCTGCATGCCGGGCTCGGTCGTGTACATCTTCATCACCCGGCCCGAGCCGGGCTCCGTCACGGTCAGGGCGTACTCCGGACGGGCCGTGCTCCCCTTGTCCAGCACGTAGTTGTGGTCGATCCCCTTCCCGAACCCGATCTGCTCGTGCGGGGTGCGCACCGCCTCGCCGATGGCCCGCGCACGCCGGAAGTCGAACGGCGTACGCGCGACCGGGGCGAGCTCGCCCGTGGGGATCAGCGTGGCGCCGACCGGGGTGTAGCGCGCCGCCGCCAGCTCCAGCAGATGGCCGTCGACGCTTCCGCTGCCCTCACCCGCCAGGTTGAAGTAGGTGTGGCTGGTCAGGTTGAGCACCGTGGCGCGGTCGGTGGTCGCCGAGTAGTCGATGCGCCACTCGCCCCGCGAGGTCAGCGTGTAGACGACCCGGACGGCGAGCGTGCCCGGGTAGCCGGCCTCACCGTCCGGACTGGTCCGGGTGAGGACCAGCCCGACGTCGCCCCGCGAGGTGAACGGCTCGACGTCCCAGACCCGCTTGTCGAAGCCCTGGTCGCCACCGTGCAGGCTGTTCGTGTCGTCGTTGAGGGGCAGTTGGTGCGTCACACCGTCGAGCGTGAAGCGCCCCCCGGCTATGCGGTTGCCGTACCGCCCGATCAGCCCGCCGAAGTACGGCGACTTCGCCACGTAGTCCGCGAGGTTGCCGAAGCCGAGCGAGACGTTGGTCGTCCGGCCCCTGCGGTCCGGGACCTCCAGGGACTGGACGACGCCGCCCCAGGAGAGCACCCTCAGCCGGGTGCCGCCGTTGACGAGGCTCCAGCGGTGCACCTTCGTCCCGTCGGCGAGCCTGCCGAAGAGTTCCTTGGAGGGGGTGCGCCCGTCGCCCGCGGCGTGCGCGGCGGGGGCACCCGCCGCCACGGCCAGCCCGGCCGCGGCCGTGGCCGCCAGGACGGTGCGTCTGCTGGTTCCGGTCATGAAACAACTCCTGTCGTGAGAAGGGGTGTTACGAGCCGACCTTGCGCTTGTTCCAGACGTCGAAGCCGACGGCGGCCAGCAGCACCGCTCCCTTGATGACCTGCTGCCAGTCGGTGCCGATGCCGACGAGGTTCATACCGTTGTTCAGCACGCCCAGGACCAGGCCACCGATGATCGCGCCGAGGACCGTGCCGACGCCGCCGCTCATCGACGCGCCGCCGATGAACGAGGCGGCGATGGCCTCCAGCTCGAAGTTGAGGCCCGCCTTGGGCGAGGCCGCGTTGAAGCGGGCGGCGAAGACCAGACCCGCCAGGGCCGCGAGCATGCCCATGTTCAGGAAGACCAGGAAGGTGACCTTCTTGTCCTTCACGCCCGACAGCTTGGCCGCGGGCAGGTTGCCGCCGATGGCGTAGATGTGGCGGCCGATGATGGCGTTGCGCATCAGGTAGCCGAAGCCGACGACGAGCACGCCGAGGATGAGCAGCACGACCGGGGCGCCCTTGTAGCTGGCGAGCAGCATCGTGACGACGAGGACGGCCGATACCAGCGCGACCAGCTTCAGCAGGAACAGCTTGACCGGCACCACGTCGAGCGCGAACTCCTGCTGGCGCCTGCGGTCGCGGACCTCCTGGAAGACCACGAAGGCGATCAGGGCGAAGCCCAGCAGCAGCGTCAGGTTGTGGTAGTTGGTCTCCGGTCCCACCTCGGGCAGGAAGCCGTTGGCGATCTTCTGGAGGTCCTTCGGGAAGGGGCCGAGGGTCTGGCCCTTCAGGAAGATCTCCGTCAGACCGCGGAAGAGCAGCATCCCCGCCAGGGTCACGATGAAGGAGGGTATGCCGAGGTAGGCGATGAAGAAGCCCTGCACCGCGCCGGCGACGGCGCCGATGGCCAGGCAGAGCACCACGGCGAGCGGCCAGGCGAGGGAGTGCTCGACCATCAGTACGGCGGCCATCGCGCCGATGAACGCGGTCAGCGAGCCGACCGAGAGGTCGATGTGACCCGCGATGATGACGAGCATCATGCCGATCGCGAGGATCAGGATGTAGCTGTTCTGCAGTACCAGGTTGGAGACGTTGCGCGGCAGCAGCAGGTCGCCGTCCGACCACACCGCGAACAGCACCACGATCAGGCCGAGCGCCATCAGCATGCCGTACTGGCGCATGTTGCGGCGCATGCCGGCGAGCATCAGCTGC
Source organism: Streptomyces argenteolus (assembly GCF_042902585.1). Classification (GTDB taxonomy): domain Bacteria; phylum Actinomycetota; class Actinomycetes; order Streptomycetales; family Streptomycetaceae; genus Streptomyces; species Streptomyces argenteolus. The sequence continues at coordinate 620,175 of NZ_JBIBEG010000002.1, forward strand.
AGCAGGCCCTCGCCGGAGGCGGACCCGCCCTTGCCGGGCGGCGCGGGGGCCGGGGTCTTGGCAGTCACGTCCGTGCTCATCGGGTTACCTCTTTGTCCTTCGTCATCTGACGCATCAGCGCTTCCTGCGAGGCCTCGGCCCGGGTGAACTCACCCGTCAGCCGTCCCGCGGCCATCGTGTAGATGCGGTCGCACATGCCGAGCAGCTCCGGCAGTTCGGAGGAAATGAAGACGACCGCCTTGCCCTGGGCGGCCAGCCGGTCGATGACCGTGTAGATCTCGTACTTGGCGCCCACGTCGATCCCGCGCGTCGGCTCGTCCAGGATCAGCACCTCGGGACCCGCGAAGATCCACTTGCTGAGGACGACCTTCTGCTGGTTGCCGCCGGACAGCTTGCCCACCGGCTCGAAGACCGTCGGCGCCTTGATGTTCATGGAGGTGCGGAAGCCCTCGGCGACCTGCCGTTCGCCGTGCTCGTCGACCACACCCCGCTTGGCGACCTTGCCCAGCGCCGTCAGCGAGATGTTCCGGTTGATGGTGTCGATGAGGTTGAGGCCGTAGTGCTTGCGGTCCTCGGTGGCGTACGCGATGCCGTGGCCGACCGCCTCCGGAACGGTCTTGGTGCGGACCTCGGTGCCGTCCCGCAGGACGGTGCCGCCCGCGTACCGGCCGTACGAGCGGCCGAAGACGCTCATCGCCAGTTCGGTGCGGCCGGCGCCCATCAGCCCGGCGATACCGACGATCTCGCCGCGCCTGACCTCGATCGAGACGTCGTCGACGACCTTGCGCTGCTGGTCGATGGGGTGGTGCACCGTCCAGTTGCGGATCTCCAGGGCGGGGGCGGTCCCCTCCTCCGGGTGGTGCGGGGTCCGCTCCGGGAAGCGGTGCTCCAGGTCGCGGCCGACCATGCCGCTGATGATCCGGTCCTCGGTCGTCTCCGCCGCCTTCACGTCGAGCGTCTCGATGGAGCGCCCGTCGCGGATGATCGTGACCGAGTCGGCGACCCGGCGGATCTCGTTCAGCTTGTGCGAGATGATGATCGAGGTGATGCCCTGGTCCTTCAGCGAAAGGATCAGGTCGAGGAGTTTTCCGCTGTCCTCGTCGTTGAGCGCCGCGGTCGGCTCGTCGAGGATGAGCAGCTTCACCTTCTTCGACAGGGCCTTGGCGATCTCCACCAGCTGCTGCTTGCCCACGCCGATGTCGGCGACGCGGGTCTCCGGGTGCTCGTCGAGGCCGACCCGGCGCAGCAGTTCACCGGCGTGCCTGAGGGTGTCGTTCCAGTTGATCAGCCCGCGCCGTGCGTGCTCGTTGCCGAGGAAGATGTTCTCCGCGATGGAGAGATACGGCACCAGCGCCAGCTCCTGGTGGATGATCACGATGCCGTGCTGCTCGCTCGCCCGGATGTCCTTGAACCGGCAGGTCTCGCTCTCGAAGAGGACGTCCCCCTCGTAGCTGCCGTGCGGATGGACGCCGGAAAGCACCTTCATCAGGGTGGACTTGCCGGCGCCGTTCTCACCGCAGATGGCGTGGACCTCGCCCTGACGGACGGTCAGTGTGACGTCCGACAGCGCTTTGACACCGGGAAAGGTCTTGACGATCGAGCGCATTTCCAGGACGGGTCCCGCCATGGTCTTGCCTTCCAATCCTTGAGGGGAGCCCGGTTACTTGAGGTCGTTCGCGGTGTAGTACCCGCCGTCGACGAGGACCTTCTCGTAGTTGGCCTTGTCGACGCTGACCGGCTGGAGCAGGAAGGCGGGGACGACCTTGGCACCGTTGTCGTAGGACTTGGTGTCGTTCGTCTCGGGCTTCTTGTCGTTCAGGACCGCGTCGACCATGTTCGAGGCGACCTTGGCCAGCTGGCGGAGGTCCTTGTAGACCGTCTGCGTCTGCTCGCCCGCGATGATCGACTTCACGGACGCCACCTCGGCGTCCTGGCCCGTGACGACCGGCAGCGGCTTGGCCTTGGTGCCGTAACCGTCCGACTTCAGGGCGGAGAGGATGCCGATGGAGATGCCGTCGTACGGGGAGAGGACGGCGTCCACCCGGGTGCTGCGGTAGCTGGACGTCAGCAGGTCGTCCATGCGCTTCTGCGCGGTGCCGCCGTCCCAGCGGAGGGTGGTGACCTGGTTGAGGGCGGTCTGCTTGGACCTGACGACCAGCTCACCCTTGTCCACGTACGGCTGCAGGACGTTCATCGCGCCCTGGAAGAAGTACTTGGTGTTGTTGTCGTCGTTGGAGCCGGCGAACAGCTCGATGCTGAAGGGGCCCTTCTTGCCGTCCTCCAGGCCGAGCTTGTCCACGATGTACGTGCCCTGGAGCTCGCCGACCTTCTCGTTGTCGAACGAGGCGTAGTAGTCGACGTTCTCCGTGCCGAGGATCAGCCGGTCGTAGGAGATCACCGGGATGTCGGCGTCCTTGGCCTGCTGAAGCACGTTGTCGAGCGACTTGTTGTCGATCGCGGCCACGATCAGGGCGTCCACACCCTGCGTGATCATGTTCTCGATCTGCGAGACCTGCTGGTCCGGGTCGTCCTCACCGTAGACGAGCTTGGTCTCGTACCCCTTGGCCTTCAGTTCCTTCACGACGTTGGCCCCGTCGGAGATCCAGCGCTCCGAGGACTTGGTCGGCATCGCGACGCCGATGGTGGCGCTGTCGGAACCGCCCTTCTTCTCCTCGCTGCCACCCTCGCTGTTCTGACCGCAGGCGGTCAGCGCCAGGGCGAGGGAGGCGGCGGAGGCTATGGCGGCACATGCGGCTCTGCTGTTGCGCATAGTCATCATCCTTGATGTGGGTCAGGGCTCGGTCCGGTGCTGAAATCGCCGACGGCTGATCGACCGAGAAACAGGTGTGTGGGATTGTGCGCGGCTGTGTCTTCTTTTGGGGAGTGAAGTTTCCGGAACGTTATGACGAGATGGCGAACCGGTTGAGCGGGCCCGGCAGTCGGCTCCCGAGAGCGGCCATGTCCCCGTCCGCCCCGTGCCGGGCGAGCAGGTCCAGCGCGAGCCGGCCACGCCGCACCCGCTCCTTGGCCGTGGACAGCGCCAGCTCGCGCAGGTGCTGGCCGTAGGGGTAGATGCCGGGGGACTTGGAGAGGCCGAACTTCAGGTACAGCGGGGCGCCGCGCCGGATCAGCTCGGCGACCTCGTACATCCGCACATAGCCGCCGAGGTCGTCCGGGGCCTCGATGTAGAGGTCCATGGGAGCTCTCGACACCCTCCGGATCTCGGTGAACTGAGCGAGCGTCAGGTCCGAGGGGATGTTGATCGAGTCGGCGCCGAGCTGCTCGAACACGGCGAACGAGGCCGGGTTCACCGGCCCGATGAGCGCCGACACCTTGAAGGTGGTGTCCGCGGGCAGGACCCCCTGCTCGCGCAGCCGGTGCAGCGTCCACAGCACCCCCTCGTCGGCCACCAGCAGGCACTTCACGCCCAGCTCGGTGGCCCGCAGGGCGTCCTCGACGCAGCCGGCCAGCGCGTCGTGGCCCCGGGAGCGCAGGCCGGCGCCGCCGGAGTCCGTGCGGACCGAGGCGCCGGTGTCCCAGGTGCCGCGCGGTCCGGTGAACAGGCAGAGCTCGATGTCGCGTTCGGCGCAGCCCTCCACCATCTCGGTGATCTCCGCGTCGGTCAGCATCCAGATGCCGCTGCCCTGGCTGATGCGGTGGACGGGGACGCCGAGCCTGGCGGACTCCTTCAGTACGACGCCGAGGGCCTCCGGGCCTTCCACGGACGGCACCTCGGTGCGCCAGCTCCCGCCCCCCGGGAAGGAGTGCGCGGAGGCGTCGGCCGGGGACAGGGGTGCCGGGCCGAGGCCGAGCGCGGTGAGCGCGGCGTCGCCGGGGCGGCGAGGGCCGGCGGCACCGGGGGAAGAGACAGGGGCGTCTTTCACGACAGGTCCTTCACGTTCGGTATTTCGGACGACATTCGGATCTTTGGGTGTACGCCGGTACGGAGGCGGTCAGGGCGCCCCGTACCGGCGTACGGATCAGGGCGGGCCCGTCACGGCCGCAGCAGCACCTTCCCGGTCTCCGGGTCCCCGGACCCCACCAGCGCGACCGCCTCGGCGAACCGCTCCAGCGGGAACTCGTGGGTGATCAGGGGTGCCGGGTCGAGCAGTCCGGCCGTGAACGCCCGCACCGCGTACGACCAGGCCGAGGAAGGGGCCCCGAACACGCTGCGCACGGTGAGCTGGCTCAGGGACAGATGGACCGGGTCGATCCCCAGGGCGCCCGGGGTGAACATCCCGGTGAGCACGACGCGCCCGCCGCGCCGCGCCAGCAGGCACGCGTCGGCCGCGGTGGAAGGGGCTCCGGCCGTCTCCACGACCAGGTCGTACCGGCCCCGCACCTCCTCGGCCTCCTCGGGGACCCGGGCCTCGTCCGCCCCGAAGCCCCGTGCGAGGGAGGCCCGCTCCCGCCTCGGGTCGATCACGGTGAGCTCCGCGGGCGAGAGGGCCGCCAGCAGTTGCACCGCGAGCAGCCCGAGCGTGCCCGCCCCCAGCACGGCGATCCGCTCACCCGGCTCCGGTGCCCCGGCCCGTACGGCAGCCGCGATCACCGCCGCCGGCTCCAGCAGGGCCGCGGCCCGCAGATCGGCGTCGTCGGCCAGTGGGTGCAGCAGCCGCGCGGGGACCACCAGGTGGTCGGCGAACGCGCCGGGCCGGGTGAAGCCCGTCTCGTCGTACCCCGCCGTGCACAGGGAGGTCTCCCCGTACCGGCACCGCTCGCAGCGACCGCAGGCCCGGAAGCCCTCGGCGACCGTGCGCCGCCCGGTGAGGGACGGATCGACGCCCTCGCCCACGGCGTCCACGGTCCCCGACCACTCGTGACCCGGGACCACGGGGTAGCGCACGTAGGCCGCGTCACGATGGCCGTCGTACACCTCGCGGTCGCTCATGCAGATCCCCGCGGCGGCGACGCGCACCCTGACCTCGCCGGGGCCCGGCTCCGGGAGCGGCCCCTCGGTCAGCACATGGCTGCCGGGCCGGTCCACGGTCAACGAGCGGGAGAGGGACGTCACTTGGGCTGCCTCTTCTCCCAGCCGTCCGCCCACAGGTCGAACCGGGCCTGCTGCTGCGGGAACTCGGCCGCCGCGTCCACGTCCAGCTCCACGCCGAGCCCGGGAGCGTCGGAGAGCTCGAAGCAGCCGGTGGCGGGGTCGACCGTCGGAGCGCCCTTGACGACCTTCTTGATGTCGGCGTCCGCGAAGTCGTTGAAGTGTTCCAGGATCTTGAAGTTGGGGGTGCAGCCGGCGACCTGGAGGCTGGCCGCGGTCAGCACCGAACCGCCCACGTTGTGCGGCGCGATCAGCATGTAGTGGGTCTCCGCGGTCGCCGCGAGCTTGCGGGTCTCCAGGATGCCGCCGATGTGGCCCACGTCCGGCTGGATGATGTCGACGGCCTGCGACTCGAAGAGCTCGCGGAACTCGATCCGGTCGTGGATGCGCTCGCCCGTCGCGATCGGCATGTCGACCTTCTCCGCGACCTTGCTCAGCGCCTTGAGGTTCTCCGGCGGCACCGGCTCCTCCAGCCACGCGGGCCTGAACGGCGCCATCTCATGGGCGATCCGCACCGCCGTCGAGGGGCTGAACCGGCCGTGCATCTCCAGCATCAGCTCGGTGTCGGGGCCGATGGCGTCCCGCACCGCCTCGATGAGGGAGACGGCGTAACGGGTCTCCTCCTGGCCCAGCTCGAAGTGGCCCGTGCCGAAGGGGTCGATCTTGAGCGCGCGGTAACCGCGCTCGACGACTCCCTGCGCCGCCTTGTGGTACGCCTCGGGGGTGCGCTCGGTGGTGTACCAGCCGTTGGCGTACGCCTTGACCCGGTCGGTGACCTTCCCGCCGAGCAGCTGCCAGACGGGGACACCGAGCGCCTTGCCCTTGATGTCCCAGCACGCCATCTCGATGACCGCGATGCCGGACATCACGATCTCACCGGCCCGCCCGTAGTCGCCGTACTTCATGCGCTTGACGAGGTCCTCGACGGCGAACGGGTCGCTGCCGGTGATGTGGTTGGCCGACGCCTCGCGCAGATAGCCGAGCAGTGCGTCCGTGCGGCCCAGCATCCGGGTCTCGCCGACCCCGGTGAGGCCCTCATCGGTGTGAACCTGGACGTAGGTGAGGTTGCGCCACGGCGTGCCGACGACATGCGTGCTGATTCCGGTGATGCGCACGTGTGTTGCCTCTCAACGTGTTCGGTATTTCGTCGCTCGTTCGAAATGCTGGCGTGACGGTAATGACGGGCCAGGGCAGGTGTCAATGGTTCGCGTAAGACCGGTCGGCACATGAGGGGTGGGAGAAGGAGCGGGACTGGGTGCGTGCACCTGCAAGGCGGAGGATCGAGGCATGGCGGAGCCATGGTGATTGACGACAACGCCGCGGGTGTGCGTGCCCAGGCCCGCGACGCCGCTCCTCATGTGCCGACCGGTCTGGGTACGCTGGCGTCATGAGCGATCTCGGGGCGGGTCTCGGTTACTTGATCAAGGGCCAGCGCTGGGCCTTCGGGCACGGCCGCTGGTTCGGATTCGGCCTGCTCCCGGCCCTGATCACCCTCGTCGTCTACACGGGCGCGCTGACCGGACTCGGTTACGGCGCCGACGACTTCGTCGCCTGGGCCACCCCGTTCGCCGACGACTGGTCGTCACCCTGGCTGGGGCTCCTGCGCAACACCCTCGTGGCCCTGGTCTTCATCCTCGGGATATTCCTCGCGGTCATCACCTTCACCGCGGTCACCCTGCTGATCGGCCAGCCCTTCTACGAGTCGCTGTCCGAGGCGGTCGACCGCAGCGAGGGCGGCGAGGTCCCCGAGTCCGGCCTGCCGCTCTGGCGCGAACTGTGGATCTCCGCCCGCGACTCCGTCCGCATCCTGCTGCGCGTCGCGGTCTACGGCGTGCTGCTCTTCGCCCTCGGGTTCGTCCCCGTCCTCGGGCAGACCGTCGTCCCCGCCCTCGGCTTCTGCGTCTCCGGCTACTTCCTCTCCCAGGAGCTGACCTCCGTGGCCCTCCAGCGCCGCGGCATGGTCCTCAAGGACCGGCTCGCGCTGCTGCGCGGCCGGCGCGCGATGGCGCTCGGCTTCGGCGTGCCGCTCGCGCTCGCCTTCCTCGTGCCCTTCGTCGCCGTCCTGCTGATGCCGGGAGCCGTCGCCGGCGCCACCCTCCTGGTCCGCGACCTCACGGCGGCCCCGGAGGACCCGGAGCCGGCCGGCGAGCCGCCCGCGCTGCGCAAGTCCTGAACCGGGGCCACGCGGGGGCTCAGCGCAGCGAGAAGCCGTACACCGTCGTCGAGGTGAACTCCTCGCCGGGCCGCAGCACCGTGCTCGGGAACTCCGGGCGGTTCGGGGAGTCGGGGAAGTGCTGCGTCTCCAGCGCGATCCCCGCGCACGGCTCGAACGGGCCCTCGCCGAGGTGGTCCGCGGTGTAGAGCTGCAGACCCGGCTCCGTCGTACGGACCGTCAGCACGCGCCCCGACGCAGGGTCGTGGAGTTCGGCGACCGGCCCGCCGGCCGTGTCGTCCAGCACGTAGTTGGTGTCGTAGCCCGGGCCCAGCGGCCTCGCCGTCCGGAAGTCGAAGCGGGTTCCCTCCACCGGGGTGAGCGCGCCCGTCGGGATCGACTCCTCGTCGGACGGGGTGATCCGCCCGGCCGCGAGCCGCAGTTCGTGCCCGAGCGCGCTCCCGCCGGCCGCCCCGGCGAGGTTCCAGTACGTGTGGTTCGTCAGGTTCACCACGGTCGGCGCGTCCGTCGTCGCCCGGTAGCCGATCCGCAGCGCCCCGTCCTCGTCCAGGGTGTACGCCACCGAGACCTCCAGCCGCCCCGGGAAGCCCTCCTCACCGTCCTCGGCGACCAGGGAGAGCCGCACGCCGTCCGGCAGCTCCTCGGCGTCCCACACGCGCTTGTCGAAGCCGCGCTCCCCGCCGTGCAGCGTGTTGCGGCCCTCGTTGCGCGTCAGCTCGTGCCGGCGGCCGTCCAGCACGAAGGAGCCGCCGCCGATCCGGTTGGCGTACCGGCCGACCACGGCGCCGAAATAGGGGCCCGTGTACGTCTCGTAGTCCCGGACGTCCGGCAGCCCGAGGGCGATCTCGGCGCGGGTACCGTCCCGGCCGGGCACCTCCACCGACTGCACCACCGCGCCGTACGTCAGTACCCGCACCCGTGTGCCCCCGCGCTCCAGGGTCCAGCGGCTGACCGCGGTGCCGTCCGTGAGGGGGGAGAAGTCTTCGCTGCGTACCGCTGTACCCGTCGTCACGATCAAGAACTTTACGCCGGTGGGGCCGCCGCGGTGACATGACGGTAGGCGATCTCCGCCAGTCTGGCCTGGCCGTCGCGCCCCGGATGGAACCAGTCCCACTCGCTGAGCTGCTTGCCGGTGAACCGGTAGTCGAAGACCGCCCCGCCGTCGTAGCGGCAGCGCTCGTCCCGCGCGCAGACCTCCCGCAGCACCTCGTTGTACGCGACGACCCGCTCACGCACCGCGTCGCGCCGGGCGACGGCCGCCGCTCCCATGTCGTCCGCGTCCGCCAGCATCGACCGGCAGATCCCCAGCTTCCAGATCTGCTTGCCCAGCGGGTTCTCACGCCCCGTCGACCAGAGCCGCTTGAGGTCCGGCACGCTCGACACGTACACCTGCGCCTTCGGGGCGGTGGCGCGCAGCTGCCGCATCGACGCCTCGAAGGAGGCCCGGAAGCCGGCCACCGGGGTCATCAGGCCGACCGAGTCCCGGCAGGCGTCGTTCGCGCCGATCATCACCGTGACCAGTTCCGGCTTCTCCTGCGCGGCCAGCGCCATCTGCTCCGGCAGCTGGGCCATCCTGGCCCCCGACACGGCATGGTTCGAGCTGCGGGTCGCGGCCTTCGACGTCCCCAGGAGCCGCACGGCCAGGCTCCGCACGCTCGCGTCCGACCCCGTCGCCCACGACACCTCAGGGCAGTCCGCCAGGATCGAGCAGGCGTCGAAGCCCCGCGTGATGGAGTCCCCGACGGCGGCCAGCGAGGCGGGACTCGCGTCCCACGAGAAGGCCGGGGAGGGGGAGGGGCTCCGGGGTGCCGCCGCGCCCGGCGCGGCCCCGCCCTCGTCCGTGGTGCAGCCGCCCGTGAGTGCGACGGTGGCGACCGACACGACCGCCGTCAGAGTGGCTGCCGCCCTGCGGGCGCGACGACGTGACGAACGCTCAGGCATCCCTGGTTCCCCTCCGGTCACACGGGTGATTGTGCCCCTGGCACCGGCGGACAGCCCCAGGTGGCGGGCCTCCGCGCCCTCGCGGGTGAATGGTGTGCGAATCATGGGCCCAGGACCGACCGTACGTCACACACCCGGCCCCGGCGCACGGTAGCTTTTCCCCGTCGAACCAGAGGCGCCCGGCCGGTCCGCGAAGCGACAGCGGGTCCGGTAAGTTCTCTCACGTCACATACTGTCCCTTTTCAGGAGATTCACTCCCGATGCTGTTTACTGATGACGACCTCGGGAGCCGTCCGGGAAGAGACGGTACGGGCGCGAGGCCGCTGGGGAAGGCGAACCTCGTCCCACACTGGAGGTCCCGGTGACGACACGTGGAGTTCTGTACGTTCACTCCGCACCGCGCGCGCTGTGCCCGCATGTCGAATGGGCGGTGGCGGGTGTACTCGGTGTGCGGGTCCAGCTCGACTGGATCAGACAGCCGGCCGCGCCCAGCACCTGGCGGTCGGAATTCTCCTGGAAGGGCCGTGCCGGCACGGCTTCGGAGCTGGCCTCGGCCCTCCGTGGCTGGGACCTGCTGCGCTTCGAGGTGACGGCCGAGCCGTGCCCCACGGCGGAGGGCGAGCGCTACAGCTCGACGCCCGGACTCGGCATCTTCCACGCCGTGACCGGCATGCACGGCGACATCCTGGTGCCCGAGGACCGTCTGAGGGCGGCGCTGGCGCGATCGATGCGCGGCGAGAGCGACCTGGAGGCCGAGGTCGCCAAGCTGCTGGGCAAGCCGTGGGACGACGAGCTGGAGTCCTTCCGCCACGCCGGCGAGGGCGCGCCCGTGCGGTGGCTCCACCAGGTGGTGTGAGGGCGCCCGGCGTGGGCCTGATCGCCGCTGCTTCCTGAGCAGAAACGTTCTGCTTGGGGTCGGGGCACGCCGGAGGGCGCTGAGCCACAGCACTGTGCGGCCGTCCGCCTCCGCCGTCCGCCTCCGCCGTGCCCCCGTGCCCCGTGCCCCGTGGCCCCCGGGCGCCCGAGGAAGCCCTGCCCGTCCAGGAAGCAGCGGCTCCGGACTGGACCACGGCCCAGAGGCCGATGAGCCTCGCGAAGCCCGCCCGCACCCGCAGCCACCCCGCGCACACCCGCACATGCGGGAGGCCCGCCTCCCGGAGCGGGAAGCGGGCCTCTCGGCGGAGTGTCCGGGTCAGACCGAACGGAACGCCAGTACGACGTTGTGGCCGCCGAAGCCGAACGAGTTGTTGATCGCGGCGATCGAACCTTCCGGCAGCGCACGCGGCTCACCGCGCACGACGTCGGCCTCGATCGCCTCGTCGAGGTCGTCGACGTTGATGGTCGGCGGGGCCGTCCGGTGGTGCAGGGCCAGCACGGTCGCCACGGTCTCGATGCCGCCCGCGCCACCGAGGAGGTGACCCGTCATCGACTTCGTGGCGGAGATCGCGACGTGGTCGAGGTCGTCGCCCAGCACCGCACGCAGCGCCTTGATCTCCGCGATGTCGCCCTGCGGGGTGGACGTGGCGTGCGCGTTGAGGTGCACGACCTCCGACGGCTTGAGGTCCGTGGAGTCCAGCAGGTTCTGCATCGCGGCGGCGATGCCGCGCCCCGTGGGCTCGGGCTGCGCGATGTGGTGGGCGTCGGCGGACAGGCCCTGGCCCAGCACTTCGCAGTAGACCTTGGCGCCCCGGGCGGCGGCGTGCTCGGCCGACTCCAGGATCACGACGCCCGCGCCCTCACCGAGGACGAAGCCGTCACGGCCGGTGTCGTACGGACGCGAGGCCTTCTCGGGCTCGTCGTTGCTCTTGGACATCGCCATCATGTTGGCGAAGGCGGCGATCGGCAGCGGGTGGATGGCCGCCTCGGTGCCACCGGCGACGACCACGTCGGCACGGCCGGTGCGGATCATCTCGACGGCGTAACCGATGGCCTCCGCGCCCGACGCGCAGGCGGAGACGGGGGTGTGGACACCGGCCTGGGCGTTGACCTCCAGGCCGACGTTGGCCGCCGGGCCGTTGGGCATGAGCATGGGAACGGTGTGCGGGGAGACGCGGCGTACGCCCTTCTCCTTCAGCACGTCGTACTGGTCGAGCAGGGTGATCACGCCGCCGATGCCGGAGGCGATGACCGAGCCCAGACGCTCGGGCTGGATCTTGTCGTCCTCACCGGCCTTGCCGGTGAAGCCCGCGTCGGCCCAGGCCTCGCGAGCGGCGATCAGCGCGAACTGCGCCGAGCGGTCCAGCTTGCGGGCGAGCGGACGGGGGAGGACCTCGCCGGGGTCGACAGCCGCGAGGGCGGCGATCCGGACGGGCAGTTCGGCGAAACGTTCGCCCTCGAGAGGCTTGACGCCGGACCTGCCGGCCATCAGACCTTCCCAGGTCGATGCGGAGTCGCCACCCAGCGGAGTGGTTGCGCCGATACCGGTGACGACCACGGTGCGATTGGTCGGGCTCACTGGAAAATCTTCTCCACGTGTAGAGGGTCGTGAATCAGCGGCGCCACCGCCGGGTGGCGACACACGGGACGGGCTGGGATCAGCCCTGGTGCTTCAGGATGTAGTCGGCGGCGTCGCCGACCGTCTTGAGGTTCTTGACGTCCTCGTCGGGGATCTTGACGTCGAAGCGCTCTTCGGCGGCGACGACGACCTCGACCATGGACAGCGAGTCGACGTCCAGGTCGTCGGTGAAGGACTTGTCCAGCTGGACGTCCTCGACCGGGATACCGGCGATCTCGTTGACGATCTCGGCGAGACCGGTGACGATCTCTTCCTGAGTGGCGGCCATGTTGGCGCTCCTTCGATGTGTTTCTGCAGGGTTCGGGCGTGCGGACCGAAAGGTCCGGTGTGCCTAGGGGAGGGTAACGACCGTCGCGGCGTAGACGAGACCCGCCCCGAAGCCGATGATGAGCGCCGTGTCGCCGCTCTTGGCCTGGCCGGTCGCCAGGAGCCGCTCCATTGCGAGCGGAATCGAGGCGGCCGACGTGTTGCCGGTGGTTTCCACGTCACGGGCGACCGTGACGTGCTCCGGCAGCTTGAGCGTCTTCACCATCGAGTCGATGATCCGCATGTTGGCCTGGTGCGGAATGAAGACATCCAGGTCTTCCGGGGCGATCCCGGCCGCTTCCAGCGCCTGCTGGGCGACCTTCGCCATCTCGAAGACGGCCCAGCGGAAGACCGCCTGGCCCTCCTGCGTGATGGCCGGGAACTTGACCTCGCCCCGCTCGTTGAGCGGCAGGTTCGAGACGTCGCCGATGTGGAAGTCGTTCCACGCGACGGTCTGCTTGATCGTCTCGGACTTGTCGCCCTCGGAGCCCCAGACGGTGGGGCCGATGGCCGGCTCCTGGGACGGGCCGACCACGACCGCGCCCGCGCCGTCGCCGAACAGGAAGGCCGTCGCGCGGTCCTCCAGGTCGGTGAGGTCGCTGAGCCGCTCGACACCGATGACGAGTACGTACTCCGCCGAGCCCTCGACGATCATGCCCTTGGCGAGCGTGAGGCCGTAGCCGAAGCCCGCGCAGCCGGCCGAGATGTCGAAGGCGGCGGGCTTGCCCGCGCCGATCCGGTGCGCGATGTCCGTCGCCACGGCGGGGGTCTGCTTGAAGTGCGAGACGGTGGAGACGATGACTCCGCCGATCTGCTCAGGAGTGATCCCGGCGTCCGCGATCGCCTTGCCGGAGGCCTCCACCGACATCATGGACACGGTCTCCTCGTCGGAGGCCCAGTGCCGGGTGGCGATACCGGAGCGGGAGCGGATCCACTCGTCGGACGAGTCGATCGTCTCGAGGATCACCTCGTTGGGCACGACCCGGGTCGGGCGGTAGCCGCCGACACCGATGATCCGTGCGTACGGGGCGCCCTTGCTGGGCTTGATCTTCGACATGCTCTCGGGCTCCTCAGGCGCTCGCGTGCTCGGAGATGAGCGCGCGGGCCGCGTCTAGGTCGTCGGGGGTCTTGAGCGCGAGGGTCCGTACACCGGGCATCGCGCGCTTGGCGAGCCCGACGAGGGTGCCACCGGGCGCGGCCTCGATGAGGGCCGTGACGCCGAGCTCCTTGAAGGTCTCCATGCACAGGTCCCAGCGGACCGGGTTGGCGACCTGGCCGACGAGCCGGGAGATGACCTCGCTGCCGTCGGAGACCGTCTTCCCGTCGGCGTTGGACACGTACGTCACCTTCGGGTCGGTGACGGTCAGCGCGGTGGCGGCGGCACGCAGCTTCTCCACGGCCGGGGCCATGTGGTGCGTGTGGAAGGCACCGGCGACCTTGAGCGGCACCACGCGGCGCACACCCTCGGGCATGTCCTCCGTCAGCGCCGTGATCTGCGCGGCGGTGCCGGCGGCGACGATCTGGCCGCTTCCGTTGACGTTGGCCGGGGTGAGCCCCAGCTTCTCCAGGTGCGGGACGGTGACCTCGGGGTCTCCGCCGAGCAGCGCGGCCATGCCCGTCTCCGTGACCGCGGCGGCCTCGGCCATGCCGAGCCCCCGGGTGCGGACGAAGCTGAGCGCGGCCTCGTGGCCGATGACGCCGGCGAGCGCGGCGGCGGTGATCTCACCGACGCTGTGGCCCGCGACGACGGCGGGCGAGGCGTCCAGCGCGGTGGCCGAGAGGAGACCGGCGGCCACCAGCAGCGGCTGTGCCACCGCCGTGTCGCGGATCTCGTCGGCGTCGGCCTTCGTGCCGTAGTGGGCAAGGTCGAGTCCGATGGCGTCGGACCATCCCGCGACGAGGTCTGCGGCGCCGGGGAGTTCGAGCCAGGGAGTCAGGAAGCCGGGCGTCTGAGCGCCTTGGCCGGGAGCGACGAGTACGAGCACCCTCACACTCTCTCTTGTGGACGGCCCTGAACGCCCGTGGGGACAGGGACGAAGAACCGTCAGGGGAATTGTTGAAGTTCGACAAAAGTCTAGGACTGGGTGTCACCCGCGGCCAAGCGCCCCAGGATGAGGGCGATCCGCAGCGTGAACGCGGAACGGACGTCGGAAGGTGACCATCCGGTGACGTCGGTCACACGTCGCAGCCGGTAGCGCACGGTATTGGGGTGCACGAAAAGCATCCGCGCCGCGCCTTCGAGGCTGCTCGCTTGCTCCAGATACACACTCAGCGTCTCCAGAAGTGCCGAACCCGCTTCTTCGAGCGGTCTGTAGATCTCCTCCACCAGCTGATCGCGTGCGGCGGGGTCGCCGGCCATCGCGCGCTCAGGAAGGAGATCGTCCGACAGTACGGGGCGCGGAGCGTCCTGCCACGCCGAGCACGCCCGCAGACCGGCCGCCGCGGCCTGCGCGGACCGGGTGGCCGCCAGCAGGTCGGGGACCACCGGGCCGGCCACGACGGGGCCGGCCGCATACGGGCCGATCAGCGACTTCGCGACGTTCAGGGGGTTGTCGCTGCCGCCCGCGATCACCACCAGACGGTGGCCGAGCACCCCGGTCAGCACCTGGAGTTTGGCGTGTCTGGCCGCCCGCCGGATGGCCTCCACGGTGAGCTCGCTGTCTCCGTCGGGAGCCGTGCCGAGCACGACGCACACATGCTCGGGAGAGTTCCAGCCGAGCGCGGCGGCCCGGGACACGGCGCCCTCGTCGGCCTCGCCCGAGAGCACGGCGTTGACGACGAGCGACTCCAGACGGGCGTCCCACGCGCCGCGGGCCTCGGCGGCCTGGGCGTAGACCTGCGCGGTCGCGAAGGCGATCTCGCGCGCGTAGACGAGCAGCGCCTCGCGCAGCACCGACTCGTCGCCCGGCGCCGCGACCTCCTCGATCGCGGTCTCCATGACCTCGATCGTCGTACGCACCATCTCGACGGTCTGCCGCAGGGTGATGGCCCTCGTGAGCTCGCGCGGAGCCGTGCCGAACACGTCGGTGGAGATGGCCTGCGGGGTCTCCGGATACCGGAACCATTCGGTGAACGCGGCGATACCGGCCTGGGCGACCAGGCCGATCCAGGACCGGTTCTCCGGTGGCATGGCCCGGTACCACGGCAGAGTCTCGTCCATGCGGGCGATGGCGTTGGCGGCCAGCCGGCCGGAGGACTGCTCCAGCCGTTTCAGGGTGGCGGCGTGGAGGTGGGCGTCATGCGAGGCGGGCTGCTCAGGATCGGGTCGGGGCACGGACACAAGACTGCCTTATCCGGGCAGGTGCCCGGAGGGGCGGGGCGGCAGGTCGGCCGACGGGGATACCGTGGGTACGTGATGGACGTACGCCGCTCCGGCGACCGCTTCCGCGGCGGGGACCCGGCCACGGGTGACTCCGCGGGCATCGAGACGCTGCACGCCTTCTCCTTCGGACGGTTCTACGACCCGGACAATCTGCGCTTCGGGCCGATCCTCGCCTGCAACGAGGAGCACCTCGCTCCCGGCGCCGGTTTCGACGAGCATCCGCACAGCCACACCGAGATCGTCACCTGGGTGGTGGAGGGCGAGCTCACCCACCGCGACTCGGCGGGCCACGCCACCGTGGTGCGCGCCGGTGACGTCCAGCACCTCAGTTCGGCTGCCGGGGTACGGCACGTCGAGCGCAACGACGGGGACCGCCCGCTCACCTTCGTGCAGATGTGGCTGGCCCCGCTGGAACCCGGCGGTGAGCCCTCGTACACGCATGTCGCGGGGATAGCCGACTCCACGCCGTACGCCCTGCCCGAGGCGGGGGCGATGCTGCACGTGCGCCGCCGGCCCGAAGGCGAGCGCATCGGCGTTCCGGACGCGGCGGGCGTCTACGTCCACGTCGTGCGCGGCGAGGTGCGGCTCGGAGGGGAGCGGCTGGGGGAGGGGGACTCGGCGCGGATCACGGACGCCGACGGCCTGGAGCTCCTGGTGCTGCGGGACACCGAGGTGCTGATGTGGGAGCTCGGCGCGGTGTGAGGTGTGTGGCGGGGCAGGGTCCACCGGCGGCGGCGCACTTCATCCGCGCCTCGAAGCCTGGCCGGAGAGGGGACTCGGGCGGCACGCCCGGCCGGTTGAACCTCTTGTCCACCGGCCGGTGGACAAGAGGGGTGGGGCTACCGGCCGGGAAAGCCGCCTGACGACGGCCTTCCCGGCCGGTTCACTCGGCTTTCAGGTCGCCCGCGATCATGGACGTGGTGGAAGACAGACGGCCGATGCCTTTCTGTACCTCGCGTATGCCGGCGGAGGCCCGGGGCTGGTCATCCGCCTCGGCTCCGGCGACGCATTCGTTGCCGCCGTCCTCGAAGAGTGTCAGGGCTTCCTTCCAGAATCCCTCGGCGTTCTCACTCGGGATGGCGTCGAGCTCCTCGGCCTCTGCCACCTCGGTCAGCAGCTCCTTGCAGGCAGCGCCCCAGGTGTCCATCGGGCGCACACTCACCTCGTTGACCCTGCTCGAGGCTTCGGAGAGTGCCTTGATGCTCTTCTCGCCCCCGGAGGAATACCAGTCCTCCAGACTCTCGCCCGAGGACGAGCCACAGCCGACGAGCAGCGCCCCGGTGGCGACGACGGTGCTGAGTAAACGGACATGGATACGCATGTAGCCCCCTTGTTCGGTCGTGGGGATGCTGCCAGGAATCACCTGACCAGGCACGGCAAACGAGGGAACTGCGGGCCGCCGCCCAGGATCCGCACGCGCCCTTCCCGTCCGTCCGTGTCCGCCTGTCCGGATGCTCCGTCCGGAGCCTTCGGCCGGAGGCCTCAGGAGCGGCGGCGCAGCGTCTCGGAACCCGCGTACCGGGCGCCGGCGCCCAGTTCCTCCTCGATGCGGATGAGCTGGTTGTACTTGGCGGTGCGGTCGGAGCGGGAGAGCGACCCGGTCTTGATCTGGCCGCAGCCCGTGGCCACGGCCAGGTCCGCGATCGTGGTGTCCTCGGTCTCGCCCGAGCGGTGGGACATGACGACGGTCCAGCCGGCCCGGTGGGCGGTGTCCACGGTGGCCAGGGCCTCCGTCAGGGTGCCGATCTGATTGACCTTCACCAGGACCGAGTTGGCGACGTCGGAGCGGATCCCCTCCCGCAGGATGGCTTCGTTCGTGCAGAACACGTCGTCGCCGGTGAGCTGGCAGCGCGCACCGACCCGGGCGGTCAGGTCCCGCCACCCCTCCAGGTCGTCCTCGGCCATCGGGTCCTCGATCGAGACGATCGGGTACGCGTCGATCAGCTTGACCAGGTAGTCGGCCTGTTCGGCGGAGGTGCGCCGGACGCCCTCCCCGGTGTAGTCGTAGACGCCGTCGCGGAAGAACTCGGACGTGGCCGGGTCCATGACCAGGCCGATGTCCGTGCCCGGCCGGTACCCCGTGCGTTCGACGGCGGCCATGACGAAGTCGAGGGCCTCCTCGGCGGTGCCGAGGGCGGGGGCGAAGCCGCCCTCGTCGCCCACGCCCGTGGAGTGCCCGGCGGCCAGCAGGTCGCGGCGCAGGGTGTGGAAGATCTCCGAGCCCATCCGCACGGCCTCGGCGAAGGTCTCCGCACCGATCGGGGCGATCATGAACTCCTGGAAGTCCAGCGGGTTGTCGGCGTGCGCGCCCCCGTTGACGATGTTCATCATCGGTACGGGCAGCAGCCGGGCGCCGGAGCCGCCGAGGTAGCGGTAGAGCGGCAGCCGGTGGGCGGCTGCCGCGGCCTTCGCGGAGGCCAGCGAGACCCCGAGGATCGCGTTGGCTCCGAGCCTGGACTTGGTGGGGGTGCCGTCCGTGGCGACGAGGACGGCGTCGAGGCCGGCCTGGTCCTCGGCCTCGCGGCCGATGACGGCCGACGCGAGTTCCGTGTTGACGTGGCGTACCGCCTGGTCGACGCCCTTGCCGTGCCAGCGGGCCGGGTCGCCGTCGCGGAGTTCGACGGCCTCGCGGGCTCCGGTCGAGGCGCCGGAGGGGACCGCGGCGCGGCCGACGGATCCGTCCGCGAGCCGCACGTCCACCTCGACGGTGGGGTTGCCCCTGCTGTCGAGGACGCGGCGGCCGGTGACGGAGGTGATGGCGGTCATGGGAGACCTTCCCGTTCGCATACGTGCCGGGGTCCGGCTGCGGCGACGGTGGCGCTGAACCCGGCATCAAAAACTCTACAGCATTGCTGTTCAGTTGTGCTGTACAGCTCTGCTGTAGAACTGTGCTGCGTTAAAGTTCGGTATGCCCCTTCCGGAATCCGCCACCGTCGCGGCCGAGCTGCGTACCGCGATGGGAAAGCTCACCCGGCGCGTGAAGCTGGAGGACCAGATGCCCCTGGGGCAGGTGGCCGTCCTCGGTGCGCTGGACCGCAGTGGTGCGATGACGACCAGCGACCTGGCGGCCGACCAGCGGGTGCGCCCCCAGTCCATGGCCCGGGCCGTCGGCCTGCTCATGGAACAGGGGCTGATCACGCGTCGCGCGCATCCGACCGACGGCCGCAAGAGCCTGGTCGAGCTCTCCTCCGCGGGGCGCGCGCTCCTGGAGGAGGAGCGGGAGCGCAGGGCGGACTGGCTCGCGCGGGCGATCGAGGCGGAACTGACCGAAGAGGAACGGGAGTTGCTGGCGCGGGCGATCGGCCTGGTGGAGCGGCTCGCGGCGCACCAGGCACCTTCGGCGGACGTAGCCCTCGGATAGCTGCCGGACGCCGCCACTGTGCCGATCGGGCCGCCCGTGACGCCGTCGGCCTCCTGTCCGAGCCGGTCCGTACCCGCGCTGCCCTTCCGGGGCCGGGGCCGACCGTGCGTACAGGAGCGGCCGCCCGCTGGAAGTGAATCCAGGAGCGGCCGCGGGAGGCTGATCGAGCCCGGCGGGTACTGCGCGGCGGTGGGTCAGATGTGGCCGAAGAAGATGCTGCCCGGGGCTTCGGGGTCGTTGGACAGGAAGTGCTCGCGGACCGCGCGGATGAACTCGTGGCGGGAGATCGCCCCGTCTCCATCGGTGTCGAGCCTGGTGAACAGCTCCATCGTCTCCGGCGAAGCGTCCTTCCAGATGTCCCGCATCAGACGGACGAACTCGTCCTTGCTGATCTCGTTGTCGCCGTCGGTGTCGATGACGTCGAAGATCGCGTGGCCGCCACCCTCGGTCACGTTGAGGCGGCTGGTGTCGATGACCGCGAGACGGTTGGCGGTGACGAACTGGTCCTTGGTGAGCCGATCCCCGTCCACGCCCGAGTGGCGCAGCAGCTCCAGCCAGTAGATCTGGCTGAAGGTCTGCAATGCCCTGGCCCGCCGGTCGTCCTTGGAGAGGCGGTAACCCTGGATGTAGCGGTCGGCGAGCTTCTGGTAGTCCGACCAGTCGAGGTAGCCGTCCTGGTTGGAGTCCATCTGGTCGAAGGTGCGCTCAAGCTTGACGGTGATGATGTCCTGCGCCGCAGTGGTCATGGGGTGCCCCTTTACGTGATCAGATCTGCTGACCCGTTCAGGTTGGCCCGCGGCTGTCCAGCAGGGGGCGAAATGCCTAGTTGATCACCCGATTCAGTGATCACTTTCTGTCCGGCTCACGGGCCCGGCCTGGCCGCCCGTTGCGCGCTCGCCGGCAGCCCGATCGGGGCGGCGCGGCTGTGCGGGAGGTCCGCAGGTCAGGATCTTCTCCCAGAACACCTCGTCACGCCATGCGCCGTCGGCGTAGAAGTGGTCATGGGCGATGCCCCAGGAGCTGAATCCGTGCCTGCGGAGGATCGCCTGGGACGCGAGGTTCTCCAGCTGGGTGTGCGCCTCCAGCCGGTGCAGCTTCAGCTCGTCCTCGGCGACCCGCACCGCGAGGCCGACGGCACGGCTCGTGTGCCCGAGCCCTTGGTGGAGCGAGGAGACCCAGTAGCCGAGGAACCCCTTCTGGAACGGGCCGCGCAGGATCGAACTGATGGTGACCTGCCCGATGACTTCCTTGTCCGAGACCACGACTCCGGGCCATGTCAGCCCTCTGTCGTGGGCGATCAGCAGGCCGTCGATCACCGAGGCCTGCCCGTCGGGCATGTAGTACTCCTTACGGCCTCTCGGGCAGCCAGCGTGCGTACGCCTGCCTGTCCCGATGCAGCAGGCCGGCGAGCACGGGGGCGTCGGAGAGCTCGCCCAAGCGGATCGACGTGGAGCTCACGGGTGTCCAGCCCTCCCGTCTCAGCCCTGCGCGGTGTCCGCGAGCTTGTCCAGTTCGCGCATCGCCTGGGCGTGCGCGCTCATCCGGCGGGTCACGGTGCCGATGGTGAACAGGGACCCGCCGGCGACCGAGACCGGTACGGACAGTCCGAGCACACCCAGGACCTCCGGCCAGTCGCGCTCCTGCTGGCAGTAATCCCCGTGCCTCGTGCCGTCGTTGGCGGTGCCCCACTCGGTGAAGAGCCGGGACTCGCACTCGTCGGGGTACTTGTCGTCCGGCTTCCGGTCCGCCGTGTACGGCGTCAGCAGCAGGACGCCCACCCAGACCCACAGGACCGCCGCCAGGGACAGCAGCACCAGTCCCCACGTACGTGTCCTTCCCGCCCGCTCGCGGAAGTCGAGGTCGAACTCACGTGATCGCATAGCGGCCGAATCTAGCGGAGCTCAGCCACGGGCGGCTCGCCGGGCGGCGCGGGGGAACGATCAGTTCGAGCGGCTCCGCAGCCAGTCGTCCAGGGTCGCGAAGTCCGCCTCGGTCAGGCCCCGCCATGCCTCGACCCGGTGCAGCAGTGCCTGGCCGGGGTGGTGCGCCACCACCCAGGACCGGTCGATGTCCGTGATCTCGTCGTCGACCCAGACGAAGGGGCGCCCATCCGCCCACGCCACGAGCCCCGGAGTCTTCCAGTGCAGCCCGGACGGCCCTTCGTCGAAGGGTGGATCCGGCCAGTTCACCACGGGCAGTTCCGGCAGCCCGAGCCACGGCGTGAGGTACGTGTTCGCGTCCGCCATCCATGTCGTGGCCCACACCAGCTCGCAGGGCAGGGCCAGCAACCGGGAGCCCTGGCCTGGATCGACCCGGTTGACCAGCGGATTCGCGGCGGCTTCCCCGAGGCCGCGCCCCGCGTCGAAGACGGGATAGCCGTCCGGGAGCTGAGCCCGGGTCGCCCCGAAGGGGATGAGCGGGCCGTCGACGTCGAGGAAGAGGAGAGGCAGCCTGGTGCGGGTCACGCCTGCACGGTAGCTGCCTGTGTCTGTCCTCAAGGGCTCCGGCGGCTCAGCGGAGGCCGTCCACGAACGCCTGCCAGGCGTCGGCACCCACGACGACCACGGGCCCGGACGGGTTCTTGCTGTCACGGACGGGGACGGATGCGGCGCAGCCGTCGGCTACCTCGACGCATTCGCCGCCGGTACTTCCGCTGTACGAGGACTTCCGCCAGGCGGCGCCGCCGGTGACGGTGCACTCGACGCAGTCGCCGCCGGTGCTCCCGCTGTAGCTGGACTTACGCCACGGCGCGCTCTTCGAGTTCGGGCCGGTTGCCATAACGCTCCTCCATCACACGGGCGATCAGTGCCGCGGAGTCCTCGATAGAGAGGGCTGCGGCCTGCAAGTGAGCGTAACGGCGCGCGGCCTCTCTGACGGTCTCGGGGCTGGCGGTCATGTGGCCGGAGATCAGGTCTTCCGTGTAGATCAGATCCGGGTCGCCGTCGAAGCGCAAGAGGTTAAACGCCCCGTCCAGACTTGTGTGTTCACCCGCATCGAAGGGCAGCACCTGAATCCTCATCCACCGGTGCCGGGAGAAGTCCAACAAGCGGGCCAGTTGGTTCCGCATGACCACGCGGCCACCGATCGGCCGGTGCAGCACCGCCTCGTCCAGAACCGCCCAGGCCAGCGGCGGCTGTTCGCGTTCCAGGATGCGCTGGCGCTCCATCCTGGCCGCGACCTGTCCGCTCAAGTCGTCGGGCATGCCGGTGGCCAGTACCGCCCGCGCGTACTCCTCCGTCTGCAACAGCCCGTAGACCAACTGCGCCTGATACGTGGAGATGTACGTAGCCCGCGCCTCCATCTCCGCGTACGGCTGGAACCAGGTCGGCAGTTGGCTCCGCAGGACCAGGCCGACCAGGCGCGAGAACACCCCGTCCGTGCCGAGCGCGGCGTCCAGGCGCTCGGAGAAGTCGCGGGGGGGACCTTCTTCGTCGTCTCGATCTGGCCGATCAGCGAGCCCGTACAGAAGATGATCTCGCCGAGCTGGCCCTGCCGCAGCCCGTGGGCCTCCCGTTGACGGCGTAGCTCCCAGCCGTAGTAGTCCAGCGGGGACGCGCTCGGGTCGAGTGACTGCACGTTGGCCACGGCGGGATGCCTCTCCGTCCAACGCCTGGCGGCGTTCGTTTCAGGCCGTAGCCGAGAGTAGTCAACGCACTGCACGCTGGTGACATGAATCACGTATCCGATACCCGGACCGGTGACCCCGAGGACGCGGTCTACCGTGCCGACCTCGCGATGGGCGAGCACTCCGCCCGCCACCTCCGCCGCATCCTGCGGCTGTACCTCACCGTCTGGCGCCTGCTCGACGTGGCGGACGCGGCGGAGCTCGCGCTCACCGAGCTCATCGCCAACGTCGTCCGGCACGTCCCGGGGCGTCGCTGCCAGACCCTGATCTACCACCTCCAGGAGGAAGGAGGGGTGCGGGTGGAGGTCGCGGACGCCTCGCCCCTGCTGCCCCGCGCCGTCGCCGGGGCCCTGCTGGACGAGGGCGGGCGGGGGCTGCTGCTGGTCGACGCCGTCACCGACGCCTGGGGCGTGGAGGAGCGGCGCGACGGATGCGGGAAGACCGTGTGGTTCGAGTGCTTCGGGGCGAGGGCGGCTCAGCGGGAGGCGCGGAGCTCCGCGAGGACCGCGTCGGTGAAGGGTGTCCAGACCTCCGCCGCCCACGGGCCGAACGCCCGGTCCGTCAGGGCGACGCAGGCCGCGCCCGCCGCCGGGTCGATCCAGAGGAACGTGCCGGACTGGCCGAAGTGGCCGAAGGCGGCCGGCGAGGAGGAGAGCCCCGTCCAGTGCGGCGCCTTGGAGTCGCGGATCTCGAAGCCGAGGCCCCAGTCGTTGGGATTCTGATGGCCGTAGCCGGGGAGCACGCCCTTGAGGCCGGGGTGCACCACGGTCTGCGCCTCCAGCACCGTACGCGGGTCGAGCAGGCGCGGGGCCTGCACCTCGGCGGCGAAGCGGACCAGGTCGTCCACGGTCGAGACGCCGTCCTTGGCCGGGGAGCCCTCCACCGTCGTCGAGGTCATGCCCAGGGGCTCCAGGACCGCCTGGCGCACGTACTCGGCGAAGGGAATCTCCGTGGCCTTCGCGATGTGGTCCCCGAGCACCTCGAAGCCGGCGTTCGAGTACAGCCTGCGGGTGCCGGGAGGCGCGGTCACCCGGTGCTCGTCGAAGGCCAGTCCGCTGGTGTGGGCGAGGAGATGGCGGACGGTCGAGCCCTCGGGGCCGGCCGGTTCGTCCAGCTCGACGGCGCCCTCCTCGTAGGCCACCAGCGCCGCGTAGGCCGCGAGCGGCTTGGTGACGGAGGCCAGCGGAAAGCGGTGCGCGGTGGGACCATGGGTAGCCAGGAGTGTGCCGTCCGAGGTGACGACGGCGGCTGCCGCGGTGGGGACGGGCCAGTTCTCGATCATCGCCAGGCTCTGCATGCGTACGAGCCTAACGGGAACCCGAAAGCGAGATCGCCCCTGATATTGCTTGCTTGGAGTGCACTCCAACGTTCTAGCGTGGAGGACATGACGGTGATGGAGAGCATTTCCGCACGTACGGACACCTGCGCTTCGGCCCCGGAGGCGCACCCGCGCCCCGAGGGCCAGGACCACTACACCATCAGCGAGGTCGTCGCCTTCAGCGGACTCACCGCCCACACGCTGCGGTGGTACGAGCGGATCGGGCTCATGCCGCACATCGACCGCTCGCACACCGGGCAGCGCCGTTTCAGCAACCGGGACCTGGACTGGCTGGCCTTCATCGGCAAGCTCAGGCTGACCGGGATGCCGGTCGCCGACATGGTCCGGTACGCGGAGCTGGTCCGCGAGGGCGACCACACCTTCGCCGAACGGCAGGGGCTGCTGGAGTCGACGCGGCGCGACGTGAAGACCCGGATCGCGGAACTCCAGGGCACCCTCGCCGTACTCGACTACAAGATCGATTTCTATGGCGGCGCCCGCACGGCGCCGGAACCGGAAAGGGTCTGACCACATGAGCGACACCGCAAAGATCGCGACCGCACAGCTCGGCAGCGGAGGCCCGCAGGTCGGTGTGCAAGGACTCGGGTGCATGGGCATCAGCGAGTTCTATGGCGACACCGACGAGGCGGCGGCCCGGGACACCCTGGAGGCGGCGCTCGAAGCGGGCGTCACGCTCTTCGACACGGCGGACATCTACGGGCGGGGGGCGAACGAGACGTTCCTCGCGCCGTTCGTCGGGGCGCACCGCGACGAGATCACGCTGGCCACGAAGTTCGCCATCGAGCGGACCGACGACCCGCACTACCGGGGTGTGCGCAACGACCCCGCGTACATCCGTGAGGCCGTCGAGGGCAGCCTGCGGCGGCTGAACACCGACGTCATCGACCTCTACTACATGCACCGCCGTGACCCGCTCGTGCCGTTCGCCGAGTCGGTGGGCGCCATGGCCGAGCTGGTCCGCGAGGGCAAGGTCAGGCAGCTCGGGCTGAGCGAGGTGACCGGGGCCGAGCTCCGCGAGGCGCACGCCGTGCACCCGATAGCCGCCCTCCAGTCGGAGTGGTCGCTCTTCAGCCGGGACGTGGAGCTCAGCGCCGTGCCCGCGGCCGTCGAGCTCGGGGTGACGCTCGTGCCGTACTCGCCGCTCGGCCGGGGCTTCCTGACCGGGGCGTTCGCGGACGCGGCCAAGGACCTTGCGGCCGACGACTTCCGCAAGCACCAGCCGCGCTTCACCGGCGAGAACGCGAAGACGAACTCCGCTCTGCTCGAACCCGTCCACAAGATCGCGGCGGCCCACGGGGCGACGGCCGCACAGGTCGCGCTGGCCTGGGTGCACCAGCGGGCGCAGGTACACGGTCTGCCCGTGGTGCCGATCCCGGGCACCCGCAAGCGCAGCCGCCTCCTGGAGAACCTCGGGGCGACCCGGCTCACCCTGTCCGAGCAGGAGCTGGAGCAGCTGGAGCCCATCGCGGGCCAGGTGGCGGGCGACCGCTACCCGGACATGAGCAACACGGCCACCGCGCGCGAGTAGCGGTCGGGCCATCCGGCTGCCGGGAGCTACTCCCAGGTCGCGGTGTCGGGGTCGATGCCGTGGGCGCGCGCGGCGGCGTCGACGATGCGGCGGAACCACGCGGCGAGGCCGTTCCGGATGCCGTCGTAGTGGGCGGCGAACCCCGGATCGGCCTCGTACCTGCGGGCGAGACAGACCTGCATCGGCCGGGTGAGCGGAAAGAACGAGGAGAAGACCTCGCGGTGCCGCTCGACGAGCCGGTCCGCTTCGGGGGCACCGGGTTCCACGCCTGCGTCCATCGCGTCGGCGAGGGCGCGGTCGAGCTCCGCGACGGCGTCGGCGACGGTCTGCCAGTCGTCCACGTCGCGGGAGGCCGAGCGTTCGGCGTACTGCTGCCACTGCGTCGTGTCCCCGTACGCCTCCCTGGCCCGCGTCGGCCAGTCAGGGTCCCATCCGGGGCCGAAGACCGTGGCCTGCTGCCCGGCCGTCAGCAGCAGACCGCGCTCGTGCGCCTCGATCATCCGGTCCAGCCCGGCGCCGAGCCCTTGGAGGCGTTCGATCCGTTCGGCGACCTGGGCGCGCTGGGCGCGCAACGCGCCGGGCACGTCCACGGCCGAGTCGTCCAGGACGGCCCGGATCCTGTCCAGACCGAGACCGGTCTCGCGGTACACGACGATGCGGTGCAGTCGTTCCAGGTCGGTGGCGGTGTAGAGCCGGTAACCGGCAACCGTGCGCAGCGACGGCCGCGCCAGACCGATCTCGTCCCAGTGGTGCAGCGCGCGGACCGTCACGCCCAGACGTGCCGACACCTGACCGACGGTCAGGCCGTCGGCGTCAGAGGGCGCGGGGCTGCTCACCCTGGGCGTCCCCGCCGACGTCCGGTGCGGTGATCCCGATCGATTCAAGGTTCCGGGCCTCCTGGCTCGCGGGGTCGTAGGGTTTCGCCGCGGTGAAGACGATCCGTGCGTTCTCAGGGGTGACGACCGTGACGTCGCGGGTGTTCCAGAAGGTATCCCGTGGGCCGTCGACCGAGTCAGGGCGCAGGGCCCGGCACGCCTCGGCCACGGACCCGACCTCGCTCAGCACGCACGCGAAACTGAAGCTGATCGCCGGTGCCTGCTCCGGGAGGCGCGGCGCGGGGACGCCCGTCTCCGGGACGAGCAGGACGTCCTGGAAGGCCCACCGGCGCAGATGCACGATCGCGCCTGGGCTGCTGAACAGCTCGAAGAACCCGAGTCCGCGCACCCAGAAGTCCACGGACGCCGCCAGATCGCTCGTGGGGATCGTCACGAACGCGGGCATCCCGTAGATGCCGTGGAACGGCTCGGGCGGAACCGCGTCGGGGCCGGGAGTGGGCACGGGGCTGATCTCGAACGCGTTGTAGTAGTCGCTCATGCGCACCACCCTCCGGCCTCACGCCGCGTGAGGGTCAAGCCGTGTCGGCGCACGACGCCGCTCCCACGACGCCGCTCGCGCGGCGGCGCCCGTCAGGCAGGCAGGAGCGCGCCGCCCGTCAGGCCAGCCGGAGCGCGAAGACCGCGAAGCCCGCCGCGAGGAGGCCCGCCGCCGCCCGGCGAGCTCGCGCGCCGTGCGTGCCCGCCTCCCAGGGCTCCTCGAACCGTCGGGCGTAGCGGGCGATCAGGACGAGGAGGGCGGCGAACAGCGGCATCCAGGCCGGCCGGGCGAGGAGCCAGCCGGCCGTGTCCGGGCTCGTGGTCAGCCCCTGCACCGCCCCGGCGAACGACGCGGGGACGGCGGCGGCCAGCATCGCCGTCTGGTGCCAGCACAGGATCGTCATCGCCGACAGATTGATCACGACCACCGGGGCCCACAGCGCGGGACGGCGCAGCGCCCTGCCGATGCGGCCGTGCAGGAGGAGGGCCGCGCCGCTCTGCGCCGCCGCCAGGGCGAGGACCAGCAGCGACGGAGGATGCGAATTGGTCCGCGCCTCGCCCGGTACGCCGACCATCGACGCCGGGTAGTGGAAGACGAGCAGCAGCGCCGCGAACAGCACCGTGCCGCCGACGAGCAGCACGCGGGCCCCGCGCCGGGTCAGGCGGCCCAGCCCCCACGAGACGCCGAGCTGATAGGCGAAGAGCCAGCCGGGCAGGATGTTCAGCACGCCCAGCCAGGACGGCACGGCGTCCGCGTACGGCCCGTAGCGCAGGAGATCGACCGCCGCGACCGAGCCGATCAGCGGCGCCGCCGCCCACCCGCCGAGCTTTCCGGCCAGCCGCACGCACTGCGGCGTGAGCGCCGTGACGACGGCGTAGACCCCGACGAACCACAGCGGCTGGATCACCAGCTTCGCGCCCGTACGCAGCGTGGCCTCGGGCACTCCGGCCGCGTACAGCACCGGGATCATCAGCGCCCAGACGGCGGTCACCCCGAGCACCGGCCGGCCCAGCCTGACCATCCGGCCGCGCAGCCAGGCGCGGGTGGTGGAGGGCCTGCGCCCGTACGAGAGCACCGAGGCGTAACCGCCGACCAGGAAGAACACGCCCAGCATCTGGAGCACCCAGCTCACCGGGGCGAACACCGCGAAGGTGGAGAGCGGGCTGGCGTTGTGCAGCGCGCCCTCGCCGTCCAGGGTGAAGCCGCCCAGCAGCCAGTGACCGGTGGGCACGGCCAGCAGGGCGAGGGCGCGCAGTCCGTCGACCGCGCGGTCGCGGTGCTCCGGGGTCCGGGCGTCGATCCGGGAGACCAGCTGCCGCACGCTCATCACACGGTCCCCTCGGCGATCGCGGCGAAGGCGCGCAGCGAATCCGTGCCGGGGGCGAAGTAGCCGGTGTGGCCCTTCGCGTCCCGGGCCGGCACCCGCCTCGCCCCGAACTCCGCATCGGCCGGATCGGGGCCGTGCCCGAGCCCGGCCACCTCCACGTGCGGCACGTCGTCGATCCAGTCGGTGGCGTTCCTGGCCGCCCAGACCCGGGCGCCCGTGCGCAGGCCGGCCACGTCGTCCGCGCGCATCCCGGGGGAGCCGAGCACCACCAGGTCCGTGGCGCCGAGCCGGGACGCCGCGAGCCCGCACACCACCGAGCCGTAGCTGTGGCAGAACACGACCGGCGCGGGCAGTCCGTCGGCCGCCAGCCCCGCCGTGAAGCGGGTCAGCCGCTGCGCACCCGCCTCGGCCAGCGCTCCCGTCGCCGCGTCCAGCCCGAGACCGACCGGAGTGGTGTAACCGGCCCAGGCGATGACGGCGCCGCCCCGGCCCGTCTCGGCGTACAGCGACTTCGCCATGCCCGAGGGCGTGCCGTACACATCGCCGCGCCGGTCGAAACTCCCGGCGTCGATGTCCGACCCGGGGACCACCACGGACACATGACGGGCGGAGCGCAGATCCCCGAACACCTCGGCGACCTGACCACGTCCCCGGGGGTCGAAGGCGAGGATCTGCCGGCCCGGCGCGGCCAGCCGGAGGTACCGGGGGTCGGAGGAGGTGCGCAGCGCGAGGGAGTTGGCGCGGTAGCGGAGCTCCAGCGGCGCCCCGTCCAGATTGCCCACCACCGACGGGTGGCGCTCCAGCAGGTCCTGCCGCTCGCTCGCGCTCAACCCCTGGAAGAACCGGTGGACTTGCTTCGGGGTCGCCCGAGCGGGGTCGGGCAGCTGCCGCCCCAGGACGCCGTCGGCGCGCCAGGCGTCACTGCCGGGCGGCGGCCCGGTCACCGCCCTTTGGGCGTTCCCGGACGCCCAGCCGGCCGTTCCCGTCACCACGGCGGTCGCCAGTGCGACCGCGGCCAGCGTCCTCGCGAATCGGCGCATCGTGTCCTCCCCTTACGGCGTGCGCACACCGGACGGTGTGCCGGGAGGAAGGTAGGAGGACGGCCGGTGACAGGGCGTCACCCTGCGGAGCCAACTGCCCGGTGGTACCGGGGTAGGGGGCGTACGGGGGGACAGCCCCCCACCGCGCCGGGGGCCACCGGGGTGCGTACGGGCCCACGCGTCCGGGGGGCGGCCCGGTGCGGGCCCGCGCGGCCGGGATATTCCGGGCGGGCTTCGCGCCTGCGCCTCCGGGACCGCCGATGGTGAGCGTCGGGGCGTGGCGTGGGGGACTGCGGGGGTGGGGCGCGCGTGGCGTGCGGGGCGAGCGCTCCCGCACCCCGTTCACCAGGTCCTCGGAGCGGCCTTCCGCGAGAACCTTCAGGGGGTGTCGCGAAGGTCCTGCCGGGTGGCTCGAGTCGACCTCGGGGACGCGGCTGTCGGTGTCCTCACGTAGGTTCTGTCCGTCGGCCCGGCAGGCGGGGCCGACGGAGCTGAGGGGCGTGTCGTAGTGAGCATCTATCTGCACTTTCGCGCGGTGGCTGAGTCCGAGATCCGGGACGACCACAGCTGGCTGACCGCGTTCATGTCCGCGGCTTGGGACGACGGCCCCGCCGAGTACGCGGCGGGCATCGCCCACTCGATCAACAAGTGCTGGGACCTCGTCAACGACCTCTATGCCGCTGCCGATGCCCTTGACGCAGACGCCGACGAGTCCTGGACACTGCCGATCTACGGAGGCCGCCCCGTGCCGAACAGCACGGACGCCGACCTCGGGGACCCCCCGCTGATGCTGCTGGAGCCGCCGGCGGTGTCACAGGCCGCGCGTTTCCTCGCGGACGTCCCTTTCGAGGCGCTGTGGAACGTGGTCGGTGCCGGCTTCGGTGACCTCGGCTGGACCGAGCAGGAACTCCTCGGACACCACCGGGACCTCCAGCAGTTCTACGGGCAGGCGGCTTCGGCAGGTCACGCCGTGGTCAAAGCGGTGTGGGCGTGAGACGGGACCACGTGCTGGTCACCGGCGCCCGCCGACGGCTGCGGCCGGACGACCGCAGCCGTCGGCGGACGCCGAGCGTGTCGTATCGCGTGGGCACAGTGGGGTGGCCTGGCAGGTACCTTTCGGCAGCAAGAGCTCCGACGCGGCCCACTGCTCGTCCGAGGGCCGCGCGGGGCGGTCCGGGTCTACGCCTCGCCGGGTGCCACCAGGCCGGACTCGTACGCGAAGATCACCGCCTGGGCCCGGTCCCGCAGGCCGAGCTTGGCCAGCACCCGGCCGATGTGCGTCTTCACGGTCTGCTCCGCCAGGACCAGCCGTGCCGCGATCTCCTGGTTCGACAGACCCCGGGCGATGAGCTCCAGCACCTCCGTCTCACGGGGCGTCAGCGCGTTCAGCCGCAGCGCCGGGCCACCGGTGGGCGCCGCCGGCCGCTGACGCGCGAAGTCCGCGATGAGCCGACGGGTCACCGAGGGGGCGAGCAGCGCGTCCCCCGCCGCCACGACCCGTACGGCGGAGATCAGATCCGCCGGAGGGGCGTCCTTCAGCAGGAATCCGGAGGCCCCCGCCCGCAGGGCCTCGTAGACGTAGTCGTCGACGTCGAAGGTCGTGAGCATCAGGACCTTCGGCCGGTGCACCACCCCCGCGGGAGGGCTCAACAGCTCGCGGGCGGCGGCCAGTCCGTCCATCTCCGGCATCCGGACGTCCATCAGGACCACATCCGGATGCACCGTCCTGCTGACCTCCACCCCCCGGCGCCCGTCCGGTGCCTCTCCCACCACGTCGATGTCGCTCTGCGCAGCCAGCAGCGCGGCGAACCCGGCCCTGACCATGGCCTGGTCGTCGACGATGATCACGCGGATGGTCACGGTTCCTCCGGGGTCAGGGGTGCCGGGGGCGGCTCGGACGGCGGCAGCGGCAGCCGCGCGGCCACCCGGAAGCCCCCGTCCGGCAGCGGGCCGGTGTCGAGCGTGCCGCCGGTCAACCGTACGCGCTCCCGCATGCCCACCAGCCCGTGTCCCGTCCCCGACACCTCCAGGGGCGAACCGGGTTCGCTGGGCGGTTCGTTGACCACCAGCACCGTCAGATGACCGTCGCGCGCGGTGACCGACACCCGCGTCCGTGCGCCCGGCGCGTGGCGGACCACGTTGGCCAGCGCCTCCTGCACGATGCGGTACGCCGACAGATCCACGGTCTGCGGCACGGCGCCCCGCTCCACCGCCTCCCGCACCTCCGACCCCAGCGACAGCTCGGCCGGGAGTCCCGCCCGCACCGTCGCCTCCACGAGCTGCTGCACCCGGTCGAGACCGGGCTGCGGGGCGAGCTCGCCCCGGCTTCCGTCGCTGCGCAGCACCGACAGCAGCCGCCGCATCTCGGACAACGACTCCCGGGCCGCCGCCGCGATCGACGCGAACTCCGCCTGCGCCTCCTCGGACAGCCCACCGATCCGGTACGGAGCCGAGTCGGCCTGCACCGTGATCACCGACATGTGGTGCGCGACCACGTCGTGGAGCTCACGCGCGATCCGGGTGCGCTCCTCCAGCAGCGTCCGCTGCGCCCGCTCGGCCTCGCTGATCGTCTCCTGCTCGGCCAGCATGCGCCGGGCCTCGCTCCGTTCCCGTACGACGGCCCCGATGACCAGTACCACCCCGCCGAGGACGAACAGCAGCAGCGCGCTGTCGTCGCTCCGCTCGGGAGCCACCGGACGGAAGGCGAGTCCGGCCGCGCCGGTGGCCAGCCAGACGCCGATCAGGGTCTGCCGTCTCTCCCGCAGGCCGACGGCCAGCAGCACGAAGAGACAGCCGATGACCGCCGGCGGGGGCCACGGCCAGAGGGTGCCCGGAGCCGGCCCCTGCCCCAGCAGCACCAGGGCACCCACCACGTCCGCGGCGAAGACGATCCACCAGGCCTGTAGCGGCCGGTGCGCCAGCATCAGCAACGGCGCGGCCTGACCGACGGCCAGGGCACCGGCGACCCCGCCGGGTACGCCGTAGTCGCCGGTCAGCACCTGGATCGTGACGGGAACGAAGACGGCGGCCAGGGCCAGTACGACCGCGTAGGGCAGCAGCCGCAGCCAGAGCCTCGGTGACCCGGCGAGCAGCGGGGCCGGGGGATGCGAGGGGTGGGACAGCCCCTGGGCGAGCTCACGCAGATTGCGGCGGGCGGCGCTCAGCAGACCGTCGGAGGGCGGCGGAGGCCCGGAGGGAGATGTCGTCATGATCGGGTCAGGGTAGGCGCGGAGCGCGCCGGACGGCGTCATACCGGGGGGCCGAACCCGGGGCCGCTGCCCCGTACCCGGGTAGGGGGCGGCGGAGTCCGCCCGGCCCCGCAGGACCCGACGCCCGCGCGGCCGGGGCGCTCCGGCTACAGCTCGGCGAGCAGTTCCGCCTTCTTCGCGCTGTACTCCGCTTCCGTGACCAGTCCGGCCTGATGCAGATCCCCGAGGTGGCGTATGCGCTCCGCGATGTCCGCGGGATCGCGCCGCGCGCCGCCCACCGGGCCGGGAACGGTCGCGACGGGCACGGACTGCGTCCGGCGGACGGACTCCAGGACGGCCGCGGCGAACGGCAGCGACTCGTGCACCGGCCCGTAGCCCAGGCCGAACGTCACCGCCGCAGGGTCCTGGTCGGGCTGGACCCGGTGGGTGACGCCCTGGGGGTCGGGGCCCGGGCCGTCCTCCCCGGACTCGGCCCCGGCGCCGCGGGGCAGCAGCCGGAGGTACCCCTCGAAGGCGTCGGGCGAACGCCATTCGATTCCGGCCAGTTCCGCCACGGGGAAGGACTGGTCGCCCGCCTTCCACTTGGCACTGGAGGCACCCGTCCAGAACCACCGGAACGAGACCAGTTTCCCGTCGAAGGCGGCCCGGCCGTCGTAGGCCTTGAAGTGCATCGGAGGCTCGGGAGCCGTCACCATGAAGCGGTCGGCGGGCAGCGAGGCCTCGTCCCCGAGGAGGGCGCGCATCTCGTCGGCGTAGTACTCCGCGAGCGTCTCGCTCTCGGCGGGCAGCACCAGGCGGTAGGGGTCGCCGCTCTCCTTCAGCTGCCCGGCCGCGGCCTCCAGCAGCGGATCCGCCCCGGGTCTCGGCACGGCGTGCAGGACCACCGTGCCCCGCTTGCCGGGGGTCAGCGTCACCGACGACAGCGCCGCGTACGGAACGCGGCGTTCGCGCAGACTCTGGTAAAGCCTCGGCGCGCGGATCCCCCGTTCGAAGCGGATGAGCACGGAGTCGGTGTCGAACTCCCAGGTGGCATGAATTCCGGCCAGCACATCACCCATGTGCCTCATCGTATGCGGCACAGGCTCGCACGTCCCCCTTCGGTACAGGCAGAATCACGGCCGGGCAGGGAGGCCGTTCGCCGTTCTCCACGCGCGTCACACGCGTCTCTACGCGCGTCAGGTCTCCGGCTCGCCGGAAATCTCCCGGTGGCACGCGGCATCGCTGCTCGCGCAGGTGACCGAGTCGTAGGCGCCCACGCCGATCGCGGCGAAGTTGTCGAGACTCTGCGTCCCGGGCTCGAAATAGCCGCTGTGCCCGACCGCGCCGCTCGCCGACACGATCCGGGCCCCGAAGGCCGGGTCGACCGGATCGGCGCCGTGGCCGAGCCCTCCGACCGCCATGTTCGGCACCTCCGCGATCCAGTCGTCGCGGTCCCGCATGGCCCACACCCGGGCCCGGGTGTGCAGGGCGCCGGCGTGGTCCGCACGCATACCGGGACTGCCCGCGACCGCGATGTCGGACACCCGGTCCGGCAGCTCGTGCGCGGCCACGCCACACAGCACGGAGCCGTAGCTGTGGCAGAACAACGAGACGTCCGAGGTGCCGGGCAGCGCCTTGAGCAGCGCGTTCAGCCGCACCGCGCCCTCCGAGGCCAGACCGCCCAGCGCGGCGTCCATGCCGATGCCCGCCGGCGCGGTGTAGTCGGCCCATGCGATGACCGCCGTGTGTGAACCCGGGCGCGCCGAGCGCTCCGCGGCGTACAGCGACCGGGCCATGCCCACCGGCGCCGCGTTCTCCTTGACGCCGGTGCGCTCCAGGGTCAGCAGATTCGTGTCGACCCCGGGTACGACCACCGAGACCCGGTCCGCCCGGTCCAGATCGCCGAAGACCTCGGCCGCCCGGCCGCGGCCCGACGGGTCGAACGTGAGGATCTGCCGGTCCCCGGCGAGCAGGGAGCGGAAGCGGGCGAGCCGGAGGGCGGCCTGGTGGCGTCCGTCCGGCGACAGACGGGTGTCCAGCGTCCGCTGTTCCTCGGAGGCCTCGGCCTGCGCGAGGGCGTGCCGGTTCGCGCGGTACCGCAGGCCGACCGGCGCACCGTTCAGATTCCCCACCACCAGCGGGTACTTGTCGGCGAGCGCGACCTGCTGGCCCGCCGTGAGCGTCGCGAAGAAGTGGGCCAGCCGGTAGGCGGGCGAGCTCACGTCCGGGAGTGCGTGACCGGCTATCCGGTCCTTCGCCCAGGCAGCGAGCGCGATCTCGCGCGGCGCGGCGGAGTGCTGGTTGCGCACGGCGGTCCACCCGGTGGTCGCCAGCATCACGAACACCACCGCGACGGCGAGCAGCGCGCGCCATGCGGTGAGCGTGGGGGAGGAGTCGAAGGAAGTCACTGCGCCCCACCCTAGGAGACGCGCGCGTGCCCTCACCGCAGGGGTGACGCGGATCACTCGACCGCAGGGAATTGACCGCTCTTCTCTTACGCTCCGTGCGCGCCGAGTTCACGCTCCGGCGCACGGAAGCCCCGGCGCGCGCCCGAAATGCCCGTATGTGCGCGCGCCTTGTGATGTCGGCCATGGGGGAGGCGTGAGGAGTGCGGCACACCTGTGCGGTTCGCGTAAGCGTGTGCCTACGCGGCCCGCCAGTTGGCGGAGAGTGCAGGTCCGAGGTGGTCCAGGTGGCGTTCGGTCATCTCCCTGAGCGCTTCGACGCCCGCGTCCTGGCGCCGGCCCCACAGTTGCCCGGTCAGCCGCATCACCCCGGAGAAGGCGGCCACGGCCACCCGGGGGCGCGGGTCCGCCTCCACGTCGATCCCCTCACGCTCCGCGATCAGCGCGGCGGCCTGTTGCTCCAGTCCGATGGTGCGCCGGATGTGTGCGGCGAGCAGTGCCGGAGTCGATTCGATCATCCGATAGGTGCGGATCCGGAGTTCGAGCATGGCCTCGTCCTCGACGTCCTCCGCGATGCCGTCCCAGGCGTTGCCGACCGCCCTGCGCATGGCCTCGAAGGGGGGCTCCGAGGCGGGGCGTTGACGCAGCTCCGTGAGGAAGCGGGCGTCCACCGCGTCCTGGACGGCGAACGCGATGGCCTCCTTGTTCGCGAAGTAGCGGAAGAAGGTGCGCTGGGAGACGTCCACCGCTTCGACGATCTCGTCGACGGTGGTCCGGTCGTAGCCCTGTGTGGTGAAGAGCTGGAGGGCGGCGTGCAGCAGGGCCTCGCGGGTGCGCTGTTTCTTCCGCTCGCGCAATCCGGCCGGGGCTTCGGTGACCAGAGCCCCGGATGTCTGCCTGCGTGTCACGTGCCGGACCTCTTTCCGCCGTTTTTACCTGCTGAGCCTACCTGCGAGCTACGTGTCAGTTACTGTCTCGTGAAATGGTTTGTCAACTGTCAGCCACTGCCATAATGTCCGGTGCATGACTAGTCAGACCACTGTCGAAAAGGCGCCGCGGGAGCCTGAAGACACCCTTGTTCCCGCACCGGTGAAGGGGCTGCGCGGCCACCCCTGGCTGACGCTCTTCGCCGTGGCCATCGGCGTGATGATGGTGGCGCTCGACGGCACGATCGTCGCGATCGCCAACCCCGCCATCCAGCAGGACCTTGGCGCCTCGCTCGCCGACGTCCAGTGGATCACCAACGGCTACATGCTCGCCCTCGCCGTCTCGCTGATCACGGCGGGCAAGCTGGGTGACCGCTTCGGGCACCGCCAGACCTTCCTGATAGGCATCGCGGGCTTCGCCGCCGCCTCGGCGGCCATCGGCCTTTCCGACAGTGTGACCCTGGTGATCGTCTTCCGCGTGCTTCAGGGCCTCTTCGGCGCCCTGCTGATGCCGGCGGCGCTCGGGCTGCTGCGCGCCACCTTCCCGGCCGAGAAGCTGAACATGGCGATCGGCATCTGGGGCATGGTGATCGGTGCCTCGACGGCCGGCGGGCCCATCCTCGGCGGCGTGCTCGTGGAGCACGTCAGCTGGCAGTCGGTCTTCTTCATCAACGTGCCCGTCGGCGTGCTCGCGCTCCTGTTCGGCCTGGTGATCCTCCGGGACCACCGCGCCGAGAACGCGCCGAAGTCCTTCGACATCGGCGGCATCGTGCTGCTGTCGCAGGCGATGTTCTGCCTGATCTGGGCGCTGATCAAGGGTGCGGAGTGGGGCTGGGGCGACTGGAAGACGCTCGGCTTCCTGGGCGCCGCGCTCGTCCTGTTCCTCGTGTTCGCCCTCTCGCAGAAGAACGTCCGCGAACCGCTGATCCCGCTCGCCATGTTCCGCTCCGTGCCGCTGTCGGCCGGCGTGGTCCTGATGGTGCTGATGGCGTTCGCCTTCATGGGCGGGCTGTTCTTCGTGACCTTCTACCTGCAGAACGTCCACGGCATGAGCCCGGTCGACAGCGGTCTGCACCTGCTGCCGCTCACCGGGATGATGATCGTCGGCTCGCCGCTCGCCGGGGTCGCGATCACCCGGTTCGGCCCGCGCGTACCGCTGGTCGGCGGCATGGTGTCCGTCGCGATCGCCATGTTCGGCATGTCGCAGCTGAGCGTCAGCACCGGCACGCTGACCATGTCGCTCTGGTTCGGTCTGCTCGGATTCGGTCTCGCGCCGGTCATGGTCGGAGCCACCGAGGTCATCGTCGGCAACGCCCCCATGGAGCTCTCCGGTGTCGCGGGCGGGCTCCAGCAGGCCGCCATGCAGGTCGGCGGAAGCCTGGGCACGGCCGTTCTGGGTGCCGTGATGGCCGCGCGGGTCGACGCGAAGCTCGAGGGCAACTGGAAGGCCGCCGAGCTCCCGCCGGTCGACCCGGCGCAGCTCGACCAGGCGTCGGCGGCGATCAAGGTGGGCATGCCCCCGATCGCCCCCGGCACCCCGCCGGAGATCGCGGCGAAGATCACGGACGTCGCCCATGACACGTTCGTGTCCGGGATGAGCGCGGCCTTCCTGGTCGCCGGCATCGTCGCCGTGGTCGCGGCCCTGGTCGCCACAGTGACCAAGCGGGGTGCGAACGCCGAGGCAGGGATGGGCGCAGGCCACATCTGACCCCTGGCACACCCCCGTGCCGTCCCCGGCAACCCGCCGGGGACGGGGCGTCAACACAGCACACCCGACAGCCCCGCCGGACCCGTCCGGCGGGGCTGTCGCCTATCAGGGTGGTCCACCGCCCGGCCCCTTCCCGCGCCTCTCCGGCGCAGGTCAGAGTGCGGTCATGGCGAGTCGTCCGGCTCGCCCGACCACGGGGGTTGATCCACCATGCGTACGACCGTCCTCGCCGCCGCCCTGGCGGCCACCGCACTCGTCCCTGCCGCGGCCCTGGCCGCCGGCGCCGAGACCGGCGCCCACCGGGCGCCCGCCACCGAGCGCTCCCGCCCTGCCCCGCAGGCCGCACCCGCGGGGCTCGCCCCGTGCGGGGCGGGGCAGCTCTGTCTCTGGCCCAGGCCCGACTTCACCGGAGCGGCCCAGGTCCACGAACTGTCCACCGTCGACATCGAGAGCTGCGTCCCCCTGCCCGCGGGACGGCACGCCCAGGCGCTCGTGAACCGCACGGGCCGGCCCGTGACCACCTTCCAGTCGGCGGAGTGCGCGGAGACCGGGGAGTTCGAGACGTACCCGGGAGGCGGCACCTGGGTCCCCCGCTCGCCGTACACGGTGCGGGCCTTCAAGATCTGGGAGAGCTGAGCCGGGCCCCGGGTCTGCGTCTGCCGGGCATCTGGGTGAGCTGAGCCGGGCCCCGGGCCTGTGTCCGCCGGGCATCTGGGTGAGCTGAGCCGGGCCCCGGGCCTGCGTCCGCCCGGCGCGCGGCCCCCACCGGACCGCCCGTCCGGTGGGGGGACACGCCGAAGGGCGGCGGGACAGGTGCCCCGCCGCCCTTCTTCCGGGACGGAGTGTCCCTTACGCGTCCCCGCCGGCCGGGCCGGGACCCGCGGCGGCCACGTCCAGCAGCTCGTAGCGGTCGAGCGCCGTCTTCAGCGCCGAACGATCGATCTTGCCTTCCTTCGCCAGCTCGGTGAGCACCGCCAGCACGATCGACTGCGCGTCGATGTGGAAGAAGCGGCGCGCCGCACCCCGGGTGTCGGCGAAGCCGAAGCCGTCGGCACCCAGCGACTGGTAGGCGCCCGGGACCCAGCGAGCGATCTGGTCCGGGACGGAACGCATCCAGTCCGAGACCGCCACGAACGGGCCCTCGGAGCCGGAGAGCTTCCGCGTCACGTACGGGACGCGCTGCTCCTCCTCGGGGTGGAGGAGGTTGTGGCGCTCGACCTCGACGGCCTCACGGCGCAGCTCGTTCCAGGAGGTCGCCGACCAGACGTCCGCCTTCACGTTCCACTCGTCGGCGAGGATCCGCTGGGCCTCGACCGCCCACGGGACCGCCACGCCGGAGGCGAGGATCTGGGCCGGGATCTGGCCCTTCTCGCCCGCGCGGTAGCGGTGCACGCCCTTGAGGATGCCCTCGACGTCCACGTCGGCGGGCTCGGCCGGGTGCTGGATCGGCTCGTTGTAGACGGTGAGGTAGTAGAAGACGTCCTCGTCGGCCTCGCCGTACATCCGGCGGAGCCCGTCCTTCACGATGTGCGCGATCTCGTACCCGAACGCCGGGTCGTAGGAGACGCAGGCGGGGTTCGTCGACGCGAGCAGCTGCGAGTGCCCGTCCGCGTGCTGGAGACCTTCACCGGTCAGGGTCGTACGTCCGGCGGTCGCGCCCAGTACGAAGCCGCGCGAGAGCTGGTCGGCCATCTGCCAGAACTGGTCACCGGTGCGCTGGAAACCGAACATCGAGTAGAAGACGTACACCGGGATCAGCGGCTCGCCGTGCGTGGCGTAGGCCGAGCCCGCCGCGATCAGCGACGCCGTGCACCCGGCCTCCGAGATGCCGTCGTGCAGCATCTGACCGGTCGGCGACTCCTTGTAGGCGAGGAGGAGCTCGCGGTCCACCGACTCGTACTGCTGACCGAGCGGGTTGTAGATCTTCGCGCTCGGGAAGAACGCGTCCATGCCGAAGGTGCGGTACTCGTCGGGGGCGATCAGCACGAAACGCTTGCCGATCTCCTTGTCCCGCATGAGGTCCTTCAGGATGCGGACGAACGCCATGGTCGTGGCGATCGACTGCTGACCCGAGCCCTTCTTCGCGGTCGCGTACGCCTTCTCGTCCGGAAGGGGCAGCGGCTTCGCCCGCACCACCCGGGTCGGGACGTAACCGCCCAGACCCTTGCGGCGGTCGTGCATGTACTGGATCTCTTCCGAGTCGCGGCCCGGGTGGTAGTACGGCGGGTTGCCGTCCTCCAGCTGCTTGTCCGCGATCGGGATGTGCAGCCGGTCCCGGAAGCGCTTCAGGTCGTCGGCCGTGAGCTTCTTCATCTGGTGGGTCGCGTTGCGGCCCTCGAAGTTCGGGCCGAGCGTCCAGCCCTTGACCGTCTGCGCCAGGATCACCGTCGGCTGGCCCTTGTGGGCCTTGGCCGCCGCGTACGCCGCGTAGACCTTGCGGTGGTCGTGGCCACCGCGGCCCAGGTGCAGGATCTGGTCGTCGGACATGTCCTTGACCATGTCGCGCAGCCGCGGGTCGTCACCGAAGAAGTGCTCGCGGATGTACGCGCCGGTCTCGGTGGCGTACGTCTGGAACTGGCCGTCCGGGGTGGTGTTCAGCTTGTTCACCAGGATGCCCGTGCGGTCCTGCGCGAGCAGCGGGTCCCAGGTGCGGTCCCAGACCAGCTTGATCACATTCCAGCCGGCGCCCCGGAACTGGGACTCCAGCTCCTGGATGATCTTGCCGTTGCCGCGGACCGGGCCGTCCAGGCGCTGGAGGTTGCAGTTGACCACGAAGGTGAGGTTGTCCAGCCCCTCGCGGGCGGCGATGGAGAGCTGGCCGAGCGACTCCGGCTCGTCCATCTCGCCGTCGCCCAGATAGGCCCAGACGTGCGACTTGGAGGTGTCGGCGATGCCGCGCGCCTCCATGTAGCGGTTCATCCGCGCCTGGTAGATCGCGCCGAGGGGGCCGAGGCCCATCGAGACCGTCGGGAACTCCCAGAAGTCCGGCATCGACCGCGGGTGCGGGTAGCTGGACAGGGCGTGGCCGGCCTTCGACTTCTCCTGACGGAAGCCGTCCAGCTGGGCCTCGCTCAGCCGGTCCAGCAGGAAGGCGCGGGCGTAGATGCCGGGGGACGCGTGCCCCTGGAAGAAGATCTGGTCCCCGCCCAGGCCGTCGTCCTTGCCCCGGAAGAAGTGGTTGAAGCCGACGTCGTACAGCGAGGCGGAGGAGGCGAAGGTGGCGATGTGGCCGCCGACCCCGATCCCCGGGCGCTGCGCGCGGGAGACCATCACCGCGGCGTTCCACCGGGTCGCGTTGAGGACCTTGCGCTCGATCTCCTCGTCGCCGGGGAAGAACGGCTCGTCCTTCGTGGCGATCGTGTTGACGTAGTCGGTGCTGCGCATCTCCGGCACGGCGACGCGCTTCTCGCGCGCACGCTCGATGAGCCGGAGCATCAGGTAGCGGGCCCGCTCACGGCCACGCTCGTCGACGGCGGCGTCGAGGGAGTCGAGCCATTCCTGGGTCTCTTCAGGATCGAAGTCCGGGACCTGGCTCGGAAGGCCGCCAATGATGATCGGGTTGCGATCGGATCCGGAAGCCACGCTGTTCCTTCGCTGTTCGGTGGTGCTCTTCGGGGCCTGGTTGCGGGGAACGTACCCCCGGGTGGCCGCATGTACGCCGCCACCATCGTCCATCGCGAGGACCTAAACGTCATCTCTACTGTGGGGTAACACAAGGTTCCCGGGCGAGGTGTCCGGGCACGAGTATCAACGGTGCGAGGGCGGTCCTGCCCAAACCGCAACCATACGCCCAACCCGGCCAAGCGTTCCCAAAGCCCGTTCGAATCCGAATGGCGGAGCGAAACGGCATAAGCTGAGGAAGGACGTAAAGGGTCCGGACACCATTCCCGGCCCCGCAGGAGACATGCCGGAAGTTGCGGCGACGTGGCAGGGAACGTCACCGTTTAGGCGGTCTCGGACGCCGGGTACTTGCGCGATTCGCCGAGCCCGTGTGGACTACGGCCAATGCCCCGCGCACGCGCGTGGCTGAAGCATTTTCCGAAACATGATCAGGAGGCAACCCGTGAGCGCGACCGCGGACCACGCGGAGGAACGGACCAACACGGCCGCGAGGCTTGGGTTCGAACCCGGACAGGTGGTCCAGGAGATCGGCTACGACGACGACGTCGAGCAGGAGCTCCGTGAGGGCATTGAGGCCACAATCGGCCAGGATCTCGTCGACGAGGACTACGACGACGTCGCTGACGTCGTCCTGCTCTGGTTCCGGGACGAGGACGGCGACCTTACGGACGCGCTGGTGGATGCCATTGGTCTGATCGAGGACGGCGGGGCCGTCTGGCTGCTGACGCCCAAGACCGGACGAGACGGATACGTCGAGCCGAGCGACATCAACGAGGCCGCCCAGACAGCGGGTCTTGCCCAGACCAAGAGCATCAGCGCGGGCAAGGACTGGACGGGCAGCCGTCTGGTCACTCCCAAGGGAGCCAAGTCCAAGCGCTGAGCACTTCCGACACCACCCGGGGCCCCCGGACGGCATCGCGCCGTCCGGGGGCCTTCGTGCGCGCCGGGACGGGCCTGCCCGGGCTTTCCGCGAGCCGCTGCGTAGGGTGGGTGTCACCCGGACGGCCCAGGCCGGGAAGTGATGACGTCTGCGAAGGGACGCGTTCCACATGGCGATCGAGGTCGGCACGAAGGCCCCGGATTTCGAGCTGAAGGACAACCACGGGCGGACCGTGAGGCTGTCCGACTTCCGTGGCGAGAAGAACGTGGTGCTGCTCTTCTACCCCTTCGCCTTCACCGGCGTCTGCACGGGGGAGCTGTGCGCGCTCCGTGACGAGCTGCCGCAGTTCGAGAACGACGACACCCAGCTCCTCGCGGTGTCCAACGACTCGATCCACACCCTGCGCGTCTTCGCCGAGCAGGAGGGCCTCGAGTACCCCCTGCTCTCGGACTTCTGGCCGCACGGCGCCACCTCGCGTGCGTACGGCGTCTTCGACGAGGAGAAGGGCTGCGCGGTGCGCGGCACCTTCATCATCGACAAGGAGGGCGTCGTCCGCTGGACCGTCGTCAACGGGCTGCCGGACGCGCGTGACCTGAACGACTACGTCAAGGCCCTCGGCGCGCTCTGATCCGTGCACCCGCCTCCGGAGCCCTCGGACCCGTCCGGGGCCGGGGGCGGGTGGACCGCAGGACCGTCTGAGGGACCGGTGGCCGGTGAACCGGAGATTCCGGGGTTTGTGGGCCACCGGATCCGGGGATCCCCCCGGCGGTTGCCTGCCAAAAGCCTGTTTTGGCAGGGAACCGGTCACTAGGATCCAATCGTTGATCCGATGCCATCGCACGACGGGGGCGCTGGTGTCTGCCGGCCCTCTCAAAACTTTTGGAGGACTCGTGGGAGTCAGCCTCAGCAAGGGCGGCAACGTCTCGCTGACCAAGGCCGCGCCGAACCTGACGGCGGTCATCGTCGGTCTGGGCTGGGATGCCCGTACGACCACCGGCGGTGACTTCGACCTCGACGCCAGCGCGCTGCTGACGAACGCCGAGGGCAAGGTCGGGAGCGACGGGAATTTCGTCTTCTTCAACAACCTCAAGAGCCCCGACGGCTCGGTCGAGCACACCGGTGACAACCTCACCGGTGAGGGCGAGGGCGACGACGAGGTCATCAAGGTCAACCTCGCCGGTGTCCCGGCCGACGTCGACAAGATCGTCTTCCCGGTCTCGATCTACGAGGCCGAGAGCCGTCAGCAGAGCTTCGGCCAGGTGCGCAACGCCTACATCCGCGTGGTCAACCAGGCGGACAACAGCGAGCTCGCGCGCTACGACCTGAGCGAGGACGCCTCGACGGAGACCGCCATGGTCTTCGGCGAGCTGTACCGCAACGGCGCGG
This sequence comes from Streptomyces argenteolus, assembly GCF_042902585.1. GTDB lineage: Bacteria > Actinomycetota > Actinomycetes > Streptomycetales > Streptomycetaceae > Streptomyces > Streptomyces argenteolus. The sequence goes on from NZ_JBIBEG010000002.1 coordinate 663,190, forward strand.
AGTGGAAGTTCCGTGCCATCGGCCAGGGGTATGCCTCGGGTCTGCGCGGCATCGCGCAGGACTTCGGCGTCAACGTCTGAGCCGGTTCGGGGGATCCTCCGGACAACCGCAGTTCCACCGCGCCCGGCGCCGCACCCTCCGTGCGGCGCCGGACGCGCTCGGCAGGGCGCCCCGCGTCCGGAAGGCGTCCTGTCGGCAGGAAAGACCGTCCACAGACTCGGGGAGGACACACCATGGGCGTCACGCTCGCCAAGGGAGGCAATGTCTCCCTCTCCAAGGCCGCACCCAATCTCACGCAGGTGCTGGTCGGGCTCGGCTGGGACGCACGATCCACGACGGGAGCCGACTTCGACCTCGACGCCAGCGCGCTGCTGTGCCAGTCGGGCCGGGTCCTCGGCGACGAGTGGTTCGTGTTCTACAACAACCTCACCAGCCCCGACGGTTCCGTCGAGCACACCGGCGACAACCTCACGGGTGAGGGCGACGGCGACGACGAGTCCGTCATCGTGAACCTCACGCAGGTGCCCGCGCACTGCGACAAGATTCTTTTCCCCGTCTCCATCCATGAAGCCGACAATCGTGGGCAGACATTCGGTCAGGTCAGCAACGCCTTCATCCGGGTCGTCAACCAGGCGGACGGTCAGGAGCTCGCGCGTTACGACCTCAGCGAGGACGCGTCGACGGAGACGGCGATGATCTTCGGTGAGCTGTACCGGTACGGCGGGGAGTGGAAATTCCGTGCGGTCGGGCAGGGGTACGCGTCAGGGCTCCGAGGCATCGCTCTAGACTTCGGGGTCAACGTTTCGTAAAGCCGCGCACGGCGCGGGGGAGCCCCGTACTCGACGGGGGAGACCCGTTACTTACATGATGGGGTAGCCAGTGGTTCTGAAAACCTTCGGCTGGTCGTTCGCGGTCACCGCGATCGGCCTGGTCGCAGCGGTGTTCTACGGGGGGTGGCAGGCATTCGGCATCGTCGCGATCCTGTCGGTCCTGGAGATCTCGCTGTCCTTCGACAACGCGGTGATCAACGCCGGAATCCTGAAGAAGATGAATGCCTTCTGGCAGAAGATCTTCCTCACCGTCGGTGTGCTCATCGCGGTCTTCGGTATGCGGCTGGTCTTCCCCGTCGTGATCGTGGCCGTCAGCGCGCAACTGGGGCCGATCGAGGCGATCGACCTCTCGTTCAACGACCCTGACCGGTACAAGGAACTCGTGACGGACGCCCATCCGTCGATCGCCGCCTTCGGTGGCATGTTCCTGCTCATGATCTTCCTCGACTTCATCTTCGAGGACCGGGACATCCAGTGGCTGCGCTGGATCGAGCGCCCGCTCGCCAAGCTCGGCAAGGTCGACATGCTGTCGGTCTGCGTCGCCCTGATCGTCCTGCTGATCTCGGCCATGACCTTCGCGACCCACGCCCACCAGCACGGCGGCGGACACGCCGACAAGGCTTCGACCGTCATGCTCTCCGGCATCGCGGGCCTGATCACCTACCTCGTGGTCGGCGGCCTCTCCGGATTCTTCGAGAACAAGCTCGAAGAGGAGGAGGAGCGGGAGCAGGAGGCCGAGGAAGAGGCCAAGAAGGCCGGCAAGCCGGTCTCCGGCGTGCTCCTGGCGGGCAAGGCCGCGTTCTTCATGTTCCTCTACCTCGAGGTCCTCGACGCGTCCTTCTCCTTCGACGGCGTCATCGGCGCCTTCGCCATCACCAACGAGATCGTCCTGATGGCCCTGGGTCTGGGTATCGGCGCCATGTACGTCCGTTCGCTCACCGTGTACCTGGTCCGCCAGGGCACCCTGGACGACTACGTCTACCTGGAGCACGGCGCCCACTACGCGATCGGCGCCCTCGCGGTCATCCTCCTCGTCACCATCCAGTACGAGATCAACGAGCTGATCACCGGTTCCGTCGGGGTCATCCTCATCGGCTGGTCCTTCTGGTCCTCGGTCCGCCGCAACAAGGCCCTCGCGGCTGCGGGCGGCGGCGATTCCAAGGCGGAAGTCTCCTCCGGGGTGTGACCCGGTAGGGATTGAGGAACGCTCTCTCTGCGGGGCGGCCCATGGCGGCGGTTCTCCGGGAACACCCGGACCCGGCCCGGTGGCCGCCCCGCAGTGACGTGCGTGGCGTGTGGGCCGTGTGTGGGGTCGGGCGATGGAACTACCGGATACATGTGGGGGTTGGGATGGCCTTCTGGGACGGCCTGTTCGCGGGGCGGGCGGCACAGTTCGAGTCGGGTAACTCCGCGACGAACTCCATCGTGCTCTCCCGGCGCAACGCGACGGTCTCGCTGAACAAGCAGGGCGCGCTGTCGGGAAATCTGCGTGTCAACCTGTCGTGGCGGATGCGCACCTCGGACATCGGGGGCAGGGCGCGGCAGAGCGGCCGGCTGCTGCGTCCGCTGAAGCTCTTCCAGCCCGAGGTCGTCCAGGCGCACACCCAGGGCATGGTCAACGTCGACCTCGACCTGGGCTGCATGTACGAGCTCAAGGACGGCACCAAGGGGGTCGTGCAGCCGCTGGGCAACCTCATCGGCGACCTCCAGGGGCCGCCGTACATCCGGTTGAGCGGCGACGACCGGTTCGGGGCGCCGTCCGGCGAGACGGTCTATGTGAACCTCGACCACCGGGACGACATCAAGCGCCTGCTCTTCTTCGTGTACATCTACGACCAGACCCCGGCCTTCGACCGTACGCACGCCAAGGTGACGCTCTACCCGGGCAACGGCCCGCGCATCGAGATCGAGCTGGACGAGCGCGCCCCGCAGGCCCGCTCCTGCGCGGTGTTCACCGTGGACAACACCAAGGGCGAGCTGGTCGTGCGGCGCGAGGTGAAGTTCGTGTACGGCTTCCAGTCGGAGCTGGACCGGATGTACGGCTTCGGCATGCAGTGGGGACGCGGCTACAAGACGCGGGCCTGAGTGCGCGCCGTCAAGGGCTGCGGCGCCTCCGGTTCAGGACCGGAGGAACTGCGGGCCCTGCGGGGGGAGCACGAAATTCGGGTCGGCGGCGGGCGCCGCCGCCGCTGCGGGCTGCGGGTAGCCGTAGCCGGGCCGGTCCGCGGCGGGCTGAGGGTAGCCGTACGCGGGCTGGGAGGCCCCGGCGGGCTGCGGGTAGCCGTAGGCGGGCGCGGTGGCCGCAGACGGCTGGGGGTAGCCGTACGCGGGCTGCTGGTGCTGCACCGTCGCCTGGCTGTCGGCCGAGGCAGCGGGCGGGAAGGACGGCTGGGCATCCGGCGCGGGCACGGCCGCGGGGCCGGGCTCGGAGGCCGCCTCCGCCTCGTCCACCGAGATCCCGAAGGCGGTGGCCAGGCCGACGAGGCCCGTGGGGTAGCCCTGGCCCACCGCACGGAACTTCCAGCCGTCGCCGCGCCGGTACAGCTCGCCGCAGATGACCGCCGTCTCCTCGCCGGTCTCCGCCCGCACGTCGAAGACCGCCAGCGGCTCACCGTCCGCCGACGCGGCGTCGTACAGAGATATCCGCAGGTCCCGGACCCGCTCGAACGCCTCTTCGTCGCAGGACGCGGCGATGACCACCTGGTCCACGGAGGGGTCGAGGGCGGCGAGGTCCGCCTCGATCGTGTCCGTGAGACCCTCAGGGCCGCTCCGCTTGGGCAGCCGGCGCACGAGACCCGACGGGTGGCGCGGCTGGTTGTAGAAGACGAAGTCCTCGTCCGAACGCACCCGTCCGGAGGCGCCGATCAGCAGGGCGGAGGCGTCCACATCCGGGACCCCGGGGCCCGGGGTCCAGCGCAGCACGGCCCGTACGGCCATGGCGTCGAGAGGGACGTTCGAGCCCTTCAGCATCGCGTGCGTCATGGCGGTCATCCTGCCTGCTCGTGGGGCACCCGGACAACGTGGGGGTGTGAACCGGTAGGCCGGGGCGTGTTCCCGCGGGGCGCGCGGGCGCGCCGCGGGGCAGGCGGGACACGCCGGGGTTACCCGAAGTTCATATGGGCGGGGAACCTACGACACCTGTCCGAACGTACTATTACCGGCCACACGTTGTCCGGTCTATCAGGCAGTACGGGGGAATCACATGCGTCATTTCGGGCACATCTCGCCCGCTGTCCGGGAGGGCTTGTTCTTCAGGGAGCCGTGCGAATTCAGCGCGGGTTCCTCCTCCCACACCCTTTCGGCGGCGCTCGGCGCCACCCTCTACAGCCCCGCGACCCGGCCCAGGCTGGCGGACGACGTGATCAAGCAGGCCGGGCGGGGAGTCGTCTCCATGGTCCTCTGCCTGGAGGATTCGATCGACGACGGGGAAGTGGTCGGCGCCGAGGCCAACCTGGTCCGGCAGTTCGCCGAACTCGAGGCGCGCGTCAGCGACGTGCCCCTGCTCTTCATCAGGGTGCGTGAACCGGAGCAGATTTCCGACCTCGTCCGGCGTCTCGGAAGCTCCGTCCGATTGTTGTCCGGATTCGTACTTCCCAAATTCACCGAAGAGCGGGGAGAGCTGTTTCTGGAAGCCCTCACCGCGGCCGAGGCGGACAGCGGGCACCGGCTGTTCGCGATGCCCGTCCTGGAGTCCCCCGAGCTGCTCCACCTGGAGACCAGGGGCGAGACGCTCCGGGGAATCGCCCGGACCGTCGACAAGTACCGCGAGCGGGTCCTCGCGCTGCGCCTCGGTGTCACCGACTTCTGCTCCGTCTACGGCCTGCGCCGGGCGCCCGACATGACGGCGTACGACGTGCAGATCGTCGGCGCCGTCATCGGGGACGTCGTCAACGTGCTGGGCCGGGCGGACGGCACGGGCTTCACCATCACCGGACCCGTCTGGGAGTACTTCCGCCTCCAGGAGCGGATGTTCAAGCCCCAGCTGCGCCGCAGCCCCTTCATGGGCCAGGCCGAGGAGCTGCGCACCACCCTCATCGAGCACGACCTCGACGGCCTCCTGCGCGAGATCGAGCTCGACCGGGCCAACGGACTGCTCGGCAAGACCTGCATCCACCCGTCCCACGTCCTGCCCGTGCACGCCCTGTCGGTCGTCAGCCACGAGGAGTACAGCGACGCGCAGGACATCCTGCGGCCGGAGCGGGGCGGCGGCGGAGTGCTGCGCTCCGCCTACACGAACAAGATGAACGAAGTGAAGCCGCACCGCGCCTGGGCCGAGCGGACCCTTCAGCGGGCCGAGGTCTTCGGCGTGGCGCGGGCGGACGTCGGCTTCGTGGAGCTGCTGGCCGCGGGCGTGGCCGACTGAGCGCGAACCCGGCCGGGCACCCGGCCGGGCACATACCGGAAGCCGAGCGGGAAGAAGAGGCAGTGGACGTGGAGTGGTCGGGTAACTGGGTGGCGGAGCGGCTCGGGGTCGAGCTCACCGGTGACGGCGAACTCCGGGAGCTGCTGGGCCTCGCCCTGCGCCGCAACCCGAAGCGGGCGCATCTGCTCGTGTCGAACGTCCTGGGCAAGCATGTGCCCCAGCGCCCCTCCGTCGTCCACGGCGCGGGACGCGAGCTCGGCGAACGGGTGCGGCACCTGCTGGGCGAGGCGGACGCCGCCCGCGCGGTCGTCCTCGGATACGCGGAGACGGCCACGGGGCTCGGTCACGCCGTCGCGGACGGTCTGGGGGTGGCCCCGTACCTCCACTCGACCCGCCGTCCCGTCGCGGGAGTGGCCCAGGCGGGCGGCTTCGAGGAGTCGCACTCGCACGCCACCTCCCATCTGCTGCTTCCCGAGGACCCGGACCTGCTGAGGACCACCGAGGAGGGCGGGCCGCTGGTCCTGGTCGACGACGAGTTCTCCACCGGCAACACCGTGCTCAACACCGTCCGGGCCCTCCACGCGCGCTACCCCCGGGACCGGTACGTCATCGTGGCCCTCGTGGACATGCGGTCCGAGGCCGACCGCGGGCGGCTCGCCGAATTCGCCGAGGAGATCGGCGCCCGCGTCGACCTGGTGGCCCGCGCCCGGGGCACCGTGCTCCTGCGGGACGGGGTCCTGGAGAAGGGGCGCGGCCTGGTCGCCGCGCACGAGGCGGCAGCCACCGAGGCCGCACCTCCCGCCCCGAGATCCGCCCCCGTCCGCGTCCCCCTCGACTGGCCGGCCGGCGTCCCCGACGGCGGGCGCCACGGTTTCACGCCCGTCCACCGCGCGGCCCTCGACGCCGCCCTGCCCGGCATGGCCGCCCAGGTCGCCGACGCCCTGGGCGACGCCCGCAGGGTGCTCGTCCTCGGCTTCGAGGAGCTGATGTACGCACCGCTGCGGCTCGGCACGGCCCTGGAGGACGCCACCACCGCCGACGTGCGCTTCTCCACCACCACCCGTTCTCCCGTGCTCGCCGTCGACGATCCCGGCTACGCGATACGCAGCCGCCTCGTCTTCCCCGCCCACGACGACCCCGCCGACGGCCCGGGCGACCGGTACGCCTACAACGTCGCCGGCGGCGGATTCGACGCCGTGGTCGCCGTCGTGGACTCCGTGGCCGACACCCCGGCCCTGCACGCCCCCGACGGCCTGCTGGCCCGTCTCGCCGGGCACACCGACCGGGTCCTGCTCGCGGTCGTCCCCTCGTACGTACCCCCGGCCGCCACCCGGACGGCCCCGTCGCCGGGCCCGGGCGAAGCAGCCGCATCGCCCGTCACCCGCACGGGCCCTTCGCCGCACCCCGACAGGCAGGAAGCCGCCATGCTGCCCGAACCCCTCCGGGGCCCCGCCTTCTCCTCCTACGCCCCGGACGACGTCGGCTGGCTGCTCCAGGACCTCTCGGACACGCCCCTGGAGGCGCCCACCGAGGAACGCGAGGAAGCGATCCAGAGCGGCGGCGCGCACTACGCCGAATCGCTGCCCGTCGAGTACCAGCCCACCCCGCAGTACCAGGAGCTGTTCCGGGCGGCCCTGGAGACCTCCGCCGCGCGTATCGCCCGCGCCGTCGGCACGGTCACCGAGACGGTCATCGCGGAGCGGGGACCCCGCCCCGTCCTGGCCTCGCTGGCACGGGCCGGCACGCCCGTCGGGGTCCTGATGCGCCGCTGGGCGCTGCACCGCCACGGACTCGACCTGCCGCACTACGCCGTCTCCATCGTCCGGGGCCGTGGCATCGACGCCAACGCCCTGCGCCTGCTGGCCGCCCGCCACGACCCCGCGGACGTCGTCTTCGTCGACGGCTGGACCGGCAAGGGCGCCATCACCCGCGAACTCGCCACGGCCCTGGAGGAGTTCGACGGCTTCAACCCGGAGATCGCCGTGCTGGCCGACCCGGGCGGCTGCGTACGGACCTACGGGACCCGGGAGGACTTCCTCATCCCGTCCGCCTGCCTCAACTCCACGGTCTCCGGGCTGATCTCCCGCACGGTCCTGCGCTCGGACCTGGTCGGCCCGAACGACTTCCACGGAGCGAAATTCTACCGAGAGCTGGCCGGCGCCGACGTCTCGGGCCTGTTCGTCGACTCGGTCGTCGCACACTTCGACGAGGTCGCCGACGCCGTGGACGCCGAGGCCAAGGAACTCCTCGCCGCGGACCGCGCCCCCACCTGGGAGGGCTGGGCCGCCGTCGAGCGGATCAGCGAGGAGTACGGCATCCACGACGTGAACCTGGTCAAGCCCGGTGTCGGCGAGACCACCCGGGTGCTGCTGCGCCGGGTCCCCTGGAAGATCCTGGCCAAGCGAGGCGCGGGTGCGGACCTCGACCACGTACGGCTGCTGGCCGAGCAGCGCGGCGTACCGGTCGAGGAGGTCGAGGAACTCCCCTACACCTGCGTCGGGTTGATCCACCCCAAGTACACCCGTGGCGCCACCGGCGCCGACGGCACGGCGGTGACGGCGAAGTGAGCGACGCAGCGACCGCACCCGTGGACGCCCCCGTCACGCTGGTGGCCAGCGACCTCGACCGCACCCTCATCTACTCGGCCGCGTCCATGCAGCTGACGATGCCGGACGAGCAGGCCCCGCGGCTGCTCTGCGTGGAGGTCTACGGCCGGGCGCCCCTCTGCTACATGACGGAGACGGCTGCCGCCCTGCTCGGCGAACTGGCCCGCACGACGGTGTTCGTACCGACCACCACCCGGACCCGGGAGCAGTACGGCCGCATCCACCTCCCGGGCCCGGCCTCCCGCTACGCCATCTGCGCCAACGGCGGCCACATCCTGGTCGACGGTGTCTCCGACCCGGACTGGCAGGCGCGGGTGGCCCGCCGGATCGCCGACGAGTGCGTCTCCCTCGACCAGGTCCGTTCCCACGTCCTGGCCACGGCAGACCCCGCCTGGCTGCTGAAGGAACGGGTCGCCGAGGACCTCTTCACCTACGTCGTCGTCGACCGCGCGGCCCTGCCCGACGGCTGGGTGAAGGAACTGGCGGCCTGGGCCGACCCGCGGGGGTGGACGGTGTCACTCCAGGGGCGGAAGATCTACGCCGTGCCCAAGCCGCTCACCAAGAGCGCCGCGATGGCGGAGGTGGCCCGCCGCACGGGCGCCACCCGAACGCTCGCCGCAGGCGACTCGCTCCTGGACGCCGACCTGCTGGTGGCCGCCGACCGCGCCTGGCGCCCGGGCCACGGCGAACTCGCCGACAGCGGCTGGGGAGCACCCAACACCGAGGTGCTCAGGGAGCGGGGCGTGGCCGCCGGCGAGGAGATCCTGCGCCGCTTCCTGCGCGCCGCCGAGGCGCGTCCGGCGGGTCTCTGAGCGTCCCCGGGCGGACTCCGGGAGGCTGGGTGCGCCGCCGCGACAGGAGGAGACACAGATGACCAAGGGCAACACCACCAAGATCACCGAAGAGCTGTACGCGTACGTACTCGCCCACAACCCGCCGCTGGACCCGGTGCAGCGCGCGCTCGTCGAGACCACGTACGCGCGGCTCCCCGACCGCGCGGGCATGCAGTCGGCCGAGGAACAGGGGCCGCTGCTGGCCTTCCTCGCCCGGCTGACGGGGGCCAGGCACATCGTGGAGGTCGGCACCTTCACCGGCTTCTCCGCGCTGTCGATGGCCCAGGCACTTCCCGCGGACGGGGTGCTGATCGCCTGCGACATCTCCGAGGAGTGGACGGCGTACGGCTGCGAGGCATGGGAGAAGGCCGGGGTCGCCGACCGGATCGACCTGCGGATCGCACCCGCGCTGGACACCCTGCGCGCGATGCCGGGCGAACCGCACATCGACATGGCCTACCTGGACGCGGACAAGGAGAACTACATCCCCTACTGGGAGGAACTGGTCCCGCGCATGCGCCCCGGCGGGCTCGTCGTCACGGACAACGTCCTCTTCCACGGGAGCGTCGTCGACCCGGCGGCCACCGGGGCGGCGGCGGCCGTCAAGGAGTTCAACGCGCACGTGGCGGCCGATCCCCGGATGGAGAGCGTCCTGCTGACCGTGGCGGACGGGCTGACGCTCTCCCGCCGGATCTGACCCGCATCCGCGCGGGTGCCCGGTGCCCGGCCGTCAGCCGCAGCAGCCGCCCCCGCAGCAGCCTCCGCCGCCACCTGACGACGGGGCGGGGGCGGAGGCGGCAGAGCCGCCCACGGCTACGGCGGAGAGCAGCTTCACGGTGTCCTCGTGCCCGGCGGGACAGGAGGCGGGAGCGGAGGACTCGGCCATGGGGCGGCTGACTTCGAACGTCTCGCCGCAGGAGCGGCAGCGGTACTCGTAACGAGGCATGGCCCCAGATTAGAGCCTCTTCTGCGCGGGACGGGGCGTCTTCCCTCTCGCCACCTCGGGCATCGGGGCGGGGGCGAGGCGCTCCTCCCTCGCCACCTGCTCGGGGTGGCGGGCACGCCAGTACGGATTGTCGTGGGGCAGTCCGCCGCTGACCCTCCCGTACATGCCGAACATCATCAGCAACAGGCCGACCACGAAGCTGAACAGCACGTTCTGCATGTGGAAGGCCAGCACGTTCATGTCGCTGTCCAGCAGGGCCAGATTCACGAACCCGCTGACGATGAAGGCGATCCCCAGGACCATGTTCAGGGTGGAGGCGAAGTTTCCCCCGATGACCATCCCGACGAAGAGCAGCAGCCCGACACAGATGGACAGGATGCTCAGGGCGCCGTTGGTGTTGAGGCCCGCGACGGTGTCACCGCCGGTGTCGAAGAAGCCGATACGGTCGATGAGCCCGAGGATGCCGAAGGCGACGAGCAGGAGCCCCATGAGGCCCGCTCCCACCCGGTAGACCTTGCTGAGGCGGTGGTCCACGGGCAGGTGTTCGTCGAGCCGGGGAACCTTGGGCCCGTCCGTCTTGCGGCGGCGGCCTGTGGGGTGCAGGACATGTATGGCCATGTGTCGGCCTCCTTCGGCCACGTACGGGCCTGGGGGCGGGCCGCGTACGACCCGGGAAGGACCGCCGGTACGGCCCCAAGGTGCGCCGGGTGCTGTGATCCGGCGATCCGGGGAGGACCGCTGTCCGGCCCGGGGCGGGCCGCGTACGGCCCGTGCGCCTCGGCGGAAGCCGCTGCGTACTTCCAGCATCGGCCCGGCGGCGGCCGGGGACAAGTCAGCCCGCCCCGGCCCCGCTCGCGGACGTCCGGCGCGGGTCGAGCCGGGCCGGAGGTGGGGCACCGGCACCTCAGGCGCCCGGGTGCGGCGGTCAGGAAGCGGGCGTGGTGATCCCCGGGTGCGGCGGTCAGGAAGTGGGCATGGTGGAGCCCGGGTGCTGGCGGTCAGGAAACCGGCTGTGGCGTTCCAGACACCGGGCGTGGCGGCCAGCAGACCGGGCCGGGGCGGTCAGAAGCCCAGGGCGTGGCGGTCAGGCGCCGGCGCCCAGCTCCTCGCGGATGGCCGACACCACCCGCGTCGCGGTCTGCCGGACCGCCTCGGTCTCGGTGAGGAAGTGCCAGTAGTCGGGATGGCGCCCCTCGAGCCCGGCGACCGCCCGGTCCAGCCGCGCCACCGCGTCGTCCAGCGGGCGGGCGTGGCGCGGATCGGGCGTGTTCCGCCCGGCCATGGCGAGGCGCTGGGCGTCACGGATGGCGAAGCGGGTGCGGTCGATCTCCGCCTGCGGATTCTTGGCGACCGCGTCCAGCTGCCGCAAGCGGTCACCGGCGGCCGACACCGCCTCGTCCGTCGTGTTGAGCAGCGCCCGGACCGTGCTCAGCCGGGAGGTCGCGTCGGCCCACCGCTGCTCGGACCGCGCCTCGGCGGCCTCCGCCAGCTTCGCCTCGGCCTGCCGCACGTTGACGGCCGCCTGCTCGGGCACCGGCTGGAGGTCCTGCCAGCAGGCCGCCGAGAAGCGCCGCCGGAGCTCGCTGAGGACCGGCTCCACCTGCCCGGCGCGCGTCGTCAGCGCCTGGGCCCGGGTGCGCAGCGACACCAGCCTGCGGTCGATCTCCGTAGCCCGCTCGGGCAGCCGGTCCGCTTCCGTCCGCACCGCCTCGGCGTCACGCAGCACCTGATCGGCGCGCTGCAGGGTCTCGGTGACGCCGTGCCGCCCCGCGCCCTGGTTGAGCTTGGTCAGTTCCGGGGCGAGCGCCGCCAGCCGGGCCGCGAGATCGTCCGCCCGCAACCCGGAGGCCCGTACGGCGTCCAAGGCGTTGCTCGCCGCGAGCAACGCCTGCCGGGCCCGCTCCACGGCGGGCGCGAGGCGCGCGAGCTGGGTCTCCGCGCTGCCGAGCAGTGGCCCGAGCCCTTGGGCGAACCGGTCCAGCTCGCCCTTCACCCGCACGAGGTCGTCCCTGGCCCGGGTCAGCTGGGTCCGCGCTCCGGCCGCGGCCGAGGGCTCCAGATCGTCCCGGTCGAGGTCGTGCGCGTCGACGGCGGTGATGTACGCGTGGCTGACCTCGTCGATCCGCCGCCCCAGCTCCGCGAAGTCCTCCGCGGCCTTGCGAGCAGGGGGCGAACTGTCCACAGCCGTGATCGTCTCGATGGAGATCTGCAGGTCACGCTGCGCCGTGTCCAGCTCGTAGAACGCCTCGGCGGCGGCGTCCTTCGCCGCCTGTGCGTCGGCCCGCTGACTCTCGCCACGGCCCCCGAACCACCGGCGTGTACCGCCGCCGGCGAAGGCGGCAGGAAGCACGGCGCCGACGAGAGGCACCGGCAGCAGCATCAGCACCAGGACGTCCCTGACGGCACAACCAACACTCGCTTTCGCCTGAGGCCGCGTGTGTGTCGCCGTCACATCCCTCTCCCGTGCCGATCCGCCCTGCCCGGTTCATTCTCCCACCAGTTAGGACGAACACACGGGCCGGTTAGTTCGCACTTCGGACGGTGACTTCCCCGTTGTCGCTGCGCGCCTTCACCACGTGACCGCTCCCGGCGCTGCGGGGCACGTCGACGCGCACGTCACCGTTGTCCGCCTCGGCCGCGACCGCGTACGCACTCTTCCCGGCCGGCAGGGTGATGGAGATGTGCCCGTTGTCACTGACCGTGTCCACGAGATCCGGCACGGTGGCGAATCCGAGTGAGATCGAGCCGTTGTCCGCACGGGCGATCACCGAGGTCCCGGAGACGCGCTGGGCCTCGACCGTCCCGTTGTCGCTCTGCAGATCCAGCGGCCCGGACACGTCGCGCACCTCCACCCCGCCGTTGTCGGCGGAGATCTTGAGCGGACCTGCGAAGCCGGCGGCGGTCACCTTCCCGTTGTCACCCCGGACGGTGAGGGGCAGCCCCTTGGGCACCTTCACCTCGTGGTGCGCCTCGCAGTTGCTGATCATGGCCCGGCACTTCACGTGGAGCGTGAGCTTGTCCCCTTCCAGCTTCCACACGGGGTCCGGCCCACTGCCCAGCACGACCCACCCGTCGACCCGGCGGCTGACCTCGATGTGGTCGACATCGGCGGGCACGAGGTCGAGGGACGAGTTGTCGGCGTCGATGGTGAGCGCCTTCCCGTCGAAGGCGAACGACTTGTGCTCGACGGGCGCCCCCTCCGCGTTCGCACCACCACAACCACTGAGCGCGGCGACGAGAAGCACGGTCCCGCCGGCAGCGAGGAGTCCGCCGGTGCGTCGTGTACGGATGGTCATGATGTCGAGTCCCCCTGAGAGCGCTGCCGATGTGCCCCCACCGTATGTACGGGCCCACTCCCGCAACGATCCGGACGGCTACCGTCTCCGGGGTGGGGATATCCCCCGTACCCCCACCCCGGCGGACGCTCGGGCGCTCGGGCCGGGGCACGCGGCGGCGGGCCACCGGATTGCGGCGGGGGGCTGTGGGCCATGTAACCTGTTGCTTCATCCACGGGTGCGTAGCTCAGGGGTAGAGCGCTGCTCTTACAAAGCAGATGTCGGCGGTTCGAAACCGTCCGCGCCCACCAGTACTAAGCACGACGAAGGCCCAGGTCACCGGTACCAGACCGGGAGCCTGGGCCTTGTTCGTTCCTCAGTCGCGAAGGCGGGGGAGAGGCGTCGTGCCAGGCACGTGCCAGATGCGTCGTCGGGCTCTGCCGGCCGGGCCTTTCTGATTTGCTCGTCGACGTGCGCGGCGATCGCGTGGTCACGGCCGTTCACCAGGTGCTGGTAGATCAGCGCGGCACGTACCGACGAGTGGCCCATGCGTTGCATCAGCTCGCGGGTAGTCGCACCGCCGGTCGCGGCGAGGGTGTTCCCGGTATGGCGCAGATCGTGGAAGTGGACGTGCCGAGACGACCATCAAGCCGACCGACCACGGCCAAGCGGCACAAGCTCACACGTGCGGTAAGACTTTCTCTACTCATCAAGGCACCCGGCTGCGCTCCGCTTCCAAGCGATCGAGCTCGCGATCTGCTGCGTTTCGCCTGGCCTGCATCAACGTGAAGGCACCAGCAACGACGACGCGCCCAAGTGCGCCAGCAGCCCTGATCGCGGCAGCTATGAGTTGAGACATAGTTACTAGTACAGCGGGTGCCATCGGTGAGGTTGAGGGACAGCAGCGTTGCGGTACAGCAGTGCAGTACCGCAACCACAGCAACCGCCCCCGTCCGCTACCGTCTCTCCGGGGCCTCGTAGCGGCCGGTATGGCCGTCGCTGACCGTTCTGGCTAAAGCTACGGATCAGGTGGCCACCCCAAGGGAAGGTGGTGCGCGGTCGGCTCTGGCAGGTCATCCGCTGGCCATCAACGAGGCCCGACCGTCGGTTAGGTCCCGGACGATTCTCCGGGCCGCCCCCAGACAGGCCGGGGATGCAACCATTCTCTCCAGAGCTGGAACCCCCGGAAGCCGACCGCGCGTTTGAGACCCTAGACGCCAGCACTGACAACCGACTCGCCGACGATCAACCGTCGACCGCTGAGTGTCCAACTGCGTGACAACGCCGACGAACAACGGCGGACGAGCGCGGACGTCAGCGGACCATCAGCGCAGTGAGAGCCGCGCTTGACCAAGGCAAGACCAGCATCCGAGTTGCTTCGGGACGAAGAGGCCCTGTCGCCAAGGCCGGCTGTAGCGTGCGGGGCGTGCGAAACGACCGACACGACGAACCTCTCTGCGAGGAGGAACTGGAACTCTTCTTGCAGTACCTCCATCGCTTCGCCAAGCACGACGTCGATCAGTTCGTGGTCATGGAAGTAGGCGACCCTGGCCACCCGTGCTACCTGGACCTCTCCCGGGCTCCGGCACCCGGAACCGACCCGGCTATCTACCGTCGCCCGTAGCCGCACAGGGCGGCACCTGACATCCACGGCTGGGATCAACAGCACCGGACGCCAACGACTTCGAGCGGCCGTAGGTGTTAGCCCAAGCTGCGTGGCAGCCGACTTCTGAGGACGTCGGGTCGAACTTACGAAGCAGATGTCGGCGGTTCGAAACCGTCCCCGCCACCAGTCAGAACGCCCCCGCAGCGAGCCGTTGCGGGGGCGTTGACGGAGGCAGGTGACTGACGGCCGAGCTCAGGACCAGGACCCTGTGTTCTGGCCCTTGGTGTTCGCCGCGCCCAGACCTTGTGCGAGACCCTGGTCCGCTGCCCCACGCTCCAGTGCCCCGCGTTCTCCCGAGCCGCCTCTGCGTCGCAGTGCGACCAGGCACGCCACGATCGCGGCAGCAGATACGACTGCCATGGAAATGATGAAGATCATGTTTCCCCCGTGGTGTCTGGCGGAACCGCCCTGTGGTCCCTTGCCGCTCCGCATTGTCGTGGGCCGCCTGTTCCCAGGGACGCCCAGTCCTTGTTCGGGCTCCGCAAATACGCCTCATGCGTGTCGCGTCGCGCCTTACCCAGAGAGGCGTCCCGAGAAATGTGCTCATGACCGGAGCCGGACGCCGAGGCTGCCTTTGTCGTCGGCTGCTGAAGCCTCAGCGACCGCCGTGCCCGTAGGTGACGTAAGAACTATGTGGGGCGTCAGCGCGTCCACAGCGCTTTGCCGGCTTCTGGCCGAACAGTCGCTGGGCACTGCGCACGTGCAGTTCCGCTGTCGTTACGACGCCTGGGCGCAGGCTCTGTCGTGCCTGTCGTCGTCCTCGTTCATCCTGGGGCAGCAGCAAAGGGGACTTCTCCGGCCGGTCCGGCGCGGAAGGAGCGGCGGTGCCGAAGTGCCGTCCGGGCGGGCTCAGGTGGTGGGGAGACCGTGCACGCTGACGGCGTAGCCGCAGCCTTCGGTGTAGGGGTCTCCGCTCCAGGTGGCGTAGCGCTCCCGCAGGGTGAGTCCGGCCTCGGTGCACCATCGGTCGAACTCGGGCAGGGTCACCGTCGGTTCCGGCAGCGGAAGGTGGGCCGCGTCCAAACCCATGCCCGTGACCAGCAGACCACCGGGCCGCAGGGCGGCGGCCAGGTGGCGGACGACCGTCGCTTCCGTGCCGGGCGCCAGCAGCGGAATCACGTTTCCGGCGGCGAGCACCAGGTCGAAGTCCGGTTCCAGGCCGAGGGAGTCCAGACGGGCCAGGTCTGCCAGGAGCCACTCCTGCGTGGGCGCCTCGCGGCGGGCGACGGCGAGCATGGAGGCGTCGACGTCCACGCCGGTGCAGCGGTAGCCCAGCTCGGTCAGCCGGATCGCGATCCGGCCGGTGCCGCAGCCCGCGTCCAGCACTTTGGAGGAGGGCGTCAGCAGCGCGGTGCAGAAGGAGGCCTCGCCGTGGACGTCGTGCCCGGATTCGGCGAGCCGGGCGAAGCGCTGGGCGTAGTCCTCGCCGGCCTGTCCGCCGGTCAGTTCCGCCCAACGGTCGCTGTGCCCGGTCATGTTCGTGGTGCCTTCCGGTCGGCCTCGTCCAGGAGAGACGCGGCGGTGTCGTCGCACGTCCGCGCCCACGGGGGCCGTGCCGTCCCCTGCTCGGTCCGTCCGCAAGAGGGAGACGGAGACGGGGCGCCGGCGGGCGTGAAGTCCGACGTGTGACTATGGCACACCCCGTCGAAGGACCGGTTGTGCGGGCGCGCGGGCGGGGCATGGCCGCGCGACGGTTGCCTCCGGGACGGGCCCGGCCCGCCCGGCCGGGCCCTACTGCGCAGGCCCGCCCCGCGCCGTACGGCCCACCCCGCCTGCATGCCCCGCCCCCGTGCCGCCCGCCCCGCCCCATACGCCCCGTAACGCCGTCCTCGTACCGATTCCGCTCGTCCCCCGGCTCAGTACCCGATCGCCTCCCGGAGCAGCAGCACCGTGCCGCGCCCGGGGTGGGGTTCCGCGTTGAGGATGAGTATGCGGTTGACGGCGCTGGGCCGTCCGTACGCCGCCTGGGCGCGGATGTTCTCCAGAGGGAGGGCGTGCTCCTCGATGCGGCGCAGTGCCGTGCTCAGGTCGGGTACCACCTTCTGCGCGCCGACGACCCACACCGCGTGGGCCGCTCCACCCGCGTTCGCCGGGAGCTGGCTGCCGCTGCCCGAGGCCAGGACGAGCGAGCCGGTCTCGGTGACCGCGGCGACGCTGTTGACGACGTAGTCGGGATTCGCGGTCAGCCGCCGGATCTCGTCGGCGCCCGTGGCACGGTCGACGGCCAGGACGCGCGGCCTGACGGCGTCATACCGTTCGCCCGTGTTGATGTCCTCCTCGATGCCCGACAGCCGCAGGGTCTCGCTGGCCCCGGTGAAGACGCGGGCGCCCGCGGGGAGGAGGTCCTCGACGCGGGCGCGGGCGGCTGCGGCGTCGTCGAGGACCTCGACCGTGAAGCCGTTGGCGCGCAGGGCGGCGGCCGTCCGCTCCACCTGCTCGGCAGGTGCCGGGGCGGCGAAGGCCGTGGCCGCTGCCGGGGCGGCGTTGCCCTCGTACGCGGAGGAGGGGGCCGTTCCCGTCAGCGGGGTGGTGTCGAGGTACCTGACCTCGTACACCCGTTCGGCGAACTTCCAGCCCTCCTCCGTGCGCTGGTAACGGTCGTGATACACCGCGTAGTTCAGGCCCTGCCGCCCGTCCAGGGTGCGGGCGAGCTCCTGGATGTAGGCGCGGCCGGTCGCGGTGTCACCGTCGAGCAGGATCGTGCCGGGGTGCGTGGTCTGCACGAAGAAGTCCCACTGCGCCTGCAGCCGTTCGCCGCCGGCGCGTATCTCCTCGCGGCCGGTCAGCTCGACCGGGATATTGGGCATGCGCAGGACACCGTCCGGCGTGAACAGGGATGCCAGGCGGGGCCGGTCGCGCATCATCGCCGAGTCGGTGAACTCGCCGCGCAGCGCCTCGATCTCGACGCGGTCCGCGACGGCCTGGAAGTCGTTCATCGGAGTTCCCTCTCTATCGTCTCGTCGTTCTCACCCCTTTACGACAGAGCGGCCCTGTGGAATGTGAGGCGGCGCGTCGGCCTCACATTTCGGGGGGCTGTCCTGTCGTAAGGGGCGGAGGCGCAGAAGCGGAACGGAAGAGGGCCACACCATGACCACCGGAGCAGAGCCCGTCGGCGAACAGAGCGATCCGGGCCTCAGCGCGATCATGGGCGAGCGGCGTCGGCTGATCAATCTCGGCTATCGGCTTCTCGGCTCCCTTACGGACGCCGAGGACGTCGTGCAGGAGACCTACGCCCGCTGGTACGCCATGTCCCCGCAGGAGCAGCGGGCCATCGAGGTGCCAGGGGCCTGGCTCATGACGGTCGCCGGCCGCATCTGCCTGAACCTGCTCGGCTCGGCGCGGGTCAGGAGGGAGACGTACGTCGGCGAGTGGATCCCCGAACCGCTGCCCGAGCCCACGGAGTGGATCACCGGCCGCCCCGGCGTCGGCGGGATCGACCCGGCCGACCGGGTCACCCTCGACGAGTCGGTGACGATGGCCTTCCTCGTCGTCCTCGACGCGATGACCCCGGCCGAGCGGGTCGCGTTCGTCCTGCACGACGTCTTCAGCTACCCCTTCGGCGAGGTCGCCGAGATCGTCGGCCGCACTCCGGCGGCGTGCCGCCAGCTGGCCTCGTCCGCCCGCCGTCGTGTCCGTACCGCGCGGACGCCTGCGGGGCCGGGTGCCGGGCAGGCCGACGTCGTCCGGCGATTCAGGACGGCGTGGGAGGCCCAGGACGTCGGCGCCCTGATCGGCCTGCTCGACCCGGCCGCCACCGCAACCGCCGACGGGGGCGGGCTGGCCGTCACCCACCTGCATCCGATCGTGGGCGGCGAGCGGATCGCCCGTGCCTACGTCAGGATCGCGCGTCTGGCGGGCCACCGTACGACCTACGCGGAGTGCACGGTCAACGGCCTGCCCGGCTTGGTCGCGCGGCAGGGGGGCGACGTCGCGACGGTGTTCGCGTTCAGTGTCGTGGGGGAGCGGATCGAGCGGATCTGGGCGGTGCGCAACCCCGAGAAGCTCCGCCCCTGGCAGACCATCTGAGGGTCGAGCCCGCGCCACTTGGTGATCGGACGACGACCTGCCCGGGGCGTAGGGCCGACGCGGTCAACACCCCTCGTTCTCCCCCAGTTCCACCTCCACGACGCCCGGCACTTCCATGATCCGATTCGCCAGCTCCGCGCGCCGGTCCTCCGGAAGATCCTCGGCGAAATCGACGTCGAGGTAGAAGTGCTCGCAGCTCTCGTACCCGATGACACGCGTCGCCCCGGACTTCAGGAGCTGGTCACGCCAGGCCGCGAAGTCCTGGTGGTGGAGGCGGCTGCCGGAGTCGAGCTCCGCCTGGTAACTGTGGGATTCGGGCTCGCCCGCGTCGTACGTCAGCAAGGGAACGAACATGGCCCCTGCCACCAGGAGGGCGCTGGGCACGGCCCTGTCCCTCAGGCCCAGCCTGGTGCTCCGGTCCGCGAAGGCGGCCACCAGCAGCAGTACGGCTGTCGGGATGAACAGGAACATGCCCAGGAGGAAACCGGCCAGGGACCAGGCCAGCATGCCGCTCCCGATCACCAGGCAGGCGCGGACGAAGCTGCGCCGCCGGTGCAGCAAGTAGAGGGGGCATAACGCCGGAAGGGCGGTCACGAGGAAGTGCGAGGCCAAGGGGGTCGAGAGCGCGACGCCGAGGCCTGGCACCATTGCCATCGCCGCAGCCACGGCAAGTACCTTCTGCCGCCGGAGCACCCGCGCTTCAGCTTCGGTCTCCTTCATGGGACGCCCCCGTCTTGAACGCGTTCAACTTGAACGTGTTCAACTTAGCGGATCGGTGGAGACGCCGCAGAGCTGAGGGCTTCGTCGTGCGCGGTGGTGGCGTCACGCCCCCTCGGTCGGGGGCAGCCGGGACCACTCCTCGTCGGCGAGGCCTGGTTCCGGTCGGCAGCGACGGCCCCGCTTCGCTCAGGCCTGCTCGAAGTGGAACGACTTGATGAAGCAGTCGCGGGGCTGGGCGACCGCGAAGAGGACACACTCCACGAGCGAATGCGCCGTGAGCGTGCTCCCGGACTCGCGCGGGGTGGTGTCCCACTGGGCGGAGAGCGGGTCGGGGTTGTCGAAGTCCGGCGGGTAGAGCGAGATCACGCGGACTCCCCGCGGGCGCAGGCGAGCGGAGAGGATCTCGGCGAAGCCCGCCTGGGCGCTCTTGGCGGCGTAGAACGCGTCGTGGGCGTCCGAACGCCGGTGGCCCGCCGTCCCGCAGGCGGAGACCATGGTGACGATGTCCGGCTGCGCCGATTCGAGCAGCAGCGGAAGGAAGTGCTTCACCGTCAGGACGGTGCCGGTGGCGCCGGACGCCAGCGTGTCCGTGATGTCCTCGTCCGTCGCGGACAGCAGGTCCGGGCCGTGCAGATAGCGGGAGCCGTTGTTGACGAGCAGGTCGATGTGGCCGGTGTGCCGCGCGACATCGGCCGCGAACGCGCGGACGGAGGTGGCGTCCGTGAGGTCGCAGGCGAAGGCGTGCACCCGCTGACGGCCCCGACCACGGATCTCGTCGCGTACGCGCTCCGCGGCGTCGAGCCGGCGGGCGGAGAGGAAGACCTCGGCCCCCAGGTCCGCGAGCCGGATGGCCAGGGTCCGGCCGAAGTCGCGGCCTGCGGCCGTGACGACCACCCGGCGGTCGTCGAGTCTCATGAGCTCGCTCCGGTTCGACGGGCCGAGGTGCCGGCGGAGGCGGTGCACCGGCCGCCGCCGCTCACACGCGCTCCAGCGGGCGGTGCGGCGGCGCGGGCAGTTCGATCCCGACCGGGTCGTCCGGGCGGACCGGGCCGCCGTGGCGGACCACGGCCATGACCCCGGACTTGAACGTGAAGTCCCCCGACACGGGGTCGAGGGCGAAGACCTCCCCGAGCAGGCCCTGACGGAAGTCGTTGATCTTCGCGCACGGGTTGCGCAGGCCCGTCACCTCCACCACCGCCTGCTCACCGAGGTGCAGGAGCGTGCCCGTGGGGAGGCCGAGCAGGTCGACACCGCGGGTCGTGATGTTCTCGCCGAGTTGGCCCGCGGCGACGGCGTACCCCTTGAGGGCGAGTTCGTCGAAGAGCTCCTCGTGCATCAGGTGCACCTGGCGCAGGTTGGGCAGGTCGGGTTCGTACGTCATGCGGAACTGATGGCGGATCGTCTCGCCCGCGTGGACGTCACCCTCGACGCCCAGGCCGGCGAGCAGCGTGACGGACTCGCGATTGGGTTTGCTGAACGAGTACGTCCCGTTGCTGCTCACCGCTGTGATCCTGCCTGCCATGCCCACCCCGCCCGGTCCCGTGTACAGCGGCCATCCTAGGCAGGCGCCCCGCCGGGCAGCTCCGCCAGTACCGCCTGCCAGGGGAGTTCACGGTCCGCCGGCCCTTCGCGCGGTTCGAGCAGGGGCCAGACGTGGGGTCCGTACACGAGTCGGACGCCCGCCGCGCGCAGGGCGGCGATGTGTCCCGACCACGCCGGATGGCGCGCGTGAGCCGCGTTGACCCCGGGGAAGAGAACCACCGGCACACCGATGGTTCCGATGGCCTCGCCCACCTGCGTCAGCGCCTGATTGTCGGCGATGCCCGTCGCGAGCTTCGCGACGTAGTCGGCGCTGGCCGGGGCGACCACGTGGCAGTCGGCGACGGGGTGCGGCCGGGGTTCGGAGGGCAGGCGAGGGGTGTCCCGCACCGGGAGACCGGTCAGCGACTCCAGACGGTCCAGCTCGCCGTCGGCCCGCAGCCACCGGCCGGCGGTCGGCGTGAGCGTCACGGCCACCTGCCAGCCCAGGGCGACGGCCGGCTCGACCAGTCCGGTACGCAGCTTCTCGACCCCGTCGGCCGCCGTACCGACGACCCCCAGCACTCCGCGGCTGCCCGCACCCATCGTTCCTCCACCCTTGGCCGCCCGTCGTCTCTCCCGCGCCATTGTGCTGCCAGGGCCGCACGCGCGGACCCGGCCCGGAGATCTCCCCGGGCCGGGCGGGCACGGTGCACCCGCCGGTCAGCTCTCCAGGACGGCGGGCACGGCGGAGTCGTACGAACCTGCTCGTGTGCGCGTGACCACGGCAGCGAGCAGCCACCGTGCCCGGCCCCAGCGCGGTGGCGGCCTCGGGGGGCGGGCAGCCGCTCGTGGAGCCCTCGCCGGGGGTGCCCATGGCTCCGGGATGCGCTGCGGCGGAGCACGGGGGACCGTGGAGGCATGTCCGGACATCCACCTGTGATCGTGCATCCGCCCTCACCGACCGGTGGGCGGCGGGTGACCGTACGCGGGCAGATCGTCGGTCTCGCGCACGGGCGCGGGGAAGTGGCCTCGTTCCTGCGGCGGGCCGGGCTCGCCGAAGGGGCCGAGGAGATCGATCTGGACCAGCCGGAGTTGATCGAATGGCGGGGCGGAGACCTCGACACCTGGAGGTGAGCCCCGTGAGGCGTCGTCGAGCACACCGGCGCGAGGCGTCGCTCGAACCTCCCCCCGGCTACTACGGGGCGAGCGGGGCGGTGCCGGACGCCGCCCAGCGGGGCCTGATCCTCGACTGGGTGGTGAGCCAGCGGGTGGCGGCGGGGTGGCGCGTGGAGTCCCGGTCGGGGAGCCAGGCCGTCCTGGTGCGCGGGCAGCCGGTCGACCACGTGCTGCACGCCTTCCTCACGGTCTTCTCGTGCGGCGTGTGGGGTGGGGTGTGGGCGGTCCTGGCCCTGACGAACAAGGTCGAACGCGTCGTCCTCACTGTCGACGCGCAGGGGCAGGTCGTCACCGTGGGGGCGCACTGAAAGGGCGACGGCCGGCACCCGAACGGATGCGTCCGAGTCGTGGCCGGTGAGGTCGTCGCACAGGGTCGGATCTGCCCGCAGCGGTGCGGGCCGTCCGTCGAGTGGAGGAACCCATGGCCCAGTCATCACCCGCACCCGGCTCCCCGCGATCCTCCGCCCCCGACGGCGACCCCTGGGCGGCCGGCGGGGTGATGTTCGCGGGGGTCGTGCTGATCGTCGACGGCATCCTCGGCGTCGTGAAGGGCATCGCGGGCATCGCGTCCGACGACGTGTACAGGCGCGTCAACAACTACACGTTCACGTTCGACGTCACCTCGTGGGGCTGGATCCACCTGATCCTCGGAGTGGTCCTGGCGTTCGTCGGATGGAGCATCCTCAAGGGCTCCGCCTGGGCCTGGGCGGTGGGCATCGTGCTCGCCGCGCTGAACCTCGTCGCCAACTTCGTCTGGCTGCCCTACCAGCCGGTGTGGGCGGTCATCTCCGTCGCGCTGGACGCCTTCGTGATCTGGGCCCTCTGCGCCCACCGGGCGAAGCCGGTCATCTGACATGACTCCGGGGCGGGACGGCCTGGGACGGGACGCGCTGACGGCGCTGGCCGCCGACGCGTACGTCTACGGCTCGCCGCTCGTCCGCCGGCTGTCGGGCGTCCAGGCCTGCCTCCAGGAGGGCTGCGGGACCCTGGCCCCCGCGCCCTTCAACGCGTTCGCCCACGCGGACGGGCCGGCCACCCCCGGCACGCACGTGCCGTACGCCCCGGCCGACCTCGTCGACGCGCTCGCACAGCTCGACCTGTCCGGAGGGCCGGTCAGGCTGCACGTGCCGGACACCGCCGGAGCCTATTACGTGCTCCAGTTCGTGGACGCCTGGAGCAACCCCTTCGCCTATCTCGGGGTGCGGAGCACCGGGAGCGGAGAGGGCGACTGGATGATCGTGCCGCCCGGCTGGGCCGGGACCGTCCCCGACGTGGTGTCGGGGGTGATCGACGCCCCCACCTCCATCGTCTCGGTCCTCGGCCGCCTCGCCTGCGACGGGCCGGGGGACATGCCCCGTGTCCGGGCGCTCCAGCAGGAGCTGACACTGACGCACCTGGGCGACCGCGCCCATCGGACCGGGCTTCCCGCGACCGAGCCGGGGGTCCCCGGCGAACTGAGGTTCTTCGAGGAGCTGCGGGTGTGGATGGGCGACTTCCCGCCCGCCGCGGCCGACCGCGCCTACCAGGACCGCTTCCAGCCCCTCGGGCTTCTGGAGGAAGGGGTCTCGCCGTACGTGTCGGCCGCCCCCGGCCTCGTGCGCGCGCTCACGCGAGGGCTCGCGCTGGGCAGGCTGCGGGTGGAGGAGGCGGCCCGCCGCCCGGCCGCCGGGGGCGGGCCGGGCGTCTGGCAGACCGATCCGCACCTGCGCGACTACAACCTGGACCACGCCGGCGTCGGCACGATCGGCTCACCGGAGTGGCGGCTCCCGGACCGGGAGGCGTCCTACCTGATCAGGGCGGTGGCGGCCCGGCGGGGGCGCTGGATCCCGCACGGGTACGAGGCGGTGTACGCGCACACCGCGCGCGACTCCCGGGGACGGCCGCTCGACGGGGCCCACCGCTACGTCCTGCGCCTCGCACAGCCGCCCCCGGTCCGGGCCTTCTGGTCCGTGACCGTGTACGACCTGCCCGGGGGCCACCTGGTCACGCACGCGGGGGAGCGCTGCGCCGTCGGGGACCGCACGCCGGGGCTCGTGCCCGGAGCGGACGGCTCGGTGACGCTCCAGCTCTCCCCGGAACGGCCGACGGACCCGGCCGGAGCGGCGAACTGGGTGCCGGTGCCGGCCGGGCGCTTCCGGCCCGTGATGCGGCTCCACCTTCCTGGCCAGGATGTTCTCGACGGGAGTTACGTCATCCCGCCGGTCGAGCGACTGGAGGCGTAGCGCTCGGCGCGCGGTGCCGGGAACCGGGGGACGCGGCTCCCGGACGCGGTGCCGGGGGCGGAGGCGTCGTTCTCAGGGCGCGGTGTCAGTGGCGCGTCGCACACTGGAGACATGTGCCGCAGTATCAAGACCCTTCGCCCGCCAGCCATCCCCGAAGAGGCCACCGAGGAGGAGATGCGAGCCGCCGCCCTGCAGTACGTGCGCAAGGTGTCGGGCTTCCGCGCGCCCGCCGCGCACAACCAGGAGGTCTTCGACCAGGCCGTGGCCGAGATCGCCGAGGCGACCCACCGGCTGCTGGACGGGCTGGAGGTGAGAGGCGCCGCCGCCCGGGTGTGAGCGGGCCGGTTCAGTGCCCCGCGGGGACCGCGTGCGCCGCCCGGGGCGGCCGGCGCACGACGAGCGCCGCGAGGGCGCCCGCCAGGAACAGGGCGAGGACCGAGACGGCCGTGCCGAGCCAGCTCGCGCCCAGCCACTGCCCGCCGAAGTAACCGAGGCCCACGCTGTACGCCGCCCAGGCCACCCCGGCCACGGCCGACCAGGGCAGGAACTCCTTCACCTTGCGGTGGGCCGCGCCCGCGCCCAGGGAGACGACGGAACGTCCGGCCGGTGCGAACCGGGCGATGACGACGAGGGCGCCTCCACCACGGCTCAGCGCCGTCCCGAGGCGTTCCTGCGCGGAGGTGAGGCGGCGGGACCTGGCGATGGCCCGGTCGAGACGGTCGCCGCCGCGCCAGGCGAGGCGGTAGGCGACGAGGTCGCCGAGGACCGAGGCGGTGGCGGCGCAGAGGATCAGGGCGAGGAGCGAGGGCACCTGCCGGGTGGCCTCGCCGGCCGCCGCAGTGACGGTCGTCGTGCTCGCGGCAGCGGCCGTGGCGGCGGTGATCACCAGCACACCGCTGGGGAGGACGGGCAGGAAGACGTCCAGGAGCACCGAGAGGCCGACCACCGCGTAGATCCATGGGCTGCCTGTCAGCGCACCCACACTCTCCAGCACTTCTACTCCCCGTTCCGTGTTCCGTCTCAACGCCGCGACGTCGCAGGGGAGCGGCAGGAGCGGCAGGGCCGGCTGTACAGCGTACGCCTGCGGCTGACCAGCTGTTCGCCGCCGGGTCGGGGATGTCGTGGAGGTCACGTGCGCCCCGGCCCGCCTCGTAGGGAAGGGGGACCGGGGCGTACGGGGACGGGAGGGTCAGACCGAGACGGCCGGGGTCTGTTCGCGGGCGGGCTCGTCCTTGTGCGCGGAGCCCGCGCGCGAGGAGAACAGCCGGTCCGCGGCCACGGCGCCGGGGCCGGTGAAGACCAGAAGCAGGAAGGCCCAGCAGAAGACGGCCGAGGGCTCGCCGCCGTTCTGCAGGGGGAAGAGCGCCTCGGGCTGGTGCACCTTGAAGTAGGCGTAGGCCATGGAGCCCGAGGAGATGAGGGCGGCGACACGGGTGCCGAGTCCGAGGGCGACGAGCGTGCCGCCGACGAGCTGGATCACTGCCGCGTACCAGCCGGGCCAGGTGCCGGCGGGGACGGTGCCGCCGCCCATGGAGCCGCCGAGCACTCCGAAGAGCGAGGCGGCGCCGTGGCAGGCGAAGAGGAAGCCGATGACGACCCGGAAGAGTCCGAGTGCGTAGGGCTGGGCCCGGTTCAGACGTATGGACATGGGGGGTGGGGCTCCTTCGGTCTGGGGACGTGAACCGATCGGACCCCACAGGTTAGGTTGGCCTCATTTATGCTTGCAAGTTCAACATTTTCTAATTGGCTGAAACTCGGTCAGTCGTTCGACGTCAGGGAGCGCTCCATGACGGTGTCCAGCTGGGCCCCTGCCGCACCGGCTCTGGCCTGAACCAATGTCAGCGAAGCTTTTCGGCCGCGCAGGGTGAGCGTCATCAGCTGATTGCCGAACCAGGGCCCGCCCGACCGGCGCCAGCGCATCGGAGGGGTCTCCGTGCGCCCGTGGAGGGCCAGCGCGCGCCCCATCCACCTCCCCGCCCGGCTCCAGCCGAACCGGAAGCCCGCACGCATGTACGCGGGAACGGAGTTGTGGACGGGAGAGCAGGTCAGTTGCAGGACGCGTGCGGCGGGAGTGTCCTGCGGGGTGACGTCGGGCCACCGGGGTTCGGCGACGTACGCATGGTGCACATCGCCCGAGAGGACGCAAATCGTCGCCGGGGCGTCCGGGCCGCGTCCCGCCTCCCTCAGCAGCTCCGTCAGCCGGCGGAAGGAATCCGGGAACGCGGCCCAATGCTCCAGGTCACCGGCCCGCCGGATCTTCTCCCCGAGGCGGGCCCAGCGCTCGCCCCGCTCGCCTCGGCACAGCGCGGCGTTCCAGGACTCGGCGTCGTGTATGAGGGGCGGCAGGAGCCAGGGGAGGGAGGTGCCGATGAGCAGATGGTCGTACGCAGCGGGGTCGGTGAGCGCCTCGTCGCGCAGCCACTTCTCCTCGCTGTCACGGAGCATCGACCGCTCCTGCTCGCCGAGGACGCGGGCGGCGCGGGTGTCGACCATGAGCACCCGTACTCGGCCGAAAACACGTCGGTAGCTCCACCGGGTGAGGGTGGGGTCGGCGTCGGCCGCCGCCGCGTGGGTGCGCAGGGTCTCGGTGGCGTCGGGGACGGCCCGGACGGCCGCGTAGAGCGGATCCGCCTCCAGGGCGTCGGGGGAGAGGTTCCCGATGTGCTGGTAGACCCAGTACGACATGAGTCCGCTGACGATCCGCTCGTGCCACCAGGGGGTGTCGCGCATGTCCTGGACCCATGACGCGCTGGTGTTCCAGTCGTCCACCACGTCGTGGTCGTCGAAGATCATGCAGCTGGGGACGGTGGAGAGCAGCCAGCGCACGTCCGGGTCGCGCCAGGACTCGTCGTAGAGGTGGGTGTACTCCTCGTAGTCCGCGACCTCGGCGCCGGGCGCCTCCTCCAGGTCCCGGCGTGCCGCCAGCCTGCGCTGGGTGGCCTGGGAGGTCTCGTCCGCGTACACCTGGTCCCCGAGCAGCAGGAGGACGTCCGGGCGGGCGGCCTCGGGGTCGGCGGCGAGGCGGGTGGCCAGCGCGTCGAGGGCGTCGGGCCCGATGGCGTCGTGCCCGTGGGCCGGCGGGGCCGCCCAGCGGCAGGAGCCGAAGGCGATCCGGACCGGGCCCGCCGCCTCCGGCTGCGGCAGGACGGGGGTCGAGATCGTGCTCGGCGGGAAGGACGAGTCCTCGGGCGGCCAGACCGTGCGGCCGTCGAGCAGGACCTCGTAGGGCGTGGTCGAGCCGGGGGTCAGGCCGGTCACCACCACCAGGGCGTAGTGGTGCCCCTGGACGGCGAACGTGGGCGAGCTGCCGGCCGCCCCGTCCGCGCAGCGGACCTCGGCGGTGCAAGGCCTGCTCGCCTCCACCCAGACCGTCGCCCGGGAGCCGGTCTCCCAGTCGACGTACCTCAGCAGCGGTCCCAGGCGTAGCCCGGCCATGTGTGCCCTCCTCGCGTCGCGGTGCACGATGGCTCCGTAGGGTACGGAACGACGGAGGAGGGCGGGTCGGTTCCGCCCCGCGCCCGGGCTCTCAGGACTCAGGTGCGGGGGCGGACACGGGTCAGCAGCCGTTCAGCACGGACTGCAGGGCGCTCTTCTCGGTGGAGTCGACGCTGAGGTCGTAGTAGTGCTTCACGTGCACCCAGGCGCGCGCGTAGGTGCAGCGGTAGGCCGTGCGCGAGGGCAGCCACTCGCCCGGGTCCTGGTCGCTCTTGGACTGGTTGACGTTGTCCGTCACCGCGATGAGCTGAGGGCGGGTCAGGTCGTTGGCGAAGGACTGGCGCTGGGCGGTGGTCCAGCCGCTGGCCCCCGAGCGCCAGGCCTCGGCGAGCGGGACCATGTGGTCGATGTCCAGGTCGGACGCCGCGGTCCAGGTCGCGCCGTCGTACTGCGAGTACCAGCTACCGCTGGTCGCGGCGCAGGAGGAGTCCTGGACGACGCCGGTGCCGTCGCGCTTCAGTACGACCTCGCGGGTGTTGCAGGTGCCCGACTGGGTGATCCAGTGCGGGAACTTGTCGCGGCTGTAGCCGGTCGACGAACCCTCGGTGGAGACGGTGAGTTCGCCCAGGTAGGTGCGGGCGG
The DNA here is from genome assembly GCF_042902585.1 of Streptomyces argenteolus. Lineage (GTDB taxonomy): Bacteria > Actinomycetota > Actinomycetes > Streptomycetales > Streptomycetaceae > Streptomyces > Streptomyces argenteolus. The sequence continues at coordinate 691,451 of NZ_JBIBEG010000002.1, forward strand.
TCGAGGCGGAGACCGGGGTGGGCATCGCGGCCTGGGCGGTCGGGGCCGTGAGCAGACCGGTGGTGGCGGCGAGCGCGGCCGATGCGGCGAGGACGGCTATGCGACGCGCGTAGATACCGGACATTCGAACTCCCTTGATGTGGGGGGACGTCGGGCTGGCGACCTGTGAAGCCAGGCCATCGTGGCGGCGCCGGGTTTCGGTGGGGTGGTCACCAGGTAACAGCGTGACGACATGCGCACGTCACATCAAGAGGTGGGACGGTAGATCTGACGTCCCGTCCGAAGAGTGTTCGACAGGGCGAACTGACGGGCCCACGGATCGGCCCGGTGTTCGCGCGGCCGGTCGTAGGGTGGCCGCGTGCTGCTACCGGTCACACCCACGCTCGGTGTCGTGCTCGCCGTCCTGCTGGTGTCCGCCGCCGCCGTCGCGGCGTGGGCCTCGCTCGGCAGGTCCCGCGAGATCGCCGTCGCCGGGCTGCGTGCAGCCGTGCAACTGGCGGCTGTCTCCCTGCTCATCGGCTGGGTGGTGCGTTCCCTGGGGCCCCTGCTCGGCTTCCTGGCGCTCATGTTCGCGGTGGCGGTGCGCACCGCCGGGCGGCGCATCACGGGCAACCGCACCTGGTGGTGGGCGGCGCTCCCGATCGCCGCCGGGGTCGTCCCCGTGGTCGTCGCGCTGCTCCTCACCGGGCTCCTGCCGGCGCGCGGTATCGCGCTGATCCCGGTGACGGGCATCCTCATCGGGGGCGCGCTCACCGCGACCGTGCTCGGCGGACGGCGCGCGCTGGACGAGCTCACGACCCGGCGGGGCGAGGTGGAGGCGGGGATGGCGCTGGGCATGCTCGACCGGGACGCCCGGCTGGAGATCGCCCGCCCCGCCGCGTCGGACGCGCTGCTGCCCGGGCTGGACCAGACCCGGACGGTGGGGCTCGTCACCCTGCCGGGGGCCTTCGTGGGCATGCTGCTGGGCGGCGCCACGCCGGTGGAGGCGGGAGCGGTGCAGCTGTTCGTCCTGGTTGCCCTGCTCGCCGTGCAGGCCGTGGCCGTCGCCCTGGTCCTGGAACTGATCGCGCGGGGGGTCCTGCACCGGGAGTGAGCGCACGCGCGGCGTCACGGCGCCGTGCGGTGCGTCGCCGTGCGGGCGGGAGTCTCACGGCTCAGGCGTGACCGGGCGGCGCCGGGTGCCACCGGGCGGGTGCGGCGGGGTGCGGTGTTGCCGGGCCCCGTAGCGCGCGGGTGGCCCGCGCGGTGCTGGGTGACGGCGTGGGGGCGGCAGGGCGCGGTGGGGCCGCCACACGGGCGGGCGTCCATCGGGGGCCGCGCCCCCGATGGAGGGGTCACCGCGCGGGGGCGGCGTCACAGGGGCAGGCGCGGAGTCGCGGCGCTGGGCGTCATCGCGCGCCCGGCAGGGTGCGGCGGTGCGGGGCGCTGGATCGGTCCCGTACGGACGGGGAGCGGTGACGGTGCTGCGTACGCGCACACGTGCGCACCGGAGCCGTGCCGTCCGGTGCGGGCTTCCGCAAGGGCTAGCGAGCGTCCACGTGCAGGCGGATCGAGCCGTCCGCGACCGCCTCGACCCGGAGTCGCGTCAGGTCCTCGACGAGGACGTCGGGGGCGAACGCCGCCGCGCGCGGTCCGACGCCGACGACGCGCATGCCCGCCGCCCGCCCTGCCGCGATGCCCGCCTCGGAGTCCTCGAACACGACGCAGTCCGCCGGGTCGAAGCCCAGCTCGGCCGCGCCCTTGAGGAAGCCCTCGGGGTCCGGCTTGCTCGCACCGACCATCTCCGCGGTCACGCGGGTCTCGGGCATCGGCAGGGCCGCGGCCGTCATCCGGGCCTGGGCGAGCGCCTCGTCGGCCGAGGTCACGAGCGCGTGCGGAAGGGCGGCGATCGCGGCCATGAAGGCGGGGGCGCCGACGACGGGGACGACGCCCTCGGTGTCGGCGGTCTCCTCGGCGAGCATGATCCGGTTCTCCGCGTAGTTCTGCTCCATGGGGCGGTCCGGCAGCAGGGCGGCCATCGTGGCGTATCCCTGGCGGCCGTGGACCACCTTGAGCGCCGCCACGGGGTCCAGGCCCTGCGCGATCGCCCAGCGGCGCCAGCAGCGCTCCACCACCGCGTCGGAGTTGACGAGGGTGCCGTCCATGTCCAGCAGGAGGGCGCGGGCTTCGAGGACGGTGGCCTGCATCGGCATGCTCCAGAGCGCGGGGGGACAGCTCACAGCTGCGGTGAAGAAGACAAGCAGCCCCGCCCGCCGGTCAGGGAGAACGGGCGGAGGCTACTTTGTTCCACCACGGTACAAAAAGCGGCGCCGAAACGCCAATCCGGCGATGCGTGAGCCCCGGGAAGCCCTGCGGGGGAGCCTCCTGGCCGGCCCCTCGTCCAGGCCCTTCAGGAGCGCCGTCCCGAGCCGCTCGTCTGCGCCTCCAGGGCGCGGCGGGTCTCCGGCCCGTACACGCCCGAGGGGTCGCCCTGGACCGACACCCACCGCTGGAAGTCCGCGACCGCCTGCTCCACCCGTGCCGAGTAGTCGCCGTCGTCCGGCCCCCGGTAGACCCAGATCTCCTGCAACCTGCGCTGGAGCTCGACGACCTCCGCCCCCTCGTCCCCGCGGCGCAGGGTGGGGCCGGACGCCTCGGCCGGCGGCGCCGCGGCCGTCGTGGCGGGTGCCGTCGTGCCGGACGCCGAGGGCGACGGAGTCGCCGAGGGGGTGGCCGAAGGGGACGCCGACGGGCTCCGCGATGCCGAGGGGGACGCCGAGGGTGACGCGGACGTGGAACGGGAGGGCGTCGCCGACGTGGACGCCGACGGGGACGCGGAGACCGACTCGGCGGGTCCCGCCGTCGCGTCCGGCACGCTCGTCGTCGTCACCACGGGCAGCACCGCGTCCCGGCTGTCCTTGCTGTCGAACAGGCCTCCGGCGAACGCCGCCGTGCCCACCACCGCCACCACGGCGGCACCCACGGCCGCCACGGCGAAGGGCCGCCGGCGGCGTGGCTGTACGGGGTCGGGACCCTCGCCCGCGTAGGTGGCGGGCGCGGGCCGGTGCGGCGCGCCGCCCGCGGTGACGGCCTCCGGCAGCGGGCCGGGCAGATCCTCCGGTACGGGGCCCGGCGCACTGCCCAGGAACAGCGGCATCGTGGTGGCGGCGGCGGGGGTGTCCCGCTCCCGCATGCCGTCGCCGTCGTCGTCGCTGTTCAGGGTCACGTAAGGCCGGATGCGCAGCGGGTCGAAGTCCTCGGCCGCGGCGATCTCGGCCGCCCGCGCGTCCCGCGCCGCCTGCCCGGCCGCCCGGCCGTGGCCGGACGGGCGGCCGTACCCGGCAGGCCCTCCCGGCGTGACGGCCCCACAGGCGCACCCCGCCCCGGGTCTCGCGCTCTGCTCGCCGCCGCACTCCGGGCACATGTGTCCGGTCATCGTGGGTTCCCCTCCCCTTCGAACTGCCTGCGATTATGCAGGCCGCCACGGGGAAGCCCAACGCCCGTACAGCCGCTCGGCAGGCCATAACGGCACAGACCATCCAGGATGGGGTGAAGCGGACCCGAGGAGATGCTCATGGCCCAGCAGTTGAGCCCGCCACCCCTGGAAGCGGGGGAGGGGCGGTCCAGGCGGAACGTCCTCGTGTCCATCGGCGCGCTGCTCCTCGGCATGCTGCTCGCCGCACTCGATCAGACCATCGTCTCCACCGCGCTGCCCACGATCGTCAGCGAACTCGGAGGGCTGGACCACCTGTCCTGGGTGGTCACCGCCTACATGCTGGCGGCCACCGCGGCCACCCCGCTCTGGGGCAAGCTCGGTGACCAGTACGGTCGCAAGAGGCTCTTCCAGACGGCCATCGTCATCTTCCTCATCGGCTCCGCCCTCTGCGGCATGGCTCAGGACATGCCGCAGCTGATCGGTTTCCGCGCCCTCCAGGGGCTGGGCGGCGGCGGGCTGATGGTGCTGTCGATGGCGATCGTCGGCGACATCGTCAGCCCACGCGAACGCGGCAAGTACCAGGGCCTGTTCGGCGCGGTCTTCGGTGTCACCAGCGTCCTGGGACCGCTGCTCGGAGGCTTCTTCACCGAGCACCTCAGCTGGCGCTGGGTCTTCTACATCAACCTGCCCGTCGGGGTCGTCGCGCTCATCGTCATCGCCGCGGCCCTGCACATCCCCGTACGCCGCACCAAGCACACGATCGACTACCTGGGCACCTTCCTGATCGCCTCGGTCGCCACCTGCCTGGTCCTCGTCGCCTCCCTCGGCGGCACCACCTGGGCCTGGGCCTCCGCGCAGATCATCGTGCTCGCGGTCCTCGCCGTGGTGCTGCTCGTCGCCTTCGTCGCCGCCGAACGCAGGGCCGCCGAACCCGTGCTGCCGCTGAAGCTCTTCCGGATGCGGACCTTCAGCCTCGTCGCCGTGATCAGCTTCGTCATCGGCTTCGCGATGTTCGGCGCGATGACCTACCTGCCGACCTTCCTCCAGGTCGTGCACGGCATCACCCCGACCATGTCCGGGGTGCACATGCTGCCGATGGTCCTCGGGCTGCTGATCACCTCGACGGGCTCCGGGCAGATCGTCAGCCGTACGGGCCGCTGGAAGGTCTTCCCGATCGCCGGTACCGCTCTCACCGTCGTCGGGCTGCTGCTGCTCCACCTGCTCTCGGAGGACAGCTCCACCTGGACGATGAGCCTCTGCTTCTTCGTCTTCGGCGCCGGACTCGGCCTCGTGATGCAGGTCCTCGTGCTCATCGTGCAGAACTCCGTCGGCTACGAGGACCTCGGCGTCGCCACCTCCGGCGCGACCTTCTTCCGGTCCATCGGCGCCTCGTTCGGTGTGGCCGTCTTCGGCACGATCTTCACCAACCGGCTGACCGGCAAGCTGGAGGACGCGCTCAGCGGCCGGTCCCTGCCGGCCGGCGTGGACGCCGACGCCCTGGCGGCCGACCCCCGGGCCATCGGCCGGCTGCCCGCCGACCTGCGTCCCTCGGTCCTCAGCGCCTACTCGACCGCGATCACCGACGTCTTCCTGTACGCGGCCCCCGTCGTCCTGATCGCGTTCGTCCTCGCCTGGTTCCTCAAGGAGGAACCCCTGCGCGGGTCCGTGACGGCTCCCGACCCCAGCGAGACCCTGGCCTCCAACCCGGTCCAGCGGTCCTCGTACGACGAGTGCGCCCGCGCGCTCTCGGTGCTCGCCACCCGTGAGGGGCGCCGGGAGATCTACGAGAAGATCACCGCCCGGGCGGGCTACGACCTGCAGCCGGCCGCCAGCTGGCTGCTGCTGCGCATCAAGCGGCACGGCACCGTCGAACCCGGCCTGCTCGCCGACGTCGCCCCGGTGCCGCTGAGGGTGATCACCTCGGCCGCCCGTCAGGTGGAGGAGCGCGGACTCGCCCGGCGCGAGGGCATGCAGCTGGTGCTCACCGAGCAGGGAGCGGAGGCCGTGGTCCGGCTGTCGCAGGCCCGCGAGGAGTCCCTGGCCGAGCTGCTGGGCGACTGGTGGACCCCCGACCGGCCCACCGACCTGGTCCGCCTCGTGACGGAGCTGACGGCCGAGGTGAGCGGGTCGAGCAAGGAACGGCCGCACATGCCCGACCCGCGCCGCGACCACTCGGTCGGGTGAGAGCCGGGCCGGGGACTCAGAGCTCCTTGGCCAGCCAGTGCTCCGCGTAAGGGCCCTGGTTGAACGCGGGGACCGCCCGGTACCCGCGCTTGGCGTACAGCCCGCGCGCCTCGACCAGGTCGTCACGGGTGTCGAGCCGGATCCGGCGCACCCCGGACGCCCGCGCCGAGTCCTCGATGCCCGCGAGCAGCAGGCCGCCGCCGCCCGTGCCGCGGAAGCGGGGGCGTACGAAGACCCGGGTCAGCTCCGCGGTCGCCCCGTCGACCAGCAGCAGGCCCGCGCAGCCCGCCGGCTCGCCGCCGTACCGCCCCACCAGGAACTGACCGGTGGGCGGGGCGAGGCGGTCGGCGCCGTCGTCGTGCAGACCCTCGTCGATCTCGGCCGTGGTCGCCGGGCGGCCCCAGTAGCGGCTCGCCACCTCGTCGTAGTAGTCCCGGCGCAGCAGGGTCGCGTCGGGGGTGGCGACGTGTTCGGGGGTCACGGTCCAGGTCATCGGGCCATTCTGTCCAAGGTGTGTTCGTATGACGAACCCTTTTGCGGTGGCCCTGGACGCACCCCGAAGACCGTCGTCCGGTGTCCCCCGCACGTGCCTGCCGCCGTGTTCACCCTGCGGACACACATCCTGGTCACCGCCCGGCCGGCGCCCGGACCCGGCAGCCCCGGCCACCGGGGTTTCCGGGGGCCCTTCGGCCGTCTGCCGTGAGGGGGACCCACCGGAGCGCGCGGGCTGATCCGGCCCCGGGACCGGTCGGCATTCGGTCATTCTTTCTGCAAATGAGTGGTGACAGTCAGGCTAAGTGGGGGTTGATTGTGTCTACCTCATAGGGCAATGCGAGGCTTCATCCGCACAAACCCGGGCCGAGGGGACAAGTGCGTGAAACGGGAGGGTCGGCGCAGCGTGGCAGATGCGGAGAGCGGTGTGCGGGGGAACGTGGCGGCGGATCCCGGGGCGAGGGCCGCGGCGGCGAGGGCCGTCCTCTGGCTGCTCGTCGCCGTCCTGGCGGTGCGGCAGATGGCGGTGGTGCTGAGCAGACCGGCCGGTGAACGCCTCACCGATCTGGAGACCTGGACCGGCGCGACCGGGGTCCTGCACATGGCGGGCTCCCTGTACGACCCCGGCCGGTTCACCGGCACGCCGTTCGCGGGGCTGGTGCTGAAGCCGCTGACGGTCTCCGCCGAACAGGCCCTCGGCGTCGTATGGACCTTCGGCACCCTGCTGCTCGTCGTGGCGCTCGGCTTCGTCGCCGTACGCGCCCTGCCCGCACCGGTGAGCCGGCGTACGGCGTTCCTGGCGGCCCCGTTCGCGATCACCCTGCTGATGGTGTCGCTGCCCGTGCGCAACACCCTGTTCCTGGGGCAGACCAGCATCCTGCCGGTCCTGCTGGTGCTCCTCGCCTGGTTCGTGGCGCGTGGTGAGCGGCTCCCGGGAGTGCTGGCCGGGCTCGCCGCCGCCCTCCAGCCGGTCGTGCTCCTCTTCGCCGTCCTGTTCTGGCTCACCGGCAGGCGCCGGGCGGCCGTGACCGGGGGCGCCGTCTTCGCCGTCTGCACCGCGCTGGCCTGGGCCGTCATGCCGCAGGACTCGTGGGCGTACTGGGTGCACCATCTGGCCGGCGCGGGGCTCGGCGAGCGGCCCGACAGCCTGGCGAACCAGTCCCTGCACGGCGCGCTCCTGCGGTTCGGGCTCCAGGGTCCTGCGGAGATCGCCCTGTTCCTCGTGCTGGCCGCCGCCGTGGTCCTCGTCGGCCTGCGCCGCGCGGTCCGCTACGCCCGGGACGGGCAGCCGCTCCTGGCCGTCGCCGTCACGGGCTGTGTGGCCGTCGCGGTCTCGCCCACCGCCTGGCAGCACCAGCTGCTCTGGGTGCTGCTCGCCGTCGTGGGCCGGGTCGGCACCCGGGCCTCCGACCGGCTGGTCTGGCCGGCGGTCGTGGTGCTCGTCCTCACGCTGCCGGGGAAGATGCTGCTGCCGAACGTCGGGGTGATCATTCCCGTACGCGACAACATCCTGCTCGTCACGGCGCTCGGTGCGGCCTGCGTGGCGCCGTTCCTGTCCCGCACCTCACCGCACTGGCAGCGGCCCGTCCCTACGGAGCACGCCCGGCCGGTACCGTCCCGGGCCGCGTGGGTGCCGCTGCTGCCGTTCTGGCGGCGGGTGCTCAGCCGCCCCAACCTGCTGCTGGAACTGCTGCTCATCCGGGTCGTGTACTCCGCGTACGCACAGGTCCGCCTGGCGGCGACCGCCGGGCGTTCCACCGCCGAGGAGCACGGCCGGCAGATCCACTCCGCCGAGCAGTGGCTGCACATCGACATCGAGCACTGGGCCAACCACGCCGTCGTCGGCATCCCCTGGCTGCGCAACTTCTTCGACTACTACTACTCGACCTTCCACTTCATCGTGCCGCTCGCAATCCTCGGCGTGCTGTACGTGCGCAGGCCATCGGACTACCGCTGGGCCCGCACCACCATCGGCTTCGCCACGGTGCTCGCCCTGTTCGGGTTCTGGCTCTACCCGCTGGCGCCCCCGCGTCTCATGCCGGGGCTCGGTTTCATCGACACGGTCCACGGCGTACAGGACCTCGACAGCCCTGACTTCGGGGCGCTGACCGCCATGACGAACCAGTACGCGGCGATGCCGTCGCTGCACTTCGGCTGGTCGCTGTGGTGCGGCCTGGTGATCGTGCTGCTCGCGCCGAGGGCCTGGATGAAGGCCCTCGGCCTGCTGCACCCGGTCTTCACCGTCTCCGCCATCGTCGCCACCGGCAACCACTGGGTGCTGGACGCGGTCGGGGGCGCGGCCGTGGTGGCCGCGGGCTTCGGACTGACGTACGTCCTCTCCGGGCCGCGGAGGCTGGAGGCGAGGACCGGGGCGGACACCGGCACCGGCCCGGGTACCGGGGGCGGTGCGGCGACCGGGACGGCCGCAGAGGCGGCGCCCGGCGGCGAGGGCGCCGGCGGGCAGCGGGTCGTGCCCGCGGAACCCGCGGGCAGCACGGCGTAGGAACCGCCCCGCACATGCCGAAGGGGTGGGGCCGGTTCGGGAGAACCGGCCCCACCCCTTCGGCATGGATCGCCGCGTCCTCCAGCATCCGCCCCCGACGGGGCCACGGCCACTCGAACGGCCGAGTGGAGGGGCGCCCGGCTCCGTCGGGCCGTCAGGCGCCGACGGAGACCCCGGTCCTCTCCGCCGTGGCGGGCCGCTCCCCGAGCAGTTCCGTCCTCACGTGCGCCGTCTCGCGGGCGGTGAGGGCGGCCACCGCCGGCGGCACACAGAGCGCGGCGGCGAAGAGCGCGACACCCGCCCAGTTGTCCCCGTCGGGGCCCGCGATCTGCGAGGCGAAGGCCACCGCGAAGCCGGCGACGGCGAAACCGGTCTGCGTGCCGATCGCCATGCCCGACAGCCTGACGCGGGTGGGGAACATCTCGGCGTAGAAGGCGGGCCAGATGCCGTTCGCCGCGCTGTAGACGACGCCGAAGACCAGCACGCCGAGGATCAGCACCAGCGGGAAGCTGCCGGTGGAGATCGCCCACAGGTACAGCGGCATCGCCACGGCGCTGCCGACGGCCCCCACCAGGAAGACCGGCCGGCGGCCGATGCGGTCGGAGAGCCGGGCCCACAGCGGGATGGTGAACAGCGCGACCAGGTTGGCCAGTGCGCCGACCCACAGCATGCCGGTGCGGCTCAGGCCCACGGCGTCGCTGGTCGCGTACGACAGTGCCCAGACGGTGAAGATCGTGCTGACCGTGGCGATCACGGCCGCGGCCACGACCCGCAGCACATCGGCCCAGTGGTCGCGCAGCAGCACGGCCAGCGGCATCTTCGCCACGCCCTCGGTCTCCGCCTGCCTGGTGAAGACCGGGGTCTCCTCCAGCGTGCGCCGGATGACGTATCCGGTGACCGCCACGGCGACGCTCAGCCAGAACGGGATGCGCCAGCCCCAGGACAGGAGCTGCTCCTCGGGGAGCGCGGCGACCGGGATGAAGGCGAGGGTCGCGATCAGCTGGCCGGCCTGCGTGCCGTTGATGGTGAAGCTGGTGAAGTAGCCGCGCCGGTGCTGCGGTGAGTGTTCCAGGCTCATCGAATTGGCGCTGGCCTGCTCGCCGGCCGCGGATATGCCCTGCAGGATCCGCAGGAGGACGAGCAGGGCGGGCGCCGCCCCGCCGATCTGCTCCCGGGTGGGCAGACAGCCGATGAGGAACGTCGACAGGCCCATCAGCATCAGCGTGAAGACCATGATCTTCTTGCGGCCGAGACGGTCCCCGACATGGCCGAGGAAGAGCGCGCCGACCGGGCGGGCCGCGTACGCGACGCCGAAGGTGGCCAGCGACAGCAGGGTCGCGTTCGCCGGGTCGGACTCGTCGAAGAAGACCTTGGGGAAGACCAGCGCCGCCGCACTGCCGTAGATGAAGAAGTCGTAGTACTCCAGCGCACTGCCGATCCATGCGGCGAGCGCGGCCTTGCGGGGCTGGGCCTGTGGTGGGGACGGGGGGCCGGAGGCAGGGTCGTGAGCGGTCACGTCGGGCTCCTTCGGGGGACGTTCCGTGCGGGGAGGGGTGAGCGGACCCGGCTAATTAACGCACTAGGTAGTTAGTTGCGGATGGCTAGGGATGTTGCGAGCAGTTGTCGTCCCTGTCAAGAGTCCGCACGGAAACCGATGCGCCGGGCCCGTGCGGAATCCGGTCCCGTCTCCTCGGAGAGCCCCCGCCGGGACCGGCGTGACCCGGACGGGAGGCCCTAGTGCCGCTCGGCCGTGAGGTACGCGATGATCATGTCGCCCAGCATGGTCCGGTAGTGCTCGCGCCGGCCGCCGTCCACCAGGTCGCGGCCGAAGAGCGCGCCGAAGGTGTGCCGGTTGGCGATGCGGAAGAAGCAGAACGAGCTGATCATCGCGTGCAGGTCCACCGCGTCGACGTCCGCCGTGAACAGCCCCGACGCGCGTCCGGTGTCGAGGATGCGCCGCAGCACCTCGATCGCCGGTGAGCTGATCCGGCTCAACTCGGCGGATGCGGCGATGTGTTCGGCCTCGTGTATGTTCTCGATGCTCACCAGGCGGATGAAGTCCGGGTGCTCCTCGTGGTGGTCGAAGGTCAGCTCGGCCAGCCGGCGGACCGCGGCCACGGGGTCCAGGTGCTCGACGTCCAGCAGCTGTTCGGCCTCGCGTATCCGGGTGTACGCCCGCTCCAGCACCGCGGTGAACAGCTGTTCCTTGCCGCCGAAGTAGTAATAGATCATCCGCTTCGTGGTGGCGGTGCTGGCCGCGATCTCGTCGACCCGGGCGCCCGCGTAGCCGAGGCGGGCGAACTCCCGCGTCGCGACGGCCAGGATCTCGGCCTTGGTGCGCGCCGCGTCGCGGGTGCGCGCGGCCGGCCGGGCGGGTCCTTCGGTGCTGGTCATCCGGATCCTTCGCGGGAGTCGGTGCGTGCACGCGATTCTAGATCGGCGCGCCGGGCGGCCGATTCGGTGCGGGGTCTTCCCAGCGCGCCCGACTTTCGGTATGACTAACTAACCAGTCCGTACATTAGAGTCAGGTGTGCCGCCGGATCCCCGGCCCGCGCATCCATGGGAAGTGACCGATGCCGAACCCCCCAGCCCCGCCCCCAGGCGTCCCCGTCCTCGTGCTGAACGGACCCAACCTCGATCTGCTCGGCCTGCGCGAGCCCGCGGTGTACGGCAAGGACACCCTCGCCGACGTGGACGAGCTCTGCCGGGCCACCGCGGAGGCCCACGGGCTGCGTGCCGACTGCCGGCAGAGCAACCACGAGGGCGTGCTCATCGACGCCGTCCACGAGGCCCGCACCGCCCACCGGGGCATCGTGATCAACCCCGCCGGGTACAGCCACACCTCGGTCGCCCTGCGGGACGCGCTCGCCGCCGTGGAGCTGCCGGTCGTGGAGGTGCACCTGTCGAACATCCACCGGCGTGAGGCCTTCCGCCACCACAGTTACGTCTCGGCCGTCGCCGAGACCGTCATCTGCGGGGCGGGTGCCCATGGTTACGCCATGGCGCTGACCCACCTCGCCCGCCTCCTGGAGGAGAACCCTTGAGCCGGGACTCGTATCTCGTCGGCCTCATCGGCACGGGCATCGGCCCCTCGCTCACCCCCGCCCTCCACGAACGGGAGGCGGACCGGCAGGGGCTGCGCTACCTCTACCGCCTCATCGACATCGGCGCGCTGGGCGTCGCGCCCGAGCACACCGGTGAACTCGTGCGGTCCGCACGGGACATGGGATACGACGGGCTCAACGTCACCCACCCCTGCAAGCAGCAGGTCCTCGCCCACCTCGACGGTCTCTCGCCGCATGCCGAGGCGCTCGGCGCGGTCAACACCGTCGTCTTCGACGGGGACAGGGCGATCGGTCACAACACCGACACCACCGGCTTCGCCGCGTCCTTCGCCCGGGGGCTGCCCGACGCGCCCCTGGACCGGGTCGTGCAGCTCGGCGCCGGCGGAGCCGGGGCCGCCGTGGCGCACGCCCTGCTCGCCCTGGGCGCCGGCCGGCTCACGGTGCTCGACGCCCGGCCCGAACGGGCGGCGGCGCTGGTGGACTCCCTCGACCAGCACTTCGGCCCGGGCCGGGCCGCCACCGCCGGCCTCCTGGACATCGCGCACCAACTCGCCGACACCGACGGCCTGGTCAACGCCACGCCCATCGGGATGGCCGCCCACCCGGGTCTCCCGCTCCCCGCCGACCTGCTGCACCCCGGGCTGTGGGTCGCCGAGATCGTCTACCGGCCGCTGGAGACCGCGCTCGTGCGCACCGCCCGGGCCCTGGGCTGCCCCACCCTCGACGGGGCGGGCATGGCCGCCTACCAGGCGGCCGACGCCTTCCGGCTCTTCACCGGCCGCGAACCCGACACCGCGCGCATGCTCGCGGACATCGCCGCTCTCACGTCCGCGCGCTGAAGCCCAGCCCCGCAGGAGGACCGACATGCGTACGTCCATCGCCACCGTCTCGCTCAGCGGAACGCTCACCGAGAAGCTCACCGCGGCAGCGCGCGCGGGCTTCGACGGCGTCGAGATCTTCGAGAACGACCTGATCGGCAGCCCGCTCTCCCCGGAGGAGATCCGGGACCAGGCCGCGGATCTCGGTCTGAAGATCGACCTGTTCCAGCCGATGCGTGACATCGAGGCCGTCCCCGAGGACGCCTTCGCCCGCAACCTGCGCAGGGCCGAACACAAATTCCGGCTGATGCGACGGCTGGGCGCGGACACCGTCCTGGTCTGCTCCAGTGTCTCGCCGCACGCGCTCGACGACGACGCGCTCGCCGCCGCACAGCTGCGGCGGCTCGCCGACCTCGCGGGCGAGTCGGGCATCCGGGTCGCGTACGAGGCGCTCGCGTGGGGCCGCCATGTCAGCACGTACGACCACGCCTGGCGCATCGTCGAGGCCGCGGACCATCCCGCCCTGGGGGTCTGCCTGGACAGCTTCCACATCCTGGCCCGGGGCTCCGACGTGACGGGGATCGAGGCCATCCCCGGTGACAGGATCTTCTTCCTCCAGCTCGCCGACGCCCCGCAGATGGCCCTGGACGTCCTCCAGTGGAGCCGCCACCACCGCTGCTTCCCGGGGCAGGGCGACCTCGACGTCGCCGGACTGGTCCGGGCCGCCGTCCGCGCCGGATACGAGGGGCCCCTCTCCCTGGAGGTGTTCAACGACGTCTTCCGTCAGGCGGACGCCGGCCGTACCGCGGTGGACGCACGGCGCTCGCTGACGCTGCTCCAGGAGGCGGCCGGGCTGGCCGCGCCCCCGGAGCCCGTCGTCCCCACCGGCTTCGCGTTCGTCGAGATCGCCACGGCCGACACGGCCAGGATCACCCCGCTGCTGACCGCGCTCGGCTTCTCCCGTACGGCCCGGCACTCCGGAAAGCCGGTGGACCTCTGGGAGCAGGGCGAGGCCGGCATCCTGGTCAACACCGACACCGGCAGCCACCGGCCGGAGCCCTCGCTCACCGCCGTGGGCCTGGAGAGCCCGGATCCCGCAGGGGCCTGTGCCCGCGCCGAGTCGCTGCTCGCCCCCGTGCTGCCCAGGCGCCGCGCGCCCGAGGACGCGCCGCTGGACGCGGTGGCCGCGCCGGACGGCACCGAGTTCTTCTTCTGCGCCACCGACCGTTCCGGGCGCACGGGCTGGACCGGCGACTTCGCGCCCGCTCCGCACCGCCCGGCCCCCGCGGGGATCACGCGCGTCGACCACGTCGCGCTGACCCAGCCCTGGCACCACTTCGACGAGGCGACCCTCTTCCACCGAGGTGTGCTCGGCCTGCGCCCGCACGCGAGCGTCGACCTGGCCGACCCCTACGGTCTGCTCCGCAGCCGCGCCGTCAGCAACGAGGCGGGCACCGTGCGCATCGCACTCGGCGTCGGGGCGTCCCCCACGGACGACCCCGCCCGCGGCGGACGGCCCCAGCACGTGGCGCTCCTCACCGAGGACCTGGTGGCCACCGTCCGGCGGGTCCGTGCGGCGGGAGCCCGGCTGCTGCCCGTGCCCACCAACTACTACGACGACCTGGCCGCGCACCACACGTTCGCCCCCGGCGAGCTGGAGACCTACCGGGAGCTCGGCATCCTCTACGACCGTGACGAGAAGGGGGAGTTCAGGCACTGCTACACCGTGACGACCGGCCGGGTCTTCTTCGAACTCGTCGAGCGCGTCGGCGGGTACGACGGATACGGCGCCCGGAACGCCGCCGTCAGGCTCGCCGCCCAGCACGCCGTGGCCGAATGACCGGTCGGCACCCGCAGGCGGAGCACCGGAGGCGCCGGGCGCCGCACGGCCGGCCGGAGCGGCCCCGCCCTCACGCCTTCGGGGCCTCGAAGGCCGCCCTGGCGTCGAAGGCCGCGCGCCGGGTGGCCCGGCGCAGCGCCCGCAGCAGGGTGGGGCCGATGGAGAGGGTCAGGGCCACGGTCAGGGCGGCCCGGCCCAGGTCCCAGCCGAGCGAGGTGGCGGCGCAGTAGGCGAGGAAGCGGACCAGGTTCTCGTGCAGCGCGTCGCCGGCGACGAAGGAGATACCGGGGGCGAGATCCCGCAGGATCGTCCAGCCGTACAGATTCATGACCGTGCCGTACGCGAACGCCGCCAGGAAGCCGTACACCGCCAGCATCAGCAGCTCGCCCCGGCCGCGCAGCCGGTCCACCCCCGGGAGCAGGCCCGCGCCCATGGTGAACCAGCCCATCGACAGCATCTGGAACGGCATCCACGGCCCGACCCCGCCCGTCAGCAGGGCCGAGGCGAACATGGTGACCGAGCCGAGGACGAATCCGAAGCCGGGACCCAGGACCCGCCCGCTCAGCACCATCAGGAAGAACATGGGCTCCAGGCCCGCCGTCCCCGCGCCCAGCGGGCGCAGCGCCGCGCCGACCGCGGCGAGGACCCCCAGCATCGCCACGGCCTTCGCGTCCAGCCCGGAGTCCGCGACCGTCGCGAGGACGACGCCGACGAGCAGCGCCAGCAGTACGGCGAACAGCCACGGTGCGTCCTCGGCGTGGGCGAGGCCCGAGTCCGGCCCGGCCAGCAGCGGCCAGCCGAAGCCGGCCAGCCCGACCACGCTGATCAGGACGAGCGCGGCCACGGCACGCGGGCCGAGCCGGACCGGGCGGGCGGCCCGGACCGCCGCGCGGGAGCCTTCGGGGTGGTGCGTATCCGTGCCACGGGCTGTCGTGCCGGGGGCTGCGTCGTGGTGCGTATCCGTGCCGAGGGCTTCGTGCTCGTGCGTATCCGTACCACGGGCTGTCGTGCCGGGGGCCGCGTCGTCGTGCGTATCCGTGCCGGGGCCGGTGGTGCCGTGTTCCTCCGGGCGCTGAGCGCCCGCGCCGCGGTCCGTCATGCGGGAGCCTCCAGGGCGGTGCGTACCTGCGCCACGGTCAGCCACTGTCCCGGCGCGAGGATCTTCGCGGTCTGCGGGGCGAAGGCGGGGGAGGAGACCACGACCTGGCGGGTGGGCCCGTCGGCGACGACCTCGCCGTCCGCGAGGATCACCACCCGGTGTGCCAGCTCCGCCGCCAGCTCCACGTCGTGCGTGGCCAGGACGAGGGCGCGCCCCTCGGCGGCCAGCCGTCGCAGCACACCGACGAGCCGGGCCTTCGCCGCGTAGTCCAGGCCACGCGTCGGCTCGTCCAGCAGCAGGAGCGGAGGCCGGGCGGTGAGCACCAGCGCCAGTGCCAGCGCGAGCCGCTGCCCCTCGGAGAGATCACGGGGGTGGGCGTCGTCCGGCACGCCCGGCAGCAGCTCCGACACCAGCGCCCGGCAACTGCCCCCGGGAGCCCCCGCGTCCGCGTCCGCGGCGACGCACTCGGCGGCGACCGTGTCGGCGTACAGCAGATCGCGCGGTTCCTGGGGCACGAGCCCCACGCGACGCACCATGTCACGGGGCGGGGTACGCGACGGCCGGAGCCCGCCGACGAGGACGGAGCCCGTGGACGGTTCGGTCGTCCCGATGAGGGTGGTCAGCAGGGTCGACTTGCCCGCGCCGTTGCGGCCCATCAGCGCCACGGTCTCGCCCGGCGCCACCGACAGCGACACCCCGCGCAGCGCCTCGATCCGCCCGTGGCGCACCCCCAGGCCCTCCACCCGGGCGACCGGAGCGTCCGCGTCGCCGGGCGTCGCGAGCGGCACCGCCGGGGCCGTGCGCCGCGTACGGCCCCGGCCGAGCACGCGGTCCAGCAAGCCGGGGCGGGCGGCGGGCTGAGCGGGCAGCGGGGTCTCGGGGGCGTACGCCGGGACCTCGTGCGGCGGCTGACCGGGTGCCGGCGGCTCCACGTCCGCCAGCCGTTCCCGCAGGCCGGCCGCCCGGCGGCGGGCGTCGCGCACCGACAGCGGCAGCGGGTCCCAGCCCACCAGCCGGCCCAGATCCACCACGGGCGGCCGGACCGGCGAGAGGGCCATGATCTCCGCGGGCGCGCCCAGCACCGGAGGGGCTCCCGGCGCGGGCAGCAGGAGCACCTGGTCCGCATACTGCACCACACGCTCCAGCCGGTGCTCGGCCATCAGCACCGTCGTCCCCAGGTCGTGCACGAGTCGCTGGAGCACCGCGAGGACGTCCTCGGCCGCCGCCGGGTCGAGCGCGGAGGTCGGCTCGTCCAGGACCAGGACCCTCGGGTGCGGGGTGAGGACCGAGCCGATCGCGACGCGCTGGCGCTGGCCCCCGGAGAGCGTGGCGATCGGACGGTCGCGCAGCTCCGCGAGCCCGAGCAGGTCGAGGGTCTCCTCCACCCGGCGGCGCATGACGTCAGAGGCGAGGCCGAGCGACTCCATGCCGTAGGCGAGCTCGTCCTCCACGGTGTCCGTCACGAAGTGGGCCAGCGGATCCTGCCCCACCGTGCCGACCAGATCGGCGAGTTCACGCGGCTTGTGGGTGCGGGTGTCACGGCCGCCGACCGTGACCCGGCCGGTCAGGACCCCGCCGGTGAAGTGCGGTACGAGACCCGACACGGCACCCAGCAGGGTCGACTTCCCGACGCCGGACGGGCCCACGACGAGCACCATCTCCCCCTCCGGGACCGTGAGGTCGACCCCGGACAGCGTGGGACGCGCGAGGCCCTCGTAGCGCACCGAGACCTGTTCGAACCGGATCATGCGCGCTCCTTGGATTCCGAGAGGGACGGGGGCAGCGGCGCCACGGCGGCGGGCAGCAGCCCGATCAGCACGGCCACCGCCGGCCACAGCGGCAGCAGGGGAGCGGTGAGCGGGACGACGCCCGGGCTCAGGGCCTCCGGATCGGCGGTCCCCGCCCAGATCATCGCCCCCGCCACGGCCACGCCCGAGGCCGCGACGAGCCAGGCCCGCACCCCCCAGCGGTCGGGCCGGTAGCGGGTGCGGACCGAGCGGCGCCCGCCGAGCCGGAGTCCCGCCACCGCCGCGAGCAGCCCGGCCAGCACCAGCGGCAGCCCGTACACGGCGCCCTCCGCGGCCAGCAGCCCGTAGGTCCCCGCGCACACGCCCAGCAGTCCGCCGAGCGTGAGGACATGGGTGGTGCGGCGCACGGCCGGCGGAACCTGCGCGGTGCGTCCGTAGCCCCGCGCGTCCATGGACGCCGCCACCGCCACCGAACGCTCCAGGGCGCCTTCGAGCACCGGCAGCCCGATCTGGAGCACCGCACCGATCCCCCCGGTGGGACGCCCGCGCAGCCGGCGCGCCGTCCGCAGCCGTGCCACGTCGGCGACCATGTTCGGCGCGAAGGTCATCGCCACGACGACGGCCACCCCCACCTCGTACAGGGCGCCGGGGAGCGACTTCAGCAGCCGCGCCGGGTTGGCCAGCGAGTTCGCCGCGCCGACGCAGATCAGCAGCGCGGCCAGTTTCGCCCCCTGGTACAGCGCGAACACCAGCTGCTCGGCGGTGACCCGGCCGCCGAGCCGGATTCCCTGCGCCCAGCCGGGCAGGGGCAGTTCGGGGAGCGCGAACAGGGTGTGCGTGCCGGGCACGGACGAGCCGAGGAGGACGGAGAACACCAGCCGCACGGCGACGACGAACAGCCCCAGCCTGAGGAACGCCCCGTACGAACGGGCCCAGGGCGCGTCCGTGCGGCGCGCCGCGACGACATAGCCCGCCACCCCCACCAGCAGCCCGAGCAGCAGCGGGTTGGACGTACGCGACGCCGCGGTGGCCAGGCCCAGCGCCCACACCCACCAGGCCCCGGCCGGCAGCGCGTTGGCGCGGCTCGCCGCCGGGGCGCGCAGGGCATGGCGGAGCCGGGACGATCCGGCGGAGCGGGTCATCGGCGGCGGCGGGCCCGCAGTACCGCGGCGACACCCAGGGCCAGCACCGCGCCGACGCCGGTCAGCACACCGGCCGAGGGGCCACCGCCCTGTCCGTCGTCGGCGGCCCGGTCCTGGTCCTCGCTTTTGGCCTGGTCCTGCGACTGCTCCGGGGCGGCGCCGGACGAGCCGTCCGTCTGCTCGCCGCAGCCCGCACGCGGGTAGCCCGAGATCGCGCAGAGCATCGCGGAGTCGTCGTACCGCAGCGGCTTCGCCACCGAGGCGAGGGCTTCCGCCGCGCTCGCGTCCGGAGCGACCTGCGCGCAGGCGGTGCGCAGAGCCGGCGGCGTCTCGCCGTCCGGCGCGTCCGCCGCCGTGCCCGGGTCGATGACCAGCGCGATCCTTTTACGGCCGTCCTTCGCCGGAGTGTCCGCGCAGACGGCCCCGAAGTCCGGTGCGCGACGCGGCTGCGCCGAGTCCTGGGAGTCCTCGCTCACCGAGAACCGGAAACCCTGCACGGCGCCGTCGTCCGGCCTGACCACGGAAGGCCCCTGGGTGGCGTACGTCCAGCTCTTCCCGCCGTCGCCCTCCCAGAAGGACCAGTAGCGGTAACCGGCCGCCTGCGCGGTTCCCGCGCCGAGCACGGCCAGGACGGCGCCGGCGAGGAGCAGCAGCGCCGCCGTGCCCGACGCGCGCCTCACAGCTGCTGGTTCTTCCGGCGTCCGCTCAGCAGGAAGCCGATGCCCGCGCCGAAGGCGAGCCCGATGCCGATGATCCACCAGAGGCCGAGCCCCCCGTCGTCGCTGCTCGTGTCCGCGGGCTTCCCCGGGGCCGAGGAGGTCGGCGAGGGCACGGCGGTGGCGGCGGGCGCGGGACCCGTCGCGTTCAGCTGCCTGACCAGGTCGGTGCCGCCGAAGTCACGGGCGTCGGCGCCGGTCGCGTGGGCCGCGAGCACCAGCTGCGCGGTCGCGGCGGGGCCGCCCTTCTTCGCCCAGTCCTGCGCGTGCTTCTCCAGGTAGGCCACCGCTCCGGCCGCCTTGTCCTTGTGGCCCGACGCCGCCAGGGCCACGACCGCGTCCGCGGTGTTGCCGAAGTCGGGCTGCGGCTCGGACTCCTCGGCGCCCGGCATCGGCGGCAGGTCCAGATGACCCGAACCGGCCAGCGTCCTCGCCAGGTAGGAGGCGCCGTTCTGCGCGGTCTGCTCGGCCGTGAGGTCGGTGCCGGTGTGGCAGACCGGGGCCTTCACGGCGTTGGAGTTCCCCGCGGCCATGCCCTTGCCCATCGCGCCGATCACGGCGGCTGCCGTGGCGTCCGCGTTGGCGACGAGCTTGCCGTCCTTGTCCGGCTGGTAGGCGAACGCGCCCGCGTCCGCGCCGTCCCCGCAGGGCAGCGCGAAGCTCTGCAGCGCGGTGTACGGGGTCCTGCCGTCCTTCGTGGTGACGTCGGCCAGCGGCACCCCGGCCCGGCCCAGCGCGCCGGTCACGACGGCGGTGGAGTTGGCGTCGCTGGGGCTGCCCGGGTTGTAGCCCCAGCCGCCGTCCGGGTTCTGCACGGACTTCAGCCAGCTGACCCCGTTGTCCACGACCTCACGGTGCACGGCCAGCTCCACCATGGCCTGGACAGCCGCAGCCGTGGCGTTGGTGTCGGCCACCGTCTTCGCGTCGCAGGGCCGGGACGCGTCACGGTAGGAGGCGAAGGCCCCGCTCGCGCACTGCTGGCCCACGAGCCAGTCCACCGCCTTCGTGGCGGGGGTGACCAGCTCGATCTTCTGCGCGAGGAAGGCCAGCGACTGCCGCCACACCCCGTCGTACGTCGGGTCCCCGGTGCCGTACAGCCCGGCGGGCAGAGCCTTCGCCGAGGGGGACGGGGACGGACTCGGCGCGGCGACCGCCGCCGGGGCGGCCGTTCCACAGAGCACGGCGGTGATCGCGAGCGCTGCCGCGCGGCGGCGTACGGACATGACGGGCTGGGCCTCTCGAATGGGGTTTCCCCGGCTCGAGCGGAGCCGAGCGCGCGGGGAAGGGTCGGCGCCGGATTCGCACCGGCTTCCCCCTGTACGGGCATGATGACGACCCGCTCACTCTACCGGGGGGCCCGCGACGCCCTCCGGGCGGAGTGCCGCCATCCCGTGGGGGCAGGGCCTTCCCAGCAGGTCAGAGCCCGTGCGAGACTCCGGCGGGGGTCACACGGGCGCGCGCCCGTGGGGAGGAACGACCGGGTGGGAAGCATCCAGTGCGCGGGAGCAGAAGAGGTACGGCGGCGGCGACCGCCGTGGTGGCCGGCTTGATGACGGTGACGGCGGGCTGCGGCCTCGGGGACGAGAGCGGGAGCGCGCCGGCGCCCTCCCCGGAACCCACCGTGCCGTTCACCAAGGAGACGGTGACGGCGGAGATAGAGGCGGTGGCCCGCAACGGCGGGCTCCCTGCGGGGCACACCTCCATGGCGGGACTGCCGACGGGCGCCTGGCACACGTGCGTCGTGCCCTGGTGGGGCGACGCGCCGGCGGCGGAGGCCGAGGGCGCCTTCGAGACGGCGGTGCGCAAGCTGCGGCAGCAGGACTGGGAGATCGTCTCCAGCCACGCCGAACAGGACGTCACCTACCGCACCCTGGCCAAGCGGAACTGGAAGCTCTACGCCCGGCACTACACGCTGACGGACTCGGGCCCGGAACAGCTCGTGTCGCTCACGGCCGTCGAGGACGGCTGTGAACTGCCCGAGGACATCCGGGGCGGCTACGAGGACCCGGCCTGACGCCAGGTGCAGGCCGAGAGGGACCGGCCCGGCGGCGGGGATGCCAGGTGCGGGCCCGGCAGGGACCGGCCTGACGGCGGGGGAGGGCTCAGCGGGTCCCGGCTCGGCGGGCGCGGGTTCCGAGGGTCCGGCCCGTTGTCAGGCGCGGGCGCAGCATGCCCGGCCGGCGTAGGTCCGGCGGCCGGAGCCCGCGACGGGGCACAGGCCCGGCAGCCGGGTCCGAGGCGGGCTCGGGCCCGGTGGCCGGAGTCAGCGGCCGGGCTCAGGCCTGGCAGCCCGAGTCGGCGATCACGAAGTGACCGGCCGGCGACTCCCGGAGCGTGTGGGTCACGAAGACGTTGTACAGCCCCATGTCCTGCTCCGACCCGTTCGCGTAGGCGTGCCCGCCCGAGGTGTGCGCCCGGCCGGCCGTGACATGGGCGTAGTTCGACGCCGTGAAGCACCGCGCCGGAGCCGTACCGCCCGAGGTGGTCGCCGTGACCGCGGCGGACGCCGTCCCCGCGGTGCCCGACGCGCCGGCCGCGGCCACCGTCCAGCGGTAGGTGGTGCCGGGCGTCAGCCCGCTGTCCGTGTAGGACGTCGAGGGCGTCGTGGCCACCTTCGCGCCGTCGCGGTACACCGCGTAGGAGGCGGCGCCCACCACCGCGTCCCACGCCAGCGAGGCGCCGGTGTCGGTGACCCCGCCGACCTTCAGCCCGGTGGGGGCGGGGAGCCCTTGTTCTTCACCGCCCGGGCCGTCCTCGTCCAGCCCCCAGAACAGACCCGTGTGGTAGGCCGAGCAGACGGTGTTCAGGAAGTACGCGGCCGTCGCCCCGCACTGCTCGGTGCCCGACCCCGGGCTCACCGGCAGGCCGTGCCCCATGCCCGCCACTGAGTACGTCTCCACGGCGGGCTTCCCTGCCGCGTCGGCATAGACGCTCCGCGTGGTGCTGCCGGGCAGGCTCGTGGTGCTCGACGGGGTCTGGCCGATGCCCCAGACGTCGGTCCACTGGTCGCGCAGCGCCGTGGCGTTGGCGGGCTGGACCGTGTAGTCCGCGGTGCCCTGCCAGATGGCGACCCGGGGCCAGGGGCCGGTCCAGCCCGGGTAGGAGGCGCGCACCTTGTCGCCCCACTGGGCGGGGGAGAGTTTCTGCGGGCCCGACTGGCAGCCCGACGCGGCGGCCTGGGTGGTGGCGCACTGGGCGGGCAGACCGGAGGCCACGGAACCGCCCGCGAAGACGTCCGGGTAGGCGGCCAGCAGATCGGCCGTCATCCCGCCGCCCGCGGAGAGCCCGGTCACGTAGACCCGGCGGCCGTCGGAGCCGTACGTCTTCTTCGCGTACTCGACCATCTGGACGACCGACGCCGCCTCGCCCTTGCCCCTGGTGCTCTCGTTCTGGTCGAACCAGCCGAAGCAGGAGAGCGCGTTGTTCGCCGAGGTGGTCTGCGGGAAGACGACGTCGAAGCCCCACAGGTCGGCGTACTTGGGCCAGCCCGAGTTGCTGTAGTAGGCGCCGGCCGACTGGGTGCAGCCGTGCAGGGCGACGACGAGCGGCGCTCCGGCCGCCAGGCCGTCCGGGGTGTAGGCGAACATCTGCAGATTGCCGGGGTTCGAGCCGAAGCCGGTGACCTGCACCAGACTCGCGGCGGCCGGGGCCGCGGGGGCGGCGACGGCGGACACGGGCTGTGCGGTGAGCAGGGCGAGCACACCGGCCACGGTGGGGGCGACGCGCCGGACCAGGCGTCGCAGGATCGTTGGGCGCACGAGGGGGGCCTCCTTCGACGGACGTGCGGATGCTGCCGGAACCTATGAGCCGGGGCGCCGGCCGCCCATGTGGCAGAAGGACACCCGCCGCCCTCCGCTGTGTGCGGCGCTCCCCTTGCGCCGGTTCGTGGCCCCCGGCCGCCCGCCCGGACCGCCGGCGGCCACCATGTACGCCGCCACCATGCGGGCGGCCCAGGGTGTGTGCACCGACCCCGTGTGATGCGGGCGGTCACGTCCTTACGGTGACGGCCATGCAGACTTCCAGGACGCCTCGACACGATCCCCCCGCCCCCTCCGCCCTCGCCGGCCGCACCGCCCTGGTCACCGGGGCGGCCAGCGGCATCGGACTGGCCTGCGCCGAGGCGCTCGCCGCCGCGGGCGCCCATGTGCACGTGGTGGACAAGGCGGGTGACGCGGCCAAGAGCCTGGCCGAACGCATCGGCGGCACGGCCTGGGTGGTGGACCTCTCGGTGGCCGAAGCGGTCGACTCGCTGCCCGGCGACGCGGACATCGTGGTCAACAACGCGGGGTTCCAGCACGTGGCGCCCGTGCACGAGTTCCCGCCGGACCGCTTCGCGCTGATCCACCGCGTCATGGTGGAAGCGCCGTTCCGCATCTTGCGCCGCACACTGCCCGCCATGTACGAACGCGGCTGGGGCCGCGTGGTCAACATCTCGTCCGTCCACGGGCTGCGCGCGAGCCCCTACAAGTCGGCCTACGTCTCGGCCAAGCACGCACTGGAAGGGCTCAGCAAAGTGGTCGCACTCGAAGCGGCGCCGCACGGGGTGACGAGCAACTGCGTCAGTCCCGGCTACGTCCGCACGCCCCTGGTCGAGAACCAGATCGCGGACCAGGCCCGCAGCCACGGCATCTCGGAGCAGGACGTGGTCGGCCAGGTGTTCCTGGAGCGCAGTGCGATCAAGTCACTGATCGAGCCCGGCGACGTGGCCGGGGCCGTCCTGTGGCTGTGCGGCCCCGGCGCCGCCCACATCACGGGCAGTTCCGTAGCGATGGACGGCGGCTGGACCGCACACTGACCCCGCCCGACCGTCCGCCCCTCGAAGAAACGCCGGCCGCCCATGTCTGAACCGTCCCCGTCCGCCGCGCCCCTCCTGGCACGCCTGCTCGACCTGCTGGCCGACGACGCCCCCGCCGAGGACCTGGGAGCCGTCACCTCGGAGGCCAGGGCGGCGGGGGTGCCCGCCGCCGAACTGGCCGAGGTGGAGCGGGCGGCTGCCACCGCACTGCGGATCAGGGGTGTCCTGCGCCAGCACCGGCGCAGGGAACTCCAGCTGACCGCGCTCTTCGACACCGCCGGCGACCTGGCGGCCTCCCGGGACCTGGACGACGTGCTGAAGGCGATCGTGCGGCGGGCCAGGATGCTGCTGGGCACGGACACCGCGTATCTCACGCTCCCCGACGAGGAGGCCGGGGACACCTACATGCGGGTGACCGACGGGTCGGTGTCCGTGCTGTTCCAGCGGCTCAGGCTCGAACTGGGCGAAGGGCTCGGCGGGCTGGTGGCCCAGACCGCCAGCCCGTACGCGACCCCCGACTACCGCACCGACGAGCGCTTCCGTCACACCCGCAACATCAACGCCGGTGTGCTGGACGAGGGGCTCGTCGCCATCCTGGGCGTCCCCCTGCTGCTCGGCTCCAGCCGCGGCGGCACGGGGAAGGTCATCGGTGTCCTCTTCGCAGCCGACCGCGCCGCACGGGTCTTCAGCCCCGACGAGGTCGCCCTGCTCTGCTCGCTCGCCGCGCACGCCGCGATCGCGATCGACACCGCCCGCGCGCTCGACGACACCCGGAGCGCCCTCGCCGAACTCGCCGCGGCGAACGAGGAACTGGCCGAGGCCAACGCCGCCGTACGCGCGCACTCGGCCGCCATGCAACGCGCCGAGGAGGCGCACGACAGGCTCACCGACCTGGTGCTGCGCGGCGGGGACGTGAAGGACGTCGCCGTGTCCGTCGCCGGGCTGCTCGACAGCCCTCTGACGATCCACGACCCGGGCGGGCGACCGCTGGCGGCCGTACGGCCCGACGGCTCCGCCTTCGCCGCCGACAGCATGGACGCCGGATGGCTGGCCGGTACCGCCGACGAGTCCCGGCTCGGCGGGCGCGCCGTGCACCGCGACGGCCGGTGGATCTGCGCCGTGCTCGCCGGACAGGAACTCCTCGCCAGCCTGGTCCTGCACCGGCCGGATCGGCTCGACGACTCCGACCGCCGGCTCTTCGAACGCGCGGCCGTCGTCACCGGCCTGCTCCTGCTGCTGCGCCGCACGGTCGCCGAGACGGAGAACCGGATACGGGGGGAGCTGATCAGCGACCTGCTCGGAGACCCGGAACGCGATCCGGCGGGGCTCGCCGAGCGAGGCCGGAGACTCGGCATCGACCTCGACCGGCCGCACCTGCTGCTGGTGGCGGAGGCCGCCGCCAGGGAGAAGCTCGGCGGCGCCGCCATGCGGTACCTGTTCGGCGGGGACATCCACGGGGTGAGCGCCGAACACGCCGGCACCATCGTGCTGCTGATCGGATGCGACGCGGGGGCCACGCCCGCCGGAGCGGCTGCCCGGGCGGCGGCGGCGCAGCTCGGGCACCTCGTCCAGGCGCCCGTCACCGTCGCCGGCACGGGTCCGGCGTCCGGCACCCGCGAACTCGCCGCCGCCTACGCGGAGGCCACGCGCTGTCTGCGCGCCATGCGGGTGCTGGGGCGCGAGGGCGAGGGTGCCTGCGTCGACGAACTCGGCTTCCTGGGCGTCGTCCTCGGCAACGCCAAGGACGTGGACGGCTTCGTGACGACCGTGCTGGGACCGCTGCTGCGCTACGACGAGCGGCGCGGTACCCAGCTCGTGCGGACCCTGCGGGCGTACTTCGGCGCGGGCGGCAGCCTGATCCGGGCCAAGGACGAGCTGCACGTCCACGTGAACACGGTCGTGCAGCGCCTGGACCGCATCCAGGTGCTGCTGGGCCGTGACTGGAACGAGCCCGACCGCGCCCTGGAACTGCAACTCGCCCTGCGCCTGCACCTGCTGTCCGGGGGGCGGGAGGGCTGAACCCTCCCGCCGCCCTCAGCGGGTGACCGCCCCCCTCAGCGGGTGACCGCCCCTCGGCGGGACCTGTCACCCCCGGCCGGAACCGCGGCCAGCAGCGCGTCGGCGACCTGGCCGGCACCCTTCTCACCCGTCAGGACCGTGTAGTGGTTGACGTCGTCGACGCGCACCGCCCTGACCCGTGTGCCGGGCTGCCCCGCCGCCGCCAGCCGGGACTTGTCGTACAGCCCCTGCTCCTCGTTCATCAGGCCCCGCTGCGCCCACAACAGCGTCGCGGGCCCCGGGACGGCGTGCACCGCCGAGAGCACCTCCTCCTGGAACAGGTCCACTCCGTCCGTGCGGACCGCCTCCAGCAGGCAGCCGGAGCGCATCGCCGGCTCCTCGCCCGTCAGGTCGCGCTGGATGTACGCGTCGACCTCGGGCGACCAGGCCTTGCCCCCGAACGCCGGATGGGCCCGCCAGAACGACCGGTAGGCGTCCCGGTCGGGAAAGGTCATCGACAGCCGGTCCATGGCCGGGCCGATCACCGCGGTGATCAGCTCGTCCGCCGACAGATGGGTGGGCGCCGGGAAGCCGAACCCCCCGTCGACGAGCACCGGCGGCCCGAACCGCTCGGGGTGCCGTACGGCCGCGAGCGCCGCCACGAAGGCCCCCATCGAATGGCCCGCGAGCGCCACCCGCTCCCCGCCGAGCGCCTCGGCGAGCGCCGCCGCGTCGTCCGCGTGCGCGGCGATGCCGTACGGGCCGGGCAGCCCGGCGCTGGCCCCCCGGCCCCGCAGGTCCGGGGCGACCAGGGTGATCCGGCCGTCCAGCAGGCGGGCCACCGCGCCCCAGGAGAGCGCGTTCGCGGTGATGCCGTGCAGGGCGACAGCCACCGGGGCGCCCGGCTCGCGGGCCGGCCAGCGCAGCGCGGCCAGTTCCCCTCCGGCGACGGGGACGCGTATCTCCTCGTACGGGGTCATCGCTTCTCCTCACGGGTCCGGCGCACTCGGGACGGCAGCCGGGCCAGGCCGCCGGGCAGCAGGTGTACCACGGCCACGAACAGCACCCCCAGCAGGAACAGCGGCTGCGAGAGCGGCACCCGCAGGACCGCGGGCAGATCGGCGACCGCGCCCGACCCCGCGAGGTCTCCGAGCCGGTGGTCGGCCCAGGTGTAGAGGATGCCGCCGACCATCGGGCCCCAGCGGGTGCCCGATCCGCCCAGCACCACCATCACCAGCAGCGAGAGGGTGAAGTCCGAGGTCGTCGTCTGAGGGGTGGAGCCGCCGGTCAGCAGCAGGTGGACGAGACCGCCTGCCGCCGCCAGCGCCCCCGCGAGGACGAAGGCCGTCAGCTTGAATCCGTACGGCTTCAGGCCCAGCACCTCCACCCGGCGCTCGTTCTCCTTGATGCCCTCCCAGACCCGGCCGGTGGGGGAGCGCACCGCCCGGTGGACGACGCCGAGCGTGAGGACGAGATAGGCGAGCGTGATCCAGTACAGATTCGCGGTGTGGTCGATGCCGACCAGCCAGGACGGCAGCAGCTCCGCCGGGGCCGCGCGGCCCTCCTCCCCTCCGGTGAGACCGCCCGGGTTGCGGGAGACGAGGATCGAGCCGGCCTGCGCGAAGGCGAGCGTCACCATCGAGAAGCCGATGCCCGTGACCCGCAGGCTCACCGAGCCCAGCACGAGGGCCAGGACCGTGCCGGAGCACAGCCCGAGGACGGCGGCGACGGCGAACGGCAGCCCCGCCTCCAGCAGGAACATGTTCGTGGCGTAGCTGCCCGCGGCGAAGTACAGGGCGTGCCCGAAGGACAGCAGTCCCGTACGTCCCAGCAGCAGGTCGTAGCCCGTGGCGAGGGCGCCGAACAGCAGGCAGGTGGCCAGGAGCTGGAGGCTGCCCGGGCTGCCGACCGGTCCGTCCAGCAGACCGGGCAGCGGCAGCGCGCTGTACGGCGCGACGATCAGGAGCACGAGGACGGCGGCCGGCCACCACCGCAGCAGCCGGGGCCGGTCGCGGACCGGCGCCGTGGCCGTGGCGGCGGGGACGGGTGCGGGTGTCGTGGCGGTGCTCACGCGAGCCTCCCGGTCAGTCCGCGCGGCCGGACGAGCAGCAGCGCGGCGAGCAGGACGACGACGGCCAGGTCGCCGAGGCCCGCTGCGGTGTAGTAGTTGGCGAACTGCTGGACCAGGCCGATGACGACGGCCGCCACCGCGGCACCGGTCACCGAGCCCATGCCGCCCGTGACCACGACGACGAACGCGAAGATCAGCAGTGAGGTGCCCTGCCGGGGGTCGACCGAGCCGAAGTAGAGCCCGCCGAGCGCCCCGCCCAGCGCGGCGGCGCAACCGCCGATCGCGAAGACCAGGGTGAAGGCCTTGCGGACGTCGATGCCCAGGGCCGTCACCATGGCCCGGTCCTCGACACCGGCCCGTACGACCAGGCCGTGCCGGGTCCGGCCGAGGAAGAGCCGGAGCGCGACCAGGACGGCGACCGCCGCCGCGACCAGCACCAGCCGGTTGACCGGCACCTCGGCACCCAGCAGCCCGAAGGTGCCCGACAGGGCCTTCGGACCCGGGAAGGTCAGGGCGTCCGAGCCCCAGATGCCCGACAGCAGGGCGGGCACGGCGAGCCCCACCCCCACCGTGGCGAGCACCTGTTCGCGGGGCCGGGTGTACAGGGGCCGTACGACGGCCAGTTCCAGCACCACGGCGGCCACCGTGCCCACCGCCGTACCGAACAGGACCGCCAGGGCGAAGCCCCAGCCGCCGGGTCCGGCGCCCGGCAGGTGGCCGGAGGCCGCCCACCAGGTGCCGTACGCGCCGATGGAGAGCAGCGCCCCGTGGGCGAAGTTGAGCACGTCCATCAGGCCGAAGATCAGCGAGAGCCCCGACGCGACGAGGAAGTAGAGCGCCCCCAGACCGAGTCCGGTCATGGTGAGCAGCACGAGGGTGGACATCAGGAATCCGCCTCCACGGTGTGAGGGGCGAGCGGGCCGCGCCCCACGCCGAGCAGCCTGCGGGTGGCCTCCGCGTCGCCCAGCAGCGCGGCGGCCTCGCCCTGATGGGCCGTCCGTCCGTCGGCGAGCACCACGCAGCGCTCGGCGAGCCGGCGCACCACGGCGAGGTTCTGCTCGACGAGCAGCACGGGCACCGCCTCCGCGGCGCGCTCCAGCACCTGGGCCACCTCGGTGACGACCTTGGGGGCCAGGCCCTTGGTGGGCTCGTCGGCGATGATCAGCCGGTTGCCGTTGAGCAGGGTGCGCCCGATGGCCACCATCTGCTGCTGGCCACCGGACAGGGTCCCGGCCAACTGCCGCTCGCGCACTTTGAGTTCGGGAAAGAGTTCATGGACGAGGCCGTACGCGGGCCCGTCCGCGCCGCGGCGCTCGGCCAGACGCAGGTTCTCGCCGACGGTGAGGCCCGCGAAGACGCCCCGGTCCTCGGGGGCGTAACCGATGCCCCGGCGCACCAGGGTGTGCGTGGGCAGGCCCACCACCTCCTCACCGTCGAGGCGTACGCTCCCGGCGCGCGGCACCAGTCCCAGTACCCCGCGCACGGTCGTCGTCTTGCCTGCGCCGTTGCGGCCCAGCAGCGCGGTCACACCGTGGCGTGCCACGTCGAGGTCCACGCCGTGCAGGATGTGCCGGCCGCCGATCAGGACACGCAGGTCCCGTACGGCGAGCAGTGCGGGGGCGGTCACAGCCCCTCCCCGAGATAGGCCTGCTGGACGACGGGGTCGGCGGTCACCGCGCCCGGGGTGTCCAGGGCGAGGAGGCGGCCGTGGTGCATCACGGCCAGCCGGTCCGCGAGGCCCAGCAGGACGTCCATGTGGTGCTCGACCATGAGGACGGTGCGGCCCTCGTCGACGTGCAGGGTGCGGATCAGTTCGGTGAGGGCCGGGACCTCCTCGGCGCTCACCCCGGCCATCGGCTCGTCCAGCAGCATGATCCGGGGCTCGCCGACCAGCAGCACGGCGAGTTCCAGCTTGCGCTTCTCGCCGTGCGAGAGCTCGGCCGCGCTCGCCCCGGCACGGTGGCCGAGACCGGTGCGCTCCAGGACGCCGGTCACCTCGGTGGCGTACGCGGAAGCCCGCCGCCAGAGCCGGTGCGAGCCGCCCTGGCGGGCCTGGGCGGCCAGCCGGACGTGCTCGGCCACGGTCATCCGCGGCCAGAGGCTGGAGGTCTGGAACGTCCGGCCGATCCCGCGCCGCGCCCGCGTGTGCACGGGCAGGTCCGTCAGATCCGTGCCGTCCAGCGTCAGGGAGCCCGAGGTGGGCCGGACGATCCCGCTGATCAGGTTGAACAGGGAGGTCTTGCCGGCCCCGTTGGGCCCGATGAAGGCGAGGAACTCGCCCTCCCGGACATCGACCGTGACGTCCTCGACGATGGCCGCCCCGCCGACCCGCCAGCCCACCCCGGCCAGCCGGAGCACGGGCGCGGCCACGCGTGCTCCCTCGTCCCGCACCGTGGCGGTACCGGATGCCGTCACCGGTCAGCCCGCCGAGGGCTTCGCGGGCGGGGCCACCGTCCCGCTCGGCTGCGTGCTCACCAGCTCGGGCTCGGCGGCGGCGCCCACCCCGTCGAGCCTGGCCACGAACATCGGCTGCACCAGCGCGTGGTCACCGGCACGGATCTGCTCCCGGCCCTTCACCCCGTCGAAGCTCCAGCCCTCCAGCGCCTTCACCATGGCGGCGGTGTCCGTGGCGCTGCCCTCCTCGACGGCCCGCACGATCATCTGCGCCGCGGTGAACCCGTCGGGGGTGAACAGGTCGGGAGTGCCGCCCGCCTTCTCGACCCCGGCGAGCATGGCCTTCTCCACGGCGTTGCCGCCGCCCGCCCCGGGGAAGTAGTGCGCGAGGAAGGAGACCTTCGCGCCGGCGGCCCCGAAGACCGGGTACGACGCCGTTCCCGCCAGACCCGTGACGACCTTGGCCGCCGTCAGCACTCCCTGCTGGTCCAGCGCGGTCCACAGGGCGGGGGCGGTCGCGCCGGCCCAGGCGACGAAGACCAGGTCGGGGCCGCCCGCCTTCACCTGCCGGGCGAAGGGGGTCAGGTCCGTGGCGCTGGGCGGGGCCAGCACGGAGCCGACCTTCGCCCCCTTGGCGCCCAGGACCGCCTTGACGGCGGCGACGTTGGCCTGGCCGAAGGTGGAGTCCTGCGCCAGGACGGTCACCTTCTTGCCCTCGGCGTCCCCGAGCATGGTGCCCGCGGTGAGGATGTCCTGGTACGACTGCCGGCCGGACCGGAAGGTGTACGAGTTGACCCCGGTCACCGCGTCCGTGGCGGCCGGGCCGTTGACGTACAGCACCTTGTTCTGGGCAGCCAGCGGGGCCATCTGGAGGGCGACCCCGGAGTCGGTGGTGCCGGCCAGCACCTTGTAGCCCTTGCCGATCAGGTTCTTCGCGGCGGAGACCGCCTTGCCGGGGTCACCCGCGTCGTCCTGCTCGGTGACCTCGATGCGGTGGCCGCCCGCCTTGCCGGTCCCCTTGGTCGCGTAGTCCAGGCCCGCCATGAAGCCGTCGCGGTACTGCTTGCCGTACGCGGCGAGCAGTCCCGTACGGGAGTAGACGAGACCCACCTTGACCGCCTCGTCCTCGCCCTTGCCGGACCCGGAGCCGCTGCCCGCCTGCCCGGCGGCGGTGCAGCCGGCCAGCAGGAGACCGGCGGCGCCGAGCGCCACCGTGGTCAGGGTTCTTCTGTGGACGGTGCCAACGGCTCTGCGACGCATGGTGACCGGCTCCTCGGCGTGGTTCGGGTGATGTGCGCCGAACCGTACGAACACCGTGGCGCCCTCGACATGGTGCAGGGCACCTCACCTCGGCGGGTGCCCGTGTGGGCACCGCACATGGCTGCGTCTCAGCGCGTGTCCGCCGGGAGGTCGATCAGCCCGCACACCGTCTCGATGTCCCGCTTCACCTGAGCGATCGACTCCCGCCCCGAGAGCCAGGTGATCAGCGCGGAGTGCCAGGTGTGCCCGATGACGCGGACCACGGACAGCTGTTCCTGCGTGGGCTTCTCCACCCTCATCGCGTCCAGGACGATCGCCGTCGTCAGCCGGGACACGGCGTCCACCTCGGCGCTCACCCCACGGTCCGCGAAGGTCAGCGCCCGCACCATGGCGTCCGCCAGATGGGGATCGCGCTGGAGCGCCCGGAAGGCCCGCATCAGGGTCTCGGCGACCCGCTGGGCGGCGTCGTCCCCGGCGGGCGGCTGCCTGCGCAGCGTGATGTGCAGCTGCTGGAGCTGGTCCTGCATGACCGCGACCAGCAGGTGGATCTTCGAGGGGAAGTAGCGGTACAGCGTGCCCAGGGCGACGCCGGCGGCGTCCGCCACCTCGCGCATCTGCACCGCCTCGAAGCCGCCCCGCCCGGCGAGCTGGACGCCGGCCTGCAGAATGCTGCGGCGGCGGGCCTCCTGGCGTTCCGTCAGGGGCGGCGCTGCCGGCCTGGCTTCCGCTGTCATCTGTCCCCATCCAAGAAGGGAGAACCGGTTCCCCGTCCGGCCGGGCGGCCGGCGCCGGGCGCGCACACCCTGCCAGGGCGCCCGCCGTGGCGCGAATCACCTGATCCGGCCGTCATGCCGACGCTACCTGCCGGTAGATTCGGTGCGGGTTGAACGAACGAGTCTGAAACTTGTTCTAGATTAGCGCGACCGGTTACGCTCCGGCGAAAACGCAGTGACGAAGGGGGCCGAGTGTGACCGCTGAGGCCATAGAGACGGGCCCCTTCGAGGGCGGCAGCGCGTCGGGCACCGACGGTGACCGGCCGTTGCGCATCGCGCTCCTGACCTACAAGGGCAACCCCTTCTGCGGTGGCCAGGGCGTCTACGTGCGCCACCTCGGCCGCGAGCTGGCCCGGCTGGGCCACAGCGTCGAGGTGATCGGCTCACAGCCCTACCCCGTGCTCGACGAGGGTGTCCCGCTCACCGAGCTGCCGAGCCTGGACCTCTACCGCCAGCCCGACCCGTTCCGCACCCCCGGGCGCGGCGAGTACCGCGACTGGATCGACCTCGCCGAGGTCGCCACCATGTGGACCGGCGGATTCCCCGAGCCCCTCACCTTCAGCTTGCGGGCCAGGCGTCATCTCCTGTCCAGGCGCGGCGACTTCGACGTGGTGCACGACAACCAGACGCTCGGCTACGGCCTGCTCGGTGACCTCGGCGCGCCCCTGGTCACCACGATCCACCACCCGATCACCGTCGACCGCCGACTGGACCTGGACGCCGCAGGATCGCTGCGCCGCCGCCTCTCCGTGCGCCGGTGGTACGGCTTCACCCGCATGCAGAAGCGCGTCGCGCGCCGGCTGCCGTCCGTCCTCACCGTCTCCGGCTCCTCGCAGGCGGAGATCACCGAGCACCTCGGGGTGCGGCCGGACCGTATCCAGGTCGTGCACATCGGCGCCGACACCGACCTCTGGTCGCCGGACCCGTCGGTCGCCGAGGTGCCCGGCCGGATCGTCACCACCTCCAGCGCCGACGTGCCCCTCAAGGGCCTCGTCCACCTCGTGGAGGCGCTCGCCAAGCTCCGCACCGAGAACCCCGCCGCGCACCTCGTGGTCGTCGGCAAGCGGGCCGAGGACGGGCCGGTCGCCCGGGCGATCGAACGCTACGGGCTCCAGGACGCCGTCGAGTTCGTCAAGGGCATCAGCGACGCCGAACTCGTCGACCTGGTCCGCAGCGCCCAGGTCTCCTGCGTCCCCTCCCTGTACGAGGGCTTCTCGCTGCCCGCCGCCGAGGCCATGGCCACCGGGACCCCGCTGGTGGCCACCACCGGCGGAGCCATCCCGGAGGTCGCGGGGCCCGACGGGGAGACCTGCCTCGCCGTCCCGCCCGGCGACGCGGGCGCCCTGGCCGCCGCTCTCGGCCGGCTGCTCGGCGACCGCGAACTGCGCGCCCGTCTCGGTGAGGCCGGCCGCGCCCGGGTCCTGGCCAACTTCACCTGGGCCAGGGCCGCTCTCGGTACCGTCGAGCTGTACCGTCAGTCGATCGCCGCCCGGGCGGCCCGCAGGTGACCGCCCCCCTGGCTCCCGGAACCCGTACCTCCGACCTCGAAGGCAGGCCCCTGTGCTGACCGTCGACTTCACCCGCTTCCCGCTCGCCGCAGGCGACCGGGTGCTCGATCTGGGCTGCGGCGCCGGCCGGCACGCCTTCGAGTGCTACCGGCGCGGCGCCCAGGTGGTGGCCCTCGACCAGAACGCCGAGGAGATCCGCGAGGTCGCGAAGTGGTTCGCCGCGATGAAGGAGGCCGGGGAGGCGCCCGCGGGCGCCACGGCCACCGCCATGGAAGGCGACGCGCTCAACCTGCCCTTCCCCGACGCCTCGTTCGACGTCGTGATCATCTCCGAGGTGATGGAGCACATTCCCGACGACAAGGGCGTGCTCGCCGAGATGGTCCGCGTGCTGAAGCCCGGCGGCCGGATCGCGATCACCGTGCCCCGCTACGGGCCGGAGAAGGTCTGCTGGACGCTCTCCGACGCGTACCACGAGGTCGAGGGCGGGCACATCCGCATCTACAAGGCCGACGAACTCCTCGGCAAGATCCGTGAGGCCGGACTCAAGCCCTACGGCACCCACCACGCGCACGCCCTGCACAGCCCCTACTGGTGGCTGAAGTGCGCCTTCGGCGTGGACAACGAGAAGGCGCTCCCGGTGCGGGCGTACCACAAGCTGCTGGTCTGGGACATCATGAAGAAGCCACTGGCCACCCGGGTCGCCGAGCAGCTGCTCAATCCCGTCGTCGGCAAGAGCTTCGTGGCGTACGCGACCAAGCCGCACCTGCCGAAGGCCGAGGCGTGAGCACGCCGGAGCAGACCGAACACCTGGTCCTGCCGGGCGTCCTGACCGCCGAACAGGCCACCGAGACCGTGGCCGCGCTGCTCGCCGTGCAGCGCGAGGACGGGGCGCTGCCCTGGTTCCGCGGCCACCACCTCGACCCGTGGGACCACACCGAGGCCGCGATGGCCCTGGACGCGGCCGGTGAACACGAGGCCGCGGCGCGGGCGTACGCCTGGCTGGCCCGCCACCAGAACGAGGACGGTTCCTGGTACGCCGCCTACCACGACGGCGAGGCGGACCGGCCGACCGACCTGGGCCGGGAGACCAACTTCTGCGCCTACGTGGCCGTGGGCGTCTGGCACCACTACCTCGCCACCGGCGACGACGCGTTCGCCGACCGGATGTGGCCGACGGTCTACGCGGCGGTGGAGTTCGTGCTGCGGCTCCAGCAGCCCGGCGGCCAGATCGGCTGGAAGCGCGAGCCCGACGGGACCCCCGTCACCGACGCGCTGCTGACCGGCTGTTCCTCCGTCTACCAGGCCCTGCGCTGCGCGCTGGCCCTGGCGGAGGAGCGCGAGGAGCCGCAGCCCGACTGGGAACTGGCCGCGGGAGCACTCGGCCACGCGATCCGCAGCCATCCCGAGCGCTTCCTGGACAAGAACCGCTACTCGATGGACTGGTACTACCCGGTCCTCGGCGGCGCCGTCACCGGTGCCGAGGCGACGCGGCGGATCGAGGAGGGCTGGGACGACTTCGTGGTCCCGGGGCTCGGCGTGCGCTGCGTGCTCCCCAACCCGTGGGTGACGGGCGGCGAGAGCTGCGAACTCGCCCTGGCGCTCTGGGTGACGGGGGAGTCGGACCGTGCCCTGGAGATCCTCCAGTCCGTCCAGCACCTGCGCGCCGAGGGCGGCCTCTACTGGACGGGCTACGTCTTCGAGGGTGAGCGGGCCGTCTGGCCCGAGGAACTCACCACCTGGACGGCGGGATCCCTGCTGCTCGCGGTGGCCGCGCTCGGGGGGGACGAGGCGACCACCGCGGTCTTCGGCGGCGAACGGCTGCCGACGGGGCTGGAACCGGACTGCTGCCGCTAGAAGCGGCGGACCCGGCCCGCCACCGCGTGACCGATGAACAGATAGACGACGGCGGCCAGACCGTAACCGGTGACGACGCGTGCCCACGCCTCGTCGAAGGTGAACAGGTCGTACGACCAGCCGGCCAGCCAGTGGGCGGAGTCCTGGACCCATTGGACCAGGTCGTTACCCCGGTTGGCGTCGAGCAGGTACATCAGGATCCACAGAATGATGATGAATGCCATGATGTCCGCGACGACGGCTATGACGCGTGCGGCGGTACTGCTTCCTGTGCCTGTTCTGGGAGACATGCTCTCCGGATTGCCGCTTTACCGTGAGTGAAACCCCCGCGGATCGCGCCGGGTGGCGGCCGGGCCCCGCCCGGGTGAGCCCGACCACGGGTTCCGTCGCTCGTCACTCACCGTGAAGCCCGTCGCCGGGGCCGGGGAGGCGGGAGGGGCGCCGGCGCCGAGGCGACGGACAGGGCACCTCCCGCTGCCGGCTCGGCGGGTACACGGGACGAGGGGCGCTGTGCGGGCCGCGTAGGGTGCCGGGATGACTCTCCTCGGACACACCCGCTACTGCGACGAAATACTCGCCCAGACCGCCCTGTTGGCGGACCTCGTCACGGACGCGGACCTGACCCGCCGGGTGCCCACCTGCCCCGACTGGAGTCTGCGCGAGCTCGTCGTCCACGTCGGCGGCGCACACCGCTGGGCCGGCGAGATCGTCCGCCGCAGGGCGACCGAGGACGTCCCCGAGGACGGGGTGCGGGGCGCCGCGGGGCCGGAGGGGGGCGACGCGGGCGCGTTGCGGGCCTGGCTGGTGGAGGGCGCCGCCGAGACGGTGGACGCGCTGCGCGAGGCCGGTCCCGACACCCCCGTCTGGACCTGGGCATGGGACCACCGCACGGCCTTCTGGGCCCGGCGCATGGCCCATGAGACGGCGGTCCACCGGGCGGACGCCGCCCTCGCCACGGGGGCGGCCTACGCGGTGGCGCCCGACCTGGCAGCGGACACCATCACGGAGTGGCTGCGGATCGTCGCCTTCGCGCAGGCCGAGGGAGACCCGGAAGCGGCCGAACTGCGCGGCGGCGGGCGGTCCTTGCACCTGCACGCCACGGACGTGCCGGATGCCGAGTGGCTGATCGAGTTCGGTGAGGACGGCTTCACCTGGCGCCGTGACCACGCGAAGGCGACCGTGGCGCTCCGGGGCCCGCTGACCGAACTGATGCTGGCCTTCAACCGCAGGCAGAAGCCGGACGAGGGCGGCCTGGAGGTCCTGGGCGACCGGGCACTGCTCGACTTCTGGCTGGAGCGGTCGTCCTTCGGCTGACGCTCGGGCAGGACACGCCGACGGCCCCCGCCCATGCGGGCGGGGGCCGTTCGTGTGCGAGGGGTCAGCCGCGCTGGATGCCCGTGGTGTCCTGCAGCACACCGCGGCGGCCGTCCTGCGTCTGGGCGACGAGGGCGGAGCCGCGCTGCTCGACCGCGAGATACCACGTGCCGGGCGCCAGCTCGGCGATCGGGTTGGGGGTGCCGTCCTCGCCGTACAGCGGACGGGCCACCGGTACCGCGAACCAGAACGGCGTGAAGTCGCCCGCCGGTGCGCCGCCGCCCTGGGAGGCCTGCTGCGCCTGCTGCGGCTCCGGCGTGCCCGGCTGCGCGCCGTACGGCTGGGGCTGGCCCGGCTGGGCGCCGAAGGTCTGCTGGGCGCCCGGGTAGCCGTAACCCTGGCCGGGCTGCTGGCCGTAGGCGGCCTGTACACCCTGCGCGGGGCGCGGCGCGCCCACGAGCGGGGCCTTGAGGGCGGGCACCAGCGGGGTGGCCACCGCACCGCCGGCCAGCGCGATGGTGGCCAGCAGGCCGAGGATGAGACCGGCGCCCGCGTCACCCGCGTCGATGATCGTCCAGAACATGGCCCACAGGGAGAACACGGTGAACGCGGCGCCGAACTGGCCGAGTTCGAAACCGAGGACCTTGCGGCCCGGCACGGCGCGGCTCACGATCAGCAGCGCGGCACCGATGATGCCGGCCAGATAGATGCTCATCAGGACGGACAGTGAGTCCCAGGCGTTCGCGCTGTAGCTGGAGCAGTCCACGCCCGAGGGGCAGTCGTAGCCGGAGAGGTCGAGGAAAGAGGCGATGAACAGCACGACCGCTGCTCCGATCACCACGCCGTCGCCTCGAGTGAGGGAGCGGATATTCACGTGAAGGTCCTTAGTCGGTCGTCTCGTCGGGGCGGTCGTCGCTGCCGCCTGAACGGCGGGTACGGCGCGAAGCTCGGGACGGCTCCCCATCGTACGGATGAATCTATCGTCTGCCCGGGCGGGTTGTGGTGCCGCCCGGACCTCGGACTCACTGTCCCCCCAATGTCGCCACTGTCACCGCAGGACTACCTCTTCAGGTAGCTGCCGATGCCGTCCGCGATACCGAGAGCGGCTTTCTGGCGCCAGCTCGCAGCGGTGAGCAGAGCGGCGTCCCGCGGATCACGCATATTGCCGCATTCGATGAACACTTTGGGCACGGTCGACAGATTCAGTCCGCCGAGATCGTCGCGGGTGTCGAGCCCGGTGCCCCCGCCGATGTAATTGGAAGGCGCGCTTCCGGTGACGCGTACGAAATTCCCCGCGATCCGTTCCCCCAGTTCCCGTGAAGGCGCGACGATCTTCGTGGTGTCGGCGCCGCCTTCGCTCACCGCTGCGGGAAGGATGACGTGGAAACCCCGGTTCCCGGTTGCGGATCCGTCCGCGTGGACCGAGACGACCGCGTCGGCCCCCGCCGCGTTGCCGATCCGGGCCCGCTCGTCCACGCACGGGCCGAAGGGGCGGTCGTCGTCCTGGGTGAGGACGACCCTCGCGCCCTTCTCCTCCAGGAGGGTGCGCAGGCGACGGGAGACGTCGAGGGTGAACAGGGCCTCCGCGTAACCGGCGTCCGTCGCGGTGCCGGTGGTGTCGCACTCCTTGCGCCCGTTGCCGATGGCGACCTGGCGGTTGATCTCCCGCGTGTGCTCGCGGTTGCCCGGGTTGTGCCCCGGGTCGATCACCACCGTGCGGCCCGTGAGCGGCCCGCGCGCCGCGGGCTCCGGCCGTGCGGAGGTGGACGCGGCGGACGGGCCGGTGGTCCCGGGCGACGAAGGCCGGGGGGAGGGGGTCCCGGGGGAGGCGGGCGCCGGCGGCCGGGAGGTACCGCCCTTGGGGTCACCGGGGAGCGGCCCGCCGCCGCACCCCGCGACGGTCAGGCAGACGCCGGCCAGCGCCACTGCGGCGAGCACGGGCCGGCGGCCCGTGCGCGAGGTGGGGGGAACGAAGTCGTCGTAGCGCACGCCGCGATGCTATCCGTGCCCCTCAGATCCCCGGCCCCGTACGTCGCAGCACGCGCAGCGAGTCCGTCACCGAGATCTCGGTGAACGCCCCCGATTCCAGGGCGCGTCGGTAGACGCGGTACGGAGCCTGGCCGCCGTCGGCCGGGTCGGGGAACACGTCGTGGATCACGAGCAGCCCGCCGTCGGCGACCTTCGGGGCCCAGCCCTCGTAGTCGCCGTTCGCGTGCTCGTCGGTGTGCCCGCCGTCGATGAAGACCAGGCCGAGCGAACCGGCCCACACGGCCGCCACCTGAGGGGACCGCCCGACGAGCGCCACCACGTGCTCCTCCAGCCCCGCCCGGTGGAGGGTGCGCCGGAAGGTCGGCAGCGTGTCCATCAGGCCGATCTCCGGGTCCACCACCGAGGGGTCGTGGTACTCCCAGCCCGGCTGCTGTTCCTCGCTGCCCCGGTGGTGGTCGACGGTCAGCGCCGTCACCCCGGCCGCGCGGGCGGCGTCCGCCAGCAGGATCGCCGACCGCCCGCAGTACGTGCCGACCTCCAGCAGCGGGAGCCCGAGCGCGGCGGCTTCCACGGCGGCGGCGTACAGGGTGAGCCCTTCGTGGACCGGCATGAAGCCCTTGGCGGCCTCGAAGGCGGCGACGACCTCCGGCTCGGGACGGGCGGCGGACTCGGCGGCCACGGGGTTCCTCCTGGTGGGGCGGTGGTTCGGACGGCGTCCCATCGTGCCGTACGCCCCCGCCGCGGGGAGCGGCGGGGGCGTACGGGTGGGGTGGGCCCGGCCGGGTGGGCCCCTGGCGGCACTGCCGGGTCAGGTCAGCAGCTCTGCCAGAGCCGCGTCATGACGCGTACGCCGAAGCGCAGGCCCTCCAGCGGGACGCGCTCGTCCACGCCGTGGAAGAGCCGGCCGTAGTCCAGGTCGTGCGGGAGCTTCAGCCCCTTGAAGCCGAAGCAGCGGATGCCCAGGTGGGTGAAGGCCTTGGCATCCGTGCCGCCGGGGTTGCAGTACGGGACGGGGTGGCCGTCCGGGTCCTCCGCGCGGACCGCGTCGCACATCGCGTCGACCAGGGGGCCGTCGAACGTCGTCTCCAGCGCGATGTCGTGGTTGACCCACTCCCGGCTGACGGAGGGGAGCAGCAGCCGGTCGATCGTGTCGATCAGCTCCTGCTCGTGGCCGGGCAGGAAGCGGCCGTCGACCCGGGCGGTGGCCTTCCCCGGGATCACGTTGGTCTGGTAACCCGCCGTGAACATCGTGGGGTTGGCGGAGTTGCGCAGCACCACCTGCATGAAGTCGGCGACCGGTCCCAGCCGGGACAGCGTGCCCTCGATGTCGTCCTCGTCGAACGCGACGCCGTAGAGGCGCGCGGCCTCCTCCAGCAGGGCGCGGACCGGTTCGATCAGCCGGATCGGGAACGTCTCGCGGCCGATGCGGGTGAGGGACTCGGCGAGGTCGGTGACCGCGTTCTCGTCGTTGGGGGACGAGCCGTGGCCCGCCCTGCCGGTGGCGGTGAGCTCCATCCAGGCCATACCGCGCTGGGCGTTCTCGATCGGGTAGAGCCGCCGGGTGCCGTCGATCGCGAAGGAGAAGCCGCCCCCTTCGCCGATCGCCTCGGTGGCCCCGGCGAAGAGCTCGGGGCGGTGCTCGACCAGCCAGTGCGCGCCGAACCTCCCTCCCGCCTCCTCGTCGGCGAGGAAGGCGAGGACCAGGTCGCGGGCCGGCCGTGTGCCGGTCCGGGCGAAGTGCCGGGCGGTGGCCAGCATGACCGCGACCGTGTCCTTCATGTCGATCGCACCGCGCCCCCAGAGGTAACCGTCCCGGATCTCCCCGGAGAACGGCGGCACCTGCCACTCGGAGGGGTCGGCGGGTACGACGTCGAGGTGGCCGTGGACCAGCAGGGCGCCCCGGGACGGGTCGGCGCCCTCGATGCGCGCGACGACGTTGGCCCGGCCGGGCGCCGACTCGACCAGCACGGAGTCGATGCCGACCTCGGCGAGCCGGGCGACCACCCAGTCCGCCGCGGCCCGTTCGTCAGCGGTGGGGTTGGAGGTGTCGAAGCGGATCAGCTCGGCGCAGAGGCCGACGACCTCCTCCTGGGCCTGTCCGGAGGCGGGGACCATGCTCATGCTGCTCCTGCCGGGGTGGTGACGCGGGCGGCGGTGGCGGGGGTGTGCGCGTCGTCGTCCAGGGTGGAGGTGCCGTACGGCCTGATCCAGCCCAGCAGGCCGAGCGCGCAGTACAGCAGGAAGGCGGTGGCCAGCGAGTTGAGGGCCGGGATGCCGCCGTCGTAGAACTTGCCGACACAGAACGCCACCAGCCAGATGGCCAGCGACATCGGCACCCAGGTGGGAGAGGTCGCGGGCAGGGTCTCGGCCTCGCGGGTCTCGTCCAGGGGCCGCCGCATCCGCTTCACGACCCAGTACTCCGCGACGACGATGCCGCCGATCGGAGGGATCATCACGCCCAGCAGCGAGAGGAACTCCGTGAAGTGGGTCATGATCCCGACCGCGGAGAGGAGCGTGCCGGCGACGCCGAGGGCGACGGTGACCACGCCGCGGTGCAGACGCCTGCCGAAGACGACCTGGAAGAAGTTGACGACGCCGAGCGAGGAGCCGTACAGGTTCCAGTCGTTGATCTTGGCGGTGGACATCAGGACCACGATCACGCCGAACGCGCCCGAGGTGGAGAGCACGATGTGCGAGACCTCGCTGGACTTCACCAGGTGCCCGAGGAGCACGCCGACCATGCCGACGATGTACTCGGAGAGGATCATCGAGGAGGCGCTCTGCACGAAGACGTGCGAGCCCTTCCTGTTGTAGCGGGTCATCTCCGGGGAGACGATCGCGCCCGTCATGTAGCCGCCCGCGATCGCGGTGGCGGCCACCGCCAGCGGGATCGCCTCACCGGGCGGGGGCGAGCTGATCAGGTCGCCGAGCGAGTGGTCGTTCAGCGTGGTGATCACCGACCAGGCGACCATCCCGAAGAAGAGCGGGGTGACGATCTTCGCGAACAGCGCCATCCAGCGGAAGCCGAAGATCACCAGGGCGGTGATCGCGACTCCCGCGGCGACGCACCACATCCACGACGGTCCGCCCACCAGCGCCGAGACGCTGTTGCCGAAGATCGTGTTCTGGACGCCGAACCAGCCGACCAGGCTGACCGCGATGACGAAGCTGACCAGGGCCGAGCCGTTGCGGCCGAAGCCCACCCAGCGCGTCAGCATCGGGGTCGCGAGGCCCTCGCGCATCCCCGCCAGGCCGATCGCGAAGATCACGATCTCCAGGATCACCGCGCCGAGCGTGAAGGCGAGGAACGCGTCCCCGAAGGTCATCCCCACGCCGATGGTGGCGCCCAGCGTGAACTGGGAGATCGACCCGGACTGGGCCAGCCACTGCAGGAGCATCGACCAGAAACCGAAACGCTTGTCGCGCGGCACCCGTGAGAGCGAGTAGTCGTCGCTGCCGATGCTCTTGGTCTCGGGGGCCGTCGAGGCGGCCCGGCTCTCGGATGCCATCAGGACTCCTGGGGTGTGCGGCCGAAGGTCTGCAGGTGAGCCAGCGACCCGTAGCGGTTGACGAGGTTGTCGAACTCCACCGCGTCGTGGAAGTCCAGGGTTCCGGCGCCGAAGGCCTTGGCGACCTCGACGGCGTACCGGGCGGCGGAGGCGATGTCGCTCTCGT
Source organism: Streptomyces argenteolus (assembly GCF_042902585.1). Taxonomy (GTDB): domain Bacteria; phylum Actinomycetota; class Actinomycetes; order Streptomycetales; family Streptomycetaceae; genus Streptomyces; species Streptomyces argenteolus. The sequence continues at coordinate 734,104 of NZ_JBIBEG010000002.1, forward strand.
GGCTCGCGCCCGTCTGGCAGCCCGGCACCGCGGCGGCCGAGGTGACCGCGAGACCGACGACCGGAGCGGCGGTCGCGGTGGAGGGCTGGAGGATCGAATTGATGTGGTGTGCACCGTTACCGTACGGCGTGATGTCCTGCGTGGTCACCGGGTACGTGACCAACGGCTCACCGGTCACCACCGCGAGCAGCTCGCCGAGCTGTTCGGACACCCGGAGCACCCAGCCCTCCTTGACGGTGGGCGAGAGGGCCAGGCCCTTGTGGTTGATGATCCGGTTGCCCTTGGTGGTGTCGATGGAGAGCACGGCCTCCATCTCGCCGGTGACCTCGTGCCGGTTCATCGTCGCGATGTCCACCGGGGACCCCATGAAGGGCACCGGGTCGTGCGGCTCGGTCGGGGCGCTCGGGCAGATGTGCGTCGCGACGATCACGTCACCGGGCAGCGTGTCGCCCCTGCGGCGCATGTCCAGCAGCTTGGCGGCGGTGGCGAGCGCCGAGACCGCGCCGTCGGCGTCGGACACGAGCCCGGTCACCTCCGGCCGCGCCCCGACGCCCCCCAGACGGCCGACCACGCCGAGTGTCCGGGCGCTGCCGCCCGAGGTGCGCCCCCGGGTGCCGGGGATGCGGACGACGACGAAGTCCGTCGTCCCCCGGTCCCCGGTGACCGTCGTGACCTGCGCGGACGAGCCCTCGGCCCCGGCGACGGCGTCGAGGTGCCCGACGACCGCCTCGCCACTGACCTGCGGGTCGTCCAGCAGCTCGACGATGTCCAGTACGTACTTCAGCATGGGGGGCCTTTCTCCGGTGCGGGACACCCGCCCGGCGCTCCTGCGGGGAAGCGCGGGGCGGGGTGCTGGAGCAACATTCGGGATCGGCTACCGTGGAACGCAACTCTTTCCCGTTATCTGCAATTCAGGTCTGAATGGTGAGATGCTGATGGCCGACTTCGATCTGGACCGGCGCACCCCTGCCGGAGCCCTGCAAACCGTCGACCGGGCGCTCCTGGTGCTGCTCGCCTTCGAGCGGACCCGGCCCGACTGGGGTGTCACCGAGGTCGCCGAGGAGTTCGGCTGGGACACCTCGGTCGCCCAGCGCCTGCTGGCGACGCTCGCCGGGCGCGGCTTCCTGGTGTCCGACCCGGTCACCCGTCGCTACCGCATCGGGCCTGCGGTGCTGCGGCTCGGCCGGCTCTGGGAGCGCTCGGGGTCGCTGGAGCTGCTGGCCGCACCGGTGCTGGAGGAACTGCGCCGGGCCACCGGCGACACCGTCCTGTTCTGCCTGCCCGACAGTTTCCACATGCGGTGCGTGGCCGCCGAGGAGGGGGAGACCGGCCCGCTGCGCTACTACCCGCTGGTCGGCGAGCTCTACCCGGCGCACGCCGGGGCCACCAGCAAGTCCTTCTACGCCTACCTGCCCGACGACCAGCGCCACCGGCTCTTCCGGGGCCGCCCCATGGCCCGCTTCACCGACCGCACGGTCACCGACGCGGACCTGCTGGAGCAGGAGTTCCTGAAGATCCGCGCCCAGGGGTACGCGTGGACCGTCGGCGAGTACGACACCGGTGTCGCCACCGTGGCCGTCCCGGTCTTCCTGGGGCGCGAGCCGTACGGCAGCCTCAGCCTCGGCGGGGGAGAGGACCGCTTCCGGGGTGCGCCGGAGGACCGGCTCGACGCCCTGCGCCACGCCGCCCGTCTGCTGGAGCAGCGGCTCACCCACCCGCCCCAGCGGCCGAAGTCCCGCGCGGGCCGCCCCCGTAGCACCTGACCCTGCCCGTACCCCGCCCGGCAGGCGTCTGATGCCGCCGGTCCGACCCGCACGAGGAACACCCGTGAATCTGCTGCTGCTCTCCAACTCCACCCAGTACGGCCGCGGTTATCTGGAACACGCGCGGGACACCGTCACCGCGTTCCTCCCGGCGGACGCCCGGCTGGCGTTCGTGCCCTACGCGCTGGCCGACCACGACGCCTACACCGCGCGCGTCCGCGCGGCCCTGGAACCGTCCGGCATCAGCGTGCGCGGTGTCCACGAGAACGCCGACCCCCTGGCGGAACTCGCCGCCTGCGACGCCGTGTTCATCGGCGGCGGCAACTCCTTCCGGCTGCTGGACGCCCTGTACCGCACCGGCCTGCGCGAGGCGGTGCGCGACGCCGCGCGGAACGGGCTGCCGTACATGGGTGCCAGTGCGGGCACCAACATGGCCGCGCCGACCCTCCGCACCTCCAACGACATGCCCATCGTGCAGCCGCCGTCCTTCGAGGCGCTGGGGCTGGTGCCGTTCCAGATCAACCCGCACTACCTGGACCCGGACCCGGCCAGCACCCACAAGGGGGAGACCCGCGAGGAGCGGCTCACCGAATTCCTGGAGGAGAACGACGTCCCCGTGCTCGGGCTGCGCGAGGGCTCCTGGCTCCGTGTCCGCGAGGGCGCGGCGACGGTCCAGGGAGCCCGTCCCGCGCGGCTGTTCAGCCGTGGTGCCCGGCCGCAGGAGCTCGCGGCCGGGACCGACGTGTCCCGGCTGCTGGCTACGGAGCCGAGGTTCGACGCTCCGGAGCGCTGACCGGCACCGTCGCGGCGGCTGCCTCCGCGGCGGCGAGCGCGTCCCCGGCACTGCTGGCCAGCAGCACCGGGGACGCGGGCTGCCGCTTCGGCAGGAACGCGGCGAGTGCCAGGCCGATCAGCACCGCCCCGGTGGCGATCACGAACGAGGTCCGGAAACCCTCCATGGTGGGGATGTCCACCCCGCCCGCGCGCACCGAGGTGTTCGCCAGCACCATGCCGATGACCGCACTCGACAGCGAGGTGCCGATCGAGCGCATCAGCGTGTTCAGCCCGTTGGCCGCGCCGGTCTCGGACGCGTCGACCGCCCCGATGATCAGCGCGGGCAGTGAGGAGTACGCGAGACCGATGCCGGCTCCGAGGACCACCGCGATCACCACGGTCTGCCAGGCGGCGCTCATCAGGCCGAGCCCGGCGCCGTAACCGACGGCGATGACCAGCATGCCCAGCACCAGGGACGCCTTGGGGCCGCGCCGGGCGGAGAGCCGGGCGTACAGCGGGGCCACGAACATCATCGTCAGACCCAGCGGCGCCACGCACAGCCCCGCCACCACCATCGACTGCCCGAGTCCGTAACCCGTCGAGGTGGGCAGCTGGAGGAGTTGCGGCAGCACCAGCGACACGGCGTAGAAGGCGACCCCGACCATGATCGAGACCAGGTTGGTGAGCAGCACCTCACGCCGGGCGCTGGTCCGCAGATCGACCAGCGGCGCCGGGCTGCGCAGCTCGAAGAGTCCCCACAGCACCAGGATCACCAGGGACGCGGCGATCAGGCCGAGTGTCGGTGCGGAGGTCCAGCCCCAGTCGCCGCCCTTGGTGACGGGCAGCAGCAGGCAGACCAGGCCGAGGGAGAGCCCCAGCGCGCCCGGCAGGTCGAAGCGGCCGGGAGCGCGCAGCGGCGGTTCCGGCACGACGAGGACGGTGAGCGTCATGGCGAGCACGCCCAGTGCCGCCGAGCCGAGGAAGAGCGCGTGCCAGTCGGCGTGCTGGGCCATGAGCGCGGCTGCGGGCAGCGCGAGTCCGCCGCCCACGCCTATGGAGGAACTCATCAGGGCCATCGCCGAGCCGAGCTTCTCCGGCGGCAGCACGTCGCGCATGATGCCGATGCCCAGAGGGATGGCGCCCATGGCGAAGCCCTGGAGCGCCCGGCCCACGATCATGATCACGAGATCGTCGGTGGAGGCGCAGATCAGCGAGCCGACCACCATCACGACGAGGCTCGCGAGCAGCATCCGCCGCTTGCCGTACAGATCGCCGAGGCGGCCCATGATCGGGGTGGCGACCGCCCCGGCGAGCAGGGTGGCCGTCATCACCCAGGTCGCGTCGGCCGGTTCGGTGCCGAGCAGGGACGGCAGGTCCTTGATGACGGGGACGAGCAGGGTCTGCATCACCGCGACGGTGATCCCCGCGAACGCGAGGACGGGGACGACGCCGCCGCTCCCGCGCCGGCGCGGGTCGGGAAGCGCCTCCCCGGCGTGCCGTTCGTTCGTCGTCCGTTGCATACGTATGGCCTCCGGGCAGGGAAGGGTGAGGAAGGAAGAGCGGGTGGAGCACGGGGCGGTGGCCGACGGACTGCGCCGGCACCAAGTGTGTGCATGCTGAACGTTTCCGTAGGCACGCGGTATTCCGGTGAACGGGGCGTGAAAACAGGGCAGTCCGTAAAAAGTCCTACGCCCCGGGACCGGGCCCGCGTGGGCCCGGAAACCGATGTACGGGGCGCGGGCAGCCTGCGAGTATGACACGCATGGTTGACGTCTCCACGCCCACGCGGCTGCCCGCCCGGTCGAGAACCCGCACCTGGGCCGTGGTCGCCGCCGCGTGCACCGGCCAGTTCCTGGTCGTCCTCGACGTGTCCGTGGTCAACGTCGCGCTGCCGTCGATGCGTGCCGACCTCGGCCTGAGCGGGCCCGGTCTGCAATGGGTCGTCAACGCCTACTCCATCGCCTTCGCCGGGTTCATGCTCCTCGGCGGACGGGCCGCGGACATCTACGGCCGCAAGAGGATGTTCCTGACCGGGCTCGGCCTCTTCACCGCGGCCTCGCTGGCCGGCGGCTTCGCCCAGGAGGAGTGGCACCTGCTCGCCGCCCGCGCGGGACAGGGCCTCGGCGCCGCCGTGCTGTCCCCGGCGACGCTCACCATCCTCACCTCCGCCGTTCCCGAGGGGCCCGCCCGTACCAGGGCGATCGGCACCTGGATGGCGGTCGGCGCGGGCGGCGGGGCGGCCGGCGGGCTGGTCGGGGGAGTGCTCACCGACTTCCTCTCCTGGCGGTGGGTCCTGCTCATCAACGTGCCGGTCGGGGCCCTCGTCCTGGCGGGCGCAGCCGTGTGGCTGGCCGAGAGCCGGGCGGGTGACCGGCGCCGCATCGACCTGCTGGGGGCGGTTCTCGTCACGGCGGGGCTGGCGACGACGGCGTACGGCATCGTGCAGACCGAGGCCGAGGGCTGGGCCGCCGCCGCGACCCTGGTGCCCCTGCTGGCCGGACTCGCGTTGCTCGGGCTCTTCGTCCTGGTGGAGGCGAGGACGGCGGCGCCGCTGATGCCGCTGCGCATCCTGGGTGTCCGCACCGTCTCGGCCGCCAACGTCTCGATGCTGCTGCTCGGTTCGGCGTCCTTCGGCATGTGGTACTTCATGACGGTCTACGCCCAGAACGTGCTCGGCTACACCCCCCTGGAGGCCGGATTCGCCCTCGTGCCGAGCTCCGCCGCCATCTTCATCGGCGCGAAGGCCGCCCCCAGGATCATGGCCAGGACCGGTGCCAGGACCCTGGCCGTGGCGGGCGCCCTCGTCGCCGCAGCCGGCTTCGGCTGGCAGTCCACGATGGGGGTGCACGGCGACTACCTCACGGCGGTCTGCCTCCCCGGCGTCCTGATGATGGCCGGGGCCGGACTGGCTTCCACCCCGCTGGCCGCGCTCGCCACCTCCGGCGCGGCACCCGGCGACGCCGGACTGGTCTCCGGCCTGGTCAACACCTCCCGCACGATGGGCGGCGCGCTGGGCCTCGCCGTGCTCTCCACCGTCGCGGCGGCCCGCACCGGAGGCTCCACGGGGGCGGCCGAGATCACGGCCGGCTACGCCCTGGCCTTCCGTACGTCGGCCGTGGTGCTGGTGGCCGGGGCTCTGATGATGCTCCTCTGGCTGCCGGGGACGGCCGAGCGGAAAGGCCCGGTCGCCTGAGGACCCCGGAGCGGAGGCTCAGAGCGGCTCGGGGGCGGCGGCCAGTGCGGGGTCGATCACGGTCTCCCCGGTCAGCACCCGCCGCACCGCCTTCGCGAGTTCCCCGACCGGGCCGTCCTTCACGAGGAAGCCCACCGCCCCGGCCTCCATCGCCCGGCGCAGATTCCCCGGGCCGGCGGACGACGCGAGGATCAGCACGCGGCAGTCCGGCACCTCGTCGCGCAGCAGGGCCGCGGCGTCCAGGCCGCTGAGGCCGGGGAGCCCCACCTCCAGCAGCGCCACGTCCGGGCGGGCGGTCAGGGCCGCGTCCACCACCCGGTCCCCGTCGGCGACCTCGGCCACCACGTCGAAGCCCGGCTCCATGCCGAGCAGCAGCGCGAGCGCGCTCCGCGCCGTGCCCCGGTCCTCGGCGAGCAGGATGCGTACGGACCTGGCCGGCCGGGTCTCCCGGGGCATCTCGTTCACAGCGTCAGACTAGGCCGCGCAGGGTGACCCGGCGCGCTGGAACACCCGTGCGGCGCCGCCGCCGGCCCAGGGGTGCGCCTCGGGGACGCGGGGGCCGTGCGGACGGGGTGCGGGACGGGCACGGCGGCAGGGTGGTCGGAGTCCGAGGGCTGCGACGGCCCGCGGACATGGACCGGGGGCGCGGCGGCAGGGTGGTCGCGGTCCCCAAGGGGTGCCGGGGACGTGGTGGCCGGGCGGTCGTGGCCCGGGAGGGCGCCGGTCGGCGGACATCGCCCGGAGCGACCCGCGGGCGGGCGGTCGCGCGCGGTCCGGGGAGGTCCCGGAGGGCGGAGACGGCTCCCGCCCGGGCGGCGTGCCGGCCGGTGGAGCACGGTCCGGACGCGCCGAGGGCCCTTCGGCAGCTCGGGAGCTGTCGAAGGGCCCTCGGCCTCGTACGGCGCGGTTCTCAGGCCGCGGCGCTGCCACCCCCCTCGGAGGGGCGGCGGTGGCGGCCGTGCGGCTGCACGGCGGAGTTCTCCGCCGACGCGCCCCCTCGGTGTTTTCCGGCGCCGCCGGCCTCGGCCCGGTCCCTGTCCGCCCCCGGCGGAGGCAGCTGGGTCGCGTCGATTCGGGCTTCAGACATCTGGGAAAGTCACCCCGTAAAAATCGCTTACCTGTACGTCGCAAGCCCCACGGCCGTCGCTCGGTCACCCTCGGCACCGTGCGAACCGCCGCGCGGCCCGGGGGCAGAGTGTACGACCCGGCCCACAGCTGTCAGCCGACCGCCGCGCTGCCCGTGAGAGGCGCCTGGCCCAGCGGCACCGGCCTGCACACACCAGGAGTGCCGGAGGCCGCGGACGGTTCCGTTCCGTTCGTGCCGGACCGGTGCGCCTCCTCGGCCTCGGCATCCGACTCCGCCGGGGCCTCGACGACGGCCAGGGCGCAGGGTGCGCCGGGCTGCGCGTACGGCAGGTGCAGCGTGCCCTCCCTGCTCCAGAACGCCGCACCCGTCAGCCAGCCGTCCGGTGCCGCGACCTGGTGCAGCCGCCGCCCGGCCGGCCGCCACAGCCCCACCCAGCTGCCCGAGGCCCCGTCGAGCCGCAGGGCGACCGCGCAGCTCTCCGGCATGAGCATCTGGCCGGGCTGGACGGCGATGGGGGTGATGGCCAGGTCCGCCGGCCGCAGGCACTCGGGGAAACGCACCGGAAGGCAGCTGCCGAGGACGCCCCAGCCGAGGCGCTCGTGCCCCGGTGCGTCCGAGCGGATCAGCAGCAGGCCGCTGTCGGCGTCGGCGAGCAGCAGCCGGTCGTCGCTCCCGGGAGCGATTTGCAGGAGCGGTGTCACCTCGCCGCCCCGCTCGAGATCGACGGCGACGGCCTTCACCGGGCCGCCGCCGGGCAGTTGCCGGTCCAGGGCGAGGAGACGACCCTCGCGGTCGAGCCACGCCCCGCCCGAGCAGAGTCCGGGCACGTCCGCGACGTGCTCGGGCCCGAAGGCGCCGCCCGCCACCAGCCAGACGCCGGTGGAGCGTTCTCCGGGGACCAGCGCGAAGGCGCTCATGCCGTCCGGCGGCGGGGGCAGCAGGGTGAGGTCCGCGCATTCCAGGGAGCCCAGGGGGAGTTCACCGGTGCCGGGGCCCGTGGGGTAGAGCAGCGAGAAGGCGTGCCGGTCGGCCACCCGGCGCCGGATCAGGACCCGGCCGTCCGAGAGCGGCAGCACGTCGGAGTCGGCCGTCTCCGGCTGTCCGAGGGGGAGCGGCACGGCGTACGGCTCGGGGCCGTCCAGGGTCCAGCGCTCGGGGAACCAGGCCGGCTCGGCCGCCTCCCGGTCGCTCGCGGTGAGGCGGGCGGCGTAGGACCGGTCGGCGGCGATGGTGAGCGCGGGCGGCACGAGGCGCGGGCGGGCGGCGGGACGCGCGGGTGCGCTCGGGGCCGGGCCCCGGACCGAGCCGACGGACGCGCTCGCCTTCGCGGGCGGGGGTGCGCTCGGCATCGTCGTGGTGGGCGCGCTCCGCGCCGGGGCGCCCGGCTGCGGGGCGGCGGGCGCCTCGGGCGCCGGGGCGCTCGGCGCCCGGTGGGCCGGCGGCGCGGTGGCGGGTGCGCCCGGCATCAGGATGGTGGGCGCGCCGGGCACCAGGGGCGGGACCGACGGCATGGGCGGGATGAGCGGCAGGGAGGTGACGCTACTGCCCTGGGACGGGACGATCCCCTGGAACACGACGCCGCCCCGGGTCGCCCCGGGTGCGCTCGGCGCCGCCACCGGGGTGGCGGGCGGTGCCACCGGTGTGTGCGGGGATGCCGTGGTCCTCGGCCCGGCGTCGGCCCCGGCGGCCGTGCCCCGGTCCGTGCCGCCCGCGGAGGCCCTCACCGTGTCCGGCGCAGCGGTTCGGCCGGGGGCGGTGCGCACAGGGGTGCCGGGCTCCGTCGGCAGGTGCGTTCCGGTCCCGTACGCCGGTGTCGCGGCCTGCTCCTCACCCGCACCGGGCGGCGGCGTGCCCCTCTCCCGGTCCGCGTCCGCGGCGGGCCCGTCCATGGCATCCACGGCTGGGGGTTTCTCGGGCTCGGCCGGCTCGTCCGCGTCCGCGGGAGCGGGCACGGGTTCCGTCGTCGTGGCGCTTCCGGCGACCCCGGCGATCGTGTTCTCGATGACACAGGCAGTCATGGTGCGGTCACCTCCGGGCACCGAAGCTAGGTTTCGCACTCCCCACCGGACAACACGAGCCACACCACTTCACACATAAGGGTGCCCATGTCCGGATTCGCCTGCGGAGGAGGGGGCAACTGTGCTGCCGGAAGGCGGCAGGGCGGCGCGCCGCGGCGGCCCCCGCACGTAACGATTCGCACCGGCCGCCGGTCCGCCCTCCTGGGCTCCGGCCGCCAGGGGCGGTGGGGCACGGCGGACAGGTAGCCTTTCCTCCGTGCCCCGTCTGTCTGAAGTCATCGCCGAGCTCGACGCCCTCTGGCCCCCCGAGCGGGCCGAAGGATGGGACGCCGTCGGCACGGTCTGCGGTGATCCCGGGGCGGAGGTCAGCCGCGTCCTCTTCGCCGTGGACCCCGTGGAGCAGATCGCCGACGAGGCCCGCGAGCTCGGCGCCCAGCTGATCGTCACCCACCACCCGCTCTATCTGCGGGGTACGACGACGGTCGCCGCCTCCACCTTCAAGGGCCGGGTCGTGCACGGGCTCATCAAGCACGACATCGCCCTGCACGTGGCGCACACCAACGCCGACACCGCCGACCCCGGGGTCTCCGACGCGCTCGCCGCCGCCCTGGACCTGCGGGTCACCGGCCCGCTCGTGCCCGACCCCACCGACACCGGTGGCCGCCGCGGTCTGGGACGGATCTGCGAACTGGACCACCCCGAGTCCCTCCGCGACTTCGCGGCCCGTGCCGCCGCCCGGCTGCCCGCCACCGCGCAGGGCGTCCGGCTGGCAGGCGACCCGGACGCCGTCGTGCGGCGGGTCGCGGTGAGCGGCGGGTCGGGCGACAGCCTCTTCGACGCCGTACGCGCGTCGGGCGTGGACGCCTTCCTCACGGCGGACCTGCGCCACCACCCGGCCTCCGAGGCCGTCCAGCACTCGCCGCTCGGCCTGGTCGACGCCGCGCACTGGGCCACCGAATGGCCCTGGTGCGAGCAGGCCGCCGCGCAGCTCGAAGCGATTTCCGACCGCCACGGATGGGGCCTGCGGGTCCACGTCTCGAAGCAGGTCACCGACCCCTGGACCACCCACCACTCTTCTGGAGCCCCCAACTGAACGCCGCGCCCGCCGACCAGATCCGACTCCTCGAAGTCCAGGCCCTCGACGTACGTCTGTCGCAGCTCTCCCACAAGCGCACGTCCCTGCCCGAGCACGCCGAGATCGACGCGCTCACCAGCGACCTCGCCCAGCTGCGCGACCTGCTCGTCGCCTCGCAGACCGAGGAGAGCGACACCACCCGCGAGCAGACCAAGGCGGAACAGGACGTCGACCAGGTGCGCCAGCGCGCGGTCCGCGACCAGCAGCGGCTCGACTCCGGCGCGGTCTCCTCGCCGAAGGACCTGGAGAGCCTGCAGCGCGAGATCACCTCGCTCGCCAAGCGCCAGGGCGACCTGGAGGACGTCGTCCTCGAGATCATGGAGCGCCGCGAGTCCGCCCAGGAGCGCGTCGCCGAGCTGACCGAGCGCGTCAGCGCCGTACAGGCCAAGGTCGACGACGCGATCGTCCGCCGGGACACCGCCACCCGGGAGCTCGACGCCGAGGCCGCGACCGTGGCCAAGGACCGCGAGGTCGTGGCGGGCGCCGTCCCCGCCGACCTGCTCAAGCTCTACGACAAGCTCCGCGCCCAGCAGGGCGGCGTCGGCGCGGCCCGGCTCCACCAGCGCCGCTGCGAGGGCTGCCGCCTGGAGCTGAACATCACGGAGGTCAACGACGTGAAGGCCGCGTCCCCCGACACCGTGCTGCGCTGCGAGAACTGCCACCGCATCCTGGTCCGCACCCCGGACTCGGGACTGTAATGCCCGCTCCCCGCCAGCTGGTCGTCGAGGCCGACGGGGGCTCCCGGGGCAACCCGGGGCCCGCGGGGTACGGCGCGGTCGTCCTCGACCCGCACGACGCGACGACCCTCGCCGAGGCCGCCGAGTACATCGGCGTCGCGACGAACAACGTCGCCGAGTACCGGGGCCTGATCGCCGGGCTGAAGGCGGTCAGGGAGCTCTTCCCGGACACGGACGTACAGGTCCGCGTCCGGATGGACTCCAAGCTGGTGGTCGAGCAGATGTCGGGGCGCTGGAAGATCAAGCACCCCGACATGAAGCCGCTCGCCGCGGAGGCCGCGAGCATCCTGCCCGCCTCCTCGGTCACGTACGAGTGGATCCCGCGCGAGCGGAACAAGCACGCCGACCGCCTCGCCAACGAGGCGATGGACGCGGGCGGGCGGGGCGAGCAGTGGGACGCGGCGTCGTCGACGGCCGACAGGGGGACGGCGCGCACGGCGGCCCTCCCGGAGCCGGCGCCTCCGGCCGGCCCGCCCGGCGACGCGGTGGCGGGCGCGGCGAAGGTCCGCGCCGCGATGGCCGCCGCCCGCCCGGCCCAGGCGGCCCCGCGGGCCACCTCGGCCACGCCGCAGATGGGCTGGGGGAGCGCACCGGATCTGGGCGCGCCCGCCACCTTCGTCCTGCTGCGGCACGGCGAGACGGCCCTGACACCGGAGAAGCGGTTCTCGGGCAGCGGCGGCAGCGACCCCGCGCTCTCGGAGACCGGCCGCCACCAGGCCGCCTGCGCGGCCGAAGCGTTCGCCGCGCGCGGCACCGTCGAGGAGATCGTCAGCTCGCCGCTGCGTCGCTGCCGCGAGACCGCGCAGGCCGTCGCCGACCGGCTCGGCCTGGAGGTCGCCGTCGACGAGGGACTGCGGGAGACCGACTTCGGGGCCTGGGAGGGCCTGACCTTCGCCGAGGTGCGTGAGCGGCACGGCGCCGACCTCACCGCCTGGCTGGCGTCGCCGGACGCCGCGCCCACGGGCGGAGGTGAGAGCTTCGCCGAGGTCGCCGAGCGGATCTCGGTCACGCGCGACCGGCTGGTCGCCCGCCACAAGGGCCGCACGGCGCTCCTCGTCACCCACGTCACGCCCATCAAGACCCTGGTACGTCTCGCGCTCGGCGCCCCGCCGGAGTCGCTGTTCCGCATGGAGCTCTCGCCCGCGTCCGTCTCGACGGTGGCGTACTACGCGGACGGGAACCCCTCGGTGCGGCTCCTCAACGACACCTCGCACCTGCGGTGACGACCCCGAGGTGAGCTGGCCGACGGGAATCCTGGGCTTCGTCGCGGGGCTGCTGATCTCGCTGGCCACCGCACCGGTCGGGGTGTCCGGGGCGGTGTTCCTGCTGCCGGTCCAGGTCAGCGTCCTCGGCGTGCCCAGCCCCGCAGTGACGCCCACCAACCTGCTGTACAACGTGGTGTCGTGCCCCGGGGCGCTGCTGCGCTACCGCAGCAGCGGACAGCTGCGGGGTCCGCTGACCCGGCTGCTCGTCGCGGGCGCGGTACCGGGCGTGGTGGCGGGCGCCGTGATCAGGGTCTTCGCCGTGCCCGGGCCCACCGTCTTCCGCGCGTTCATCGCCGTCCTGCTGCTCCCGCTGGGGGCCTGGCTGTGCGCCCGTACGCTGAGGCCCGCCCGGGGTGCTCATGCCGTCCGGCCGCCCTCGCCCCGCGCGACCGCCGGGCTCGCCCTGGCCGTCGGCGCCGCCGGTGGCGTCTACGGCATCGGCGGTGGTTCTCTGCTCGGCCCGATCCTCGTCGGCCGCGGGGTCCCCGTCGCCAGGGTCGCGCCCGCCGCGCTGGCCTGCACCTTCGTCACGTCCCTTGCGGGGGCGGGCACCTACGCGCTGCTGTCCCTCACCGCGACGGGCGACATCGCGCCGGACTGGCCCCTCGGTCTGGTCTGCGGCCTCGGCGGACTCTGCGGAGGCTACCTCGGCGCCCGGCTGCAACCGCGCCTTCCCGAGAAGGGGCTGCGCCTCCTGCTCGGCGTCCTCGCGCTGGGCGTCGGACTCCTGTACGCGGTCCAGGCGGTGCGCTGAGACGGGGCCCGGCACCGCTCGGGCCCACCGCACGGTGGTGTCAGGGCCGATGCGATGCGACGGCGCCGAGCCGTGTACTCCGGGCCCTGCACCGCGTCAGGCCGTGCGCCCCAGCTCCGCGGCCTGCGCCGCCAGCCGCTCCACGCGCGCCCAGTCCTTGGACGCCACCGCGTCGCCGGGAACCATCCAGCTGCCGCCCACGCAGCCGACGTTGGGCAGGGCGAGGTAGGACGGCGCCGAGGCGAGCGAGATGCCGCCCGTCGGGCAGAAACGGGCCTGCGGAAGGGGGGAGGAGAGCGCCTTCAGATAGGCGGTGCCCCCGGCCGCCTCGGCCGGGAAGAACTTCATCTCGGTGACGCCGCGCTCCAGCAGGGCGACCACCTCGGACGTCGTCGAGACGCCCGGCAGGAACGGCACCCCCGAGGCCTTCATCGCGTCCAGCAGCCCGTCGGTCCAGCCCGGGCTGACGAGGAAGCGCGCCCCCGCGGCCACGGTCTCGGTCACGTGGGCCGGGGAGATCACCGTGCCGGCGCCCACCACGGCATCCGGCACCTCCGCGGCGATCGCCCGGATCGTGTCCAGGGCGGCGGCCGTCCGCAGCGTGACCTCGATGGCGGGCAGTCCGCCGGCGACGAGGGCGCGGGCCAGCGGCACCGCGTCGGCCGCGTCCTCCAGGACGACGACGGGCACGACAGGGGCGAGATCCAGTACGGAAGCGGACACGGCGGCGGGCGCGGAGGAGGTCATGGACTCATCCTGCCGCGCGGACAGCACACTGCGCAACGAGCGTTGCGTATGCTGCAACGCCGATCGACGGGTCAGTGGATCTCGGTGACCACCACGTCGAGGGTCCAGGCCCGGCCCGCCCGCGCCGGGGCCTGCGCCTCCACGACGTATCCGAGGTCGCGCAGCACCTCCACCAGCTCCGCCGGACCCGCGGGCCGGGCCCCGGCCGTCAGGAGATCGCGGACCATCCGGCCCTTGGTCGCCTTGTTGAAGTGGCTGACCACGGAACGCTTCTCCACCCCGTCCACCATCCGCGACTGGAGGACCCGCACGCTCGCCGTGCGCTCGGCCACCGCACCCGCCGGCTTCCAGGCCCCGGCGTACGCCGAGGAGCGCAGGTCCAGGACCAGCCCGTCCCCGGCGGCCTCCGGCATGACCGACGCCATGGGGGCACGCCAGTGCGCGTTCAGGGCGCCCAGGCCCGGCAGCTTCACCCCCATCGAGCAGCGGTACGACGGGATCCGGTCGTCCACCCGCACCGCGCCCCACAGCCCGGAGAAGACCAGCAGCGAGGCCCTGGCGCGGCGCCGGGCCGCCGCGTCCAGCGTGGCCAGGCCGAGGGCGTCGTACAGGACCCCCGTGTAGATCTCCCCGGCGGGCCGGGTGCCGGCCGTGCGCAGCGCGGCGTTCTTGGCGATCTCGCCCCGCAGGCCCACGCTCAGCCCGAGCACCTCGCGCGCCTTCTCCTCGTCCGCCAGGCACAGCTCGACCAGCTCGTCGAGGATCGCGGCCCGCGCCCCGGCGAGGCCCGGCAGGGACAGGGACTCCGGCTTGAGCGGTGCCCCGCGCCCCGAGGCGGCCTTACCTTCGGAGGGCGGCAACAGCACGAGCACGAGAGTTCTCCTTCATACGCGGCACAGGGTCCCGTCGCGCACGGGAGCCCCCGGCAAGGGTACGGGCCGTGGCCCCACCGGCCGCCCGGGACGCCGGCGTCACGCCCCTGTCGCGGAGCCCGGAGACCGGTGCCGCCGCCCGTCCGCGCGGCCGGACCCGGGGCCCCGGCGGGGCCGGAGGCCGGGATGCCGACGCCCCCACCCCGGCCTACGCTCGGTGCATGCCCCGTCGCCAGATTCGCGTGACCGGTACGGACGGCACTCCGCTGCGGGCGGCCCTGGGCGCCCTGCGCACCGAGCTGGGTCTGCCCGCCGGCTTCCCGCCCGCCGTCCTCGCCGAGGCCGCGGAGTCGGCGAGGTCGCCGGATCTGTCGGGCCACGAGGACGCCACGGACCTGCCGTTCCTCACCATCGACCCGCCCGCGTCGACGGACCTCGACCAGGCGATGTTCCTGGAGCGGCGTCCGCACGGCTTCCGGGTGCACTACGCCATCGCCGATGTCGCCGCGTTCGTGCGGCCCGGTGGTGCGCTGGACGCGGAGGCCCACCGGCGGGTGACGACCCTGTACCTGCCCGACGGCAGGATCCCGCTGCACCCCGAGGTCCTCTCCGAGGGCGCGGCGAGCCTCCTCCCCGGCGAGACCCGCCCCGCCGCTCTCTGGCGGATCGACCTCGACCCGGAGGGCCGTACCGTCTCCGCCGAGGTGCGCAGGGCCCTCGTACGCAGCCGCGCGAAGCTCGACCACGCGGGTGTCCAGCGGCAGATCGACACGGGAACGGCCGAGGAACCCCTCGCCCTGCTCCGGGACATCGGCCTGCTGCGTGAACAGCAGGAGATCGCCCGGGGCGGCATCTCGCTCGGCGTACCCGAGCAGGAGGTCGTCGAACGCGACGGCCGCTACGACCTCGTCCACCGCGCGCTCCTGCCCGCCGACGGCTGGAACGCCCAGATCTCCCTCCTCACCGGCATGGCAGCCGCCGGGATCATGCGGGACTCGGGCACCGGCATCCTGCGCACGCTGCCGGTCGCCCCCGACGGAGCCGCCGCCCGGCTCCGCCGCTCGGCCGAGGCCCTGCACATCGAGTGGCCGCACCACGTCCCGTACGCCGAGGTGGTGCGCTCGCTCGACCCGGCGCAGGGCAACCACGCCGCGTTCCTCCAGGACTGCACCACGCTCCTGCGGGGTGCCGGCTACAGCGTGTTCGAGCACGGCCACCTCCCCACTCCCGCCGTGCACGCGGCGGTCGCCGAGCTCTACACGCACTGCACCGCACCGCTGCGGCGCCTCGTCGACCGTTACGCCGCCGAGCTCTGCCTCGCCGCGACCGCCGGTCACGAGCCCCCGGAGTGGGTGCTCCAGGCGCTGCCCGCCCTGCCCGAGGAGATGGCCACCGGTACCCGTCGCGCCGGCACCGTCGAACGCGGGTGCGTCGACCTGGTCGAGGCGGCCCTGGTCGAGGGCCGCGTCGGCGAGGTCTTCGACGGCTTTGTGATCGACGTCAAGGACGGTGACCCGGCTGTCGGCACCGTCCACATCGAGGACCCCGCGATCGTCGCCCGGATCGAGTCCGGCACCCCTCTCCCGCTGGGCGAACGACTGAGAGTCAGGCTCACCCAGGCAGGCCCCCGCACACCGAAGCTCCTGTTCGCCCCCGCGTGAGGCCGCGCTCCGCCCCGCGTGCGCCGTGCCTTCCTCGTGCGTCCCCCACCCGTGGGCGCCGTTCCGAGTCCCCCGGCGACCGGCTTGTCCGTATCTCGTACGATCACGTCTTCGGCTACGGACTGCGTACCGACTCCGTACCAGGGAAGGTCTTACGCGTGAGTGACCTCGCCGCCGCCACCGTGGCCAGCAGGCCCCGGCAGATCATCGCCGCCGCACGCGTCCTCCTGGAGTCGGAGGGCCCCGAGGCGCTGACCATGCGACGGCTCGCCGACCGGGTGGGCGTGAAGGCCTCCTCCCTCTACAAGCACTTCCCCGACAAGTCGTCCGTGGTGGCGGCGCTGGCCACGGAGACGCTCCGGGAGACGGCGGGGGTGCTGGCGACCGCCGAGGCCGCCGCCCCCGGCTCCTTCTCCGCGCTCGCCACCGCCTACCGCGCCTACGCGCTGGCCCACCCGCACCTCTACCTCCTCACCATGGGGCGCGCCCTCCCCGCCACGGCGGCGGCCGACGCGGCGGCGGCCCCGTTGTTCCGCGCTGCCGGGGGCGACATCGACCGGGCGCGGGCGGCCTGGGCCTTCGCCCACGGCATGGTGGTCCTGGAGCTCGACGGCCGCTTTCCGCCGGGTGCCGACCTCTCGGCGGCCTGGGAGGCGGGCATCGCGGCCTTCACCGCCCGGCCCGCCGGGTAGCATGGTCGGCACGGCAGACGAGCCGGGCGGACGGCCGCGTGAGGATCTCCGGATCCTCCCGAGGAACGTCCGGGCTCCACAGGGCAGGGTGATGGCTAACGGCCACCCGGGGTGACCCGCGGGACAGTGCCACAGAAAACAGACCGCCCGGGACTCCGGTCCTGGGTAAGGGTGAAACGGTGGTGTAAGAGACCACCAGCGTCCGGGGCGACTCGGACGGCTAGGTAAACCCCACCCGGAGCAAGGTCAAGAGGGAGCGCCCCGGTGCTCCTGCGCGAACGTTCGAGGGCGGCCCGCCCGAGTTCGCGGGTAGACCGCACGAGACCGGCAGCAATGCCGGTCCTAGATGGATGGCCGTCTCCCCGGCCGCCGCGAGGCGACCGGGCGACAGAACCCGGCGTACAGCCCGACTCGTCTGCCTTCGGCTTCGCCGGCCGCGCCCCGACCCGGGGCGCGGTTCGGTCAGACGGCGCCCAGGTCGGAGCTCAGCCAGCGCTGCGGGCGCATGTGGATGACCACCTGCTCACCGTGCGCCTTCCACGCGAAGTCGACGTAGCCCTCGACCTTCTCGGCCGGGAGGTAGCGCGACGAGATCTCCACCAGCTGCTCGCGGGTGGCGGGCAGGGTCGCGACGACCGGGCCCTCCACGGAGACGTAACGGACGGTCGGCGAGACACGGTCGACCATGAGGGTGAAGCGGCCCGCCCTGGCGATCGAGGTCCCCTTGCGGGAGTCGCGGCCGGTCATGATCCAGAGGTCGCCGCCGGGCTCGTACTGGTACCAGATGGGCACCGTGAGCGGGGCCCGGCCCTCCTCCCCGGCGTCCACGGCGAGGGCGGCGACGTGCGGTTCGGCCAGGAACTGTTCGCGTTCTGCTCGGGACAAGGCCACGGAAGGACTCCTTCGTGCGCGGGCAGGCGTCGTTCAGGCTGAGATTATGCACCGTCAGCCGCCGGCGACCGGGCGTGTCGCCTCCGGTAGCCTGCGCGGCGTGATCGACGACCGTACGGCCACCGGCGACGCCGAGGTGGCGACAGCCGCCGCGCGGGCCGGCGCCGACGTGGTGCGCGCCAAGTACGGCGGCCACCTCGCCCGCATGGACAAGGGCGGAGGGGACTTCGCCACCGACGCCGATGTGGAGGCCGAGGAGGCGATCGTCGGTGTCATCCGGGCGGCCCGGCCCGCCGACGCGCTGCTCGGCGAGGAGGGCGGACAGCGGGGCGCCGCCGGCACGGAGCGCCGGTGGCTGGTCGACCCCCTGTGCGGCACGCTCAACTACGCGGTCGGCCACATGCTGGTGGCCGTCAACGTGGCGCTGCGCGGCGGACCTGCGGCGGTGGCCGACCCCTTCACCCATGAGGTGTTCTCCACCGACGGCCGGACGGCCTGGCTGAGGCACGAGGGCGCCGACACCCCGCTGGTGCCCACCTCGGCCACCCGGCTCGTGGACGTCAACCTGGATCCACCGTTCCCGGGGGCGCCGGCTTTCCGCGCCACCGACCTGCTGGCACACCCCACGTTCGTCGCGCGATTCCGGCCGCGCGTCGTGTCCACGACGCTCGCGCTGGCCTGGGTGGCCGCCGGCAGGCGTGCCGCCTATGTCACCGACGGTGGGGACCTCTCCGAGAACGTGCACTTCGCCGCCGGTATCGCCCTGTGCCGGGCGGCGGGCTGCGTGGTCACCGGGATCGACGGCAGGCCCGTCGGCCGGGGAGCCCGCGGACTGGTGGCCGCCGCCGACGCCGCGACCCACGAGGTCCTGATGTCGGTGATCCGCAGCGGTGGCTGACCCGGCGCGGTGCGGCCCGGCAGGAGGGCGGTCGGGGCCGATCCCACGGCCGCCGTCCGCGGGAACCCCGCCGCTCACCCGCCGCCGGGGAACCGGTCGTCGCTCAGCCGTGCGTACATCAGCATGTCCCGCCGTTGTCCGCCGATCTCCTGCCAGCCCCGCAGCAGCCCTTCGCGCAGGTACCCCGCGCTCTCGGCGGTCCGGACCGAGGCGGTGTTCCACGGCTCGACGAGGAGCTGGACCCTGGGGATGCGCAGTTCGTGCAGG
Organism: Streptomyces argenteolus; assembly: GCF_042902585.1. Lineage (GTDB taxonomy): Bacteria > Actinomycetota > Actinomycetes > Streptomycetales > Streptomycetaceae > Streptomyces > Streptomyces argenteolus. The sequence goes on from NZ_JBIBEG010000002.1 coordinate 752,858, forward strand.
GCCCAGGTGGTGACCGTGCGCAGCGCGGCGCCCGCGACCCCCTGGCCGCGCGCCGACGCCGTCATCCAGAAGCCGAGCGTCGCCCGGCCCTCGGCGGAGTCCCAGAGGTGGAGCCCGATGGAGCCGACCGGCCGCCTGTCCCGGGTGCGGGCGATGGTGAAGGGGTAGCCGGTCCCGGTGGCCGCGCGGTTCCACTGGCGCCGGACGAACGCCTGCGCCGCCGCGTCGGAGTAGGGCGAGGGGATGGTCGTGATCAGGGGGATGTAGTCGTCCTCCGCCGCCTCGCGCACGAGCGGCAGGTCGCTCATCTCCCAGGGGCGCAGGACGAAATCGGCTCCTGCGGTGAGGCTGGGGACGGTCAGCGGGTGTGCCATGCGCGTCATCCTGCCGCCGATCCGTCCGCCGCCCCTGCCCGACTCACCCGCGTGGATCACCCGGCGGTCGCCTGCTTGCCGGGCCGGCCGAGGAACGCCCCGGCGAGGAGCGCGCCCGCCAGGACCAGCGCCGCGTTGACGAGCACCGCCGTGGAGACTCCGGACAGCACCGCGCCGGGCCCGGTGGCCGTACCCATCCGGGCGGTGACGATCGCGCTCATGACCGGGATGCCCAGGGTGATGCCCACCTGCTGCGTCATGGTGGCCAGTCCGGTGGCGAGTCCCTGCTCCTCGTCGGGGAGCCCCGAGGTGGCGGTGACCATGAATCCCACGATCATCAGCATGTTGCCGACGCCGCCGACGAAGGTGGCGGCCAGCAGGAGAAGGATCCAGCCGCCCGAGGTGCCGAGCGCGACCAGGGAGAGGGTGGCGACGGCCTGGACGACGCCGCCGAGGACGATCGTGCGCCGGTTGCCGAAGCGGCCCACCGCGCGGCCTCCGAGCATGCCGCCGGCCACGGTGCCGATCCCGAGGACACCGAAGGCGAGACCGGTCGCGAGCGGGGAGTAGCCCAGCACCTCCTGGAGGTAGAGCGTCAGCAGGAAGACCAGCGAGGTCTCGGTGACGAAGGCGATCAGCCCGGTGGCGTTGCCCCAGATGACGCTGCGGCGCCGGAGGATGCGCACGGGCACCAGCGGCGCCGCCGCCCGCTTCTCCACGAACCAGAAGGCGGCCAGCAGGGCGGCACCGGCGAGGAGGGCGGCCAGGGTGGTGGGGGTGGTCCAGCCGGACTCGCCGGCCTGTGTCAGCCCGAACACGAGCAGCAGCAGGCCGCCGGTGACGGTCGCGGCGCCCGGCACGTCGAGCTTCGGCCGCTCGGCGGGCCGCGAGTCGGTGATCACGGAGGGGGCGAGAGCGACGACCAGCGCGGCGACGGGAACGTTGACGAAGAAGGCCCAGCGCCAGGACAGCAGATCGGTCAGCAGCCCGCCCAGGATCGCTCCCGCGGTGAAACCTGCGGACATCAGGGCGCCGTTGAGCCCGAGCGCCCGCTCGCGCAGCGGCCCCTCCTTGAACGCCGTGGTGAGCAGGGCGAGTCCGGCCGGGGTGACGGCCGCGGTCGCCAGGCCCTGGAGCACACGCGCGGCGAGCAGGACCTCGGGGGAGGTGGCGAGTCCGCCGAGCACGGAGGACAGGCCGAGGACGACCATGCCGCCCATGAACAGGCGCTTACGGCCGACGAGATCGGCGACGCGCCCGAACAGCAGGGTGAATCCGGCCGCCGCGAGGGCGAAGGACGTCGCGATCCACTGGAGGTGGGAGAGGGAGAATCCGAGCCCTTCCCCGACGGCGGGCAGTGCCACGTTCAGGATCGAGAAGTCCACCGCGATCATGAACTGGGCGCCGAGGAGGAGGACGAGGACGAGCTTCTGCCGCCCTGTCATCCGTACGGCGGGAGCCTGCGGAGGCGCGGCGGCGGGGGCTGTGCTGGATGTGGACATGAGGTGCCCTTTCCGGGAGCATCAGGAGCCCTAACGGTTCTGCGGTTCCGTTAAGGTGGATGCCACCGTAGCAGGGTGCGGTCAACTAATGGAACTGGAGACCCGTTATGAATGCTGGTGAAGTGGAGCCGGGCACGGTACGGCCGGGCGGCCGGACGGCGCGGGTACGGGAGTCCGTCCTGCGTGCGGCCGGAGACGCCCTGGTCGAGCAGGGCTTCGACCGGCTCGACCTGGCCGATGTCGCGCGCCGCGCCGAGGTGGGCAAGACGACGGTCTACCGGCGCTGGTCCACCACCGCGGGGCTCGTCGCCGATCTGCTTTCCGACATGGCGGAGCAGTCCGTGCCGCGCACGGACACCGGCTCCCTGGACGAGGACCTCAAGGCCAACGCGCGGCTGGTCGTGCGGACGCTGACCGATGCCCGCCAGGGCCCGCTCTTCGCCGCGGTGATCGCGGCGGCCACGTGCGACGCCCGTACGGCCGAGGCGCTCCACCGCTTCTACCAGGTGCGCGTCGCCGAGTGGGCGGGCTGTGTCGACGCGGCGGTCGAGCGCGGTGAGCTGCCGGCCGGCACCGACGCCCACGAGGTGATCCGGGCCGTCTCGGCCCCCCTCTACTACCGGCTGCTGGCCAGCGGTGACCCGCTCGACGAGAGCGTGGCCGACCGTGCCGCCGAGACGGCCGCGGTGGCGGCCAGGGCGGGCGTGTACGTGAACTGACGGGGAGGCGGGGGTCCGCGGTGCTTGACCTCTCGTGCACTCCAACCCGTAGCTTCTGCGGTCATGCGGACAGAGACGGATCGGCAGACACGGGTACTGGGGCGCAGCGGGATCGAGGTCGGCGCGCTCGGCCTCGGGTGCTGGGCGATCGGCGGTGAGTGGGTGACGCCCGACGGCAGCCCGCTCGGCTGGGGCAAGGTCGACGACGACGAGTCGGTGGCGGCGGTCCGACGGGCGCTCGAACTGGGCGTGCGGTTCTTCGACACCGCGGACGTGTACGGTGCCGGGCACAGCGAACGCGTCCTCGGGAAGGCGCTCGCGGGCCGGTGGGACGAGGCCGTCGTCGCCACCAAGTGGGGCAACCTCTTCGACGAGCGGACCCGGACCATGGACGGGCGCGACACCTCGCCCGCCTACGCCCGTGCCGCGCTCCAGGCGTCCCTGCGCAGACTGGGAACCGACCGGATCGACCTCTTCCAGTTGCATATCGGTGACACGCCCTCCGACGAGGCGGCCGTGCTGCGCGAGGCCTGCGAGGGGTTCGTGGCCGAGGGGCTGATCGGGGCGTACGCGTGGAGCACCGACGACCCGGAGCGCGCGGCGCTGTTCGCCGAGGGGGAGCACTGCGCGGCTGTCCAGCACGCCTGCAACGTGCTGGAGGACGCCCCCCGGATGCTCGGTCTCAGCGAGGAGCGGGGGCTGCTCAGCATCATCCGCAGCCCGTTGGCCATGGGCCTTCTGGCGGGGAGGCGTGAGCCCGGCCGGCGGGCGGAAGCCGGGGACATCCGGTCGACGCCGCCCGAGTGGCTGCACTGGTTCGAGGAGGGCGGGGTGCCCTCCGCGCACTGGGCGCGGCGGGTCGAGGCGATCCGGGAGGTGCTGACGGCGGACGGCAGGACCCTCGCCCAGGGCGCCATCGGCTGGCTCTGGGGCCGCAGCGCCCGGGCCGTGCCGATCCCCGGTTTCCGGACGGTGGCCCAGGTCGAGGAGAACGCGGCGGCCCTCACGTACGGACCTCTGCGGCCCGAGCAGCTGGAGGAGATCGACGGCCTCCTCGTGTGATGCCGGGCGGGACTCGCGGGGCCGGTACGGGACCGTCCCGGACGGCACGTCAGGTCCGCCGAACGGCACGGAACACGTCCGTCCGTGCCGTTCGGCGGACCTGGCTCCCGGGCCGGCCGGGACGGCGGTCCGGATGGGACGCACCCCGCGGAGGCCGGAGCGGCGACGCCCGGCCGCCGGGACTGCCCCTGCGCGGGTCGAAGCGGCGGCGCGGACGGGACGGGCAGCGCCCGGGCGAGGCGACACCCCCGGGGCCCGTCGAAGCGGTGGCCCGGTCGGTCGGGACCGGACGCGACCCGGGCACGTCGAGGTGGCGCCCTGTCGGGTGGCGCGCCTCGGCCGCCCGGGCTGTTGCTGCCCCCTCAGCCGATGCGCGTGCCCGTGCCGCTGACCCTGATCCGCGCGTCGCCCGCGTGCAGCGCCACGGTGAGCGTGCCGGGGCGGCCCATGTCGGCGCCCTGGTGCAGGGTGAGGACGGCGTCGGCCGGGACCAGGCCCAGCTCGCGCGCGTACGCTCCGAACGCGGCTGCCGCGGCGCCCGTCGCCGGGTCCTCGACCACGCCCCCGACCGGGAACGGGTCGCGGACGTGGAAGACAGTCTCGGACTCGCGCCACACCAGCTGGAGGGTCGTCAGGTCCAGCCGGTGCATGAGGGCTTCCAGCCGGGCGAAGTCGTACGCGAGGTCCGCCAGGCGTTCCCGGGTCGCGGCGGCCAGCACCAGGTGGCGGGCGCCCGCGTACGCGATCCTGGGCGGGAGGGCGGGGTCCAGGTCGGCGGCCGGCCAGTCCAGCGCGGCCAGAGCCTCCGTCAGGTCGTCCGCCGCGACGCCGGTGGTGTGGGGCTCGACGCTCGTCAGCGTGGCGCGGAGCTCGTCGCCCTCGCGGGTGACCGTGACCGGGACCGTGCCGGCTGCGGTGGAGAACACCAGCTCGCCGGGGCCGTCCCGCTCGGCGAGCGCGATGGCGGTGGCGATCGTGGCGTGGCCGCAGAAGGGGACTTCGGCCTTCGGGCTGAAGTAGCGGATGGTGTGACCCCCGCGGCCGTCCGGTGCGGAGAGGAACGCCGACTCGCTGTATCCCAGTTCGGCGGCGACGGCGAGCATCGCCGCGTCGTCGAGCGCGGAGGCGTCCAGGACGACACCTGCGGGATTGCCGCCTTCCGGATCGGCGGAGAACGCGGTGTAACGCAGGACCTCGGGGCCGGAGAGAGAGCTCATGCCGGAGGACAACCGGCGGGCGGGTGCCCGCATTCCCGGTGGGTGCGTGATCCCCTCCGCGGGCGTGGTCCGGGGTCCTGACCCCCCGGACCACGCCGTTCGGCCGTTCCCCGCGGACCCCCCTTGGCCGCGGCGGCCTGTTCACTGCGGTCAGTGGCAGACCTTGACGCCCGTCCCCTTGCTCCACGAGCAGGAGTCCAGGAGCGCCCCGCTCGGCTTGATCAGCCGGGCCTTGTCGCCGGTGTTGTTCCAGACGTACGAACCGCGGTTCCAGTACACGTGGGCACCGGAGCTCGTGCCCTTGCCGGTGTGGACCCGGACCGTCTTGCCCGCGGCCACGGTGACCGAGGGGAAGGTGTACGTGTAGCCGGTGTCGTCCTTGAGCCTGTACCCCTTCAGTTGCAGCTTCGACGTGCCGTTGTTGTGGATGTCCACGTACTCGGCGTTGAGCGAGGTGTTGCTGCGGGTGTCCGTGCCGGGGCTGTCGTACTGGATCTTGCCGAGGTGCAGCCCGCCCTGGTGGGAGGCCGCCGAGGCCGGGGCCGTGGCGAGGAGCGAGCCGGCCAGTGCGGTGGCGGCGGCCAGGGCGAGGGGCGCGGCGGTGCGTATGCGCATGCGTTGTGGTCCTTCTGTGTGCATCTGGTGAAGGTCAGCAGCATACGGGCAGCACGCGCTTGCCCGGGCCCTTGGTCGGAAATTCGCAAACTCCGTCAGTCGAGGGCGAGTTCCAGGCGGATCCGGTCGCGATCGCGGGCAGGCCGGGCGGCTGCCGGGGTGGGCGCGGACCGACGGCATCGCCTCGCCCCCGACGTCCCTTCGGGGCGGCTGCGGGGCTGCGCGCGGACCGGCCGGGGGATCAGCCTCGGCCCACGTACGGCATGGCCGTCGCCAGCACCGTCGCGAACTGCACGTTGGCCTCCAGGGGCAGCTCCGCCATGTGCAGGACCGTGCGCGCCACGTCGGCCGCGTCCATCACCGGCTCGGCGGCCACCTCGCCGTTCGCCTGGAGGATTCCCGTGCTCATCCGCTCCGTCATGTCGGTCGCCGCGTTGCCGATGTCGATCTGGCCGCAGGCGATCCGGTACGGCCGCCCGTCCAGCGACAGGGACTTCGTCAGGCCGGTGACCGCGTGCTTCGTCGCCGTGTACGCGATCGAGTGCGGGCGCGGCGCGTGCGCCGAGATCGAACCGTTGTTGATGATCCGGCCGCCCTGGGGGTCCTGCTCCTTCATCAGGCGGTAGGCCGCCTGCGCGCACAGGAACGTCCCCGTCAGGTTGACGTCCACCACCGTCCGCCAGTCCTCGTACGCGAGGTCCTCGACCGGCACCGCACGCGGTCCGAAGGTCCCCGCGTTGTTGAAGAGCAGGTCGAGCCGGCCGAAGCGGTCCCGTACGGCCGCGAAGAGGGCGGCCACCCCGTCCGGGGTGCTCACGTCGGTGGGCAGGCACACCGTGGTGCCCGGGGCCGCGGCGGCTGCCGTCTCCTCCAGGGCCGAGGCCCGCCGCCCCGCCAGGGCCACCGTCCAGCCCGCGCCCGCGAGAGTGACGGCCACGGCCCTGCCGATGCCCGATCCCGCACCTGTGACGACAGCGATTCTCTGCTCAGCGTTCATGGCCCGGCAGCGTACGGGAGGCGTGCCGACGGGCCGGCACCCGGTGCTCATCACACCGCCATAAGGATGTTGTGTACCCGCCAACGGCAGGTCTTCGCCCCGCATTCCAATGCCTCTGACAGCATCCGGCAGGGGAGGGGCATATGACACCCGCACAGATCAGCACAGGGCAGGGCCGGAACGGCCATTCCGAGGAGCTCCGCATCGCCGCCCGGCGGCTCGGAGCCGGAGTGGGCCGCCGCCGTTTCCTCACCGTCACCGGTGCGGCCGCCGCACTCGCCTTCGCGGTCAACCTGCCTGGAGCGGGCACGGCCGCCGCCGCCGAGCTGGACGCCCGCAGGATCACCGAGGACCCCTTCACCCTGGGTGTCGCGTCCGGGGACCCGCTGCCGGACTCCGTCCTGCTGTGGACCAGACTCGCGCCCCACCCCTACGAGGCCGACGGCGGCCTGCCCGCCGAGCGGGTCCAGGTCCGCTGGGAGATCGCCCGGGACGAGCGCTTCAGCCGGATCGTCCGGCGCGGATCGACGACCGCGCACCCGGAGTTCGGCCACAGCGTCCACGTGGACGTGGACGGCCTCGGCTCCGACCGCACCTTCTACTACCGCTTCCGCGCGGGCGACTGGATCAGCCCCGTGGGGCGTACCCGCACCGCCCCGGCACCCGGGGCGCGCAACAGCTCCCTGAGCCTGGCGGCCGTCTCCTGCCAGGCGTACCACGACGGCTACTTCACCGCCTACCAGCACCTCGCGGCCGAGGACGTCGACGTGGTCTTCCACCTCGGCGACTACCTGTACGAGTACGCGGTGACCGCCGTCGGCGGCGCGCGCGCGTACACCGACCGCGTCCTGCCGGCCCACTTCAACCGGGAGACGCTGACGCTGGAGGACTACCGCATGCGGTACGGCCTCTACAAGTCCGACCCGGACCTGCGCGCCGCGCACGCCGCGCACCCCTTCGTCGTCACCTGGGACGACCACGAGACGGAGAACAACTACGCGGGCGACACCCCGGAGAACAGCGTCCCGCCGGAGGAGTTCCTGCTGCGCAGGGCCGCCGCCTACCGCGCGTACTGGGAGAACCAGCCGCTGCGCACCCCGCAGCGTCCCACCGGCCCCGACATGCGCCTCTACCGGCGCCTGCGGTTCGGCCGGCTCGCACAGTTCGACATCCTCGACACCCGCCAGTACCGCAGCAACCAGGCCTACGGCGACGGATGGAAGGTGCCCGGACCGGAGTCCGAGGACCCCTCGCGCACCATGACGGGCGCCGCCCAGGAGCGCTGGCTGCTCGACGGCTGGAAGCACTCCCGTGCCCGGTGGAACGTCGTGCCGCAGCAGGTCACCTTCGCCCAGCGGCGCGACGTGCCGACCGACGCCTACAAGCTCTCCATGGACTCGTGGGACGGCTACCCGGCCTCCCGCCGGCGGATCATGGACGGGGCCGAGGCGGCGGGCATCGAGAACCTCATGGTCCTCACCGGCGACGTGCACGTCGGCTACGCCTTCGACCTGAAGAAGGACTTCGACGACCCGTCCTCCCGCACCGTCGGCACCGAGATCGTGGCCACCTCGATCGCCAGCGGCAAGGACGGGTCCGACAAGCCGGCCAGCTGGAACAACCAGACGCAGGCCAACCCGCACATGAAGTTCTACAACGGCCGCCGCGGGTACGCCCTCGTCACCCTCGGCACGGAGCAGGCGCGCGCCGACTTCCGCACGGTGTCCGCGGTCACCACGCCCGGCGCTCCCGTCAGCACGGCCGGCTCCTTCGTGACCGAGGCCGGGAACCCGGGGCTCACCCCCGCCTGACCCGGCTCCGGGTCAGGCGCGGTCGTCCGCCGGATAGCGGACGCCGACACGGGCGCGTACCGCGTCGAGCGTCCGCATCACGGCGAGCGAACCCTCCAGCGGCACCAGCGGGGACTCCTTCTCGCCCGCCAGGAGCGCACGGGTCACCTCGGCCGCCTCGTACTGCATGCCCGTCAGGCCCTGCGGGCCGGGACCGGTGACGACCTTCTCGGGCTCCCGGCCCGGCCGGTGGAGGAGGAAGTGCTCCGGGTGGAAGAAGCCCTGCGGGAAGTCGATCCGCCCCGCCGTGCCCGTGACCGACGCGATGGTGGGCAGGTCCCCGACGATCGAACAGCTCAGCAGCGCGGTGGCACCGGAGTCCCAGCCCAGCAGCATGCCGGTGTTCAGGTCCACGCCCTCCGGGGAGAGCAGCGCGTCCGCCTGCACGCGGTCCGGCTCGCCGAGCAGCAGCTGGGCGAAGGACACCGGGTAGACCCCGAGGTCCAGCAGCGCGCCGCCGCCGAGCGCGGGATCACGCAGCCGGTGCTCGGCCCCGAAGCTGCCCGCGAAGCCGAAGTCGGCCTGCACCGTGCGGATCTCGCCGATCGCGCCGTCCCGCACCAGCTCGGTCATCCGCCGGATGAGCGGGTTGCAGTACGTCCACATGGCCTCCATCAGGAACAGGCCGCGCTCCCGGGCGAGGTCCACCAGTTCCCGCGCCTCGCGGGCGTTGAGCGTGAACGCCTTCTCGCACAGCACGTGCTTGCCGGCCTCCAGCGCGAGCGCGGCCGCCTCCCGGTGCGCGGAGTGCGGAGTGGCGACGTACACGACGTCGACCGTCTCGTCGGCCACGAGCTCCGCCCAGCTGCCGTACGCCCGCTCGATCCCGAACCGGTCGGCGAACGCCTTCGCGGAGGCCTCGGAGCGCGACGCCACCGCCACGACCTCCGCCCCGGAGCCCTTCATCGCCAGCAGGTCCGCCGTGAACGTCGCGGCTATGCCGCCCGTCGCCAGTACACCCCAACGCACAGTCCCGCTCATGCCCGCCCGCTCTCACACAAAAAGGTATCGACCACTACGACTGACCTGAGAGCATAGATGCGGATTCAACGAAGCGGAGAAGAGGATGCCGGACAACGGCGCGAGCCGGGCCCAGCAAGAACACGCACACATACCCACGAACCTCACCGGCGCCGCACTCGGCGCCCCGGCCACCGCCACCCCCACCGCTGCGGGTGCCCCGGCCGTCCCCCCGACCCCCGCACCGAGCCCCCCGGCCACCACCGCACGGCGGGCCGGCCTCCTGGTCACCCTGGTGCTGGGCGGACTCACCGCACTGCCGCCCCTGTCGATGGACATGTACCTCCCGGCGCTCCCGGAGGTCACCGACTCCCTGCACGCCCCCGCGTCCACCGTCCAGCTGACCCTGACCGCCTGCCTCACCGGCATGGCCCTCGGACAGCTCGTCGTCGGGCCCATGAGCGACCGCTGGGGCCGGCGCACGCCGCTGCTCCTCGGCATGGTCGTCTACGTGATCGCCACCGCGATCTGTGCCGTCGCCCCCACCGCGGAACTCCTCATCGGCTTCCGCCTCCTCCAGGGACTGGCCGGTGCGGCCGGCATCGTGATCGCCCGGGCCGTCGTACGCGACCTCTACGACGGCGACGAGATGGCCCGGTTCTTCTCCACCCTGATGCTGATCTCGGGAGTCGCTCCCGTGATCGCGCCCGTGATCGGCGGGCAGGTGCTCCAGTTCACCGACTGGCGCGGCATCTTCGTCGTCCTCACCGTCATCGGCGCGCTGCTCACACTCGTCGTCTGGAAGTGGCTCCACGAGACCCTGCCGGCGAGCGGCCGTCACACGGGTGGCATCGGCGACGCGCTGCGCACCATGCGCGGACTGCTGGCGGACCGGGTCTTCACCGGCTACATGATCGCGGGCAGCCTCGCCTTCGCCGCGCTCTTCGCCTACGTGAGCGCCTCCCCGTTCGTGGTCCAGGAGATCTACGGCGCGTCGCCGCAGACCTTCAGCCTGCTCTTCGGGATCAATTCCGTCGGCCTCATCGCCGTCGGCCAGATCAACGGCAAGCTGCTCGTCGGGAGGGTCAGCCTGGACAAGGCGCTGGGCCTCGGCCTCGCCGTCATCTCCGTCGCCGCGATCGCCCTGCTGCTGATGACCTCCGGGGTCTTCGGCGAGGTCGGCCTGCTGCCGGTGGCCGCCGGGCTGTTCGTGCTCATGTCGGCGATGGGCCTGGCGATGCCCAACACCAACACCCAGGCGCTGATGCGCACCAGGCACGCGGCGGGCTCCGCCTCCGCCCTGCTGGGGACGTCGCAGTTCCTCATCGGCGCCATCGCCTCGCCCCTGGTCGGGATCGCGGGCGAACGGACCGCCGTGCCCATGGCCGTGGTCCAGGTCGTCTGCGCCCTCGCCGCGACGGCGTGCTTCCTGCTGCTGTGCAGGCCGTGGCGGAGCACCGGCGGGACGCGGCAGCCGGTCAAGGGCTGAGCGGTGCACCGGCGCGACGGGGCGGGCCCTGGCCCCAGGGCCGCCGGCTCCGTTGCGCCCGGTGCGGTCCACCGGGCAGACTGCGGCGATGGGCGCCGAAGAGGAACTGCCGTTGACCGGTGGGAACGTCAGCGAAGGGGTCGTCCGGGCCGGTGACACCGTCCGCCGCCCCGCCGGGCCGTGGACACCGGCGGTGCACGCGCTGCTCACCCATCTCCACGAGGCCGGCTTCCGGGCTGCTCCCCGCCCCCTGGGCATCGACGACCGGGGCAGGGAGGTCCTGACCTTCGTGCCGGGCGAGGTGATCTGGCCGGACCGGTTCGCCCTGGTGGACCCCTCGGCCGGGCTGGCACGCGTCGCGCGTACGGTCCGGGACTTCCACGACGCCGTGGCCGGTTTCACGCCTCCGCCGGACGCCCGGTGGAACGCGCTCGTGCCGGCGGACGGAGCCGACATCATCGCCCACCACGACCTGGCCCCCTGGAACCTCGTCGCCGACGGCGACAGGGGATGGGCCTTCATCGACTGGGACAACGCCGCCCCCGGCACACGCCTCTGGGACCTGGCCTACGCCGCACGGGGCTTCGTACCCCTGTCCGGGCACCCTCACTGGCAGCGCACCGACGCACCGGAGCGGCTTCGCCTCTTCGTCGACGCGTACGGCCTCGACGAGACCGGGCGGCGCGCGCTGGTGCCCCTGCTCGGCCGCCGTACGCGCGCCATGCACGACTTCCTCCGCGACCAGGCCGCCGAGGGCAACCAGCCCTGGGCGAGGCACTGGGCACAGGGCCACGGGGACGCCTGGCGGACCGACGCCGCATACGTCGAGCAGCGCGAGGAGTGCTGGCTCCGGGCCCTGCTCGACGGCTGACGACGGGCCCCCGGACGAAGGGAAGCGCAGCCCTCCCGCGCGCGGCCGGGTCAGCCCACGCGCGGGTAACCCAGCAGGTGCAGACGGTCCTTGCGGTCCGTCCAGCGGAACACCCCGAAGCCGAACGCCTCCGTCTCCGGCAGCCGGGTGTTCGGCGGCAGCGGCTCCACGCTCCAGGTCGTGAAGCTCACCGCGACCGGGCCGCCCCCGCCGTCCAGCGCCTCGGCCGCGTCGCGCGCGGTCCTCGCGCCGTACGCCGTGCCCCCGTCGGTCACGGACGCGAGCGTCAGCTGCGGCGAACCGTCCTCGTCCTCGAAGCAGAAGCCCTTCTTCGCGTCCAGGTCGAAGGCGAGGTTCCCCGCCACCAGGTAGCCGCCCGAGGACGACACGACGGCCTGCGGATAGCGCCCCGGCTCTATGGCGGGCTTGTGGCACTCCACCGACGCGACCGGCCTTCCGCTCGCCGCGTCGTGGACCGTCCACATCTGGTGGGTGGCCGCACGCTTCGCGCCCTTGACCGGCTGCCACTTCGCCAGGACCAGCCCCGGGACCACCGAGGTGGGCGTCCCGGAGAGCGGATCGGCGCCCTTCGGCGCGTTCTGCCTGCTGAACCAGCCGCCCCGCACCCAGAATTCGCGTACGCCGCTCAGCAGCAGTCCCTTCGCCGTCTGCCCGCGCACCTCGGTGAGCTGCTTGCAGGCCGCGCAGCCACGCGGATAGGTGACGGCCGACGCCGCGATCTCCGACACCTCGCCGTCGATCGGGTCCACGACCGCGCTGTTCGCCCGTCCGTCGCTGATCAGGATGCCCGGCCCGGTCGCGGTGACGGTGGGCGTACCGGTCCACGGCACCTCGACACGCCGCCGTTCGCCCTCCACCACGTCGTACACGTCCAGGGCGACGAACGTCTCCGTGGGGCTGAGCGCGTCGGAGGGCCTGCCGGCCGACCAGGTCACGAAGAACTCCCGGTCGTCCTTGACGACGGTGAGCAGCTTCGGGAAGCGCGACGGGTCCGCCGGCCGCCCTGCCTCGCCGCTCCAGTTGGCCTTGCCGCTCTCCGCGTCGAGGGTCCGCAGCCGGTACCGGCCGCCGGGCTCGCGCACCAGGTAGGCCAGCAGCCCTGTCGTCTGCGACACGGCGTAGTCGGGCCCCGCGCCGACGACCTCCCAGCCGCGGCCCGTCGAGTAACCGGAGGGGACGGGCAGCCGTGTCGCCGGGCCGGTGCTCCTCTTCGCGGGCTTCTTCGGCTCCTCGCCGTCCTCGGAGCCCTCGCCCCCGCAGGTCGCCAGCAGGAGCAGCAGCGCCAGGACGAGCACCCCGCCGGCCAGGGCCAGGCGCACGATTCTCTGTCTCATCGGTCCCCCCGACCAGCCGATTCCCCGGGCCGCTCCCCGACGCGGCGGCGATCAGCGTAGCAACGGGCCGGGGGCGAAGAGCAGTTCGGTTCCGTAGCCGTTCCGTCCCGATCGTGTGCCGGACCGCGGGGCTGCGGCGAGGGGTTCCGCTGCGCCTACAATTCGGCGGTGAACGCCACCCTCCCCACCGCGGAAGCCCTGCGCGCCGCACTGGCCGCCCTGCTCGACGGGCTGCCCCCGAAGCAGGCCGCGCAGGCCGTCGACCGGCTCATCGCCAGCTACCGCGGGACCACCCCCACCGACACCCCGGTCCTGCGCGACCGCTCGGACGTCGCCGCGTACGCCGCATACCGGATGCCCGCGACCTTCGAGGCCGTACGCTCCTGCCTCGCCGCACTCCGCGAGGCCGCGCCGGACTGGGTGCCGCTCACGCACACCGACGTCGGCGGCGGTACGGGCGCGGCGAGCTGGGCGGTGGCCGGTGCCTGGGAGGAGGGGCCGCGGACCACCGTCCTGGACTGGGCGGAACCCGCCCTCGCCCTCGGCCGTGAGCTGGCCCGGTCCTCCGCCCTGCCCGGGCTGCGGGCCGCCACCTGGGAGCGGGCGAGGATCGGTACGTCGCTGGAGCTCGGGCCCACGGACCTGGTGACCGTGTCGTACGTCCTCAAGGAGCTCACCCCCGCGGACCGGGTCGCCCTGGTGGACGCCGCGGCGGGCGCGGCGCAGGCCGTGGTGATCGTGGAACCCGGCACCCCCGACGGCTACGAACGCGTCATCGAGGCCCGCGACCGGCTGATCGCCGCCGGGATGGGTGTCGCGGCCCCCTGCCCGCACGACGGTGCCTGCCCCGTCGAACGCGGCACGGACTGGTGCCACTTCTCGGCCCGGGTCAGCCGCTCGTCCCTGCACCGCCAGGTCAAGGGGGGATCCCTGAGCCACGAGGACGAGAAGTTCAGCTACGTGGTGGCGACCCGGTTCCCGGTCGTGCCGGCCGCCGCCCGGGTCGTCCGCAGGCCGCAGATCCGCAAGGGCCAGGTGCTGCTGGAGCTCTGCACCCGCGACGAGGGCCTGCGGCGCGCCACGGTCACCAAGCGGCACGGCGAGCTCTACCGTGCCGCCCGGGACACCGCGTGGGGCGACCCCTGGCCGCCGCCCGAAGGTGACTAGGCCCGCAGCTCCTGCGTGCAGCACTTCACGCTGCCGCCGCCCTTGAGCAGCTCGCCCAGATCCATCGGGACCGGCTCGAAGCCCCGGTCCCGCAGCGGGTCGAAGAGCCCCGTCGCGGCCTGCGGGAGCAGCACGTGGCGCCCGTCGCTGACCGCGTTGAGGCCCAGCGCGGCGGCGTCCGCCTCGCCGGCGAGCAGGGCGTCGGGGAAGAGCCGCGCCAGCACGGACCGGCTGCCGGGGGAGAAGGCCCCGGGGTAGTACATGATCTCGTCAGCCGCCTCGTCGAGCACGCAGAGCGCGGTGTCCAGGTGGTAGTAGCGCGGGTCCACGAGGTCGAGGCCGATCACGGGGCGCCCGAAGAACTCCTGCGCCTCGTCGTGGGAGAGCGGGCTGGACCGGAAGCCCCGCCCGGCCAGGAGGTACGTCGAGGTCACCGCGAAGTCACCCTCGCCCTCGTTCACGTGGGCCGGCTCGTGGATCTCCGTGAAGCCGTGGGACCGGAACCACTCCCGGTGGGCCTCGGCCTCCGCGTACCGCTCGCGGTAGGCGAACAGGGCGCCGAGCACCCGGCCGTCGACGACGGTGGCCCCGTTCGCGGCGAACACCATGTCGGGCAGTTCGGGGCGGGGGGTGAGGAGCTCCACGGTGTGGCCGAGCGACCGGTAGCGGTCGCGCAGGTCCTCCCACTGGGTGGTGGCCAGCGGCAGGTCCACGGGCTTGGACGGGTCCATCCACGGGTTGATGGAGTACGTGACCTGGAAGTGGGCCGGTGGGCACATCAGGTAGCGACGAGGGGTGGCGTCACGGGTCAATGCAGGCTCCTCACGAACGGCGGCCGTAACCGCGGCACGGTGGGATGCGCACGGGGTGTGTGCGTGTGTTCATGGTGCGCCGTGCCGGGCCTGCGCGCTGTGATCCGTTCGGGTGGTTCACGCGGGGCCCGCCGGGGCACGGGGCGGTGTCCGCGGGGGCGGCCGGGGTGTGCCGGAAGGACCGCCGGGCGCCCGGTGCCGGGCGGTGCTCGCGGGGGCGCCGGTTCGCCGGACGGGCTCCCGAGTCCGGCAAGACGATACGTATCGGGCCGTGGTCCCTCTAGGCTGGCCGGATGGCACCTCACAAGGCTCCCGACTCCACCCGCCGCAGCGACCGCTCACGCCGCGCGATCCATGACGCCGCGCTGGCCCTCGTGGGGGAGGTGGGATACGCGCGGACGACGATCGAGGGCATTGCCGCCCGCGCCGGGGTGGGCAAGCAGACGATCTACCGCTGGTGGCCGTCGAAGGCGGCCGTGCTCATGGACGCCTTCCTCGAGACCGCGGCACGCCAGGCGGCGGAGGCTGCGGGGGCGGGCGGTGCCGAGACGGGCGGCACGTACGAGATCCCCGACACCGGGGACCTGGCGGCCGACCTGAAGCTGGTCCTGCGGGCCACCGTCGACGAGCTGAACGACGCGGCGACCGAGGCGCCCATGCGGGCCCTGGCCGCCGAAGGCATCGTCGACCCCGCCCTCGGAGCCCAATTCGTCGAAAACCTGCTCGAACCGCAACTTCAGTTGTATGTCACACGGCTCCGGGCCGCCCAGGACGCCGGCCAGGTGCGCGCGGACATCGACCCGCGCGTCGCGCTGGAGCTCCTGATCGCCCCGCTCACCCACCGCTGGCTGCTGAGGACCCTTCCCCTCACCCACGCCTACGCGGACGCGGTCGTCGACCACGCCCTGGGAGGGCTCCTGCCGCGGGCCGGAGCGTGACCGCCCATTCCGTGACATTCCGCACGAGCGCGACGGCCTCCGCGCGACCGCCCGGGCACCCCGCTTGGGAACTCTGGCCACCCGAGGCGCAGGATGGTGGGACCATGGAGAGGTAACCGCTGAGGTGAGGGGATAGATGGGCGCCGATTCCGGCCGCTATCGCGGCACAGAGGGCAGGATTTCCCAGTGGCTGCGCAGGCGGCCCAAACCGCAGCCGGAAGCCGACGACGCGACCCGGCTGGGGCTGCTCCTGGCCGTCGCCGAGGCAGGAATGCCGATCTCCCCGGCCGCGCACCCGTCCGGCTACCGATGTTCGTGCGAGCGCATCGGCTGTCCCACTCCCGCCCGGCACCCCGTCTCGTTCGCCTGGCAGACGCAGTCCACGACGGACCGCGCCCAGATCGAGCGCTGGGCGGCCGGCCAGCCGCTGGCCAACTTCATCACCGCGACGGGCATGATCCACGACGTCCTCGACGTCCCCCTGGCCGCAGGGCAGGACGCCCTGGACCGGCTCATCGCGGCAGGCGTCGACGTCGGCCCCGTGGCCCAGTCCGGCAGTGACCGGATGCTCTTCTTCACCGCCACCCGCGGCACCCCCGACGACGAGGACGAGTGGTGGCCCTGCGAGCTGGACTGCCACCCCGAGACCATGGACGAGCATCCGGGGCTGCGCTGGCACTGCCGCGGCAGTTATGTCCTGCTGCCGCCCGCACGCCTCCCCGGTGACCTCGACGTCCACTGGATCCGAGGTCCGGAGCACCCGCTGCCCGACCCGCTGACCCTGCTGGAGACGCTCACCGACGCCTGTGCGCAGTACGCGGACACCGCCGACGAGAGCGACCTCGACCACGGTTCGGTGGCCTGGCCGCTCAGCCGCTGAGGCAGGGCCGCCCGGTCAGGAGCCCTGCGCCGCCACCAGGCCGGGGAGCCGGTTCAGCACGCGCGCCTTGGCGTCCGTACCTCCGGCGTCCTTCTTCGGCACGTAGACCAGCTGGCTGGAGACCCGCTCCTTGGTGAGGGTGCTCTTCACCTCGCCGGTCAGCAGCGCCTGCACGTCCGCCGTGACCGTCGGCCGCAGCCCCTGCGCGGCCGTCTGACGCTCGAAGTGCTTGCTGCTGAAGAACACCAGGGCCCCGCCGTCCTCCGTCCGCAGTCCCAGCGGCGCGAACGTCCCCGAATCCAGCGGCTGGTCGGCGAACTGGTAGGAGAAGCCCGCCCTGCGGGTGTTCTTCCGCGCGTCGCGCCAGCCCGAGGTCGTCGCCCCCGGGGCGAAGACGTCCGGTGCGCCCTCCTGCAGGTAGTCGGTGTACGTGGTGCTCAGGTCCGCCGGTGCGGTGGCCAGCGTGGAGTCCGTCTCCTCCGAGGGCACGGGCTGGGCCCAGCCGTCGGCGTCCTTGCCGAACTCCGGTATCACGGACGGGGCGACGACCGCCAGATAGGCGACCTTCCAGGGCGCGTCCGGGCCGGTGCGGACGAACGCGAGCAGCCAGCGGGTGTCCTGCTTCCCGGCGTCCGCGTCGCGGTTGGAGTCGGTGTCCGCGAGGAACCAGCGCGGCCAGCCCGCCTTCTTGGGAATGGTGTACGAGGCGTCGGTCAACTCCAGCGGCTTGTGCGCCGCGTTGCCCTCCGGGCTGGTCTTCTGCCGCGCGGCGAGCCCTGCCTGGTTGATCGCGCCGAGCGAGCCGGTCACCCGGTCCGCGTCCAGCGCCGGATCGTACGCCTCGTCCGCCTTGTTGTACGCGACGGTGAAATCCTCCAGGGCCTTCGCGGCCTCGGCCCTCGTCGCCCCCGGGACTACTTCCAGCTCACCGTGTACCGTCACGCAGCCGCTCGCCGTCACGACCAGTACCGTCGTCGTCGCGAGCCCCGCCGCCAGTCGACCCAGCCTTCTCATCCGTTGTCTTCTGCGCCTTCTGATCCGTCGTCCGCACTGACCGCCTGAACCCTACCGGGGCGAGGAACAGCGCGAGTGTGGGGATGAGATACAGCGCCCACACCGTGACCTGGAGAACGGTCGGATCGGCCTGGAAGTTGAAGACCCCCTTGAGCAGGGTGCCGTACCAGCTGTCCGGCGGAATCGTGCTCGTGACGTCGAACGCCTTGTTCCCCAGACCGCCGAGGAACCGGGCCTCCTGGAGGTCGTGCACGCCGTAGGCCAGCACACCCGCCGCCACCACCACGAGCATGCCGCCCGTCCAGGTGAAGAACTTCGACAGGTTGATCCGCAGCGCGCCCCGGTAGAACAGCCAGCTCAGCAGGATCGCGGTCGCGATGCCCAGCAGCACCCCCACCAGGGGCGCGGAGGAACCCTCGCCGCTGGCCCGCACCGACGCCCACACGAACAGCGCGGTCTCCAGTCCCTCACGGCCCACCGCCAGGAACGCGGTGGCGACCAGGGCGCCCGTCCCCATCGCGAGCGCCGTGTCCAGCCTGCCGTGCAGCTCCGTCCTCAGATGCCGCGCGGTACGCCGCATCCAGAACACCATCCACGTGACGAGCCCGACGGCGATGATCGACAGCGATCCGCCGAGCATCTCCTGCGCCTCGAACGTCAGCTCCTGGGAACCGAATTCGAGTGCGGCGCCGAACGCCAGGGAAAGGGCGCAGGCGATGGCGATACCGGTCCAGACCGGGCGCAGCGCGTCACGGCGACCGGTCTTGACCAGGTAGGCCACGAGGATGCAGACGACCAGGCCGGCTTCGAGCCCTTCGCGCAGGCCGATCAGATAGTTGCCGAACATGCCGGTCCTTCCACGGTGCGGGTCATGAGAACCACGGTGCAGGTCGTGAGAGCCACGCCCAGGTCATGCGAACAGCGCCCGGCCCCACCAGTCGTCCGTGTCACGGACGCCCGGCGGCACGGCGAAGACCGCCGAACCCACGTGCTGGATGTACTCGTTGAGGGCGTCCGACGCCGCCAGGCCGCGCTGGACCGGGATGAAGCCCTTGCGGACGTCCCGCTGGTAGGCCAGGAAGAACAGACCCGCGTCGAGCCGGCCCAGACCGTCCGTACCGTCGGTGAAGGAGTAGCCGCGGCGCAGCATCCTCGCCCCGCCGTTGCTGTCCGGGTGCGCCAGGCGCACGTGCGCGGTCGGCAGCATCGCCTTCAGGAACGGCTCGTCGCGCTCCTTCGCCTTGCCGACCGGGGCACCCTCGCCCTTGTCGCGGCCGAAGATGTCCTCCTGCTCCTGCAACGGGGCGCGGTCCCAGGTCTCGATGTGCATGCGGATGCGCCGGGCCACCAGGTACGACCCGCCGGCCATCCATCCGGTGCCGTCGGTCGCGCCGGCCCACACGTGCTTCGTCAGGGCCGCCTCGTCCGTGCCCGAGATGTTCCGGGTGCCGTCCTTGAACCCCATCATGTTGCGCGGGGTCTGGGAGTGCGGCGTCGTCGATGACGTCTTGCCGAACCCCAGCTGGGACCAGCGGACGGCGGTGCGGCCCATCCCGATCCTGGCGAGGTTCCGGATGGCGTGCACGGCGACCTGCGGGTCGTCCGCGCAGGCCTGCACGCACAGGTCGCCGCCGCTGCGGGAGGCGTCCAGGTTGTCGCCGGGGAACTTCGGCAGGTCCACCAGTGCCTCGGGCCGCCGGTCGGCCAGGCCGAAGCGGTCCTCGGCGAACAGGGACGGGCCGACGCCGAAGGTGAGCGTCAGCCGCGAAGGCCTGAGGCCCAGGGCCTCGCCCGTGTCGTCCGGCGGGGCCTCGGCCGGCCCTCCGTACGCCCCCTCGCCGACGGTCCGTCCCGCCGTCATCCGCTCGGCGGCCCGGGTCCACTCCTTCAGGAGGGCGATCAGCTCGGCCCTGTCCTTCGTGGTCACGTCGAACGCGGCGAAGTGCAGCCGGTCCTGGACGGGGGTCGCGATCCCCGCCTGGTGCGCCCCGTGGAAGGGAACCGCCGCCCCGGTGTCCGCCGCCGGTTCCGCGTCGCCGCCGGAGCGCACGGCGGCCACCGTGCCGCCCGCGGCGGCGGCGCCGAGCGCCAGCCCGGCACCGCCCCAGCCCAGGAGGGCACGGCGCGAAGGGGCGGGGGAGCCGGCCGGCTCCCCGTTCTCCTCGGTCAGGGGTTCGGTCATGATCGGGCCTCCGTCACTTCGTGACCGCGGCGGCCAGCTTGGACAGCGGCTCCGCGAGGGCGTTGACCGCGTCGGAGAGCTCCTTGCGGTCCGCCTTGCCGACCTTGTCGTACGGGGTGAAGTCGTAGGAGGTCTTGTCCGCGCGGTACGTGTCCAGGAGGGTGTCCAGCGCCGCGAACTGCTTGTCGAGGGAGGCGGTCAGCGCGGGGTCGTTCTTCGACGCGATCGGCTTGAGGAGCTCGTACGACCGCTCCGCGCCCTCGACGTTCGCCTTGAAGTCGACGAGGTCGGTGTGGCTGTAGCGCTCCTCCTCGCCGGTGACCTTGCCGGTGGCCACCTCGTCGAGGAGCTCCTTGGCGCCGTTCGCCATGGACGTCGGGGTGATGTCCGCCCGGCCGACCCGCTTCTGCCAGTCCAGCAGGTCCTTGTAGAGGGTGGGTGCGAGCGCCTTCTCCTCGGCGCCCAGCTTCTCGTCCTGCCACAGCGCCTTCTCCAGGCGGTGCCAGCCGGTCCACTCCTGGCCGTCCTCCAGGCCGTCCTCGCGGACGTCGACCTTCGGGTCGATGTCGCCGAAGGACTCGGCGACCGGCTCGGTCCGCTCCCAGCCGATGCGGGAACCGGCGTACGCCTTCTTCGCAGCCTCGATGTCACCCGCGGCGACGGCGTCCGTGAAGACCTTCACCTTGGGCAGCGTCTCGTCGGCCTGCGCCTGCACATAGGTGCGGTAACCCGCCACGGCCTTGTCCATCTCGGGGCTCCGCTCGGCGGCCTTGCCTCCGGTGACCTCGACCGTCTGCCGGATGCCCTCGCCCTTCATGCCCGGCTTGCAGGCGATCTCGTACGTGCCGGCCTTGATCTCGGCCGTGATCCTCGCCTTGGTGCCCGGGCCGATGTTCTCGCGCTCGGTGACGATCCGGTCGTCCGGGAAGAGGACGTAGACCTCGGTGACCTTCGATCCCTTGTTCTCCACGGCCAGTTCGACGTGGCCGGCCGGGATCTTCTTCGACGACACCTCGCAGGAGCTGTCCTTGGCGATCACCTCGACGGCGCCGTCACCCTTGCCGTCGCTCTTCTCGGCGCAGCCCGTGACGACGGTCAGGGCGGCCACCGCGGCGACAGCGGTGACGACGGAGGGACGAAGGGCTCGCATGAGGGCTCCACAAGGGTGAAAGAGCGGGGACGGTACGGACGGACAGCAGGTGAGGCTGGCCTAACTTAACCGTGCCTCACCGCGCCATCACCCGTCCGTGAAGTGATTCGGATCTCACTCGGCCGCTCCGGAAACGACCTGGTCACGGGTGGTTCATGGGGAACCCGCAGAAAGGTCAAACGAGGGTCAAGCAAGCCTTTTCGGTGCGGCGGGCGGAATCCCCGTACGGGGGAGTGGGGCGACCTCGGCTCGCGGCGTGCCGGAGCCGCACCGCCCGGCCCCTCCCCGGCCCTGAGCCGGGGGTCCGGACGACGGCCCGCCGGCGTACGTCGCCGGTGCCGCCCAGGGGCGTCGAGATGCCCGCGCGGGTGCTTGAATGCGGACGTGAACGACTTCGACGTACCCGCCGGCATCGACGTACTGCGTGTGTTCTGCGCCCCCGACGGCAGTCACGGCAACGCCCTCGGCGTCGTACGCGACGGACGGGGCTATCCCGACGACGCGTCCCGGCAGGCGCTCGCCCGCAAGCTCGGCTTCAGCGAGACGGTCTTCGTGGACGACCCGGAGCGCGGCACCGTCGACATCCGCACACCCGGGCTGCGGCTGCCCTTCGCCGGGCACCCGCTCGTCGGCACGGCCTGGCTGCTCGACCTGGACCTGCTGGAGCTGCCCGTCGGGGACGTGACGGCCCGTCAGGACGGGGAGTTCACCTGGATCACCGCCCGCCCCGAGTGGGCGCCGCCGAGGACGCTGGAGCAGTACGGATCGGTCGCCGAGGTCGAGGCGCTGACGGGGCCGCCGCCCGGCGAGGGCTGGGTCTACGTCTGGGCCTGGGAGGACGAGGCGGCGGGCCGCGTGCGGGCCCGGGCCTTCCCGCGGCGCGACGACGGCATCGCGGAGGACGAGGCGACCGGAGCGGCGGCCATGCTGCTGAGCGCCGCGCTCGGCCGCGCCCTGAACATCAGGCAGGGGCGCGGCTCCCAGATCCTCACCGCGCCCGCTCCGGACGGCACGATGGAGGTGGGGGGCCGCGTCCTTCTGGTGCTCGCCTCCTGACCCTGTGAGTCCGTGACTCCGGAGTCACCCGGTCACGAGGCGAGCGGGAAGACCTCGCCGAGCTCGTGGAAGACGGCGGTGTTCAGCGCGAAGGCGCGCTTGCACTCGTCGACGATGCGCTGCTTCTCCAGATCGTCGGCGTTCACCGCGTCCAGCAGCTCGCGGTACTCCCGCTTGAAGGCGGCCGGGTTGGCGATCTGCTCGAACACGTAGAAGCGCACCCCGTCGCCCTTGCGCGCGAACCCCCAGGTCTTCTCCGCGGTGCCCCGGATGATCTGGCCGCCCGAGAGGTCCCCGAGGTAGCGGGTGTAGTGGTGGGCGACGTATCCGGCCGGCCACGCACGGGCGCACTCGGCGACCCGCTCGGCGTACGCGGCGGTGGCGGGCAGCGGCTCCAGCCCTTCGCGCCAGCCCGCGCCGCGCAGATGGCCGAGGTCGCGCTCCAGTTCGGCGCGGCGCATCAGCTCCGGCCGTATGAAGGGCCCCGCCACCGGGTCCTCGCGCAGGCGCTCCGCCCCGTCCTCCAGCGCCCGGTAGACGAACCACAGCTGCTCGGTGTAGCGCGTGTACGCCTCCACCCCGAGCCGCCCCCCGAGCATGTCGCTCATGAAGGTCGAGGACTCGGCCTCCGTGTGCTGCTCGTGCGAGGCGGTGCGGATGAGCGTGGAGAAGGGGGTGGTGGCGGTTGCGTTCAAAACGGGCCTCCGGGGACCTGGGGGACGGGAAGTCCGGACAGAAACGTACATGTGGATGCGCCGCGTGCGTGCTGCCGTGCACCAGTACGCCGATCCTCCTGCTTAGGCTTACCTAAGTCAACAGGTTCCCGACTGCCTGTCGGTAAGTCCGCCCGCGCGGAACGCGCCCTACGGGAGGGTGAGGATGTCCGCCCCCGTCTCCGTCACCACCAGTGTGTGCTCGAACTGGGCGGTCCGCCTGCGGTCCTTCGTCACCACGGTCCAGCCGTCGTCCCACATGTCGTAGTCGTGGGTGCCGAGCGTGAGCATGGGCTCGATGGTGAACGTCATCCCGGGCTGCATCACGGTCGTCGCGTGCGGGCTGTCGTAGTGGGGGATGATCAGCCCGGAGTGGAACGACGAGTTGATCCCGTGCCCCGTGAAGTCGCGCACCACCCCGTAGCCGAAACGCTTGGCGTACGACTCGATGACGCGGCCGATCACGTTGATCTGCCGGCCGGGCCGGACCGCCTTGATGGCGCGGTTCAGCGACTCCCGGGTGCGCTCCACGAGGAGCCGGGACTCCTCGTCGACGTCGCCGCAGAGGTAGGTGGCGTTGTTGTCGCCGTGCACACCGTTGATGTACGCCGTGACGTCGAGGTTCACGATGTCACCGTCCCGCAGCACCGTGGAGTCGGGGATGCCGTGGCAGATGACCTCGTTGACCGAGGTGCAGAGCGACTTCGGGAAGCCCCGGTAGCCGAGGGTCGACGGATACGCCCCGTGGTCCACCATGAACGCGTGGGCCACGCGGTCGAGTTCGTCGGTGGTGACGCCCGGGGCGATGTGCTTGGCGGCCTCCTCCATCGCCTGCGCCGCGATGCGGCCCGCGATCCGCATGCGCTCCACGGTGTCGGAGTCCTGGATCTCCGGCCCGGTGTACGGCGTGGGAGCGGGCTTCCCGACGTACTCGGGGCGCCGGATGTTTCCGGGAACGGAACGGACGGGAGTGATCTCCCCTGGTACGAGCAGTGACTGGCCAGACATGTCGGCGAGTCTAACCAGCGCACTCGGGGCACCATGGCAACGAGGAAAGGATCCCGCAATGGCCCTGTTCAAGAAGCGCACGGTGGGCAAACCGGGCGAGTGGTACTACTGCCTGGAGCACAAGAAGGTCGAGGAAGGGCCCGAGTGCCCGGCGAAGGACCGCTTCGGTCCGTACACCACCCGGGAGGAGGCGCAGCGCGCGATGGACACGGCGCGCGAGCGGAATCTGGAGTGGGAGAACGACCCGAAGTGGCACGACCGCACGGACCGGCCGACGGACGAGGCGCCGGACTAGACCGCCGGAGTCTCCTCGGGGTGGACGCCCACGGCACGCCGCCGTGCGGCGTCCTCGTCCGTCTCGGAGTCGTACGTGAGGAGCTTCGGCAGCGCCACGGCCAGCAGCGCGACGGACGCGACACACGCCACCCCGCCCGACCAGACCGCGGTCCGCGTCCCCGTCCAGCCCGCCATCGCGCCGGCCCTGACCTGGCCGAGCTGGGGGCCGACGCTGTACGAGAGGACCTCGATCCCGGCGAGTCTGCCCCGCAGCGCGTCGGGGACGGTCTGGTTCCAGATCGTGGAGCGCCCGAGTCCGCTCAGCATGTCGCCGGCGCCCGCGACCCCCAGGCAGCACAGCACCAGCCAGACGTTCCCGAACCACCCCGCCGCCGCGACGGCCAGGCCCCACACCGCCGCGCCGCCGACGACGAACAGTCCGTGCCGGCGCACCCGTGAGGTCCAGCCACTGGTCAGCCCCAGCAGCAACGACCCCACCGACCCCGCCGCGTACATCAGGCCCAGCGACCACTCCGCGTCCAGCTCGTCCGCCAGGAACGGGAAGATCGCGTTCGGGAAGGCGAAGAACATCGCGGCGAGGTCGATCGCGTACGTGCCCAGCAGCACCGGGCGGCTCCAGGCGTACCGCGCACCCTCGGCGATCCCGCGCAGCGACGGCTTCTCGGCGTCACGGGCGGGCGGCGCCGAGGACAGCCGCAGGCACAGCAGGACCGAGACGGCGAAGGTGACGACGGTGACCCCGTAGGCGGTGGCGTGCCCCGCGTAGGCCACCACCACACCGGCCAGCGAGGGCCCGGCGATCGCACCGACCTGCCAGCGCAGGGAGTTCAGCGCGGCGGCGGCGGTCTGCTGGCCGTGCGGGACGATCCGGGCCATCAGCGAGTCGAGCGCCGGCCGCTGGAGCCCGGCCAGTGCGGAAACCCCGCCCGCCACCACGTACAGCGGCCAGAGCGCGGGCTCGGGGGCGAGGGCGTTCGCCAGCAGGACGACGGCCAGCAGGCCGAGCCCGGCCTCCGTGCCGAGGATGACCTTGCGCCGGTCGGCGGAGTCGGCGAGCGCACCTCCGTACAGCCCGAAGACCACCAGGGGCACGAGCTCCACGGCGCCCATGGCTCCGACGGCGAGCGGTGAGCCCGTGAGGTCCTTGATCTGGAGCGGCAGCGCGATCAGGGCCATGAAGCTGCCGAAATAGGTGATCAGCCCCTGGACCCAGAGCAGCCGGAAGTCGGCGGACGAACGCCAGGGGGAGAGATCGGGCAGCAGACGAGAGGTCACGGGGAGTCATGCTCGGCCGCCTCGCCGCTCCCGGCAACCCATTTGTGCCGGGGTGGGTGGCCCCGGCACCTCACCAGCGGGCCGGCGGCGGGGCCGTCAGCTGGTCGGCGAGGCGGGAGAGCCGGTCGCGGAACGTCCGGCGGCCCCGGGGGGCCGGGGCGCCGTTCTCGCCGGCCGCCGCGCTGACGAGGTGCTGGACGGTGTCCAGATCCACCTCGTCGTCGGCGGTCACCGTCAGCGCCTCGTGCGCGAGGCCCCGCACCTCCGGAT
Source organism: Streptomyces argenteolus (assembly GCF_042902585.1). Lineage (GTDB taxonomy): Bacteria > Actinomycetota > Actinomycetes > Streptomycetales > Streptomycetaceae > Streptomyces > Streptomyces argenteolus. Next base: position 778,631 of record NZ_JBIBEG010000002.1, read on the forward strand.
CGCCGCCGTCCAGCGACAGCACGGTCGCCCCCGCCCGGCGTGCGTCGTGCACGCGCTCCAGCAGCCCGCCGTCCGGCCGCTCCGGCGCGACCACCAGCAGCGTCTCGCCGCGCCCGGCCGCCTCGATGCGGCCCAGGCCGACGGCCAGGTGCACCGGGTCGTCCGGCTCCACCCGGTGGCGTACGAGCGTGGGCCGCAGCTGCGGGAGTCCCGACCAGGTGGACTCGTCGACCAGGTGGGCGGCCATGTGCCACGGCTCGTAGACCTCGGTCCCCACCAGCAGCAGCCCTCCGCCCCGCGGGACCACCGACGACCGCAGGGTCCGGGCGAAGCCCCTGGCCGCGGCGGGCCACTCCGTCCCCGCGAGGACCTCACGCAGCAGGGCGACTCGTACGGCATCCATGGCCCGGCATCATGCCCCGGCCGTGCCCCCGCGGCTGCCCGATCGCCGTAATCCACCCGAACGGGAAGTACGGCGACGGGGCTTGCGCGGCACGCACGGTTCGCACGCCGGCGGGCTCCGCGGGGGTGCCGGCCGCCGTGACGCTCGTCGCACCGTGCTCGGCTTCGGGGACGCGTTCTTTACCTGGCAGTAGGGTCGGCGCCATGACTACGAATGACAGTGGCAGCGCGCCCAAGCCCCCCGCCAAGGACCCGTGGGACCTGCCCGACGTGTCCGGCCTGACCGTCGGCGTGCTCGGCGGAACCGGTCCCCAGGGCCGGGGTCTCGCCTACCGCTTCGCCCGCGCCGGGCAGAAGGTCGTCATCGGCTCCCGCGCCGCGGACCGGGCCGAGGCCGCGGCGGCCGAACTCGGCCACGGCGTCGAGGGCGCGGACAACGCCGAGTGCGCGCGCCGCAGCGACATCGTGATCGTCGCGGTGCCGTGGGACGGACACGCCAAGACGCTGGAGTCCCTGCGCGAGGAGCTCGCGGGCAAGCTCGTCGTCGACTGCGTCAACCCGCTCGGCTTCGACAAGAAGGGCGCCTACGCCCTGAAGCCCGAGGAGGGCAGCGCCGCCGAGCAGGCCGCGGCCCTGCTCCCGGACTCACGCGTGACCGCCGCCTTCCACCACCTGTCGGCGGTGCTGCTCCAGGACGAGTCCATCGAGGAGATCGACACCGACGTCATGGTGCTCGGAGAGGCGCGTGCCGACACGGACACCGTGCAGGCGCTCGCGAGCCGCATCCCCGGCATGCGCGGCGTCTTCGCCGGCCGGCTGCGCAACGCGCACCAGGTCGAGTCGCTGGTGGCGAACCTGATCTCCGTCAACCGCCGCTACAAGGCACACGCGGGGCTGCGCACCACCGACGTGTGAGGAGCCCGTCCCGGAGCCGAATCGGGCATGAGGGACACTGGGGAGGACCGCGCACCATCCCCGGACAGGAGCACCCGCCCTCATGCCCCGCCTCGCTCTCTACTCCCTCGTCGTCTGCGTCCTCGCCGTCGCCGCGGCCGTGGTCTCGTTCGTCCAGGGCAGCTTCCTCGGCATCGTGTGGGTGCTGCTCGCCGGGCTCTCCTCGAACATGGCCTGGTTCTACCTGCGCCGGCACAAGGCGGAGGCCCGCGCCGAGGCCGCAGCCCGCTAGCGGATCAGGGCGCAGCCCGGGTCCTGGTCGCCGAACCACTCCTGCCAGAAGCGGTAGGTGTCGAGCCCGCAGTACGTCTCGACCTCACTGACGCCCAGGCCCCGCAGCAGTGCGTCAACGGCGTCGAAGAACACGCCGTTGACCTCGGGGATCCACAGCAGCCCGAAGACCGCGAGCAGCCCGAACGGCGCGAACGGCTCCACCTGGCGGCGGATCCTGTACGAGAGCCAGGGCTCGATCACCCCGTAGCCGTCGAGGCCGGGGACCGGCAGGAAGTTCAGGATCGCCGCAGTCACCTGGAGCAGCGCCAGGAAGGCGAGCGCGAGCCGGAACGAGATCGGGACACCGTCCAGCGCGCCCAGCCAGAACGGCGCCGTGCAGACGACGGCGAACAGCACGTTCGTCAGGGGCCCGGCCGCGGAGATCAGGCTGTGCTTCCAGCGCCCCCTGATGCGGCCCCGCTCGATGTAGACGGCCCCGCCCGGCAGACCGATACCGCCCATGATCACGAACAGCACGGGCAGCACGATGCTCAGCAGGGCGTGGGTGTACTTGAGCGGGTTGAGGGTCAGATAGCCCTTCGCCTCGATCGAGATGTCGCCGCTGTGCAGTGCGGTGCGCGCGTGCGCGTACTCGTGGAGACAGAGCGAGACGATCCAGGCCGCCGTGACGAAGAGGAAGACGGCGAAGCCGGTCTGCTCGGCGAAGTCCGTCCACACCGCCCAGCCCGAGACGGCCATGACGGCGGCGATCCCCAGGAAGATCGGACTGACCCGCCGGTCGCTGGGACGGCGGAACGCGGTGGTCATCGAGGGAACTCCTGAGGACTGGACGGTGGCCGGCGGATCGCGACGAGCCCCCGAGGCTACGGGGTGGCACGGCGAGAACGTCTCGTGGGCGGGTGGTAGTTCCACGGCGCCGCGAGCCGTCACGGACAATGGGCGCGTGCACTACGGCATCCTCGGTACCACCCGCGCCCTCCGCGCCGACGGCACGCCCGTCGCCCTCGGCGGGGCGCGGCTGCGCGCCCTGCTCACCGTGCTTGCCCTGCGGCCGGGGCGCACGGTCCCGGCCGGGGTGCTCGTCGACGAGGTGTGGGACGGCGACCCGCCCGCGGACGCCCCCGGCGCCCTCCAGGCACTGGTGGGCCGGCTCAGGCGCGCACTCGGGCGGGAGGCCGTGGTGTCGGCGGAGAACGGCTACCGCCTCGACGCCGACCCGGACACCGTGGACCTGCACCGCTTCGAGCGTCTGGCGGGCGAGGGCGTGCGGGCGATGGCCGGGGGTGACGCGGTGAAGGCCGCCCCCCTCCTGGACGAGGCGCTCGCCCTGTGGCGGGGGCCCGCCCTCGCCGACCTGCCCGACCGCGCCGTGGCCGCGGCCCGCTGGGAGGCGCTGCGCCTGGACGCGCGCCGCGCCAGGATCGAGGCCGTCCTCGCGCACGGCCGTGCCGAGGAGGCACTGCCCGAACTGGCGGGGCTCTGCGCGGACCACCCGCTGGACGAGCCCCTCCAGGCCCTGCGGATCAGAGCGCTGCGAGACGCCGGCCGCACCGCCCAGGCGCTCGCCGCCTACGACGAGGTCCGCACCGTCCTCGCCGAGCGGCTGGGAGCCGATCCCGGCTCCGCCCTGCGCGCCCTGCACGAGGAACTGCTCCACGAGGACGGGCCCGGCCCGGCGGCCCCCGGCCCCGCCCCACGCCCGGCGCCCCAGGGCAACCTGCGGGCCAGGCTCACGAGCTTCGTCGGGCGCGAGGCCGACATCGCCGCCCTGGGGGAGGACCTGACCCGGGCGCGGCTGGTCACCCTGCTCGGTCCGGGTGGCGCGGGCAAGACCCGGCTGTCGCAGGAGGCCGCCGAGACCGTCTCCGCCTCCTGGCCGGACGGCGTCTGGCTGGCGGAGCTCGCCCCCGTCGACGACCCGGACGCGGTCCCCGAGGCCGTGCTCAGCGCGCTCGGCGCGCGCGAGACGGTGCTGCGGGGCGCCGGGGCCGAAGGGCTCCGCGCCGTGGAGCGCATCTCCGAGGGCGGGGCGGACGACGCGGTCGCCCGGCTCACCGAGCACTGCTCGCGACGGCGCATGCTCCTGCTGCTCGACAACTGCGAGCACGTCATCGGCTCGGCCGCCCGGCTCGCCGACCACCTCCTCACCCGCTGCCCCGGCCTCACCGTCCTGGCGACCAGCCGCGAACCGCTCGGCGTCCCCGGTGAACTGGTGCGCCCCGTCGACCCGCTGCCCGCCCCCGTGGCCCTGCGCCTGCTGGCCGACCGGGGTGCCGCGGCCCGGCCCGGTTTCCGGGTGGACGGTGACGAGGACACCGCGGCGGCCTGCGCCGAGATCTGCCGGCGGCTCGACGGACTGCCGCTCGCCATCGAGCTCGCCGCCGCCCGGCTGCGGATGCTCGGCCCGCGCCAGATCGCCGACCGCCTCGACGACCGCTTCCGCCTGCTGTCCGGCGGAAGCCGCACCCTGCTCCCGCGCCAGCAGGCACTGCGCGCGGTCGTCGACTGGTCGTGGGACCTCCTGGACGAGGACGAACGCGCCGTACTGCGCCGCCTGTCGGTGTTCGCCGGCGGCTGTGCCATCGCCGCCGCCGAGGAGGTCTGCTCCCTGCCCGGTGCCACCCCGGTCGACGCCCGCGACGTGGCGCCCCTGCTCGGCTCCCTGGTCGACAAGTCCCTGGTCGTGGCGGCCCCCGAGGCCGACGGGGACATGCGCTACCGACTCCTCGAAACCGTCGCCGAGTACGCCGCGGAACGCCTCGACGAGGCGGGGGAGCGGTCGGCGGCCGAACGGCAGCACCTGGTGTACCACCGGGAGTTCGCCCGTACCACCGACCCCGAACTCCGTGGTGCGGGGCAGTTCGCCGCCCTCCAGCGGTTCGAGCGCGAGTACGAGAACCTGCGCACCGCCCTGCGCCGGGCGACGGCCGCCCGGGACGAGCACGAGGCGCTCTGTCTCGTGCTGTCCCTGGCCTGGTACTGGCACATGCGCGACCTCCGCGCGGAGGCGAGGCACTGGGCCGGGGCCACGGCCTCCCTGGGCCCCGACCCGTTCGCCGGGCCGGCCGGGCCCGTCCCCTCCCTGCTCGAACGGTGCACCGACCGGCCGCCGCCGATGGAGCCCGAGCTGCTCCAGGAGGCACGGCGCGGGGTGCGCCTGATCCAGCTGGCCAACCTGGACCACGGGGCGGACGACTGGATCACCGAACGGGGGATGGCGCGGCTGCGCACGATCGCCGCCACGTACCGGGCGGGCCAGCCGCAGACCTGCCGCATGCCCGGTTCCCTCTGGCTGTTCGCCATCATCTTCACCGGTGACGCCGCGCAGCTGTACGAGCTCACGGCCGAGACGGTCCGCACCTGCCGGGACCTCGGCTACGCGTGGGAGCTCGCCTCCGCCCTCCAGATGCGGGCCAACCTGCTGGCCAACAGCTCCATCTCGACGGGAGAGGCCCTGCGGGACGCCGACGAGAGCCTGGAGATCTTCGTCCGGCTCGGCGACGCGTGGGGCATCGCGGAGGCGTACTCCTCCCGGGGCGAGGCGAACGAGCGCGCCGGTGACAGCGCGGCGGCAGCCGAGGACTTCCGTGCCGCCGTCGCGTACGCGGAACGGCTGGGCGCCCAGGCGCAGGTCATGCTGCTGCGCGCCCGCTACGCCTCGGCGCTCTGCGAGATCGACCGTGGCGAGGAGGGGGAGCGCATCCTGCGCGAGGTGCTGGCCGAGGGCAGAAAGACAGGGAACGAGGCCCGGCCCGCGGCCCGGCTCTACCTCGCCCAGTGGCTGGGCCGGACCGGCCGCACCGCCGAGGCGCGGCAGCATCTGGACGACATGCTGGAGGACTTCGGGTCCGAGACCCTGGCGATCTTCGCGGGTTTCGTCCAGGGCATGCTGGCCTGGCTGGACAACGCCGACGGGCGCCACGCCGACGCCGTGGTCCGTGCCCGCACCGCGCTGGAGAGGTCCCAGGACCGGATGGCGCTGATGGTGGCGCCCCAGATGGCCTCCGCCCATCTGGTCACGCTCGCCAGGGCCGTGGCCGGACTGGGCGGCGAACGCTCCGGCAGGGACGCGGCGATGCTCCTCGGCCTGCACGGGGCGCTGGTCCCGGCCGGGCACGTGCCGACCGCGCTGGAGCGCGAGAACCTCGCGGCGACCGTGGACGTTGTGCGGGCGAAGGTGGCCGACGACGACGTGTACGGAGCCGCGTACGCCGAAGGCGGTGGCCTCACCCTGGGGGAGGCCACCGCCCTGACGGACCCGTACACGCCCGCCTAGGGCCTCCGGTCCGGGCCGTCGGCCGGCCCGGTCCCGGGGGAAGCGGCCGGGACGTCAGGACTTCTTGCGGAACTTGGCCACCGCGAGCGGGGCCATCACCCCGGTGATGACCACGGTCCAGCCGAGCGTCACCCAGACCGAGTGGGCGAGCGGGCCGCCCATCATCAGGGCGCGGGCGGCGTCGGCCAGGTTGGACAGCGGGTTGTAGTCGGTGAACGTCTGGAGCCACCCGGGCATGGTCTGCGTCGGCGCGAAGATGGACGAACCGAACTGGAGCGGCATCAGCACGAGCATCCCCATCCCCTGGACGGCCTGGGCCGTCTTCATGGTCAGTCCGAGCAGGATGAAGATCCACATGATGGCGGCGCCGAACGCGGCCGACAGTGCTATGGCGGCGACCAGCCCGAGCACCGGCTCCTGCAGCTCCATACCGAGCCCGAAGCCCATGGCCAGCAGGATCAGCGTGGCGACCATCATCCGGCCGAGCTCGACCACGATCTTCGCGATGAGCACCGAGGAGCGGGCGATCGGCATCGTGCGGAACCGGTCCATGACCCCCTTGCGGAAGTCGTCGTTGACGCCGGAACCGACCGCCATGGCGATGTTCATGCCCATCATCGCCATCAGACCGGGGATCAGGTAGTTGAGGTACTCCTGCCGGCCGCCTCCCATGCTGCCGCCCACCGAGCCGCCGAAGACGTACACGAAGAGCAGCGTGAAGATGACCGGCATCAGGAGCGCGTCGAACATCGACTCCGGATCCTTCTTGATCTGGAGCAGGTTGCGCCGTACGAGTGCCCCGATGTGGCGCAGGTTGTTCCGCAGCCCGATCCGGCCCTCGTCGTGGAGCTTCGCGGAGGGGACGGGCGTGCCCGCGCCGGTGGGGGTGGGCGTCAGAGTCGTCGTGCTCATGCCGCGACCTCCTGGGGGTTCGTGTCGGTGACGGTGGCCTTGTCGCCCGTGATGGCGAGGAACACCTCGTCCAGGCTGGGCAGCGCGGTGGCGACGTGGGCGAGGGAGAAGCCCCTGGTGCCGAGCAGCCCGATGACCGCGGTCAGCTGCTCGTCGCTGAGGATCGGTACGTGGAGCAGACCCTCGTCCGGGACCGCCTGGGCGCCCGCGACGCCGTCGAGACCTGCCTCGCGCAGCGCCTGTGCCATCGCGGCCAGCTCGGCCGGGTCCGAGGGGCGGATCTGCAGGGTGCGTCCGCCGACCTTGGCCTTGAGCTCCTCGACCCCGCCCCGGGCGATGATCTTGCCCTGGTCGATGACGGTGAGCTCGCTCGCGAGCTGTTCCGCCTCCTCCATGTACTGGGTGGTGAGCAGCACGGTCGCCCCCTCCGCGACCATCCGCTGCACCTCGTCCCAGACCTCGTTGCGGGTGCGGGGGTCGAGCCCCGTGGTCGGCTCGTCCAGGTAGAGGACGGCCGGGCTGCCGATCATGGACGCGGCGAGGTCCAGCCGGCGCCGCATGCCGCCGGAGTACTCCATCGCGGCCTTCTTCGCCGCGCCGGTGAGCGAGAAGCGCTCCAGCAGCTCGTCGGCGCGGGCCCTGGCCTTCTTGCGCGGCAGGTCGAGCAGGCGCCCGATCATGTAGAGGTTCTCCCAGCCGGAGAGCTTCTCGTCGACCGAGGCGTACTGCCCGGTCAGGCCGATGGTGCGGCGCAGCTGGCGCGGCTGCCTCACCACGTCGTAGCCCGCCACGACCGCGTGCCCGGCGTCGGGCTGGATCAGGGTGGACAGGCAGCGTACGAGCGTGGTCTTTCCGGCGCCGTTGGGACCGAGCACGCCGAGGACGGTCCCCTCGCGTACGTCGAGGTCCACGCCGTCCAGTGCCTTGGTCGTGCCGTAGTGCTTGACCAGCCCCCGTACCTCGACGGCGTTGGTGCCGCCCCTGATGAGGTTCTTGTCGTTTCGCGTCATGGACCCCATCAGACCAGCGCTCACCGACAAGTCACCGACATGTCGGTGACAGCAGGCGACAGCCCGCCGATGGGGGAAGTCGGCGGGCTGTCGGTGGTGCGGCAGTGGTCAGCGGTGCGTCAGTGGAAGGTGTGCTCCGCCGCGGGGAACGTGCCGCCGACGACCTCTTCGGCGTACGCCCTGGCGGCGTCGGTCATCACCTGACGCAGGTTCGTGTACTGCTTGGTGAAGCGCGGCACCTTGCCGCCGGTCAGCCCGACCATGTCGGTGTAGACGAGCACCTGGGCGTCCGTCTCCGGCCCGGCGCCGATGCCGACGGTCGGGATGTGCAGGGTGCGGGTCACCTCGGCGGCCAGTTCGGCCGGTACGAGCTCCAGGACGACGGCGAACGCGCCCGCGTCCTGCACCGCCTTCGCGTCGCGCAGCAGCTGCTGCGCGGCCTCCTCGCCACGGCCCTGCACCCGGTACCCCATCGCGTTGACGGACTGCGGGGTCAGGCCGATGTGGCCCATGACCGGGATGCCCGCCTCCACCAGCAGCCTGATCTGCTCGTGCGAACGCTCCCCGCCCTCCAGCTTGACCGCGCCGACGCCGGCGTCCTTGATCAGCCGGGTGGCGTTGCGCAGCGCCTGGACCGGGCCCTCCTGGTACGCCCCGAAGGGCAGGTCGGCCACGATGAGGGCGCGCTTGGTGCCCCGTACGACGGCGGCCGAGAGCACGGTCATCTCGTCCATCGTGACGGGCACGGTGGTCTCGTATCCGAGGTGGCAGTTGCCCATCGAGTCGCCGACGAGCATGACCGGGATGCCGGCCTCGTCGAAGACGGACGCGGTCATCGCGTCGTAGGCGGTCAGCATGGGCCACTTCTCGCCGCGCTCGGTGGCGGCGGCGATGTCGTGGACGCTGATGCGACGGGTGCTCTTGCCCCCGTACAGGGCCTTGCCCGTACCGGGAGTGGGGCCCGCGGGGGGAGTGGCGGACTGGTTCTGCGCAGCCTGAAGCGACATGGCCAACGGCTCCTTCGTCATCTCGAGGCGCCCTGACGGCGTCCCCGGATCCCTTCCATGGTGGCATCCCGCGGCCGTTCCCGTGAAGTGGGCCCACCGGCGGCGGGCGAACGGCGTCCGGTGAACGGTGGAGGGCGACCGGGTAAAGTCTTTCCAATACGAGACGGTCTCGTATTGGAAGGCGTCTAGAGTTGTCGCCATGTCCATACCGTCCGGCGCTCCCGCCGCCGCGCCACGCGTCCCGGAGGCGGTCCACCGCCGCCGCTGGGCCATCCTCGGCGTCCTCATGTTCAGCCTGCTCATCGTCGTCCTGGACAACTCGATCCTGAACGTCGCGGTCAAGACGATCGCCAGCCCCGCGCCGACGGGTATCGGCGCCACCCAGAGCGAGCTCGAGTGGGCGATCAACTCCTACACGCTCGTCTTCGCCGGGCTGCTGTTCACCGCGGGACTGCTGGGCGACCGCATCGGCCGCAAGAAGGTCCTGCTGGCCGGCATCCTCGTCTTCGGTGTCGGCTCCGGCCTCGCCGCGCTCTCCACCACGCCCGGTGAACTCATCACCTGGCGCGCGCTGATGGGCTTCGGTGCGGCGTTCGTGATGCCCGCCACCCTCGCGGTCCTCATGAACGTCTTCGAGCGCGACGAGCAGCCCAAGGCGATCGGCATCTGGGCCGGCAGCGTCGGCCTCGGCATCGCGATCGGCCCGATCACCGGCGGGGTGCTCCTCGAACACTTCTGGTGGGGCTCGATCTTCCTGGTCAACGTGCCCGTGGTGGTCGTCGCCCTCGTCGCCATGGCCGTGCTGGTGCCCGACTCCAAGGACCCCGCACCCGGCCGGGTCGACCCGCTCGGCGTCGTCCTGTCCATCGTCGGCCTGGTCCTGCTGGTCTACGGCATCATCCGCGGCGGCGAACTCGCCTCCTTCACCGACGTCACCGTCCTGGCACCGCTGATCGGCGGCCTGCTGGTCCTGACCGCCTTCGTCTGGCACGAGAAGCGCAGCACCCACCCGTCGATCGACATCTCCTACTTCAGGAAGCCGGCCTTCTCCGCCGCCGTCGCGGCCATCGCGCTGGTCTTCTTCGCGCTGATGGGTGTCACGTTCTTCTCCGCCTTCTACCTCCAGAGCGTGCGGGGTTACACCGCACTGGAGTCGGGGCTGCTGATCCTGCCGCTCGCCGCCGCCCAGATGATCTTCGCGCCCCGCGCCCGCCTGGTCGTGGACCGCTTCGGCGCCCGCGCGGTGTGCACCGTCGGCATGCTGCTCGTCGCCGCGGGCCTCGCCGCCTTCGCCCTGTTCGACGTGGACACCCCGCTGTGGGTGCTGTGCCTGGTCTTCTTCGTCCAGGGCACCGGCATGGCGCACATCATGCCGCCGGTCACCGTCGCCGTGATGCAGGCCCTTCCCCGCGAGCGGGCCGGCTCGGGCTCCGCGATCAACAACACGTTCCGCCAGGTGGGCGGGGCGCTCGGCATCGCCGTGCTCGGCTCGGTGCTCTCCACGGTCTACCGGGGCGACATCGAGGGCCACCTCGGCGCCGTACCGGCCGGTGCGCGGGACGTCGCGGGCGAGTCCATCGAAGCCACCCTCGGCGTCGCGGAGAAGCTGGGCGCGGCGGGCAGGCCGCTGGTCGCGGCGGCGAACGACGCCTTCATCGGCGCGATGCACGTCACCGCGCTCGGCTCGGCCGCGGTCGCCCTGATCGGCGCCGCGGTGGTGGCCGCCTTCCTCCCGGGCCGGCAACCGGAACGGCCCGGACCGGTGCCCGGCGGGGCCCCGGCCGAGGAGCCGGTGCACCAGAGCTGACCCGGACCCGCCGTTCGCCCCGGCCCCCACCGGTCGGCGAGAATCGGAGGGACGGCGAACGACGAACGGCGGAGAGCGCAGCGAGAGGCGGCCCACGTGCGGCAGGCGGCACAGAACCCGGCGCGGGACGAGGCCGGGGGCCCGGCACCGGACCCGGCCGGGGGTCCGGCGGCCCCGCCCTGCCACGACGCGGAGCCCCGCCGGGGGCGCCCCCGCAGCGCGGCCGTGGAACGGGCGATCCTGGACGCCGTCGTCCAGCTGCTGGAGGCGGGGGAGACCCTCGACGGGCTCTCCATCGAGCGGATCGCCCGTACCGCGGGGGTGGGCAAGGCCACCATCTACCGCCGCTGGAGCGGCAAGGAGGAGCTCTTCGTCGACGTCCTGCGCGCCATCGAGCCCGCCGACCCGACCGTCTCCGGCAGCGCGGGCCTGGACGACCTGCGCGTGCTGCTGGAGTCCATGCGCACGCGCGGCCTCGCGCAGCGGTCCTCCGCCCTGCTGCACAACGTCTTCGTGCAGATGAAGAAGCACCCCCGGCTGTGGACCGAGTACCAGGCCACCGTCATCGCACCCCGCCGTGTCGCGATGCTGGCCGCCGTCCGGCGGGCGGTGGAGGCGGGCGAGCTCCGCGACGACCTCGACGTCGAGCTCATGGACGACCTGTTCCTCGGGCCGATGCTCGTGCGCACCGTCCACCGTCCCGAGGCGCCCCTGCCGGAGGACCTCGCCGACCGCATCATCGGGACCCTCCTCCAGGGCCTCGCGCCCCGGCCCGCGGAACAGCCGGTCACGGCCGAGGGGCCGGCCGCCACCCCCGTGTGATCGTTCTGTTACAAGGCTCACCCTCCGGAACCCGCCACGCCCCTTCCTTCGTCCTGATGGCAGTACGGCCGTCGTCGACGGCGGGAATGACGTCACCCATCGCCTAGGGTCGTGAGGCGCGGTGATGTGTACGGCAAGGCAGTGAGGACGAGCGCAATGGTGCAGGCGTACAGGGCGGACACCGAGAACGCCGGCGTGGGTCCGCGGCCGGACACCCGTCTCCAGGCCCTGCGCCGCAGACTGACCTCGGACCGGGGCATCTGGCGGCGCGGGATCATCCTCGCCCTCTGCTCGGTCCTGCTGACCCTCGTGATGGTCTTCCACGCGGAGATCCCGAACGCCATCGGCAACCTGGGCAGCCTCATCGAGACCTTCCTGCCCTGGTTCGGTGTCCTCCTCCCGCTGCTCCTGGTCCTGGGGCTGGTACGGCGCTCCGCCACCGCGCTGATCGCCCTGACCCTCCCGGTCGCGGTCTGGCTCAACCTCTTCGGCGGACTCCTGTTCGCCGACAAGTCGGGCACCGGTGGCGACTTCACCGTCGCCACCCACAACGTCAACGCGGGCAACCCCGACCCCGCGGGCACCGCGCAGCAGGTCGCGGGCTCCGACGCGGACGTCGTGGCCCTCCAGGAGCTCCCGAGCGGCAAGGTCGCGGCGTACGAGGACGCCCTCGCCGACCGCTACCCGCACCACTCGGTGCAGGGCACCGTGGGCCTGTGGAGCAAGTACCCGGTGACGGACTCCCACCCCGTCGACATCAAGCTGGGCTGGACCCGTGCGATGCGCGCCACGGTCACCACCCCCGAGGGCCCGGTGAAGGTGTACGTCGCCCATCTCCCGTCGGTGCGGGTCAAGCTGAACGCGGGCTTCACCGCCAACCAGCGGGACGACAGCGCGGACGCGCTGGGCGAGGCCATCGCGGACGAACCGCTGGAGCGGGTGGTCCTGCTCGGCGACCTGAACGGCACCATGAACGACCGCTCGCTGAACGCCGTCACCGCCCAGATGCGCTCCACCCAGGGTGCGGCGGGCGACGGCTTCGGCTTCAGCTGGCCCGCGTCGTCCCCGATGGCGCGGATCGACCAGATCATGGTCAGGGGCGTCGAGCCCATGGCCTCCTGGACCCTCCCCGCCACCGACAGCGACCACCTCCCGGTCGCGGCCCGCGTACGGCTCGGAGCCGGGTGACCAAGCGCACGGATCGGCAAGCGCCGGTCCGCGTACGGCTCGGAGCCGGGTGCCCCGCGCACGGCCGGTAATCGAGTTGCCGCGTGCGGGACCGCACCGGATAGGCTCGCGCCATGTCCAGCCCCGAGTCCGACAGACTCAGGCCGCCGGTCCGCCGGTGGCCGCTCCGTGACGCCGAAAGCCTCTGACCCCAGCGGTCACCCGGCTTCCCCCGTCGCGCCGTCGGCACCGCCGGATCCTCCCCGGCGGTGTGGGCCGACCCTCATGTCCCGTGAGCACACCGGGCGTTCCCCCGTGTCGCCGTCCGCGCGCTCCGGCGCGTGACGACGGGCCGCGGCCCGCATCCCCTGCACACCGCTCGCTCACCGACGGTTCCGTACAAGGGGTTCCTTCTCATGCCATTCGCTGTGTACGTGCTCGGGCTGGCCGTCTTCGCCCAGGGCACATCGGAGTTCATGCTGTCCGGCCTGCTCTCGGGCATCGCCGGAGACCTTCACGTCTCACTGGGCGCCGCCGGGCTGCTCACCTCGGCCTTCGCCGTCGGGATGGTGATCGGCGCGCCGCTCACCGCCCTGGCGGGCCGCGCCTGGCCCCGCCGCCGGGCGCTGCTCCTCCTCCTCGGCGTCTTCGTCGCCGTGCACGTCGCCGGAGCCCTGACCGACAGTTACGGGGTGCTGCTCGCCACCCGGGTGGCCGGGGCGCTGGCCAACGCCGGCTTCTGGGCGGTCGCACTCGTCACCGCGCTGGACCTGGCCGGCCCGCAGCGACGCGCACGCGCCACCGCCGTCGTCGTCGGCGGGGTCACCGTGGCCTGTGTGGTGGGCGTCCCGGCCGGTGCCGCGCTCGGTGAACTCTGGGGCTGGCGCTCGGCGTTCTGGGCCGTCGCCCTCGTCTCCGTGCCGGCGGCGCTCGCGCTCTCGGCCGCGGTCCCGGGCGGCCGGGCCGACGGCGTGCCGCAGGTGAGCGCGAGGAGCGAACTGCGCGCCCTGGCCCGGCCCCGGCTGCTGCTGACCCTGCTGGTCATGGCGCTCGTACAGGGCGCGACGTTCTGCACCTTCTCCTATCTGGAACCGCTCGTCACCCGGGTCACCGGGTTCGGCCCGGGGTGGGTACCCCTGGTGCTCGCGCTGTTCGGCGCCGGTTCGTTCGCGGGCGTCACCCTGGCCGGACGCCTGGCCGACGCCCGCCCGGACGTGGTCGCCGCCCTCGGCACGGCCGCGCTGGCCCTCGGCTGGGCGGCCCTCGCCCTGACCGCCGCCCACCCGGTCGCCGCCCTCGCCCTGGTCCTGCTTCAGGGGGCATTGGCCTTCGGTACGGGGACGACGCTCATCACGCGGGTCTTCCACCTCGCCCCCGACGCCCCCACGATGGCGGGTTCCTACGCCACGGCCGCCTTCAACGTCGGTGCGGCGGCGGGACCTTGGCTGGGCGGTCTGGCCCTCGGCGCGGGACTCGGCTTCCGTGCCCCGGTCTGGGTGAGCGCCGTGCTGATGTGCGCCGCCCTCGCGGGCGCGTGGATGCTCTCGCTCTCCTCGCGACCTGCCCCCGCCGCCCGCCCCGGGGCGGGCGCAGCCGCCGAGTGACGCCCACATCACACCCCCGCGCAACGGCATGTTCACGTCCGGGCATAAAACGTCTGAGAGACTTTGTTCCGACGGGATACATAACCCGTCCCGGCAATGAAGCCGACGCTCCCGCACATGAACCCACCGCCGCCCGGCCCCTTCGGCCCGGGAGGCCCCTGCCCGAAAGGTCCTTCCATGCCCCTGGCCCTGCTCGCCCTCGCTGTGAGCGCCTTCGGCATCGGCACCACCGAGTTCGTGATGATGGGCCTGCTGCCCAACGTCGCGGACGATCTGGGAACGTCCGTGCCCACCGCCGGTTATCTCGTCTCGGCGTACGCGATCGGCGTCGTCCTCGGTGCCCCGCTGCTCACCGGTCTCGGCTCCAGGATTCCGCGCAAGCGGATGCTCCTCCTGCTGATGGCCCTCTTCACCGTCGGCAACCTCGCCTCCGCCTTCGCGCCCGACTTCGGCTGGCTGCTCGCCGGCCGTGTCCTGGCCGGTCTGCCGCACGGCGCGTTCTTCGGCGTCGGCGCGGTCGTCGCCGCCCGCCTCGTGCCGGACGGGCGCCAGGCCCGGGCCGTCGCCACGATGTTCCTCGGCCTGACCGTCGCCAACATCGTCGGTGTACCGGCGGCCACCCTGCTCGGCCAGCACCTCGGCTGGCGCGCCACGTTCATGGTGGTCGCGGTGATCGGGCTGTTCGCGATGGCCGCGCTCGCCCGCCTCGTGCCGCAGATTCCCGTCGAGGCGCACCAGAACGTCCGCCGCGAGCTGGGCGCCCTCGGAAACCGGCAGGTCGTCCTCGGCCTGCTCACCGCCGTCCTCGGCTTCGCGGGTGTCTTCGCTGTCTACTCCTACCTCTCCTCCATGACGACCGAGGCGATGGGCTTCGGTGAGTCCTCCGTGACGCTCGTCCTGGCGCTCTTCGGTATCGGGATGACGCTCGGCGCGCTGGCCGCGGGACCGCTGACCGACCGGGCGCTGCGCCCCACCCTCTACGGGTCCCTCGGGGCCCTGGCGATCGTCCTCGTGATCTTCCCGTTCACCGCGCACGTGCAGTGGGCGGCCCTGGTCATGGTCGTGCTGCTCGGCGGCATCGGCTTCATGACGACGACGCCGCTCCAGATGCTCGTGATGCAGAAGGCCAAGGACGCGCCCACGCTGGCGTCCGCCTCCAACCACTCCGCCTTCAACCTCGCCAACGCCGGCGGGGCCTGGCTCGGCGGGGTCGCCATCGCGGCCGGCTGGGGCTGGACGTCCCCGGCCCTGGTCGGCGCGGTGCTGGCCGTGGCCGGCCTCGCCGTGGCGGTCACGGCGGGTGCCCTGGACCGGAGCCCGGGCGTCTCGCGGGTCGTGGCGTCCGGCACCGGGGCCGAGACGCGCGAGTACGCGCAGGCACGCACCTCCCAGGCCTGAACCGTCCGGTCCGGCGGGCCCCGGATCAGGACGGCGGGCGGGTGGGGGGGCGCGCCCCGCGCCCCCCCCCCCCCCCCCCCCCCCCGGCCCCCCGGGGCCCCCCCCCCCCCGCCCCCCCCCGCCCCCCCCCCCCGGCCCCGGCCCCCCCCCCCCGCCCCCCCCCCC
>NZ_JBIBEG010000002.1:794398-1000694 GCF_042902585.1 Streptomyces argenteolus
CTCCGCGATACTCCCCCCCGCCACCACACCCCCCCCCCCTCCGGGGGCCGCGCGCGGGCCCCCCGGCCCCGGGGGGGGGGGGGGGGGGGCCCGCCCGCCCCCCCCCCCCCCGCCCGGCCACAGCCGGGCCGCCGTGAGCAGCCCCGCCACGGCCACCGCCGTCACCAGCAGGCGTACGTCGGCCACCGCGACGAGTCCCGCCCCACCCGCCAGGGCCACCGCGTTCGGCACCGTCATCAGTGAGTTCGCCGCCGCGGCGGTCCGGCCCAGGACGGCGTCCGGCGCCTCCCTCTGCACCGCCGTCATCGCCGCGATCAGCACACAGGGGAGTCCCGCGCCGATCGCCACGCTCGCCGCCAGGGCCACCGCGTCCCCTCCCAGCGCCCGGGCTCCCACGGCCGCCGCGAACACCGCGATGCCCCCCGCCGCGAAGGACCGCTCGGGCAACCGCCGCAGCAGAGGCCCGGCCAGCAGCCCGACGGCCACGGAACCCGCACCCTGGCAGGCGTACAGCACTCCGGCGTACGCCGGGGGACGGCCCAGCGCGTCGTCCACGACGGCGTACACCGAGGCACCGTTGAGCCCGGCGAGCAGCATCGTCAGCGCCCCCGCGTACACCAGCGGGCGCAGCACCGCCGACGCGCGCAGCAGCCGCAGGCCCGCCGCCGTGCCGCCCCACCCGGCCTTCCGGGCCGCCCGGCGCGCTCCGGCGGGCTCCTCGACCCGCAGCCGCGCGAAGACCAGGGCGGCCAGGGCGAAGGTCACCGCGTCCAGCACGACCACCGGGACCGCCCCGTAGCGGGCGAACAGTCCCGCGCCCACGAGCGGCGCGAGCAGTTTCATGCCCTCGTTCGCGGTCGTGCGCAGCCCGTTGAAGTCGCCCAGCAGCCGTGCGTCGACGGCCCGCGCCACCAGGGCGGCCTCCGCCGCGTCCAGGAGAACGCCACTCGTGCCGTACACGCACAGGACGGCGAAGAGCGCACCGATCCGGTGCTCCGGGCCGACGAGGAGCAGCGAGGTCATCAGGCCCGCCATGACCAGGTTCACCGTGATCAGCAGGCGCCTGCGGGGGACGAGATCGGCCACCGCGCCGAGTGCCGGGCCCGCGAGCGCCGGCGCCCACATCGCGCACACCGTCAGGGCGGCCAGGCTGTCCGAACCGGTCGCCGACTTGACCCAGATGCCGGCGGTCAGCCACATCGCGGACGTACCGAAGCCGGACACGAGCAACCCCGTGAGGCACAGCCGGGCCGTGCGGTCCCGTACCACCGTGCCTGCCGCCATCCCGCGCCCCCCGCACCCGCCGTGACCGCGTCCCCCGGTCGGGGGCGCCCGTCAGGCCATGCTGCTGACTGAGGCGGGACGTCGGCATCGGGCGGATGCCCTAGGACCGGCGTCACGGGCGCCCGGGGAGGGCTGCCGGTCCGCGCCGCGGACCGGCAGCCGGCGAGGCGTCAGCTCGACTCGCGCCACCGGTTCGTGATCGGCAGCCGGCGGTCCTTGCCGAAGCCCTTCGGCGAGATCTTGGTGCCCGGCGGGTACTGCCGCCGCTTGTACTCCGCCGTGTCGACCATCCGCAGCGTCTTCGTCACCAGCGCGTCGTCGAAGCCCGCCGCCACGATGGCGTCCCGTCCCTGGTCCCGGTCGACGTACATCTCCAGGATGCGGTCCAGCACGTCGTAGTCCGGCAGCGAGTCCGTGTCCACCTGGCCGGGGCGCAGTTCCGCGCTCGGCGGCTTGCTGATGGACGCCTCCGGGATCGGCGGGGTCTGCCCGCGCTCCTCGGCGGCACGGTTGCGCCACTTCGCGAGGCGGAAGACCGACGTCTTGTACACGTCCTTGATCGGCCCGTACGCGCCGACGGAGTCCCCGTAGAGCGTCGAATAGCCCACCGCCAGCTCGGACTTGTTGCCCGGTGCGAGCACGATCTGGCCCTCCTGGTTGGAGAGCGCCATCAGCATCGTGCCGCGCAGCCGCGACTGGAGGTTCTCCTCGGCCAGTCCGGAGAGCCCCAGCGACCCCATGTACGCGTCGAACATCGGCTCGATGGGTACGGTGCGGAAGTTCAGGCCCGTGCGCCGGGCCAGCTCGGCCGCGTCACCCTTGGAGTGGTCCGAGGAGTACTTCGACGGCATCGAGACGCCGTACACGTGCCGGGCCCCCAGCGCGTCGCAGGCGATCGCCGCTACGAGCGCCGAGTCGATGCCGCCGGAGAGCCCGATCAGGACACTGCTGAAACCGTTCTTCGCGGCGTACGCGCGCAGGCCCACGACCAGCGCCGAATACAGCTCCTCGTCGTCGTCGAGCCGCTCGGCGTAGCCACCGGTCAGCTCCGGTTCGTAGGCGGGGAGCGGGTCCTCGCTCAGGACCACGTGGTCGATCCGCAGCCCGTCGTTGACGACCCCCGACGGGGCCTCGGCCGCGGCGGCCGGGAGATCCAGGTCGAGGATCACGCTGCCCTCGGAGAACTGCGGGGCACGGGCGACGACTTCACCGTCCTTGTCGACGACGATCGAGTCGCCGTCGAAGACCAGTTCGTCCTGGCCGCCGATCATCGCGAGGTAGGCGGTGGTGCAGCCGGCCTCCTGGGCGCGCTTGCGGACCAGCTCCAGCCGGGTGTCGTCCTTGTCCCGCTCGTACGGGGAGGCGTTGATCGACAGCAGCAGTCCGGCGCCCGCGGCGCGCGCGGCCGGGACACGGCCGCCGTCCTGCCAGAGGTCCTCGCAGATCGCGAGTGCCACGTCGATGCCGTGCACCCGCACGACGGGCATCGAGTCGCCGGGCACGAAGTACCGGAACTCGTCGAACACGCCGTAGTTGGGGAGGTGGTGCTTGGCGAAGTTCAGCGCCACCTCCCCGCGGTGGAGCACCGCGGCGGCGTTGCGCGGGGACCCGGCGGGCTGTCCGTAGCGCGCCGCCGGGTGCTCGGAGCGGTCGAGATAGCCGACGACGACGGGCAGTTCCCCGAACCCCTCGTCGGCCAGGCGGCGGGCGAGCGCGCGCAGCGCCTGCCGCGAGGCCTCGACGAACGAGGAGCGCAGGGCCAGGTCCTCGACGGGATAGCCGGTCAGCACCATCTCGGGGAACGCCACCAGGTGGGCGCCCTGCTCGGCGGCGTGCCGGGTCCAGTGGACGATCGACTCGGAGTTTCCGGCCAGGTCGCCGACGGTCGCGTCGATCTGATTCAGTGCGAGACGTAGTTGAGGCACGCGCCCAGTGTAATCGTCTGACTGACGCGATGTCCGGCCGTGCGGCTCACCCGCCCGGCCGGAACTGCGCACGGGGGTCTCAGCGCAGGTAGCCGAGGACCGTCATCATGCCCGACTCCGAGTGGTAGACGTTGTGGCAGTGCAGCATCCACAGACCGGGATTGTCCGCGTCCAGGTCCACCGTCAGTGACCGTCCGGGAAGGACCGGGGCGGTGTCCTTCCGGGCGCCCGCCCCCGCACCCGCCCCCGTGCCGCCCAGGGCGAACGTGTGGCCGTGCAGATGGATCGGATGCCACATCGGGGTGCGGTTGGTGAAGACCAGCCGCACCCGCTCCCCGGCCCTGACGGGCTGTCGCACCGCCGGGTCGTACCGCTTGCCGTCGAAGCCCCAGTCGTAAGCCTCCATGGAGCCCGTGAGCGTGAGCCGCACGGTCCGGTCGGGCTCGCGGTCCGCGAGGGCCACCGACTCGTCCGGGACGAGACGGGCGGCGTCGAGCACCTCGCCGTCCAGCTCCCCGGGCCGTACCCCGGCCGGAGGCAGGTCGCCCGAAGCCGTCCGCAGCACGGCCAGCGCCGACGCCCCCTTGCCCTCGGCGAGCGCGGTCAGCGGGAACACCCCGTCCCCCGCCGTCACCAGCACGTCGTAGCGCTCGCCCATGCCCAGCAGCAGCGCGTCGGTCTCGGTGTGCCGCACCGGGAAGCCGTCCGTGTGCGTCACGGTCATCCGGTGGCCCCCGAGCGCCAGCCGGAACGCGGTGTCCCCTCCGGCGTTGACGACGCGCAGCCGGATGCGGTCGCCGGGGCGGGCCTCGAAGACCGAAGGGGACTGCGCCCTGCGCCCGTTGACCAGGTAGTGCGGATAGGCGACGTCGCCGGCGTGGCCGCCGAGCAGGTCGCTGCGCGCGTCCTTCAGCAGCCGGGAGGGCCCGTCCGCCTTCGTGGCCGCCGTACCGTGCCCGCCCCCGTCGTGGCCGGTGGCCCGGCCCCCGGTGAGTTCGGCGAGCACCGCGTCGGGGGTGGAGCCGTCCACCCCGTCGAGCCAGTCGTCGAGGACGACCACCCACTCCTTGTCGTACGCGAGCGGTTCCTTCGGGTCGTCGACGATCAGCGGCGCGTAGAGCCCCCGGTCGAGCTGGACCCCCGAGTGCGGGTGGATCCAGTAGGTCCCCGGGCGGGTCACCGCGAAGCGGTAGGTGAACGCCGCGCCCGGCTCGATCGCCCGCTGGGTCAGGCCCGGCACGCCGTCCATGTCGTTGCGCAGGGAGAGGCCGTGCCAGTGCACCGAGGTGGTCTGCGGCAGGTGGTTGGCGAGGGCGAGTTCCAGGGTGTCACCCGCGGTGACCCGGATCGCCTCACCGGGCAGGCGGTCGCCGTAGGTCCAGGTGGGGACGGTGAGGCCGTCGCCCAGGTCCATGCGGGACGGGGTGGCGGTGAGCGCGACCTTCCGCAGCGGACCGGCGCCCCGCCGGGTCTCCGCGTCCACCACCTCCGGGCCGTCGGGCGTGACGTACGGGTCGGCGGCTCGCGGGGCGGAGAGGGCGGGGCGGGGCGCTGCGAGCGCCGGTGAGGCGACGGCCGCTGTTCCCGCCAGGGCGATACCGGCGCCGAGCACGGTGCGACGAGAGGGCATTTCAGACATATGGCGCACCGTACCCCGGTCGGGTATAAGGGGCGGCCGTGACACCCGGGCGAGCGATGGACGCGGCGGGCGGCCGAGACGCCGGGCGTCGGGGGAAGCCGCGACGTGTTGGGTGCGAGGTGCGAGGTGCGAGGTGCGAGGTGCGAGGTGCGCGGTGCGAGGCGAGGCCGGGGCGCGAGCGGTTCGTGGTGCGGGGCGGGGCTCGGGGCGCACGACGGCCCGGCGGCCTCGTGGGTGCGAGAACGCCGGGCCGGGGAGGCCGCACGGGCCGGTGTGGTGCGGACCGGGGATCCCGGACGCGGGCCGGGAGCCGCATCGACGCTGACCAGGGCGCCAGGGAACCCGGACGTACCGGGCCCACGCCGGGCGCACCGGGGTGCGGTGCCTGCCCGTTCCGGGGGAGGAGGGGCGCGGGAAGGTCAGGTGCGCGAGTAGACCCGCTCCGCCCAGCCGGCGACCTGCTCGTCCGACAGGTGCAGTGCGAGGTCGGCCTCGCTGATCATGCCGATCAGCTTCTTGTTCTCGATGACAGGGAGGCGGCGGATGCGATGGCTCTGCATCTCGTCCAGCACCGCGTTCACGTCGGCCGTCGACTCGATCCAGCGCGGCGTGCCGTCACAGAGCTCGCCCGCCGTCACGGCCGACGGATCGTGCCCCGCCGCCACGCACTTGATCACGATGTCGCGGTCGGTGATGATCCCGACCATCCGGTCCTGCTCGCCCTCGGCGGAGACGGGCAGCGCCCCCACCTTGTGGTCCCGCATCATCTGGGCGGCGCGGTCGAGCGTCTCGTGGGCGGGGATCCAGTGGGCCCCGCTGTGCATGATGTCCTTGGCCGTGGTCATGAGGTTGCCTCCTGCGTGCCTGTGGGCACTGGTGTACGACCCCGAGCACCTCCATCGTCCCGCTCCTGCCCGGCGCACGCGAATGCTGTCACCCGTACGGGCGTACGCCGGGCTCCCGGTCCTCAGGGGCGCGGAGCGGCACCACGGGCGGCGAGCATGTCGGCCATCAGGTCCAGCTCGGACTGCTGCGCCTCGACCATGCCCGTCGCGAGCCGCTTCTCGGCGGGCACGGTGCAGCGCGTGGCGCAGCCCCGGGCCATCGCGACCCCGCCCTCGTGGTGGTCCGTCATCAGCTGGAGGAAGAGGATCTCGGCCTGCTTCCCCCGCGCATCACGCAGTCGGTCGAGCTCGGCCCTGGTCGCCATGCCGGGCATGAGCGCCCCGCCGTGGTCCATGCCCGCCATGCCCTTCGTCCCGTGCATGTCGTGCCCGCTGTGCCCGTCCGCCGGCATCCACGCCATCGGGCCCTGCCCGTCGGGCGCCGTCTTCGGCAGCTCCCACAGGTCCAGCCAGCCGAGCAGCATGCCACGCTGGTTGGCCTGGGTGTTGGCGATGTCGTACGCGAGCCTCCGTACGTCCTCGTCCTTCGTCACGTCCCGCACGACGAAGGACATCTCCACCGCCTGCTGGTGGTGGACGGCCATGTCCCGGGCGAATCCCGCGTCCGCCGATTCGGCGGAGGGCGTACGGGGACCCGGTGCGGCCCCGTCGCCCCGCGCGGAGGCGACGGTGGCCGCACCCGCGAACAGCAGGGCGAGCGCCACGGCGGAGCCCGCCACCCACCGCGTGCGCCGGCTGAGCGCCGCGCTCACCCGTCGACCCCGCCGGTGCAGGGCGCGCCGGGCTCGGGCGTCTGCGCGCCCTGGACGTACTTGGCGAAGAACCTGGCCACCCGGGGGTCGTCCGCGCTGTCGACCGTGACCTGCTTGCCCCAGGCGCTGAGCATGATGGCCCCTTCCTGCCCCTCGTACAGGGACATCAGCGAGTACGGGGTGCTCTTCACGCGTTCGACCAGCGCGGCGACGTCCGTGGGGGAGGCCTTCGCGTTGTGGGTCACCCAGACCGCGCCGTGCTCCAGGGCGTGCACGGCATTGACGTTCGGGACGGCCTTTTCGTATACGACGCCGTCGCAGTTCAGCCACGCCGGATTGTGGTCGCCGCCGACGGGCGGCTCCATGGGGTACGTCACCTCGGTCGTGACGTGGTTGCGGGCCAGCTTCTTCGGGTCCCAGGACTTCTCGCCCTCGATGGGCTCGGCCGCGAGCTTCTTCTTCTCCTGCTCGGTCTGCTTGGAGTCCTGGGCCTGGCTCGCCTCCTCCTTCTCCTTCGCCTCGGACTTCTCCAGGAGCACGTACGAGCCGAAGCCCAGCAGCCCGGCCACCACGGCGGCGCTCACGCCTATGGCGACGACCTTGTTGCGGCGGTCGCGTGCGCGGTCGGCGTTGCGCATCTGCTCTATGCGGGTCCTGCGGTCGAAGCTCATGAGGTCGGGTCCTTCTGCCAAGGGGTCGGGAGGGACGGGAGCGGGACGCGGAAAACCTGGGTGCGCGGGGCCGCGGGGGAGCCACTGCGGCCCTTGCGCACCATGGGCGCCGATCGTAGTGGGTGGCCGCGTGCTCTCTCTCACACCGTGTGCGTAATCTGGGTGAAATCCCGGGTCGTGATACTGAGGTGTCCCCCCTACCCCGGGCGGTGGTGCACGGACCGTCTGAACTGCAAGGATGTGGCTATGGACAAGCAGCAGGAATTCGTCCTCAGGACGCTTGAGGAGCGCGACATCCGCTTCGTACGGCTGTGGTTCACCGATGTTCTCGGTTACCTCAAGTCCGTCGCCGTGGCCCCGGCCGAGCTCGAACAGGCCTTTGACGAGGGCATCGGCTTCGACGGGTCCGCGATCGAGGGCTTCGCTCGTGTATACGAATCGGACATGATCGCCAAGCCGGACCCCGGCACCTTCCAGATCCTCCCCTGGCGTGCGGAGGCACCGGGCACGGCCCGGATGTTCTGCGACATCCTGATGCCGGACGGTTCCCCCTCCTTCGCGGACCCGCGCTTCGTGCTCAAGCGCATCCTCGCCAAGACCTCCGACCTGGGCTTCACCTTCTACACCCACCCGGAGATCGAGTTCTTCCTGCTGAAGAACAAGCCGGTCGACGGCAGCCGCCCGACCCCGGCCGACAGCTCCGGCTACTTCGACCACACCCCGCAGAACGTCGGCATGGACTTCCGCCGCCAGGCGATCACCATGCTCGAATCGATGGGCATCTCGGTCGAGTTCAGCCACCACGAGGGCGCCCCCGGCCAGCAGGAGATCGACCTCCGCTACGCGGACGCGCTCTCCACCGCCGACAACATCATGACGTTCCGCCTGGTCATGAAGCAGGTCGCGCTGGAGCAGGGCGTGCAGGCCACCTTCATGCCGAAGCCGTTCTCGGAGTACCCGGGCTCGGGCATGCACACCCACCTCTCCCTCTTCGAGGGCGACCGCAACGCCTTCTACGAGTCGGGCGCCGAGTACCAGCTGTCGAAGGTGGGCCGGTCCTTCATCGCGGGCCTGCTCAAGCACGCCGCGGAGATCTCCGCCGTGACGAACCAGTGGGTCAACTCCTACAAGCGCATCTGGGGCGGCTCCAGCCGCTCCGCCGGCGCCGGCGGCGAGGCCCCCTCGTACATCTGCTGGGGCCACAACAACCGCTCCGCGCTGATCCGGGTCCCGATGTACAAGCCCGGCAAGACGGGCTCGGCGCGCGTCGAGGTCCGCTCCATCGACTCCGGAGCCAACCCCTACCTCACGTACGCGGTCCTGCTCGCCGCGGGCCTCAAGGGCATCGAGGAGGGCTACGAGCTCCCGGCCGGCGCCGACGACGACGTCTGGGCCCTCTCCGACTCGGAGCGCCGCGCCATGGGCATCGAGCCGCTCCCGCAGAACCTGGGCGAGGCGATCTCGCTGATGGAGAAGAGCGAGCTGGTCGCCGAGACGCTGGGCGAGCACGTCTTCGACTTCTTCCTGCGCAACAAGAAGCAGGAGTGGGAGGAGTACCGCTCCGAGGTCACGGCCTTCGAGCTGAAGAACCTGCTGCCGGTGCTGTAACGGCACCCGCTGTACGCGAGCGGCTTCGGCCCGGTGGTGATCACGCCGCCGGGCCGAGCCGTGTCATCCCGGTGGTGATCACACCGCCGGGCCGAAGCCGTGTCAGCCGTCCGCTGCCGCGGGCGGCGATCCGGCGCCTGATGTCCCCCGCGCGTCCGGTGCCCCGGGGTCGTGCGGCCCGGGGGCCGCTCAGGGGCGGACCAGCGAGGCACGCAGGGTGCCCATGAGCTTCTGGCGGGCCTCCCGGAACGCGCGCCGGGCCTGGGTGCACGCGGCGTCGTCACGCAGGTGCCCGGCAGCCACCGCGTCCCGGTAGAGCACCAGTTGGTGGGCGGCGTCCCTGGCGCATTCGGCTACCTCCGGTGGGGCGAGCAGCTCCAGTTGGTACTGCTTCGCATGCACCCCGTGGGTCAGGAAGGCGGCACGAGCGTGCTGGGCTCGCTCGTCGACGGGCAGGTGCTCCGACCGGCTGGCGTCGCTTATGGTGTCGCGCGCCTCGGTCAGAGCCTCCAGGAACTGGGCGGCCGTCGTGCGCAGGGTCTCCCTGTCCTGCTCATCGGCGTTCCGCCGCCAGTTCACCCGCTCCGTGACGAGGGTGGTGCCCACCCCGATGACCGCTCCCACCACTGTGGCGACCAACGCTGTCCACTCCATGGCTGGGAGCCTACGAGTCGGCCGCACCGGGTCGCCAGGGTTCCACGTCGGTCATCCGGCGGCGTCTGCCCGGCCTCCCGCGTCACTCGCCCCGGGCCGGCTGCTGGGCGTCCGGGGCGGGCAACTTCGCGGTGTGCACGTCCGGTTCGGCGGGACGCCGGGCGCCGATGGCCGGAGCGAGGAAGATCGCCACGACGACGATGGCCAGGACGACGATCATGGCGGAGCGCAGGCCGTAGTGGTCGCCCAGGAAGCCCAGGCCGGGGGGACCGACGAGGAAGGCGATGTAGCCGATCATCGCCACGAGGCTGACGCGGGCCGCGGAGTCGGGGCCGGAGTCGCCGGCCGCCGAGAGTGCCACGGGGAAGCCGAGCGAGGCCCCCAGGCCCCAGAAGAGCACCGCCGCTCCGGCGAGCACGGGGGAGTCGGCGAAGATGACGAGCGTGAGGCCGATGGCCGCCGACACGGCGCTGGCCCGTACGACCGGCGCGCGGCCGAAGCGGTCGATGAAGAAGCCGCCGCAGAAGCGGCCGATCGACATCGCGGCGGCGAAGCCCGCGTAGACGGCCGAGCCCAGGGCGGGGTCCACGCCGTGGCCGTCGACCATGAGCAGCGGCAGCCAGTCGTTGGCGGCGCCCTCGGCCAGCGCCATGGCGAGGATGATGCCGCCGATCAGCAGCAGGCGCCTGTCCTTCCAGACGGCCGGGCGGGCCTGTGCCGTACCGCTCCCGGCCGCGCCGGCGCCCTTCGTCATGCCGACCGCGGAGGGGATGGAGCGGAAGGCGTACACGAACATTCCGGCGGCGACGACGGCCACGGCGGTCAGTTGCCACATCACCGGGAACTCGACGGCGGTGCACAGGATGCCGACGAGGGCTCCCACGACGGTGCCGAGGCTGAAGAAGCCGTGCAGGGTGGGCAGGACCGCCCGTCCGGTGAGCTGCTCGACCTCGGCGCCGTCGATGTTCACGGCCACCTCGCTGCCCCCCATCCCGGCGCCGGACAGGAGCAGCCCGGCGGCGACCGTGGGGGCGGAGGAGAGCAGGGAGCCGCAGCCGATGACGGCCAGTCCGAGGATGACCAGCACCGTGCCCACGCCCATGACCGGCCTCGTGCCGAACCGGGCCACCAGTGCCCCGGAGCTCAGGATGCCGAGCATC
Source organism: Streptomyces argenteolus (assembly GCF_042902585.1). GTDB lineage: Bacteria > Actinomycetota > Actinomycetes > Streptomycetales > Streptomycetaceae > Streptomyces > Streptomyces argenteolus. The sequence continues at coordinate 804,997 of NZ_JBIBEG010000002.1, forward strand.
GAGCCGACGGAGAGACCGAAGAGGACCAACCCCATCTGCGCGGTGGAGGCGCCCAGTTGATCCCTGATGTCGGGCGTCCGTGTCACCCACGAGGAGATCGACAAGCCGGGTACGAGGAAGAAGAGGAACAGCGCCGTGCGGCGGCGACGGGTGGCCAGGTCCATCAGGTACGTGTCTTTCACGAGAACGCGGAGGGGTGTTCGTCACCCGGATCGTGCATGTACGAACGTACACTCCATGCTCGAACAGAGGAAGCGTGCACGGGTAGTCCCCGTTCCGCCGTCCGGCCCCGGGGAGGCGCGCTCCGGGCGTGCGGGGGTGGGAACGGGGGCAGCCGTATCAGTGGACCGGGGGCGCCACGCCCCGCTGCCGAGCTGAGGAGGGACGGCGCATGACGACGCTGGCCGTGACCGGGCACATCGACCTGACCGAGGAGACCGTGCCGCTCGTGCGGGCCGCGCTGCGCGAGGTGCTGGCGCCGTACAGCGAGGACCTCACGGGGGTCTCGTGCATCGCCGCCGGGGCCGATTCGCTCTTCGCCGAGGAGGTCTCCGCCATCGGCGGCCGGCTCGTCGTGGTCGTCCCGTCCCTCGACTACCGCACCGCGGTGGTGAAGCCCGAGGACGCAGCGGTCTACGACCACCTCAACGAGACCGCCATGGAGGTGGTGACCCTGCCGTTCGAGATCGCCGACCGCACCGCGTACGAGGCCGCCAACGCCGAGCTGCTGAAGCGGGCCGACCGGCTCGTCGCCGTATGGGACGGAACGCCGCCGTCCGGGAACGGCGGCGGGACGGCGGACCTGGTCGAGGAGGCCGGGCGGGCCGGTGTGCCGGTGGACGTCGTCTGGCCGGACGGCGCCGCGCGCCGGGGCTGAGGCCGCACGGCGAGCGCTACGGGCCCGGGACGTACGGCGCCGCGCGGCAGCGCCGGGTGTACGTGCCGGGCCCTTCGGCTGCGGGCCGTTCAGTCGAAGGGTGTGCGTGCCGGGCCCTTCCGCTGCGGGGCTGCTCAGGCGAAAAGTGTGCGCGCCGGGCCCCTCGACCGCGGGGGCCGTTCAGTCGATGGGGGTGCGTGCCGGGCCTTTCGGCTGCGGGGCCGTTCAGTCGAAGCTCCGGCCCATCTCGTCCAGGATCTCGTCGATCACCTCGCCCGGCCCCCGCGCCAGGTCCTCCTCGATCCAGATGCGCATCGCCACCCGCAGTGCCGAGAGGAACGCGGCTGCCAGGACCACGGGCCGCACCGGGCCGTTCCCGGGGCCCTGGCGTACGGCTATGGCCTCCGCCAGGTCCCGTTCCAGCGCGGCGTGGTTGGCCAGTTGGCGGGCCAGGAGCGACGGGTGGCGCAGGGCCAGTCGCGTACGGACGGCCCACTCCCGCTCCGGAGGCGCGGCGAGCTCCGAGAACTCCGCCACCGCCGTCCTGAGCGCGGTCCAGGCCGGCTCGTCCGCAGGGCGGTCCCGGACGCTGCGGACCAGGGAGCCGATCTGCTGCTCCTCGCCGTAGAGGAGGGCGTCCTCCTTGTTGGTGAAGTAGTTGGAGAACGTCCTGCGCGAGATGCCGGCCGCGTCCGCGACGGCCTCGACCGTCACATGGTCGAAGCCGTGCTCCACCGTCAGCCGCAGCGTCGCTTCGTGCACCGCCTGGCGGGTGGCGGCCTTCTTGCGTTCCCGCAGTCCCACAGGGCTCTCCATGGGGCCATTATCTACGCCCTCGGAAACTTGCACACTGAGCAAAATTGCCCAATGTGCATGTATGATGAAGGTTCCCCCGGCTCTCTGCCCGGGCCCTCTTCTTTCGCATCTCCCGGAGGTTGCGCGTGAGCGCAGATACGGCAGCGCCGGTCGGCGTCGAGCCGATGGATCACCGCCATGTGCTGCGGGCGCTGAGCGGGCTGCTCATCGTCCTGTTCGTCGCGATGATCAGCAGCACGGTCGTCTCGGTGGCCCTCCCGCAGATCATCGGCTCGCTCAACGGCACGCAGTCGCAGTACACCTGGGTCGTCACCGCCACGCTGCTGGCCTCCACGGCCTCCACGCCCATCTGGGGCAAGCTCGCCGACCTGTTCAGCAAGAAGCTGCTCCTGCAGATAGCCATCGGCCTCTTCGTCATCTCGTCGATCGCCTGCGGATTCGCCCGGTCCACCGAGCAGTTGATCGCCTTCCGCGTCATCCAGGGCCTCGGCATGGGCGCGCTCCAGGTGCTCGTCCAGGTGATCATCGCCGCGATGATCAGCCCCAAGCAGCGGGGCCGCTACAACGGTTACCTCGGCGGGGTCATGGCGGTCGCCACCGTCGGCGGACCGCTGCTCGGCGGCTTCATCACCGACACCTCGTGGCTCGGCTGGCGCTGGTGCTTCTTCATCGCCGTACCGATCACCCTCATCGCCTTCGTGCTCCTCACCCGCACCCTGCACCTCCCCGAGGTCCGGCGTGAGGGCGTGAAGGTGGACTACCTGGGAGCCACCCTCATCGCGGCCGGCGTCAGTCTCCTGCTGCTCTGGGTCACCTTCGTCGACAACGACTTCGCCTGGCTGTCCTGGCAGACGCTCGCCATGGTCGGCGGCAGCGTCGTGATCCTCGGCGCGGCCGTCGTGGTCGAGGCGCGCGTCAAGGAGCCCGTCGTCCCCCTCCACGTCGTACGCCGCAGGGACCCCGCCCTCGCCATCGTCGCGAGCCTCGCGGTGGGCATGGCGATGTTCGGCGGCGCCGTGTTCCTCGGGCAGTACTTCCAGATCGGCCGGGGCAACTCGCCCACCGAGGCCGGGCTGCTCACCATCCCCCTGATGCTGGGCGTGCTCGTCTCGTCCACCGTCGCGGGGCGGCTCGTCTCCAGGACGGGCAAGGTCAAGCCCTACATCATCACGGGCGTCGTCGTGCTGACCCTCGGCTTCCTCGGCCTCTCCACGATCGACCACGAGACCTCGCTGGTCATCGTGTCGGCCGGGATGCTCGCGGTCGGCGTCGGCGTCGGCATGTCGATGCAGAACCTGGTCCTGGTCCTGCAGAACACCGTGCCGCTCAGCGAACTCGGCGCGGCCAGCGGGGCGATCACCTTCTTCCGGTCCCTCGGCGGCACGATCGGTGTCTCCGTGCTGGGCGCGGTACTCGCCAACCAGGTCGGCGTGAAGATCGCCGAGGGCCTGGCGGAACTGGGCATCGACCCCGCGGCCTCCGCGTCGGGCGGCTCCACGCTCAACGTGGCCGCCATGCCGCCGCAGATCCAGGAGGTCGTACGGGCCGCCTACGGTGACGCGACCGGCCACATCTTCCTGATCTCGGCGGGCATCGCGCTCGTCGGCGTGGTCGCGTCCCTCTTCCTGACCCCGACGAAGCTGCGCGACAGCGTGGACCTGTAGACGCACCGCCCGCGTGCCCCGCACCGGCTGCCGAGAGCAACTGGTGCGGGGCACCGCCGTGTCCGGCACCGGTCGGGTAAGGTGACCTCTCCCGAGACCGGGACCGACACCAGGAGGTGAGACCCATTACCGCTTCAGCAGGCTGGGCGCTCACCCCTCGCCGTCGCGTGGCCGACCCGGCCTGAGCGATTCGCGGAGCGCCCTCGGTTCACCCGAAAGGCTCCGCACCATGCAGGAATTCGCCCCACCGCTCACCTTCGCCTCTCTCGTCGCCGTGCTCCGCGCCGCCGGCTGCGTCTTCGCGGAGGACGAGGCGGAACTCCTCCTCTCCACGGCGGACGATCCCGCCGAACTCGCCGCCATGGCCGAGCGCCGCGCCGCCGGCCATCCCCTGGAACACGTCCTCGGCTGGGCCGAGTTCTGCGGTCTGCGGATCGCCGTGGACCCCGGGGTCTTCGTGCCCCGCCGGCGCACCGAGTTCCTCGTCCGGCAGGCCGCGGAGCTCGCCCCCGACGCGGCGGTCGTGGTCGACCTCTGCTGCGGCTCCGGGGCGCTGGGTACGGCGCTGGCGTCCTCGCTGCGGGACGTCGAACTGCACGCCACCGACGTGGAACCCGCCGCGGTCCGCTGCGCCCGGCGCAACGTGGGCGGACGCGGAACGGTCTACGAGGGCGACCTCTTCGCGCCGCTGCCCGCCTCCCTGCGCGGACGCGTGGACGTCCTGCTCGCCAACGTGCCGTACGTACCGACCGAGGACGTCGGGCTGCTGCCCGCCGAGGCCCGGGTGCACGAGCCGCGCGTCGCGCTCGACGGAGGGGGCGACGGTCTCGACGTCATGCGGCGCGTGGTCGCCGAGGCCACCGCCTGGCTGGCCCCGGGCGGCAGCCTGCTGGTCGAGACGAGCGAACGGCAGGCGGCGCGCGCCGAGGAGACGGTGGGCGGCAGCGGGCTGATCCCGCGGGTGGTCGTCTCCGACGAGCTGTACGCCACCGTCGTGATCGGGACCCGGGTGCGGTAGCGGGGCAGGCCCCCGTCGTGATCGGGGACCCGGGGGGCGGTAGCGGGGTAGGCCCTCGTCGTGATCGGGGACCCGGGGGCAGTAGCGGGGTAGGCCACCGTCGGGACCCGGGCGCGGAAGCCGGACACGCCACCCCGGGCCGGGCGCGGGGGCCGGGCGGACGTGCGCGCACGCAGGGCGGGACCTCCCGCTCAGGCGAAGCTCCAGCGCGTCTGGCCGTACGGATCGCCCTTGGCGAAGCCGAAGGCCGTGCGGGGGGTCACCGCGAAGACCAGCGCACGGCCGCCCGCCCCGTTGGAGAACATGCCGTCCGTGACGCCGAAATGCCACTCGGCGCCGTACTTCTCCTCCCACGCCTCCGCGAGCGCGATCAGCCGCCCCTCGTCCGTCACCCGGGCGGCACGGCCCTCGACCACCACGTCGAAGCCCTCCTCCAGCGTGTTGGTGCCGGTGGTCAGCACGACCTCCGGATTCGTGGCCAGGTTGCGCGCCTTGCGTTCCGAGGGGCCCGTGCAGAAGTGCAGCGCGCCGTTCGACCAGAGGCCGATCAGCGGGGTCACGTGCGGGCGGCCGTCCGGGCGGACCGTGGACACCCAGTACAGCTCGGCGCCCTCCAGCAGGGCCACCGCCTCCGCCCACGGGCGTGCGGCGGCGTCCTCACCGCTGTAGCGGGAGTCCAGGGCGGTCTCGGGGGCGGGGGTGTCCTTCTCCGGCATGGCGGGCCTCCTGCGGGCGATCGGGCGGTGTCGCGTGCTCCTCCGCCGATCGTGCCCGGGAAGCGCGGCGCCCGCTCCCTCTACGGATTCACCTGGGCAGGGCTAGGCTCGAAGGGCGGATACGTGATCGGCGGGCAGGAGACACGGGATGACAACGGTGCCGGGACGCAGGAGCAGTACGTTCACCCGACTGCTGCGGCACGGTTTCACCGATCCGTCGGCCGCCGAACGGCTGCTGGATCTGCCGGAGCTCTCCTCCGTACGTGCCGATCCCGTCCTGTTCGACGCCCTCGGAGCCACCGCCGACCCGGATCTGGCCCTGCACAGCCTCGTTCGGCTCGTGGAGGCCGAGGAGCCGGGGGAACGGCAGGTCCTGCTGGACACCCTCGTCACCGCCAAACCGCTGCGGGACCGGCTGCTGGGGGCCCTCGGGGCCTCCGAGGCGCTCGGGGACCACCTGGCGCGGCACCCCCGTGACTGGCAGGTGCTGGTCACCTACGAGGCCACCGATCTGCACCCCGGGGTTCCCGAGTTCGAGACCATGCTCGGCGACGCCGTCGACCCCGACGCGCTGCGGGTCGCCTACCGCAGGTCCCTGCTCTCCATAGCGGCCCGCGACGTGTGCGGGACGACCGACGTCGCGCAGGTCGCCGCCGAGCTCGCCGACCTCGCCACGGCCACCCTGCGGGCCGCGCTCGCCATCGCGCGCGCCGCCGCGCCCGCCGACGCCGCGCAGTGCCGTCTCGCCGTCATCGCGATGGGCAAGTGCGGCGGACACGAGCTGAACTACGTGTCCGACGTCGACGTCATCTTCGTGGGCGAACCCGTCCCGGGGGCGGAGGAGAGCGGCGCCGTGCAGGCCGCCACCCGCCTCGCCGCCCACATGATGCGGATCTGCTCCGACACCACCGTCGAGGGCACGATCTGGCCCGTCGACGCCAACCTCCGCCCCGAGGGCCGCAACGGGCCGCTGGTGCGCACCCTCTCCTCCCACCTCGCCTACTACCAGCGCTGGGCCAAGACCTGGGAGTTCCAGGCGCTGCTCAAGGCCCGGCCCGTCGCCGGGGACCCCGAGCTGGGCGCGGAGTACGTCGCGGCCGTGTCCCCCCTGGTCTGGCAGGCCGCCGAACGGGAGAACTTCGTCGGCGACGTGCAGAAGATGCGCCGCCGCGTCGTCGACAACATCCCGGTCGACCGCGTGGACCGTGAGCTCAAGCTCGGCCCCGGCGGGCTCCGGGACGTCGAATTCGCCGTACAGCTCCTCCAGCTCGTCCACGGCCGCAGCGACAGCACCCTGCACTCCGGCTCCACCCTGGAGGCCCTGCGGGCGCTCGCCGACGGCGGCTACGTCGGCCGGGCCGACGCCGCCCAGCTGGACGAGGCCTACCGCTTCCTGCGGGCCATGGAACACCGCATCCAGCTCTACCGCCTGCGCCGCACGCATCTCGTCCCCGAGGACGAGGCCGACCTGCGGCGGCTCGGACGGTCCCTCGGGCTGCGTACGGACCCCGTCGCCGAGCTGAACCGCGCCTGGCGCAGGCACGCGTCCGTGGTGCGGCGGCTGCACGAGAAGCTCTTCTACCGGCCGCTCCTGGACGCCGTCGCCCAGCTCGCCCCGGGCGAGAGCAGGCTCAGCCCCAAGGCCGCCGTGGTCCGCCTCGAAGCCCTCGGATACGCCGACCCCGCCGCCGCGCTCCGTCACCTGGAGGCCCTGTCGTCCGGGGTCTCCCGCAAGGCAGCGATCCAGCGCACGCTGCTGCCGGTGCTGCTCGGCTGGTTCGCGGACTCCGCCGACCCGGACGCGGGACTGCTGGGCTTCCGGCAGGTCTCCGACGCCCTCGGCAAGACCCCGTGGTATCTGCGGCTCCTGCGCGACGAGGGGGCCGCTGCGGAGAACCTCGCCCGGGTCCTGTCCGCCGGCCGGCTCGCCCCCGACCTGCTGATGCGGGCCCCCGAGGCCGTCGCCATCCTCGGCGACCCCGAAGGGCTGACGCCGCGCGGCCGGGACCACCTGGAACAGGAGGTGCTCGCCGCCGTCGGCCGGGCCCCGGGCGCCGAGGCGGCGGTCGCGGTGGCACGCGGGGTGCGGCGGCGCGAGCTGTTCCGCACGACCGCGGCCGACATCATCGGCTCGTACGGCACCGAGGACAGCCCCGCCGAGACGGACCCGGGCGCGCTCGTCGACCGGGTCGGGTCCGCCGTCAGCGACCTGAACGCCGCCGCGCTCTCCGGCGCCCTGCGCGCCGCCGTGCGCGACCGGTGGGGCGACACCCTGCCCACCCGCTTCGCCGTCATCGGTATGGGCCGCTTCGGCGGGCACGAGCTGGGCTACGGCTCGGACGCCGACGTCCTGTTCGTGCACGAGCCCCGGGAAGGCGTCGGCGACGAGGAGGCCGCCCGGGCCGCGAACACGGTCATCACCGAGATGCGCAGGCTCCTGGAGCTGCCGACGGCGGACCCGCCGCTGCTCATCGACGCCGACCTGCGGCCCGAGGGCAAGACCGGCCCCCTGGTGCGCACCCTGAAGTCGTACGAGGCCTACTACCGGCGCTGGTCACTGGTCTGGGAGAGCCAGGCCCTGCTGCGGGCCATGCCGGTGGCCGGCGATCCGGAGCTGGGGCGCTCCTTCATCGAGCTCATCGACCCGCTGCGCTACCCGATGGAAGGGCTCGGCGACGACGCGGTCAGGGAGATCAGGCGGCTCAAGGCGCGCATGGAGTCCGAACGCATGCCGCGCGGGGCCGACCCGACGCTCCACACCAAGCTGGGGCGCGGCGGGCTGAGCGACGTCGAGTGGACCGTGCAGCTGATGCAGATGCAGCACGGCTGGGTCGAACCCGGGCTGCGGACCACGCGTACGAGAGAGGCCCTGGCCGCGGCGTGCGCGGCGGGGCTGATCCCGGCCGAGGAGGCACAGACCCTCGACGACGCGTGGGTGCTGGCCTCACGGGTGCGGAACGCCGTGATGCTGGTGCGGGGCCGGCCGGGCGACACCTTCCCCTCCAACCCGCGCGAGCTGACGGCCGTGGGGCGGTACCTCGGCTACGAGCCGGGGCACGTGGGGGACATGCTGGACGACTACCGCCGGATCACGCGGCGAGCCCGGGCGGTGGTGGAGGAGCGCTTCTACGGGGCTGCCGGCTGAGCGGTCGGCAGCCGCGGGGCAGTCGGCACGTGCCGGACCCTTTCCGCTACACGTGCCTGACCCTTCCGCTCGGAAGCCGCGGCACATCCCGCCCTGGTTCCCCGGAGCCCGTAGCCCGCGCCGCACCCCCTGCCGCGCGCTCGCCCTTCTCAGTTCTCCTCGGCCACCGGACGGGCCTGTGAAGCCTGCGGGGCCTGGGCCCCCGGTGCGGGCCGGGGCGCGGGCGCCCGGCGCAGGCGCAGGCGCAGGCGCAGCCGTGTCCGCCCGGGTGACGGCACACGTCTCGCCAGGCGGTGCGGCAGCGTCCCGTACCAGGCGTACGAGAGCGCGATGCCGAAGGACAGGCAGACCATCCCGCCCACCGCGTCCAGCCAGAAGTGGTTGGCCGTGGCCACGATCACCACCAGCGTGGCGACGGGGTACAGCAGGCCCAGGATTCTGGCCCAGGGCGCGGTGGCCAGAGCGCATATGGTCAGACCGCACCACAGGGACCAGCCGATGTGCATGGACGGCATCGCCGCGTACTGGTTCGACATGTGCTTGAAGTTGCCCGAGGCCATCGAACCCCAGGTCTGGTGCAGCATCACCGTGTCGATGAAGCCGCCGCCGTTCATCAGCCGGGGCGGGGCCAGCGGGAAGAGGTAGTAGCCGAGCAGTGCCACCGCCGTGGTGGCGAAGAGGACCAGACGGGTGGCCGCGTATCTGCCGGGATGACGGCGGAACAGCCAGACGAGCACACCGATGGTGACGACGAAGTGCAGCGTCGCGTAGTAGTAGTTCATCGACACGATCAGCCATGTCACCGAATTGACGGCCTGGTTGACCGTCTCCTCGAAGGCGAGGCCCACCGTGTGTTCGAGGGACCAGATCCAGTCGGCGTTGCGCAGCGCCGCCGCCTTCTGCTCGGGAACGGCGTTCCGCACCAGCGAGTAGAGCCAGTAACTCACCGCGATGAGCAGGATCTCGAACCAGAGGCGAGGGTGGCGGGGGGAGCGCAGGGAACGCAGTCCCGGCAGGAGACCCCCGCGCGGGGAGGTCACTCTCGTCGAACCGGACACCGTCGCCCGATCCGCGACGAGTGACGGGGTGGCCGCCGTGCGGTCTTCCTGTGTGGTCACGTGCGATTCACCCATAGGCGCAGAGTCTGCCAGATACGTCCCTCTCTGCCCGATGATCCTCCGGTCGGGTTCCGGTCGCACATCGGGTACTTTACCGACGCGCTCGGGGGCCGGAGGAGGGGCCCGGACCCGATGCGGTTGAACCACGGACGACCAGTTCGGGCATGAAGACGAACTCGCTGTGCGGAGCGGGCGTGCCGCCGATCTCCTCCAGCAGCGTGCGCACCGCGGCCTGGCCCATCGCCGTCACCGGCTGGCGGATCGTGGTCAGCGGCGGATCGGTGAACGCTATGAGGGGCGAGTCGTCGTAGCCGACCACCGAGAGGTCGCGCGGGACCTCCATCGACAGCCGCCGCGCCGCCCTGATCGCGCCGAGCGCCATCATGTCGCTCGCGCACACCACCGCCGTGCAGCCGCGCTCCATCAGCGCGGAGGCAGCCGCCTGGCCCCCCTCCAGCGTGTACAGGGAGTGCTGGATCAGTTCCTCGACCGCGTCCGGCGCCAGGTCCAGCTGCTCCCGCATCGTGGCGTGGAAGCCCTCGATCTTGCGGAGCACCGGGACGAAGCGCTTGGGCCCGACCGCCAGACCGATGCGCTGGTGCCCCAGTGCCACCAGGTGCGTCACCGCCAGCCGCATCGCCGCACGGTCGTCGGGGGAGATGAAGGGTGCCTGCACCTTGGGGGAGAAGCCGTTGACCAGGACGAAGGGTACGCCCTGGGCCCTGAGTTGTTCGTAGCGCTGCATGTCGGCCGAGGTGTCCGCGTGCAGCCCGGAGACGAAGATGATCCCCGAGACCCCGCGGTCGACGAGCATCTCGGTGAGCTCGTCCTCGGTGGAGCCGCCGGGTGTCTGGGTCGCCAGCACGGGCGTGTAGCCCTGCCTGGTGAGCGCCTGGCCGATGACCTGGGCCAGCGCGGGGAAGATCGGGTTCTCCAGCTCGGGCGTGATCAGGCCGACGAGGCCGGCGCTGCGCCGGCGCAACCGCACGGGGCGTTCGTAGCCGAGGACGTCGAGCGCCGCGAGGACGGATTCACGGGTGGCCGCTGCAACACCGGGCTTGCCGTTCAGTACACGGCTGACCGTCGCTTCGCTGACCCCCGCCTGAGTTGCGATATCGGCAAGCCGTGCGGTCATGGCAATGGACTGTACCGGGCGCGTGTCGGATTGCCCACCATGCGCGGTATCCGGGCACTCCGTACCAGCCGTCACCGCCGCTCGCACCGCTGACGGCAACATCTTGCAAGTCCTTGCGGGGCCTCTCCGGACACCCCTTCCAGGGCGGTGGACGGGCCCTGCGGCCGTCCTGGCCAGGCATGTGCAGGGTGAAGAGCGTTTGGTCAAGAGTCTTGACGGCAACCTTGCGGACACGCCAATGTAACGATCAGCGGTGCTTGCAGAAATCTTCCGCAAAGTCTTTCGGTCGTCTTTCATCCTTGTTACGTTCACGTCGACCCGGCGCCGCGACGGAGCGGTACGGCAGTTGAAGGAGTTCAGATGCGACGTGGCATAACGGCCACCGCCCTGGTCGCGGCCCTGGCGCTCGCGGCTACCGCTTGCGGCAGCGATGACGAGACCGGCGGCAGCAAGAGCTCGGGCGAGCTCTCCGGCACGGTTACGTGGTGGGACACCTCGACCGTCGGCAGTGAGGACAAGGTCTTCAAGAAGATCGCCGAGGGTTTCGAGAAGAAGCACCCGAAGGTCGACGTCAAGTACGTCAACGTTCCCTTCGGTGAGGCGCAGAACAAGTTCAAGAACGCCGCTCAGGCCGGCGCCGGCGCCCCGGACGTCATCCGTTCCGAGGTCGCCTGGACCCCTGAGTTCGCGGACCTCGGCTACCTCGCCCCGCTGGACGGCACCGCCGCGCTGAAGGACCAGGACGACTTCCTGGAGCAGGCCGCCGCGTCGACGAAGTACAAGGACAAGACGTACGCCGTCCCGCAGGTCATCGACTCGATGGGCATCTTCTACAACAAGAAGATCTTCGCCGAGGCCGGCGTCGAGGTCCCCAAGACGATCGCCGACCTGAAGACCGTCTCGAAGAAGATCAAGGACAAGACCGGCAAGACCGGTCTCTACCTGCGCGGCGACGACGCGTACTGGTTCCTCTCCTTCCTCTACGGCGAGGGTGGCGACCTGGTCGACGCCGACTCGAAGAGCATCACGGTCGACAAGCCCGAGGGCGTCAAGGCCTTCGAGACCGTCAAGGACCTGGTCGACTCCGGTGCCGCGAAGACCGACGCGACCGACGGCTGGGAGAACATGCAGTCGTCGTTCAAGGACGGCAAGGTCGCGATGATGATCAACGGCCCGTGGGCCGTCGCCGACACGCTGACCGGCAAGGAGTTCACCGACAAGGCCAACCTGGGCATCTCCCCGGTGCCGGCCGGCTCGGCCGCGCAGGGCGCCCCGCAGGGTGGCCACAACCTCGCCGTCTACGCGGGCTCCAAGAACCTCGACGCCTCGTACGCCTTCGTCGAGTACATGACCTCCGTCGAGTCGCAGGCGCAGACCGCCGGTGAGCTGAACCTCCTCCCGACCCGCACCTCGGCCTACTCCAAGCAGGAGGCCGTGGACAGCGAGATCGTCCAGTTCTTCAAGCCGGTCGTCGAGACCGCCGTCGAGCGCCCCTGGATCCCGGAGACCGGCAGCCTCTTCGCGCCGCTCGTCACCGAGTACACCAAGGTCCTCACCGGCCAGACCACGCCGGAGAAGGCCGCCTCGGCGACCGGCGACTCCTACCGCAAGCTCCTCAAGGGCTGGAAGTAACTCAGGAAGGCAGGCCGGCTGATGGCTGTCCACACCAGCCAGTCGGTGGCGAAGGCCGCGGGCGACGACGTCGCCCGCGGCCGGAGCCGCGGTACTGGTAACCCCGCTCCACCGAGCAAGTTCCGGCGGGCCATGTCGGCCCACTGGTACGCCTGGACCATGGTCGCCCCGGTCGTGGTCGTGATCGGCGTGATCATCGGTTATCCGCTGGTCCGCGGCATCTGGCTGTCGTTGACCGACGCCAACGAGCGCAACGTCGCACGGTCGATCGGCGTCAACGAACTGCCCGCCACCTACGAGTTCGTGGGTGTGGACAACTACGTCGACGCGCTGACGGGTACCCAGTTCCTCGGCACACTCGGCTGGACGCTGGTGTGGACGGTCTCCTGCGTGGGCATCACCTTCTGCCTGGGCATGGCGCTCGCCAACATCCTCAACCGCCGTATCGCGGGACGTTCCGCCTACCGCATGGCCCTGATCCTGCCCTGGGCCATCCCCGGCTTCGTCTCGGTCTTCGCCTGGCGCTTCCTCTACAACGAGGACCGCGGGCTGCTCAACAAGATCCTGGCCGGCGGCGGCTTCGACGGCATACCGTGGCTGAACGACCCCACCTGGGCCAAGTTCTCCGTGATCGCCGTCAACGTCTGGCTCGGCGTGCCGTTCATGATGGTCGCCTTGCTCGGCGGACTGCAGTCGATCCCCTCGGAGCAGTACGAGGCCGCGGAGATGGACGGCGCCACCGCATGGCAGCGCTTCCGTCACATCACGCTCCCCGGACTGCGCCCGGTGTCCACCACGGTGATCCTGCTCTCCACCATCTGGACCTTCAACATGTTCCCGGTGATCTTCCTGCTGACCCGCGGCGGACCCGGCGAGGCCACCCAGATCCTGGTCACCCAGGCGTACAAATTCTCCTTCGAGATCAGCCCGCGCGACTTCGCGCAGTCCTCCACGTGGGGCGTGCTGATCCTCGTACTCCTGATGCTCTTCGCCGTGGTCTACCGGCGAGTGCTCCGCACGCAGGGAGACAACTGGTGACCACCGTTACGGCATCCACCGCCCGGCACTCCGCCCGCAAGCCCAAGCTGCGCGGCGACCGTTCGCCGGTCGCGTCCGTGGCCCTGCACCTCACCCTGATCATCGCCTCGGTGATCGCGGTCTTCCCGGTGCTGTGGGTCCTGCTGACTTCGCTGAAGCCCGCCAAGTTCGCCACGACGACGGACTTCTTCAAAGAGACGACGTTCGAGAACTACACGAACCTGATCAAGGACACCGAGTTCCTGACCTGGTTCGGCAACTCCGTGGTCATCGCGGGGCTCTCCACCGTCATCGGCGTCTTCGTCTCCGCCACCACCGGCTACGCCGTCAGCCGCTTCCGGTTCCCCGGCAAGCGCGGGCTGATGTGGACGCTGCTGATCACCCAGATGTTCCCGGTCGCCGTCCTCATCGTGCCGATCTACAACATCATGTCGAGCATCGGCCTGCTCAACCAGCCGGCCGGCCTCGTCATCACCTACCTCACCATCTCGGTGCCGTTCTGCGCCTGGATGATGAAGGGCTTCTTCGACACGATCCCGCACGAGATCGACGAGTCGGGACAGGTCGACGGACTCACTCCGTTCGGGACCTTCTGGCGGCTCATCCTGCCGCTCGCCAAGCCCGGTCTCGCCGTCACCGCCTTCTACTCCTTCATCACCGCCTGGGGCGAGGTGGCGTACGCCTCCGCCTTCATGGTCGGCGACGAGAACCTCACGCTCGCCGGCGGACTGCAGAAGTTCGTCAACCAGTACGGAGCCCAGTGGGGCCCGATGACCGCGGCGTCCGTGCTCATCGCCATCCCGGCCGCACTGGTCTTCCTCTTCGCGCAGAAGCACCTGGTCACCGGCATGTCCGCCGGAGCCGTCAAGGGCTGACGCACCCAGTCCCGTACGACCGCACGCCACGTCACGGCGGCGCCGGATCCCCGACCCGGTCCCGGCGCCGCTCCCCACCCAGACACCCCAGGGACGACATGACCCAGCACCTCGCTGCCCCCTCCACCGGCACGTCCGACGACGCCCCGGGCCACCGCACCGGCTGGTGGCAGGACGCGGTGATCTACCAGGTCTATCCACGGAGCTTCGCCGACGGCAACGGCGACGGCATGGGCGACCTCCCGGGCGTCACCGCGCGGCTGCCCTACCTCAGGGACCTCGGTGTCGACGCCGTCTGGCTCAGCCCCTTCTACGCGTCGCCGCAGGCCGACGCCGGGTACGACGTCGCCGACTACCGGGCCATCGACCCGATGTTCGGCACGCTCCTGGACGCCGACGCGCTGATCCGCGAGGCCCACGGGCTGGGCCTGCGGATCATCGTCGACCTGGTGCCGAACCACTCCTCCGACCAGCACGAGTGGTTCAAGCGCGCCCTCGCCGAGGGCCCCGGCTCCGCGCTGCGCGAGCGCTACCACTTCCGCCCCGGCAAGGGCACCGACGGCGAACTCCCGCCCAACGACTGGGAGTCCATCTTCGGCGGCCCGGCGTGGACCCGGACCACCGACCCGGACGGCACCCCCGGCGAGTGGTACCTGCACCTCTTCGCGCCCGAGCAGCCCGACTTCAACTGGGAACACCCGGCCGTCGCCGACGAGTTCCGCTCCATCCTGCGCTTCTGGCTCGACGTGGGCGTCGACGGCTTCCGCGTGGACGTCGCCCACGGCCTGGTCAAGGCCGAGGGCCTGCCGGACCTCGGTTCCCACGACCAGCTCAAGCTGCTGGGCAACGATGTCATGCCGTTCTTCGACCAGGACGGCGTGCACGAGATCTACCGCAGCTGGCGCACCATCCTCGACGAGTACCCGGGTGACCGCATCCTCGTCGCCGAGGCGTGGACCCCCACCGTCGAGCGCACCGCCAACTACGTGCGTCCCGACGAGATGCACCAGGCCTTCAACTTCCAGTACCTGTCGACCGCCTGGGACGCCGCCGAGCTGCGCGCCGTCATCGACTCCTCGCTCGACGCGATGCGTCCGGTGGGCGCCCCCACCACCTGGGTGCTCTCCAACCACGACGTCACCCGCCACACCACCCGCTTCGCCAACCCGCCGGGCCTGGGCACCCAGATCCGTACCCCCGGCGACCGCGAGCTGGGGCTGCGCCGGGCACGCGCGGCGACCCTGCTGATGCTGGCGCTGCCCGGCTCCGCCTACGTCTACCAGGGCGAGGAGCTCGGCCTCCCGGACGTCACCGACCTGCCCGACGAGGCCCGCCAGGACCCGTCGTTCTTCCGCGCCGAGGGCCAGGACGGCTTCCGCGACGGCTGCCGGGTGCCGATCCCGTGGACCCGCGAGGGCAGCTCGTACGGCTTCGGCGGCGGCAGCAGCTGGCTGCCGCAGCCCGACAGCTGGGGCGCGCTCTCCGTCGAGGCCCAGACCGGCGTCGAGGGCTCCACGCTGGAGCTGTACCGCGCCGCGATCGCCGCCCGGCGCGAGCACCCGGGCCTCGGCGCCGGCACGGACCTGCGGTGGCTGGACGCCCCCGAGGGCGTGCTCGCCCACGGCCGCCCCGGCTTCGTCTGCACCGTCAACACGACGGGCGCACCGGTACGCCTCGCGGTCCCCGGCACCCTGCTGCTCGCCAGCGCCCCGGTGACCGTCGACGCCGACACCTTCGAGCTGCCCGCCGACACCACGGTGTGGTGGACGGTGTGACCGTCCCGGCACCCAGGACCGGACCGGCGCTGCGGCTCTCCGACATCGCCGGTCAGGCCGCGGTCAGCGAGGCCACCGTCAGCCGGGTGCTCAACGGCAAGCCGGGCGTCGCGGACACCACGCGTCAGCGGGTGCTCGCGGCGCTCGACATCCTCGGTTACGAACGTCCCGTGCGGCTGCGGCAGCGCAGCGCCGGGCTGATCGGCCTGGTGACACCCGAACTCACCAATCCGATCTTCCCGGCGTTCGCGCAGTCCGTGGAGCAGGTGCTCGCCGGGCACGGCTACACGCCCGTGCTCTGCACCCAGCTGCCCGGGGGCGCGACCGAGGACGAACTGGTCGAACAGCTCGTCGAGCGTGGCGTCGGCGGCATCGTCTTCCTGTCCGGGCTGCACGCCGACACCTCGGCGGACCCGGCACGCTACGCCGCGCTCACCGACCGGGGTGTGCCGTTCGTCCTGATCAACGGCTACAACGAACGCATCAGCGCCCCGTTCGTCTCGCCCGACGACCAGGCGGCCGTCCGGATGGCCGTCACCCACCTCGCGGAGCTGGGGCACCGGCGGATCGGCCTGGCCATCGGACCGCAGCGCTACGTGCCCTCCCGGCGCAAGCGCGACGGCTTCGTCGACGCGGCCGTGGCCGTGCTGGGCATGGACCGGAGCGAGGCCGAACTCCTGGTGTGCTCCACGCTGTTCGGTGTCGAGGGCGGCCAGGTCGCGGCCGGGGCGCTGCTGGACCGCGGGTGCACCGGCATCGTCTGCGGCAGCGACCTGATGGCGCTCGGCGTCGTCCGGGCGGCCCGGGGCAGGGGCCTCGACGTCCCGCGCGACGTCTCCGTCGTCGGCTTCGACGACTCGCAGCTCATCGCCTTCACCGACCCGCCGCTGACCACCGTGCGCCAGCCGGTGCAGGCGATGGCGGCTGCGGCGGTGGGCGCCCTGCTGGAGGAGATCGGCGGCAGTCCCGTGCAGCGCACGGAGTACGTGTTCCAGCCGGAACTGGTGGTGCGCGGTTCCACCGCGGCGGTGCGCGGCGCCTGAACGGGCGCGACGACAGGGGGATGTGCGGGGCCGGGTCCGGAGGGGGGACCCGGCCCCGTTCCGTGTGCCGTGGCACGCCCGCCGCCCGCCGGGACGTCGTCCTCCCGCGCGTGCACGGTGATCTGGATCACACGCTGTCACAGGGGCGTGGCCGGTGGTGTCTTGAGCTCGAACCGCTCGAACCGCTCGCAACGAGGGAGACATCATCATGAGGGAGAACACCGAGGTGGTCGTGGTGGGCGGCGGGTACGCCGGCGTCATGGCGGCCGATCGCCTGACGCAGCGCGACGACGTCACCGTGACGCTGATCAACCCCCGCCCCGCCTTCGTCCACCGTGTCCGCCTGCACCAGATGGTGGCCGGGACCCACACCGCTGTCGTCGGCTACCAGGAGGTCCTGGCGGAGGGGGTGCGGCTGGTGACCGACACCGTGACGCGGATCGACGCCGGGGGGCGTGCTGTGGAGCTGGCGAGCGGTGGCGCGGTCCGCTACGACTACCTGGTCTACGCGGTGGGCAGCGGCAGCGCCGACCCGCAGGTGCCCGGGGCGGCCGAGTTCGCCTACCCGATCGCCGGCCTGGAGGAGGCGCAGCGGCTGCTGCCGGTCCTCGCCGCCGCGTCCGCGTCGGCGCCGGTGACGGTCGTCGGAGCAGGTCCGACCGGCATCGAGACCGCGGCCGAACTGGCGGAGCAGGGACGCCGCGTGACCCTGGTCTGCGGGGGTGTGCTCGGCCCGTACCTGCACCGGCGGGGCCGCCGGTCGGTGGCCGGGCGGCTGGCGGCGCTCAGGGTGACGGTCCTGGAAGGCGCCGAGGCGAAGGTGACGGCGGTGACGCGGGACGCGGTCCGGCTCGCCGACGGCCGGGAGCTGCCCAGCGCGGTGACCATCTGGACCGCGGGCTTCGGTGTGCCGGACCTGGCCCGCCGCAGCGGGCTGAGCACCGATGCCCTGGGCCGCCTGCTCACGGACGAGACGCTGACGAGCGTGGACGACGACCGCGTCGTCGCGGCCGGGGACTCGGCGGCGCCGTCGGGCCTGCCGCTGCGGATGAGCTGCCAGATGGCGATGCCGCTGGGCGCGCGCGCCGCCGACACCGTGCTCAGCCGGCTGGCGGGGGAACGGCCCGAGCCCCTCAACCAGTCGTTCGGAGCGCAGTGCCTCAGCCTGGGCCGGGGGAGCGGCGTCTTCCAGTTCGGCAACAGGTCCGACGTCGCTGTGTGGTTCCACGTCGCCGGTCGCCTCGGCGCGAAGATGAAGGAGACCGTGTGCAAGGGCATCGTGAAGCACCTGGCCGATGAGGCGCAGAAGCCCGGCGGGTACAGCCTGCACCGCATGAAGGGGGGCGCCGGTCGCCGCGAGGCGCTGGAGGCCGTACGCGCCGAGGCACCGGCCATCGAACGGATTTCCTAGGTCCGGGCCGGCCGAAGGGGAGATGATCCACACATGAGTGCTGATCCCGTCGTTGACCGGGCCACCGAGACCTTCGTCGCCCAGCGCAATCTGCTCTTCACCGTCGCGTACGAGATGCTCGGCTCGGCGGTCGACGCCGAGGACGTCCTCCAGGAGACCTGGCTGCGGTGGGTCGAGGTCGACCTCGACCAGGTGCGCGACCAGCGCGCGTACCTGGTCCGGATCACGACCCGGCAGGCGCTCAACCGGCTGCGCACGATGTCCCGGCGCAAGGAGTCGTACGTGGGCCCGTGGCTGCCGGAGCCGCTGCTGACCACACCGGACGTGGCCCAGGACGTCGAACTCGCCGAGAGCGTGTCGATGGCGGTGATGCTGGTCCTGGAGACGCTGTCACCGACCGAGCGGGCCGTCTTCGTGCTGCGCGAGGTCTTCGACGTCGGCTACGACGAGATCGCGGCGGCGGTCGACAAGACCCCGGCAGCGGTCCGCCAGATCGCGCACCGTGCCCGCCGGCACGTGGACGCCCGTCGCCCACGCACAGTGGTGACTCAGCGTCAGACGCAGGCGGCCGTGCAGTCGTTCGTACGGGCACTTGAGGGCGGGGGCCTTCAGGAACTGCTCGACGTCCTCGCGCCTGATGTCGTCTACATGGGCGACGGCGGCGGCGTGAAGCACGCCGCGCTACGGCCGATCGTCGGCGCCGACAAGGTGGCCCGCCTCCTGGCCGGCGGCCTCAACAAGAACACGATCCCGATCACCTTCCGCCCCACCGTGGTCAACGGCAGTCCGGCGCTCGCGCTCCACCTGGACGGTGAGCTGGACAGCATCGTCGCGGTCCACGTGGAAGACGGCCGCATCACCGGTCTCTACGTCGTCCGCAACCCGGAGAAGCTGTCCCGCATCGCGTCCGAGACACCGCTCACCCTGCGGTGAATCACCCGTAGTCGATCTGCGGCGTGGGAAGTCGGGCGCGGCAGTGGACCTCGTGCCGGCCCGGACCGTCATCAGCTCGTCCGACTCCAGAGAGAGATTCTTGGCATGGAGATCCTTCGCTATGTGTTTCTCGTCTTCCACCTCTTCGGGTTCGCCGCGCTCCTGGGCGGCGTCTTCTACCAGCTGAGAGGGAAGGACCCGGTGACCGGCAGCTACATGGTGAGCAGCGCGGTCGTCCAGCTGGTCACCGGTGCGGGGCTCATCTGGACCCGGATATCCCAGGACCTGCCGGTGGACGACGCGAAGATGGGGGTGAAACTGGCCCTGGACGTCCTGGTGGCGGTCACCGCGCTGGTCGGCATGCGCAACAAGCGGCCGTGGGCCTTCTTCGCCGTGGCGTCGTTCACGGCCGCCGCAGCAGTCGTGGCCGTCGTCTGGAAATAGCCCCGGCGGACCGCCACGGAGCGGTCAGCGCCGGGAGGCGTACGCGAGGAAGGTCACCCAGGCGGTGGGGGCGAAGCCGACCTGGGGGCCGGGCACGCTCTTGGAGTCCCGGACGTGCACGGCGCCGGGGGTGGTCGCCACCTCGACGCAGTCGTTGCCGCTGCTGCTGTCGCTGTAGCTGCTCTTGAACCAGACCGGTTCGCGGGTGTCCTCGACGGAGGGCTTGTCGGTCATGTCTCTCCCAGCACTTGCTCGATGAAGGCGAGCGACTCCCGTGGCGTGAGCGCCTGGGCTCGGATCATCCCATAGCGCAGCTCAAGGATCCTGAGCTGCTTCGGGTCGGAAACCGGGCGCCCGTTGAATGCGCCGCCGGAGCGACCGACGGCGCTGCCGTCACCGAACTTGAGGACTTCGATGTCACTTCCGATGCCGGGATGTGTCTCACAGCTCAAGGGCATCACCTGAAGCGAGACGTTTCGCAACCGCCCCACGTCGAGCAGGCGTTGAAGCTGGTTCCGCAAGGCAGCCCTGCCCCCGATCGGGCGCCTGAGTGAAGCCTCCTCCTGGACGAAGCTGAGGGTGGGGGCAGGCTCCCGCTCGAAGACGGAACGACGTCCGATGCGCGCTGACACCCCTCGCTCCACCTCGTCCTGCGAGTACGCGGGTTGGCGGGCCTCCAGCAACACCCGTGCGTGCTCCTCGGTCTGTAGAAGCCCGTGCACCCCGTGGCAGGAGAACACGCTGATCTCCACCGCACGGGCCTCCATACGCGCCAGGTCCCGCACCTTCTTCGGGTAGCGGACCTCCGCCATCTCCTTCTTGAACATGGCGAGCTTCCCGCCCGCCCCCAGCGCCTTGTCCGCCTTGTCCAGGAACTCCGGCCGGGGGATACGCCGTCCGCCCTCCACCTTGTAGACCAGATCCTCGCCGTACCCGATCGCGGCCCCGAACTCACCGGCCCGCATGCCCGCGGCCTCCCGCCAGGCCTTGAGCTGGCGGCCCACGGAGGCGACCACCGCCGCCCCCGACTCGTCGTCGGGATCGACCTCCCAGCCGGGCTCGTCGGCTCCGTCGTTCCCGTGCGCCGTACCCGCCTCGTCCACGCTCATCCGTGCCCCACTTCTGACGCGCCTGCCGTTCCTGCACCAACCTCTGTCGTCCCCCACGGGTCACCCCGGACAGTCGGGACAGCGCTGGACAAGGACTGGACAATCACCGTACGTAACCGGCTTGTCTCTCATCACGGTAAGCAAAAAAGGCCACGCTGCGTGATGTGACCGAAGAAATCACCCGAACCGAAAATTCCGCTCCGGTACGGCAGTTCGCCGTGCTGCTCTCTCCCACGCGAAGGGGCGCGAGGCTCGCGCGGCTGCTCGCCGCGGCGCATCTGGGGCACTGGGGGCTGCCCACGGAGCCGGCCGTGAACCTTGTGGCCGAACTGGCCGCGAACGCCGCTCTGCACGGCCGTGTACCGGGCCGGGACTTCCGGCTGAGCCTCACGATCCACCAGGAGGGGCTTCTCCGGATCGAGGTGACCGACACCCGGGCGGATCGTCTTCCTCCCGGGCCCGGCGCCCTCGCCGTGACAGCCGGTGACGCGGAGTCGGGGCGAGGTCTGCTGATCGTCGAGGCGCTCGCGGACCGTTGGGGCGTCGACCTCGGGCCCGCCCCGCGCAAGACCGTCTGGGCCGAAGTCGATCCTGCCCCGTGACCCCCGCCGCCGGGTCGCGGGTGTCCACGACCCGGCGGACCGCGACCCGGCCCTCCACGACATCAAATGCTGTGAAAGAACTCGGGAAAAGACCCTTCCCACCCCAACCCCGCCCTCCTGCGCGTTTCGTCACTCACTCGGGTGACATAACGCAACTGAGCTGGATTTGGCATGTGTTGTCGGGCATATGCTCGCTCCGACCGCAGCAGACATGAGACGGCCCCCGCCGGGACGGGCATCCCGATCGAGGGCCTGACCACCGAGGAAGAAGAAGCTTCCTGATGGGTACCCAGCAGGTTACCGCGCCCCCGTGCGCGCAGCCGGTTGCGTCCGGCGTGATCCACGCGAACGTCCGGCACAGCGCGGGCTTCACCGTCGTCGGCAACCACCTGGCGCAGCACCGGAATCTCTCCCTCGTCGCGATGGGGCTGGCCCTGCACATCCAGTCGCTGCCCGCCGGGGCGAAGGTCGCCATCAAGCACCTGGCCGGTCGCTTCCCGGAGAGTGAGACCCGGATCGCCGCCGCCCTGCGGGAGCTGGAAGCCGCGGGCTATCTGCACCGCAGCCGCGTACGCCTCGCCGACGGGCGGATCGTGACCCGCACGGTGTCCTTCAACCAGCCGGGTGCGGAGACCGCTGCCGCACCCGTCGCCCCTCGGCCCCGGGTCGCACGCCGTACGGCGGCATCCGAAGCGGTGCCCACCCCCGCCCCCGCCCCCACGCCCGCGCCTCCTCCGGGGTGCGAGCCGACCGTGCCGGAACGCCTGCCGGAGGCCGTCCTCGTGCCGCCCCCGACGGCGCGTACGGCGCCGCCCCCGCCGCTTCCACAGCCGCAGGCGCCCACCCCCGAGCTCCGGCGCACCGCCACGGCGGTCCTCGCCGACCTGCGTCGTCACGCACCCCAACTGGTGCTCTCCGCCGCCGACATCGAGGTGCTCACGCCCGGCGTCGCCACCTGGCTGGAGCGGGACGCCGACCCGGAGACCGTCCGTCACGCCCTGACCCAGGACCTGCCGGTCCCGCTCAAGCACCCGGCCAAGCTCCTCCGGCACCGGATCACGGCCCTTCTGCCGCCTCCGCTCCCCGGCACCCACGAGCTGGCCCCCGTACGCCCCGGAGCGATCGTCATCCCGCTCCAGAACTGTGACCGCTGCGACCGGGCCTTCCGCTCGCGCCACCCCGGCCACTGCCGCGACTGCCGCGCCGACCTGCCCACCGTCGCCTGATCCCGGACGGAGACCCCTGGTCGGCGCACCGGAAGGGCTCCACCGTCGGCTGGTTCGCACCGCGTCCCTCACCACCTCCGCCGAGATCTCCGACGAGGGGACGACCGGCGATCGGTGATCTCCCAGGTCCGCCCACCGGATCCGGTCCCCTCGGGCGTCACGGCGGCGCCGTGCACATCGGTGCGCCGCGGTCCCGGCGCCGTCCCCGTACCGGCCGTGGCCCCACGAGCCGGAGACCCACCCGGGGCAAGCTCACGCTCGATCCGTGGCGCCGGGCGGCTGGTCCGGGCTCACCGTTCTCAGGCCCGCCGAGGGGCCCGGACATATGCGCGTGCCCTCCGCGCCGGCGGCGGGTAGCGTGGCGCTCTTCGGCCGGCAGGACCGGCCGGAGTCCCTGAGGCGACCACCCATGACTCCTTCCGGCCGGACACCCTCCCGCCTCCGCCTCGACACCGCGCTGCACGGCCTCGCCCTCACCTTCCGAGGGATGACAGCCGTCCCGGACGAGGACAACTGCGAGTGCCACTGGGGCAGCGCCGAGGACCTCGCCCAGCTCAAGACGCCCGATGCGGAACTCGACCCGGACCTTCTGCGGCGTACCTGGCAGGCGATCGACTGGCGTGATCACGGGGCCGTGCTGCGCCGCATACTGCCGCAGTTCGCGGTGGCCCTCGTCGCGGGCGCGGTGGAGCCGCTCTTCGACATGGGGGACGTCGGCCAGGCCTTCGGGCGCGGCAGGTGGCAGCGCTGGTCCGGCGACCAGGCCGCTGCCGTGGAGGAGTTCCTGCACGCGTGGTGGGCCGACAGCCTCGTGGCGCCCGACGCCGCCGTGCCGGCGTACGAGGTCTTCGCCCTGTGCGCCGAGGCCTCGGGCACCGTGAGGCCCTGGCTCGACGTGTGGGCCGTGACGGTCCACCCCACGGCCGACCGGCGGCTGGTGGAGGCCGTCCGGGAGTGGGAGTACGACCTGCTGGGAGGCAAGCTCCCCTGGTACGCCTGGGATCACGACGAGAAGAGGGTCGGCGAGCTGAGCGCCTGGCTGGCCGAGCACGCGCCCGCGCGCCTCGGTTCGCAGGGGGCCCCGCAGGAACTGCACCACCAGGTGCGGCTGCTCGGCCTCCCCGAGCCCGCCCGCTGGGAGGACCCGCACTGGCCCGGCCACACCTACTGAGCCGGGCGGTCCGCGCGGGAGAGGCCCCGGCGTCGGCCCAGGATGGGCCGGCGGGGAAGCGACGTCGGGGCCTCTCCGTGGCGTGACCGGCCCGGCCGGCCGGGCGCGTGGGACCCGGCGGACCGGACCCCCGGCCGGCCGGGCCGGAGTCGGGACGAACTTAACAGGCCCGCAATATTTTGCGTAAGTCCTTGCAGGGAGAAATCTCCAGCATTTCCAGGATGTGATCGGGATGTAATCGCGTGATGTCCAGGGGGTTGACCAGGGCGGGCCCTGCTCGTACGGTCTG
The DNA here is from genome assembly GCF_042902585.1 of Streptomyces argenteolus. Classification (GTDB taxonomy): domain Bacteria; phylum Actinomycetota; class Actinomycetes; order Streptomycetales; family Streptomycetaceae; genus Streptomyces; species Streptomyces argenteolus. The sequence goes on from NZ_JBIBEG010000002.1 coordinate 829,034, forward strand.
CTGCGCACAGGCTTTTTGCATCCTTGCTGCAAGAACCTGCATAAGCCTTGAGGGCACGGCGCGTTGCCACGTGAGGCTGCTCCGCCATCCCCGCACTTCCCCCACCGCAGGAGGAAAGTCATGGCACGCAGACCCTTGTCTGGCGCGCTCGCCCTCACCATGGGCGCCGCAGTCCTCGCCCTCCCCGCCGGGCTCGGAGCCGCCGGAACGGCCCAGGCCGCGCCGCCCGGCACGAAGGACGTCACCGCCGTGATGTTCGAGTGGAAGTTCGCCTCCGTTGCCAAGGCCTGTACGGACAGCCTCGGCCCCGCCGGCTACGGCTTCGTCCAGGTCTCCCCGCCCCAGGAACACATCCAGGGCAGCCAGTGGTGGACCTCGTACCAGCCGGTCAGCTACAAGATCGCCGGGCGGCTCGGAGACCGTACGGCGTTCGCGAACATGGTGAACACCTGCCACTCCGCAGGCGTCAAGGTCATCGCCGACTCCGTCATCAACCACATGTCGGCCGGCTCCGGCACCGGAACCGGCGGCTCCTCGTACACCAAGTACGACTACCCGGGCGTCTACTCGGTCAGCGACATGAACGACTGCCAGGCGCAGATCAGCAACTACGGGGACCGGGGCAACGTCCAGAACTGCGAACTGGTCGGCCTCGCCGACCTCGACACGGGCGAGGACTACGTACGCGGCAAGATCGCCGGGTACCTGAACGACCTGCTCTCCCTGGGCGTCGACGGCTTCCGCGTCGACGCCGCCAAGCACATGCCGGCCGCCGACCTCGCGAACATCAAGTCCCGGCTGAGCAACACCGGCGTCTACTGGAAGCACGAGGCGATCTACGGAGCGGGCGAGGCCGTCTCGCCCTCCGAGTACCTCGGCAGCGGCGACGTCCAGGAGTTCCGCTACGGCCGCAGCCTCAAGCAGGTCTTCACCAACGAGAACCTCGCCAACCTGAAGAACTTCGGCGAGGGCTGGGGCTTCATGGAGTCGGGCAGATCGGCGGTCTTCGTCGACAACCACGACACCGAGCGCGGCGGCGACACCCTGAACTACAAGGACGGCGCGAGCTACACCCTGGCCAGCGTTTTCATGCTCGCCTACCCCTACGGCTCCCCGGACGTCCACTCCGGCTACGAGTGGTCGGACAAGGACGCCGGCCCGCCCAACGGCGGCCAGGTGAACGCCTGTTACAGCGACGGCTGGAAGTGCCAGCACGCCTGGCGCGAGATCTCCTCCATGGTCGGCTTCCGCAACACCGCCCGCGGGGAGGCCGTCTCCAACTGGTGGGACAACGGCGGCGACCAGATCGCCTTCGGCCGGGGCTCCAAGGCGTACGTCGCCATCAACCACGAGGGCTCGTCGCTGAGCCGTACGTTCCAGACGTCGCTGGCCGCCGGCGACTACTGCGACGTCCAGACGGGCAAGGGCGTCACGGTCAACGCCTCCGGCCAGTTCACCGCCACCCTCGCCGCCCACACCGCCCTGGCCCTGCACACCGCCGCCCGCACCTGCACCGGCGGCGGCACCACCCCCGACCCGGGCCCCGGCACCGGTGACTCCGGCGCCTCCTTCGGCGTCAACGCCACCACCCAGCTCGGCCAGAACATCTACGTCACCGGCAACCAGGCCGCGCTCGGCAACTGGGCCCCCGGCAGCGCGCTCAAGCTCGACCCCGCGGCCTACCCCGTCTGGAAGCTCGACGTCGCGCTGCCCGCGGGCACGTCCTTCCAGTACAAGTACCTGCGCAAGGACGCGAGCGGCAACGTCACCTGGGAGAGCGGCGCCAACCGCACCGCCACCGTGCCGGCCTCCGGCAAGGTCACGCTGACCGCCGACGTCTGGCGCAGCTGACCGCACACACCACCAGGGCCGGGGACGCGAGGGTGAGCGTCCCCGGCCCGCACCGCTCCACACCAGCCTGATCCCCGAAAGCCGAGGAGAACCCTCCCGTGTCCCGAACCACCCTCAGGCGGGGGGCCGTAGCCGCACTGTGCGCTGCGCTGCTGCCCGTCGTACCGGCGGCCACCGCGTCCGCCGCGCCCAGACCTCCGGCCCCGCCGTCGGACGCGGCCCTCGCCAAGGAGCCGGCCCGGCACGACCTGACCCGCGAGCAGTTCTACTTCGTGCTGCCGGACCGTTTCGCCAACGGTGACACCTCCAACGACCGGGGTGGTCTGACCGGCTCGCGTCTGGAGACCGGCTTCGACCCCGCGGACAAGGGCTTCTACCAGGGCGGGGACCTCAAGGGCCTCACCCAGCGGCTCGACTACATCAAGGGCCTCGGCACCACCGCGATCTGGCTCGCCCCGATCTTCAAGAACCGCCCCGTGCAGGGCACCGGAGACAACGCCTCGGCGGGCTACCACGGCTACTGGATCACCGACTTCACCCAGGTCGACCCGCACTTCGGCACCAACGCCGACCTCACGAAGCTGATCGACAAGGCCCACGGCAAGGGCATGAAGGTCTTCTTCGACGTCATCACCAACCACACCGCCGACACCGTCGACTACGCCGAGAAGAAGTACGGCTACAAGCCCAAGGGCGCGTTCCCCTACCTCGACGAGGACGGCCGCCCCTTCGACGACACCCAGGGCGTCGCGGAGGTGGACGAGGACTCCTTCCCGTACACCCCGCAGAACACGGGCAAGAAGGTCCCGGCCTGGCTCAACGACACCACGATGTACCACAACAGGGGCGACTCGACCTACGCGGGCGAGTCCACCGAGTACGGCGACTTCTCCGGACTCGACGACCTGTGGACCGAGCGCCCCGAGGTCGTCTCCGGCATGGAGAAGATCTACGAGAAGTGGGTCCGCGACTTCGACATCGACGGCTTCCGCATCGACACCGTCAAGCACGTCGATCTCGACTTCTGGACCCAGTGGGCGACCGCCCTCGACGGCTACGCGGCGAAGCGCGGCCGGGACGACTTCTTCATGTTCGGCGAGGTCTACTCCGCGGACACCGCGATCACCTCGCCCTACGTCACCCGCGGCAGGCTCGACGCCACGCTCGACTTCCCCTTCCAGGAAGCCGCCCGGCAGTACGCCTCCCAGGGTGCCCCGGCCTCGAAGCTCGCCGCGGTCTACGGTGACGACTACCGCTACACCACCGACAAGGCCAACGCCTACGAGCAGGTGACCTTCCTCGGCAACCACGACATGGGCCGGATCGGCACCTTCCTGAAGCAGGACAACCCGAAGGCCTCCGACGCCGAGCTCCTGGACCGGGCCCGCCTCGCCAACGAGCTGATGTTCCTCGGCCGGGGCAACCCGGTGATCTACTACGGCGACGAGCAGGGCTACACCGGAGCGGGCGGCGACAAGGACGCCCGCCAGACGCTCTTCGCCTCGAAGACCGCCGACTACCTCGACGACGACCAGATCGGCACCGACCGGACGCACGCCTCCGACGCGTACGACACCACGCACCCGGTCTACCGCTCCATAGCGGCCCTGTCGAAGCTCACCCGGGAGCACCCGGCCCTGCGCGACGGCACCCAGACCGAGCGCTACGCCAAGGACTCGGTCTACGCCTTCTCGCGCACGGACGCCGAGCGGCCCTACGAATACCTCGTCGCCACCAACAACGGTACCGAGGCGAGGACCGTCGAGCTGCCCACCGCCTCGGCCGGCATGAACTTCCGTACGCTGTACGGCGGTTCCGGCACCGTCCGCAGCGGTGCGGACAAGGCCGTCAAGGTCACCGTGCCCGCGCTGTCCAGCATCGTGCTCCGCGCCGACAAGCAGCTCGGCAGCCCCGCCGCCAAGCCCGCGCTCACCCTGAAGGCGCCGGCCGCCGGAGCCACCGGCACCGTCGAGATCAGCGCCGACGTGGACGGCGGCGACCTGAACCGCGTCGTGTTCGCCGCGCAGACCGGCGACGGGAAGTGGACCACCCTCGGCTCCGCCGACCACGCCCCGTACAAGGTCACCCAGCACCTGGACGAGTCGGTGAAGGCCGGCACGGCGCTGCGCTACAAGGCCGTCGTCGTCGACCGCGCCGGGCGCACCGCGAGCGCCCTCGCCTCCACCACCGCGGGCCAGGCCCCGCCCGCCCCGAAGCCCGTCGCGGTCGACCGCGACCAGGCCGTCGTCCACTACAAGCGCGCGGACGGCGACTACGAGGGCTGGCAGCTGAAGTCCGGCGACAGGACCGCCGACTTCATCGGCCGTGACGCCTACGGGGCCTTCGCCTGGATCGACCTCGACGAGGGTGCCTCCTCGGTCCCGTACACGGTCGAGAAGGACGGCACCGCCGACGGTCCCGAGCGCACCGTCGACCTCGCGAAGACCGGCCAGGTCTGGGTCGAGCAGGGCAAGGACGGGCAGGCCACCGAGGCGCCCGCGACCGCGCCGCAGGACACCTCCAAGGCCGTTCTGCACTACCATCGCGCCGACGGTGACTACGACGGCTGGGGTCTGCACACCTGGACGGGGGCGGCCTCGCCCACGGACTGGGCCAAGCCCCTGCAGCCGGTGAAGACCGACGCCTACGGCGTGACCTTCGAGGTCCCGCTCACCGACGGCGCCACCTCGCTCAGCTACATCCTCCACAAGGGCGACGAGAAGGACCTCCCCAGCGACCAGTCCCTCGACATCGCCTCGTACGGCCACGAGGTCTGGATGCTCGGCGGGAAGCCCGGCTACCTCCTGCCGCAGACCGGCGGCGCGCCCACCCTCGACCTCACCAAGGCCGAGGCCCAGTGGATCGACGCCCACACGGTCGTCTGGAAGGTCAAGGCGACCGACGCCACCAGCCAGCAGCTCGTCTACGCGAAGGGCGGCGGGATCTCCGTCGTCGACGGCGCCCTCTCCGACGAGGGGCAGTGGCTCCGCCTCGGCGCCACCGAACTCACCGACGCCCAGAGGGCGAAGTACCCGCACCTCAAGGACTACCCGGCGTTCACCGTCGACACCCGGGACCGCGATCGCGTCCGTGAGTCCCTGCGCGGCCAGCTGATCGCCACCCAGCGCGCCGCGAACGGCGCCCTGCTCGCCGCCACCGGCGTCCAGACCGCAGGTGTGCTGGACGAGCTGTACGGGAAAGCCGCGAGCGGCTCCGCCCTCGGCCCGGTCTTCCGAAAGGGCGGTGTGACGCTCTCCGTCTGGGCGCCCACCGCCCGGACCGTCTCCGTCGAGATCGGCGGGAAGAACGTCCCGATGCGGCGCGACGACCGCACCGGCGTCTGGTCGGTCACCGGCCCGAAGAGCTGGAACGGCGCGTCCTACCGCTACGCCGTCCAGGTCTGGGCGCCGACCGTCCAGAAGCTGGTCACCAACAAGGTCACCGACCCCTACTCCACCGCCCTCACCGCCGACTCCGCGCGCAGCCTCGTCGTCGACCTCGACGACCCGAAGCTCGCACCGAGCGGCTGGTCCGGCCTGAAGAAGCCCGCAGCCGTGCCGCTGCGGGACGCACAGATCCAGGAACTGCACGTCCGCGACTTCTCGATCACGGACACCACGTCGAAGCACCCCGGTGAGTACCTCGCCTTCACGGACACCAGGTCCGACGGCATGAAGCACCTCAAGGAGCTCGCGGACTCGGGCACCAGCTACGTGCACCTGCTGCCCGTCTTCGACATCGGGACCATCCCCGAGAAGAAGTCCGACCAGCAGGAGCCGGCCTGCGACCTGTCCGTCTACGCCCCGGACTCCGAGGAGCAGCAGGCCTGCGTCTCGAAGGCCGCCGCGAAGGACGCCTTCAACTGGGGCTACGACCCGCTGCACTACACCGTCCCCGAGGGCTCCTACGCCTCCGACCCCGACGGCACGAAGCGCACCACCGAGTTCCGTCAGATGGTCCAGGGACTGAACAACGCCGGGCTGCGGACCGTCATGGACGTCGTCTACAACCACACTGTCGCCTCCGGCCAGGACGACAAGTCCGTCCTCGACAAGATCGTCCCCGGCTACTACCAGCGGCTGCTTGAGGACGGCACCGTCGCCACCTCCACCTGCTGCGCCAACACGGCGCCCGAGAACACCATGATGGGCAAGCTCGTCGTGGACTCGGTCGTCACCTGGGCCAAGGAGTACAAGGTCGACGGCTTCCGCTTCGACCTCATGGGCCACCACCCCAAGGCCAACATCCTCGCGGTCCGCAAGGCCCTCGACGAGCTGACCGTCGCCAAGGACGGCGTCGACGGCAAGAAGATCATCCTGTACGGCGAGGGCTGGAACTTCGGCGAGATCGCCGACGACGCCCGCTTCGTCCAGGCCACCCAGAAGAACATGGCCGGCACCGGCATCGCCACCTTCTCCGACCGGGCCCGCGACGCCGTGCGCGGCGGCGGCCCCTTCGACGAGGACCCCGGCGTGCAGGGCTTCGCCTCCGGTCTCTACACCGACCCCAACACCTCGCCCGCCAACGGCACCGAGGCCGAACAGAAGGCCCGGCTGCTCCACTACCAGGACCTGATCAAGGTCGGCCTGACCGGCAACCTCGCCGACTACACGTTCACCGACACCCAGGGCCGTACGGTCAAGGGCTCGGCCGTCGACTACAACGGGGCGCCCGCCGGATACGCGGCGGCCCCCGGCGACGCCCTCGCCTACGCCGACGCCCACGACAACGAGACCCTCTACGACGCTCTCGCCTTCAAGCTCCCGGCGGACACCACGGCAGCCGAACGGGCCCGCATGCAGGTCCTGGGGATGGCGACCGCGGTGCTCTCGCAGGGCCCGGCGCTCTCCCAGGCCGGCACGGACCTGCTGCGCTCCAAGTCGCTGGACCGCAACTCCTACGACAGCGGTGACTGGTTCAACGCGCTGCACTGGGACTGCCGCAAGGGCAACGGCATCGGCCGGGGGCTGCCGCCCGCCGCCGACAACCAGCCCAAGTGGTCCTACGGCAAGCCGCTGCTGTCCTCCGCCGCGCTCACCCCCGGGTGCGCGGAGATCACGGGCGCGTCCGCCGCGTACCAGGACCTGCTCACGATCCGCACCACGGAGAAGGACTTCGGCCTCTCCACCACCGCCCAGGTGCAGGACGCCCTCTCCTTCCCGCTCTCCGGGAAGGACGAGACCCCCGGGGTGATCACCATGCGACTGGGTGACCTGGTCGTCGTCCTGAACGCCACTCCGCGGACGCAGAGCCAGGACGTCTCCGGCCTGGCCGGGAAGGCCTACGCCCTGCACCCCGTCCAGGCGGCGGGCGCGGACGCCACGGTCAAGAAGGCCGCGTACGACGGGAAGTCGGGCCGCTTCACCGTGCCGGGCCGCACGGTCGCCGTGTTCTCCGCACGCTGACGCACCACCCCACCGGCCGGTCCCGGCTCCCCGCCCTCGCACGGGGAGCCGGGACCGGCCGCGTCATGGCCCGCCACCCCGCCCGTGCCCGCGTGCTCCCTTGTGCCGGCGGCGCGATCACGCGAAGCTGGAGGCGTACACGTGCATGCACGCCGTACACGTATCCGTACGACACCCGCATCCAGGAGCGCTTGATGCCGCAGATCACCGTCGACTACTCCGCCGAGCTCGACGACAGCTTCGACCGCCGCGGCTTCGCCCTGGCCCTGCACCCGCTCGTCGCCGAGACGGTGTCCACCAAGGTTCCCGCGTGCAAGACCCGGTTCCGCAGGGCCGAGGACACCGTGGTCGGCGACGCCGCGACGGGGGACACCGTCGTGAACGTCTCGATCGCGATGCTGCCCGGCCGCACCCCCGAGATCAAGGCGCGGCTGACGGAAGCCGTCCTGGAGCTGCTGACCGGGTATCTGAAGCCGGTCGACGGCCTCGCCGTCCACGCCTCGGCCGAGATCCGGGACCTGGACGCGTCCTACCGGAAGGACTGAGGCAGCCGCTGCGGGGGGACGGCCGGAGCGGCGGGCGCCAGGACCGTGAGCCTGGCGAGCAGGTCACCGAACGGGCCGTCCGCCGGCTCCTGCGCGAAGACCCGCAGGATGATCCCGGCCATCTCCTGGTCGTACGCCGCGCTCACCGCCGCCAGCGCGGCGAAGTCGTGCACCAGCTGCAACTCCAGCTCCGCACGGGGGATGCGCTTCCCGTCGAGCCATTGCAGGGCCGTCGACTCGGCCAGCGACACCCAGGACCGCACGACGAGCTCCAGCCGTGCGGGCGGGTGCGGGACGCCGAGATGCGCGATGATCTGCTCGTACGCCGACTGCCGTACCCCGTCGATCAGGGCGTCGGCCGTGGAGGAACCGCCCGCCGGGCCGCCGCGCATCAGCGCGGCGAAACCCGGCCCGTGCTCCTCGACGAAATCGAAGAACCGGCGCATCACCCGGCTGAGCCTGGCCCCCAGGGGGCCTTCGTGAGCCTCCAGGAAGCGGCCGGCCAGCTCGTCGGCGGCACGCTTCAGCGCCGCCTCGTACAGACTGCGCTTGCCCGGGAAGTAGTGGTAGACGAGCGGACGCGAGATGCCGGCCGCCGCCGCGATCTCGTCGATGGACACGTCGTCGGGCGAGCGGTGGCTGAACAACTCCAGCGCGACGCCGATCAACTGTGCTCTGCGCTCCTCGACACCCATCCTGCGCCGCACCCCGGTCGTCATGCCGAACAGCCTAACGGGCCCTGCCCGACGTCCTGCCGCCCGCTCCCACCAGGCAGTTCACCGGACCCCCGGCCACGGCTCAGTGCAGGGCTCCGACCCGGCTGCCGTCCGCCAGCAGTCCGTCGAGCCGTGCCCGGTCGCCCTCCCCGGCGGGCAGGGCGAGCAGCCGCCCCCGGGCCCGCCCCCGCACGCCGCCCGTCGCGGTCACGGACGTGAACTGCCGCGAGCCCGCGGCCAGTACGTACCAACGGCCGCCGTCCGACCGCCACAGCACACCCGCCAGCACCCTCGGCCGGCGCGTACCGCAGTCGGGGGAGTCCTCGGCCCGGGCCGCGACCGCACCCGGCGCCCCGGCGCCGCCCGACACCTCGGGCGGCGCCTGGAACTGCGCCAGCACCCTGCTGCCCGTGCCCCGCCAGGTGTCCGCCCGGGTGCAGAGCCACCAGGCGTCCCCCGCGTCCTCGGGCAGCCGCTGCTTCGCGTACGGCCAGGAGTTGACCGAGCGGACGCCGTTGGACCGTACGGACGGAAGGAGGCAGGCGGTACGCGCCCAGCTCTCCCGCTCGGCGCGGCCCGACACGTCGTGGGTGGCGGCGGGCGCACCGGAGGTGAGACGGACCGGAGTCAGCTCCCCGAGATCGGTCATCAGCCGGGCCGCCGCGCCGTCCCGCACCTCCAGTGCCTGCCAGGAGCGGCAGCCCGCCCCGTCCTCGCGACGCGGCACCGGCGCGGAGACCGGGTCCGTCACCCCGGATCCGTCGCGGCGCAACGGCCGTGCGGGCCCGTCAGGTTCGAGCAGATCCCGTACGGCGGTCGCGCGCACCCAGGGCGCGGTCAGATAGCGCACCCGGCCGGCCCGGCGCTGCACCACCAGCGCGCTCGCCGTCACCGCGTCCGCGCCGTCCACCCGGGCGAAGTCGAGTGCGGCGCCCCGGGACGGATCGGCGTTGCGCGGCTCGGCGTAGCGCACGACACGCAGGCCGTCGTGGAACAGCACCACCGCGGCCTGCCCGACCTCGCCCGCGTACAGCAGCTGGGGCGGGCCCATGGGCGGGCCGTCGGGTGTCCCGGGGGTCGCTGAGGAGACCACCGCGGCACCCGGCCTGGCCCACGTCGCCAGGGCGCGGCCCAGCAGCCCGGTGTCCCCGGTGCGGTCGCCGCGGGTGGGCCAGACGGTGAAGTCCAGGCGGGCGGACCCCCGCCAGAGCTCCTCGGGCACCCGGCGTATCGCGGCCGGATCGAGCGCCTCCTCGGCGCTGGGGTGCCGGGAGTAGAGCGGCCCGGACGTGGGCCGTGGGCCGCCCAGACCGTCCCCCGGCAACAGCAGCAGGGAACCGCAGACCACCAGCGCGCCCAGCGAGGCCAGGAGCGTGCGCCCCCGCCGCCTGCGGCGCACCGGGTCGGCCGGCCGGACCTGGAGGGAGCACGGGTCGAACTCCGGCGAGGCCAGGAGGGCGGGGGGCGCCGTCAGCACGTCGGCCTCCAGGAGCGCCGCCCTGGGGTCGGCGACCCCCGCGGCGTCGAGCACCCGGCACACCTCGGCGTCGTCGAGCCCTTCGAGGCCCCGCAGCACGTGGGCGGCCCGGCAGGGCCCGGACACCCCGGCCAGCGCCTGTTCGAGGGCCAGGTCGTCCGCCCCGCAGGAGTGCGGGAACAGCCGCAGCCCCCACACCTGCGGCACCAGGGGAGGGAACTGCGCCCGCCGGGGCCTGGCGAGGCGGAGCAGCGGCAGCCCCGCCTCCAGTGCGAACCGCACCACCCGCAGCCGTACAAAGGCGTAGGCGTGCCCCGGCTCGGGCCCCCGGCTGCCGCCCAGGGCCCGTTGGGCGAGCCAGTGGGCCGTCAGCACCCGGCGGGTGCGGCCGAGCGAGGGGGCCAGCACCAGATACGCGATCCGGACCAGCCGGGCGTAGTGTTCGGCGGCCTCGGCGTCGGCCCGCTCCCCGGCGGCCTGCTGCGCGAACGGGCGGCCTGCGGACGGCGGTACTGCTCGCAGTGGGGGCATGTTCAGCAGAACGAGCGAATGGTGCGATGGTCACTCCGGCGTGTGCGCCCCGGGGCGGGTCAGGGTGTTTCCCGCGTTTCCCTACGCGCCCGGAGAACGCGGGGCACGATGGCCGGATGGTGGAGCAGCTGAACCGGCGACGAGGACGGGCCCACGGGGCCGCCGCGGCCGTACTGACGGGATGCGCCCTGCTCACCGCGTGCACGGGGGGAGCGGACGGCGACACGGGGACCACCGCGCCGCCGGCCGCGCGCGGCACGCTGGAGCAGCTCGCGGCCAAGGCGGACTGCGAACCGAACGTGCAGACCGACGCCGAGGAGATCCGGCAGGCCAACTGCACGACGAAGGACGGGCGTTACGTCCTCGCCACCTTCGCGACCGACCGGGGCCAGCGGGAGTGGATCAACGAGGCCAACGACTACGGCGGCTCGTACCTCGTCGGCCGGAAGTGGGTCGCGGTCGGTGACCCGGAGGTGGTCGCGGCGCTGCGCGGCCGGCTCGGGGGGACGGTGGAGACCGCCTCGCCTCACCACTCGGGGAACAGTGGCGGTGGGGGGAGCGAGGACGGGCACTCCGGTCACCACGGGAGCTGACCGCGCAGGTTCGGGGGGCGGACACGCCGCCGGGGCCGCCGGTTGTCAGCGGCACCTACGTCCGCCGTTGATGCAGCTCACCACCTTCTTCATCAGCCTGTCGTCGAAGACGTTGATGAAGTCACCGTGATCGGTGACCGGCTTGTGCAGCTGCTCCGGGAAGGAGTCGACGGCGAAGCCGGGGCCCGGGGGGATGTCGTACACGATGCGCTGCACCAGCTGCGGGACGGCCCTGAAACCGTTGGGGCACCGCCCGTCCTGCCGCGCGAAGGCCACGTGTGTGCGGTGGTTCGCGCTGTCGGTGTTCTGCCCGTCCCAGCAGCTCTGGAAGGCGAAGGAACGGACGACCTGACTGCCTTCCGGGCAGATCGGGTACTTGTCCTTGAGCTGTCTGTCCTCGAATCCGGTGCAGCTCCAGGAGGCGTTCGCGTTCGCGTCACCGTTGGTGAAGGCCTTGGCGTCCCCGGTGATGATCCGCAGGAAGCGCGGCATGGCCGTGACCTTGCCGGTGGGCGAGCCGACGAACTTCAGGGTGACCTGCGAAGGGGTCTGGATCTCCCCGGTGTTCTGGTCCCTGCCGCCGCCGTCCGCGTCCACGTCGGCCTCGTCCTCGCCGTTCTGCAGGCGCAGCACGGGCCAGTAGTAGGTGGACCTGTCGCCCTGGTTCCGGCACGTGGTCGCTCCGGCCGCCAGGTCGTCGTCGCTGGAGAAGGCGTCGGTGGCCTGGTTCCCCACGTAGTCGTGCATGTGGTGCGCGCCGTTGCTCACGCCGGGGGCGGCGATGACGTTGTCCGGGTTGAACTTCCCGTTCTCGTTACGTCCGCAGTCGGTGCTGAACGACCCCCGGGACGCGCCCCTGCGGTTGCGGGGGCGGTCGGCCGCGGGCTGCACCGATTCGATGTCCACGAAGTCGGCGGCCTCGGGCCCGTTGCCCTGCGCCTCGCCCTGGCCGGGGTCCTGCCCCTCCCCGCCCTGGTCCTGGCCCCCGTCCTGCCCCTGCTCCGGGACCTCACCGGCCTCCTGGCCGCCGTCCTGTCCGCCCGTGCCCGCTCCCTGCTCCGCGCCCTCCTCGTCGTCGGCCCGCATGCTGCACCCCGCGAGCCCGTCCAGGCCCCGGGGGCGTTCGCCCGAGGCCCGCTCGACCGCGATCCCGATCCGGTCCAGGCTGGCGGCCCGCTTGTCCTTCAGCGGGCCGAGCACGGCGTTCCCGGCGAGGGCCGGATCGCGGGCGATCTGCTCCCTGCGGTCCGCGAACTGCCGGTAGGCCTCGGTGATCTGCGTGTCCATGGCGGCCAGTTCGCGGTCGACCTCCGGCCGTGCTCCCTCCGGTATCCCGGGGAGGGCGATCCCCGCGTCGGGGCAGTCGATGGTGGACATCCGGCGGCCCGCGTCGCGGAACTCGCCGCGGGATGCGCCGGGCGTACCCTCGCCGGCGCTCGCGTGGACGTTGACGGCGACCAGCCCACCTCCCCCCAGAATCAGTGCGGCCGAGGCGACGATCGCCCGGTTGGCCAGAGTCGAACGTTTCCTGCGCGATGTGCGTCCCATGGAACTCCTCCGCTTCGAGTCCGCTTCGAGCGCTCCGAATCGGAAGCGTGACGTCCCATACGCACGGCGGGGCGGATCCGTTCAGGACGCCGGGGAATTCCCGGACCGGGGTACGCCGGTGGGGGGAACCGGAGAGGCCCGCTGCGACGGAGGCGGAGCCGCGCCGGACGGTGCCGGCCGGCGCGTTCCTGCGGGACGCGGAGCGCCCGGAACGCGCCGACCCGGGCCCGCCGGTCAGCCGTGGTCGAGATAGGCCAGGACGGCGAGCACGCGGCGGTTGTCGTCGTCCGACGGGGGCAGTCCGAGCTTGGTGAAGATGTTCGAGGTGTGCTTGGCCACCGCCCGCTCCGTGATCACCATCTGCGAGGCGATCGCCACGTTCGAACGGCCCTGCGCCATCAGCTCCATGACCTCCCGTTCGCGCGGTGTCAGCCCGCCCATCGGCTTGTCCGCCGAACGCCGCGACAGCAGCTGGGAGATGACCTGCGGATCCATCGCCGTACCGCCGGCGGCGACCCTGCGCACCGCGTCGACGAACTGGTCCGCGTCGAACACCCGGTCCTTCAGCAGATAGCCGATGCCGCCGTTGCCGTCGGCCAGCAGCTCGCGGGCGTACAACTGCTCCACGTGCTGGGAGAGGACGAGCACCGGCAGCCCCGGCCTGTTCCGGCGGGCGGTCAGGGCGCACTGAAGGCCCTCGTCCGTGTGCGACGGCGGGAGCCGGACGTCGACGACGGCGACGTCCGGCTTCAACTCGGCCAAGGCCTTGGTCAGTTCGGGTCCGGTCTCGACGGCTGCCGCGATCTCGAAGTCAAAGGCTTCGAGCATGCGCACGAGCCCGTCGCGGAGCAGGAAGAGATCTTCGGCTAGGACAACGCGCAAGGGATCTCCATGGTCACCATGGTGGGACCGCCCGCGGGGCTGCTGACGGCCAGGACGCCGTCGAATGTACCCAGTCGGCGTTCGATCCCGCTCAGCCCCGATCCGCTTCCGACCACCGCGCCGCCCTTGCCGTTGTCCGTGACGGAGATCCGCAGCATGCCCTCCGCGTGGTGCATGTCCACCCACAGACGGTCCGCGTCCGCGTGCTTCACGGCGTTGGCCAGCGTCTCGCTGACCGCGAAGTACGCCGCCGACTCCACCGGTGCGTCCGCGCGGCCCGGCAGCTCCACCGTCACCTCCGACGTGACCGGGAGCCGCAGGGCCAGCGCCCGCACGGCGTCCCCGAGTCCGCGTTCGGCGAGCACCGGCGGGTGGATGCCCCGGACGAGGTCCCGCAGCTCGGTGAGGGCCTCCGCGGACGACGTACGCGCCATCGCCAGCATCTTCTTCGCCTGCGCCGGGTCCTTCTCGATCAGCGCCTCGATGGTGCCGAGGTTCATGCCCATGGCCACCAGCCTGGCCTGCGCCCCGTCGTGCAGATCCCTCTCGATGCGCCGCAGTTCGGACGCCGCCGTGTCCACGGCCTCGTGCCGCGTCTCGGTCAGCCGGTCGATGCGCCGCGTGAGCTCCTCCGGGGTGGGCGCCAGCGCAGAGCGGGCCAGCACGAAGTGGAGGCGCAGCAGGCGCTCGCTCGACCACACCCCGACGTGGAAGATCAGGACGCCGAGCAGGGCCGCGGCCAGCGCCGTCAGCTGGCTGTCGACCGGCACGAACATGTACCAGTACGCGTCGTCCTCGAACACCCGCCACAGTCCGGCCGCCAGGACGAGGCCCTCCAGCGGGAAGAGGAGCAGCGCGAAGGAGAGGGCCAGCACCACGTACCCGGCGGTCATGTCGACCAGCAGCCACCGCAGGTCCCGCCAGGTCGCCGGGTCCTTCAGCAGGAGCACGGTGCGCTCGACCTGCCCCGTGAAGCCGGAGCGTACGTCCTTCGGGAACGTCCGGTCGGGCGCCGGGATGCTGATGTCCGACCAGGCCGACGCGAGCCTGCGGCGCCGGTCGGCGTGCCTGCGCACCAGGTCCATGATCCACGGTGTCGTGACCAGCCCCACGCCCAGCAGGACGAAGGCGATGGAGAGGATCGACAGGACGAACAGGACGGCGGAGCCCGCGAGGCTCGCGAAGGAGAGCGCGAACGCCCGCCCACCGGCCACCAGCGCGGCCCGCACCCGGTTCCTCGTCGGTCTCATCATGGCGTCTCCTCTCACCGGGCCCCCGTCGGATCCCGTCCGGGGTCCAGTCTGTCCTGTGCGCGGGGATCATCGGCAGCCGTTTCGCCACCCGACGGGGGTGTACCTGGCACCACCCCCCGGCCGTACGCACAGGCGGCGGCCCCGGGGACATCCCCGGGGCCGCCGCTCCGTCCGTCCCGTGCGATCAGGGCGTGTACTTGTAGCCCACGCGCCGCACGGTCTGGATCGACCGGCGGTGCTCGGCGCCCAGCTTGCGCCGCAGCCGGGCCACATGGACGTCGACGGTGCGCCCGTCGCCCACGTGCCCGTAGCCCCAGACCGTCGTCACCAGCTGGTCGCGGGTGTGCACCCGGTGCGGGTGTGCCACGAGGTGCGCCAGCAGCTCGAACTCGAGGTAGGTGAGATCGAGGGCGACGCCGTCCACGGAGGCGGTGCGCCGCGTGGAGTCGATCTGCACGGGACCGGTGGCAGGAGCGCCTGCGGCCGGTGCCCGGTGCTCCGCCACGGGTTCGGGAGCCAGGTGCCGGAGCTGGGCGGACGCCACCGCCCCGGCCAGCGCCGGCTGCTGGTCGGCGGGGACGAGGACCAGGTAGCCGACCATCGGGGGCCGGCCGGGGAGCGCCGGCAGGGTGTGCGGGGGAGCGGGCAGCCAGGTGGCACCCGGCGGCAGGAAGTCCGCCACGTCCGCGAGTTCGACGACCTCGTCACGGTCGACGGCACGCAGCCGGTGACGGCTGGATGTCAGGGTGGTGCGAGAGGTGGAGGTCGCAGCGGTCGCCGCGGTGGCGGCGGAGAAGGTACGGGTGTTCGCCATGAGGGTCAGCTCTTTCGCGCGAGGAGTCGTCGAGGACGTACGTCGTGCGCGCGGACCGAAGGCCGGGGTGAGGCGGCTTTAGAGGGCCTGCGCGTTCCACGCGCGGCAACACACCCGGTCGAAGTCATGGTGCTGACGGGAGGGCCAGAACGGCTCGAGGTCGCTGCGACCCGATGCGGTGTACTGGAAGCCTGCCATGCCCCCATTGAAGCAGAGTTCGGAGCCGGGCAGGAGGGGTCTCTCACCCGTCGATACGGACCGGGGCGTCAGCTGTCCCGCCCTCCGTCCGGTCGCGAGGGCCGCCCGGCCCCGGCGGCGGCCCGGAACGCCGAAGGGGCGCCCGTCGGCGGGCGCCCCTTCGGACCGGATGCGGTGCGGATCAGACCTGGTCGGCCTTCTCCAGCGCGGTGCAGCAGGTGTCGACGATCAGCCGCGTGACGACGTACGGGTCGACGTTGGCGTTCGGGCGACGGTCCTCGATGTAGCCCTTCTGGTCCTGCTCGACCTGCCACGGGATGCGGACCGAGGCGCCGCGGTTGGAGACGCCGTAGCTGTACTCGTTCCACGGGGCGGTCTCGTGCAGGCCGGTCAGGCGGTCGTCGATGCCGGCGCCGTAGTTCTTGACGTGGTCCATCGGCTTCGAGCCCTCACCGAGCGACTCGCACGCGGTGATGATGGCCTCGTAGCCCTCACGCATCGCCTTGGTGGAGAAGTTGGTGTGCGCGCCCGCGCCGTTCCAGTCGCCCTTGACCGGCTTCGGGTCCAGGGTCGCGGAGACGTTGAAGTCCTCGGCGGTGCGGTAGAGCAGCCAGCGGGCGATCCACAGCTGGTCGGAGACCTCCAGCGGGGCCAGCGGGCCCACCTGGAACTCCCACTGGCCGGGCATGACCTCGGCGTTGATGCCGGAGATGCCGAGGCCGGCCTTCAGGCAGTTGTCGAGGTGCTTCTCGACGATGTCACGGCCGAAGATCTCGTCCGCGCCGACACCGCAGTAGTAGCCGCCCTGCGCGGCCGGGAAGCCGCCCTCGGGGAAGCCCAGCGGGCGGTGGCCGTCGAAGAAGGTGTACTCCTGCTCGATGCCGAAGATCGGCTCCTGGCCCGCGAACTGCTCGGCGACCGGACGCAGCGAGGCACGGGTGTTGGACTCGTGCGGCGTCATGTCGATGTTGAAGACCTCGCACAGCACGAGTACGTCGTCGCCGCCGCGGATCGGGTCCGGACACGTGAAGACCGGCTTCAGGACCCGGTCGGACGCGTGACCCTCGGCCTGGTTGGTGCTCGAACCGTCGAAGCCCCAGATGGGCAGATCCGCCACGTCCTGCGAGGGGCTGCCCGACATGATCTTCGTCTTGGAGCGAAGCTTGGCGGTCGGCTCGGTGCCGTCGATCCAGATGTACTCAGCCTTGAAGGTCACGGACGCCATCCTTTGCGGGTGCTGCGGTCTATGGTGCGCAGCTTCGCAAGGCGCGATTTCCCGACCGTTGCCCGAATGTGAACCCCGTGTTACCGAGGTTTCCCGAAGGTGTCGAACGCCAGGCCCACGCTGGCCCGGCCCGTCTCAGACTGCGTCGGAATGGATACGGTCGCCCGTGCCCCGGCACACTGGCGTGCATGACCACACACGCCGCGACCGGCACACCGATGCGTATCGGCCTCGTCGGGGCGGGCCCCTGGGCGCGCCTGACCCACGCCCCGGCCCTCGCCGCCCACCCGGGCGTCCGGCTCGGTGGCGTCTGGGGCCGTCGCCCCGAAGCGGCCCGGGCCCTCGCCACGGCCCACGGCGCCGATGCGTACTCCGGGGACGCGGGCTTCGACGCGCTCCTGGCGGCGAGCGACGCGGTGGCCTTCGCCGTGCCGCCGGACGTCCAGGCGCCGCTGGCCGCGCGCGCCGCCGCCGCCGGACGCCACCTGCTCCTGGACAAGCCGGTCGCCACCACGGTGGCGGGGGCCCGCGAGGTCGCGGGGGCCGCCGAGCGGGCGGGGGTCGCCTCCGTGGTCTTCTGCACGCTCAGGTTCGCCCCCGGCACGGCGGGGTGGATCGGCGAACAGGCGGCGACGGGCGGCTGGTTCACCGCGCGGGCGCTGTGGATGGGCGCGCTGTTCGCCGACGGCGAGGGCAACGAGTTCGGCGCCTCGCCGTGGCGCAGGGAGAAGGGCGGTCTGTGGGACGTCGGGCCGCACGCCCTCTCGGTGCTGATCCCGGTCCTCGGTGACGTGACGGAGGTGGTCGCGGCCAAGGGCCCGGCCGACGCCACGCATCTGCTGCTGCGCCACACCTCCGGAGCGTCGAGCACGGTGACGCTCGCCCTGGACGCGCCGCAGGGGGCGGTGGGCACCGAGGTCGAGTTCCGCGGCGAGGGCGGGGTGGCCACCCTCCCGGCCGGCGGCGGCGACGCCCTCGGCGCGTTCCGGGTGGCCGTGGACGCGCTGTCCGAGGCGGCGCGTACGGGGGTCGCGCACCCCTGCGACGTACGGTTCGGTCTCCGGCTCACCGAGATCCTGGCTCAGGCGGAGGCGGAGGCGGAGGTGCGGACGCGGGCGTGACCGGGGCGGTGCGGAGCGGCCTGCCCCTGGGCCGGGCCCGAACGACCGGCTAGGGTGCCGCAGTCGGAGCCGGGTGAGCGGAGGGGCGGGGACGCGGTGTACCAGAGGTATCGGGACTACGGCGTCGACCCCCTGCCCGACTGGCTGGCCATGATCCTCGGCGTCATCGTCCTCCTGCTGGTGGCCACCGTCACGGCGCTCCTCCTGGTCGGCCGCCGGAGGAGGAAGAGCCCGGAGGAGAGGGCGCGGGCCGCCGCGGGCAAGGCGAGCCGGAGCCGTCAGGCCGACCTCCGCAAGCGGCGTCTCGCGTTGCAGGAGAAGGCGGGGCGGCGCGACCCCTGAGCGGACCGGGACGGCCTCCGGGCCTGCTCCCGTGGCCGACGTACACGCGCAGGGGACCCGGCGAAGGCACGGAGCGGACCCGCCGTACGTACGGAGTGGACCCGCCGCAGGGGCGGAGCGGGGCGCAGCGCGCAGCGCCGCACCGGGCCCCGTACACGCGCAGCGGACCCGCCGACGGCGCGACCTGGGACGGAAACGTTCGTCCCGCTGGCCGCCGACAGCACGGCTCACGGCTCATGACGCCGGGCGGTCGCCTCGACGGCCGCCCGGCTGCTCCCGCACGCCGGGACGGCGACGCACGCGGGCGCCCCCACCACTCGCCGCCGCACCTGGCCCCCGGCGCCGCCGGGATCAGCCGCCGCAGGGAGGAGTTCCTCAGCGCCCCAGTGCGTCCCTGACCGCCTCGTCCGTCCGCGCCACCACCGCCGAGCCGTCCTGCGCCGTGATGATCGGGCGCTGGATCAGCTTCGGGTGCTCCGTCAGCGCAGTGATCCACCGCTCACGCGCGCCGGCGTCCTTCGGCCAGTCCTTGAGCCCGAGCTCCTTCGCCTCCGCCTCCTGGGTCCGTGTGATGTCCCACGGCTCCAGGCCGAGACGGTCGAGCACGGCCCGGATCTCCTCCGGTGACGGCACGTCCTCCAGGTACCGGCGGACGGTGTATTCCGCGCCCTCGGCGTCGAGCAGACTCACCGCGCTGCGGCACTTGGAACAGGCGGGATTGATCCAGATCTCCATGGGGCCCAGGGTACGGGAGGGATCCTCGAAATGGCCTCTGGCCAGGGGCGATTGTCAGTGGTGGACCGTAGAATGGAGGGAGTTCGTGAGGGTTCCACCACCGCGCCAGGAGGTTGCCGATGGCCGTCGCCACAGTCACGACCGAGCCGCTCCACACACCCCTTCGGAAGAAGCCGCTCCCCGCGGGCAGGCCCCGCGAGTGGTACGTCTCGCACAACCGCCGCCTCAAGGCCATGCGCCTGGCCATCGCCCTGCTCGACACCGGCGTGTACCAGCCGTCGAGCGCCGACAACGCCCGCATCCGCGCGACGGCAGACCGCCTCGCCATCCACCGGCCGTCCGACACCACCTGCCGCATGGTCCGCGCACTCATCCGCTACGGCCGCTGACCGCCCCGCCCCGCGCCCCCGGACCTCGGGGGCGCGGGTGCTGTCCCCGGCGCGGCACGAACCGCCCCGGACAGCGGGGGAGTGCCTGCCGGTGCGCGACCGCCGTTCCCGCCGTGGGGGGGGGCGGATGGGAGACTGCACGCCATGTCCCTCGCCGACCTGACCCTCGCCCACTGGCGCGCCCTGGACCCGGCCGCGTGCACGCGGTACGCCGAGGAGGCCGCCCGCCGGGTGGACGGCCGGCTCGTCCGGCTGGAGGCCGTGCCGCACCGGGCGGAGGTCCACCACCGTGCGGTGATCGAACGGGCCGGTGAGCGGTACGCGTTGGTCCCCGGCGGCGAGGTCACCGTCGGCTTCGACGTGGAGGCCTGGCAGCCGCTCCCCGAGCAGCTCCTCTCCTACCGGGAGGAGAGTCTGGCCGGCGGCTTCGGCTTCGAGACCGAGCCGCGTGACTTCCTGGCGCGCGTGCTCACCCCGCGCCGCTCGGTCACCCTGCCCGCCGTGCTGATGGCGGTCGAGCCCGTCCGGCTCCCCGAAGTCCCCTCCCTGGTGCCCGCATTGTTCGCCGAGCGTGGTCTGCGGCTGCCGGACCCGGACGAGTGGGAACACGCCTGCGGCGCCGGTGCCGCCACCCTGTTCCGCTGGGGCGACGCGTGCCCGGCGGACGTCTCGCCGTACGGCGGGGGCAAGGGCCCGCACCTCCTGCCGAACGCCTTCGGGCTGCGTATCGCCTACGACGTCTACGACAGCGCTGAGATGACCTCGGACCCCGGTTTCGTATACGGCGGCGACGGGGGAGAGGCGGCCTGCGGAGGGTACGGCACCCTGCTCGAATGGCTGCCGCTGGCGACCGCCAACCGCAACGCCGGGACGGCCGAGTTCCTCGGCGGACCGGAGGGCGAGGACATGTTCGAGGACTTCAACGCGCGCCCCGTGATCGATCTCGGCTGACCGGGGGCGGATCGGCCGGCCCGTCCCGCCTCTGACCACGGCACACGCACGGCGGAAGTGTGACGTGTCACAGACAATGCGGCGGCGCTGTGGGAACTTCAACTCTGTTACTCATCAGTTGAGTTACCGACGTGCGCGTGGAGAGGGTCGAATGAGCACTCTGCAAGCCATCACGCTCGACCAGGTGGTCGACACGGACCGCTACCCCCTGTCGGACCCCTCGGGCCCCGAGGCCCGGGAGGTGGTGGCACAGGCCCGGCGCGAACTGGCCGAAGCCGGCTGCACGGTGCTGCCGGACTTCATCCGGCCCTCGCTCCACGACGTCCTGCGCGAGGAGTGCGCGGCCATCGCCCCGCAGGCGTACTTCGACGTGGAGACGGTCAACGTCTACAACATCGACGTGGACACCGAGCTGCCCGACGGTCACCCCGGCCGGCGCACCTTCGAGCGCGGGAACGCCTTCGTCGCCCGCGACCGCGTCCCCGCCGGGGCACTCATCAGCCGGCTGTACGGCCACGAGACCTTCCGCTGCTTCGTCGCCGACTGCTTCGGGCTGCCCCGCCTGTACGAGCTGGCCGACCCGCTCTCCGGGCTCGTCCTCAACGTCGTCCGGCCGGGCGCGGAACACCCCTGGCACTTCGACACCAACGAGTACACGGTCAGCATGCTCACCCAGGAGCCGGAGGAGGGCGGCTCCTTCGAGTACTGCCCCAACATCAGGTCCGCCGAGGACGAGCGCTTCGCCGACGTCCTGGACGTCCTGGACGGCCGCGGCGAACGGCTGACCCGCCGCCTGCCCCTGCGCCCCGGCGACCTGCAACTGTTCAAGGGCCGCTACTCGCTGCACCGGGTCAGCCCCGTCCTGGGCGGCCTCGCGCGCCACAGCGCGATCTTCGCCTACAGCGAGCGCCCGGGAGTCATCGGCAGCGTGGCACGGACCCGCCAGCTCTTCGGCCGCGTCCTGCCCGCACACCGGGCCGCGGAAGGCCGGGCCGTGCGGGGCGATCAACTCCTGGACTGACGCGCGCTCTTCGGCCCAGGCCCCGCCACCGTCACGCGATCCACCGAGGAGAAGCCCCTTGCGTTTCGACGCGTCCGGAAAAGTCTCGCTGGACCACATCTACACCGCGCCCGACCCGCGCACCTACTTCCAGGTCCTGCGCCCGCTCGGGTACTGCGTCCCGCAGCTGGCCAAGCCCTACTTCGCCAAGATGATCAAGGAATACCGGGAGACGGAGCGGGTGGCCGTACCCCGGGTGCTGGACATCGGCTGCTCCTACGGGATCAACGCCGCCCTGCTCAAGTACGACGCCACGATGGACGAGCTCTACGCCCGCTACGACGGCTCCGGACCCGCCACCCGCGCCGGGCTGCTCGCCCGTGACCAGGACTTCTCCCGCTCCCGCAGCCCCGCGCACAGCCTGCGCTTCACCGGCCTGGACGCCTCCACCAGCGCCCTCGCCTACGCGCGCGAGGCCGGATTCCTGGACGACACCGTCCACGCGGACCTGGAGGCGGACGACCCCACCCCCGCCCAGCGGGAGCGGCTCGCCGGAACGGATCTGGTGATCTCGACCGGCTGCGTCGGCTACGTCACCGAGCGCACCCTCACCCGGGTCGTCGGGGCCCAGGACGGCCGCCTCCCCTGGATGGCCCACTTCGTCCTGCGGATGTTCCCCTTCGGCGCGGTGGAGGACGCGCTCGCGGATCTGGGCTACCGGACGACCCGGGTGGACGAGGTCTTCAAGCAGCGGCGGTTCGCCGGCCCCCAGGAACGGACCCGTGTCCTCGACAGCATGGCGGAGGCCGGCGTGGACGCGAGCGGCCTGGAGGAGGACGGCTGGCTCTACGCTCAGCTCTACCTCTCCCGCCCCCAGCACCCGTAGCAGAAGCCACAGCCCCACCGACCCAGAAGAGAGAGCCGCATTGAACGTCAGTCAGGAAGCGTCAGCCGGTGCCACCTTCGCCCGTGAGGGGAGCCTGCCGCGCGTGCCGCTGCCCACACTGGAGGCGAGCTGCGAGAGGTTCCTCGCCTGGTGCGCCCCCCTGCTGACCGCCGAGGAACGGGCCGCGACCCAGGCCGAGGTCACCGCCTTCCTCCGGCCGGACGGTCCGGGCAGGAAACTGCACGCGGCGCTGGAGGAGTACGACGCGACGGACGGCGTGCACAGCTGGCTCGACACCTTCTGGCCGTACCGCTACCTCGGCCGCCGGGACCGGATCGCGCTCAACGCCAACTTCTTCTTCCTCTTCCGGGACACCGGCCTCGGGCAGCTCGAACGCGCCGCCGGGCTCGTCGCGGGAGCCCTGCACTACAAGCACCGGCTCGACGAGGGGCTCGTCGAGCCGGTGGAACAGCGCGGCGTCCCGCAGTCGATGGTGCAGAACGCGTATCTCTTCTCCACGACCCGCATCCCCGGCGTACCGCTGGACAGCGTGCGCGCCCCGTACAGCGAGCGGGAGCCCGGCCCCTCCAGGGCGCGGCACATCGTGGTTTTCCACCGGGGCACCATGTTCCGGCTGGACGTGCTCGGCCCCGACGGCGTGCCCCACAGCCTCGACGAGATCGAGTCCGGGCTGCGCGCCGTGACCAAGGCCGACGTCCACACGGCCGAAGAGGACCGGGCCGGCCACCTGACCACCATGGCGCGCGCGGAGTGGGCGGAGGCCCGGCAGTCGCTCCTCGCGCTCCACCCCACCAACGCCCGGACGCTGGAGGACATCGAGACCGCCCTCTTCTGCGTCTGCCTGGAGGACTTCGCACCCGAGGACACCCAGGCGGCCTGCGACGAGCTGCTCCACGGCGACCGGGGCAACCGCTGGTTCGACAAGGCCGTCTCCTTCGTCGTCTTCGCGGACGGCCGGGCCGGCATCAACGTCGAGCACTGCGAGCTGGACGGGACGACCGTCCTGAGCTTCACCGACGCCCTGCTCGGCACCACCCCGGACGAGCACTCCCGCCGGTCCGGAGCGCGCTCCCAGGGCGAGCCGGTGCCGCAGCCGCTGGCCTTCGAGCTGGACGAGCGGCTGCGGGCCCAGGTCCGCTCGGCGGCCGAGGCGTTCGCCGCGTACGGACACGACACCGCCACCCGCACCGTGTCCTTCGACGACTTCGGCAGCACCGCGGCGAAGGCCCTCGGGGTCTCCCCGGACGCCTTCGTCCAGGCCGCCTACCAACTCGCCCACCAGCGCGCCAAGGGCCACCTGGGCGCCACCTACGAGTCGATCGCCACCCGCCAGTACCGCCACGGCCGCACCGAGGCGATGCGCGTCGTCACCCCCGAGATGCCCGCCTTCGTCGCGGCGATGGACGACCCCGCCGCCGGCCGCGACGCACGCCGCGCCGCCTTCCGGGCCGCGGCCGGAGCCCATGTGGCGCGGGCGAAGGAATGCCAGGCGGGCGAGGCCCCCGAACAGCACCTCTGGGAGCTGGAGTTGATCCAGCGCCGCCGGGGCGAGGAACTGGGCGTGCACGAGCAGCCTGCCCTGTACCGCTCCCCGGGCTGGCTCGTCATGCGCGACGACTACCTCAGCACGAGCTCGGCGCCCTCCGAGAACATCCAGTACTTCGGCTTCGGCTCCACGAGCAGCCGCTGCATCGGCGTCGCCTACGTCCTGCTGCCTGACCGCTTCAACCTCTACCTGAGCACCCCGCTCGCCGTGGCCGGCCAGATGCACGGCTTCGCCGACCGCCTCCGGGAGGCGGTGGCAGAACTGCGCGCACTGCTGACGGACTGACGGACGGACGCCGGCACGCCGAAGGGCCGCCGCCCCGTGCGGGGACGGCGGCCCTTCGGCGTGCGTCTGAGCTCGTGACCCTTAGAGGTCGAAGTACAGCTCGAACTCGTGCGGGTGCGGGCGCAGCTGGATCGGGGCGATCTCGTTGGTGCGCTTGTAGTCGATCCACGTCTCGATCAGGTCCGGCGTGAAGACGCCACCGGCCTGGAGGTACTCGTGGTCCTGCTCGAGGGCCTCGAGGACCGCCGGGAGCGAGGTCGGGACCTGCTGGACGCTCGCGTGCTCCTCGGGAGCCAGCTCGTAGAGGTCCTTGTCGATCGGCTCCGGCGGCTCGATCTTGTTCTTGACGCCGTCCAGGCCGGCCATCAGCAGCGCCGAGAACGCCAGGTACGGGTTCGACGACGGGTCCGGGGCGCGGAACTCGACGCGCTTCGCCTTCGGGTTGGAGCCCGTGATCGGGATACGCATCGCGGCGGAGCGGTTGCGCTGCGAGTACACCATGTTGACGGGGGCCTCGAAGCCAGGGACCAGGCGGTGGTAGGAGTTCACCGTGGGGTTGGTGAACGCCAGCAGCGACGGGGCGTGCTTCAGGATGCCGCCGATGTAGTAGCGCGCCATGTCCGAGAGGCCCGCGTAGCCCTGCTCGTCGTAGAACAGCGGGGAGCCGCCGGACCACAGGGACTGGTGGACGTGCATGCCCGAGCCGTTGTCACCGAAGATCGGCTTCGGCATGAAGGTCGCGGTCTTGCCGTTGCGCCAGGCGACGTTCTTCACGATGTACTTGAAGAGCATCAGGTCGTCGGCCGCGGCGAGCAGCGTGTTGAACTTGTAGTTGATCTCGGCCTGGCCGGCGGTGCCGACCTCGTGGTGCTGGCGCTCGACCTGAAGGCCGTTCTTGTCCAGCTCCATGGAGATCTCGGCGCGCAGGTCGGCGAAGTGGTCGACCGGCGGGGTCGGGAAGTAGCCGCCCTTGTAGCGGACCTTGTAACCCCGGTTGTTCTCGACCGCACCGGTGTTCCAGGCGCCCGCCTCGGAGTCGATGTGGTAGAAGCTCTCGTTCGCCGACGTCTGGAAGCGGACGTTGTCGAAGACGTAGAACTCGGCCTCGGGGCCGAAGTACGCGGTGTCGGCGATGCCGGTCGAGGCGAGGTAGGCCTCGGCCTTCTTGGCCACGTTCCGCGGGTCACGGCTGTACTGCTCGCCGGTGATCGGGTCGTGGATGAAGAAGTTGACGTTCACCGTCTTGTCGCGGCGGAAGGGGTCGACACGGGCCGTCGACAGGTCGGCACGGAGCGCCATGTCGGACTCGTGGATGGCCTGGAAGCCGCGGATCGAGGAGCCGTCGAAAGCCAGTTCCTCGGCCGGGTCGAAGGTCGCCGCCGGGATCGTGAAGTGCTGCATCACACCCGGCAGGTCGCAGAACCGGACGTCGATGAACTTGACGTCGTTGTCGGCGATGTACTTCTGGGCTTCGTCGGCGTTCTGGAACATCCAACTCCTCCTACTCCCGACCCGGGAAAGGGCGGGGTTGCAGCTCATTGTGCGGCCAGTGCGGTGGCACACGCTGGACCCGACCATAGGCAGGCCGGATTTCTCAAGCGTGACCCATTTGTTTCGCCCAAGTTAACCGGGGCGGCAGCGGGCGGCACCTCAACGCCCTGTTCCGTGCCCCGCCCGGCCAGGTGCAAACGCGGGCGCAGTACCGTGGACGGGTGGACAACAGGCAAGCAATCGGATCGTGGCTCTCCGGGCCTCGCGCGGCGGCGGAGGAAATGGGCGCCGACTTCGGCTACCGGGGCGAGCGCCTCGGTCTGCCCCAGGACGGCCCGGGCTCGATCGCCCCGCTCGGCCGGCGCTTCGGGGCCCTCTTCATCGACTGGGCCCTGTGCATGCTGATCGCATACGGGCTGATCGCTGCCGGTGACCAGCAGGCGGCCGGGAACTGGGCGCTGGGCGTGTTCCTCGTCATGAGCCTGCTGACGGTCGGAACGGTCGGTTCCACACCGGGCAAGCGGATTCTGGGCCTGCGCGTCATCGCCGAGGACGGCTCCCGGCTCGGTGTCCTGCGGGTCGCCCTGCGCAGCGTGCTGCTCCTCCTGGTGATCCCGGCGATCGTCTGGGACCGCGACAGCCGCGGTCTCCACGACCGGCTGGCCCGCGCCGTGCAGGTCCGCATCTGAGCGTGCGTACCCGTTCGGCGCCCGCCGCCGGACAACCGTGCGCATCGACGCCGGACGGACCGCGCACGACAACGGGCGTGCGCATCGACGCCGGACGGACCGCGCACGACAACGGGCGTGCGCATCGACGGCGACGGACCGCGCACCGACGAAGAGAGCGGCCCCGGACGATCTCCTCGTCCGGGGCCGCTCTCGTCGTCCATGCTCGGTCAGCGCATCTTTCCGCCGCGCGGCATCCGCATACCCTTCGGCATCGGGCCCTTCGGCAGCGGCATGTTGCTCATCAGGTCACCCATGGCCCGCAGCCGGTCGTTGGCCGCGGTCACCTGCGGGCCGGTCAGGACCCGCGGAAGCTTCAGCATCGTGGTGCGCACCTTCTTGAGCGGCACCTGGCCCTCGCCGTCGCCCACGATGATGTCGTGCACCGGGACGTCGACGACGATCCGGGCCATCCGCTTCTTCTCGGCCGCCAGGAGGCTCTTCACCCGGTTCGGGTTGCCCTCCGCCACCAGCACGATGCCGGCCTTGCCCACCGCACGGTGGACGACGTCCTGGCTGCGGTTCATCGCGACCGCCGGGGTCGTGGTCCAGCCACGGCCCACCCGGTCCAGCACGGCCGCCGCCGCGCCCGGCTGTCCCTCCATCTGCCCGAAGGCCGCGCGCTCGGCACGCCGCCCGAAGATGATCGCCATCGCGAGGAGGGCCAGCACGAAGCCCAGGATGCCCGCGTAGACAGGGTGGCCGATCAGGAAACCGATCCCGAGGAGGACACCGAAGGTGATGATTCCCACGCCGGCGACCACAAGACCCACCTTGGGGTCGGTCCGCCTGGTCATCTTGTAGGTCAGGGCGATCTGCTTGAGCCGCCCCGCGTTCTCGGCGCTGTCCGCGCCTTCAGTGTTTGCCTTCCTCGCCATGTACAGAAGTTTACGTGGCGACGGAGTGGCCTAGGAACGGAGGTCGGCCACAGCCCGGAGCACGTGCTCGGCCTCGACCCGGTCCTTGGCCCTGCGGCGGTCCTCCAGGACCGCCGTCCAGGCGTTCTGGCGGGCGGTGCGCTGGCCGCTGCTCAGCAGCAGCGACTCGACGGCGCGGAGCGCGGTGGCGACGGTCGGGATGGCGTTGGCGCGAACCGGTGCGGCGTGCATCGTGGGTGTTCCCCCTCGTAGCGGATGCGCGCGTCCGGCGCGCACTGAGTAGCGGGAAGCAATGACGACGGCGGCCACGGGAGCCGCCGCGTATGTACCTAGGGTCACTGCTCGGTGTTACCAGTGCATGACCGGTCGGTCAAACACCAATGAAACCCTGATTTCGGCGCCGCGCACGCCGACGCGGCCCATACGGGCCCCCGACCTGCGGGAGCCGTAGGGCCGCGTCGTCGCAGCTGTTACCGCTCAGTAGTTCCTTGTGCGCGGATTCACACGGCCGGTGCCGCCGTGGCGGCAGCTCCGCGCCGCTCGATCGCCTGCTGGAAGAGACGTCCCGCGCGGTACGAGGAGCGCACCAGCGGGCCCGACATGACACCGGAGTAACCGATCGCGTCGGCCTCGTCCTTCAGCTCCACGAACTCGTGCGGCTTCACCCAGCGCTCGACCGGGTGGTGCCGGACGGAGGGGCGGAGGTACTGCGTGATCGTGATGAGCTCGCAACCCGCGTCGTACAGGTCCTGGAGCGCCTCGCTGACCTCCTCGCGGGTCTCGCCCATGCCGAGGATCAGGTTGGACTTCGTCACCAGGCCGGCCTCGCGTGCCCGGGTGATGACCTCCAGGGAACGCTCGTAACGGAAGCCGGGACGGATCCGCTTGAAGATCCGCGGCACCGTCTCGACGTTGTGCGCGAGCACCTCGGGACGCGAGGAGAAGACCTCGGCGAGCTGCTCAGGCTCCGCGTTGAAGTCGGGGATCAGCAGCTCGACCTTGGTCGCGCCGCCCTCCCGCTCCGCGGTCAGCGCGTGGATCTGGCGCACGGTCTCCGCGTACAGCCAGGCGCCGCCGTCCTCCAGGTCGTCGCGGGCGACGCCGGTGATGGTGGCGTAGTTCAGGTCCATCGTGACGACGGACTCGCCCACGCGGCGCGGCTCGTCACGGTCCAGGGCCTCGGGCTTGCCCGTGTCGATCTGGCAGAAGTCGCAGCGCCGTGTGCACTGGTCCCCGCCGATGAGGAAGGTGGCCTCGCGGTCCTCCCAGCATTCGAAAATGTTGGGGCAGCCGGCCTCCTGGCACACCGTGTGCAGACCCTCGCTCTTCACGAGCTTCTGCAGCTGGTTGTACTCGGGGCCCATCTTCGCCCGGGTTTTGATCCACTCGGGCTTGCGCTCGATGGGGGTCTGGCTGTTCCGGACCTCGAGGCGCAGCATCTTGCGCCCGTCGGGTGCGACAGCGGACACTCCGGCACTCCCCTTTGCTTTCGCTGCATTGGAATCTTCGGCGAACACCAGGGTACGCCCGTCGTTAGAACGGTCCTACGTCTGCCCAACCTGTGGCCGACGGGGCCTATTCCCGTGGCACATACAGGCGTCTCGGGCCGGGGCGGCTCAGGTCCCGGCGGTCTCGACGAGGCGGGGCGCGAGCTCCGCGTTCTCCAGGACGTCCCGCAGGTGCTTCTCGGCGACCGGGAGGACGTCGTCGATCGTGATCTCGCGGCCCAGTTCGTACGAGAGCGAGGTCACCCCCGCGTCCCGGATGCCGCACGGGACGATCCGGTCGAACGAGGTGTTGTCCGGGTTCACGTTGAGCGAGAAGCCGTGCATCGTGACGCCCTTGGCGACGCGGATGCCGATCGCGGCCAGCTTGCGGTCCTCGCGGCGCTGGCCCGCGTTGGACGGCGCGTACTCGGGACCGTTCAGCCGGGGGTCGAACTCCTCGTCGTGCAGCCGGGGGTCGAAGTCCAGGGAGAGCCCGCCGAGCGAGGGCCGGTCCTCGACCGGATCGCCGAGCACCCAGACACCGCTGCGGCCCTCGACCCGGCTGGTCTCCACGCCGAACTCGGCGGCCGTGCGGATCAGGGCGTCCTCCAGGCGGCGGACGTGGGCGACCACGTCCACCGGCCGGGGCAGCTTGAGGATCGGGTAGCCGATGAGCTGGCCGGGACCGTGCCAGGTGATCTTCCCGCCGCGGTCGACGTCGATCACCGGGGTCCCGTCCAGCGGGCGCTCGCTCTCGGTCGTGCGCCGCCCGGCCGTGTAGACGGAAGGGTGCTCGAGGAGCAGGCAGGTGTCGGGGACGCTGTCCTCGAAGCGGGCGGCATGCACCTCGCGCTGCTTCTGCCAGGCCTCCTGGTAGTCGACCCGGTCCTCACCGAAGCCCAGACGGACGAACCGCAGCTCACTCACTCGGGTGCCTCCCTACTCGCGGTGACGAAAGGCCGGGGGGTGTCCCCGGAGCCGCGTCACCTTGCACTGATATGCGCCCGGAGCAACTGTACGACCGCTCCCGGCGGTCCGGTCGGGCAGGTGGAGTCCGGCGGCCCGCGCACCGGGTCTCCGCCAGCCCGCACCCCCGTTCCCGTCAGCGATCCGGAAATCCTCACACGATCGGATGAACGTGGAGCGAAGGCCGCTGGCCTCGCCGCCGGGGCGGTTAAGTTCGCGCCGTTCCATGACGGGCTCGCCCGCTCCCACTCGTGGGGGAGCCCGTAAGGGCTGCCCGCCCGGCGCCGAAGGCAGGAGACCTTACAGCTGATGTCGGAACGACCTCCGCAGCGAACCCCGAACCGGCGGCTCGCTGCGCTCATCGCGGAAGCCGGTTTCTCCCATGCGGGGCTGGCCCGCCGGGTGGACCAGCTCGGCCTCGAACACGGGCTCGATCTGCGGTACGACAAGACCTCGGTGACCCGCTGGCTGCGCGGCCAGCAGCCCCGGGGCACCACCCCCGCGCTGATCGCCGAGGTCTTCACGCGACGCCTCGGGCGCCGGCTCTCCGCCCAGGACCTCGGCCTGGACGCCTGTGCGCCCGTCTACGCCGGCCTGGAGTTCGCGGCCACCCCCGCCGAGGCCGTCGACATCGTCAGCGGCCTCTGGCGCAAGGACTCGGGCAGCCACGCCGAACTGCGCAAGATCGCCTTCACCCCGGCCGGCCTGGTCGTCCCCAGCCGGGACTGGCTGATCGGGCGGGCCGACGAATGGGGCGGCCGGGCGGAGCCGCCGGACCGGGTGAACGGCGCGGGCGGCCTCCCCGCGCCCCGCACACCCGCCGACGCCCACGGGCCGAGGGCGCCGCACGGCCTCCAGCGGCCCGACGGAGGAAACGGCACCGGCGTCCTCACGCCGCCGGGGCACGCAGCGGCCCAGATGCCCGGTCACGTGCCCGGCCAGATGCCGAGCGCCCCTGCCGGGTCCGCCGGCTCCGGGGCAGGGCACGGGGCGGGCGCGCAAGGGCCCGGCCGGGCCGGCGGAAGCCGTGGGCCCGTCCCCTCGCGTCCGCCCGCGCCCGCGGCGGGGCCGCCGATGGGAGTGCCACGTCAGCGGCAGACCGACCGCGGTGCGGGCCAGCGGGTCGGCAGCGGCGACGTCGCGGCGCTGCGCTCGGTCGGCGAGCTCTTCCGCACGCTGGACCACACCTACGGCGGCGGTCATGCCAGGCAGGCGCTCGTCCGTTACCTGGAGCACGAGGCCGAGCCCATGCTCCGCGG
This sequence comes from Streptomyces argenteolus, assembly GCF_042902585.1. GTDB lineage: Bacteria > Actinomycetota > Actinomycetes > Streptomycetales > Streptomycetaceae > Streptomyces > Streptomyces argenteolus. Next base: position 860,157 of record NZ_JBIBEG010000002.1, read on the forward strand.
GACCTACGGCGAGGCGATCGGCCGCCGCCTGTTCTCCGCCGTCGCCGACCTGACCCGGCTGGCGGGCTGGACCTCGTACGACATCGCCGCGCACGGACTCGCCCAGCGGTATTTCGTCCAGGCGCTGCGGCTGGCCCAGGCCGCCGGAGACCGGGCGTACGGGGCCTTCGTGCTGATCACGATGAGCCGGCAGGCGGTCTATCTCGGGCACGGCAGGGAAGCCGTGCAGCTCGCACGCGTCGCCCAGCAGGGCATCGGCTCGTCCGCGCCGCCCGTCGTCATGGCGCTCCTGCACTCCGTCGAGGCGCGGGGGCACGGCGTCCTCGGCGACGCCCGGGCCTGTGTCGCCGCTCTCGTACGGGCGGAACGCGCGCTTCAGGCAGCCCGGCCCGGGGACGACGTGCCCTACTGGGGCCGCTACTTCGACGAGGCCCAGCTCGCCGACGAGTTCGGTCACTGCCACCGTGATCTGCAGCAGTACCGGGTCGCCGCGCAGCACGCCGAGCGCTCGCTCCAGTTGCGCGCGCCGGCGTACGCCCGCAGCAGGCTCTTCTGCCGGGTGGTGCTCGCCTCCGCGCGGCTGGGGCTGGGCGAGCTCGACCAGGCGTGCCTGCTGGGCGCCGAGGCGGCCCAGCAGGCGGCGGAGATGCGGTCGGTGCGCGCGACGGAGTACGTACGCGACTTCGAGCGCCGCCTGGAGCCCTACCGGGACGCCGTCGCCGTGCGGGGGTACCGCGACCGGGTGGCCGCGCTGGGCTGACTCCTACGCCGCCGCGGGCAGCGCGGGGCCGTCGCCGTGACGCGGGCCCACCCCCAGATCGTCGAGGATCGCCGACGCGGCCCGCCGGCCGGAGCGCAGGGCGCCCTGGACGGTGCTGGTGTCGCGGTGGTCGCCGCACACGTACAGCCCGGCCAGCACGCGGACCGGCCGGCGTGGATCGTGCGGGGGCGGCATCGCGGGGACCGCATCCGGGTCGTGACGGGAGGCCAGCAGCTCCCAGTCGTGCGTGGGCGTGCCGTAGAGCCTGGCCAGGTGGGAGCGGACCGTGCGGTCCAGGTCGGACGGCGGCGGTCCGAGCACCGTGGAACTGATCAGGGTGCGGCCGGCCGGTGCGCGCGAGGGATCGACCGCGCTCATCACCGCGGTGTGCGCGACGGGCCCCGAGCGGTCCGCGTCCAGCAGCAGCCGCGTGCCCGTGGGCGGAGCCTCGGGAGCCGTGTGGTGCAGGACCGTCACCGGATGGAAGGCGGGCATCCGCAGCCCCGGCAGCAGCTCGGCGGCGGCCCCCGCCCCCGTGGCCAGCAGCAGCGAACGGCAGCTGAGCTCGCCGTGCTCCTTGGTGCGTACGGAGGTGATGTCCGCGCCGGTCACATGGACCCCCGTGCGGACGGTCCCGGGTGGCAGGGCGTCCGCCAGCAGCGCGGGCAGTGCCGCGGAGCCGCCCGCGGGCACGCAGAGCCGGCCGCGTGCGTAGTCGCGCAGGGTGAGTTCGGCGCACCGGCTCGACGAGGTGAGCCCGGGGTCGCCGAGCAGCGCCGAGAGCAAGGGGTGCAGGAAGCCGTTCACGGTCCTGGGGGAGAGCCCGCGCCCGGCCAGGGCCGCCAGCGCCGGCCTCTCGGGCCGCTCGGCGACGCGTGACTCGGGAGCCGTCGCGAGGCGGGTCAGCCACGCGCCGAGCCTGGCCTGTTCTATCGCCCCGACCAGGGGCGCGTGGGGGGCGCTCGAACGGGAGCGCACGGCTCGAAGTGCGCCCCGCGCGCTCCGTACGTCCCCGGCGCGGTACTGCCGCCCCCCACTGTGGACGAGCACCCCGGGCGCGAAGTCCCGGAGGACCAGCCCGCCGAGCGCCGGCGTGCTCTCCAGCTCCGGGTACGCGGAACAGATCAGCGGGCCGAGATGGTCCAGCCGGAACCCGTCCATGTCATGGGTCGCCATCCGGCCTCCCACCTGTGGGGCGGCCTCCAGGACGGTGACGTTCACTCCTGCGCCGATGAGCTGGTGCGCTGCCGACAGGCCGGCGATCCCGGCCCCGATGACGACCACATCCGCGTGGTCTGCTGTGTGTGCCCTGAGCACGTGCCCCTCCCCGAGTCGGTGCGACTGGTGGGGAGCTACTGCCCCCGACAGGCCCCCGGAAAGCCCGAGTTCGGGTCGAGGCTAGGACCTTGGCCGAGTCCGGCGCAGTCGCACGCACCCAGGGCACCGGTGCACGGGGTCGCACGGCCGGCGCCCCGCACCGCCGGCGTCAGCGCAGGGCGGCCCGGATGGCGTCGTCGATCCCCGGGAAGGCGAACGCGAAGCCCGACTCCAGAAGACGGCCGGGAAGCACCCGCTGGCTGCCCAGCACGTCCCCGGCGAACTCCCCGAGAGCGATCCGCAGCGCGGGGGCGGGCGCGGTGAACAGCGTCGGACGCCGCAGCACCCGGCCCATCGCCGCCGTCACCTCCGCGTTGGTGACGGGGGTGGGGGCGGTGAGGTTCACCGGGCCGGAAAGGGACTCGGTGTCCAGGATGTGCCGCAGGGCCGCGATGTGGTCGTGCAGCGCGATGTGGCTCCAGTACTGCCGGCCGTTCCCGATGCGCCCGCCGAGCCCGGCCTTGAAGAGCGGGAAGAGCCGCCCCCAGGCCCCGCCCTCGCGTGAGACGACCAGCCCTGTCCGTGCGTGGACCGTCCGCACACCGGCCTCCTCGGCCGGGACCGTGGCCTCCTCCCAGTCCACGCACACCGACGGCAGGAACCCCTCGCCGGGCGGCGCGCCCTCGTCGACCGCGCGGTCCCCGGTGTCGCCGTAGAAGCCGATGGCGGACCCGGAGACCAGCACCTTCGGCGGGGTGTCCAGGGAGGCCACGGCCTCGGCGACCGCGGCCGTGCCCAGCACCCGGCTCTCGCGGATCTCGCGCTTGTACTCCTCGGTCCACCGGTGGTCCCCGACCCCGGCGCCCGCGAGGTGGACCACGGCGTCGCAGCCGGCCAGACCCGCGACGTCGACGTACTGACGTTTCGGGTCCCACTCCACCTCGTCACCCGTGGCGGCCGGGCGGCGCACGAGGCGCACCACCTCGTGCCCGTCGGCGCGCAGCGACCGCACGAGTGCGGCTCCGATGAGTCCGGTCGATCCGGTGACGGCGATACGGGAACGCAGCATGGCGCTCATCCTGCCCCATCTGCCGTCAGCCACGCGGGACACGCGTGGCACAGTGGCGCGCATGTCCGCGCCACACTTCCGTTCCCTCCTCCCCGTCCGCCTCGCCGTGCCCCAGGACGAATCCGCACTGGGCGAACTCGACCGGGCCACCTGGTCGACGCTCCACGCCGTGCAGCCGCGTCCGGTGCCGCCCTACGAGCCCTTCTTCGACGCGCGGCACCGTCCCGAGGAGTTCCTCCTCGCCGAGGCCGCCACCGGCGCGGGCGGGACGCACATCGCCGGCTACCTCAGGCTCGCCCGGCCGACCCCGCTCGCCTGCAACGCCCATGTGCGCCAGATACAGGGCCTCGCCGTCGCCGGCTGGGCCCGGCGCCACGGGGTCGCGCGGGCGCTGCTGCACGCCGCGTACGCCGAGGCCCGCCGCCAGGGCGCCGGACGGCTCACCCTGCGCGTCCTCGGGCACAACGCGCCCGCCCGGGCGCTCTACGCGGCGGAGGGCTTCGCCGTCGAGGGCGTGCTGCCCGGGGAGTTCTTCCTCGGCGGGCGGTACGTCGACGACGTCCTGATGGGGCGTTCGCTGGAGGACTGAGCCTCAGACCGGCCCGAAGCGCTCCCAGAGCGCGGGGTAGCGCTCGGCCAGCGCGGCGTCGTCGAAGGACACGGGGGTGCCCGCCGGCTCGGCGGCCTGCGGAGGCAGCCCCAGATCCGGGGCGACCACCCCGGTGAGCTGTTCGTAGGCCTCGTCGGCGGCGTAGCCCAGATCCTCGCCGTCGCCGTCCAGTTCCTCGTCGAAGTCGTCGAGGAGCTCGGCGAGGGAGTCCGGATCGTGCACCGCTCCCTCGAAGACCTCGCGGCCCTGCGCGATCAGCCAGCAGCGGAAGAAGTCGAACGCGTCGTCACTCGCCCCGCCCAGCAGTACGGCCGCCGCGCCCCACAGGTCCCAGCGGTAGGCGCGGTTGTAGCGGGCCTCGAAGTGCCGGCCGAAGTCCAGCACGGAGTCGGGGTCGAGCCGCACCAGCCGGTCGACGAGCAGATCGGCATGGTCCTCGGGGTCGCCCTCGGCGGCCTCGCGGGTGCTGTCGATGATCTCCCAGAACTCCGTCTCGTCCATCACGGGTCCAGCATCTGCCCCGACGGGGGGCGACGCACGCTCAGACACCGAAATGAGGCCTTCGGCGTCACTTCCCGGCCACTTCAGCGATACAGGTCGCGCAACCGTTCGGCAGTACCGGCAAAACGTTCGCGCAGGGACGCGGGTGCGAGGACCTCCACCTCGGGCCCGAGCGTGAGGAGCTGGGCGAAGGCCACATCCTCGGACTCGACCCGCAGCACGACCGTGCACAGGCCGTCCCGGTCAGGATCCGCCGCCCCGGCCAGCGCCTCGTCGGCCGCGGCCCGGTCCACGGCGTGCGGCAGCCTCCGCCGGCCGGCCTCGGAGAGCCGCAGGGTCACCTCGGCGCGCAGGAGCGACCGGGCGAACTGTGCGGCGCGGTCCGCCCAGAAGCCCGGCAGGTCGAAGTCCTCGTCCCTCACGAAGCGCTCCGGCGACACCGCGACGGAGGTGAACCGGTCGATCCGGTACACCCGGAAGTCACCACCGGCCCGGGCGCAGAGGTACCAGACGCCCGCCTTGAGCACGAGACCGTACGGCGACAGCTCGCGCTCCACCTCGCCCGACGGCCGGCGGTAGCGGGCCCGGACCGTCCGGTCGTCCCAGACGGCCTCCGCGACGGCGGGCAGCAGGTCGGGGGTGACCGGTTCCTGGTACCAGCCCGGTGCGTCCAGGTGGAAGCGCTGGACGACGGTCCGCGAGGCGTCCCGAACCGAGGGGAGGAGGGCCGCCGAGACCTTCAGCCGGGCGGCCGAGGCGGCGTCGTCGAGCCCCATCTCGCGCAGCGCGGAAGGCAGCCCGGAGAGGAAGAGAGCCTCGGCCTCATGACGTGCCAGCCCGGTCAGCCGGGTCCGGTAGCCGCCCACGAGCCGGTAGCCACCGCTCCTGCCCCGGTCGGCGTACACGGGCACGCCCGCCTCGGAGAGCGCCTGCGCGTCCCGGGTCACCGTGCGCTCCGACACCTCCAGCTCCCGCGCCAGCTCGGCGGCGGTCATGGTGGGCCGGGACTGGAGGAGCAGCACCATCTTGATGAGCCGGGCAGCACGCATGGAGCCCATTGTGGCGGCACCCGGTGACAACGGCGGGGGCGGGCACCGGGCGAACCGGTACCCGCCCCCGCGCGGTCTCACATCCCGTACTTCTCGCGGGCCTCCTTGACCTTCGAGGCCGGGATCTCACCGCGGCGGGCCAGCTGGGCCAGCGCGGCGACCGTGACGGACTGCGGGTCGACACCGAAGTGCCGGCGGGCGCCCTCACGGGTGTCGGACAGACCGAAGCCGTCCGTGCCGAGCGACGACCAGTCCTGCTCCACCCACTGGCTGATCTGGTCCGGGACGGCGCGCATCCAGTCGCTGACCGCGAGGACCGGGCCGGGGGCGCCGGAGAGCGCCTGGGTCACGTACGGCACACGCTCCTCCCCGCGGAGCAGCGCCTCGTCGGACTCCAGCGCGTCGCGGCGCAGCTCGCCCCACGAGGTGGCGGACCAGACGTCCGCCGTGACGCCCCAGTCGGCGGCGAGCAGTTCCTGGGCCGCCAGGACCCAGTGGATCGCCGTACCCGAACCGATGAGCTGGAGACGCGGCGCGTCGGCCGCCGCCGGTACGCCCTCCTTGAAGCGGTAGAGGCCCTTGACGATGCCCTCCTCGACGCCTTCCGGCATCGCGGGCTGCTGCTTCGGCTCGTTGTAGACCGTCAGGTAGTAGAAGACGTCCTCGGCCTCGGGGCCGTACATCCTCCGCAGACCGTCCTTGACGATCACCGCGATCTCGTACGCGAAGGCCGGGTCGTAGTTGAGCGACGCGGGGTTCGTGGACGCGATCAGGTGCGAGTGGCCGTCCGCGTGCTGGAGGCCCTCACCCGTCAGGGTCGTACGGCCCGCCGTGGCGCCGACGATGAAGCCCTTGCCGAGCTGGTCGGCGAGCTGCCACATCTGGTCACCGGTGCGCTGCCAGCCGAACATCGAGTAGAAGATGTAGAACGGGATCATCGTCTCGCCGTGCGTCGCGTACGACGAGGCGGCGGCGATGAAGTCGGCCATGGCACCGGCCTCGGTGATCCCCTCGTTGAGGATCTGGCCGTCCTTGGCCTCCTTGTAGTACATCAGCTGGTCGCGGTCGACCGGCTCGTACGTCTGGCCGAGCGGCGAGTAGATGCCCGCCGAGGGGAACAGCGACTCCATACCGAAGGTACGGGCCTCGTCCGGGACGATCGGAACCCAGCGCCTGCCGGTCTCCTTGTCCCGCATCAGGTCCTTCACCAGGCGGACGAACGCCATGGTGGTGGCCATCTCCTGCTTGCCGGAGCCCTTGTACAGGGCCTTGAAGGCGCGCTCCTCCGGCTCGGGCAGCGCCAGCGCGTGCACCCGGCGGGCGGGGGCAGGGCCACCGAGGGCGGCACGGCGCTCCTGGAGGTAGCGGACCTCGGGGGAGTCGGCGCCCGGGTGGCCGTAGGGGACCAGCCCGTCCTCGAAGGCGCTGTCCGGGATCGGGAGGCCGAGCAGCTCGCGCATGCTCTTGAACTCGTCGATCGACAGCTTCTTCATCTGGTGGTTGGCGTTCTTGGACTCGAAGCCCTTGCCGAGCGTGTAGCCCTTGACCGTCTGGGCCAGGATCACCGTCGGCGCGCCCTTGTGCTCCAGGGCGGCGCGGTAGGCCGCGTACACCTTGCGGGCCTCGTGGCCGCCGCGGGAGCTGTAGAAACACTCGGCGATCTTCGCGTCGCTCAGGAGTTTCGCCAGCTCGGCGAGGGCGGGCTCGGCGCCGAAGAAGTGCTCGCGGATGTAGGCCACGTCACGCGTCGCGTACGTCTGGAACTGCGCGTCCGGCACCTGGCGGAGACGGCGGATCAGCGCACCGGTGGTGTCCAGCTGGAACAGCTCGTCCCAGGCGCTGCCCCAGAGCGTCTTGACGACGTTCCAGCCGGCTCCGCGGAAGGCGCCCTCCAGCTCCTGGACCACGCGGAAGTTGGCGCGGACCGGGCCGTCGAGGCGCTGCAGGTTGCAGTTGATGACGAAGGTCAGGTTGTCGAGCTGCTCACGCGCCGCGAGGGCGAGGGCTGCGGTCGACTCGGGCTCGTCCATCTCGCCGTCGCCCAGGAAGGCCCAGACGTGCGAGTTCGACGTGTCCTTGATGTTGCGGTTGGTCAGATAGCGGTTGAAGCGCGCCTGGTAGATCGCCGAGAGGGGGCCGAGGCCCATCGACACCGTGGGGAACTCCCACAGCCAGGGCAGCCGCCGCGGGTGCGGGTAGGAGGGCAGGCCGTCGCCACCCGACTCCTGGCGGAAGTTGTCGAGCTGCTGCTCGGAGAGGCGGCCGTCGAGGAAGGCGCGGGCGTAGATGCCGGGCGAGGCGTGGCCCTGGATGTAGAGCTGGTCGCCGGAGCCGTCCCCTTCCTTGCCGCGGAAGAAGTGGTTGAAGCCGGTCTCGTACAGCCACGCCGCCGAGGCGAACGTGGCGATGTGACCGCCGACGCCGTACCGGGCGCCCCGGGTCACCATCGCGGCCGCGTTCCAGCGGTTCCACGCGGTGATCTTCGACTCCATCTCCAGGTCGCCGTCGAACGCGGGCTCGGCGGCGGTGGGGATGGTGTTGACGTAATCGGTCTCCAGCAGCTTGGGCAGCGCGATGCCGGCGCCCTCGGCGTGCTGGAGCGAACGCCGCATGAGGTAGGCGGCGCGGTGCGGGCCCGCGGCCTTGGTGACGGCGTCCAGGGAGGCCGCCCACTCGGCGGTCTCCTCGGGGTCGCGGTCCGGGAGCTGGTCGAGCTCGCTCGGAAGCTTTGCTACGGGGTCGGTCATGATCGCCGCCTTCCGGAGTGGGAGGGGGTGGAGAAGGCCCTGACTGGCAGGACAGGGCGATCGGGCCGGTGGGCCCGCTGATGAACTGTAAGTCGCCGATCGATGATCGATCAAAGGGTGAAGGGGAAAACTTCTCGATATGAAGAAAAGTGGCATGCGGTGCCGCTGAACGGGGCACGGAGTGACGGGATCAACGGGGCGAAACGGGCGCTGACCTGCACGGTCGAGCACTGCGCGACGCATATGGGCGCCCCGTCCGAGCCGGTGCTCAGGCGCGCGGCGCGCACCCCAGGACGTGCTGCTTCACCAGCACGGAGATCTGCGGGTCGCGCCGCTGGAACGCCTCGATGAGCGCCTCGTGCTCCTCGGCGTAGGACTTCTGCACCGTCCCCAGCCAGCGGATCGACAGGGCCGTGAACACCTCGATGCCCAGCCCCTCCCAGGTGTGCAGCAGCACCGCGTTCCCGGCGGCCCGCACCATCTCCCGGTGGAAGGCCACCGTGTGCCGCACCTGGGCCTCGCCGTCGGCCAGCCGGTCCGCCTCGTACAGGGCGCTCACGTGCGGGGTGAGCGCCGAGCAGTCCTCCGCGAGCGAGGGGGCCGCCAGCTCTGCCGCGATCTGCTCCAGGCCGGCCCGCACGGGGTAGCTCTCCTCCAGGTCGGCCGCGGTGAGATTGCGTACCCGGACGCCCTTGTTGGGGGCGGACTCGATCAGCCGCAGGGTCTCCAGCTCACGCAGCGCCTCACGCACCGGCGTCTGGCTCACCTCCAGCTCGGTCGCGATACGGCGCTCCACGATCCGCTCGCCCGGCTTCCAGCGCCCGCTGACTATCCCTTCCACGATGTGCTCGCGGATCTGTTCGCGCAGCGAGTGGACGACGGGCGGGGTCATGAGGTGCTCCTTCGAGGGCGAACCGGTGCTGCCGGGGCCGACACGGCGGCCGGAGGTGACCGGTGGTGTCTAGACAATACGGCGGCGCCCCCGCCCGGAGGAGTTCCGGACGGGGGCGCCGCTGGTGAGGCTGGTTACAGCTGTACTGCTCAGAGGCCGAGCTCGACCTCGAACTCGCCCGCCTCGAGGATCGCCTTGACCGTGGTCAGGTAACGGGCGGCGTCCGCGCCGTCCACCAGACGGTGGTCGTAGGAGAGCGAGAGGTAGGTCATGTCGCGGATGCCGATGACGGTGCCCTCGGCGGTCTCGATGACCGCCGGGCGCTTGACCGTGGCACCGATGCCCAGGATGGCCGCCTGGTTCGGCGGAACGATGACCGTGTCGAACAGCGCACCGCGCGAACCGGTGTTGCTGACGGTGAAGGTCGCACCCGACATGTCGTCCGGGGTGAGGCCGCCACCGCGCGCCTTGCCGGCCAGCTCCGCGGTCTTCTTCGCGATACCGGCGATGTTCAGGTCACCCGCACCCTTGATGACCGGGGTCATCAGGCCCTTCTCGGCGTCCACGGCGATGCCGATGTTCTCCGAGTCGAAGTACGTGATGGTGCCCTCGTCCTCGTTGATCCGGGCGTTGACGACCGGGTGGGCCTTCAGCGCCTGGGCCGCCGCCTTCACGAAGAACGGCATCGGGGACAGCTTGACGCCCTCACGGGCGGCGAAGGACTCCTTCGCCTGGTTGCGCAGCTTCATCAGCTTGGTGATGTCGACCTCGAGGACCGAGGTCAGCTGGGCCTGCGAGTGCAGCGCCTTCATCATGTTGTCGCCGATGACCTTGCGCATGCGGGTCATCTTGACCGTCTGACCGCGCAGCGGCGACGCCTCCAGCTTCGGCGCGGCCTTGGCCGCGGGAGCGGCGGCGGCCGGAGCCGGAGCGGCGGCTGCCTTGGCGGCCTCCGCGGCGGCGACGACGTCCTGCTTGCGGATACGGCCACCGACGCCGGTGCCCTTGACCGCGCCCAGGTCGACGCCGTTCTCGGCGGCGAGCTTGCGGACCAGCGGCGTGACGTACGCGCCGTCGTCACCGGAGGTCGCGGCCGGAGCCGGGGCGGCGGCGGCCGGAGCCGGAGCGGCCGGTGCCGGGGCGGCGGCGGCCGGAGCGGGGGCGGGGGCCGCCGGAGCCGGAGCCGGAGCGGCCGGGGCGGGAGCCGGGGCGGCGGGCGCCGGTGCGGGGGCCGCGGGGGCCTCCTGCGCCGGAGCGGCCTCCTGTGCAGGAGCCGCCGCGGGGGCCGGAGCGGCGGCGGGCGCGGCACCCGGAGCACCGATGACGGCGAGCTTGGCGCCCACCTCGGCGGTCTCGTCCTCACCGACGACGATCTCCAGCAGCACGCCGGAGGCCGGGGCGGGGATCTCGGTGTCGACCTTGTCCGTGGAGACCTCGAGCAGGGGCTCGTCCTCCGTGACCTCCTCGCCGACCTCCTTCAGCCAGCGGGTGACGGTGCCCTCGGTGACGCTCTCGCCGAGCGCCGGAAGGGTGACGTCGGTGCCGGAAGCGCCACCGGCCGGAGCGGCGGCGGGCGCCTCCTGGGCGGGGGCCTCCTGGGCCGGAGCCTCGGCTGCGGGCGCCGGGGCTTCCTGGGCCGGAGCCTCCTGGGCCGGGGCCTCGGCGGCGGCGGGCGCGCCCGAGCCGTCGTCGATGACGGCCAGCTCGGCGCCGACCTCGACGGTCTCGTCCTCGGCGACCTTGATGGACGACAGGACGCCGGAAGCCGGCGCGGGGATCTCGGTGTCGACCTTGTCGGTCGAGACCTCGAGCAGCGGCTCGTCGGCCTCGACGCGCTCGCCCTCGGCCTTCAGCCAGCGGGTGACAGTGCCCTCGGTGACGCTCTCGCCGAGCGCCGGAAGGGTTACGGAAACCGACATGGTTTCAGTTGCTCCTTACGAAAGTGCGGAAGTGGTCGGTCGTCCCCGGGACTGGATCAGTCGTGGGAGTGGAGAGGCTTGCCCGCCAGGGCCAGGTGGGCTTCGCCCATCGCCTCGTTCTGCGTCGGGTGGGCGTGGATCAGCTGCGCGACCTCGGCCGGCAGCGCCTCCCAGTTGTAGATCAGCTGCGCTTCGCCGACCTGCTCGCCCATACGGTCACCGACCATGTGGACGCCGACCACGGCACCGTCCTTGACCTGGACGAGCTTGATCTCGCCCGCGGTCTTCAGGATCTTGCTCTTGCCGTTGCCCGCGAGGTTGTACTTGAGCGCGACGACCTTGTCCGCACCGTAGATCTCCTTGGCCTTGGCCTCGGTGATGCCGACGGAGGCGACCTCGGGGTGGCAGTACGTCACCTTCGGAACGCCGTCGTAGTCGACCGGGACGGTCTTGAGACCGGCCAGGCGCTCGGCCACCAGGATGCCCTCGGCGAAGCCGACGTGGGCGAGCTGGAGCGTCGGGACGAGGTCGCCGACGGCAGAGATCGTGGGGACGTTGGTCTGCATGTACTCGTCGACGAGGACGTAGCCGCGGTCCATCGCGACACCCGCCTCCTCGTAGCCCAGACCCTGCGAGACCGGGCCGCGGCCGATGGCGACCAGCAGCAGCTCCGCCTCGAAGGTCTTGCCGTCGGCGAGGGTCACACGCACGCCGTCCTGCGTGTACTCGGCCTTGTCGAAGAAGGTGCCGAGGTTGAACTTGATGCCGCGCTTGCGGAAGGCGCGCTCAAGAAGCTTGGAGCTGTTCTCGTCCTCGACGGGGACCAGGTGCTTCAGGCCCTCGACGATGGTGACGTCGGTGCCGAAGGACTTCCACGCCGAGGCGAACTCGACGCCGATGACACCGCCGCCCAGGACGATCGCGGACTTCGGTACGCGGTCGAGCTTGAGCGCGTGGTCCGAGGAGATGATGCGGTTGCCGTCGATCTCCAGGCCCGGCAGCGACTTCGGCACGGAGCCGGTCGCCAGCAGCACGTGGCGGCCCTGGACACGCTGGCCGTTGACGTCCACCGAGGTGGGCGACGAGAGCTTGCCCTCACCCTCGATGTAGTGCACCTTGCGCGAGGCGACGAGCCCCTGCAGACCCTTGTACAGGCCCGAGATCACGTCGTCCTTGTACTTGTGGACGGCCGCCATGTCGATGCCCTCGAAGGTGGCCTTCACACCGAACTGCTCGGCCTCGCGAGCCTGGTCGGCGATCTCGCCGGCGTGCAGCAGCGCCTTCGTGGGGATGCAGCCGTTGTGCAGGCAGGTGCCGCCGACCTTGCCCTTTTCGATCAGTGCGACGTCCAGGCCCAGCTGAGCTCCGCGCAGGGCCGCGGCGTAACCGCCGCTACCACCGCCGAGGATCACTAGGTCGAAAACGGTGCTGGCGTCGTTCGCCACGTCACGTCCTCCATGCATGTGCGCCGTACGCCGGGCCCCGTCGCTGGGGTGTGACCGGCCGGTCGGCTGGTGTTCGGCCGCTTGCGTTATTCGGCCCTGTGGTGGGGGCCCTGTCCTGCCGAGAACCCATCTTCGCACTTGTTGCGGGCGGACGGGACGCGGGCCCCTGCTCCGAGCCGGACGAAGACCGGGCCCGGACGGTTACCGAGGCGTACGGATTTCCGGAGAAACCGGTCAGAGCCACTGAGGTGAACGCCCACGGCCCCGGACGTATGCCCGGGGCCGTGTGTGACGTGCGAGATCCGCGCGCGGAGTGCGCGAGGACGCCGGAGCCGGACGTCAGCCGAGGTCGCCGGCCGCGGTGCGCTCGGCCAGCCGCACCAGGGTGCGGACCGAGGAGCCGGTGCCGCCCTTGGGGGTGTAGCCGTACGGGGCGCCCTCGTGGAAGGCGGGGCCCGCGATGTCCAGGTGCGCCCAGGCGATGCCCTCGCCCACGAACTCCTGGAGGAAGAGGCCGGCCACCAGACCGCCGCCCATCCGCTCGCCCATGTTGGCGATGTCGGCGGTCGGCGAGTCCATGCCCTTGCGCAGGTCCGCGGGGAGCGGCATCGGCCAGGACGCCTCGCCGACCTCCTCCGCGATCTCGTGGATCGACGTACGGAACGCGTCGTCGTTGGCCATCACACCGAAGGTGCGGTTGCCCAGCGCCAGGACCATCGCGCCCGTCAGGGTCGCCACGTCCACGATCGCGTCCGGCTTCTCCTCGGAGGCGCGGGTCAGCGCGTCGGCCAGGACCAGCCGGCCCTCGGCGTCGGTGTTGAGGACCTCGACGGTCTTGCCGCTGTACATGCGCAGCACGTCACCGGGGCGGGTGGCGTTGCCGGACGGCATGTTCTCGGCGAGCGCCAGCCAGCCGGTGACGTTGACCCGCAGGCCGAGGCGGGAGGCCGCGACGACGGCGGCGAACACCGCGGCGGCGCCGCTCATGTCGCACTTCATCGTCTCGTTGTGCCCGGCCGGCTTGAGCGAGATGCCGCCCGAGTCGTACGTGATGCCCTTGCCCACCAGGGCGAGCGTCTTCTCCGCCTTGGGGTGGGTGTAGGCCAGCTTGACCAGGCGCGGGCCGTGGGTGGAACCCTGGCCGACGCCGAGCAGACCGCCGTAGCCGCCCTTGACGAGCGCCTTCTCGTCCAGCACCTGCACCTTGATGCCGTGCTCCTTGCCGGCGGCGGCGGCCACGGCGGCGAAGGACTCGGGGTACAGGTCGTTCGGCGGGGTGTTGATCAGGTCGCGGGCCCGGTTGATCTCCTCGGTGACCGCGACGGCGCGCTCGGCGGCAGCCTTGAACGCCTTGTCGCGCGGCTTGGCACCGAGCAGGGTGACCTCGGCGAGCGGCAGCTTCGCGTCGTTCCCGGCTGACTTGGACCGGGGCGCCAGGCGGTCCTCGCCGCCCTGGTAGGCGGTGAAGGCGTACGCGCCCAGGAGCGCGCCCTCCGCGATCGCCCCGGCGTCCTCGGCGGACTCCGTCGGCAGCGCGAAGCCGGCCTTCTTCGAGCCCTTCAGCGCACGAGCGGCGCTGCCCGCGGCCCGGCGCAGTGCCTCGGCCTCGTACGCGTCGTCCTTCGCCGGGACCGGACCGAGGCCGACCGCGACGACGACCGGTGCCTTGAGACCGGACGGCGCGGGGAGCTTGGTCACTTCGCCCTCGGCACCGGAGGCGCCCAGGGTCTCCAGGACGGCGGCGAGCTTTCCGTCGAACGCCTTGTCCACGGCTTCGGCGCCCGGTGCCACGACCAGGCCCCCCGACGTGGACCCAGCGCCCTTGGCGACGCCGACGACCAGTGCGTCGGCGCGCAGCGTCGCCGCACCGGAGGTGCTGAGAGTGAGAGCTGTCACGGTGGTGAAATCTCGCTTCCGTTGAGTTGTGTGCTGGTCTGTGGTGGTCGTGGGGGTGGCCGACCGTGCCCGGTGCATCGTGGACGCCGCCGCGATGCGCCGGGAATGAGCCTACGCGCGCCCATGCGTCCGGTTCACGGGGGCGGGCCGTCCGGGTGCGGGCCAGGCCCTAACCCAGCGACAGGGCCACCAGAGCCGCCGTCGCCGCAGTCTCCTCCAGTGCCCCGAAAACGTCACCCGTCACCCCGCCGAAGCGCCGCACGCAGTGACGCAGCATCAGCTGCGCCGCCGCCAGGCCCGCCGCGACGGCGAGAGCGTGGTGCAGAGCGGCACCGTGGCCGCCCAGCAGCGCGCCGGCGCCCGCGCAGCACACGGCCACCGCGCAGCACACCGCCAGCGCGCGCAGGAGCGGCACGGTGCCCGCGACGGCCGCGCCGAGCCCTTCCGGGCGGGCGGGCGGGATGCCTGCCCGGGAGGCCAGGGTGAGGGCGAGCCGGGCGGTGACGGCGGCGGCGACCGTACCCAGGGCTCCGTCGGCCCAGCCCCGGCCGTAGAGCCCGGCCAGGGCCGCGACCTGGGCGAGCAGCACGAGGACCAGGGTGATCACCCCGAACGGTCCGACGTCCGACTGCTTCATGATCCGCAGCGCGTCCTCGGCCGGCTTCGCGCTGCCGAGCCCGTCGGCGGTGTCCGCGAGCCCGTCCAGGTGCAGCCCTCTGGTCACAGCGGCGGGGAGCGCGGCGGACGCGACCGCCGCCATCAGCGGGCCCGCCCCGCCGAGCAGGAGCAGCACTCCCGGTACGGCGGCGAGCAGTCCCACGGCCAGCCCGGCGAGCGGGGCGCACAGCATGCCCGCGCGTGCGGTGGTGCGGTCCCAGCGGGAGACGCGGACGGGGAGCGCCGTCAGGGTGCCGAAGGCGAAACGTATGCCGTGGATGTTCAGGGAGGTCACGGCGCGCAGGCTAACCGGTGCGCCCGCACGCTAGATTGTGCAAAGTGGCCTGAAAGCCTCAATCGGTGACAGTCGGGCGGAGGTGGCATGGGTCACTGGTTCCAGGAGAACATCGTCGAGCCGGGCAAGCTCCCGCTGCTGATCGCGCTGAGCGCCTTCGTGCTGACGTTCGCCGTCACCCGGATGATCACCCGGCTGATCAGGGCCGGAAAAGGGCCGTTCCGCAACATCACGCCCGGCGGCGTGCACGTCCACCACGTCGTGCCGGGCGTCGTGCTCACGGTGGTCGGCGGTTTCGGCGCGGTCGCCAGCGGTCAGCGCGGCGTCGCCGCCTCACTCCTCGCCGTGGTGTTCGGCGTCGGGGCCGGCCTGGTGCTCGACGAGTTCGCCCTGATCCTGCACCTCGACGACGTGTACTGGACGGAGGAGGGCCGCCAGAGCGTGGAGGTCGTCGTCCTCACCGCCTCGCTCGTCCTGCTGGTGCTCGGTGGCTTCTCGCCCCTCGGGGTGGACGAGCTGAGCGGAGAACAGCAGCAGAACCGGCTGACGGTCATCCTGACCTACGTCCTCAACTTCGCCTTCGTGCTGATCGCCCTGTTCAAGGGCAAGGCCCGGATGGCGGTGATCGGCACCCTCATCCCGTTCGTCGCGCTGGTCGGGGCGCTCCGGCTGGCCCGGCCCGCCTCCCTGTGGGCGAAGCGCTTCTACCGCAGGCGCCACAAGACCCGCGCCAGGGCCGTGCTGAGGGCCTATCACCACGATGTGCGCTGGGTGGGCCCGCGCCGCCGCTTCCAGGACCTCATCGGCGGTGCCCCTGACCGGGCGCCGCTGCCGGGGCCCCGCCCGGGCAGCGGTCCCTGAGTCCGGCGGGCCGCCGTGTTCCGGCAGGCCCCGCCCGTGTTCCGGCAGGGGCCCCGGACCTCGTCAGGCGGTCGAGTCCGCGGGGCGGCCGTCCCCGGCGAGCTCCCCGGAAGGTGCCTCGTGGTCCCCGTCGACCTCGCCCTCCTCGCCGTCCCCGTCCTCGGGCTCCTGCGGACGCTCGGGCAGCTCCGCCGCCAGGGCCGCGGCGGCCTGGACGAGCGGCAGCGCCAGCAGGGCGCCGCTGCCCTCGCCCACGGTCACGCCGTGGTCCAGCAACGGCGTCAGCGCCATCCTGTCCAGCGCCTTGAGCTGTGCGGGCTCCCCGCTCAGCTGACCCGCGAGCCACCAGTCGGGGGCCCGGAACGCCGCCCGCTGGGCCACCAGCGCGCAGGCCGCCGAGACCACTCCGTCCAGCACCACGGGCATCCGGCGTACCGCGCTCTGCAACAGGAAACCGGTCATCGCCGCCAGATCGGCCCCTCCCACCGCCGCCAGCAGCTCCAGCTGGTCACCGAGGACCGGGCGCGCGCGGCGCAGCGCGTCACGGATCGCCGCGCACTTGCGCATCCACGCCAGATCGTCGATGCCGGCGCCGCCCCGCCCGGTCACCACCGAGGCGTCGGTCCCGCACAGGGCCGCGATCAGGGTCGAGGCCGCCGTCGTACCGCCCACGCTCAGGTCACCCAGCACCACGAGGTCGGTGCCGGAGTCGGCCTCCTCGTCGGCGACGCGCATCCCGAGGCGCACGGCCTGCTCGGCCTCCTCGGCCGTCAGGGCGTCCTCGACGTCGATCCGCCCGCTGCCGCGCCGCACCCGGTGGCGTACGACCGCCTCGGGCAGCAGCTCCGGATCGCAGTCCAGACCGGCGTCCACGATCCGCACCGGGACGGAGAAGCGGCGTGCCAGCACGGCGACGGGGCTCGCACCGTCCAGCACCGCCCGCACGAGCTCGTGCGCGGACCCGGCGGCCCGGCCGGACACCCCGAGCTCCGCCACCCCGTGGTCCGCCGCGAACAGCACCACACGCGGCCGGTCGACCGGCCTGACCGGGACCGCCTGCTGAGCGGCGGACAGCCACTCGCCCAGCTCGTCGAGCCGGCCGAGAGCGCCGCCGGGAACGGCCAGCCGCTCCCGGCGTTCCTCGGCGTCACGCCGTACACCCCCGTCGGGGCGTTCGATCAGGTCGGAGAAGTCGTCCAGATTCACGGGGATCTGCCTCGCGGGTCGTCACAGGGTGGGCCGGAACCCGCCCGGGGGCTCCTGTGCGGAACAGTACCCGGCACTCCGTGCCGCATCCCCGGCCCGCACCCGCCGGCGATCAGCCCCGCAGCACCAGCGCCCGCCCCGCCACCACGAGCAGCACCTGCTCGCACTCGGCGGCGAACGCGGAGTTCAGGCGGCCCAGTTCGTCCCGGAAGCGCCGCCCGGACGCCGTGGCGGGGACCACGCCCGAGCCGGCCTCGTTGGTCACGGCGACGACCGTACGGCGCGTGCCGCGCACCGCGCGGACCAGTTCCGCGACCCGTTCGCGCAGCTTCTCCTCGCCGCCGTCCGTCCAGCGCTCGTCGTCCCACGCGCCGGCCCGGTCCATCGCGTCCGTCAGCCACAGCGACAGACAGTCGATCAGGAGCGGCGGGCCGTCCTCCTCCAGAAGGCCCGTCAGCTCGCACGTCTCCTCCGTGCGCCAGGCGGCGGGCCTGCGATCCCGGTGCAGCCCGATCCGCGCCTCCCACTCCGCGTCCCCCTGGCGGCGGCCCCCGGTCGCCACGTACACCACCTCGGGAAAGGTCTCCAGGCGCTGTTCGGCCTCCACCGACTTCCCCGACCGGGCGCCGCCCGTCACCAGCGTGCGCCGGGGCACCTCGGGCACGGCGTGGTAGGCGCCCACCGGCAGCGTCGTCCCGTCCGGTACGGCCCGCGCCCCGCCCGCCGCGAGACGGCGGTCCAGCTCGGCACCGGGAGGCGCGTCGTGGTCCAGGTGCACGGCGACGATCTCGGTGGCCGCCCCGACGGCGTTCACGGCCCGCAGCCGGGCCACCGCGTCCGGCCGTGCGATCACGTCGCACACGACCATGTCGTACGGCTCCGCGACCGGGTCGGCCAGACCGGCGGGGGAGGCCCCGGGCGGCAGGTAGAGCAGCCGCTCGCCGTCCGGTGACGTCACCTCGTACCCCGTGCCCGGCGCGTCCATCGCCAGGGCGCGCACCCGGTGACCGCTGATCAGCGTCAGCTCCTGGCCGTCCGGAATCCGCCCCGCGGGCGGCAGCGAGGCGGGCAGCTCCATCGCGGGCCCGTCATGAGGGTGGGTCAGCAGCACCTGACGTACGGCGGCGAGCGAGCGGCCCGCGCGGGCGGCGGCGAACACGGCGCCGGGGGTGAGGTCCAGCAGCAGCGCGTCGTCGACGAGCAGCGCGGTCGCCGCGCGCGCCCGCGCACCACGGGAGGACGCGCACGCGGCGCAAGGGCAGTCGGGCCGCGGCAGCCCGTCGGGGGCGCCGGTGCCGAGCAGAGTCAGTTCCACGCTCTGATCCTCCCGTGTCCATGAACCACCTGCGCGGCCGGGACACCCACTAGTCTTCGGGGAGCAACGTGACCCAGGAGGCGGACATGGCGTGGACGTGGCGGTTCGAGAAGTCCGACGGTACGGAGACGGAGCCGGCGCTGCAGCCGGAGGAGTTCACGACCCAGGGCGACGCGGAGTCCTGGATCGGTGAGTTCTGGAAGGAGCTCCTGGAGGGCGGCGCCGACCAGGTGACGCTCTTCGAGGACACGACGAAGATCTACGGCCCGATGAGTCTCCAGGCCGACTGAGGCCCTCCGGCCCGCCCGCGCCCTCGTGTCCGGGCGGGCCACGGCCCCGTGGCCGCCCCGCCCCTGGCCGGCGCTCAGATCTCGCCCAGGGTGACCTCGGCCGTCCTCGCCGAGCCCCCTCGTGTGTACGTCACCGTGACCTTCTGGCCCGGCTTCGCGCCCGCCAGTGCCTCCGAGAGCGACGTGATCGTCGTGATCCGGTCGTCGCCGACCTTCGTCACGACGTCCCCGACGCGCAGGCCCGCCTTCTGCGCGGCCCCGCCGTCCTGGACGCTGACGACGGCGACACCGGCCGGCTGGTAGTCGTCGTCCACGACGGTGCGGCCCGTGATGTTCAGGCCCGCCCGCCCCGAGTCGGTGACCTTTCCCGACTCGATGATCTGGTCGGCGACCGTCCGCACCATCGAGACCGGGATGGCGAAGCCGATCCCGGGTGCCGCGCTGCCGCCCAGCTGCGGGTCGGTAGCGGCCAGGGTCGGGATGCCGATCACCTCGCTGTCGAGGTTCACCAGGGCGCCGCCGCTGTTGCCGGGGTTGATGGCCGCCGAGGTCTGCACCATGTCGACGAGGGTCGCCCCGGTGCCGCCGCCCGAGCTGCTCTCGCTGACGGTCCGGCCCACCGCCGACACGATGCCCTGGGTGACACTGCTGGACAGGCCGAGCGGCGAGCCCATCGCCAGGACGATCTGCCCCACCCCGACCTCGTCGGTGTCGCCGAACCTCGCGGCCCGCAGCCCGTCGGGGACCTCGTCGAGCTTGATGACGGCCAGGTCCTGGTCCGGATAGCTGGAGACCAGGGAGGCCTTGAGCACCTGCTCGCCGGTGGCGACGCTGACGTCGAAGGTCTTCTTGTCGCCCACCACATGGGCGTTGGTGACGACATGGCCCTTGTCGTCGTAGACGATGCCCGAGCCGAGCCCGTCCCCGGCGCCGACCTGCACGACGGAGGGCAGCACGTCCCTGATGACGTTCTGGTACTGCTCCTCCAGATCGCCCGCCGCCCGGGACACCACATCCTGACGGGCCGGGGCGGCCGTGGGGGCGGACGGCGCTCCCGCGCAGCCGGCCGCCAGGGCGATCAGGCAGCCGCCGGCGGCCAGGGGCGTGAACGAGCGGCGTACCCGGCTGCGGAAAGGGGATGCGTCCATGCCCGGAGTATCGCCAGGGCCCGCCGCCGACGGCCTGCGCTGGTGGGCCGATCAGGCGTACGCTCCCGGCCGTGTCAGCCGCGTACCCCGCACAGGTGCAGCAGTGCGGCGATCCCGCGGTACGGGTCCGTCCGGCCCGCCTTGTCCTCCGCGGCGAACACCTTCGCCAGCTCCTCGTGCCCGGGCAGCTCCGCCTCGTTGCTCACGTTGTCCGTGAAGACCCGCACGCCGTACCAGGCGTGCAGCGGTGCCGCGATCCCCGCGAGCGTGGCCCGCAGCGCGTCGAGCCGGTCGGCCCGGACGTCGAGCCCGAGCCTGTTCCGGTACGTGTCCGTGTCGAACGCGGCGAGGGCCGCGCCGAAGTCACCGTCGAGGCCCGGCCGCATCGCGAGCGCGTCCGCGTTCCGTACGAGCAGCGACAGCAGCCCGCCGGGCGCCAGCATCCGCGCGAGCCCGGCCAGCATGGGGTCCGGCTCCGGGACGTACATCAGCACGCCGTGGCACAGCACGACGTCGAAGCTGCCGGGCAGGAAGTGCACCCCGGTGTCGCGGCCGTCGCCCTCGATGAGGCGGAACCGCTCCCTGATGCCCTCGGGCTCGCGCGCGAGGGACTCACGTGCCGAGCTCAGCATCTCGGCGTCGGACTCCAGGCCGGTGACGGAGTGCCCGGCCCGCGCCAGGCGCAGGGCCTGCGTGCCCTGGCCCATGCCGACGTCGAGCACCCGCAGCCGCTGCCCCACGGGGAAGCGCGCGGCTATCTGCTCGTCGAGCTGCCGGGCGACGAGCTCCTGGCGGACCGTGTTGCGCAGTCCGCCGAGCCCGCCGAGCCACTGGGTGGAGCCCCCCGTGAAGCCTGAGGTCTCCGTGCTCAGGGCCGCTCTCCCCGCTTGACCTGCGGCTTGGGAAGACGCAGACGGCGCATCTGGAGCGTGCGCATCAGGCCGTAGGCCACCGCGCCGCGCTTCGGGGTGTCAGGGAAGCGCTGGGCCAGCTGCTTCCTGAGCCGGAACCCGAGGCCGATGGAGTCGACGACGATCAGCACGATCACGCCGAGCCAGAGCAGCAGCGAGATGTTCTGGATGTTCTGGACCTGGATCACGCTGAGGATCAGGATGATCACCGCGAGCGGGAGGAAGTACTCCGCGATGCAGAAGCGCGAGTCCACGAAGTCGCGGACGTAGCGCCGCACGGGGCCCTTGTCGCGCGCGGGCAGATAGCGCTCGTCACCGGAGGCGAGCGCCTCCCGCTGACGGGCCATGTCCGCCCGGCGTGCTTCGCGCTGGCGCCGCGCGGCCTCCTTGCGGTCGGTCGGCGCGCCACTGGAGGCACGCCGGCGCTGCGTCTGGGCGTCGCTGCGCTTGGGGGTGGGGCGACCCTTGGGAGCCTGAGGGTCGCGGGGCGTCTTGGAGAGGTCCGCCGTCACCTTGCCGGTGGGGGCCTTCTCTTCCTTGGAGCGGCTACGGAACACAAAACCCAAGGGTACGGGGTCGGCTGCGGCTCCCGAGGACCGGCCGGGAACGATCCGGCAACGGCCCGCGTCCTGAAAAGTGTCCCGACAGGGGCAGAACGGACGCCGCCCAGGCTTTTCCCCGAGGTTCGTCTACTCCTTGCGCGGGAGCGGTCACCGGCGGCAGTCGTCCTTGGGTAGGAGCACATCCGTGCTCGAACAGTGCGGTAATGGAGACAGGGCCCGTACTGTGGGTTCTGTTGGAGTGCTGGAGCTCAGTCCGTCAGAAGGGGGCGCGCGAAGCCCATGAGCGGTGTCATGAAGCGTATGGGAATGATCTTCCGCGCGAAGGCAAACAAGGCCCTTGACCGGGCCGAGGATCCGCGCGAGACCCTCGATTACTCGTACCAGAAGCAGCTGGAGCTGCTCCAGAAGGTACGCCGCGGGGTCGCCGACGTGGCGACCTCGCGCAAGCGCCTGGAGCTGCAGCTGAACCAGCTGCAGGGCCAGTCGTCCAAGCTGGAGGACCAGGGCCGCAAGGCACTCGCGCTCGGCCGCGAGGACCTGGCCCGCGAGGCGCTGTCCCGGCGCGCCGCCCTCCAGCAGCAGGTCACCGACCTGGAGACGCAGCACCAGACGCTGCAGGGCGAGGAGGAGAAGCTCACCCTCGCGGCCCAGCGCCTGCAGGCGAAGGTCGACGCCTTCCGCACGAAGAAGGAGACCATCAAGGCCACCTACACCGCCGCCCAGGCCCAGACCCGGATCGGCGAGGCCTTCTCGGGCATCTCCGAGGAGATGGGCGACGTCGGCCTGGCGATCCAGCGGGCCGAGGACAAGACCCAGCAGCTCCAGGCGCGCGCGGGAGCCATCGACGAGCTGCTCGCGTCCGGGGCCCTGGACGACCCCTCCGGCACGGCGAAGGACGACATCGCCGCCGAGCTGGACCGGATCTCCGGTGGTACGGATGTAGAACTGGAACTGCAGCGGATGAAGGCCGAGCTGGCCGGCGGTTCCGCCGGGCAGCAGCAGGCCATCGAAGGCGGTGCGCAGGACGCGGCACCGCAGTCGCAGCAGTCCCCGCACAAGTTCGACAAGCAGTGAGGACGGCGTCGTGATCGTACGGATCATGGGGGAAGGCCAGGTCAGCCTGGCCGACAGCCATGTCGCCGAGCTGGACGAGCTCGACGACATCCTCCTCGCGGAGATGGAGAGCGGTGACGGACCCGGCTTCCGCACCACGCTCCACGCGCTCCTGGACAAGGTGCGCGAGCTCGGCTCGCCGCTCCCCGACGACTCCCTGGAGCCCTCCGAACTGATCCTGCCGGCCCCCGACGCCACCCTCGAAGAGGTGCGCTCCATGCTCCGCGACGGCGGGCTCATCCCCGGCTGAGGGGCCTGCCCGCTCCGCACTCCTCATGGTGCCCCGCCCCGGTCCCGGCCGGCGCGGGGCACCGTGCGTGGGCCGTCTTCGTGGCCGCCTCCGGACATCGCCCGGACCTCGCCGTCGAGGGCACGCCGTACCGTTGTCCAACGTGACCACCCTCGGAACCGGGTTCGTGCGCGCCCGCCGCTGGCTGCGCGGCCACCCCCTCGCCTTCGACGCGTGGCTCGCCGCCGCCGTGCTCGCCTGCATGATCTGCGCGTCGTTCGCCGAGCAGAATCCGGGCCGCGGCCCCGTCTTCGGCACCCGGACCCCCGAACCGTCGAGCGTGCTCCTGATGGTGCTCGCCGCCGGGGCCCTCGTCCTGCGCCGGCGCAGGCCCATGACGGTGCTCGCCGTGACCGGCCTGCTCTCGGCCGCCGAGTTCCTTCTCATGGACCCGCCCGCCCCCGTGGTGCTGAGCACGGTCATCGCGCTCTACACCGTCGCGGCCGGCACCGACCGCCCCACCACCTGGCGCGCGGGTCTGCTGACCATGGGGGTGCTGACCGTGACCGCGATGTCGGCCGGAGCGAGCCCCTGGTACAGCCAGGAGAACCTCGGCGTCCTCGCGTGGACCGGTCTGGCCGGGGCCACCGGGGACGCGGTGCGCAGCAGACGGGCGTTCGTCGACGCGATCAGGGAACGGGCCGAACGCGCGGAGCGCACCCGCGACGAGGAGGCCCGCCGCAGGGTCGCCGAGGAGCGGCTGCGCATCGCCCGGGACCTGCACGACGTGGTCGCCCACCACATCGCCCTGGTGAACGTCCAGGCCGGCGTCGCGGCGCACGTCATGGACAAGCGCCCCGACCAGGCCAAGGAGGCCCTCGCCCACGTACGGGAGGCCAGCCGCTCGGCGCTGAACGAACTGCGGGCCACGGTCGGGCTGCTGCGCCAGTCCGGCGACCCGGAGGCCCCCACCGAACCCGCCCCGGGGCTCGCCCTCCTGGACGCGCTGGTGGAGACGTTCCGCAACGCGGGCCTCCCCGTCGAGGTGGCCCGCACCGACCGGGACAGCCCGCTTCCGGCGGCGGCCGACCTCGCGGCCTACCGGATCATCCAGGAGGCCCTGACCAACGTGCGCAAACACGCGGGCGCCGGCGCGAAGGCCGAGGTGAGCGTCGTCCAGGTCGGGGGGACCGCGGAGATCACGGTCCTGGACACGGGCGGGGGAGCGGTTCCCGTCCCGGGGCCGGACGACGGCGGCGGCCACGGCCTGATCGGCATGCGCGAACGCGTCACCGCGCTGGGCGGCACCCTCACGGCGGGGCCCCGTTACGGAGGCGGATTCAGGGTTCATGCGATCCTGCCGGTCACCGCCCGCACACGCGCGCCGGAACGGCCGGGCACGGCGGGGAGGACGGGGGGATGCGCATGACGCCCATCAAGGTGCTGCTCGCGGACGACCAGGCACTGCTGCGCAGCGCGTTCCGGGTCCTGGTCGACTCCGAGCCCGACATGCAGGTCGTGGGTGAGGCGGCCGACGGTGCGGAGGCCGTGGCACTGGCGCGTTCGACGGGGGCGGACGTCGTCCTCATGGACATCCGGATGCCGGGCACCGACGGGCTCGCCGCCACCCGGTCGATCAGCGCGGACCCGGACCTCGCCGGCGTCCGCATCGTCATGCTCACCACCTTCGAGGTCGACGAGTACGTGGTGCAGTCGTTGCGCGCCGGGGCCTCCGGCTTCCTCGGCAAGGGGGCGGAGCCCGAGGAGCTGCTCAACGCGATCCGCATCGCGGCGGCCGGCGAGGCGCTGCTCTCCCCGGCGGCCACCAAGGGCCTGATCGCCAGCTTCCTCGCCCAGGGCGGCAGCGCGGGCGAGGGTCCGGAGTCCGCCGAGTACTCCGCGCGCCTGGCGGCGCTCACGGGACGCGAGCGCGAGGTGCTCGTGCTGGTCGCCGGCGGCCATTCCAACGACCAGATCGCCGACCGGCTCGCCGTCAGCCCGCTCACCGTGAAGACCCATGTGAACCGGGCCATGGCGAAGCTCGGAGCGCGGGACCGGGCGCAATTGGTGGTTATTGCGTACGAATCGGGCCTGGTCCGCCCCAGGGTGGAGTGACGGGTGGAGCCGCGGCTACTCCAGCTGCGGTATGCCCGCCACGAGAAAGCAACCCGCGGGCCGACGAATCCGGCCGCGGGATGGGCGAACGTATAGGTGGGCGGGCTGTGTCCCCGGCGACCGTGTGAGGTCGCCGACCAGCCGCCCACCTGCCGCGTACGCCACAGAAGAGAGACCCACCCATGTCCTGGCTGTCCAGATTCAGCCTCGCGCAACGGGCCCTGATCGGGCTGATCTCGATCGTCGCGCTCGTCTTCGGAGCGATCGCGATCCCGCAGCTCAAGCAGCAGCTGCTGCCCACCATCGAGCTCCCGATGGTGTCGGTGCTGGCCCCCTACCAGGGTGCGTCTCCCGACGTGGTCGAGAAGCAGGTCGTCGAACCCCTCGAGAACGCCATCAAGGCCGTCGACGGCATCGAGGGCATCACCTCGACCGCCAGCGAGGGCAACGCCGTCATCATGGCGACCTTCGACTTCGGTGACGAGGGCACCAAGCAGCTCGTCGCCGACATCCAGCAGGCCGTCAACCGTGCCCGCATCCAGCTGCCCGACGACGTGGACCCGCAGGTCATCGCGGGTTCGACCGACGACATCCCGACCGTCGTCCTCGCCGTCACGTCCGACAAGGACCAGCAGGCGCTCGCCGACCAGCTGGACCGCACGGTCGTCCCGGCGATCGAGGACATCGACGGCGTCGGCCAGGTCACGGTCGACGGCGTCCAGGACCTCCAGGTCGCCGTCGTCCCCGACGACAAGAAGCTCGCCGCCGCCGGGCTGAACGCCGGCTCGCTGGCCCAGGCCCTCCAGGCCGGCGGCGCCACCGTCCCGGCGGGGTCCTTCGCCGAGTCGGGCAAGAGCCGCACCATCCAGGTCGGCGGCTCGTTCACCTCGCTCCAGGAGATCGAGGACCTCAAGGTCTCCGCGCAGAACCCGGCGACGGGCAGGGGCGGGAAGCCGGTCCGTGTCGGTGACATCGCCACGGTGAAGCAGGAGCCCGCCACCGCGGTCTCCATCACCCGCACGAACGGCAAGCCGAGCCTCGCGGTCGTGGCGACGATGGACCAGGACGGCAGCGCGGTCGCCATCTCGGACGCCGTCCAGGACAAGCTTCCGGACCTGCGCAAGGACCTCGGCGCCGGTGCCGAGCTGACGGTCGTCTCCGACCAGGGGCCCGCCGTCTCCAAGGCGATCTCCGGGCTGACCACCGAGGGCGCGCTCGGCCTGGTCTTCGCGGTCGTCGTGATCCTGGTCTTCCTCGCGTCGATCCGCTCGACCCTGGTCACCGCGGTCTCCATCCCGCTCTCCGTGGTCCTCGCCCTGATCGTGCTCTGGACCCGTGACCTGTCGCTGAACATGCTCACGCTCGGCGCGCTCACGATCGCGATCGGGCGCGTCGTCGACGACTCCATCGTGGTTCTGGAGAACATCAAGCGGCACCTCGGATACGGCGAGGAGCGCCACTCGGCGATCACCACCGCGGTCAAGGAGGTCGCGGGCGCGGTCACCTCGTCCACGCTCACCACCGTCGCGGTCTTCCTGCCCATCGGTCTGGTCGGCGGCATGGTCGGCCAGCTCTTCGGTTCGTTCTCCCTCACCGTCACGGCGGCGCTGCTGGCCTCGCTGCTGGTCTCGCTGACCGTCGTACCGGTCCTGTCGTACTGGTTCCTGCGGGCCCCCAAGGGCACCGACGCCGACCCGGACGAGGCGCGCCGCAAGGCCGAGGAGAAGGAAGCCGCGAGCCGGCTCCAGCGGATCTACGTCCCGGTGCTGCGCTTCGCGACCCGGCGCCGTGTCACCAGCATCGTCATCGCCTTCGCGGTCCTGTTCGGCACCTTCGGCATGGCACCCCTGCTGAAGACGAACTTCTTCGACCAGGGCGAGCAGGAAGTCCTCTCCATCAAGCAGGAGCTGACTCCCGGCACGAGTCTGGAGGCGGCCGACGAGGCCGCGCAGAAGGTGGAGAAGGTCCTCGCCTCGGACAAGGGTGTCGAGGACTACCAGGTCACCGTCGGCTCCTCCGGCTTCATGGCCGCCTTCGGCGGCGGCACGGGTGCCAACCAGGCGTCCTACCAGATCACCCTGAAGGACTCGGCCGACTTCGACGCCACGCAGGAGCGGATCGACGAGGCCCTCGGCAAGCTCGACGGCATCGGCGACACCACCATCGCCGCGGGTGACGGATTCGCCAGCCAGGACCTGAGCGTCGTGGTCAAGGCCGCCGACGCGGACGTCCTGAAGAAGGCGTCCGAAGCGGTGCGGGCCGAGGTCGCGAAGCTCGACGACGTCACCGACGTCCAGAGCGACCTGGCGCAGAGCGTCCCCCGCATCTCGGTCAAGGCCAACGACAAGGCGGCCGACGCGGGATTCGACGAGACCACGCTCGGCGGCGCGGTCGCCGGCGCGGTGCGCGGCACCCCGTCCGGCAAGGCGATCATGGACGACACCGAGCGTGACGTCCTGGTCAAGTCGGCGAACCCGGCCACCACGATGGCGGAGCTGAAGGCCCTGCCGCTCGGCCCCGTCACGCTCGGCCAGATCGCCGATGTCGAGCTGGTCCCCGGCCCGGTCTCCATGACCCGGATCGACGGTCAGCGCGCGGCGACGATCACCGCCAAGCCGACCGGCGACAACACGGGCGCGGTCAGCGCCTCGCTCCAGACGAAGATCGACGCCCTGGATCTCCCGGAGGGTGCCACGGCAACCATCGGCGGTGTGACGCAGGACCAGGACGACGCCTTCATGAAGCTGGGCCTGGCCATGCTGGCGGCCATCGCGATCGTCTTCATGCTGCTGGTGGCCACCTTCCGGTCGCTCGTCCAGCCGCTGATCCTGCTGGTCTCCATCCCCTTCGCGGCGACCGGCGCCATCGGTCTCCTCGTCGCCACCGGGACCCCGATGGGTGTCCCGGCGATGATCGGCATGCTGATGCTGATCGGCATCGTGGTGACCAACGCGATCGTGCTCATCGACCTGATCAACCAGTACAGGGCTCAGGGCATGGGCGTCGTCGAGGCGGTCGTCGAGGGCGGACGCCACCGTCTGCGCCCGATCCTCATGACGGCACTGGCGACGATCTTCGCCCTTCTCCCGATGGCGCTCGGCGTCACCGGCGAGGGCGGCTTCATCTCCCAGCCGCTGGCGGTCGTGGTGATCGGCGGTCTGATCACCTCCACGCTGCTCACCCTTCTCCTGGTGCCCACGCTCTACGCGATGGTGGAGCTCCGCAAGGAGCGCCGCGCCAAGAAGAAGGCGGCCAAGCGCGAGGCGAAGTCCGGCGACAACCCCTCGGGGGCGGCCGAGGCTCCCTCGGAGGAGCCGGAGCCGGCGAAGGCCTGACGCGGGCCCTGCCCGCAAGCCACGAGGAAGGCCCCCGATGCCGTCGTACTGCATCGGGGGCCTTCCTCGTGGCAGTGAGAGCGGTGCCAGGGCTGGACCTCGCCGTACGCGCCCTGAAAGAGCGGCTGACGCCCGCCCCAGGGGCCCAGGGGCGAGCCCGTGCGCCGGGAGAAGCCAGGCGCGCCGTGCCCAGGGCCAGGTGCGCGCCCCCGCGGCAGGAGACACGCGGCCTGCGCCCTGGGGGAGGCAGTGGCCCCGCGCTCAGGGCCAGGCAGCTGCCCCGCGTCCGGGGCGAGGCAGGCGCCCCGCGCCCTGGGCCAGGGCCCAGGGAAGCGCCCCGCGCCCGGGCATACAGGCACCCCGTGCCCGGAGTCAGGCGGGCGGCCCGTACCGGGGGAGCCATACAGGCGCCCCGCGCCCGGGGCCAATACAGGCGGCCCGTCGCCCCGAGGGGGGCGACGGGCCGCCTGGGTCCGGTCCGAGGACTACGGGAGCGCCAGCATCCGCTCCAGCGCCAGCTTCGCGAACTTCTCCGTCTCGGCGTCGACCTGGATGCGGTTCACCAGGTTGCCCTCGGCCAGCGACTCCAGCGTCCACACCAGGTGCGGCAGGTCGATGCGGTTCATCGTCGAGCAGAAGCAGACCGTCTTGTCGAGGAAGACGATCTCCTTGTCCTCGGCAGCGAAACGGTTCGCCAGACGGCGGACCAGGTTCAGCTCCGTACCGATCGCCCACTTCGAGCCGGCCGGAGCCGCCTCCAGCGCCTTGATGATGTATTCCGTCGAGCCCACGTAGTCCGCGGCGGCCACGACCTCGTGCTTGCACTCCGGGTGCACCAGCACGTTGACGCCCGGAATCCGCTCCCGCACGTCGTTGACGGACTCCACCGAGAAGCGCCCGTGCACCGAACAGTGCCCGCGCCACAGGATCATCTTGGCGTCCCGCAGCTCCTGCGCGGTCAGCCCGCCGTTCGGCTTGTGCGGGTTGTAGAGGACGCAGTCCTCCAGGGACATCCCCATGTCCCGCACGGCCGTGTTCCGGCCGAGGTGCTGGTCCGGCAGGAAGAGGACCTTCTCACCCTGCTCGAAGGCCCACTCCAGCGCCCGCTTCGCGTTGGACGAGGTGCAGATCGTGCCGCCGTGCCTGCCGGTGAACGCCTTGATGTCGGCCGAGGAGTTCATGTACGAGACCGGCACGACCTGTTCGGCGACCCCGGCCTCCGTCAGCACGTCCCAGCACTCGGCGACCTGCTCGGCCGTGGCCATGTCGGCCATCGAGCAGCCTGCCGCGAGGTCCGGCAGGACGACCTTCTGGTCGTCGCCGGTCAGGATGTCCGCCGACTCCGCCATGAAGTGCACGCCGCAGAAGACGATGTACTCCGCCTCGGGCCGCGCCGCCGCGTCCCGCGCGAGCTTGAAGGAGTCGCCGGTGACGTCGGCGAACTGGATGACCTCGTCGCGCTGGTAGTGGTGGCCGAGCACGAAGACCTTGTCCCCGAGCTTCTCCTTCGCCGCGCGCGCCCGGGCCACCAGGTCCGGGTCGGACGGGGAGGGCAGGTCGCCGGGGCATTCGACCCCGCGCTCGCTCCGCGGGTCGGCCTCGCGGCCGAGCAGCAGAAGGGCGAGGGGCGTGGGCTGGACATCCAGGGGCTGGGCGGTGGTCACGACACGCACCCTTTCTTTTCTGCGAAACGCCTTTTCGTCTAATTGACGTTATCTATCATAACCGCTTCGTGTCAGCTTGACGATGCCGATAGCGTCGATGTGACGCATCCCCCGGCGGGGCCGGTGTGCGAGCATGAAGGTGAACAGACACGCGCCTGGCCCGGAATGAATCCGCGGCCCCGACGGTTGGACCGTCGGCAAGCAGTCCGTACAACCCGGGAGAGAAGCAGATGTCCGTATCGGACGAGACCACCACCGTGAGCGACGGCATCCTCCTGTCCGACGCCGCCGCAGCCAAGGTCAAGGCCCTGCTGGAGCAGGAAGGCCGGGACGACCTCGCGCTGCGCGTCGCCGTACAGCCCGGAGGCTGCTCGGGCCTGCGCTACCAGCTCTTCTTCGACGAGCGCTCGCTCGACGGGGACGTCGTGAAGGACTTCGGAGGCGTCAAGGTCGTCACCGACCGGATGAGCGCCCCGTACCTGGGCGGCGCCTCCGTCGACTTCGTGGACACCATCGAGAAGCAGGGCTTCACGATCGACAACCCGAACGCCACGGGCTCCTGCGCCTGCGGTGACTCGTTCAGCTGAGCCCGAGTCGTACCGAGAGCGGCGGCGCTCCCCTTTCCGGGGGCGCCGCCGCTTTTTCGTGCGCGTGAACTCCTGCCCCGTGCCCGTGTGCCCCTGCCTCCGACGTGTGCCTCGTTCGAGGAGCGCCGCCGACTCGTGGTCGAGGGGCCGAACGGCTGAGGGGCTGAGGGGCCCGACGGGGTCTGGAGGTCCGAGGCGCCGAGGGTGCGCCTCAGGCGCGCGGCACCGTCCGGCCGGTGTCCGCGTCCACCACGGTCCTGCCGTCCAGCGGCGCGTCCAGCGTCACGGTCCGGGTCAGCTCCTTGGCGATCATGATGCACGCCTTCCCGGGCTCCTGCCGCGACTCGGTGACCGTGACCCGGACCCGCGTGCCGTCCTCCGTAGCGGACGCCTTGTACGTGCTGCACACGCCGCCCCAGAAGGTGACGTCCAGCGTCCGGCCGTCCGAGCTGTACGAGAGGACCTCGGGGCCCCGGCCCTCCGGGTCGTGGGTGGGCTCCGGAGCGGGCCTGCTGGGATCCGGCGCCAGGTGCTCCGGATCCACCGCGACCTGTACGACGGTGTTCCCGGGGCCGCCCCCGTCGGGCCGCACGGAGAACAGCCAGGAGGGCACCAGGATCTGCTCCCCGCCGGAGGTCCGGGCGGCGAGTCCGAACGTGGCCCGCTCGACCGTCACGGTGGTGGGCGGCGGTGTGTCCCCCCGTGCCTCGCAGCGGGCCTGCGGCGATGCCGGATCGCTTCCCGGCGCATCGCCCTCGGCCGTATCGCCCTCCAGGGGCTCCGGGGTCGCGCACCCGCCGATGCCGCCCTTCGGCGCCCGCGCGCTCTGCTCGTTCAGCTGCTTCAGGGCGTCCTGCGCGGCGAGGACCGGATAACTGTCGCCCTTCTCCAGCCCCTTCAGGTGCCCGCTGCCGCCGACGACCTCGCCGTCGGCGCCCACCTGGACACCGGTCGACCAGCCGTACGTCGGCAGTCCGCCCACGACGGGATCGGCGTTCACCACCCGCAGGGAGCCCATCACCTGGCGCGCGTCGAGTGCCGCACCGTCCTGCCCCACGGCCTTGAGCACCGGAGCAGCCGCCGCCTTCGCGGCCTTCTCGCTCACGGGGGAGCCGGACGGAGCGGTGGCGCGCTTCGAGCAGGTCTCCGGGGACTCGCAGGCATCCGTGCCGCCGACGGAGTGCCGCGCGAACGTCCAGGTCCCTGGCGCCTGCTTGTTCACCCGCAGGAAGGGTCCCGACCCGTCCCCCTCGCTGCCCACCTTCCAGGCCGTGCCCTCCGCACGCGGGGTGCCCGGTACACCGAGGGCCTCCGCCAGCCGTGTCACCTCGGCCGCGGTCACCGTGCCCTGTGCCCGGTGGACGGCGGCCGTCCCGGGGCCCTCCGGCAGCGGGCCCTCGGCGCGGTACACGACCCCGCTGCCGTGCGGGTCGGGCTCACCGGGGGCGATGCCCTGCGAAGGCGCGGAGGGGCCGTCGGCCAAGTCCAGTGCCAGGGGCGGGGGTGCGCCGTCCGAGGCGGCCCGGCCGGCGTCCGTACCGCCGTCGCCCGAGGCGGTGGAGGCCCAGTAGGCCGCCCCGCCCCCGGCCAGCAGCACGGCCGCGGCCACCGAGGCCACCGCCAGCGGCGGACGCCGCCGCCGTGGGCGGATCGTGTCGTTCTCGGGTCGCTCGGTGCTCACCGGATCGCTCCTTCGGCTGCCTGGCCGTCACTGGCGCATCGTCCGTCACCCGTATGGGGACACCGGTGGGACGGGACGCAGGAGCGCGCGGTTCCACCCGCTCGCGCGGGGGAGCGGCCGGGATCAGTCCCCGTACTCGGACATGGCGTCGATCAGCCGTGCGGAGGACGGCGGCACGGTGACCCCATGGATGCGGGAGGGCTCCACCGGCTTCGCGGTGGTCTTCGCGGGTACGACCCAGTGCGGGGCCATCCGCGCGCAGTCCCCGCGCAGCTCGGCCAGGCTCATCTCGGACTCACGCGGAACAATAGGGTTCGACATATTCGAACCGTACGCACGGTGGAGCTCAGGTAGAAAGACCTACTATCGGGTAGTTTTGACCCTTCGAGCACGGTCGCTCCAGCGGGTAGCGTGAACTGTCATGCCGTCCCGGAGGCGCGCTCGCCGCGTTCCCTCCGCCATCCGCAGGAGCATCCTCG
The DNA here is from genome assembly GCF_042902585.1 of Streptomyces argenteolus. GTDB lineage: Bacteria > Actinomycetota > Actinomycetes > Streptomycetales > Streptomycetaceae > Streptomyces > Streptomyces argenteolus. The sequence continues at coordinate 892,811 of NZ_JBIBEG010000002.1, forward strand.
CCGTGCGCATTGCAGTCACCGGCTCCATCGCCACCGACCACCTGATGACCTTCCCCGGCCGATTCGCCGACCAGTTGGTCGCGGACCAGCTGCACACGGTCTCCCTCTCCTTCCTCGTCGACAACCTCGATGTGCGCCGCGGGGGCGTCGCCGCCAACATCGCCTTCGGCATGGGCCTGCTCGGGACGGAGCCGATCCTGGTCGGTGCCGCCGGGGCGGACTTCGACGACTACCGCGCCTGGCTCGACCGGCACGGCGTCGACACCGGATCGGTCAGGATCTCCGAGGTCCTGCACACGGCCCGCTTCGTCTGCACGACGGACTCGGACCACAACCAGATCGGCTCCTTCTACACGGGCGCGATGAGCGAGGCCCGGCTGATCGAGCTCAAGAGCGTCGCCGACCGGGTGGGCGGGCTCGACCTCGTCTCCATCGGCGCCGACGACCCCGAGGCGATGCTCCGCCACACGGAGGAGTGCCGTTCGCGGGGCATCCCGTTCGCCGCCGACTTCTCGCAGCAGATCGCCCGGATGGACGGCGAGGAGATCCGGATCCTCCTCGACGGCGCCACGTACCTCTTCTCCAACGAGTACGAGAAGGGGCTCATCGAGTCCAAGACCGGCTGGAGCGACGAGGAGATCCTGTCCCGGGTCGGCCACCGCGTCACCACCCTCGGCGCCCGTGGGGTCCGCATCGACCGGGCCGGCCACGACCCCATCGAGGTCGCCTGTGCCGAGGAGGAGCGCAAGGCGGACCCGACCGGCGTGGGTGACGCCTTCCGGGCCGGCTTCCTCTCGGGCCTGGCCTGGGGGGTGAACCTGGAGCGCGCCGCGCAGGTCGGCTGCATGCTCGCCACCCTGGTCATCGAGACCGTGGGCACCCAGGAGTACACCCTGCGTCGCACCCACTTCATGGACCGCTTCACCAAGGCCTACGGCGACGAGGCCGCCACCGAGGTCCGCAAGCACCTCTCCTGACCGGACGCGTACGGGCTCACACGAGCCGGCGGACCACATAGGCCGAGCCGCGGTCCGCCGGCTCCTCGCCCACGTACTCCTGTTCGCGCATCGCGCACCAGGCCGGAATGTCCAGCCGGGCGGCCTCGTCGTCGGAGAGCACCGTCACCGTGCCGCCCACGGGTACCTCTCCGATCACCTTTGCGAGCTCGATCACCGGCATCGGGCAGCGCCGGCCCAGCGCGTCGACCACCAGGGACGCCCGGGGCGCGGAGGAGGGGGCCGCCGGCGCGGGCGCGCCGAGCCGTTCCCGGACCTCGGCCACCACGCCCGGAAGGACGCCGAGGAAGGCGTCGACGTCGCCCTCCGGGGTCCCGGCCGGAAGCGACACCCGGATGTTCCCCTCCGTGAGCACCCCCATCGCCTTGAGGACATGGCTGGGTGTCAGTGTGCTGCTCGTGCAGGACGAACCGGATGAAACGGAGAATCCGGCACGGTCCAGCTCGTGCAGCAGAGTCTCTCCGTCGACATAGAGACAGGAGAAGGTGACGAGATGCGGGAGTCGCCGCACCGGATCACCGGTCACCTCCACGTCGGGCACCAGGGCCGCCACCGCGGCGCGGACGCGGTCCACCAGGGCGCGCAGCCGCGCGTCCTCGGCCGCGGCCTCCGCGCGCACGGCCCGCAGCGAGGCGGCGGCGGCCACGATCGCCGGGATGTTCTCGAAGCCCGCGGCCCGGCCCGACTCCCGCTCGTCGACCGGCCCTTGTGAGGCGAACCGGACACCCTTGCGTACGGCGAGCAGCCCGACCCCGGCCGGCCCGCCCCACTTGTGGGCCGAGGCCGCCAGGAGCGACCAGCGGCCGGGCACGGGGCCCCAGCCCAGCGACTGGGCGGCGTCCACCAGGAGGGGGACACCCGCCCCGGCGCAGATCTCGGCCACCTCCGCCACCGGCTGCACGGTCCCGACCTCGTGGTTGGCGGACTGCAGGCAGGCCAGCGCCGTGTCCGGGCGCAGCGCCCGGCCGTACGCCGCGGGGTCCACCGCCCCGGTCCGGTCCACCGGCACCTCGGTGGACGACCCGCCCGCCGCCTCCAGCGCGGCTGCCGAATGGAGTACGGAGGAGTGTTCGACGGCGGAGAGCACCAGATGGCGTCCGACACGCCGACGGCCGGCAAGTGATCCGGAGACCGCCGAGTGCACCGCGCGGGTGCCGGACGAGGTGAAGACCAGCTCGTCCGGACGGCAGCCGACCGCCTCCGCCGCGGTCTCCCTGGCCGCGTCGAGCAGGAGCGCGGCCCGCCGCCCCTCGCGGTAGAGCCGGGCCGGGTCGGCCCAGCCCTCGTCCAGTGAGGCAAGCAGGGCCTGGCGGGCGACGGGGTGCAGGGGGGCGGAGGAAGCCGCGTCGAAGTAGGGCACGCGGCCACGCTAGCCCGCAGGGGGACGCGACCAGGTGCGGGAGTGCCGCGGGGGTGGGGAGAGAGGCCGTCAGATGGCGGCCGGAGGCTCGGATTCCACCCCTTCGGGGTGTCGGGCGGCGCGTTGGGCACCCTCCCCGCGCGACCCCAAATAGCGTCCAGTAGGGTTTGGTCCGCATAAACATCCAAACCCCTGCCCGCGTCAGGGCCGGCGACCGACCAAGCGAGACGGCCGCGCCGACCGTGCGGGCGAGACTCTCGGGAAGGCGCTACGTGAGTCCCAACGGCTCCGACCGCTCGTCGCGGCGCCCGATGCGGCGGAAGCTGCCGCAGGTGCTGACTGCGGGCCTGGTCCTGGCGACGGCCTCCGGTTGTTCATACAACTGGGAGGATTTTCCCCGCCTCGGTATGCCCACCCCGGTAACGGAAGAGGCCCCTCGGATCCTCTCCCTCTGGCAGGGCTCGTGGGCGGCAGCGCTCGCCACGGGTGTCCTTGTCTGGGGGCTGATCATCTGGAGCGTCATCTTCCACCGGCGTAGCAGGACCAAGGTGGAGGTACCTCAGCAGACCAGGTACAACATGCCCATCGAGGCGTTGTACACAGTGGTTCCCCTGATCATCGTCTCGGTGCTCTTCTACTTCACCGCGCGCGATGAATCGAAGCTCCTGGAGCTCACTCCCAAGCCCGCCCACACCATCAACGTGGTCGGCTACCAGTGGAGCTGGGGCTTCAACTACATCGAGAAGGTGGAGGGCCAGCCCTCCGCCGGCAGCGAGATCCCGAAGGAACTCGACGCCATCCCCGACAAGTACCGCGAGGACTTCCCCGAGGGCGCCGGCGGCGTCTACGACGTGGGCGTCCCCGGTACGCGTAACCCGCAGAACGGCAACCCGGGTCCGACCCTGTGGCTGCCGAAGGGCGAGAAGGTCCGTTTCATCCTGACTTCGCGTGACGTCATCCACTCCTTCTGGGTGGTGCCGTTCCTCATGAAGCAGGACGTCATTCCGGGCCACACCAACTCCTTCGAGGTCACGCCGACGAAGGAGGGCACCTACATGGGTAAGTGCGCCGAGCTCTGCGGCGTGGACCACTCCCGGATGCTCTTCAACGTCAAGATCGTTTCTCCCGAGCGTTACCAGCAGCACCTCAAGGAGCTGGCGGAGAAGGGTCAGACGGGCTACGTGCCGGCAGGCATCGAGCAGACGGACCCGGCCAGGAATGCGGAGACGAACAAACTGTGAGCATCCTCAACGAATCCCAGGGTGCCGCGGCGGCAGACGCCTCGTTCGAGGACGAGCTGCCGGTACGGCGCAAGCAGCCGGGAAGTGTCGTCGTCAAGTGGCTGACCACCACCGACCACAAGACCATCGGCACGATGTACCTGGTCACCTCCTTCGCCTTCTTCTGCATCGGCGGTCTGCTGGCGCTCTTCATGCGCGCCGAGCTGGCCCGTCCGGGTACGCAGATCATGTCGAACGAGCAGTTCAACCAGGCGTTCACGATGCACGGCACGATCATGCTGCTGATGTTCGCGACGCCGCTGTTCGCCGGATTCGCGAACTGGATCATGCCGCTGCAGATCGGCGCGCCCGACGTGGCGTTCCCGCGGCTGAACATGTTCGCGTACTGGCTGTACCTCTTCGGCTCGCTGATCGCGGTGGCCGGCTTCCTCACCCCGCAGGGCGCCGCCGACTTCGGATGGTTCGCCTACTCCCCGCTGTCGGACGCGGTCCGCTCGCCGGGCGTCGGCGCCGACATGTGGATCATGGGTCTGGCCTTCTCCGGCTTCGGCACGATCCTCGGTTCGGTCAACTTCATCACCACGATCATCTGCATGCGCGCACCCGGCATGACGATGTTCCGCATGCCGATCTTCACCTGGAACGTCCTGCTGACCGGTGTCCTGGTCCTGCTGGCCTTCCCGGTCCTCGCCGCCGCGCTCTTCGCGCTGGAGGCGGACCGTAAATTCGGCGCACACATCTTCGATGCGTCGAACGGTGGCGCATTGCTCTGGCAACACCTCTTCTGGTTCTTCGGCCATCCAGAGGTGTACATCATCGCGCTACCGTTCTTCGGAATCATTTCCGAGATCATTCCGGTGTTCAGCCGCAAGCCGATGTTCGGTTACATCGGTCTGATCAGCGCGACGATCGCCATCGCCGGTCTTTCGGTGACGGTGTGGGCCCACCACATGTACGTCACCGGCGGTGTGCTGCTGCCGTTCTTCTCCTTCATGACATTCCTCATCGCCGTACCGACCGGTGTGAAGTTCTTCAACTGGATCGGCACGATGTGGAAGGGGTCGTTGTCCTTCGAGACACCGATGCTCTGGTCCGTCGGCTTCCTGATCACCTTCGCCTTCGGTGGTCTGACCGGCGTGATCCTGGCGTCGCCGCCGCTGGACTTCCACATCTCCGACTCGTACTTCGTCGTCGCGCACTTCCACTACGTCGTCTTCGGCACCGTGGTCTTCGCGATGTTCGCCGGATTCCACTTCTGGTGGCCGAAGTTCACCGGCAAGATGCTGGACGAGCGGCTCGGCAAGGTGACCTTCTGGACGCTGTTCATCGGCTTCCACGGCACCTTCCTGGTGCAGCACTGGCTCGGTGCCGAGGGCATGCCGCGTCGCTACGCGGACTACCTCGCCGCCGACGGCTTCACCGCCCTGAACACGATCTCGACGATCTCCTCGTTCGTGCTCGGACTGTCGATCCTGCCGTTCTTCTACAACGTCTGGAAGACCGCCAAGTACGGCAAGAAGATCGAGGTCGACGACCCGTGGGGCTACGGCCGTTCGCTCGAATGGGCGACGTCGTGCCCGCCTCCGCGGCACAACTTCATCAGCCTGCCGCGCATCCGCTCCGAATCCCCGGCGTTCGACCTGCACCACCCGGAGATCGCGGCGCTCGAGCAGCTGGATCACCTGTCCGAGGGTGACAAGGTCCTCGTCGGTGGCAAGGAGGACGGCAAGTGAAGATCCAGGGCAAGCTCTTCATCTGGCTGAGCATCTTCATGCTGGCCATGGCCGTCACCTACGGCGTCTGGTCGAAGGAGCCGGTCGGCACCACCGCGCTGGTCCTGTCCTTCGGGCTGACCATCATGATCGGCTTCTACCTGGCCTTCACGGCCAACAGGGTCGACGCGATGGCTCAGGACAACAAGGAGGCCGACGTCGCGGACGAAGCCGGTGAGGTGGGCTTCTTCTCCCCGCACAGCTGGCAGCCGCTCTCGCTGGCCATCGGCGGCGCGTTCCTCTTCATGTCCGTCGTCTTCGGCTGGTGGCTGGCCTACTTCTCGGCCCCGCTGCTCCTGATCGGCCTCTTCGGCTGGGTCTTCGAGTACTACAGGGGCGAGAACCGCACCCAGTAGGACACGCCGTCCAAGGACGCGCAGCACCCGTACGGGGGCCCGGCCCGCTCAGTGATGAGCGGGCCGGGCCCCCGTTTGCAGTCACTGAACGCGCTGGATCGGATGAATCTTCTTAGCGTGGGTTCATGAACCACACGCCGCGCATCCGCACCGTAGTGAGCTGCACCCTGCTGGTCGTGACCCTCGTCGCAGGTGCGACCGCCTGTGGCGAGCCCGACGGTGATCCGCTGTCGCTGAAGCCTCACGACGCGGCCGACCTCATCTCCTTCAACGGGCCGGCCGAGGACAAGAAGGCCGACCCCGACAAGCCCCTCGAGGTCACCGTCAAGGAGGACGACGCCAAGATCACGGACGTGACGGCCGTGGACACCGAAGGCCGTCACCTCGCCGGAGAGCTGGACGCCGACGGGAAGCGGTGGCACTCCACCACCTCACTCGCCGCCGGAACCCGATACACCGTCAAGGTCTCCACCGAGAACGGCGACGGAGCCCCCGGCAGCCGTACGTACGCCTTCGGGACGGAGGCGGCCAAGAAGTTCCTGAAGGTCTCCTTCGGCCCGCAGGCGGGCACCTACGGCGTCGGACAGCCCCTCACGGCGGAACTCAGCGCTCCGGTCACCGACCGGGCGGCCAGGGCCACCGTGGAGCGAGGGCTTCAGGTCCGGTCCAGCCCCGCCGTCACGGGCTCCTGGCACTGGGTCGACGCCAAGACGCTGCACTACCGGCCCAAGGAGTACTGGCCGGCCGGCGCCAGCATCGACCTCCGCAGCAACCTCAAGGGCATCAAGGTCACCGGCGCCCTCCACGGTGCCGAGACGAAGCCCCTCAAACTCACGACCGGCGACCGCATAGAAGCCATCACCGATGCCTCGGACCACTCCATGACGGTCCTGCGCAACGGTGAAGTGATCAACACCATTCCGGTCACCACGGGCAAGCCGGGCTTCGACACGCGCAACGGCGTCAAGGTCGTGCTGGCCAAGGAGCAGTTCGTACGCATGCGCGGCGAGAGCATCGGGATCGCCGCCGGTTCCTCGGAGTCCTACGACCTGCCCGTCTACTGGGCGACCCGTGTCACCTGGAGCGGGGAGTACGTCCACGCGGCGCCCTGGTCCACCGGCTCGCAGGGCAACGCCAACGTCAGCCACGGCTGCACGGGCATGAGCACCGCCGACGCCGAGTGGTTCTTCGAGACCGTGCGCGAAGGCGACATCGTCAAGGTCGTGGGCAGCGACGGCGAGATGATGACGCCGTTCGACAACGGCTTCGGCGACTGGAACCTGGCCTGGGACGACTGGCTCAAGGGCAGCGCCCTGCACGGCGGGGGCACGCCGGACACCGACAGTACGGACACCGGCGCCGACGTCCAGACGGCGCGGCTGCGCCCCCAGGTCTGATCCGAGTGCACCGCGCCCCGGAGGGACACCGCGAAGGGGATCGGGGCCCCTTCGCCTCAGGCCCCTACGGACAGCCTGCGGCGCAGCAGGGAGGCCAGCGCGCCCGAGAAGTCGACCGGGTCGACGGGATGCGTCACAGCGGCGTCCGCGCGGCTCCACGTGGCCAGCCAGGCGTCCTGGGGGCGCCCGATCACCAGCAGCACGGGCGGGCAGTCGAAGATCTCGTCCTTGATCTGCCGGCAGACGCCCATACCGCCCGCCGGCGCGGTCTCGCCGTCCAGCACGCAGACGTCGATGCCCCCCCGGTCCAGCGCGCTCAGCACGGCCGGCAGGGTGGCGCACTCCAGGAACTCCACCGGTGGCACGTCCGCCGCAGGCCTGCGCCCGGCTGCCAGCCTCACCTGCTCGCGGGTGTGGGCGTCGTCGCTGTAGACCAGGACCGTGGCGGTCGGCTGCATTGTTCCTCCGTGACGTCTGTGTCTTCGGGGCTCTGTGGGCATGAACCGATGGGCGGATGGTACTCCGGCGGACTGCCTGTCAGCACCGGTAAGGACGGCGATTCGATGGGCCGTTCGGTGAGGACACACCCCGCTGACACACCGAACGGCACCCCCCGGAGTGAGGGCGGGATAAGCGACCGACATAATGTCGGTCGTGGCGACAGCAACGACAGTAGAAACCGGGCACGCGCACCCGTCGGTCAATCGACCGAACCTCACCAGCGTCGGAACCATCATCTGGTTGAGTTCCGAGCTGATGTTCTTCGCGGCCCTCTTCGCGATGTACTTCACCCTGCGATCGGTGATGGGACCCGATCACTGGAAGGAGATGGCTCACCATCTGAACTTCCCGTTCTCGGCGACGAACACCACGATCCTGGTGCTTTCCTCTCTCACCTGCCAGCTCGGCGTTTTCGCCGCGGAGCGGGGCGATGTGAAGAAGCTCCGCACCTGGTTCATCATCACGTTCGTGATGGGTGCGATCTTCATCGGAGGCCAGGTCCTCGAGTACACCGAGCTGGTCAAGGACGCGGGGCTCTCCCTGTCCTCCGACCCGTACGGCTCGGTGTTCTACCTGACGACCGGCTTCCACGGTCTGCATGTGACAGGCGGCCTCATCGCCTTCCTGCTCGTACTGGGCAGGACATACGCGGCCTCGAGATTCACCCACGAGCAGGCCACCGCGGCCATCGTCGTGTCCTACTACTGGCACTTCGTCGATGTCGTCTGGATCGGCCTGTTCGCCACGATCTACATGATCAAGTAACCGGGCTCGCACCCGCCCATCATCGACGCAGAAGATCCTGACACCGGGGTAATCCGTGAAAAAGCTCTCCGCACGACGACGCCATCCGCTGGCGGCCGTCGTCGTACTACTCCTCGCGCTGGCGGCTACCGGGGGGCTGTACGCCGCGTTCGCGCCTGCGGGTAAGGCGCAGGCCGACGACACCGCCCAGTCCCTCGCCATCGACGAGGGCAAGAAGCTCTACTCCGTGGGCTGTGCCAGCTGCCACGGATCCGGCGGTCAGGGAACCACCGACGGGCCGTCCCTCGTGGGCGTCGGCTCCGCGGCCGTCGACTTCCAGGTCGGTACCGGACGCATGCCGGCCCAGCAGCCGGGCGCCCAGGTGCCGAAGAAGAAGGTCATCTACAGCCAGGCCGAGATCGACCAGCTCGCGGCGTACGTCGCGTCGCTGGGCGCCGGTCCGATCACGCCGACCGAGAGTCAGGTCGACCCCGCCGGCGCGGACGTGGCCAAGGGCGGTGACCTGTTCCGTACGAACTGCGCGCAGTGCCACAACTTCACCGGCGAGGGCGGCGCGCTGACGAACGGCAAGTACGCCCCGAGCCTGGAAGGTGTGAGCCCGAAGCACATCTACGAGGCCATGCAGACCGGCCCGCAGAGCATGCCCTCCTTCCCCGACACCACGATGCCGGAGCAGGAGAAGAAAGACATCATCGCGTACATCAAGACCGTCAACGGTGATGAGTCCGAGACCCCCGGTGGCCTCTCGCTCGGTGGCCTCGGCCCCGTCAGTGAAGGTCTCTTCGGCTGGATCTTCGGCCTGGGCGGCCTGGTCGCCATCGCCGTCTGGGTCGCGGCCCACACCGCTAAGGCCAAGAAGTCATGAGTAGCCAACAGATTCCAGAAGAGAACCTGCCGGTCGAGCAGGGCACCGCGCACGGCGCGGTGCAGGTGGCGGACGACCCGTTCGCCAACCCCGGACTGCCGGCCCACAAGCCGCGCATCCAGGACATCGACGAACGTGCGGCGAGGCGCTCCGAGCGGGCCGTCGCGTTCATGTTCACGCTGTCCATGCTGGCGACGGTCGGCTTCATCGCCTCCTACGTCATCTTCCCGGTCGACAAGATCGTCTACATCTGGCCGTTCGGGCACGTGAGCGCGCTCAACTTCTCCCTGGGTCTGACCCTCGGACTCGCGCTCTTCTGCATCGGCGCCGGTGCCGTCCACTGGGCCCGCACCCTGATGTCCGACGTGGAGGTCGCCGACGACCGTCACGCGATCGAGGCGACGCCCGAGGTCAAGGCCAAGGTCATGGCCGACTTCGCGGACGGCGCCCGTGAGTCCGCGATCGGCCGGCGCAAGCTGATCCGCAACACCATGTTCGGCGCGCTGGCCCTGGTGCCGCTCTCCGGTGTGGTGCTGCTGCGCGACCTGGGTCCGCTGCCGGAGAAGAAGCTCCGCTCGACCCTGTGGGCCAAGGGCAAGCAGCTCGTCAACATGAACACCATGGAGCCGCTGCGTCCCGAGGACGTCGTCGTCGGTTCGCTGACCTTCGCCATGCCCGAGGGCCTGGAGGAGGACGCGCACGACTTCCAGTCGCAGATCGCCAAGGCCGCCCTGATGATCGTCCGCATCGAGCCGGACAACATCAAGGACAAGCGCGAGCGCGAGTGGGCCCACGAGGGAATCGTGGCCTTCTCCAAGATCTGCACCCACGTCGGCTGCCCGATCAGCCTGTACGAGCAGCAGACGCATCACGTGCTCTGCCCGTGCCACCAGTCCACCTTCGACCTCTCCGACGGCGCCCGCGTCATCTTCGGTCCGGCCGGTCACGCCCTTCCGCAGCTGCGGATCGGTGTGAACAGCGAGGGCAACCTCGAGGCGCTCGGTGACTTCGAAGAGCCCGTCGGTCCTGCCTTCTGGGAGCGCGGATGAGTACTGCGACGGAAACACAGCGCAAGGCACCCGCCGGCGAGCGGGTGGCCGACTGGGCGGACGGCCGGCTCGGCATCTACGGCCTGGCCAAGGCCAACATGCGCAAGATCTTCCCGGACCACTGGTCCTTCATGCTCGGTGAGATCTGCCTCTACAGCTTCATCATCATCATCCTCACGGGTGTGTACCTGACGCTGTTCTTCCACCCGAGCATGAACGAGGTCATCTACCACGGCTCGTACGAGCCGATGCAGGGCATCCGGATGTCCGAGGCCTACGCCTCGACGCTGGACATCAGCTTCGACGTCCGCGGTGGTCTGCTCGTCCGGCAGATCCACCACTGGGCAGCGGTGATCTTCCTCGCCGGCATGTTCGTGCACATGTTCCGGGTGTTCTTCACCGGCGCGTACCGCAAGCCGCGTGAGATCAACTGGCTGTTCGGCTTCCTGCTGTTCGTCCTCGGCATGTTCACCGGGTTCACCGGCTACTCGCTGCCGGACGACCTGCTCTCCGGTACGGGTGTGCGCTTCACGCAGGGCGCCATCCTGTCGATGCCGATCGTCGGTACGTACATCTCGATGTTCCTGTTCGGCGGGGAGTTCCCCGGCACCGACATCATCGCGAGGTTCTACTCGATCCACATCCTGCTGCTGCCGGGCATCATGCTCGGGCTCGTGGTCGGCCACCTCATCCTGGTCTTCTTCCACAAGCACACGCAGTTCGCGGGTCCCGGCCGCACGAACAAGAACGTCGTCGGCATGCCGCTGCTCCCGGTGTACATGGCCAAGGCCGGAGGCTTCTTCTTCCTGGTCTTCGGCTTCATCGCGATCATCGCGGCGATCGCCACGATCAACCCGATCTGGGCCCTCGGGCCCTACCGTCCCGACCAGGTGTCCACGGGCGCCCAGCCGGACTGGTACATGGGCTTCGCCGAAGGCTTCGTCCGTGTGATGCCGGGATGGGAGATCAACCTCTGGGGCCACACGCTGGTCCTGGGCGTGCTGATCCCCCTGGTCCTGTTCGGTGTGATCCTCGCGGCGCTGGCGCTCTACCCGTTCATCGAGTCCTGGATCACCGGGGACAAGCGCGAGCACCACATCCTGGACCGTCCGCGCAACGCTCCGACCCGTACGGGTCTGGGTGTCGCCTGGGTGACGATCTACTTCGTCATGCTGGTCGGCGGCGGCAACGACATCTGGGCGACCCACTTCCATCTGTCGCTCAACGCGATCAGCTGGTTCGTGCGCATCGCCTTCTTCGTCGGCCCGGTCCTGGCGTTCGTCGTCACCCGCCGGATCTGCCTCGGCCTCCAGCGCCGCGACAAGGAGAAGGTGCTGCACGGGCGCGAGTCCGGCACCATCAAGCGCCTGCCGCACGGTGAGTTCGTGGAGATCCACGAGCCGCTCGGTCCGGAGCAGCTGCACACGCTCACCGCGCACGAGCAGTACAAGCCGCTCGAGCTCGGCCCGACGGTCGACGAGAACGGTGTCGAGCGCAAGCCGTCGGTACTCCAGAAGGTGCGGGTCAGGCTCAGCAAGAGCTACTACGGCGAGGACAACCAGATCGCCAAGCCCACCGTCGAGGAGTACAAGGAGATCACCAGCGGCCACGGCCACCACTGATCACCTCAGCTGAACGCCACAGCAGGAGCCCCGTCCATCCGATGGACGGGGCTCTTCGCCGTCCGGGGGCCTGGATAAGGTGGGAGCCATCCTTGTATCGGCTGTGGACCCAGGAGCGGACCATGAACGTTGTGACCCCGGACGGCGGCGACAGCGTGGCGGCCCGTACCTGGCCCGGCGTCCTGACCCCCCTGCTGCGCGGCGAGCACCTGGGCGCGGACGACACCGCGTGGGCCATGGACCGCATCATGAGCGGTGAGGCGACGGACGTGCAGATCGCCGGTTTCGCGGTGGCCCTGCGGGCCAAGGGCGAGACCGTGGACGAGGTCACCGGCCTGGTCCGCGCCATGTACGAGCACGCCCACACCATCGAGGTGCCCGGCCACACGGTCGACATCGTGGGGACCGGCGGCGACATGGCCAAGACGGTCAACATCTCCACCATGTCGGCGATCGTCGTGGCCGGGGCCGGCGCCAAGGTCGTCAAGCACGGAAACCGCGCCTCCTCCTCGGCGAGCGGTGCCTCGGACGTGCTGGAGAAGCTGGGCGTCAACCTGGAGCTCACGCCGCAGCGCGTTGTCGCCGTCGCCGAGGAGGCGGGCATCACCTTCTGCTTCGCCGTGAAGTTCCACCCGGCCCTCCGCTACGCGGCCAGGGCACGCAAGGAGCTCGGTACCCAGACCACCTTCAACATCCTCGGCCCGCTCACCAATCCGGCCCGGGTGCGCTCCCAGGCCATCGGGGTGGCCGACGTGAAGATGGCGCCCATCGTCGCGGGCGTGCTGGCCGGCCGGGGGAACTCCGCCCTGGTCTTCCGCGGTGACGACGGCCTGGACGAGCTGACGACCACGGCGACCTCCCGGGTCTGGGTCGTGCGCGACGGGGCCGTACGGGAGCAGGCCTTCGACCCTCGGGACGTCGGCCTGGACCTCGTGCCCGTCGAGGCGCTGCGCGGCGCCGACGCCGCGTACAACGCGGACGTCGCCCGGCGGCTGCTCGACGGCGAGACCGGCCCGGTACGCGACGCGGTGCTGCTCAACTCCGCCGCCGCGCTGGTCGCTTCGGACCAGGGCGAGGGCACGCTGGAGGAACAGCTCGCCGCAAAGATGGTGCGGGCCGCCGAGTCGATCGACTCGGGCGCCGCCAAGCGGGCGCTGGAGCGCTGGGTGGCGGCCAGCAACGCCTGAGGGCGTACACGGTGTGAGCAAGGGCGCAGTCCGGATCGCGGACTGCGCCCTTGCGCGTCCCGGGCGATATGGCAAGATGCTGCGCAGGTCATGAGTGACAGCGACTACGGCCCCGGCCCGCTGTCCGGCAACCCTCCGTCCGTGGCGGGGTGCCCCGGGTGAAGACCAGGCCGCAGGCAGCGAGGTCTGCGGCAAGCGCGGGCCCCTCGGCATCGTCGGATGCCACCCCTTGGGGTCCTGGTCCCAGGGAGCCTCTTGTGAGCAAGCGAATGCGATAGGGCTCGACGCCCTCTCCGCGCACCCTTCTGTCTTCCTCTCCACGCGCTGCCGCGTCCCTTCGTGACTGCCGGCGCGAGGATGTCGCCTGCCTCTTACGGGAGTTCGCCATGTCTGTCTCCACCGCTGCCGTCGACCAGTCCATTTGTGCACCGCTGCCGGTTCTCGGCGCGGATGTCGCTGTTCCGCTCGTGACGGGCGGAGAAGTCACCTATGCGGCCCTCGACTACGCGGCAAGTGCCCCGGCTCTTCAGCGGGTCTGGGACGATGTGGCCGCCTACGCTCCGTACTACGGCAGCGTGCACCGCGGTGCCGGCTACCTCTCGCAGCTCTCCACCGACCTCTTCGAGAGCAGCCGCGTGACCGTCGCGGAGTTCCTCGGCTGCCGCGAGGACGACCAGGTGGTCTTCACCCGCTCGACGACCGACTCCCTCAACCTGCTCGCCGCCGCGCTGCCCGCCGGCTGCGAGGTGTTCGTGTTCGAGACCGAGCACCACGCCTCGCTCCTTCCCTGGCGCGACGCCCGGGTGACCTACCTCGACGCCCCCCGCACCCCGGAGCAGGCCGTCGCCACGCTGGAGCGGGCTCTCGCCGCCCGTGCCTCCTCCCCGGACTCCCGGCCCCGTCCGGGCGAGGCGGGCACCGGCAGCCCGGCGCTCGTCTGCGTCACGGGCGCGTCCAACGTCACGGGGGAGCTGTGGCCGGTGAAGGAGCTCGCGGCAGCCGCCCGCGCGCACGGGGCGCGGATCGTGCTCGACGCGGCGCAGCTGGCACCCCACCACCCGGTGGACATCGCCGAGCTGGACGTCGACTGGGTCGCCTTCTCCGGGCACAAGCTGTACGCGCCCTTCGGCTCGGGTGTGCTCGCGGGCCGCACCGACTGGCTGCGGGACGCCGAGCCGTACCTCGCGGGCGGCGGCGCCTCCCGCAAGGTCGCCCGGCGCGCCGACGGTGGTGTGGACGTGGAGTGGCACACCACCGCGGCCCGGCACGAGGCCGGATCGCCCAACGTCATCGGCGTCTACTCCATCGCCGCCGCCTGCAAGGCCCTGACCGAGGCGGGCTTCGACCGGCTCGTCGCGCGGGAGCAGCAGCTGGTCACCCGGGTCCGTGAGGGCCTCGCGGGCGTCCCCCAGGTCACGGTGCTCTCGCTGTTCGGCGACGACGCCCCGCGGGTGGGCGTCATCTCCTTCGTGGTCGAGGGCTGGAACAGCTCGCACTTCGCCGCGGCCCTCTCCGCCGAGTACGGCATCGGGGTGCGCGACGGCCTGTTCTGCGCCCACCCGCTGGTGCGGACCCTGCTCGGCAGCGAGCCGCAGGACCCGGGCGAGTGCGGCGCGCCCGAGGCCGCGCCGGGGGAGAGGTCGCTCAACGCCATCCGGGTGAGTTTCGGTGCCGGTACACCGGACGAGCACGTCGAGCGGTTCCTGGGCGCGGTCCGGGAGCTCGTCGGCAAGGGTGCCCGCTGGACCTATCGCACGGAGGACGGCCGCTGCGTCCCCGACCGCGGCGCGGCCCAGGTCTGACCCGCGGACCGGACGGCTCCGGCCGGGCGGGGGGCGCCTGTCCCCTGCCCGGCCGGAGCCGTCCCGCGGTGTGCCGTCCGCCGTACTAGGCGTCGAGACCGATGGCGAAGGCCGCCTCGAGGTCGTGCTGCGAGTACGTGCGGAAGGCGACATGGGTGTCCGTCGCCTCGACGCCCGGGATCTTGCTGATCCGGCCCGGGATGACATCGGCCAGATCGTCGTGCCTGGCCACCCGGACCATGGCGATCAGGTCGTACGTACCGGTGACCGAGAAGACCTCACTGACGCTGTCCAGCGAGGCGATGGCCTCGGCGATCTCGGGAATCCGGTCCACGCTGGTTTTGATGAGCACGATCGCGGTGATCACGGCTGGCTTTCTCCCTCAGTGGCCGTGGCTGGAGACTTCACTGTAGTACCACCCCGGAAACGCACCCAGGCGTAGAGGAACCCGGCCGCGAAGCCCGCCACGTGCGCGAGGTAGGCCACCCCGGGGCCGCTGCCCGCGCTCCGGGCCGCCAGCCATTGCAGGACGAACCAGAACACCAGCACGATCCAGGCAGGGAAGCGCAGCGGGAGGAAGAACAGGAAGGGGAAGAGGCTCGTGACCCGGGCGCGGGGGAAGAGGTAGAGGAACGCGCCCAGCACCGCCGAGATCGCCCCGGACGCTCCCACCAGGGTCTGGTCGGAGTCCGCGTGCACCACCGCGTAGGCCGCGAGCGCGAAGTAGCCGCACACGACGTAGAAGAAGGTGAACTCGGTCCGGCCCATGCGCTCCTCGGCCATCGCGCCGAACACGTACAGGAACAGCATGTTGCCCAGCAGGTGCAGCCAGCTGCCGTGCACGAAGAGCGCGGTCAGCGGGGTCAGCGCCGCGCGTGCGGAGCCGGCCACGAGCTCACTGGGGATCACGCCCCACCGCTCGAAGTACGCGGCCTGCGCGGCCAGCAGGCTGTCGGCACCGCCGTAGGCGGGGTTGAAGCCGGAGAGCGGGCTGATCAGGAACACCGCGCAGCACAGCGCGATGAGCCCGTACGTGACGGGGGCGCCGCCCGCGGAGGCCGCGGTCCCGAGCTCCCTGGCCCGCTCCCGCCAGTCGACTTTCCGCCAATCGGTCACGTACAGAGCATGACGTACCAGGAGAGAACGGGACAGACCGCCTCGCCGTGCCGATAGGTATGCGCAAGGCCGTAGGGTTACCGGAGGACATCCGCAGTTCGACGGCGCACCGCGAGATCGAAGACCCGGCCACGCACACGACTCGACGAACGACGAAAGAGGACGCAACGATGACGACGGTTCCCCAGCCGACGGACGGGACCCGCTGGCGCTGCACGCTCTGCGGCAACCTCACCCGTTTCGACGTGACGCGTTCCTCGAAGGTCGTGGAGTACGTCCATCTCGACCTGGCCGGGGAGTCGAGTGTCGAGGAGCGCGAGGTGGTCAGTGAGACCATCGAGTCGGTGCGCTGCCGTTGGTGCAACGCGGTGGACCAGATCGAGCTGGTCGCCAGGCCAGGCGCCGACTCCTGACGGAGTCGCGCGGACAGACATGTTGGGGTGATGGATGGTGGAGCAGCCGACAGGCGGCACCGGTCCGGCCGACGCGGCCGACGGCGCCGCGGAGTCGCTCGACCGTCCCCTGCCGGAGGGTGTGCGCCGCAAGGTGGTG
Source organism: Streptomyces argenteolus (assembly GCF_042902585.1). Classification (GTDB taxonomy): domain Bacteria; phylum Actinomycetota; class Actinomycetes; order Streptomycetales; family Streptomycetaceae; genus Streptomyces; species Streptomyces argenteolus. The sequence continues at coordinate 909,412 of NZ_JBIBEG010000002.1, forward strand.
GCGCTGGTCTCGGACGCCTTCGGCGGTCTGACCGTCGGCGAACTCCCCTCCCAGCTCCGTCAGTACGCCCGTTTCACCCCGAGCCGGCGGGCCAAGTTCGCGGGTAACGCGATGGCGGCGGCGCTGGAGAGCGACCCGGCGTTCCGCCGGCGCATCGCCGAACGGGTCACCCAGACCCAGCCGGAGCTGGCCGGCGCGCTGGGGGCGGGAGCGCCGCCCGCAGCCGCCGACCCCGTCGACGTGGCCGCCGCTGCCTACGTGCTGCGTCCGGCGGGCTGGGTCAAGCTGGTCGCCGCGGCCGGCGAGGAGGTCCAGCGGGCGCACGCCGAGCGCGCGGACGAGGAGACCCGGCGCGAGCTGGAGCGGCTGCGTGAGGAGCTCGACCACGCCCGCGGCCAGACCAGGGCCGACACCGAGCGGCTGCGGTCGGAGCTGGAGGCGTCCCGCAAGGAGACGGACTCCCTGCACCGCAAGCTGCGCAGCGCCCTCAGTGAGGTCAAGCGCGGCGAGGCCGCCCTGCGCAAGGCGGCCGCGGAGGCCGACGGCGTGCGGGCCGAGGCCGCGGCCCAGGTCTCCGCGGCCGAGAGCGAGACCCGCCGGCTCAAGGCGCGGCTCGCCGAGGCGGAGGCCTCCGTCGAGGCCGGGCGCCGCGCGGCCAGGGAGGGGCGCTCCGTCGAGGACATGCGGCTGAGACTGCTCCTGGACACCGTGCTCGACGCGGCTCAGGGGCTCCGTCGTGAACTCGCCCTGCCTCCCTCCTCGACCCGCCCCGCGGACAGCGTCGACGCGGTCGAGCCGGGCCGGATGTCGCCCAAGGACATTGCCGCCAGGGCGCTTTCGGAGACCGATCCGGCGCTGCTCGACCAGCTGCTCGCCCTGCCGCAGGCGCATCTCATCGTGGACGGCTACAACGTCACCAAGACCGGCTATCCGCAGATGCCCCTGGAGAAGCAGCGGTTGCGCCTGCTGGGCGGGCTCTCGGTCCTCGCGGCGCAGACCGGCGCCGAGATGACCTGCGTCTTCGACGGGGCCGAGCTGGCCGCGCCGGTCCTGCTCGCGCCGCCGCGCGGGGTGCGCGTGCTCTTCAGCAAGGCCGGCGTCACCGCCGACGAGCTGATCCGGCAGCTGGCCCGCGCCGAACCGCCTGGCAGGCCCGTCGTCGTGGTCTCCACGGACCGCGAAGTCGCCGACGGAGTCGCGAAGGCGGGCGCGAGACCCGTCGCGTCCGTCTTGCTCCTGAAGCGCCTTTCACGCGTCTGAGGCGTCTTGTGTGGCATGAGTGACTTGTCGGAATTCATGGAACGTACCGTCAACTTGCCGCTACACCCAGTGTGATGAAAGTAAAGAAGTGCCTGGTGTGGCGAGATTTTGCCCGTGAGGATTTGAACTGATCACAAGATGGTCACTAGGGTCAGGCCTCGAACCTTCGCACGGTTGATCGCCCACCCGGGGTGACGGCGAAGGAACCGCCGAGTCCGTGACGTGCACGGAGCCGGGGATCCCTCCGTGTCCCCCCACAACCCGGTAGGCGGCTCGAGGAAGAAGGAGCTCGCCTTCGTGGCGTCCCACCGTCGTCCCAAGCAGCCGAGCCGCACCCGCGTGACCGTGCTCACCGCGACCGCCGCCGCGGCAGTGGCCCTGACGTCCCAGGCCGCGCACGCCGACCCCAAGCCGACCAAGAGCGAGGTCAAGGCGAAGGTCGACAAGCTCTACCACGAGGCCGAGGCCGCCACCGAGAAGGCGAACGGGGCGAAGGAACAGCAGGACAAGCTCAAGAAGCAGGCCGACGCCCTCCAGGACAAGGTCGCCCGCGGTCAGGACGAGCTCAACACCCTGCGCGGCGAACTCGGTTCGCTCGCCACCGCGCAGTACCGCTCCGGTGGCCTCGACCCGTCCGTCCAGCTGCTGCTCTCCTCGGACCCGGACAGCTTCCTCGACCAGGCCTCCGCGCTCGACCAGCTGACGGCCAAGCAGGCCGAGTCGCTCCAGAAGATCCAGGCGAAGCAGCGGACCCTCGCGCAGCAGCGCAAGGAGGCGCAGGCCAAGCTCGCCGACCTCGCCGACGTCCGCAAGACTCTGAACGAGAACAAGAAGAAGTACCAGGGCAAGCTGGCCGACGCCCAGAAGCTGCTGAACACCCTCACCGCCGCCGAGCGGGCCAAGATGGCCGAGGAGGAGCAGCGCGCCAGCCGCGCCGCCGGTGAGCGGGTGCAGCTCGGCAACGAGGTCCCCGCTTCCGCCCGTGGCGCCGCGGCCCTCCAGGCCGCCTCCACGCAGCAGGGCAAGCCGTACGTCTCCGGCGGTACCGGCCCCAACTCCTTCGACTGCTCGGGCCTGACCCAGTGGGCCTACGCCCAGGCCGGTGTCCAGATCACCCGCACCACCTACACCCAGATCAACGACGGTGTCCGGATCGGCCGCAGCGCCCTCAAGCCGGGCGACCTGGTCTTCTTCAACAACACCTCGCACGTGGGCCTGTACGCGGGCAACAACCAGATCCTGCACGCCCCGAAGCCCGGCACCGTGGTCCGCTACGAGTCGATGGACTACATGGGCACCTTCCAGTTCGGCGTACGCGTCTGACGCCCGAACGGGCGAATCGCAGCACCCCGCGCTGACGCCCCGCCCCGCCGGAGACCCAGGTCACCGGCGGGGCGCCGCCGTATCGTGCCCCGTTCCCCTCCCGGCGTGGCCTTTGGCCGCTCCGTGTCCGCCCGGTTACTGTCTGCGCTGCCGTGCAGCTCCCGGTCGTCGGTCCGCCCTCCCGGGCGGCAGGGGCTGCGCACGTCTGCGTACAGCGGAAGGGAGTGCGGCTCCTGTGGTCTCTCATCGCCGCCCCACCCGGCCCGGCCTCAACCGTGGTGTCCGGGTGACCGTCCTGTCGGCCGCCGCGGCCACCGCGGCCGCCACCCTCAATGCCGCGCCGGCGAGTGCCGGTCCCGGGGACACCCCCGAGACGGCCAGGGCCGCGGTCGACCGGCTGTACGGGGAGGCCGAGCGGGCCACCGAGCGGTACAACGCGGCCCGGGAGAACATGGACCGGATGCGCGGCAAGGTCGCCAGGGCCCAGGACTCGGCGGCCCGCACCCAGCAGGACATCAACGAGACGCGCGCCCTGCTCGGTTCGATGGCCGGGGCGCAGTACCGCTCGGGTGGCATCGACCCCTCGGTGGCGCTGCTGCTCTCCTCGGACCCGGACACCTATCTGGACCGGGCGGCGGCCCTGGACCGGGCCGGTGAGCGACGGGCGCTGACGCTGCACAAGCTCCGCACGGCCCAGCGCAAGATCGCCCAGAGCCGTGCGGAGGCCGCGGGCGCCCTCGCCGCCCTGGAGCGCGACCGGGCGGCCGTGGCACGCCACAAGCGCACCGTCGAGGGCAAGCTCGCCGCCGCGCGGCACCTGCTGAGCTCCCTGCCCGCAGCGGACCGCGCCTCCTTCGGCCGTGCCTCGCGCTCCGGCCGCGAGGAGACGCCCCCCGAGGCCGGACCCGGTTCGGCACGCGGCCTGGCGGCCCTCAGGGCGGCCCGGCAGGCGCTGGGCAGGCCGTACGTGTGGGGAGCCGGCGGGCCCGCCGGATTCGACTGTTCGGGACTGATGCAGTGGGCGTACGCCCAGGCCGGGGTCGCCCTGCCCCGGACCTCGCAGGCCCAGCGGTACGCGGGCCGCATGGTGCCGCTCTCGCAGGCACAGCCGGGCGACCTGGTCGCCTACCGCGCGGACGCGAGCCACATCGGGATGTACGCGGGCGGCGGGCAGGTCATCCACGCTCCGTACCCCGGCGCGTCGGTGCGCTACGACCCCGTCGGCATGATGCCCGTCTCCTCGGTCACCCGCGTCTGACCGTACGATCGGCAGGATGGCTGTTCCGGCGCAGGACGCGCGGCGGGGGCGTACCCGCGGACGGCGCACGGCGGGTGCCGTGCTCGCCGCCCTGCTGCTCGCGCCCGCGTGCTCGGCCCCCGGGAACACCGCCACCGGCATCACCGCCCAGGAGGTGGACGCGGCCCTGGACCGCCGGGCCGCCGCGCTCCTGGAGCACGACACCGACGCGTACCTGGCCGCGCTCGACCCGCGCGCCACGGCGTTCCGCGCGGCCCAGCGCACCGAGCTCGGCAACCTCGCGGACGTACCGCTGGAGTCGTGGGCGTACAGGGTCGAGAGAGTCCGCGGCAAGGGGGCGGACCGGGTCACCGCCGAGGTCGAGCTGCGCTACCGGATCAAGGGCTACGACAAGGCCCCCATGTCCTCCGCCCGCACAGTGGAGCTGGTCCGCCGCGGGGACGCCAGGACCTGGTACATCGCCGCCGACCGGGCCGCCGACGACGGACCGGGCCAGCTCTGGCAGCAGGGCGACGTCGACGTCGTACGCGGCACGCACAGCCTGGTCCTGGGCGTCGGCCGCCCCGCAAACGAGCTCCGACGCATCGCCGCCACGGCCGACCGGGCGGTCCCGGCCGTCACCGGTGCCTGGCCGGAGCCCTGGGCGGAGCGCGTGGTGGTGCTCGTACCCGAGACCGTGGACGACATGGCGGGGCTCCTCGGCTCTCCGGCGGCCAGCTACCGGGGCATAGCCGCCGTCACCACCGGCGCGGTCGGCGGCGACGGCCGCGCCCCGGCGGACCGGGTGATCGTGAACCCGCAGGCGTACGGCACGCTCGGCGACTTCGGGCAGCGGGTCGTCCTCACCCACGAGACCACCCATGTGGCGACGCGCGCCCACACCTCGGCCGCCACCCCCGTCTGGCTCTCCGAGGGCTTCGCCGACCGGGCCGCCTACCTCGGGGAGAGCCGCACGGCCCAGGAGATCGCTCCCGAGCTCGCCGAGGCCGTGCGCGGCGGTGACCTGCCGGCGGACCTTCCCACGGACGAGGACTTCGGCTTCGGCGAGGACGCGGAGAAGCTCTCCCGCGCGTACGAGAGCGGCTGGCTCGCCTGCGAGCTGATCGCGCGGGACTGGGGCGAGGAGGCCCTGATCGCCTTCTACAAGGCCGTCGGGAGCCGTTCCGGGCGGGACGGGGCGGTGGAGCACGCCATGCAGTCGGTCCTCGGCACCACACCGCAGGACTTCACGGCGCGCTGGCGGGAGTATCTTCGCGACCGGCTCGGCTGATCCGCCCGGCCGCCGCGCGCCCCTGCCGCGCCCCCGGGACGGTGTCCCGCCACAGCCGTCGCGCGGCGATCAGCGTCGCGGCGACCAGCAGACCGTTGCGTACGGCCATGAGTGCCACGCCCTCCCCGTCACTGGCCACCACGTGCGCGAAGCCCAGCGGGAACTCCAGCAGGGTGACGCCGGTGGCCACCAGGACCAGGCAGGCGGGCAACGCCGTCCGGCTGCCCCGGAACACCAGGCACACCGCGGCGACCCCGAGCGGCCACACCATGTACTGGGGACTGATGACGCGGCTGGTCACCGTGAACAGCAGCACCGCCGTGAACGCGGCGTCCGCCGGCGTGTGCACCGCGAACGTCCTGGCCCGCAGCCGCCACAGCAGCAGCCAGCCGAAGGCGAGCACGCTCAGGGCCAGGGCCAGCGTGCTCACCAGTGCCACGTACGGACCGGCGAACTCCATCGAGCCGTACCGCAGCTCCACCCGGCCCTCCCAGCCGAACTGGCGCGCCCCGTGGAAGACCAGCGCGCCCAGCGACTCGATCTCCAGCCCGCGATCGCGCTGGAAGGTCAGGAACGCGAACGCCCCCGGCAGCGCCGCAGCGGACAACAGGACCAGCACGGCCCCCGTCACCCCCGCCGCCGACCACGACCGCCGTGTCTCCCGCCCCGGGGCCGTCCCCACCAGCAGGAGCACCGGCCACACCTTCATCAGCGTCCCGAAGGCGGCCAGCGCCCCCAGCAGCCTGGGGTGCCGCACGCCCGCCAGCAGCGCCGCCACCGCGACCGCCGTCACCATCAGGTCGTACCGGGCGTAGACCGTCGGCCCCAGCAGCGGCACACCCACCACCCACAGCCACGCGCCCGCGTTCCGCATGCCCGGCCGGCTTCCCGCGTACAGCAGCAGCCCGAGGACCAGCGCGTCACACAGCAGGGCGAGGACGAAGAAGGCGGAGGCGTACTCCAGGAACGGCAGCAGATCGGGCGACAGCACCGCCAGCGCGGCGGCCGGCGGGTACTGCCAGGTGACGTCGTCCAGGGGATACGTCCCGGCGCGGAGCACCTCGTACCAGCCGCGGTAGATCACCGAGACGTCGCTCGTGACGTCGGGACCCGGCACCGTGAACACCTTGAAGACGCAGAGCAGCAGCACCGCCCGCGTCAGGCCCCATACGGCGAGGGGCAGCCCTCGGCCCGCCCGGCCGCCCACACCCGTCCTGACCGTCATGCAGGCCATGATGCAGGCCGACGCTGTGCGGGAGCCGTCAGGCGGGGCCGTCGAGGGGCCCGGTACTGTCGGCGGCGATGGACAAGACCCTGATCGTGACGAACGACTTCCCGCCCCGCCCCGGAGGCATCCAGGCCTTCCTGCACAACATGGCGCTGCGTCTGGACCCCGAGCAGCTCGTCGTGTATGCGTCCACCTGGAAGCGTGGCGCGGAGGGCGCCGAGGCCACCGCCGCCTTCGACGCGGAGCAGCCCTTCACCGTCGTGCGCGACCGTACGACGATGCTCCTGCCCACCCCGAGGGTGACCCGGCAGGCGGTCCGGCTGCTGCGGGAGCACGGCTGCTCCTCCGTGTGGTTCGGCGCCGCCGCCCCGCTCGGGCTGATGGCACCCGCGCTGCGCAGGGCCGGGGCCCGCCGGATCGTGGCCACCACGCACGGCCACGAGGCGGGCTGGGCCCAGCTGCCGGCGTCCCGGCAGCTGCTGCGCCGCATCGGCGAGGGCACCGACACCCTCACCTACCTCGGTGAGTACACCCGGTCCCGGATCGCCGGTGCGCTCACCCCACGGGCCGCGGACCGCATGGTCCAGCTGCCGCCCGGGGTCGACGAGAAGACCTTCCACCCGGCCTCCGGCGGGGACCGCGTCAGGGCCCGGCTCGGTCTCGCTGACCGGCCCGTCATCGTGTGCGTGTCACGGCTCGTGCCGCGCAAGGGCCAGGACACGCTGATCCTCGCCATGCCGGCGATCCTGGCGCGGGTTCCGGACGCGGTGCTGCTCGTCGTCGGCGGCGGACCGTACGCCGGGCAGCTGGAGAAGCTGGCCGTCGACACCGGTGTCGAGGACTCCGTCCACTTCACCGGGCCGGTGCCCTGGGAGGAACTGCCCGCGCACTACGGCGCCGGCGACGTCTTCGCCATGCCCTGCCGCACCCGCCGCGGCGGCCTCGACGTGGAGGGCCTGGGCATCGTCTACCTGGAGGCGTCCGCGACCGGGCTGCCGGTCGTCGCGGGCGACTCGGGCGGCGCCCCCGACGCCGTCCTGGACGGCGAGACCGGCTGGGTGGTCCGGGGCGGCTCCGCCGAGGAGTCGGCCGACCGGATCGTCACCCTGCTCCAGGACCCCGAACTGCGGCGGCGCATGGGGGAGCGGGGCAGGGAGTGGGTCGAGGAGAAGTGGCGCTGGGACCTGCTCGCCGAGAAGCTCAGAGCGCTGCTCTGAACGCGCGGGACGAACCGTCGACGCCGCTGCGGCCCCCGCGGGCTGCTCCGTGCGCGGGGGAGGAACCGGGAGCCGGCGCCCCGTGCGCGGGGGAGGCGCCTCGACATCCGTCCGTATGCGCGGGAGCGCCACCCCGCACACCCGGGTGAAGCCGTACGCCGCCCAGGAGCCCGGGACGACGAGGAGGGGCCCGTACCTGGTCAGGTACGGGCCCCTCCTCGTCGGACGTGTCCGGCTCAGCCGCGGTAGATCGACTCGACCTCGTCCGCGAAGTCCTTCGCCACGACGTTGCGCTTGAGCTTCAGCGAGGGGGTGATGTGGCCCGCCTCCTCGGTGAACTGCGAGGCCAGGATGCGGAACTTGCGCACCGACTCCGCCTTGGAGACCGCGGCGTTGCCGTCGTCCACAGCCCGCTGGACCTCCGCCAGCAGGTCGGGGTCCTCGCGGAGCGACACCGCGGTCGACCCGGCCGGCTTGCCGTTCTCCTCGGCCCAGCGGGAGAGGAACTCCTCGTCCAGGGTGAGCAGCGCGCCGACGAACGGCCTTCCGTCCCCGACCACCATGCACTCGGCGACCAGGGCGTGGGCCCGGATACGGTCCTCGATCACCGCGGGGGCGACGTTCTTGCCGCCCGCCGTGACGATGATCTCCTTCTTGCGGCCCGTGATCGCGAGGTAGCCGTCCTCGTCGAGCGTGCCGATGTCACCCGTGTGGAACCAGCCGTCGGCCAGCGCCTCGGCCGTCGCCGTCTCGTTCTGCCAGTAACCGGTGAACAGGTGCTCGCCGTGCAGCAGCACCTCGCCGTCGTCCGCGATCCGTACGACCGACCCGGGCAGCGGCTGGCCGACCGTGCCGATCTTCTGCCGGTCCCACGGGTTGAAGGCCGTGGCGGCGCAGCTCTCCGTCAGGCCGTAGCCCTCCAGCACGGTGAAGCCGATGCCGCGGAAGAAGTGGCCGAGCCGCTCGCCGAGCGGGGCTCCGCCGGAGATGGCGTACTCGCCGCGACCGCCGAGCACGGCACGCAGCTTGCTGAACACCAGCTTGTCGAACACCTTGTGCTTGATCTTCAGACCCACCGAGGGGCCCTGGGGCGTGCCCAGCGCGCGGCTGTACGCGATCGCCGTGTCGGCCGCGCGGTCGAAGATCTTGCCCTTGCCGTCGGCCTGGGCCTTGGCCCGCGCCGAGTTGTAGACCTTCTCGAACACCCGGGGGACGCCGAGGATCAGCGTCGGCCGGAAGGAGGCCAGCTCATCGGTGAGGTTCTTGATGTCCGGCACACAGCCGAGCTTGATCGGCGCCATCACCGAGGCGATCTCGACCAGCCGGCCGAAGACGTGAGCGGTGGGGAGGAAGAGGAGGACGGAACACTCACCGGTACGGAAGAGGGGCTTCAGCCGCTCCACGATGTTGCCGCACTCCGCGAAGAAGCTGCGGTGCGTCAGCACACAGCCCTTGGGGCGGCCGGTCGTGCCCGAGGTGTAGACGATGGTCGCCGGGTCGTCCGCCTTGGCGCTGACCATGCGCATGTCCAGCGTCTCGTCGGAGACGCCGGCGCCGGCCGCCACGAGCTCGCCGACCGCACCCCGGTCGATCTCCCAGACGTGCCGGAGGCCGGGGAGCCGGTCCCGCACGGCGGTGACGGACTGCGCGTGGGTGCCGCTCTCCACGACGACCGCGACCGCGCCCGAGTCACCGAGTATCCACTGGACCTGCTCGGCGGAGCTGGTCTCGTAGACCGGCACGGTGACCGCGCCCGCGCTCCAGATGGCGAAGTCCAGCAGGACCCACTCGTAGCGGGTGCGGGACATCAGTGCCACCCGGTCGCCGGGCTGGATGCCCGAGGCGATGAGCCCTCTGGCGGTGTCTCTGACCTCAGCGAGGAACTGGGTGGCCGTGACGTCGGTCCAGACGCCGGCCACCTTCCGGCTCATCACCGCGACGTCGGGATGCTGAGCGGCGTTGCGGCGGATGAGATCCGTCAGGTTGCCGTCCGTAGGGACCTCGTACAGGGCCGGAAGGCTGAACTCGCGCAAGACTGCTGCTCCTCATCGGGCTCCGGTTCCACGGCTCTGTGCGACGTACCGGATCGGTCCAAGACTGGCAGATGCTCAGCGGGGTGAGCACGACTGGACTGGCCGGACGTTACCCACCGGTACCGGTTCCGGAAAGGGGGTTCCGGCCAGATGTCTTATGCATCACACATATCGGGGGTTCTTCGGCGCACATTAGTCCACCCGTGTCCCGATCAGGAAGTAATCGCAGGTCCGGCGGCCTCTACCCAGAGCCCCGCACGGAGACCTAGGGTGATCCGCATGCGAGCCGGCGCACCGCGCAATCCACACACAATCACCACTCGACGGACACGCGTGCACGTGGTCAGCGACGTGCACGGCAACACCGAGGCGCTGGCGCGCGCCGGGGACGGCGCCGACGCGCTGATCTGTCTCGGCGACCTGGTCCTCTTCCTCGACTACGCCGACCATTCGCGCGGGATCTTCCCCGACCTCTTCGGCAAGGAGAACGCCGACCGCATCGTCGAGCTGCGCACCGCGCGGCGCTTCGAGGAGGCGCGCGCGTTCGGCCGCGAGCTCTGGGCGGGCCGGGACCGTAATGCCGCGATCCTGTCAGCCGTACGCAAGCAGTACGCCGAGATGTTCGCCGTGATGCCCACCCCCACCTACGCCACCTACGGCAACGTCGACGTGCCCACGCTCTGGCCCGAGTACGCCCATGCCGGTACCACCGTGCTGGACGGCGAGCGGGCCGAGATCGGCGGCAGGGTCTTCGGCTTCGTCGGCGGAGGCCTCAGGACCCCGATGAACACCCCGTACGAGATCAGTGACGAGGAGTACGCGGCCAAGGTCGAGGCGCTCGGCCCGGTCGACGTCCTGTGCTCGCACATCCCGCCGGAGATCCCGGAGCTGACGTACGACACCGTGGCCCGGCGCTTCGAGAGAGGCAGCCGCGCCCTTCTGGAAGCCATCCGCCGCACCCGTCCCCGCTACGCGCTTTTCGGCCATGTCCATCAGCCCCTGGTGCGCAGGATGCGCGTCGGTGTCACGGAGTGCGTGAACGTCGGCCACTTCGCCTCGACCGGACGCCCCTGGGCCCTGGAGTGGTGAGCGACACGGCCGCCCGGCCCGGGCCGGGGCGCGGACGGAGGCGCCGCGCACACGCGATAGCCTGCACACGGCAGGCCTCTGCCGAACGCGACCGGTACACCGCACTGGAGGGCCACGGCGATGGCTGAACACACCAGCTCGAGCATCACGATCGAGGCGGCACCGGCCGACGTCATGGGAGTGATCGCCGACTTCGCCCGCTACCCGGAGTGGACCGGCGAGGTGAAGGAGGCCGAGATCCTGGCCACCGACGACCAGGGCCGCGCCGAGCAGGTGCGGCTCGTCCTGGACGCCGGAGCGATCAAGGACGACCACGTCCTCGCCTACACCTGGAACAGCCCGTACGAAGTCGGCTGGACCCTCGTCAAGTCGCAGATGCTGCGCGCCCTCGACGGCAGTTACGCGCTGGCGCCGCTGGGCGAGGGTGACCGCACCGAGGTCACCTACCGCCTCGCCGTGGACGTCAAGATCCCGCTGCTCGGCATGATCAAGCGCAAGGCGGAGAAGGTCATCATCGACCGGGCCCTCGCCGGGCTGAAGAAGCGCGTCGAGTCCGTCCCGAAGGCCTGACCACGTGCGTACGGTCCTCGTCACCGGCCCCGGCGGCGCGGGCCGTACCACCGTGGCGGCGGCCACCGCGCTCGCCTCGGCCCGCAGCGGCCGGCGCACGCTCCTCGTCTCCTCCGACGCGGTACCCGCCTTCGCGGACGGACCCGGGCCCGTCGAGGTGGCGGAGCGGCTCTTCCACGTCCGCGTCGACTCCGGCGCGCACTTCCGTGGCGAACTCCTCGAGCTGCAGGAACGCGCATCCGGCGTGCTCGACCTGCTCGGAGCCAACCGGCTCGACGGGGAGGAGCTCACTGAACTGCCCGGCGCGCCGCAGCTCGCGCTCCTGCACACCCTGCGCCGGGTGGCCGAGGGCGACTGGGCGCAGGAGGGCTACGAGACCCTCGTCGTCGACCTGCCCCCGCTGACCGAGGCGCTCGCCCTGCTCGCGCTGCCCGGCCAGCTGCGGCGCTATCTGCGGCGCCTCCTGCCCAGGGAACGCCAGGCCGCCAGGGCCCTGCGCCCGGTGCTCGCCCAGCTCGCCGGCGTCCCCATGCCGGCCCAGTGGCTGTACGAGGCCGCCGCCCGCAAGGACGCGGAACTGGCCGCCGTCGAGGCCCTGATCGGCGACGGCGCGACCACCGTGCGGCTGGCCGCCGAACCCGGGCGGGCCGCCGGCGACGCGCTGAGCGCCGCCCGTACCGGACTCGCCCTGCACGGACTGAGCGTCGACGCCGTCGTGGCCACCCGGGTCCTGCCCCGGCACTCCGCCGACCCGTGGTTCGCCGACCTCTCCGCCCGCCAGGACAAGTGCCTGGACCACTGGCGCCAGGAGTGGGCGCCCGCGACGCCCGTACACGAGAGCGCCCACCTCGGCCGGGAGCCGCGCACCGTCGAGGACCTGGCCGTACTGGCGGAGCACTGCGCACCCGGCGACCGTGCGGCGGGACACGCCGGCAGCCCCTGGTGGACCGAGGACGACGGGGACGGCGTCATCGCCTGGTGCCTGCCGCTCCCCGGGGCGGTCAAGGAAGACCTCAAGCTGGTCCGCCGAGGTGACGAACTGCTGCTCACGGCGGGTCCGTTCCACCGGATCGTGCGCCTGGAGTCCGCCCTGCGCCGCTGCACCGTGGCCGGCGCGGCGCTCACCGACGGCGTCCTGCGTGTCCGGTTCAGGCCTGACCCCGCGCTCTGGCCCCGGACACAATGAACGCGGTACCACCGTTCGGGTAACGTCGGTGGTACGTGGCCCGTACGGTCACGCAGGCAACCGCGTCGCAGGAGTCCGCCATGAGTGAAGCCACCGATCGTCCCGTCGACGACGACGCGTGGGCGGAGGCCTGCGCCGAGGACCTCGCAGCGGAGAAGGCCCGCCGTCGGGCCCACCACGGACAGCAGCCCGGTTCCGCCGCCGAAGAGCTGCGCAAGCTGATCGACGCGGTCGCCGACAAGGTCTCCTCGCTCCAGTCGCCGCTGCTCGGCATGGCCGCCCAGGGCACGGTCCAGCAGATGATCCGGCAGGCCAAGTCGGCGGTCGAACCCGTCATCGAGCGCAATCCGGATCTCTTCGACCATCTCGCCGCCGCGGGGAACGAACTGCTGGCCGCCTACCGCTCCGCGGTCGAGGGCCAGGAGGGCCGCTGGACCAAGGGCACCGAAGGCGCCGGAGGCACCTCCGGCGGCACCGGAAGCACCCCCGGTCCTGCGAAGAAGGCCGCCGAGGACCCCTCGGACCCGCGTGACGAGGGCACCGGCGGCAGCGAACACATCGACCTGGACTGACCCTGGACAGGAAATACCCGTCCCCGGCTCGGGTACGGTTGGCCGTAGCGGGGCTCGACCGAAACTGAGGGATTCATGGGACTCACCATCGGCGTCGATATCGGCGGCACGAAGATCGCGGCTGGAGTGGTCGACGAAGAGGGCCGGATCCTCTCGACGTTCAAGGTATCGACCCCGCCGACCGCCGAAGGCATCGTGGACGCGATCAGCTCCGCCGTGTCCGGAGCGAGCGAGGGTCACGACGTCGAGGCCGTAGGCATCGGCGCGGCCGGATACGTCGACGACAAGCGCGCCACCGTGCTCTTCGCCCCGAACATCAACTGGCGCCACGAGCCGCTCAAGGACAAGGTCGAACAGCGCGTCGGCCTCCCCGTCGTCGTCGAGAACGACGCCAACGCGGCGGCCTGGGGCGAATACCGCTTCGGAGCCGGCCAGGGGCACGACGACGTCATCTGCATCACGCTCGGCACCGGCCTCGGCGGCGGCATCATCATCGGCAACAAGCTGCGCCGGGGACGCTTCGGAGTGGCGGCGGAATTCGGACACATCCGCGTCGTCCCCGACGGGCTGCTGTGCGGCTGCGGCAGCCAGGGCTGCTGGGAGCAGTACGCCTCCGGGCGTGCGCTCGTGCGGTACGCCAAGCAGCGCGCCAACGCCACCCCGGAGAACGCCACGATCCTGCTGGGTCTCGGCGACGGCTCCGTGGAGGGCATCGAGGGCAAGCACATCAGCGAGGCGGCCCGCCAGGGCTGTCCCGTGGCCGTCGACTCCTTCCGTGAGCTGGCCCGCTGGGCCGGTGCGGGTCTGGCCGACCTCGCCTCGCTCTTCGACCCGTCGGCCTTCATCGTCGGCGGCGGCGTCTCGGACGAGGGTGAACTGGTCCTCGACCCGATCCGCAAGTCCTTCCGGCGCTGGCTGATCGGCGGCGAATGGCGCCCGCACGCGCAGGTCCTCGCGGCCCAACTGGGCGGCAAGGCCGGACTGGTGGGCGCGGCGGACCTGGCTCGCCAGGGCTGACCGCCACCACGGCATGCCCGACGCCCGTCGCGCCCTCCGGGGAGCGGCGGGCGTCCGTCGTATCGTGCGTTCCATGGTCACCACGCCGATGCCGCTGCCCGACTCCCGTACCGAGCCGGACGGTTCGGCCGTCATCCGGGTGCTCAGCTACAACGTCCGCTCGCTGCGGGACGACACCGAGGCCCTGGCCCGTGTCATCCGCGCCTGCGCCCCCGACCTCGTGTGCGTCCAGGAGGCCCCGCGCTTCTTCCGCTGGCGCAAGGCCGCGGCACGGCTGGCTGCCATGACCGACCTGGTGATGCTCAGCGGCGGCGCGACCGCGGCCGGGCCGATGCTGCTCTGCTCCCTGCGCGCCACGGTGGAACGCACCGAGGACGTCCTGCTGCCCCGCACCCCGGGGCTCCACCGCAGGGGTCTGGCCACGGCGGTCGTACGGTTCGCCGGAGCCAGGCTGGGTGTCGTCAGCTGCCATCTGAGCCTGCAACGCGAGGAACGGGACGCTCAGGCGGGGATGCTGCTGGACCGGGTCGGCGCGATGGGTGTCCGGCACGCGGTGGTGGCCGGTGATCTCAACGACGTACCCGACGGAGGCGCCTTCCGGCGGCTGTCCGGGCGGCTCCAGGACTGCCGGACCGTGCGGCCGTGGGGCGGCGAGAACACCTTCCCGCCGGGGGCGCCCCGCAAGCGGATCGACGCGGTGTTCGCGACGGACGGCATCGAGGTGCTCGGCTGCGGCGTCCCCGAGGAGCTGCCCGGCGTCACCGGCGAGGATCTGCGGGCCGCCACGGACCACCTGCCCGTCCTGGCCGCCCTCCGGGTGCCGGCCGGGGACTGACCGCCAGGGCCCGCGGCCCCTCGGGGCACCGGAGGCGGGCGGCCGGTCCTTCGTGCCCCGCCGCCGGCCGTCCGGTCTCTCGGATCCCGCTCAGACGACCGCGCCGCGTCCCGGGTCGTCGTCCTCCTCGTCGTCATGGGGCATGCGGGCCACCAGGGTGGCGAAACCACCCAGGAAGCCGCCGATGGAGAGGGTGGTGAGCCACCACGTCATCTCCCACTGCATCAGCACCGCGACCAGCATCAGCACCGGTCCGCCCACGACCGCGAGCCAGGCGAACTTCGCCGTCACGTCGGCCTCGGGGAGCGGCGGCGGCTCCGGCGGGACGAAGTGTCCCTCCTCGCTGTCGTCCGGGTCGTCGGTGTCCGGGTCCTGGGGCTCCGCCAGGCCGTAGTCGCGCGGACCGGCGACCCCGGGGGCGAAGACGACCGAACCGCCGAGCGGCTTCTTCTCCGGCGGAACCGCGGGGGCCTTCCCGCCCGTGCCCTTGTCCGTGTCCTCGCCGGCGCCGGGCTCCCGCGCCGGATCCAGGACGTTCAGCTGGTCGTCCTCGAGCAGGGCCAGGTCCTCGACGGACTTGAACGGCTTGGCTCCCGGCGGGTCCGGCGGTTCCTCGCCGTAACCCGCCACGATCGCCTCCCAGGCCGCGGCCTCGTCGAGCGGCCGTGCCGCCTCCGTGCCCTCGGGGACGGCCGTCCCCTCCGTGGGGCGCGGCTCGCGCTCCTCGTCACTGCCCGCGCGCTCCGCGTCGTGCTCAGCCACCGGACGTGCTCCCCTTCTTGCCGGCATCGGGTGCGAGGCGGCCGATGAACCGGAAGCTCTCGTCGAAGATCCGCTCCGCATCGTGGTCCAACGTCGCGACGTGGTAGCTCTGTTCCAGCAGGATCTCCTCGACGTCCCGGGAGGAGACCCGGCTGAGGATCCGCGCCGAGTCGGCCGGCGGGACGACGTGGTCCTGCGGACTGTGCAGCAGCACGAGCGGCTGGGTCACCTGGGGCAGGTCGGCGTCGACCAGCCGGAAGAAGGCCCGCACGGAGTGGGCGGCGTGCAGCGGCACCCGGTCGTAACCGACCTCCTCGGAGCCCTCCAGCGCGATGTCGCTCGTCAGCCCCTTCGTCGTCCGCACGAGGTGACGGGCGACCGGAAGGGCGTACGCCGAGAGGCCGTGGACCTTGTTCGCCGGGTTCACCAGGACCGGGCCCGCGATCTCGTCACCGTGCTTCGCGGCGAGGCGCAGCGCCAGGGCCCCGCCCATGGAGAGGCCGAAGACGAAGACCTGCGCGCACCGCTCCCGCAGCGCGCGCAGCTCGCGGTCGACCTCGGCGTACCAGTCCTGCCAGCCCGTGACGGCCATGTCCTCCCAGCGTGTGCCGTGCCCGGGCAGCAGGGGGAGGGACACGGTGAGCCCCCGCTCCGCCAGATAGTCGGCCCAGGGGCGCAACGACTGCGGCGAACCCGTGAATCCGTGACAGAGGAGGACGCCGACCTCTCCGCCCTCGTGGCGGAACGGCTCGGCTCCAGGGAGGACCGGCACCGGGGACTCCTGTTCATGAAGCGGGCGGGGGTGCGGGGGGTGTGCGAAAGGATGACTTCACCGTACGCGACCGGACCGACACCGACCAGGGCCGTCACCGCTCCAGCGGGCGCCGCCCGGCGGGGGCGCGTACCGGGCGCCTCCCCGCGGATCCGTGCGGTGGCCCCCGGGGCGGGCGCGGGGCGGCCTCCCTGCCGGGCGGGAGAGGGTGCGGCCCCACAGGTTAAGGTCTGTCGACAGCACACAGGAGGCACCCGAGTTGATCTACGGCGCAATGAAGTTCTCCATCGGCGGGCCTCTGAAGCTCGCCTTCAGGCCGTGGGTGGAGGGCCTGGAGAACATCCCCGCACACGGGCCGGCGATCCTTGCGAGCAACCACCTGTCGTTCTCCGACTCCTTCTTCCTGCCGGCCGTGCTCGACCGGCAGGTGACCTTCATCGCCAAGTCGGAGTACTTCACCTCACCCGGGGTGAAGGGGAAGCTCACAGCCGCCTTCTTCAAGGGCGTGGGGCAGCTCCCGGTGGACCGCTCGGGCGCCCGGGGCGCCGGGGACGCGGCCATCAGGGCCGGGATCCAGGTCATCGAGAGCGGCGGGCTCTTCGGCATCTATCCCGAAGGCACCCGTTCACCGGACGGACGGCTCTACCGGGGCAAGCCCGGCGGCCTCGCCCGGGTGGCCCTCGCCACCGGTGCGCCCGTCATCCCGGTGGCGATGATCGACACGGAGAAGATCCAGCCCCCCGGCCGGCTGGTGCCGAAACTGATGCGGCCGGGCATCAGGATCGGCGAACCGCTCGACTTCAGCCGCTACCACGGCATGGACGGCGACCGGTTCATCCTGCGCTCGGTGACCGACGAGGTCATGTACGAGATCATGAAGCTGTCCGGCCAGGAGTACGTGGACATCTACGCGACCGCCGCCAAGCGGCAGATCGCCGAGGACGCGAAGAACAAGGGAACGGAACGGCCGGGCGCGTGAGCGCCGCCGCCCTCCGGGGCGGGCAGCACGGCAGGGGCGGGAACGGGGGAGGGGACATGGCCGGGCGGGTACGGGTCGTACGGATGTCGGTGGAGCAGCCGCTGTGGCGGGCGCTGACCGCGTACCGGGTGCTGACCCTCGTGTACGCGGTGCTGCTCGCGGGCTTCGGCCGCGAGGACTTCGAGCGGCCCTGGGTGGTGGTCGCCTACCTGGCGTTCCTCGCCCTCTGGACGCTCGTCACGCTGCCCAGGGTGGCCAACGCGGCGAGCTGCACCAAGCGGTTCCTGGGCCTGGACCTCGTCGTCGCCCTCACCGGGATTCTGCTGACCCCCCTGGCGGACGTGGACGCCCAGCACTTCGACGGGCCGACGCTCCCCTCGATCTGGACCGCGGGCTCCGTGCTCGCCTTCGCGCTCAAGGGAGGCTGGCGCTGGGCCGCCTTCGCCTCCACGCTCGTGGCCGTCGCCAACATCATCGAGCGCGGTGAGCCCAGCGAGGACACCTTCCACAACGTCCTGCTCGTCTGGGTCGCCTCCATCGCCATCGGATACGTCGTCGAGGTCGCCCGCGCCAGTGAACGCACCCTGGCGCGCGCCCTCGAGATCGAGGCCACCACCCGTGAACGGGAGCGGCTGGCCCGCGACATCCACGACAGCGTCCTCCAGGTCCTGGCCATGGTCCAGCGACGGGGCACGGCCCTGGGCGGCGAGGCGGCGGAGCTCGGCCGGATGGCGGGGGAGCAGGAGGTCGCCCTGCGCACCCTGGTCTCCAGCGGGCTCGTGCCCGCGACCCGGCTCTCCGAGGACAGCGCCGACGGCGCGGTGGTCCGCGCGGTGGACACCGGGGAGCTGGAACGCGCCGAGGAGGAGGAGCACGCTCCGTGCGATCTGCGCGCCCTGCTGGCCGTGCACGCGGGCTCCCGGGTCGTCTTCGCCGAGCCCGGCGCCCCGGTGCTGCTCCCGGGAGCAGCGGCGCGTGAACTCGCCGCGGCGGTGAGCGCCGCGCTGGACAACGTCCGGGTCCACGCGGGCCCGGACGCGCAGGCCTGGATCCTGGTCGAGGACGAGCCGGACGCGGTGATCGTCACGGTCCGGGACGACGGCCCGGGTATCCCGGAAGGCAGGCTCGACCAGGCGGAGGAGGAGGGCAGACTCGGTGTCGCCCTCTCGATCCGCGGGAGACTGCGCGACCTGGGCGGCACGGCAGAGCTGATCTCGGTCCCCGGCCAGGGCACCGAGGTCGAGTTGAAGGTTCCGAAGGTTTCACGGGGGAAGGCAGGATCGGCCCGATGAGTACACCCGACACGCAGGCATCCGAGGAACGGACCATCAGGGTAATGGTGGTCGACGACCACCCGATGTGGCGCGACGCCGTCGCCCGCGACCTGACCGAGTCCGGTTTCGACGTGGTCGCCACGGCCGGGGACGGCCCCGGCGCGGTCCGCCGCGCCAGGGCGGTGTCCCCGGACGTCCTGGTGCTCGACCTGAATCTGCCGGGGATGCCCGGCGTCCAGGTGTGCAAGGAGCTCGTCGGCTCCAACCCCGGGCTGCGCGTGCTGGTGCTCAGCGCCAGTGGCGAGCACGCGGATGTCCTGGAGGCGGTGAAGTCGGGCGCCACCGGCTATCTGCTCAAGTCCGCCAGTACCCAGGAGCTGACCGACGCGGTGCGCGCCACCGCGGCAGGCGACCCGGTGTTCACACCGGGCCTCGCCGGACTGGTCCTCGGCGAATACCGCCGGCTCGCCTCCGACCCGGCCCCGGCAGCCCCCGACCAGCCGAAGGTCCCGCAGCTCACGGACCGTGAGACGGAGGTCCTGAGACTGGTCGCGAAGGGGCTCTCGTACAAGCAGATCGCCGAGCGCCTGGTCATCTCCCACCGCACGGTGCAGAACCACGTCCAGAACACCCTGGGCAAGCTCCAGCTGCACAACCGGGTGGAGCTGGTGCGCTATGCGATCGAGGCCGGCCTCGACGACGTGTGACGGGCAACGGCCGCACAGCGCGACGGAATCGACCGTCCCGCTCATCCCGGAGCGGCCTGGCCCGCCACGAGCCTGGCCCGCCATAAGCCTGCTCATCCCGGAGCGCTGAGCGGACGTCTTCTCCGGCCGGCGGACCCCTGGGCCCCTGAGCGCCCGCCCAGGGGCCCAGGGCCGGGTCCGGCAGGGCCCGGGCCCTGGGGCGGCCGGGGCTTCGGACCGGGCGGGCCTCCTCGGCCGGGGCTTCGGACCGGGCGGGCCTCCTCGGCCGGGTCTTCTCGGCCGGGCGGCGCGATCGGAACGTGGGCCGTATATTCGCGAGGACCGAGAACCGAGGACCGCCCTCACCCTCCACCCGGGAGACGCCGTGGAAATCCTGGCATTCGGCGTGCAGGCCGACGAGAAGCCACTGATCGAGGAGGCCTTCGCAGGCCTGCACGACGTCCGGTGCCTGGACGTGTTCCTGACCGCCGACACCGCCCCGATCGCGGCCGGCTACGAGATCATCTCCACCAGCGTCAACGCGGACCTCGGCGGTCCCGTCCTGCAGGCCCTCGCGGCAGGCGGTACGCAGATGATCGCCCAGCGTTCCACGGGGTTCAACAACATCGATCTCGACGTCGCCGAACGGCTCGCCCTGCGCGTCGCCCGCGTCTCGTACTACTCCCCCCACTCGGTCGCCGAATTCGCCTGGACCCTGGCCATGGCGGTCAACCGCCGCATCGTCCGCGCGGTGAGCAGGACCCGGGACTTCGACTTCCGGCTCGACGGGCTCCTCGGGCGGGACATGCACGGCCGCACGGCGGGTGTCGTCGGCACCGGGAAGATCGGCGAGGCGTTCACCCGGATCGCCCACGGCTTCGGCATGAATCTCCTCGGCTGGGACGTCGCCGAGAACCCCGCCTGCACCGCCCTCGGCATGACCTACGTGGACAAGGAGCAGCTCTTCGCCGAGGCCGACCTGATCAGCCTCCATGTGCCGTTGCTGCCCGCCACCCAGCACATCATCGGTGAGGAGGCCCTGGCCCTGATGAAGGACGACGCGATCCTGGTCAACTCCAGCCGTGGCGGCCTCATCGACACCCGCGCGCTCGTCACCGAGCTGCGGTCCGGCCGCTTCTCGGGTGTGGGGCTCGACGTGTACGAGGCGGAGGCCGGACTCTTCTACGTCGACAAGTCGCTGGAGGGCATCGACGACGACACCCTGGCCCGGCTCGTCACCTTCCCCAACGTCATCGTGACCTCGCACCAGGCCTACTACACGCGGGACGCCGTGGGGCAGATCATCGAGGCCACCGTGCAGAACGTGACCGACTACCTGGCGGGACGCCGCAGCGACAACTTCCTCGTCCCGGCGTCCCCCACGCGCTGAGGGCTGGACAGCTCTCAGCCGGCCGGGTCGCCCCTGTGGTCCTTCAGGAACGCGCCGGCATAGGCGGCCGCCTCCTCCTTGGTGCCGCAGTGCAGCGCCTCGTCGGCCGTGCCGCTCGTGCCGTCCGCCGCCCGCCCGGTCCACAGCCAGCGGCCCGAGGGCTGCTCCTGGAAGAGCTCGGCCGTTCCCCCGAACAGCTCGACCCTGGCCGGCTCCTCCACCGCAGCCGGTCTGCTGACCGCGTCGGGCCACTTCTTGCGTGCGCCCTGACGCGTTATGCCCCAGGCCGCCCCCAGCTGTTCGTAACTCGCGCCGTAGGAGCCGGCGGTCCGCGCGGCCTGTGCCGTCAGCCGCGCGACCGCCGAGTCCACCACCTTCCAGCTCTCCAGGACGGACAGCGACACCTCGACGGGGTCCGCCGCCCACATACGGTCCTCGGGGAGCCCGCTGCTCCGGGCGCGCAGGGCCGTCGCGAGCGGGTCCAGGGCCTCGCAGAGGGCCTTCTCCAGTGCGGTCAGTTCCGTGTGGGTGACTTCGGTCGATGCCATGCCGACAACTTTAGTTACCGTCATCCGGAATGGCAACCAAAGTTGTCAAGTGGCATGCGGCATTCCGCTAACGGGTCTCTCCGCTGTGCACCGGCAGCGCCGCCAGCAGCTCGGTCACGATCGTGGAGCCGCGCAGCGTCAGCACCGACTCGGGGTGGAACTGCACCGAGGCGAAGCCCGCGCCCCGCAGCGCGTGCAGTTCCCCGGACGCCCGATCCCGGCTCACCTCGATGCCGTGCGCGCCGAGCTCCGAGGCCGCCGCGTCGTCGCAGTGCGCCGTGAAGCTGTTGTAGAAGCCGACGGTCTCAGGCCTGCCGAACAGGTCGATCCGGGTCTGCGCCCCTTGGTGCGGCACGGCCTTCCGTGCGATCTCCAGTCCCAGTTCCGCCGCGATCAGCTCGTGGCCCAGGCAGACTCCCAGCAGTCCGTGCCGGTGCTCCCGCACCAGCTCCGCCGCCATCTCCCTCAGCAGCCGCATCTTCGGGTCGCCGGCGTCGCCCGGATCCCCGGGGCCGGGACCCAGAACGACGGGCCCTTCGTGCGCCCGCACCCGCTCCCGCAGTCCGGGCTCGTCGAAGCGGTGCACCGCGACGTCGAGGCCCGAGGAGCGCAGCAGATGCGCGAGCATCGCCGTGAAGGTGTCCTCGCCGTCCACCACCAGCGCCCGGCCGGACAGGTCGCCGGTGCGCTCCTGCATGCGCAGCCAGAACGGCGCGAGCCCACCGCGACGGTCGTCCAGGGCCGCCCGCACCCGCGGATCGGACGCCAGCCGCGGTCCGCCCGCCTCGGCCTCCGGCCTGCCGGGCCGGACGCCCAGCGCCGCGAGGACGCCCGCCGCCTTCGCGTGGGTCTCGGCGACCTCGCCCGCCGGGTCGGAGTGGCGAACGAGCGTGGCCCCCACCGGCACGCGCAGCCGGCCGCCGGCCGAGATGTCGGCGGTGCGGATCAGGATCGGCGAGTCCAGGGTCTGCGCCCCGCCGGGCTCCTGGCGCAGGAGGGCCAGCGCGCCGGCGTAGTAGCCGCGACCGCCCGGCTCGTACCGTTCGATCACCCGGCAGGCGTTCTGCACCGGGGAGCCGGTGACCGTCGCCGCGAACATGGTCTCCTTCAGCACCTCGCGCACATCCAGCGAGGAACGCCCGCGCAGCTCGTACTCGGTGTGCGCCAGGTGCGCCATCTCCTTCAGCCGGGGCCCGATCACCACGCCGCCCATGTCCCCGACCGTGCACATCATCTTGAGCTCCTCGTCGACCACCATGGAGAGCTCCTCCGTCTCCTTGCGGTCCCCGAGGAACGCCAGCAGGCTCTCGGCGTCCGGCCCCTCGTCCGGGTAGCGGTAGGTCCCGCTGATCGGGTTCATCACGACCGTGCTGCCGCTCATCCGCACATGCGCCTCGGGGCTGGCCCCGACCAGGGTCCGGCCGCCCTCCGTGTCTCCCGTGTGCACCACGAACGTCCAGTACGCGCCGCGCTCTCCGGCCAGCAGTCCG
The DNA here is from genome assembly GCF_042902585.1 of Streptomyces argenteolus. GTDB lineage: Bacteria > Actinomycetota > Actinomycetes > Streptomycetales > Streptomycetaceae > Streptomyces > Streptomyces argenteolus. The sequence continues at coordinate 932,171 of NZ_JBIBEG010000002.1, forward strand.
CGGAACAGGGCCAGCGCGTCGGCGCGGCCGAAGCCGGGGATCTCGCCGCCGAAGGTCCGCCGGATCACGAAGTTCGCGCCCTCGCCCCGGCCGATCTCGTCCTCGACGACCCGGCGGACGATCTCCTCGTACTCCTCGTCGGGAACGTCGAAGCCGCCGCCCTCGACCCGCACGGCGTGGCGGGGGAGCTGGGCGAGCACCTCGGTGAGCGGCAGCTCGTACGCCTCGGTGGCGACGAGCACGGACAGGGGGGTGCCGTCGTCGCGCACGTCGAAACCGCGCTCCCTGATCTGCCGGAACGGCACCAGGGCCAGCGAGGGCAGGGGGCCGACCGGCAGCTCGTCGAGCCGGTCCACCTCCCGCACCTCTCCGATCAGGACCTCGACGGTGTCGTGGTTCCTGCCGGGAGTGCGTCTGCGCAGCAGGGCGAAGGGCGGGGCGTCCTCCCCGAGCAGGGCGGACAGGAGATCTGCGGGGCGGTCGGGCATGGGTGTTCCTTCCTGATGGAGGAACGGCTCCCGGCTCCGAAACGCAGAGAAGGCCGCCCCTCGGGCGGCCTTCGCGAAGTCTGTACGCGCGATGAATCAGCGGGCCGCCGGATGAGCGGTCCACCACCAGTTCTGAGTCGTCTGCGCGAACATGGCACGAACCCTAGCGGATGCCGTGGACAAACGAGCGGGCGTCTCATTTGCTGAGCGCCCGGCTGGACGCGTCCCCGGACCCCGTAATGTTGGGAGCGTGACCGTGAACGCCAATACCTCCGTCGCCGGTGGCCACACCTGGCGAGACCTTCCCGCGGCGCAGCAGCCCGAGTACCCCGATGCCGAGGCCCTGCGCGAAGCACTCGCGGACCTCGAGTCGTATCCGCCGCTCGTCTTCGCGGGCGAGTGCGACCAGCTGCGCGCCCGCCTGGGAGCCGTCGCCAAGGGCGAGGCGTTCCTGCTCCAGGGTGGCGACTGCGCCGAGGCCTTCGACGCCGTGTCCGCCGAGCACATCCGGGCCAAGCTGAAGACGCTGCTCCAGATGAGCGCCGTCCTCACGTACGCCGCCTCCGTGCCGGTCGTGAAGATCGGCCGGATCGCGGGGCAGTACTCCAAGCCGCGCTCCAAGCCGACCGAGACGCGTGACGGCGTGACGCTGCCGACCTACCGCGGCGACTCCGTCAACGGCTTCGCATTCACCGAGGCCGCCCGTATCCCGGACCCCCAGCGGCTGAAGCAGATGTACCACGCATCCGCCTCCACGCTGAACCTGGTCCGCGCCTTCACCACCGGTGGCTACGCCGACCTGCGCCAGGTCCACGCCTGGAACCAGGACTTCGTGAAGTCCTCCCCGTCCGGTCAGCGTTACGAGGCGCTCGCCCGCGAGATCGACAACGCGCTGAACTTCATGAAGGCGTGCGGCACGGACCCGGCCGAGTTCAAGGCGGTCGAGTTCTACGCCTCGCACGAGGCGCTGCTGCTCGACTACGAGTCGTCGCTGACCCGCACCGACTCGCGCACCGGTCAGCTCTACGACACCTCGGGCCACATGGTCTGGATCGGTGAGCGCACCCGGCAGATGGACGGCGCGCACATCGAGTTCGCCTCGAAGATCCGCAACCCCATCGGGGTCAAGCTCGGCCCGACGACCACGGTCGACGAGGCGCTCGGCTACATCGACCGCCTCGACCCCGACCGCGAGCCCGGCCGGCTGACCTTCATCGTCCGCATGGGCGCCGACAAGGTCCGCGACAAGCTCCCCGAGCTCGTCGAGAAGGTCACCGCCTCCGGTGCCACGGTGGTGTGGGTGACCGACCCCATGCACGGGAACACCTTCGAGGCCGCCTCCGGCCACAAGACGCGTCGCTTCGACGACGTCCTGGACGAGGTCAAGGGCTTCTTCGAGGTGCACAAGCAGCTCGGGACGCACCCGGGCGGCATCCACGTGGAGCTCACCGGTGACGACGTCACCGAGTGCGTCGGCGGCGGCCACGAGATCTTCGTGGACGATCTCCACCAGCGCTACGAGACGGCCTGCGACCCGCGCCTCAACCGCAGCCAGTCCCTCGACCTGGCCTTCCTCGTCGCCGAGATGTACCGCGACCAGTAGGAATCACCCTGGGTGACACCCGTGGGGCACGGATCCATGTGATCCGTGCCCCACGGCCGTATCCGGGCTTTTGCCGGAGAGGGGTCCCGGGTAAGGTTAGGTTAGCCTCACCGAGGATTCGGGACGGCGCAGCGATCGACCCGTCGGGAGGTGAACCGCATGTACGTCTGCTCCTGCTTCGGCATCACGGAGGACCAGGTCAAGAAGCATGCGGACAGCGGAGCGTGCACGCCCCGCCAGATCGCTTCCGCCTGCAAGGCCGGTACCGACTGCGGTGGCTGCGTCCGCAGGATCCAGGCTCTGCTCGGCCGTGGGGACTGCCCGCGCCGCGAGCTCGTCGAGGGGCGTACGCCGCCGACAGGCGCCCCGGCCGGTGCGCCCGTCACCACCTTCGCCGCCGCGCCGGACGGCAGGCTCTCCGACGCCGCCTGAGGCCCTACGCGGCAGGCGCACGGGGTCCGGGCCGGCTCAGCTCTCGGGCTGCTCGATCAGCTGGGCGATGTAGAGCGGCTCACCGAGCTTCTCGACCAGCTCCAGCTGGGTGTCGAGGTAGTCGATGTGGTGTTCCTCGTCCTCGAGGATGGACTCGAAGATGTTGGCCGAGGTGATGTCCCCCTTGCCGCGCATGACCTCGATCCCCCGCTTCAGACGGTCGATCGCCTCGACCTCGACCTGGCGGTCGGCCTGGAACATCTCGGTGACCGTCTGGCCGACCCGCACGTGGAAGAGCCGCTGATAGTTGGGCAGCCCGTCGAGGAACAGGATCCGGTCGGTCAGGATCTCCGCGTGCTTCATCTCGTCGAACGATTCGGCCCGGGTGTACTTCGCGAGCTTCGTCCAGCCGAAGTTGTCCTGCATCTTCGCGTGCAGGAAGTACTGATTGATGGCAGTCAATTCGGCGGTCAGCTGTTCGTTCAGGAACTCGAGGACCTCGGGGTCGCCCTGCATCGCAGAGGCTCCTTCCACCGTGAACGGGGTACGTGTGCGCGCATCCTCGCATCGCGCCACGCGGCCGTCCAGTAAGTGCATGCTTAGTATGAGTTGCCCGAATCCGGTCTCCCCTGGTCATGACCACCCCTGCCTGTCTGTCACCATGGAGGCATGGGTCAGCCGGAAAGCCGGGAACGCGGCACAGCAGAGCAGTCCGGGCTTCCGCCGGGGCAGCGGCTGCAGCGTGGATGGCCGGTCACCCATTACGGGCCGGTTCCTAAATTCAAGCCCGACCGCTGGGAGTTCCGGGTCTTCGGAGCCACGGCCGACGGCGACAAGCACTGCTGGAATCATCAGGAATTCTCCGCGCTGCCGTTCTCGTCCGTCGAGGCGGATCTCCACTGCGTGACGAAATTCAGCATGCTCGGAGCCGAATGGGGCGGAATCCTGGCCAGGAAAATCGTGGAACTGGCCCCGCCCGCACCCCAGGTCACGCACGTCATGGTCTGGGCGGAATACGGATTCAGCTCGAATCTGCGGCTCGCCGACTTCACCTCGGACCGGACGCTGTTCGCCACCCACAAGGACGGTGAGCTGCTCACCGCGGAACACGGATTCCCGCTGCGCCTCGTCGTGCCGCACCTGTACGCCTGGAAGGGCCCCAAGTGGGTCAGGGGCATCGAGTACATGACCGCCGACCGCCGCGGTTTCTGGGAGGAGCGCGGCTACCACAACATCGGCGACCCGTGGAGCGAGCAGCGCTACTCCTACCAGGAGGAGCCCGGCGACGGCCCCGAGCTCTGACGCCCGCGCGACGGGTCTTCTGCGGCCCGGCCCGGCATTCCCGCCGGTCAGCGGGCGCCCCGGAGCTCCTTCAGCCGCGCCACGTCCGCCGCATGGCCTTCCTTGCCGCCGGGCGTCTCGATGATCAGGGGTACGCCCTCGGTCGCGGGGTGGGAGAACAGCTCACGGAACGGTTCGGCACCTATGTGGCCCGAGCCGATGTTCTCGTGCCGGTCCTTGTGCGCCCCCACCACGTCCTTGGAGTCGTTGGCGTGGATCAGCTTCAGCCGGCCCTCGCCGACCGTCTCCACCAGCAGATCCAGCGTCCGGCGCATACCGGCCGGACCGGCCAGGTCGTGGCCCGCCGCGTAGATGTGGCAGGTGTCCAGGCAGATCCCCAGCTTGGGATGGGAGTCCAGCGCCTCGAAGTACGGGCCGAAGTCCCACGTCCGCGAACAGAGCGACGAGCCCTGTCCTGCGGTCGACTCCAGCAGCAGGAAGGGATCGTCGTCGTGGGTCAGCTCGTCCAGCAGCGGGAGCATGCGCGCCCGCACCTGGGCGAGGGCGTCCGCACGCGGGCGCCCGCCCGTCGCCGACCCGGTGTGGACCACCACACCCAGGGCGCCGATCTCCCGGGCCCGCCGCAGCGAGTGGCGCAGCGACAGGACGGACCGCTCGACGGTGGCCTCGGTGTGCGAGCCGAAATTGATCAGGTACGGGGCGTGGACGTACGAGGGGATCGACTCGGCCGCGCACTCCGCGCGGAACAGCTCGTCCTGCGCCGGGTTCCCGGCAGGAGTGGCCCAGCCCCGTGGGTTGGCGACGAAGACCTGAACGGTCTCGGCCGCCAGGTCGCGTGCGTAGCCGAGGCCGACCTTGGCGAGTCCGCCGGCCACGGGTACATGACCGCCTACGGGGTTGCGCATGTGCTGTCCGTCCTCGGTCCGTGTCAGAGGGTCTTGGTCCTGATGGTGATCGTGGAGCCTTCGGCGGCCTTCTCCCCGCCCTCCACCGACTGGCTCCCGACCGTGTCGCTGAACGAGAGGAGCGGGCGGTCCACCGTGACCTCGAACCCCGCCTCCTCCAGTGTGCTCCTCGCCTCGTCGACGTCCTTGCCCGTGACGTCGGGGACCGCGAGCATGCGCGGGCCCTTGGAGACCGTCAGCTCCACGGTGTCGCCCTCGGCGGCCTCGGCGCCGCTGCCGGGCGTCTGCCGCGCGATCTCTCCCTCGGCCTCGGGGGAGTTGATCCGCTCGGACACCACCTTGGCCTCGAGTCCCGCCTCGTCCAGCGCGGCCGTGGCCTCCTCGACGTCGAGACCCCTGACGTCGGGCACGTCGACCGGGCTTCCCTTGCTGACCACCATCGCGACCGCGGAGTCGGGCCGCCGCTCCGTGCCGATCTTCGGGTCCGTGCGGATCACCTCGCCCCGGCCGATCTCCTCGCTGAACTCCCGGGTCACCATTCCGGGCGCGAGCCCCGCCTTCTTCAGCTCACGCCGGGCGTCACCGAGCGAGAGACCCTCCACGTCGGGCACCTTCACGATCTCCGGACCGCGCGAGATCACCAGCTTCACCGCGTCGTTGTTCCGGATCCGCTCGCCCGAGGCGGGGTCGCTGCTGATCACGGCGCCGCGCTCGACCGTGTCGCTGTAGGCGCGCTGCACCCCCTTGAGGTCCAGCCCCGCTTCCGAGAGCCGCTTCTCCGCCGCACCCTGGGTCTGGCCCAGGAGGGAGGGGACCCGGGTGAACTGCCCCGAGTTGATGTACCAGATGCCCGCCCCGGCCCCCAGCACCAGCAGCAGGGCGACGAGCGCGGCGAACACCCCGCGACGGCCACCACCGGCGAAGGGCCCGCGACGCAGGCCGCGCCCCTGGTCCGGCGGCAGGACGGGGGGCATCTCCAGCCGGCTGGTGTGGTGGGCGGTGCCCTGACCGGCAGGTATCACCCGGGGGATCACGCTCGTACGGTCCTCTGCCCCGTCGTGCGTCTGAGCGAGGGCCTGCGGGGGTACCGCGTCCAGTTGCTCCTCGGTGAGCGCGCCACGCATCTCGATGGACGTCGCGAGCAGGGCCACCGCGTCGTGCGGACGCACCTCCGGGTTGCGGGCGGTGGCGGTCGCCACCAGGTCGTCCAGTCCGGCGGCCAGGCCGGGGACGGCGGCCGACGGGGGCGGGACGTCCTCGTTGAGGTGCTGGTAGATGACCTGGGCGGCGGTGTCACCGGAGTGCGGCTTGCCGCCGGTCAGCATCTCGTACAGCACGACACCGCAGGCGTACACGTCGGAGCGGGTGTCGGCCGTGCCCTGCTCGATCTGCTCCGGCGCGAGGTAGGAGACCGTCCCCAGGAGCGAGCCCGTGGTGTCGGTCGCGGTGCCCACCGCGCGCACGAGGCCGAAGTCGGCGACCTTCACCCGGCCGTCGTCCCCTATCAGGACGTTCTCCGGCTTCATGTCGCGGTGCACGAAGCCCGCCCGGTGCGCGGCGCCGAGCGCCGCGAGCATCGGCTCCAGGATGTCCAGAGCCGCCCGGGGCTGCAGGGCTCCCCGCTCGCGCAGCACGTCGCGCAGGGTGCACCCGGCGACGTACTCCATCGCCAGGTAGACGTACGCGCCCTGGGCGCCCTGGTCGAAGACGCCCACCACGTTGGGATGGGCGAGCCGGGCGACGGACTTGGCCTCACGGATGAAGCGCTCCACGAACGCGGCGTCGGTCGCCAGCGCCGGGTGCATCACCTTGAGGGCGAGCACACGGTCGAGCCGGGTGTCCATGGCCCGGTAGACCGTGGCCATACCGCCGACGGCGATGCGTGCGTCGATGCGATAGCGGCCGTCGAGCAGCTGCCCGACGAGGGGGTCCTGGAGGGTCGTGTCCACGGAGCGAGTCTACGAGCTGCCACGGACACCACGGAGTGGTGCGGGTCTCCCGCCGGCCGTTCTGGAGCCGAGCCGTGACAGGGGCATGCACGTGCTGTGACCAGCGGGCCCCCGCAGCCGGACCTCAGAAGGCGGGGCGCTCCGGATCCAGCACGGCCCGGCCGTCGACGGGGGAGGACGCCTCGGCGAAGTGGCGGCGCGGGATGCGCCCAGCCCGGTACGCCAGGCGCCCGCCCTCCACCGCGTGCCGCATCGCGGCGGCCATCAGCTCCGGCTCCTGCGCCCGGGTCACCGCCGAGGCGAGCATCACGGCCGCGCACCCCAGCTCCATCGCCAGGGCCGCGTCCGAGGCCGTGCCCGCCCCGGCGTCCAGGATCACCGGGACCTGCGCCTGTTCGACGATCAGCTGGAAGTTGTGCGGGTTGCGGATGCCGAGACCGGAGCCGATGGGGGAGCCGAGCGGCATGATCGCCGCGCACCCCACGTCCTGGAGCCTGCGGGCCGTGACGGGGTCGTCGTTGGTGTACGGCAGGACCGTGAAGCCGTCGTCGACCAGCGTTTCGGCGGCGTCCAGCAGCTCGATCGGATCGGGCAGAAGCGTCCGCTCGTCGGCCACGACCTCCAGCTTGATCCAGTCGGTGCCCAGCGCCTCCCTGGCCAGCCGGGCGGTCAGCACCGCCTCCCCGGCGGTGAAGCACCCCGCCGTGTTGGGCAGGACCTGGACGGAGAGACGCTCCAGCACCGAGAGGACCGACCCCTGCACGGTGGGATCGAGGCGCCGCATCGCCACCGTGGTCAGCTCGGTGCCGGAGGCGATCAGGGAGCGTTCCAGCACGTCGAGGCTGGGCGCCCCGCCCGTTCCCATGATCAGCCGCGAGGTGAACGTGGTGGAGCCGAGGGTGAGGAGATCGCCGGACACGGTCAGCCTCCCTGGACCGCGGTGAGCACCTCGACGCGGTGGCCCTCGGCCAGCACCGTGGCGGACCACGTGCCGCGCGGGACGACGGCTTCGTCGACCGCGGCGGCGACACCGGAGGGGGCCGCGGTCAGCGTCGCGACCAGGGCGTCCAGCGTGGTGCCGGCGGGGACGGTCCGTGGTTCCCCGTTGACCGAGATCGCGACCGGGACGGGAGCAGGTGCGGCGGTGTGGGCGTCGGGCGCGGGCTGTGTCATGCGGGCTGCTCCTGCGGCGCGAGGGCTTCTGGGGATGCGATCAGGGGGGAACGGCCGAAACGGTGCGGGGCGAAGGGACGGCCCACCTCGGGCAGCTCACCCGTGGTCAGCACGTGGGCCATCACGTCGCCGGTCACGGGGGTCAGCAGCACCCCGTTGCGGTGGTGGCCGGTGGCGAGATGCAGCCCGGGCATCGCCGTCGGGCCCAGCAGCGGCGCGTTGTCCGGCGAGGAGGGCCGCAGTCCGGCCCGGGTCTCGGTCAGCGGGAGCTCGGTGATGCCGGGCACCAGTTCGTGGGCGTCCCGCAGCAGCTCGTAGACCCCTCCCGCCGTCACCGTGGTGTCCCAGCCCATCTCCTCGGTGGTGGCACCGACCACCAGCTCACCGTCGGCACGCGGGACGAGGTAGACCTGGCAGCCGCGTACGACGGCCCGGACCGTCCTGCTGAGGAAGGGGGCGTACGCCGGCGGCACGGTCAGCCGGAGCACCTGCCCCTTGACCGGACGCACGGGCGGTACCACCGAATCGGGCAGCCCATCGAGCCGGCCGCTGAGGCTCCCTCCGGCGAGTACGACCTGGCCGGCGGCCAGCTCCGTACCGTCGGCGAGGAGGGCGCCGGTCGCCCGGCCGCCCGTGACACCGAGGCGCCGCACCCAGGCCCGGTGGAAGACCACTCCGGCCCTCTCGCACGCCGTGACCAGTGCCGAGGCGAGCCTCCTCGGGTCCACCTGGTGGTCGCCGTCGACCCGCAGCCCGCCGCGCACACCGGGAGCGAGCATCGGCTCCAGACGGCGGCACTCCCGGCCGCTGAGCCACTCCGACTCCAGCCCGGAACGTTCCTGCAGTGCGTGCAGCTCCCGGAGATGGGCCCGGTCGTCGGAGTCCAGGGCCACCACCAGCGTGCCGCAGGCGCGGAAGCCGGTCCCCTGCCCGCTCGCCTCCTCCAGCTCGGCCACGAACTCCGGGTAGCGCGCCGCGGACGCCAGATTGAGGCCGAGCAGCATCTGCTCGCCGTAGTGGAGTTCGGTGACGGCGGCGAGCATCCCCGCGGCGACCTGAGCGGCACCGCCGCCCGGCTCCGGATCGGCGAGAGCGGTGCGCAGACCGCGCTGGGCCGACCGCCACGCGGTCACCAGACCGATGATGCCGCCCCCGACCACCAGGACGTCGGAACTTCGTGCGCGCATGTGCATGGGCGTCCAGCCCCTCCCTTCGCCGGCATGACCCGGATCAGGTTCGTACGGTCGGAGGCCGGCCAGCCTCCCTCTCAGCCCGGTGCGTCCGGACTCCCGCGAGTGTCTTACGGTGGCCAGCCTAACCCCACCGCCCACAGCCAGTAAGGGAGCAGTACCCGTGGCCCGTTCACTCGACGGACTCGTCCTCTCGCCGGTCGCCGACCAGGCCCCCGGCCAGGTCGGGACCCTGACCCGCTTCACGTACCACGAGCAGGAGGGCCGGATCTGGGCCGAGTACACCGGCGGCGACGTCGTCCGCGGCCATCTCGTCGGCACCCGGGAGGCGGACGTACTGGACTTCCGCTACGTCCAGTTGAAGCAGGACGGGACGACGTCCTCCGGGCACTGCGTCTCGGCCGTCTCGGAGCTCCCCGACGGCCGGGTGCGCCTCGACGAGTCGTGGGAGTGGGAGTCCCAGGAGGGCAGCGGGACGAGCGTGGTCGAGGAGCTCGCGAGCTGACGGCGCGTCAGGTGGCTAGGGTGGACGGGTGAGCGAGCAGACACAGGACCCGGCGGCGGGAGCCCTGCCCCGCGACGTGGTGATCGTCGGAGCGGGCATGGCCGGCGTGCAGACGGCGGTGGCCCTGCGCGAACAGGGCTTCACCGGCACCGTCACCCTCATCGGCGCCGAACCGCACCAGCCCTACGACCGGCCGCCCCTGTCCAAGGCGGTGCTGCTCGGCAAGGCCGAGGACTCCGCCTTCGACGTCGACTTCGAGGCACTGGACATCACCCTGCGCCTCGGGCTCGACGTGACCGGCCTGCGCGCGGCCGACCACGAGCTGGACACTCCCGAGGGGCCCGTCGCCTACGACGCCCTCGTCCTCGCCACCGGGGCGGAACCCGTGGTGCTGCCGGGCTCCGAGGGTGTGCCCGGCGTCCACCTGCTGCGCACCCTCGACGACGCCGCGCGGCTGCGGCCCGTCCTGGACCGGCAGCACGACGTCGTGGTCGTCGGTGCGGGCTGGATCGGCGCGGAGTTCGCCACCGCCGCCCGCGCGGCCGGCTGTGCGGTGACCGTCGTCGAGGCCGCCGACCGCCCGCTCGCCGGCACGATGCCCGCGGAGGTCGCCGCCCCGATGGCGGCCTGGTACGCCGAGAGCGGAGCCGAACTCCTCACCGGCGCCCGGGTCGCACGCGTGGAGCCGGGCGCCGTCCACCTCGCGGACGGCCGGGTCGTCCCCGCGGGGGCGGTCGTCGTCGGCATCGGCGCGCGGCCCGCCACGGGCTGGCTTGCGGGCTCGGGCATCGCACTCGGCCCGGACGGCTCGGTCACCGCGGACAGTTCGCTGCGCACCTCGCTGCCCGACGTCCACGCGGTGGGCGACTGCGCGTCGTTCCCCTCGGCCCGGTACGGCACCCGGCTGCTCGTGCACCACTGGGACAACGCGCTCCAGGGCCCCCGGACGGTCGCCGCCGCCCTCGCCGACGGTGTGGCCAGGACGTACGACCCGGTGCCCTACTTCTGGTCCGAGCAGTTCGGCCGCTTCGTGCAGTACGCCGGCCACCACGCCGGCGCCGACACCCTGCTCTGGCGGGGCGACCCCGCGGACGCGTCCTGGACGGTCTGCTGGCTGCGGCGCGGGGTCCTGGTCGCGGTCCTGGCCGTCAGCAGGCCGCGCGATCTGGCGCAGGGGCGCAGGCTCGTCGAGGCCGGCGCCCGGATCGATCCCGTGAAGGCGGCCGACTCCTCCGTACCGCTGAAATCGGCGGCGCTCCCGGAGTAGGCGCGGCCTCGTACGCCCGGCCCGGCTACCGGCTGTCGGTCCGGGATGGCACGCTTGTCCTTGTGACCGAGATTGACGCAAAGATCGATGCTCTCGTCCCCGCCTGGCTCCACCTTCCCGACATCGCGGAAATGCTCGATGTCGAGGTGACGCGCGTACGGCAGCTGGTCAAGGAAGGCCAGCTCATCGCCGTACGACGTGGTGAGAACCGGACGCTCCAGGTGCCCGCCGCCTTCATCGACGGCACCAAGGTGGTGAAGGGTCTCGCAGGGACCCTGACGCTCCTGAGGGACGACGGCTACAACGACGAAGAGATGCTGGAATGGCTCTTCACCCCCGACCCGACCCTGCCCGGAACCCCGGCGCAGGCCCTGAGCGAGAATCGCGGTACGGAGGTGAAGCGCCGGGCCCAGGCGCTCGCCGTCTGACCGGACGACCGTGAGTGGGGTGCGGGCCGTGGCACACGCGGCCCGCACTCCGCCGTTACCGGCACGGCCGTCCCATGACGTACCACTGATCCGACGACGCACCGACGGGGGAATTCATCATGTCCACGCCTCGCTCCACGCTCTCCGGCGCCCGGCTCTACCTGTGCACGGACGCCCGGAAGCGGCAGGGCGATCTCCCCGAGTTCCTCGACGCGGTGCTGGCCGGCGGGGTCGACATCATCCAGCTGCGCGACAAGGGCATGGAGGCGGGCGAGGAGCTCGACCACCTCGCCGTGTTCGCCGACGCCTGCAAGCGTCACGGCGCGCTCCTCGCGGTGAACGACAGGGCGGACGTCGCCCACGCCATCGGCTCCGACGTGCTGCACCTCGGACAGGGCGACCTGCCGGTGCCCGCCGCCCGCGCCGTCCTCGGCGACGGGCCCGTGATCGGGCGCTCCACCCACGCCGAGTCCGAGGTCGACGCCGCCGTCGCCGAGGCGGGCGTCGACTACTTCTGCACGGGTCCCTGCTGGCCCACGCCGACCAAGCCGGGCCGTCACGCCCCGGGCCTCGGCCTCGTGCGGTACGCCGCCTCACTCGGCACCACACGGCCGTGGTTCGCCATCGGCGGAATCGATGCCGGCAATCTGGACGAGGTGCTGGACGCCGGGGCGCGCCGCGTCGTCGTCGTGCGGGCCCTCACCGAGGCCGCCGATCCGGGGGCTGCCGCCGCCGACCTCGCCCGGCGCATCAGGGAGTACTCCCGCTGACCCGGAAACCCGCCCTCCGGCACTCCGGACGCGGGTGACGGAGAGATGTCCGAGGGGTGGACAAAATCCACCTCATTCCGGACAAATTTCTTCCTCTGGTTGGGGTACCGCCAGGCCCTGGTTAACCTCCGGGTATGGCCCTTGGTACACCTTCCACCAGGACGGATCACGCGCGCACCGTGCGTGAGCTCCTCGCGACCGGCGAGATGTCCTACTCGTTCGAGTTCTGGGCGCCCAAGACCGAGAAGGGCGAGCGGAATCTCTGGAACGCCCTGCGCCGGGTCGAAGCGGTGGGACCGAGCTTCGTCTCCGTGACGTACGGTGCCGGGGGCTCGACCCGCGCCGGGACCGTGCGGGCGACCCAGCAGATCGCCGCCGACTCCACCCTCACCCCGGTGGCCCACCTCACCGCGGTGGACCACTCGATCGCCGAACTGCGCAACATGGTGGGGCAGTACGCCGACGCCGGTATCCGCAACATCCTGGCGGTGCGCGGAGACCCGCCCGGCGACCCGATGGCCGAGTGGGTCGAGCACCCGCAGGGCGTGCGGTACGCCGCCGATCTCGTCCGGCTCATCAAGGAGGCCGGCGACTTCTGCGTCGGCGTCGCCGCGTTTCCCGAGATGCATCCCCGGTCGTCCGACTGGGACTCCGACGTCAGGCATTTCGTCGACAAGTGCCGGGCCGGCGCGGACTACGCGATCACCCAGATGTTCTTCCACCCGGAGAGCTACCTCCAGATGCGTGACCGTGTGGTCGCTGCCGGTTGCGAGACCCCGGTCATCCCCGAGGTGATGCCGCTCACCAGCGTGAAACAACTGGAACGATTCGCCCAGCTCAGCAACGCGTCCCTGCCGTCCTCGCTGAAAGAACGCATCCTCGCCGCGAAGGACGACCCGGCGGCTGTACGCTCCATTGGCATCGAGTTCGCCACGGAGTTCTGCGCGAAGCTGCTCGCCGAGGGTGTCCCGGGGCTGCACTTCATCACGCTCAACAACTCGACGGCGACACTCGAGATCTACGAGAATCTCGGACTGCACAAGCAGTCCTGACCGGCCGTACCCGCCACCAACCGGGGCGGTGGCCGCAGGAGGGGGCGGGCGTGGGCTGGACGGTCCTCTACATCGCATTCGGCATAGTGGCGCTGTGGCTGCTGGGCGAGGTGCTGCTGCAGTACAAGGCGCGGCTGCGCTGGCGGCTGCTCGCCTTCGCCGGCTTCCTCGGGGTGGTCCTGGGGGTGCTCATCCCCTCTGTCGTGGTGATCGCCCTCGGGGCCATCGCCTTCGCGACCGGGCAGACCTATGTGACGCTCTCCTTCCGGCGCGGTTTCTCGACCGGATGGGCGATAGGCGGCAGCCCCGGCGAGAGCCGCCGCCGTCGCGGCTCCGCCGACCAGGGCGCCAAGAAGCCCACCCTGGAGGTCTCCGGCCTGGAGTACGAGGGCGCGCCGGAACCGCAGGCCGCACCCTCGGCGGTCTACGAGCCGCAGCCCATGCCGGACGACACCGGGCAGTACGGCATCTACACCGACGAGTCCAGGAGCGGCGGCGACCGGCAGGACCAGCAGGGGCACGACGAGCACGGCGAGCCGCAGCCGCAGTACGCCGCCTACGACCCGTACAACGGCTACGGCCAGCCGGCTCAGGACCCGTACGCCCAGGGCGGCTACGAGAGCCAGGACACCTACCAGGGCCAGGGCACGTACACGGGCCAGTACGACTACGGCACGGACCCGGCGGGCTACGCCGCCTACTCCGACCCGTACATCGGAACGGGCGGCGCCCCGGGAACGGGAACGGGGCAGTACCCCTCGTACGACTCCTACGCCGGGGACGGCCACGACGCGTACGGCGGCCCGCAGCAGCCCGCCGATCCCTATGCCGGGCAGTACGCCTCCGACACCCCGCCGGGCGGGGTGTGGGTCCCGCAGCAGCGCGAGAGCGACCGGTACCCCCCGCTGCCTCCCGAGGCACCCGTGCAGCCCGCCCCGTACGGGAACGGGTACGACACCGGCCAGAACGAGCAGTACCGCTACTGATCCGGCGGCGGCCGGCGACGGGCCGGCCGCGGCTCACCGGGAGCCGCGGAAGCCGTCACCCTCCACCACGAGGCCCGCTACCAGGGCCCCCGACATCCCGGCGTGCGCCAGCCCGCCGCCGGGATGGGACCAGCCGCCCGCCAGATACAGGCCCGGCAGCGGAGTGCGGTTCCCCGCGTGCAGATAGGCGCCCTCTGCCCCGGCCAGGGCCGGGGCAGGGACCGAACCGCCCTCGGCGCCGGTGTCGGCCCAGGTCTCGGCGGGCGAGCGGACCTCGCGGTGGAGCATCCGCTCACGCAGGCCCGGGACGGCCCGCGCCGCCTGGTCGATCACCGAGTCCGCGAACCGTTCGCGCAGCGCCGCGTCCGTCCAGTCGACCGGGCCGTGCGGGGCCACCGTCACCATCAGCGTCACCGCCTCGTGCTCCTCGTCGGGCCGGGTGGCCGGGTCGTCGGGCCGCAGGACCGTCACGGTGGGCCGCTCAGCCGTCCGCCCGCCGAACACCGCCTCCTGCTCCGCGGCGGGGTCCTGGGCGTGGACCACGGTCCGGTGCGCGGTGCCGGGCTCGCGGGCACCGCGCAGCGACAGCAGCACGAGGAAGCGGCCGGGCACCGGCGACTCCCGGGCCCCGCCGAGCGCCTCGCCCCGGACCGGCACCAGGCCCGGCGCCGGCCGCGCGCCCAGGACCACGTGATCGGCCTCCACGCCCCGGCCGTCCGCCAGCTCGATCCCTGCCACCCTGCCGCCCTTCTCGGTCACCCGGACGGCCTCGGCGCCGAAGACGAACTCCACCTTGCGCGCCAGGCACCGCTCGTACACCGCGTCGGCCAGGGCCCGCATGCCCCCCGCGACGTACCAACTGCCGAACGTCTCCTCCATGTACGGAAGGAGAGCGGCGGCGGCCGGGGCGCGGCGGGGGTCGAGCCCGTAGGACAGGGCGTAGCCGTCGAGCAGCGCGGCCAGCCGGGGGTCCGTCAGCTCCCAGGCGCCGATCTCCGCCACCGTCCCCGCCACCAGCGGGGAACGCAGCAGCCTGCGACGGCGCACCGCGGGGTAGGGGTCACGTCCCAGCGCCCGCCGGTCCTCGTGCAACGGCTCCTCCAGCAGAGGTCTGCGCGACCGGTCCCACGCGGTTCCCGCCCGGTCCAGGAATTCCCCCCAGCGGGCCCCGGCCCCGTCCCCGAGCACCCGGTCCAGCGCGCCGACGACTCCCGCCCTGGAGGCGTTGGGCAGCGACACCGTGGTGCCGTCGGCGAAGAGATGACGGCTCGCCGGGTCGACCTGGGTCAGTGTGAGGCACCGCTCCAGCGGCTCCTTGCCCGTCTTCACGAACAGGTCGCGGTAGACCGCGGGCAGGTGCAGCAGCCCCGGGCCCGTGTCGAAGACGAACCCGTCACGGGCATACCGGCCGAGCGAGCCGCCATGGGTCTTCGACCGCTCGTACACCGTCACCCGGTGGCCGGCCACGGAGAGCCGGGCCGCCGCCGCCATCGCGCCCGCCCCGGCGCCGATCACCGCAATTCGTGCCATGTCAGTGACCCTAAGGGGTGCCACCGACACGTCATCCGGGAGGCCGGGGTGCGCCCTCCACGGCCGGACGCCTCTCCTCGCGGCGCTGCGCCCTGCGACGGAGGAACCGGCGGACGCGGGAGGAGAGGAAGACCACGGTCACCAGGCCGAGCAGGAGCAGGACCGCGGCGACGACGGCCGCGGCCACCGGGTGGAAGACCGCGAAGGTGATGATCCCGGCGACGCCGAGATCCTCCGCGAGGCTTACCCCGATGTTGCTGAAGGGCTCGGGCGAGGTGTTGACCGCCATCCTGGTGCCCGCCTTCACCAGATGGCTCATCAGCGCGGTCGAGCCGCCGACGGCTCCTGCCACCAGTTCCGGCAGCGACCCGCTCTCGCCGGCCAGCAGCGCCGCGACGACCGCACCGGCCACGGGCCGCACCACCGTGTGCACGGTGTCCCAGGCCGAGTCCACGTACGGGATCTTGTCGGCGACCGCCTCGCACAGGAACAGCACCCCGGCCACGACGAGCACATCCGTGCGCTGGAGCGCCTCGGGCACCTCGTCGGTGAGACCGGTCGCGCCGAAGACGCCGAGGAGCAGGATCACCGCGTAGGCGTTGATCCCGCTGGCCCAGCCACTCGTGAACACCAGGGGGAGTACGGACACGGAGGCGATCGTAGCCAGCCGGGCTGGCGCCCGGGTGGGCACGGCCACACAGGCCTGAGTACCCCTACCTAGTGAGCGAGATGAGTAGCGACGCGGATGGGCCTCCACCTGCGCAGACGGAAGAGTGGAGACCACGGAAGGGGCGCGGCGCCCGGACCGCCGGCACGGGGCGGCGGAACGGCACCGCACCCCGGACGTAACGGGGGCACACCGGGTGGAGCTCCGGGACCACGGGGGAACGGGGGACGGGGTCACGGGGGAGAGCTCCACGGCGGTACGGGACGCCGGTCCGGCGGAATTCGGGGGGATCGAATTCCACCGGACCGGCGTTCTCGCGTTTCCGGACTCCCGGCCCAGGGGCGTCAGCGCCCGCTGACGCGGCCGTGCAGCAGCAGGGACAGGGCGGAGTGCACGTCGTCGATCGTCCGCTCCGGCTGGAACGCCTGCCAGTCGAGTGCCGCCACGAGGACCATGCCCACCAGGGCCGCGGCTGTCAGCTGGATGTCGATCTCCTCGCTGAGCTCCCCGCCGGCCACGCCTTCCCGGAGCACCCCCTCGACGACGGCGACCGCCTCCTGGCGCAGCACGAGGAGGGTCGACTGCCAGGCGCGGTTGGTGCGCCAGAGCTCCGCGACGTACAGCTGCGTGAACGCCGGGTAGCGGTCGATGAAGACCAGGCCCGCCCGGATCATGGCGTCCAGGGCCTCCACCCGGCTGCCGCCCCGGGCGGCCGTTCCGTCGGCGGCGGACCGCAGCGACTGGGTGAGCAGCCCTACGCCGTGGCGCAGCAGCTCCTCGAAGAGCTCCGTCTTGCTCTTGAAGTTGTAGTAGACCGTGCCCTTGGCGACCCCGGCCCGCTCGGCGATCTCGTCCACCGTGGTCGCCGAGAAACCTTTTTCCGCGATGAGGGTGACGGCCGCCTCGTAGAGCTTCTGCCGGGTGGCCTGGCGGCGCGTGGTGCTACTGCTGTCCATGCCGACGATTCTCACAGGTGCCGGCGCCGTCACAGACTCAGCTCCGGGTGGAGCCGGTCCAGTGTCCACACCTGCTTGCGCCGTGCGGAGAGCGCGGTCAGCGCCAGCGCGCCCGCGGTGAAGGCCAGCAGCACGGCGCAGCCTTGCCAGACCGGGCCGAGCCCGCCGCCCGTGATCAGCCGGCGCAGCCCTTCCACGACGTAGGTCATCGGCAGGAAGGGGTGGATCGCCCCGAAGAACCCGGGGCTGGTCTGGACGGGATACGTGCCCCCGGCCGAGGTCAGCTGGAGCATCAGCACCGCCAGCACGAGAATCCGCCCCGCCGCGCCGAAGCGGGCGTTGAGCCACTGCACGATCGCGGCGAAGCAGCACGTGACCAGGGCCAGGAAGCCGAGCGTCCCTGCGGCGTGCGTCATCTGCAGACCCAGCCGCCAGTGGAGCACGGACATCAGGGCGGCCACCTGGAGCAGGCCGATCGCGGCGACCGGCAGCCAGCCCGCGAAGGCGATGCGCCAGGCGGGAGCCCCCGCCGCGAGCGCCCGCCGGTTGAGCGGCTGGATGAGCATGTACGCCACCATCGCGCCCACCCACAGCGAGAGCGGGATGAAGTAAGGGGCGAATCCGGTGCCGTAGTTGGGGGCCGCGTGCAGTGAGGACGAGGCCAGCCGCACGGGATCGGCCATCACCCCGGTCCGGGCGTCACGGTCCTCCTCGTCGTAGTCGGGGATCTTTCCGACGCCGTCGTGCAGCCCCTGGGCGAGGGTCGCCGAGCCGTCACCCAGCCGGTACAGCCCGCTCTTCAGGCTCGTCGCGCCCGTCTTCAGCTTCTTGACCCCGGCGTCCAGGTCCCCTGCGCCGGTCTTGGCGGTGCCCAGTCCGGTGTGCAGTGTCCCGGCGCCCTTGGCGACCTTGTGCGCGCCGGTGTTGAGCTTGTCGATCCGCGCGACGGCGGACTCCAGATCCGTGTCCAGGTGCGGCGAGCGCTTCGCGAGGGCGTCCGCCTGCTTCTGCAAGGTGGCCAGCTGGGAGCGCAGCGCGGTGAGATCACCCTTCTGGTCCGTGACCAGGGCGTTCACGTCGTCGGCGACGGCGGCGACGTCCGCCGCCGCCGTCACGGCGCGCTTCAGCTGGGGGCAGACGCCGGGGTCGGGAACCGGCTGGTCCTCGCAGCGTGTGCGGTAGACCCCGGAGAGCTCGCCGGAGGCCGTGTGGGCGGCGGAGGCGGCGGTGGGCGCAGCCTCGACCAGCAGGTCGAGGTTGTCCCGTACGGCCTTCGAGGAGTCCGCCACCAGCCGCGCCGCGTCCCCGATGGCCTTGCCGTTGTCCTTGAGGAAGGGGCGTACGTCGGCGGCGGCCTTGCCGACCTTGTCGGCGAGGAGCTGGGTGCCGTCGGCGACCTGCCGGGATCCCGTGGCCAGTTCGCCCGCCCCCTTGTCCAGGCGGGTGATGCCGGTGGAGAGCTTGCCGCTGCCCGCCTTGGCGTCCTTGAGCCCCTCCGCGAGCTCCTTGGAGCCCTTCTTGGCCTTCTCGACGCCGCTCTCGAGATCGTCGGCCCCCTTCGCCGCCTTCGCGGTGGCGTCGTGCAGGCCGGAGAAGTTGATGAAGATCCGGTCCAGGAATCCACGCGAGGCCTTGGCCGACGCCGCGCTGCGGACCTCGGCGAAGACCGTCCTGGAGATCTGGCCGACGATGTAGTTGTTGGCGTCGTTCGTGCGGACCTGGAGCGCGCCGGTCTCCGGGGCGTCCCCGGCGCTCGACGCGATCCGCCGGCTGAAGTCCTCGGGCATGGTCAGGGAGAGGTAGTACGTCCCGTCCTCGACGCCCCGTTCGGCCTCGGCGGAGCCGACCTCGTGCCAGTCGAAGACCCTGGAGTCCAGCAGCCGGCCGGAGATCTCGTCCCCGGCCGCGAGGTGTTCACCTCCGGTGTCCGTGCCCTTGTCCTCGTTGACCAGCGCGACGGGGATGCGGTCGAGCCGCCCGTACGGGTCCCAGAAGGACCAGAGGTACAAGGCTCCGTACAGCAGGGGCAGCAGGAGCAGCGCGACGAGCGCGGCGCGCGGCATCCGGCCCCTGCCGAACCTGCGCAGTTCAAGCGCGGCCAGCTTCGGCGATCGCATCGGCCGTCTCCTTCTCCGTCGTGGTGCCGTCGGCGTCGGTCCGGGCTCCCGCCGACGGGCGGGTGCGGACCGTCAGTGCGTCCTCGGGTGCTTCGCTGCACACCGCCAGCACGGTGGTCCCGCCGTCCGCGAGGGCGCGCAGCAGCTCCCAGGCCTGTGCGCGGTCCGCGGGTGAGAGCTTGAGGTCGGTGTCGTCCACCGCGAGGAGCCGGGGGCGGCTCGTCAGCGCGAGGGCGACGGAGAGACGCAGTGCCTCCAGGCGCTCCAGGTCCCGCACGGAGGTCCGTTCGGCCTTGGGGAGCGCCGCCAGGTCCAGCCCCGCTGCCTCCAGCGCCGTGTCCACCCTCGCCTTGGCCGCGGCGGCGCGAGTGGCGCGGGAGCGCAGCAGGGCACGTGGCGAGGTGCCGAAAAGCCGTTGCAGCAGAGCCCGTTCGCGCAGGTGTTCCGCGACGGTGAGGGAAGGGTCCAGTTCGCTGACCCCGGGGACCGGGCCGAGCGCACTGAAGCGGCGTACGGCGGCGAGCCGCCCCGGCAGGCGCTCGCCCCCCACCTCGGCGTGTCCGGACGTGGCGCGCATCCGGCCGGTGAGCGCGAGCAGCAGACAGGTGCGGCCCGAGCCCGACGGCCCCTCGACCGCGACGAGCGATCCGGGGGCGGCGCGGAACCCGACGCCCTGGAAGGCCCAGCCGCGCGGTCCTTCCAGCCCGAAGTCCTCGGCGCTCAGTGCCGCCCCGTGCGGGCTGTCCACGACCCCCACCTCACTTCTTTGAACTGACCAGTCAGTGCAAAAAGCTAGCCCGAACTCGTGCGCGAAGCAAAGTGGCAGGTCAGGGGCAGGTTCTGAGGGATTGTCAGTGGGGGCCGTCACGATGGATACAGATGGCCACGGAGCCGTCACACGACGACAGGAGGTTCGTCATGGCCAGCTCGTCCGCAGCCGCCGCCCCGCGGCGCCGCGCAGGCAGCCCTGCCCCCTCACTGACCGGTCCGGCAACCGACGTCCACCCCGTGCTGCGCCGCACCACGGCGCCACCCGCCGCCCTCGACCTGCTCGCCCAGGCTCACACCGGCCTGGAGGAGGCCGCCGCACTCGCCGTGCCCAACGAGCGCTATGCCACCGCGCACCTCGCCGCGTTGCGTACCGCCGCCGCCGTCCTCGCCGCCCGCGGAAGGCCCGAGACCGGCCGCCGCCGCAAGGAGCGGATCCGCAGCGCCTGGGAGGTGCTGCCCGACATCGCGCCCGAACTCACCGAATGGAGCGCGCTGTTCGCCTCCGGCGCGGGGCGCAGGGCCCGTGCGGAGGCCGGCATACCCGGCGCCGCCACCAGCCGGGACGCCGACGACCTGCTGCGTGACGTCGCCATGTTCCTGCGACTGGTCGAGCGGCTTCTGGTCCTCCAGCCCGTCCTTCCGCAGCCCCGGAAGGAGGGGACGGGCCGACGGCGGGACGGGGAGTGACCGACGGGGCGGTGCGAGGCAATAGGGTGGAGAGGACCCGTACCACCTGCACCGTTCACGCTCCGCCGTCCGTGGCGGCACCGCGCCGAGGAGTCAATCGCCGTGTCGGACCAGCTGCGCCCCCGCGCCTCCCTCCGTACCGCCGTGGTCTGGGAGGTTCTCAAGGAGGCTCTCGAGCGCCGGGTCAAGGCGACCGGCAGGGAAACCCTGGACGTGCTGGACACCGGCGGTGGCACCGGCAATTTCGCGGTGCCCGTCGCCCGGCTCGGCCACCGGGTCACCGTCGTCGACCCCAGCCCCAACGCGCTCTTCGCGCTGGAGCGCCGCGCGGACGAGGCCGGGGTCGCGGAGCGGGTGCGCGGTGTCCAGGGCGACATCCTCGGCCTCTTCGACGTGGTGGAGCGCGACGGCTACGACGCGGTCCTCTGCCACGGCGTCCTGGAGTACGTGGACGACCCCGCCGAAGGCGTACGGAACGCGGTGGACGCGCTCCGCCCGTCCGGCGCGCTCAGCCTGCTCGGCGCCGGTCTCGGCGGCGCCGTCCTGGCGCGGGCGCTCGCCGGTCACTTCGCGGAAGCCCGGCAGGCCCTGACGGACCCGGCCGGGCGATGGGGCGGCGGCGACCCCGTGCCCCGCAGGTTCACCGCCGGCCAGCTGACGGAACTGGTCGCCGACGCGGGGGTCGAGGTCGGCGCCGTGCACGGTGTGCGGGTCTTCGCCGACCTCGTGCCCGGGGTTCTCGTGGACACCGAGCCGGGCGCGATGGAAGAGCTGCTCCGGCTGGAGGCGGCCGTCGCGGAACTCCCGGCCTTCCACGCGGTGGCGACCCAGCTGCACGTTCTGGGGGAAAAGCGCGCCTAGGGCGTGACGGGGAGCCCGCACGGGCGTGGACGCGGAGTGACCGGAGCACGGCTGATCAGCAACGCAGCTGCAGACGGAGTACGGCCCAGAACACCCGATCGGGCCGCGAGCCCCGTATGATCGGGTGACACCATCCGGCATGACGGATCGGAGGTCGGGGAATCTACGCCTCAGCAGCCGAGCCGACATGGCGGTCCGGACTGGCTATGGCTAGAGGGCGGGTTTCACGGGGGCGAATCCCTGCCTATCCTGGAAGGGCCGCATACCGGTCGCCCCCGCGGCCGACGACGAGGAGGACTCCGTGCCGCTCTCGGAGCACGAGCAGCGAATGCTCGAGCAGATGGAGCGAGCGCTGTACGCCGAAGATCCCAAGTTCGCTACAGCGCTTGAGGGAAGCGGGCTGCGCAGGTACACCCGGCGACGGGTCTACCAGGCGGTGGCCGGCTTTCTGGTGGGTATCGCGCTCCTCATGGCCGGAATGGTTTTCCAGCAGACCTGGGTCAGCGTGGCGGGATTCCTCGTCATGCTGGGCTGCGCCGTGCTGGCGGTCACCGGGTGGCGCAAAGCGCCCAAGCCCGGTGAGCAACAGCCGGCCGGGAGTGCGAGCGGGGGTGGAGGCGAACGCCGACACCCCAGGCAGCGCCGGTCGATGATGAACCGGATCGAAGAGCGGTGGCAGCGCCGCCGCGACGAACAGGGCCAGTGAGCGCTGAGCGTCCTGGCCGGTGGACGTCCCCCGGCCGGTGATGTGGCGTGCACACAACGAGAACTTGACGCTGGACCCACGTGAGGGGCGGTCGCACCATGCGACCGCCCCTCACGCGTTGCCGGTACGCGCCTGGGAGGGCTGACCTGGGCCGGCGGGCCTTCCCGGGCGGGCCGAGCGGCCTTCCCGGGTCCAAGCCGCCGAGCGGTCACCCATGGCCCCAGCGGGCGACAGCGGCCTCACGAGGGCGGCCGGCCCCATCGGCTTCTCGGCCCCGGAGGCCTGAGAAAGGGCCCACCGCGGGTCGGCAAGGGCCCGCGTGGGCGGGTTCCACAAGGGCCACCGGGCTCCCATTCAGGGGGTCGGCCAGGTTCTACCGGGGTGGGCCGTGGCGGGGAGCAGAATTCGGGCGCCGGCAGGGGGACTGCGGAGACTGCCCTGGTGCCCGTACCGGCCGTGCCGTGGGCCTGGGGCGTGAGCCGGTGGATCCCTGGGTCGCGGCGGGCCACGTGAGCTGGGAGAGCCCCGGCCCTGGCCGCTCGGAGAGCCTGAGCCCTCGGGAGTCCGGAGCGCGGACAGCGGCAGCGAGTTCTCAGGCCCTTCGGGGCAGCGAGGGCGAGCGCCCAGGCGCCCCCGGCGGCCGGAGGCGAGCGCGGAGGCCCTGCCGCAGAGGCGGCGACCACCCACAGGCAGCGGCTGCGACCTCCTGGGCTCCTGGCGACGGCTGCGCCCCCCAGGGTCCCTGGACAGCCGCAGCGAGTTCCACAGGCCGTCGGTCCCGCCCCCGGCAGTCCGTCCGTTCCTCAGCCTCTCCGCCCCTCGACCCGGCAGCCCGTCACCCCACGCTCGGGAGCAGCCCGTCCGTTCCTCAGCCTCTCCGCCCCTCGACCCGGCAGCCCGTCACCCCACGCTCGGGAGCAGCCCGGGCCAGGAGCAGCAGCCAGACCGGCGCAGCGGAAACCGGGAGTAGCCGAGGTACCCAGGCGCCGAGGCGCGAGGGCGCGAGGGGGCGAAGCGGGCTTCCACGTGCGGCAGCCCACGGGCGGGAGTCCGGGCCCCGGTGTGGGCCCGGGCCCCGTGCGGGACCAGCCCCGACTCGGGACCAGCCCCGACTCGTGCCCGGCCCCCGTGCGCGACCAGCCCCGACTAGGCCCGGGCCCGGAGTCAGCCCTCCTGTCGTGACACCCTGCGCAGTCGTGCTGCCCAGCGGTCACGGCCCAGCCGTTCCGACCACCTCCGGCCGAGCTCCGCCCGGGCCTCCGACATCGCCCAGATCACCCGAACGGCGGAGCGGGGTGCCAGCGTCGCCCGCACCCTGCCCCAACGGCCGGCTGCGGCCCACAGCCCCTCCCGCACCTCCCGCACGTCCTGGGCCGAGCCGCCGGCCACGCGGGGCGTCGGCGCGTAGAGGACCTGTTCCACCGCACCCGCCAGCCGGTGGGCCGCCGAGGCCGCCGCTCCGTCGAGGCCCCCGAGCCGTACGACACGGGCCGCGGCCTTGCGCGGGGTCTGCGACTCGTCCGGGACGATGCCGTGGTCCCAGGCCGTGTCGGTCAGCTCCCGCCAAGCCGTCATCACCCGAACAGTGGCATCGGCGGCCGTGCGTCCGGAGGAGCCCCGACGCGCGCCGCGGCCCGTCGAGGGCGCCGCTCCGTCCGGGCCACCCCCGGTCCCGGCGGCACCGCCGATGGCGTCGTCCGTGGGACTCGTACCGCCGAAGGCGCCCAGTCGCCGCCTGCGGACGCGCAGCCGCCAGAGCATCGGCAGCAGCGGAAGCGCCAGCACCACCAGGGAACCCAGCACCCACAAAGCCACCACACCGGCCGGTGTCCCCGGATCGGACGAATCCACCGCGCCGGGAACCGCGGCCGCACCGCACTGACCCTGCCGGCGCTCCTGAACCGGGCAGGACTCCGTCGCGGAGGGCGCGGCCGTGGGTGCCACCGAAGCGTCGTCCGTGGGCAGAGCAGGATCGCTCGGGTCCTGGGAGGGCGCGTCCGGCCGGGTGTACGAGGGGGCGCTCCCGCGGGACGGGGTGGGCTCGAAGCGGGTCCACCCCACGCCCTCGAAGTACAGCTCGGGCCAGGCGTGCGCGTCCCGCAGCCCCACCGACACCGAACCGTCGGCCTGTGCCGTGCCGGGCGTGAAGCCCACCGCCACCCGGGCCGGAATCCCCAGGGCCCTGGCCATCGCGGCCATGGTGGAGGAGAAGTGGACGCAGAAGCCCTCCTTGTCCTTCAGGAACCGCTCGATCGCCGCCGTGCCGGTCCCCGAGGTCACCGTCGTGTCGTAACGGAAGCCGCCCTCCGAGGCGAACCAGTCCTGGAGCTTCACGGCCCGCTCGTAGTCGTTGGCCGCACCCTCCGTGACCTGCTCGGCGGTGTCCTCGACCACGTCGGGCAGCGACGCGGGAAGCCGGGTGTACTCCCGGACCAGCTCCGACCGCGCTGCCCTCGCCTCACCCAGCTGCGAGGCCGTGGGCTCCACCACCAGGCTGCTGACCTCGTAGCGGGCGCCGCCCGTGGTCTGGCCGTCGTCACCGACGAGGGTGCGCCCCTCGGGCTCGTACCGCCAGCGGCCCTGGACGTTCACCTCGCTCGCCGGGTAGGGGAGCGGCAGATACGTCTGCTGGTACGAGCGGGAGGCCGAGATGTTCGTCCGGATCTCGGTGACGGAGACATCCGTGCCCAGCCCGGTCGGCTGCGGCAGCCGGTCCGGTACGTCGCTCAGCCGGCGGGTCGAGGGACGCCACTCGCCGCCGCTGAACTGGTCCAGCGCCAGGATGCGCAGGTAGAAGTCCTGAGGGCTCGCGGAGTTGGTGCGATACGTCATCACCTCGCGGTTCTCCGCCTGGTTGAGGTTGTTCTGCAGGGAGACCAGCGGATTCACCGCCGAGATCGTCCCGCCGCCTCCTCCCCGGCCGTTCCCGCCGCCCGTACCACCGAGGAGCCCGCCGTCCAGCGCGGGCAGAGCGGCGGGCACGGCCAGCGCGACACCCAGGGCCACCGCTCCGATGCGCCGCCCCGTCCGGACCGGGGCGAGCGGGCGTCCGGACGACCCGTCCAGCCCGGCGGCCAGACTGTTCGACGTACGGGACACACCGCCGAACACCCGCCCCCACTGCGACAGCCGCTCCCGGCCCTCCGCCAGCAGGAGCAGCAGATATCCGCAGGCCGCGAGGGTGAACCAGATCCACCCCGCCCCGCCCTCGGAGAGCCCGGCCGCCACCGAGTAGAGGGCGAGCAACGGCAGACCGGCCGGTGCGGCGGTACGGAAGGTCACCGCGAGGAGGTCCACGGCGAGCCCGATGAGCAGCACCCCGCCGATCAGCATCAGCCGGATGCCGTCCGTCGCGGGTGCGGGGATGGCGTACCTGTTGACGTCGTCGGCGCCCGCGGCCAGCAGGTCGGCGAGCCGCTGGACCGCCTGAGGACCGGGCAGCACCCCGAAGAGGGCGTGCTCCCTGGCGAACGCCATGGTGAGCGTCAGGAGGGTGACGAGCACCTGGAGGGAGACCGTCAGGATCCGTGCGAGGCGCATCCTGCGGGCGAGCGCGCCCACACAGGTCTGGACGCCCAGCAGGAAGCCGGCCTGCAGCACCCACTTCGATGTCTCGACCAGGGGCAGCAAGGCCCCCGCCGCCAGCATCGTGGCGACGAAGGCGCACAGCGCCAGTCGCGTACGACCGCTCATGACCATCCCCCGGAGAGCCCTGTCGTCGAACCGGCGCCGGAGTGCTCCTGCCCCGCCTGCTGCCACAGCCTGGTCAGCTCCGCCCCGGGCGGTACCGGCACCGTTGTCCATCCCGCTTCCCGGAGCACCCGCAGGCGCTCGGCGGAAGGCGCCGCCGGAGCGGCGTCCTTGCCGCGCGCCCACGCGTCGCCGTCGAGCACGAAGGCGACGGCTCCGCGGGCGCGCTGACGCATCCTGGCCGCCACCGTCACCTGCTCCTCGTCGAGATCGCCGAAGAACGCGACCAGCAGCCCTTCGCCGCTTCCCCGGAGCACGTCGTAGGCGCGGGAGACACCCCCGCCGTCGGAGTGGTCGACGACCGCCAGGGTGTCCATCATCAGGCCCGCCGAATCCGCGGAGTCCTGGGTCGAGCCCGCGTAGCCCTCGGCGGTCTCGCCCGGCACGGTGGTCCCGTCGTCCGTGAGCAGCCGCACCGCGAAGCCGCGCTCCAGCATGTGGAGCAGCGCGGACGCCGCCCCGGACACGGCCCATTCGAAGGCGGACCCGGGCCCGGCGCCCTGGTAGGCGATCCGCCGGGTGTCCAGGAGCACCGTGCACCTGGCGCGTTGGGGCTGTTCCTCCCGGCGCACCATCAGCTCGCCGTAACGAGCGGTGGAGCGCCAGTGCACCCGCCGGAGGTCGTCGCCGTGGCGGTAGCCGCGCGGAATGGTGTCGTCCTCGCCTGCCAGCGCCAGCGAACGCTGCCGCCCGTCGCCGTACCCGGAGGCCTCCCCGGCCAGTCGCAGTGCCGGGAGCGGCTCGGTGCGCGGGACGACCACGAGGGTGTCGTAGGCGCTGAAGGAGCGCGTGAGTTCGACCATGCCGAAGGGGTCGCTGAGCCGCAGCTGGAGCGGTCCCAGCGGATAGCGCCCGCGCAGATCGGACCGGACCCGGTAGGACACCTCGCGGACGCCGCCCGCCTCCACCCGGTCCAGTACGAACCGGGGCCGTGGGCCCAGGACATACGGCACGCGGTCCTGGAGCATCAGCAGGCCCGTGGGCATCCGCGACACGTTCTCCATACGCAGATGGACCCGCGACTCCGAGCCGGCGGGCACCCGGGACGGCGACAGCCGCCGGCTGCCCGCCACCCGGTAGCGGGTGCGGTGCAGCACGACGACGCAGACCAGGGGGAGCACCGCCAGCAGCAGGCCGACCCGCAGCAGATCGCCCTGGCCGAGGACGTAGGCGCAGCCGGCCGCCGCCACCCCGGCGGCGAGGAACGACCGGCCCCGGGTCGTCAGCCCGCTCAGTGCGGCCCGCAGGCCGCCCTTGTCGTCGCCGTCGTCCACGGGGCCGGGCTCTCCGGCCGTCATCACAGCCGCCGGGCGCCGGGCTGCGGGCCGTAGACCGGGCTGCCGGGCCGGTGCTGCGGCTGTGCCGGGGCGGCCGTACCGCCCGCGGTCGGCACCGGGGTGCGCTGGAGGATGTCGAGCACGACCTGCTCGGAGGTACGGCGGTTGAGCTGCGCCTGTGCCGTGGGCAGCAGGCGGTGGGCGAGCACCGCGACGGCGAGGGCCTGGACGTCGTCGGGGAGGGCGTAGTCCCGCCCGGCGAGCGCTGCGGAGGCCTTGGCGGCGCGAAGGAGGTGGAGGGTCGCGCGCGGAGACGCCCCGAGTCTGAGATCCGGGTGGCGCCGGGTCGCGCCCACCAGCTCCACGGCGTACCGCCGGACGGACTCGGCCACGTGGACCGTGCGCACCGCTTCGATCAGCTTCACGATGTCGTGGGCGTGGGCCACCGGCTGCAGGTCGTCCAGCGGCGAGGCTCCGCCGTGCACGTCGAGCATCTGCAGCTCGGCCTCGGCGCTCGGGTACCCGATCGAGACACGGGCCATGAAGCGGTCGCGCTGAGCCTCCGGCAGCGGATACGTGCCCTCCATCTCCACCGGGTTCTGGGTGGCGACGACCATGAACGGATCGGGCAGCTCGTAGGTCTGGCCGTCGATCGTGACCTGCCGTTCCTCCATCGATTCCAGCAGCGCCGACTGGGTCTTGGGCGAGGCGCGGTTGATCTCGTCGCCGATCACGATCTGGGCGAAGATCGCGCCGGGCTTGAACTCGAAGTCCCGCCGCTGCTGATCGAAGATCGACACCCCGGTGATGTCGGAGGGCAGCAGGTCGGGGGTGAACTGGATGCGCCGGACCGAGCAGTCGATGGACCGTGCCAGCGCCTTGGCCAGCATCGTCTTGCCGACCCCGGGCACGTCCTCGATGAGGAGGTGCCCCTCGGCCAGCAGCACGGTCAGCGAAAGCCGAACGACCTCAGGCTTGCCCTCGATCACACCCTCGACCGACCTGCGCACCCGCTCCGCTGTCGTGGTCAGATCTGTGAGGCTCGCTCGATCGTCATAGGTCGTCACCCGGCCCTCCTCGGCCCCTTGTGCACGGGCCGACGCACAGAGCCGCCCGGCCCGCTCCGAAATACGGACACTCTCCGGAGGACCCGGAGAGATGTCACACCCGCATTCTTGTTGCCGTTACCGCTTCGTGTCACTCGCCTGTGGACAACTGGGGGCGATATGCCGGATGTGGTCCGTATGTCGGGGACTTCAGGAGGCCGGGAGGATCTCGCGCAGCTTGCCGGTGGTCACGTCGAAGACGAAACCGCGCACGTCGTCCGTGTGCAGGAGGAAGGGGGACGTGCGTACGCGCTGCATCGACTGCCGCACGTCCTGGTCGGCGTCGGTGTAGGCCTCCACGGCCCAGGCGGGGCGCTGCCCGACCTCGAGCTCCAGCTCCTGCCTGAAGCCCTCGGTGAGGGACTCCATGCCGCAGTTCGTGTGGTGGATGAGGATGACACTGCGGGTGCCGAGCGCACGCTGACTGATCGTCAGCGACCGCAGGACGTCGTCGGTGACCACGCCGCCGGCGTTGCGGATGGTGTGGCAGTCGCCCAGCTCCAGGCCCAGGGCCCGGTGGAGGTCGAGGCGGGCGTCCATGCAGGCGACGACGGCGACCTTCAGGACCGGCCGGGCGTCCATGCCCGGGTCGGTGAACGCCTCCGCGTAACGCGTGTTCAGGTCGACCAGCCGGTCGGTCACTGTTTCTCCGGCCCGGGTGCCGGAGGTGGCGGGGGAATCGGTCTCGGCGGAAGGCTGCGCAGAAGTCGACATAACCATGACGTTATCCCTCGCGATCGCCGCCGACGTGCTGTCGAAGGGGACAAAGAACGTCAACGCGGCTTGTTGTGAGGTAACCCACAAGCCTCACGCGAGGACACCCGACCGGGTGAGGTTCTCCGGACCGCGGCGACGGTACGACGCGCAGCGCCGTTCGTTGATCGGGAATGGATCGGATGGCAGGGTGGACTAAAGTGACGCGAAGTTACCGACACGCCTGCACATTCTGCATATTTTTACATTCTTCGAGCTCCTGTGATGTGCGGCGTACATGCGGCCCGGCCCTCTCCCGCTCGCCGGTCGGCCGACGCCCCTTCCCCGGCGCCGGCGGACCTCCCCTTCCGAGCGGGCGGGGACCAGACCGCACGTGCGGCCATCACGGGACAGAGCCTGAGAGGGCGCTTTGAGCCAGACCCGACACGTCCCGGTGATGCTCCAGCGATGCCTGGACCTGTTGGCCCCGGCTCTGGAGGCGACGGGACCCCGGCCCCCGGTCGTCGTGGACTGCACCCTCGGGCTCGGCGGGCACAGCGAGGCCCTGCTCGCCGCCTTCCCCGCCGTCCGGCTCGTCGCCCTGGACCGTGACAAGGAGGCGCTGCGCCTCTCCGGCGAGCGCCTGGCACCGTACGGCGACCGGGCCACCCTGGTGCACGCCGTCTACGACGAGCTGCCCGAGGTGCTCCAACGGCTGGGCATCCCCAAGGTCCAGGGCGTGCTCTTCGACCTCGGGGTCTCCTCCATGCAACTGGACGAGGCCGACCGCGGCTTCGCCTACGCCCAGGACGCGCCGCTCGACATGCGCATGGACCAGACGACCGGGATCGGCGCGGCCGAGGTCCTCAACACCTACCCGCCGGGTGAACTCGTGCGGATCCTGCGCGCCTACGGCGAGGAGAAGCAGGCCAAGCGCATCGTGTCGGCCATCGTGCGTGAGCGCGCGAAGGAACCCTTCACCAACAGCGCCCGCCTCGTCGAGCTCATCCGCGACTCGCTGCCGCAGGCCGCCAAGCGCACCGGAGGAAATCCGGCCAAGCGCACCTTCCAGGCCCTGCGCATCGAGGTCAACGGCGAACTCACCGTGCTGGAGCGGGCCATTCCGGCCGCAGTGGGCACGCTCGCCGTCGGTGGCCGGATCGCCGTCCTCTCCTACCACTCGCTGGAGGACCGGCTCGTCAAGCAGGTCTTCGCCGCCGGCGCCGCCAACACGGCACCGCCCGGACTGCCCGTCGTCCCCGAGCGCTACCAGCCCCGGCTGAAGCTGCTCACGCGCGGCGCAGAACTGCCCACGGAGGAGGAGGTCGCCGAGAACCGGCGTGCCGCCCCCGCCCGGCTGCGCGGGGCCCAGCGGATCCGCGAGGAGGAGCGATGAGCGCCCCCCACCCGGCCGGCCGGACGCCGGCGAGGGCGGTGGCGGCGCGGTGACCGGGACGGCCGAGCAGATGAAGGGGCGGGCCGGCCGCCTCGCGCGGCTGATGCCGTCGGGACCGAGCACCGCCGCCCGCACCCCCTTCGTCCTGCTGGTCGTGCTGCTGCTCGCCGGTGGCCTGATCTCGCTCCTCCTGCTGAACTCGGCGCTCAACGAAGGATCGTTCAGGCTCAGCAAGCTCGAGCGCGAGACCACCGAGCTCACCGACGAACAGCAGGCCCTCCAGCGCGACGTGGACAGCTACTCGGAGCCCGACGCGCTGGAACGCCGGGCCAGGGAGCTCGGCATGGTGCCCGGCGGCAGTCCCGCCTTCCTGAACCCGGACGGAACCGTCCGCGGTGTGCCGGAGCGCGCCACCGCGGAGCCTTCCCCCGCCCCCGCCGCCCCCGCACCCGGGACGGGCGCGGCCGGGCCCTCCGCCCAGGCCCCCCCGTCCGGGTCCCCCTCACCGGCCTCCTCCGCGTCCACCCCGGCGCCCTCCGCGACCTCCACCCCCTCGCCCTCGACATCGCCCCCGACCAGCCCCGGCAGGTGACGCAGTGCCGTCCAAGGAACCGCCGCGCCGTCGCGTACCCGGCCCGGCGCGCCCCCGTAACGCCACGGGCGGATCGGGACGTCCCCGGCCCGCCGGCCGTCCGGCTCAGCGGAGGCCGGCCGCGGCCCGGAAGCCGCGGGGCGGCTCCCCGCAGTCCATCCGGCTGGGCAGCCCACGCCCCAGGCTGCGCCTGATCAGCCTCTGCCTGACCCTCGTCATGCTGGCGTTCGTCGTACGGCTCCTCCAGGTCCAGGCCGTCGACGCCGCCACCTACGCCGCGAAGGCCGAGAAGAACCGCTACCTCGAGTACACGATCGCCGCCGAACGCGGCGAGATCACCGACCGCAGCGGTATCGCCCTGGCCACCAGCGTCGACGCGCACGACATCACCGCCGACCCGAAGCTGTTCACCCCCGAGGACAGCAAGGCGCCGGACGCCCCGCAGCAGGCCGCGGCGCTGCTCGCCCCGATCCTCGGCAAGGACGAGGCGGAGATCGCGAAGAAGCTCTCGACCCCCGAAAGCCGCTACACCGTCCTGGCACGCCGCCAGACCCCACAGGTCTGGAAGCAGATCAAGGACCTCAAGTCCGTCTTCGCGGAGAAGGCCGCCGAGGACAGGGCCGCCGGGGGCCCCGGGGCCAACGTGCTGGCCGGAGTCCTCCAGGAGCCCACCACCAAGCGGGTCTACCCGAACGGCGGCCTCGCCGCCGGGATACTGGGGTTCGTCAACGCCGAGGGCAAGGGCGGCGGGGGCCTGGAGGCACAGCTGAACGGGCAGCTCCAGGGCGAGGACGGCAAGATCCGCTACGCCCAGGCGGGCGGCCGGCCCGTGCCGACGGCCGGCTCCACCGAGATCCCGGCCGTCGCGGGCACCGACGTCGAGCTGACGATCGACCGCGACATCCAGTGGGCGGCCCAGCGCGCCATCGCCGACCAGGTCGAGAAGTCCAAGGCCGACCGCGGCTACGTGGTCGTGCAGAACACCAGGACCGGTGAGGTCCTGGCCATGGCCAACGCTCCCGGATACGACCCGAACGACCTCACGCGGAGCGACGCGACGGCCCTGGGCAACGCCGCGCTCCAGGACGTGTACGAACCGGGCTCCACCAGCAAGGTCATGTCGATGGCCGCCGTACTGGAGGAGGGGGCCGCGACGCCGGGGACACACGTCACCGTGCCCAACCGGCTGCACCGGGGCGACCGGCTCTTCCGGGACGACATCGACCACCCCACCTGGTACCTCACGCTCAACGGCGTACTCGCCAAGTCGAGCAACATCGGCACCATCCTGGCCACCGGGCAGCTCGGGAAGACACAGGCCGAGGCCAACAAGGTCCTCTACTCCTACCTGCGCAAGTTCGGCATCGGCAGTACCACCGGACTCGACTACCCGGGCGAGTCGCCCGGCATCCTCGCCAAGCCGCAGGACTGGTCGACCTCGCAGCAGTACACGATCCCCTTCGGCCAGGGACTCTCGCTCAACGCCATGCAGGCCGCATCGGTCTACCAGACGATCGCCAACGGCGGGGTCCGGATCGAGCCGACCCTGGTCCGCGGCACCAAGGACGCGGACGGAAACTACAGCGCGTCGGACGCCCCCGAACGCACCCGGGTGGTCAGCGAGAAGACGGCCAGGACCCTGGCGAAGATGCTGGAGTCAGTCGTGGACGACCGGGAAGGCACCGGCACCAAGGCCCACATCCAGGGCTACCGGGTCGCGGGCAAGACCGGCACGGCCAACCGTGTCGACCCCGTACGCGGCGTCTACAAGGGCTACACCGCCTCCTTCGCCGGCTTCGCACCCGCCGACGACCCGCAGATCGCCGTCTACTGCGCCATCCAGAACCCCACCAAGGGCAGCTATTTCGGCGGCCAGATCTGCGGCCCGATCTACAAGAAGGTCATGGAGTTCGCCCTCAAGACCCTCCAGACCCCTCCCTCCGGCAGCGACCCCGCCCGGCTGCCGGTGTCCTTCAAGCCCGGCGAGTGACTCGGGAGAACCCTCAGTGACGACCATCACGCCTGATCCCGGGAACCGGAACGAGAAGTGCCGCAACCCCGGCCCCTCACTTCGCGAGAGGCCGGGTCCGCCCGGTACGCTCACCGCCGTGCCCCACGCTGATCAGTGCCAAACCACTCAGAAGGACGCGCCTGTGAACTACCCGGGAGCGCCCCGACCGGACCGGCTCAGGCCGACCCCCCTCGGAGAGCTGGCAGCCCGGCTCGGCGCAGAACCGCAGGATGCCGGTGAGGTCACCGGCATCACCCACGACTCCCGCGCCGTGCGCCCCGGAGACGTGTACGCGGCCCTGCCCGGTGCCCGCTTCCACGGCGCGGACTTCGCCGCACAGGCCGCCGGCCTCGGCGCGTCCGCCATCCTCACCGACCCGGCGGGCGCCGAGCGCGCCGCCGCCACCGGCCTCCCGGTCCTCGTGACCGACGACCCGCGTGGCCGGATGGGGGACCTCGCCGCGGAGATCTACGGACGGCCCGGCGTCGGCCTCCTCCAGATCGGCATCACCGGAACGTCCGGCAAGACCACCACGGCGTATCTGGTCGAGGGCGGCCTGCGCGGCGCCGGACGCAGCACCGGGCTGATCGGCACCGTCGAGATGCGGATCGGCGACGAGCGCATCAAGTCGGAGCGCACCACCCCCGAAGCCACCGACCTCCAGGCCCTGTTCGCCGTCATGCGCGAACGCGGCGTCGAGGCGGTCGCCATGGAGGTCTCCAGCCACGCCCTGGTGCTCGGCCGGGTCGACGGCTGCGTCTTCGACGTCGCCGTCTTCAACAACCTCAGCCCGGAGCACATGGAGTTCCACTCCGGGATGGAGGACTACTTCCAGGCCAAGGCCCAGCTGTTCACTCCGGAGCGCAGCAAGCTCGGTGTCGTCAACTTCGACGACGAGTACGGCCGCAGGCTGGTCGAGGAGGCGTCCGTCCCGGTCGTCACGTTCTCCGCGGAGGGCCACCCCGACGCCGAGTGGCGGGCCGAGGGCGTCGAAGTCGGCCCTCAGGACAGCACCTTCACCGTCATCGGCCCCAAGGGCGAGCGGATCACCGCGAGGGCCCCGCTGCCCGGCCCCTTCAACGTGGCCAACACCCTCGCGGCGATCGTCACCCTGGCCGTGGCGGGCGTCGACCCGCAGATCGCCGCCGACGGTGTCGCGGCTGTCCCCGGTGTCCCCGGGCGGCTGGAACGCGTCGACGCGGGCCAGCCGTACCTCGCGGTCGTCGACTACGCGCACAAGACCGACGCCGTCGAGTCCGTCCTGCGCTCCCTGCAGAAGGTCACCGAGGGCCGGGTGCACATCGTGCTCGGCTGCGGTGGTGACCGTGACACGACCAAGCGCGGCCCGATGGGCGCCGCGGCGGCCCGGCTCGCCGACACCGCCGTACTGACCTCGGACAACCCCCGCTCCGAGGACCCGCTCGCCATCCTCGCCGCCATGCTGTCCGGAGCGGCCGAGGTGCCCGTCCACGAGCGGGGGGACGTGCTCGTCGACGCCGACCGCGCCGCGGCCATCGCCGCGGCGGTCGCCCGGGCCGAGCCCGGCGACACCGTGCTGGTGGCCGGAAAGGGACACGAACAGGGCCAGGACGTCCACGGGGTGGTCCGCCCCTTCGACGACCGGAAGGTCCTGCGCGAGGCCATCGAGCGCTCCCTGGGACGCGCGGACGCCGTGCACACCCCCCAGGACCGCGTACACACCCATGAGAACAACAGTCAGGGATGACCAAGTGATCGCCCTTTCCCTCGCCGAGATCGCCGGAATCGTCGGCGGGCAGCCGTACGACGTACCGGACCTGTCCGCCACCGTCACCGGCCCCGTGGTCATCGACTCCCGGGAGGTGCAGCAGGGCTCCCTGTTCGCCGCGTTCGCGGGTGAACGGGTCGACGGCCACGACTACGCGCAGCGCGCCGTCGAGGCGGGCGCGACCGCGGTCCTGGCCGCCCGCCCCGTCGGGGTGCCCGCGATCGTCGTGGACGACGTCGTGTCGGCGCTCGGCGCCCTGGCACGCGCCGTCGTCGAGCGCCTCGGCACCGCCGTCGTCGCGCTCACCGGCTCGGCGGGCAAGACGTCCACGAAGGACCTGATCGCCCAGCTGCTGGAGCGCAAGGCGCCCACCGTCTGGACGCCGGGTTCCCTCAACAACGAGATCGGCCTGCCCCTCACCGCCCTGCGGGCGACGGCGGAAACGCGCCACCTGGTGCTGGAGATGGGGGCGCGGGGTATCGGCCACATCCACTACCTCGCCGACCTGACGCCGCCGCGGATCGGGCTGGTCCTCAACGTGGGCAGCGCCCACATCGGGGAGTTCGGCAGCCGCGAGGCGATCGCCCAGGCCAAGGGCGAGCTCGTCGAGGTCCTCCCCGAGGACGGCGCCGCGATCCTCAACGCCGACGACCCGCTGGTGCGGGCGATGGCGTCCCGCACAAAAGCCCGGGTGCTGCTCTTCGGAGAGGCCCCGGATGCGGACGTACGGGGAGAGAACGTGCGGCTCACGGACGACGGCCGCCCCGCTTTCGCGCTCCACACACCCACCGGGTGCAGCGACGTGACCTTGCGCCTGTACGGTGAGCACCACGTGTCGAACGCGCTCGCCGCGGCCGCCGTCGCCCATGAGTTGGGCATGTCCGTGACTGAGATCGCCGATGCGCTCTCCGGGGCGGGCACCCTCTCCCGCTGGCGCATGGAGGTCACCGAGCGTCCGGACGGTGTGACGGTCGTCAATGACGCCTACAACGCGAACCCCGAATCCATGAAGGCCGCACTCCGTGCGCTGGCCGCCATGGGCAAGGCCCGACGGGCAGCCGGGGGGCGCACGTGGGCGGTGCTCGGTCAGATGGCCGAGCTCGGTGACTCGTCGCTCGCCGAGCACGACGCGGTCGGACGGCTCGCTGTCCGGCTCAACGTCAGCAAGCTCGTCGCTGTCGGAGGAAGAGAAGCCTCCTGGCTGCAACTGGGCGCATATAACGAGGGTTCGTGGGGTGAGGAGTCGGTGCACGTGTCCGACGCACAGGCGGCCGTCGACCTGTTGCGCAGTGAACTGCGCCCGGGAGACGTCGTGCTGGTGAAGGCGTCCCGGTCGGTCGGCCTGGAGAAGGTCGCCCTGGCACTGCTGGAGACGACCGAGGGCGAGGTCGCCGTCCGATGAGGCAGATCCTCTTCGCGGGGGCCATAGGGCTCTTCCTGACCCTGGTCGGCACTCCGCTGCTGATCAAACTTCTGGCCCGCAAGGGCTACGGGCAGTTCATCCGGGACGACGGCCCGCGTACCCACGGCAGTAAAAAGGGCACGCCCACCATGGGTGGTATCGCCTTCATCCTGGCGACGATCATCGCGTACGTCCTGGCGAAGGTGATCACCGGCGAGGAGATGCGCTTCTCCGGCGTCCTCGTCCTGTTCCTGATGGCCGGGATGGGCCTCGTCGGCTTCCTCGACGACTACATCAAGATCGTGAAGCAGCGCTCGCTGGGTCTGCGGGCCAAGGCGAAGATGGCCGGCCAGCTGATCGTCGGCATCGCGTTCGCCGTGCTCTCGCTCCAGTTCGCCGACCTCAGGGGCAACACCCCGGCGTCCACCCGGCTCTCGTTCGTCGAGGACTTCGGCTGGTCCATCGGGCCGGTGCTGTTCGTGGTCTGGGCGCTGTTCATGATCCTCGCCATGTCCAACGGCGTGAACCTGACGGACGGTCTGGACGGCCTGGCCACCGGTGCCTCGGTGATGGTCTTCGGCGCGTACACCTTCATCGGGCTGTGGCAGTTCCAGGAGTCCTGCGCCAACGCCACCACCCTGACCAACCCCCAGGCGTGTTTCGAGGTACGCGACCCACTCGACCTCGCGGTCGTCGCCTCCGCGCTGATGGGTGCCTGCTTCGGCTTCCTGTGGTGGAACACCTCACCCGCGAAGATCTTCATGGGTGACACGGGTTCGCTCGCTCTCGGCGGCGCGCTCGCCGGTCTCGCGATCTGCTCCCGCACCGAGTTCCTGATGGCCATCCTCGGCGGTCTCTTCGTGATGATCACCATGTCCGTGGTCATCCAGGTCGGTTCGTTCAAGATGACCGGCAAGCGGGTCTTCCGGATGGCACCGTTGCAGCACCACTTCGAACTCAAGGGCTGGTCCGAAGTCCTTGTCGTGGTCCGTTTCTGGATCATCCAGGGCATGTGCGTGATCGTCGGACTCGGCCTCTTCTACGCGGGATGGGCAGCCAAGAAGTGAGCAACGTGGACTGGCAGGGCAAGCACGTCACGGTCGCCGGGCTGGGAGTGAGCGGAATCCCCGCGGCCCGTGCCCTGCACGAGCGGGGTGCCCTCGTCACCGTCGTCAACGACGGCGACGACGAGCGCTCGCGCGCCCAGGCCGCGGAGCTGGAGGCGGACGGGATCACCGTGCGCCTCGGCGACGGGGCGACCCTGCCCGGGTCCACCGAGCTCGTCGTCACGGCTCCCGGCTGGAAGCCGGACAAGCCCCTCTTCCTGGCAGCCGCCGAGGCGGGCGTCCCCGTGTGGGGAGACGTCGAACTCGCCTGGCGGCTGCGGGGGCCCGGCGCCGCGCCCTGGCTCGCGGTCACCGGCACCAACGGCAAGACCACGACCGTGCGGATGCTCGCCTCGATCCTGGAGGCGGCGGGACTGCGCACGGCCGCCGTCGGCAACATCGGGGTCTCGTTGCTGGACGCGGTGCTCGGCGACGAGACGTACGACGTGCTCGCCGTCGAGCTCTCCAGCTACCAGCTGCACTGGGCCCCCTCCCTGCGCGCCCACTCGGGTGCCGTGCTCAACCTGGCCCCCGACCACCTGGACTGGCACGGTTCCATGGCCGGTTACGCCGCCGACAAGGGCCGGATCTACGAGGGCAACACGGTCGCCTGCGTCTACAACGCGCAGGACGGGGCGACGGAGGACCTCGTCCGCGAGGCCGACGTCGAGGAGGGCTGCCGGGCCATCGGCTTCACCCTCGGTACGCCCGCGCCCTCGCAGCTCGGAGTGGTCGACGGCATCCTGGTCGACCGCGCCTTCGTGGCCGACCGGCAGAAGCAGGCCCAGGAGCTGGCGGAGGTCGGCGACGTCAATCCGCCGGCACCGCACAACATCGCCAACGCCCTGGCCGCCGCCGCGCTCGCCCGTGCCTTCGGTGTGCAGCCCGCCGCCGTGCGCGACGGGCTGCGCGCCTTCCGCCCGGACGCGCACCGCATCGAACACGTCGCCGACGTGGACGGAGTCACGTACATCGACGACTCCAAGGCCACCAACACCCACGCCGCCGAGGCCTCCCTCGCGGCCTACGAGCCGATCGTGTGGATCGCCGGAGGCCTCGCCAAG
Source organism: Streptomyces argenteolus (assembly GCF_042902585.1). GTDB lineage: Bacteria > Actinomycetota > Actinomycetes > Streptomycetales > Streptomycetaceae > Streptomyces > Streptomyces argenteolus. Next base: position 970,660 of record NZ_JBIBEG010000002.1, read on the forward strand.
GGCGCCACCTTCGACGAGCTCGTCAGCGGGGCCGCGAAGCGGCTGAGGGGCGTCGTGCTGATCGGCGCCGACCGGGCGCTGATCCGCGAAGCCCTGGCGCGACACGCCCCCGAGGTACCGGTGGTCGACCTCGACCGGACCGACACTGGTGCGATGTCCGCGGCGGTCCGCGAAGCGGCCGGGCTGGCAGAGCCGGGCGACACCGTTCTGCTGGCCCCGGCCTGTGCCTCGATGGACATGTTCGTCAACTACAACAAGCGGGGCGAGGCGTTCGCGGACGCGGTCCGCGGACTCTCCGGCGAGAGCGCCTGACGGGCCCGGCCTCCGCGGCGTACCGTCCCGGTGAGTGGGAGCGGGAGCGGGGACCGGGACCGGCGGCCCGTACGGCGGCCGGAGTCCCCGGCCCGCCCGTGAGCAGCACCGCCGAGGGCCCCGGCGCCCCGGCGCCGGACCCCGGGCACGAGCAGTGGAGGGGACAGCGACAATGCCGGCCGACGAGAGTTCAGCCGCGCGCGGAGCCGACCGCTCACGGGCGGCCTCGGCGATCAGCGGCGCGCTCACCCCGCCCCTGCTCGCCGGTGCGCTGCCCGCGGGCCCGGGCCTCCCTCCGGGGCTCGCCCTGCGGAGCCGGCCCGCCGCCGGTCCCCGGAGGCCCTCCGCGCCGCGCGGTGGCGGCGGCACACCGAGGGGCGGGGGCGCACAGCAGCCCCGGCCACGCCGCGGAGCCGGGGTGCGGCGGGCCTACGAGCGGGCACGACGGGCCTGGGACCGCCCTCTGACCGCCTACTACCTGATTCTCGGGTCGAGCCTGCTGATCACCGTGCTCGGCCTCGTGATGGTCTACTCCGCCTCGATGATCAAGGCCCTGGAGCTCGCCCGGCCCGCCACCTACTTCTTCCGCAAGCAGTTCCTCGCGGCCGTGATCGGGGCCGCGCTGATGCTGCTGGCCTCCAGGATGCCCGTCAAACTCCACCGGGCGCTGGCCTATCCACTGCTCATGGGCACGGTCTTCCTGATGGTCCTGGTGCAGGTGCCGGGGATAGGGATGTCGGTCAACGGCAACCAGAACTGGATCTATCTGGGCGGCCCCTTCCAGCTCCAGCCCAGCGAGTTCGGCAAGCTGGCCCTCATCCTGTGGGGCGCTGACCTGCTCGCCCGCAAGCAGGACAAGCGGCTGCTGACGCAGTGGAAGCACATGCTCGTGCCGCTCGTCCCCGTCGCCTTCATGCTGCTCGGGCTGATCATGCTGGGCGGCGACATGGGCACCGCGATCATCCTCACGGCGATCCTCTTCGGCCTGCTCTGGCTGGCCGGCGCCCCCACCCGTCTCTTCGCGGGTGTGCTCGCCTTCGCGGGCCTCATCGGCTTCCTGCTCATCAAGACCAGCCCCAACCGGATGTCCAGGCTCGGCTGCATCGGTGCCTCCGAACCCGGCCCCGGGGACTCGTGCTGGCAGGCGGTGCACGGAATCTACGCTCTGGCGTCCGGCGGATGGTTCGGTTCCGGGCTCGGCGCGAGTGTGGAAAAATGGGGGCAACTACCTGAACCGCACACCGACTTCATCTTCGCCATCACCGGGGAGGAACTGGGTCTGGCGGGGACGCTGTCGGTACTGGCCCTCTTCGCGGCTCTAGGCTATGCGGGTATCCGCGTGGCCGGACGCACGGAGGACCCCTTCGTGAGGTACGCAGCCGGAGGCGTGACCACCTGGATCACGGCGCAGGCCGTGATCAACATCGGTGCGGTGCTCGGCCTGTTGCCGATCGCCGGTGTCCCGCTTCCGCTGTTCTCCTACGGGGGCTCGGCCCTGCTGCCGACCATGTTCGCTGTCGGGCTCATGATCGCCTTCGCGCGAGAGGACCCTGCGGCGAGAGCGGCCCTGGCCATGCGGAGGCCCGGGGTCAGATGGAAGACGATGAGACGGCGCGTCACGAAGCGTCCGTCCGGAGAGCGGTGAATTTCGGTGCATGTCGTACTCGCCGGCGGGGGGACCGCCGGGCACATCGAGCCCGCGCTTGCCCTCGCAGACGCCCTGCGGAGGCAGGACCCGACCGTGGGAATCACTGCCCTCGGCACGGAACGCGGACTCGAGACCAGGCTCGTACCCGAGCGGGGGTACGACCTGGCACTGATCCCTGCCGTACCGCTGCCGCGTAAGCCGACACCCGAGCTGATCACCGTCCCGGGACGGCTGCGCGGCACCATCAAGGCCGCCGAGCAGATCCTGGAGCGCACCAAGGCGGACTGTGTGGTCGGCTTCGGCGGCTACGTGGCCCTGCCCGGCTATCTCGCGGCCAAGCGCGCCGGCGTCCCCATCGTCGTCCACGAGGCCAACGCCCGGCCGGGTCTGGCCAACAAGATCGGCTCGCGGTACGCCCACGGGGTCGCCGTCTCCACCCCGGACAGCAAGCTGCGTGGCGCCCGCTACATCGGCATCCCGCTGCGCCGCACCATCGCCACCCTCGACCGGGCGCGGGTCCGTCCCGAGGCGCGTGCCGCCTTCGGCCTCGACCCCAACCTGCCGACGCTGCTCGTCTCGGGCGGCTCGCAGGGCGCCCGGCACCTCAACGAGGTGGTCACGCGCATCGCACCGCTCCTCCAGCGGTCCGGAATCCAGATCCTGCACGTGGTCGGCCCGAAGAACGAATTGCCGCGCATCGACAACATGCCCGGGATGCCGCCCTACATCCCGGTACCGTACGTGGACCGGATGGACCTCGCGTACGCCGCGGCCGACATGATGCTCTGCCGCGCGGGCGCGATGACCGTCGCCGAACTCTCCGCCGTCGGGCTCCCCGCCGCCTACGTCCCGCTGCCGATCGGCAACGGCGAACAGCGGCTCAACGCCCAGCCGGTGGTCAACGCCGGCGGCGGTCTGCTGGTGGACGACGCGGCGCTGACCCCGGAATGGGTCCAGGGCAACGTCCTTCCGGTGCTCTCGGATCCGCACCGGCTGTACGAGATGTCCCGTGCCGCCGCGGAGTTCGGGCGACGGGACGCCGACGACCTCCTCGTCGGCATGGTGTACGAGGCGATTGCCGCACGCCGCCAGGCGTGAGGCGGTGCGGACCCGGGGCGAGGGCCCCGGGTCCGGCGAAGGAGCGAGCGTGGCCGGACCGACGACTGCCCAGCGCGGTGGGGCCGAACGGGCCGACACCCCGGCCCGCCCGCCGCACATCGGCCCGCGGGGGAGTCGGCTGAGCGGGCGCACCCGCCTGGTCCTGGCCGCGGCCGGAGTGCTGCTGACGGCCGCCGCGACGGTCTGGGTGCTCTACGGGTCGTCCTGGCTGCGCCTGGAGCAGGTGACGATCACGGGTACGGACGTCCTGGCCCGGACCGAGGTGGAGACGGCGGCGGGCGCCCCGCTCGGCGCCCCGCTGGTCTCCGTGGACACCGGCGCGATCGCCGGCCGGTTGCGCCAGAAGTTGCCTCGTGTCGACTCCGTGGATGTCGTACGGTCATGGCCGCACGGAATCAGCCTTAAAGTGACCGAACGAAAGCCGGTACTGCTGGTCGAAAAGGGCGAAAAGTTCATTGAAGTGGACGCAAAGGGCGTGCGCTTCGCCACCGTGGACAAAGCGCCCCCGCATGTACCTCTGCTGGAACTGGCGCCGGATCGGTCGGCCAGTCTGCGTCGCTTCGGAACCGACCGGCTGGTGCGGGAAGCGGTGCGCATCGCGGGTGACCTTCCGGGGAAGGTGGCAGGGGAGACCGAGTCCGTGCGGGTCACCTCGTACGACTCCGCTGTCCTCGAACTGACCCGGGGTCGCACGGTGATGTGGGGGAGCAGTGAGGAGGGGCCCGTGAAGGCGCGGGTGCTCACCGCTCTCATGAAAGCGTCTCCCAAAGCGGGACACTTCGACGTGAGTGCGCCCACCGCCCCTGCGGCGTCGAAGAGTTGACGCACGTTTGGCCTGGCCAGCCCCCTGGTTGGTCAGCGCTACGGGTGATCACATAGGGTGAAAAGAAAAACGGGAGGTTCGGCGTGTTCGTTGAATGCGCGCCACTTGTCGACTTAGTGTCCTGTTCGGAAGAGTCCATGAAGCAGACACACTGGTAACCCTAAACTTCAAGGTTAGGGTTTGGGTCGGCGTTCGGACCGACCCAATCGGCATCCGTCGTCGCGGCGGGACTACCGCGAAGCGACGACACGTAACTCGAGGCGAGAGGCCTTCGACGTGGCAGCACCGCAGAACTACCTCGCAGTCATCAAGGTCATCGGTGTCGGCGGCGGTGGTGTCAATGCCATCAACCGAATGATCGAGGTCGGCCTCAAGGGCGTCGAGTTCATCGCGATCAACACCGATGCGCAGGCACTGTTGATGAGCGACGCCGACGTCAAGCTCGACGTCGGCCGTGAACTCACCCGGGGCCTCGGCGCCGGGGCGAACCCGGCCGTCGGTCGCAAGGCGGCAGAGGACCACCGTGAGGAGATCGAGGAGGTCCTCAAGGGGGCCGACATGGTCTTCGTCACCGCCGGAGAAGGCGGCGGCACCGGCACCGGCGGCGCACCCGTCGTCGCCAACATCGCCCGCTCGCTGGGCGCCCTGACGATCGGTGTGGTCACCCGCCCGTTCACCTTCGAGGGCCGGCGGCGCGCGAACCAGGCGGAGGACGGCATCGCCGAGCTCCGCGAAGAGGTCGACACCCTCATCGTCATTCCCAACGACCGGCTGCTGTCCATCTCGGACCGTCAGGTCAGCGTGCTCGACGCCTTCAAGTCGGCCGACCAGGTACTGCTCTCGGGTGTCCAGGGCATCACCGACCTCATCACGACCCCGGGTCTGATCAACCTCGACTTCGCCGATGTCAAGTCGGTCATGTCCGAGGCCGGATCGGCGCTCATGGGCATCGGCTCCGCCCGCGGCGACGACCGCGCGGTGGCGGCGGCGGAGATGGCTATCTCCTCGCCGCTCCTGGAGGCGTCCATCGACGGCGCCCGCGGTGTCCTGCTCTCCATCTCCGGCGGCAGCGACCTCGGTCTCTTCGAGATCAACGAGGCGGCGCAGCTGGTGAGCGAGGCGGCCCACCCGGAGGCGAACATCATCTTCGGCGCGGTCATCGACGACGCGCTGGGCGACGAGGTCCGGGTCACGGTCATCGCCGCGGGCTTCGACGGCGGACAGCCGCCGGCCCGCAGGGAGAACGTCCTCGGGGCGGGCGCCGGCAAGCGCGAGGAGCCGGCTCCGCCGGCCCGGACCGCGGAGCCGGTGCGCCAGACGGGCGGGCTCGGTTCCGTGCCCCCGCGCGAGGAGCCGCAGGCCCCGGCCGAGCCGGCGCCGGTGGTGAACGAGACCTCGCTCCCGCCGGTCTCCCCGCCGCACGTCCCGACGGCCCGTCCGTACCAGGACAACAGCCAGGCCGAAGAGCTGGACGTACCGGACTTCTTGAAGTGATAGGTCCGCAGCACGCGGCCGAGGCCGCGGAGTCTTCGGCGGGCGGCGCCCATTTCGCCTTCACCGACAGGTGGGGCGGAGTGAGCGCCGTTCCGTTCGAGGAGCTCAACCTCGGGGGCGCGGTCGGTGACGACCCCGCCGCCGTCGTCACGAACCGGGCGCGCGCGGCAGAGGCCCTCGGCCTCGACCCGGCCCGGGTCGTGTGGATGAACCAGGTGCACGGTCGCGACGTGGCCGTCGTCGAGGGGCCCTGGGGCGACGCCCCGGAAATCCCCTCGGTGGACGCGGTGGTGACCGCCCGGCGGGGACTCCCGCTCGCGGTCCTGACCGCCGACTGCACGCCGGTACTGCTCGCCGATCCGGTGGCAGGGGTCGTCGCCGCCGCTCACGCGGGAAGGCCCGGACTGGTCGCGGGAGTCGTCCCGGCCGCGGTCGAGGCCATGACCGCGCTCGGCGCCGAACCGGCCAGGATCGTGGCGCACACCGGTCCTGCGGTCTGCGGCCGGTGCTACGAGGTGCCGGAGCAGATGCGCGCCGAGGTCGCCCGGGTGGTCCCCGCGTCGTGGTCGGAGACCAGTTGGGGGACCCCCGCGGTGGACGTCACCGCCGGAGTGCACGCCCAGCTCGACGCGCTCGGCGTCGTCGACCGGCACCGCTCGCCGTTCTGCACCCTGGAATCAGGCGATCACTTCTCGTACCGCCGCGACCGCACCACGGGACGGCTCGCCGGATATGTCTGGTTGGACTGATAGGGCATGACGGATCGCAGGACTCAACTCGCCGCGAACCTGGCCCGGGTGGAGGAGCGCATCGCCTCCGCCTGCGCCGCGGCTGGCCGCAAGCGGGAAGAGGTGACGCTCATCGTGGTCACCAAGACCTACCCCGCGAGCGATGTGCGTATTCTCCACGAACTCGGTGTGCGTCAGGTCGCGGAGAACCGCGACCAGGACGCGGCACCAAAAGTCGCCGCTTGCGCGGATCTGTCCCTCACGTGGCACTTTGTCGGTCAGTTGCAGACCAACAAGGTTCGCTCCGTGGCCGGTTATGCCGATGTGGTGCAGTCGGTGGACCGCGTGAAGCTGGTCACCGCGCTGTCCGCGGCGGCGGTCCGGGGCGAGCGCGAACTCGGCTGCCTCATCCAGGTCGCGCTCGACGCGGAGAGCGGCGAGCGCGGGGACCGCGGCGGTGTCGCACCCGACGCGATCGACGAGTTGGCCGACGCGGTCGAGGCCGCGCCCGGGCTGAGACTCGACGGCCTGATGACCGTCGCCCCGCTCGCGGGCCCGTACGCAGGCCGGCAGCGGGCCGCTTTCGACCGGCTGATGGAATTCTCATCCCGCCTGCGCGGGAACCATCCGGCTGCGAACATGGTCTCTGCTGGGATGAGTGCGGATCTCGAGGACGCGGTTGCGGCCGGAGCGACACATGTACGCGTCGGTACGGCGGTACTCGGAGTCCGACCCAGGCTCGGGTAACGTCGCGAAGCAAGTCGGACCACAGCAGAAAATATGGTCATTCCCGCTTCTTGCGGGCAGGCCGGAGTGGATCTCGGGCACTTGGTGACACGAATGCCGATCCACCACAGAGCGGAGGACTCGGAGCATGGCCGGCGCGATGCGCAAGATGGCGGTCTACCTCGGCCTCGTGGAGGACGATGGGTACGACGGTCCGGGGTTCGACCCCGACGACGAATTCGAACCCGAGCCGGAGCCCGAGCGTGACCGGCGCCGGCATCAGCCCGCCCATCAGGTGGAGCGGGAACGGGACGAACCGGTACGAGCGGTGCAACCCCCCGCACCGCGGGAGCCGGTTCAGCTCCCGGCGGAAAGTGGACGACCCGCCCGAATCGCACCCGTGGCATCCATCACACCTGACCGCCCGAACATGGAGAAGAACGCACCGGTGATCATGCCCAAGGTCGTGTCCGAGCGGGAGCCCTACCGGATCACCACGCTGCACCCCAGGACGTACAACGAGGCCCGTACCATCGGGGAACACTTCCGTGAGGGCACTCCGGTGATCATGAATCTCACGGAGATGGACGACACGGACGCGAAGCGACTTGTCGACTTTGCCGCGGGGCTCGTCTTCGGTCTCCATGGCAGCATTGAGCGCGTGACGCAGAAGGTGTTCCTGTTGTCGCCTGCTAACGTCGATGTCACGGCGGAGGACAAGGCCCGCATCGCAGAGGGCGGGTTCTTCAACCAGAGCTGAGAACACCGGGAACGAACCCGGCCGGGAGGCCGGGCAACGAAAGCCAGGGGAGAGGGAAGCGCGGGACATGGGCGTCGCACTGGATGTGGTCTATATCGCGCTGATGTGTTTCCTCATCGTGCTGATCTTCCGGCTGGTCATGGACTATGTCTTCCAGTTCGCACGTTCATGGCAGCCAGGCAAGGCGATGGTGATCGTTCTCGAGGGCACTTACACTGTCACCGATCCACCGCTGAAGCTTCTGCGGCGGTTCATACCGCCGTTGCGTCTCGGGGGCGTGGCACTTGACCTGTCCTTCTTCGTTCTGATGATCATCGTCTACATACTGCTCAGCCTCGTGGGCAAGTTTGCGAGCAGCGTGTGAACGATACGGTCTTGCCGACTGCCGACGACTACGTAGAGGTGAAGAAGAGATGCCGCTGACCCCCGAGGACGTGCGGAACAAGCAGTTCACGACCGTCCGCCTCCGAGAAGGCTATGACGAGGACGAGGTCGATGCCTTCCTCGACGAGGTCGAATCGGAACTGACGCGTCTGCTCCGTGAGAACGAGGACCTGCGCGCCAAGCTGGCCGCCGCCACGCGTGCGGCCGCGCAGAACCAGCAGCAGCAGGGCATGCGCAAACCCCCGGAACAGCAGGACCGGCCGGGTGCCCCGGTGCCCGCCGCCATATCGGGTCCGCCGGTGCAGCAGCAGCCCCCGCAGATGGGTCCCCCCCAGCTGCCCGGTGGCGCTCCGCAGCTGCCTGCCGGTCCCAGCGGCCATGGTCCTCAGGGCGGCCACGGTCCCGGTCCGCAGGGCCCGCACGGCCCCGGTCCGATGCAGGGCGGTCCCATGGGTGGCCCGATGGGCAGTCCCATGGGCGGTCACGCTCCGCAGCAGCAGATGCAGCAGATGCAGCAGCAGCAGATGCAGCAGCCCGGTCAGGGCCCCGGCGGCGACAGCGCGGCCCGTGTCCTCTCTCTCGCCCAGCAGACCGCCGACCAGGCGATCGCGGAGGCCCGTTCCGAGGCCAACAAGATCGTCGGCGAGGCGCGCAGCCGTGCGGAGGGTCTCGAGCGTGACGCCCGTGCCAAGGCCGACGCCCTGGAGCGGGACGCGCAGGAGAAGCACCGCGTGGCGATGGGCTCGCTCGAGTCGGCCCGCGCGACGCTGGAGCGCAAGGTCGAGGACCTGCGTGGCTTCGAGCGCGAGTACCGGACCCGCCTGAAGTCCTACCTGGAGAGCCAGCTGCGTCAGCTGGAGACCCAGGCCGACGACTCGCTGGCTCCGCCGCGTACCCCGGCCGCCGCTTCGCTGCCGCCGTCGCCTTCGCTGGCTCCGGCCGGTGCGGGTGCGATGGGGCACACCATGGGCGGTAACCACGGTGGTCACGGCAGCCAGCAGATGGGCAGTGGCAACCAGTCGATGGGCGGTGGCCCGTCGTACGGCGGCGGCCAGCAGCAGATGTCGCCCGCGATGACGCAGCCGATGGCGCCGGTGAGGCCGCAGGCCCCGCAGCCGATGCAGCAGGCTCCGTCGCCGATGCGCGGCTTCCTGATCGACGAGGACGACAACTGAGCGGTACGCGCTCGCTGAGCGCGTAGCCGTCGGCAGGCTGAAGGGCCGGGCCCCGGGGTTTTCCCCGGGGCCCGGCCCTTTTCGGTGCGCTCGTGGGGCGCCTGGCGCTGCCCTTGCCGTGAGTCCGCGGGTGGCTCGGCGGTACGTAGGGACGGGGTGCTTACCGCACGGGCCCCGGTGACAAGGCCCGGTGACTGGGCACCGGCCCGGCTTCGTTACCCGGGAGCCGGCGAGGTGGTCCCGATGGTTCCGGTGGTCGAGGCGGTCCTGGCCGGCCCCGGAGGTCACAACGGTCGCAGAGGCCACGGAGGGCTGGAGGCACAGGAGCCGTGGGAGCCCGGCGGCCCCGGCAGCCCGGCGTCTCGGTGTCTCGGCCGGTGCCGGAGGTTGCAGGCCGGCCGGAGGCTCGGAGGGCCCTGGGGCCAGGGGCCTCGGGAACTGGAGGCCTCAGCGACCGGGAGGCCCAGAGCCCTGGAGCCTCCCCACGACCAGGAGGCCCGCAGACCCCGCAGGCTTCGGAGCCCCGCAGACCCCGGAGGCCCGCCGGTGCGGAGGGCGCGCGGCCCGGAGGGGGAACGCGAGGGGCCCGGCCGGGGAGTTCCGGCCGGGCCCCTCGGGTGTGATCCGGGTTACCGCTCCGTCTTGCGGAGGCGGAACGTCAGGGACAGGCCTTCGTCCTCGAAGGGCGCGCCGTACGTGTCATCCGCCTCGCCCTGCGCGTAGTCCAGGGCCAGGACCTCGTCCGCGATCAGGGACGCGTGGGCGGTGAGCGCCTCGGCCGTCTCCGGGGACGCCGACGTCCAGCGGACCGCGATCCGGTCCGCCACGTCCAGGCCGCTGTTCTTGCGGGCCTCCTGGATCAGCCGGATCGCGTCGCGGGCCAGTCCTGCGGCTCGCAGCTCCGGGGTGATCTCCAGGTCCAGGGCGACCGTCGCCCCCGAGTCGGACGCCACCGACCAGCCCTCGCGCGGGGTCTCCGTGATGATGACCTCGTCCGGGGCGAGAGTGATCCGCTCACCGTCCACCTCGACCGACGCGGTGCCCTCGCGCAGCGCCAGGGACAGCGCGGCGGCGTCGGCGTTCGCTACGGCCTTGGCGACCGCCTGGACGCCCTTGCCGAAACGCTTGCCCAGCGCGCGGAAGTTGGCCTTGGCCGTGGTGTCGACCAGCGAGCCGCCGACCTCGGAGAGCGAGGCGAGGGAGGAGACGTTCAGCTCCTCCGTGATCTGGGCGCGCAGCTCCGGGCCGAGCGACTCGAAGCCCGACGCGGCCACCAGGGCACGCGAGAGCGGCTGCCGGGTCTTGACCCCCGACTCGGCACGCGTGGCGCGTCCGAGCTCGACCAGGCGGCGTACGAGCGCCATCTGCGAGGAGAGCGCCGGGTCGATCGACGCCGGGTCCGCCGTCGGCCAGGACGACAGGTGGACCGACTCCGGGGCGTCGGGGCTGACCGGGACGATCAGGTCCTGCCAGACCCGCTCCGTGATGAACGGGGTCAGCGGGGCCATCAGGCGCGTGACCGTCTCCACCACCTCGTGCAGGGTGCGCAGCGCGGCCTTGTCGCCCTGCCAGAAGCGGCGGCGCGAGCGGCGCACGTACCAGTTGGACAGGTCGTCGACGAACGCCGAGAGCAGCTTGCCGGCGCGCTGGGTGTCATAGCCCTCCAGCGCCGCGGTGACCTCGTTCACCAAGGTGCCCAGCTCGCCCAGCAGCCACCGGTCCAGGACCGTGCGGTCGGCGGGGGCCGGATCGGCCGCGGAGGGTGCCCAGTTCGACGTGCGGGCGTACAGGGCCTGGAAGGCGACGGTGTTCCAGTAGGTGAGGAGCGTCTTGCGGACGACCTCCTGAATCGTGCCGTGACCGACGCGGCGCGCCGCCCACGGGGAGCCGCCCGCCGCCATGAACCAGCGGACGGCGTCGGCGCCGTGCTGGTCCATCAGCGGGATCGGCTGGAGGATGTTGCCCAGGTGCTTGGACATCTTCCGGCCGTCCTCGGCGAGGATGTGGCCCAGGCAGACCACGTTCTCGTACGAGGACTTGTCGAAGACCAGCGTGCCGACGGCCATCAGCGTGTAGAACCAGCCGCGCGTCTGGTCGATGGCCTCCGAGATGAACTGCGCCGGGTAGCGGCTCTCGAAGACCTCCTTGTTCTTGTAGGGGTATCCCCACTGCGCGAACGGCATCGAACCCGAGTCGTACCAGGCGTCGATGACCTCCGGGACGCGGTACGCCTCCAGTTGGCAGTTCTCGTGCGAGCACGTGAAGGTGATCTCGTCGATGAACGGACGGTGGGGGTCCAGCTCCGACTGGTCGGTGCCCGTCAGCTCGGTCAGCTCGGCGCGGGAGCCGACACAGGTGAGGTGGTCGTCCTCGCAGCGCCAGATCGGCAGCGGGGTGCCCCAGTAGCGGTTACGGGACAGGGCCCAGTCGACGTTGTTGTTCAGCCAGTCGCCGAAACGGCCGTTCTTCACGGAGTCCGGGAACCAGTTGGTCTTCTCGTTCTCCTGGAGCAGCCGCTCCTTGACCGCGGTGGTGCGGATGTACCAGGACGGCTGCGCGTAGTAGAGCAGGGCCGTGTGGCAGCGCCAGCAGTGCGGGTAGCTGTGCTCGTACGGGACGTGGCGGAAGAGCCTGCCCCGCGCGGCCAGGTCCTCCGTGAGCGCCTCGTCGGCCTTCTTGAAGAAGACGCCGCCGACCAGCGGGAGGTCCTCCTCGAAGGTGCCGTCCGGGCGGACCGGGTTCACCACCGGGAGGCCGTACGCCTTGCAGACCAGGAGGTCGTCGGCGCCGAAGGCGGGGGACTGGTGGACCAGACCCGTGCCGTCCTCGGTCGTGACGTACTCGGCGTTGACGACGAAGTGCGCCTCGCTCGGGAACTCGACCAGCTGGAAGGGGCGCTCGTACGTCCAGCGCTCCATCTCGCGGCCGGTGAAGGACGCGCCGGTGAGCTCCCAGCCCTCGCCGAGTGCCTTCTCGACCAGGGGCTGTGCGACGACCAGCTTCTCCGTGCCGTCCGTCGCGACGACGTACGTCACGTCCGGGTGGGCGGCGACGGCGGTGTTGGAGACCAGGGTCCAGGGGGTCGTCGTCCACACGAGCAGCGCGGCCTCGCCGGCCAGCGGGCCGCTCGTCAGCGGGAAGCGCACGAAGACCGAGGGGTCGACGACCGTCTCGTAGCCCTGGGCGAGCTCGTGGTCCGAGAGACCCGTGCCGCAGCGCGGGCACCAGGGGGCGACGCGGTGGTCCTGGACCAGCAGGTCCTTGTTGAAGATCTCCTTCAGCGACCACCACACGGAGTCGACGTACTCCGGGTCCATGGTGCGGTAGGCGTCGTCCAGGTCCACCCAGTACCCCATGCGGGTCGTGAGCTCGCTGAACGCGTCGGTGTGGCGGGTGACGGACTCGCGGCACTTCGCGTTGAACTCCGCGATGCCGTACGCCTCGATGTCCTTCTTGCCGTTGAAGCCCAGCTCCTTCTCCACCGCGAGCTCGACCGGCAGGCCGTGGCAGTCCCAGCCGGCCTTCCGGCCGACGTGGTAGCCCTGCATGGTCCGGAAGCGGGGGAAGACGTCCTTGAAGACACGGGCCTCGATGTGGTGGGCGCCGGGCATGCCGTTGGCGGTCGGCGGGCCCTCGTAGAAGACCCACTCGGGGCGGCCCTCGGACTGTTCGAGGCTCTTGGCGAAGACCTTGCTGTCGCGCCAGAAGTCGAGCACGGCGTGCTCGAGGGCGGGCAGGTCGACCTGGGCGGGTACCTGGCGGTACTGCGGCGATGTCATGTGCGGGCTTCCTCCGGCGGACGTCTTCCACTTCCGTCGGAGGGACGAGAGCCGGTCAGCTCCCGCGGTACCACCCTCCTTGGCCCCGGGCGTGCCCGTGGCCCCCTCATTGGGGTCGCGATGCCGGTTCTAGTGGCTCTGTGCCCACGGGCCGGGGCCCACGGTCCAAAGCGTTCTTCCGGCGGCTCCGGGGTGATCTTCACGGCGCGCTCGCCCCCGGGCTCCCACCGTCCCCGGGTCGCTCCTGGCTGCGTACGACGCTACTCGTCCCATCCATGCCTCTCGCTGCGGCCAGTGTACGGGTCCGTACGGGGGACGGCCGACCGGTTTATCCGCAGCGCGGTCCGTGACCCGAATGGCCATACGGGGCGGACGGGGTCCGCCGGAGCGTGCCGAGGCGGATTACGGCGCGGGGAGCTGGGCACAACGGTTGCAGGCGCGCCACTGCCCGGCCGCGGGGAGGGGCGAACCGGCGGCGTGCCCCGTTGCCGCGGGGCTGGGGTCGATTTATCGTCCCAGCACGATTCGCGTGCAAGATCACAATATGTGAAGGGGCCGCGGCCATGGTGGCGAAGAAGACCGCCGCATCGAGTACGGCGTCCGAAGCATCCACGGCTGCGGCTGCCGGGGACAAGGCCCACGACGCGGCCGAGGAGACCGGTCCGGAGACGGGCCGGGAGAGACCGGCGAAGAAGGCCGCGAAGAAGGCGGCGAAGAAGAGCGCGGCGAAGAAGAGCACGGCGAAGAAGAGCACGGCGAAGAAGAGCACGGCCAAGACCGACGCAGCCGAGAAGGCTTCGAAGAAGGCCACGGGGGCGGCTCAGGCCGCCGAGCAGACAGGAGCCCACACGGTGGTAGCCAAGAAGAGCGCGGCCCGGACCACGGCAGTCGGAGAGGGCACCGCGACCGCGGTTCCCCCCGCCAGGGTCGCCGCGGCGACCGCGCCGGGAGACCTCGCCGTCAGGCCGGGAGAGGATCCCTGGACCGCGGAGGAGGTGGAGGCGGCGCGGACCGAGCTGACCGGCGAGGTCACACGGCTGCGGACCGAACTGGAGGCGTCCGGAGAGGCCCTGGCGGGCCTGATGCGCGACTCCGGCGACGGGGCCGGGCACGACGACGCGGACACCGGTACGAAGAACATCACCCGTGAGCACGAGCTGTCCCTCGCGGCCCACGCCCAGGAGACCCTGGACCAGACCGAGCGCGCGCTCGCCCGGCTCGACGCGGGGACGTACGGGCTCTGCGAGGTCTGCGGCAAGCCCATCGGCAAGGCCAGGATGCAGGCGTTCCCCAGGGCCACACTCTGCGTGGAGGACAAGCAGAAGCAGGAGCGCCGGGGATAGGGCTCCTCGGCCGGGCCGTGCCGGGGCACGGGTGCCCCGGCCCCCGCCCGTCCGGGCCCCTCCGGGCGGTCCGGGGCCGGAGGCCCCCCATCGCCCGGGTGTGTCGTACCCTCGTCCTCAGTCAGGCACCTAGGTTGAGGGACTCACGTGGCAGAGGCGGAGCGCATCATCGGTACGCCGGATATCCCCGATGCCGAGGGGGCTGACGGAGCGGAGCCCGAGCAGCCCGCCGGGGGCTCGTCCCCGGCCGAGGGCGAGGGCGCGAACGGCCGGGGCGGCAAGAAGGTCCTGGTCCTCCTCGTCGTGGCCGTCCTGGCCTACCTGCTGGACCTGGGCAGCAAGATGCTCGTGGTCGCGAAGCTGGAGCACGAGGAACCGATCGAGATCTTCGGCGAGTGGCTCAAGTTCGACGCCATCCGCAACGCGGGCGCCGCCTTCGGGATCGGCGAGGCGTTCACCTTCATCTTCACGGCCATCGCGGCCGTCGTGATCGTCGTGATCGTCCGGCTGGCCCGCAAGCTCTACAGCCTGCCGTGGGCCGTCGCGCTCGGTCTGCTGCTCGGCGGGGCACTCGGCAACCTCACCGACCGCATCTTCCGCGCGCCGGGCGTGTTCGAGGGCGCGGTGGTCGACTTCATCGCCCCGGCCCACTTCGCCGTCTTCAACCTCGCCGACTCCGCGATCGTGTGCGGCGGAATCCTCATCGTGATCCTCTCCTTCAAGGGCCTGGACCCCGACGGCACCGTGCACAAGGACTAGTGGGCGCAAGGCATACTCGACGGGTGAGTACGTATCCCGAGGTCCGCACCCTGCCCGTACCCGACGGTCTGGAGGGCGAGCGCGTCGACGCCGCCATCTCCCGTATGTTCGGTTTCTCCCGTACCAAGGCCGCAGAGCTCGCGGCTGCCGGGAAGGTGCAGGTGGACGGTGTGCTCGCCGGGAAGTCCGAGCGGGTGCACGGCGGCGCCTGGATGGAAGTGGAGATGCCGCAGGCACCCGCTCCGGTCCAGATCGTCGCCGAGCCCGTCGAGGGCATGGAGATCGTTCACGACGACGACGACATCGTCGTCATCATGAAGCCGGTCGGGGTCGCCGCCCACCCCAGCCCCGGCTGGACCGGCACGACCGTCATCGGCGGCCTCGCCGCGGCCGGCTACCGCATCTCGACGTCGGGCGCCGCCGAGCGCCAGGGCATCGTGCACCGGCTGGACGTCGGCACCTCGGGCCTGATGGTCGTGGCCAAGTCCGAGCGGGCCTACACGCTGCTCAAGGCCCAGTTCCGCGACCGGGTCGTCGTGAAGAAGTACCACGCCCTGGTGCAGGGCCACCCCGACCCGATGAGCGGCACCATCGACGCGCCCATCGGCCGTCACCCGCAGCACGACTACAAGTGGGCCGTCACCGCCGAGGGCAAGCCCTCCGTGACGCACTACGACCTCATCGAGGCCTACCGCGCGGCCAGCCTGCTCGACATCAAGCTGGAGACCGGGCGCACCCACCAGATCCGGGTGCACATGTCCGCCCACCGTCACCCGTGCGTCGGCGACCTCACCTACGGCGCCGACCCCACGATGGCCAAGCGCCTCGGCCTCACCCGCCAGTGGCTGCACGCGGTCCGGCTCGGCTTCGAGCACCCCTCCGACGGCAGCTGGGTGGAGTTCGAGAGCACCTACCCGGACGATCTGCGCCGGGCCCTCGACACGATCGCGGCGGAGAGCCAGTGACCTCCGCAGCCGCGCCGTACAGCACCCGCAGGGCCCTCGCCGAACCGGACCTCGCGGCCTGCTTCCAGGTCCGCAAGGACGTCTTCGTCGGTGAGCAGCAGGTGCCCGAGGAGATCGAGTACGACGCCTACGACGCGACGGCCGTGCACGTCCTCGCCGTCGGCGCGGACGGCTCCGCGCTCGGCACGGGACGGCTGCTGCACGGTGAGGCCGCGGCGGGGAAGACCGGTGGGGACCACACCGTCGGCTCGCTCGGCCGGCTCGCCGTGACCCGTGAGGCCCGTGGCCTGGGTGTCGGGGCCGCGCTGGTCCGCGCCCTCGAGGACGAGGCCCGCGCGCTGGGTCTGTCCGCCGTCGACCTGCACGCCCAGACGCACGCGCTCGGCTTCTACGAGCGGCTCGGCTACACGGCGTACGGCCCCGAGTTCCCGGACGCCGGGATGCCGCACCGGGCGATGCGCCGCACGCTCTGAGCGCGGCCCGCACGGGGGTGCCACAGGTCCGCCGGTCCCGCGTGGCACGCTGGGAGGCCTGACCGGCTGATCGACGGGCCCTGAGCCCGGCCCGCTGCGGAAGGCACGACGTGGACCAGATGGCACTCCTGCTCCTGCTTCTCCTGGGAGCGGTGGTGACGGTGCCACTGGGGGAGCGGCTGCGTCTGCCCGCCCCGGTGCTGATGACGCTCGCCGGGGTCGGCATGGCCTTCGCGAGCTTCGTCCCGGACGTGGACATCCCGCCCGAGATCATTTTGCCCGCTCTGCTGCCACCCCTGCTCTACGCCTCGGTGCAGCGCACCTCCTGGCGGCAGTTCGCGGCCAACAAACGGCCGATCTTCCTGCTGGCGGTCGCCCTCGTCTTCGTCACGACGGCGGCCGTGGCCACCGTCGCGAACGCCGTGGTGCCCGGCCTGCCCATCGCCGCCGCCGTCGCCTTGGGCGCCCTCGTCGCGCCCCCCGACCCGGTCGCGGCCACGGCGGTCGCGGGCTCGGTCGGACTGCCGCGCAGGCTCGTCTCCATCCTGGAGGGGGAGGGGCTGTTCAACGACGTCACGGCCATCGTGCTGTACCACGTGGCGATCGCCGCCGCCGTCAGCGGCACCTTCTCGCTCCCCGAGGCGTTCGGCCTCCTCGTCCTGTCCGCCGTGGTGGCCGTGGTCGTCGGCCTGGTGCTCGGCTGGCTGACCATCAAGCTGATGGGGATGCTCGGCGACGCCACCCTCCAGGTCGGTCTGACGCTGCTGGTGCCCTTCGTCAGCTACGTGCTCGCCGAGGAGCTGATGGGCTCCGGCGTGCTCGCCGTCCTCACCACCGCGCTCTTCCTCGCCGAGCACACGGCGGACGCCGACGACGTGCTCGGGCGGCTCACGGGCCGCTCCTTCTGGGAGATCGTCGACACCCTGGTGACCGGCGTCGCCTTCGGTCTCATCGGACTGGAACTCCACAGCGTCTTCGGTACGGCCGACGGACGGGAGCTGCGGTTCCTCGGGTGGGGGCTGGCCGTCGTCGCCGTCGTCGTCGGCGTACGCCTCCTGTGGCTGCTGCCGGCCACCTGGCTCGCCAAGCGGCTGCACACCCGCCGTGACTACAGCGAGGAGATCCCCACCAGCTGGCGCGAGACGGTCGTCATGTGGTGGGCCGGGATGCGCGGGGTGGCCTCGGTGGCGCTGGCACTGGCGATCCCGCTGGAGACCGACGACGGGAGACCCTTCCCCGGCCGGGACGAGATCATCTTCGTCGCGTTCGCCGTGATCATGGTCACGCTGGTGTTCCAGGGCCTGACCCTGCCGTGGCTCGTGCGCAAGCTCGGCGTACGGGCCGACACGGACGCGGAACAGGCCCTGGAACGGGATCTCGCGATCCGGGCGGCGAAGGCGGCCAAGCGCCGGCTCAAGGAGATCGAGGACGCCGAGGACCTCCCCGAGGAGGTCCAGGAGAGGCTCCAGCGCGCGGCGTACGACATCGGGGCGCGGATCAGCCCCGACATGGTCGACGACGAGCGGCGCGAGGCGTACGCCCAGCGTGCCGAGCGCTTCAGGGTGTTCGGCCGGGTGCAGCGCGAACTGCTCTCGGCCGCCCGTCACGAGGTGCTCTCGGCGCGCAGCGAACCCGGATCGGACCCGGAGGTCGTCGACCGGGTCCTGCGCTACCTGGACGTGCGCAGCCTGCGCTGACGAGGCCTCGGGTCACGGCGGTTCAGCCGCGCCCGGTGCGCGGGGCCTTGTCCGGGGTCGGCACGTGACCGTTGACGCCGGGGCGGCCGGTGTCCGCGCCCGTCAGCTCCCGCCAGTGGTCGCCGGGGGGCAGAGCCGCGGGCGAGGTCACCACCCGGGGCAGTGCGTACGGGTGGTTGTCCCGCAGCCAGCCGATCATCTGCTCCCGCACGGCGCAGCGCACCGTCCAGATGTCGTCCGCGTCCTTCGCGGTGACCACCGCCCGCACCTCGATGGTGGTGGGGGTGCTGTCCGTGACCGCCAGGGACCAGTCGCGGCCGTCCCAGGCGGCGCACTCGCCGAGAATGTCCCGCAGACGGTCGCGCATCGCCGCGATCGGCGCCGAGTGGTCGAGCTGGAAGAACACGGTGCCCGTCATCTGCACCCCGCCGCGCGACCAGTTCTCGAACGGCTTGCTCGTGAAGTAGGACACGGGCATCGTGATCCGCCGCTCGTCCCAGGTCCGCACCGCGAGGAAGGTCAGGGTGATCTCCTCGACCGTGCCCCACTCCCCGTCCACCACCACGGTGTCGCCGATCCGGACCATGTCGCCGAAGGCGATCTGGAAGCCCGCGAAGAGGTTGCCGAGGGTCGACTGGGCCGCGACACCGGCGACGATGCCCAGCACACCGGCCGACGCCAGCATCGATGTGCCGACCGTACGCATCGCCGGGAAGGTGAGCAGCATCGCGGCGACCGCGACGGTGGCCACCACGGCGGTGACGACGCGCTGGATCAGGGTGACCTGGGTCCGGACCCGGCGGACGCGCGCGGGATCACGGGTGGACGTCGCGTAGCGGGCGTACGAGGACTGCACGACGGTGGCCGCGACACGGATCACCAGCCAGGCCGACGCCGCGATGAGTACCAGAGTCAGTACCTGGCCGATCGCCGCCCGGTTGTCCCGGACCACCTCGAGCCGGAGCTGCCCGAAGCTGGCCCGCAGCAGCGCGGTGCAGAGCACGACCTGCAGCGGTGGCCGGCAGAGGCGGAGCAGACCCCAGACCGGAGTGTCGTGGTGGCGGCCGTCGGCACGCCGGAGCAGCAGGTCGACCAGCCAGCCGACGGCCAGCGTGATCACCACCGATCCGCCCACGACCACGAGCGGTCGCAGTATGTTCTCCATTCCCTCGTCCTCCAAGCGTCAGGGCACAGCTGGCACCATGGGCCTCATGAACATCATGCTTTTCCACTCGACCTTCGGTCTGCGGCCCGCTGTGCACGCGGCTGCCGACCGGCTGCGTGCGGCCGGCCACGAGGTGCGCGTGCCCGATCTTTTCGAGGGGCACACCTTCGACACCGTCGAGGAGGGAATGGCCTTCAAGGAACAGGTGGGCAAGGACGAGCTGCTCAAGCGCGCCGTGCTGGCCGCCGCGCCCTACTCCGACCAGGGCCTCGTCTACGCCGGCTTCTCCTTCGGGGCGTCGGTGGCGCAGACCCTCGCCCTGGGCGACGCCAAGGCGCGCGGGCTGCTGCTGCTCCACGGCACGTCGGACATCGCGGAGAACGCCTCGGTGGACGAACTGCCCGTACAGCTGCACGTGGCCGACCCCGACCCGTTCGAGTCGCCCGACTGGCTGAACAGCTGGTACCTCCAGATGCAGCGCACCGGCGCGGACGTCGAGGTCTACCGCTATCCCGGCGCCGGGCACCTGTACACCGACGCGGACCTGCCCGATTTCGACCAGGCCGCCGCCGACCTCACGTGGAAGGTCTCGCTCGGCTTCCTCGCCACGCTGTGACCACGGACGAGGGCCGCGCACCCCGGTGCGCGGCCCTCGTGGCGGTGCTGCCGGGTCAGCCGGCCCGGTAGGCGGTCCAGCTGTCGCTCATGCGCTGCACCTGGCCCGCGGTGAACTGGTACATGCACGCGTCGTACGTGTAGTCCATGAAGTTGTGGATGGGGTCCACACCGGTCTTGCTGGTGCAGGAGTCACGGCCCGTGGGGCACTCGTAGGCGGGGCTCTTCTCGGCCGGGGTGTCGGTGACGTAGTCGCCGTTGCCGTTACAGCCGCCCTGGAAGGTGTGGTACAGCCCCATCCAGTGGCCGACCTCGTGGGTGGCCGTGTCGCCCTCGTCGTAGTGGGTCGCCGCGCCGCCGGGCAGCGAGGTGTCGAGGACCACCACGCCGTCCATCGACGGGTTCGACTTGTAGGAGCTCGGGAAGGTGGCCCAGCCCAGGAGGCCGCCGCCCAGGTTGGCGGTGTACACGTTGAGCGCGCCGGCGCCGCCCTTGCGCAGCGCCGTCTTCATGGCCTTTTCGGCGGTCGATCCCGAGCTCAGGTTGTACCAGGAGGCGTTGTCCGTGTAGTCCGTGGCGGCGAGGGTGAAGCGGAAGCCGGAGTCGGTGTTCCCGGTGCCCTGGCCGCTGTAGGCGGCGTTGAGCACGGCGAGCTGGTTGTTGATCTGCGTGGCCGTGAGCTTGCCGGTCGTCCCCGAGTGGATCACGTGGAAGTAGACCGGCACGGTCGCTCCCGCGGCGAGTGCGGAGCCGGTCACTCTTCGGTCCGCCAGCTTCTCTCTCAGGTCCGCGTCCATGGCCTTGGCCTTGGACGCGCTGACCTCGTTGGGCTCGGCGGCGTGGGCGGAGCCGCCGGGGTGGGCCTCACGGGCCGTCGCGCTCGCGGTGGTGGCGCACTCCTCGGCGGTGGGGGCCGCCGCCGCGGCACTCCCCGGCGCGGTGGAGAGCGGAGCCAGGGCCAGAGTTCCGGCCAGGACGGCGATGCTCAGAGCGGGGCGGCGCAAACGGTTTGATATGCGTACAAGAGCGCGCACGATGACTCCTCGCGGACATGTGGGGGAGGGACTTCCTCACCCGCCGCCGGGAGGTTACGTGCCCATGTCACATCCTGAAGAGGATCGATCAAGCCCAATCAATGCAGGTGCGTAAGGGGACAATGCCGAGAAAAATTTCGGTCCGCCTCGGGGTTTGAGAAGAGAACGTCATGTGAGGCGCAACGCGGTCGGACGATGTGTCCACATTCGGAATCGTGGACACATCGCCCGGCGTGACGGGGTGTCACCGCGTCGGCGGAGTGCCGGATGGCTGAAACTGTTCGGTCAGCGCACCGGGGCGTCGGCCCGTTCCGTCTTCTGCGTGCCGCTGAGCGTGCGGTAGGAGCGGACCCAGGCGGCCGTCGCGTCCCTGCTCGTCTTGTCGGACACCGCGTAGTAGTCCATCTGGGAGCGCTCGGCCGTCACGTCCAGGACTCCGTAGCCGTGCGAGTCCATGTCCACCCACTTCACATGGCGGTTGGCGGCCTTGACCGCCGCCGCAGCCACCACCGAGACGGTCCGGGGGGCGACGCGCAGGATGTCGTCCAGATTGTCCGAGGTCACGGACGTCACCACGAACTCGGTGGCCGCCGAGGCGGACAGCGGATAGGTGGCCGCCTTCACCGGCACGTCGTTGGCCCACGCCATGTGGATGTCCCCGGTCAGGAAGACGGTGTCGGTGATGCCGCGGTCCCGCAGATGCGAGATCAGCTCCTTGCGGTCGTCCGTGTAGCCGTCCCACTGGTCGACGTTGACCGCCAGCCCTTCCCCGGGGAGCCCGAGCAGCTCCGCGAGCGGCGCCAGCAGTTCGGCCGGGAGCGAACCGAAGGCCACCGGCGAGATCATCACCGAGGTGCCGACCAGCTTCCAGCGGGCGCCCGACGCGGCCAGCCCGGCCTTCAGCCAGTCCAGTTGCCCGCGTCCGGTGATCGACCGCTCCGGATCGTCGACCGCGCCGTCGCCGATCGACGCCTGCTCGGAACGGAAGCTGCGCAGGTCGAGCAGGTGCAGTTCGGCCAGCTGACCGAAGCTCAGGCGCCGGTAGACGGTCCCCTCGGTCGACGCCCGGACCGGCATCCACTCGAAGTACGCCTGCTTCGCCGCGGCCACCCGCGCGGCCCAGTCGCCCTCGGAGCCGGGGGTGTGGTTCTCGGCACCGCCCGACCAGGCGTCGTTGGCGAACTCGTGGTCGTCCCAGATCGCGATCACCGGATGTGCGGCGTGCAGGGCCTGGAGGTCGGTGTCCGTCTTGTACGTGGCGTGCCGGAGGCGGTAGTCGGCGAGGGTGGTGATCTCGTGGAGCGGGGCGTGGGGACGTACGACGGTGTCCTGGGTCGGGTAACTGCCGGAGGCGTACTCGTAGATGTAGTCGCCCAGGTGCAGCACGGCGTCGAGATCGGCACGGGCCGCGAGATGGCGGTACGGGGAGAACCAGCCGGCCTCCCAGTTGGCGCAGGACACCACGCCGAACCTGATCCCGGGGACGGCCGCCCCGGCGGCGGGCGCCGTGCGGGTGCGGCCGACAGGGGAGAGGATGCCCTGACCGCCCTCCGTCCCGCCGGGTGCCGCCGCGAAGCGGAACCAGTACGTCGTGGCCGGGCGCAGTCCCCGGACATCGACCTTGACGGTGTGGTCGGCCTCGGCCCGTGCGACGGCCGTGCCCCGGGCCGCGACCCGGGTGAAGGCCCTGTCCTCGGCCACCTCCCAGACCACCCCTGCCGGGGCGCCGGCACCGGAGCCGGGCACGGCGTCCGGCGAAGGGGTGACGCGGGTCCACAGGAGGATGCCGTCGGGAAGCGGGTCGCCGGAGGCGACGCCGTGCAGGAAGGCCGGGCCGTCGGCGGCGCGGGCGGTGGTCGCTGCGAGCACGGGCGCGGCGACCGCGGTGGCTGCGGCGGCCTTGACCACCGTGCGGCGGGTGGGTGCGGCGGAGAGGTGTCGTCTGGTCACGGCCGATCACCCTACTGGCGGGTATGGCGAACAGGCGGGCGAACAAAGGAAGTTCGCCCGCCTGATGGCCGGATGTCGCCAGGAGTTACGTCCGTGGTCGGCGCCCGGCCGTGACTTCTCCCGGCCGACCGGTCGGCCCGTGTCGGTTTTCGGCGGGCTGTCACCGGCCCCGCCGCGGGACCGGTGACAGGCGGCCGGTCCCGCGGGACGGTCAGCCCTTCAGCGCCTTGGCGATCGCCGTGTTGTACTCCGCCACCGTCATGGGGGCGTTCTTGCTGCCCTCGGCGGTCACGGTCTTGCCGTCCATCTTCAGCGTCGGCGTCCCCTGCACCCCGCTCTTGTCGAAGGCCTTGGACATCTTGATCGCCCAGGCGTCGTACGTGCCGTCCTCGACGTCCTTCTGGAAGGCCTTGTTCCCCTTCAGCGCGTCCACCGAGTCCGCCACCTCGATCAGGTAGCTGTCCTTGGCGAACTTGTCGTTCGCCTCCTCGGGGTGGTACTTCGCGGAGTACAGCGCGGCCTTGTACTCCAGGAAGGCGTCGGTGCTCACGTTCAGCGCGGCGCCCAGGGCGCTCAGGGCGTTCTTCGAGCCCTCGCCGTTGTCCGAGTTGTCGATGAAGGTCGCGCCCACGTACTTGATCTTGTACTTGCCGGCCTCGACGTCCTTGGCGACCGTCTCGCCGACGGTCTGCTCGAAGGTGGCGCAGATCGGGCAGCGCGAGTCCTCGTACAGCTCCAGGGTCTTCTTGGCGCTCGACTCGCCGATCACCACGGTCGTGCCGTCGTCACCCGAGGTGTTCCTGGGCGCCGTGACGTTCTTCGCGTCGGCCGCCGCCTCCCAGGCGGAGGGCTTGTTCAGCTGCATCACGCCGTAGCTGACACCGCCGGCGATCGCCAGCACGGCCACGACCGAGACGCCCACGACGATCTGCTTGCGTGCCTTGTCCTTCTTGGCCTGGCGCTCGCGCTCCACGCGCAGCCGCTCGCGGGCGGCGGACTTGTTGGCCTGGCTGTTGCGCTTGCTCATGGGTACTCCGTAACGCGGGGGATGGCTCAGGGGTTCTTCCGTACTCAGGCGGGGGTGAGGGCCGAGCGCGGAGGGCCCCTGCGGCCCACGGAGTGCGTCAGGAACCGGGCCGGGGCGAGCGGGTGCGGCCGGCCCGCGCGGCGGGCGCCGGACCGCGGCCCGGGCCGGGGCGCGGAAGCCACGGCGAACGCGGTCAGCAGCGGGCGGAAGGCGAAGGCGGCTGCCGCCGCCAGCAGACCTGCCAGCGCCGCCTCGCCGCGCCGCAGCCAGACCGCAGCGAGCAGGCCGACCGTCACATGCGCGGCCAGCAGCAGCCACGGCACGGCGGGCCCCGGCGAGGCGAGCAGCGCGGCGGCGTGGCCGCCCGTGGCGGTCACGCCGGCCAGCGGGGTGCCGACCGCGGCCACGCCGGAGAGCCGGTCCGCCGTGCCGGCGTCGCCGCCGCAGAGCACGTCGACGCCCACGGAGCGCAGCGGACCCGCGATCGGACCGCCCGCCGCCCCGTAACAGAGGTGCTGGCCGGTGGTGAACACCGTGTCGGCGGCCAGTTCCAGCGGGACGAGCAGTCCGGCGATCGCGCCGAACCCACGCTCCCGGCCCGCCAGCGCGAACGCCACGGCGAAGACGGCGCCGGCCAGCAGGCCGACCGCCGTCAGCGGCAGCGGGACCCGGGAGAGCAGCACATGGGAGGCGGAGGAGAGCGTGACGACGAGCGCGGTGAACAGCGCCGCGCGTACCGCTCTGATCTGCGTCCCTGATACGTCCATCGCCGGAGAGTGTGTCATGGCTACCTGTAAGCGAGCCCTAAGGACGCCCGAGGCCGCTCACAGGCCCGGGATGCGGCCGTTGCGGAAGAGGTCGACGAAGATCTGGTGGTCCGCGCGGGCCCGGGCGCCGTAGCTGTGGGCGAAGTCGACCAGCAGCTCCCCGAAGCCCTCCTCGTCGGCGGCGATGGCCGCGTCGATGGCGCGCTCCGTGGAGAAGGGCACCAGCGAGTGCCCGCTCTCGTCGTCCGCGGCGGAGTGCATCGTCGCCGTGGCCCGGCCGAGGTCGGCGACGACCGCCGCGATCTCCTCCGGCTCGTCGATGTCGGACCAGTCCAGATCCACCGCGTAGGGCGAGACCTCGGCGACGAGCTGACCCGCCCCGTCCAGCTCGGTCCAGCCCAGCCACGGGTCGGCGTGCGCCTGGAGCGCCCGCTGGGAGATCACCGTGCGGTGGCCCTCGTGCTGGAAGTAGTCCCGCACCGACGCGTCCGTGATGTGCCGGGAGACGGCAGGGGTCTGCGCCTGCTTGAGGTAGATCACCACGTCGTTCTCCAGGGCGTCGCTGTTGCCCTCCAGGAGGATGTTGTACGACGGCAGGCCGGCCGACCCGATGCCGATGCCCCGGCGGCCGACGACGTCCTTCACCCGGTAGGAGTCGGGCCGGGCCAGGCTCGACTCCGGCAGCGTCTCCAGATAGCCGTCGAAGGCGGCGAGCACCTTGTAGCGCGTTGCCGCGTCCAGGTCGATCGCACCGCCGCCGGCCGCGAACCTGCGCTCGAAGTCCCGGATCTCCGTCATCGAGTCCAGCAGCCCGAACCGGGTCAGGGAACGGGCGACCCGGAGCGCGCCCAGGAGCGGGCCGTCGGCGGTGTCCAGGGTGAAGGGCGGCACCTCGTCGTTCTTGGCGCCCGTGGCCAGGGCGTGGACGCGCTCGCGGTACGCGGCGGCGTAGACCCGGACGAGCTCCGAGATCTGCTCGTCGCTCAGCGCCTTCGCGTAACCGATCAGGGCCACCGAGGCGGCGAAGCGCTTGAGGTCCCAGGTGAAGGGGCCCACGTAGGCCTCGTCGAAGTCGTTGACGTTGAAGACGAGCCGGCCGTTGGCATCCATGTACGTGCCGAAGTTCTCGGCGTGCAGATCGCCGTGGATCCACACCCGGCTCGTGCGCTCGTCCAGGTAGGCGCCGCCCTGCCGCTCACGCTCCAGGTCGGCGTAGAACAGCCCGGCCGAGCCCCGGTAGAAGGCGAAGGCCGAGCCGGCCATCTTGCGGAACTTCACCCGGAACGCGGCGGGGTCGGCGGCCAGGAGCTGCCCGAACGCGGTGTCGAAAACGGCGAGGATCTGCTCCCCGCGCTGCTCTGCGCCGGTCTGCGTGTCCGACATCGCTCGGTGCCTCCTGGTACATGGCGTTCATGACAAAAGGGACGGGCGTCCCCGGTCTTCCAACGCGCGACCGTACCCCGGAGTGCCCGTCGTCCGTCACCGCGGCGACGTAGACTTCCACGCTGTCCCCCCGAGCCGTCATCGCCCGTCCGTCACCCGGCCACCACCCCTCGCCGAGGCGCTCCGCGCCACACGTTCACCGAATTCCGGAGGCACAGCGCCGTGAGCAAGCCGCCCTTCACGCACCTGCACGTCCACACCCAGTACTCGCTGCTGGACGGTGCCGCGCGGCTCAAGGACATGTTCGAGGCGGCCAACGAGATGGGCATGTCGCACATCGCGATGACCGACCAC
Organism: Streptomyces argenteolus; assembly: GCF_042902585.1. GTDB lineage: Bacteria > Actinomycetota > Actinomycetes > Streptomycetales > Streptomycetaceae > Streptomyces > Streptomyces argenteolus. The sequence continues at coordinate 997,140 of NZ_JBIBEG010000002.1, forward strand.
GGCAACCTCCACGGCGCCTACGACTTCTTCCACTCGGCCAAGAAGGCGGGGGTGACGCCGATCATCGGGATCGAGGCGTACGTCGCCCCCGAGTCCCGCAAGCACAAGCGGAAGATCCAGTGGGGGCAGCCGCACCAGAAGCGGGACGACGTCTCGGGTTCCGGTGGCTACACCCACAAGACGATCTGGGCGGCGAACAGCACGGGGCTGCACAACCTCTTCAGGCTCTCCTCGGACGCGTACGCCGAGGGCTGGCTGCAGAAGTGGCCGCGCATGGACAAGGAGACCATCTCCCAGTGGTCCGAGGGCCTGATCGCCTCCACCGGGTGCCCCTCCGGCGAGGTGCAGACCCGGCTGCGGCTCGGCCAGTTCGACGAGGCCGTCCAGGCGGCCTCCGACTACAAGGACATCTTCGGCGAGGGCCGGTACTTCCTGGAGCTGATGGACCACGGCATCGAGATCGAGCGCCGGGTCCGTGACGGGCTGCTGGAGATCGGCAAGAAGCTGAACATCCCGCCGCTCGTGACGAACGACTCGCACTACACCTACGCGCACGAGGCGACCGCGCACGACGCCCTGCTCTGCATCCAGACCGGCAAGAACCTCTCGGACCCCGACCGCTTCCGCTTCGACGGCACGGGCTACTACCTCAAGACGACGGAGGAGATGTACGCGGTCGACTCCTCCGACGCCTGGCAGGAGGGCTGCGCCAACACCCTCCTGGTCGCGCAGCAGATCGACACCACGGGCATGTTCGAGAAGCGCGACCTGATGCCGAAGTTCGAGATCCCGGACGGCTTCACCGAGGTCACCTGGTTCCAGGAGGAGGTCCGGGCCGGGATGGAGCGCCGCTACCCGGGCGGTGTCCCCGAGGACCGGCAGCAGCAGGCCGAGTACGAGATGGACATCATCATCCAGATGGGGTTCCCGGGGTACTTCCTCGTCGTCGCCGACTTCATCATGTGGGCCAAGAACAACGGCATCGCGGTGGGACCCGGCCGTGGATCCGCCGCCGGCTCGATCGTCGCGTACGCCATGGGCATCACCGACCTCGACCCGATCACCCACGGGCTGATCTTCGAGCGCTTCCTCAACCCCGAGCGCGTCTCCATGCCCGATGTCGACATCGACTTCGACGAGCGCAGGCGCGTCGAGGTGATCCGGTACGTGACCGAGAAGTACGGCGCCGACAAGGTCGCCATGATCGGCACCTACGGCAAGATCAAGGCCAAGAACGCCATCAAGGACTCGGCCCGTGTCCTGGGCTACCCGTACGCGATGGGTGACCGCCTCACCAAGGCCATGCCCGCCGACGTGCTCGGCAAGGGCATCGACCTCAGCGGCATCACCGACCCGAAGCACCCGCGCTACAGCGAGGCGGGCGAGATCCGGGGGATGTACGAGAACGAGCCTGATGTCCGGAAGGTCATCGACACCGCGAAGGGCGTCGAGGGCCTCGTCCGGCAGATGGGCGTGCACGCCGCAGGCGTGATCATGTCCAGCGAGCCGATCGTCGACCACGCCCCGGTGTGGGTGCGGCACACCGACGGCGTCACCATCACGCAGTGGGACTACCCCCAGTGCGAGTCGCTCGGCCTGCTGAAGATGGACTTCCTCGGCCTGCGCAACCTGACGATCATGGACGACGCCATCAAGATGGTGAAGGCCAACAAGGGCGTCGAGCTGGAGATGCTCGCCCTCCCGCTGGACGACCCCAAGACGTACGAGCTGCTCTGCCGCGGTGACACGCTCGGGGTGTTCCAGTTCGACGGCGGCCCCATGCGCTCGCTGCTGCGCCAGATGCAGCCCGACAACTTCGAGGACATCTCCGCCGTCTCGGCCCTCTACCGGCCGGGCCCGATGGGCATGAACTCGCACACGAACTACGCCGAGCGCAAGAACGGCCGCCAGGAGATCACCCCGATCCACCCGGAGCTGGAGGAGCCGCTCAAGGAGACGCTCGGCCTGACCTACGGCCTCATCGTCTACCAGGAGCAGGTCCAGAAGGCCGCCCAGATCATCGCCGGGTACTCCCTCGGCGAGGCCGACATCCTGCGCCGCGTGATGGGCAAGAAGAAGCCGGAGGAGCTGGCGAAGAACTTCGTCCTCTTCCAGGCCGGCGCCAAGAAGAACGGCTATTCCGACCAGGCCATCCAGGCGCTCTGGGACGTCCTGGTCCCCTTCGCCGGATACGCCTTCAACAAGGCGCACTCCTCGGCGTACGGCCTGGTCACCTACTGGACCGCCTACCTCAAGGCGAACTACCCCGCCGAGTACATGGCCGCCCTGCTGACCTCCGTCAAGGACGACAAGGACAAGTCGGCGATCTACCTCAACGAGTGCCGGCGCATGGGCATCAAGGTGCTCCCGCCGAACGTCAACGAGTCCGAGTCGAACTTCGCCGCCCAGGGCGACGACGTGATCCTCTTCGGGCTGACGGCCGTCCGCAACGTCGGGCAGAACGTGGTCGACTCGATCATCAGGTGCCGCAAGGCGAAGGGGAAGTACTCCTCGTTCCCCGACTTCCTCGACAAGGTCGAAGCGGTCGTCTGCAACAAGCGCACCGTGGAGTCGCTCATCAAGGCCGGCGCCTTCGACGAGATGGGACACACGCGCAAGGGGCTCGTCGCCCACCACGAGCCGATGATCGACAACGTGGTGCAGGTCAAGCGCAAGGAGGCCGAGGGGCAGTTCGACCTCTTCGGCGGCATGGGCGACGAGGCGAGCGACGAGCCGGGCTTCGGCCTCGACGTGGAGTTCTCCGACATCGAGTGGGAGAAGTCCTACCTGCTCGCCCAGGAACGCGAGATGCTCGGCCTCTACGTCTCCGACCACCCGCTCTTCGGGCTGGAGCACGTCCTGTCCGACAAGTCGGACGCCGCGATCTCCCAGCTCACCGGGGGCGAGCACGCGGACGGCGCGATCGTCACCGTGGGCGGGATCATCTCCGGCCTCCAGCGCAAGATGACCAAGCAGGGCAACGCCTGGGCCATCGCCACCGTGGAGGACCTCGCGGGCTCCATCGAGTGCATGTTCTTCCCGGCGACCTACCAGCTGGTCTCGACCCAGCTCGTCGAGGACACCGTCGTCTTCGTCAAGGGACGCCTCGACAAGCGCGAGGACGTCCCGCGCCTGGTCGCCATGGAGATGCAGGTGCCCGACATCTCCAACGCCGGGTCCAACGCGCCCGTCGTCCTGACCATCCCCACGGTCAGGGTCACCCCGCCCATGGTCAGCCGGCTCGGCGAGGTCCTCAGCAACCACCGCGGCGACACCGAGGTGCGCATCAGGCTCCAGGGGCCCCGCAAGACCACCGTGCTCCGGCTCGACCGGCACCGCGTCAAGCCCGACCCGGCCCTCTTCGGCGACCTGAAGGTGCTGCTCGGCCCGTCCTGCCTGGCCGGCTGAGACCCGGCCTCCCCCGGAACAGCGAGAGGGGCGGCCCCCCCGGGGGGGGGGGGCCCCCCCCCGCCGCGGGGGCCCGCCGGGGGGGGGGGGTGGGGGCCACCCCACGGGTGGGGGGGCGGGCGCGCCGCCCGGGGGCGCCGCGCCCCC
>NZ_JBIBEG010000002.1:1000704-1061266 GCF_042902585.1 Streptomyces argenteolus
CCAGCTTAGGGGGGGGGGCGGGGGGGGGGCGGGGGCGGGCGCCCCCCCGCCCCCCCCCCCCCCGCGGGGGGGGCCCCCCCGGGGGGGGGGGGGCCGCCCCTCTCGGCCTGTCGGCCCGGCGGGCCGTCAGTTGTGGCCGAAACGCTTCTGGTGCTTGCGCGCGACGTCGGCCGGGCTGCCCTGCGCCTGTGTCTGGGGCTGCGTCTGCGACTCGTACGCCGTCGACTTGGCCTGCTCCGCGCCGCGCTCGGCCGCGGAGGCGCGGTCGGGCTGGCTGCTCTGCTTGCGATTCTTGTTCTTCGCCATGGTGATACCTCCTGTGGAGAGATCCGGGGGGTCCAGAACCGCTGTCAGACTCACATATCACCACAAAGGCCGCATGTTGGATCATTACCCAGTGTAGTAGGGGAGGTATCATGCGCCGTTTTCCGGATCCGCCACGCCGATGATCGAGTTCCGGACCTCAACCCCACTGCCGTCGGGCAGACTCGAAGGAAACCCTGAGTGAGCGAAACCCGGGTCACCGGGTGAGTGGGTCCACCCCCCCATGTCCGGACCCGCTGACTCCGCTCCCGACTCCTGGAAGAGGGTGGAACGCGTGGACCGTTGCGTCGTCCTGGTGGACGCCGGCTACCTGCTGGGCGCAGCCGCGAGTCTGCTGGCCGGAGAGCCCGCCCGTTCCCGCATCACGGTGGACCACGCGGCCCTGATCCAGGGCCTGCGCGAGCGTGCCGAGGCCGACACGGAACAGCCTCTCCTGCGCATCTACTGGTTCGACGGCGCCCCCGACCGCGTACCCCAGCCCGAGCACCGCAGGCTACGCGTCATGCCCAGGGTGACGGTTCGGCTGGGTGCGCTCACGCGCAGTGACGGCCGGTGGGCCCAGAAGGGCGTCGACGCGGCCATGCACGCCGAGCTGACCGAGCTGGCCAGGAACCGCGCCTGCTCCGACGTGGTGCTCGTGACCGGAGACGGCGATCTGCTGCCCGGCCTCATGTCCGCCAAGGAGCACGGGGTCGCCGTCCACCTCTGGGCGGTCCAGGCCGCCGACGGTGACTACAACCAGTCCGAGGACCTGGTGGCCGAGGCCGACGAACGGCGGGTGCTCGACCGGATCTGGATCACCAAGGCCGTCCGGGCCAAGGAGACGGGCGGCGTGTGCGCGCCCTCGCCGGTCCCGCGTCCGGAGATCGCCGCCATCCTCTCCGCGCCGCTGCCCGAGGCGGCCCTCGCGGCCTCCGCCGAGCGCGCCTCGGAGGCCCAGGCCGCCGCGGCCCGCAACGGCACCGCCGCACCGTCCGGCGACACCGTGACCCACGCGCAGCCCGCCCCGGGACACAAGGGCGTCCCCACCCCCAAGGACCTGGCCGGTCTGCGCGCCCCCGGCGACCGGGGCGCGCACGCCCCCGCGCAGCAGCCCGCGCCCAACGCCACCCTGCGCTGGTCCTCCGACAGGGGCTGGGTGGAGCGCGGCGGGCCGCTCGGCGAACCCGCCGAGACCGCGTCGCTGCCCACCCTGGCCCAGCTGACGAGCGCCGAGCAGCGCTGGGCCGACCGGGAGGAGGACATCACCACCGTCGGCGGCGACCCCTTCGAGGTCGGCCAGGTCTTCGCCCGGCGCTGGATGGAACGGCTCCCGGAAACCGTCCACCTGCAAAAACTCTCCACGATGTACCCCCGCATCCCGCACCGCATCGACGGCGAACTGCTGAGGTACGCGGCCCGCTTCGGGCTGCTCGCGCACAAGGACGACCAGATCGACGAGCACGACCGCTATGCCATCCGCGCGGGGTTCTGGCGTGAGATCGACGTACGGGCCGCCGCCGAGCACGCCCCGGCGGGGGAATGAGCGGGGCGCCTCAGCCATGCCCCGGACGCGATACGGGGCATCCGACCCCGTACTCTCGTACCTCGTGAGTACGGGCACAGCACAGGCACAGACCGGGACCGGGACCGTGTGCGCGGTGCGTGATCTGGTCAAGACCTACCCCGCGGTCCGCGGCCGACGCGGCCGGGCCGCCACCCCCGAGGTGCGCGCCACCGACGGGGTCGGCCTCGACGTCCGGCGCGGCGAGATCTTCGGGCTGCTCGGGCCCAACGGGGCGGGCAAGTCCACGCTCGTACGGCAGCTCACCGGACTGATGCGCCCCGACTCCGGAAGCGTCGAGGTGCTGGGACACGATCTCGTGCGCCATCCCGAGCGAGCCTCCCGGCTCATCGGCTACCTCGGCCAGGAGTCCACCGCCCTCGACGAACTGACCGTGTCGCTCGCCGCCGAGACCACCGGACGCCTCAGGGGCCTGCCCGTGCGTGCGGCGCGCGCCGCACGCGACGAGGTGCTGGAGGAGCTGGGCCTCACCGAGCTCGCCGGGCGCCCGCTGAAGAAGCTGTCGGGCGGTCAGCGCAGGCTCGCCTGCTTCGCCGCCACCCTGGTGGGGGAGCGCCCCGTCCTGGTGCTGGACGAGCCGACGACCGGGATGGACCCCGTCGCCCGCCGTTCCGTCTGGTCCGCCGTCGACCGGCGGCGTGCCGAACGGGGAGCCACGGTGCTGCTGGTGACCCACAACGTCATCGAGGCCGAGACGGTCCTGGACCGGGTCGCCGTCATGGAGCGCGGCAAGGTCATCGCCTGTGACACCCCGTCCGGGCTCAAGGAACAGGTCGCCGGAGAGGTCCGGGTCGAGCTGGTGTGGCGCGAGCGCGCGCCGCTGGACGTCCCCGAGGTCGCCGCGCTGCGCGCCTCCGCCCAGGAGTCGGGACGCCGCTGGGTGCTGCGGCTCGGCGCCGACGAGGCACGGGCCGCGGTCGCCGCCGTGACCGGTGGGGCCGCGTTCTCCTCGCTGGACGACTTCACGCTGGCCACGCCCAGCCTGGAGGACGTCTATCTGGCGCTCGGCGGGGACGCGGCCCGGGCCACCGAGGGGCTGGTGAAGGCGTGATCATGGACTCGAAGGTGAACGTGTCGGACGGGAGCTGTGCCAGGTGACGAGCATCGTTCCCACGGAGTCCGCGCAGGTGGCCGGCCCGACACCGCGGAACTCCGCGGTGCGGACCGGCCGCCCCACCCGTACCGCCCCGGCCCCCCTCGCGCCCCGCGCCAGGCTGCTGCCCTCGCTGGCCGCCGTGTACCGCGCGCAGCTGTCGCGCGCACGGGTCGCCCGGATCCCGCTGCTCTTCGTCGCGACCTTCCAGTCCGTCGGGATCATGGTGCTGATGCGCGGCGTCGTCGACGGCGGCGCGGAGGCGCGCGCCGTCGTGGCCGGGTCCAGCGTGCTGGTGGTGGCCTTCGTCGCGCTCAACCTGCTCGCCCAGTACTTCGGCCAGCTCCGGGCCGGCGGGGGACTCGACCACTACGCGACCCTTCCCGTACCGCCCGCCGCCGTGGTGCTGGGTGCGGCGGGCGCGTACGCCTCGTTCACCGTGCCCGGCACGATCGTCACGGCCGTGGCGGGCAGCGCCCTGTTCGGCCTGCCGATGACGCACCTCTGGGTGCTGGTCGCGGTCATCCCGCTGTCCGGGGCGGCGCTCTCCGGGCTCGGCGCAGCGCTCGGCCTGCTGGCGCCGAGGCAGGAACTGGCGACGCTGCTCGGGCAGCTGGGCATGTCCGCGGCGCTGCTGCTGGGCGTGCTCCCGGCGGAGCGGCTGCCGGCCCCCGTCGGGTGGGCACGCGACCTGCTCCCCTCGACCTACGGGGTCGAGGCGCTGTCCCGGTCCTTCGACGCCCACCCCGACTGGGCGGTCGTCGCCCTCGACCTCGCCGTGTGCGCGGCGGTCGGTGTGCTGTCGCTGGCGGTCGCCACATGGGCGTACCGCCGTGCGGCGGTCCGGTGAGGCGGTACCCGGACACGCCTGGCACGATGGCACCGTGACCGCACCGTTGACGCCGCCGCACCAGCCACAGCCGAACGACCCCTGGCAGGGCCCGCCCGCCGGCTCGCACGCCGTGCCCGGCGACCGGCCGGATGCGGACGAGCGGCGCCTGGAACTCCGTCAGGGCGCGACGATCGCCGCCCTGCTGACGGTGGCGGGTGTGGGTCTCGGCCTCCTCTGGCTCTGGCTCGCGCCGAGGGTGCCGCTCGTCTCCGACGACACGGCCGTCTTCCTCAAGAACAGCGAGGGCGAGGAGGCGATCGGCGCAGACGGCACCTTCGTCCTGCTCGCCCTGGCCTTCGGCCTCGTCTCGGGACTCGCCGTCTTCCTCTTCCGCAGGCGCGGTGGCATCCCGCTGGTGGTGGGGCTCGCTCTGGGCGGGCTGCTCGGGTCCCTGCTGGCGTGGGGGATCGGGACCTGGTTCGGTCCCACATCGGACGTGGTGGCCCACGCCAAGGAGGTCGGCAAGGGGGTCACGTTCGACGCGCCGCTGGAACTGCACGCGGTGGGGGCGGGGATGCTCGCCTGGCCCGTCGCCGCGATGATCGTGCACCTCGGGCTGACGGCCCTGTTCGGGCCCAGGGACCCCGAGCCGGAGTGGGGCGGGCCCTACGGGGACCCGTACGCGGCGCACCTCTCGGAGTCCTCCACGGAGCCGGAGCCCGGGCGGGAGCCCCAGTCGCGGCCGGCGGAGAACGGCGGAGCGCCGGGGGAGTGGCCGCGGCGCCCGTAGCGGCACCCACCGGCCCGGCGCCGTCGCGGCCGGGCCTCCCTCTACGCGCGGCCGACCGGGGCCGGGCGCCTGTGGTCTCCTGCGCGGCCGACCGGGGCCGGGCCGACCGGGGTCACGTGCGGCCGATCGGGGCCAGGGTGGCGGTCGTCATGGCCGTGAGGTCCTCGGGGGACAGCTCGACCTCCAGGCCACGGCGGCCCGCCGAGACGCAGATCGTGGGATGGGACGCGGCCGACGCGTCCAGCACCGTACGCAGCCGCTTGCGCTGACCCAGCGGGGAGATCCCGCCCCGCACGTAGCCCGTCGTGCGTTCCGCCGCCGCGGGGTCCGCCATGGCGGCCCGCTTGCCCCCGACCGCCGCTGCCAGCGCCTTCAGGTCCAGCGATCCCGCGACCGGCACGACCGCGACGACCAGCTCGCCGTCGACGTCGGCCACCAGAGTCTTGAACACCCGGTCCGGTGAGACGCCGAGGGCCTCCGCGGCCTCCTCGCCGTAGGACGCCGAGGACGGGTCGTGCTCGTAGGAGTGGACGGTGAACGCGGTGCCTGCCGTGGTCAGGGCGACCGTGGCCGGGGTGCCGCCGGGCTGCTGTTTCCTGGACTTCTTCGCCACCTGGCTGGTCCTCGGGTCAGTTGGGGTGGGTGGGGCCGCGGGTCAGGTCGATCGCCGGCAGCGACGGCAGGTGCCGGATCACGGCGGTCTCCTTGCGCAGGAGGGCGAGCTCCTCGCGCAGCCGGGTCGCCGTGTCCGGCGCCTGGAGCAGCCGCTGCTTCGAGGGCACGTCGAGCACGGCGGCGGCGGCCACCAGGTACGAGACGACGGACGGGTCGTCCGGCAGGTCCGAACTCGTCGTCAGCGAACGCTCGCTGGCACCGGCCAGCCGCTTCTGGTAGCTGCGGAACGCGCGCAGGACACCCTCGGCGAGGGCCCCCGCCTCGTCCGGGGGCGAGATCTCGTCCTCGGCGGTCCCCGGGTCCTCGGGCAGTTCCTCGACCTCGGCCGTCAGGAACGGGCCGCTCGCGTCGACGGAGAGCAGCCGGACGCGCGTGGTGCCCGTCGCCAGGACCTCGTAGCTGCCGTCGGCCCGCTCACGGATCTTCGCCGCGTCCGCGACGCAGCCGACCCGGTGGAAGGTCTGGATGGGATCGGGACCGAAGCCGTCGGCCGGGGCCCGCTCGGCAGGGGGTGCCGTGGAGACCGTGTCCGGCATCCCGGTGGCCGTCGGGGCGGTCTCGCGGCCGTCGCGGATCGCGACCACCACGAAGCGGCGCGGTTCGTCCTCGTCGATCTCGAGCAGCTCACGCATCATGGCGCGATAGCGCTCCTCGAAGACGTTGAGCGGCAGCACGAGGCCGGGGAACAGCACCGCGTTCAGCGGGAAGAGGGGCAGGCGAGCGGTGGTCACAACGGCCAAGCCTAATGGCCACGGCGCCCGCTGTGCTCCGGCCTCCCGCGCAACGGCGTCGAAGAGGCCACCCCGAGCCGGGCGGCGGCCCGCGCTTCGAGGAAACCGCCGAGCGCCTCCCCGGTCACGTGGGCCCAGGGGAAGGACGTGGCGTACGGCCCGATCAGCCGGAACTGCTCCAGTGCGTCGGCCGAGCGGCCCCGCGCGACCAGCACGTAGGCGAGCAGGTTACGGACCTCGGCCGGCCAGGGGTCACCGGCAGGAAAGGCGGACGAGAGCCCGATCGCGAGATCGGCCGCGTCGTCGATCCGGTCCTCCTGCACGGAGGTCGCCCGCGCCCAGGCCCGCTCGTCGCGCAACAGGGCGTACGCCGCCCGCACGGGCAGCGCCTGCACGAGGGAATCCCCGGCGGCGTCCTCGGCCGCCCGCTCGGCGAAGTCGAAGCACTCGCGGTGGGACCCGTACCACTGCGCCGAGAGGTACCGGAGCGCGGCGACATGACTGCCGTAGTGGTGCGGGGAGCGGCGAACGGCCTGCTCCCAGAGCGATTCGAAGACCGTGTGCGTGGCATGGGTGCCCCGGGCGTGGTCGAGCGCCAGCCGCCACGGGACCGGGTCACGGGGGTCCGCCTCGGCAGCCGCCGTGATCAGCGGGCCGACGTCGCGCAGCAGCTCGGCGTGGGCGGGGGACTCCCACGCGCGGCGCACCGCCAGGGCCGCCTTGACGAGCAGGGCGTCCGGGTCGCGCGGGGCGGCGGCCAGCCAGCCGCCGAGCCAGCCGTCCCGGCTGCGGGCGAAGGCGACCAGCAGGGCGAGGCAGCGGTCGCGGCTCTCCCAGTCCGCGGCGTCCCGGGTGGTGGCCAGGAGCTTGGCCGCCGGTTCGAAGTCCCCCAGGGCCGCCGCGACCAGGGCCGGGGAGAGCCGCTCGTCCGGGGCGTCGAGCAGCACCGCGTCGTCCGAAGGCAGCCCGGCGGACAGCCCGGGGCCCCACCGGAACGCGCGCGCGGAACTCAGCAGAGCGCGGAGGAAAGCCATGGTGCAGACCATTGAAAAGCCCTGGTAGGGGCGGCGCCAGAGAGCCACTGTGAAGCTTCTGTAGCGAGTGGGAGGGTTGCCCTGGAGCAGGTCAAGAAAGGGCAAAGGAAGCGCTACCCGGCGGCCGGAATCCGACCTTCCCGTCGAGGGGAACCGCCCGCCCTGCCGGGCCTCGACCGGCCTTTCGAGCGAGGAGCCGCCCGGGCGCCGGGCCGGAGCGAGGAGTCCTTCGGGTCAGCCGCGGCGCAGCAGCCGCGACGCGCCCGCCGCCACCGTCGTGGCCAATATCCACCCGAGCAGGACCAGTGCCGCCGCCGCCCACTGCCAGCCGCCCTCCAGCAGCCAGTACCCGTCCTGCCCGAGGTTGATCACCGGCACCAGCAGATCCAGCGCGTACAGCGCCGGGTTCCACTGCGGATGCTCGTTCCCCTTGATCGACTCCGGCTCGTACTGCGAGAAGGCCACCGCGCCGGCAGCCCACAGCACCGCCATCCACACCAGGGCGCGCCCCGGCCGGTAGCCGTAGGCCACCATCCAGTCCTGGAGGTAGCCCCAGGCCCTGCCCGCGGGCGGCAGGGTCTCGCGCCGGCGCCGCTGTTTGGCCAGCAGCACCTCGCGCGCGTCCGCGTCCTCCCCGCAGCTGCGGAGCACCGTCGCGAGGCGCTCGTACGGCTCCGGGACGTACTCCGGGGTCGCGGCCAGCACCCACTCCAGGCGGCGCGACAACGGGAAGTGGCCGTAGGGCACGAGGTTCTCGTAGACGAAGCCGTCCATCGCCAGGCCGCCCGGCCCCGGCCAGCTGGTCGACACGTCGATCAGCGTGACGACCTTCGCGCCGTTCAGGACGACCCGGCCCTCCTGGGGGCGCTCCGCGTTGAAGCGCAGCTCCGGCGTGACGATCCTGCGCAGGGAGAGCTCCTCGCGCCCGGCGAGGACGAAGCGGGCCTTGTGCAGGTCCACCGCGTCACCGAAGCGCCCGTCGTCCAGCCGCACCGCGCCCCGGCACTCGAAGACCTGCGCACGCGTCCCGCGCGCAGGACCGCCCTCGCGGGCGATGCCGAACGGGGGAGTGGTGCCCTGGTTCCCCGTGTCGATGCTCACCCAGGCCTCCGTCATGTACAGCGTGCGCTCCACGCTGAGCTGCGGGGCGTTCAGCGCCCGCCGCCCGTCCGAGGCGCGCAGCCTGCTCCCGCGCAGGCTCAGCGATCCGCCGACCTTCGCCCCGCGCAGGCTCAGCTCGCCGCGCGTCTCGATCATCTCGGCCTGGAGGTCCTGGGCGACCGACATCCCGTCGCCGACGAACGCGCGCCCGCGCCGGTCGGGGCCGACGCCGAGCTGGTTGATCAGCAGGTCCGTGCCGATCTGCGCGTCGGTCAGCCGGATGCCGCGCTCGATCCGGCAGCGCGGCAGATGCAGATCCCCCTCCGTGTGCAGCCGTGCCGCGTCCAGCCGCGGCACCGCGCAGCCCACCAGCCGGAGCGTCGTGAAATAGCACTCGGGCAGCACCACCTCCTGCTCGAAGCGGCAGCCGGTCAGCTCCACGTACGGCGAGACGCGGCCACCCGCCAGATCCAGCTTCCCCGTGATCCGTACGCCCCGGAGCTTCAGGGCCGCCACCCGCCCCGGACGGGCCGGCGGCCCGCTCAGCAGCAGCCGTGCCACCGTCCTGGCCCCGACGCTGCGCTCCGGCCCCCAGAGGTGCGGCGCGAAGGGATCGTCGCGCACCGGGTCGTGGGAGCGCAGATCGTACGTCGTGCCGTTCCGGAAGGCCTGCCACATGCCCAGCTCCGCCGCGCTGAGCCCGTCGGGGATCTCGCCGTCGTGCGGTTCGATCACTGCCTCACCTCCGCCCGCGCGGTTCACCCCGCGCTTCGTACAGTCGTTCTTCCCTCTGTGTGACCGTGTGAAAGCTAACGGTCAGCAGTGACAGCCGGGGCATGTATCAGCCAGTGATACGGACGACCGGGCGCCTGAACCGGTCTGAGAGAATTGCGGTGTGATCTCTCGAATCGATCTGCGCGGCACCGCCCTCCCCGAGGGCGGCGACCTGCGCGACCTGCTGCCCCGTGCCGAGTTCGACGTGGAAGCCGCCCTGGAGACGGTGCGGCCCATCTGCGAGGACGTACGCCATCGTGGCTCCGCGGCAGTGATCGAGTGGGGAGAGAAATTCGACGGTGTGCGGATCGAGTCGCTGCGGGTCCCCGCCGACGTGATCGCCGGGGCGCTGGAGCGCCTCGACCCCGCCGTGCGGGCCGCCCTCGAGGAGTCGATCCGCCGCGCCCGCCTCGTCCACCGCGCACAGCGCCGCACCACCCACACCACCCAGGTCGTCCCCGGCGGCACGGTCACCGAGAAGTGGGTGCCCGTCGAGCGCGTGGGGCTCTACGTCCCGGGCGGTCGCTCGGTCTACCCCTCCTCCGTCGTGATGAACGTGGTCCCGGCCCAGGAGGCGGGTGTCGAGGGCATCGCCGTCGCCTCCCCGCCGCAGAAGGGGTTCGGCGGCCTGCCGCACCCCACGATCCTCGCCGCCTGCGCCCTCCTCGGCGTCGACGAGGTGTACGCCGCCGGAGGCTCCCAGGCCGTCGCGATGTTCGCGTACGGCACCGAGGACTGCCTGCCCGTGAACCTCGTCACCGGCCCCGGCAACATCTACGTCGCCGCCGCCAAGCGCCTCCTCAAGGGCCGTGTCGGCATCGACGCCGAGGCCGGCCCCACCGAGATCGCGATCCTCGCCGACGCGAGCGCCGACCCCGTGCACGTCGCCGCCGACCTGATCAGCCAGGCCGAGCACGACCCCATGGCCGCGGCCGTGCTGGTGACCGACTCCGAGGAGCTCGCCGCCGCCACCGAGGCCGAGCTGAGGCCCCAGATCGCCGCGACCAGGCACGTCACCGACCGCATCGAGCCGGCGCTCGCCGGGCGCCAGTCCGCGATCGTCCTCGTCAACGACCTGGAGGACGGTCTCAAGGTCGTCGACGCGTACGCGGCCGAGCACCTGGAGATCCAGACGGAGAACGCCGCCGCCGTCGCCGACCGGGTCCGCAACGCCGGAGCCGTCTTCGTCGGACCCTGGTCGCCCGTCTCCCTCGGCGACTACTGCGCCGGCTCCAACCACGTCCTGCCCACCGGCGGCTGCGCCTGCCACTCCTCGGGCCTGTCCGTGCAGTCCTTCCTGCGCGGCATCCACATCGTCGACTACACCCGCGACGCGCTGGCCGAGGTCACCCACCACGTGGTCACCCTCGCCGAGGCGGAGGACCTCCCCGCCCACGGCGCCGCGCTCAAGGCCAGGTTCGGCTGGAAGGTTCCGCAGGCGTGACGAACAGCAGCACCCCCCAGAACGCGTGGGACGCCCTCCCGATCCGCGACGAGCTCCGCGGCCAGTCCCCGTACGGGGCGCCCCAGCTCGACGTGCCGGTCCGGCTGAACACCAACGAGAACCCGTACCCGCTGCCCGACGCGCTCGTCGACCGCATCGCGGAGCGGGTCCGCGAGGCCGCCCGCGACCTCAACCGCTACCCCGACCGCGACGCCGTCGAGCTCCGCACCGAGCTCGCCCGCTACCTCACCCGCACCGCCGGGCACGAGGTCGCCGCCGCCAACGTCTGGGCGGCCAACGGCTCCAACGAGGTCCTCCAGCAACTGCTGCAGACCTTCGGCGGCCCCGGCCGCACCGCGATCGGCTTCGAGCCCTCGTACTCCATGCACGCCCTCATCGCACGCGGCACCGGCACCGGCTGGATCTCCGGGCCGCGCAACGAGGACTTCACCATCGACGTGGAGGCCGCGAAGAAGGCCGTCGCCGAGCACCGGCCCGAGGTCGTCTTCATCACCTCACCCAACAACCCCACCGGCACCGCCGTGGACGCAGAGACCGTCGTCGAGCTCTACGACGCCGCCCAGGCCGCCCGGCCGTCGATGGTGGTCGTCGACGAGGCGTACGGCGAGTTCAGCCACCACCCCTCGCTGCTGCCGCTCATCGAGGGCCGCCCCCACCTGGTGCTCTCCCGCACCATGTCCAAGGCCTTCGGCGCCGCCGGCCTGCGCCTCGGCTACCTCGCGGCGGCCCCGGCCGTCGTGGACGCGGTCCAGCTGGTCCGGCTGCCCTACCACCTGTCCTCGATCACGCAGGCCACCGCGCTCGCCGCCCTGGAGCACACCGATACCCTTCTCGGGTACGTCGCGCAGCTCAAGAGCGAGCGCGACCGGCTGGTCGACGGCCTGCGGGAGCTCGGCTTCGCCGTGACCGACTCGGACGCCAACTTCGTCCAGTTCGGCCGCTTCGCCGACAGCCACACCGCCTGGCGGCAGATCCTCGACCGGGGCGTCCTGGTCCGGGACAACGGCGTACCGGGATGGCTGCGGGTCTCCGCGGGAACCCCGGCAGAGAACGACGCGTTCCTCGATGCGGTGCGCGAACTGAAGAAGGAGCACGACGCATGACTCGCGAGGCCCGCGTAGGAAGAGTGGAGCGGACCACCAAGGAGACCTCCGTGCTCGTCGAGATCAATCTCGACGGCACCGGCAAGGTCGACGTCTCGACCGGGGTCGGTTTCTACGACCACATGCTCGACCAGCTCGGCCGCCACGGCCTCTTCGACCTCACGGTCAAGACCGAGGGCGACCTGCACATCGACTCGCACCACACCATCGAGGACACCGCCCTCGCGCTCGGCGCCGCCTTCAGGCAGGCGCTCGGCGACAAGGTCGGGATCTACCGCTTCGGCAACTGCACCGTCCCGCTGGACGAGTCGCTCGCCCAGGTCACCGTCGACCTCTCCGGCCGCCCCTACCTGGTGCACACCGAGCCGGAGAAGATGGCGCCGATGATCGGCGAGTACGACACGACGATGACCCGGCACATCCTGGAGTCCTTCGTCGCCCAGGCGCAGATCGCCCTGCACGTCCACGTCCCGTACGGCCGCAACGCCCACCACATCGTGGAGTGCCAGTTCAAGGCGCTGGCCCGCGCCCTGCGGTACGCCAGTGAGCACGACCCGCGTGCGGCCGGCATCCTTCCGTCCACGAAGGGCGCCCTGTGACCGGCCTCAACACCGTTCTGATCGTCGTCGGCCTCTTCCTGGCCGGCGGCGTCTACTCCTTCTGGAAGCAGGGCATGCCCAAGGGCGTCCTCGTGCTCCTCGGGATCGGCTCCGTGATGTGCCTGGTGGCAGGCGTCATGCGGATCCAGGGACTCTGGGACTGAGGTGGCACTGTGAGCGACAAGAAGAAGATCGTCGTCTTCGACTACGGCTTCGGCAACGTCCGTTCGGCCGAGCGGGCACTCGCCCATGTCGGCGGGGACGTGGAGATCACCCGCGACTTCGACACCGCGATGAACGCCGACGGGCTGCTCGTGCCCGGCGTCGGCGCCTTCTCCGCCTGCATGACGGGTCTCAAGAAGGCACGCGGCGAGTGGATCATCGGCCGTCGGCTGGCCGGCGGACGCCCCGTCATGGGCATCTGCGTCGGTATGCAGATCCTGTTCGAGCGCGGCATCGAGCACGGCGTGGAGACCGAGGGCCTCGACGAGTGGCCCGGCACCGTCGGCCCGCTGAAGGCCGACATCGTCCCGCACATGGGCTGGAACACCGTCGAAGCCCCCGAGGACAGCCAGCTCTTCGCGGGTCTCGGCGCCGACGCCCGCTACTACTTCGTGCACTCCTACGCGGCGCACGACTGGTCCCTCGAAGTGACCAACGACAAGATCCGTGCGCCCAAGGTCACCTGGGCGACGCACGGAGAGCGGTTCGTGGCCGCCGTGGAGAACGGCGCGCTGTGGGCCACCCAGTTCCACCCCGAGAAGTCCGGCGATGCCGGCGCCCAGCTGCTGACCAACTGGATCGAGACGCTGTAATGCCGAAGCTTGAACTGCTCCCCGCCGTAGACGTCCGCGACGGCCAGGCCGTCCGCCTCGTCCACGGCGAATCCGGCTCCGAGACCTCCTACGGCTCGCCGCTGGAGGCGGCCCTCGCCTGGCAGAGCGCCGGCGCCGAGTGGCTGCACCTCGTCGACCTGGACGCCGCCTTCGGCACCGGCGACAACCGCGCCCTCATCGCCGAGGTGGCCGGCGCCATGGACATCAAGGTCGAGCTCTCCGGGGGCATCCGCGACGACGCCTCGCTCGCCGCCGCCCTGGCCACCGGCTGCCGCCGGGTCAACCTCGGCACCGCCGCCCTGGAGAGCCCCGAGTGGGTCGCCAAGGTCATCGCCGAGCACGGAGACAAGATCGCCGTCGGCCTCGACGTCCGGGGCACCACCCTGCGCGGCCGGGGCTGGACCCGCGACGGAGGCGACCTGTACGAGACGCTCGCCCGCCTCGACTCCGAGGGCTGCGCCCGCTACGTCGTCACCGACATCGCCAAGGACGGCACGCTGGAGGGTCCCAACCTCGCCCTCCTGCGTGACGTCTGCGCCGCCACCGACCGGCCCGTCGTCGCCTCCGGCGGTGTCTCCTCGCTCGCCGACCTGCGCGCGATCTCCCTGCTCGTCCCCGAAGGCGTCGAGGGAGCCATCGTCGGCAAGGCGCTCTACGCCAAGGCCTTCACCCTCGAAGAGGCCCTCAAGGCGGTCGCCGCATGACGGACTCCGTACGCCGCGTCTCCTCGGGCGGCCCCTGGGAGGAGAAGTTCGGCTACTCCCGCGCGGTGCAGCTGCCGAACGGACTCGTCCTCGTCGCGGGCTGCACGTCCGTGGTCAACGGCCAGATCTCCGCGGGCGGTCCGTACGACCAGGCCGTCGCCTCCTTCCAGGTCGCCTTCGACGCGCTGAAGCAGGTCGGACTCGGCCGCGAGGACGTCGTCCGTACCCGGATGTACATCACCCACGCCCGGGACGTCGACGAGGTGGGCCGCGCCCACAAGGAACTCTTCGACGACGTGCGCCCCGCCGCGTCCATGATCATCGTCTCCGGCTTCGTCGACCCCTCGCTGGTCGTCGAGGTCGAGGTCGAGGCCTACCGGGCAGGTGCGCGATGACGCTGGCCGTACGGGTCATCCCCTGCCTGGACGTGGACAACGGCCGTGTCGTCAAGGGCGTCAACTTCCAGAACCTGCGCGACGCGGGCGACCCGGTCGAGATGGCGAAGCTGTACGACGCCGAGGGCGCCGACGAGCTGACCTTCCTCGACATCACCGCCTCCAGCGGTGACCGCGAGACGACGTACGACGTGGTGCGCCGCACCGCCGAGCAGGTCTTCATCCCGCTCACCGTCGGCGGCGGGGTCCGCACCCCCGACGACGTCGACAAGCTGCTGCGCGCCGGTGCCGACAAGGTCGGGGTCAACACCGCTGCCATCGCCCGCCCGGAGCTGATCCGCGAGATCGCCGAACGCTTCGGGCGCCAGGTGCTCGTGCTCTCCGTCGACGCGCGGCGCACCCCCGAGGGCACCTTCGAGGTGACCACGCACGGGGGCCGCAGGGGCACCGGCATCGACGCGGTCGAGTGGGCGCACCGGGCGGCCGAGCTCGGCGCGGGGGAGATCCTCCTCAACTCGATGGACGCCGACGGCACGAAGGACGGCTACGACACCGAGATGATCAAGGCGGTACGGGCGCACGTCACCGTCCCCGTCATCGCCTCCGGCGGCGCGGGCCGGCTCTCCGACTTCCCGCCCGCCATCGAGGCGGGCGCCGACGCCGTCCTCGCCGCGTCCGTCTTCCACTTCGGTGACCTGCGGATCTCCGAGGTCAAGGGCGCACTGCGGGAGGCCGGTCAGCCCGTTCGCTGACCTCGGCCGGACGTCGTTCAGGCTTCGGCCACGGTGAGGACCGGGTGCGGACACCGGCGATCTCGCCGATGTCCGCACCCGGGGCGCGCCGCCAGAGTGGCGCCGTCAGCACATGACGGCGCCACCCACGCGGTGCTCCCCCGAGGCCCAGGACGACGAGGCCTTCGGCTGCCGCGGTGGGGTGCGCCACAACCGAGAGGATCCCCCCTCGTGCAGCAGCACCTCCCCTCCGGCGACGTCTCCCCGCGCCGCCACCGGACGTCCACGAGCCGCTCCCGCACCGTCAGGTTCGGTCTGGCCGCAGCGGCGGCGACCGCGGGCCTGGTCACCGCGCTCATACCGGGCGCGCACGCCGCCGACAATCCGTACGAGCGTGGTCCGGCGCCGAGCAACTCGAGCATCGAGGCGCTCCGCGGTCCGTACGCCACGTCCGAGACGTCCGTGTCCTCGCTGAGCGTCAGAGGGTTCGGCGGTGGCACGATCTACTACCCGACGTCCACGTCGGACGGGACGTTCGGCGCGGTGGTCATCTCGCCCGGTTTCACCGCCTATCAGTCGAGCATCGCGTGGCTGGGTCCGCGTCTGGCCTCGCAGGGTTTCGTGGTGTTCACCATCGACACCAACACCACGGCGGACCAGCCGGCGAGCCGTGGTGACCAGCTGCTGGCTGCGCTGGACTACCTGACGGGCAGCAGTTCGGTGCGCGGCAGGATCGACTCGTCCCGGCTGGGCGTGATGGGCCACTCCATGGGTGGTGGCGGAACCCTCGAAGCCGCGAAGGACCGGCCGTCGCTCCAGGCGGCGATCCCGCTGACGGGGTGGAACACGGACAAGACCTGGCCCGAGGTGAAGACCCCTACCCTGGTGATCGGTGCGGACGGGGACACGATCGCCCCGGTCGCCACGCACTCGCAGCCGTTCTACAACTCGCTGCCGAGTTCGCTGGACAAGGCGTACCTGGAGCTGCGGGGTGCCACGCACTTCACTCCGAACTCGTCGAACACGACGATCGCGAAGTACAGCATCTCGTGGCTGAAGCGGTTCATCGACAACGACACCCGCTACGAGCAGTTCCTCTGCCCGCTGCCCTCGACCAGCCTGACCATCGCCGAGTACAAGGGCAACTGCCCGCACACCTCCTGACGGACAGCGCCACCCCGGGGCCGGACCGCGTCGCGCGGTCCGGCCCTCCGTGCTGCCGTCCGCCGCCTGGACGCCGGGTGGCCAGGGAACGAAGACCGGCGATCTCGCCGATGTCCGCGCGGGGGTCCCGCCGCGACAGTGGCGGCAGGCCAACGAACGACGGCGCCCACCTGCGTGCACCCCCGAACGCCCCCGGACGACGGGGCCTTCGGCGGCCATGTCGAGGTGACGCCCTCACCCGAGAGGAATCCCCGTGCAGCAGCACCTCCCCTCCGGAGACATCTCCCCGCGCCGCCACCGGACGTCCACGAGCCGCTCCCGCACCGTCAGGTTCGGTCTGGCCGCAGCGGCGGCGACCGCGGGTCTGCTCACCGCGCTCGTCCCCGGCGGTGCCCAGGCCGCCGACAACCCCTATGAGCGTGGTCCGGCGCCGAGCAACTCGAGCATCGAGGCGCTCCGCGGTCCGTACGCCACCTCGCAGACATCCGTTTCCTCGCTCAGTGTCAGAGGGTTCGGCGGTGGCACGATCTACTACCCGACGTCCACGTCGGACGGGACGTTCGGCGCGGTGGTCATCTCGCCCGGTTTCACCGCCTACGAGTCGAGCATCGCGTGGCTGGGTCCGCGTCTGGCCTCGCAGGGTTTCGTGGTGTTCACCATCGACACCAACACCACGCTGGACCAGCCGGCGAGCCGTGGTGACCAGCTGCTGGCTGCGCTGGACTACCTGACGGGCAGCAGTTCGGTGCGCGGCAGGATCGACTCGTCCCGGCTGGGCGTGATGGGCCACTCCATGGGTGGCGGCGGCACGCTGGAGGCGGCGAAGGACCGGCCGTCGCTCCAGGCGGCGATCCCGCTGACGGGGTGGAACACGGACAAGACCTGGCCCGAGGTGAAGACCCCGACCCTGGTCATCGGTGCGGACGGGGACACGATCGCCCCGGTCGCCACGCACTCGCAGCCGTTCTACAACTCGCTGCCGAGTTCGCTGGACAAGGCGTACCTGGAGCTGCGGGGTGCCACGCACTTCACTCCGAACTCGTCGAACACGACGATCGCGAAGTACAGCATCTCGTGGCTGAAGCGGTTCATCGACAACGACACCCGCTACGAGCAGTTCCTCTGCCCGCTGCCCTCGACCAGCCTGACCATCGCCGAGTACAAGGGCAACTGCCCGCACACCTCCTGACCACGGGGGACGAGGGCCGGGCCGCGCGTACCGCGGTCCGGCCCTTCGTGCGTGGCGCTCACCCCCGCGAGAGGAACTCCGCGATGGCACCGGCGAACCCGGGATCGCGTACCGCCGTCAGATGGTCCCCCGGCAGCGTCGTCAGCTCCGCCCCCGCGATCGCGGAGGCCAGCACCTGGGGCCGGGTGGCCAGCGGATCGCTCTCGCCGGTGAGCACCAGCGTGGGAACCGTTATCCGGTCCAGCGGCAGCGCGTCCCGGTGCACCGAGCGGATCTGCGCGGCCAGCGCAAGCCGGTCGCACCCCGCTGTGTCCGCCAGCACGCGGAAGGCCCGGGTCCGCTCGGGCGCGTCCGCCGCGTCCTCGGCCGTCAGCGCGGCGGACACCAGCTCCGGAGGCATCACCCGGGTGTCCAGGCCACCCACCTCCACCGCGCCCGCACCGATACCGCCGACCACCAGGCGGCTGACGCGCTCGTCCACGGCCGTCGCCAGCACCGCCACCACGGCGCCCATGGAGTAGCCCACGAGATGCACCCGCTCCGCGCCCGTGCGGTCGATGAGCAGGCGCACGTCACGGGCCATCAGCGACTCGCCGTAGCGCGTGTCGTCGTGGGGCCGGTCCGACTCACCGTGGCCCCGCGCGTCCAGGGCGTACACCCGCCGGCCGCGCGCCACCAGGGCCTCGACCACCCCCGGCCCCTCCCAGTTCAGCCGCGCGTGAGCGGCGAAGCCGTGCAGCAGCACCACCGGGGGCAGGGAGGTGTCCGGGTCCCGCGACCAGGACCAGTAACGCAGGGTCAAACCGTCGTGTGTACGCAATTCATCGGTCATGCACCGACGTTAGGGGCGGCCGTGGCGGGACGCGCCGGGACTGTGCCCCGGCACAGCGTGGCTGCCGTTCTGTTGGGAGCCCGCACCGCTCCGGGCCGCCCGGGAACGGGGAGCGGACGCGAGCCTTCCGACGCTGTTTACGCGGAAGTAACGTGAAAGCGTGACCCCATCGACGACCGTGCACAGTCCGCTCCGGCTGTACGGCCGCAGCGGTGAACTCGCCATCCTGGAAACCCTGTTGGGACGGCTGCGGGCAGGGGACGGCGGAGCGCTGGTGCTGACCTCGCCCCCCGGCCTCGGCCGCACCGCCCTGCTGCGGCAGACGGCCGCCGACTACCGCGTCCGGCACGGCGGCCCCGTCGTGTACGCCGCGGCGGCCCCCACCGAACAGCGCCTGCCCTACAGCGGGCTGCACGCCCTGCTCTGCTCGGCCCCCGGCCCGCTGCCGCTCGCCCCCGACTCCGTCCTGCGCTCCGGGATCACCCCCGGAGGGCTGCTCTGCCTGCTGCGCGAGCTGGGCGCCGAACAGCCGCTGCTGGTCTGTGTGGACGACGCGCACGCCTGGGACCCGGACTCCCGCGCCGCCCTGGGCTTCGCCGCGCGCAGGCTCGGCGAGGGCAGCCGGGTCGCGGTGGTGATCGGCGCCGCCGACGAGAGGGCCTTCGCCGGACTGCCCGCGCTCCGTCTCGGCCCGCTCGACGACGACGCCGGGGCCGCGCTCCTGGACCGCCTCACCGACGGCACGGCGGACGTCGACCCCGTCGTACGCAGCGAACTCCTGCGCGAGGCCGCGGGGAACCCACGGCTGCTGGCCGGGCTCGTCGGCCGGCTCACCCCGGGCCAGCTCGCCGGGCGCACGGCCCTGCCCTACCCGCTGCCCGGCGCCGAGAGCGTCCTCGACGCCCATGCCGAACACCTGGACGAGCTCTCTCCCGACACCCGCACCCTGCTCCTGCTGGCCGCGGCGGCGGAGGAGCACGAGCCGGACGGGGCGGGCGCGGACGCCGCCCTGCTCCTGCGGGCCGGCCCCCGCGCCGGGCTCGCCGCCGCCCACCTCGACCGGGTGCTCTTCGCGCCCGCCGGGACCGCCGGGGCGCTCCAGCGGGCGGGCAGCCGCGTCCACTTCAGCCACCCGCTGCTGCGCCGTGCGGTCCTGCACCGGGAACCGCCGGGCCGCCGCAGGGCCGTGCACGAGCTGCTCGCCGGGCTGCTCGCGGGCCCCGGCTCACCCCCGCTGCCCGCCCTGGTCCAGCGGGCCTGCGCCGCACCCGGCCCCGACGCCGCCCTCGCCGCGCAGCTGGAGGCGGCGGCCACCGCCCCGCGCCCGCACGGCGAACGGTCCGCGGCGCTGGCCCGGGCCGCCGCGCTCTCCACCGACGACACCCTGCGCGCCGCACGCTTCACGGCCGCCGCCGAGCAGGCGCGACTCGCCGGGGACACCGGCCGGGCCCGCGCCATGCTGGCCCGCGTCGGCCCTCACCTCGCCGGGGGCGCCGCACCCTACGTACGAGGCATGCTCGCCCTGAGTGACGGGCCGGTGGCCGACGCCCGGGAGGCGCTGCTGACCGCGGCGGAGCTCCTCGCCCCGCACGACGCCCGGCGCACCCTCGACGCGCTGTTCGGCGCCGCGGAGGCCGCCTGGGACATGGGGGACGCCATCGCGTACCTGGACGCCATGAACCGCGTCCCCGTCGCCGCGGCCGACCGCTCCATGGCGCAGTACCGCGCGGGTATGTGTGCCGTGCTCGCCGGTCACCCCGACCGTGGCCACGCCCTGCTGCGCTGCTGCCTGGACTCCGCGGACCGCGCCGAGGACGCGGGTGAGCTGCTGCGGGCGGGCGCGTCCGCCCTGGTGCTCGGTGAGGTCGACGCCGCCTGCCGGGCGGGCGCACGCGCGCTCGCCGCCGTACGGACCAGAGGCCCCGAGTCCCTGCTGCCGCACGCCCTGGAACAGCTCGCCTACGCCGAACTGCGCGCGGGCCAGCACGCCAGGGCCAGGGCCCACGCGCTGGAAGGGCTGCACGCGGCCAGGCGCACCGGACAGCGGAACTCCGCCACCCATCTGCACGCCGTGCTCGCGCTCGCCGCCTCCGTGGAGGGACCCGCCGAGGCGTGCGCCGCCCACGCCGACGCGGCCCTCGCGGGCGCGGGACCGCACGGGCTGGCCCAGGCGGCCATGCTCGCCACCTGGGCGGTCGCCCGTGCGGACCTCGCCGCCGGGCGGCCGGGCGAAGCGGCGGCCCGGCTCGGTCCGCTGGTCCGCCCCGGCCCGGGGACAGGGCATTTCGCCACCCGGATGCTGGCGGTCCCGTGCTGGGTCGAGGCGATGGTGGCCTCCGGCCGTGCGGAGGAGGGGGCGGCTGAACTCTCCGCGGCCGTGGACGAGTTCGCCCTGTGGACCGCCCGGACGACCGATCCGCAGGTCCCCGCCCAGCTGGCCCGCTGCCGCGCGCTGCTGGCGCCGCCCGACGAGGCGGCGGCGGGCTACGAGGAGGCGCTCGCCCATCACGACCGTGCGGGCGGCGACTTCGAGCGCGCCCGCACCCAGCTCCTCCACGGCCAGCTGCTGCGCCGGCTGCGGCGCACCCGTGAGGCCAGGGGCCCGCTGCGCGACGCGCTGGTCGCCTTCGAGCGCTGCTCCGCCCGCGTCTGGGCGGAACGGGCGGGCGGGGAGCTGCGGGCGGCGGGGGAGGCGGTGGACGCCGCTCCCGACCGGAGCGGCCCCGGCCCGCTGGCCGGGCTGACCCCGCAGCAGCAGCGGATCGCCCGCTGCGTCGCGGAGGGGGCCACCAACCGCGAGGTCGCGGTGCGCCTCTCGGTGAGCCCGCGCACCGTCGACCACCACCTGCGCAACGTCTTCGCCGCGCTCGGCGTCCGGTCCCGGACCGAGCTCGCACGGCTCCTGGACCGCCCGGGCGGGACGAGGTTGCAGGACCGTGATGAGAAGAACCGCGCAGACCTCTAGGTACCGACCGGGCGGTATGCCATTCTGCGGACGTCAGGATCGATCGGTGTGCGCCCGCCCAGCACCGGGCCGGGCACACACCGGGGCCGGCCCACCGCAGCCGGCCGATTCCCGGTGGAGGCCGCCATGCCACAGGTCGTACGTTCACGGATCAGGGCGCTGCACGGACCGCCCCCCGTAACCCCGTTGCCGCACCGCGCACGCTCCCTCGCCGACCGCGACGCCGTGGCCGTGCTCCACCGGGCGGCCCGCGTGCTGCTGGACGCGCTGCCGGAGCTCACGGACCGGCTCGTCGAGGCGCTGCGGGAGCAGGAACCCGCCTACCGCGCCGCGATGGAGACCGAGGCCGCCGAGATCTGGCAGGAGGTCCACCACTCCCTGCGGCACAACGTCGCCTCCCTCATCCAGCCCCGGGAGTTCCGCGAGGCCGCCCACCGCACCTCCCGGTGGATCGGCGAGACCAGGGCCGAGCAGGGCGTACCGCTCGACGCGGTCATGCACGCCTTCCGCATGGGCGGCGCGATGGTCTGGCAGGACCTGGTCGACGACACCGCGCGACGCTCCCCGGAGGACACCCGGCTGCTCGTCCATGTCGCCGCGGACGTCTGGAACTTCGTCGACGAGCACTGCGCCGTGGTGGCCGAGGCCTACCGCCAGGCCGAGCGCCGGCTCTCCTGGCGCCGCGAGAACCGCCAGCGCCTGATGACGGCGGCCCTGCTGGACGGCACCGCCCGGATCGCGGACCTGCCGGACGCCGCCGCGATGCTGGGACTCCCGGTGCACGGGCGGTACGCCGTCCTCGCGGTGGCCGCGGCGCGGCGCGCCCCGCACGGCGCCGGCGAGCCGCCCGTCACCCTGCCCGAGGACACACCCGCGCTCTGGCACTCGGCGGGCGAGCTGGAGCTGGCGATCATCCCGCTGGGACCGGCACCCGCCGACGTCGAGCCGCCCGCGGAGGGAGAGGCCGAGCCCGCGCCCACCGCCGAACCGGCCGCCGGACTCGACCTCCTGGCAGCCGAGCTGACGGCTCCTGCCGGCACGCGCACGGGGATCAGCTCGGTCGTCGAGGGGCTCGCGTCCGTCGGCGACGCGCGGCGGCTCGCCGAGACGGCGCTGCGGGCCTGCCCCGCGTCGGGAGGCACGATCCTGCTCGACGAGCACCTGCCCGCCGCGCTCGTCGTGTCCTCGCCGGGGCTCGGCACCGCACTCGCCGCCCGTGTCCTCGGTCCGCTGGACCGGCTGGACCCGGCCGACCGGGACGTACTCATCGAGACGCTGACCGCCTGGCTCGACTCGGACGGCTCCGCGCAGCGGGCGGGGGCCCGGCTCTACTGCCACCGCAACACCGTGCTCAACCGGCTGCGGCGCTTCGAGCAGCTGACGGGGCGCTGCCTGACCAGGCCCTCGGACGCGGTCGAGATCTCCATGGCCCTGGCGGCGCGGCGGCTCCTGGTGGGCTGAGTTGCGCCGGGGCCTGTGCCGGGCCGGCCCCGCTGCCCGCCGGCACCTGCCGCTGCCGCCACCGGGCCCCTGCCGCTGCCGGTGCCGCTGGGAGCGGGCGCCGCGCCGCGCGGGGGCGGCCGGGGGACGAGGGGGCGAAGGGGCCGTGCGGTCACGCCCGCGGGGGAGCGGGCGCCGCCCGGCCCGGCGCCCGGGGCGGGGCGTACAGAGCGGTGGAGCGGTTCCCACGGCTGTGCGGCCGGCCCGCACCGTCCCTCAGGCGGCGGTCGCCGCTCGGGCCCCCGCCTGCCGGGCCGCTGACGCCCGGCCGCACCGTCCCGTCGGCGGCTGCCGACTCGGGCTCCTCCGCCCTGCCGGGCCGCTGCCGACCCGGCCCGGTCCGCCCTGCCGAGCGCCACGCGACCCGCCCTCGCACCCTGCCGAGCCGCCGCCGGAGCGGACCGCGCCGTTCCGCCGGACACCGAACGCGGAACGCCGAACAGCCTTGTGCCGGTGCACAGTTCGGGGCGTGGCAGGCTGTACCGGCGCCGCGCCCGGACCTCACCCCCTGTGCCGCACACGCCTCACCTGGTGCCATGGCGCGCATGTCATCTGCTGCCCCTTGTGGAGCCGTACCGGCGGAGCGAACCCGGTGAGCGGCGCGGTCGACGCCCGGTCCCTGGCCGTCGTCATCTTCCTCGCGTTCGTCGCCGTATCCCTGCTGCTGTGCGGACTCGCCGCCGCGGACCAGGACGACCCCGAGCACTTCTACGCGGGCGGTGCCACCCTCGGCCCCGTCGGCGCGGGACTCGCCATCGCCGGGGACTACGTCTCCGCCGCCACCCTGCTCTCCACCACCGGCTCCGTCGCACTCGCAGGATTCGACGGCCTGCTGTTCGCGCTGGCCACGGTCGCCTCACTCGTCCTGGTCATGCGGGTCTTCGCCGAACGCCTGCGCCGCAAGGGCGTGTTCACGATGGGCGACTTCCTCGCCGACCGGCTCGGCGACAACTCCGTACGCCGGGCGCTCGGGGTGGCCACCCTCATGGTGCTGGCCCCGCTGCTGCTCGTGCAGCTCACGACCGCAGGGCGCGTCATGACCGCCATGTTCGGGCTCCCGGAGGGCGCCCTCACCGGCTGCACCGTGGCCAGTGGCGCGCTGATGGTCTGTTACTCGGCCTTCGGCGGGATGCGTGGCACCGGCTACATCCAGATCCTCAAGGTGGCCGTCGTCCTGGGCGCCGTCACCCTCCTCGCCGGGCTCGTTCTCGCGCGCTACGACTGGTCTCCCTTCGCCCTGTTCGACGCCGCCCAGGCGGGCAGCAAGGCGGGCGGGGACTACGCCCGCCCCGGGCTCCAGTTCGGGCACGGGCTCGCCGGCGGACTCGACCTGATCGGCTTCCAGCTCACCCTGGTGCTGGGCGCCGCCTGCATGCCGCACATCATGATGCGGCTGCATCCCCTCCGCGACGCCTGGACCGCCCGCCGGGCCGGTGTGTGGGCCACGGCCCCCGTCGCCCTGCTGTGCGCGGGCATCGTCGTCGTCGGGCTCGGCGCCTCCGCGCTCATCGGCAGGGACCTGCTGCACGCCGCCGACCCCGCGGGCGGTACCGCCCTGCTGATGGTCACCGGCGCCCTGGACCCCGGCGCCTCCGGACCGCGCGACAGCCCGCTGTTCGCCCTCGTCGCCTGCGCCGCCTTCGCCACCACCCTGGCCGCCGTCGCCGGGATCACCCTGGCCGCCGCCTCGTCCCTGGCCCGCGACTTCACGGTGAAGTCGGGCGCCCAGGGGGAGGGCAAGGCGTCAGCGAGGGAGATCCGGCACGCCCGCTGGGCCGTCGTCGGGATCGGCGCGTTCGCCGTGTTCCTGTCGGCGTACACCCACGACCGCAACCCCCAGGTGCTGCTCTCCCTGTCGTTCGCCGCCGCCGCGTCCATCCTGCCGCCGGTGCTGCTGTACGCCCTGTTCCGCCCGGGCTTCGACGCGCGGGGGGTGCGGTGGACCGTCTACGGGACGCTGCCGCTCATCGGCGTCCTGATGGTGATGTCCCCGGCCTTCTCCGGTACACCCGTGGCCCTCTTCCCGGAGTGGGACTTCGCCGTCTTCCCGCTCCAGACACCGGGCCTGGTCACCATCCCCGCCGGTTTCCTCCTCGGGCTGCTCGGGTCAGGGCGCGGCCCGGACACCGCACCGGACGCGCGCAACCGTCACCGGGCCCGCTGGTCTCCCGCCCGCGCACGCGGCGGAGTCTGAGCGGGCCGCACGCCCGGGCCGCGCCGCACGTCCGGACTTCCGCCCCTCCGCACGGCGGGGCCTGAGCGAGCCGCGCGGGGCGGGGCCGTGAGCGGCGCCCGCCCCGCCCGCCCGCTACAGACCGAGCTCGGCCGTGTGCAGCCGGGCCAGCGCGTCCTTGTCGCCCTCCAGCTCCACCCGCGCCGCGTCCTGGCGCCCCGCGGCGAACAGCAGCAGCTCACCCGGCTCCCCGGTGACCGTCACCACCGGGGTGCCCTTGTGGGCCACCGCCGTCTGGCCGTCCGGCCGCCGCAGCACCAGGCCCACCGGGGCCCGGCGGCCCAGCATCCGGGCCGTCTTCTCCGTGCGCGACCACAGCACATCGGCGAAGACCGGATCGAGGTCGCGCTGCGACCAGTCCGGCTGCGCCCGGCGCACGTCCTCCGCGTGGATGAAGAACTCGACGGTGTTCGCCGCCTCGTCCAGCTGCTTGAGGCCGAAGGGCGACATACGCGGCGGACCCGTACGGATGAGCTGGATCAGCTCCTCGTACGGCTTGGCGGCGAACTCGGCCTGGACGCGCTCCAGCCGGTTCTTCAGGGCGCCCAGCACAATCCCGCCCGCGGCGTCGGCGCGGCGTTCGCGCACCACGACATGGGCCGCCAGGTCACGGGTCTTCCAGCCGTTGCACAGGGTCAGGGCCTCGGGACCCGCCGCTTCCAACAGGTCGGCGAGCAGAAGACGTTCACGCTTCGCATGGGTCGACATGCCCGCCAGCGTACGACCGGCGCCCCCGGTCCGCCCAGTGGACGCACGGCCGGAGTGCCCTGCCCGCGCGGCACAATGGGGCGCATGACCAGCACGCCCGGCCCCACGCCCGCCAGCAACCTCGACCCGGCCGTCGCCGCCCGCCTCAAGCGCGGCCCCGACGGACTGGTCCCGGCCATCGCCCAGCAGTACGACACGGGCGAGGTGCTCATGCTCGGCTGGATGGACGACGAGGCGCTGCACCGCACCCTCACCACCGGCCGCTGCACCTACTGGTCCCGCAGCCGCCAGGAGTACTGGGTCAAGGGCGACACCTCCGGCCACATCCAGCGGGTGAAGTCCGTCGCCCTCGACTGCGACGCGGACACCGTGCTGGTCAAGGTCGACCAGACGGGCGCGGCCTGCCACACGGGCGCCCGCACCTGCTTCGACGAGGACGTCCTCCCCCTCTCCGGCCCCCGGTAAGGTCACCCGCCATGGATCTCGAGACCTTCCGCAAGCTCGCCGTCGACCGGCGTGTCATCCCCGTCAGCCGCCGGCTCCTCGCGGACGGCGACACCCCGGTCGGGCTCTACCGCAAGCTCGCGGCCGAGCGCACCGGCACCTTCCTCCTCGAATCCGCGGAGAACGGCCGCACCTGGTCGCGCTACTCCTTCATCGGCGTACGCAGCGCCGCGACCCTGACCGCGCTCGACGGACGGGCCCACTGGGCCGGGACCCCGCCCGTCGGCGTCCCCGTCGACGGGGATCCCCTGGAGGCCCTGCGGGCCACGGTCGAGACCCTCCACACCCCCCGCGACCTGGTCGCCGACGACGGTCTGCCGCCCTTCACCGGCGGCATGGTCGGCTATCTCGGTTACGACGTCGTGCGCCGGCTCGAGCGGATCACCGAGCACGGCGGCGACGACCTGCGGCTCCCCGAGCTCACGATGCTGCTCACCTCGGACCTCGCCGTGCTCGACCACGGGAACGGCACCGTCCTGCTGATCGCCAACGCGATCAACCACAACGACCTGGACACCGGTGTCGACGAGGCGTACGCCGACGCGGTCGCCCGGCTCGACGCCATGGAGCGCGACCTGTCCCGGCCGGTGGAGAACACCCCCGCCGTCCTGCCGCCCTCCGAGCTCCCGCCCTACACCGCGCTCTGGGGCGGCCAGGCCTTCCGGGACGCCGTCGAGGACGTCAAGGAGCGGATCAGGGCGGGCGAAGCCTTCCAGGTGGTGCCCTCCCAGCGCTTCGAGACCCCGTGCACGGCGAGTGCGCTGGACGTCTACCGGGTCCTGCGCGCCACCAATCCGTCGCCGTACATGTACCTCCTCCGCTTCGACGGCTTCGACGTCGTCGGCTCCAGCCCCGAGGCCCTCGTCAAGGTCGAGGACGGCCGGGCGATGGTCCACCCGATCGCGGGAACCCGGCACCGGGGCGCCACCCCGCAGGAGGACCAGGCACTCGCCGACGAACTCCTCGCCGACCCCAAGGAACGCGCCGAGCACCTCATGCTCGTCGACCTCGGGCGCAACGACCTGGGACGCGTCTGCGCTCCCGGAAGCGTCGAGGTGGTCGACTTCATGTCGGTCGAGCGCTACTCGCACGTCATGCACATCGTCTCCACCGTCACCGGGAAGGTTGCCGAGGGCCGCAGCGCCTTCGACGTCCTCACGGCGTGCTTCCCCGCAGGCACCCTCTCCGGCGCGCCCAAGCCACGTGCCCTGCAGATCATCGAGGAGCTCGAACCCAGTCGCCGGGGCCTGTACGGGGGCTGCGTCGGCTACCTCGACTTCGCCGGGGACTCGGACACCGCCATCGCCATCCGGACCGCGCTGCTGCGCGACGGAACCGCGTACGTCCAGGCGGGCGCGGGCATCGTCGCGGACTCCGATCCCGCCGCCGAGGACACCGAGTGCCGCAACAAGGCCGCCGCGGTCCTGCGGGCCGTGCATACGGCGAACCGCCTCGGAGCACGCTGAGCCGGTAGGGGATAGTGGAGTACGTGAGTGCCGTCCCCGTACCCCAGCCCCGTACCCGAGCCGCCTCCGCGCCCGACAGCGCGGGAAGCCGCCGAAGCCTGGCCGCCGGCCTGCTCCTCGGGGCGGCCGGCGCCACCGTCGTCCTCCTCGCCTCGGGCCAGACCTGGGCCGAGGGCGAGGCGGCCGTCGGCGGCGGCACGCTGCCGCTCAGCGCCGACGGCCAGGACGTCACCGGCGTCCCCGCCGCGCTGGCGGTCGTCGGCCTGGCCGCCCTCGTCGCCGTCTTCGCCGTCCGCGGCGGCGGCCGGAGGCTGGTCGCCGGACTCCTGGCCCTGAGCGGTCTCGGCGCCGGGCTGAGCGCCTGGGCCGGCGCCTCGGACAGCGCGGCACTGGACGAGCGGGCCGCCGAGACCACCGGCAACACCGCCGCCACCATCGACGCCCTCAGCCACACCGCCTGGCCCTACGTCACCGCTGCCGGCGGACTGCTGATCCTCGTCGCGGGGCTGCTCGCCCTGCGCTACGGCAGCCGCTGGCCCACGATGTCGGGCCGCTACGAACGCGACGGCACGCCCCGCCCCCGCAAGGCCGCCCGTACCGCCCCGGACCCCGAGCGGCCCGAGGAACTGTGGAAGGCGCTCGACCGGGGCGAGGACCCGACGCGCGAGGCGTGACCCCGAGCCTCACGTCCACCGGCCCGTACGGGACAATGGGAGTGAGCTTTCCCAGCGACACCTTCAGCGCAACACCAACAAGGAGCAACTCATGGCGGGCAGCAGCCACGGACACACCCCGGCCGCCTGGACCGGTGTCATCATCTCCTTCATCGGCTTCTGCATCGCGGGCCTCTTCATGGTGGCGGCGAACACGCTCGGCTTCTGGGCCGGGATCGCGGTCGTCCTCCTCGGCGGCGTCGTCGGATTCGCCATGAAGCTGGCCGGCCTCGGCATGCCGAAGGAGTCCGCCGAGATGGCGGCAGCCAGGGCCCGCGCGTCGGAAGCCCAGATCACCGCCTGACCGGGTGCCGGACACAGGACGAGACGCGAGGCGCAGCCCGGACCGGGCTGCGCCTCTCCGCGTGAACGGGGACAATCGGCGCGTGGACGCCTCAGCCTCTCCCGCCGCCCCCGACCGGGCCCCCGTGCCGCACGCTCCCGGTCCGGTGCCCCCGCAGCCCTCCGCGCCCGCCTCGAGACTCCGGAGGCTCGTGACCCCTGTCGGGGTCATGGCCGCCGTCGTCGGGGCCTTCGGCTACGTGGCCACCGTCGACCCCAACGAGCCCGGCCACTACCCGGTCTGTCCCATGCTCCGCTTCACCGGGGTGTTCTGCCCCGGCTGCGGAGGACTCCGCAGCGCCCACGCGTTCGCCCACGGCGACCTGGTCACCGCCCTCGGCTCCAACGCCCTGGCCGTCGTGGGCTACCTCGCCTTCGCTGCCGTCTGGGTGGCCTGGACGGTGAGCGCGAGCCGGGGCCGGCCCCTGCGCATCGCCCTCGGGCCCGTGCACTGGTGGGCCGTGGGCGCGGCGCTGCTGATCTTCTCCGTGGTCCGGAACCTGCCGTTCGGCTCGGCCCTGGCTCCCTGAGTGACCAGGTAGTGGGACGTGCGCCCGGCGGATGCGAGCCCTGGGCCCTCCTGCGGATACCATCGAGACGGCTGATCCTTGTACCTGTCACCGCTTCGGAAGGGGGCCGCTCGCGTGAGTGTGCTCGACGAGATCATTGACGGCGTTCGCGCCGACCTCGCGGAGCGGCAGGCGCGCGTCAGCCTCGACGAGCTCAAGGAGCGCGCCGCACGCGCTCCCCGGGCCAAGGACGGAGTCGCCGCCCTGCGCGGCGAGGGTGTGACCGTCATCTGCGAGGTCAAGCGCTCCAGCCCCTCCAAGGGCGCCCTGGCCGCCATCGCCGACCCGGCCGCGCTCGCCGCGGACTACGAGGCCGGCGGGGCGTCCGTCATCTCGGTCCTCACCGAGGAGCGCCGGTTCGGCGGCTCGCTCGCCGACCTGGAGGCCGTCCGCGCCAAGGTCGACATCCCCGTCCTGCGCAAGGACTTCATCGTCACCTCGTACCAGCTGTGGGAGGCACGGGCCTACGGCGCCGACCTCGCCCTGCTGATCGTCGCTGCGCTCGACCAGGAGGCCCTGGTCTCGCTCATCGAGCGCGCCGAGTCGATCGGCCTGACGCCGCTCGTCGAGGCGCACGACGAGGAGGAGGCGGAGCGCGCCGTGGACGCCGGGGCGAAGATCATCGGTGTCAACGCGCGCAACCTGAAGGACCTCAAGGTCGACCGTTCCACCTTCGAGCGCGTCGCCCCCGAGATCCCCGACCACATCGTCAAGGTCGCCGAGTCGGGCGTCCGCGGACCGCACGACCTCATCGCCTACGCCAACGCCGGCGCGGACGCGGTGCTCGTCGGCGAGTCCCTGGTCACCGGCCGTGACCCGCGGGCAGCCGTGGCCGACCTGGTCGCCGCCGGCGCCCACCCCGCTCTCCGGCACGGACGGGGCTGATCCCGCCCGTGTCCGCCGACCGTCCCGTGTCCCGCGTCCGGCCGGGCCTGCGCCCCGCCGTGGCCGGTGCCCGGGATCCGCACGCGCCGCTGGCGCGCGGCTGCCGCCCCCGCGGCTGCCGCGCCCCCGCCCGGCGCGTGCACGGCCGGCGTGTGCGGTACGTGATCGGGGACGAGCCGGGCCAGGTCAACGGCATGCGATGGCGCACGGGGTCCGCGCCGTAGCGAGCCCCGGCCGTCGTCTCCCGTAGAGGGAAGGTCCCCCCGCCCACCCGGGGCGGCCGTACGACCCCACCGCACCGACCGTCCACCGGCCGGCGCGGCGCTCCGCTCATGGCGCACACGGTGAGAGCACCCGTTGCGCCGGTGGCGCACACGGTGAGAACACCCGTCGCGATTTCGAGGAGCATGTCGCAATGTCGTCCGACTTCTTCATTCCGGACCCCGAGGGTCTGATCCCCAGCGCCGAAGGCTACTTCGGCGCGTTCGGGGGCAAGTTCATCCCGGAGGCGCTGGTCGCCGCCGTGGACGAGGTGGCCGTCGAGTACGACAAGGCCAAGGCGGACCCGGCCTTCGCCGCCGAACTCAACCAGCTCATGGTCGACTACACGGGGCGCCCCAGCGCCCTGACCGAGGTCGCCCGCTTCGCCGAGCACGCGGGCGGCGCCCGCGTCTTCCTCAAGCGCGAGGACCTCAACCACACCGGCTCGCACAAGATCAACAACGTGCTCGGCCAGGCCCTCCTGACCAGGCGCATGGGCAAGACCCGCATCATCGCGGAGACCGGAGCCGGCCAGCACGGTGTCGCCACCGCGACCGCCTGCGCGCTCTTCGGACTCGAGTGCACCATCTACATGGGTGAGATCGACACCGAGCGCCAGGCGCTGAACGTCGCGCGCATGCGGATGCTCGGTGCCGAGGTCGTCGCCGTGAAGTCCGGCTCCAGGACCCTCAAGGACGCCATCAACGAGGCCTTCCGCGACTGGGTCGCCAACGTGGACCGCACCCACTACCTCTTCGGCACGGTCGCCGGGCCGCACCCCTTCCCGGCGATGGTCCGCGACTTCCACCGGGTGATCGGCGTCGAGGCCCGGCGGCAGATCCTGGAACGCACCGGGCGGCTCCCCGACGCCGCGGTCGCCTGCGTCGGCGGCGGCTCCAACGCCATCGGCCTCTTCCACGCCTTCATCCCGGACGAGCGCGTCCGGCTGATCGGCTGCGAGCCGGCCGGACACGGCGTCGAGACCGGCGAGCACGCGGCCACCCTGACCGCGGGCGAGCCGGGCATCCTGCACGGCTCACGCTCGTACGTCCTCCAGGACGAGGAGGGCCAGATCACCGAGCCGTACTCGATCTCGGCCGGGCTCGACTACCCGGGCATCGGCCCGGAGCACGCCTACCTCAAGGACGTCGGCCGCGGGGAGTACCGCGCGGTCACCGACGACGCCGCCATGCAGGCCCTGCGCCTGCTCTCCCGCACCGAGGGGATCATCCCGGCCATCGAGAGCGCGCACGCGCTGGCCGGAGCCCTGGAGGTCGGCAGGGAGCTCGGCGAGGACGGGCTGATCCTGATCAACCTGTCCGGCCGCGGTGACAAGGACATGGACACCGCAGCCCGGTACTTCGGGCTGTACGACGGTGCGGACGCGGTCGTCGAGGCCGACGTGGCTGACGGAGAGGAAGAGGTCACCAAGTGAGCGGCAACCGAGAACTTCTCGAAGCCACGCTGGCCGAGGCGGAGTCCGAGGACAGGGCGGCGCTCATCGCCTACCTCCCCGGTGGCTTCCCGACCGTCGACGGCGGCATCGCGGCGGTCAAGGCCGCCGTCGCGGGCGGAGCCGACGTCATCGAGGTGGGCCTCCCGCACAGTGACCCCGTGCTCGACGGACCGGTCATCCAGACCGCCGACGACATCGCGCTGCGCGGCGGCGTCAAGATCGCCGACATCATGCGCACCGTCCGCGAGGCGCACGAGGCCACCGGCGCGCCGATCCTGGTCATGACGTACTGGAACCCCATCGACCGCTACGGCGTGGAGCGCTTCACCGCCGAGCTCGCCGAGGCGGGCGGCGCCGGGTGCATCCTGCCCGACCTCCCGGTCCAGGAGTCGGGCCTGTGGAGGGAGCACGCCGAGAAGCACGGTCTCGCCACCGTCTTCGTCGTCGCCCCGAGCAGCAAGGACGCGCGCCTCGCCACCATCACGGCGGCGGGCACCGGCTTCGTCTACGCCGCCTCGCTGATGGGTGTCACCGGCACCCGCGAGTCGGTCGGCGAGCAGGCCCAGGACCTGGTGCGGCGCACCCGCGCCACCAGCGACCTGCCGGTCTGTGTCGGCATCGGTGTGTCCACCGCCGAGCACGCCCGGCAGGTCGCGGGCTTCGCCGACGGGGTGATCGTCGGTTCGGCCTTCGTCAAGCTGATGCTGGACGCCCCGGACGAGGCCGCGGGCCTCGAAGGCGTCCGCGCTCTGGCGGCCGAACTGGCCGAAGGCGTTCGAAAGCGCTGACAGCGCTCGTCATCCGTACGGGTGGACATCGGACCGGGGAGGCGCTCGCGCGCCTCCCCGGTTCGTTTGCGCGGTGTGAGCGAGAAGAACCAAGACCGAAGAAGAGCCGCGCGTGACCGGCTGGCCCAGCAGCGTGAGCAGGACCGGGCGCGGGAGCGCCGCCGCCGCACGCTGATCGTCGCGACCGCCGTGGTGGGGGTGCTCGCGCTGGCCGCCGTGATCGGCCTGATCGCCGCCAACGCCGGGAAGAACGACCAGGACAGCGAAGCCGGACCCGCGGTCACCCCGTCCGGGGCCATGGGCGAGGACGGACTCGCCCTCCAGGTCGGGGCGGACGACGCGCCGTCCACGCTCACGATCTGGGAGGACTTCCGCTGCCCGGTCTGCGCCCAGTTCGAGAACGCCTTCCGTGACACGATCGCGGAGCTGGCGGAGAGCGGACAGCTCAAGGTGCAGTACCACCTGGCGACGATCATCGACGGCAATCTCGGCGGCAGCGGATCCCTGCGCGCGGCCAACGCCGCGGCCTGTGCCCAGGACGCCGGCATGTTCGCCCCGTACCACGACGTCCTCTACAGCAATCAGCCCGCCGAGACCGACGACGCCTTCGGCGAGAACAGCAAGCTGATCGAGCTGGCGGGGAAGGTGGACGGTCTCGACACGCCGGCGTTCCGCAGCTGCGTGGAGGACGGCACGCACGACAGCTGGGTCGAGAAGTCGAACAAGGCCTTCACCGAGGGCGGCTTCGAGGGGACCCCGACGGCCCTGCTCAACGGCGACTCGATCTTCCCCAAGAAGGGGGACGAGCAGATCTCCGAGGCGAATCTCAGGAAGTGGGTGGCAGAGGCCAACAAGGGGAAGAAGCCCGGCACGGTGCGGGCCACCCCCTCCGCGTCGTAGGCGGCGGACGAGGGCCCTGGCGGGCGCCCGGGGTGTGCTCCGGCAGGGCCCCGTTACCCAGAAGTTGCCGGACGGCTTGCCGTACGTCCGGTCCGGCAGGGTAGCGTCGACCTCGTCATGAACCTTGCCTACATTCCCAGCCCGTCGACCGGGGTGATCGAGCTCGGCCCGATCCCGCTCCGCGGCTACGCGTTCTGCATCATCATCGGTGTCTTCGTCGCCGTCTGGTTCGGCAACAAGCGCTGGATCGCCAGGGGAGGTAAAGCCGGCACCGTCGCCGACATCGCCGTCTGGGCCGTGCCCTTCGGCCTCGTCGGAGGCAGGCTGTACCACGTCATCACCGACTACCAGCTGTACTTCAGCGACGGTGAGGACTGGGTGGACGCCTTCAAGATCTGGGAGGGCGGCCTCGGTATCTGGGGCGCGATCGCGCTGGGCGCGGTCGGTGCCTGGATCGGCTGCCGCCGCCGTGGGATCCCGCTCCCTGCCTGGGCGGACGCCCTGGCACCCGGGATCGCCTTCGCCCAGGCGATCGGCCGCTGGGGCAACTGGTTCAACCAGGAGCTGTACGGCAAGCCGACGGATCTGCCCTGGGCGGTGAAGATCAGCGAGGGAGCGAACCGGGTCGAGGGCACCTACCACCCGACCTTCCTCTACGAGTCGCTCTGGTGCGTCGGCGTCGCCCTGCTGGTCATCTGGGCGGACCGCCGCTTCAAGCTCGGGCACGGCCGGGCCTTCGCCCTGTACGTCGCGGCGTACTGCGCGGGCCGCGGCTGGATCGAGTACATGCGCGTCGACGAGGCGCACCACGTGCTGGGCCTCCGGCTCAACGTGTGGACCGCGATCGTCGTCTTCGTGCTGGCGGTGACGTACATCGTGATCTCGGCGAAGAAGCGCCCGGGCCGCGAGGAGATCGTCGAGCCCGACGCGGCGCGGTCCGGCGAGGACAGCGGGAAGGACGCCTCCTCCCAGGACACCCCCGCCGAGGACACCTCCGCCGAGGACTCCGCCATCGAGGACTCCTCCGCCGAGGACTCCGCCGCCGGCACCCCCGGTGCCGGCGGGACCGGGACGGAAGCGACGGAGACCGAGAGCGACGGGTCACCGCAGAAGGCCGACAGGAGCTGACGCTCCGCAGACCGCGAAGGGGCCGCCGGACCGCAGAGGTCCGGCGGCCCCTTCGCGTGTCCCGGGCGCAGCCGGCCGGGACACGGCCGTGCGCGCCGGGAACTCAGCGCCGGGAACTCAGCGCCGGGCCAGCGAGAGGGTGCGTTCCGCCGTCGCCACCACCGCCGCGTCGACGAACCTCCCGTCCGGCAGCGCCTGCGCCCCCGCCTCGGCGCGGGACGCCTCCAGGATCTGTTCGGCCGCCTCGACCTCCCGCGCCGTCGGGCGGAAGGCCCGTTCGATGACCGGCAGCTGCCGGGGGTGGATCGCCGCCCGGCCCAGCAGGCCCAGATCCCGGCCGTGCGCACAGGACGAGCGCAGTCCGGACAGGTCGCGGACGTCCGTGTACACCGACATGACGGGCGGAGCGAGCCCCGCCGCCCGCGCCGCCACGACCACGCGGCTGCGCGGCCAGTCCAGCCCGGCGTCGTCCCGCACCCCCAGATCCGCCCGCAGGTCCGCCTCGCCCAGGGCGATGCCCCGTACGGCGTGATGCGACCCGGCGATCGAGTACGCGTGCTCGATCGCCAGCGCCGACTCCAGCAGCGGGTACAGCGCCACACCAGGGGCCAGGGCAGCGACATGGTGCACGGACCCCGCGTGCGTGATCTTGGGGAGCCGCATCCCGGACAGCCCCGGCAGTCCCGCCAGCGCCTTCACGTCGTCCTCGCAGTGGACCCGCACATGGACCGGCACCCCCAGCGGGTCCGCCGTGACCGGGTCCGTGAGGAGCTCCGCCGTGGCCGCGCGGGCGTACTCCTTGCGGTGCGGGGCGACCGCGTCCTCCAGGTCGACGATCACGACGTCCGCGCCCGCGCCAAGCGCCTTGCGGACCACCTCCGGCCGGTCCCCGGGAACGTACAGCCAGGTCAGCGGCGTCGCCTCGCCGTTCACAGGGCTCCTTCGTCCCGCAGGGCCGCGATCCTCGGCGCGGAGAGACCGAGCTCCGCCAGGATCTCCTCCGTGTCCGCCCCGTGCGGGCGGCCCGCCCAGCGGATCGCCCCGGGGGTCTCGGAGAGCCGGAAGAGCACGTTCTGCATCCGCAGCGTCCCCAGCTCCGGGTCCTCGACCTCGGCGATGGTGCCCAGAGCCCGGTACTGCGGGTTCTCCATCACCTCGCGGACGTCATGGATGGGTGCGATCGCCGCCTCGGCCTTCTCGAACGCGTCCACCGCCTCCTCCCGGGTGCGGCGGGCGATCCAGTGGCCGACGGCCTCGTCCAGTTCGTCGGCGTGCTCGGCCCGGGTGGTCCCGGCGGTGAACCACGGCTCCTCGATCAGCTCGGGGCGCCCGACCAGGCGCATCACGCGTTCCGCGATCGACTGGGCGGAGGTCGAGACGGCCACCCAGTGCCCGTCGGCGGTGCGGTAGGTGTTGCGCGGCGCGTTGTTGCGGGAGCGGTTGCCGGTGCGCGGCTGGACGTAGCCGAGCTGGTCGTACCAGAGCGGCTGCGGCCCCAGCACGGTCAGGATCGGCTCGATGATCGCCATGTCCACCACCTGACCGCGCCCGGTCAGGTCACGTCCCGCCAGGGCGGTCATCACCGCGTACGCCGTGGCCAGGGCCGCGATCGAGTCGGCGAGCCCGAACGGCGGAAGGGTGGGCGGTCCGTCCGGTTCCCCCGTGACGGCGGCGAAGCCGCTCATCGCCTCGGCGAGGGTGCCGAAGCCGGGGCGGTGCGCGTACGGGCCCGACTGGCCGAAGCCCGTCACCCGGGCCAGCACCAGCCGCGGATTGACCTCCCGCAGTTCCTCCCAGCCCAGACCCCAGCGCTCCAGCGTGCCGGGCCGGAAGTTCTCGACGATCACGTCGGTGTCCGCCGCCAGCCGCAGCAGCACGTCCCGGCCGCCCGGGCTCGACAGGTCGAGGGTCAGGGTGCGCTTGTTGCGGCCGAGCAGCTTCCACCACAGGCCGATCCCGTCCTTCGCGGGGCCGTGGCCGCGCGAGGGGTCGGGCTTGCGGGGGTGCTCGACCTTGATGACCTCGGCCCCGAAGTCCCCGAGCATGGTGGCCGCGAGCGGCCCGGCGAAGAGGGTGGCGAGGTCCAGGACCCGCAGACCCGCGAGCGGCGGCGGATTCGAGGCAGCG
Organism: Streptomyces argenteolus; assembly: GCF_042902585.1. Taxonomy (GTDB): domain Bacteria; phylum Actinomycetota; class Actinomycetes; order Streptomycetales; family Streptomycetaceae; genus Streptomyces; species Streptomyces argenteolus. Next base: position 1,037,186 of record NZ_JBIBEG010000002.1, read on the forward strand.
GCAGCGGTCATGAGGCATCGATCTCACTGCGGTAGGGCATGGACGTCGAGGCACCGGGCCGCTGCACGCAGAGCGCCGCGGCCGACGAGGCCCAGCCCACCGCTTCGGGGACGGACCGGCCCTCACCGAGCGCCACGGCCAGCGTGCCGACGAAGGTGTCCCCGGCCCCGGTCGTGTCGACGGCGGTGACCTCGGGAGCCGGGAAGAACACCGGTTCGCCGCCCCGGGCCGCGTACAGACAGCCTCTGCTGCCGAGTGTGATCACGACCTCGGGCACCTGCCGCAGCAGCGACAACGCCGCCGCCCGGGGGTCGGTGTGCCCGGTCAGCTCCGCCGCCTCGTGCTCGTTGGGGATCAGCAGGTCGACCGAGTCGGCCAGCCCGGCGGGCAGGGGCTGCACGGGGGAGGGCGTGAGGATCGTACGCACGCCCCGGGCCTTCGCCGTCATCGCCCCTTCCGTCACCACGGTCATCGGGAGTTCCAGCTGGAGGAGCAGCAGGCCGGCCGCCGCGATGGCCGCCTTCTCGCCCGGGCCGAGCGCGGTCACGGTGCCGTTCGCGCCGGGGATCACCACGATGGCGTTGGACCCCTCGTCGTCGACCACGATGTGCGCGGTGCCGCTGGGTCCGGCGGCGGTGTGCAGCAGATCCGTGTCCACGCCCGCGTGCTCCAGATTCGTCCGCAGCCGGGAGCCGTACTCGTCGGTCCCCACCGCGCCGATCATCACCACCTCACCCCCGGCGCGGGCCGCGGCGACGGCCTGGTTGGCGCCCTTGCCACCGGGGACCGTGCGCAGCTCCCGCCCGGTGACGGTCTCCCCGCGCCCGGGCGCCCGGGCGACGTAGGCGACCACGTCCATGTTGGTGCTGCCGAGCACCGCGATCACTGTCATGGGCGGTGTACCTCCTGGTAGGTCAGTTCCGCGAGGGTGTCGAAGCCGATGGAGCCGAATCCGGGTACGGACGTGGCGAGGCGGTTCTTGAGCGGGGCGGTCCACCGGTCGGGCAGCCCGGCGGGCCGGCCGACGAGCAGGCCCGCGAGGGAGCCGGCCGTCGCCCCGTTCGAGTCGGTGTCCCAGCCGCCGGAGACCGCGTAGCCGATGGAGCGGCCGAAGTCCCCGTCCCCGCGGGTGAGGGCGGCGGCCAGCAGCGCGGCGTTGGGCAGGACGTGCACCCAGTGGTGGGTGGATCCGTAGACGGCGTGCAGCCGGTCCACGACCGTGTCGAAGTCCTCCTCGGCGCGCGCCGCCCCGATCCCGAGGCGCACGGCTTCGGCGTACCGCGAGCGGGGCGGCACCACACGCAGCCCCACGGCCAGGCAGCCGTGCACATCGGTCTCGCCGCCCGCCGCCTCGGCGAGCACGGCCGCGGTGAACATCGCCCCGTACACGCCGTTCGCCGTGTGGGTCAGGACCGCGTCCCGGTGGGCCTGTTCCGCCGCGGCCCCGGGGTCGCCGGGGTGGGTCCAGCCGTGCACATCCGCCCGGATCTGCGCGCCGATCCACTCCCGGAACGGGTTGCGGTGGCGTGCGGTGTCAGGAGGCTCGACGCCGTCGAGCAGGTTGCGGTACGCGACGCGCTCGGCGGTGAACACCCGGCCGGCCGGAAGCTCGTCGAGCCACAGCCGGGCGAGATCGCAGGTGCTGAAGGCGCGTCCGTACCTCTGGAGCAACAGCACGGTGAGCAGGGGGTAGTTGAGGTCGTCGTCCTCCGGCATCCCGTCGATGTTCTCGGCCAGGGAGGTGGGTGCGGAGCGGCGGTTCCACGGGTGGGCCGCGGCCAGTTCGGCCGGTACCCCGCGGGCCGTGAACCAGGTGGTGAGCGGCCAGTTGCCGGTGGCCCGCGCCAGTGCGCGGATGCCCTCCAGCGGCAGCTTCTCCACGGGCTTGCCGAGCAGGCAGCCCGCCGCCCGGCCCAGCCACGCCGCGTGCAGGCGCTCGGGGCCGAGGGAGACCGGCCGGGTGCGGGGGGAGGGCCAGCGCGGGCAGGCGGCACGGATCGCGGACAGCGCGGTCGGCTCGTCCGCCGCCAGCGGGCTCTCCAGCCGGGCCAGCTCGTCGAGCAGCTGCTCGGCGACGGCGCGCAGCCGGCGTGGAGCGGGGGGCTGCGAGGCGCCCGCGCGCTCGGGAGCCGGGGCGCCGCCCGCCGCGTACCAGCGCCGCTCGATCTCCCCGGCCTCGCGCCCGTCCTGCGCGGCCTGCCGCAGCTCGTGGCCCACCAGATCCTCTGGCTGCACCCACGTCAGGCGTACGGTCACCGCTCGTCGCCCGCCAGCGCGGCGAACGCCGCCTCGTGTGCGCGGCGCCGCGCGGTGTCCCGTACGAAGATCTCGCGGGCGACCTCCGTCAGGGCCAGCGCCGGGGCGTGCAGATCCAGGCGGCTCGCGTCGGCGACCGTCTTCACCCAGCCGGCCGGGATCGCCTGCTCGCCGTGGAGCGCACCCGCGAGCGCGCCGCTCATGGTGGCGATCGAGTCGCAGTCACGCCCGTAGTTCACCGACCCCAGCACCGTGTGGCGGTAGTCGCCCCCGCCGACGAGCAGCATGCCGAGCGCGACGGGGAGCTCCTCGATGGAATGGAGCCGGGAGGGCCGACGGGCGCCCAGCGACGGTTCGCGGTAGTGCGGCCCCACCGTGTCGAAGGGGGCGACGGCGGCGCGCAGCGGGACCAGCGCCGACTCGAAGTCCGTGTGGCGGGAGGCCACTTCGCACACCGACTCGATCGCGGAGCGGGTGCCGTCCTTGGCGAGTGCCAGAGCGGCCTCGACGACGGAGACCGGGGTCGCACCCGGGGTGCACGCGGCGGCCACCGCGGCGGCCAGGACCCCGGCCGCCTCCCGCCCGTACGAGGACTGGTGGGCCCCCGCGACATCCAGCGCCTCGGCGTACGCCGCCTCCGGATGGGCGGCGTTCACCAGCCCGACCGGGGCCATGTACATCGCCGCCCCGCAGTTGACGACGTTCCCCGAGCCCGCCTCGCGGGGGTCGGCGTGCCCGTAGTGCAGCCGTGTGACGATCCACTTCTCGGCCAGGAAGATCCGCTGCAGGGGGAGGGCCTCCGCCTCCAGCTCCGGGATCCAGCGGGGCCGGGACATCAGGTCCGGTACGAGGTGGTCGGCCACGGAGTACGCGTCGAGGTGGTCCCGTACCGTCTCGTACACCCGCACCAGCGCATGGGTCATCAGGGTGTCGTCGGTGACGTGCCCGTCGCCCTTGTGGTACGGGGCGATGGGGCGCGCGGTACGCCAGTCGTCGCCGTACCAGGGCCCGACCACCCCGGTCACCCTGCCGCCGTGCCGCTCGGCGATCTGCTCCGGCGTCCAGCCCTCGACGGGTCCGCCGAGCGCGTCCCCCACGGCGGCGCCCACCAGCGCGCCGGTGACGCGTTCAGCCAGGGTGAGCGTCGTGGCCGCCACGGGCAGTTCGGATGTTTTGTGTGTCATGCCGGAATTGTCCACCCGGAGTCGCCGGTTCCGTGGCTGCGAGCAGCCCGGCGAGTTCGATGAGGTCGGTGCCCGCGAGGCGGGGCAGAGCACACCCGGCCAGTGTGCGGCAGGCCTCCCGCCAGCCCGCCGGCACGGTGGCCGCGCCGCCCAGCGCGCCGGTCAGGGCCCCCGCGAGGGCGGGCGCGGAATCGGCGACCCGGGACAGACAGGCCGCCGCGGGCACCGCCTGGGCGAAGTCGCCCCGGGCGGCGGTCGTCAGGGCGAGGGCCACCGGCACGGTCTCGGCCGCCGCGATCCCGTAGCTGTAGACGTGGTCCACGATCTGATGCTCCAGCACCGGTACGAGGGCGAAGGCTCCGGCCGCCTCGTCCGCGAACTCCCGCGCCAGCCGCACCGCATGGACTGCGTTGCGGGCGATCTCGGTGCCCTCGGGGAGCCGGTCGAGCGCCGCGTTCACGACGGTGTCGACGTCCGACCCGGCCAGCGCCTCGGCGATCGCGGCGGCGAGGGCACGCGCGCCGTGGACCCCGTCACCGTCCTGGGTGTACCGGGCGTCGAACTCGGCGAGCTCGGCCGCCGCCGCGGGGTCCCCGGGGTGCACGACCGCGAGCACGGCCGCCCGCACACAGGCCGCGTCGTCGAAGTAGTGCGGATTGTCGTGCCCGGTGGCGGGCGGGCGCAGCCCGGCGGCGAGGTTGCCGAGCCCGGCCCGGACGGAGATCCGGGCCCGCAGCGGCAGGACGGCCGACTCGACCTCGGGCGCCCGGGCGCTCGCGGCGGCCACCTTCGCGGCCAGCGCGTTCCACGACCGGTCGATCGCGTCCCGCATCCGGTGCCCGGCGGAGAGGCCCGGCGCGTGGTCGGCCGCCGCGGACAGCACGGTGCGGGCCGCGAAGGCCGCCCACTCCGCGTCGTCGGACGGACCGAGCCGAAGCGGCTCGGGCGGCTGGTTGAGCGCGATGGGCACGGGCAGTGTCGTCGTGGCGTTCTGCTCCGCGAAGGTGTCCAGCTCCCGGGTGAGCCGCCTGGTCCATTCGGGCATCCTCGCCGCCCGGTGCCGCGCCGCGGGCCAGCCGGCGGCGTCCCCGGCCGCCAGGCCCAGCAGCAGCCCTTCGATCCTGGCCCGCCTGCCGGGCGAACCCGCCTCCCGCGGGCCCCCTGCGACGGCCGGGGCAGCCGTGATCCTGATGGCCACATGGGGAGCGGCGGGGTCCGGCGCCGGCGTGGACGCTCCCTGGGCGGCCCTGCGGGCGGCGCTCACCGGACGCCCCGCCCCGCGCGCCCGGCAGCCTCGTGCGACGGGGAGACCCCGGGCGGCGCCGCTCCGGCAGCCCGGCTGCCGGCAGGCCCACCGCCGCGTGCCGCGCCGCACGTCCCGTGCGGGGAGGGCGGCGGGGCGTACGGCGGCTCCTCCACGTCGTCCGGGGTCAGCAGCTCCGCGATGTCCAGGACGTGGTAGCCCCGCATCGACGGCAGGCAGCTGCCCCGCACCGGCCCGATGGCCGCCGACCAGTCCCGGGGGATCGCAGACGCCCCGTGCAGCGCCCCGGCCAGCGCACCCGCGACGGCCGCGGTGGTGTCGGCGTCCCGGCCCATGTTCACGGCCGTGAGCACCGCCTCACGGAAATCGCCCCGCGCCGCCGTCAGGGCGCCGAAGGCGAGGCCGACCGCCTCCGGCGCGAGGTCCGTCCACGGATAGCCGCCGATCACCACCGCCGAGCGCACCGCGCGCTCCGCCGCCAGCCGGTCCGGGTACGGACGCTGGGCCGCCGAGACCGCCCGGCGCAGCGAGCGGGCCGTCCAGGAGTCCATCGGCACGACCGAGAGCGCGGCGGCGATCACGGAGGCGAGCCCCGCGCCGACCATCGCCGCGGCCACCCCGGCCGCCACCGCCTGCCCGCCGTAGATGCCCTCCCCGTCATGGCTGACCCGTCCGTCCACGGCGACCAGCCGGGCGGCCTCGGCGGGCCGGCCCGCCGCGAAGACCCCGAACGGCGCCGCCCGCATCGCGAGACCGTCGCTCCACGCGTGCCGGTGCTGCGCCGAGATCGGGGCGGCCAGACCCCGCCGCAGATTCTCCAGCGTGCCGCGCTCGCTGAACCCCGCGCCCCGGAAAGGGCCCTCGTCCAGATCTGCGATCCAGTGGTGCCAGGCCCGCTCGACGTGGGAGACGGTGAGCGCGGAACCGTGCCTGGCCAGCAGCAGCCCGGAGAAGATCGCGTACTCCGTGTCGTCCGTCCCCGCCGGGTCGTCGCTCACGAAACCCTCGATGCGTCCCCAGCGGCGGCGGATCTCCGACGGGCGCATGTTCTCCGCCGGGGCGCCGAGCGCGTCCCCCACCGCGAGCCCCAGCAAGGCCCCCCGGGCCCGGTCCGCCGTGGCCGCTGTGCCGTCCGCCTTGAGCTCCATCGTGTCGCCCCTTCGCTCCCACCCCGAATCACCGGATGTACGAGGCTTCCCCGATTCGGCGGGAGCGAGGCGCGCATGGCGGACAGATCGGCCGCCCGGGTGAGGCGCTCGCAGCAGGTAAGTTCGGCCTTCCTTGCTGGCGGGAGGCCTTTTTCGTGCGTACTTTCGAGGGTGCGGAGCGGGGGTGGAACATCGGGATCCCGCTCCCGGAAAAGGGGAGAGCTGTGTCCATCATCGAGACCGACGCCGTACTGCACGAGGCCCACCGTGACAACCACACCCACCGTGACGTCAACGGCGGCTGGCTGCGGCCCGCGGTCTTCGGTGCCATGGACGGGCTCGTCTCCAACCTCGCCCTGATGACGGGTGTCGCCGGCGGGGCGGTCTCCCACCAGACCATCGTGATCACGGGCATGGCCGGACTCGCGGCCGGCGCGTTCTCCATGGCGGCGGGGGAGTACACCTCGGTGGCCTCGCAGCGTGAACTGGTCGAGGCCGAGCTCGACGTCGAGCGCCGTGAACTGCGCAAGCACCCCAAGGACGAGATGGCGGAGCTCGCCGCGCTGTACGAGTCGCGCGGCGTCGAGCCCGCCCTCGCCCAGGAGGTCGCGCGGCAGCTCTCCAGGGACCCGGAACAGGCCCTGGAGATCCACGCCCGCGAGGAGCTCGGCATCGACCCCGGCGACCTGCCCTCGCCGCTCGTCGCCGCCGTCTCCTCCTTCGGAGCCTTCGCGCTGGGCGCCCTGCTGCCCGTGCTGCCCTACCTCCTCGGCGCGACCCAGCTGTGGCCCGCCGTGCTGCTCGCCCTCGCCGGGCTGTTCGGGTGCGGCGCGGTGGTCGCCCGGGTGACGGCGCGGAGCTGGTGGTTCAGCGGGCTGCGTCAGCTCGTGCTCGGCGGCGCCGCCGCCGCGATCACGTACGGCCTGGGCACCCTCTTCGGCGTGGCCGTCGGCTGACCTGACGCCGGTACGGCACCCCACGGCACGGCACCCGGGAAGCCCCGGGTGCCGTGCCGTGTTGCACGGGTGTGACGTACGTCTTGGCGCACGTCACTGGGCGGATGGGGTGAGCGCACCTTAAAGTGAGACGCTATGCAGTGCTACACATAAGTAGCCGTTACTCGGCGGTTTCGATTCCATGACCGCTGGGCAAGAGCCGTAGACACCGCGGGCAACGACGCCTGCTCTCTGCGGTCTCCCCGGACAGTGATCCACAAGGATTCGTTCGATCATGACCCACCCGCACCACGGCTCCGTGGTGTCCGCATGGTGGAACGGACTATTCGCTTTTTGAGAAGCGTTCCATCATGTAACCTGCACGAAATTTCGCAGAGGGCCAGCGTCGTCCCTCGGCACAGCACATGCCACGACGACGACGGGAGAGCCGATGCGTTCCGACGCCTGGTCGCCCATGGACGGTCGCCCCGCCCAGCAGGGGATGTACGACCCCCGTAACGAGCACGACGCCTGTGGCGTCGGGTTCGTGGCCACTCTGACCGGTGTGGCCAGCCATGAGCTGGTCGAGCAGGCGCTGACCGTACTGCGCAACCTCGAACACCGCGGCGCCACAGGATCCGAGCCCGACTCGGGTGACGGCGCCGGCATCCTGCTTCAGGTTCCGGACGCCTTCCTGCGGGAAGAGGTCACGTTCGAGCTCCCCGAGGCCGGCTCCTACGCCGTGGGTATCGCCTTCCTGCCGGCCGACGACTCCACCGGCGCCGTCCAGCGGATCGAGAAGATCGCCGCGGAGGAGGGCCTCGACGTCCTCGGCTGGCGCGCGGTCCCCGTCACGCCGGAGATCCTCGGCAACGGCGCCCGCGCCGTCATGCCCGAGTTCCGCCAGCTGATCGTCGCCGACGGCACGAGCACCGGCATCGCGCTGGACCGCAAGGCCTTCGTCCTGCGCAAGCGCGCCGAGCGTGAGGCCGGGGTGTACTTCCCCTCGCTCTCCGCACGCACGATCGTCTACAAGGGCATGCTCACCACCGGGCAGCTGGAGCCGTTCTTCCCGGACCTCTCCGACCGCCGCTTCGCCACCACGGTCGCGCTGGTCCACTCCCGCTTCTCGACCAACACCTTCCCCAGCTGGCCGCTCGCCCACCCGTACCGCTTCGTCGCGCACAACGGCGAGATCAACACGGTCAAGGGCAACCGCAACTGGATGAAGGCCCGCGAGTCCCAGCTCGCCTCCAGCCTCTTCGGCGCGGAGAGCCTGGAGCGGATCTTCCCCGTCTGCACGCCGGACGCCTCCGACTCGGCCTCCTTCGACGAGGTCCTGGAGCTGCTCCACCTCGGCGGCCGCTCGCTGCCGCACTCGGTGCTGATGATGGTCCCCGAGGCGTGGGAGAACCACGCCTCCATGGACCCGGCCCGCCGCGCCTTCTACCAGTACCACTCCACGATGATGGAGCCCTGGGACGGCCCGGCCTGCGTCACCTTCACCGACGGCACCCAGGTCGGCGCGGTCCTCGACCGCAACGGTCTGCGCCCCGGCCGCTACTGGGTCACCGACGACGGCCTCGTCGTCCTGTCCTCCGAGGTCGGCGTCCTGGACATCGACCCCTCCAAGGTCGTCCGCAAGGGCCGCCTCCAGCCCGGCAAGATGTTCCTCGTCGACACCGCCGAGCACCGCATCATCGAGGACGACGAGATCAAGGCGTCCCTGGCCGCCGAGAACCCGTACTCCGAATGGCTGGAGACGGGCGAGATCGAGCTCGAGGACCTCCCCGAGCGCGAGCACATCGTCCACACCCACGCCTCGGTCACCCGCCGCCAGCAGACCTTCGGCTACACCGAGGAGGAGCTCCGCGTCCTCCTCGCCCCGATGGCCCGCACCGCCGGCGAGCCCCTCGGCTCCATGGGCACCGACTCGCCGATCGCCGCGCTCTCCGAGCGCCCCCGGCTGCTCTTCGACTACTTCACCCAGCTCTTCGCGCAGGTCACCAACCCGCCGCTGGACGCCATCCGCGAGGAGCTCGTCACCTCGCTGCGCTCCACGCTCGGTCCCCAGGGCAACATCCTGGAGCCCACCCCCGCCGCGTGCCGCGCCGTCACGCTGCCCTTCCCGGTGATCGACAACGACGAGCTGGCCAAGCTCATACACATCAACGCCGACGGCGACATGCCGGGCATGAAGGCCGCGACCCTGTCCGGTCTCTACCGCGTCAGCGGCGGCGGCGACGCCCTCGCCGCCCGGATCGAGCAGATCACCACCGAGGTCGACGCCGCCATAGAGGACGGCGCCCGCCTCATCGTCCTGTCCGACCGGCACTCCGACGCCGAGCACGCGCCGATCCCCTCGCTGCTGCTCACCTCGGCCGTCCACCACCACCTCATCCGCACCAAGCAGCGCACCCAGGTGGGGCTGCTGGTCGAGGCCGGAGACGTCCGCGAGGTCCACCACGTCGCCCTGCTCATCGGGTACGGCGCCGCCGCCGTCAACCCCTACCTCGCGATGGAGTCCGTCGAGGACCTCGTCCGCGCCGGTACGTTCATCGAGGGCATCGAGCCCGAGCTGGCCATCCGCAACCTGATCTACGCCCTCGGCAAGGGCGTCCTGAAGGTCATGTCGAAGATGGGCATCTCGACCGTCGCCTCCTACCGCGGCGCCCAGGTCTTCGAGGCCGTCGGCCTCGACGAGGCCTTCGTCGCCACGTACTTCAACGGCACCGCCACCAAGATCGGCGGCGCCGGACTCGACGTCGTCGCCAAGGAGGTCGCCGCCCGCCACGCCAAGGCGTACCCCGCCTCCGGCATCTCCGCCTCGCACCGTGCGCTGGAGATCGGCGGCGAGTACCAGTGGCGCCGCGAGGGCGAGCCGCACCTGTTCGACCCGGAGACGGTCTTCCGCCTCCAGCACGCCACCCGCAACCGCCGGTACGACATCTTCAAGAAGTACACCGGCCGGGTCAACGAGCAGTCCGAGCGCCTCATGACGCTCCGCGGGCTCTTCGGCTTCAAGAGCGGCCGCGAGCCGATCTCCATCGACGAGGTCGAGTCCGCCGCCGAGATCGTCAAGCGCTTCTCCACCGGCGCCATGTCGTACGGCTCCATCTCCCAGGAGGCGCACGAGACCCTCGCCATCGCCATGAACCAGCTGGGCGGCAAGTCCAACACCGGTGAGGGCGGCGAGGACGCCGAGCGGCTGTACGACCCGGCGCGGCGCTCGTCCATCAAGCAGGTCGCCTCCGGCCGCTTCGGTGTGACCAGCGAGTACCTGGTCAACGCGGACGACATCCAGATCAAGATGGCGCAGGGCGCCAAGCCCGGCGAGGGCGGCCAGCTGCCAGGCCACAAGGTCTACCCCTGGGTCGCCAAGACCCGGCACTCCACCCCGGGCGTCGGCCTCATCTCGCCGCCCCCGCACCACGACATCTACTCCATCGAGGACCTGGCTCAGCTGATCCACGACCTCAAGAACGCCAACCCGGCGGCCCGCATCCACGTGAAGCTGGTCTCCGAGGTCGGCGTCGGCACGGTCGCGGCCGGTGTGTCCAAGGCCCACGCGGACGTCGTCCTCATCTCCGGCCACGACGGCGGCACGGGCGCCTCCCCGCTCACCTCGCTCAAGCACGCGGGCGGACCCTGGGAGCTCGGCCTCGCCGAGACCCAGCAGACGCTGCTGCTCAACGGCCTGCGCGACCGCATCGTCGTCCAGACCGACGGCCAGCTCAAGACCGGCCGCGACGTCGTCATCGCCGCGCTGCTGGGCGCCGAGGAGTTCGGTTTCGCGACCGCGCCGCTCGTCGTCTCCGGCTGCGTCATGATGCGCGTCTGCCACCTCGACACCTGCCCCGTCGGCATCGCCACGCAGAACCCCGTCCTGCGTGACCGCTTCTCCGGCAAGGCCGAGTACATCGTCAACTTCTTCGAGTTCATCGCCGAGGAGGTCCGCGAGATCCTCGCGGAGCTGGGCTTCCGCTCGATCGAGGAGGCCGTCGGCCACGCCGAACTCCTCGACACCGACCGGGCCGTCACCCACTGGAAGGCACAGGGCCTCGACCTGGCGCCCCTCTTCCACGTGCCCGAACTGCCCGAGGGCGCGGTGCGCCACCAGATCGCCGAGCAGGACCACGGACTGTCCAAGGCCCTCGACAACGAGCTGATCAAGCTCGCCGCCGACGCCCTCGGCGCCGACAGCGCCGAAGCCGCCCAGCCCGTCCGGGCCCAGATCGCGATCCGCAACATCAACCGCACCGTCGGCACGATGCTCGGACACGAGGTCACCAAGAAGTTCGGCGGTGCGGGCCTGCCCGACGACACCATCGACATCACCTTCACCGGCTCCGCCGGCCAGTCCTTCGGCGCCTTCGTGCCGCGCGGCGTGACGCTGCGCCTGGAGGGCGACGCCAACGACTACGTCGGCAAGGGCCTCTCCGGCGGTCGCGTCATCGTCCGCCCCGACCGCGGCGCCGACCACCTCGCCGAGTACTCCACCATCGCCGGCAACACCATCGGCTACGGTGCGACCGGCGGCGAGCTGTTCCTCCGCGGCCGGACCGGCGAGCGCTTCTGCGTCCGCAACTCCGGTGCCACGGTCGTCTCGGAAGGCGTGGGCGACCACGGCTGCGAGTACATGACCGGTGGTCACGCGGTCGTCCTCGGCGAGACCGGACGCAACTTCGCCGCAGGCATGTCGGGCGGCGTCGCGTACGTCATCGACCTCGACCTCGACAACGTCAACACGGGCAACATCGGCGCCGTCGAGACGCTCGACAGCACCGACGAGCAGTGGCTGCACGACGTCGTGCGCCGCCACCAGGAGGAGACCGGATCCACGGTCGCCGAGAAGCTGCTGGCCGACTGGGACTCCGCCGTCGCCCGCTTCAGCAAGATCATCCCGTCCACCTACAAGGCAGTGCTCGCCGCCAAGGACGCCGCTGAGCTCGCCGGTCTCTCCGAGCAGGAGACCACCGAGAAGATGATGGAGGCGGCGACCAATGGCTGACCCCAAGGGCTTCCTGACCACCGGACGCGAGGTCGCCAAGACCCGTCCCGTCGCCGAGCGTGTGAAGGACTGGAACGAGGTCTACGTTCCGGGTTCGCTGCTCCCGATCATCAGCAAGCAGGCCGGCCGCTGCATGGACTGCGGCATCCCGTTCTGCCACAACGGCTGTCCCCTCGGAAACCTCATCCCCGAGTGGAACGACTACGCCTACCGTGAGGACTGGTCGGCCGCGTCCGAGCGCCTGCACGCCACGAACAACTTCCCGGAGTTCACGGGCCGCCTGTGCCCCGCTCCCTGCGAGTCGGCGTGCGTCCTCGGCATCAACCAGCCGGCCGTCACCATCAAGAACGTCGAAGTCAGCATCATCGACAAGGCGTGGGACAGCGGCGACGTCACCCCGCAGCCGCCCGAGCGCCTCTCCGGCAAGACCGTCGCCGTCATCGGCTCCGGCCCGGCGGGACTCGCCGCGGCCCAGCAGCTGACCCGGGCCGGTCACACCGTCGCCGTCTTCGAGCGCGCGGACCGTATCGGGGGCCTGCTGCGCTACGGCATCCCCGAGTTCAAGATGGAGAAGTCGCACATCAACCGCCGCATCGAGCAGATGCGCGCGGAGGGCACCAAGTTCCGTACGGAGGTGGAGATCGGCAAGGACATCGACGCCGCCAAGCTCCGCCGCCGTTACGACGCGGTCGTCATCGCCGCCGGTGCCACCGTCTCCCGCGACCTGCCCGTCCCGGGCCGCGAGCTGAACGGCGTGCACTTCGCGATGGAGTACCTCCCGCTCGCCAACAAGGTGCAGGAGGGCGACCTCACGGTCTCCCCGATCACCGCCGAGGGCAAGCACGTCGTCGTCATCGGCGGCGGCGACACCGGCGCCGACTGCGTGGGCACCGCGCACCGTCAGGGCGCGGCCTCCGTCACCCAGCTGGAGATCATGCCGCAGCCGGGCGCGGAGCGTAACGCCAACCAGCCCTGGCCGACCTTCCCGATGCTCTACAAGGTCACCTCCGCGCACGAGGAGGGCGGCGAGCGGATCTACTCCGTCTCCACCACCCACTTCGAGGGCGACGAGGACGGCAACGTGCAGTCCCTGCACCTCATCGAGGTGGAGTTCAAGGACGGCAAGCTGGAGCAGAAGGCCGGCACCGAGCGGGTCATCCCGGCCCAGCTCGTCACCCTGGCCATGGGCTTCACCGGCACCGACCAGGCCAACGGTCTCGTCCAGCAGTTCGGCCTCGAACTCGACGAGCGCGGTAACATCGCGCGCGACGAGAACTACGCGACCAACGTCGACGGCGTCTACGTCGCCGGTGACGCGGGCCGTGGCCAGTCGCTCATCGTCTGGGCCATCGCCGAGGGCCGCTCCGCGGCGCGCGGCGTGGACCGCTTCCTCACCGGGGCCAGCGCACTGCCCGCCCCGATCCGCCCGACGGACCGTTCCCTGATGGTCTGATCCGCGGCACACAGACGTCCCGTACAACGGCGTACGGAACTGAACGCGGCGCCCGCCTCGTCCCCGACCGGACCAGGGCGGGCGCTGCGGCGTGTCCGGGGACGCACACCCGGGGCCTACGGGCCGGCCTCACCGCCGGCGGCCACGCGCAGGGGCCGCCCCGCGACGCGGAGCGGCCCCTCACGGACGTACGGCCCCTCAGGCCTGACCGGTCAGCGCGGCGGTCCGTACGGCCACCACCACGGCCAGCAGCGCCACCAGCGCGACACCGCCGGCCAGCTGGGCCGGAGAGGTCCTCAACTTCGCCGGGGCGTACGCCAGTCCGTAGGTCACCAGGCCCCCCGTGAGCAGACCGCCCAGATGGCCCTCCCACGAGGTGAACGCCGCGGAGATCACCATCCACAGCAGGAACCCGGCCATGAAGCGGTTGACCGGCCGCATGTCCCGGCCCAGACGCCTGTTGATGACGTAGAAGGACGCCGCCAGGCCGAAGATCGCCCCCGACGCGCCGACCGCCGTCGTCTCCGGCGACACCAGATACACCAGCACCGAACCGCCCACCGCGGACAGCAGGTACAGCGCCAGGTACCGGGCCCGGCCCAGCTGGCCCTCCACGACGCGGCCGAGGTTCCACAGCGCGAGCATGTTGAAGACCAGGTGCATCACACCGAACGACGAGTCGGGCGGCAGATGCAGGAAGGCGCCGGTCACCAGCCGGTACCACTCACCGTCGGCCACCCCGGTCAGCTCGAATCCGGGATACACCCCGCCCTCGTAGTAGTACTGCCCGCCCGCCGGGTCGACCAGCACCGCGCCGAGCATCCCGAACCGGTCCACCGTCTCGGCACGGACCACCTCGACGACGTACGCCACGATGTTCAGCGCCATCAGCACGTACGTCACCAGGGGAGTCGCCGCGCTCGGCACCGCCCCGCCGAACAGCGAGCGGGCCTGCCGCACCGAGCGCTGCCCCTCCTTCACGCACTCCACGCAGTGATGGCCGACGGCGGCCTCGCGCATGCAGTCGGGGCAGATGTAGCGGTCGCAGCGGGTGCAGCGCACATACGTCTCGTACGACGGGTGGCGGTAACACGTGGTGGCGGCGGCCTCCATGGCCGGCTCCTTCATTCGTGGACGGGCAGGAGGGGCGGCCGCTGGGGCGGCGGCAGCTCAAGATAGCGAACCGCCCCCCGCCGCGGCACACCTGGGGGCGAACCCGGTGGCACACCCCGAACTCCCCTCGGGGCAGGGGCGGAAGCCCGCGCACGGAGCGGGGCCGCCCGGCCGGACCGCCCACCCCGGAGGCACCACGTGCGGGACCGTTCGGCGCCGATCCGGGGACACGCGGCAAAGCACGACAGAAGATGTCCTGATTACGGGGTTCGATGGCACCCATGACATCGAGCACGCCACCCAGCTCCTGGCAGGACTTCCGTGCGGCGGAGCCGGACTTCGCCGACACCGTGCAGAAGCGGTTCCAGCTGTACAAGCACCACGTCCTCGCGACCCTGCGCAAGGACGGCTCCCCCCGGGTCACCGGCCTGGAGGTCGAGTTCCGGATGGACACCCTGTGGTTCGGCATGATGCCCAACTCCCGCAAGGCGCTCGACCTGCGACGCGACCCGCGCTTCGCCGTCCAGGCCAACCCGGGCCCGGACGCCGAGATGGCCGACGGCGACATCCGGGTCTCCGGCCTGGCGGTGGAGATCACCGACCCCGCCGTACGCGCCCGCTTCGTCCAGGAGGTGAGCCCGCCCGAGCCCTTCCTCCTCTTCCGCGCGGACCCCGCCGAGGTCGTCCGCACCGCGCTCGACGGCGACGACATCGTCCTGCAGGTGTGGCGTCCCGGCGCACCGCTGCGCACCCTGCGCAGAAGGGGCGACGAGAGCCCGGTCCGCGAGTCGTGACGCCCTGACCTGCGGCCACGCGGTTCTGGCGGCCCGCGGCCGGGCGGACAATGGGGGAGTGCCTACCAAGAAGAAGCCCGCGGCGTCCTCCCGGCCGGGCCGCCGCCCCGAACTGCTCGCCGTCGCGGCGGAGGTCTTCGCCGCGCAGGGGTACGACGCCACCACCGTCCGCGGGATCGCGGACGAGGCGGGGATGCTCGCCGGCAGCCTCTACCACCACTTCGATTCGAAGGAATCGATGGTCGACGAGATCCTCTCCACCTTCCTGGACGGGCTCCGGAACGCGTACGACACCGTGCTCGGCTCCGGACTCGCCCCGCGCGAGACGCTCGAAGCCCTCGTCACCGAGTCCTTCCGGCAGATCGGCCGCAACCCCGCCGCCGCCGCGATCTACCGGACCGAGGCGGCCCACCTCGCCACCCGCCCCGGCTTCGGCTACCTCGCCGAAGCCCAGCCGTTCTTCGAGGACGCCTGGCACCGCACGCTGGAGCGCGGCGTCGCCGACCGGACGCTCAGCGCGGGCCCCGACCTCCGGCTGACCGCCCGCTTCATCGGTGACGCGGTCTGGGGTGCGGCCTCCTGGTACCGGCCCGGCGGCGGACACGACCCCGCCGACCTCGCCCGCGCGGCCCTCGCCCTCCTGCTGGACGGCCTCGCGCCGCGCGGCTGACCCCGTCCGGAGCGAGGGCCGTCCGAAGGGGCCCCGGGGACCCGCACCGGCGCGCGGGCACCCGTACGGCGTAACGCCACTGCGTGGATCAGGCCGTGCCGCCCTGCTTCCGGCCCCGGCGTGGAGCGGGCGCGGGTGTGGCGTTCGGGTGAATCCGCCCGGCCGCCGCGCAGCTCCCGCCGGGCCCTCGCGACGCGCCTCGCCGGCGAGGGGTGGAGCCCCGTCCGCCCTTGGGGGAACTGCCCGGGGGCCCTGCGCGAACGTGAGGGGACACGGCGGTGAACAGCCCCCGCGACCGCGCACCCGGGCGGAAGTCTCCGGCGCTCCGGTGCGAAGTGATCTGCCGCTCCGCGACGGAACGTGCTACGGTTGCCCAGTTGCAGTTTTGGTACCCATGAACTTTATGTGCGCCTGACGGGAACCCTCCATCAGGCGCTTTATTGTTTTCCGGCTTTCTCCGGATGGGGCTCAATGCGGCGACTTGGAATTCGTAAAGTGCGGATTTCCGGCACTGCACCTCTTTTAGGAGAATGACATGGCTACTGGAACCGTGAAGTGGTTCAACTCGGAAAAGGGCTTCGGCTTCATCGAGCAGGACGGCGGCGGCGCCGACGTCTTCGCCCACTACTCCAACATCGCCACCCAGGGCTTCCGTGAGCTCCAGGAGGGCCAGAAGGTCTCCTTCGACGTCACGCAGGGCCAGAAGGGCCCGCAGGCGGAGAACATCGTCCCGGCCTAATCTCCGGACGCGTACCTCGCAACCGGGGCCCGCACCGCAAGGTGCGGGCCCCGGTTTGTGCTGTTTCCGGCTCGTCCGGCCCCCGTCCCGGCCTCTCGCCGGGACACCTGCTCTGTGCATGCATCCTGGGGCGCACATCGAGCAGTCCGCAGCAGGCGGCAGAGAACACCCAAGCAATCCCAGGAATCCCCCAGGAGGGCAATTCCGTATGACCCGCTCCGAACGCCAGGACCGACCGACCCGCAACCGCCCCGCCCGAGGGCGCGGTACGGACCGGACGCAGGCGACGAACACCCGTGGCTCCGGCAAGGCACCCGCCCGCCGCAGGCCCGCGCCCGCGCAGGGCGGCGAATTCGCCCTGCCCGAGACGATGACCCCCGCGCTGCCCGCCGTCGAGGCGTTCGCCGAGCTGGACATGCCCGCCGCGCTGCTGAAGACCCTCGCGGCCCAGGGCGTGACCGACCCCTTCCCCATCCAGGGCGCCACCCTGCCGAACTCGCTGGCCGGCCGGGACATCCTCGGCCGTGGCCGCACCGGCTCGGGCAAGACCCTGGCCTTCGGCCTGGCCCTGCTCGCCCGCACCGCCGGACGCCGCTCCGAGCCGCACGCCCCGCTGGCGCTCGTCCTCGTCCCCACCCGTGAGCTCGCCCAGCAGGTCACCGACGCGCTGACCCCGTACGCCACCGCCGTGAACCTGCGCGTCGCCACCGTCGTGGGCGGCATGTCGATCAGCAGGCAGTCCGGCGCGCTGCGCCGCGGCGCCGAGGTGCTCGTCGCCACCCCCGGCCGGCTGAAGGACCTCATCGAGCGCGGCGACTGCCGCCTCGACCAGGTCGCGATCACGGTCCTCGACGAGGCCGACCAGATGGCCGACATGGGCTTCATGCCGCAGGTCGTCGCGCTGCTCAAGCAGGTCGAGCCCGACGGGCAGCGGATGCTCTTCTCCGCCACCCTCGACAAGAACATCGACCGGCTGGTCAAGATGTTCCTCACCGACCCCGTCGTGCACTCGGTCGACCCCTCCGCCGGCGCCGTCACCACCATGGAGCACCACGTGCTCCACGTGGCCGACGAGACCGACAAGAAGGCCGTCGCCACCCGCATCGCCGCCCGCGAGGGCCGCGTGATCATGTTCGTGGACACCAAGCGCGCCGCCGACCGCTTCGCCAAGCGGCTCCTCGCCAGCGGCGTACGGGCAGCGGCCCTGCACGGCGGCCGGTCCCAGCCGCAGCGCAACCGCACGCTGGACCAGTTCAAGAACGGCCAGGTCACCGCCCTCGTCGCGACGAACGTGGCGGCCCGTGGCATCCACATCGACGACCTGGACCTGGTCGTCAACGTGGACCCGCCGACCGACCACAAGGACTACCTCCACCGCGGCGGGCGCACGGCGCGCGCCGGGGAGTCCGGCAGCGTCGTCACGCTCGTGCTGCCCGACGAGAAGCGCGACATGACCCGGCTGATGCAGGACGCGGGCATCGCGCCGCGCACCACCCGGATCAAGTCCAGCGACGAGGAGCTCAGCAAGATCACGGGGGCCCGTGAGCCGTCCGGTGTCGCGGTCGTCATAGAGGTGCCCCAGCCCACGCAGCCCAAGCCGCGTACGCGCGGCACGGGCAACGGCTCGGGCGCCGGCACCGGCGGGTCCTTCCGCTCCGGCAGCCGCGGCCGTGGACGTCGCGGTGGCACGGGCGCCGCCCCGGCCGCCGCACAGGGCAACGGCGCGACCCGCTCAGGCGCAGGCGGTGGCACGCGCGGCGGTGCGGCGCGCGGTGGCGCCGGCGGTGCGGGCACGTCGGGCCGTGCGGCCGGGGCCGGCCGCGCCGGTGGCAGCGGGCGCGGCAGCGCGCCCGGGCGTGGCCGCCGGGCCGCCTAGCCCAGAGGTGCGGTGACCGGCCCGGGCCGGCCACCGCACCTGGCGCCCCACCGCCGATCCGGGCTCACCGTCCGGGCCGGGGGTGCGGGCGCCTACGCGTATCCGCTGGAGTCCCCGCCCGGCTCCGCGCCGTGCCCGGGCCCCTCGCGCCCGTCCTCGTACCCGTCCAGCACCCGCGCCGCGGCCTCGGCGGGCACCGGGGCCCCAGTCCGTACGAGCTCACGCAGCAGCGGCACCGCCCGCTCGGCGAACGGCCGCGGATCCGTGTGGAACCCGAGCCGCGCCAGCACCTCCACCCCGAACGTCTGCCGCAACGGATCCTCGCTCGCCGTCCAGGCCGCAGCCGCCTGGAAGGTCTCCTCGTCGCCGCGCTGCCCCAGCGCGCCCACCGCCACCAGCCAGTTGTCCGTCCCCGGGCCGCCACCCCGCAGCGCCCTGGCCGCCAGCTCCTCGAACGGAGCCCGCACCCCCAGCGCCTCCTCAAGGAGCGTCGCGATCGCCCCGTGACCCGTCTGCCGGTCCTGCGACGCGAACGGCACGCCGTCCCGCAGCAGTTCGACCGTGACGGTCACCCCGCCGTCCTGCGCCACGCGGTGCACCTCGTACGCATGGCCCTCGTCGCCGTACAGGTCCCGCAGCGCCCTCCGCAGCTCCTGTTCCACGTCCGACGCCAGCGCGCGCCGGGCCTCCTCCAGTGCGGGTGCCAGGGCGCGGGCGCCGTGGCGGAGCAGCGCCCGCACGGTCCGCACCGACCCCCGCCCGGCCGCGACCACCAGCGGGGCCTCACCGTGCGGACCGGGCAGGTCCGGATCCGCACCATGGGTCAGGAGCGTCTCCACCACCGTGGCATGACCGAGGCCCGCCGCCCAGCGCAGCGCCGTGAAGTCGAGATCCTCCCGCAGATCCGGCTCGGCCCCCGCCGCCAGCAGAGCCTCGGCCACCTCCACGTGGCCACCGCAGGCCGCCCCGCACAACGGCAGGTCACCCTGGTCCGGGCCGCTCGCCCGGTTCGGGTCCGCGCCCGCCGCCAGCAGCAGCCGGACCGCCCCCGGAAGATCCTGCACGGACGCCAGATAGAGCGCGGTCGTGCCCTCCGCGTCGGCCGACTCGGCGGAGGCACCCGCACGGAGCGCCGCGATGACGGCGTTCTCGCCGTCGTACAACGCCTCGAAAAGGCTGTCGGCACCACCGACCGGACGATTCGTCATACACCGACCCTACGGCCACCGCCCGCGCGCCCTTCTCAGGTGTCGCACTCCAGGACCGTGCGGCACAGCCCGCACCTGGCCCGCGTCCTGCCGCGGACCGGCACACGGACGCGCTGGTGACAGGTGGGACACGAGAAGGAGACCCGCAACCCGTCCGGCCCCGACTCGAAGGCGTACGGGAGGGACGGGTCGTGGCCCGCCCCCGGGCGGTCCCTCGCCAGACGCCGGTCCTTGGCGTAGCGGCGCCGCCCCGCCCACCCCGTGGCGGTCAGCGGCGGCCGGTGCAGATCGCGCAACGCCTGCGCCCGGCCCCGGGTGTACGCGGTGTACGCCTGGGGGCTGGTGAACCACACCGACGGGTCCTCGTCGAAGACCATCGCGCGCTTGGCGAGTACATACCCGAACTCCTCGGGCGTGAGGTAGCCGAGCTTCTGGCTGGAGACCGCGTCCTGGCGGAAGGCGTCGAGCAGGAGCCAGCCCGCCCCGAGGTAGGCCGTCACGGTGTCGGTGAGGATCTCGTTGTCACGGGTGCCGGGGAGCTCCAGCCCCAGCCGGTGCAGCAGCACATGCGTGATCTCGTGCGCGAGCGCGGCCCCGATGTCCCGCCGGTGCGTGCGGAAGCGGTCGTTGAGCTCGACGAAGTACTCAGGCCCGGCCGTGAGCTCGACGCTCGCGGCGTGCTCCATCCGCCGGAAGCCCACGACGACACGGGCCTGCGGCAGTTGCAGATGCCGCACCAGCGCGCCCGCCACCCGCTGCGCGCCTGGATACAGGTCGTCCACGTCGGAGAAGGCCGCCTCCGCGGGGGAGAGGCTCGCGGCGTAGGAGCGCACACCCTCGGGGGAGAGGCGCCGGTACAGCGCCGTGATCGCGGACCGTACGGCGTCGAGATGCGGAAAACCGTGGACGACCGGACCACCCCCGCCACTTCCCTCGCTCACGTCCCCACCCCTCCGGCAGCCCTCGACGGACCTTCACTGTAGGCCCGGCCACCGGCACCGGGCGTGCTCCCGTGCGGGGCGCGGGGCACCCGCCCGCTCTCCCGCCCTCATCCGCCGCTCCGCGCGAGGGCCGCGGGCCTCCGCCCCGTCTCAGCCGGCGGGCAGCCCCGGGCCGAGCTCCACGAACAGCTCCCCCGCCTCCTCCAGCTCCAGTACCCACACCTCGTTGGCCCCCTCGCGCAGCACCGGCCCAGGGACGTACAGCGGGCGCCGGCGCCCCACCGACCAGTAGCGCCCCAGGCAGAAGCCGTTCACCCATACGAACCCCCGTGTCCAGCCCGGGAGTTCCAGGCCCGCGTGACCCGTATCCGCCGCGTCCGCCACCTCGAAGGACCCCCGGAACAGGCCCACCGGCCCCGCCTCCACGGCATCCCCGAACTCCACCCGGTCCACCGCTCCCGGCACGTCGAACGCGTCCAGACGCAGCGCCCGCGCCCGCACCCCGTGCAGGAACTGACGCTCGTGCAGCACCCCGCCCGTGACGCCCTTCGGCTCACCCAGCCGCGGCCCGTAGTTGACCCGGCCCAGCGACTCCACCCACAACTCCACCTCGGCCGGACCCGCCACCGGCACCTCCAGCGTGTGCTCCTCCTCCGTGAGCACCCCGGCGCGCACCCCGTCCACGTACACCAGAGCCCGGTCCCGCAGGCCCGTCACCGACAGCGGATACGCCTGCCGGGGCCCCGGCACATCCACCCGGTAACGCACCAGGCCACGATCCACACCCAGGTCCTCGAAGGTCGGCGGCACCCCGGACTCCTCCGTCTCCGGATCGCCCAGCGCCTCCAGCACGGCCGCCGGCGACGTACCCCGCGTCAACTCCACCCGCACGGGCCCGGGCAGCCCCACGGGCTCGGGCGGCAGCTCCGGCAGCGGTCCCTCCCGGTAGGCCGCCAGCACCTCCCGGAACAGCCAGAACTTCTCCGTGGCCCGCCCGTACTCGTCGACGGGAGCGCCGTAGTCGTACGACGTCACCGTCGGCATCAGCCGCCCGTCCTGCAGCGGACCCGAACGGTTCGCCCCCGACCACCCGGCGAAGTTCGTCCCCCCGTGCGCCATGTACACATTCACCGACGCCCCGCACTCCAGGATCTCCCGCAACTCCGCCGCCGTCGCCGCAGGGTCCCGTACCACCTGCTCACCACCCCAGTGCTCGAACCAGCCGCACCAGAACTCCATGCACATCAGCGGATCCCGGGGCCGGTGCCGGCGCAGCACCCCGAACGCCTCCCGCGCCCCCGACCCGAAGTTCGCCGTGGCCGGCAGACCCGGCACCGAACCGCCCGTCAGCATGTGGTCCTCCGGCCCGTCCGACGTGAACAGCGGCACCGTCACCCCGCACCGCCGCACGAGGTCCGCCAGCTCCTCCAGATGGACCCGGTCCGAGCCGTAACTCCCGTACTCGTTCTCCACCTGGACCATGACCACCGGGCCACCCGCCGTGACCTGCCGGCCCACCACCTGCGGCAGCAGCTCCCCGAACCACCGGCCCACGGCCGCGCCGTAGCCCGCGTCCCTCGTCCGCACCCGCCGCCCGAACCGCCCCGTCACCCAGGCCGGCAGGCCGCCGTTCTCCCACTCGGCACAGATGTACGGCCCCGGGCGCACGATCGCCCACAGCCCCGCCCGGCCCACCGCGTCCAGGAAACGGCCCAGCGCCCCCACGTCCCGGAACTCACCCGGCCGGGGCTCGTGGAGATTCCACGGCACGTACGTCTCCACACAGTTCAGCCCCATCGCCCGCAACATCGACAACCGGTGCCCCCACTGCGCCTCGTGCACCCGGAAGTAGTGCAACGCCCCCGACAGCAGCCGCACCGGCCGCCCGTCGAGCAGGAAGTGGTCGTCCTCCACGCCGAAGTCAGTCATCGTGCTCGTACGCTCCTGAGTGCGAGATCCCGTACCGGCTCTCAGCATCGCCCCGGGGCACACCCCGGTCCATGGAGAAAGATCACCGACAGTTGGACGCAACGCCCCGCGACGAGGTGACGCCGGTGCCCCGCACCTGGATGCGTTTCTTCACCCCCAGCCCCCGCCACCACCGCCTCGGCCTCGCCTGCCTCGGCGTGGGCCTCCAGCACGGCGCCCTGCCCACCGTCGGCCCCCGCACCCTGGACCACCACACCGCCGTCCTGATCAACACCGGCAGCGGCTGGATCACCGCCCCCGACGGGCGGCGCACAGCCGTCACGGCACCCAGCCTCATCTGGCTCACCCCCGGCACCCCCCACCACTACGGCGCCGACCCCACCGGCTGGGACGAGAGCTTCGTCGACTTCACGGGCCCCGCCACCACCACCTACACCGAACTGGGCTACATCGAACCCGACCGCCCCCTCGTCCCCCTCACCGGAACCGCCGGCCCTCGCGCCGCCATCAGCCGCATCGTGCGCGCCGCGCGCCCCGACAACCCCCTCCTCGAGGTCGAAGCGGGCGCCGCCCTGCACGAACTCCTCGTCGCCCTGCGCCGCGCACGCGCCGACACCGGCCCCGACGGCACACCCGTCCTCCAGGCCCTCGCCCGCGACGCCCTCCAGCCCCTCTCCCTGGCCGAGCACGCCGCACGCCACGGCATGACCCCCGCCGAACTGCGCGCCGCCGTGAAACGCGCCGCCGGATGCACCCCCAAGGACTACCTGCTGAACATCCGGCTCAGCCATGCCAAGGAACTGCTCGCCGCCACCGACCTGCCGGTCGCCGCCGTCGCACGCCGCGTCGGCTACGACGACCCCGCCTACTTCTCCCGCCTCTTCGCCCGCCGCGTCGGCACCGCCCCCGTGCGCTTCCGCGACCTGCAAGGACGCGGCGCCCCCGACAGCCGTCCCGACCCCGCACCCTGACCACGCCCCCCGGCAGCCGTGCTCCCCGGGCCGGCCGACGCCCGCACCCACCCGTCACCGGGCCACCACACCTGCGTCTAAGCTCGCTGACCATGACCACGAGCGACATCGACGCCTACGCCACCGCCGAACTGAACCGACTGCGCGAAAGCATCGACAACATCGACGCCGCAGTCGTCCACATGCTCGCCGAGCGCTTCAAGGCCACCCAGCAGGTCGGCCACCTCAAGGCCGAACACCACCTGCCGCCCGCCGACCCGGCCCGCGAAGCCCGCCAGATCGCCCGGCTGCGGCAGCTCGCCGAGAGCGCGAAGCTCGACCCCGCCTTCGCCGAGAAGCTCCTGAACTTCATCGTCGCCGAAGTCATCCGCCACCACGAGCGCATCGCCGAGGAGACGGCCGGCCCCGACGCCTGACGCCCCCGACAGCGTGCGGCGCCCCCGCCGCACGCGACCGGCCCCCCCCCCCCCCCCCCCGCCCCCCCCCCGGCGGCGGCCCCCCCCCCCCCCCCGCCGCCCCCCGCGCCCCCCCCCCCCCCGGGGCGCCGGCGGGCGGGCGCCAGGGGGGCCGGGGCCGGGGGGCCGCGCCC
>NZ_JBIBEG010000002.1:1061276-1312127 GCF_042902585.1 Streptomyces argenteolus
TCGGGCTTTTCGATTGTTTATTTCTGGTCCCCATATTTCCCCCGGCCCCCGGTGGGGGGGGGGGGGGGGGGGCGGCCCCCCGCCCCCCCCCCCCCCGGCCGGGGGGGCGCCCCCCCCCCCCCCGCGACCGGCACCCCCGCACCCCCCCCGGCACACCCCGCGGCGACGGCCCCCGCACCCGCCCGTCAGCCCTGCGAGAACCCCCCTGCACAGGTCTCCGGCCGTACGGCAGCATGGGCGCCATGTCCGTACTGACGCGCAACGAAGCGCAGACCCGCGCCCAGCTCCTCGACGTACACCGGTACACGGTCGACCTCGACCTCACCACGGGCGAGGAGACCTTCGACTCCCGGACCGCCGTCCGGTTCACCGCCCACGAGGCGGGCAGCACCTTCGTCGAGATCAAGCCGGAAACCCTGCGCGCCCTCAGCCTCGACGGACAGCCGCTGGACCCCGAACGCCTCGACGGGAACCGCTACCCCCTCGACCGCCTCACCCCAGGCCCCCACGAACTCACCGTCGACGCCACCATGCGCTACTCCCGCACCGGCGAAGGCATGCACCGCTTCACCGACCCCGCCGACGGCGAGACCTACGTCTACACCCAGCTCTTCATGGAGGACGTCCAGCGCGTCTTCGCCGCCTTCGACCAGCCCGACCTCAAATCGGTCTTCGACATCACCGTCACCGCCCCCACCGGCTGGACGGTCCTCGGCAACGGAACCACCACCCAGGCCACCGACGGCCGCTGGGCCATCGCCCCCACCCCACCCATCTCCACCTACCTCGTCGCCGTCGCCGCCGGCCCCTGGCACTCCGTCACCACCCAGCACGCCGGACTTCCCTTCGGCATCCACTGCCGGCGCTCCCTCGCCCCCCACCTCGACGCCGACGCCGACGAGATCCTGGGCATCACCCGCGCCTGCTACGACCGGTACCACGAGAAGTTCGACGAGCCCTACCCCTTCGACTCCTACGACCAGGCGTTCGTCCCCGAATTCAACGCCGGCGCCATGGAGAACCCCGGACTCGTCACCTTCCGCGACGAATTCATCTACCGCTCCGCCGTCACCGACACCGAACGCCAGACCCGCGCCATGGTCATCGCCCACGAGATGGCCCACATGTGGTTCGGCGACCTCGTCACCCTCACCTGGTGGGACGACATCTGGCTCAACGAGTCCTTCGCCGAGTACATGGGCTACCAGACCCTCACCGAAGCCACCCGCTTCACCGACACCTGGACCGACTTCGGCGTCGCCCGCAAGGGCTGGGGCTACGACGCCGACCAGCGCCCCACCACCCACCCCGTCGCCCCGGACCCCGACGCCGTCCCCGACACCGCCTCCGCCCTCCTCAACTTCGACGGCATCTCCTACGCCAAGGGCGCATCCGCCCTCCGCCAGCTCGTCGCCTGGCTCGGCGAGAAGGACTTCCTGGCCGGGATCAACACCCACTTCACCCGCCACAAGTTCGCCAACGCCACCCTCGCCGACTTCATCGACAGTCTCGCCACCGCCACCGACCGCGACGTGCACACCTGGGCCGGCAGCTGGCTGCGCACCACCGGCATCGACACCCTCACCGCCCACGTCGAGAACACCGGCAACAGCTGGAACCTCACCGTGGACCGCGACGGCAGCCGCCCCCACCGCATCACCGTCGGCACCTACGACCACAGCCTCGACACCCAGACCGGCACCGAACAACTCGTCCTGCGCGACCGCTTCGACATCGACGTCCCCCAGGACGGCGCCCCCGCCACCCAGCCCGGCCGCCGCCCCGACCTCGTCGTCCTCAACGACAACGACCTCACCTACGCCAAGGTCCGCCTCGACACCCGGTCCTGGGACACCGCCCTCACCCACCTCTCCGGCATCCCCGACCCGCTCACCCGCGCCCTCGTCTGGAACACCGCCCGCGACATGGTCCGCGACGGCGAACTCCACCCCGCCACCTACCTCACCGCGGCCCGCACCCACCTCCCGTACGAGAGCGACCTCGCCGTCGTCCAAGGCGTCCTCGGCTTCGCGGCCACCCACATCGCCGACCGCTACCTCGCCCCCCAGGACCGCCCCACCGCCCTCGCCACCCTCACCTCCCTCTGCCGCGACCTCCTGCGCCGCACCGAAGGCCTCACCGCCAAGGACTGGGAACAGAGCCACGACGGCACCCCGCCCGGCAGCCCCGACCCCGGCCTCCGCCTGACCGCCGTACGCCACTTCATCGACGCCGCCACCCAGCCCGAGGCCATCCAGGACTGGCTCGCCGAAGGCACCGTCCCCGGCGGACCCGAACTCGACCCCGAACTCCGCTGGCGCATCCTCACCCGCCTCGCCGTCCTCGGCGCCACCGACGAAGCCGCCATCGCCCACGAACTCGGCACGGACCCCAGCGCCACGGGACAGGAAGGCGCCGCCCGCTGCCGCGCCGCCCTGCCCACCCCCGAGGCCAAGGAAGCCGCCTGGCAGGCCATGTTCACCGACGACACCCTGTCCAACTACCTCTTCACCGCCACCGCCCAAGGCTTCTGGCAGCCCGAGCAGAGCGACCTGCTGACCGACTACGTCGCCCGCTACTACCCCGACGCCACAGCCCTCGCCGACCGCCGCGGACCCGCCATGGCCGAAGCAGCCGGACGGTACGCCTTCCCCGCCCACGCCATCGACGCCGACAGTCTCCGGCTCGGCACGGCCACCCTCGACGACCCCGCCCTCACCCCCGCGCTCCGCCGCAAGCTCACCGACCAGCTCGACGACCTGCGCCGCGCACTGGCCGTACGCGAAGCCCACTGACCCACCGACCCCCCTGTGCCCGGCCCTCTCGACAGAAGGGCCGGGCACAGTCGTACGAGCGGCGCATGCCCATACCAGCCCCACCCGCGCCCGCCCACCCACACCGCACAGCAGTACCCCTTTCGGGTTCAGATCGTTGGGCTCTTCGGCCGCCCCCTCCGCAATCCGGACAAGCTGACCCCACCGCCCCCGCCCACCCGAAGGACCACACCACCCATGCCCCTCCCGCCCCTCGCCGGAGGCACCGCAGGCCCCGCCCACCTGCGCCCCCTCCTCGACACCGTCCTCGAAGCCCTGCACGACGGAGCCACCCGCCGCGACGGCCCCCTCCCCGCCGGCGGCCCCCACACCGTCACCCACCACCTCCACCACACCACCGGCCCCCTCATCCCCGACCAGGGAACCGGCGCCCACCACGCCCTGCGCACCCTCGTCACCGCCCTCGCCGAAGGCGCCGCCGACCCCGCCCACCCCCACTGCGCCGCACACCTCCACACCCCGCCCCTCGCCCTCGCCGCCGCGGCCGACCTCGCCGCCTCCGCCCTCAACCCCTCCATGGACTCCTGGGACCAGGCCCCCGCCGCCTCAGCCCTCGAAGCCGCCCTCACCGCCGCGCTCGCCGC
The DNA here is from genome assembly GCF_042902585.1 of Streptomyces argenteolus. Taxonomy (GTDB): domain Bacteria; phylum Actinomycetota; class Actinomycetes; order Streptomycetales; family Streptomycetaceae; genus Streptomyces; species Streptomyces argenteolus. The sequence goes on from NZ_JBIBEG010000002.1 coordinate 1,064,695, forward strand.
CGAGATCTACCCCCACACCCCCCACCCCGACGCCCTCGTCACCACCGGGGGCACCGAAGCCAACCAGCTCGCCCTCCTCCTCGCCCGCGAACGCCACGGCCCCGTCCAGACCATCTGCGCCGCCAACGCCCACCACAGCATCACCCGCGCCGCCTGGCTCCTCGGCCTCCCACGCCCCGTCGTCATCCCCGCCCCCACCGGCGTCATGGACCTCACCGCACTCCGCGACGCCCTCCTCAACAACGACGGCCCCCTCCTCGTCACCGCCACCGCCGGCACCACCGACACCGGCCAGATCGACCCCCTCACCGACATCGCCGACCTCACCACCACCCACGGCGCCGAACTCCACGTCGACGCCGCCTACGGCGGCCCCCTCCTCTTCAGCCCCACCCACCGCCACGTCCTGCGCAGCCTCCACCGCGCCCACAGCGTCACCCTCGACCTGCACAAACTCGGCTGGCAACCCGCCTCAGCAGGCATCCTCGCCGTACCCCACCACCACGACCTCGACGCCCTGCACCACCACGCCCCCTACCTCAACGCCGACGACGACACCGACGCCGGCCTCCCCGACCTCCTCGGCCGCTCCCTGCGCACCACCCGCCGCCCCGACGCCCTCAAGATCGCCGTCACCCTCCAGGCACTCGGCCGCGACGGACTCGCCGACCTCATCGACCGCACCGTCACCAGCGCCCACCGACTCGCCGACCTCATCGAGGAACACCCCGCCCTCGACCTCTACGCCCGCCCCACCATCAGCACCGTCCTCTTCCGCCCAACCCACACCGACGACACCACCGTCGCCACCATCCGCCGCACCCTCCTCGAACAAGGCCACGCCGTCCTCGGCCGCGCCCGCACCGGCAACCGCCTCTGGCTCAAGGCCACCCTCCTCAACCCCCACACCACCCCCGACGACCTCCACAACCTCCTCGCCCACGTCACCCACGCCCATGCCGCAACGGAAGGCAGCACTCCCCGATGACCGACCGGACCACCCCCGAAGGCCACCGGACCCACGACCTCATCGGCATCGGACTCGGCCCCTTCAACCTCTCCCTCGCCGCCCTCGCCCACGGCCTCCCCACCACCCCCGGCCCCGCCCTCACCACCGCCTTCTACGAACAGCGCCCCGCCTTCCACTGGCACCCCGGCCTCCTCATCGACGGCGCCACCCTCCAAGTCCCCTTCCTCGCCGACCTCACCACCCTCGCCGACCCCACCAGCCCCTGGACCTTCCTCAACTACCTCCGCACCCGGGACCGCCTCTACCCCTTCTACTTCGCCGAGCAGTTCCACATCCACCGCGCCGAATACGACGCCTACTGCCGCTGGGTCAGCGAACAACTGCCCACCATCCACTTCGACCACCAGGTCGACGCCATCCACTGGAACGCCGACCGCGCCCTCTACGAGGTCGACTACACCCGCCTCCGCCACGACGGAGAAGCCGAAACACCCGGCCGCGCCCACACCCGCCACATCGCCCTCGGCGTCGGCACCGCACCCTTCATCCCCGAACCCCTGCGCCCCCTCGCACAGGCCCCAGGCGTCCCCGTCATCCACAGCGCCGACTACCTCCACCACCGCGAGGAACTCCTCGAAGCCGGCCACATCACCGTCATCGGCTCCGGCCAGTCGGGCGCCGAGATCTTCCTCGACCTCCTGCGCGCACGCCCCCGCGGGGCCGAGAAGATCCACTGGCTCGCCCGCACCCAGGCCTTCGCACCCATGGAGTACTCGAAGCTCGGCCTCGAACACTTCACCCCCGACTACACCCACTACTTCCACGCACTGCCCGAACACGTACGCGACACGCTCGTCCCCCAGCAGTGGCAGCTCCACAAAGGCATCGACACCGACACCATCTCCGCCATCCACGACGAGCTCTACCGGCGCACCCTCCACGGCGGCTGGCCCGACGCCACCCTCACCCCCGGCGTCAGCGTCCGCACCGCAGGCCGCCTCTCAGGCGCCGGCACCCGCATCGAACTCCACCTCGAGCACACCCAGCAGGCCACCCGCACCCGCCTCACCACCGACGCCGTCGTCCTCGCCACCGGCTACCGCGAACGCCCCCTCGACACCCTCCTCACCGGCATCGCCCCCCACATCCGCCGGGACACCCAGGGCCGCCCCCGCATCCACACCGACTTCCGCCTCGACCTCGACCCCGCCCTCACCGGCAACATCTACGTCCAGAACGCCGAACGGCACACCCACGGAGTCGGCGCCCCCGACCTCGGACTCGCCGCCTGGCGCAGCGCGACCATCCTCAACCACCTCACCGGCACCACCCCCTACCCCCTCCCGCGACGCACCGCCTTCACCACCTTCGGCCTCACCCCCCACACGGCGCCGGCGGTCCCCGGACAGGGCAGCCCGTCCACCCACCTCGCACCAGGCCGCTGAGTACGTCCGGGGAGACAGAGGCCACAAGCAGAAGGAGGGAGAGAGGCACGCAACGCCACGACCACAGCGCCCACTTCGGCCCGGGACCCCCGAGCCGGACCCTCCCGGACCGGAACCCCCGTCGGCCACGACCTCCAGGGGCCACGATGCCCACCATGATCATCACCGCATCGTCCGCAGCCGATTCCACACCCACCGGAGGCCTGGCACACCTCGCCGTACCGGGAAGCGCAGCCCTCCGGCACGGAGGAAGACGGGCACTCGACATCCGCGGCGCCACAGACGCCACGCCGGCACGCAGACACGCCGCCCTGGACGCCAGGGCGCAGCTGACCCGCGACCTCGGCCTCACCCCCACCGACGGCATCGGCCGCTCGTTCTTCAGACACGTCGGAATCGTCATCACCACGGGAGGACCCGTCCTGCCGGCACTCAGCGCGACCCTCGCAGCCGTCTGACCTGCCCACCCCACACGGGACAAAAAAACGGCCGCTCTCCAGAAGGAGAACGGCCGCTCCACACCGGCCCACATCACACCGGCCCGCCTCGCAGCGGACCGCGCACCGGTCAGAACACCGGCACACCGTCCCGCGTCAGACGCCAGTCCACCGACGCGAACTCCGCAGGATCGACCGTCCCCTTCGCCTCGACCCAACCGATGATCGTGTTCCGGATCTCGTCAGAATTCGCCCACACCTGCGTGGCCCCCGGAACGTGCGGGAAGTTACCCCCACCACTCGCCCGGTAGTTGTTCACCGCGAACACGAACTGCGCCGCCGGATCCACCGGCGCCCCGTCGAACGACAACCCCACGATCCGCGAACCCACCGGCTTCGCCACATCGATCTCGTACGTCACCCCCGACACCACGTCATAGTTGTAATCCGGAATGTTCTCCGCATTCGTCAGCTTCGCCGTGTCCACCGGCGCACCCGCGGGCGTCAGCACGTAGTACCGCGCCGAGTACTCCAGATAGTCCTTCAGCTGCGCGCCCGTCAGGAGCCGCGCCTCCAGCGTGTTCTCGAAGGGGTACAGCCCCGCCGCGTCCTTGATGGTCACCTCGCCCGCGGGAATCCCCGCCGTACGCGAGAAACACGCCGCCTGCGACAGCACCGGCAACGCCGCGTACTCCCCGCCCGCCAGCGCCGCCTTCACCGTCTCCGCCTGCACCACGTTGATCAGATCGATCACCGGCTCGTCCTTCCACGGCGCGTCCGCCGTGGACATCGCCGACACCGACGTCCCGATCACCTGGTTCACGTACGCCACGACCTCCCGGTGCTCGTCACCCAGCAGCGACGTGATCCGCGGGTCCTCCTCCACGGTGTTCGAGTTCAGCACCGAGGCGCCCACCTTCTCGACCACCCAACGGCCCTTCTCCCACACCAGATCGAAATCAAACAGCGTCAGCCGCTGCCCCCACTTCAACGGCTCAGACAGGACGACCTGCTTCCCCGTCTCCTTGTTCGTCACGAAGTACTCGGGAATCTCCGAGTGCGCGTGACCCACCAGGATCGCGTCGATCCCCGGCACCTGCTCCGCCACCAGACCCGCCGCGTTCTCCACGTACGGCAACTGGTCCCCGTACGACGACGTGCCCGACGAACCCGAGTGCGCCGAGACGATCACCACGTCCGCACCCATCGAACGAAGCTTCGGCACCCACTTCGCCGCCTGCTCCTCGAGGCCCGGGAACACCATCTTCCCGCCCACGTTCGCCTTGTCCCAGATCGCGATACCCGGATTCGTCAGCCCCAGCACCGCCACCCGCACATCACGGCCGTGCGGCGTGGGCATCCGCTTGATCACATACGGGGCGAACGCCGGACGCAACGTCTTCGCATCCAGCGCATTCGCACCCAGCAGCGGGAATTCACACTGCTCCTCGAACTTCCGCAGCACCGGAATCCCGTAATTGAACTCATGGTTCCCGAGCGCAGCCGCGTCATAGCCGATCGTGTTCATCGCCAGCGCCATCGGATGCACCGGACCGCGCTTCGCCGTGATCGGATCGATCTTCGCGTAGTAGTACGACAACTGAGTGCCCTGAATCGTGTCCCCGGCATCGATCAGCAGCGTGTTGCGGCGCCCCCGGTCCTCCCGGATCCGGTCCACCAGCGTCGAGATCTTCGCCAGCCCGACATCGTTGTGCGCCTTGTCGTCGAACTCCTTGTCCGTGAAGTAGTCCCAGTTGAAGACGTTCCCGTGCAGGTCCGTCGTCCCCATCACGGTGAACGAGTAGCGCTGAGCCGGACGGCCGTGACCGTGCCCCCGGGACTCCGAGGCCGCCGCCGGCCCGGCACCGACCCCTCCGGCCAGCGCCACACCCGCACCGGCGACAGCCGAACGGCCCAGAAACGTCCTACGGTTCAACGGCATCCTTGACTCCTCGTTCGTACGAACAACGCGCGTAGATTCTGGCCCAGCCACCACCACCCGCAACACCCCGGGCAGGTTGCGATCTGATGACCAGCGACAACCGCCACCTAGGCCGACGCGACCCCGGCACGCTCATCGGAGCGCCCCGCCGCACAATTCAACACTTGGCAATAACCCTTAACCCAAAGGCCGTTGCGCAGTCATGCAGAGACAAATACCTACCCACAGGTAAGGTCTAGGCTCGAACCATGCGCCGAGCGAAAATCGTTTGTACCCTGGGACCCGCAACCGACACATACGACCAGATCAAGGCACTGGTCGAAGCGGGAATGGACATCGCCCGCTTCAACCTCAGCCACGGCACCTACGCCGAACACGAAGAGCGCTACCACCACGTCCGCAAAGCGTCCGAGGAAACCGGCCGCAGCGTAGGAATCCTCGCCGACCTTCAAGGTCCGAAGATCCGCCTCGGCCGCTTCGCCGAAGGCCCCGTACTCCTTGAACGCGGCGACGACTTCACCATCACCGTCGAACCCATGGATGGTGACCGCCACACCTGCGGCACCACCTACGACGGCCTCGCCGCCGACGTCACCGCAGGCGAACGCATCCTCATCGACGACGGCCGCGTCACCCTCGAAGTCACCCAGGTCGACGGACCCCGCGTCCACACCACCGTCATCGAAGGCGGCATGGTCTCCGACCACAAGGGGCTCAACCTCCCCGGAGTCGCCGTCTCCGTCCCGGCACTCTCCGAGAAGGACATCGAAGACCTCCGCTGGGCCCTGCGCACCGGCGCCGACATCATCGCCCTCTCCTTCGTGCGCACCGGACGCGACATCGACGACGTCCACCGCATCATGAAGGAGGAGAACCGTCACCTCCCGGTCATCGCCAAGGTCGAGAAGCCCCAGGCCGTCGACCACATCGACGACATCGTCGCCGCCTTCGACGGCATCATGGTCGCCCGCGGCGACCTCGGCGTCGAAATGCCGCTGGAGCAGGTCCCGATCGTCCAGAAGCGCGCCATCAAGCTGGCCAAGCGCAACGCCAAGCCGGTCATCGTCGCCACGCAGATGCTCGACTCGATGATCGACAACTCCCGGCCCACCCGCGCCGAGGCCTCCGACGTCGCCAACGCCGTCATCGACGGCACGGACGCGGTGATGCTGTCCGGCGAGACCAGCGTGGGCAAGTACCCCGTCGAGACCGTCCGCACCATGGCCCGCATCGTCGAGGCGGCCGAGGAGGACATCCTCGCCAAGGGCCTCCCGCCCCTCACCGACCGCAACAAGCCCCGCACCCAGGGCGGCGCGGTCGCCCGCGCCGCGGCGGAGATGGGCGACTTCCTCGGCGCCAAGTTCCTGGTGGCCTTCACCCAGAGCGGCGACACCGTCAAGCGCCTCTCCCGCTACCGCTCCCCGATCCCGCTGCTGGCCTTCACCCCGGACGAGGCCACCCGCGCGCAGCTGAACCTGACGTGGGGCGTGGAGACCTTCCTCGGGCCGCACGTGGACTCGACGGACGCGATGGTGGCCCAGGTGGACGAGGAGCTGCTGCGGATCGGCCGCTGCCAGAAGGGCGACATCGTGGTCATCACGGCCGGCTCACCGCCCGGGGTCGCCGGCTCGACGAACCTGGTACGGGTGCACCACATCGGCGAGGACGACAGCCCGAAGTAGGCAACGGTCGTCAGTACTTCGGCCCGACGTGAGCGTCCATGAGGGCCACGGACGCCCGTCGGGCTACGGAGATGTTGTACTCCTTGCCCGCGCGGGTGCAGTGCGTCCACTCGACGCCCACGGCGGTGAGCGTGTCGCCGAAGAGCTTGCGGATGTCGTCGGACTTGTTGGTGAAGAAGTACCGGGGGTATTCGTACCGTTTTCGCTCGCCTCGGATAAGGCGGGTGGTCCAGTTGATGACGCGGCAGCCGTCGGAGTGGATGAGGCCCCGGATGAACTCCCAAGGGTGAGCGTCCACGATCTGTTGTTGCCACGGTTCGAGCGTGATCGTGCGGTTGTGCTTCCTGCCCGGCCCGTGCTGAGGGAGGAAGCAGGGCCAGTGCTTGCTGGAGCTCGTGACGTACTGACATCCCTGCCTCTGCACTCGGCAGACTTTGTTGGCCGGCCGCGCGCGTTGTACGGCGTCGACACAGGCGTCGATGAGCCCCGGCCATGCGTCGGCGCACGCGATGCGGAGGGAGTAGACGCCCCGCTTGCCAGAGCTGATGCAGCCGTCACCGAGGTAGAGGCCGAGCAGGTACGAGTACGCGCCAGGGTCATCGGGCAGTTTCGGGGTGCTGCTGCACCGAGGGCAATCGGCGCCTCGGTCATGACCGAGAGGCTCTATTCGTTGCAGCCAGGAACGGATGGCAGCTCGGGAGATCCCGGTCTGCTTGCTCACGGAGTTCTGGCTGAAGCCTTGAGCGACGAGCGCCAGAGCCTGCTTGCGCGTATCGAGGTCGTACACGTTGTCGATCTTGACGCACGACCTGATGCGGAGGCGGACTCGCGAAAGGCAATCACACGATCTCGTGGATTGAGACCAAGTTGCTGCAGCCTTGGAAAGTAAGGAAAAGTGCCCCAGGTGGGATTCGAACCCACACTGTCCGCTGTTTGAGAGCGGCCTCTCTAACCAGTTGGAGTACTGGGGCCTTAGAAAGAAAGGGCATTGCCTGCCCTGCGTAGTGTCACCATATCGTAGCTAGGTAGGCTCGTGGGAGCTGTACCTGCCCTGGAACAAGGAGCCCCCGTGACCACGCCCGAGTCGCCCCAGCCCGTAGACGCCGTCGACGACGACAAGTCGCACGTCCCGCCGCTGACGACCCGCGTCGTCATCGCCGAGGACGAGGCGCTGATCCGCCTCGACCTCAAGGAGATGCTGGAGGAAGAGGGCTACTCCGTCGTCGGCGAGGCCGGGGACGGGCAGCAGGCCGTGGAGCTGGCGCGGGAGCACCGCCCCGACCTCGTGATCCTCGATGTGAAGATGCCGGTCCTCGACGGGATCTCCGCCGCCGAGAAGATCACCGAGGAGTCCATCGCCCCGGTTCTGATGCTGACGGCGTTCTCGCAGCGCGACCTGGTGGAGCGGGCCCGGGACGCCGGTGCGATGGCGTATCTGGTGAAGCCGTTCAGCAAGAGCGACGTCGTCCCGGCCATCGAGATGGCGGTCTCCCGGTTCGCCGAGCTGAAGGCGCTGGAGAACGAGATCGCGGACCTGTCGCAGCGGCTGGAGACCCGGAAGCTGGTGGACCGGGCGAAGAGCATCCTCCAGACGGATTACGGGCTCTCCGAGCCGGCCGCGTTCCGCTGGATCCAGAAGACGTCGATGGACCGCCGGATGTCCATGCAGCAGCTTGCCGAGGCGCTGATCGAGGACGCCGAGGAGAAGAAGAAGGCCGCCGAGTAGGCGCCACGCGGACGACGAGAAGGGCCTGCCCCCGGAAACCTCCGGGGGCAGGCCCTTCTCGTGTGTCCGGGTGCTCAGTCCTCGCCGAGGTAGGCCTTGCGGACCGACTCGTCGTGGAGCAGGTCGGCGCCCGTGCCGGAGAGGACGACCTTGCCGACCTCCATGACGTGGCCCTGGTCCGCGAGGGAGAGGGCCGCCTGGGCGTTCTGCTCGACGAGCAGGATCGTGGTGCCCGACGCCTTGAGTTCGACGATGGTCTCCATGATCTTCTGCATCATGATCGGTGAGAGTCCCATGGAGGGCTCGTCGAGCATGAGCAGCTTGGGCTGGGACATGAGTGCGCGTCCCATGGCGAGCATCTGCTGCTCGCCTCCGGAGAGGGTTCCGGCGGCCTGCTTCCGGCGTTCCCCGAGGATGGGGAAGAGGTCGTAGGCGCGCTGGACGTCCTTCTCGATGCCTGCCTTGTCGTTGCGCAGGTAGGCGCCGAGGAGGAGGTTCTCGGCGATCGTCAGCCGGGGGAAGATGTGGCGTCCCTCGGGGGAGTGGGCGATGCCCAGGGAGACGATCTTGTGTGCGGGGATGCCGGTGAGCGGCTTGCCCTCGAAGAGGATGCGGCCGCCGGAGGGCTTGAGGAGTCCGGAGAGGGTGCGCAGGGTGGTGGTCTTGCCCGCACCGTTGGTGCCGATGAGGGTGACGACCTGGCCGGCCTCGACGGTGAAGGAGATGCCCTTGACGGCTTCGATCTTGCCGTAGGCGACGCGGAGGTCTTCGACCTCGAGCAGTGCGGTCATCGGGTCTCCTCCTCCTCGGTGGTGGCGGTGTCGGTGGCGGCCCCGGTGGTGGCCGGGGTGTCCTTCTTGCCGGTGCCGGTGCCGGTGCCGGTGCTCGTGCCCGCCGCCGAGGCTTCGGCGGCTGCGACCTCGGCGGCCTCCTCGGCGCCGGGGGCGCCTTCGAAGGGGGTGCCGAGGTAGGCGGCGACGACGCGCTCGTCGCCCTGGACGACGGGGGCGGTGCCCTCGACGAGTTTCTCGCCCTGGACGAGTACGGCGACGCGGTCGCAGAGGTTGAAGATGAACCGCATGTCGTGCTCGATGACGAGTACGGCGATGCCCTGGTCCCGGATGGCGAAGATGAGCTCTTCGGTGACGCGGGTTTCCTGGGGGTTCATGCCGGCGGTGGGCTCGTCCAGGAGGAGGAGGCCGGGGTCGCTGGCCAGGGCGCGGGCGATCTCCAGCTTGCGCTGGTCTCCGTAGGGGAGGTTCCGCGCGAGGTGGTCGGCCTTGTCGGCGAGACCGATGAACTCCAGGAGTTCCATGGAGCGTTCGCGGCTGGCGTTCTCCGCCTTCTTGTAGCCGGGCAGACGCAGGAGGGCCGACCAGAGGCCTTCCTTGGTCCTGGTGTGGCGTCCGACGAGGACGTTCTCCAGGACGGTCATGTTGGCGAAGAGGCGGATGTTCTGGAAGGTGCGGGCGATGCCTGCCTGGGTGACGAGGTGGGGCTTGGGCGGCAGGACGGTGCCCTTGTAGCTGACCTTGCCCTCGGTGGGGACGTAGAGGCCGGTGAGGCAGTTGAAGAAGGTGGTCTTGCCGGCGCCGTTGGGGCCGATGAGGCCGACGATCTCGCCCGCGTTGACGGTGAGGCTGACGTCGCGTACGGCGGTTAGGCCGCCGAAGCGCATGGTGACGCCGCTCGCGTCGAGGACGGTGGTGCCGGTGGGTGCGTCTGTCTTGGTCATGGTGGTCACGCCCCCGCCTTCGTGGTGCCGGCGGCCGTGTCGGTGAGTGGTGTGTCCGGTGGTACGTCGAGTTGGCCGGTCTCGTGGAATTCGAGCTGCTTCCTGCGGTCGGCGACGAGGCCTTCGGGGCGGAAGCGCATGAGCAGGATAAGGGCGATCCCGAAGAGGAAGAGCTGGTAGTCCTGCATGAACTGGAGCTTGGCCGGGATGAGGTAGAGCAGTGCGGCGCCGACGAGGGGTCCGCTGAGGGTTCCCATGCCGCCGAGGATGACGGCGGCGAGGAGGAACGCGGAGTTCGGAGGCACGGAGCCGGCGAACTGGTACTGCTCGGGGGTGACCGTGTAGGACACGTGTGCCTGCACGGTTCCGGCGAGGCCGGCGAGGGTGGCGCCGAGGGCGAAGGCGAGCAGCTTGAGCCGGAAGGCGTTGATGCCCATGGCGGTGGCCGCGGTCTCGTCCTCGCGGATGGCGACCCAGGCGCGGCCGATGCGGGATTCGCCGGAGCGCCGGAAGACGAGGACGACGACGGCGGTGAACAGGAGCATCAGCAGGTAGTAGTTGGCCGACCTGCCGAGGGTGATGCCGCCGATGTCGTGGCTGATCCCGAAGTCGAAGCCGAGGAGCTTGAGGTCGGGGATGCTGGGGATGCCCTGGGAGCCGTTGGTGAGGTCCGGGCCGCTGACGCCGTTGAGGGCGTTGACGGTGAGCCGGAAGATCTCTCCGAAGCCGAGGGTGACGATGGCGAGGTAGTCGCCGCGCAGCCGGAGCGTCGGGGCGCCGATGACGACGCCGAAGACGAGTGAGGCGGCGGCGCCGGTGAGGACGGCGGCCCAGAAGGGGAACTGGACGCCGACGGGGGAGAGGGGGCTGCCGGAGACGAGTGCCGCGGCGTAGGCGCCGACGCCGAGGAAGGCGACGTATCCGAGGTCGAGGAGGCCGGCGAGGCCGACGACGACGTTGAGGCCGAGTGCGACGGTCGCGAAGATGAGGATGTTGGCGCCGATGAGGGCGTATTCCTCGTTCTGCTGGGTGAAGGGGAAGCAGAAGGCTGCGACGAGTGCGGCGCACAGGGTGACGTTGCGGTGCTTGGCGGTCAGCGCGGTGATGCGGGCGATGAGGCCGGCCCGGGTGAGTGCGGTGAAGCCGAAGGCGACGGCGAGGACGTAGCCGATGAAGAGTTCGGCGTACTCGGTGTCGATGCCGTAGGTGAAGACGTAGAGCGCGACGCCGAAGGCTCCGGCGATGATGAGGATCTCGGCCCATGAGGGGAGTGCCTTGGCGCGGGCGGGTGCCGGTGCGCGGAGGCTCGCGAGGAATCGCTTGGGTGCGCTGGAGTCGGTGGTGTCGTCCTGGGGCAGGTCGCTGGGGAGTCCCAGGGCTGCGACGGCGGCGACGAGTGCGCCGACGAGGCTGATCCAGGCTCCGGGCTCCAGCTCGATCGCGCCGAGGAGGTTGCCGTTGTCGTCCTTGGTGAGGATGACGGCGATGACGGTGTAGGCGGTGGTGACGAGGGTGCCGAGGGCGAGCAGCCGGGTGGGGCTGTTGGTGCCGCCGGGGGTGAGCCAGCGCAGGCCCTTGATGCCGTAGCCGGAGAGGGCGAAGAGCAGGGTGAGGGCCGCGCTGATGAGGGTGAGGACCTGGAGGCCGCCGGGGTAGCCGGTGACGGTGAGGTCACCGGGGAAGGTGTCGGTGTAGGTCCAGGCGAGGAAGGTGCCGATGAGGGCGAGTGCGGCGCCGGTGGTGGTGGCGGCGCGTGCTGCCGTGGTGGGCAGCGGGAGGAGGGCGGTGTTCGCGGCGGGGGTCGTGGTGGTCATCGGTATCACGCCCTGTCCGCGACGCGTTCGCCCAGCAGGCCTTGCGGGCGTATGAGGAGGACGAGGATGAGGAGCACGAAGGCCCATACGTCCTTCCAGGCGCCGCCTCCGAAGAGTTCCATGCCGGGTACGTCGCTCATGTAGCCGGTGGCGAGGGCTTCGGCGACGCCGAGGACGACTCCGCCGAGCATGGCGCCGTAGATGTTGCCGATGCCGCCGAGTACGGCCGCGGTGAAGGCCTTGAGGCCCATGATGAAGCCCATGCGGAAGCCGATCTGGCCGTTCTTGAGCCCGTAGGCGACGGCGGCGACGGCGGCGAACGCGGCACCGATGGCGAAGGCCATGACGATGATGCGGTCGGTGTTGATGCCCATGAGCTTGGCGGTGTCGGGGTCCTGCGAGGTGGCCTGCATGCCGCGGCCGGCCCGTGTCTTGGAGACGAAGAGGCCGAGGGCGAGCATGCACACGGGTGCGGCGATCAGGACGAAGAGGTCACCGCGCTGGATGTGGGCGCCGAAGATGTCGATCGCTTCGCCCTTGAACTGGGGGAAGGAGCGGTCCTTGGTGGCGTCGGGGTACCACATCCACACGGCCTGCTGGAGCGCGAGGGAGAGGCCGATGGCGGTGATGAGGGGGGCTAGGCGTGGTGCCGTGCGCAGGGGCCGGTAGGCGAAGCGTTCGGCGGCGACGCTGACGGCGACGGAGCAGATGACTCCGCCGGCGATCATGAGGGGTATCGCAGCGAGCAGGGAGAGTCCGGACGGAAGCCCGAGGTAGACCGTGAGGGCTCCGAAGCCCCCGATCATGAAGATCTCGCCGTGTGCGAAGTTGATGAGCTGGATGATTCCGTAGACCATCGTGTAACCGATCGCGATGAGACCGTACATCGCGCCGAGGATGAGTCCATTGGCCAGCTGTTGCGGCAGTTCGTTCACCGCAGGGCCTCCGTGGAGTGGTTCGGATATGGCACCGCGCGGGAGCGCTCGTAGCGCTCCCGCGCGGGTTGTGTGCGTGCGCTGTGCTGTCGTGGGGCCCTGGCGGACCTACTTGACGGCCTCGCTGAGCTTGGAGACCCACTTGCCGCCGGTGACCTGGTAGGCGGTCATCAGGGTGTTGGTGGTGTCGCCGTACTCGTCGAAGGCGACCGGGCCGGTGACACCTTCGAAGCTGACCTTGGCCATGGCGTCGAGGACCTTGGCGCGGGCGTCGTCGGGGAGCTTGCCGTCGTTCTCGGCGACGACGGCCTTGACGGCCTCGATGATCGCCCAGGTGGCGTCGTAGGTGCCGCCGCCGTAGGCCTCGTAGGCGTCCTTGTAGCCGGCGGTCTTGTAGTCGGCGATGAACTTCTTGGCGGAGTCGAGCTCTTCGACGGGCTTGCCGACGGAGGTGGCGATGTCGCCTTCAGCCTTCTTGTTCAGCTTGATGAAGTCGGCGCTGTACATGCCGTCGCCACCCATGAGGGGGATCTTGACGCTGTCCTTGAGCTGCTGGCTCAGGGGTGCGCCGGCGGGGTACTCACCGCCGTAGTAGACGGCCTTGGCGCCGGAGCTCTTGACCTTGGTGACGACGGAGTTGAAGTCGCGGTCGTCGGGGTTGATGTGGTCGGTGCCGACGATCTTGCCACCGAGCTCGCTGAAGGTGGCCTTGAAGGAGGCGGCGAGACCGGCGCCGTAGGGCTTCTGGTCGTCGATGAGGTAGACGTCCTTGACCTTGGCGGTCTTGAAGAGGTAGTTCGCGGCGAAGGCGCCCTGGATGGCGTCGGTGGTGGCGGTGCGGAAGTAGGCCGCGTAAGGGCGCTTCTTGTCGCCGGTCTTCCAGTTGTTGCCCTGGGTCAGCTCGGTGCCGGTGTTGGCGGGGGAGACCTGGGTGAGCTTGGCGTCGGTGAAGGGCTTCTGCATCGACTGGGCGACGCCGGAGTTCAGCGGGCCGACGACGCCGAGGAGGTCCTTGTTGCCGATGAACTTCTGGGCGTTCTGCTGGCCGACGGAGGGCTGGGCCTGGTCGTCGAGCGCCTGGAGTTCGAATTTGATGCCGGGGACGGTCTTGTCCTTGTTGGCGGTCTTGACGGCGAGGTCGGCGGAGTTCTTGATGCCGAGGCCGAGGGCGGAGAGGTCGCCGGTCAGGGGGGCGTCGACACCGATGACGACGGTCTGGGTGTCGCCACCGCCGCTGCTCGAGGTGTCGTCGTCGCGCGAGCCGCAGGCGGTGAGCGTCAGTGCGCCTGTGGTGAGCACGGTGGTGAGGATGAGCAAAGAACGGTGTCGCACGAAAGGTCCTTTCCCTGGCGCGGCCTCCTCTGCTGAGGTGCCGTGACGTTCGCCGGGCCGTGCTGGGTCGTTTGAGGGCCGTGCAGCAGACGCGCCCGGCGGCGCGGTGACTGGCCGTGACTCTAAGGGCAGGTGAGGGGGTGCGGGACGGGTCCGCTGATGATGTGACTGTCTTGTTATGCCATGGGGAAGGCTTGGTGGTCACTGTGTGGACATGTACGGCTTTTCGTCCGGGGGAGAAGTGACCGCATGGTGAGAACGCGCAGCTCTGCTAAGGGGCTTGGGGCGATCTTGGTGCTGTCGCGCGAATCGGGGCGCAAGGGGCGCGACGCGTCGCGGCGGGGTGGGTGGCCGTGAGCCGCGCGGCCTTTTACGTGTATTGCACACATGTTACGCAGTGTTACATCCGTGGGATGTGTTTGAAATGCCGCGGGGACGGTGTGGCTGTTGGAGTGGGTCACGGAACGGGGGTACGCGTCAAGGGTGTTGACCGTGCGTGTTCGGCAACTTCCCGGAAATCTTCCGGATATGGGTCTGCCCGGTCCGGAATGCGGTGCGCTTTCCGGCCGGGCAGAGGGGTTTTGGAGCGTGCGGTGTCAGTCCGCGTCGGGGCGGGGCGCGTCGCGCAGCAGGCAGGTGAGACGGGCGGTGCAGACCCGCTTGTCGTGCTCGTCGGTGATGACGATCTCGTACGTGGCGGTGGAGCGGCCCCGGTGGACGGGGGTGGCGACGCCGGTGACGAGACCGTTGCGGGCGCCCCGGTGGTGGGTGCAGTTCAGGTCGACGCCCACGGCGATCTTGGTGGCGCCGCCGTGGAGCATGCTGCCGACGGAGCCGAGGGTCTCGGCGAGGACGGCCGAGGCGCCGCCGTGGAGCAGTCCGTAGGGCTGGGTGTTGCCCTCGACGGGCATGGTGCCCACGACGCGGTCGGCGGAGGCCTCGACGATCCTGACGCCCATGCACTCGCCGAGGTGGCCGGCGGAGAAGAGCGCAGGGAGGTCGACGCCGAGCGCGGCGTACTCGTCGATGATCTCCTGGGGGAACGTGGGTGCGGTGTGCTCGCCCATGGGTCCGGCTCCGATCGTGTGCGGTGGCTCGTTGCTGTGTGCACTGTTCTTATCAGACGGCTGAGCGAACGCTTAGGGTCCCGGGACCGGCCGCGAGGGCCGGACCCCGGACCAGGACCCTCAGGGGGTCTCGAACCGGACGACGACCGACTTGCTGGCCGGGGTGTTGCTCGTGTCGGCGGTGGCGTCGAGCGGGACGAGCACGTTGGTCTCCGGGTAGTAGGCGGCGGCGCATCCCCGGGCGGTCGGGTAGTGCACGACGCGGAAGCCCGGGGCGCGGCGCTCGACGCCGTCCTTCCACTCGCTGACGAGGTCGGTGTAGGCGCCGTCGGCGAGGCCGAGGGCCCGGGCGTCCTCGGGGTTGACCATGACGACGCGGCGACCGCCCCTGATGCCGCGGTAGCGGTCGTCGAGGCCGTAGATCGTGGTGTTGTACTGGTCGTGCGAGCGCAGCGTCTGCAGGAGCAGGCGCCCTTCGGGGAGCCGGGGGTGCTCGACGGGCGCGGCGGTGAAGTTGGCCTTGCCCGTGGCGGTGGGGAAACGGCGCTCGTCGCGGGGGGCGTGGGGGAGGGTGAAGCCGCCGGGCCGCGCGACGCGGGCGTTGAAGTCCTCGAAGCCGGGCACCACGCGGGAGATGCGGTCGCGGATCGTCCCGTAGTCCTTCTCGAACTCCTCCCAGGGGGTGGTGGAGGCGGGGCCGAGGACGGCGCGGGCCATGCGGGCGACGATCGCGGGTTCGGAGATGAGGTGGGGGCTCGCGGGGGTGAGGTTGCCGCGTGAGGAGTGGACCATGCCCATGGAGTCCTCGACGGTGACGAACTGCTTCCGTCCCGCCTGGACGTCCTTGTCGGTGCGGCCGAGCGTGGGCAGGATCAGGGCGCGGGTGCCGGTGACGGCGTGCGAGCGGTTGAGCTTGGTCGAGACGTGGACGGTCAGCCGGGCCCGGCGCATCGCGGCTTCGGTGACCGCGGTGTCGGGGGTGGCGCCGACGAAGTTGCCGCCCATGGCGAAGAAGACCTTGGCCTCGCCGTCGCGCAGTGCCTGGATGGACCGTACGACGTCGTAGCCGTGGTGGCGGGGCGAGGTGATGCCGAATTCCCGGTCGAGGGCGTCGAGGAAGGCCGGGGCGGGCCGTTCGAAGATGCCCATGGTGCGGTCGCCCTGGACGTTGGAGTGGCCGCGGACGGGGCAGACGCCCGCGCCGGGGCGGCCGATGTTGCCGCGCAGGAGGAGGAGGTTGACCACTTCGCGGATGGTCGGCACGGAGTGCTTGTGCTGGGTGAGGCCCATGGCCCAGCAGACGATGGTGCGTTCCGAGGCGAGGATCATGGCGAGCGCCTGCTCGATGGCGGCGCGGTCGAGGCCGGTGGCGGTGAGGGTCTCGCCCCAGTCGGCCCGGAGGGCCGCCCGTTCGAAGTCCTCGTACCCGTGGGTGTGCTCGGCGACGAAGGCGGTGTCGACGGCTCCGGCCTCGATGATCATTCTGTTGAGCAGCCGGAAGAGCGCCTGGTCGCCGCCGATGCGGATCTGGAGGAAGAGGTCGGTGAGCGCGGCGCCCCTGAGCATGCCGCGGGCGGTCTGCGGGTTCTTGAACCGTTCGAGTCCGGCCTCGGGCAGCGGGTTCACCGAGATGATCTTCGCGCCGGAGGACTTGGCCTGTTCGAGGGCGGAGAGCATCCGGGGGTGGTTGGTGCCGGGGTTCTGCCCGGCGACGATGATCAGGTCGGCCTGGTGGAGGTCTTCGAGGCTGACGCTGCCCTTGCCGATCCCGATGGTCTCGGTGAGGGCCGAGCCGGACGACTCGTGGCACATGTTGGAGCAGTCGGGCAGGTTGTTGGTGCCGAACTCCCGGGCGAAGAGCTGGAGGAGGAACGCTGCCTCGTTGCTGGTCCGCCCGGAGGTGTAGAAGAGGGCCTCGTCGGGGGAGGAGAGCGCGGTCAGCTCCTCGGCGATGATCTCGAACGCGCGCTCCCAGGTCACGGCCTCGTACCGGTCGGCGCCCTCGGGCAGGTACACCGGTTGCGTGAGGCGTCCCTGCTGACCGAGCCAGTAGCCGCTGCGGGCGGCCAGGTCGGCGACGGGGTGCGCGGCGAAGAAGTCCGGGGTGACGCGTCGCAGGGTCGCCTCCTCGGCGACGGCCTTCGCGCCGTTCTCGCAGAATTCCGCGGTGTGCCGCTTGTCGCCCTCGGGCCAGGCGCAGCCGGGGCAGTCGAAGCCGTCCTTCTGGTTGACCTTGAGGAGGGTTTGCGCGGTGCGGCGTACGCCCATCTGCTGCTGGGCGATGCGCAGGGTGTGGGCGACGGCGGGCAGTCCGGCGGCGGCGTGCTGGGCCGCGTCGATCCGCGGCGCGTCCTGGACCGGGTCACCGGTCGGGGGCTTGGTGGCCATGGTGCTCCCCTTCGAGCCTTCGTGCGCCTTCACTGTGTCGGTGCGGCCCCGTCTCCTGCCGGCGCGCACCGTCCTGCTGCCTCGCGCCGCCTTTCCGGCGTCGCGGCGGCCTTGCCCGGTGCGCCGCCGGCCGGCGCCGCACCGTCGTCCGATCCTGTCACGCACGCGTGCCGGGCGGTGGCGCGGGAAAGCCGGAGGCGGGTGCGGGTCCCACGGGTGCGGTGGGCGCCGGGCGCGGCGGTGGCCGGTCCGGATTGTCAGCGGTCCGTGGCAGGATCGGGGGCGTGGCTGAGACGGCATCGAAGAAGACGGCAGACAACCGACCGCGCCTGCTCCTCATGGACGGGCACTCCCTGGCGTACCGGGCGTTCTTCGCCCTGCCCGCGGAGAATTTCACGACGGCGACGGGGCAGCCGACGAATGCCGTGTACGGCTTCATGTCGATGCTGGCGAACACGCTGCGCGACGAGGCGCCCACGCATTTCGCTGTCGCGTTCGACGTGTCCCGCAAGACGTGGCGTGCCCAGGAGTTCCCCGAGTACAAGGCGAACCGCTCCAAGACCCCGGACGAGTTCAAGGGGCAGGTCGAGCTGATCGGCGAGCTGCTGGACGCCATGCACGCAGACCGGTTCGCGGTGGACGGCTTCGAGGCGGACGACGTCATCGCGACGCTGGCCACGCAGGCCGAGGCGGCGGGCTTCGAGGTGCTGATCGTCACGGGCGACCGGGACTCGTTCCAGCTGATCACCGACAACGTGACGGTGCTCTACCCGACGAAGGGAGTCTCGGAGCTGACGCGCTTCACCCCGGAGAAGGTCCAGGAGAAGTACGGCCTCACCCCTGCCCAGTACCCGGACTTCGCGGCGCTGCGCGGTGACCCGTCGGACAACCTTCCGGGCATCCCCGGTGTGGGTGAGAAGACGGCGGCGAAGTGGATCAACCAGTTCGGTTCGTTCGCCGAGCTGGTCGAGCGGGCCGACGAGGTCAAGGGCAAGGCCGGGCAGAACTTCCGGGACCACCTGGACGCGGTGAAGATGAACCGCGTGCTGACCGAGATGGTCCGTGACGTGGAGCTGCCGAAGGGCCCCGCCGAGCTCGGGCGCGCGCCGTACGACCGCACGGCGGTCACCGGTGTGCTGGACATCCTGGAGATCCGCAACCCGAGCCTGCGTGAGCGGCTGCTCGCCGTCGACCCGGGGGCCGAGGAGGCCGGTCCGCCGGAGCCGGCGGCGGGGATCGAGCTGGACGGTGCCGTGCTGGGGCACGGCGAGGTCGCCCCGTGGCTGGAGGCGCACGGCGCGCAGCCGCTCGGTGTGATGAGCGTCGACACCTGGTCGCTGGGCACCGGCTCGGTCACGGAGATCGCGCTCGCCGCCGCGGACGGTTCGGCGGCCTGGCTTGATCCGGCCGAGCTCGACGAGGCCGACGAGCGGGCGTTCGCCGCCTGGCTCGCGGACCCCGAGCGCCCCAAGGTCCTCCACAACGCCAAGAACGCCCTGCGGGTCTTCCCCGAGCAGGGCTGGCGGCTGGAGGGCATCACCATGGACACGGCGCTCGCCGCGTATCTCGTGAAGCCGGGCCGCCGTTCCTTCGCCCTGGACGCGCTGGCCGTGGAGTACCTCGGCCGCGAGCTGGCACCGGCCGCGGCGTCCGACGGGCAGCTGGCGTTCGGCGCCGACGACCGTGCGGAGGCCGATGCGCTGATGGCGCAGGCGCGCGCCGTGCTGGACCTCGGGGACGCGTTCACGACGCGCCTGAAGGAGGTCGGCGCCACCGAGCTGCTGCACGACATGGAGCTGCCCACCTCGATCATGCTGGCCCGGCTGGAGCGGCACGGCATCGCCGCCGACCGGGCCCATCTGGAGAGCATGGAGCAGCAGTTCGCCGGTGCGGTGCAGCAGGCGGTGAAGGAGGCGCACGCCGCGGTGGGCAGGGAGTTCAACCTCGGCTCGCCCAAGCAGCTCCAGGAGGTCCTCTTCGGCGAGCTGGCCCTGCCGAAGACGAAGAAGACCAAGACGGGGTACACCACCGACGCCGACGCCCTGGCCTGGCTGGCCGCGCAGACCGAGCACGAGCTGCCGGTCATCATGCTGCGCCACCGCGAGCAGGCGAAGCTGCGGGTCACGGTTGAGGGGCTGATCAAGACCATCGGTGCGGACGGCCGTATCCACACCACGTTCAACCAGACGGTCGCGGCGACGGGCCGCCTCTCCTCGACCGACCCGAACCTTCAGAACATCCCCGTCCGTACGGACGAGGGGCGGGCGATCCGCCGGGGCTTCGTCGTCGGCGAGGGCTTCGAGACGCTGATGACGGCCGACTACAGCCAGATCGAGCTGCGCGTGATGGCCCACCTCTCCGAGGACGCCGGTCTGATCGAGGCGTTCACCTCCGGGGAGGACCTGCACACGACGGTCGCCTCGCAGGTGTTCGGCGTCGAGAAGACGGCCGTGGACGCCGAGATGCGCCGCAAGATCAAGGCGATGTCCTACGGACTGGCCTACGGGCTGTCCGCGTTCGGCCTCTCCCAGCAGCTGAACATCGAGGCCGGTGAGGCCCGGGTGCTGATGGACACCTACTTCCTGCGGTTCGGCGGGGTGCGGGACTACCTGCACCGGGTCGTGGAGGAGGCCAGGTCCACCGGGTACACGGAGACAGTCTTCGGCCGCCGCCGTTACCTCCCGGACCTGAACAGCGACAACCGCCAGCGGCGGGAGACGGCCGAGCGGATGGCGCTCAACGCCCCGATCCAGGGGACCGCGGCCGACATCGTGAAGGTCGCCATGCTCCACGTGGACCGCGCCCTCACGGAGGCGCGGCTCACCTCACGGATGCTGCTCCAGGTCCACGACGAAATCGTCCTGGAGATCGCCAAGGGCGAGCGGGAGCAGGTCGAGGAGATCCTGCGCCGCGAGATGTCCACCGCGGTCGAGCTCCGTGCGCCGCTGGACGTCTCGGTCGGCGTCGGCACGGACTGGGAGACGGCCGCGCACTGACCCTGCGGCCCCGGGACGCCGTCAGCCGGCGTCCCGGCCGGCGGGCCGGCTCCGCGCGGTCCCTGCCTCCGGCGCCGGCGCCGGCCCGGGGCCGGCGGGCCTGCGCCGCAGCCTCATCCACGCCCCGTACAGCACCAGCCCGGCCGCCAGGCCGGCCCCGGCGCCGAAGCAGGCGGTCGGGACGATGTCGAGGGGTGTGGTCAGCTCCCCGACGTAGGCGTACCAGCGGGCGCACCGGTGGACCAGGCCCAGCAGGACGCACACCGCGAGGAACACGGCCGCCCACCGGCGTTCCGCCCGGCCGAGCACCGGGACGCCGTCGGGTACGGGGGCGGGCCCGGTGCGCCGCAGCCCGGTGTACGCGAACCACGCCAGGACCGTCAGGGCCAGGGCCGAACTGCCGTACTGGACCAGCTGGAAGGCGGGGAAGCCGCCGACGGACCGGTTGAGCACGGGCAGCAGCTCCGTGCCCCACCGGTCGTGATGGGTGAAGGCGTCCCAGACGACATGGGTGCCCGCGCCGATCACGGCGGACAGGACGAACCACCCCGCCTCGGGCAGGGTGGGGCCGCCGGGCTCCCTGCGCCGCCCCCGGACGAACAGGTGGACGCGCCCCCGCGCCGCCCGGGGCAGCAGGGCGACCAGCGGTTCACGCAGCATCAGCCAGAGTGCCACCAGGGCCCCGGTGATGAGGACGTCGACGGTGAGGACGCCCCACAGCGCATGGGTCACCGCCCCGAACTCCATCCCGCCCGGGACGACGGTGTCCGCGTAGTAGGTGACATCGGGGGCGAACGACCCGGCGACGAGGGCGGACGCGACGAGCGGCCCGCGGCCCGCACCGGACCGCCGGATCCCCGGGAGTACGGCTGCGGCGTGGCTGAGCGTGAACGGCATGGCGGCAAGTATGCGTGAGCCCGTGTCATCCGCTCGGGGACCCTGGTGACTTGAGGGGCGAGAAGCTGAACTTTCGGTGAGAAGCGGGCAGGGGACGGTGTCCGCTCGGCGGGAGTTGCCGTAGGGTCGCCTGAGTCCTCGCGCTGGGGAGCGCGAACAGCCGTCGACGGGGAGGGACCGACACGTATGGCAGCGCAATTCGGCCGCAGACTGCGCAGGGGGGCCACCACCACGGCGGTGGCCGCGGCTGCCGTGGCGGCTCTCTCCGCCTCACAGGCCCCCGCGACCCCGCAGACCGGCACGGCCGGTGACCGGACCGCGGCGGACGCGACACCCTCCGGCGACGGCGCGGCCACCGGCAACTCGCCCTACTACACGGACCTGCCGCCGCTCAACACGCCCAACAAGCCCGGTTCGTCCGTGAATCTGCCCGTGACGGGCAGTGCCGAAGCGGGCATACCCGCCTCGATCCTGGCCGCCTACAAGAAGGCGGAGCAGGATCTCGCGAGCACCGACGCCGCGTGCAGGCTGCCCTGGCAGCTCCTCGCCGCCATCGGCAAGGTCGAGTCCGGCCAGGCCCGCGGCGGCAAGGTCGACGCGAACGGCACCACGTTCTCCCCCATTCTGGGCCCGGCTCTCAACGGCCAGGGCTTCGCGCTGATCAAGGACACCGACGGCGGGGCGTACGACGGGGACGCCACCCACGACCGCGCCGTCGGCCCCATGCAGTTCATCCCGTCCACCTGGGCCACCTGGGGCCAGGACGGCAACGGCGACGGACGCAAGGACCCGAACAACATCTACGACGCGGCGCTGGCCGCCGGCCGCTACCTCTGCGCGGGCACCCGCGACCTGTCGCTCGCCGCGGACCTCGACCGGGCGGTCCTCAGCTACAACCACTCGACGGAGTACCTGCGCACGGTCCGCTCCTGGTTCGACTTCTACAACCGGGGCACCCACGAGGTCCCCGACGGCACGGGCGTCCTCCCGGCCGGCACCGACAGCGGCACCACCTCCCCTTCGCCCTCCCCCTCGACCGGGTCCCCGACGCCGAGCCCCGACCCGACGCCGTCGAAGCCCGGCGGCGGCGGGAGCGCGACGCCGTCCCCGGACCCCTCGCCGACGCCTCCCGCCACGACGAAGCCGCCGACGACCAAGCCCACCCCCTCCCCGTCGGAGACGTTCGGCAGCCTCGAGAACGCGGGCACCGGGATTCTCAGCGCCACGGCGGGCGACGCGTTCGCCGAGCGCGTGACGGTGCGGGCGAGGAACATGCTGGGCGCCACGCTCGCCGGAACGCAGGTCACCTTCACCGTCGTCGGCGACACCGACACCCGTTTCGAGGGCGGGAAGAGCACCGTCACGCTGAGGACCGGAGCGGGCGGCACCGCCACCGCACCGGCACTGACGGCCGGTGAGAAGCCGGGCGCCTTCCGGGTGACGGCGGTCGCCGGCACCACCGTGCCGCGTGCCCTCAGCTTCCCCGCGAAGGTCGTCGCCCGGGTCGCGGACACGGTCACCCGCACCGGCGACACGGCCCTGACCGCGGCGCCCGGCACCGCGTTCGCCGACCGGGTCGAGATCCGTACGACCTACAAGGGCACGGGTGTCGCGGACACCGCCGTCACCGCGACGATGATCACCGACGCCGAGACGCCCGCCGAGAACGACAAGGGGCCGTACTTCAAGGACGCGAACGGCGAGCCCGTGCGCACCCTGGACCTGAAGTCCGGCGACGACGGGGTCCTGACGCTCCCGGAGATCTTCGCCGACGGCACCGAGGGCACCTTCACGCTGCGGCTGACCACCGCGAGCGGCGCCACGCTGACCGTCGAGCTGAAGGTCGAGGCGCCCGCGGCCTGACCCGCCACCGCCCGGCCCCCCAGCGGGAGCCGGGCGGCACGGGCCACCGGTACCGAGGACGACCGGGGCCACCGTTGCGGCGACGCAGGGCGGCTTCGGCCCCCGCGACGTCAGGCCGGTGGCCCCGGTCGCGTCGTCCGGCCCGGCACGGCTGACCCGCCCGGCCCGGCGGTGTGGTCCCGATCGGTCCGGCGCCACCGGGGCCCCGGCCCGGCACGCCCCCGGCCCGGGCGCGTCGTTCCGCCCGGCACGATCCCGCCCCGAGCGCCGTCCTCAGGACGACCGGCCCTGGTCGCGTCGCGGCCGCGCGGAGGTGAAACGGGTCGCCTCCACCGTCGTCGGGTCCTCGGGCCACGGATGCTTCGGGTAGCGGCCCCGCAGCTCCGCCCGTACGCCCCTGTAGCCGTCCCGCCAGAACGACGCCAGGTCCGCCGTCACCGCCGCCGGCCGTCCGGCGGGCGACAGCAGGTGGACGAGGACCGGTACCCCGGCCACCCGGGGGGTCTCGCGCAGCCCGAAGAGCTCCTGGAGCTTCACCGCCAGTACGGGCTGCTCCCCGCCGTACTCCAGCCGGACCCTGGAGCCGCTCGGCACCTCGATCCGCTCCGGGGCCAGCTCGTCCAGCCGGGCGGCGTCGCCCGTCGCCCACGGCAGCAGCCGCCGCAGCGCCTGCCCGGCGTCGATCCGCCCCAGGTCCGCCCTGCGCCGGGCCCGTGACAGCTCGGGCTCCAGCCACTCCCCGGCCCGTACCAGCAGCGCGCCGTCCGAGACGTCGGGCCACGGCTTCCCGAGCACCCGGTGCAGGAACGTGAGCCGCAGCCGCAGCTGCTCGGCGTCCCGGGTCCACCGCAGCAGCCCCGTCCCCTCGCGGCGCAGGCCCTCCAGCAGCGCCCCGCGCACCAGGCCGGGCGCCGGCTCGCGCAAGGCGCGCGCGGAGAGTTCGACGGCGCCGAGGCGTTCCACGGAACGCGCCACCACGTCTCCGCCGCTCCAGCGCACCTCCTCGCCCGCGAACAGCAGATGCCCGGCGGCCAGCCGCGCCGTGCCCTCGTCCAGGACGGCCGCCAGCCGCACCCGCGCCGACGCGGCGTGCGCGGGCCGGTCCGCGACCGCCACGGCCAGCCAGGGCGCACTGCGCAGCCGCGAGCCGTCCCCCAGCTCCGCCCCCGTGCCGGACGCCATCAGGAACGCCCCCTCGCCCCGGGCCCGTGCCACCCGCTCCGGGAAGGCCAGCGCCGCCACCAGCCCCACGGCGGCGTCGTCCGGCCCGGCAGCCGTGTCCGCGCCGGAGCCGAGGAACCGCGAGAGGCGCCGCACCTCCTGCCGCCAGCGCGCCGCGTAGCCGTCCCCGCCCCGCCGCGCCGTGCGCAGGGCGTGCGCCAGGTCGTCGCCGTACTCCCGGGGCGGCTCCTCGCTCAGCAGCGCCACCACCTCCGCCGCCCGGCGCCCGCCCACCTCGTCCGCTCCGTCCAGGAGGGCACGGGCCAGCCGGGGATGCAGGCCGAGGCGTGACATCCGTACGCCGCGGGCCGTCGCGTGGCCCGCCGCGTCCACCGCCCCCACCGCTTCCAGGACCTCACGCGCCGCCCCCATGGCCCCGGCGGGCGGGGCGTCCAGCAGGGCCAGTCCCTCGGCCCCGGGGTCGCCCCAGCAGGCCGCCTGCAGCGCGAAGGCCGCCAGGTCGGCCACCTTGATCTCGGGGGAGGGGAACGCGGCCAGCCGTCCGTCCTCGGCCTCCTCCCAGCAGCGGTACACCGTGCCAGGGGCCTCGCGCCCCGCACGGCCCGCCCGCTGGCGCCCGGCCGCCCGGGACGCCCGCACGGTCGTGAGCGCGCTCAGCCCCCGCGCGTGATCGGTCCGGGGTTCCCTGGCGAGACCCGAGTCCACGACGACGCGCACGCCGGGCACCGTCAGCGACGACTCCGCGACGGAGGTCGCCAGGACCACCCTGCGCCCCCGCGAGGACCCGGCCAGCACCGCGTCCTGCACGGCGGCGGGCGCCCGTCCGTGCACCTGGAGCACCTCGGCGTCCAGGCCGGTGAGCCGGTCCGCCACCCGTGCGATCTCGCCCACCCCGGGCAGGAAGCACAGCACGTCGCCGTCCCGTTCGGCGAGCGCCCGGCGCACCACGGCGGCCACGTGCGTCAGCAGCGCCGGGTCCACCCTCATCCCGTGCGGCGGCCTCACGGGGCCGGCCGGCGGTGCCCAGACCACCTCGACCGGATGCGACACGCCCCGGGCCTCCACGACGGGGGCGCCGCCCAGCAGCCGGGCCCAGCCCTCGGCGTCGGTGGTCGCCGACGCGGCGACCAGGCGCAGCTCGGGGCGGATCGTCTCCCGTACGTCGAGCAGGAACGCGGCGGCCGTGTCCGCGTCCAGGTGACGCTCGTGGCACTCGTCGATGATCACCACATCGACCCCGGCCTGCTCCTGGTCGCGCTGGAGCCGCTGGAGCAGCACCCCGGTGGTCACGACCTCCACCACCGTGTCCGGCCCCACCACGCGCTCCCCGCGCACCGTGAACCCCACCCGGCCGCCCGGCGCCTCGCCCAGCAGCCACGCCATCCGCCGCGCGGCGGCCCGGGCGGCGATGCGCCGGGGCTCGGCCACCAGGACCCGGCGCACGGGACCGCCACCGGTCAGCCCGGCGAGCACCAGGGGCACCAGCGTCGTCTTGCCGGTCCCCGGCGGCGCGCAGAGCACCGCGGCCCCCCGCTCCTCCAGCGCCCGCTCCAGGGCGGGCACGGCGGTGCGGACGGGCAGCTGGTCGAGCGCGTCGGTACGGATCACGCCCCCAGTCTCGTACGCCGCCCCCCGCGGCGGGCCACCCGGTGCCTAGGCGCCGTCGCGGCCGTCCCGCTCGCAGACGAAGATCGCGGTCCCGGGGATCAGATGGCCGCGCAACGGGGACCAGCCGCCCCACTCCTGGTCGTTCCAGTCCGGCCACTCCGGTTCCACGAGGTCGACCAGCCGGAAGCCGCCGGCCACCACGTCCCGTACCCGGTCGCCGAGCGTCCTGTGGTGCTCCACGTACACCGCCTCACCGTGCTCGTCCTGTTCCACGTACGGCACGCGGTCGAAGTAGGACGCGGCGACCGAGAGGCCCTCGGGCCCCGGCTCGTCGGGGAAGGCCCAGCGGATCGGGTGCGTCACCGAGAAGACCCAGCGGCCCCCCGGCCGCAGGACCCGGCGTACCTCGCGGAAGACCTGGACGGGGTCGGCGACGAAGGGCACCGCGCCGTAGGCGGAGCAGGCCAGGTCGAAGGAGCCGTCCCGGAAGGGAAGGCGTCCGGCGTCGGCCTCCACCAGGGGGACGCCGCCGCCGATGCGCAGGGCGTGCTGGAGCTGGCGGTGGGAGAGGTCCAGGGCCACGGGACGGGCGCCCTGCGCGGCGAGCCAGCGCGAGCACTGGGCGGCGCCCGCGCCGATCTCCAGGACGTCCAGGCCCTTCAGCCCGGCGGCGGGGCCCAGCAGGGCCGCCTCGGCCTCGTCGAGCCCCTCGGGGCCCCAGACGAAGCGGTCGTCCCCGAGGAAGGTCCCGTGGTCGCTCTGGTACTCGTCGGCGTTCCGGTCCCACCAGCCGCGGCTGGCCCTGCTGCTCTCCGCCGCGCCGGCGTTCCGCCGGGTCGCCTCGGGTTCGGACCCGTAGATCTCTTGGCTCATCGTGCCCGTCGTTGTAGTTTGCCTTCACCCGCCTCGCGCGGGTGCTCCACGGGCCGTACGGGTGAGTACGCTCGTGTGCGCGCACCACGCCGCTGTGACCGATGTGGCCTCGGTGAACGTGAGTTGTGCCGGGATTGGGGCGTTGTGCCCCGGGTGTGCGCCTTCGCGCATTGACCCTGTCCGGCTGCCCCCGTATGCTACAAGTTGCGCTGCGAGCCTGCGCGCTTCAGACCTAGCAGGCCGCGCTCGCGTCTGTTGCATGTCCCCTCGGTTGTCGAGGTGCCTATCCGGTACAGGTTGGGTGCCCTCCAGGCTGTCCGGCTTCTGCAGAGGCGATACGGGCTTTCGGCGTAGCAGTACCTACGACTCACTGTCCGTACCGGAGCCCTTTCCCACATGACGAGCAGCACCGAGACCACCGCCACCACTCCGCAGGTTGCGGTCAACGACATCGGCGACGCGGACGCGTTCCTCGCGGCGATCGACGAGACGATCAAGTACTTCAACGACGGCGACATCGTTGACGGTGTCATCGTCAAGGTTGACCGGGACGAGGTTCTCCTCGACATCGGTTACAAGACCGAAGGTGTCATCCCGAGCCGCGAGCTCTCGATCAAGCACGACGTCGACCCGAACGAGGTCGTCAAGGTCGGCGACGAGATCGAGGCCCTGGTTCTCCAGAAGGAGGACAAGGAAGGCCGCCTGATCCTCTCGAAGAAGCGCGCTCAGTACGAGCGTGCCTGGGGCACCATCGAGAAGATCAAGGAAGAAGACGGCATCGTCACCGGTACCGTCATCGAGGTCGTCAAGGGTGGTCTCATCCTCGACATCGGCCTCCGTGGCTTCCTCCCGGCGTCGCTCGTCGAGATGCGTCGTGTCCGCGACCTCCAGCCCTACGTGGGCAAGGAGCTCGAGGCCAAGATCATCGAGCTGGACAAGAACCGCAACAACGTGGTCCTGTCCCGCCGTGCCTGGCTCGAGCAGACCCA
The DNA here is from genome assembly GCF_042902585.1 of Streptomyces argenteolus. Classification (GTDB taxonomy): domain Bacteria; phylum Actinomycetota; class Actinomycetes; order Streptomycetales; family Streptomycetaceae; genus Streptomyces; species Streptomyces argenteolus. The sequence continues at coordinate 1,092,576 of NZ_JBIBEG010000002.1, forward strand.
GTCCGAGGTCCGCCAGACGTTCCTCACGACCCTCCAGAAGGGTCAGGTCCGCTCCGGCGTCGTCTCCTCGATCGTCAACTTCGGTGCCTTCGTGGACCTGGGTGGCGTCGACGGTCTCGTGCACGTCTCCGAGCTGTCCTGGAAGCACATCGACCACCCCTCCGAGGTTGTCGAGGTCGGCCAGGAGGTCACCGTCGAGGTTCTCGACGTCGACATGGACCGCGAGCGCGTCTCCCTGTCGCTCAAGGCGACGCAGGAAGACCCGTGGCAGCAGTTCGCCCGCACGCACCAGATCGGGCAGGTCGTTCCCGGTAAGGTCACCAAGCTCGTTCCCTTCGGTGCGTTCGTGCGCGTCGACGAGGGCATCGAGGGTCTGGTCCACATCTCCGAGCTGGCCGAGCGCCACGTGGAGATCCCGGAGCAGGTCGTCCAGGTCAACGACGAGATCTTCGTCAAGGTCATCGACATCGACCTCGAGCGCCGTCGCATCAGCCTCTCGCTGAAGCAGGCCAACGAGGCCTTCGGTGGCGACCCGGCCTCGGTCGAGTTCGACCCGACCCTGTACGGCATGGCCGCGTCCTACGACGACCAGGGCAACTACATCTACCCCGAGGGCTTCGACCCCGAGACCAACGACTGGCTCGAGGGCTTCGAGGCGCAGCGCGAGGTCTGGGAGACCCAGTACGCCGAGGCGCAGCAGCGCTTCGAGCAGCACCAGGCCCAGGTCATCAAGTCCCGCGAGGCCGACGAGGCTGCCGCTGCCGAGGGCGCTGCCGCCCCGGCCGGCGCTGCCCCGGCTGCCTCCGGTGGCAGCGGTGGCGGTTCGTACTCCTCGGAGTCCGCGGACAACTCCGGCGCCCTGGCGTCGGACGAGGCCCTGGCTGCCCTGCGCGAGAAGCTGGCGGGCGGCCAGAGCTGACGCTCCGACCTCCAGCCGCTCATCGGCCGTAGAGCTGTAGAGCTGTAGGTGAGGCCCGTCCCCTCCGGGGGGCGGGCCTCACGCGTACCCGGACGAGGTCAGGGGGTGACGGGGATGTTCGTCAGGCCCTTTCCGCCGGTGACCGTGTTGTCGGCGTGGACGGTGGTGGGGCAGGCCGCGCTCCGGTTCGTGACATGCACGGCGAGCTGCTGCCCACCGGTGGCTCCGCTCAGGTCCGAGGCGTTCCCGCGGAAGACCGTGCCGCAGCCCCATCCGCTCTGCTGCGTGTGCGTCTCGTAGCCGTTGTTCGTGGTGCGTACGCCCCGGTTGTTCTCGACCAGCACGTCGTTGCCCTTCACGTCGACCCAGGAGTCGTCGTAGTTGGCGCCGGTCAGCCCGTCGCCGTCGAACGTGTTGCCGATGATCTGCGCCCCGGTCGTGCCTTCCTTGATGTCGACGTTCTCACCGCCGACCCCCGGGCCGATGGTGTTGCCGATGATCCTGGCCCTGTCGCTGCGGTCGGTGAGGTCGCCCGCCGAGCCGACGTAGACGCCCTCTCCCATGCCGCGCCCGTCGTGTCCCGTGTCGTGGATCCAGGAGTTCATGACGGTGCCGTCCCGGCTGGACCTGCGGAAGTGGACGCCCTCCATGTCGAGGTCGTGCACCGTCACCGAGTCGATGACGACGCCGTCCGCCGCGTCGGTCACGATCCCCTTCTGCCCGCCGGTGACCGTGAGCCCCCGCACCGTCCACCAGGACGCGCCGTTCAGGTGCAGGCCGTAGCCGCCGCCCGAGGTCAGGACCGCCCGTGAGGAGCCGGTCAGGGTGATGCGCGCGGCCGGAGTGGCGGCGACGGCCGCCTTGAAGTTGCCCGTGTAGGTGCCGTCGGCGAGGTGGATCGTGTCACCGGGGGCGGCGGCGGCGAGCGCCGCCTTGAGCTGCGCCGCCGTCCCGACCTCGATGACCGCGGCCTGTGCGGCGCCGGCCGTGGCGGCGGGCAGGGCGCCCACGGCGAGTGCGGCCGTCAGCAGAGCGGGGATCAGTGTGCGGGTGCGCATGGGGGTGCCTTCCCGTCGGAGAAGTCCAGAAGTTCTCGTACGTGAACGCAGATCGGGACTCTGAAGCTGACGGTGACGGTAGGGATGGGTGGTGGGCATGTCAAGGTCTGGACCAATGGGCCGGACCGTCGAAGGGGCCGGGCGGGCCCCGCGTGAGCGCAAGAGGAAACGTGTGGGATACACGAGTCGCTGACGGCCCGTAACACCGTCTTGTCAGGATCCGGCGCAACGTCCGCATCACCAGGGGAGCTTGGTCATGACTCACCTCTCGCATGCCTCACGCGTCGCGCCGGCCCCCGCCGGCCCGGCGGGTGCCAGCCGCCGCAGCTTCCTCCGCAGTGTGGGCATCACCGGTGGAGCGGGCGCCATGTTCGCCACCATGGGCGCACTCGGCCTCGCGCCCACCGCCCAGGCGGCGGGCCGTGAACCCGCCTTCCGCGCCCCGCGCCCGGGTGACTTCTCGCTGAAGGGAAGAGCCGCGGCGAAGGTCGTCGTCGTCGGCGGGGGGATCGCGGGTCTCGCGGCCGCCTACGAGCTGGGCAAGGCGGGCTACGACTGTACGGTCCTGGAGGCCAGGGGCCGCACCGGTGGGCGCAACTTCACCGTCCGGGGCGGGGATTCGACCACCGACACCTACGGCAACGAACAGACCGCCCGCTTCAGTGAGGGCCAGTACATGAACGCGGGGCCCGGCCGCATCCCGCAGTGGATGGTGACCCTCGACTACTGCCGCGAACTGGGTGTGCCCGTCGAGGTGTTCACCAACGAGAACGCCAATGCCTACCTCTTCAACGAGAAGGCGGGCATGAAGGCCCCGGTGCGCTATCGCACCGCCAAGGCCGACATGTACGGCTACGTCGCCGAACTCCTGGCCAAGGCCGGCGACAAGGGTGCGCTCGACCGGGAGATCACCGCCGAGGACCAGGAGCGGCTCCTGGACTTCCTGAAGGACTTCGGTGACATCGGCGACACACTCGACTACACCGGCAGTTCCCGGCGCGGCTATCGCGTGGACCCGGCCGCCGCGGGTACCCCGGGCGAGGAACTCGGCTCCGTGCCGACCGCGTCGGAGGTCTTCGCGAGCGGGGTCGGGCGCTATTTCTCGTTCGAGTTCGAGTACGACCAGGCCATGCTCATGTTCCAGCCGGTCGGCGGCATGGACCGGATACCCGCGGCCCTCACCCGCGCGGTGGGGGAGCGCAGGGTCCTCACCGGAGCGGCCGTCACCGACATCACCGACACCGCCCACGGCGTCACCGTCACCTACACCCGGTCCGGCCGCACCCGCCGCATCGAGGCGGACTACTGCATCGCCGCACTGCCGCCGAACATCCTGGCCAAGACCTCCCACAACCTCGGTCCCGCCGTGCAGGCCGCCTTGGAGGCCTGCGCGCCGTCCTCGGCCGGCAAGATCGGGCTGGAGTACCGGAGCCGCTGGTGGGAGACGGACCACCGGATCTTCGGCGGCATCACCGAGACGGACATGGACCTCTCCCACATCTGGTACCCGTCCTACGGTCATCTCGGCGAGCGGGGAACCGTCATCGGGTACTACAACACCGGCTCCCGTGCGGACGCGTACGCCGCTCTCACGCCGCGCGAGCGCGAGGCGCGGGCCGTGGCCCAGGGCGTGAAGATCCACGGCGACAAGTACCGCACGGAACTCGCCGCGTCCTTCTCCCACCACTGGCGCCAGACCCCCTACGTGGAGGCGTCCTGGCACTCCCTGCCGGGCGGGCCCGACGCCCCCGCCTTCGCGCCGCTCAACAGCCCTGCCGGACATGTGTACTTCGCCGGCGACCATCTCAGCCACACCGACGCCTGGCAGCACGGGGCGTTCACCTCCGCGCGGAAGGCGGTGACGGCACTGCACACCCGCGTCCTCGCGTGACCGGACGGGGAGCGGGGCGATCGGGAATGCCGTGGCCGGGCAGGGTGTTCTTGTCGAGGAACACGAGGAGGAGCGGTAACCGTGCCTGAACCGCAGAGTTTGTACGAATGGGAGCCGAAGGGCCTGGCCGTCGTCGACATGGCGCTCGCCCAGGAGTCGGCCGGCCTGGTCATGCTCTACCACTTCGACGGATACATCGACGCGGGTGAGACCGGCGAGCAGATCGTCGACGGCCTGCTCGAGACGCTGCCGCACCAGATCGTCGCCCGCTTCGACCACGACCGGCTCGTCGACTACCGGGCGCGCCGCCCGCTGCTGACCTTCAAGCGTGACCGGTGGACGTCGTTCGAGGCGCCCACCCTGGACGTCCGGGTCGTGCAGGATGCCACCGGCGCCCCCTTCCTGCTGCTGTCGGGGCCGGAGCCGGACGTGGAGTGGGAGAGGTTCGCCGTCGCGGTGGAGCAGATCGTGGAACGGCTCGGTGTCCGCCTCTCGGTCAACTTCCACGGCATCCCGATGGGCGTCCCGCACACCCGCCCCGTCGGCGTCACCCCGCACGGAAATCGCACCGACCTCATGCCCGGCCACCGCAGCCCCTTCGACGAGGCGCAGGTCCCGGGCTCGGCCGAGGCGCTCGTGGAGTACCGGCTGATGGAGGCCGGGCACGACGTCCTCGGTGTCGCCGCCCATGTGCCGCACTACGTCGCCCGGTCCGCCTACCCGGACGCCGCGCTGACCGCCCTGGAGGCGATCACGGGGGCGACCGGACTGGTGCTGCCGAGCGTCGCGCACACCCTGCGCACGGAAGCGCACCGTACCCAGACGGAGATCGACCGCCAGATCGGCCAGGGCGACGAGGAGCTCGTCGCGCTCGTCGAGGGACTGGAGCACCAGTACGACGCGGTCGCGGGGTCCGAGACGCGGGGCAACCTCGTCGCGGAGCCGGTCGACCTGCCGTCGGCGGACGAGATCGGCAGGGAATTCGAACGCTTCCTCGCGGAACGCGAGGGCGATTCCTGAGCGCGCCTCCGGCCGTCCGCCGGCCGGAGGCTAGGCTCGGCCCATGCTGAAAGTGGGCCTGACCGGCGGGATCGGCGCCGGCAAGAGCGAAGTGTCACGGCTGCTCGCACGCTACGGAGCCGTGCTGATCGACGCGGACCGGATCGCGCGCGAGGTCGTGGAGCCCGGCACCCCCGGACTCACCGCCGTCGTCGAGGCCTTCGGTCCGGACATCCTCAACACCGACGGCTCCCTGGACCGCTCGGCGCTCGGCGCGATCGTCTTCGCCGACTCCGCGCGCCTGGCCACGCTCAACGGCATCGTGCACCCGCTCGTCGGGGCGCGTTCCGCCGAGCTGGAGCGGGCCGCGGGACCCGGCGCGGTCGTCGTCCACGACGTACCCCTGCTCACGGAGAACGGCCTCGCTCCCCTCTACGACCTGGTCGTCGTCGTCGACGCGAGCCCCGGCACCCAGCTCGACCGGCTCGTCCGGCTGCGCGGCATGACGGAATCCGACGCCCGTGCGCGGATGGCGGTCCAGGCCACCCGCGAGGAGCGGCTGGCCGTCGCCGACCTCGTGGTCGACAACGACGGGCCGCTGGAGGACCTGGAACCGCAGGTCCGCGCGGTCTGGTCGGAGCTCACCGCCCGCGCCGCGACGGGCTGATCCCGTTCCCGGCCGGGGCTGCTCCCGGCCGGGAGGCTGCTCCTCCCGCTCGGTCCCCCTGCTCGTCCCGTCCGCTCGCGGCGCGCTGTCCGGCTCATGGCGTGTCCGGGTGTCTGCGCGCGCTCACGCCGTGGCCCCGGCCTGTCCCGGCCGCGCCCGGCCGTCTCCCCGGGCGGCGGAATACGGGCCCCCGGCCGGATGTTGAAGACCGGAAGGCGAAGGGAAGGATAGGTCCGTGCCCGAGAGGAACCCGGAAACGCATGTCATCGACTTCCGTGCGGCGGAGCAGCTGCTCGCGGCGCGGGACCCGCGGGGTGCGGTGAAGCTGCTCGACTCGGTGATCGCCGCCCACCCGGAGAACACGGCCGCCCGCCTGCTGCGGGCCCGCGCCTTCTTCGCCGCCGCCCAACTGCGCCCTGCCGAGCTCGAGTTCGAGCTGGTCCTGGAGCGTGAGCCGGACAACGCCTTCGCGCACTTCGCCCTGGCCCGCACCTTCCAGCGCGCCGGGCGCCCCGAGCAGGCCACCCGCCACTTCCGGCTGGCCGCCGCCCTCGACCCGAACCCGGAATACCTGCGGGCCGCCCGCTTCGACGACCGCCCCTGACGGCGACGGCCGGCCGGGCGGCGTCAGCGGGCACGTCGGCCCGTTCCGCCCCGGTCCGGCTCGTACGGCGGGATGTCCCGGCCGGGCTGATAGTGCGGGCCCTGCCGGATGTGGCGCAGGACGAGGCAGAAGTCCGTCACCGTGATCGCCAGCAGCACCCCGCAGGCCGTCGCCCAGCCCGGGCGTCCCGTCCACACGAAGGCCACCAGGCCGAACGCGGCCCAGAGCATGCCCCATACACTCAGCGTCAGCCGCATCCGCAGGGGGCTGCGTGCGGTGGACGGTTCACTTCCGGTACGCATCACCATCGCCTCTTCTCCAGCATGAACCCGCGGCGCGGCATACGGAAGCAGACGCGGGGAGCGGACCGCGGCGACGACGGGGAGGGGCACACGATGAGGGGCAGCACGTCATGGGGCGCGGACGTCGCCCGCCGGTCCAGGGTGCGGGGCGCGCTGCTGGGCGGTGCGGTCGGGGACGCGCTGGGCAATCCGGTCGAGTTCCTCTCGCTCGACGGCATCCGCCGTGCTCACGGGCCGCGCGGCCTGCGAGGACCGGCGGCCGACCCCGACGGGGCCGTCGGGCGGATCACGGACGACACCCAGATGACGCTCTTCACGGTCGAAGGACTGATCAGGGCGCACGCCCGGGCGGCCTCCAAGGGCGTCGGGGGAGCCGAGACCGAGATCGTGCGCAACGCCTACCTGCGCTGGCTCGACACCCAGAATCACATGTCCCCGCCGCCGCGTGAGGGCGAGGATCCCGTACGGACGGGATGGCTCAGGCAGCAGCCCTGGCTGTACGCGCGCCGGGCGCCCGGCAACGCGTGCCTCACGGGACTGGCGGCCGGCCACGCCCCGGAACCGGGCGTCCCGCTCGGACGGCCCGGCCCCGTCAACCCCCACTCCAAGGGCTGCGGGACCGTCATGAGGTCGGCGCCCTTCGGGCTGCTCGGCGAGGACGCGGAGACGGGCTTCGAGCTGGCGGCCAGGTGCGCGCTGATCACCCATGGCCATCCCACGGGGGCGTACGCGGCGGGCGCGCTGGCCGCGATCGTCACCTACCTCCTGGAGGGCGACTCCCCGGCAGGAGCGGTGCTGCGCGCCATGGACCTGCTGTCCCGCCGCGACGGCCACGAGGAGACGACGGCCGCGCTGAGTGCGGCGGTCGACCTCGCGGCCCGGGGGAGGCCGACCGCCGAGCGCGTCGAGTCGCTGGGCGCGGGCTGGGTCGCCGAGGAGGCCCTCGCCGTCGCCGTGTACTGCGCGCTCGTGCTGCCGCGTGCCGAGGACGTGTCCGAGGCGCTCCTTCTCTCCGTCAACCACTCGGGGGACAGCGACTCCACCGGCTCGGTCTGCGGCAATCTGCTGGGGGCGCGGCACGGCGACGTAGCTCTCCCGGCCTCGTGGCTGGCCGTCACCGAGGGCCGGTCGGTGATCACCGAACTCGCCGACGACCTCTGCCTGGAGTTCGGCCGGCAGACGGACCAGGTGGCGTGGCCGGAAGGCCGCTATCCGCATCACTGAGGCGGAACGCCGGACCCCGGCGGGACGTTCTGCCGGGTATGAGCCTGATGCGTGAGGGACACACAGGGGCGGGGCCCGGCGCGATCACCCCCGACGGCTGCGCGGTCGAGCTGTACGCACGCCTGTCCGCCGGCACCGAACCGGAGGTGATCCGCTCGGCCGTGACGCCCGGCGCGAGCGTGCTCGAACTGGGCTGCGGGGCGGGGCGGGTGACCCATCCGCTGGTCGAACTCGGCTTCGTCGTGACGGCCGTGGACGAATCCGCGCAGATGCTGGAGCGGGTGCGGGGCGCGCGCACGGTGCGGAGCCCGATCGAGTCCCTGGACCTGGGCGGGGAGCGGTTCGACGCCGTGGTGCTCGGGTCCTTCCTGGTGCACACGAGCGATCACCGGGTGCGAGAGGGACTCCTGAGGACCTGCCGCAGGTATGTGAAGGACGACGGTGTCGTGCTCGTCCAGCGGGAGGGCGCCGACTACCACAGCGACCTCCCCCGGGAGCGCGAGGACCTGGCGGCGGGGTGCACGATACGGATCCTGTCGGCGGAGCCTCTGGGTGACGGGGTGGACGAGGTCCGCGCGGAGTACGTCTTCGAGGACGCCCGCTGGACCCAGACCTTCCGCTCGCGCGCTCTCTCGGTGGAGCAGTTCGAGGCGTGCCTGGAGGAGGCGGGGCTCGCGGTCGACCGTTGTCTCACTCCGGACGGCACGTGGGTGCTCGCCCGCCCGGGGAAGCCCTGAGCGCGAGCGCTCGGCGCGGACTCCGGAGGGAGGCGGGTCCGAGGTCCGGCGGGCGATGAGTTCCGGAGCTCCGGGAGGTCTGACCTTCCGTGAGCGCCGGGACGCGGTGCGGCAAGGGCCGCACCCCCCGGCGCACGTCCCGCGAGGAGCCCTCCATGTCCGAAGCCACCCCGTCCGCCGCCTTCACCGCACCGGATCCCGCCGCCGGGCCGCGCCGCCGTACCGCAGCGGTCGCGCTGACCGGCGCCCGTGCCGCCCTCGCGCTGTTCCTCGGCTTCAGCGCCGTGGCCAAGCTCGTCGCCCACGAATCGGCCGTCGCCTCGTTCGACCGGATGGGCTGGAGCAGCGAGGCGATGTACACGATCGGGGGCCTGGAACTGGCCGGCGCCGTCGCCCTGCTGATCCCCCTGCTCGCCGGGGTGGCGGCGATCGCCCTGGCCGGGCTGCTGGCCGGCGCCGCCGTGGTCCAGCTGACGCTGCTCGACCCCCCGAACGCGGTCATGCCCGCGCTGCTCGTCGTCCTGGTCGTGATGATCGCCCGTGACCGGCGGGAGGGGACCGCGGAGCTGTTCGCTCTGCTGCGCGGCGGCCGGGGCCGGGCGCCCCGGTCCGGTCAGTGGATGAACCGGTAGCTGCGCCAGGGGAGCGCTCGCGGGGCGTTGACGTCGGAGAACGTGGTGGCGACGTAGGCGGTGCTCCGCCCGGAGCAGTCGCGGGTGGGGTAGAGGACGATGTCGACGAGGGTGCGGTTGTCGATCGCGTTCGCTCCGGCGGGCGGCATCGCGTGGCAGCCCTTCACCGAGGGGCTGTGCACGGTGACGACCTTGTCCCGGTCCGTCGTGTACGAGACCGGTCCCACCGCTGATCGCCCGAGGCCCGAGCAGCCGGTGGCGGTCAGGGTGAGCAGGGCGGCTCCGGCGGCGATGCCGGCGCGGCGGCGGAGAACGGTGGGGGGCGCGGTCACGGACATGGGCGGGGTCCTCGTCTGCTCGTCCGGCTCATCGGTACGTCACAGAGACGTGCTGGCGCTGGCCACCCTGCCCGTTCCCCCGCGCACCGGCATCCGGGGCGCGGCCGGCCGGGGCCGCGGGCACCCGGACAGAGGTTCGAGGATGCGCAAACAGGGCATATCGTGTTAATAGACGCATGACGAGTGGGTGCGGGAACGCACTCCCGGACGCAGGGGGCCGTGATGGTCCAGGAGCTGGTAGTCGCGCTGGTGGCGGTGATCGCGGGATGCGTGGCGTACGCCATGGCCGCGGCGCGCGTGGTCAAGCAGTACGAACGGGGCGTGGTGCTCCGGCTCGGCAAGCTGCACGACCAGGTGCGCCCGCCGGGTTTCACCATGATCGTCCCGGGGGTCGACCGGCTCCGTAAGGTCAACATGCAGATCGTGACGATGCCCGTGCCGGCCCAGGACGGGATCACCAGGGACAACGTCACGGTGCGGGTGGACGCCGTCATCTACTTCAAGGTGGTGGACGCGGCGAGCGCGGTGGTCCAGGTGGAGGACTACCGGTTCGCGGTCTCGCAGATGGCTCAGACCTCCCTGCGGTCGATCATCGGCAAGAGCGATCTGGACGATCTGCTGTCCGATCGCGAGAAGCTCAACCAAGGGCTGGAGCTGATGATCGACAGCCCGGCCGTGGGCTGGGGCGTGCAGATCGACCGGGTGGAGATCAAGGACGTCTCGCTGCCGGAGACGATGAAGCGCTCCATGGCCCGCCAGGCCGAGGCCGACCGTGAGCGGCGCGCCCGGGTCATCAACGCCGACGCCGAGCTGCAGGCCTCGAAGAAGCTGGCGCAGGCGGCCCAGCAGATGTCCACCCAGCCCGCGGCGCTTCAGCTCCGCCTGCTGCAGACGGTGGTCGCGGTCGCGGCCGAGAAGAACTCCACGCTGGTGCTCCCCTTCCCCGTCGAACTGCTGCGCTTCCTGGAACGCGCCCAGCAGGGGCAGCAGCCGCCCGAGGTCTCCGGCCCCCGGCAGGACGCGGCCGGGCCCGCCGCCGAGGAGCCGCGCGTCCCGGACGGCACGCGGGAGCCCGGTGCCGAGCGCTCCGGCCCGGTGCGGCCCACGCCGGAACAGGACGAGCCGGACCGGTTCATGACGGAACAGCCCCTCGCGGGCCCGGGCCCGGTGCCCGACTTCGACCCGGAGGACTTCGACCCGGAGGACTTCGACACGGAGCAGCCCTCGGGCCGGCGGCGCTCCGAGCCGTTCACCCGCCACTGACCGCAGGCCGGTGCTCCGGGTGCGGCGAGGCCGGTCTTGGTGCGCCGGATCCGGCGTGTCCGGCCCGCGCCCCGTACGCGCGCGTCACGGGGCCGTGGCTTCGCCCGTGCCCGGCAGTGCTCTCGGCGTCCCTACCTCCGGCGCTTCCGGAGCCAGGCCCGCGTGCGGCCGTTCCGTCCCGGGGGTGCCGTTCCGCTCCCCGCCCGCAGAGCCGTGCCGCCCGTCCCGCCCGCAGCCGCCGGGCCCGGGCGGGACGGGCGCTGTCACACCCCCCGCCTAGACTCACGGGAGCAGGGGAAACGCCACACGACCGAGGCGGAGAGGGGTGGGGAGCATGGTGCGGCAGACGCAGGACGCGGCCGTGGACCGGCTGCTCCGGTGCGCCGCGGTGTTCCTGCCGGGTGTGCTTCCCCGTGACGGCCGGATCGCCTTCTGGGACCCGGACGGCAGCGCCGGCCTCGGTGTCCCGGGCACGGTCTTCCCCGCCGAGGGCGAGCCGGCGCGTTCCGTCGCCGAGTTCACGGTCGTCGTGCGGCACGGCGCCGACGGCGTCCGCTCCCGCACCGTGTCCTGCGTGTCGCTCCCCCTGGAGGAGGCGGTGCCCCTGCTGGCCCGCGCACGGCACCGCGCCGTCGCCCACCCCGCCACCCGCGCCTGGGGCGCTGCCGCCGTCCACGCCCTCGGCCTCGTGGCGCGCGGCAGGCTCCTGCCCGGTCTGACCGCGGACGACCACGACGCCTGGCGGGCCGGGCCGCGCGACGCCGAGGACGTCGCGCATCTGAGGGCGGTCGCCGCCGCGATGCCGCCCGAGGGGCACGCGGTCCCGATCGAGGGCACAGCCCCCCTGCGGGTGCCCGAGGCCCGTGCGCTGATCAGTGCCTTCATCGACGCCGTCGCCGACACCCTGCCCCGCACACCTGCCGCCGCCCACGCCATGGGAGCGCCGTTCGCCGCCCGCGAGCCGCAGCGGCTGCCGGAAGCCCGCGCCTGGGCCGTCGAGGTCGCCGCCGGCCTCGACGCGGGGGTGCGGGTCTCGCTGCGCCTCGACCTGTCGGCGTACGCACTCTTCGACACCTCCGCCGAAGAGGCGGAGGAGCCCGGGAGCGGGGACGCACAGAGTGCCCCGTCCGCTTCCCGCCATGCCGCCGCCGCCATCACCCAGGTGCACAGCCTGGCCGATCCGACGTACGTCACCGACGCCGCCATGCTGTGGAACGGCGAGGCAGGCGAGCCGTTCGGGCCGAGGGCGCGGATCGACGCCGTGCTCGCCCTGCGCCGCGCCGCCCGGGTCTGGCCGCCCCTGGAACGGCTGCTGGACCAGCCGGTGCCCGACGTCCTCGCCGTCACCGAGGACGAGCTCTACGAACTGATCGGTGACGCCGGAGCGCGGCTCGCGGCTGCGGGGGTCGCGGTCCACTGGCCGCGCGAGCTCGCCCGGTCGCTCACCGCCGCGGCCGTCGTCCGGCCGGCGCCGGGGTCGGCCACCGACGGAACCTCGTTCTTCGACGCCGAGCACCTCTTCGCCTTCGACTGGCAGCTCTCCCTGGGGGACGACCGGCTCACCGAGGCGGAGATGGACACCCTCGCCGAGGCGCACCGCCCGGTGGTGCGGCTGCGCGACCAGTGGGTCGTCGTCGACCCCGCGCTCGTGCGCAAGGCGCGCAAGCGGGAGCTCGGGCTCCTGGACCCCGTCGACGCGCTCGCCGTCGCCCTGACCGGCTCCGCCGAGGTCGACGGGGAGCAGGTCGAGGCCGTACCGGCCGGGGCGCTCGCCGCACTCCGCGCACGCCTCCTGGACGAGCACGCCACGCTCCCCGCCCCACCCGGTCTGGACGCCACCCTCCGCGACTACCAGCTGCGCGGCCTGGCCTGGCTCGACCGGATGACCTCCCTCGGACTCGGCGGCTGTCTCGCCGACGACATGGGCCTGGGCAAGACGATCACCGTCATCGCGCTGCACCTGCACCGCGCCCACACCGCCCCCACCCTCGTCGTCTGCCCGGCCTCCCTCCTCGGCAACTGGCACCGTGAGATCAACCGCTTCGCGCCTGGAGTCCCCGTCCGCCGCTTCCACGGCGCCGACCGCAGCCTCACCGGCGCGGACGCCGGCTTCGTCCTCACGACGTACGGCACGATGCGCTCCAGCGCGGAGCAACTCGCCGCGCACACCTGGGGACTGGTCGTCGCCGACGAGGCGCAGCACGTGAAGAACCCGCACTCCTCCACGGCCAGGGCGCTGCGCACCATCCCCGCCCCCGCCCGGGTGGCCCTGACCGGCACCCCCGTCGAGAACAACCTCTCCGAGCTCTGGGCCCTGCTCGACTGGACCACCCCCGGACTGCTCGGCCCGCTCAAGGCCTTCCGGGCACGGCACGCACGCATCGTCGAGAACACCGGCACGGCCGCGGGGCTGGGCAACGAGGAGGCGGTCGAGCGGCTGTCCCGGCTGGTCCGCCCCTTCCTGCTGCGCCGCAAGAAGTCCGACCCGGGCATCGCGCCCGAGCTGCCGCCCAAGACGGAGACCGACCACCCCGTCTTCCTCACCCGCGAGCAGGCCACGCTCTACGAGGCGGCCGTCCGCGAGACCATGGCGTTCATCGAGCAGTCCGAGGGCATCGCCAGGCGCGGGCTGATCATGAAGCTGCTGGGATCGCTCAAACAGATCTGCAACCACCCCGCGCAGTATCTGAAGGAGGAGCCGACGCGGCTCGCCGGCCGCTCCGGCAAGCTCGCCCTGCTCGACGAGCTCCTCGACACCATCCTCTCCGAGGACGGCTCGGTCCTGATCTTCACCCAGTACGTCTCGATGGCCCGGCTGCTCTCCGCCCACCTCGCCTCCCACGCCATCCCCTCCCAGCTGCTGCACGGCGGCACGCCGGTCGCAGAGCGGGAGCGGATGGTGGACCGCTTCCAGTCCGGCGAGGCCCCCGTCTTCCTGCTCTCCCTCAAGGCCGCCGGCACGGGCCTCAACCTCACCCGGGCCGCCCACGTCATCCACTACGACCGGTGGTGGAACCCGGCGGTCGAGGAGCAGGCCACCGACCGCGCGTACCGCATCGGCCAGACCCAGCCCGTGCAGGTGCACCGGCTGATCGCCGAGGGCACGGTCGAGGACCGGATCAGCGAACTGCTGGCGTCCAAGAGGGTCCTCGCCGACGCGGTGCTCGGTTCGGGAGAGGCCGCCCTGACCGAGCTCAGCGACCGTGACCTGGCCGATCTCGTCTCACTCCGGAGGGCGTCATGAGCCCCGGCGCCGGCCCCGCGCCCCGCCCCGGCCCTGACGACCTGCGGCGTTCGTTCGAGGCGGTGCCCGCCCGTGCCTCCGACGCCGAGGGGCCGTTCGCCGACAGCTGGTGGGGCCGGGCCTGGGTGGACGCCCTGGAGTCCCTGTCGATGGACGAGGGACGCCTCGGACGCGGGCGTACGTACGCCGACGGCGGTCACGTCGCCGGGATCACCGTCACCCCCGGCCGGGTCATCGCCTACGTCCACGGGAGCCGCCCGCGCCCCTACCGGGCGGAGCTCCGCCTCCGTACGCTCTCCGCGTCCGACTGGGACACCTTCCTGGACGCCGTCGCCGCCCGGCCCGGGCACCTGGCCTCGCTGCTCGACAAGGAGATGCCGCACTCCCTGGTCGACACGGCGGGCGAGGCGGGCATCCGGCTGCTGCCCACCGCCGGGGACCTGGATCCGGACTGCTCCTGCCCGGACCGTGGCTGGCCCTGCAAGCACGTGGCCGCCCTCTGCTACCAGACGGCACGGCTCCTGGACAGCGACCCCTTCGTCCTGCTGCTGATGCGCGGCCGGGGCGAGCGCGAACTCCTCGACGAGCTGGGCCGCCGCAACGCCGAGCACTCCGCCCGGGAACGCCCCGACGCACCCGCCATGCCCTCGGTTCCGGCCACGGAGGCCCTCGCCGACCGCTTCCTGCCGCCGTTGCCCGCGCCGTTGCCCCTGCCGCCGTATCCCGGTGAGCCGCCGTCCTACCCCGAGTTGCCCGGTGCCCGGGACCCGCTCGGCCTCGACCACCTCGCCACGGACGCCGCAGCCCGGGCCCACGCCCTCCTCACCACCGGGGACGACCCGCTCGCCGGGCTCAGCACCTGGCAGGACGCGGTACGCATCGCCGCGTCCCGGCCCACCGCCGGGCTCACCGCCACGACCCGCGCCCTCTACCGCGAGCTGGCCTTCGCCACCGGCCGCACCACGACCGACCTCGCCCGCGCCGTCGCGGCCTGGCGCCAGGGCGGCGCGGAGGGCCTGGACGTCCTGGAGCACCCGTGGGACCCGCCTGCCGGGCCCTTCGACCGGGCCCGGCCCGCCCTGGCCGCCGCGGACTTCCCGCGTTTCCAGCCCTGGCGCAACCACCTGACCGACGCCAGAGGCACACTGCAGCTCCGCTTCGGCCGCGACGGCCGGTGGTACGGCTACGAGTCCGACGCCGGCGAGGAGGACTGGTGGCCCCGGGCCACGCCCGACCCCGACCCGGTCACCACACTCACCGCCGTGCGGCGCTGACGCCGCGGCAGAGATGGGCCCACGGGGAGCATCCACGCCTGCGGACGCCGCGGGGCCGGTTCCGGGAACGGCGCACGAGCGCCGTGGAGTCCGCCCCGCCCTCAGAAGTCCGCGAGGGTGCGCTCGTCCAGCCGCGCCACCGAGTCCTGGGCGTAGGCACGCTCGTACGCGGCGCGGATCCGTTCGACCTGGGTGTCCCGCGTCCGGGCCTCGGACGCCGGGTACAGCAGGATCAGCTCGTACGAACGCTCCCGCTCGATCACCCCGTGGGAGTCGCGCCACTGCCCCCGGCCCTCCTGGACCGTGAGCCCGTCGGGGAACGACGGCGTGACATGGCGGTCCACGAACGCCCAGAACTGGCGCCCGGTCACATCGGGCCCGCCGTCAGGCCGCTCGGTACCGAAGAAGAGGCGCGTCTCGACGTACGCCGTCCCCCGCGCGGCCGTCGCGGGGGGAGTCCCGTCGCCGAGGGTGGCGTACGCGATCGGGGTCCCCGCGGCCAGCACGGCGCAGGTCGCGGCGGCGGCCGTGAGCGCGGTGCGCCGGGCCGAACGCTTCGGGCACGGCTTCGGATCGGTACGCGGACGCGGCACGTCGGTCTCCCCGGGCGGTCGGTTGCCTGGCCGGCGCCCACGGTGGCACGGACACCCCGCGACGGCGTGGCAGGACACCCGCTTCGCGGCCGGACCACCCGTACCGGTGAGTGGTCAGGCGCCGGGCAGGGACACCCCGCGCCCCGCGAAGAAGCACTCCAGGACGGGGACCGGAAGGGTGGCGGCACGCGTTTTGGCGGTGGTCCCCGACGGGTTGTGGAAGTGCACGCCGTCGTCGGTGCGGGCGGTGAGCAGGACCAGATGGCCGCCCCGGCCGGGCGCGGGGCGCTCGGGGTGGCGGATTCCGTGGTGCACCGAGGCCATGACCGTGCGGCCCTCGTCCAGCAGGCCGAGGACCGCGGCGGGGGAGAGCTCCCGGTGGACGACGGCGTCGAGGCCGTGGACCTCCGAGACGTACCGGGCGAAGGGCGCGTAGATGAGCCCCCTGATCACCCCGTCGGCGTCCTCGGTGTACGCGCCGTACGCCAACGCGCCGTCCCGCAGGGCGAAGAGGGACGGTGCGCCGGTGCCGAGCGCCATCCGCAGACAGGTCATCCCGCACAGATGCCCCGCCCAGCGGGCGTAGTCGGCCGGGGAGGCCGCGCCCGACTCCGCCCAGCGCGGGTCCCCGGCCGGGTCGATCCCCTCCTCCACGATCGCGCCCACCAGGCCGGGTGAGGCGAACTGGGTCTGCACGGGGACACGGCAGGTCCGGCAGGTCACTGGCGGTATCCGTTCAGGAAGCGGCCGATGCGGCTGATCGCCGCGTCCAGGTCGTCGGCGTGCGGCAGGGTCAGGATGCGGAAGTGGTCAGGGCGCGGCCAGTTGAAGCCCGTGCCCTGCACCACCTGGATCTTCTCCCGCAGCAGCAGATCCAGGACGAACCGTTCGTCGTCGGCGATCGCGTGCACCTTCGGGTCGATGCGGGGGAAGGCGTACAGCGCGCCCTTCGGCTTGACGCACGACACCCCCGGGATCTCGTTCAGCCGCTCCCAGGCCCGGTTGCGCTGCTCGTGGAGCCTGCCGCCCGGCGCGGTGAGCTCACGGATCGACTGCCGGCCGCCGAGCGCCGCCTGGATCGCGTACTGGGCGGGGGCGTTGGGGCACAGCCGCATGGACGCGAGCATGGTGAGCCCCTCCAGATAGCTGCGGGCGTGCTGCTTCGGGCCCGACACGACCATCCAGCCCGAGCGGAACCCCGCCACCCGGTACGTCTTGGACAGGCCGCTGAAGGTGAGGCAGAGCAGATCCGGAGCCAGCACCCCCACGCTGTGGTGCTCGGCGTCGTCGTACAGGATCTGGTCGTAGATCTCGTCGGCGAACACCATCAGGCCGTGCCTGCGCGCCAGGTCGAGCATGCCGTCGAGGACCTCGCGGGAGTAGACCGCGCCCGTCGGGTTGTTCGGGTTGATGATCACCATGGCACGCGTGCGGTCGGTGATCTTCGAGGCCATGTCGGCGAGGTCCGGATTCCAGTCCGCCCCCTCGTCGCACGTGTAGTGCACGGCCTTTCCGCCCGCGAGCGTGGTGACCGCGGTCCACAGCGGGTAGTCGGGGCTCGGGATCAGGATCTCGTCACCGTCCTCCAGGAGACCCTGCACGGCCATGGAGATCAGCTCGGAGACCCCGTTGCCCAGGAAGATGTCGTCCACGTCGACCTCGGCCATCCCCATCGCCTGGTAGCGCTGGGCGACGGCGCGGCGGGCGGACAGGATGCCGCGCGAGTCGGTGTAGCCGTGCGCCTGCGGGAGCATCCGGATCATGTCCTGGACGATCTCCTCGGGAGCCTCGAAGCCGAAGAGCGCCGGATTGCCCGTGTTGAGGCGGAGCACGCTGTGGCCCGCCTCCTCGAGCGCGTTGGCCTGCTCGATGACCGGGCCCCTGATCTCGTAACAGACCTCGTTGAGCTTGCTGGACTGCCGGAACTCCATGCGGTGCCTCCCCGACCCGAATTGCGATACTTGGTTTTACCAAGCTCGGGCTTGGAAAGTCCAACAACATGTCTAGACTGCGTCGCATGCCACGTCAGCAGCAGCCCGCACGTCCAGCCCGCCGCCGGAGCTACGACCAGTTCTGCGCCACCGCCCGCGCCCTCGACTCCGTCGGGGACCGGTGGACGCTGCTGATCGTCCGTGAACTGCTGGCGGGGCCCCGCCGTTACACGGATCTGCACGCCGACCTGCCCGGGGTCAGCACGGACGTGCTGGCCTCCCGGCTCAAGGACATGGAGCAGGGCGGTCTGGCCGTGCGCCGCAAGCTCCCGCCCCCCGCCGCCGCCTCGGTCTACGAGCTGACCGAGCACGGCCGGGGTCTGCTCCCGGTCCTCACGGCGCTCGCCCACTGGGGCGCGCCCGCACTCGCCGAACGCCGCCCCACGGACGCGGTCAGGGCCCACTGGTTCGCCCTGCCGCTGCTGCGCGCGCTGGACGGCCTCACCGGTGAGGGAGTGATCGAAGTCAGGCTGGCCGAGGGGCAGTTCCACCTGCGCGCGGGCGCCGGGGCCGCCACCGGCGAGGTGTACGGATACGGCCCGGCCGGCCACCCCGACGCGTGCCTCGTGCTCGGGACGGAAGCCGCTCTCGCCCTCGCGCGTGGTGAGTGCACCCTCGCCGAAGCGGTCGGGAGCGGCCGGGTGGACGTGCTCGGCGATGGGCCGCTCGCCACGGAACTCCGCGGTGAGCGGTCGTCGTGTCCATGAGGTGACCCGGGCAACTCGTCGGTAGCGTAGGGGTGTTCATCGGTCCCCGGTGCTGAGGGAGTCCTTCATGAGGTTCGACGGCATGGTTCGCGCGAAGAGCGGCGGGAGCGGGAGGAACGTGAGGAGGCTGGGCGCACTGCGCAGGGCGGGGCTCGTGGGCGTCTGTGTGGCCGCGCTCGGCCTGGTGCCCGCGGCGGCGGTCGCCACTCCCGGCAGCGGGGTGAGCGGTACCGTCGTCGCCCAGGGAACCTCCGAGGGCAAGCTCAAGATCAAGCCTCCCCACGGCCCGACGGACGTGACCTTCCGGGAGATCACCGTGCAGCCCGGCGGCTCCACCGGCTGGCACACCCACAGCGGGCAGCTGATCGCCGTCGTCAAGGCCGGGACGCTCACCCGGACCCTCGACGACTGCTCGGTCGAGGTGACGCCCGCCGGCACGTCCTTCATCGAGCCGGCCGGGAGCAACCACCGGCACATCGGACGCAACCTCGGGACCGAACCCGTGGTCCTGTGGGTGACCTATCTGCTCCCCGAAGGCAGCGCACTCTCCTACGACGCCGAAGCGGCGGACTGCCCGGGGGAGGAGCGGTCCTGAGCCCAGGTCAGTTGGCGGGCGTCTCGCCGTACGCGCCGAAGCCCGCCACGACCAGGCCGTCACGGAAGGTCAGCACCTCGCTCACCCGGCCGCCGATCTGGTTGAGGTAGTCGATCACCAGCGCGTCGACGCCCGCCCGCACGTCCATCACCTCGAACCTCAGGTCCGGGATCCGCTCCAGCCCCGCCGCCCAGTACGCGCGCAGGGCCTCTTTGCCGTGAACGGTCCCGGACGTGTCACCCGTCAGCCGGGCGATCATGGGCGAGCTGAAGGTCACGTCCTCGTGGTAGTGCGCGAGGACGCGGTCCAGGTCGTGCGCGTTCCAGTCGTCCTGCCACTGGGCGGCGAACCGGCGGGCGAAGGCGAGATCCATACGGATCATCATGGCGCAGGGCGATGATGGACGCGTGCGATATGAACCCATCACCTGGGAACGGCTGGCCCGCGCCCTCGCCGTCCACGCCGACGGACTCGAACCGGCCGACGGCGGGTCCTGGCTGAGGATCGGCGTCGACGGAGCCCCCGCAGCCCGTCCCGAGGACGCCGCCGCGCGGCTCGCCGAGGCGCTGCGGGCTCGCGGGCGGCCCGTTCTCACCGTCTCCACGGGGGGTTTCCTGCGCCCGGCCAGCCTGCGCTACGAGTACGGCAAGCAGGACCCCGACTCGTACGCCGACAGCTGGTTCGACACCGGCGCGCTGTGGCGCGAGGTGTTCCGCCCGCTGGAGCCGGGTGGCAGCGGACGCGTACTGCCCGACCTGTGGAACCCCGTGACGGACCGGGCCACCCGCAGCCCGTACCAGGAACTGCCCGAGGGCGGCGTACTGATCCTCCACGGCCCGCTGCTCCTCGGACAGTGGTTCCCCTTCGACCTCGGCATCCATCTGAGCCTCTCGCCGGGCGCCCTGCGGCGGCGTACGGAGGAGAGCGAGCGGTGGACGCTGCCCGCCTTCGCGCGCTACGAGGACGAGGTCGGGCCCGCCGGGCGCGCGGACACGGTGGTCCGGGCCGACGACCCGCGCCACCCGGCCTGGACCGGCCTCGGTACCGGCTGACGGGGCCTCTCGTCCGGGTTCAGGCCGGTCGGCCCCCGACCGTCGTGACCGCCTCTGCCCCCGCCCGGCAGCCTGCCGCGGCGGCGGTGACGTCATCCGCGCCGGCGGCCAGCGCGGCGAGGAAACCGCCGGTGAAGGCGTCCCCGGCACCCGTCGAGTCGACCGGGGCCCGCACCGTGGCCGCCGGTACCCGCGCGGTCACCGTGCCACCGGCCGCCAGCAGGACGCCCCTGTCCCCGAGCGTGACGGCGACCCGGCCCACGTGGTGGCTCAGCTTGGCCGCCGCGTCGGCGGGCTCCGGCAGCCCGGTCAGTTCGCGTGCCTCGTCGGCGTTGGGCAGCAGCAGGTCCACGCCCTGGACCAGATCGAGGAACGCCCCGGCGCCCAGCCCGGCCAGGAATCCGGCCGAGGCCGGGTCCACGCTCACCGGCACTCCCCGCCGCCGCGCTTCCCGCAGTGCGAGCGCCGCCGTCGCCCGGCTCGTCGCCGCGAAGAGGAGGTAGCCCGACAGATGGAGCAGAGCCGCGCCGTCGAGCAACGAGGCGTCCCAGTCCCCGGGGGAGAGGCGCAGCACCGCCCCGCTGTCGGTGAGGAAGGTGCGCTCGGCCGAGGCGTCGACCAGCGCCACCACCGTGCCGGTCGGCACCTCCTCGTCGACGGCCAGGACCGGACGCACCCCCGCCCGCAGCAGCGCCTCCCGGTGCCAGTCGGCCGACTCGGCCCCGGCCCGGGCCAGCAGCCGTACGTCCCGGCAGCCCGAACGCACCGCCCAGCAGGCGACGTTGGCACCCGCGCCACCCGGCAGCGTGGTGATCCGGGCCGGGGTGTCCGTGCCGTGGAGCGGCGCCGAGCCGTGCCGGACGACCACGTCGTTGACCACCTCCCCGACCACGAGCAGGGCGCCCCCGCTCACCGCGACGCCGCCACGGCGATCCGCGCGGCCAGCTCGACGTTCCCGCGTACGGCGGCGAGATTGGCCTCCAGGGACGCACCCCCGGTCTCCCTCATCAGGTACTCCAGGAGGAACGGGGTGACCGCCTGCCCCGTCACCCCGCGCTCCCGGCAGGCGGCCAGGGCGCCGGCGAGGACCCGGTCGTGCACGTCGGGGTCCAACTGCTCCTCCTCCGCCACGGGATGGGCGACGATCAGCGCGGCGGGCGGCCCGCCCAGCTCCTCCCGCGCCCGCATCACATCGGCCACCTCCTGCGGGGTCCGCACCGTCCAGTCGACCGGCTCGCCCGAGCTGCGCAGGTAGAAGCCGGGAAAATGCTCCGTGCCGTAACCGAGCACGCCGACCCCGAGCGTCTCCAGGCGCTGGAGCGTGGCGGGCACGTCCAGGATCGACTTCACGCCCGCGCACACCACCGTGATCCCGGTCCGGGCCAACAGCCGCAGGTCGGCGGACTCGTCCTGCGTCTGTGTCCACTCCCGGTGCACGCCGCCGAGCCCGCCGGTCGCGAAGACGCGGAGACCGGCCCGGGCCGCGAGGAACGCCGTCGCGGACACGGTCGTCGCGCCGCTCGCCCCCAGCGCGAGGGCGGGCGCGAGATCGCGGTGCCCCAGCTTCCGAACGGCCGGGTCCCCGGCGACCCGCTCCAACTGCGTTGCGGTCAGGCCCACATGAGCCCTGCCGTCGAGCACCGCCACGGTCGCGGGGACGGCGCCGGCCTTCCGGGTGATCTCCTCCAGCTCCTGGGCGACCTGGAGGTTGCGGGGCCGTGGCAGGCCGTGGGCGATGATCGTCGACTCCAGGGCCACCAGGGGCCGCCGCTCCGCGAGGGCCTCCCTCACGTCCGCGGAGAGCAGGAGTGCGTGGCGGCCGGATTCCTGCGACAGGGGTGCTGGATTCTGAGGCATGCCCCCATCCCTGTCGCGGGCACGGGGGCCGCAAACCAGGACCCGAGCCTTTAGCCGGGAGCGGGGGAGAGGCGCCGGGGCGTCCCGGAGTGCTCCGGCCCCGGGGATAGGCGGCCGGGGCGGACGGCCAACGGCCGGAGCCGCATCCCCAGTTCCCCTGAGCGACGCTCCTCGGAACCGGGAGCCGGGAGCCGGGCCAGGGGCCACGGGGTGCGGGACGGGGCACGGGCCCGGCGCCGGGGGCCCGGGCGTAGAACGACGGCCCCGGCCGGGGGAGCGGGCTGGAGCCGGAAGACCAGGACCGGCGCCCATGGGCGAGTCGCGCAGCACGGCGTCCGGAGCGCGATGACCAGATCCGGACCGGCGCGGCGAGCGAGAACGCCGGGCAGCCGGGAGTTCCGGACGGAGGGCCCCGGAGGCGTCAGAATGGGACGATGGATCATCACTACGTCGGCATCCCTGAGTTGACCTCCGTTCCCCGGGTCGCTGTCGTCATCGACGTGATGCGTGCCTTCACGGGGGCCGCCTGGGCCTTCGCGCGTGGCGTGGAGAAGATAGTCCTGGCCTCCACGGAGAGCGAGGCACTCGCTCTGAAGGAGAGCCGGCCGGGGTGGCTGGCGCTGAAGGACGGGGCGCGGGCGGAGGGTTTCGACGCGGTGAACTCACCGGGCCTGCTCAGGTCCCGCGACTTCACCGGCCGCACGCTGGTGCAGAAGACGACGGCGGGAACCGTGGGCGCGCTGGCCGTGGCCGGGGCACCGCTGGTCCTGTGCGCGAGCTTCGTGGTGGCCGGCCCGACCGCGCGGTTCCTGCGGGCCGGAGGTGCCGGCCCCGTGACGTTCGTCGTGACCGGCGAGGGAGGCCGGGCCGACGAGGACCTGGCCTGCGCCGAATACATCGGCCGGTCCATGGAGGGAGGCGGGGTCGAGGCGGAACCGTACCTCCACCGTGCGAGGACTTCTCGTGCCGCGGCCGATCTCGCCGGTGGTCTGCGGAGCGGATACCACCCGGACGACGTCGCTCTCTGCCTGGAGATCGACAGATTCCCCTTCGCGATGGTCGCTCGCCGGGAGGAGTCGCTGATGGTGCTCCGCCCCGTAGCCGTGCCCGGCGTCCTCCCCGGACCCGGCTGAGCCACCGCCGGGGACGCCCCTTCAGGGGCCGGCGCGGCTGATCCACCGGGGATCAGGACTGCGCCAGGGGAGGAGACGCGACGGCCCTCAGAAGAGCGGCTGCGGAAGTATCCCCTCCAGCTCCAGCAGCCGGCGCTTCGTCTCCTTCCCCCCGCCGAAACCCCCGAGGCCCCCGTCGCTCTCCACCACCCGGTGACAGGGCACCACCAGCGGCAGGGGGTTGGAGCCCATGACCGCCCCCACGGCCTGCGCCCCGCCGGGCCGGCCGACCCGGGCGGCCAGGTCGCCGTAGCCCACGACCGTCCCGTACGGCACGCCGGCTTCCAGCTCGCGGAGCACCTCGCGCTGGAAACCTGAGGTCAGGGACCAGTCGAGGGGGAGCGAGAACTCCCTCAGCCCTCCGGCGAGATAGGCGGCGAGCCGGCCGGCCGGCCCGGCCAGCCGCTCGGAGCCGGGTGCCTCCACGGGCTCCATGCCCAGACGGGACCGCAGCTGCCCCAGCGCCCGGTCCCGGACCCGGGGGCGCGCGTGGAAGGCCACGGTGACCAGGCCCGCGTGGGTGGCGGCGAGGAGCAGCGGGCCGATCTCGCTCGGCACGACCGACCACTCCACGACCTGCTCGCCGCTCTCCATGCCACCACCGTACGACCCGCCACCGACAACGCCCCCGGCGTGCGGATCAGGGCGGGCGGTCAGCGGGTGGCGTCGCGGACCACGTCCGGGTTGTTCGTGATGATGCCGTCCACGCCGAAGCCGGCCACCTTCACCGCGTTCGCCGCGTCGTTCACCGTCCAGGTGTTCACCCGGAGCGGCTTGCCGTGTGCGCCCTTGAGCTTCTGCACGGCCGCCACGTAGGCGCCGTCGACCGACGTGTACGCCGGATTGATCTGGTCGGTGAACGCCGCGTAGGACGGCAGATCGGCCACGGCCGGGGTACCCAGGAAGCCCGTGACGACGTCGGGACGCTGCGCGTGGACAGTTTTCACACTCTCTGCACCGAAGCTCTGGATGATCAGCCGCCGCTTGACGTGGGAGCGGTCCAGCCATCCCCCTTCCCGCAGGACGCGCAGGGTCTCCTTCTCGATCCCCGGGTACGTCTGCGGGCTCTTGATCTCCAGGAGCAGCTTCTGGTGGTTGCGCTCGACGCGGTGGAGGTACTGCGCCAGCGTCGGCACCCTGGCCCCCGCGAAGCGGTCGCCGAACCAGCTGCCCGCGTCCAGCTTCGCGATCTCCGCCGCCGTGAAGTCCTTGACCGCCCAGGGCGCCCGGCCGGGGAAGACCTCCTCGGCGTCGGTGGTCCTGCTCAGGGTGGTGTCGTGCACGACGACCAGCACACCGTCCTTGGTGAGCTGTACGTCGTTCTCCACCCACGCGATGCCGAGATCGTCGGCGGCGTCCACGGCCGCAAGGGTGTTCTCCGGGGCGTAGGCGGAGGCTCCGCGGTGGGCGAAGACGACCGGGGCGTCCTGGGCGGCGGAGGCCTGCGCCTGGCCGGCGGGCAGGAGGACGCAGGCCCCGAGCAGGCCGGCGACGGCGGTGGCGGCGGTGGCTGTGCGTGCGGACACGTGTACTCCTCGCGTCGGTGTGTGGGCAGGAAGAGACTCGCAGCCGATCCCCAACGGACGGCGGGACGACGGTGACCATGATGTGAACGGATTGTCGGGTACCCGGGCCCGGCCCGCTCGGGGAGCGGATAAAATGCCGTTCTTATGTTTGCTTGCCGGGCCTTGCCCTTTAGGGTCACCCCCGAACCCGGGCCACCGCGAAGGGCGTACCAGGATGCAGGGCACAGTTGACGGATTCACCTACGGGCTCGTGACGCCGGTCGCGGCGTTCCTCATGGCCTGCCTCGGTGCGGCTCTCGGTCTGCGCTGCACCAACCGGTCCCTGCGCACCCGGGGCGCCTCCAGAGCGGGCTGGCTGGCCCTCGGGGCGACCTCCATCGGCTCCGGCATCTGGACGATGCACTTCATCGCCATGCTGGGGTTCAGCGTCCGCGAGGCCCCGGTCAGCTACGACCGCCCCCTCACGTTCGCCAGCCTCGCCGTGGCGATCGTGATGGTCGGCATCGGCATCTTCCTCGTCGGCTACCGCGGTGCCACCCCCATGGCCCTGGTCACGGGCGGGACGATCACCGGCCTGGGCGTCGCCTCGATGCACTACCTCGGCATGGCCGGAATGACCTTCGAAGGGCTGTTCGCCTACGACACGCTCACCGTCTCGCTCTCCGTCGTCATCGCCGTGGTGGCGGCGACCGCCGCCCTGTGGGCGGCCGTCTCCATCCACGGCTTCCTGCCCAGCCTCGGGGCGAGCGTCGTCATGGGCGTGGCGGTGAGCGGGATGCACTACACCGGGATGGCCGCGCTCCAGGTGCACCTGCATCCCGACGCGGTGCCGGCACCGCCCGGCGACGCGCCCACCTCGCTGATCCTGCCGATGCTGATCGGGCCGGGCTGCTTCCTGCTCCTGGCGGCCGTGGTCGTCATGATCGACCCGCTCGTGGTGACCGGCCCCGCCGCGGGTTCCGTACGGCCGCCCGGCCGCACCCGGGACCCCCTCGGGCGGGTGACGGCCGTCCCCCTCCAGCGAGGCCGGTCCAGGCCCTACGAAACGGTCTCGCACCGGGAGTACCGGCAGCAGCGGAACCGCTGATCCCCGGCCGTTGTCAGTGGCGGGTCGTACCGTGGTTGCATGCGGCCCGTTTCGAAGATCGAACGTTCGGTGGCGCCTTTCGAGGTCGTCAGTCCCTACCAGCCCAGCGGTGACCAGCCCGCGGCCATCGCCGAGCTGGACCGGCGCATCCGCGCCGGGGAGAAGGACGTCGTCCTGCTCGGCGCGACCGGCACCGGAAAGTCGGCGACGACCGCCTGGATGATCGAGAAGCTGCAGCGCCCCACCCTGGTGATGGCGCCGAACAAGACGCTGGCCGCCCAGCTGGCCAACGAGTTCCGCGAGCTCCTCCCGAACAACGCCGTGGAGTACTTCGTCTCGTACTACGACTACTACCAGCCCGAGGCGTACGTCCCGCAGTCGGACACCTACATCGAGAAGGACTCCTCGATCAACGAGGAGGTCGAGCGGCTGCGGCACTCGGCGACCAATTCCCTGCTCACCCGGCGGGACGTCGTCGTGGTCGCCTCCGTCTCCTGCATCTACGGCCTGGGTACCCCGCAGGAGTACGTGGACCGCATGGTCCAGCTCAAGGTCGGCGACGAGATCGACCGGGACCAGCTGCTGCGCCGTTTCGTCGAGATCCAGTACACCCGCAACGACCTGGCGTTCACCCGCGGCACCTTCCGGGTGCGCGGCGACACCATCGAGATCTTCCCGGTGTACGAGGAGCTCGCCGTCCGCATCGAGATGTTCGGTGACGAGATCGAGGCGCTCTCGACTCTCCACCCGCTGACCGGCGAGGTCATCAGCGAGGACTCCTCGCTCCACGTCTTCCCCGCCAGCCACTACGTGGCGGGGCCCGAGCGCATGGAGAAGGCGGTCAGCGGCATCGAGCAGGAGCTGGAGCAGCGCCTCGCCGAGCTGGAGAAGCAGGGCAAGATGCTGGAGGCCCAGCGACTGCGCATGCGCACGACGTACGACATCGAGATGCTCCGCCAGATCGGCACCTGCTCCGGTGTCGAGAACTACTCGATGCACTTCGACGGCCGCTCTCCCGGCACCGCCCCCAACACCCTCCTCGACTACTTCCCCGAGGACTTCCTCCTCGTGCTGGACGAGTCGCACGTCACCGTGCCGCAGATCGGCGCGATGTACGAGGGCGACGCCTCCCGCAAGCGGACCCTCGTCGACCACGGCTTCCGGCTGCCCTCCGCGCTGGACAACCGCCCGCTGAAGTGGGAGGAGTTCCTCGGCAGGATCGGTCAGACGGTCTACCTCTCCGCCACCCCCGGGAAGTACGAGCTGTCCCGCGGCGACGGGTTCGTCGAGCAGATCATCCGGCCCACGGGGCTCGTCGACCCCGAGGTCGTCGTCAAGCCGACCGAGGGCCAGATCGACGATCTGGTGCACGAGATCCGCAAGCGGACCGAGAAGGACGAGCGCGTCCTCGTCACCACCCTCACCAAGAAGATGTCCGAGGACCTCACGGACTACTTCCTCGAACTCGGCATCCAGGTCCGCTACCTCCACAGCGACGTCGACACCCTGCGCCGCATCGAGCTGCTGCGCGAGCTGCGCTCCGGTGAGTACGACGTCCTGGTCGGCATCAACCTCCTGCGTGAGGGCCTCGACCTGCCCGAGGTCTCCCTCGTGGCCATCCTCGACGCCGACAAGCAGGGCTTCCTGCGCTCGGGCACCTCGCTGATCCAGACCATCGGGCGCGCCGCCCGTAACGTCTCGGGGCAGGTCCACATGTACGCGGACAAGGTCACCCCGGCCATGGCGCAGGCCATCGACGAGACCAACCGGCGCCGTGAGAAGCAGATCGCGTACAACACCGAGCGGGGCGTCGACCCCCAGCCGCTCCGCAAGAAGATCAACGACATCGTCGCCTCCATCGCCCGTGAGGAGGTCGACACCGAGCAGCTGCTCGGCACCGGCTACCGGCAGGGCAAGGGAACCAAGGCGCCGGTGCCCACGCTCGGCTCGCAGACCCCGGCCGGCCGCAAGGACAAGGGCCGCAAGGGCGAGCCCGCGGTGGTCACGGACCGCCCCGCGACGGAGCTCGCGGGCATCATCGAGGAGATGACGGACCGCATGCGGGCTGCGGCTGCCGACCTGCAGTTCGAGGTGGCCGCGCGCCTCCGTGACGAGGTCGGGGAGCTGAAGAAGGAGCTGCGTCAGATGAGGGAAGCGGGGCTCGCCTGACCGGTGGGGCCCGCAGTGTTGCAGGAACGACACAAAAACGGCCCATCACTGCTTCTCGCTCCCGGGGACTGCGTAGGGTGCGGGGAAACCGCACACCGACGGTTGCGGGGCAAGCGGAGAGGGGACAGCGCGTGACGGTCAACATGACCAAGGGCCAGGCCATCAGCCTGCAGAAGAGCGACGGGGGGACCCTGACCGCGGTACGGATGGGGCTCGGCTGGCAGGCGGCCCCGCGCCGCGGGCTGTTCGGCTCGCGTACGCGGGAGATCGACCTGGACGCCTCGGCGGTTCTCTTCGCCGACAAGCAGCCCGTGGACGTCGTGTTCTTCCGCCACCTCGTCAGCGACGACGGCTCGGTCAAGCACACCGGCGACAACCTCGTCGGCGGGGCCGGCTCGGGCGGCGACGACGAGGCGATCCTCGTCGACCTGCAGCGGGTCCCGGTCCACATCGACCAGATCGTCTTCACGGTGAACTCCTTCACCGGCCAGACGTTCCAGGAGGTGCAGAACGCCTTCTGCCGCATCGTCGACGAGACCAACGGCCAGGAGCTCGCCCGCTACACACTGGACGGCGGCGGCCAGTACACGGCGCAGATCATGGCCAAGGTGCACCGCTCGGGCAACGGCTGGCAGATGACCGCCCTGGGCAACCCGGCCAACGGCCGGACCTTCCAGGACCTGATGCCGGCGATCCTGCCGCACCTGTAGGCGAGGCGCGGGCCACATCCCGCCCGCGGATCCGTACGAGCAGCTCCCGGAGGCACCGCCGCCGGGAGCTGCGCCCATGGCAGGGCACCACACCGAACGTCGAGGGGACAGGGCAATGACGGCCGAGCTGGTCCGGGGGCAGAACCACACCTTGCCCCAGACCCGACTGGAGATCAGGGTGTCGGCGGGCTCACCGGTCGTGGCCGGGGCCACGCTCGGGGACGAGCGGGGCACGGTCCGCGGTGCCGAGTGGATCGCCCATCCCGGATCGCACCGGCTGCCCGGCCTTGAGGTCTCCCGGCAGGCGGCGGCCGACCACCGCCTTGCCGTGGACCTCGACGCCCTGCCCGACGCGGTGCACCGCGTCACCGTCCTCCTCGCCCTGCCCGTGGGGGCGGGGCGGCCGGTCAGGTTCGGCGCGGTCGCCGCCCCGTTCGTCGCCGTCACGGGGCTCGACGGCACCGAGATCGCCACCTTCACCCTCACCGGCCTGGACACGGAGTCCGCCGTGTCGGCCCTGGAGCTCTACCGGCGCCAGGGCGTCTGGAAGGTCCGGGCCGTGGGCCAGGGATACGCCTCGGGGCTCGCCGAGATGCTCGCCGACCAGGGGGTGGCGGAGGCCGCGGAGCTGGCCGACTCGATACAGCGGGCCGTCGCCTCGGGGCTCGCCCGCTCCGTGGCGCCCCCTCCGCCCCGCGCCCCCGAAGGCGAGCGGGTCCGCCATCCCGCCGGTCCCGCACCGTCCACGGGCGCCGGACAGCCGCCCGGCCCTCCGGTGCCCGCCCCCGGCCCGCTGGGGGGCGGCGCGCCCCCGCCTCCGGCCACCGCGGCGGGCGGGCCCATCGACTACGCGCACCCCCGCCGCCAGACCTCGGCGCCGCCCCCGCCGCCGCCCACGGCCCCGCCCGCCGCGCCGGGGCAGCCCGCGCAGCCCGTCGCGGGTGACGCCACCGGCTGGTCCATGGACGAGCGCCTCTACAACCAGGTCTGGGACATGTTCCAGGACCTCGCGCGGGCGGTCGCGGCCTACCGCAGCGCGGTCGACTTCGCCGAGTCCCGGATGGACCAGGAGCTCGACCGGGCCCTCTCCGACCCGCGCAGCCGCATCGGGGGCACGGGCGACCGGGTCCGCGAGGAGGCCAGGGCCAAGCGCGACGAACTGACCGCCAGGGCGCGCGAGGCGCTCGACCGCGATCTGGCCCAGCTGGCCGCCGAGTCCGCCGTCGTGGAGCCCGCCCTCCCCGCCTCCTACGCGGGCTGGGACAACCCCGTCTGGCACGGCTACCGCGTCCCCATGGAGATCCCCATGGCGCTGCGGATCGGCGACCTCCATCTCCCCGAGCGCACCGACCTGCGCATCCCGCTGCTGGTGCGTCTGCCCCTGGAGCGGGGGATCTGGGTCGACAGCGGACGTACGGCCTCCGAGGCCTCCGAGGCCGCCGCGGCGACGGACAACGGGGACCAGCTGCGCGGGCTTGCCATGGAGACCGCGGTCGCGCTGGCCGCCCGGCTGCTCGCGGTCTACCCGGCGAACGAGTTCTCGGTGCACGTCATCGACCCGGCCGGCGCCGCCGCCGGCCCGCTCGCGCCCCTGGTGAACTCCGGGGCCCTCGCCGGGCCTCCGGCCGTCGGGGCCGCCGGTGTCTCCGCGGTCCTCGCCCACCTCACCCGCCGCGTCGACCTGGTGCAGATGGCGTTGCGGGCCGGCGCCGCGGACTCACTGCCTCCGGACCTGGACCCGGGGGAGCAGCTGCTGATCGTCAACGACTTCCCCCACGGTTTCGACGACCGGGCCGTCACCCAGTTGCGCTATCTGGCCGACGAGGGTCCCTCGGTCGGTGTGCACCTGCTGATGGTGGCCGACCGGGAGGACGCCCGCGCCTACGGCCCGGTGCTCGACCCCCTGTGGCGCTCCCTGCTGCGGATCACCCCCGTCGCCGACGACCATCTGGCCGACCCGTGGGTGGGGCACGCCTGGACGTACGAGTCGCTGAGGGCGCCGCAGGGCAGCCGGGTCCTGGAACAGGTCCTCGCGCTGGTCGCCGCAGCCAGGCGCGCCGGCTACCGCTGAGAGGACGACGGCGGTTCACCTCTGGTCCATCCGGCCTCTGAGCAGCCATTTTGATCACGGCTTGGGAAGGACTTTACCGTTTCTTGGTGCTTCATGTACTGTTCTTGGTGCGGAGGGGAGTACTCCCGATCGCGGCGTTCCCGTCAGTACGGACTGTGACCGGTCCCGGGGCGTCGGCCCGGCACGCAGCCCGCGTGTCCCGGGTGGAAGAGACCTCCGGCAGCGACGACGCTGATCTATAGCCGTAGCGAACTGCCGGAGGCGCAGTGGACGTTTCATGGACTCTCTGGACGCTGACCATTCTCGGTCTCGTCGCACTCATCGCCGTCGACTTCTTCATCGGGCGCAAGCCCCATGACGTGTCGACCAAGGAAGCCGGAATCTGGACCGTCATCTGGATCGCGCTGGCCGTCCTCTTCGGACTCGGCCTGCTGGTCTTCGGTGAGAGCCAGGCATCAGGCGAATTCTTCGCCGGCTTCATCACCGAGAAGTCGCTCAGTGTCGACAATCTCTTCGTCTTCGTCCTGATCATGGCGAAGTTCTCGGTACCCTCCCACCTCCAGCAGCGGGTGCTGCTCGTCGGTGTACTGATCGCCCTGGTGCTGCGTGCCATCTTCATCGCAGCCGGAGCCGCGGTCATCGCCAACTTCTCGTGGGTCTTCTACATCTTCGGCGCGTTCCTGATCTACACCGCCTGGAAGCTGATCCAGGAGGCCAGGGCCGGCGAGGAGGAAGAGGAGTTCGAGGAGAACCGCCTCCTGAAGTCGATCGAGCACCGGTTCGGTGTCGCCGACAGGTACCACGGGACGAAGCTCTTCATCCGGAACAACGGCAAGCGCGTCATGACCCCGCTCATGGTGGTCATGCTCGCCATCGGCACCACGGACGTGCTGTTCGCGCTCGACTCGATCCCGGCGATCTTCGGCCTGACCCAGGACCCGTACATCGTCTTCACCGCCAACGCCTTCGCCCTGATGGGCCTGCGTCAGCTGTACTTCCTCATCGGCGGTCTGCTGAAGAAGCTGGTCCACCTCAGCTACGGGCTCTCGGTGATCCTCGGATTCATCGGCGTCAAGCTGGTGCTGCACGCCCTGCACGAGTCCGGGGTGCACGTCCCGGAGATCTCCATCCCGTTCTCCCTCTCCGTCATCTGCGGCGTCCTGGTGATCACCACGATCACCAGCCTCATCGCCACCAGGAAGAAGGACGCGGTGGAGGGCTCGGAGACGGACGAGCAGAAGGACGACAGCGAGCACGTAGGCGCGGAGAAGTAACGCCGCACGGACAGAGCGACGGCCGGGGCCCCGAGGGGCACCCGGCCGTCGGGCTTTCACCGGTTCACCAGCCGCGTTCGCGCCACTCGGGCAGATGCGGGCGCTCGGCGCCGAGCGTGGTGTCGTGGCCGTGGCCCGGGTAGACCCACGTCTCGTCCGGCAGCCGGTCGAAGAGCTTGGTCTCCACGTCGTGCAGCAGACTCGCGAAGGCCTCCGGATCCTTGTGGGTGTTGCCCACGCCGCCGGGGAAGAGGCAGTCCCCGGTGAACAGGTGCGGGGCTCCGTGCGGGTCGTCGTAGACGAGTGCGATGGAGCCCGGGGTGTGCCCCTTCAGATGCCTGGCGGTCAGGGTGACCCGCCCCACCCGGATCGTGCCCTCGTCCTCGACGAGCTCGTCGGTCGGTACGGGGATGCCCTCGGCGTCGTACACCCCCGCGTACGTCCGCGCGCCGGTGGCCGCCACGACCTCGCCGAGCGCCTGCCAGTGGTCACCGTGCCGATGCGTCGTGACGACGGACGCGATGCCGTCCTCACCGATCAGCCGCAGCAGGACCGGGGCCTCCGACGCCGCGTCGATCAGGAGCTGCTCGCCGGTGGCCCGGCAGCGCAGCAGATACGCGTTGTTGTTCATCGGGCCGACGGCGACCTTGGAGATCATCAGATCCGTCAGCTCGTGCACATCCGCAGGGCCGCCGACCTTGACCGTTCCGCTGTACGTCATGTGACGCAGCCTATAGCGGGGGCAGCGTGGGAAGGCCGCCCCCGTCGACGGTGAGCGCGGAGCCGTCGCGGCGACCGCAGAGCCAGCCGAGGATGTCGGGAGCCGTGCCCCGGACGGTGACCGGGGGGCCGTCGGAACCGCCGCCCGTGGTCCAGATCCGGCCGTCCTCGGTGACCGCGGTCGTGGGCGGGACGTCGGGGTGCCCGGCGAAACGTTCGGCCAGGAAGTCGTTCTCCCGGGTCACGAACTCCTCCGGCAGGTCCTCCAGCCCGTAGCCGGTCCCCAGGTCGACGTGGTGGAGCTCGATCTCGACCCAGCGGCGGAAGGGGATCCGGGACGCGGAGTCCGTCACACCGTTGCGCAGGGTGACCGTGCGGGACCAGTCGGCCGGCTCCGAGGCCGCGGCGAGAAAGGCCGCGCCGCTCGTGCGCAGGTCAGCGAGCTGTTCGCCCAGAGGCCGGGGCGCGTCACGCTCGATGTCGCTGTCCCGGGTTTCGCTGCTCGCGTACATCGGCCGCCCCTGGAGAACATTTGTGAGGGCGTCGGCGTTACGTGACAGGTGGGCGAGAACATGGCCGCGGCTCCAGCCCGGCAGAAGCGACGGCTCGGCCACAGAGCCGTCGTCACGTCCGTCCATGGCACTGAGCAGCCGATCGGTCGCTTCACGTACAGCTTCCAGGTCACGCACATGATCAGTCATGGCCCGAGCGTAGCCCTCACCACTCGTTCGGGTGATGCGGTCTGCGGTCGTCCGTAAATCGAATGCGCGTGCTATACGCTCGGAGTCGAAAGCTTCGTACATCGCTGTGGCGCCCCCCATACCCTGGGAGAGGGGCTCAGTTCTCCCACTTCTCTCCAGAAAGGTGCGGACCGGCGTGGCCGACCGTCTCATCGTCCGTGGCGCGCGCGAGCACAACCTGAAGAACGTCTCGCTCGATCTACCCCGTGACTCCCTCATCGTCTTCACCGGGCTCTCCGGATCGGGCAAGTCCTCACTCGCGTTCGACACGATCTTCGCCGAGGGCCAGCGGCGCTACGTGGAGTCCCTCTCCTCGTACGCCCGGCAGTTCCTCGGCCAGATGGACAAGCCGGACGTGGACTTCATCGAAGGCCTCTCGCCCGCCGTCTCCATCGACCAGAAGTCGACCTCGCGCAACCCGCGCTCGACGGTCGGCACCATCACCGAGGTCTACGACTACCTCCGGCTGCTCTTCGCCAGGATCGGCAAACCGCACTGTCCCGAGTGCGCCAGGCCCATCGCGCGCCAGTCGCCGCAGGCCATCGTGGACAAGGTGCTGAACCTGCCCGAGGGCAGCCGTTTCCAGGTGCTCTCGCCGCTGGTGCGTGAGCGCAAGGGAGAGTTCGTCGACCTCTTCGCGGACCTCCAGACCAAGGGCTACAGCAGGGCCCGGGTCGACGGCGAGACGGTCCAGCTCTCCGAGCCGCCGAAGCTGAAGAAGCAGGAGAAGCACACCATCGAGGTGGTCATCGACCGCCTCACGGTGAAGGACAGCGCCAAGCGCCGGCTGACCGACTCCGTGGAGACCGCGCTCGGCCTCTCCGGCGGCATGGTCGTGCTCGACTTCGTCGACCTCGACGCGGACGACCCCGAGCGTGAGCGGATGTTCTCCGAGCACCTCTACTGCCCGTACGACGACCTCTCCTTCGAGGAGCTGGAGCCCCGCTCCTTCTCCTTCAACTCCCCGTTCGGCGCCTGCCCCGACTGCACCGGCATCGGCACGCGGATGGAGGTGGACCCGGAGCTGATCGTCCCGGACGAGGACAAGTCCCTCGACGAGGGTGCGATCCACCCCTGGTCGCACGGCCACACCAAGGAGTACTTCGGACGCCAGATCACGGCGCTCGCGGACGCCCTCGGCTTCCGTACGGACATTCCCTGGGCCGGACTGCCGCAGCGCGCCAAGAAGGCGCTGCTGCACGGTCACAAGATCCAGACCGAGGTGCGCTACCGCAACAGGTACGGCCGTGAGCGCGCCTACACCACCCCTCGCTTCGAGGGCGCGGCGGAGTACGTCAAGCGGCGTCACTCCGAGGCCGAGAGCGACTCCAGCAGGGAGCGCTTCGAGGGCTACATGCGCGAGGTGGACTGCCCGACCTGTGAGGGCACCCGCCTCAAGCCGCTGGTGCTCGCGGTGACGGTGATGGAGAAGTCCATCGCCGAGGTCGCCGCGATGTCGATCAGCGAGTGCGCCGAATTCCTCGGCCGCCTCAAGCTGAACGCCCGCGACAAGAAGATCGCCGAGCGGGTCCTCAAGGAGGTCAACGAGCGGCTGCGGTTCCTCGTCGACGTCGGCCTCGACTACCTCTCGCTGAACCGCGCCGCGGGCACCCTGTCCGGCGGCGAGGCCCAGCGCATCCGGCTCGCCACCCAGATCGGCTCCGGCCTCGTCGGCGTGCTGTACGTGCTGGACGAGCCGTCCATCGGCCTGCACCAGCGCGACAACCACCGGCTGATCGAGACCCTGGTCCGCCTCCGCGACATGGGGAACACCCTCATCGTCGTCGAGCACGACGAGGACACCATCAAGGTCGCGGACTGGGTCGTCGACATCGGCCCCGGAGCCGGTGAGCACGGCGGCAAGGTCGTCCACTCCGGTTCGCTCAAGGAGCTCCTGGCCAACAAGGAGTCCGTCACCGGCCAGTACCTCTCGGGCAAGAGGGCGATCGAGCTGCCGGCGATCAGGCGTCCGGTCGACCCGAAGCGCCTGCTCACGGTGCACGGCGCCCGGGAGAACAACCTCCAGGACATCGACGTCTCGTTCCCGCTCGGTGTGCTCACGGCGGTCACGGGCGTCTCGGGCTCCGGCAAGTCGACCCTGGTCAACGACATCCTCTACACCCACCTGGCGCGCGAGCTCAACGGCGCCAAGTCCGTCCCCGGGCGACACACCAGGGTGGACGGGGACGACCTGGTCGACAAGGTCGTGCATGTCGACCAGTCGCCGATCGGCCGCACCCCGCGGTCCAACCCGGCCACGTACACCGGAGTCTTCGACCACGTGCGGAAGCTGTTCGCCGAGACCATGGAGGCGAAGGTGCGCGGCTACCTGCCGGGCCGCTTCTCCTTCAACGTCAAGGGCGGCCGCTGCGAGAACTGCTCGGGCGACGGCACGATCAAGATCGAGATGAACTTCCTGCCCGACGTGTACGTCCCGTGCGAGGTCTGCCACGGTGCGCGCTACAACCGGGAGACGCTGGAGGTCCACTACAAGGGCAAGTCCATCGCCGAGGTGCTGGACATGCCGATCGAGGAGGGCCTGGAGTTCTTCGAGGCCGTCCCGACGATCGCCCGTCACCTGCGCACGCTCAACGAGGTGGGCCTCGGGTACGTCAGGCTCGGCCAGTCCGCGCCCACGCTCTCGGGTGGTGAGGCGCAGCGCGTGAAGCTGGCGAGTGAGTTGCAGAAGCGCTCCACCGGACGCACGGTCTACGTCCTGGACGAGCCGACGACCGGGCTGCACTTCGAGGACATCAGCAAGCTCATCACGGTGCTCTCGGGCCTCGTCGACAAGGGCAACACGGTGATCGTCATCGAGCACAACCTCGATGTCGTCAAGACCGCCGACTGGGTCGTCGACATGGGCCCCGAAGGCGGCAGCGGCGGCGGTCTCGTCGTCGCCGAGGGCACACCGGAGCACGTGGCCTCGGTGCCCGCCAGTCACACCGGGAAGTTCCTCCAGGAGATCCTGGGCGCGGAGCGGATCGGTGAGGCCGCGGTACCGGCGGCCCGTAAGGCACGCAAGGCGCCCGCGAAGAAGGCCGTCGCCGCGAAGGCCTCGACGGCCCGCAGGACGGCCACGGCCAGGACGGCCAAGAAGGCGGCTTCCGAGGCGCCCGCACCGAAGAAGGCCGCCCGCGCGCGGAAGGCCTGACACCGAGGGATGGGACGGCCCCCGCGGCGCCGGGGACCGTCCCGGTGCGGTGGCCGTTCCCTCCGGACGGTCGTGCCCCCCCGGGGGCAGGGCCGGGGGCGGTGGACGTACAGGCGATCTCCGCCGGTATCGTCGGGTCTGTCGCCCCCGCCTTCGGACGCGGCCCGTGCCCCGGTGACCCCCTCGGCACCCGGTGCCCCGGACGGTGAGGGTGACCCCTGTCCCCCCGACCAGTGGAGCCCGCATGTCCGGCCTGCCCGCCGCCCGCCGCACCGTACTGAAGGGTGCCGCCCTCGCCGGTGCCGCCGGGCTGGGAGCGGCGGCCTGCTCGACCGAGTCGAAGCTCGGCCACGCGCAGACGCCCACCCCCACCGCGCCCGTGGAGCTCGGCTCCCCGGACGAGGTGCCCGTGGGCGGGTCGAAGCTCTACCGGGAGCAGCGGGTCGTCGTGAGCTGCCCCGCAGCCGGCCGGTACACCGCGTTCAGCGCCCAGTGCACCCACGCGGGCTGCCTCTTGGACAAGGTCGAGGACAACGAGGGCAACTGCCCCTGCCACGGCAGCCGCTTCGACGTGACCACGGGCAAGGCGCTGCGGGGGCCGGCCACCGTGCCGCTGCCCTCCGTCGAGGTGCGCGTCGAGGGCGGGAAGCTCGTCGCCGGCCCCGAAGCCTGACCGGGAGGGCTGCGGGAGCTCCCCGTTCCCCGGGAGATGCCGCTCTGTCACCGCCCGCAAGTAGGGTGTGAGACATGGCAGACCCCTCCAGCTACCGCCCCAAGCCGGGACAGATCCCCGACTCCCCGGGGGTCTACAAATTCCGCGACGAGCACCGCCGGGTGATCTACGTCGGGAAGGCCAAGAACCTGCGCCAGCGCCTGGCCAACTACTTCCAGGACCTGGCGGGCCTGCACCCGCGTACGCGCACGATGGTCACGACCGCGGCCTCCGTCGAGTGGACCGTCGTGTCCACGGAGGTCGAGGCGCTCCAGCTGGAGTACACCTGGATCAAGGAGTTCGACCCGCGGTTCAACGTCAAGTACCGCGACGACAAGAGCTATCCCTACCTCGCGGTGACGCTCAACGAGGACTTCCCCCGCGTCCAGGTCATGCGCGGCGCGAAGAAGAAGGGCGTCCGCTACTTCGGCCCGTACGGCCACGCCTGGGCGATCCGCGAGACGGTCGACCTGATGCTGCGGGTCTTCCCCGTGCGCACCTGCTCCGCCGGTGTCTTCAAGAACGCCGAACGGACCGGCCGCCCCTGCCTCCTCGGCTACATCGGCAAGTGCTCCGCCCCCTGTGTCGGACGGGTCACCCCCGAGGAACACCGGGATCTGGCCGAGGACTTCTGCGACTTCATGGCGGGCCGCACCGGGACGTACATCCGCCGCCTGGAGAAGGACATGATGCAGGCGGCCGAGGAGATGGAGTACGAGCGGGCGGCCCGGCTGCGCGACGACGCGGAGGCGCTCAAGCGCGCCATGGAGAAGAGCGCCGTCGTCCTCGCCGACGCCACCGACGCCGACCTCATCGCCGTCGCCGAGGACGAGCTCGAAGCGGCCGTCCAGATCTTCCACGTCCGGGGCGGGCGGGTGCGCGGCCAGCGCGGCTGGGTCACCGACAAGGTCGAGGCTGTCGACACGGCGGGCCTCGTCGAGCACGCGCTCCAGCAGCTCTACGGAGAGGAGTCGGGTGACTCCGTGCCGAAGGAGGTGCTGGTCCCGGCCCTCCCCGAGGACCCCGAGGCCGTGTCCCAGTGGCTCGCGGGCCGCAGGGGCTCCCAGGTCAGCCTCCGCATTCCGCAGCGGGGCGACAAGAAGGACCTCATGGGCACGGTCCAGCGCAACGCCCAGCAGGCTCTGGGGCTGCACAAGACCAAGCGTGCCTCCGATCTCACCACCCGCTCCCGCGCCCTGGAGGAGATCGCCGAGGCGCTCGGCCTCGACACGGCGCCGCTGCGCGTCGAGTGCTTCGACATCTCGCACCTCCAGGGCGACGACGTGGTCGCGTCGATGGTGGTCTTCGAGGACGGCCTCGCACGCAAGAGCGAGTACCGGCGCTTCCAGATCAAGGGCTTCGAGGGCCAGGACGACGTCCGCTCGATGCACGAGGTCATCGGCCGCCGCTTCAAGCGCTACCTCCAGGAGAAGGAACGCACCGGCGAGTGGGAGGAGACGCCCGCTCCCACGGGCCCGGTGCCGGCGCCGGCAGGCGGTGTGGCCCCGGCGGGCCCGGCGGCGGCCCTCGCCGGCGGAGTGCGTCCCACCGGCCCGGGACCGGCCCCGGCAGGCGGGGCGGAGGCCTCCGGAGAGCCCGCACCCCAGGCGGTGGCCCCCGCGCAGGCGGAAGCCGGCCCCGTGCGGGAGGAGCCCCGCGAGGACGACGGCCGTCCCAAGCGCTTCGCCTACCCGCCCCAGCTCGTCGTCGTCGACGGCGGGCAGCCCCAGGTGGCCGCGGCCAAGCGGGCCCTGGACGAGCTGGGCATCGACGACATCGCCGTCTGCGGCCTCGCCAAGCGTCTCGAAGAGGTCTGGCTGCCCGACGACGACGACCCGGTGGTCCTGCCGCGCTCCAGCGAGGGCCTCTACCTCCTCCAGAGGATCCGCGACGAGGCCCACCGCTTCGCCATCACCTACCAGCGGGCCAAGCGGGCCAAGCGCATCCGCAGCAGCCCCCTGGACGACGTCCCGGGCCTCGGCGAGACCCGCAAGCAGGCGCTGATCAAGCATTTCGGGTCCGTGAAGAGGCTGCGGCAGGCGACAATCGACGAGATCTGCGAGGTGCCGGGGATAGGGCGCAGGACCGCGGAATCCGTGGCCGTGGCCCTCGCCGCGGCGGCCCCGGCCGCACCTGCCGTGAACACCGCCACAGGAGAGATCATTGAAGAGGACGACGGGGGCAGCAGGACATGACCGAGCACGCGCATGAGCACCGGAACGAACGCGGCCGAGCAGACGGAGCAGCACACGTGAGTACGGCAAGCACCACGGAGAAGGCCGAGGCGACCGCCCCCGCCATCCCCGAGCTGGTGATCATCTCCGGAATGTCGGGCGCCGGGCGCAGTACGGCGGCCAAGTGCCTGGAAGACCTCGGCTGGTTCGTGGTCGACAACCTGCCGCCCGCCCTGATCCCCACCATGGTCGAGCTCGGCGCCCGGTCCCAGGGCAACGTCGCGCGTATCGCCGTCGTCGTCGACGTACGGGGCCGCCGTTTCTTCGACAAC
The DNA here is from genome assembly GCF_042902585.1 of Streptomyces argenteolus. Lineage (GTDB taxonomy): Bacteria > Actinomycetota > Actinomycetes > Streptomycetales > Streptomycetaceae > Streptomyces > Streptomyces argenteolus. The sequence continues at coordinate 1,132,364 of NZ_JBIBEG010000002.1, forward strand.
CTCCGGGAGTCCCTCGCGGACCTGGAGGCCAAGCACGTCACCCGGCGGATCGTCTTCCTGGAGTCCTCCGACGACGCCCTCGTACGCCGTTTCGAATCGGTCCGCCGGCCGCATCCCCTCCAGGGCGACGGCCGCATCGTCGACGGCATCGCGGCCGAGCGCGATCTGCTGCGTGAGCTGCGCGGGGACGCCGACCTGGTCATCGACACCTCCAGCCTCAACGTGCACGAACTGCGGGCCAAGATGGACGCCCAGTTCGCCGGCGACGAGGAGCCCGAGCTGCGGGCGACGGTGATGTCGTTCGGCTTCAAGTACGGCCTCCCGGTCGACGCCGACCTCGTCGTCGACTGCCGCTTCCTGCCCAATCCGCACTGGGTCCCCGAGCTCCGTCCGTTCACCGGCCTCAACGAGGAGGTGTCCGACTACGTCTTCGACCAGCCGGGCGCCAAGGAGTTCCTCAACCAGTACACGGAGCTCCTCCAGCTCATCGCCGCCGGCTACCGCCGCGAGGGCAAGCGTTACGTGACCATCGCCGTCGGCTGTACCGGCGGCAAGCACCGCTCCGTCGCGATGTCGGAGAAGCTGGCCGCCCGGCTGGCCACCGAAGGGATCGAGACCGTCCTCGTCCACCGGGACATGGGGCGCGAGTGACCAGTCGCAACATGCGTCTGCGACGGCTGAGCAGGGCCACGGCCGCGCTCTCCGGCCGCAATCGCGGCGCGCCCAAGGTCGTCGCCCTCGGCGGCGGCATGGGCCTGTCGGCCTCGCTGACGGCGCTGCGCCGGATCACGGGCGACCTCACGGCCGTGGTCACCGTCGCCGACGACGGCGGCTCCAGCGGACGGCTCCGCGAGGAGCTCGGCGTGTTGCCGCCCGGAGACCTGCGCAAGGCGCTGGCCGCGCTCTGCGGGGACGACGAATGGGGCCGGACCTGGGCCCAGGTCATCCAGCACCGCTTCGAGTCCAAGGGCGATCTGCACGAGCACGCGGTGGGCAACCTGCTCATCGTCGCGCTCTGGGAGCAGCTGGGGGACCACGTCCAGGCGCTGGACCTGGTCGGCAAGCTGCTCGGGGCGCACGGCAGGGTGCTGCCGATGTCCGCCGTGCCCCTGGAGCTCCAGGCGCTCGTACGGGGACACGACCCGGAGCGGCCCGAGGAGACCGTCACGGTGCGCGGCCAGGCCACGGTGGCCCTGACCCCGGGCGAGGTGCAGTCGGTGCACGTCGTCCCCGCCGGCCCGCCCGCCGTCCCGGAGGCGGTGGCCGCCGTCCTCGACGCCGATTGGGTGGTTCTCGGTCCAGGGTCCTGGTTCTCCTCGGTGATTCCGCATCTACTGGTGCCCGAGCTGCTCGACGCACTGGTGACCACGAAGGCCCGTAAGGTCCTCTCGCTGAACCTCGCACCACAGCCCGGTGAAACAGATGGCTTCTCACCGCAGCGTCATTTGGAGGTTTTGGGACGACACGCCCCTAAACTCGCCATGGACGTGGTGCTGGCCGACGAGGCCGCCGTGCCTGACCGCGAGTCCCTCGCCGACGCCGCCCAGCGGCTCGGAGCCGCGGTCGAGCTGGCCCCCGTGGCCTCACCCGACGGCGTTCCGATTCATGATCCGGAGCTGTTGGCCGCCGCGTACGACCGTATTTTTCGGATGCATGGAAGGATCGGCCCATGGCGATGACGCCAGCGGTGAAGGACGAAATCTCTCGGCTTCCCGTGACCCGGACCTGCTGCAGAAAGGCAGAGGTCTCGGCGATTCTCCGGTTCGCGGGCGGGCTGCACCTGGTGAGCGGCCGGATCGTGATCGAGGCCGAGCTGGACACGGCGATGGCGGCGCGTCGGCTCAAGCGGGACATCCTGGAGATCTTCGGGCACAGCTCGGAGCTCATCGTGATGGCTCCCGGCGGACTGCGCCGGGGCTCCCGCTACGTCGTGCGCGTGGTGGCGGGCGGCGACCAGCTGGCGCGCCAGACGGGCCTGGTGGACGGCCGGGGCCGCCCCATCCGGGGTCTGCCCCCGCAGGTGGTCTCGGGGGCCACCTGCGATGCCGAGGCGGCCTGGCGTGGTGCCTTCCTGGCGCACGGCTCGCTCACCGAGCCGGGCCGCTCCTCCTCGCTGGAGGTGACCTGCCCCGGCCCGGAGGCCGCGCTCGCCCTGGTCGGTGCCGCACGCAGGCTCTCCATCGCGGCCAAGGCCCGCGAGGTGCGGGGGGTGGACCGTGTGGTCGTCCGCGACGGTGACGCCATCGGCGCCCTGCTGACCCGCCTCGGCGCTCACGAGTCGGTGCTGGCCTGGGAGGAGCGCCGCATGCGGCGGGAGGTGCGTGCCACCGCCAACCGCCTCGCCAACTTCGACGACGCCAACCTCCGCAGGTCCGCGCGTGCGGCCGTCGCAGCGGGCGCACGTGTGGGGCGCGCGCTGGAGATCCTCGGCGAGGAGGTCCCGGAGCACCTCGCCGCGGCCGGACGGCTGCGCATGGAGCACAAGCAGGCCTCCCTGGAGGAGCTGGGCGCGCTCGCCGATCCGCCGCTGACCAAGGACGCCGTCGCCGGCCGCATCCGGCGCCTCCTGGCCATGGCCGACAAGCGTGCCCAGGACCTCGGCATCCCGGGCACCGAGTCGACCCTCAGCGAGGAGATGGCCGACGGCCTCGTGGGCTGAGCGCCCGGCGGGTCCCGGCCGGCTCTCGGGGTACGGCCGGGGTGTGGAGGGCGCCGGGCGGGGGTATTTCCCCGCCCGGGCGGGATCCATTCCGAATTCCGCGGACCGTTTTTCCGGTAATGGAGCGAGTGCCGCCCGGCCGGATTCGGCCAGCGGCGGGCCCACCGGATTGATCCACCGCTGTCCTGCCGATTGGCTGCGCGCGGTACCGCCCGATTGTGTGGGCACCTCGGATGCTTTGAGTGAGCGCCACCCCGCACGATTGAGCGCTTCGGGGTACAGGAGTTCCGGGTCGAGCGTCGCCCGAAAGTGTGCGGATCCGCCGCGATATCGATTGAGTGCCGCTCCGCACAATTGAGCGTAGATCCCGTCCCGCGGCATTCGCGACCCGGTCCGCCGGCGAGGCGGGGGCGGACCGAGCCCTCGTCGGTGACTGCTCGTGACATCGGCACCGCGGCCGTGTCCATGGGCCCGCGCGCCGCAAGGAGTTGGGTCCCGGCGGGAGTTGACGCTCGGTGACCACGAGGGGCGCGGCGGCCGTCCCCGGCGGCCCGCTCGAACGGAATCCGATACTCCTACTCGGGAGTAAGGAGTTCTCGCTTCACGCCGCCCCTCTCGATGTCACCCCGGGGCCTTCGGAGAGGTAGGGTCGGAGGCGGTCGGGGACATCCCTATAAAACTCGCCGGCATCGAAACCGGCGTTCCTAACGAGGAGATCGGTTCGTGACGATCCGCGTAGGCATCAACGGCTTTGGCCGCATCGGTCGTAACTACTTCCGCGCGCTGCTGGAGCAGGGTGCGGACATCGAGATCGTGGCTGTCAACGACCTGGGTGACACTGCGACCACGGCCCACCTGCTGAAGTACGACACCATTCTGGGTCGTCTCAAAGCAGAGGTGAGCCACACCGCCGACACCATCACCGTCGACGGCCACACCATCAAGGTGCTCTCCGAGCGCAACCCGGCCGACATCCCGTGGGGTGAGCTGGGCGTCGACATCGTCATCGAGTCGACCGGCATCTTCACCAAGAAGGCCGACGCCGAGAAGCACATCGCGGGTGGCGCCAAGAAGGTCCTCATCTCGGCTCCGGCCAAGGACGAGGACATCACCATCGTGATGGGCGTCAACCAGGACAAGTACGACGCGGCCAACCACCACGTCATCTCCAACGCCTCCTGCACCACCAACTGTGTGGCGCCGATGGCCAAGGTTCTGGACGAGAACTTCGGCATCGTCAAGGGCCTGATGACGACGGTCCACGCGTACACGAACGACCAGCGCATCCTGGACTTCCCGCACTCGGACCTGCGTCGCGCCCGCGCCGCCGCCGAGAACATCATCCCGACCACGACGGGCGCCGCCAAGGCGACCGCCCTGGTCCTCCCGCAGCTCAAGGGCAAGCTCGACGGCATCGCGATGCGCGTCCCGGTCCCGACCGGCTCCGCCACCGACCTCGTCGTGACGCTGCAGCGCGAGGTCACCAAGGACGAGGTCAACGCCGCGTTCAAGAAGGCCTCCGAGGACGGCGACCTCAAGGGCTTCCTGTCCTACACCGAGGACCCGATCGTGTCCTCGGACATCGTCAGCGACCCGGCGTCCTGCACCTTCGACTCCTCCCTGACCATGGTCCAGGAGGGCAACTCGGTGAAGATCCTCGGCTGGTACGACAACGAGTGGGGTTACTCCAACCGTCTCGTCGACCTGACCGTCTTCGTCGGCGGCCAGCTCTGATCCTAGGATCGGCAGGCATTCAGGTGTGATGTGAGGGGCTCGGACGGCGCGACGCGGCGCCGTTCGAGCCCCCTTGCATGCTCATCCGTCCTTCCAAGGAGTATGGGAACAGATGAAGACCATCGACGAACTTCTCGCCGAAGGGGTCGCGGGCAAGCGGGTATTCGTCCGCGCCGACCTCAACGTGCCGCTGGACGGCACCACGATCACCGACGACGGCCGCATCCGCGCCGTCCGCCCGACCGTCGCCCAGCTCGCCGCGGCCGGCGCACGGGTCGTCGTCGCCTCGCACCTCGGCCGCCCCAAGGGCGCGCCGGACCCGGCGTTCTCGCTGGCCCCCGCCGCCGCCCGGCTGGGCGAGCTGCTCGGCGCCGAGGTCGCCTTCGCGACCGACACCGTCGGTGAGTCCGCCCGCGCCACCGTCGACGCTCTCGCCGACGGTCAGGTCGCCGTCATCGAGAACCTCCGCTTCAACGCCGGCGAGACGTCGAAGGACGACGCCGAGCGCGGCGCCTTCGCCGACCAGCTCGCGCAGCTCGCCGACGTGTACGTGGGTGACGGCTTCGGTGCCGTCCACCGCAAGCACGCCTCGGTCTTCGACCTCCCGGCGCGGCTGCCGCACGCCGCCGGTGGCCTGATCGCCACCGAGGTCGGCGTCCTGAAGAAGCTCACCGAGGACGTCGCGCGCCCCTACGCCGTGGTCCTCGGCGGCGCCAAGGTCTCCGACAAGCTCGGGGTCATCGACCACCTGCTGGAGAAGGCCGACCGCATCCTGATCGGTGGCGGCATGGCCTACACCTTCCTCAAGGCCAAGGGCCTGGAGGTCGGGACCTCGCTGCTCCAGGAGGACCAGGTCCCGGCCGTGCGGGGTTACCTCAAGCGGGCCGAGGAGCTCGGTGTGGAGTTCGTGCTCCCCGTCGACGTCCTGGTCGCGGGTGAGTTCCCCGACCTGAAGACCAAGGCTCCGGCCAACCCCACCACGGTCGCCGCCGACGCCATCCCGGCCGACCAGGAGGGCCTGGACATCGGCCCCGAGACCCGCAAGCTGTACGCGGCGAAGCTCGCCGACGCGGCCACGGTCTTCTGGAACGGCCCGATGGGCGTCTTCGAGCACCCCGACTACGCCGAGGGCACCAAGGCGGTCGCCCAGGCCCTCGTCGACTCCCCGGCCTTCAGCGTCGTCGGCGGTGGGGACTCCGCAGCCGCCGTCCGTATCCTCGGCTTCGACGAGAATGCTTTCGGCCACATCTCGACGGGTGGCGGCGCCAGCCTCGAATACCTCGAGGGCAAGACGCTTCCCGGACTCGCCGCACTGGAGGACTGACCCTCAATGACCACCCGCACCCCGCTCATGGCGGGCAACTGGAAGATGAACCTCAACCACCTCGAGGCCATCGCTCACGTCCAGAAGCTCGCCTTCGCCCTGGCCGACAAGGACTACGACGCCGTCGAGGTCGCCGTCCTGCCCCCCTTCACCGACCTGCGCTCCGTGCAGACGCTGGTGGACGGCGACAAGCTGAAGATCAAGTACGGCGCCCAGGACCTCTCCGCCCACGACTCCGGGGCGTACACCGGCGAGATCTCCGGCTCCATGCTCGCCAAGCTGAAGTGCACGTTCGTCGCCGTCGGCCACAGCGAGCGCCGTCAGTACCACGGCGAGAACGACGAGATCTGCAACGCCAAGGTGAAGGCCGCGTACAAGCACGGCCTGACCCCGATCCTCTGCGTCGGCGAGGGCCTGGACATCCGCAAGGCCGGTGAGCAGGTCTCCTACACGCTGGCGCAGCTCGACGGCGCCCTGAAGGACATCCCGGCCGAGCAGGCCGAGTCCATCGTGATCGCGTACGAGCCGGTCTGGGCCATCGGGACCGGCGAGGTCGCCACCCCCGAGGACGCCCAGGAGGTCTGCGGTGCGATCCGCCGCCGGCTCGCCGAGCTGTACTCGCAGGAGCTGGCCGACGCCGTCCGTATCCAGTACGGCGGCTCCGTGAAGTCCGGCAATGTCGGCGCCATCATGGCGCAGCCCGACGTGGACGGCGCGCTGATCGGCGGCGCCGCTCTCGATGCCGACGAGTTCGTCAAGATCGTCCGCTTCCGCGACCAGTGAGTATGCGGTAGCGCCGATCCGTCGTACCCTTGCGGGGGCCGAGGGGGTTATACCTCCTGGCCCCCGCTGTTCGTACATGCAGTCCTATGAATTCCGGAAAGTAGGGACCAGCCGTGGTTTTGGCGTTCGAGATCGCCCTGATCGTCTTCAGCCTGCTGCTGATGCTGCTGGTGCTGATGCACAAGGGAAAGGGCGGCGGCCTTTCCGACATGTTCGGTGGCGGAATGCAGTCCTCCGTCGGCGGCTCGTCGGTCGCCGAGCGGAACCTCGACCGCATCACCGTCGTGGTCGGTCTGGCCTGGTTCGCGTGCATTGTCGTCCTTGCACTGCTCATCAAGCTGGACAGCTGACCCGTCGTCCGCGATTCCCGGTGAGGGTGTAACTCCTTTCACTGGACGCGCGTTGGGCCTTACGTAGACTGGGGCATCTTCGAGCACCATCACGCAGGGAGTTACGACCGTGGCAAGTGGCAACGCGATCCGGGGAAGCCGGGTCGGAGCGGGGCCGATGGGGGAGGCCGAGCGGGGCGAGTCCGCGCCGCGTCTCCGCATCTCCTTCTGGTGCTCGAACGGGCACGAGACGCAGCCGAGCTTCGCCCATGACGCGCAGGTACCGGAGACCTGGGACTGCCCGCGCTGCGGTTTCCCGGCCGGGCAGGACCAGGACAATCCGCCGGACCCGCCGCGCACCGAGCCGTACAAGACGCACCTCGCGTACGTACGTGAGCGGCGCAGCGACGCCGACGGCGAAGCGATCCTCGCCGAGGCCCTGGCGAAACTCCGCGGCGAAATCTAGTCGTTCACCGGCCGGTCACCCCTCGGGTGCCCGGCCGGAATGCGTTTGTCGCCTCCCGAACCTGCCATTGCTCCGCCGCACCCTCCCGATCAATTAGGTTGGAGGGGCAGCGGGGAAGGTTGCAGGTACGAGAAGAAGTGGGCGATTTCCGGGATGAACGCACAAGGCCGAACCAAGCTCAATCAGACTCCCGAGTGGGCGGCTCTCGGCAAGCACCGTGAGGAGTTCGGCGACACCCATCTGCGCCGGCTGTTCGCGGACGCGCCGGACCGCGGTACGGCGTACACCCTCAGGGTCGGTGACCTCCACATCGACTACTCCAAGCACCTGGTCACCGGCGAGACCTTGCGCCTGCTGAGGGACCTCGCCGCCGCGACGGGAGTGGCCGAGCTGCGGGACGCGATGTTCCGGGGCGAGAAGATCAACACCACCGAGGACCGGGCCGTCCTGCACACCGCGCTCCGCGCCCCGCGCGACGCCGTGATCGAGGTCGACGGCGAGAACGTGGTGCCGGCCGTGCACGCCGTCCTCGACAAGATGGCCGCCTTCGCGGACCGCGTCCGGGCGGGCGAGTGGACCGGGCACACGGGCAAGCCGGTCAAGAACATCGTGAACATCGGCATCGGCGGCTCCGACCTCGGGCCCGCCATGGCCTACGAGGTGCTGCGCTCCTTCACGGACCGCTCGCTCACCGTCCGCTTCGTGTCGAACGTCGACGGAGCCGACCTCCACGAGGCCGTCCGCGACCTCGACCCGGCGGAGACCCTGTTCATCGTCGCGTCCAAGACCTTCACGACGATCGAGACCATCACCAACGCCACCTCCGCCCGCGACTGGCTGCTCACCGAGCTGAGGGCCGGTCAGGAAGCCGTCGCCAAGCACTTCGTGGCGCTGTCGACCAACGCGGACAAGGTCACGGACTTCGGTATCGACACGGCCAACATGTTCGAGTTCTGGGACTGGGTCGGCGGCCGGTACTCCTACGACTCGGCGATCGGCCTCTCGCTGATGATCGCCATCGGCCCGGAGCGCTTCCGCGAGATGCTCGACGGCTTCCACCTCGTCGACGAGCACTTCCGCACCGCGCCCGCGGAGGAGAACGCGCCGCTGCTGCTGGGGCTGCTCGGCGTCTGGTACGGCCACTTCTTCGACGCGCAGTCGCACGCCGTCCTGCCGTACAGCCACTACCTGTCCAAGTTCACGGCCTACTTGCAGCAGCTGGACATGGAGTCCAACGGCAAGTCCGTGGACCGGCAGGGCGATCCGGTCGAATGGCAGACCGGGCCGGTCGTCTGGGGCACTCCCGGCACCAACGGGCAGCACGCCTACTACCAGCTGATCCACCAGGGCACCAAGGTCATCCCGGCCGACTTCATCGGCTTCGCGGCGCCGGTGCAGGACCTGCTGCCCGGGCTGATCGCCCAGCACGACCTGCTGATGGCCAACTTCTTCGCCCAGACGCAGGCGCTCGCCTTCGGCAAGACGCCGGAGGAGGTCCGCGCGGAGGGTGTGCCCGAGGAGCTCGTGCCGCACAAGACGTTCCTCGGCAACCACCCGACGACCACGATCCTCGCGGACCGGCTCACCCCTTCCGTGCTCGGCCAGCTGATCGCGCTGTACGAGCACAAGGTCTTCGTGCAGGGCGCCGTGTGGAACATCGACTCCTTCGACCAGTGGGGCGTCGAGCTGGGCAAGGTGCTCGCCAAGAAGATCGAGCCCGTCCTCACCGAGGGCACCGGCGGCGAGCAGCTGGACAGCTCCACCGCCGCGCTGGTCTCGGCGTACCGCTCGCTGCGAGGCCGCTGAGCCCATGACCAGGGGGGAGGGGACGATACGGCTCAGGCCGCCTCGCAACAGGGTGGACACCCGGGCCGTCGGCTGGTGGAGGGCCCAGTGCCTGCTGCTGACCGCGGTGCCGGTGGCGGTCCTGGGCGTCCTGGGGGCGTTCATCGCTCCGGCGAGGTTCTGGCTGCTGCTGCCGGCCGCCGTCCTCGCGGGCGCCGGTCTGCTGTGCGGAGTCCTCCTCCCGCTCTGGTGGTACCGCACCCACCGCTGGGAGGTCACCGATGACGCGGTCTACGTGAGCACCGGGGTCTTCCTGCGGGAGTGGCGGATCGCGCCGATGTCCCGCATCCAGACCGTGGACACGGTCCGTGGCCCCCTGGAACAGCTCTTCGGGCTGGCCACGGTCACCGTCACGACCGCGTCCGCCAAGGGTGCCGTGCGGATCGAGGGACTGGCGCACGAGGCCGCCGCCGGGCTCGCGGAGCGGCTGACCCGCATCACCCAGGACACGCCCGGGGACGCCACGTGAGCACGGCCACGGGCGGTGGCCCGGACTGGCACCGGCTTCACCTCCGCACGGTCCTGGTCACCGCGCTGGTCACGGCGGGGGTCGTCGGCGGCGCCGCCGTGCCGGTCACGGTCGCGCTGTCCGGCCGCCTCGGGTTCGCGAGGGCCGTCCTCTGGGAGCTGGCCGCAGCGGCCCTGCTGATCGGCTGCGCCGCCGCCGGCGACTACGTGCGGTGGCGGCGCACCCGGTACCGGGTCGGCCCCGAGCGCGTCGATCTCCACTCCGGGCTCCTCCTGGTCAGGCGCCGTTCGCTGGCCCGCGAGCGGATCCGCAGCGTCGATCTCACCGCCCATCCGCTGCTGCGCGTACTCGGGCTGGTCACGGTCCGCATCGGCACCGGCGAGCAGGGCGGCGACTCCACCCTGGAACTCGATCCCGTCACCCGCGCGGAGGGCGAGCGGCTGCGCCGTGAGCTCCTCGACCGCGGGACCCCGCCGGCCCCCGGAAGCCACCGGGAGGGCGAGCTGGCCGGCTTCGACCTCGGCTGGATCCGCTACGCACCCGTGTCCGTCGTCGCCCCCATGCTCGGCGGCGCGGCGGCGGGCGGGGTCCTCCAGATCAGCGACTGGGTCGGCGCCCAGGGCGAGGTCCTCGACTGGGTCGCCGACCGCTTCCGGGACACCCCGCTGCTCTGGGCGATCGTCCTGGCCGTCCTGGCCGCCCTGGCCGCCGGCGTCGTCGGCGCACTCGGGCTGTGGGTCGAGATGTGGTGGAACTACCGTCTGGAGCGCGAACCGGGCGGCGCCCTGCGGGTCCGGCGAGGACTGTTCACCGCGCGCTCCCTGTCCGTGGAGGAGCGGCGGCTGCGCGGGGTGGACCTGGTGGAGCCACTGGGCGTCCGGCTGGTGGGCGCCGCCCGGGTGGACGCGATCACCACCGGCCTCGCCAAGGACGAGGAGACGCGGAGCGCCGACCACACCACCTTGCTGCCGGCCGTGCCCCGCGCCGTCGCCGACGCCGTCGCGGCCGAGGTCCTGCGGGAGGCCACCACCCCGACAGGCGCCCGGCTCACGGCCCACCCCCGGGCCGCCCGGGGCCGCCGGCTGCGCCGCGCCGTGGCCGTGGCGCTCGGGCCCGTCCTGGTCCAGGCAGTCCTGGGCGTCCTGCTGAGCCCCGTACTGCTGTGGACCGCGCTCGCCTGCGCGGTGGTGTTCCTGCCGCTCTCCGTGCTGCTGGGCCTCGACGCGTACCGCTCACTGGGCCACGCGCTCAGCGGCGGCTACCTGGTCACCCGCTCCGGAACGGTCCGGCGTTCCACGGCGGCCCTCCAGCGGGCGGGGGTGATCGGCTGGACGGTGAAGCAGTCCTGGTTCCAGCGCAGGGCCGGGCTGCTGAGCGTCACCGCCACGACGGCGGCGGGAGGCGGCGCCTACACGGCACACGACACCGACGCGTCCGAGGGCCTTGCCTTCGCGTCCGAGGCCGTCCCCGGCCTGCTGGAGCCGTTCCTGGACCGGGGCTGAGCCGGCGGGGCGTACGCCACCCGGCTCGCGCGGGGCGCCGGTCCGGCGGGCCCGAGGCGGTCCGGGGTCAGCGGCCGAGCAGCGTGGTGGCGCCGAAGGCGGGGACACCGGCGGGCGGCGGAGCGTCCCGCCCGGCCCGGGCGGGGTGTCCGGCCGCCAGCACATAGAGCGGGACCTGGCCGGTGTTGTCCAGGCCGCACCGCTCGGCCACCTCGGAGTCCCTGAAGGCGCCTGTCTGGGCGGGGCCGAGGCCGAGGGCCGTCGCGGTCAGGGCGAAGGTCTGCCCGAGGTGCCCGGCGTCCAGCAGACAGACCCGGTAGGCGCGGGGCGTCGGGTACTTGGCGCTCATCCGCTCCAGCCGCGCGGCGAGCACGACCAGGAAGGCGGGCCGCGCCGCCCACTCCTGGCCGGCGCAGAGACGGGCGGCCTCCGCGGGAGTGAAGCCCTCGGTGAGCAGTTCGAGACCGTGGCGCAGGCCGTCGTAGTGATACCAGCCCGGGTCCAGGCCCTCGACGTCCAGGGCGCCCACGTAGGCGTCGATCTCCTGCCGGGAGCCGCCCTGCGGGCTGGTGCGCCGGTACAGGGCGCCCCGCCCGCAGTCGATGAAGTCGACCGGCCCGAAGACCGCGGACAGCAGGGCGGCCAGGGTCTCCAGCGGCACCGGCTCGCCGGTGAAGTCGCGGTGCGTACGGCGCTCGTACAGCACCTGCCCGAACGCTGCCCCGAGCCCCGCCGGCCGGCGGGGCAACAGGAGGAGGGGAACATCCGGATGTTCCGTGAACAGGGGAGGCAGAGGCACCGGGTCCTCGCCCGGGGCACGGTCGGGCGACGCGACTGCCGGGACCTCGCCCGGGGCCGGCGGGTTCCCGTCGGAGGGGGCACCCGGGGGGTCGTACACGTCCTGGGTGGCGTAGTGGAAGAACGAGGCCTCGGGCATCCACGAACCCCACCGCCCCGCGATCTCCTCGTCCCGGTGGGCGGCCGTGCCGCCGTGCGCCAGGAGGGCGCCGCTGCTCACCAGCGCCCCGACGGCCTCCTCCACGGTGTCCGGGGTCAGATGGGTCAGTTGCTCGGCCGCTTCGGCGGCGGTGCTCCAGTCCTCGAAAGCGTCGAGGATCTCGGCGGCAGCCGGGTGGAGCGCCGTGGGCGTGCCGTGGGGGTGGGGGTGGACGACGAAGGTGCCGTCGTGCCAGTAGCAGGTCAGGCAACGGGAGCGGCGTAGACGCAAGGTGACTCCTCGGCTCACGGGGAAGCAGGGAACAGGGCCCGGACACACGTGCGGGGCCGGGCAGGGGAGTGCCCGGCCCCGCACGCGGTCTCACGCCTGGCGGTAGGCCCACGTCCAGTTCCAGCTGGAACCCTGACCGGCCGCGGGACGGTCGGCCCGGACGGCGATCCGGTGCTTCATCTCGATCCTGCGCATATTCGACACCTCCTTTCCTGAACTCGTGCGTGTGTCGTCGCGGCGACTCCTCAATGACGCAGCACGGAATGCCGAAATGCAAGAGGCGCATTCACCGATCACTCCTTCGTGGCGATATCGATGGCCTTCGCTTTTCGATCGAGTTGCATTTCTGGGGAACGATGTCACCCGCCGTCAACTCGTTCCGTCCACGAGGGGGAGGGGGCGGGCCGCGCCTGGCCGATCCTCGTTCGAACGTCGTGGATCCCGCATCGTCCAGGGCGGCGGTGGGCGGCGCGATCGACACATCGCTGCTGCTCAGAGCCTTGCTCGGCATTCGCTTACCCATTTCTTTCCATCTTTTTTCGGCGACCTGTCGATGCGGGTGAAGCTCTCCCGGAGGTGTCATAGCGTGCGGACATCGACGCTCGACGAGCAGGCGCACTCCCACCGTCCGGTCGGCAGTATTCGCACCGCTCCGCAGGGTTTTCTCCGGTGTACAGGCATCCGGAAAAAAATGAACCCTTTTCCTCGTACGGCGGGCGTCGGACCGCTGAGATATCAAAGGGGAAGCATGACCGTATTCTCGTCCAGCGAAATGGCGTCCGACGTGTTCGGCCGGCTCTTCGACGTGCTGCTGGAGGACGAGCAGTTCGTGGAGAAGGCGCGCAGGGAGGCGCTGTCGGTGCAGCTGGTGCACACCAAGCCCGACTGCCGGATCTTCGTCTCGTCCGAGGGTGTCGTCCACGGGGAGCCCCCGTCCAAGGCCTCCATCACTCTCAAGATGTCCTGCGACACCGCGCACGCCCTGTGGATGGGCCGCCTGCTGGTGCCCGCCGCCATCGCCACCGGCAAGGTCCGGATCCGCGGCCGCATCGCCAAGGTCCTGGAGCTGGTGCCGATGCTCCAGCCCGCCTTCGACAGCTATCCGGCGATCGCCGCGGAGTCCGGCGTCGGTGCCTGACCTTCCGCGTACATCCCGACGACACCAGTGCCCGAGGAGCAACGGAACCCATGACCATTGACGTACCGGCAGACCTCTCCCCAGAGCTCAACTTCGACACGCTGCCCCCGGAGGTCCAGCAACTCAAGGACGACGCGAGGCGCTTCGCGCAGGAGACCGTCAAGCCCCTGGTCCGCCGGCTCGACCAGGCGCCGGCCGAGGACTTCGACTGGGACGTGATGCGCCGCGGCCACGAGATCGGCCTGACCCGGGCCGCGGTCCCCACCGACTACGGCGGTCTCGGCCTCGGAATGCTCGGAGTCGCCACCGCTCTGGAGGAGGTGGCCGCCGTGTGCCCCGGCACCGCGCTCGTCTTCGGGGCCACCATGCTCGGCCAGGCGCCGCTGCTCCTCTCGGGCGACCCCCGGCTCCAGGCGCGCTACCTGCCGCTCTTCTCCGGTGACGAACCGGTGCTCGCCTGCAACGCCGTGACGGAGGAGGAGGCCGGCTGCGATCTGATCATCCCGGCCAACGCACCGCACGCACGCAACGTCATGACCGCCCGCCGGGAGGGCGACGAGTACGTGCTCACCGGGAAGAAGCGGTTCATCACCAACGCCCGCTTCGCCGCCTTCGCCTCCGTGTTCGCGAACATGGAGGGCAGCCCCGGCGCCACCGGGCTCACCTCCTTCATCGTGCCGCTGAACCTCCCCGGCGTCGTGCGCGGCCCGGTCGCCGACAAGATGGGCTACCGGGCCTGCCTGGGGAGCGAACTGGAGTTCCACGAGGTCCGGGTGCCCGCCGAGAACATGATCGGCGGCGAGGGCGAAGGCATGCCCATCAACATGGCGCAGAGCAACATGGCCCGCGCCGCCGTCGCCGGCATCTCCACCGGAGTGGCCCGGGGCGCCCTCGAACAGGCCGTCGCCTGGGCCGGTGAACGCGTCCAGGGCGGTGAGCTGCTGCGCCGCCACCAGTTCACCGCGGCGAAGCTCGCCGACATGACCGCGAAGGTGGACGCGGCGCGCCTGCTGTACCTGCACGCGGCGAACACCGTGGACACCCAGCTGCCCCCGCCCGCCTACGAGCCCGCCGTCGCCAAACTGTTCGCCGACCGTGCGGCCGTCGACGTCGCCGACGCCGCACTCTCCCTCGTCGGAGCCCGGGGCTACCTCCGCTCGTACGGCGTGGAGAAGATGCTCCGCGACGCCTACGGGACCCGTATCTACGAGGGCACCCCCGAGGTGCTGGCACTCACGATCACCGAGAGCCTCTACGCGGAGGACGACGCCGAATGAACACCGCATCCCCCCGCGCGGGCGGTGACGGGCGCGCCCGCACCACGATCCCCACCTCCGCCGACCCCTCCAGCTCCCGCGCCCTGCGCTACGTCGCGGACATCATCGAACTCCACGAGCGGCTCAGCTACCGGCAGCTCCCGGCGGAGATCTCCGGCACGCCGCTGTACCACGCGGAGGACGTCCACAGCGGTCTGATCACCCTCACCGTGCGGGACAGCCAGATCCCCGCCCGCTACCTCCGGGGCATCCTCGGCTTCCGGCTCGCTCAGTACCTGCGGCTCAGCTGGATCTCGGCCGACCTCGTCTACCGGACGGCCGCCTACCACGAACCGCTGCCCCGGCCGGGCCAGATGGAGAGCATCCACACGGTGACCCTCTGCTCGCGCACCGGCCGGATCCGCGGCTACGTCGGGCTGAGCTGCTCCGCCGACCCCGTCAGTCTCCCCCTCGACTCGCCACGGCGCGCCCTGTTCCCGACCGAGGCCGCCCACGGCATCGACCTGCTCGGCCAGTACGCGCGGCTCGGGCTCGGCACCCACCAGGTCTTCGAGCTCAAGCGCTTCCTGCGCGACCAGTCGATGCCGCTCGGGATCCAGCACGACCGGGTGCCGTGGCACCTCATGCTCGGCATGGGCGAGGCGATGATCCAGCTCGACGACGCCATCCGCCTCGTGCTCGGCGACGCCAAGGAGCACGTCGCCCTGCGTCACCTGAGGCTGGCCGGATTCGACCTCCACGTCGTGGAGGACACCTCCCCGAGCCTGCCCGAGTCCGACCCGCTGGCCCCCATCTACCACCAGGGCGTCCTCGCCAAGCCGTTCGTCGCCCCGGTGCCCGAGGACCTCCCGTGGTACCGCGACGTCGTCCGCTCCTACATGGACGGCAGCAGCGACCTGACCTCGTACCACGAGATGGTGGCCCGGCTCGCCGGACGCCGGCAGGCGAACGGCGGCTCCATGATCCCCCGCCAGCGCGGAGGTGCCGCATGACCCTGGAACACCTGGGCCGTACGCCGGCCGACGGGGAATCGGGGCCGCACAGCGTCTTCTACGACGAACTGGTCACCCGGAACACGGGCGTCGTCTCGGCGGGTGAACAGTCGGCGCTCCGCGACGCCACGATCCTGGTGGCGGGGTGCGGGTCGATCGGCGGCGCGGCCGTGGAGCCGCTGACGCGGCTCGGCGTGCAGCGGTTCGTCGTGGCGGACCCGGGAACCTTCGAGCTGAACAACCTCAACCGGCAGAGCGCGGTCGCCGCCGACATCGAGCAGAACAAGGCCGCGGGTGCGGCGGAACGCATCATGTCGATCAACCCGCACGCCCGGGTGACGGTGTTCACCGAAGGGGTGACCGCGTCGACGGTGCAGCGGCTCACCGCGCCGAGCCAGCTCGTCATCGACGGGGTGGACGTCACCACGCTCGACGGATGGCGCGCCAAGCACCTGCTGCACCGCGTGGCCGTCCAGCGGAGGCTGCCCCTCATCACCGGCTGGGACATGGCCGGAAGCCAGTACGTGCGCTGCTACGACTACCGGCGCATCCGTGAACCCTTCGACGGCGCCATCACCGTGGAGGACATCGAGCAGCAGGACACCTGGGAACTCCTGCGGCGCGCGGTGCCGTTGCGCAGGGTGCCCGCCGAGATGCTCGCGGAGATCCGGGCGAACCACCTGCGCCAGGACTACAGCTTCCCGCAGGTCGCCTACACCGCCACGGCGTTCGGGGTGCTGAGCTCCCACATGGCGGTGCGCGTGCTCGCGGGCCGGCGGGTGCGTCAGGAAATCAGCCTGGACGTGCACCAGCTGGCCCGGCCGCTGGGCGAGCGCTGGCTTACCCGCCTGCGGTGGCCGTTCGAACTGGCGGCCCTGGTGCCGCCGATCATCCGCGTCATGCGCGGTACCGGCGCGCGCTGAACCGACCGCGCGCGCCTCACCGGCGGCGGTCCCGCGGCTCCCCTCCCGCGCGGGACCGCCGCCGGTGTCAGGTCCGCGGCCCCTCCTCCAGGAAAAGGCAATCATGCATGTCTCCAAGCGGAACGTCCTGTGGACGTTCCTGTGCTGTGGCCTCGGCGTGGCCATGGTCTCCCTCGACAACCTGGTCGTCATCACCGCTCTGCCCGCGATCCGGGAGAGCCTCGGCGGCGACATCCAGCAACTCGAGTGGACCGTCAACGCCTACACCCTCACCTACGCCGTCCTGATGCTTCCCGGCGCGGCCCTGGGCGACCGGTTCGGGCGCAGGCGGATGTTCGTCGTGGGACTCGGTGTGTTCACCGCCGCGTCGGCCGCGGCGGCGCTCGCCCCCGGCATCGGCGCGCTCATCGCGGCCCGTGCCCTGCAAGGGCTCGGCGCCGCCGCGCTGATGCCCCTCAACCTGACCCTGCTCACCGCCGTGGCCCCGGCTGCCCGTCGCGGCGCCGTGCTCGGGGCGCTGAGCGCCGTCGAAGGGCTGGCCATCGCGATGGGGCCGCTCATCGGCGGGGTGATGGTGGAGCACCTGACCTGGCAGTGGATCTTCTGGATCAACGTGCCGATCGGGCTCGTCCTGCTGCCGCTCGGCCGGTGGAAGCTCGCCGAGAGCCGCGGACCCAACTCCCGGCTCGACCTGATCGGGACCGTCCTGGCCGGCGTCGGTCTCTTCGGCATCGTCTTCGGTCTCATCCAGGGCCCCACGGACGGCTGGAGCAGTCCGCTCGTCCTGACCGCCCTGGCCGGGGGCGCCCTCGTCTCGGCGGCGTTCGTCCTCTGGGAGCTCCGCACGGACATGCCCATGTTCCCCATGCGGCTGTTCCGCCACCGGACCTTCAGCGGGATGAACGCCGCGGGGCTGCTGATGTTCGCCGGCATGTTCGGCTCCGTCTTCCTCCTCACCCAGTTCTTCCAGGGCCCGCGCGGCTACTCCCCGATGGAGGCGGGCCTGCGCATCCTGCCCTGGACCGCGGTACCGATCTTCGTGGCGCCGCTGGTCGGCTTCCTCTCCGACCGGATCGGGAGCCGGGCCATCGTCGCGATCGGCCTGACCTTCCAGGCCTGCGGCCTCGGCTGGATCGCCGCGCGCGTCTCACCGGACGTGGACTACGTGTCCCTGGTCCCCGCCCTCGTCATGTGCGGGCTCGGCATGACCTTCTACTTCTCCCCGACCGCGAACCTGGTGATGAGTTCGGTCGACGCCCAGGACCGGGGGATGGCCTCGGGCGCGGTCAACTCGCTGCGGGAGCTGGGCGGTGTCCTCGGAGTCGCCGTCCTGGCCTCCGTGTTCACCGCGCACGGCGACCTCGTCACGGCGGACGGGTTCACCGACGGCATGGTCCCCGCCCTGTGGACCGGCGCGTGCCTCATCGCCGTCGGCGCGCTCGCCGTCCTCACGACGCCGAGACGGCGGGGCGCGGGCCGGCCCGCCGACAGGGGTGCCGGCGTGAAGATCTCCGGCGCCGGGAGCGCCCAGGCCTGACCTGGGCGGGCCGCCGCCGGACCCGAGGGACCCCGCGCCACGGCCTTGCGGCGGACGGCCCCCACCGCTCCGGCGGGCCTGCCCTCCGAGCCCCGTCGGGCGGCGCCGGCCGACCACGGTGCCGGTCGCGGACCTGACCGCCTGACCATGACGGCATACCCCGCGGGCCGCACCACCGAGGCGTTTCCCACGTTCCGCACGGAAGGAGAGACCGATCACCGCACTCGTCCGCGTCCTGCTCGTCGACGACCGCGCCATCACCCGGACCGGCATCCGGGCCATTCTCGATCAGGACCGGGCCCTCGAAGTGGCCGGTGAGGCCGCCGACGCCGCCGAGGCCGAGCGTGAGGTGCTGCGCCTCAGCCCAGGAGTGGTGCTCGCCGACGCCCAGTCACCCGGCCTCGACGTGGTCGGCCTGGTCACGGCCCTGGCCGCACGCCACGGTGACTCCATGCCGGCGGTCCTGCTGACCGCGCAGGGGCCCGACGGCACCGCGCGGGAGGCCCTGCGCGCCGGAGCCAAGGGCGTGGTGCTGAGCAGCGCCACCCCGGAGCAGCTGGTGTCCGCCGTCCACATGGTCGCGGCGGGGTACGCCGTCCACGTGGCCCCCGGCCCGCGGCACGGCGCCGGAAGCGAAGAGCTCTGGCCGAGGCCGGTGCCCCGCCCCCTGCCCGACCCGCACGGCGCCCGTGCCGATCTGCTGACCCGGCGCGAGCGCGAAGTCCTGCACCTTCTCGCCCGCGGCCTCAGCAACGCGGAGATGGCCGCCGAGCTCGTGGTGAGCGAGAGCACCGTCAAGTCGCACGTGCAGAACCTGCTCGACAAGCTGCACCTGCGCAACCGGGTGCACGCCGTGATCTACGCGCACCGGACGGGGCTCGCGCCCACGGCCTGCGGCTGCTCCGCCCCGCCGAGGGCCGGAGTGGCGTGAGGACGGCCGAGGACCGAGTGCGCACGCCCGGGGGCCACGGGGCTTCGGCCGGGGACCGCGTGGCTTCGCCTGAGGACCGCGTGAGCGCGGTCCGATGACACCGGGCACCGACGGAGCCCCTGCCGGACCGATGTCCGGCAGGGGCTCCGTGCTCAGCCCAGCGCCTCCAGCAGATAGCCGCGCCGACTGGCCGTGCGGACCCGCAGCCCCAGGGGCAGGAGCCGGCGCCGGATCCTCATCACGTGCAGGTCCAGGGCGTTCCGGCTCGCCGTGCTGCCCCGTGTGCTCAGGAGCGTGAGCAGCTCGTCGCGGGCCACCAGGCTGCCGAAACGCTGTACCAGGGGCCGTAACAGGTACATCTCGGTCGGGGACACGGGCACGACGCGGCTGCCGTACCTGAGCAGTCCGTCATGGTCCAGCGCCGGCACGTCGTGCGAGGACGCCCTGGCGCGCAGGGCGGAGATGCGCGCGGCGAAGTCCTCCCGGGTGATCGGGGACCGGACCCAGTCCTCCCGCACGTCCGTCGACACGGGTGGCGTCGCCCCGTTCTCGATCACGAGGAGGCGGAGTACACCCTTGTGCCGGAAGTGCTCCAGCTTCGACGCTTCGACGGGCCAGCGGACTACGTGAACCTGTTCCTCGGCCGAGGACGGGTGAGGCCTTTTGGTGTGCGGCACGAATCTCCCTTTCCGATTTTTGCAGGAGAACGAGAAAGACATCCGAAGCCCCTTGGTCCCACCGCGCATCGATTTATTTTTGAAGTGCACTGGACCGAGGTGGCAGGGAACTGTTCTCTGCAGCCTCTTTCTTTACTATGCAGCATTCCTGAGTGTTGTGGCAATGAGCAATAATCGAAGGCATTGTACGACAAATCAGAAAGAATTTGATCATGGTGCTGAGCTGGGCATGCTGTACACGTCAAGGAGGTGAGGCGCTCTCTTCGTCATTCCGTTCTGCGCCCCCTGTGCCCCCCTCCGACCGGGGGAGAATCCGCTGAAAGGGGGAGGCGATAATTCGACAGAATAGCCGAGGCGGAGAAGGGGCGGTGTCGCTTAGCTTGAGTTGTGGCCGCGGTGAGAGGAATCCGCGGCCGGTAACTCGTCTCCGTCTGGTGGCATTCTGTGCGCCCGTCCGGGTCTACGGCATTTTCAAGCCACGCGCGGTGCAAAGTAATGGGGAGCTGGTATGGGTGTGACTGTGGAATCGAATGCATTTCACGGCGGGGAGGCGGCCGGCCGGAGAGAGGGTTCTGGCTCCCCGCCCGGTCCGGGCGGGGAGGCCCTCGGGGGCACCGGCGCACCGAGGGAGACCGGCGCCGGGGGAGGCACGGACATCACCACCCCCACGCGCCCGGCCGTCCACGACGACCCGGCCCAGGTGACGGGCGCCCTCGGCCTGATGCACGCGGTGGCGCGGCTCACGGTCGCGGGGCTCAGCAGGCGTGCCTGGTCGGCCGAGGGCGAAGGGGGACGTCGTGCGGCGTACGGACGGTGAGACCGCGCCTCGCCGCAGCGGGACGACGGACGACGTCCTGGTCACGGGCATGGGGGCCACGACCCCGCTCGGCGCCGACGTCCAGGCCACCTGGGGTGGACTGCTGGCGGGCCGGTCGGGCATCACGCCGATCGACGCCCCGTGGGTCACACGGCTGCCCGTCCACATCGCGGGCAGCATGCTCCAGGACCCCTACGCCGAGGTGGACCGCGTGCAGAGGCGCCGGCTGGACCGGAGTCAGGCCGCGGCGCTGGTCGCGGCCAGGGAGGCATGGTCCGACGCGGGGCCCGTGGAGGTCGAACCCGAACGGCTGGCCGTCGTCGTGGGCACCGGCATCGGGGGAGCGCTGACCATACTGGACCAGCACGACCGGATGGGTGAGCGGGGCCAGCGGGCGGTGTCCCCGTACACCGTCCCCAGGCTCATGCCCAACGGCCCTTCGGCGGTGGTGAGTCTGCTGCTCGGGGCGCGGGCCGGCACCCACGCCCCGACCAGCGCCTGCGCCTCGGGTGCCGAGGCGATCGCGGTGGGCGCCCTGCTCATCCGGGCCGGCCGTGCCGATGTGGTGGTGGCCGGAGGCACGGACGCCTGCATCCATCCCCTCTCGCTCGGCGCTTTCGCCCAGATGCGCGCCCTGTCGCTGCGCAACGACGCCCCGGACCAGGCCTCGCGGCCGTTCGACCGGGACCGGGACGGCTTCGTGATGTCCGAGGGGGCGGGCATGGTCGTACTGGAGCGGGGGGACTTCGCGCGGGCGCGCGGCGCCCGGGTGCACGCGGCGCTGGCGGGGGCCGGTGTCACGTCCGACGCGCACGACATCACGCTGCCCGACGGCGCGGGGCAGGTGCGCGCCATCGAGGAGGCCCTGCGCGACGCGGGGCTGACCGGCGGCGACATCGGCCACGTCAACGCACACGCGACCGGGACGCCCCAGGGGGACATCGTCGAGTCCCGCGCGGTGACGGCCGCGGTGGGTGATCATGCCGTGGTCACCGCCGCGAAGTCCGCCACGGGCCACCTGCTGGGCGCCTCGGGGGCCGTGGAGGCGATCCTCACGGTGCTCGCGCTCAAGGAGTCGATCGTGCCCCCGGTGCGCAACCTGGAGAAGCCCGGCGACGGCATCGAACTGGACCTCGTGACCGGTTCCCCCCGCCCGATCGACGCCACCGCGGCGCTGTCGACCTCCTTCGGCTTCGGCGGGCACAACGTGGTGCTGACCTTCACCCGTGGCTGAGCACCCGGCGGGCGCGCCGGCCGGGCCCCCGCGGAGCTACGGACCGGCGGAGGCGTTTACGTCGCTACCGGGCAGCGGCCCGCTCCCGCACCGTGACGAGGTGGCGGGCGACCTCGCCCGGATGCGTGAGCTGGGGGTAGTGCCCGGCCGACGCGATCTCGGTGACCGGCAGCCCGGTCGGCTCCGCCAGCGGGTCCCGCTCCCCGACGACGAGTTCCACCGGCACCTCGACGCGCTGCAGGGCGCTCAGCAGGGCGCCGCGCTGCCCGTACGCCGAGCGCAGGGCCGCGACCACCCTGACTGCCGCGCCGGAACGCCGCAGGTCGGCCACCGGCCCCTCGAGGTAACCGTCGTGCGGCAGCCCGAGCGATCCCGCCAGCCGTTCTGCCGTCATCCGGCGCAGTGCCGGCACGGCGAGAGGGGAGCGCATCAGCCATGAGGACGGCGGCTGGAGGAAGGCCGGGGACACGAGGACCAGGGCTCCCACGCGCTCCGGATACCTGAGCGCGTACCGCAGGGCCGGTCCGCAGGAGTAGGAGTGCGCGACCAGGACCGGCCGGTTGCCGAGCGGCGCGAGGAAGGCGGCCAGCCAGTCGTCGTGGGACTGCCGGGAGGGCGCCGACCGCCCGAACCCCGGCAGATCGGCGGCCAGGGAGGGGGCGTCCACCCGGGCGGTCACCTCCGACCACGAGTCCGCGTCGATCGGAAGGCCGTGCAGGAACACGTAGTCCGGGCGCTGCCGGTCACCCACCACCCAGGTCCTGTCCTTCCCCACCTGCTGGAATCCGTACGGCGCGCCCGGGGGCCGGACCCGGCCGAAGCGCGCGGCCACCAGATCGTCGGCCCACTCGCGCAGGGCTTCGCCCACCGGGGGCATCTCCAGGCCGCAGGACCGGGCGAACTCGCGTGCGGGCGAGGTGTCGTACCGGTCGGTGGAGAGGAAGGACAGCGTCTCGGGATCCGCTTGGGTGAGAGCGCGGGGCAGCCGCTTCAGGAGCGGGATCGGGACGAAACGGCGCGGTGCCCGCACGCCCATGTGCCCGGCGAGCAGGGAGACGAGTTCCGGCAGCGGGGGCGTGGTGTCGTCGAGCACCCAGTAGGTGCTGTCGGCGCTCGCCGGGTGCTCGGGAAGGGAGGCCAGGAACCGTACGAAGTAGGTGAGTTCGACGACGGGAAGGAAGATGTCCGGGCCGCCGGGGAGGGCGGCGAGGCGGCCCCGCCACAGCTCCCCGACCAGGTCCGCCAGGCCGACGTACTGTCCCGGGCCGATCACCGTGCTGGGGTTGGCGACGGACAGCGGAACGCCCAGTTCCCGGGCCCGCGCGCGTGCCGTCGCGTCGCCCTCGCGCTTGGACGCCTCGTAGGCGCCGTCCCGCCGGTAGTCCGGGGAGTCCGCGTCGGCCGCGGCCATGCGGTAGCCGCTGATGTGCACCACCCGACGCAGGTGCGGGAGGGCGGCGGCCCACTCGATCACATGCGCCGCGCCGTCCACGTTGACCGCTCTGGCCTCGGCCGGATCGATGCCGAAGGCGAAGCGCGCCGCCGTGTTGTAGACGTCGCGCACGTCCTCCAGACCCCGCTCCGGCAGACCGAGTCCGGGCCGGGTGATGTCGGCGTGGACGACGGTCAGCCGGCCGGTGTCCACCTGCTGCTCCGCGAGCCATCGCGTCAGCCGGTCGCCGCTGCCGTGCACGGCGGCGGCGACCTCCTGGCCGCGGCGCAGGAGTTCCACCACCAGGGAGCGGCCGATGAAACCACCGGCACCGAGGACGACCGAGTTCGCGGGCATGCCATCTCCTTGCGGCCGGGCACGAGGTGACGTCCGGTGCCGGGTGACGGAGCGGACGGGAGCGCCCGCACGGGACGTCTGTCACCGTACCGGCAATCTCACTCTCCGTGAACGGTCCGGGGCGCGGAGTCACCCGAAAGCGCGCCGCGCCCGACGGTGCCGGGAGCCCGGGGACGGGCGGTGCGGGGCGCGGGGCGCACGGGCGAGTGCCGGTCCGCCGCTCACCGCGCGCCGCGCCTGGCCCGTCGGGCGCCACGGGGCCGGGGCGGGTTGCACGCCGCGCCTGACCGGCCTGGCGGGTGACCGCGGCGACTGGGCGTCGCAGCGGAGGGCACCCCCGCGCCTGACCGGCCGGGGGGAATCGCCGTGCCCGGTCAGGCGCGGCGGATGCCACCGCCGTGCCCGACCGGCCTGGGCGGGCCACCGCCGCGCCTGGCCGGCCGACGGGTGGCACCCGCCACGCCTGGCCGACCCGGGAGCGGATCCGCCGGGTGACCTCGCAGTGCCGACGGTCCGACGGAGGCCACCCGCCGCGCCTGGCCGACCCGGCGGGCCCACCCGTCGTGCCCGACCGCCCCGGGCCCGCTCCCGCCGGACGGCCAGCCGTGCCCGACCGGCCGGCCGGCAGCAGGTGGCCCGCTGCGTGGCCGCCGTGGCGGATGGCACCGCCGTTGCCTGACCGTCAGGCGGGCCCGCCCCGCCGTGTCCGCCCGTCACGCCGGACGCCCCGCCGTGTCCGCCCGTCACGCCGGACGCCCCGCCGTGTCCGACCGTCCCGCCGACGGCACCGCATCAGCTCGCGTCCTGACCCCACCGAGAGAAACCATCCGGGAGGCACCTTCATGCAGGTCCCCTATCTCCGCAGCACCTCCGTCGACGACCGTCCCGCAGGCCGTAGGCCCCGCACCCCGCAGTGGCCCCGCCGGCAGGCCGTGCCGATCGTCCTCGGCCTCCTGTTCCTCCTCGCCGCCGTCTCCGCTCCGGACGGACGGTCCTTGCGCACCGCCTACTCCGGAGGGGACCCGGGCGCCGGGTACGCGCGGTGGGAGCGCGCCTTCGTCGCCTCCGTCGACCACCCCGACGCGCCTCCCCCCGGCGCCGACGACTGGAACTGCGAACCGAGCGCCCGCCGTCCCAGGCCCGTCGTCCTCGTGCACGGCACCTACGAGAACGCCTCCAGCAACTGGAGCGCCCTCTCGCCCCGGCTCCGGGCCGACGGCTACTGCGTCTTCGCCGGGAACTTCGGTGCCCCGCGAGGTGACGTGGTCAAGGGCCGGGCAGCGGTCCCCCGGTCCGCCGTCGAGCTCGCCCGCTTCGTCGACCGGGTCCTCGACCGGACCGGAGCACGCCAGGTCGATCTGGTCGGCCACTCCCAGGGCGGCGGCATCCTGCCGCGCTACTACCTGAAGTTCGCGGGCGGCACCGAGCCCGGCTATCCCGCGCGCAACAAGGTGCACCACCTGATCGGCATCGCCCCTGCCAACCACGGGAGCACCGTCTCAGGGCTGGCCACGCTCGCACGGCGGCTGCACATCCTCGCCCCGGTGGCGGAGTTCGGCGGTCAGGCACTGGCGGACCAGACGATCGGCTCGCCGGTCAACCGCCGGCTCGACGCCGGGGGCGACACCCTGCCCGGTGTCCGGTACACGACCGTGGTGACCCGGCGGGACAGGATCGTCACTCCCTACGAGCGTCAGTACCTCGGCCCCACCCGCTCCGGTGGCCCGGTCACCAACCTCACCGTCCAGGACCTGTGCCCGGCGGACCGGGCGGGGCACATGGGCAGCGCGTACGACCCCGTCGTCCTGCAACTGGTGAGCAACGCCCTCGACCCCACCACCGCACGGCGGCCCGACTGCGCGGAGGCGCCGGCGGACCGGGGCTGACGTGCCGATGTCCGTCCCGTCCTACAGGCAGACGGTCCCGTTGAAGACCACTCCGCGACCGGGAGCCGGGAGTCGACCGAGCGGGCGCCTCGCCCCGCAGGCACGGCAGGAGGCCCTGCCTCCGCTCCGGGGAGCGGGGGCAGGGCCTCCCTGTCGTGCGCCTATGCCGAAGCCGGCGGGTACAGCGCGCGCGGCAGCCCCGAGGCCGCCGCGGCGTCCAGCAGCCACAGCGTGCGGCCGCGGCCGTACGCCCCGGCGGCCGGGGCCTGGATCTCTCCGGCACCGGAGAGGGCGATCTCCGCCGCCTCCGCCTTGTCCTCACCCGCGGCCAGCAGCCAGACCTCGCGCGCGGCGCGGATGGCCGGCAGCGTGAGGGTGACCCGGGTCGGGGGCGGCTTGGGGGCGCCGTGCACACCGACGACGGTGCGCTCGGTCTCCCGCACCGCGGGCAGCTCCGGGAAGAGCGACGCGACATGGGTGTCCGGGCCGACGCCCAGCATCAGCAAGTCGAACGTCGGTACCGGCCCGTGGTCCTCCGGACCCGCAGCGGCGGCCAGTTCCGCGGCGTACCCCGCGGCCGCGGCATCCGCGTCCCCGCCGTACGGACCGTCCGAGGCCGGCATCGCGTGGACCCGGGAGGGGTCCAGCTCCACCTTGTCCAGCAGGGCCTCGCGGGCCTGCGTGACATTGCGCTCCGGATCGCCGTCCGGCAGGAACCGCTCGTCACCCCACCACAGGTCGAGCCGCGACCAGTCGATCGCGTCCCGCGCGGGCGAGGAGGCGAGCGCGGCCAGCAGGCCGTTGCCGTTGCGCCCGCCGGTGAGCACCACCGAGGCCGAGCCACGGGCGGCCTGGGCGTCCACGATCTTCGTGATCAGCCGGGCCGCCGCCGCCTGGGCCATCAGCTCCTTGTCGCGGTGCACGACGAGCTGCGGAGTGCTCACTTCGACGCCGCCTTCTTGGCCGCCGCCTTCTTCGCGGCGGGCGCCGCGGCACCCGTCGGCTCGGGCCGCTTCTGCCCGGTCCCGACCGACGAGGGCTCCGTGGGACCGCCGAGGCGCTCCACGCCGAACTTCACCGTGGACTCGTAGATGTTGTCCGGGTCCAGGCGGCGCAGCTCCTCCGCGAGGAGCTCGGCCGTCTCCCGCCGCTTCAGCGCGACCGCGCGGTCGGGCTGACCGGCCATGCAAAGCGTGGCCAGCGAGCCGTCGGGACGGTCGAGGACGATCGTGCCGCTCTTGCTCTCCATCCGGACGGCCGTCAGACCGGGGCCGTTGGACAGGATGCGCTCCACCGGCACCCCGAGCCGGTCCGCCAGCCACATGGCCAGCAGTTCACAGCTCGGGTTGTCGGACTCGCCCTCGACGGTCGCCGAGACGACCTGCGCGGGCTGCTGGTCGAGTGCCGCCGCCAGCATGGAGCGCCACGGGGTGATGCGCGTCCAGGCGAGGTCGGTGTCGCCCGGCCGGTACGTCGCCGCGCGCACCGCCAGCTCGTCGAGCGGGTGCTCGGCGGAGTAGGTGTCGGTGATGCGGCGCTGGGCGAGCGCGCCCAGCGGGTCCCTGGCCGGGTCGGCCGGGGCGTCCTCGGGCCACCAGACCACGACCGGGGCGTCCGGCAGCAGGAGCGGCAGGACGACCGACTGGGCGTGGTTGGCCAGTTCGCCGTGCAGACGCAGCACGACGGTCTCGCCCGAGCCGGCGTCGGAACCGACCCGGATCTCGGCGTCGAGCCGTGCGTCGCGCTTGGCGCGCGGCGACTTGCTGACCCGCTTGATCACCGCGATGATCCGCGACGGGTGCTCGCGGGACGAGTCGTTCGCCGCCCGGAGCGCGTCGTAGGCGTTCTCCTCGTCGGTGACGATGACGAGGGTGAGCACCATGCCGATGGCCGGCGTGCCGATGGAGCGGCGCGCCGAGATCAGGGCCTGGTTGATCTTGCTGGACGTGGTTTCCGTGAGATCGATCTTCATGGCCGGCGCCAGCTCCGTCCGTCGCGTGCGAGCATCTCGTCGGCCTCGGCGGGACCCCAGGTGCCGGCCGCGTACTGGGCGGGCTTGCCGTGCTTGTCCCAGTACTCCTCGATCGGGTCGAGGATGTTCCAGGAGAGCTCGACCTCCTGGTGGCGCGGGAAGAGGTTGGCGTCGCCGAGCAGGACATCGAGGATGAGCCGCTCGTACGCCTCCGGGCTGGACTCGGTGAAGGACTCGCCGTAGGCGAAGTCCATCGTGACGTCCCGGACCTCCATGGACGTGCCCGGGACCTTGGAGCCGAACCGGACCGTGACCCCCTCGTCCGGCTGCACCCGGATGACCAGGGCGTTGCCGCCCAGCTCCTCCGTCGCACCGGACTCGAAGGGCAGGTAGGGAGCGCGCTTGAAGACGACCGCGATCTCCGTGACCCGGCGGCCGAGGCGCTTGCCGGTGCGGAGGTAGAACGGCACGCCCGCCCAGCGGCGGTTGTTGATCGTCAGCTTGATCGCGGCGAAGGTGTCGGTCTTCGACTTGGGGTCGATGCCGTCCTCCTCCAGATAGCCGAGCGCTTCCTCGCCGCCCTGCCAGGCGTGCGCGTACTGGCCGCGCACCGTGTGCTTGCCCAGGTCCTCGGGCAGCTCCACCGCCGTGAGCACCTTGAGCTTCTCGGCGACCAGTGCCTTCGGGTGGAAGGAGCCGGGCTCCTCCATCGCCGTCAGCGCCAGCAGCTGGAGCAGGTGGTTCTGGATGACGTCACGGGCCGCGCCGATGCCGTCGTAGTAGCCGGCCCGGCCGCCGATGCCGATGTCCTCGGCCATCGTGATCTGGACGTGGTCGACGTACGACCTGTTCCAGATCGGCTCCCACATCGTGTTGGCGAAGCGCAGCGCCAGGATGTTCTGGACCGTCTCCTTGCCGAGGTAGTGGTCGATACGGAAGACCTCGTTCGGCGGGAAGACGTCGTGCACGAGCTGGTTCAGCTCCTGCGCGCTCTCCAGGTCGTGGCCGAAGGGCTTCTCGATGACGGCCCGTCGCCAGGTGCCTTCCTTCTGGTCGGCCAGCCCGTGCTTCTTGAGCTGCTGGACGACCTTGGGGAAGAACTTCGGCGGCACGGAGAGGTAGAAGGCGAAGTTGCCGCCCGTTCCCTGCGCCTTGTCGAGTTCCTCGATCGTGCTCTTGAGGGTCTCGAAGGCCTCGTCGTCGTCGAAGTTGCCCTGGACGAAACGCATGCCCTGGCTGAGCTGCTGCCAGACCTCCTCGCGGAAGGGGGTGCGGGCATGCTCCTTGACGGCGTCGTGGACGACCTGGGCGAAGTCCTCGTCCTCCCAGTCGCGGCGCGCGAAGCCGATGAGCGAGAAGCCCGGCGGCAGCAGGCCGCGATTGGCCAGGTCGTAGACGGCGGGCATCAGCTTTTTACGGGACAAATCGCCCGTGACGCCAAAGATCACCAGGCCCGACGGCCCCGCGATACGCGGGAGCCGTCGGTCCTGAGCGTCACGGAGCGGGTTGGCTCCGGGAACACCAGACAAGGTGGTCAGCCCTCCGAAGGAGCGAGGCGCTTGAGCTCGGCCTCGGTCGAGTTGAGCAGGTCGATCCAGGCGGCCTCGAACTTCTCGACGCCTTCGTCCTCCAGCAGCTGGACGACGTCGTCGTAGCTGACCCCGAGCGCCTTGATGGCCTCGAGGTCGGCACGGGCCTGGTCGTAACGTCCGGCCACGGTGTTGCCGGAGATCTCGCCGTGGTCGGCCACGGCCTCCAGGGTCGCCTCCGGCATGGTGTTCACCGTGTTGGGGGCGACGAGGTCGTCGACGTAGAGGGTGTCCTTGAGGGACGGGTCCTTGACGCCGGTGGAGGCCCACAGCGGGCGCTGCTTGTTGGCCTGCGCCTTGTCCAGGGCGGCCCAGCGGTCGCCGCCGAACACCTCCTCGTACGCCTCGTACGCCAGGCGGGCGTTGGCCAGGGCGGACTTGCCCTTGGCGGCCTTCGCCGCGTCGCTGCCGATGGCGTCCAGGCGCTTGTCGATCTCGGTGTCCACGCGGGACACGAAGAAGGAGGCCACCGAGTGGATCTTGGAGAGGTCGAGGCCGGCGGCCTTCGCCTTCTCCAGGCCCGCCAGGTAGGCGTCCATGACCTCGCGGTAGCGCTCCAGCGAGAAGATCAGCGTGACGTTGACGCTGATGCCCTTGCCGATGACCTCGGTGATCGCCGGGAGGCCGGCCTTGGTCGCCGGGATCTTGATGAGCGTGTTCGGCCGGTCCACCAGCCAGGCCAGCTGCTTGGCCTCGGCGACGGTGGCCGCGGTGTGGTGGGCCAGGCGCGGGTCGACCTCGATGGAGACCCGGCCGTCCTGGCCGTCGGTGGCGTCGAAGACCGGGCGCAGGATGTCGGCGGCGTCGCGCACGTCCGCCGTCGTGATCATGCGGATGGCCTCGTCGACCGTGACCTTGCGGGTGGCGAGGTCCGTGAGCTGCTGGTCGTAACCGTGGCCCTGCGAGATCGCCTTCTGGAAGATCGACGGGTTGGTCGTGACACCCACGACGTGACTCTGGTCGATCAGTTCGGCGAGATTGCCGGAGGTGATCCGAGTGCGGGACAGGTCGTCGAGCCAGATCGCCACGCCCTCGTCGGAGAGGCGCTTGAGTGCGTCTGTCATGAGAATTACATCTCCTACTTGTCGTATGTCCGCGTCAGCGCGCAGCGGCGGCGAGAGATTCCCGGGCGGCTTCCGCCACGTGTGCGGCGGTGAAGCCGAACTCGCGGAAGAGGACCTTGGCGTCGGCGGACGCACCGAAGTGCTCCAGCGAGACGATCCGGCCCGCGTCGCCCACGTACCGGTACCAGGTCAGGCCGATCCCCGCCTCGACGGCGACCCGGGCCTTGACGGACGGCGGCAGCACGCTGTCCTTGTACGTCTGGTCCTGCTCCTCGAACCACTCGACACACGGCATCGAGACCACGCGGGTCGGGACGCCGGCGGCCTGGAGCTCGTCGCGGGCCTCCACGGCCAGCTGGACCTCGGAGCCGGTGGCGATCAGAACGGCCTTCGGCTCGCCGCCCTCGGCGTCGAAGAGGACGTAGCCACCCTTGGCCGCGTTCTCGTTCGCCGGGTAGGTGGGGACGCCCTGGCGGGTGAGGGCCAGACCGTGCGGAGCGCTCGTGCCGAAGTCCTTCTTGCCGCGCCTGAGGATCTCGCGCCAGGCGATCGCCGTCTCGTTGGCGTCGCCCGGACGGACCACGTTGAGGCCCGGGATGGCGCGCAGCGAGGCCAGGTGCTCGACCGGCTGGTGCGTCGGGCCGTCCTCGCCGAGGCCGATCGAGTCGTGCGTCCAGACGTAGGTGACCGGCAGGTGCATCAGCGCGGAGAGCCGGACGGCGTTGCGCATGTAGTCGGAGAACACCAGGAAGGTGCCGCCGTAGATGCGGGTGTTGCCGTGCAGCGCGATGCCGTTCATGGCCGCGGCCATGGAGTGCTCGCGGATGCCGAAGTGGATCGTCCGGCCGTACGGGTCGGCCTCGGGCAGCGGGTTGCCGGCCGGGAGGAACGACGACGTCTTGTCGATCGTGGTGTTGTTCGAGCCGGCCAGGTCGGCGGAGCCGCCCCACAGCTCGGGGATGACACCGCCGAGCGCCTGGAGGACCTTGCCGGAGGCGGCGCGCGTGGCGACGCCGTGCCCGGCCTCGAACACCGGGAGGTGGTCCTCCCAGCCCTCGGGCAGCTCGCCCGCGTCGATGCGGTCGAACTCGGCGGCGCGCTCCGGGTTGGCGGTGCGCCACGCGGCGAAGGACTTCTCCCACTCGGCCTTGGCCTCACGGCCGCGGTCCAGGGCCTCACGGGTGTGCGCGATGACCTCGTCGGAGACCTCGAAGGTCTTCTCCGGGTCGAAGCCGAGCACCCGCTTGGTGGCCGCGATCTCGTCGTCGCCGAGCGCCGAGCCGTGCGCGGCCTCGGTGTTCTGGGCGTTCGGGGCGGGCCAGGCGATGATCGAGCGGGCCGCGATGAACGACGGGCGCTCGGTCTCGGCCTTGGCGGCCTGCAGCGCGCGGTACAGACCCTCGGGGTCCAGGTCGCCGCTGGGCAGCTGGTCCACGCGCTGGACGTGCCAGCCGTAGGACTCGTAACGCTTCAGGGTGTCCTCGGAGACCGCGGTCTCCGTGTCGCCCTCGATCGAGATGTGGTTGTCGTCCCACAGCAGCACCAGGTTGCCGAGCTTCTGGTGACCGGCCAGCGAGGACGCCTCGGCGGAGATGCCCTCCTGGAGGCAGCCGTCTCCGGCGATGACCCAGACCATGTGGTCGAACGGGGAGGTGCCGGGGGCGGCCTGCGGGTCGAAGAGACCGCGCTCGTAGCGGGCGGCCATCGCCATGCCCACGGCGTTGGCGACACCCTGGCCCAGCGGGCCCGTCGTCGTCTCGACACCGGTGGTGTGGCCGTACTCCGGGTGGCCGGGGGTCTTGGAACCCCAGGTGCGGAACGCCTTGAGGTCGTCCAGCTCCAGGCCGTACCCGGCGAGGTAGAGCTGGATGTACAGCGTCAGGCTGGAGTGGCCGGCCGAGAGGACGAACCGGTCGCGTCCGGTCCAGTCCGCGTCGGCCGGGTCGTGCCGCATCACCTTCTGGAAGAGGGTGTACGCGGCGGGAGCCAGGCTCATCGCCGTACCCGGGTGGCCGTTTCCGACCTTCTGTACGGCGTCCGCGGCGAGGACGCGGACGGTGTCCACGGCCCGCTGGTCCAATTCGGTCCACTGGAGGTCTGTGGTGGTCGGCTTGGTGCTCACCCTGAGTCAGGGCTCCTCTCCACTGTTCGTAAACCGGTGACTGGTTACCGCACCGGGCATTGTCGAGCCTACCCCCGACGCAAGGCCCTACTTCTGCCCTTTCCACAGTGCGGGCGACCTGCGGAGTTCGCCTCCCGTATGAGCGCTCCCGTTCACTTCTGCGCCACCCCAACACGAGCCCACCCCCGCGAAGGGCGGCGTGTGCCCAACGTCTACAGTGGTCTGGTTCGCGCAAGTCTTTACCGGTCTTCCTGCCCGGAGCTTGCTGGGATTTCTCTGTCAGGGGTGTGCGTGACGGCCGTCGAGTCCCGACCCGCAGGGGTCGCCTTGACTCCGAGCCCGGCGGGCCAGCGCCCGTTCGGCGCCCGCATCAAGGCATTCGTGGCTCTTACCAAGCCGCGCATCATCGAGTTGCTGCTGATCACCACCGTTCCGGTGATGTTCCTGGCGGCTCAGGGCGTGCCCGATCTTTGGCTCGTGGTCACCACCACCATCGGCGGATATCTCTCCGCGGGTGGCGCCAATGCGCTCAACATGTATATCGACCGTGACATCGACGCGCTGATGGACCGCACCTCGCAGCGCCCTCTCGTCACCGGCATGGTGAGCCCCCGGGAGTGCCTGGCCTTCGGAATCGCGCTCGGAGTGATTTCCACGGTCTGGTTCGGGCTGCTCGTCAACTGGCTCTCCGCGGCCCTCGCGCTGGGCGCACTTCTGTTCTACGTCGTCATCTACACGATGCTGCTGAAGCGCCGCACCTCGCAGAACATCGTCTGGGGCGGAATCGCCGGCTGTATGCCCGTCCTCATCGGCTGGTCCGCCGTGACCAATTCGATGAGCTGGGCCGCGGTCATTCTTTTCGCCGTCATCTTCTTCTGGACGCCGCCGCACTACTGGCCGCTGTCGATGAAGGTCAAGGAGGACTACGCCCGGGTCGGCGTCCCGATGCTCCCGGTCGTCGCCTCCAATCGGGTGGTGGCCCGCCAGATCGTGATCTACAGCTGGGTGATGGTCGGCGTCTCGCTCCTGCTCACCCCGCTGGGCTACACCGGCTGGTTCTACACGCTGGTGGCACTGCTGACCGGTGGCTTCTGGCTCTGGGAGGCGCACGGTCTGCAGAACCGGGCCAAGGCCGGCGTCACCGGTGCCAAGCTCAAGGAGATGCGGCTCTTCCACTGGTCCATCACCTATGTCTCGCTCCTCTTCGTCGCCGTCGCCGTGGACCCCTTCCTGAGGTAGTCCCGCACGCACCGGAGCTCCGCCGACGGGCGGGGGACGTGGCCCACGCCACGCCCCCCGCCCGTCGCCCGTTGCCGTACCCGTCGGTAGCATCCTGTCCATGGCAGAGACGGCAGAGGCCCAGACCCAGCAGACGGACGACAGCAGGCACGCGGCCCGTGCGGAGCGCAAGGCGGCGAAGCTCGCCAAGCAGATCGGCGCCTTCGCCGCGGCGCACGGCGGTGCCGAGGGGCAGCTCGCCTACATCGGCCAGACGGGCACCCGCATCGTGCTGGTCGGCGAGGACGGCGGCTGGGGCGATCTGGTCGCGCCCTCCTACGCCGTCGCCGAGAGCGCCGTGCGGAAGGCCGGCATCACGGTGCACGAGGACTTCGACGGAGAGTTCGCCGCCAAGGTCCGCACCGGTCCGTACGAGTGGTCCCGGATGGCCGGGATCCAGGTCGGCGGCCCGTCCAACGGCTGAGACCCGCACGTACGACGGCCTCGGCCCCCCACCCGTCCGGGTGGGGGGCCGAGGCCGTCGTACGTGCGGGATCAGACCGCGGGTGCGTGCTCCGGCTGCTGTCCGGACGCGGGGGCGGGCACGGACGCCTCGGCCGCCGGGCGCTCACGCATCGAGAGCAGCAGGCGCAGGACCGCGATCCACATCAGGGACGAGCCGAGCATGTGCAGGCCGACCAGGATCTCCGGCACGTCGTTGAAGTACTGGACGTAACCGATGCCCCCCTGCGCAAGGAGCACGATCAGCAGGTCCCGGGCGCGTGCCCGGGTGTCGGCGGGGGCGTCGACGACGCGCAGGGCGAACCACATCGCGAGGGCCAGCGCGCAGACGACCCAGGCGGCGATCGCGTGGACGTGCGCCGCGGCGCTCCAGTCCCACGGCATCCGCGGTACGTCGCTGCTGTCGCCGGCGTGCTTGCCGGAACCGGTCACGGTGGTGCCGAGGGCGATCAGCACGACCGTGGTGGCCACGACGGCCCAGGCCAGCCGGCGCACCGGGAGGGGGGCGCGCGGACGCGGCGCCCCGTCACCCTCGCCGATCCGCACCCAGGTGAGGACGGCCACGGTGAGCAGGCCGTTGGCGAGCAGGAAGTGCCCGGCCACCGACCACGGGTTGAGGCCCGCCCAGACCGTGATCCCGCCGATGACGGCGTTCCCCATCACGATCCAGAACTGGAGCCAGGCGATCCGGGTGAGGCCGCGCCGGCGGGGCTTCAGGGAGCGCGCCGCGATGATCGCCCAGCCGACCGCGGCCGACAGGACGTACGTCAGCATCCGGTTGCCGAACTCGATGGCCCCGTGCAGGCCCTGCTCGGGCGTGGCGAAGAGGCTGTCGTCCGTGCACTTGGGCCAGGTGTCGCAGCCCAGACCGGAACCGGTCAGCCGGACCGCGCCGCCGGTGACGATGATGAAAACGCTCATCACGACCGCGGAGAGCGCGGCTCGCTTGGCCGTCCTCATCGACGGTGTCCAGCGCTTGGCGATGTAGGAGAGGGGGGTTTCCACGCGCACCATCGTAGGCAACGGCTTGTGCATGTTTTCACGAGGGGTGGCCATTCCCGGATGAGCCGGGACATCGGCGGTGCGCCACCGGTGAGGCCCGGCAGGGGACGGCCGCGCGGGGCGGGGAGCGCCCCCGTACGTCATCGGCGCCCGCCCGGCCGGGGCCGGCCGTACGTCGCCCGCGCTCGCCGGGCGGCGCCGCGCCCGCTCACTCCCAGCGGAAGAACTTCGCCGCGGCACCCAGCCCCAGCACCGCCCAGGCGGCGAGGATCGCCACGTCGCCCCAGGGCATCGCGGCGCCGTGCTGGAGGACGTCCCGTAGCCCGTCGGAGAGGGCGGCGATCGGCAGCAGGCCCAGGACCGACTGTGCCGCGTCCGGGAACTTGTCCAGCGGCACGACGACCCCTCCGCCGACCAGCAGCAGCAGGAAGACCAGGTTGGCCGCCGCCAGGGTCGCCTCGGCCTTGAGCGTGCCCGCCATCAGCAGCCCGAGCCCGGAGAAGGCCACGGTTCCCAGCACCAGGAGCAGCAGCACGGCGAAGGGACCGCCCTCCGGCGACCAGCCGAGCGCGAAGGCGATCACCGTCAGCAGGACGATCTGCAGCACCTCGGTGACCAGCACCGCGAGGGTCTTCGCGGCCATCAGGCCCCAGCGCGGCAGCGGTGAGGCACCCAGCCGCTTGAGCACCCCGTAGCGCCGCTCGAAGCCGGTCGCGATGGCCTGACCCGTGAAGGCGGTGGACATCACCGCGAGCGCGAGGATGCCGGGCGTCAGGAAGTCGACCGGTTCACCCGCCCCCGTGTCCACGATGTCGACCGCGCTGAACAGCACGAGCAGCAGGGTCGGGATGACCACCGTCAGCAGCAGCTGTTCGCCGTTACGCAGGAGCATCCGCGTCTCCAGCGCGGCCTGCGCGGCGATCATGCGGGGCAGCGGGGCCGCGCCCGGCCGGGGGGTGTACGTACCGGCGCTCATGCGCGCAGCTCCTTGCCGGTCAGTTCGAGGAAGACGTCCTCCAGGGTGTGGCGCTCCACCGCGATCCCGTCCGGCATCACGCCGTGCTGGGCGCACCAGGAGGTGACGGTGGCCAGCAGCTCGGGGTCGATCTGCCCGGTGATCCGGTACGCCCCGCTGGTGAGCTCGGCCGCCTCGCTGCCGTCGGGCAGCGCCTTGAGCAGGGACCCGAGGTCCAGGCCCGGGCGGCCGGTGAAGCGCAGGGTGTTCTCGGCGCCGCCCCTGCACAGCTGCTCGGGGCTGCCCTGGGCGATGACCCGGCCCGCGTCGATGACGGCGACGTCGTCGGCGAGCTGCTCGGCCTCGTCCATGAAGTGGGTGGTGAGCACGACCGACACGCCGTCGGCCCGCAGCTCGCGGACCAGGTCCCAGGTGGAGCGGCGGGCCTGCGGGTCGAGACCCGCGGTCGGTTCGTCCAGGAAGACCAGCTCGGGGCGGCCGACGACAGCCATCGCCAGGGCCAGGCGCTGCTGCTGGCCGCCGGAGAGCCGGCGGTAGGTGGTCCGCCCGCAGCCGCCGAGCCCGAGGCGCTCGACGAGCGCGCCGACGTCCAGCGGGTCGGCGTGGAGCTTCGCCATGTGGCGCAGCATCTCCTCGGCGCGGGCGCCGGAGTACACGCCGCCGGACTGGAGCATGACGCCGATGCGCGGGCGGAGCCGGGCGGCGTCGGCGACGGGGTCCAGGCCGAGCACCCGTACGGTGCCCTCGTCGGGGCGGCGGTAGCCCTCGAAGGTCTCGACGGTGGTGGTCTTCCCGGCGCCGTTGGGGCCGAGGACCGCGGTCACCGCGCCCGCCGCGACCTTCAGGTCGAGGCCGTTCACCGCCGTCTTGCTGCCGTACCGCTTGACGAGGCCCCTGGCCTGTACGACGGGCTCACTGCTCATGGCGGGCAAGTCTAGGCGGGGGAGCACGGGCCTCCCGCAGGAGGGCACCCTCGCCCGCGGCGCGGGCAGGGGAGCGCGCCGCAGGCGGCAGGCCCCCGCGGCGCGCCCACGGACGGCCCCCGGCGGACGCCTCGCGCGGGGCACGGCCCGTCGTGCGCCAGAACCTCGGCGCTCGCGCCCGTCGGCGTCCCGACCTGCGAAGGCCGCACGGTGATCGTCGTTTCCGCAGGTCAACTTAGGTTCGCCTAAGTGATGCACCGCACCGTGCCGTCCCTCAGGGGCGGGTTGTCACGCTCGAAGGAATTACGCAACAATGGCGTTGTGAAATACGCTGGCGAGGCTCCTCAGGAGGAACTCGCGACCGGTGAGCGCTCGACGCGCAACCGGGTCGCGCGCTCCATCCTGGACCACGGCCCCTCCACCGCGGCCGACCTGGCCAAGCGGGTCGGCCTGACCCAGGCGGCCGTCCGGCGGCACCTGGACGCCCTCGTCTCCGACGACGTGGTCGAGGCCCGCGAGCAGCGGGTCTACGGGGCACGGACCCGTGGCCGCCCGGCCAAGGTGTTCGCCCTCACCGACTGCGGCCGGGACGCCTTCGACCAGTCCTACGACAAGCTCGCCGCCGACGCGCTGCGCTGGATCGCCGAGACGGCGGGGGACGAGGCGCTCGTCGCCTTCGCCCGCGCCAGAATGGCCGCCCAGTCCGAGAGGTACCGCGCCGTCGTCGAGGCCGCGGCCCCCGAGGCGCGCACCGAGGCGCTGGCCAAGGCCTTGTCCGCCGACGGGTACGCTGCTACGGCGCGCAGCGCGCCGGCCCCTCAGCAGGGCGAGCAGCTGTGTCAGCACCACTGCCCGGTGGCCCACGTCGCCGAGCAGTTCCCGCAGCTGTGCGAGGCGGAGACGGAATTCTTCTCCAGCCTGCTCGGGACCCATGTGCAGCGTCTCGCCACCCTCGCCCACGGCGACGGTGTGTGCACGACGTTCGTCCCGCGCAGCAGCCCCGCAGCGCCACAGGCTTCACAGACCACCCATTCAGCATCTGCAAGTACGGCCGGGAGGAACCCCGCATGACGCTCCCTACGGAGACTGCCCACCCTGAGCTCGAGGGTCTGGGTACGTACGAATTCGGCTGGGCCGACTCCGACGCGGCAGGCGCGGCGGCGAAGCGCGGCCTGTCCGAAGCTGTCGTCCGCGACATCTCGGAGAAGAAGAACGAACCGGAGTGGATGCTGAAGCTCCGGCTCAAGGGCCTGAAGCTGTTCGGCAAGAAGCCCATGCCGAACTGGGGCTCCGACCTCTCCGGCATCGACTTCGACAACATCAAGTACTTCGTCCGGTCCACGGAGAAGCAGGCGGAGTCCTGGGAGGACCTGCCCGAGGACATCAAGAACACGTACGACAAGCTCGGCATCCCGGAGGCGGAGAAGCAGCGCCTGGTCGCCGGTGTCGCCGCGCAGTACGAGTCCGAGGTCGTCTACCACCAGATCCGTGAGGACCTGGAGGAGCAGGGCGTCATCTTCCTCGACACGGACACCGCGCTGAAGCAGCACCCCGAGCTCTTCAAGGAGTACTTCGGCACCGTCATCCCGGTCGGCGACAACAAGTTCGCCTCGCTGAACTCCGCCGTGTGGTCCGGTGGCTCGTTCATCTACGTGCCCAAGGGTGTCCACGTCGACATCCCGCTCCAGGCCTACTTCCGTATCAACACGGAGAACATGGGCCAGTTCGAGCGGACGCTGATCATCGTCGACGAGGACGCCTACGTCCACTACGTCGAGGGCTGCACCGCGCCGATCTACTCCTCGGACTCGCTGCACTCCGCGGTCGTCGAGATCATCGTGAAGAAGGGCGGCCGCTGCCGCTACACGACCATCCAGAACTGGTCGAACAACGTCTACAACCTGGTGACCAAGCGCGCCGTGGCGTACGAGGGCGCGACCATGGAGTGGGTCGACGGCAACATCGGCTCCAAGGTCACCATGAAGTACCCGGCCGTCTACCTGATGGGCGAGCACGCCAAGGGCGAGACCCTGTCCATCGCCTTCGCGGGTGAGGGCCAGCACCAGGACGCCGGCGCCAAGATGGTCCACATGGCACCGAACACCTCCTCCAACATCGTCTCCAAGTCGGTGGCACGAGGCGGTGGCCGCACCTCCTACCGCGGCCTGATCGAGATCGGTGAGGGTGCCCCGGGCGCCAAGTCCAACGTGCTGTGCGACGCGCTGCTCGTGGACACCATCTCGCGCTCCGACACCTACCCCTACGTCGACGTCCGCGAGGACGACGTGTCGATGGGGCACGAGGCGACCGTCTCCAAGGTCTCCGAGGACCAGCTCTTCTACCTCATGAGCCGGGGCCTGACGGAGTTCGAGGCCATGGCGATGATCGTGCGCGGCTTCGTCGAGCCGATCGCGAAGGAGCTGCCCATGGAGTACGCCCTGGAGCTCAACCGGCTGATCGAGCTGCAGATGGAGGGTTCGGTCGGCTAGGACACCCACCGACCGAGTCCCCCTGACATCTGACTGAGAAAGCGAGCACTACGACAGCCATGGCTGAGGCTCAGAACATCCCGGCCGGTTCGACGACCGCCGGTTCCATCGCGGTGGCGGCCGAGTCCACCGTCGCCACGCGCATGAGCGCGCCCCCGTCCTTCGACGTCGCGGACTTCCCGGTCCCGCACGGCCGCGAGGAGGAGTGGCGGTTCACGCCGCTGGAGCGCCTGCGCGGTCTGCACGACGGCACCGCGGTCGCCACCGGCGACGGCGTGAAGGTCGTCGTGGAGGCGCCCGCGGGTGTCACGGTCGAGACCGTGGGTCGCGACGACGCCCGCCTCGGCAGGGCCGGTACCCCGGTGGACCGGGTCGCCGCCCAGGCGTACTCCTCCTTCCAGCACGCCTCGGTCGTCACGGTCGCCAAGGAGGCCGTGCTCAGCGAGCCGGTCCGGATCACCGTGCACGGCGAGGGCGGTGTGGCCTACGGCCACCAGGTCGTCGAGCTGGGCGCCTTCGCCGAGGCCGTCGTCGTGATCGACCACACCGGTGACGCCGTGCTCGCGGCCAACGTCGACTACGTCCTGGGTGACGGCGCCAAGCTGACCGTCGTCTCCGTCCAGGACTGGGACGACACGGCCGTGCACGTCGGCCAGCACAACGCGCTGGTCGGCCGGGACGCCTCCTTCAAGTCGATCGTCGTGACGTTCGGCGGGGACCTCGTCCGGCTCCACCCCCGTGTCGCGTACGCGGCCCCCGGCGGCGAGGCCGAGCTCTTCGGCCTGTACTTCACCGACAAGGGCCAGCACCAGGAGCACCGTCTCCTGGTCGACCACAACACCCCGCACTGCAAGTCCAACGCGGTGTACAAGGGCGCGCTCCAGGGCGACGACGCCCACGCCGTGTGGATCGGTGACGTGCTCATCCAGGCCGCGGCCGAAGGCACCGACACCTACGAGATGAACCGCAACCTGGTTCTCACCGACGGTGCCCGGGTCGACTCCGTGCCGAACCTGGAGATCGAGACCGGCGAGATCGTCGGCGCGGGCCACGCCTCGGCGACCGGCCGCTTCGACGACGAGCAGCTGTTCTACCTGCAGTCCCGCGGCATCCCGGCCGAGGAGGCCCGGCGGCTCGTCGTGCGCGGCTTCTTCGCCGAGCTGGTCCAGCAGATCGGTCTGCCCGACGTCGAGGCCAGGCTCCTCGACAAGATCGAGGCCGAGCTGAAGGCGTCGGTCTGAGATGGCCTTCGTCAAAGCCTGTGCGCTGAGCGAGCTGGAGGACGACACCCCCAAGAGGGTGGAGCTCGACGGCACGCCGGTATCCGTCGTCCGCACCGAGGGCGAGGTGTTCGCGATCAACGACATCTGCTCGCACGCGAACGTCTCGCTGTCGGAGGGCGAGGTGGAGGACTGCGCGATCGAGTGCTGGCTGCACGGATCGAGCTTCGACCTCCGCACCGGCAAGCCGTCCGGTCTTCCCGCGACGCGCCCCGTCCCCGTATACCCCGTCAAGATCGAAGGGGACGATGTGCTCGTCTCCGTCACCCAGGAGTCCTGAGTCACCCATGGCAACGCTTGAAATCCGCGACCTGCACGTCTCCGTCGAGGCCGACAACGCCACGAAGGAGATCCTCAAGGGCGTCGACCTGACCGTGAAGCAGGGCGAGACGCACGCCATCATGGGCCCGAACGGGTCCGGCAAGTCCACCCTCGCCTACTCGCTCGCGGGTCACCCCAAGTACACGATCACGAGTGGCACGGTGACCCTGGACGGCGAGGACGTCCTGGAGATGTCCGTCGACGAGCGCGCCCGCGCGGGCCTGTTCCTCGCCATGCAGTACCCGGTCGAGATCCCCGGCGTCTCGGTCTCCAACTTCCTGCGCACCTCCGCCACCGCCATCCGTGGCGAGGCCCCCAAGCTGCGTACGTGGGTGAAGGAGGTCAAGGAGACGATGGCGGACCTCCAGATGGACCCCGCCTTCGCCGAGCGCAACGTCAACGAGGGCTTCTCCGGCGGTGAGAAGAAGCGCCACGAGATCCTCCAGCTGGAGCTTCTCAAGCCGAAGGTCGCCATCCTCGACGAGACCGACTCCGGCCTCGACGTCGACGCCCTGCGTGTCGTCTCCGAGGGCGTCAACCGGGTCCGCGAGGGCGGCGAGGTCGGCACCCTGCTGATCACGCACTACACGCGGATCCTCCGCTACATCAAGCCCGACTTCGTGCACGTCTTCGCCAACGGCCGCATCGCCGAGTCCGGCGGCGCCGAGCTCGCCGACAAGCTGGAGAACGAGGGCTACGAGGCGTACGTGAAGGGTGGCCCCGTGAGCGGAGCGAACTCAGGAGGTACGGTCGCGTGACTGACGCCCGACAGGGGCTCTCCGGCCTCCTCGACACCGAGGCGATCCGTAAGGACTTCCCGATCCTGGACCGCACGGTCCACGACGGCAAGAAGATCGTTTATCTGGACAGCGCTGCGACCTCGCAGAAGCCGCGCCAGGTTCTCGACGCGCTCAGCGCGTACTACGAGCGGCACAACGCCAACGTCCACCGCGGTGTGTACACGATCGCGGAGGAGGCGACCGCGCTGTACGAAGGCGCTCGCGACAAGGTCGCGGCCTTCATCAACGCGCCCAGCCGCAACGAGGTGATCTTCACCAAGAACGCCTCGGAGTCGCTCAACCTCGTCGCGAACATGCTCGGCTGGGCGGACGAGCCCTATCGGGTCGACAGCGACACCGAGATCGTCACCACGGAGATGGAGCACCACTCCAACATCGTGCCGTGGCAGCTGCTCTCGCAGCGCACCGGCGCGAAGCTGAAGTGGTTCGGCATCACCGACGACGGCCGCCTGGACCTGTCCAACATCGACGAGATCATCACGGAGAAGACGAAGATCGTCTCCTTCACGCTGGTCTCCAACATCATGGGCACGATCAACCCGGTCGAGAAGATCATCCGCCGGGCCCAGCAGGTCGGCGCGCTCGTGTGCATCGACGCCTCGCAGGCGGCCCCGCACATGGTGCTCGACGTGCAGGCGCTCCAGGCCGACTTCGTGGCCTTCACCGGCCACAAGATGGTCGGCCCGACGGGGATCGGCGTGCTCTGGGGCCGGCACGAGCTCCTCGAGGACCTGCCGCCGTTCCTCGGTGGCGGCGAGATGATCGAGACCGTGTCGATGCACTCCTCGACGTACGCCCCCGCTCCGCACAAGTTCGAGGCGGGCACGCCCCCGATCGCC
The DNA here is from genome assembly GCF_042902585.1 of Streptomyces argenteolus. Classification (GTDB taxonomy): domain Bacteria; phylum Actinomycetota; class Actinomycetes; order Streptomycetales; family Streptomycetaceae; genus Streptomyces; species Streptomyces argenteolus. Next base: position 1,175,021 of record NZ_JBIBEG010000002.1, read on the forward strand.
CAGGCGGTCGGACTGGGTGCGGCGGTGGACTACCTCACCTCGATCGGCATGGAGAACATCCACCGCCACGAGGAGGCCATCACCCGGTACGCGGTGCAGCGGCTCCTGGAGGTCCCCGACCTGCGGATCATCGGCCCGGCGACGGCCGAGGACCGCGGGGCGACGATCTCCTTCACGCTCGGCGACATCCACCCCCACGACGTGGGCCAGGTGCTCGACGAGCAGGGCATCGCCGTCCGGGTCGGGCACCACTGCGCACGGCCGGTCTGCCTGCGCTACGGAATTCCCGCGACCACGCGAGCGTCGTTCTATCTGTACTCCACGCCCGCCGAGGTCGACGCCCTGGTGGACGGCCTGGAGCACGTGCGGAACTTTTTCGGTTAGATGGCAGAGCGGCTGAGGGTTGACTGGTGAAGCTTGATTCCATGTACCAGGAAGTGATCCTGGACCACTACAAGCACCCCCACGGGCGTGGCCTGCGGGACGGCGACGCCGAGGTGCACCACGTCAACCCGACGTGCGGCGACGAGATCACGCTCCGTGTGAAGTACGACGGCGAGACCGTCGCCGACGTCAGTTACGAGGGCCAGGGCTGCTCCATCAGCCAGGCGAGCGCCTCCGTGCTCAACGAACTGCTCGTCGGCAAGGAACTCGGGGACGCGCAGAAGATCCAGGAGACCTTCCTGGAGCTGATGCAGTCCAAGGGCCAGCTGGAGCCGGACGACGCGATGGAGGAGATCCTGGAGGACGCCGTCGCGTTCGCCGGGGTCTCCAAGTACCCGGCCCGGGTCAAGTGCGCGCTGCTGAGCTGGATGGCGTGGAAGGACGCGACGGCGAAGGCGCTGTCCGAAGGGAAGACGGCATGAGCGAGAACGAGACTCTGACGACCAAGCCGGCCTCCGAGGAGGAGGTCCGCGAGGCGCTGTACGACGTGGTCGACCCCGAGCTGGGGATCGACGTCGTCAACCTGGGGCTGATCTACGGCATCCACATCGACGACGCCAACATCGCCACCCTCGACATGACGCTGACGTCCGCGGCCTGCCCGCTGACCGACGTCATCGAGGACCAGGCGAAGTCCGCGACCGACGGCATCGTCAGCGAGTTGCGGATCAACTGGGTCTGGATGCCGCCGTGGGGTCCGGACAAGATCACCGACGACGGCCGTGAGCAGCTGCGCGCGCTCGGCTTCAACGTCTGAGCCTTGACGTCCAGAACGGCCCCCGGCACACGCCGGGGGCCGTTCTTTCGCGTCGGCCGTCCGCCGTACGTGCGTCCCGTGCCCGCCGCCGGCTCGATTCCGGGTGGGCTCCGGCGCCACGGTCCGGGTGGGATCGCCGACTCGGGGCCGGGCGTGAGGCCGGTCCGGGCGGCCGGGTGTGTCCGCCGGGGCGTTCCACGGCCTCCGTCCCTGATCCGTGACACGGGTGGTGTCCGCCGGGCAGACTGGCGGGCATGTCGGTTCGCATGTACCAACTCACCGTGGACACCCACGACCTGCCGTCGCTCGCCCGCTTCTGGTGTGCGGTGCTGGACTGGAAGGTGCTGTTCGAGGACGAGGAGGAAATCGTCATCGGGGCGGACCCGTCCGCCCTGCCCGGCATGTGCTTCGTCCCCGTGCCGGACGCGAAGACCTCCAAGACCCGGCTCCACATCGACCTGGCCCCCGACGACCAGGAGGCCGAGGTGGAGCGGATCATCGGCCTCGGCGCGCGGCGCGTGGACATCGGGCAGGGCGAGGTGACCTGGGTCGTGCTGGCCGACCCGGAGGGGAACGAGTTCTGCGTGCTCAGCCCGAAGAACTCGCTGGTGGACTGAGCCCCTGACGCCCCGTGGACCCCGGCGCCTCGCGCGCGGGGCCCACGGGAGGGCGTCAGAGCCCGCCGCCGTACGGGGGCGGGCTCTGCTGCGGCAGGCCGGCGGCCTCGGCGAGTACCGGGCCGAGGTTCTCCGTCCGTATCCGCCGGTCCACGTAGAGCAGGCCGACCACCAGCTGCGGGAACGTCGTCGAGATGATCTGGCTCACCAGCTGTCCGAGCAGCGTCGCCACCAGATAGCCGCTGACCGCGACCAGCACGGCCGCGGTGCTCGGGTCGTCGCCCATCGAGGACGTCCCGATCACGCCGGGGAACATACCGAGGATCGAGAACGGCATCTGGATGACGTACCCGGCCGCGGCGGCCATCGCGACGGCCAGCAGGGTGATGCCGAAGATCCGCCACCAGTCGCCCCGCACCAGCTGGGACGAACGGCGCAGCGCAGCGAACGGCCCCTGGCCCTCGAAGACCACGACCGCCGGCGCCAGGCAGAACTTTATCCAGAGCCAGACCGCCAGAGGCCCGGTCAGCAGCGCTCCCAGCACCCCCAGTCCTGTCGCGGTGGCGGCTCCGGCGCCACCGCTCTCCATCGTGAGGAGACTGACGATCACCGCGATGAAGGCGACCATCAGCAGGATCATGGGGACGACCGCGATCAGCGCGGTGAGCACCACCGTGCCGATCACCGGGGTGACACGGGACCCGGCCCTGCGCCACACCGTGCCGAAGGAGACGGACCTGCCCAGCACCGCCTCCTGAAGAACGGCCGGCACCGCCGCGTACATCAGCCCGGAGACGAGTGCCATGACGCCGATGCCGAGCAGCAGCAGGAGCGCGCCCGAGACCACGAGCGGCACGATGTCGGAGGACGCGGCCTCCTCCTCGTAGCTGAGCGAGATCACCCGCTCCAGGTGGTCGGCGACCGCGGAGTAGGCGACGGCGACCGCCGCCACCATCAGCAGCGCGGCGCCGCCGTAGAGGGCCGCCGCCATGCCGAACAGCTGCTTCCCGTACCGGCCCATCGTCGAGAACGCCCCGCCCAGCAGGTCTCCCAGCTTCAGCGGGGCGAGCGGTATCACCCCTGGCTTCGGCGGCGGCACCCAGCCACCCCAGCCCGGCGGCCCCCCGTAAGGACCGCCCCCGTACGGTGCGCCCCCGTAGGCGCCCCCGCCCCACCCTGCGTCCTGCGCCACTACCACTCCGTTGTTCGTATCGTCCGGTCATCGGCCCTGCCGATCCGGACACCGTAGCGTCCCCGGACCACCCCGAACCCTGCCCCGACCGGGGCGAGGGCGGGCGGGACGGTCATGTGTACGGCTGTACACACCGTTGTGTACGCTCGTACGCATGGGATACGGACTGCTGGCCGCGGCGATAGCGGCGGAGGTGGCCGGGACGACGGCCATGAAGTACAGCGAGGGGTTCACCCGGCTGTGGCCCTCGCTCGTCACGGTCGTGGGCTACGTGCTGGCCTTCGCGCTGCTCGCCCAGACCCTCAGGACACTCTCCATCGGTACCGCCTACGCGATCTGGGCGGGCGTGGGCACGGCGGCCGTCGCGGCCATCGGGATCATCTGGATGGGCGAGGCCGCGGGGCCCGCGAAGCTGGCAGGCATCGCGCTGATCGTCGCGGGCGTCGTGGTCCTCAATCTCGGAGGAGCCCACTGATGGCCCGGCGGTACGACCCCGAGCGGCGCGAGCGCATCATCGACGCGGCCGTCCGGGTCGTGAGGGCCAAGGGCATCGCGGGCCTCAGCCACCGCTCGGTGGCGGCGGAGGCCGACGTGCCGCTCGGCTCGACCACCTATCACTTCGCCTCGCTCGACGAGTTGCTGGTCGCCGCCCTGCGCCGGTGGAACGAGACCTTCGCCGCCACGGTCCGTGAGAGCGCCCGGCTCTCCGACCCCGCGGTCCCGCTCGCCGACGAGCTGGCCCGGCTGCTGGGGGAATGGCTCGCGGGCGGGCGCGGACCGATGGAGCTGGAGCGCGAGCTTTGTCTCGCGGCCCTGCGCCGTCCCGCCCTGCGGCCCGTCGCCGCCGAGTGGGCCGACGGCCTGGCCGCGCTGATCGTCCCGCGGTCCGACCCGGCCACCGCGCGGGCTCTCGTCGCCCTGATGGACGGGATCAGCCTCCAGGCGCTGCTCACCGGGGGAGACTTCGACGCGGAGTACGCCAGGGAGATGCTGGCGAGGGTCGTGGCCGGGGCCGCCCACTGAGCCCGGTCAGGCGGAGCCCCGGCGCACGGCCGCCAGCGCGGCCCGCACGCTCGCCTCGATGTCCGTGATCGGGTACAGCGCCTCGACGACCGTCCGGTCCCGGTCCACCACCAGCGTCAGCCGCTTCATCCGGCTGACGCCGGCCGCGCGGAACGTCGGGAGCCGCAGAGCCGCCGTCAGCGCCAGCCCCGCGTCGGAGAGCAGCACGAAGCGCAGCCCCTCGGCCTCGGCGAACGCCTGCTGCTCGTCCGGGCGCTGGGTCGACACCCCGTGCACCGTCGCGCCCGCCTCGGTGAATTCGGCCAGCCGGTCGCGGTAGGTGCACGACTCGAGGGTGCAGCCGCGCGCGCCGGGGATCGAGGACCACCCCGGCGGATAGGAGTCCCCGCGCGCGTAGGCGCCGGGGAAGCAGTACAGGACGGTGTACGGGGTGGCGGCGACCGGGTCGTGCGACCCGCCGTCGTGGCCCAGCAGTTCCAGCTCGGGCAGCCGGGTGCCCACGAGCGCCTGGACCCGGGCGGCCTCCCTGGAATCCTCCGCGGCCGTGGCCATCGTCTCTCCCTCTCCCAGCACCCAGGCGTCGCCCCAGTCCTGGAGCGCGACGAGCACCGGCAGCAGCGCGCGCCCGCGCGGGGTGAGCCGGTATTCGTGTCGGACCGGCCGGTCCTGGTACGGGTGCCGCGCCAGCACGCCCGCGTCCGTCAGCAGACGCAGCCGCTCGGTGAGCACCTTCCGGGACACCCCCAGCTCGTGCTGGAGCGCGTCGAAGCGGTGCACCCCGCGCGCGGTGTCGCGCACGATGAGCAGGGTCCACCAGTCGCCCACGACATCGAGCGCCTGGGCGATCGCGCAGTCGGCGTCGGCCAGGCTGGTGCGCTGCGGCACGTGACCGCCTCCTCGTTCGGTTGACCTGCGGATGCCAGGCTGCCATAGTCCGTTCCCAAAAGGAACTCACTAGGGTCGGGGGACACATGCTGCGCGGTATACCGAGGACCGTCAGGCTCCTGGCCTTCGGCGCCTTCCTCAACGCCGTCGTGAGTTTCACCTTCGTCTACCTCTTCCTCTACCTGACCGGCCCGCGCGGCCTGTCCGTCGCTGAGGCGGGTGTGATCAGCGGCGTCGGCGGGGCCGGCCTCGTCGCGGGGAACTTCACCGGCGGCTGGTTCGGCGACCGTTACGGCCACCGGCGGATGCTCCTGGCCGGGGCCTGCGTCAGCGGGGCGGCGCTCGTCACCCTCCCGGTGCTGCCCCTGCCCGCCCTGTACGCGGTGCTGCCGCTCGCCCAGTACGCCTCGGGAGTCGTGCGCGCCGCCAACTCCGCGCTCGTCGCCGTCTCGGTCCCCGAGGGCGGGCGCCGCCAGAGCTTCGCCCTCACCCGCTTCGCCTCCAACGGCGGCTTCACCGTGGGTCCCCCGCTCGGCGCCCTGATCGCCGCGCGCTTCTCGTACGACTGGCTCTTCCTCGCCGACGGCCTCGGCACCCTGCTCTTCGCCGCCTACGCCGCGGCGATCCTGCCGGCCCGCGGCACCGCGCATTCGGTGCCCGCACACGATCCGCAGGCGCCGGGCCTGTGGAGCGAACTCCGGGCCAGACCCGCGCTACCGGTCCTGCTGGCCGCGATCGTCTGCGTCGACCTCGTCTACCGCCAGCAGTACTCCACCCTGCCCGTCTTCCTCGCCGACCACGGGCACGGTGCCCAGTTCTACGGCTGGCTGATCGCGATCAACGGGGGCGTCATCCTCTGCCTCGAACTCCCCGCCGCGCACGCGCTGCGCCGCCGGGCGCCGCTGACCGTGGTCGGGGCCGGACTGCTGCTGGTCGGGCTGGGGTACGCGATGCTGATCCCCGGAGCGGGGACGCTGTACGCGGTCGCGATGATGGCCTCGCTGACCCTGGGCGAGATCCTCTACAAGACCACGGCCACCGCCTATGTCGCCGACGAGGCCCCCCGGCACGCGCAGGGGCGGTTCCAGAGCCTGTACGCGGGCGCCTCGATCAGCGGCCAGGTGCTCGCCCCGCCCCTGGGCGGCGCGCTGTACACCGCGGCGCCCGCGCTGCTCTGGCCCCTGTGCGCCGTGCTCGCCGGTGGCGCGGGCCTGGCCGTACTCGCGGCGCGGCGGGTGCGGCAACCCTCCCGGACGCTGAGACCGGTTCGCCCGCGCGGGGCTCGGGCGGTTAGGTTTCGGTCATGACCGACACGACTTCCCAGGGTTCCGCCCGCACCACCGGCGCCGTCGCCGCCGGCCTCGCCACCATCGCCGGTGACGGCACCGTCCTCGACACCTGGTTCCCCGCCCCGGAGCTCGCAGCCGAGCCCGGCCCGGCCGGAACCCAGCGCCTGAGCCCCGAGGAGGCGGTGAACCGCCTCGGCGAGGGCGCGGCCAGGGCCATCGGTGTGGACGCGCGCCGCGGGGTGGAGATCGTCGCCGTCTCCACGGTCATCTCCTCGCTCGACGACAAGCCGCTCGACGCGCACGACACCTACCTGCGGCTGCACCTGCTCTCGCACCGGCTCGTCCAGCCCCACGGCCAGAACCTCGACGGCATCTTCGGCTTCCTCGCCAACGTCGCCTGGACCTCGCTGGGCCCGGTGGCCGTCGACGACCTGGAGAAGGTCCGGCTCAACGCCCGCGCCGAGGGCCTGCACCTCCAGGTCACCTCCGTGGACAAGTTCCCCCGGATGACGGACTACGTCGCGCCCAAGGGCGTGCGCATCGCCGACGCCGACCGGGTCCGGCTCGGGGCCCACCTGGCCTCGGGGACCACCGTGATGCACGAGGGCTTCGTGAACTTCAACGCGGGCACCCTCGGTACCTCCATGGTCGAGGGCCGCATCTCCGCGGGTGTCGTCGTCGGCGACGGCTCCGACATCGGCGGCGGCGCCTCCACCATGGGCACGCTGTCCGGCGGCGGCAAGGAGCGCATCGTCATCGGGCAGCGCTGCCTCATCGGCGCCGAGGCCGGCGTCGGGATCGCGCTCGGCGACGAGTGCGTGGTGGAGGCCGGGCTGTACGTCACGGCCGGCACCCGCGTCACGATGCCCGACGGGCAGGTCGTCAAGGCCCGCGAGCTCTCCGGCGCCTCGAACATCCTCTTCCGCCGCAACTCGGTCACCGGCGCCGTCGAGGCCCGCCCGAACAACGCGGTCTGGGGCGGGCTCAACGACATCCTGCACAGTCACAACTAAGCGGTAGCCGCGAGGAGTTCCTCGTACACCCTGCGCAGCCCGCCGACCGCCTCGCGGCCGGCGGGCTGCAACGGTTCACGGACCGGACCCGCGTCGAGCAGCGCCTTGACCGTGACCGTGCCGGGCAGGCCCGAGGCCATCATCGCCTCCACCAGGGGCACGGCGAGCCCGTTCAGCCGTGCGGCCTCCGCGGTGTCACCGGCGTCGAAAGCGTCCAGGACGGCCCGCATCCGGCGCGGGACCACGTTGGCGACCGTACTGACGTAACCCGCCCCGCCCAGCGCGTACAGCGGCAGGTTCAGCTCCTCGCAGCCCGAGTAGTAGGCCAGCGTGGTGCGCGCCATCACCTTCGTCGCCGCGAGCAGGTCGTACGAGCAGTCCTTGACCGCCACGACGCGCGGGTGCTCCGAGAGGCGCAGGAGGGTGTCCGGTTCGATCCTCGTGCCGGTGCGGCCGGGGATGTCGTAGAGCATCAGCGGGATGCCCGTGGCCTGCGCGATCCGCAGGAAGTGGGCCTCCACGGCCGCCTGCGGCGGGCGGCTGTAGTAGGGCGTCACCACCAGGAGCCCGTCGGCGCCCGCGGCCTCGGACTCCTGCGCCAGCCGGACCGTGTGCCGGGTGTCGGAACTGCCGACGCCCGCGAGGAGCGGGACCGATCCGCCGACCGCCTCACGGACCGCCCGGAGCAGGGCGGTCTTCTCCTCGTCCGTCGTGGTCGGGGACTCGCCCGTGGTGCCGCTCAGCACGAGGCCGTCGCAGCCCTCGGCGACGAGCCCGGCGGCGTGCCGGCGGGCGGCGTCCAGGTCCAGGTCACCCGAGGCGGTGAACGGAGTGATCATGGCGCAGAGGGAGCGGCCGAAGGGCCTGGCCGTGTGGGATGTCATCTCCGCAGTCTCGGCGCCCGGTCCGCGCGGGTCCACTTAGATCTGCTCGGGGTGAAGGCCAAGAGATGCTGAACTGTCGTACCCGCCGGCCTCGGTCTGACATGATCGAACTGATGGACGACGGGCCGTTCCAGGGGTGGGGTGCACGGTATGTGCGTACGGAAGACGATCCCGGCCGCCCTGTGCACGGTGGCCGTACTCAGCCTCTCCGGCTGCGCCGGCTTCCTGGTGCCCGCGGGGGAGGGGGAGCCGGCTCCGGCGGGCAGCCCCGCCGCCCCGTCGCCCGTGCCCGCCGTCGAGGTCCCGGACACCCCGGCAGGCGCACCCGCCCAGGGCGCGCCGTCCCCGACGGCCGTGACCGGAGACTGCCCCCCGGCGGGGGTGACCGTGGACATGGGCGAGGTCCAGACGGCGATGTTCCACCGCGCGGTGGTGCTCACGCTGACGAACTGCGGGAAGGAGCCGTACCGCGTCCACGGGTATCCCGCCGTCCGCGCGCTGGGGGAGGAGGGTGAGCGCCTCGCCGTCCCCGTGAACCCGGGAGGCTCGATGTTCGGCAACGACGAGGGCCCCGAGGAGGTCATGCTGAAGCCGGGCGGGGCCGTCCGGTCCACCCTGGCCTGGGTCTCCACCGAGGAGGGCAGCGACCTCATCGAGGGCGACGCCCTGGAGATCTCCGCGGCCCCGGACACCGGCGCGCGCGTCTTCCCGCTCGAAGGTCACGACCTGCGCCTGATGGACGAGCTGAACACGACCGCCTGGCGCACCAGCACGACAGGATGACCGGCCTACGGCGCCGGGCCCGTGCGCACGTCCGCGGCGGTACCCCCGCCCTCCCGGTCCGTGCCGCCGCCGGATTCCCGCGCCGGCGGGTGTCGGCCCCGGACCCCGGCGCGCGCGTGCCAGGCTGTGGACCGGACCCCGCGCGAGGGCTCACCGGGGTCCGTGCGAAAGAAGTCCTGAGAAACCTGGACGGCGATGTCGAGAATCCGTGACCGGCTCCGTCCCCGCTGTGAAGGCGACCACGACGGGTCGCCACGGCGAGGAGGAACACGATGGCCAAGTACCTGATGCTCAAGCACTACCGCGGCGCCCCGGCGGCGGTCAACGACGTGCCGATGGACCGGTGGACGCCCGAGGAGATCTCGGCGCACATGCAGTACATGCACGACTTCGCGGCCCGGCTGGAGGGGACCGGCGAGTTCGTCGACGGCCAGGCGCTCGCCCCCGAGGGGATGTGGGTCCGCTACGACGGTGAGGGGCGCCCGCCGGTCACCGACGGCCCGTTCGCCGAGACCAAGGACCTCATCGCCGGATGGATGGTGATCGACGTCGACAGCCGCGAACGCGCCGTCGAGCTGGCCGGGGAGCTCTCGGCCGCCCCCGGGGCGGGCGGGAAGCCGATCCACGAATGGCTGGAGGTGCGGCCGTTCCTGTCGGCGCCTCCCACCATCACGGAGTGACCGCACCGATGGACGAGGCCCTGCTGCGCAGTCTCATCCCGGGCGTTCTCGCCGTCCTCGTCCGCCGCGGGGCCGACTTCGCGGCGGCCGAGGACGCGGTGCAGGACGCACTGGTCGAGGCGCTCCGGGTCCGGCCCGCCGGATCCTCCTCCCCGGGAACCGGGTCCGGCGGCGAGGAGGGCGGGCCCGGTGGGGACGGCGGGCCCGCTGAGGGAGGCGGCTTCGGCGCGGGCGGCGGGGAGCCCGTCAGGGACCCGAAGGGCTGGCTGGTCACCGTGGCCTGGCGCCGGTTCCTCGACGCGACCCGGGCGGATGCCGCCCGGCGCCGGCGCGAGGACCGTGTCGAGGAGGAGCCGGCACCCGGCCCCGCGCCGGCGGCGGACGACACGCTCCAGCTCTACTTCCTGTGCGCCCACCCCTCGCTCACCCCGTCGTCCGCGGTCGCGCTCACCCTGCGCGCCGTGGGCGGACTGACGACCCGGCAGATCGCCCAGGCCTATCTGGTGCCCGAGGCGACCATGGCGCAGCGCATCAGCCGGGCCAAGCGCACGGTTTCCGGCGTGAGGTTCGACCGGCCGGGCGACGTGGCCACCGTGCTGCGCGTCCTCTACCTGGTCTTCAACGAGGGGTACTCCGGCGACGTCGACCTCGCCGCCGAGGCCATCCGGCTCACCCGGCAGCTCGCGGCCCGGGTCGACCACCCGGAGGCGGCGGGACTGCTCGCCCTCATGCTGCTCCACCATGCCCGGCGTGCCGCCCGGACCGCGGCGGACGGCAGCCTGGTGCCCCTCGCCGAGCAGGACCGCGGCCTGTGGGACACCGATGCGATCGCCGAGGGCGTCGCGATCCTCCAGGGGGCCCTCGCCCGTGACCGGCTGGGCGAGTTCCAGGCCCAGGCCGCCGTCGCGGCGCTCCACGCGGACGCGCCCACCGCGGAGGAGACCGACTGGGTGCAGATCGTCGAGTGGTACGACGAGCTCACGCGCCTGACCGGCAACCCCGTCGTCCGGCTCAACCGCGCGGTGGCCGTCGGTGAGGCCGACGGACCGCGCGCCGGGCTCGCGGCACTCGCGGAGCTGGACGCCGCACTGCCCCGCCACACGGCGGTGGCGGCCTACCTCCACGAGCGGGACGGTGACCTGGCGACAGCGGCACGGCTGTACGCCGAGGCGGCGCACAAGGCCCACGACCTCGCCGAGCGCGACCACCTCACCCGCCAGGCGGCCCGCCTCAACGCACACCGGCCCCGCTGACGCGGCGCAGGCCGCTCCGGGGCGCCCCGGAGCGGCCTTCTTGGCGTCGCCCTCCTCGCGCGTGGCGGACGCCGGGCGCGAGGAGGGCGACCTGCGGGAGGCGACGGCAGTGGGCGTCGACGGGACACGTCCGCCGGGCCGACTCCCCGGTGGCCGCGAGCGCGTGGGACCGGCGGGAACCCCGGTGCCGCACAGGAGGCGGGCCCGGGACCAGCAGGGCGCGACCGGCGGTGGTGTCCCCGGCCGCCCCCCGTGCGCGGCCTCGCGGCCGGCCTGCGGGAGAACCGGGCGGCTCGGGACGAAAGGCGTCTACGCTGGGGCCGCGGCCGAGGACCCGTACAGACCGGTCCGGCCCCGCACACAGCCCGCGCACGCCCCGAGGAGAATCCCCTGATGTCCGCAGAGCGCCCCTCCCTGCCGCCGGTGCGGCTGCACTCCGAGGCCGAGCTGGCACGGGACGCGCTGGCCGCTCCGCTGCTCGTCCGCGCCGTCCGCCTCGCCCGCTGGGCCGGGCCGGGGACGCGGGTCGGCGCCGGGGGCGAACTCGTCGAGACCCAACTGCCCGCCGCCGCCGAGCACCTGGGGCTCGCCGACGACGAGGACGGCGCCGCGTACGCCAGTGAGGCCTGGCGCCTCGCCGTCGACACCGGGCTCGTCGACGTGGAGGACCCGCAGGACGAGGACGGTCTGGACGAGACCGCGGGCGACGACGCCGAGGGCACCGCCACCGCGGGGGAGAATCTCGCCCTGCTCACCTCGGGATCCCCGCAGGACGTCCTCGCGATCTGGCTCGACGGCCTGGACGCCGTGCACGCGGACGCCACCGCCCCGGCCTTCGACGACTTCGCCGACCTCATCGGCGAGGACGGCAGCGTCGACTTCGACGCCCTGGACTGGGACCCGGAGGCGGAGGCCGAGTTCCTCGACGGCGTGCTCGCCAACCTCTACCTGCTGACCGTCTCCGAGGCGGGCCCCGCCGACGCCCCGGTGCCGCTGCCGGCCCTCGCCGCCTCCGTGGTGGTGCCCGAGGACATGGGCGAGCCCACCGACGACGTCCTCGAACAGGTCTCGGAGGCGATGATGCGGCTGGACGAACAGTTCCGGGTGCTGGAACCCATCGGCATCGTCGAATACCGGCCGGTGGACGAGGCGTTGCTGACCGAGGAGGGCGAGGAGGCCACACCGCCCGCCGACGACGAGGACATCACCCGCTACGGCCTGGTGAAGCTGACCCCGCTCGGGCTCTACGGCATCCGGGAGCGGATGCAGGAGGCCGGGGTGGACGCGCCTGCCGTCGGCGACCTCGCCGACAAGGGTGCCGACGCGCTCCTCGACGGCATCGCCTACTACCCCGAGGAGGCCGCGCGCTCCGAGGTCGGGCTGTGGCTCGCCCGGCGCGGCGCCGACGAGGCCGAGGCCGCCGCGGCCGAACTCCTGGGCGCGGCACGCGGCGCCGACCGGCGCGCCCCGCTGCGCAGGCTCCACTGCCAGCAGGCCCTCGCCCTGGTGGGGCCCGAGGCGGAGCCCGCGGTGCGCGCGGTGCTCGGCGACCCCGAACTCGGCGGGCTGGCGCGCGTCTGGCTCGTGGAGCGTGGCGCGACGGACGTGCCCGCTCCGCCGGAGTCGATGATCTTCTGGCTCGCCGTCGACACGATCGCCGCCCAACTGGACGCCGACGGCGACCTGGACGAGCTCCAGGAGCTGGTCGAGGGCCTCTCCGGCCAGCACAGCGGCTTCTTCGACGAGGCCTGGCGGGTCGACCACCCCGCGACGTCCGAGGTGCTCGACGCGGTGGGGCGGCTGCACCGCGACCGGAAGATCGCGAAGGAGGCCCGCAAGGCCGCCTTCAAGGCGCGTTCGCGCGCGAAGGGCTGAGCCGGGGCGGGGAGGCTTTTCGGCCAGGCGCGGTGATCCGCGCCCGGCCGGAACCCCGCGCGGCGGGTCGATTTGTCCCTGATCGCCGGAGGGCTTGATCCGAGAGCCCGCTCGACGTCGTGCGTCGTTCAACTGGTGTTGGGCCGGGGGAGAGAGCGTGATCACGCCAACCACCCGGCCACATACCCGCAGGAGTCCGCGATGTCAGTCACGCGCAGGGAATTCACCAGACAGTCAGCCCTCACCGGGGCGGGCATCGCTCTCACCGGCGCCGTCGGCGCCCTGGCCACCGCGCCCGGCGCTCTCGCCGCGGAGGACGCGCGGCACGGCCACGGCCACGGTGAGCAGGACAAGGGGCACGGCAAGGAGCTGGGCTACGGCCCGCTGATCCCCGACCCGAACGGCATCCTCGCGCTGCCCGCCGGATTCGCGTACCGCGTCCTCACGCACAGCGGTGTCACCAAGCTGGAGACCGGCGAGCCGACCCCCTCCAACCACGACGGCACCGCCGCCTTCGAGGGCCCCCGGGGCGTCACGCTCCTCGTCAACAACCACGAGCTGAGCGGCACCCGGGCCGGCTGGGAGTACCCCGTCCCGCTCACCGAGGGGCTCGTCTACGACCCGGTCGCGGCCGGTGGCTGCACCGTCGTGGAGACACGCCGTGACGGCCGTACCGCCGAGTGGGTCGGCATCGCCGGTACGTCGACCAACTGCGCGGGCGGCAGCACCGAGTGGGGCACCTGGCTCACCTGCGAGGAGACCGAGGACAAGGCAGGCAAGAACGGCCTCCTCAAGGACCACGGCTACGTCTTCGAGGTCGACCCGTACGACAAGCGCGCCAACCGCGACCCCCGCCCCATCAAGGCTTTCGGCCGCTTCGCCCACGAGGCCGTCGTCATCGACCCGAAGCAGGGGCACGCCTACCTGACCGAGGACGCGTCCGGCCCCAACGGCCTGCTCTACCGCTGGGTCCCGCCGAAGGGCTTCCGGCACGGCCGCGGCAAGCTGCGCACCCTCGCCGACGACGCCGGTGTCCTCCAGGCCACCAAGTGCTTCGACAAGAAGGGCGCGTTCGTCGACGACCTGTCCCGCGCCACCGAGATCGGGACCGTCTACGGCGTGGACTGGGTCGACGTGCCCGACCGCGACGCGAGGACGGTCTCCGTGCGCAAGCAGTTCACCGACGGCCAGGTCACCCGCGCCCGCAAGCTGGAGGGCATGTGGTGGGGCGACGGCGGTGCCTACTTCGTCTCCTCGTTCGCCCGGGGCGAGAGCCCCGTGGCGCACGACGGCCAGGTCTGGTTCTACGACCCCAAGCGCCGCACCATCACGCTGAAGGTCCTGCTCGGCGTCAACCCGGACCCGTCCGTGGACGGTGCCCTCGACGGCCCGGACAACATCACCGTCTCGCCCTACGGCGGCATCGTCATCTCCGAGGACGGCAACGGCATCCAGCACCTCTTCGGGGCGACCGACAGCGGCCGTACCTACCCGATCGCGCGCAACGAGCTGAACGAGGGAACGGAGGAGGACCCCTCCTACAGCGAGATGACCGGGGTCACTTTCTCGCCCGACGGAAAGACGCTGTTCGCCAACATCCAGAGCCCGGGCATCATGCTCGCCATCACGGGCCCGTGGAAGCGCCAGCCGAACAAGTGACGCGGCACGCGCGGCGCCGGGGGAGGGAAATCCTCTCGCCCGCCGCGCGGCTGTTCTCCTAAGGTCATGGCCATGCACCTCCCGGTGCGAAGGCAGCGGCTCCTTCCTTTCACGAGATCACGCCGCAGCCGTCCTGACCTCGGGAGGCACGAGCGCAGGGTGCCCGGTGCGCGGGCGACGGTTACTTCGTCATTCGACGGTCGCCCGGGGGCGCGGACCGGCTGGCCGAGGCGGGCATGACCTGGGAGGCGCTCGCGGGCTGGCTGCAGGGCCCGATGGACGCGGAGGCCTGGGAGGCCGTGATCCCGTCCATGGGAGCCATGGCGCTCGTGCGCAACCTGCGCAATTTCGACGAGGCGGGGGTCTCGGACGAGGTCGCGGCCTGGGTGGCGGCGCGGATCAGCGATCCGCAGGCCGTCGCGGCCTCGCGGCAGTTCCCCTTCCGCTACCTCGCGGCGTACCAGCACGCGCCGTCGCTGCGCTGGGCCCACCCGCTGGAGCAGGCGCTCGGGCACTCCCTGGAAAACGTCCCGGCGCTTCGCGGTCGCACACTGGTCCTGGTCGACCGCTCCGGCTCGATGTGGTCCCCGCTGTCGGAGCGCTCCCAGCTGAACCGGGCCGACGCGGCGCCCGTCTTCGGTGCCGCGCCGGCGCTGCGGGCCGATGACGCCGACCTGGTCGAGTTCGGGACGAGCAGCGCGCCGGTGGGGTACCGCAGGGGTGAATCCGTACTCAGGATCCTGGAGCGCTTCGGCGACCTCGGCGGGACCGACACCGCGGGGGCGGTGCGCGGGCACTACCGCGCACACGACCGGGTACTGATCGTCACCGACGAGCAGGCCTCCTTCACCCACTACGGCGACGCCACCGAGGGCATCCCGCCGACCGTGCCCGTCTACACCTGGAACCTCGCCGGATACCGGCTCGGGCACGCCCCGTCCGGAAGCGACAACCGCCACACGTTCGGGGGTCTTTCCGACGCGGCGTTCCGCATGGTGCCCTTGCTGGAAGCGGGCAGGAGCGCGGTCTGGCCCTGGAAGCGCTGATTACGAATGCGGCACTACTGACCGCTCCGGAGCGGTCGGGCATGGCGTCGGCGGCTCCCAGGGCGCATACTCGACCGTAATGAAACAGTCAGCCGGTTCCCGGCGTCACCTGCCTTCCAGTCCCTTCAACCGCCCGGCCCAGGAGGCCCCACCGGTCGAATGCTTCGATGTGGGCGACAGGGTGTCGCACGACCAGTTCGGTCTCGGGCGAATTCTCGCCGTCGAGGGCGACAACGACGCGGTGCTCATCGACTTCTCGGGGCGCCAGGGGAGGATCCTGAGCCCGTACTCCAAGCTGACCAAGCTCTGAGAGAGCGAACGAGCACGCACAGCGTCCCACCGGAGACTCTCCGGATCCGGGGCACCTGACGGATGACAGCCGTCGGGTGCCCCGGAAGCCGTTCCCGGGGGCCCGGGCCGGCCCTACAGGGCCTTCGCGGCGGGCTTCACCATGCCCCGGACGGTCCGTGACTTCACGAACTCGCCCATGCCGGTCATCTCCCATTCGCCGGAGAACTGCTTGATGAGCTTGGCCATCATCACGCCGGTCTGCGGCTCCGCGCCGGTCAGGTCGAAGCGGACGAGCTCCTCCCCGGTGGTGGCGTCGATCAGCCGGCAGTAGGCCTTGGCGACCTCGGTGAACTTCTGGCCGGTGAACGAGTTGACCGTGAAGACCAGGCCCGTCGCCTCGGCGGGGATCCGGCCGAGGTCCACGACGATCACCTCGTCGTCGCCCGCGCCCTCACCCGTGAGGTTGTCGCCGGAGTGCTTGATCGCGCCGTTCAGGATGGAGAGCTTGCCGAAGTAGCAGCTGTCCAGGTGGTTGCGGTTGGGACCGTAGGCGATGACCGAGGCGTCGAGGTCGATGTCCTTCCCGCGGAACGCCGGCTCCCAGCCCAGGCCCATCTTCACCTGCGAGAGCAGCGGCCTGCCGCCCTTGACCAGGGAGACCGTCTGGTTCTTCTGGAGACTGACCCGGCCCTTGTCGAGATTGATCTTGCCGGAGCCGGCGGGCGCGGGCGCCGCCGGGGGCGCAGGGGGAGCGATCCGCGGGTCCACGGGCGCGACGGGCGGTGCGGCCGGGGGAGCGAGGGGCGCTGCCGCGGGGGCGGGCGGGGCGGCTGCGGCGGGCTCCTCCACCGTGACGCCGAAGTCGGTGGCGATGCCCGCCAGGCCGTTCGCATAGCCCTGGCCGACCGCACGGGCCTTCCAGGCGCCGTTGCGCAGGTAGATCTCGATGACCACCAGCGCCGTCTCGCCGCCCAGCTGCGGCGGGGTGAAGGTGGCGAGCACGCTTCCGTCGTCGGCGTTGCGCACGGTGGCCGTGGGCTCGACGCCCTGGAAGGTCTGGCCGGCGGCGTCGGGGCTCGCGGTGACGACGATCTTCTCGATGCCCGGGGGGACGCCGGTGGTGTCCACCACGATCGCGTCGGGTGCGGACCCGCCGCCCGAGCGGTAGGTCACGCCGGGGCCCGAGGGCTGGTTGTAGAAGATGAAGTCGTCGTCCGAGCGCACCTTGCCGTCGGCGGTGAGCAGCAGGCCCGAGACGTCGAGCCGCACCGGGGCGGCGACGTCCACCGCCACGCGGGCGGCGGAGAGAGGGATGTTCGAGCCGGGGGTCATTGCGGTCATGCACGGGGTAACGAACGACCCGGCTTTGCCGTTCCCTTACCTTCGGTGGCTTGATCCGTACGGCTCAGCGCCGGCCGCCGGCCCGGTTGCGCGGGTGGTCCCGGGCGGTGCGCTCGTTGCCGTGCCGGTACGCGCCCGTCCAGCGCGCCATGACGAGCTGGGCGTCGCCCGACTCCACCTCGGCCAGGAACTTCTCCGCCCGGCCGCCGCGCAGCGTCCCCGCGGGGCGGCCGTGGTGGGTGAGGGTGACGCTCGCGTCACCGTGCTGCTCGTACCGGAATCCGGAAGGTCTGGGCATGGCCGTATGGTGCACCTTCCGGCGCGCCGTGGCACGGCAATTTTCCGGGGCCCGCGGAGGGGCTCAGTAGGGCCAGATCGGCGGGTCCGTGACGAAGTGGCCGCCGAGGTGGGCGTGGTCGGGATTCTCCGGGTCGAGCTCACCCTGCTCGGCGACGAGCTTGTCCGCGTACTGCTCGGAGTCGTCCTGGGGGTCGTAGCCGAGGGCGCGGGCGCTCGTCAGGTCCCACCACAGACGGGTGTTGTCGGAGGAGCCGTAGACCACCGTGTGCCGCACGTCCTCGGCGGTCAGGGCGGCGTGGAAGAGGCGCGCTCCGTCGCCGGGGCTCATCCAGACGGACAGCATCCGTACCGACGTCGGCTCCATGAAGCAGGACCCGATGCGCACGGACACGGTCTCCAGGCCGTGCTTGTCCCAGTAGAACTGGGCGAGGTCCTCGCCGAAGGCCTTCGACAGACCGTAGAAGGTGTCGGGCCGGCGGGGCGTCTCGACCGGGATCAGGGGGTCGCCGGGCAGAGGGCGCGGGGTGTAGCCGATGGCGTGGTTGGAGGAGGCGAACACGATGCGCCGGACACCCTCCTCGCGCGCCGCCTCGTAGAGGTTGTAGGTGCCCTCGATGTTGGAGCGCAGGATCTTGTCGAACGAGGCTTCCAGCGAGATGCCCGCGAGGTGGATGATCGCGTCGACGCCCCGCACGGCTTCCCGGAGCGCGTCCCTGTCGCAGAGGTCCGCGGTGACGGCGCCGGGCTCGCCGTCGACGGGCGTGAGGTCGAGGAGCCGGAGGTCGTAGCCGTACGCGGGGAGCAGTCCCCGCATGAGGGTGCCGAGGCCGCCGGCGGCGCCGGTGAGCAGGACGGTGCGGGGAGCGGGCATACGGGATCTCCTCGGTGCGGGCGCAGGACGCGGTCGCGGCGTGCGCGGACAGGTGCGGCAAGGTGCTGCGCGGAGCTGGACGTACGGACAGCAAGGTACGCGCGGCACGCGGACATGGCGCGACCCGCCCGGGGCGTCAAATGCATGGATCACATTCACATGCGTGGACACGCTAAGAAGTTCTGGCGGACCGCGTCAAGTGGGGCGCCGATGCGAACGATCCCTGCCCGAGGAGGGCGTTCTCGTCTTGACCTGCGCCGCACGGCTGCCTTAGCGTGGCAGCGTTCATGAATATGGACATCGATCATAATTGTGCACGCCTGAATCTGCTCAGGGAGCGCCCGTGACCTCAGCCCCCCTTGCCGCCCGACTCACCGACGTCGCCGGGCCGCTCTTCTTCCCCGTCACCGCCTACGGGCCGGACGGCGCCGTCGATCTCGACGCCTTCCGCGCGCACGTGCGCAAGGGTGTCGACGCCGGCGCGGCGGCCGTCTTCGCCTGCTGCGGCACCGGCGAGTTCCACGCGCTGACCCCCGGCGAGTTCCGCCTCGTCGTGGCCGCCGCCGTCGAGGAGACGGCGGGGCGGGTGCCCGTCGTCGCGGGCGCCGGCTACGGCACGGCGCTCGCGATCCAGTACGCGCAGCTCGCCGAGGAGGCGGGCGCGGACGGGCTGCTCGCCATGCCGCCCTACCTCGTCGTCGCCGGCCAGGAGGGGCTGCTGGCCCACTACACCGCCCTCGCCGCCGCGACCTCGCTGGAGACGATCGTCTACCAGCGGGACAACGCGGTCTTCACCCCGGAGACCGTCCTCGCCCTGGCCGGCACGCCCGGGATCATCGGGCTCAAGGACGGCGTGGGCGACCTCGATCTGATGCAGCGCATCGTCAGCGCCGTACGCACCGGACGGCCGGGCCAGGACTTCCTGTACTTCAACGGGCTGCCCACCGCCGAGCTCACCGGGCTCGCCTACCGGGGCATCGGCGTCACGCTCTACTCCTCGGCCGTCTTCGCCTTCGCCCCCGACATCGCGCTCGCCTTCTACCGGGCGCTGGAATCCGGCGACGACGACCAGGCCGACGCCCTGCTCGACCACTTCTACCGCCCGCTCGTCGAACTCCGGGCCAAGGGCCGGGGTTACGCCGTGTCGCTGGTGAAGGCGGGAGTCCGGCTGGAGGGCCTGGACGTCGGACCGGTGCGCACCCCGCTCACCGAACCCCCGGCGGCGCACGTCGAGGAGCTGACCGCGATCATCGCGAACGGCCGCGCCCTGCTGGAGAAGTACGGCACGCGGGAGGCGAAGTGAAGGCCTCCGCCTTCCTGTACCCCTGGGACGTCGTCGGGGACCCGGACGCCGCGGGGCGGCTCGCGGCCCTCGGCGTCCAGCAGGTGACGCTCGCCTCCGCCTACCACTCCACCCGGGCCCTGACCCCCCGCCACCCCGCCCGCCGGATCGTCACCGCCGAACACGCGGCGGTGCTCTACCCGCCGGACGCCACCCGCTGGAAGGGGCGCGAGCTGAGCCCCTACCCGCAGTCCTGGGTGCCGGGGGACGACCCGTACGCCGAGGCCGCCGATGCGCTGGAGGGGGCAGGGCTCCAGGTGCACTCCTGGGTGGTCCTGGCGCACAACTCCCGGCTCGGTGCGGAACACCCGGAGACCTCCGTGGTCAACGCCTACGGCGACCGCTACCCCTGGGCACCGTGCATCGCCCGGCCCGCCGTCCGCGCGTACCTGGTGGATCTCGCGGCCGAGGCGGCCGTGCGGCCCGGGGCGGCGGGCACCGAGCTGGAGTCGTGCGGATGGTACGGCTTCGCGCATCTGCACGCCCACGACAAGACCGCGGGAGTGGGCCTCGGGGACGCCGCGCAGTATCTGATGTCCCTCTGCTTCTGCGCCGCCTGCCGGGCCGGATACGCCTCGGAGGGGCTGGACCCCGGCGAACTGGGCGCGGCGGTCCGCCGCGCGCTGGAACCCGTCTGGGCCGGGCAGGGGTCCACGGACTCCGGCTGGCCCGCCGTGGCGAAGCTGCTCGGCGACGACCTCGCCGACGCCACCCTGCGGTGGCGCACACAGGTCGCCAGGGGCCTCCAGGAGGCGGCCGTGGCGGCGGTGCGGGCCGCCGCGCCCGGGCCGGGCTTCCAGGTCCTGCTGCACGCCGACCCGTCGCCGTACCGCACCGGGGCCAACGTCGGGACGGACCCCGCGCACATCCTGTCCACGGCGGACGGGGTGGTGCTGCCGTGCACCGGGCCGGACGCGGCCCGCGAGGCGGTCCTCGGTCCGTACGCGGGGCGCTCCGGGGTGCTCGCCGCCAACTTCAACGTGGTCACCGGGATGGGCGGCAGCCCGGGCACGCTGGCCCGGGACGCCGCGCACGCGGCCTCGCTCGGCGCGGGCGAACTGCGGCTGTACCACGCGGGTCTGGCCTCCGGTCCGGACCTGCGGGCCGTCACGGACGCCCTGTCCGCGCTCCGCGAGGGCTGACCGGCCCCGCCCGATCCCACCCGCAGGTCCCCGGCGCACCGCCGGGGACCTGCGGCGTTTGCGGTCCGCGGCGGCGCAACCAAATTTCTTCTGTCAGAAGCGTTGACGAAACATTCGCACCGCTCTAGCTTCATCGCGTCATACTTCGTACGTCATATATGAGACGCGATACGCGAGATGTGAGCACCTTTCCATGACCTTTGCGCCTGCCCCGATCCCTTCCAGGACCCAGTACGTGCTGGAGGCGATCAAGCACGCGATCCTCACCGCGCAGCTGAGACCGGGACAGGCCCTCGTGGAGACCGAACTCGCCGCCCAGTTCGGGGTGTCGAAGACCCCCGTCCGCGAGGCGCTGAAGACGCTCGCCGGTACCGGACTGGTCGTCATGAGCCAGTACAAGGGCGCCACCGTCCGTCTCGTGGACGCCGCCATGGCCCGGGAGGTGTACGACGTGCGCCTGCTCCTGGAGCCGGAGGCGCTGCGCCGCACCATCACCCGCCAGGCGTCGCTGGAAGCGGCCCAGGAGGCCCTGGAGCGGGCCGACTCGGCGATCGACAAGGCGGACCGCTCGCTCGCCAACCGGGACTTCCACCGGGCGCTCTACCTGCCCTGCGGCAACCCGCTGCTCGGACGGATGCTCGACGAGGTCCGCGACCAGGCCGCCCTCGTGTCGACCGTGGCCTGGTCGGCGATCCCCTCGTGGGAGCGCGAGGCGGCCGAGCACCGCGAGATCCTCCGGCTCGCGCTGGCCGCCGACGCGGAAGCCGCCGCGGGCGCCCTGCACGACCACATCGCATCGTTCGTACGCCGCGCCTTCCCCGACGACGAAGACGGGGGTGACACGGCGTGAACCACCCGCTGGATCCGACTCACCAGCACCTCGACGAAAGGCCAGTCCGCATGGACCTCTCCCCGCTGAAGGCGGCCCTCGCAGACGTAGTGGCGATCCCGGTGACCCCGTTCGCCGAGGACGGGAGCATCGACGTCCCGGCGCACCGCGCCCTGCTGAGGCGCCTGCTCGACGGCGGCGTCCGCATCGTCACCCCGAACGGCAACACCGGTGAGTTCTACGCGCTCACCCCCGACGAGCGGCGCACCGTCACCGAGCTGACCGTCGAGGAGGCCGGCGGACGCGCCACCGTCCTGGTGGGCGTCGGCCACGACGTGCCGACCGCCGTCGCCGCCGCGGAGCACGCCAGGGACACCGGGGCCGAGATGGTGATGGTGCACCAGCCCGTGCACCCCTACGTCTCGCAGGACGGCTGGATCGACTACCACCGGGCGATCGCCGGAGCCGTCCCGGAGCTCGGGGTCGTCCCGTACATCCGCAACCCGCTGCTGGCCGGTGAGGCGCTCGCCGAGCTCGCCGACAGCTGCCCCAACGTCATCGGCGTGAAGTACGCCGTACCGGACGCCGCGCGCTTCGGGGCCTTCGCCCGCGACGCGGGCCTGGAGCGGTTCGTGTGGGTCGCCGGGCTCGCCGAGCTCTACGCCCCCTCCTACTTCGCCACCGGCGCCACCGGCTTCACCTCCGGCCTCGTCAACGTCGCGCCCGGCGTCTCGCTGGGCATGCTGGAGGCGCTGCGGGCCGGCGACTACACCGCGGCCATGAAGGTCTGGGAGCAGATCCGCCGCTTCGAGGAGCTGCGCGCCGACCGGCAGTCCGCCAACAACGTGACCGTCGTCAAGGAGGCCCTGGCCTCGCTCGGGCTCTGCCGCCGCGACGTACGCGCGCCGAGCCGGGTCCTGCCCGAGGCGCAGCGCGCCGAGGTCGCCGACCAGGTCGCCGGGTGGTCCATATGACCGGCACCGGCACCGAAGGCCGCCGCATCGCGCCCGAGGAACTGCGCAGCCACCAGTGGTACGGCACGGACGGGCTCCGCTCCTTCAGCCACCGCGCCCGCACCCGGCAGCTCGGCTACCTCCCCGAGGAGCACCTGGGCAAGCCGGTCATCGCGATCCTCAACACCTGGTCCGACATCAACCCCTGCCATGTGCACCTGCGTGACCGCGCACAGGCGGTCAAGCGGGGCGTCTGGCAGGCGGGCGGCTTCCCGCTGGAGTTCCCGGTCTCCACGCTCTCCGAGACCTTCCAGAAGCCGACCCCGATGCTCTACCGCAACATGCTGGCGATGGAGACGGAGGAGCTGCTGCGCTCCTACCCCGTCGACGGGGCGGTGCTGCTGGGCGGCTGCGACAAGTCCACGCCCGCGCTGCTGATGGGCGCGGCCTCCGTCGACCTGCCGACCGTCTTCGTGCCCGCCGGGCCGATGCTGCCGGGGCACTGGCGCAACGAGGTCCTGGGCTCCGGCACGGACATGTGGAAGTACTGGGACGACAAGCGGGCCGGTCTCATCGGCGACTGCGAGATGGCCGAGCTGGAGAACGGGCTCGCCCGCTCGCCCGGTCACTGCATGACGATGGGCACGGCCTCGACGCTGACCGCCGCCGCCGAGGCGCTGGGGGTCACCGTGCCGGGCGCCTCGTCCATCCCGGCGGTGGACTCCGGCCACGACCGGATGGCCGCGCAGTCCGGCCTCCGCATCGTCGAACTGGTGTGGCAGCAGCTCACGCTGTCGAAGATCCTCACGGCCGACGCCTACGAGGACGCCGTCGCCACCGTCCTCGCGCTCGGCGGCTCCACCAACGCCGTCATCCACCTGATCGCGATGGCCGGCCGCTCCGGGGTGAAGCTCACCCTGGACGACTTCGACCGCATCGCCCGCACCGTCCCGGTCCTCGCCAACCTCCGCCCCGGCGGCAGGTACCTCATGGAGGACTTCCACTTCGCCGGAGGGCTGCCGGGCTTCCTGGCGCGGCTCACCGACGTGCTCCACCTGGACCGGCCCACGGTCACGCACGGCACGATGCGCGAGCAGCTCGACGGGGCGCTCGTCCACAACGCCGACGTCATCCGGGAGCGTGACAACCCCCTGGCGGAGGAGGGCGGCGTGGCGGTGCTGCGCGGCAACCTCTGCCCCGACGGCGCGGTCATCAAGCACATCGCCGCCGAGCCGCACCTGCTGCGTCACACCGGACCCGCGGTCGTCTTCGACGACTACAAGGAGATGCAGCGCACCATCAACGACCCGGCCCTGGCCCTCACCCCGGACCACGTGCTGGTGCTCCGCAACGCCGGCCCCAAGGGCGGACCGGGCATGCCCGAGTACGGCATGCTGCCGATCCCGGACTACCTGCTGAAGCAGGGCGTACGCGACATGGTGCGGCTGTCCGACGCCCGCATGAGCGGTACGAGTTACGGGGCCTGCGTCCTGCACATCGCCCCCGAGTCCTTCGTCGGCGGACCGCTCGCCCTCGTCCGCACCGGAGACCTGATCACGCTGGACGTCGAGGCGCGGCTGCTCCATCTCGACGTGTCCGACGAGGAGCTGGAGCTCCGCAGGTCCCGGTGGACCGAGCCGCCCGCCCGCTACGGACGTGGCTACGGCGCGCTCTACCAGGACCAGATCACCCAGGCCGACACCGGATGCGACTTCGCGTTCCTGGCGAGGCAGGGAGAAGTACCCGACCCGTACGCGGGCTGAAGCGGGCGAACGGCATTCAGCGCACCGCCTGTCCGGGATACCGAACGGCATGCGGTAAGCGCTTGCACCATGCACCGAAAGCACGGCACATCCAGCACTTCCCAGAGATCGGAGACGCGTCATGGCCCACACAGCCGTGGCCACACCGCCGCCCAAGGCGAAGGCGACCAAGCGCCGCTCGGCGAGTCCCCGCCGCCTGCCGTACCTGCTGATCGCGCCCGCGGGCCTGCTGATGCTGGGCTTCATCGCCTACCCGGTCATCAGCGTCTTCTACTACAGCCTGCAGAACTACAACGTCACCAAGCCGTGGCGCAACGGCTTCGCCGGCTTCGACAACTTCACCCGGATCTTCACCGAGGACGACCAGTTCTGGCCGACGCTCGGCTTCAGCGCCCAGTGGGTCTTCACCCAGGTCACCCTGCAGCTCGCCCTCGGCCTCGCGCTCGCGCTGATCGTCAACCAGACCTTCATCGGCCGCGGCATATCCCGCGCCATGGTCTTCTCGCCCTGGGCCGTCTCCGGCGTGCTGACCAGCACCATCTGGATCCTGCTCTACAACTCCTCGACCGGCTTCAGCCGCTACCTCGCGGACGCCGGGATCGGCGAGTACGGCACCTCGGTGCTCTCCGACACCGGAACGGTCTTCTGGGCGGCGACCATCTCCGAACTCTGGCGCGGAGTCCCCTTCTTCGCCATCCTCATCCTCGCCGACCTGCAGTCCGTCTCCAAGGAGCTGTACGAGGCGGCGGCGGTGGACGGGGCGGGCCGGATGCGCCAGTTCTTCCACATCACCCTCCCGCACCTGCGCGACGCGATCATCCTCGCCACCCTGCTGCGCGGGGTCTGGGAGTTCAACAACGTCGACCTGCTGTACACCCTCACCGGCGGTGGGCCGGCGGGAGAGACGACCACACTCCCGCTCTACGTCGCCAACACGGGCATCGAGGGCCACGACTTCGGATACGCCTCGGCGCTCACCACCGTCGCCTTCGTGATCCTCCTCTTCTGCTCGATCGTCTATCTGCGCCTGAGCAAGTTCGGAGGCGACCACAAGTGACTGCCGCACTCGCAGAAAAGAACAGCGCCCGCACGCCGGGCCTGTCCATGGGCGACGACGCCCCGCCGCCCTCCGCGCCCCGGCGCAGCAAGCGCGAGCGTGCCTTCGACGACGTACCGCGCTGGCAGATCTACCTGCCGCTCGGCATCTACCTGCTCTTCACGCTCATCCCGTTCTACTGGATGTTCCTCTTCGCCGTACGGCCCGCGGGCTCCACCTCGCTCGTGCCGTGGCCGATGACCGGGGACCACTTCTCCAAGGTCTGGAACGAGCGCAGCTTCGCCCTCTTCTTCCAGAACAGCATGATCGTCGGCGTCGCCACACTGATCGCCACGACCCTGGTCGCGCTGGCCGGCGGATACGCCCTGGCCCGGTTCGACTTCAAGATCAAGGGCGCCTTCATGCTGGCGCTGCTCTGCTCGCAGTTCATCCCGGGCGCGCTGATGCTCGTGCCGCTCTTCGAGATCTTCAAGAACCTCCAGATGATCAACTCTCTCGGGAGCGTCGTCATCGCGGAGACCGTCTTCCAGCTCCCCCTGTCGATCATCCTGATCAGCGGCTTCATCAAGAACGTGCCGGTCTCCCTGGAGGAGGCCGCGTGGGTGGACGGCTGCTCACGCTTCAAGGCCTTCTGCGCGGTCGTCCTGCCGCTGCTGCGCCCCGGCCTGATCGCCGTCGGCTCCTTCGCCTTCGTCCACAGCTGGAACCACTTCCTGTTCGCCCTGATGTTCCTCAGCGAACAGGACAAGCAGACGATCCCGGTCGGCCTCAACACTCTGATCGGCGCCGACAGCGTCGACCTGGGGGCGCTGGCCGCGGGCGGTGTCATCGCCGCGGTGCCCGTGGTGATCGTCTTCGCCTTCATCCAGAAGTGGCTCATCACCGGCTTCAGCGCCGGCGCGGTGAAGGGATGACGGACATGACCCCGAAGCCCCGTCCCCGGGCCGTCCGCCGCGCCGCCGCCGCGCTCACCCTGCTGCTGGGCAGCCTGGCCCTCCAGCCGGGCGCCCAGGCCGCCACCGCGGCGCCGGAGGCCCGGCCCGCCGCCCCGGGCCGTGACCTCGGCCGCGAGGTCCTCCCCGCGGGCGACGGCTGGGCGGCCGAGGGCGCCGGAACCACCGGCGGCTCGGCCGCGGACGACGCCCACGTCTTCACCGTGCGCAACCGCGCCCAGCTCGTCGCGGCGCTCGACGGCGGCAGTCCCACGCCCAAGATCATCAAGGTCGTGGGCACCATCGACGCCAACACCGACGACCGCGGCCGGCGGCTGGACTGCGCCGACTACGCGACCGACGGCTACGACCTGGACGCCTACCTCGCCGCCTACGACCCCCGCACCTGGGGCGGGGCCAAGCCGGCGGGACCCCAGGAGGACGCCCGAAAGGCCTCCGCCGCCCGCCAGGCCGAGCGTGTCGAACTCCTGGTCGGCTCCCACACCACGATCGTCGGCCTCGGCACGAGCGCCGTCCTCAAGGGTGCGAGCCTCCGGGTCGACGGCGCCGACAACGTCATCGTCCGCAACCTCGAACTGCGCGACGCCTACGACTGCTTCCCGGCCTGGCAGCCCAACACCGGCGGGCTCGGCGACTGGAAGACGGCCTACGACACTCTGTGGCTGCGCGGCGCCACCCATGTCTGGGTCGACCACGTCACCGCCAGCGACAAGGGCCACCCCGACGACCGGGAGCCCACCTACTTCGGGCGCAACTTCCTGCGCCACGACGGGCTCCTCGACATCACCAACGGCTCCGACCTGGTCACCGTCTCCTGGAGCCGGTTCGCCGACCACGACAAGGCGATGCTGATCGGCAACGGCGACGGGGTCACCACCGACCGGGGCAAGCTCCGCGTCACCCTGCACCACAACGAGTTCCACTCCGTCGTCCAGCGCGCGCCCCGCGTCCGATTCGGCCAGGTCCACCTCTACAACAACCGCTACGTCATCCCCGAGGACGGCGGTGACCACCGCTACTCCCTGGGTGTCTCCACCGAGTCCCGGATCGTCGCGGAGAACAACGCGTTCGAAGCCCCCGGCCACGTGGAGGTCGCCGACCTCGTCAAGAGCTGGAACGGGAGCGCCCTCACCGAGCGCGGCACCGTCTTCAACGGCTTCCCCGTCGACCTCGTCTCCATCAACAACGCCTACAACTCCGGCAGCGAGAGGGACCTCACCACCGACACCGGCTGGACCCCGGTCCTGCACGGGCCGGTCGACGGCGCCGAGAGCGCGGCGGCCGAGGTGGCCCGCGAGGCCGGAGCGGGGAGGGCGGGCCGATGAGCGTCACCACCCCCCTGCCCGTCGTCCTGGCCGGCGCCCGGGGCCACGGCCGCTGGCACCTCGCCAACATCCGCCGGCTCCAGCACCAGGGCCTGGTCAGGCTCGCCGGGATCTGCGAACTGAACCCGCTGAGCGAGGACGAACTCGAGGCCTTCGCAGGCGAACTCCCCGAGCAGTCGGCCGACTTCGGGGCCCTCCTGGACTCCACCGGCGCACGCGCCGCCGTCATCTGCACACCGATCCCGACACACACCGAGCTTGCCCTCACCGCGGCGTCCCGCGGCGTCCACCTCCTCCTGGAGAAGCCGCCCGCCGCCACCTGGGCCGACTATGCCCGTATGACCGAGGGCGTCCGGGAGGCGGGCGTCGCCTGCCAGATCGGCTTCCAGTCCTTCGGCTCCCACGCGGTACCCGCCATCAAGGACCTCGTACGCTCCGGAGCCGTCGGGAACGTCCGCGGCATCGGCGCCGCCGGTGCCTGGGTCCGCGACGACACCTACTTCCGCCGCGCTCCCTGGGCGGGACGGCGCAGGCTCGGCGGCACGGACGTGGTCGACGGGGTGCTCACCAACCCGCTCGCGCACGCCGTCGCGACCGCGCTCGAACTCGCCGACCGCGGAACGGCCGAGGACGTGGCCACCATCGAGACCGAGCTGTTCCGGGCCCACGACATCGAGTCCGACGACACCAGCTGCGCCCGCGTCACCACCACCGACGGGCTGCCCGTCACCGTCGCGGTCACCCTCTGCGCCGAGGAGGCCGGGGAGCCGTACGTGATCGTCCACGGCGACCGGGGCCGCGTCACCTTCTGGTACAAGCAGGACCGCGTCCTCGTCCAGCGCGCCGGACACGGCCCCGAGGAGGCCGTGCACGGGCGGACCGACCTCCTGGAGAACCTCGTCGACCACCTGGAGCACGGCACCGCGCTCCTCGTACCGCCGGAGCGCACGGGCGCCTTCATGCGGGTCGTCGATGCCGTGCGCACCGCACCCGACCCCACCGCGCTGCCCGCCACCGCCTGGCACACCCGGCCCGACGGGCCCGGCGGAGGGAACCGGCGCGTCGTGCGCGGCATCGACGGAACCGTCGCCGCCGCGGCCGACACCCTCACCCTCTTCTCCGAACTGGGCGCCTCCTGGGCGCGCCCGAGCGAGGTGAGCACACCATGACCACCGCACTCCTCAGCTGCGCCGGACGCCCCGTCGCCCGCTACACCTGCCGGCCGGGCACGGACAGCCGGCCCTACCTCCACCCGGTCACCACCCTCGCCGGTGTCCCCGTCACCGAGGAGCGCCCTGCCGACCACGTCCACCACCTCGGAGCCTCCGTCGCCGTCCCCGACGTGGCCGGGCACAACTTCTGGGGCGGGCGCACCTACGTCCGCGGTCAGGGACCCACCGCGCTCGACAACCACGGGACGCAGCGCCACATCGGCTGGAAGCTCCGCGACCCGGACGGCTTCGTGGAGGAGCTCAGCTGGGAGGCCGACGGCATCGAGCTGCTGCGTGAGCACCGCACCGTCGCCGTCGCCGAACTCTCCTCCGCGGCCTGGGCGCTGGACTTCTCGTTCTCGCTGGCCAACCGGGGCACCGACGACCTCTCCCTCGGCAGCCCGGCCACCAACGGCCGCCCCGGTGCCGGTTACGGGGGCTTCTTCTGGCGGGCGCCCAAGGAGGCGGAGCCGCCGGCCGTCTTCAGCGGGACCCTCGACGGGGAGGAGGCCGTGCACGGCAGGGCCGCGGACTGGCTGGCCCTCGCCGGGGACGGCTGGACCCTCGTGTTCGCCGGCGCGACCGACGAGACCCGGCGCGACCCGTGGTTCGTCCGGACCACCGAGTACCCGGGCGTCGGCTCGTCCCTCGCCGCTGACCGGAGGCTGCCCGTCGCCGCCGGGGCCACCGTCGTCCGCCGGATCGTCACCGTCGTCGCCGACGGACGCCTCGACCGGGACGCCGCAGCCGCCCACGTCCGGAAGGCGGTCGCCTCATGACACCCGTCCGCGGAGCCGGCCTCGACGACGGCACCTACCGCAACCCCGTCCTGGACTCGGACTGGTCCGACCCGGACGTCGTGCGCGTCGGCGAGGACTTCTACCTCACCGCGTCCAGCTTCGGCCGCGTGCCCGGACTGCCCCTGCTGCACTCCCGGGACCTGGTCCACTGGACGCTCATCGGCCATGCCCTGGACCGGCTCGAACCGGAAGCGGACTTCTCCGTGCCCCGGCACGACTGCGGGGTGTGGGCACCCTCGCTGCGCCATCACGCCGGACGCTTCTGGATCTTCTGGGGCGACCCCGACCACGGCATCCAGCAGATCAACGCCGAGGACATCCGCGGCCCCTGGAGCGCCCCGCACCTCGTCAAGGCGGGCAAGGGCCTGATCGACGCCTGCCCCCTGTGGGACGAGGAGACCGGCGAGGCCTATCTGGTGCACGCCTGGGCGAAGTCCCGCTCCGGGATCAAGAACCGGCTCACCGGCCACCGGATGAGCCCCGACGGGCGTGAACTCCTCGACGAGGGCACCACCCTGATCGACGCCGACACGATCCCGGGCTGGTTCACCCTCGAAGGCCCCAAGCTCTACCGGCACGACGGCTTCTTCTGGATCTTCGCGCCGGCCGGGGGAGTGGAGACCGGCTGGCAGGGTGCCTTCCGCTCCCGGACCTTCGAGGGCCCCTACGAGGAGCGCGTCGTCCTGGAGCAGGGCCGCACCGAGATCAACGGCCCGCACCAGGGCGGCTGGGTCCGTACCGCGGCGGGGGAGGACTGGTTCCTGCACTTCCAGGCCCGCGGAGCCTACGGGCGGGTGGTGCACCTCCAGCCGATGCGCTGGGAGGGAGGCTGGCCGGTCATCGGAGACGAGGGCGAGCCCGTCCTCGTCCACCGCCGGCCGAAGGCGGCGGAGCAGGCCGCCGGGGCACCTGCGTCCAGCGACGACTTCCCTGGCGGGCGCTTCGGCCGTCAGTGGCAGTGGACCGCCAACCCCCGGCCCGGGTGGACCGTCGGGCACGCGGGCGACGGCCTGCGGCTGAGCTGCGTACGGACCGCGTACGCACACGACCTGCGGGCACTGCCCAACGTCCTGGTGCAGCGGCTGCCCGCGGAGGAGTTCACCGTCGAGGTGGGCATCACCCTGGAGTCCGGGGAACCGGGAGCCAAGGCGGGGCTCGCCGTCCTCGGTGACGCCTTCTCCTGGATCGGGCTGGAGGCAGGGGCCGACGGCACGGCACGGCTCGTGCACCGGTACGCCGAGGCCGTGGCCGAACACGAGCGGGACGCCGAACACCCCCGCCCCGCCCCCGGGGCCGCCGTCCGCGTCCGGATCGAGGTCACCCGCGGCGCCCGCTGCCGCTTCTCCGCCGACACCGGCGACGGAGCCGGATTCCGCCCCTCCGGCCAGGTGTTCGCCGCCACCCCCTGGCGCTGGGTCGGGGCCCTGCTGGGCCTCTTCGCCACGGCACCGACCGGCACCGGGCCCTCGGGAACAGCCGGCTTCACCGCATTCCGCACCAGCGAAAGACCACGCACCTCCTGATTCCGCACCGCTGTATGGGAGCCGCAATGACGCACCTCCGTACCGAGCGCACCAGCACGAGGACTCTGTTCACCGCCGTCGCCCTCGCCGCCGCCCTCCTCCTGCCCACCGTCCCGGGCGAGGCGACGGCGGCGGAGCGGGGCGGCGGGCCCGCCACCCCGCACGGCTTCGCCTCGCTGGACGGGGGCACGACGGGGGGCCTGGGCGGCAGGGTGGTGACCGTCACCGACCAGGCGGGCCTGGAGAGGTACGCCGGTGCCGAGGAGCCCTACGTCATCAGGGTGGCCGGATCCATCGCCGTGGAGCCCTTCGGGGCGGACATCGACGTCGCGTCGGACAAGACCATCGTCGGAGCGGGGGACACCGGAGAGATCGTCCACGGTGAGCTGCACCTCGGCCCGGGCACCAGCAACGTCATCATCCGCAACCTCACCATCCGCGACTCCTACGTCGAGGGGGACTGGGACGGGAAGACCACCGACTTCGACGCGATCCAGATGGACTCCGCCGACCACGTCTGGATCGACCACAACCGGCTGACGCACATGGGCGACGGGCTGCTCGACATCCGCAAGGACAGCCAGTACGTCACCGTGTCGTACAACCACTTCGACCACCACAACAAGGCGCTCGGCATCGGCTGGACCGAGAACGTGAAGACGCAGATCACGATCGACCACAACTGGTTCAGCGGCACCAAGCAACGCAACCCGTCCGCCGACAACTGCGCCTACGCCCACCTCTACAACAACTACCTCTCCGCGCAGGTCGCGGACGGGGACCCGACGTGGACGTACGGCAACTGGGCGCGTGGCGCGACCAAGATGGTCATCGAGAACAGCTACTACCAGGACGTCCAGCACCCCTACCAGGCGGACGCCACGGCCGAGCTCGTCCAGCGCGGATCGATCCTGGAGAACACCACCGGGCGCACCGACACCCGGGGCGCCGCCTTCGAGCCGCGCGACTTCTACCCGTACACCCTGGACCGCGCCGCCGACGTGCCGAAGCTCGTGACCCGGCACGCGGGCCCGCAGAGGTACATCGGCAACGCGCCGCACGGCACATCCCACTGATTTCCCCCCACGTACGCGTACAGACCCGAGAGAGAAGAGCCGACATGAACATCTCGAAGACGCTCCGGGGGCGTGCCGCGACCGCGGTGTCCCTCACGGCGGTCCTGGCCCTGGCGGCCACCGGCTGCGGCGACGACGGCAGCAGCTCAGGCACGGAAGGCAGCGGCAAGGGCGAGATCACCTTCTGGGACAACAACGGTGGCCCGCGCACCGCGATCTGGACCGAGATCATCAAGGATTTCGAGAAGGCCAACCCGGACATCGAGGTCAAGTACGTCCCGATCCCGATCGCCGACGTCCAGTCCAAGTACGACACCGCCATCGCGGGCGGAGGCCTGCCGGACGTCGGCGGTGTGGGCACGGCCTACCTGGCCAACATCGTGTCCCAGGAGGCCCTGGAGCCGGTCAACGACCGGCTGGAGAAGTCGGAACTGAAGGGCAAGCTCGTCGAGGGCATGGTCGAGAGCGTCAGGGACGCCGGTGGCCGGGGCGACGACATGTACTCCGTGCCGACCTCCGCCAACAACGGCGCGCTCTGGTACCGCACCGACCTGTTCGAGCAGGCCGGCCTGGAGGCACCCACCACCTGGGACGCGTTCTACGAGGCGGCCGAGAAGCTCACCGACGCCAAGAAGAACAAGTTCGGCTACACCATCCGCGGCGGTGCGGGCTCCATCGCCCAGGCCCTGGACGCGATCTACGGCCAGACCGGCATCACGGACTTCTGGGACGGCGAGAAGACCACCCTGAACGACCCGAAGAACGTCGCGGCCCTGGAGAAGTACGCCGCCCTCTACAAGAAGACGACGCCCGCCGCCGACGTCAACAACGACTTCACCAAGATGGTCGCCCAGTGGGACACCGGCACCATCGGGATGCTCAGCCACAACCTCGGCTCCTACCAGGACCACCTGAAGGCGCTGGGCGAGGAGAAGTTCGCCGGCATACCCGCGCCCACCGGTGACACCGGCAAGCGCGTCCAGGTCTCCAACCCGGTCGACGGCCTCGGCCTCTTCCGCTCCAGCAAGAACAAGAACGCGGCCTGGAAGTTCATCGAGTTCGCGGCTTCCCACGAGTCGAACAGCAAGTGGAACAAGTCCGCGGGCGCCATCCCGGCCAACACGGAGGCGGCCCAGGACCCGTGGATCTCCGAGACGGAGCCGACCGCGCTCGCCGCGAAGGCCCTGACCGACGGTTCCACGACCATCGTCAACCTGCCGTACTACCTGCCCGACTGGAACAACATCAGCAAGGCCGACAACGAGCCGGAGTTCCAGAAGCTGCTCCTCGGCAAGACCACGGCCAAGGCCTTCCTGGACAAGATGGCCGAAGAGCTGAACACCGCCCAGAAGGAGTGGAAGGAACTGGGCAACGGCTGAGCCGCCGCCCACGCCACACCTCGGCACCCCGGTGACCGGGGGACCGGCGGCGGTCCGGGTCGCGTCCCGCCGCCGGTCCCCCTTCCACACACCCCCTCACGTTTGTCATCCGAGAGAGGCAGTCATCCTGTGTCACTCACCCGCAGACGGACGGCCGCCGCGCTCCTCGCGCTGCCCCTCGCCCTGAGCGCCACCCCCGCACTCGCGGCCGGCGGCGGGGGCAGGCCGAGGCCCCGGACCCTGCACATCGCGGGCGACTCCACGGCGGCCCAGAAGTACGCCGACGCCGCGCCGGAGACCGGCTGGGGCATGGCCCTCCCGTTCTTCCTCGGCCGCTCCCTCGCCGTCGCCAACCACGCGATGAACGGGCGGAGTTCCAAGAGCTTCATCGACGAGGGCCGGCTCGCCGCCCTCCTGGAGGGCGTCCGCCCAGGCGATCTCGTCCTCGTCCAGTTCGGTCACAACGACGAGAAGACCGAGGACCCCACCCGGGGCACCGACCCGTACACCACCTACCAGGACTGTCTGCGTCAGTACATCGAGGGAGCCCGCGCGCGGCGCGCGGAGCCCGTGCTGATCACGTCCGTCGAACGCCGCCGGTTCGCCGGGGACGGCACCGCCAAGGCCACCCACGGCGAGTACCCCGCCGCGATGCGCGCCCTGGCCGCCCTGGAGGACGTGGCCCTCCTCGACCTCCAGGCGCTCTCCCTGGCCCGATGGCAGGAACTCGGGCCGGACGGGACCCTCGCCTACTTCAACTGGCTCGATCCCGGCGAGTCGCCGAACTACCCGGCCGGCAGGCAGGACAACACCCACTTCGCGCCGAAGGGCGCCGTCGAGGTGGCCCGCACCACCGCCCGCGCGCTGCTGGACGAGCGGGTGCTCGCCCCGCGCGACCTGCGCCGGCTGGACGAGCAGGTCCCCGAGTCGTGGATCACCTGGCCGCAGGCCTGATCCCCGCTCCCTCCCGCACACCTCTCCTTTCCCGCGTACGACAGTTAAGGATTCGCCATGCCCGCACGCATGAGACATGTCCGAGCCATTGCCGTGGTGACGGGCTGTGCCTCGCTCGCCCTCGCCGTGGGCGTCCCCGCCCAGGCGTCCTCCCACGGCAAGGGGATCGAACGCGCGGTCCTGCCCACGGGCGACGGCTGGGCCTCTGCCGACGGCTCCACCACGGGCGGCGCGTCGGCCGCACCCGAGCACGTGTACACCGTGTCCAACCGGGCGGAGCTCATCGCCGCCTTCCAGGAGGCGGGCGACGCGCCGAAGATCGTCAGGATCGACGGCACCGTGCACGGCAACTCCGACGCCGAAGGCACCCCGATCGGCTGCGAGGCCTACCAGCAGGACGGCTACACGCTGGAGAAGTACCTGGCGGCCTACGACCCGGCCGTCTGGGGCAGCGACGCGGTCCCCTCGGGCCCGCTGGAGGACGCCCGCGCGGCGTCCGCGAAGCTGCAGGCCGCCGCCGTCAACGTGAACGTCCCGTCCAACACCACGCTCGTCGGTGTCGGCAAGGACGCCACGATCATCGGCGCCAGCCTTCAGGTGAAGAACGTCTCCAACGTCATCATCCGCAACATCTCGTTCGAGGACACCTACGACTGCTTCCCTCAGTGGGACCCGACCGACGGTGCCCAGGGAGCCTGGAACTCCGAGTACGACAACCTCGTCGTCTACGGGTCCAGCCACGTCTGGGTCGACCACAACACCTTCAGCGACGGTGACCGCCCCGACGCCGGCCAGCCGCACTACTTCGGGCAGATCTACCAGCAGCACGACGGCCTCTTCGACATCGTGCGCGGTGCCGACCTCGTCACCGTGTCGTGGAACGTCCTCAAGGACCACGACAAGACCATGCTCATCGGCAACAGCGACGGCGCCGGCGCGAGCGACCGGGGCAAGCTCCGCGTCACCCTGCACCACAACCTCTTCAAGGACGTGAAGGAGCGCGCGCCCCGCGTCCGCTTCGGCCAGGTCGACTCGTACAACAACCACTTCGTCGTCACCGCCGGCAGCGCCTACGGCTACACGTACGGCATCGGCGCCGAGTCCAAGCTCGTCGCCGAGCACAACGCCTTCACCGTCCCCAAGGGCTTCGACAAGGCGACCATCCTCAAGAAGTGGTCCGAGTCCTCCCTCACCGCGGAGAACAACTACGTCAACGGGCGCACGACCGATCTGGTCGCCGTGCACAACGCGGGCGTGCCCACCGAGCAGCTCACCGAGGGCGCCGGCTGGACCCCGACGCTGCGCACGAAGGTCAGCCACCCGCTGCTCGTCCCCGTACTGGTGGGCCTCAAGGCGGGAGCCGGCAAGGTCTCCGGCCGCTGATCCCTCCTTCCCCCGAACGGCCGGAGCGGCACCGCACCCTTCCACCACCCCGGAAGGCGCCGCTCCGGCCTGCCCCCTCCCCAGGAGTCCCGCAATGCCCAGCAGACGCAGTGCCCTGTCCCTGCTCGCCGGCGCGGGCGCGGCCCTCGCCGTCGGCGCCCCCTCCGCCGGTGCACGGCCCGCCCCTCCTCGCCCGTTCGGACGCTACGGCTCACCCTCCCGGCGCCTCGACGCCCTGACCCTCTACGTCGACCCGCACGGCAGGGGCGACCACACCGACGTGCAGTCCGCCGTCGACGCCGCCACCGGCACCGGTCACACCCTCGTGCTCGCCCCCGGCACCTACCGGGGCCGGGTCACCGTCGGCGCCGCCCGGACCGGGCTCACCCTCATCGGAGCGA
This sequence comes from Streptomyces argenteolus, assembly GCF_042902585.1. GTDB lineage: Bacteria > Actinomycetota > Actinomycetes > Streptomycetales > Streptomycetaceae > Streptomyces > Streptomyces argenteolus. The sequence goes on from NZ_JBIBEG010000002.1 coordinate 1,211,315, forward strand.
GCGGCGACCCGCGCGACACCGTCGTGGTCCACGACACCGCGGCCGGCACCCCCAAGCCCGACGGCTCGGGCACCTACGGCACCAGTGGATCTGCCAGCGTCACGGTGCAGGCCGCCGGCTTCACCGCCCGCGACGTGACCTTCGCCAACGACTGGCTGCGCTCCGACAACCCGGAGTACACCGGGACGCAGGCCGTCGCGATCAAGGTGCAGGGCGACCGCTCGGCGTTCTACCGCTGCCGCTTCCTCGGCCACCAGGACACCCTGTACGCCGACTCCCTCGCCCTGACCGCCTTCGCCCGGCAGTACTACCGCGACTGCTACATGGAGGGTGACGTCGACTTCGTCTTCGGCCGTGCCACCGCCGCCTACGACCGCTGCCACTTCCGCACCCTGACGCGCACGGACCTCGCCTCGGCCCCGTACGGCTTCGTCTTCGCCCCCAGCACCGCGGGAGCCAACCCGCGCGGATACCTCGTCCTGCGCTCGCGGATCACCAGCACCGCCCCCGACGCGTACTACAAGCTGGCCCGCCCGTGGGTGCCCTCGTCGGACCCCACCGCGCACCCGATGCTCACCGTCCGCGACAGCCACCTCGGCGCGGGTATCGACGCGGTCGCGCCGTACGGCACCATGTCCGCCGGCTTCCCCTGGCAGGACCAGCGCTTCGCCGAACACCGCAACACCGGGCCCGGCGCGCGCATCACCGTCCCGGAGAACCGCCCGCAGCTGACCGCCTCCGAGGCCCGCGCCCACACCCTGGCCGGGCACCTGGGCGACTGGCGCCCCTACGCATGAGCCCGGGCCTCACCCAGGGAGTGCTGCCCGCCTTCCACGAGCGGCTCAGGGACGAACTCACCTTCCCGCTCTCCTGGGAGAGGTCCACCATCCGTGACCTCCCGGCCTGGCGCGCCCGGGCCCGCGCCGTGGCCCGGGAGGCACTGCTGCAACCGGCCTGCCCGGGTCCCGAGCCCTTCGGCCCGGTGACGGTCGAGGAACACCGGTCGGCGGCGTACACCGGGCGCACCGTGGAGTTCGCCCTCAGCCGCTACGGACGCGCCCGCGGCTCCCTGCTGGTGCCGCACGGGCCGGGGCCCTTCCCCGCCGTGCTGCTCCTGCACGACCACGGCGCCGAGTTCTCGATCGGCCGCGAGAAGGTGGTGCGGCCCCGCTCGGACCCGGCCCGGCTCGCCCTGGCCACCCGATGGGCGGACCGGTACTACGACGGGCGGTTCCTCGGCGACGAACTGGCCGCCCGGGGGTACGCCGTGCTCGCCGTGGACACCCTCGGCTGGGGTGACAGAGGCCCGCTGGCCTACGAGGACCAGCAGGCCCTGGCCGCCAACCTCATGCAGCTGGGCACCTCGATGGCCGGTCTCGCCGCGCACGAGGACATCCGCGCCGCGGCCTTCCTCGCCTCACTGCCCGAGGTCGACGCGCGCCGGGTCGGTGCGCTGGGCTTCTCCATGGGCGCCTTCCGGGCCTGGCAGCTGGCCGCCCTGACCGACGGCGTCCGGGCGGCGGCGGCCGTCTGCTGGATGACGGGCGTCAAGGAACTGACGGCGCCGGGCGGCAACACCCTGCGGGGCCAGTCCGCCTACCTCATGCTCCATCCCGGCCTGCACCGCCATCTCGACCTGCCGGACCTGGCGTCCCTCGCCGCGCCCAAACCGGCGCTGTTCCTCGCCGGAGGGCGCGACCGCCTCTTCGCACCGGCCGGGGTACGGACGGCGTACGCGAAGCTGCGCGCGGTCTGGGAGGCGGCGGGAGCGGGGGACCGGCTCACCACGACGTTGCGGCCCGAGGCGGGCCACGCCTTCACGGCGGCCATGCAGGACGAGGTCCACGCATGGCTGGACACCTGGCTCGGCGCCCCCGCCGGGTCCGGACCGGGACCCGGCGGGGGCACCACACTGCCGCCTCCTAGTCGTAGCTGAGGTCCGAAGCGGTGTAGCGGCAGTACGTGCCGTCCGGGCCGCTGCCCGTCTCCGTCGGCTCGGCACCGGTGTTGTTGCCGGTGTAGCGGACGCACGGCTTGATCTTCTTGCTGCTGTCGCCGTGGATCCGCACCGAGCGCAGTGCGGCGGTGTCCCCGTAGTTGGTGTTGATGCCGACCAGGGACTTGCCCGGTGCCGTGATGTCGACGTCGTTCACGATGATGGAACGCCGGTACTGGGTGGAGCAGTTGCCGCAGGAACGCACCAGCTTGCCGAAGTCCGCCACCTGGAACTTCGTGATGACCAGCTTGCCCGCGCCGTTGAACTGGAAGACCTTGTCGGAGGCCTTCCTGGCGCCGCCGCCGTACACCGTGTAGACGGAGCCGGTGGACTTGCCCTTGAAGGACGCGGCGTCCTCGCCGACGTCCTCCCACCAGACGTTCTGGATCGTGCAGCTGCCGGAGCAGTGGACGCCGTCGGCGGCCGGCGAACCCAGGACGACGTTCTTGAGCGTCGCCCCGTCGGCCAGCTTGAAGATCGGGCCCTGGCCCTCGTCCTGACCGCCGTCGCCGAGGTCGCCGCTCCCGTAGAAGCGCTTCAGCGATCCGTCGTACGTCCCGGAGACCTCGATGGTCTTCGAGACGGCCTGGCTGCCGGTCGGGCTGGGCCAGGCGGGCACGGCTGCGGTGGCCGCGCCGGCCGGCTGGAGCATCACGTTGGTGGCCAGGGCGGCGCCGGTGAGTCCCAGGGCGGCGGTCAGCGCGGCGGCCATGCGGCGCCTGCCGGGGCGGCGCCGGTGGGTGTGCGCTCGTTCGCTCATGTCGGTCGGTCCGTTCCTCGGGGGTGGGGGTGGGTGTCGCGCTGATGGGTCGCCACCGCCCGCGAAAGGGTTGCCGTGTCATGGTGGGGTCTTCTCCGGGACCGCCCCCGGGCCCTCAGCGGGTGTCGCCGAAGTCCCCGCCCACCGAGGCCGGTCCGCCCGCCGCCCGGGCCCGCGCCGTGTAGTCGTCCCGCCCCGTGTCGCGCACGCCCTCGGCGTGGTTGTACTGCCCCGCGAAGGTGTGCGTGCCGGTCGGCACGCTCCGGCCCGGCTTCAGCGTCCAGCGGTAGACGAGGTAGCCCTCCTCCTCGCGCGCCGTGACCTCGAAGTCCTGCTCCGGCAGGGACCGCCAGGAACCGGTGGTGTTCACACCGCCGTTCAGCGCGACCCGCAGTTCGACGGTGAGCTCGGACAGCGGCTCCGCCGTCTTCACCACCACCTCGCTCTGCGCCCAGTAGTCGCTGCTGCTGGGGTTCAGCGAACCGTCCGACCACAGCGGGCCCCGGCCGGCCGGCAGCGCGGCTCCCCGGGCGGCGGGCGGTGAGGCGGGCGCCGGGGACACGGGCTCGGCGGCGACCCGCTGCCCGCCCGCGGGCTGTTCCGGGCCGGCCGAGGTGACCGCGACCGCACCGGCCGTCAGCACCCCGCACACCGCCACCGTGGCGCCCGCGATCCGCAGCCACGGCATCGGCGGGCGCGGGGCCCGCGCGGGGCGGGCCGACGGCTCCTGGGCCATCCCGCGCTCGATCCGGGCCAGCATCCGCGCCCGGTCGGGCCGGTGCGAAGCGGCGGCCGTGCGCAGCCGCTCCCGCAGCTCCTCGTCCATCAGTGCCTTCCTCCGGCGCGCTGACCCGCAGCCGCCACCTGTACCTGTGCCGCCGGGGTCTCGGGTCCGAGCAGCCGCTGGAGTTCCGCCACACCACGCGAGGTCTGGCTCTTCACCGTACCGACCGAGACCCCGAGGACGAGAGCGGTGTCGCGTTCGGACAGGTCGAAGGCGTGCCGCAGCACCACGCACGCCCGCTTGCGGAACGGCAGCCGCCGCAGGGCCTCCTGGACGTCCACCACCGCCGACACGTCGGGGCCGTCGGCCGTGTAGGCGTCGCCGGCCCCGCGCGGCATCCAGAACAGCGCGATCCTCCGGCGCTCGCGCACCGCGCTGCGGATGCGCGTGCGGGCGAGATTGGCGACCACCCCGCGCGCGTACGCCCCCGGGTGCTCGGCGTCCCTGACCCGGTCCCAGCGGTGCCAGAGGGCCAGCAGCGCGTCGGCTGCCAGGTCGTCCGCCGCATCGGCCTCGCCCGTCAGCAGATGGGCGAGGCGGGCGAGTTCGGTGTAGTGCGCCTCGAAGAACGCATGGAACTCGGCGGCAGCAGCATCGTCAACGACTGTGCCCACGGGTACCTCTTCTCTGCACTGGGATCCCCTGCGCGCTCGAACGGGCTGTGTACGTTCCCAACCCCGTTCGTGGGGCGCGAGCGTACCAATGAGCACCCCGGAAGCGCTTCGACACGGGTGCGCCTCCCAGTAAGGCGTAACACGGCGAAAACCTGAACCCCCTTGCGGCAGGTGAACGACCGGGGTCTGCGCGCCGCCCCCACGACGCCGAGATCCTCCGGGCGTTCACCCGGTGGTGGGCCCGGGCGGTCCTCAGCCGTCGGGCGAGGTCAGCACCCCACGTGCCGGAGCGGATGCCGTACGGGAACAGGCCGCCGGAGAGTTCGGGTAGCGCCCCCGCCCGTGGGCACCGGCCCGGCGGTGCCGACGGGCCAGGACTCAGTCCTTCAGGGCCGCCTTCATCATCTTCTGCGCGACGGGAGCCGCCAGGCCGTTCCCGCTGACCTCGGAGCGGGCCGCCCCCGAGTCCTCGACGACCACCGCGACCGCGACCTGCTCGCCGGTCGAGTCGTCCTTCGCGTACGAGGTGAACCAGGCGTAGGGGGTGTTGCTGTTGTCCACGCCGTTCTGCGCGGTTCCCGTCTTGCCGCCCACCTCGGCGCCGTCGATCCTCGCGTTGCTGCCGGTCCCCTCCTCCACCACGGTGACCATCGCGCTGCGCAACTGCTCGGCCGTCGACGCCTTCACCACACGCTCGGTGTCGCCGTCGGAGTACTCCTGGAGCGTGGAACCGTCGGAGTCCGTCACCTTCGAGACCATGTGCGGCGCGGCCAGCTCGCCGCCGTTCGCGAGGGCCGACGAGACCATGGCCATCTGGAGCGGCGTCGCGGTCACCTCGAACTGGCCGATGCCGGTCAGCGCCGTCTGGGCCTCGTCCATGCCGGACGGGTACACGCTCTGCGACGCCCGCACCGGCACGTCCAGCTTCTCCGTGTCGAAGCCGAAGGCGTCCGCCATCGCCTTGAGCTTGCTCTGGCCGAGATCGGCCGCGACCTTCGCGAAGACGTTGTTGCACGAGTACTGGAGGGCGGTGCGCAGGGTGGCGTTCTCGCAGGGGGCCGAGGGGTTCTCGTTCGACAGGACCGTGGTCGTGTGCGGGAGGGTGTACGGATCGGGGCTGTCCGTGGCCTCGTCGACCGAGCTGTAGAGGCCGTTCTCCAGCGCCGCCGACGCGACCACCAGCTTGAACGTCGAGCCCGGCGGGAGCGGCTGCCGCAGCGCCCGGTTGACCAGGGGCTTGTCCTTGTCGCCCAGCAGCTTCTGCCAGGCGGCACCGTCCGACGTGCCGCTGATGTCCGAGGGGTCGTACGAGGGTGAGGAGACCATGCCGAGGATGCGCCCCGTCTCCGGATCGATCGCGACGGCCGCGCCCCGGTCGTCGCCGAGTGCGTCGAAGGCCGCCTTCTGGACGTCCGGGTCGATGGTCGTCACCACGTCGCCGGGGGCCGCCTGCGCACCGGTCAGCAGATCGGCGGGATTCTTCAGCCGGTCGTCGGTGCCGTCGAGGACATCGCCGTAGATGCCTTCGAGCTGGGTGGCGCCGTAGGCCTGCGAGCTGTAGCCGGTGACCGCCGCGTACAGATCGCCCTGGTCGTAGGTGCGTGCGTAGCGGAGGTCGTCGCCGTCCGTCTCCTTCGAACCGGTGACCGGGGAACCGGCCACGATGATGTCTCCGAGCGGCTGCGCGTACTGCGCGATCACGTTCCGCCGGTTGTGTTCGTCGTCTGCGAGCGCCCGGGCCTCGTACGCCTGCACCCAGGTCGCCCGCACCAGCAGGGCGAGCACCATGAGCAGACAGAAGACCGAAGCGCGCCTGATCGTCTTGTTCATCCCGATGGAGGGACGAACGGGGGCGCCGGGGGCGTTCCCGCCCGTGTTCCTTCTCACCGGTTTCTCAGGAGCGCGGGTCTCCCGGGAGCGCGACAGGCCTCCGGTGCTCAGAGCCGCCGGGTCGCGAGCGTGAGCCGGTCGCGGGCGTCGAAGAGGGCGTCCTTGACCATCTGCTCGTGCGCGGGTGTGAGCCGGGCGACCGGCACCGAGCAGCTGATCGCGTCGCGCGCCGGGGTGCGGTACGGGATCGCCACGCCGAAGCAGCGCAGCCCCAGCGTGTTCTCCTCGCGGTCCACGGCGTAACCCTGCTCGCGGATGAGGTGCAGTTCCTCGATCAGCTTCTCGCGGTCGGTGAGGGTGTGCTCCGTGAGGGCCGGGAGCGTCTCGGGCAGCATCTTGCGGACCTGCTCGTCGCTGTGGGTGGCGAGCAGCGCCTTGCCGAGCGAAGTGGAGTGGGCCGGGAGGCGGCGGCCGACGCGCGTGAAGGGGCGGAGATAGTGCTGCGACTGCCGGGTGGCGAGGTAGACCACGTTCGTCCCGTCCAGCCGGGCCAGGTGGATGGTCTCCGTGGTGTCGTCCGAGAGCCGGTCCAGGGTGGGCCGGGCCGCCGCGACGACCTCGTCGCCGTCGATGTACGAGGTGCCGACGAGCAGGGCACGCACGCCGATGCCGTACCGCGTGCCCGTGGCGTCGGTCTCCACCCAGCCGAGCTCCACCAGCGTGCGCAGCAGCATGTAGAGGCTGGACTTGGGGTAGCCGACGGCCTCCTGGACCGCGGCCAGCGAGTGCATACCGGGGCGCCCCGCGAAGTATTCGAGGAGTTCCACCGTCCGTACAGCGGACTTGACCTGCGCCCCACCAGACTCGGCTACCGACATGCCTTATGCCCCTTCCAGCCCTGTTGTACGACCCTGCGACTTCTTGCCAACACGGAACGCCCGGAAATAGAGTTCCGGTGTATTCACGATCAGGAACGCTGTTCAGAATACCGAACAACTTCTCCTGTGTGGCAGTGGACCGGAAGGAAACACGGTGGCAGCAGCACCAGTCTGGAGCGTCGACCCCCGAACGGGGAACCCGCGTGAGCAGGTTGCGGTGGAGGCTACAGCGGAGGAGGTCGACCGTGCGGTCCGGGCGGCGCACGCCGTGCGCGGCGCGCTGGCCGACCGCACCGTGCGCGCGGCCTTCCTGCGCACCGCGGCCGATCTGCTCGCCGAGGCCCAGGACCGGATCGTCGAGACCGCCGACGCGGAGACCGCGCTCGGCCCCGTCCGGCTGACCGGAGAACTCGCCCGCACGGCCGCGCAGCTGCGGGCCTTCGCGGAGGTCGTGGACGAGGGCGCCTACCTCGACATCCACATCGACCACGAGGACGGCAGCAGGACGCCGCCCTGGCCGGACCTGCGCCGCTACAAGATCCCGCTCGGCGTCGTCGCCGTCTACGCGGCCAGCAACTTCCCGCTCGCCTTCTCCGTCCCCGGCGGCGACACCGCGAGCGCGCTCGCCGCAGGCTGCCCGGTCGTCGTCAAGGCGCACCCCGACCACCCGGCGACGTCCGCGCTCTGCGCCTCGATCCTGCGCACCGCCGCCTCGCGCAACGGCCTGCCCGAGGACGTCGTGAGCGTGCTGCACGGGTTCGACGCCGGCGTCGAGCTGGTGAAGCACCCGCTGATCTCCGCCGCGGGCTTCACCGGATCGATCCGCGGCGGCCGTGCCCTGTTCGACGCGGCGGCGGCCCGCCCCACCCCGATCCCCTTCCACGGCGAGCTCGGCTCGCTCAACCCCGTCGTGGTCACCGAGGCCGCGGCGGCGGAGCGCGGCGAGCAGATCGGTGCCGGGCTCGGCGGCTCGATGACCATGGGCACCGGACAGTTCTGCACCAAGCCCGGCTTCGTGTTCGCCCCGTCCGGCGCGGCCGGTGACCGGCTGCTGAAGTCCCTGACCGAGACGGTCGGCGCCACCGGTGCCGGCACCATGCTCGACCACCGGATGCGGGACGCCTTCGTCAAGGGCGTGGCTGAGCGGGCCGCGCTCCCGGACGTCGAGACCCCGGTCACCCCGGGCGCCGGGGACGAGCACACGGTCTCCGCCGGCTTCCTCACCGTGCCCGCCCGTCGCCTGGCCGAGCAGGGCCCGCACGACGCGCTGCTGGAGGAGTGCTTCGGCCCGGTCACCGTCGTCGCACGCTACGACTCCCCGGACGAGATCACCGCCGTGCTCTCCCGGCTCCCCGGCAACCTCACCGCCACCCTCCAGATCGCCACGGAGGAGGCCGACGGCAGCGCCGCCGGACTGCTCGGCGAACTCACCCCGGTGGCGGGGCGCGTGCTGGTCAACGGCTGGCCGACCGGCGTCGCCGTCGCTCCCGCCCAGCACCACGGCGGCCCCTACCCGGCCACCACCTCCACCTCCACCTCCGTCGGTGCCACCGCGATCGAGCGCTGGCTGCGCCCCGTCAGCTACCAGTCGACGCCCGAGGCGCTGCTCCCTCCGGAGCTGCGCGAGGACAACCCGCAGGGCCTGCCCCGCCGGGTCGACGGGCGGCGCGCATGACCGCCGTGCAGCTCCCCGAGCTCCCCTTCTCCCTGGAACCGACCGGGCCCGACGGCGGATGGACGTACGAGAACGGGGTGCTGACCGGTCTGGCCGGCGCCGAGCAGGACCGTTTCGTCCCGCCGGGCGGAGACGCCGTGGAGCCCGCCACCGACGCGCCGCGGCTGCTGGGCGCGGCCCCGGAGGGCGACTTCCAGCTGATCGCCCGGGTGCGCGTGGGCTTCGAGGCCGCCTTCGACGCGGGGGTCCTCTACCTCCACGTGGGGGAGCGGGAGTGGGCGAAGCTCTGCCTGGAGCTCTCCCCGGAGCTCCCGACGATCTGCACCGTGGTCACCCGGGGGCAGTCCGACGACGTCAACTCCGCCGTCGTGGAGGGTGACACCCACTGGCTGCGGCTGACCCGTAGCGGCGGCGCCTTCGCCTTTCACGCCTCCGCGGACGGCGAGCGCTGGACCTTCGTCCGGGTCTTCACCCTAGGGACGGAACAGGAGCGCGCCGCCGCCCGTATCGGTTTCCTCGTCCAGTCGCCCACCGGCAAGGGCTGCGAGGTGGCGTTCGACCGCATCGCCTTCCGGCCCACCGCCCCCGGCGACCTGCGTGACGGCAGCTGACCTGGCGGACACACAGGGAGGAAGGGCCCGGATCCGAGAGGATTCCGGGCCCTTCGCCCGTCCGGGGCCCGTGCGCCGTCCGGGCTCGCCGTTCCCGTTCCGGATGTCCGGGGACCCCTGCGATCACGCGTCTTTCCGTCCGGGACCCTGGTGGCCTCCCGGCCTGCCGATCCCGCGGCCCGCGGCGGGACACCGGTCAGCGCACGACGTCGAAGACGTTCTTCTGCAGCCCGTTGGCGTACGCCTCGTGCTCGACGAGCTTCAACCGCTGGGTGTCCTTGTCCGTCGCGCTGAACAGGCGCTTGCCCGCGCCGAGCAGGAGCGGGAAGACCAGCAGGTGGTAGCGGTCGATCAGGCCCGCGTCCGAGAGCCCCTGGTTCAGGGTGGCGCTTCCGTGGACGATGATCGGGCCGCCCTCGGTCTCCTTCAGCGCGGCGACGTCGTCGAGCGAGCGCAGGATGGTGGTCTCGCCCCAGCCCGGCACCAGCTCCTGCTCGGTGAGGGTCGTGGACACGACGTACTTCGGCATCACCTTGTAGTCCGCGAAGTCCTCCATGTCCGGCCACACGGGGCTGAACGCCTCGTAGCTGACCCGGCCCATCAGCATCGCGGACGCCTCCTTCTGCTCCCGGCCCTTGATCTCGAAGGCCTCGGGGAGGAACTCCACCTCCTTGAAGGTCCATCCGGAGTTCCGGTACCCGGGCTCGCCCCCCGGGGCCTCCACGACACCGTCGAGCGAGACGAAAGCGGTGCTGATCAGGGTGCGCATCTGAAGTTCCTCGGTTCTCGTGGTGGATCCCAGCGGGTTCGTCCGGTGCGCGCCGCGACCCGTTCGTGCCGCCGCGCACCCCTCATGGTCTTGGACTGCGGCTCCTACGGAAACTCATCGGTCCGGGCCCGCCGTTCCCTCACCGCCGCGCCGTGCTGTTCGCGCCGTCGATCGCCTCCCGGACGATGTCGGCGTGCCCGGTGTGCTGCGCCGTCTCCTGGAGGAGGTGCAGCAGGATCCGGCGTGCCGGCCAGTGGCGTACGACGCCGGGCTCCCAGGGTGTCTCCGGGAGGCGGGCCTCCGCCTCCGGACGCATCCTTCCGGCCGCTTCGTCGGTGGCGCGGGCGGCCTCCTCGTAGGGGGTGCGCAGGCCGGCGACCGTGGCGCCCCCGGGGGTCAGGTACTGGCCCGTGTCCCACATGCCCTCAGGGGTCCGGCCGGTGGTGTCGGTGAGGATCTGCGTCCAGACCCGCTCGGCGCGGGTGAGGTGGTTCAGGATGCCGCCGAGCGTCAGCTCGCTCACGGTGGACCGCTCGGTCAGCTGATCATCCTTCAGGTCCGTCGTGGTGATGAGGAGAAGCCGGCGGGCTTCGCGCAGGGCGGTCAGGATCGCCTCGGTCTCGGGTGTCATGGGGCCACCGTAGGGAGCGAACAGGTCGGAACCTGTCCTCTTTCGGGCGCCTCGACGCCCCTGCCCCGGGCTCGGGACGCCTGCCGTACCGGATGGAGGGCGAGCGGGGACTCCGGGGAGTGGCCGCGCCGGATACGTCCGGCGCCCATCCGAAAGTCGTTCAACGTTCATCTTCTACGTCGAGTCTCCTCGTGCGGCCCGCGCGGGCCGGCGGAACCAGCCGCAGCGGGCGGCCACCCAGCCACGAGGAGCGCCATGGGACACGGGCACGGTCATCACCACCACGACCACGACCACGGTCATGACCACCACCACGACCACCGGCACGAGGCGGCGCCCCTGCCCGCGGCGTTCGACACCTCCGTCCCCGACGAGGAGCTGAACGCCGAACAGCGCTCCCGCCGCAGCCTCCTGCGCCGCGCCGGGCTGCTCGGCGCCGGGGTGGCCGCGAGCAGCGTGCTGGCCGGAGCGGTGAGCGCCCCCGCCCACGCGGACGACCGCTCCGCGCGCCGCGGCACCAAGGGCTTCCTGTGGCTGGCGGGCGACCACCACATCCACACGCAGTACAGCAGCGACGGCAAGTACCGCGTGGTGGACCAGGTCCGTCAGGGCGCGCGGCACGGCATGGACTGGCTGGTCATCACCGACCACGGCAGCGGCACCCACGCCCGGATCGGTGTGGACAAGGTCAACCCGGACATCCGGGCGGCCCGCGCCGCCTACGAGGACACCCTCGTCTTCCAGGGGCTGGAGTGGAACATCCCGGCCGCCGAGCACGGCACCGTCTTCGTGCACCCGGGCAGGAACGAGGTCTCGGTCCTCAAGCAGTTCGAGACCGGCTACGACGGTGCCGTCAGGGGCGCCACCGGCTCGACGCCCGCCAACGAGGCGCTCGCCATAGCCGGCCTGACCTTCCTCTCCGAGCAGGTCGCGCGGCGCAAGATCAAGGACGCCCTGATGCTCGCCAACCACCCGGCGCGCAAGGGCATCGACTCCCCGCACGAGATCCGCGCCTGGCGCGACACCACGCCCGGCGGCCACCGCATCGCCGTCGGCTTCGAGGGCGCCCCCGGCCACCAGGCGGGCGGCCTGCCCGAACCTCTCGGACCCGGTGGCGCCCGTGGCATCTACAACAACAGCCCCGGCAGCGACTCCTTCCCCGGCTACCCGCTGGAGAGCTACCGCACCTGGGGCGGTTTCGACTGGATGACCTCCACCGTGGGCGGCCTGTGGGACAGCCTGCTCGCCGAGGGCAAGCCGTGGTGGATCACCGCCAACTCCGACTCGCACCAGGTCTACGGCGACACGGCGGTCCGCGGCGGCGGCGACTTCGCCGCCGAGGGGCGCTACGACGACCCGGTGTACGGCGGGCGGATCGACGTCACCGAGAACGACTTCTGGCCCGGCTACTACAGCCGCACCCACGTCGGCGCCGAGAACTTCTCCTACGGGGCCGTCATGGACGGCATCCGGGCCGGCCGTGTCTGGGTCGACCACGGTCAGCTGATCAGCGGCCTCGACGTCCGGGTCTCCGGCGGCAGCCGCTGGGCGACCCTGGGCGGTGCCCTCCAGGTCAAGAGGGGCACCCGCGTCACCCTCACCGTGGACGTGACCACGGCCGGCGGCCCCAACTGGGCCGGCTTCCGGCCCACCCTGGCCCGCGTCGACGTCGTCCAGGGGGACGTCACCGGCGAGGTGAAGGACAAGGACAGCTTCACCGCGCCCAGCGCCAGGGTCGTGAAGTCGTACGAGGTGAACAAGGCGACCGGCACCGTCCGCCTCACCTACGACCTGGGCCGGGTCGACCGCCCGGTCTACCTCAGGCTCCGCGGCACCGACGGCAACCGCTCGGCCGTCGGCCAGATGGGCGCCTCCGTCGACCCGGCGGGCCCGGCCATCGACGTCGTCGGTGACGCCGACCCGTGGCGCGACCTGTGGTTCTACTCCAATCCGGTGTGGGTCCTGCCGTCGTGAACCGGCCGCCGTACGCGATCGGCATCGACACCGCCCTGACCGGTCTGCGCGAGGCCGACCGCCTGCTCCAGGACCTGGCCGCGGGGCTGGGCCTCACGGAGGACGTCTTCGGCTGCACCCACCTGGTGCGCGACGGCGGCCGGCCCCGGGTGGCGCTGTCGCTGGGCGCCGGCTCCGAGGCGGTCGTCGAGGGTGCGGGGGCCCGGCTCGCGGACCAGGGGTACGAGGTCAGGGAGGGGCTCTGGGACCAGGCGGGGCGCGCGGTGCTGTATCCCGGCGCCGGTGCCCTGACGGGGACCCTCACCGTCGCCGAGCTGGTGAGCCGTTCGGCGATCCGGCGGGTCCGGGTGCTCGGCAGCGCGGACCCGCCGGATCCCGCGACCCTGCTGGTCACCCGGGAGTTCGTCCGTCCGCACTGGAGCGACGGCGAACTGGTGCTCGCCGCCATGCCCGCGGCGGGCGGGACCCTCGTCCCGTTCGAGGTCCCCGACCCCACGCCCTGCTGCGCGGACCACTGACCAGCCGGCCGGCGGGTCCGCACGGGCCCGCCGGCCAGGCGCGCCCGTGCCGTACGGGCCCGTCCCGGCACCCGGGAATCAGTCGCGCGGTCCGCACGTTGAACCGGCGGCGGAGGCTCCCTCCGCACCGTTGCTGCAGAGGTGGAGAGTAGAAGAGTCATGCGCGTCGAGATATGGAGCGACATCGCCTGCCCGTGGTGCTACGTCGGCAAGGCACGCTTCGAGAAGGGCCTGGCCGGGTTCGCCCACCGGGACGAGGTCGAGGTGGTCCACCGCTCCTTCGAGCTCGACCCCGGCCGGGCCAAGGGTGACATCGAGCAGGTCGTCGACATGCTGGCGCAGAAGTACGGGCGCACCCCCGAGCAGGCCAGGGGGATGGAGGCCAACGTCGCGGCGAACGCGCAGGCCGAAGGGCTCGGTTACCGCGTCGAGGGACGCGACCACGGCAGCACCTTCGACATCCACCGGCTGCTGCACCTCGCCAAGGCCCGGGGCCGCCAGGACGAGCTGCTGACGCGTGTCTACCGGGCGAACTTCGCCGAGGAGCGCTCGGTCTTCGACGACGCGGTGCTGGCCGACCTGGCCGTCGAGGCGGGTCTCGACGCCGACGAGGCGCGTGCGGTGCTGGCCGACCCCGAGGCGTACGCCGACGACGTACGGGCGGACGAGCGCGAGGCCGCCGAGTTCGGCGCCAACGCCGTGCCGTTCTTCGTGCTCGACCGGCGCTACGGAATCTCCGGCGGGCAGCCCGCGGAGGTCTTCGCCCAGGCACTGGAGCAGGCCTGGAAGGACCGCCAGGTGCCCGGCCTCACCCAGGTCGGCGGGGACGCCGCGGCCTGCGATGTGGACGGATCCTGCGAGGTGCCTCAGCAGGAGGCGGCCGACCAGCGCGTATAAGGATGTCTAGGACGTGCCGTTCGAATCCGCGTAATTGACGGGGAGTTGGGCGGCCGTCAGGCTGGCGCGCATGGAGACTTCTGCGCTCGACCGGGCACGGGCCACCGAATTCGCACCCGAGACCACCTATCTCAACACCTCCACCTGCGGGTTGCTGCCCCGCCGGACCGTCGAGGCCGTCACGTCGCTGGCCGGCGAGAACGCCGCGGGAACCCGGGCCGGCGCGGGCAGCCTCGAGCGGGTGGACGCCGCCCGGGCGGGCTTCGCCCGGATCGCCGGGGTCGGCGCCGACCGGGTGGCCACCGGCGGTTCCGTCGCCGCCCATGTGGGGCTCGTCGCCGCCTCGCTCCCCGCTGGTGCCGAAGTCCTGGCTCCCGAGGGGGAGTTCAGCTCCGTCGTCAGCCCTTTCGCCGTGCGTGGCGACCTGAAGATGCGGTACGTCCCGCTGGCCGGGCTGGCGGAGGCGGTACGGCCCGGGACCTCGCTCGTCGCGTTCTCGGCCGTCCAGTCCGCCGACGGCCGGGTCGCCGACCTGGACGCGATCCGTGCCGCCGCCGCCGAGCACGGGGCCCGGACCCTGCTCGACGCCACCCAGTCGGCCGGCTGGCTTCCCCTGGACGCGGGGGCCTACGACTACACGGTCACCGGCGGCTTCAAGTTCCTGCTGTGCCCGCGGGGCGCCTCCTTCCTCACGGTGACCGAGGAGGCGCAGGCGACCCTGCCCGCCCTCTACGCGGGCTGGGTCTCGGCCGAGGACCCCTGGAACAGCACCTACGGACCGGTGGAGCAGCTGGCGTCCACCGCCCGGCGCTTCGACGAGCCGGTCGCGTTCCTCTCCTACCACGGCGCCGAGCGGTCGCTGGAGCTCCTGGCCGAGGTCGGACCCGACGCGCTGTACGCCCATGCGACCGGGCTCGCCGCCCGCCTGCGGGAAGGGGCGGCGTCGCTCGGGCACGAGGCGGTGCCCGGGACCTCCGCGATCGTCGCCCTGCCCGGACTCGGTGGCCGGGAGCCGGATCTGGCCGCGGCCGGGGTCATGGTCTCGGCCCGGGCCGGGAACCTGAGGGCGGCCTTCCACCTGTACAACACCGACGCGGACGTCGACCGGGTGCTGGACGTGCTGTCCGGCTGAGCGGGGACGTGCTGTCCGGCCGGGCGGCTACCGCCCGGAGCAGTCGCCGGCCTCCCGGCAGAGGTTCTCCTCCACCTTGCCGAGCAGCCTGATCAGTTCGGCGCGCTCCGCCGGTTCCAGTCCCGCGAGGGTGTGCTCCTCCAGGCTCGACCAGGCGTCGCACACCTCGGTGCGCAGGGCGCAGCTCTCCAGGGTGGCCTCGACCAGGACGGCCCGCCGGTCGTCCGGGTCGGGGCGGCGGCGTACGTGCCCGGTCTGTTCGAGGCGTTGGAGCATCTTGGTCACGGTGGAGGGGTCGAGATCCATCGCCTTGATCAGCTCGGCCTGGCGGACCGCCCCCGTGTCCCACAGGTGCATCAGCAGGAACTCCTGCCCGGGGTAGAGTCCGAGCCCCCGGAGCAGCCTGCCCGCCGCGTTCCTGTGCAGCCGGGCGACCCGCGAGACGGCATG
Organism: Streptomyces argenteolus; assembly: GCF_042902585.1. GTDB lineage: Bacteria > Actinomycetota > Actinomycetes > Streptomycetales > Streptomycetaceae > Streptomyces > Streptomyces argenteolus. The sequence continues at coordinate 1,226,834 of NZ_JBIBEG010000002.1, forward strand.
GCTGACGGGGCCGCCCAGAGCCGTGCTCGGAAGTCCGCCGGTGCAGGCGGGATCGGCGGCCTTGGTGCTGTCGGGTTGCATCGGGACTCCTCGGGGCGGTGTCGCTGCCCGGTCCGCCGCCGGGTTCATGACGTCCTCGTGAACTTTACCTTGGTCGGCCAATTAATGGGTTACAGTGGCCGCGGCTCATTACTTGGCCGACCATGTAATTTTCGACGGAGGCACTCATGACCACGGTGTTCGACCCCATCGACCTCTCCGGCACCCCGCTCGCCAACCGCATCGCCCTCGCCCCCATGACGCGCAGCCGGGCCGGCGAAGGGGGTACGGCCACCGATCTCACCGTCGAGTACTACACCCAGCGCGCCTCCGCCGGGCTGATCATCACCGAGGGCATCCAGCCCTCCGTGGTGGGGCAGGGTTACCCCTCCACCCCTGGCCTGCACAGCGCCGAGCAGGTCGCCTCCTGGCGCAAGGTCACCGACTCCGTCCACGCGGCGGGCGGCAGGATATTCGCCCAGATCATGCACGCGGGCCGGATCGGCCACCCCGTCCTGCTGCCGGACGGGCTCACCCCGGTCGCCCCCTCCCCGGTGACGGCGCCCGGCCAGGTCTACACGCACGTGGGGCCGAAGGACTTCGTGGCACCGCACGAGCTCACCGACGCCGAGATCCGCGCGACGACGGCCGACTTCGCCACCGCCGCCCGCAACGCGATCGAGGCGGGCTTCGACGGGGTCGAGCTGCACGGGGCCAACGGCTATCTGATCCACCAGTTCCTGGCCCCCAACACCAACCTGCGCACCGACGGATGGGGTGGCTCCGACCAGGCGCGCATCCGTTTCGCCGTGGAGGTGACCAAGGCGGTCGTGGCCGAGATCGGCGCCGGGCGGACCGGGCTGCGCATCTCGCCCGGCAACCCCTACAACGGCATCGAGGAGCCTGAGCCCGACGCCGTCTACCACGCGCTCGTCGCGGAGCTCGAACCGCTCGGCCTCGCCTACCTGCACGTACTGGAGCAGGCCGACGGCCGTGAGCTGACGCTCGCGCTGCGCAAGAAGTTCACCGGAACCCTCGTCATCAACGTCTTCTCCGACGGGCCGACCGGCCCCGGGCACCACACGGTGATCGACGACGGCATCGCGGACGTCATCTCCTACGGCGCGCTGTTCCTCGCCAACCCGGACCTGCCTGCCCGGCTGAAGGCCGGCGGGCCGTTCAACACCCCGGACCCGGCGACCTTCTTCGGCGGGGGCGCGGAGGGCTACACCGACTACCCGGCACTCCCGGTCTGAGCCCGATCCCCGGGGGCGGGCGTACGGGCCCGCCCCTGGGGGGGCGAAGAAACAGTAGCCATGGACATAGTAGCTATGTACTCTATTTCCATGAGCAAGGGTTCACCGGGTCCCACGCCCGGATTTCTGGTGTGGCGGCTCGCCAACAAGTGGCGGGTCGCGGTCGATCGTGCGCTGGCCCCGCTGGGCCTCACCCACGCGCAGTACGCGGTGGTCGCGTCGCTGTACGGCATGGCACGCGCCGGGGAGCGGCCCAGTCAGCGCAGGCTCGCCGACCACACCGGCATGGAGGCGCTGTACGTCTCGAAGCTGGCGCGCGCCCTGGAGACGGCCGGCCTGATCGAGCGCACCCGTGATCCCCGCGACCCGCGTGCCGTGCAGCTCACCCTCACCGACGGGGGCCGGACCGTCGCCCGGCAGGCCGTGGAGACGGTCCAGGAACTGCTCCAGCAGTTGCTGGAGCCGCTCGGCGGCCTCGACTCGGCGCGGACCCGCGTGTTCACCGACGAGCTGACGACCCTGCTCGACGCACCTCTCGCTCCATCCGTACCGACCGACGAGAGCACCCAGGGGAGAACACCATGACCACCACCGCACCCGCCGCGGACGCCCGCACCCTCGGCCTGGCCCACTACGCCGCCCGCGGCGTCCAGGAACACGTCCTGGCGCGGCACGGCGCCACCTTCCAGCAGCAGATCACCCTGCGCGCCGCCGTCACCGCCGACGCCCCGATGACCGCGGACGCACTCGTCGCCCAGGTCAAGGAGTACCTCAAGGCCGATCCGGCCGGGATCCGCGTCACCCTCGACGAGCTGCTGGCCGGACAGCTGCTCGTCGCGGACGGCACGCACCTGCGCCCGACCGAAGCGGGGCGTGCGCTGATCGCGGCCGTCGGCGCGGAGACCGCCCCTTTGTCCGCCCGCATCTGGGCGGGCATCCCGGCCGACGACCTGGCGGCAGCCGGGCGGGTGCTCGCCCTGGTCACCGAGCGCGCGAACGCCGAGCTCGCGGCACTGGCCGTCCGACCCGCCTGACCTACGCCGACTCCCGGCGTACCAGTTCGGTGGGGAGGATGACCGCTGCCGGGTCCTCCCCGCCGATCTGCGCCAGCAGCACCCGGACCATCTCCGCGCTGATCCGGTCCCACGGCTGACGGACCGTCGTCAGCTCCGGCCGGGCCGCGAGCGCCGCGGGGGAGTCGTCGAAACCGCCGATCGCGATGTCCTGCGGCACCCGCCGGCCCGCCCGCTCCAGAGTGCTCAGCACCCCCTGCGCCATCAGGTCGGACGCGACGAACACCGCGTCCACGTCCGGCGCCCGCTCCAGCAGCAGCGCCGCCGCGGCCTCGCCGCCCGCCCGGCTGTAGTCGCCCGGCACGATCAGCGACTCGTCCACCGGCAGCCCGCACTCGGCGAGCGTCTCGCGGTAGCCCGCCAGCCGGTCCACACCTCCCGGGGTGTCCAGCGGCCCGGTGACGGTGGCGATCCTGCGGCGCCCCGACTCGTACAGGAAGCGCACCATGTCCCGCGCTCCGTTGCGGTCGTCCGCCGCCACATAGCTGACCCGCGACCCCTGGCCGAGCGGCTTCCCGCACGCCACCAGCGGTACGCCGGCCTCGTGCAGCTGGGCCGCCACCGGGTCCCCCGAGTGGTTGGATACCAGCAGCACCCCGTCCACGTGCCCGGCGATGTAGCGCATGTTGCGGCGCCGCTCCGCCTCGGTGCCCGCGATCATCAGCAGCAGCGGGATGTCGTGCGCGGCGAGGGCGGTGGTGCAGCCGCGCAGCAGCACGTTGAAGTTCGGGTCCTCGAAGAAGCGCTCCTGCGGCTCGGTCAGCAGGAACGCCACCGAGTCGGAGCGGCCCGTGATCAGGGAGCGGGCATGCCGGTTGACGGTGTAGCCGGTCCGGCGGATGGCGGACTGAACCGCTTCGAGCGCGGCCGGGCTGACGTTGTGACCGCCGTTGAGCACCCGGGAGACGGTGCCCCTGGAGACTCCGGCCTCCCGGGCGACGTCGTGGATCGTCGGAGGCCTGCGGCGTCCCGCGCCGTTCTGTTCTGTGCGGCTCATGGTGCTTGATCTTTCATGAAGGGGTGCCCTGTTGAGGAGCTGTCAGGACTTTACGGCGCCGGAGAGCAGGTCAAGGCTCCAGAACCGCTGGATCACGAGGAACAGGGCGATCAGCGGGACGATCGCCAGCAGGGCGCCCGTGATGACCAGCGTGTACAGCGCCGGGGTGTTCGAGCCCTGCTGGAGCAGGGTGTAGAGGCCCAGGGTCACCGGGAACTTCTCGTCGTCGCCGAGCATGATGTAGGGCAGCAGGAAGTTGTTCCATACCGCTACGAACTGGAAGAGGAACACGGTCACGAGCCCGGGCAGCATCATCGGCAGGGCGATCGTCCGGAAGATCCGCCACTCGCCGCCGCCGTCCATCCGCCCGGCCTCGATCACATCCGCAGGCACGGCCGCCGCCGCGTAGATCCGGGCGAGGTAGACGCCGTACGGCGAGAGGATCAGCGGCAGCAGCACCGAGAGGTAGGAGTCGGTCATGTCCACCTCGGCCAGCAGCAGGTACTGCGGCACGGCGAGGATCACCGGCGGCATGAGCACCCCGGCGAGCAGGACGTTGAAGACCGTCTCCCTGCCGCGGAAGCGGTAGACGGCCAGGGCGTAGCCCGAGACCGCGGACACCGCGGTGGAGAGCAGGGCGCCCGCCCCGGCGTAGAAGGCCGAGTTGGCCATCCACCTCCAGTACACCCCGTCGCGGTACTCCGTGAGGTCGGCGACGTTCTGCGTGAAGCCGGAACCGGGCAGGAAGGTGAAGGTGGAGAACAGCTCGCTGCCGGACTTCGTCGAGGCGACCAGGACCCAGGCGACGGGCAGCAGGCAGTACAGCGCGCCCAGGAGGAGCGCCGCGGTCGGCACGAGCGGGAGGCGGCGGCGGCCGGGGGCCGCCAGGGGCTGGGTGCTCATCGTGAGTCTCCCTGCTGCGTACGGGAGTTGGCCGCCCGGAGGAAGCCGAAGGACAGGGCGAGGGTGGCCAGGGCGATGATGACCGCCTGAGCCGCCGCCGCATGGATGTCGTTGTTGACGAAGGCGTCCTGGTAGACCTTCATCAGGGGACTCCAGGTGGTGGAGAGCGAGTTGGTCAGCGGCTTCAGCGTGGTGGGCTCGCTGAACACCTGGAGCGTCGCGATGATCGAGAAGAAGAAGGTCAGGATCAGGGACGGCGCCACCATCGGGATCTTGATGCGCAGGGCGATCTGGAGCTGGGAGCAGCCGTCGAGCCGGGCGGCCTCGAAGATCTCGGCGGGGATGGCCCGCAGCGAGGTGTAGATCACGATCATGTTGAAGCCGGTGCCGCCCCACACCGCGATGTTGGCCAGGGAGGCGTACAGCGGCCCGCCGTCCAGCAGATCGGGCTGAGGGAGCCCCAACGCGTCGAGCGCGTAGAGGAAGGGGCTGACGTCGGGCAGGTACAGGAAGCCCCACATCAGCGCGGCGATGACACCCGGGATCGCGTACGGCAGGAAGATCGCCAGCCTGCTGAAGCCGCGCATGCGCAGCCCGTCCGTGTCCAGCAGCAGGGCGAAGAGCAGGGCGAGGCCGAGCATCACCGGGACGACGATCGCGCCGTAGCCGAGGATGCGCAGCGCCCCGTGCAGCAGCTCGGAGTCGGAGAGCGCGTCGGTGTAGTTGGCGAGTCCGGCCCAGATCTCCTCCCGCGCGCCCTTGCCGAGACCCAGGCCCCTGACCTCGGTCCTGCGGAAGCTGAGGTGGACGGCGTAGCCGATGGGCAGGGCGAAGAAGAGCAGGAACAGGACGGTGGCGGGGACCAGGAAGACGTACGGGGCGCTCTTGACCCCGGACGCCTTCCCGCGCGGTGCGCGTGTCACTCCGAGACCCCGAAGCCCTGCTTCTTCAGGTCCGCGACGGTGGCGTCCTGCATGGCGGTCAGCGCGGCGCCGAAGTCCGACCGGTCCTTGGCGGCAGCGGCGAAGTTGTCCTTGAAGGCGCTGTACGCGACGTTGACGTTCGGGCCCCACGCGGCGGGGGCGGTGCCCTGGGCGATCTTGGCCGCCTCCGTGTAGAAGGCGGGCTGGTTGGAGAAGTAGTCCGGAGCCTTCGACAGGGCGCCGCCGGTCTGTGCGGCCGTGGCGGCGGGGTAGATGCCGCTCTCCTTCACCAGCGCGGCGAGGGCCGCCGGGTCGGTGTTCAGCCACTTCGCGAAGGTGGCGGCGGCCTTCTTGTTCCTGGAGTCGTTGGTGACGGCGGTGGAGGAACCGCCCCAGCTGCCGGTGACGTTCGCACCCGCGGTCCACTGGGGGAGCGGGGCCATCGCCCACTTGCCCTTGGTGTCGGGTGCCGCGGTGGTCAGCGTGCCCGGCGCCCACACCGCGCTGACCCAGGCCACCTGCTTGCCGGTGTTGAGCGCCTTGTTCCAGGCGGGGGTGTACATCGGCTGGTTGTCGATGACGCCCTCCTTCACCAGGCCGCCCCAGAAGTCCGCGACCTTCTGCGTGGCGGTGTCGGCGATGGCGACCTTCCACTTGTCGCCGCCCGTGGTCCACCACTTCGCCCCGGCCTGCTGGGCGAGCCCAGCGAAGAGCCCCGAGTCGTTGGAGGAGAAGGTGGTGAGGTCCTTGTCGGGCGCCTTCTTCTTCAGCGCCCTGGCGGTCTCGGCGAACTCGTCCCAGGTGGTGGGCACGGTCAGGCCGTACTGCTCGAAGAGGTCCTGGCGGTAGTAGAACATCAGCGGGCCGGAGTCCTGCGGCAGCGCGTACAGGGCGTCCGAACCGAGCGTCGCCTGCTGCCAGACGCCCTCGGTGAACTCGCCCTCGGCGTCGCCCGCCTCCTTCGATATGTCGGCCAGGACGTCGTTGGAGACCAGCGTGGGGAGCGCCTGGTACTCGGCCTGGACCAGGTCGGGGGCCTTGTGGGCCTTGGCCGCCGTGATGATCTTGGTGACCAGGTCGTCGCCCGACGCCTGCTTCTTCACCGTGACCGTGATGTCCTGCTCCTTGCCGGGGCCCTTGTTCCAGAGGTCCGCGACCTTGTCCAGGCCCGGTGCCCACGCCCAGTAGGTGAGCGAGACGGGCCCCGAGGCGGCCGGCTCGTCGCCGCCGTCGTCCGAGCCGCATCCCGACAGCAGGGCGGTGGCGGCGAGAGCGGCGGCGGTGGACACCGCGACGATGCGGTATTTCATGGTTTCTCCCCTGACGAGACCGGCGAGCGCACCGGCCGACTGGCCGGATCTGCGCTGTGAGCGTTCACAGTAGAGAAACCAAACCGACACTTGTCAATGGTTGTTGCTGTGCGGTTATGTTGGCCCTGCGCCGCCGAGAGTGTGTGTGCACGTTCCCAGAAGTTGTCCCGAAGAGCCAGGAGCTGTCCATGCCGCATCCAGAATCCGCTCCCTACCCGGCCGGCCTGCGCACGCTGGCCTTCGGCGGCGACTACAACCCCGAGCAGTGGCCCGAAGAGGTCTGGCACGAGGACGTACGCCTGATGCGGGAGGCCGGCGTGAGCATGGTCAGCGTCGGGATCTTCTCCTGGGCGCTCCTGGAACCCGAGCCGGGCACCTACGACTTCGGCTGGCTCGACCGCCTCCTGGACCTGCTGCACGTCAACGGCATCCGCGCCGACCTCGGCACCCCCACCGTCGCCCCGCCGGCCTGGTTCTACCGCGCCCACCCCGAGGCCCTGCCCGTCAACCGGGACGGGGTCCGCTACGCCTTCGGATCGCGCGGCGCCATCTGCCACAGCTCGGCGCCCTACCGCGCCGCCGCGGCGAACATCACCGAACAGCTCGCCCGGCGGTACGCCACGCACCCCGCCCTCGCGCTCTGGCACGTCCACAACGAGTACGGCGTCCCGGTCAGCGCCTGCTACTGCGACAGCTGCGCCGCGCACTTCCGCCGCTGGCTCGCGGCCCGGCACGGCTCCGTCGAAGCGGTGAACGAGGCCTGGGGCACCGCGTTCTGGGGCCAGCGCTACCGCAGCCTCGACGACATCGACCCGCCCCGCACGACCCCCACGGTCGGCAACCCCGCGCAGCAGCTGGACTACGCCCGCTTCGCCGACGCCACCATGCGCGAGAACTTCACCGCCGAACGCGACATCCTGCACCGGCTCGCCCCCGGCATCCCGGTCACCACCAACTTCATGACCGCGCTCAGCCAGTGCGAGTCCGTCGACTACTGGGCCTGGGGCCGCGAGGTCGACCTCGTCACCAACGACCACTACCTGATCACCGACGGCCGCCGCACCCACGTCAACCTCGCCATGGCCGCCGACCTCACCCGCTCGGTCGCGGGCGGCGCCCCCTGGCTCCTGCTGGAGCACTCCACCAGCGGCGTCAACTGGCAGCCCCGCAACCCCGCCAAGCGCCCCGGCGAGATGGCCCGCAACAGCCTCGCCCACGTCGCCCGCGGCTCCGAGGGCGCCATGTTCTTCCAGTGGCGGCAGTCACGGCGCGGCGCCGAGAAGTTCCACTCCGCGATGGTCCCGCACGCCGGAACCGACTCACGGGTGTGGCGCGAGGTGAGCGCGCTGGGCGCGGGCCTGGGCCGTCTGGAGGACGTCCGGGGCACCCGCACCGTCGCGGACGTGGCGATGCTCTGGGACTGGGAGTCCTGGTGGGCGCAGCGCCTGGAGTGGCGGCCGAGCGAGGAGCACGACGCCCGCGAGCGCGCCGACACGTTCTACGCCTCGCTCTACGACCGTCACCTCACCGTCGACTTCGCCCACCCGGACGCCGACCTCTCCGGCTACCCCCTCGTCGTCGTCCCGGCCCTCTACCTCGCCACCGAGGAGACCGGCCGCAACCTGCGCCGGTACGTCGAGAACGGCGGCACCCTCGTCGTCTCGTACTTCTCCGGCATCGTCGACACCGACGACGCCGTGCACCCCGGGGCCTACCCGGGCGCGCTCCGGGACGTCCTCGGCCTGACGGTCGAGGAGTTCGCCCCGCTCGGCGAGGGCGGCACGGTCCGGCTGATCACCCCCGAAGGCGCCCCCGACGGTCCCGGGCTGACCGGTGACCTCTGGTCGGACGTGGTGATCCCGCGCGGGGCCGAGACCGCGTGGTCGTACGCCGACGGCATCCCGGCGGGCCGCCCCGCCGTCACCCGTAACCGCCTCGGCGAGGGCACCGCCTGGTACATCTCCACCCGGCTCTCCGGCCCGGACCTGGACGCCGTCCTGGACCGCGTGGCCGCCGACGCCGGCGTCGAGGCGCGCACCGGCCTCCCCTACGACGTCGAGGTCGTGCGCCGCACCGGCGCCACCGGCACTTTCCTCTTCGTGATCAACCACACCGACGCCGACGCCGGGGTACCGCTGGACGCCCCCGGCACCGAACTCCTCACCGGCGAGCCCGCCGCGGACGAACTCGCCGTTCCGGCGGGATCGGTCCGCGTCGTCCGTCTCGACGGCTGAGGCGCCCGCACGTTAACCCCGCACAACTGTCGAAGGGACATCGACGATGTACGGAACGACGCACATCCGCGCGAAGGCGGCCGGGGCGGTGGCCGCCCTCTCCGGTCTCCTGCTCGCCGCACTACCCGCCCAGGCCGCCCACGCGGCCACCGCCCCGGTCAACACCGGCTTCGAGTCCGGGACGACGGGCTGGTCGACGTACTCCGCCGGGGGCCAGAACGCCGCCTCCTTCACCGAGGCGGGCGGCCACGGCGGCAGCACCCGGCTCAGCCACTGGTCGGCCTCGGCGTACAAGGTCGAGACCTACCAGTACCTGAGCGGCCTCACCGACGGCACGTACACCCTCAGCGCCTGGGTCCGCTCCGGCGGTGGCCAGAACTCCGCCTACATCGCCCTGCGCAACTGTGGCTCCGCCGAACAGCGCACGGACCTGCCGCCCACCGCGAACGGCGCCTGGATCAGGCTCGTCACCTCCGTCAAGGTGATCGGCGGGGCCTGCACGATCAGCCTCAACTTCGACGCCCACGCGGGGGAGTGGGCCAACTTCGACGACATCACCTTCACCCCGGGGACCACCGGGCTGAGCGTCAGGGGCGGTGACCTCTCCACGCTGCCGAAGAACGAGGCGTACGGCGCCACGTACCGCAACGCGAGCGGCACGGCGGGGGACGCCATGAGCATCCTCAAGAGCTCCGGCATGAACTACGTACGCCTCAAGGTGTGGGTGAACCCGGCGGACGGCTACAACACCAAGGCCCGCGTCCTCGCCATGGCCAAGCGCGCCAAGGCCCTCGGGATGAAGATCCTCGTCGACTTCCACTACTCCGACGCCTGGGCCGACCCCGGCAAGCAGAACAAGCCCGCCGCCTGGGCGGGCCACGGCTACACCCAGCTCCGCACCGACGTCTACAACCACACCTACGACGTGCTGAACGCCCTGAAGGCCCAGGGCACCACCGCCGACATGGTGCAGATCGGCAACGAGATCAACGGCGGGATGCTCTGGCCGGAGGGCTCCACGGACAACTGGTCCCAGCTGGCGGGCCTGATCACCTCCGGGGCGAACGCGGCCAAGGCCGTCTCCTCCGGCACGAAGGTGGCGCTGCACCTCGCCGAGGGCGGCGACAACGCGGGCACCCGCTGGTGGTTCGACAACGCCGTGGCGCAGAAGGTGCCCTTCGACGTCATCGCCCTGTCCTACTACGGCTACTGGCACGGGGCGCTGTCCGAGCTCCAGGCCAACCTAGACGACGCGGCCTCCCGCTACGGGAAGCCGGTGATGGTCGCCGAGACGGCCTACGCCCACACGCTCGCGAACGACGACGGCCTGGAGAACAACGTCGCCACCACGAACCAGCTGGTCACCGGCTACCCGGCCACCCCGGCCGGCCAGGCGGCGAACCTCCGCGACGTCATGAACGTCGTGGAGGCCGTCCCCAACGGCCGGGGTCTGGGCGCCGTCTACTGGGAGCCCTCCTGGACGGCCGTGACCGGCAGCGGCTGGGACCCCGCCGACCCGTCGTCGGGCAACGCCTGGGAGAACCAGGCGGTGTTCGACCACAACGGCAAGCTGCTCCCGGCGGCCACCTGGTTCTCGCACAGGTAACCGTTACAGGGGCGCGCCGTGCCACCTCCACGAGGTGACACGCTCGCGCCCCGGCAGATCGGCCCGGCCGGTGGACCAGAGCAGCACGGTCCACCGGTCGTCGTCGTCCGGCGCCTCGGGGAAGAGCCGGGCGAGTACCCGGTCGCACAGGTCCCGGGGCGGCGTCCAGGAGAGCGACAGCCCGGCGGCGACGTCGTGGGTGTGCACCAGGGTCTCGACGATGCCCATGGCGGCGAAGCCCTCCGGGTCGGAGAGCCCGTACACGTGGTGGGAGCGCACGTCGGCGGGGGTCGTCCGCACCATCGCGGCCAGCAGGGCCCCGCTCGCCTCCAGCGTCTGGAGCAGCCCGGCCGTCCCCGCCTCCGGGTCGGCGAAGATCGAGTTGGCGGGGCCGCCCTCGCGCTCGGCGCCGTACCGGTAGGGCACCTCACGAGCCTGCGGCGGCCTGCGCGGGCCGAGCTGGACGGCGTACGCGAAGAGGTCGTCGCTCAGATGCTCCACGGTCTCCCAGCAGTCCCAGGTCAACGAGCCCGCCGGGACACGCCAGTCGTCCGCGGGGGACTGCGCGAGGGTGTCGACCGCCAGCCGCACCGCCAGCGTGACGTCGTCAGCGGTGACGGGAAGCCGTGCGCCGGTCAGCGCGGCGCGTTCCGCGGCACCGCACTCCACGCAGAACTCGTTGCCCTCGGGATCGGCCAGGGTCGCCCAGCCCCTGCCGTTCGGCTTGCGGTGGTCGGCGACCATCGTGGCACCCGAGGCCAGCAGCCGCTCGACCTCCTCGTCGCGGGTGCGCCCCTCGGGGCGTACGTCCAGGTGGACGCGGTTCTTGCCGCTCTTGGGTTCGGGCACCGTGACGAAGAGCAGCGCCGCTCCCGGGGCCTCGACGAGGGCCTCGGGATCGCCGGGCGCGTCGTCGTCGGACAGGGGCGCGCCGAGCACCTCGGCCCAGAAGCGGGCCAGTCCGTAGGCGTCGGCGCAGTCGATGGTGATGTGCTGTACGAGCGAGGTCATGGGGGCCACTGTCTCCGCTGACCCCCGCCCGGGTCCAGTGAGTTGGTGTCCTTCGGTCAGGGGGCCCCGACACCGCGCAGCAGCGTGTCCACGACGACGTCCGCCGCCCGGGCGGAGCTGAGGCCGGGCAGCTGCCGGGCGACCAGGTGCATGAGCTGGGGCAGCAGTGCGCTCACCCAGCCCTCCGGGGCACCGGGGCGCAGGAGCCCCTCCTCGGTGGCGCGACGCAGGAACACGTCGACCTCATGGGCCGCGGCGTCCCGGCGAGCGCGCACCCCGTCGTCGGCCAGCATGCGGGTGAGGTCCACGGGCCACGTGCGGTTGACCTCGATGACGTTCTCGACGTAGCGGTGCAGGGCGACGGCGACCGGCGCCTCCCGCAACCGGGCGTCCTCGACGGCCCGTTCCACGGCCGTCAGACGGAACTCGTAGATGGCGGCCAGCAGTTCCTCGCGGGAGGCGAAACGCCGGTAGACGGTGCGCCGGTCCACACCTGCCTCGGCGGCGATGCTCGCGATGCTCGCGCCGGGGTCCGCGGCGAGCATGCGCGCCCCGGTGGTCAGGACGGCTTCCAGATTGCGTGCTGCGTCGGCTCTCACGGCGTCGAGTGTAACGGCGGAGTGTGACTCCTGAGTGGAGTGCTGTCACGCATATGTGCGGTAGAGCCTATCAAAGGCGACAGCAGAGTGACATGTGATGCCGGAGGCCCCGCCCGTCGAGGGTCAGGTCCCGGCGGGGCGATGGTGCGGGTAAATGGCGCTCCAACGTGAAGCTACGAATGGTAAGTGCTACATTAAAGTGACAGTTAAGCGGAGCGCGGGTACGCCCGACAGCGTGGAAGTGGGACAGCACATGATCACGTACGACCGGCTCTTCGTCGGTGGATCCTGGGTCGAGGCGAGCGAGCCGGAGCTGCTCGACATCGCCTCCCCCCACGACCGTTCGGTGGTCGGCCGGGCCGTCCAGGCGCGGCCCGCCGACATCGACCGTGCGGTCGCCGCGGCACGCGCGTCCTTCGAGGCGGGCCGGTGGCGCCTGACCCCGCCGGCGGAGCGGATCGCGGCGCTGCGGCGCTTCAACGCGCTGCGCGAGAGGAGTGCGGAGCGCATCGCGCGCCTGATCTCCCTGGAGAACGGCTCCGCCGGGTGGTTCACCCGCGCGGGACAGCCCGGTCTCACCCGGCAGGCGAACGCCTACCTGAAGGCGGCGCAGGAGTTCGCCTGGGAGGAGACCCAGGCCCCCTCCGACCCGGGGTCGAAGGTGCGGAGCGTGGTGCGCCGTGAGGCGGTCGGCGTCGTGGCTGCGGTGATCCCGTGGAACTCGCCGTTCTCCTCGGCCACTTCGAAGATCATCCCTGCCCTGGTCACGGGGAACTCCGTCGTGCTCAAGGTCTCGCCTGAGAACTCGCTGAGCATGGGGTTCCTGGCCGAACTGCTGGAGCAGGCCGGCCTGCCCGACGGCGTGATCAGCGTCCTGCCCGCGGACCGGGAGACGAGCGAGTACCTGGTGTCGCACCCGGAGGTCGACAAGATCTCCTTCACCGGCTCCACACGGGCCGGCCGTCGCATCGCGTCGATCGCGGGCGAGCAGCTGAAGCGGGTCAGCCTGGAGCTGGGCGGCAAGTCCGCCGCCCTCATCCTGCCCGACGCCGACATCGCGAAGGCGATCGAGGGCGTGAAGTTCGCCTCCCTGCTCAACAACGGTGAGTCCTGCATCGCCCAGACCCGGATCCTTGCTCCGCGCAGCCGGTACGAGGAGATCGTGGCCGGGCTGAAGGACCTGGTGGAGTCGCTGAAGGTGGGTGACCCCGACGACCCCGAGACCTTCGTCGGCCCGATGATCCGCCCCGACCAGCAGGAGCGGGTGCGCGACTACATCCGCCTCGGCATCGAGGAGGGCGCCCGGCTGGTCACCGGGGGCCCGGAGGTCCCCGAGGGCCTGGAGCAGGGCAACTACGTCACGCCCACCGTCTTCGCCGACGTCGACAACTCCATGCGGATCGCGCGGGAGGAGATCTTCGGCCCGGTCCTCGTCGTCATCGCCTACGACGACGTGGACGAAGCGGTCCGCATCGCCGACGACTCCGAGTACGGCCTCTCCGGTGGCGTCTGGTCCTCCGACGAGGAGCACGCCCTCGCGGTCGCCCGGCGCCTGCGCACCGGCACCGTCACCGTCAACGGCGCCTCCGTCGCCTTCGACGGCCCGTTCGGCGGCTTCAAGTCCAGCGGCATCGGCCGCGAGTACGGCGCGGTCGGACTCGGTACGTACACCGAGTACAAGACCATCACGGTCTGACGCGGCTACCCGCCCCGAGGCAGGGCCGGCGCACGGAGAGGCGGAGGCCGCGACCGTTACCCGGCGGGCTCACCGGGATCCAGCACGTCGGCCGACGCGGGCGGCCGGATGTCCAGCGGCTCGTCGAAGTCGCTGAACGACGTGGTGGTGACCTGCTTGCCGCTCCGGTACACGGCCTTCAGCAGATGAGGTTCGCCCTCGGTGGCGACGTAGAAGGTGTACGTGCCTTCCTTGTCCGCCGGATCGGTCACGTCCAGCCCGAGCGCCTCGCGGCCGTCGATCCGGGTGGCCTCGCCCTTCTTCGCCGTGCCGAACGACTCGAACGGCCTCGTGCAGCGGGAGAGCCCGTCGCCCTCCCTCGCCCGGGAGACGGGCACCTTCGCCCAGGTGCCCGGGTGGGCGGCGCCGAGATCGTTGCCGCTCCAGGCCTCCAAGTACGCCTTGTCCGGGCGCACGTAGTCCGTCTCGCCGATCCGGATCTGCTCCAGGGTGCCACTGCGGGAGAAGGTGTTCCTCACCTGGCAACGGCTCTTGAGGTCCGTGGTCATCCGCCAGGTCACACGGTCCTCGCCTACCGTGTTGCTGATCTCTATGGTGAGGGAACTCAGCTTCTCCATCCTGGCGTTGGCCTCGTCGAGCAGCTCCGAGGCGGACTTCTGCGCCGGCCCCGCGCCCTCGCCCCCGCACCCGACGAGTGCGGCACCGGCCAGCAGAGACGTCAGTGCCCCCGCCGTCGTCCTGTGAACCGTTCGCATGGGGTCCCACCTCTCCGAGGGGCGCGCGATCACCACCATGATCGGCGAAGGCAGCGTAACAACGGACGGGTGGCCGGCAGCCTCCCGGGCGGCCGTTCGCCGAGGCCGTACGCAGGCGGCCGGCCCAGCCGTGCTCCGCGATCCGCACGCGGACGGGGCGGAACGCCTGACGCGTTCCGCCCCGTCCGTACGCCGTGCGTGACTACCTCACCGGGGTGAAGTCGCGCGCCCCGATGAACTCGGGCCGGCGGATCGGAGCCGCGAACGGCTCCTGCGCGGTGTTCTCGACGCTGTTGAAGACGATGAACACGTTGCTGCGCGGGTACGGGGTGATGTTGTCGCCCGACCCGTGCATCGCGTTGCAGTCGAACCAGGTCGCCGAACCGGCCTTGCCCGTGAAGAGCTTGATGCCGTGCCGGTCGGCCATCTTCGTCAGCGCCTCGTCGGACGGGGTGCCGGCGTCCTGCATCTGCAGGGACTTCTTGTAGTTGTCCCTCGGTGTCTCGCCCGCGCAGCCGAGGAACGACTTGTGCGAACCGGGCATGATCATCAGCCCGCCGTTGGTGTCGTAGTTCTCGGTCAGCGCGATCGAGACGGACACCGTCCGCATGTTCGGCAGACCGTCCTCGGCGTGCCAGGTCTCGAAGTCCGAGTGCCAGTAGAAGCCCGAGGCGCCGAAGCCGGGCTTCACGTTGATCCGGGACTGGTGGACGTACACGTCCGAGCCCAGGATCTGGCGGGCCCGGCCCACCACCCGCTCGTCACGGACGAGGTTCGCGAACACCTCGCTGATCTTGTGCACCTCGAAGACGGAGCGCACGCTCTGGGACTGCGGCTCGATGATCGAGCGCTCGTCGGCGCGGATGCGCGGATCGGCGATCAGCCGGTCCAGCTCCGCGCGGTAGACGGCCACCTCGTCGGGAGTGACGAGCTGGTCGACGGTGAGGAAGCCGTTCTCCTCGAACCCCTGGAGGTCCTTCGCGGTGACCGGCCCCGGCGCGCCCGGCGCGGACCAGATGACCGGGTCCTGGCGGGGAGTGGTCATCTCGGCGGCGCCGCGCGAGGGGTACAGGTCGGCGCGTACATCGGTGGTCATGGTTCAGCCCTCCTCTGTCAGCAGCGGGTAGACACCGTTCTCGTCGTGGTCCTCCCGTCCGGTGACGGGGGGATTGAAGACGCACACGCAGCGGAAGTCGGTCTTCGGCCGCAGGGTGTGGCGCTCGTGTCCGTCCAGCAGGTACATCGTCCCGGGGGAGATCCAGTGCTTCTCGCCGGTCTCGTCGTTGGTGAGCTCGGCCTCGCCCTCGGTGCACAGAACGGCCTCGATGTGGTTCGCGTACCACATCGACGTCTCCGTGCCCGCGTAGAGCACGGTCTCGTGGAGCGAGAAGCCCACCTTCTCCTTGGCGAGCACGATGCGCTTGCTCTCCCAGGTGCCTGATGCGGACCTGATGTGCCGGTCGGTGTTCTCGATGTCACTGAAAGATCGGACGATCACGGTGGGGTGGTGCCTTTCTCTTCTGTCCTGCTCTGGGTGCCTGTTCCGGGGTGTGGCCCGGGTCAGGCGGTCTCGCGGACGGAGCGGGCCAGCGTGCGCAGGCCCTCGTCCAGTTCCTCGGGGGTGATGGTCAGCGGCGGGAGCAGCTTCACGACCTCGGACTGGGGGCCGGAGGTCTCCAGCAGCATGCCCAGCTCGAAGGCGCGCGCGCAGACGGCGGAGGCGCGCGCCGGGTCGGTGAACTCCAGGCCCCAGACCAGCCCGCGGCCACGGAAGTGCGCGGTCGGGTCCTCGGCACAGATCGCCAGCAGTGTCTGCTCGACCTGCTCGCCACGGGCGAGGGTCTGCTTCTCCATCTGGCCGTCGGCCCAGTAGGCGTCCAGCGCGGCGGCGGCCGTGACGAAGGCCGGGTTGTTGCCGCGGAAGGTGCCGTTGTGCTCGCCGGGCTCCCAGATGTCCAGCTCGCCCTTGAAGAGGCAGAGCGACATCGGCAGGCCGTATCCGCTGATCGACTTCGACAGCGTGACGATGTCCGGGACGATGCCGGCCTCCTCGAAGGAGAAGAAGCCGCCGGTCCGGCCGCAGCCCATCTGGATGTCGTCGACGATCAGGAGCATGTCCTGGCGGTGGCAGAGCTCCTGGAGCGCGCGGAGCCACTCGGCACGGGCGACGTTGATGCCGCCCTCACCCTGCACGGTCTCCACGATCACGGCGGCGGGCTTGTTGAGCCCGGAGCCCTGGTCCTCCAGAAGCCGCTCGAACCAGAGGAAGTCGGGGACCTTGCCGTCGAAGTAGTTGTCGAACGGCATGGGGGTGCCGTGCACCAGCGGGATGCCGGCGCCGGCCCGCTTGAACGCGTTGCCGGTCACGGCGAGCGAACCGAGCGACATGCCGTGGAAGGCGTTGGTGAACGAGACGACGGACTCGCGCCCCTTGACCTTGCGGGCGAGCTTCAGCGCCGACTCGACGGCGTTGGTGCCGGTCGGGCCCGGGAACATCACCTTGTACGGCAGGTCCCGGGGACGCAGGATCACGTTCTCGAAGGTCTCCAGGAAGGCCCGTTTGGCCGTCGTGGCCATGTCGAGGCCGTGGGTGACGCCGTCGCGCTCGATGTAGTCGATCAGCGCGCGTTTCAGCACCGGATTGTTGTGGCCGTAGTTGAGTGAACCGGCACCGGCGAAGAAGTCGAGGTACGAGTGGCCGTCCTCGTCGGTCATACGGGCGCCCTGCGCGCGGTCGAAGACTGCGGGCCAACCGCGGCAGTAGCTCCGTACTTCCGACTCCAGGCTCTCGAAGACGCTCAGGGCGGGCGGGGTGATGGTCACAGCGAATCTCCTGCTCGAGGGGGGGTGTGACGGGCGGCGGGTCGTACATGCCCCAGGAAGCCGCGCCCGGGCGGGGCGCGGAGGGGCGACAGGAGGCCCTAGAAGGGGCCGATGCGGTACAGCACCTCCGGCAGGTGCGTCCCCTCCGGGAACAGCGACCCGTCGAAGAGCACCTCGCGCTCCAGCGGCACGTCGTGGCGCTGCGCGAAGGAGGTGAACAGCCGGTCGGAAGCGGTGTTGTCCGGGGTGACGGTCGTCTCGACCGATGCCAGGCCCTGGCCGGAGGCGACACGGGCGGTCAGCGCGTCCAGCAGCGTGGCCGCCAGTCCCTTGCCACGGTGGGCCTGGTCGACGGCCACCTGCCAGACGACGAGCGTCTCGGGGCGGTCGGGGCGGATGTACCCGGTCACGAAGGCGATCGGGTCGCCGTTCTCGTCGCGGGCGACCACGGAGGTCGCCGCGAAGTCACGGCACCACAGCAGGTAGCTGTACGAGGAGTTGAGGTCCAGGACCTCGGAGTCGCGGGCTATACGCCAGATCGCGGCTCCGTCCTCCACTCGAGGGGTGTCGATTCTGAGGAATTCGCTTCGGGCACGGGCAAAATCTGCTGGTGCGGCGGTCATGCGAATTGAATTTACCCAGCAAAAATCAAAATTGCATCGCCGCAAGGGGTTGGGTGCAGAAGCCTGTTGTGTTATCACGCGGGCGCGGCCTGGCCCTGAGAGGGAGGCGTTTTAGCCTGTCCTGTCCGGAATTTACCGCCCATAACGGGCGTGATGTGGGGTCGGTCACATCGTTGTAACTCCCCTGACATCCGTTTGGACCGCTTGGGCCGATCGAGTGAAAACCGCGGCGTTTAGGCTCGTGGAACGGGGGAAGAAGAATGCGGGGAGCTGCTTTCGATAAAGCAGCTCCCCTTTTATGTCGATTGAATCCTCGACCATGGGTCGCAATGAGTAATTCAGCTGTTCCGCCAGGTTTCCGCGACGGCTTTCCGGGCAGCATCGACATCGGTCGCCCGGCCCGCGTCCTCCAGTGCGGCGCCCAGGGCGGCCAGCGAGGCGAGTACCGCGTCCCGCGTGGCATCCGCACCGTAGTGATTGACCCGGATCATCTCCTTGGACAGTGCCCCACCACCCGCGATCAGCGGCAGCGAGGGATCGGCCGCGAGCGCCCGGCCGACCAGTGCCGCTGCGTCGAGGCCCTCCGGTACGCGCAGTGTCGTCGCGACCGGAGCCGCGTCGCGGGCGTCGTGCACGTACGGCTCCAGACCGCCGCCGAGCGCCGTGGCACCCGCCCGGGTGGCCGCGGCGGCGGACGCGTGCCGTGCCATGACGGTGTCCAGGCCGTCCGCCTCGATCCGCTCCAGGCACGCCTCCAGCGCGAGCATCTCCAGCTGGGCGGGAGCGTGCGGCAGCGCCTTGCGGCCCCCGTCGATCCAGCGGGCCTTCCAGTCCAGCAGCGAGAGATAGGACTGACGCGGAGCCCGCGGGTTCGCGGCCATCCGCTCCCACGCCCGCGCGCTCACCGACACCGCCGAGACGCCGGCGGGCCCGCCCATCGCCTTCTGCGCGCCGATGACGCACAGGTCCACGCCCCAGGCGTCCACCAGCAGCGGTTCCGCGCCCACGGAGGCGACCGCGTCCACCATGAA
This sequence comes from Streptomyces argenteolus, assembly GCF_042902585.1. Classification (GTDB taxonomy): domain Bacteria; phylum Actinomycetota; class Actinomycetes; order Streptomycetales; family Streptomycetaceae; genus Streptomyces; species Streptomyces argenteolus. The sequence continues at coordinate 1,245,713 of NZ_JBIBEG010000002.1, forward strand.
CAGCGCCCCGTGCGCCCGTACGGCCGCGCCGATCTCCGCGACCGGGTTGGTGTTGCCGGTCGCCGCCTCGGCGTGCACGAGCGAGACGAAGTCGATCTCGGGGTGCTCCGCGAGCGCCCGCTCCACCTGCTCGGCGGTGACCGCGGCGTGGAACGGCACCGTGAGGTCCACGACCTCGGCGCCGCAGTCCCGCAGCCAGTTGCCGAAGGTCTGGCCGTACGGGCCGGTGACGATGTTCAGCGCGGTCGAACCCGGCCGGGCGCCGCCCCGGATGCAGCCTTCGAGGGGCAGCAGCGCCTCGCCCTGCATGATGACGACGTCCTGTTCGGTCGCGAGAAGGCCGGCCACCCGCCCCTCGATCGCTGCGAAACGCGCGGCGGTGAGCGGGGGGAGGTCGAGGAACGGGTGCGTCACGGTGGTGCTCTCTTCGGGTCGGCAGGTGCGCGTAAAGCGCCTGCGTCGAGGGTACCCAGCACCTCCGGGAGCCCCGGTGGGCCCGCCTCGTACAGTGCTGTCCATGAGCGATCACGAGGTGGCGCCGGTGCTGCGCATCAAGGGGCGGGTGCTCGTCGGGCCCGACGAGGTGAGGGACGAACTCTGGGCCGTGGACGGGCAGATCACCTACACGAGGCCGCCCGGCGCGGACGGTGCGACGACGCTCACCGGCTGGGCGCTGCCCGGCCTGGTCGACGCCCACTGCCATGTCGGCCTCGGCCACGAGGGGCCCGTCGACATGGCGACGAGCGAGAAGCAGGCTCTCACCGACCGGGAGGCCGGCACGCTCCTCATCCGGGACGCGGGATCGCCCTCGGACACCCGGTGGACCGACGAGCGCGAGGATCTGCCGAAGATCATCAGGGCGGGCCGCCACATCGCGAGGACCCGCCGCTACATCCGCGGTTTCGCCCACGAGATCGAGCCGGGCGACCTGGTCGCCTACGTCGCGCAGGAGGCGCAGCGCGGAGACGGCTGGGTGAAGCTGGTGGGTGACTGGATCGACCGGGACGCCGGAGACCTGGCCGCCTGCTGGCCCCGGGGCGAGGTCGAGGCCGCGATCGCCGAGGCTCACCGGCTGGGTGCCCGGGTCACCGCGCACTGTTTCGCCGAGGCGGCCCTGCGCGATCTGGTGGAGGCCGGGATCGACTGCATCGAGCATGCGACGGGGCTCACCGAGGACACGATCCCGCTCTTCGCGGAACGCGGCGTGGCGATCGTCCCGACCCTCGTCAACATCGCCACGTTCCCGGGTCTCGCCGCGGCCGGCGAGGTCCGGTACCCGCGCTGGTCCGCTCATATGCGGCAGCTGCACGCCCGGCGGTACGAGACCGTGCGCGCGGCGTACGACGCGGGCATCCCGGTGTTCGCCGGCACGGACGCGGGCGGCTCGCTGGCCCACGGCCTCGTCGCCTCGGAGGTCGCCGAGCTGGTGAAGGCCGGCATCCCGCCCCTGGACGCGCTCTCCGCGACCGCCTGGGGCGCGCGGAGCTGGCTGGGCCGCCCGGGGCTGGAGGAGGGCGCCCCCGCGGACCTGGTGCTGTACGACGAGGATCCGCGGGCGGATGTGCGGGTGCTGGGCTCGCCGCGCAGGGTGGTGCTCAACGGGAGGGTGATCGGCTGATTCCGGTTGACCCGCCCGCGGGCGTCGTGTTGACCGGCGGTGACCTCGGGGCGGACCTCTCGTTGAAGCACCTCGGTCCGCCCGGCGGTGAGGCGCGACGTCCGTGCCGAACGGCCGGTGAAGCGGTGATTCCGGGTGACGCAGAGGAACTCCTGTGCCCGGGGATTCGAATACGTACGCGGAAACCCCTCGTTGGAGTGAACTGGCTGAAGGGAGCGGCCAGTTCACTCTCCGTGCGTAAAGATTCACGGAGTCGAGGCCACCGGTGCCCGCGATGTCCCCCATTGGACGGCGCCGGCGGCTCCATGTCTCTTGTGGGGGTTCCACCATCTTGAACAGCAACACCTTCCGTCTGGCCGCCCTGGCGGTCGCCGCCGCTCCCGTCGCTCTGCTGGTCGCCGTCCCCGCGCACGCAGCCCCCGCGACGAACCCGGCCACGCCGGGCGGTGGCCACGGAAAGGCCGGCGCCGTCGTGCTCCGCACCGGGCTGGACGTCTCCCTCCTGAACAAGTCGATCCAGGTTCCGCTCGAGGCCACGCTCAACGAGGTGCACGCGCCGGCCACGGCGAAGAAGACCGCCCTCACCGTCGAACTCGACGGCGTCGACAAGGGGCGGCCGATCCACGTCCTGAAGGCCGACGTGGCCACGGCGAACGCCATGGTGGACGCACACAAGGCCGAGGGGTACGTCAACCTCGCGAAGGCCCGGGTCCATCTGCCCGGTCTGCCGTTGCTCTCGCTGATCGAGGTCCAGAAGGTCACCTCCAAGGCGCTGTGCGAGGTGGGCCGCAAGCCGGTCGCCGAGTCCAACGTGCTGGGTCACGTGTCCGTGCTCGGCAAGAGGGTCCGGCTCACGTCCGCCGGTACGACGAGGATCGAGGTGCCGGGCGTCGGAGAGGTCACGCTCGACCTGTCGAGGACCGATACCACCACGCGCACGGCAGCCGCGACGGCGCTGCGGCTCGCGGTGTCCGTCAACCCGGCGAACCTCAATGTCGCCGAGGTGGAGGGCGAGGTGACGCTGGCCGAGGCGACCTGCCGGACACCCAAGGGCGGCGGGTCGGGTGACGGTGGTGCGGAGAACGGCGGGTCCTCCGGCAACGGCGGTTCGGGTGACGGTGGTTCGGAGAACGGCGGGTCCTCCGGCAACGGTGGGTCGACGGGCGGCGACTCGGGCTCGGGTGACAGCGGGACGGGCGGCAGCGGTTCCGGTGACACGGGCGGCACGGGTGGTACGGGTGGCACGGGCGGCACGGGCGGCACGGGTGGTACGGGGGGTGCGGACGACGGCGTAGATGTGAAGCCGCAGACCGGATCCGGCCCGGTTCAGGCGTCCGGACCGGGCGATCTCGCAGAGACCGGCTCCAGCTCGTCGACCCCGTACCTCGCGGGCGGCGCGGCAGTCCTGCTGGCCGCCGGTGCCGGCGCCACCGTCCTGGCCCGCAGGCGCGCCCGGGGCTGAGGCCTGCGCCTGGGCCTGCTCGGGGGCGCCTGCGCTGCGGAGGGCGAGCCGCTGGGGGGCGCTGCTCTCTGGGGTGTTCGCGGGGAACCGCTGCTCTCTGGGGCGTTCGCGGAGGAACGTAGCGCGCCGGGTGGGGCGGTGGTGGTGCGGGGGAGCGCGGTTCGCCGCCTGGGGGCGAGGGGAGTGCCGGGAGCGCTGCACTCGGGTGAGGGCGGCGCACATGTCGGGGAGCACTGCTCTCGGGTGGGGGCGGCGCACACGTCGGCCGGGGGTCGGTGCATGTGCCGGCCGGGGGTGGCACCGCGTGGGGGAGCGCTGCTCTCAGGCGAGGGCGGTGTTGCTGGACCGGAGCACTGCTCTCCCGGGCGAAGGCCCGCTCGGAGGCGTGTGTGTTCCCGTGGTGAAGCGCCGCTCTCGGTGGGGGCGGGTGATGCCGTGCCAGAGCGGCGCTCTCCCGCGCGGTGGGGAATCGCCTCATCGCAGTGCTGCTGCTCGCGGAGTGGGGGAAGTGGGCGGTGTACGTGCGTGTGCGGCGGAGCAGTGCTCTCCTGTGCGGGCAGTGATTACGTGCGGGAGCGGTGCCCCCGGGGGTGGGGAGTGCTCGTGCTGTGGAGCGGTGCTCCGGGGGCAGCGGTGTTCACGCGGTGGAGCAGTGCTCCCCCGCGCGGGCGGCAGCGGTGTTCACCCGGTGGAGCAGTGCACCCCGTGCGGGCAGTGGTCACGGGGGAGAGCGGTGCTCTTCAGCGCGGGCGGCGCTCCAGGCGTGGGCGGGTGGGCGGTGCTCACGTGGGGGAGCACTGCTCTTCAGATAGGCGGTGCTCCCCCAGAAGAGCAGTGCTCTGGGGTGGGCGGTGCTCACGCGGCAGAGCGGCGCTCTCCCGGGCGGGCAGTGCTGCCGTACCCGAGCACTGCTCCTCGCGTTCCCCAGCCTCACTCGCCCAGGGGCACGCCCGGGGGGCTCGTTGTTCCTCCCCCGCCGGCCCGGAGCGACCCTCGGAGCACCGCCCCGGCGCCCCGGGGTGACCTCGTCCCACGCGCCCCCAGCCCCCGCCGACGCACCCTCACCGCCCCGCGACAACTGCCCCGCAACCACCGCCCCGCAGCCACCACCCCGCGACCCCGGCTCCCGGCTGCGGAGGCACCCCGGCCCTCAGCCGGCGGTCCTCCTGGGCAGCCCCTGCAACGCCAGGTCGAGCGCCTGCAGGAACCGATTGGTCGTCACCCGGTCGCGTACGGCGAGGCGCAGCCACTCGCTTCCCAGCCCCGGGAAGGTGTCCCCTCGTCGCGCCGCGAACCCGCGCGCTCGCAGGAGTTCCCGTACTTCGTCCGCGCGCTCCAGCCGCAGCAGCACGAACGGGCCCTCCGCCGGTTCCACCACCCGCACCTCGCTGAACTCCGCCAGCCCGGCCAGCAGATGGGCCCGGTCGACAGCGATCCGGTCCGCCGCGTCCGCCGCCTCGACCAGCGCACGCGGCTCCATGCAGGCCTCGGCCGCCGCCAGGGCGGGGGTGGACACCGGCCACAGCGGCTGCGCCTCCTGGAGCAGCGCGAGGGTCGCCGGGTCGGCCAGGACATAGCCGATTCGCAGACCCGCCAGACCCCAGGTCTTGGTCAGGCTCCGCAGCACCACGAGCCCGGGGAGGTCCTGGCGGGCGCAGAGCGCCTCCCGCTCGCCCGGTACGGCGTCCATGAACGCCTCGTCGACCACCAGGGTCCGCCCGGGGCGCGCCAGTTGCTCCAGTACGCCCGCGGGGTGCAGGACGGACGTCGGATTGGTCGGGTTGCCGACCACCACCAGGTCCGCCTCCTCGGGCACCGCCGACGGGTCCAGCCGGAAGCCGTCCTCAGGGCGCAGCAGCACCCGCCCGACCTCGTGGCCCGCCGCGCGCAGGGCTGCCTCAGGCTCGGTGAACTGGGGATGCACGACCACCGGCCGCCGCGCCGGCAGGGCCCGCGCGATCAGCACGAACGCCTCCGCCGCGCCTGCGGTGAGCAGGACTCTCTCCTCGGGCAGCCCGTGCCGCCCGGCGACGGCCGCGCGGGCGGGCCGGCCGTCCGGGTAGGCGGCCAGCGACCCCAGAGACGTGGTGATCCGCTCGCGCAGCCAGTCGGGGGGTGTGCCGGTGCGGACGTTCACTGCGAGGTCGGTCAGATCCAGACCGCGTATCTCCGCGTCGCCGTGGTGCCGCAGATCGGGACCGGCGTCATCCGTGTGCTTCGTGTGCTTCGTGGGGGGCAGCATGGCAGCCATGGTGAACGGCCGGGAGCCATTCGTCGATGCCGGGTTCTCAGCCATCGGACTCCGGCGGGCCACCGCGCAGGTCGCCGACGCCGATTTCCGCTTCGGGACAAGCAGTTCACCGGGCTCCGCGAGTGCCGCCGCCTCCGCGACCGAACGCGTGGCGACAGCGGCGTACGGCGCCGCCGAGGGGTTCGGTACGCGCACCTCCGCCAGCCTTCCGGCGGGGTACGACCGCACCGGCACCCCCAGCCGTGCCGCGGCCCCGGTGATCCCCGGCTCGTCGGCCCTGGTGTCGAGCGTCGCCAGTTCCACCACGTCACCGGCCGCGAGTCCGGCCGCCTCCAGCGTCCCCCGGATCAGACCGAGCACCTCTTCGGCCGGGGTGCCCCGGCGGGCACCCACACCGACGACGAGGGCGGCACGGGTCATGGGAAGAGGTCCTTTCGAGGGGCGCGGGGAAGGGGGCCTGAGGTGCGCGGAGCGGGGTCGATCCGCTAGCAAGGGCCCATGGCGGTATTCGTCGCGCTCGGCGCGTTCCTGATGACCCTTGCGGGCGGGTGGGTCGCACAGCGCGTCAGTGACCGCCGGCATCTCGTGCTCGGCCTCGCCGGCGGACTCATGCTGGGCGTGGTCGGCCTCGACCTCCTGCCCGAGGCGCTGGAGGCCGCCGACGGAGTGGTCTTCGGCGTGCCGGCCGCCCTGCTGCTCTTCGTGGGCGGCTTCCTGACCGCCCATCTCGTCGAGCGCTCGCTCGCGGTACGCCAGGCGGCACACGGGGCGAGCGACGAACGGGTCCCGCAGGTGGGCCTGACGGCGGCAGCCGCGATGGTGGGGCACAGCCTGATGGACGGCATCGCGCTCGGCGCCGCCTTCCAGATCGGCGGAGGCATGGGAGCGGCCGTCGCGCTCGCCGTCATCACCCACGACTTCGCCGACGGCTTCAACACGTACACGATCACCAGCCTCTACGGAAACGCCCGGCGCAAGGCGCTCCTGATGCTCTACGCGGACGCCGTCGCCCCGATCGTGGGAGCCGCGACCACGCTGCTGTTCACCCTTCCGGAGGAACTGCTCGGCTGCTATCTCGGCTTCTTCGGCGGGGCACTGCTCTACCTCGCCGCCGCCGAGATCCTGCCCGAGGCGCACCACCGCCACCCGGCCCGTTCCACGATGCTGTGCACCGTGGCGGGCGTGGGTTTCATCTGGCTGGTGGTCGGCCTCGCGGAGTGACCCGGCTCCCGGCACCGGCCGGTTCCGCGCTCGCGCCGCTCCGGCCACGCGCACGACCGGCGACGGGACGGCGGGACGAAGCTCCGCCCTCACCCCCGGCACTGCTCCACGAAGCGCCGGGCCACCCCGGGCGACGCCGCCCAGTGCGTGTGCAGATAGCTCGCGTGCACGCCCTTCTGGACGAACCCCTCCACCCGCCGCTCCGGCTGGTGCAGGCCCCAGGCGGGCGTCGCTCCGGCGCCGGGTTCCAGGACGGTGCGGTGGAACTCGTGCCCGCGCAGCCGCGTCCCCGCCACCGCCAGCACACTGTCGGTGACCGCCACCGCCTGCCGGTAACCGAGCGTCAGCCGCTCCGACATCCGGGCCGAGGCGTCCAGCACCCCGCACATCGGCCGCCCGTCCAGCTCACGGGCCAGATACAGCAGGCCCGCGCACTCCGCCGCCACCGGGGCGCCGGACAGGGCCAGTTCGGTCACCGCCCGGCGCAGTGGCTCGTTCGCGGACAGCTCCGGGGCGTACACCTCGGGGAAGCCGCCGCCGACGACCAGGCCGGCGGTGCCCGGGGGCAGCTTCTCGTCGCGCAGCGGATCGAAGACCGCCACCTCCGCGCCGGCCGCCGTCAGCAGCTCGGCGTGTTCCGCGTACGCGAAGGTGAACGCCGCGCCGCCCGCCACGGCCACCACCGGCCGGGTCCCGTCGTCGGGGTGGCGCTCCGGCTCCCAGGCCTCGCCGGGCAGGCCGGGTGCCGTGCGCGCCAGCGCCAGCAGGGCGTCCAGATCGCAGCCCTCCCGCACCCGCTCACCCATCGCCCGTACGGCGTCGAGGGCGTCGGCCTGCCGCTCGGCCACCGGGACCAGCCCCAGATGACGTGAGGGCGTCGCCACCTGCGGCGCCCGGCGCAGCACCCCGAGCACGGGCAGACCCGACTCGTCCAGCGCCTCCCGCAGCAGGGCCTCGTGACGGTCGGACGCCACCTTGTTCAGGATCACCCCGCCGATCCGCACCTCCGGGTCCCAGGAGGCGAAGCCGTGCACGAGGGCCGCCACCGAGCGCGACTGGGAGGACGCGTCGACCACGAGCACCACCGGCGCCCTGAGCAACTTGGACACCTGGGCGGTCGAGGCGAGCTCGCCCTGGCCCGACGCCCCGTCGTACAGCCCCATCACGCCTTCGACGACGGCCAGATCGCAGCCCTGCGCACCGTGCGCGAACAGCGGGGCGATCAGGTCGGTCCCGCACATGTACGCGTCGAGGTTGCGCCCCGGCCGACCGGTGGCCAGCGCGTGGTAGCCCGGGTCGATGTAGTCGGGCCCCACCTTGTGCGGGGAGACCGCGAGGCCACGTCCCGCGAAGGCGGCCATCAGCCCTGTGGCGACCGTGGTCTTGCCGCTGCCCGACGACGGCGCCGCGACGACCAGACGAGGAACACTCACCACTCGATGCCTCTCTGGCCCTTCTGCCCGGCGTCCATCGGGTGCTTGACCTTCGACATGTCGGTCACCAGGTCGGCGGCCTCGATCAGCTTCCGCGGGGCGTTGCGGCCCGTGATCACCACGTGCTGGGTCCCCGGCCGGTCCCGCATGACCTCGACGACCTCGTCGGTGTCGATCCAGCCCCAGTGCATCGGATAGGCGAACTCGTCGAGCACGTACAGCTTGTACGTCTCGGCGGCCAGGTCACGCTTGACCTGCTCCCAGCCCTCGCGGGCCTTCTCCTCGTTGTCGGAGTTGTCCCCGTGCAGGCCCCGCTGGACCCACGACCACCCCTCGCCCATCTTGTGCCAGGCGACGCTGCCGCCCTCGCCGCTCGCCCCGAGCACCTTCAGCGCGTTCTCCTCGCCGACCTTCCACTTCGCGGACTTCACGAACTGGAACACCCCGATCGGCCAGCCCTGGTTCCAGGCCCGCAGCGCCAGCCCGAACGCGGCGGTCGACTTGCCCTTCCCGATGCCCGTGTGCACGAACAGCAGCGGGCGGTTGCGCCGCTGCCGGGTCGTCAGTCCGTCGTCCGGTACCGATACCGGCTGTCCCTGTGGCATTACGCGGCCCTCCCGGCAGCTGTGATGTCCTTGACCAGCCCGGCGATCGAGTCGGCGCGCAGCTCGTCGAGCGTGACCGCGCTGCCCCCCAGATCCCGGGCGAGCTGTGCGGCGAGACCGAGGCGCACAATCCCCGACTCGCAGTCCACGACGACCGACGCGGTGCCCTCGCCGGCGTGCAGCCGCCCGGCCCGCGCCGCCAGCGCCACCGGATCGACGCCGCCCGTGGCCCGGCCGTCGGTGACCACCACGAGCAGCGCCCGGCGCGACGGGTCGCGCAGCCGTTCCACCCGCAGCACGTCGTGCGCCTTCAGCAGCCCCGCGGCCAGCGGCGTGCGCCCGCCGGTCGGCAGCGACTCCAGCCGGGCGGCGGCGGCGTCCACCGAGGAGGTCGGCGGCAGCGCGACCTCGGCGTCCCTGCCCCGGAAGGTGACCAGACCGACCTTGTCCCTCCGCTGGTAGGCGTCCAGCAGCAGCGACATCACGGCGCCCTTCACGGCGCTCATCCGCTGCCGGGCCGCCATCGACCCGGAGGCGTCCACGACGAACAGGACCAGATTGCCCTCGCGCCCCTCCCGGGTCGCCTGGCGAAGATCGTCCCGCCGTACGACGAGCCCGCGGCCCGAGCGTCCCCGGGCCCGCTGATGCGGCGCCGCCGCCTGCACGGTCGCCGCCAGGTGCAGCTTCGTCAGCGCCCCCTCGGGCCGCCGCGAACCCGTGGTCCGGCCGTGCTCCGTACGCGCCCGGGACCGCCGCCCGGCCGCCCCCTCACCCAGACCCGGCACGCTGAGCACCTTCGTGCGGAACGGCTCGCCGGACCGCACCGCCTGCCGCTCGCCCGCCTGGGCGCCCGGTGACGGCGCGGGCGAGGACGAGGGAGCGTCACCGCTCCCGGCCTCCGCCGGCTCCGGTGCGCCCGGCGCCCGGTCCTCCCGGCCGCCCCCCTCGGGGCCGGCGTCCTGGGGAGGCACTCCGCCGTCCCCCTGCGGAGGTGCTCCGCCGCCGGGCCCCCCGGGCCCGGGGTCGTCGTCGCCCCCGCCCTCCGCGTCCTTCAGCGTGTCGTCCAGCTTGTCCTCGTCGAGGCCGGGCGCGTCGAAGGGATTGCGGCGGCGCCGGTGGGGGAGTGCGAGCAGCGCGGCCTGCCGCACGTCCTCGGCGACGACCTCCTCGCGCCCCGCCCACGCCGCCAGGGCGGTCGCGGTGCGCGCCATGACGATGTCGGCACGCATCCCGTCCACCTCGAACGCCGCGCACGTGGCGGCGATCTGCCGCAACACGCCGTCGCCGAGCACCACGCGGGGCAACAGGGCGCGCGCGGCGGAGATCCGCTCACGCAACGCGCTCTCCTCGTCGGCCCACCGTGCTGCGAACCCCGCCGGATCGTCGTCGTACGCCAGCCGCCGGCGCACGACCTCGACGCGCTGGTCCGTGTCGCGTGAGGCGGCGACCTCGACCGTCAGCCCGAAGCGGTCCAGCAACTGCGGCCGGAGCTCGCCCTCCTCGGGGTTCATCGTGCCGACCAGCAGGAACCGTGAGGCGTGGCGGACGGAGACCCCTTCGCGCTCGACGTACGAGGCGCCCATCGCCGCCGCGTCGAGCAGCAGGTCCACCAGGTGGTCGTGGAGCAGATTGACCTCGTCCACGTACAGGATCCCGCGGTGCGCGTCCGCGAGGAGGCCCGGTTCGAAGGCCTTGACGCCCTCCGACAGAGCCCGCTCGATGTCGAGTGCGCCGACGAGCCGGTCCTCCGACGCGCCGACGGGCAGCTCCACGGTCCGCGCCGGGCGCGGCACACCCGGTGCCGGCTCGTGCGGACCGTCGGGACACGCCGGATCGGGGGCCGCGGGGTCGCACGAGAACCGGCAGCCCGCCACCACGGCGACCTCCGGCATCAGCGCGGCCAGGGCCCGCACGGCGGTGGACTTGGCCGTGCCCTTCTCACCCCGCACGAGGACCCCGCCGACAGCCGGGCTGACCGCGTTGAGCAGCAGCCCGAGCCGCAGATCGTCCTGGCCCACCAGGGCGGTGAAGGGATACGGGGTACTCACTGAGCCTCCTGTGTCGTCACGGAACCTGCATGATCGGACCCACCGCGCCCCCGGCCGGCGACGCGCGGCTCCGGCACGGGCGGCGCGCCCGGGGCGAGGAACGGCAGCCCCGCCGGAACGCCCCGCTCGATGAGCCGCCACAGCGCGTCGGTGTCCGCGTGCTCCTCGATCAGGTCCCCCAGCCGGTCGAGCTGTTCCTCGCGCAGCGCGCCGAAGCTCGTGTCCGGTGCCGCGGTGAACCGCCGGCCCGAGGCCCGCGCGACCTCGCCCAGGAACGCCCGCCGGAACGCGTCGCTCTCCAGCGACCCGTGCCAGTGCGTCCCCCACACCGGGCCCACCCGGCAGCCGTCCAGGAAGGCCTCACCGCCGTACACCTCGGCGACGCCGTGGTGGATCTCGTAACCCTCCACGGGCTCCCCGAGCGCCGACCCGGAAGGTCTCTCCAGGACCTTCTCCCGGCCGAAGCGGACGCGCACGGGCAGCAGCCCGAGCCCCTCGACCAGCCCGGCCCGGGACTCCACGTCGTCCTCGATCCACTCGCCGAGCACCTGGAACCCGCCGCAGATGCCCAGCACCGGCCGTCCCTCTGCCGCCCGCCGCCGCAACGCCTCGGCGAGCCCCCGCTCCCGCAGCCACGCCAGCGCCTTCACGGTGCCCCGTGTCCCGGGCACGATCACGAGATCGGCGTCCGCGAGCTCCTCCGCCCGGTCCACGAACCGCACCACGACACCGGGCTCGGCCGCCAGCGCGTCCACATCGGTGAAGTTCGACATCAGCGGTACGGCGCACACCGCGACCCGCAGCACGTCCTCGCCGTGCGGAGGAGCGACGACCGACTCGCGTACGGTCCCGCGCATCGAGACGCGCAGCCCGTCCTCCTCGTCGATGCCCAGCCCGTGGGCGTACGGGAGCACCCCGTACGAGGGGCGCCCCGTGAGCCCGAGCAGCATGTCGAGACCGGGCTCCAGCAGCGAGACGTCGCCGCGGAACTTGTTGACGAGGTACCCGGCGATCAGCGACTGGTCCTCGGGGCTCAGCAGCGCCGTCGTACCGAAGAACGAGGCGAACACCCCGCCCCGGTCGATGTCGCCGACCACCAGCACGGGAAAGCGCGCGGCGCGCGCGATGCCCATGTTCACGATGTCCGTCCGCCGCAGATTGATCTCGGCGGGGCTGCCCGCCCCCTCGCAGATCACGGCGTCATACGTGCTCCGCAGCTGCTCCAGGCAGTCCACGACCGTCCCGAGCAGCGCCTCCTGGCGTCCTCCGTGGTAGCCGCGCGCACTCATCTCGCCGACCGGCTTCCCCATCAGGACGACCTGGCTGGACCGGTCGCCGCCGGGCTTGAGCAGCACCGGGTTCATCAGCGCCGAGGGCTCCACCCGGGCGGCCTGCGCCTGCATGGCCTGGGCCCGGCCGATCTCGGCCCCCTCGCGGGTGACGAACGAGTTCAGCGACATGTTCTGCGCCTTGAACGGCGCGACCTTCACCCCCCGGCGCACCAGCCAGCGGCAGATCCCGGCCGTGACGACGCTCTTGCCCGCGTCCGAGGTGGTGCCGGCCACCAGCAGCCCGCCGCTCATCTGCCCCTCCGCCCCATGGCCAGCCTCCCCGCCGCGCACACGGCGAGGGCCAGCACACTCACCCGGCGCGAGAGCCGCACCGCGCGTTCGATGTCCGAGACCCGCACCTCGCGGCCGGCCTCCCCGTTGAGTACGGGCCGGTGCTCGACCCGCCCGCCGTACGCCAGGGTGCCGCCGAGACGCACTCCCAGTGCCCCCGCGAACGCGGCCTCCACCGGGCCCGCGTTGGGGCTCGGGTGCCTGTCCGCGTCCGCCCGCCAGGCCCGGACGGCCTCGCGGGGGCGCCCCCCGGCGGCCACCGCCAGCGCGGCGGTCAGCCGGGCCCCGGGCCAGCCGGCCAGGTCGTCGAGGCGCGCCGACGCCCATCCGTAGCGCCGGTAGCGGGGCGACCTGTGCCCCACCATGGCGTCCAGGGTGTTGACGGCGCGGAAGGCGACCAGCCCGGGCACACCGCCGAGCGCCCCCCACACCAGCGCGCCCACCACGGCGTCGGAGGTGTTCTCGGCGACGGACTCCACCACCGCACGCGCCATCTGCTGCGTGTCCAGGGACTGGGGGTCGCGCCCGCACAGATGCGGCAGCCGCTCCCGGGCCGCCTCGACGTCCCCGGCGGCGAGCGACCCGCCCACGGCACGGGCCTCGCGGCCCAGCGACGTCCCCCCGACGACGGACCAGGTGGCGGCTGCGGTCAGCGCCACGGCCGCCGCCGGACGCCCGCGCACGGCGTGGGCGGTCAGGGCCGCGGCTCCCGCGGCACCCCCCGCGCAGACGAGTGCGTGCAGGGCGCCCCAGCCACGGTGATCACGCCACAGCCGGCTCTCGACGCGCGCCGCGGCACGCCCGAAGGCGGCGACGGGATGGCCCCGCCGGGGATCACCGAGCAGCAGGTCGCCGATCAGGCCGGCGGCGGCGCCGTACACGAAGATGCGGTCGGCTCGCACGGCTCAGCCGGCCGTCGCGCCTCGAAGGGCCTTCGTGACGGATGGCGGTGCGGTGACCGACGCAGGGCAGCCAGACATGGCGTATGTCCTCACTCAGGGTCCGCGCCCTGGTTCGACGTGACCGGCGACGAGAGTCTCCTGGCTCCCGGATCCGCAGGTCCTCCGGCCTTCCAGTCCGCGTCGGCGGACCGTGACTTCCGTATGGAGGCTGCTCCCCGGTGACAGTGGCGGGACCGCGCCGGATTCGCACCGGCTTCCTCTCCTGTCGCCGTAAATGGCTCCGGCAGTCCACCACGGCCCAGGAAGGCCCGTCAACCTGCCGTTGACCTGCGGGGCTTCAGTGTGCTGAGACGCACACCGGGCCGGACACACGCGCGGTGTGTCCGGCCCGGGGGAGTCCGCTCGGGATCAGGCGACGATCAGGTAGATCCCGTAGGCGACCGCCGCCGCGCACAGCGCGAAGCAGGCGTACGCGCCGGTGCGCGCCAGGGCGCCGGTCCCACCGGTCTGCGTCGTGGACGCCTGCTTGGCGAGTCCGGTGATGCCGAGGGTGAAGAGGCCGACCAGGGCGACGGTGACCACGAGGCTGACGCCGAAGACGGAGGCGAGGGCTGCCCAGTCGATGTTCATGGGGATCTGTCCTTACACCGTGGCCGGCCGGTCGGCCGGGGTCTCGGCCGTCGGGGCGTGGATGGTGGTCTTGAAATCCGGGACGTTCAGGCCCGCGGGCGGCGGGCTGACGGCCGCGATGGCGGTGGTGACGACACCCGCGGGCTCGCCCTCGGTCGCGTTGACGTTGGTGTGGTCGACCGGCTTGCGGCGCGACAGCAGCCAGATGGCGCCGGAGCCCGCGACGAGCAGCACGGCGACCACCGCGACGCCCCAGGAGCCCTGCTTGGTCAGGAACTCGGCACCCGCGCCGACCAGACCGGCGGCCGGCAGCGTGAGGCCCCAGGCGACGAACATCCGGGTGGCGGTGGACCAGCGGACCACGCCCCCCTTGCGTCCGAGTCCCGCGCCCATGACGGCACCGGAGCAGGACTGGGTGGTCGAGAGCGAGAAACCGAGGTGCGAGGAGGCCAGGATGACCGTGGCCGCGCTGGTCTGGGCCGCGAAGCCCTGCGGCGGGCGCAGATCGGTGAGGCCGCTGCCCATGGTGCGGATGATGCGCCAGCCGCCGAGGTAGGTGCCCAGCGCGATGGCGATACCGGCGGAGGCGATGACCCAGACCGGCGGGTTCGAGCCGGGGGCGAGGACACCACCGGTGACCAGGGCCAGGGTGATGATGCCCATGGTCTTCTGCGCGTCGTTCGTGCCGTGGGCCAGCGAGACGAGCCCGGCCGAGGCGATCTGACCGGCGCGGTAGCCCTTCGCGGTGGACTTCAGCTGCGCCTCGTCGGTCATCTTCCGGTTGAGGCGGTACGTCAGCCTCGTGGCCAGAAGCGCGGCGACACCCGCCACGAGGGGCGCGGCGATGGCGGGCAGCAGGATCTTCGTGACGACGGTGCCGCCGTTGATCGAGGACCAGCCGGCGGACATGACCGCGGCGCCGATGAGGCCGCCGAAGAGTGCGTGGGAGGAACTGGAGGGCAGGCCGACCAGCCAGGTCAGCAGATTCCACAGAATCGCGCCGACGAGCGCGGCGAAGATGACCTCGGTTCTGAGGCCTCCCTCGTCGACGATGCCGCCGGAGATCGTCTTGGCCACCTCCACCGAGAGGAAGGCGCCGACGAGATTGAGAACGGCGGACATGGCCACCGCTGTCTTCGGCTTGAGGGCGCCGGTCGAGATGGTGGTCGCCATCGCGTTGGCGGTGTCGTGGAAACCGTTCGTGAAATCGAACACGAGAGCTGTCACGACCACAATCGCGAGCAGCAGCGTGATGTGTTCCATTTACCCAGGCAATCGTTCGACGTCATTGGCACGTGGAACGTAAGCAACCTGGGTGAACGGAAGATGAACTGGGCAGGGCCGCACGGTGACCCCAACCGCGTATGCGGGTTCCGCTTGTGTCTTTCCTGAGCGGCGCGGCGGCCTCGCACCGTTGCGGCGCCCGGCCCGTGGTGGTGGCCGCGCCCCCGAAGGCCGCCGTGTCCGCCGTCCCGGGGAGACCTCGGTCACCTGATCGTCCCCGCCCTAGGATCTGCGCATGAGCGACGGACGTCAGGACGCGATCGCACGGGCATGGGAAGAGGTCGTCGCGACGGCCCGCCGGACACGGGAGGAGGGCCTGGTCGTCGGCACCTCGGGCAACGTGTCGGCCAGGGTCGGCGACATCGTCCTGGTGACCCCCACCGGGGTGCCCTACGACAGGCTGGGCCCCGGCGACGCGGTCGGCGTCGACCTGGAGGGCCGCCAGGTCCTGGGCGGCCTCGTCCCCACCAGTGAACTCCCGCTCCACCTGGCCGTCTACCGCGGCAGCGGCGCCCGCGCCGTCGTCCACACCCACGCCGTCCACGCCACGGCCGTCTCCACCCTCGTCCCCGAGGTCCCGCTCGTCCACTACGCCGCCGCCCTGCTCGGCGGCCCCGTCCGCACCGCCCCCTACGCGCGCTACGGGACGCAGGAGCTCGCCGACCACATGCTCGCCGCTCTGCGCGACCGCACGGGATGCCTGCTGCGCAACCACGGCACCGTCACCTACGGGGACAGCCTCGACGAGGCCTACGACCGCACCGCCCAGCTCGAATGGATGTGCAGGGTCTGGCTCACCGCGAGCTCCGTGCCCGGCCACAGCCCGACGCTCCTCACCCCGGGCCAGTTGCGGGACGTGCAGGAGGCGCTGGAGGGATACGGCCAGCCCGGCTG
This sequence comes from Streptomyces argenteolus, assembly GCF_042902585.1. Classification (GTDB taxonomy): domain Bacteria; phylum Actinomycetota; class Actinomycetes; order Streptomycetales; family Streptomycetaceae; genus Streptomyces; species Streptomyces argenteolus. The sequence goes on from NZ_JBIBEG010000002.1 coordinate 1,261,683, forward strand.
AGGGCGCCGGCCGCACCGTACGGCCGTCGCCCACTGGCCGTCGGCCGCCCCGCCCGTGACACTGGAGCCGTGCGCCCGGCAACAGCGGCGGCAGTGGCCGTCACATCGATCCTCGGCGCCGGCGCGACAGCGGTCGCCGCCGGCCGCTACGCCAGCGACGCCGCCCTCGGGGCGCCCTCGCCACGTCCCTTCCCGGCGGACCGCCGTCTCACCGTGCACGCCACCGCGGCCGGGCAGGTCACCCTGACCCGCTCCTTCTCCGCGCTGCGCCCCGGCACGTACGGACTGGCGGGCCGCGGTGTCCACGCGGTCGTCGGACCGGTGATCGAACAGCCGCCCGGCCACCCCGAGGCCTCCGCCGACACGGTCGTACGCCGGCTGGAACGCGTCAGCCTCGGCAGTCTGAAACCCGGTTCCAGGGTCCGCCTCACCCCGGAAGTCCACCGGGGCGACCCCCTGGCCGCCCTGGGCCTCGCCCACAAGGAGGTCGAGGTCCCGGGGGAGCTGGGCGCCCTGCCCGCCTGGTTCGTGCCCGGTGCCCGCGACACCTGGGTGATCACCGTGCACGGCCTCGGCACCACCAGGGAACACCCGCTGAACGTGCTCGGCTTCCTCCACGGCCAGCAGCTGCCCGTGCTCGACCTGGCCTACCGCGGCGACCCGGGTGCCCCGCGCTCCCCGGACGGACTCACCCACCTCGGCGAGTCGGAGTGGCGCGACCTCGACGCCGCGATCCGCTACGCCGTGCGCTACGGCGCGGAGAACGTCATCGTCCACGGCTGGTCGTCCGGCGCGTCGATGGCCCTGCACGCGGCCGTCAACTCCGCGCTCCGCGACCGCATCCGGGGTCTCGTCCTGGACTCCCCGGTGCTGGACTGGAGGACGACCCTGCGCGCCCTCGCCTCGGCCAGAGGCGTCCCCTCGGCCCTGCTGCCCCTCGCGGTCCGCGCGGCCCAGGGCCAGACGGGCCTGCGCGGCGCCCCGCTGCTGGACACCTCGGTGCCGACGGCCCTGCACGCCCCCACGCTCATCGTCCACGGCCCCGACGACACCCTGGCCCCCTGGCAGCCGTCCCGGGAGCTGGCCGCACGCCGGCCCGACCTGGTGACCCTGCACTCCGTGCCGCAGGCTCCGCATGCGGCGATGTGGAATGCCGATCCGGCCGGCTACGAAGAGGCCCTCCGGCGCTTCCTCACGCCCCTGATGTGAGCTGATGGGCCGGAACCAACCGGTTGGTGACCCCGCCCCGGTGGCCTTCCAAGCCCGGTGACACGGCTTCCGTTTGGGCTTTCGGCCCGTCAGAGGCAAGACTGCTCCTCGTGACGTCCCGTACCCCGCGCGACTCCAGGCTGCGACTTGTCCGCCCTCGACCCCAGGCGACCGCCCGAAAGGCCGTGTCGACCCGGCGCACCAGGCCGGCCCCCCGCCCACCGGAGGGCACACCGCCCCCGGCGGAACTGGCACGCCAGGCCAGGGCCGTACTGGCCGACGCGGTGCGGATCGCCCACTGGGCGGCGGACGGCACGAGCCCCGGATCCGCCCCGCTCGCCGCGCAGGCCCTGCAACGGGCCTCGGCGGCGCTGGAACTCACCCCGGCCCAGGTGCTGGCCGGCTGGGACCGGGCCAGGCTGGCCGGGCTCATCGAGCTCCACGGGGACACCGCCCGCCCCGGCTGGCGGCTGCGGGCCTGGGACCGCGACGACTCCGCCGTGCTCCGCGGCTGGGTGGCGCTCTTCGACGCCTGGTCGCTCGTCCACGCCTCACCCGAGGGCATCGAGGCCACCGCGGTGGCCGAGGCCGTCGAGGCGGTGCCCCAGGTCCTCTCGCTCCTCCAGCTCTCGGCCGGCCCCGTCACCGTGCCCGCGCTCCTCGACCTGCTGGCCCAGCGGGTCGCGGAACTCCACGAGGAGCGGTGCGAGGTGCCGTACGGGCCGCAGGAGCAGCCCGCCCCCGCGGGCGCCACCGGTACCTCCGTCGACCTGAACGCGCTGCTCCTCGACTGGGCGCTCGAGGGCCTCGCCTCCGTCGGCGCCCTCACCCTCGGCGCCGGGCACGCCACCCTCACCCCGCTGGGCAACTGGGCGGTCTGGGTCAAGCTGGAGCAGATCTGCGTCGCCGCCCAGAGCCCGGCCGGGAACATCGAGCAGTCCGCGGCCGACATGCTGCTCGGCTGCGCACGGCTCACCCCCGGTCCGGCCCGCGCGGAGTACCGGGCCTGGCTCGCCGCCCGGCCCGTCGGCAGCGCCGTGGCCGAACTGCTCGCCGTCGCGCGCGGCGAGGACGCCCTGCTGCGCGGTCTCGCCTTCGAGGCGCTGCGTGTCGTCGGCGCCCCCGCCGAGCCCGTGGTCCGCTCGGTCGTCTCCGAGGCGCCCCTGCGTCCGTACGCGCTGCTCTGGCTCGCCGAGTACGAGGGCACCGACCCGGACGACGCCCAGGACGTGCTGAGCCGTGAGGAGGCCACCTGGCTCTGGGTCGACACCGCAGCGGCCGTCGCCGACCACGGCGAGACCGGTCTGCTGGTCAGGCATCTCGACTCCGCGGTCCAGGGCACGGTTCCCGCGCTCCTGGACGAGGTACGGGCCGTCGGCCACCCGCGCACGGTCCAGGTGCTCGTCGCCCTGGCCGCCGCCCACCCGGACCCCGCCCTCGCCAAGGCCGTACGCCGAGCCGCCTTCCAGGTGCACACCGGCGGGGCGTGACGGCGTCACACCCCCGGGGCTCAGCCCGAGGACCCCGGGGCGTAGGTCCCGAAGCTCCACACGTTGCCCTCCGCGTCCCGGGCCATGTAGTCCCGCGAGCCGTAGTCCTGGTCGGTGGGCGGCATCAGGATCTCCACCCCGTGCTCCACGGCCCGTGCGTGGTGGGCGTCCACCTCGTCCACGACGACGTACACCGCCGCGGGCCCCGCGCCCGCCATCGCCTCGGCGAACGCGCCTGCGCCCCCCTTGGACCCGAGCATCACCCTGCCGTTGCCGCAGGACAGTTCGGCGTGCACCACGCTGCCGTCCTCCCCTTCGTGGACCGCTTCCTCCGTGAAGCCGAGAGCCTCGGTCAGCACCCGGATCGCGGCCTTCGCGTCGTCGTACAGGAGCGCCGGGTACACCGTGGGAACACCGTCCGTCCGTGCCATCTCCCGCACCCTCCTCGCGTCCGACGGGATGTGATCCGCGTCTCAGTCTTCCACCGATCGCCGGACGCGTCGGCGCGGAGCGGCTCCGCGATCAGCGGCCCTTCCGGCTCGCCGGTCCCGCAGGCCGCTGAGCACCGCCACCGGCCGGCGGCCGACCCCGGTGTTCGCGTCGTCGGCCTCGGGCGCGTCCGGGCCGGCGGCCTCGCCGCACCGCGCGAGGCCGCCACCCTCCGCTCCGGCCGCTCCACGGTGTGTGCGCCGTCCTGGGGTGTGTATCAGCCGGTTCGGTCCGGTATGCCTGGCCGAGGTCGGGTGCGAGGGCTGCGGGGAGCACGCGGAAAAGCAGGTGGACACCGCCAGTAGACTGAGTCCCATGGCAATTCTCCTTGTGCATTAGACGGCGTCGAGTCGTGAGTCCGCTGTCCCTCCGCCGTCCATACCGCCCTGGAGTATTTCCGTGATCACCGCTTCCGGCATCGAGCTGCGCGCCGGCGCCCGCATCCTCATCGAGTCCGCTTCCTTCCGTATCGCCAAGGGCGACCGCATCGGCCTGGTCGGCCGCAACGGCGCGGGCAAGACCACCCTCACCAAGTGCCTGGCGGGGGAGGGGAACCCGGCGGGCGGCACGATCACGAGCAGCGGCGAGGTCGGCTACCTCCCGCAGGACCCGCGCACCGGCGACCTCGAGGTCCTCGCCCGCGACCGCATCCTCTCGGCCCGCGGGCTCGACGAGATCCTGCGCAGGATGCGGGAGAACGAGGAGCGGATGGCGAACGGCAAGGGCGCCACCCGCGAGAAGGCGATGAAGAAGTACGAGCGCCTGGAGACAGAGTTCCTCACCAAGGGCGGATACGCCGCCGAGGCCGAGGCCGCCACCATCGCCGCCGCGCTCAGTCTGCCCGACCGGGTGCTCGGCCAGCCGCTGCACACCCTCTCCGGTGGTCAGCGCCGCCGTGTCGAGCTCGCCCGCATCCTCTTCTCGGACGCCGACACCCTGCTCCTCGACGAGCCCACCAACCACCTCGACGCGGACTCCATCGTCTGGCTGCGTGACTACCTCAAGTCCTACCGGGGCGGCTTCATCGTGATCTCCCACGATGTCGAGCTCGTCGAGACGGTCGTCAACAAGGTGTTCTACCTGGACGCCAACCGCGCGCAGATCGACATCTACAACATGGGCTGGAAGCTCTACCAGCAGCAGCGAGAGGCCGACGAGAAGCGCCGCAAGCGCGAGCGCCAGAACGCCGAGAAGAAGGCCGCGGCACTCAACTCCCAGGCCGACAAGATGCGCGCCAAGGCGACCAAGACCGTGGCCGCCCAGAACATGGCCAAGCGCGCCGAGCGCCTGCTGTCGGGGCTGGAGGCGGTCCGCGTCTCCGACAAGGTGGCCAAGCTGCGCTTCCCGGAGCCCTCGCCCTGCGGCAAGACCCCGCTGATGGCCGAGGGGCTCTCCAAGTCCTACGGCTCGCTCGAGATCTTCACCGATGTGGACCTGGCCATCGACAAGGGCTCCCGCGTGGTCATCCTCGGCCTCAACGGCGCCGGCAAGACCACGCTGCTGCGGCTCCTGGGCGGCGCGGAGAAGCCCGACACCGGTCAGGTCATCGAGGGCCACGGCCTCAAGCTGGGCTACTACGCGCAGGAGCACGAGACCCTCGACCCGGACCGCACCGTCCTGGAGAACATGCGCAGCGCGGCGCCCGACCTCGATCTCGTCGAGGTCCGCAAGACGCTCGGATCGTTCCTCTTCTCGGGTGACGACGTCGACAAGCCGGCCGGAGTGCTCTCCGGTGGCGAGAAGACCCGTCTGGCCCTGGCGACCCTGGTCGTCTCGTCCGCGAACGTGCTGCTGCTCGACGAGCCGACGAACAACCTCGACCCCGCCAGCCGCGAGGAGATCCTCGGGGCCCTGCGCACCTACAAGGGCGCGGTCGTCCTCGTCACCCACGACGAGGGCGCGGTCGAGGCGCTCCAGCCGGAGCGGATCATCCTGCTGCCCGACGGGGTCGAGGACCTCTGGGGTGCGGACTACCGGGACCTGGTGGCCCTCGCCTGAGCCCCGCCGGGTGCCCTCCCCGGACGGTGCGGCGTCCGGTGATCCAGTGCGTATGGATCATTCGGCCCATCGGTGATCCATCATCTGGGTGAGGGGCTCTCGTACCCCGGCGCGGCGCCCGGCCGATAGCTGCCGGGCGCACCCATTTCGGGCCCCCTCGCACCCTACGGCCCTGACCTGGCCGTTCTTCACGCTGCCCGCTCCAGGGGGCCTCCGGAACCCTCGGGAGCCCTGGATTCCGCTTGTGTCGGACCGTCTCGGGGTGCGGAATCCTCTCGTACGGACCTTGCCGAATGGGTGGCCAGGAAGCCCAGGAGGGGTGATCATGAGAGTCCAGAGCGCACTTCCTTGAGGAGGCACGGGTGGCCGAGACTCTGAAGAAGGGCAGCCGGGTTACCGGCGCCGCGCGCGACAAGCTCGCGGCAGACCTGAAGAAGAAGTACGACTCCGGTGCGAGCATCCGGGCGCTGGCCGAGGAAACCGGCCGCTCCTACGGGTTCGTCCACCGGATGCTCAGCGAGTCCGGAGTCACGCTGCGGGGACGCGGCGGAGCGACTCGCGGCAAGAAGGCCGCTTCGGCCTGACGGCGGGCAGAGGTCAGGTTCGGGCTCAGGTCCGGACCTGGAGGCCCACCGGAACACCGGGTGGCCACCCGGCCGATCGCCAGATCGTCCGGGTGGTTACTGTTCAGTTACTTGCCAGTAAGTGCTGACTGCACCCGATCCGGAGGCGCTCCATGACCTCGCTCGACTCTGTGCTCGACAAGGACGGCGTACGGCTCACCGTCGAAGACGCGGTTGCCACGGTGACGCTCACCAACCCGGCCAAGCGCAACGCTCAGTCTCCCGCTCTGTGGCGGGCGTTGGCAGAGGCCGGACGGGCACTTCCCGGGAGCGTGCGGGTCGTCGTGCTGCGCGGTGAGGGCAAGTCCTTCTCCGCCGGCCTCGACCGGCAGGCGTTCACCCCCGAGGGGTTCGACGGCGAGCCGTCCTTCCTCGACATGGCGCGCGGCCCCGAGGCTGAACTCGACGCGACCATCGCCGCGTACCAGGAGGCGTTCACCTGGTGGCGCCGCAACGACATCGTGTCCGTCGCGGTCGTCCAGGGGCACGCGATCGGTGCCGGCTTCCAGCTCGCCCTCGCCTGTGATCTGCGGATCGTCGCCGAGGACGTCCAGTTCGCCATGCGTGAGACCAGCCTCGGTCTCGTCCCTGACCTCACGGGCACCCACCCCCTGGTGAACCTCGTGGGCTATGCCCGCGCGCTCGAGATCTGCGCCACCGGCCGCTTCGTGCACGCCGAGGAGGCCGAACGCACCGGGCTCGCCAACCTCGTGGTCCCCGTGGACCAGCTCGACGCGTCCGCGCGCGACCTGGCCGCCGCCCTGCTCGCCGCCCCCCGCGACGCGGTCGTCGAGACCAAGGCGCTGCTGAGCGGCGCCGTCTCGCGTACGTACGAGGAGCAGCGCACCGCCGAGCGGGCCGCCCAGGGCCGCCGGCTGCGCGACCTCGCGGGCATCGCGGACTGAACCGCCCGGACGGGCGGCTGGCCCGGCCGTGCCCCTCGCCGCGAGGCGAGGGGCGTCCGCCGTTCCGCGGCGCCGTCACCCCGGTGCCGGCGCTCCGTCCTCACCCCGTCGCCGTTCGCCCCGCTCCACCACCGCCGTGACCAGCACGGCGACGCCCGGCCGGCCCTCCACGGCGCCCGCCACCGCCCCGCGCACGGCCTGAGCCACGTCGAGCGCCCGGTGGCCCCCGTCTGTCGCGAGCTCCACCCGGACGTGCCCCTCCGTGTGCGTGACAGCGCGGCCCAGCACCCGGGTCAGCGCGACCACGCCCGGGACGCCGGCCGCAGCCGCCCCGGCGGCCCCCTCCGGTTCCGCCGGGCGTAGCTCGGACGGCCCCTCCGATTCCGCCGCGCGTCCCTCGGACGGCGGCTTCGCGACCGCGGCGGATTCCTCCTCCAGCAGTTCCGTCACCCGCAGGTCCACCTCGTCCACCACAAGGCCGAGGCGCTGCGCCGCAGCCGCCAGCAGAGCCGCCCGCAACGCGTCCGCGGTCACGGTCAGTGGTCGCCGGGCCGTGGCGGCGAAGGCCGCCTCGATCCGCAACGGGCCGGGCGGCAGGGCGCTGGGCGGCGGCGGAACCACTGGTTCCGGGGCCTCGTGGGCATCGTCGGCGGGGGCGATCCTCAGCGTCCCGAGCACCGCGCCCGAACCGCGGGCCGCGTCGCGCAACACCGCCGCCGCAGCCCTTTCCGCGATCCAGGAACCATCCTCGGGGTCACCCAGAGGCAGCAGCCTGCCCAGTCCGAGCCGCCGGCGTACGGCGGCGGTCCATCCGTCGGCCCGGTGCGGGCCGTCAGCCGTTGTCATTGCTCCACCCTGCCCCATCCGTGGCGCGGGACCGGGCAAGCGCACTTACTGTGGGCAACGGAAGTTACACCCGCCCCGAAGGGAAGAGCGGCGATGACCGAGACCCCACAGCGGAACCGGCCCGAGAACCCCGGCAGTGCGCCCGGCGGGGACGAGGGCAGGCAGAGCCAGTTCAGCAAGCGCGGCGGCGGCGCTCCCGGGACCCGCGGCCGCACCACCATCGCCGACGGCGTGGTCGAGAAGATCGCCGGAATGGCCGCACGTGACGTGGCCGGTGTCCATGTGATGGGCAGTGGCCTCTCCAGGACCTTCGGAGCGATGCGCGACCGTGTCCCCGGCGGCGGCAGGTCCGTGTCGCGCGGTGTCAAGGCGGAGGTCGGTGAATCGCAGACCGCCCTCGACCTGGAGATCGTCGTCGTCTACGGGGTGTCGATCAGGGAGGTGGCCGGCGACGTACGCGAGAACGTCATCGCGGCGGTCGAGCGGATGACCGGTCTGGAAGTCGTCGAGGTCAACATCGCCGTGAGCGACGTGAAGCTGCCCGACGAGGAGGACGACGAGGACGAATCCGAGTCACGCGTCCAGTAGCCCCACACGCGCGGCAGTTGAGGAGCACAAGATGAGCATGGCTGTGGTCGGCCTGGTGGCCGGCATGGCGCTCGGTTTCGCCGGTTACTTCGGCGGCTTCGGGGCCTTTCTGCTGGTGGCCGCACTGGGCGCGGTCGGCTTCATCGCCGGTCGCCTCCTGGACGGCGACCTCGAACCCGGCGACTTCTTCAGGCGCCGCGATCGCGGCGACCGGCGACGGTGACGGCGGTGACAGGCCGGGTCGACGCCGCCGAGCGCGGGCAGACCAGGATCGCCGACCGGGTCGTAGCGAAGATCGCCGCGCAGGCGGCGAAGGAGGCCGTGGACGAGCGGCCCAAGGGCGCCGCCTCCCCGCGCGCCACCGTCACCGTGCACCGCGACACGGCGCGCGTGCGGGTCAGCCTCGACCTGGCCTACCCCTGTGACATCGGCCGTCAGTGCGGTGCGGTGCGTCGTCGCATCGCCGAGCGGGTGAGAGCACTGGCGGGGATGGAGGTGCCCGAAGTGGCGGTTCAGGTCGAACGGCTGCACGCACAGGGATCGGGCGCGACACCGGAGGGGAGCATCCGATGAGCGAGCCCCAGGACCCGGAGAACAGCACGCGGCGCCTGCCCACGGTGGAGCCGGCACCCTCCGGTGGCGTAATCGAGATGGACCGGTCCGCGTCGGGCTCGACCTACGAGGCCGCTGACGCGGCGCAGCGGAAGGGCGGCCGTGCGGGCCGCTTCTGGTCCGGGCGCAGAGTCCCCGCCGCGCTGGTCGCCCTGATCGTCCTCGGTGGCAGCGGACTCCTGCTCTACGACATCGCGGCGGTCCGCGCCGACCACCCGGCCATGCAGTGGCGGCGCACGGTCGCCGACGACCTGGCGAGCCGTCACCTCGACGACGTATGGGTGCTCGCGGGATCCGCCCTCGCGGCTGCTCTCGGGCTCTGGCTGCTCGTCCTGGCCCTCACCCCAGGACTGCGCAAGCTTCTGCCCATGCGCCGCGAACACCCGGAGGTCCGGGCCGGTCTCGACCGGAACGCCGCGGCACTCGTGCTGCGTGACCGGGCGGTGGAGGTGGCCGGGGTACAGGCCGTACGGGTCAGGATGAAGCGCCGCAAGGCGAGCGTGCGGGCCGTCTCGCACTTCCGTGAACTCGACGACGTCAGGGCCGACCTGGAAACCATCGTGTCCACGGCGATCAGTGAGCTGGGCCTGGCGCGGCCTCCAGGCCTCTCCGTACACGTCCACCGGCCGGCGAAGAAGGGATGACCCCGTGATCGGAACCGTCAACCGGGTCCTGCTCGGCCTGGCCGGGCTGGTCCTGCTCGTCGTCGGCGGCGCCGTCCTCGTGACGGGCCTCGGTCTGTCCCTGCCCTCCTGGTGGCCCTGGGACGGCACGGACGACGTGCTGCTCAGCAGGTCCGACCGGACCAGGTGGCGGGACGAGGGCTGGTGGTGGCCCACCGTCATCGCCGTCCTGGCCGTCCTGGTGGTCCTGGCGCTGTGGTGGTTCCTGGCCCAGCTGCGCCGCAGACGCCTTGCCGAGGTGCTGGTGGACAGCGGCGACGGAGAGGGAGCGATGCTGCGCGGCAGGGCGCTGGAGAGCGTACTCGGCGTCGAGGCGGCCCGGCTGGACGGGGTCGCCGACGCGAAGGCCGCGCTCACCGGGCGGCGTACCGCCCCGCGGGCCAGGGTCCGCATGCTGATGGAGCCGCACGCGTCTCCCGGGCTGGCGCTGCGAGGCCTCTCCGAGGGGGCGCTGACCCACGCGCGGACCTCGGCCGGGCTGGACGAGCTGCCCGCCGAGGTCCGTCTGAAGGCGGTCAAGCACCACGTGGAACGGGTGACCTGACGGCGGGACGGGCCGGACGTGCTGCCCGCCGGGGTCCGTCTGAAGTCGGTCAAGCACCACGCGGAGCGGGTGACCTGACGGCGGGCCGTCCGCGACGCCGCCTCAGAAGCCGTGCCGGGCGCCGCCGTCGACCGGCACCATGATGCCCGTCAGGTAGGAGGCGGCCGGGGAGAGCAGGAAGGCCGACGTCTTCCCGAACTCCTCCGGGGTGCCGTAGCGGCGCAGCGGGATGCGCGCCTCGTTGGCCGTGCGGGACGCCTCCGCGTCGCCGGACAGGGCGTCGAGCTCTCGTACCCGGTCCGTGTCGATCCGCGAGGGCAGCACGCCCACGACCCGGATGCCGCGCGGGCCCAGCTCGTCGGCGAGTGACTTGGCGAAGCCGGCGAGGCCGGGGCGCAGTCCGTTGGAGATCGTCAGACCGGCGATCGGCTCGTGCACCGAGCCGGACAGGACGAAGCCGATGACGCCGCCCTCGCCGAGTGCCTCGGCCGCCGTTCGGGCCAGCCGCACGGCGCCGAGGAAGACCGACTCGAACGCCGACTGCCACTGGTCGTCCGTGTTGTCGGCGAGGAAGCCGGGCGCGGGACCGCCGACGCTGATGAGAATGCCGTCCAGCCTGCCGAAGCGTTCCTTCGCCGCGTCCACGAGACGTCGGCCGGCCAGCGGATCGGCGTTGTCCGCGCCGACGCCGATCGCCTCGGGGCCCAGCTCGGCGGCGGCCTCCACGGCGGTCTTCCCGTCCCGTCCGGAGATGACCACCTTGGCCCCGTCGTCGGCGAGGGCGCGCGCGGTGGCGTTGCCGAGTCCCCGGGTCGCCCCGGTGACGATGTACACACGGTCCTTCAGTCCAAGATCCATGGGTCTATCCTGCCAAGTCCTCACCGGCGAGGTCGACCGCGCTGTTCACCAGGCCGATGTGGCTGAACGCCTGCGGGTAGTTGCCGAGCTGGCGAGCCGCCACCGGGTCGTACTCCTCGGCCAGCAGCCCCACGTCGTTGCGCAGCTCCAGCAGCCGCTCGAAGAGCTCCTCGGCCTCCTCCCTGCGGCCCGTCCGCAGCAGGGCGTCGACCAGCCAGAACGAGCAGGCCAGGAAAGCGCCCTCGTCGCCGGGGAGCCCGTCCACCGACGCGCCCTCGGTGCTGTAGCGGCGGATCAGGCCGTCGTGGGCGAGCTCGTCGCGCACGGCGTCGACCGTGCCGATGACCCGGGGGTCGTCCGGCGGCAGGAAGCCGGTGCGCACGATCAGCAGCGTCGAGGCGTCCAGCTCCTGGGAGCCGTAGTACTGGGTGAAGGTGTTGCGCACGGGGTCGTAGCCCTTGTCGCAGACCTCCGCGTGCACGGCGTCCCGCATCGCCCGCCAGCGGTCGGCGTCGCCGGGGAGCTCGGGGTTCTCCTCCAGGGTGCGCACCGCGCGGTCGGCCGCGACCCAGGCCATCACCTTGGAGTGCACGAAATGGCGGCGCCGGCCGCGTACCTCCCACAGGCCCTCGTCCGGCTCGCGCCAGGTCGACTCCAGGAAGCCGAGCAGACTGAGCTGCAGATTCCAGGCGTGCGGCTTGTCGTCGAGGCCGGCGGTGCGGGCCACCCTGAGCGAGTCGATGACCTCGCCGTAGACGTCGAGCTGCCGCTGGCGCACCGCCGCGTTGCCCGTGCGGACCGGCAGGGAGTTCTCGTAGCCCCGCAGCCAGGGCAGCTCCGTCTCCGGGAGTCTGCGCTCGCCCGCGAGCCCGTACATGATCTGGAGGTCGGCGGGATCACCGGCCACGGCGCGCAGGAGCCAGTCCCGCCACGCCGCCGCCTCCTCCAGGTATCCCGCCGAGATCATGGCGCCCAGGGTGAGGGTGGAGTCCCGCAGCCAGCAGTAGCGGTAGTCCCAGTTCCGTACGCCCCCGATCTCCTCCGGGAGCGAGGTCGTGAGGGCCGCCACGATCCCGCCGGTGGGGGCGTAGGTGAGCGCCTTCAGGGTGATCAGGGAGCGGAGCACGGCCTCCCGGTGCCTGCCGTGGTAGGTGCACCGTGCCGCCCATTTCGCCCAGTCGGTGAGGGTGTGCTTCAGCGCCTTGTGCGGATCGATCAGCTTGGGCCGCGGGGAGTGCGAGGGGTGCCAGGTCAGGACGAAGGCCACCGACTCGCCCTCGGCGACCGTGAAGGAGGAGCAGGTGCTGAACTGCTGGCCCCAGGTCTTGACCGGCGGTTCGCTGCGCAGCCAGACGGAGTCGGGTCCCGCCACCGCCACCCGGTGCCCGTGCGAACGGCGCATCCAGGGGACCACGGAGCCGAAGTCGAACCGGAGCCGCAGGACGGAACTCATGTCGACGCTGCCGCTGACCCCCTGCACGATCCGCATGACGTCGGGTGCCTTGTCGCGCTGCGGCATGAAGTCGACGACCTTGACCGTCCCGGTCCTGGTCTCCCAGTAGGTCTCCAGGACCAGGGAGTCCTCCACGTAGCACCGCCGGGTGCAGGTCTCCGTGCTGTCGGTGCCCTGGGGGGCGATGCGCCAGTGCCCGTTGTCCTCGTCGCCGAGCAGCGCCGCGAAGCAGGCGCCCGAGTCGAAGCGGGGGAGGCACAACCAGTCGACAGAACCGTTCCTGCCGACCAGAGCGGCCGTCTGGAGATCGCCGATGAGGGCGTAGTCCTCGATGCGTGGGGTCACGCTCTGGCGTCTTCCCGAACCTGGGCTCCGCTAAGCAGCGAACAAGGTGGGAACAGCCCTCAGGCGGTGGCCGGCTCCGGCTCCCGCGCCGCCTCGGCGTCCGCGGCCGCCTGGGCACGGTCGCGCTTCTCCCGGCGTACGAGTACGACCCAGCCCACCGGGACACCCGCGGCGAACAGCCACCACTGGACGGCGTACGCCATGTGCGGGCCGATGGAGCCGTCGTCGGGGGCCGCGATCGTCTCGGGACTGCCGCCGGCCGGCTCGGGGCTCGTCAGCTCCAGGTAGCCGCCGAGGACAGGACGGCCGAGCAGGTGCGACTGCTGGGCGCTGTTGATCAGCATCACCTGACGGTCCGGCAGGCCCCGCAGGTCCTTGATGCCGCTGGCGCTCGTCGTCTCGTCCGCCTTGAGCCTGCCCGCGACGGTGACCTCGCCGCCGGGCGGCGGAGGAACCTCGGGGTAGGCCTGCTGGTCCGCCGCGGCGGGGACCCAGCCGCGGTTGACCAGGACGGTGCCGCCGCCCTTGAGGTCCAGCGGGGTCAGCACCAGGACGCCGATACGTTCGTCCCGCGAGGTGCGACGGCGTACGACCACCTCGTGCTCGGTGTCGAAGGTCCCGGTCGCCGTCACGGCCTTCCAGTAGTCGGAGCGCGGGACGGTGTGGCCGGGCGAGGTCACCCGGGCCACCGGGACGGGCTCCGCCTCGAGGTTCCGGGTGATGAGCGCGTTCTGCTCGACCCGGTGTTCATGCCGGTGCAGCTGCCAGAAACCCAGCTCGATCATCGTGGGAATCAGCGCCAGGACGAGGAGGGTGAGAATCACCCACTGCCGGGTCATCAGGAAGCGGTACACCCCATGACCGTACAACCGGGGTCATGGGGTGCGGCACGGAGGGTCCCCCGTGCGGACGGAGCGGACCGTCACACTTTGTCCACGATGCCCGCCCTCCCCTCGGCGCGGGCGCAGTGGCCGCCGCAGTACCAGTGGCCGTCGACCTCGACGCCCTGGCCGATGACCTGCACCCGGCAGTGCTCACAGATGGGCGCCATGCGGTGGATGGCGCAGGAGAAGCAGTCGAAGACGTGCACCGCGCCCTGCGCGTGCACCTCGAAGGACATCCCGTAGTCGTTTCCGCAAACCTCGCAACGTGCCATGCGCCACAGGGTGGGACGCGGGAGGGCGGCGGGCGAGCGGATGCCGGGCGAGTCGCCCCCGGTTCACTCCGATGACGGTGACGGCTTCGGCACGACGACCGAGGTCGCGGGTGCCACGTCCCGCAGCAGATGGGTGAAGGCGCTCTCCTCCAGGATCGGCGTGCCGAAGGACTTCGCCTTCACCGTCTTGGACGTCACGGAGTCCGGATCGTTGGTGACCAGCAGGCTCGTCAGCCGCGACACGCTGGTCGCCACGTGCAGACCGGCCTCCACGGCGCGGTCCTCCAGGAGCTCCCGGTCGACGGAGGTGTCTCCGGAGAACGCCACCCGCATGCCCTGCATGAGAGGTTTGTCCGACTCGTACCGCCCCGGGTTCGGGTAGGGGCACGCGGGACGCTTGCGCGAGGGGCGCCAGCTCTGTGTCTGCGAGGGCCGGTAGCCGGCGCGCGGGGTGACCGGGGAGTCGTACCACTCCGTCAACGGACGGCACTCCAGCAGCGGCAGCCGCACGCCGCCCCGGGCCGCCGCGTGCAGGCTCGGGCGGAACGCCTCGGCCAGCACGCGTGCGTCGTCGAGGGCGTGGTGCGCGCGTTGCTGCACGACTCCGAAGTGCGCGGCCAGCGACTCCAGCTTGTGGTTCGGCAGGGGGAGCCGGAGCTCCTTGGACAGCGCGATGGTGCACAGCCGCTGCTCGACGGGCGCGGTGACCGCCGCGCGTGCGTACTCCCGGGCGATCATCGACCAGTCGAACGCGGCGTTGTGGGCGACGAGCACCCGCCCGGCCAGGCGCCGGGACAACTCCTCCGCGACCTCCGGGAAGAGCGGCGCGCCCTCCAGGACGTCGCTGGTCAGCCCGTGGATCCAGACCGGACCGGGATCGCGCTCGGGGTTCACCAGGGTGTACCAGTGGTCCTCGACGTCGCCCTGGGCGTCCAGGCGGTACACGGCAGCGGAGATTATCCGGTCGTCGCGGGCGAGTCCGGTGGTCTCCACGTCGACGACCGCGTACCCCTTGGGATACGCGGCCGGCCACGGCGCTGCGGTCTGACGGTCGTCGAGCATGGTCACAGAGAATACGGGCCGGGACCGACAGTGACCTATCCGGGCGGTCCCGCCATGAACCCTGTGGTAGCGGAGAGCAGTTGACGGGGGGCCGGAACCGCGGGTCGCGGATGCGCCTGGCAAGGGGGCGGTGAGACGCTCCCGGGGTGACGGAGACACAGGCGCAGACACACGACGAACCCCACCGCGGCGGACTCGGTGCCCGGCTCAACTGGCTCCGGGCCGCGGTGCTCGGCGCCAACGACGGAGTGGTCTCCACGGCGGGCCTGGTCGTCGGGGTGGCCGGGGCAACGGGTGACCGGTCCACCCTGCTGACCGCCGGCCTGGCGGGGCTGCTCGCGGGCTCCATGTCGATGGCGGCCGGCGAGTACGTGTCGGTGTCCACCCAGCGCGACTCGGAGAAGTCCGCGCTGGAGACGGAGGAACGGGAACTCCGGGAGACCCCGGAGGCCGAGCTCGCCGAGCTGACCGGACTCCTGGAAGGGAAGGGGCTGAGCAACGCGCTCGCCCGGGAGGCCGCGGTACAGCTCACGCAGCGCGACGCGCTACGGGCCCACGCCGAGGTCGAGCTGGGCATCGACCCGGACGAACTGACCAACCCGTGGCACGCGGCGGGAGCGAGCTTCCTGGCCTTCACGGTGGGTGCGCTGCTGCCGCTCCTGGCGATCGTGCTGCCGCCGCCCTCCGCGCGGCTGGCCGTCACCGTGCTGTCCGTGCTCGCGGCGCTCGCCCTCACCGGCTGGTGGAGCGCCCGGCTCGGCGAGGCGCCCGCCGGGCCTGCGGTCCTGCGGAACATGGCCGGGGGAGCCGTGGCCATGGGCGTGACCTACGGGGCGGGTGTGCTGCTCGGGGCGGCGGGGGTGTGAGGGCGGGGCTTCCTCCGGGCCTGCGGTGCGATCCCTCCGCGAAGTGACGCGTCCCTGACCTCCCCGGGCCCGGCAGTTGGCGGAACCTGCCAAACACTCATGACACCGCGTCTCACATACTTGTCGGTAACACCATCTATGCCCGGTGCCACCGGCGGCCCTACGGTGCACGCATGGAGCCGAACCTGCCCGATGTCGTGCTGTGGTCGATCCCGGCCTTCGTCCTGCTCACCGTCCTCGAAATGGTCGTCCACCGGCTTCACCCGGACGAGGAGGCCGCCGGGTACGACGCCAAGGACGCCGCCACCAGCGTCACCATGGGACTCGGCAGCCTGGTCTTCGACCTGCTGTGGAAGATACCCATCGTGGCGATCTACGCCGCGGTCTACGAACTGACCCCGCTGCGCGTCCCCGTCCTGTGGTGGACGATCCTGCTCATGCTCCTGGCCCTGGACTTCTTCTACTACTGGTCCCACCGGGGCCACCACGTCATCCGGATCCTGTGGGCCTGCCACGTCGTCCACCACTCCAGCCGCAAGTTCAACCTCACCACCGCGCTGCGCCAGCCCTGGACGTCCCTCACCTCCTGGCCCTTCTACCTGCCGCTCGTCGCGCTGGGCGTCCACCCCGCCGCGCTCGCCTTCTGCTCCTCGGCGAACCTCGTCTACCAGTTCTGGGTGCACACCGAGCGGATCGACAAGCTGCCCCGGCCCTTCGAGTACGTCCTCAACACGCCCTCCCACCACCGGGTGCACCACGCCTCCCAAGGCGGCTACCTGGACCGGAATTTCGGCGGGATCCTCATCGTCTGGGACCGGCTCTTCGGCTCGTTCGCGGCCGAGACCGAGCGTCCCGTCTTCGGGCTCACCAAGAACATCAGCACCCACAACCCCCTCCGCGTCGCCAGCCACGAGTACGCGGCCATCGCCCGCGACGTGCGGGCCGCGGCAACCTGGAGCGAGCGGGCGGGCCGCGTCTTCCGGGGCCCGGGCTGGCAGCCGGCGCCCACCACCGGGACGGCGCCGGCCACCGTCACCGCCCCGCAGCCGCAGACCGCCGAGGGCACCGGATGACGCCCCGCGCCGGTGCGCCCCGGCTCGTACGCCCGCTGCTCGTCGCGTTCCTCGCCGTCTCCGCCGTCCATCTGGCAGGGCTCCTCGCCGGGACGGAAGCGGTGCACGTGGCCACCAAGCCGCTGCTGATGCTCCTGCTCGCCGCCTACGCCGCGGCGCGCGGCGGACGCCGCCTGCTGATCGCCGCGCTGCTGTGCGGCTGGGCGGGCGACGTGCTGCTGATGCCCGACGCGGAGGCCGCGTTCCTCGCCGGGATGGCCTTCTTCGCCGCGGGGCACGTCTGTTATCTGCTGCTCTTCGGCCGGGCCCCCGTGCGGACGGTCGCCGGTCTCGTGTACGCCGTCGTGCTCGTCACCTTCGTCGTGCTCCTGTGGCCGGGGCTGCCGGGCGGACTACGCGTGCCCCTCACCGGATACAGCCTGCTGCTCACGGCGATGGCCTGGCGGGCGGGGGTCCTCGGCCGGGGCGCCGCCGCCGGCGGGGCCCTCTTCCTGCTCTCCGACGCGCTCATCGCGACCGGCATCGCGGAATGGCCCCCGCTGCCCGCTCACCACTTCTGGATCATGCTGACCTACATCGGCGCGCAGTACCTGCTCACGCGGGGGGCGCTCGACGGAGGAGTGGATTCCACCGGCGCCGCCCCCGAGGCGTACCGTGAGGGGCGTATCAGAATCTGAGACCAGCGAGGACCCCCACGCATGCGCGCCACCGTCATCCACGGCCCCCACGACATCCGTGTCGAGGAGGTGCCCGACCCCACGGTCCAGCAGCCCACCGACGTGGTCCTGCGGGTGCTGCGTGCCTGCATCTGCGGCAGTGACCTGTGGGCCTACCGGGGCGAGTCCGCACGGCAGCCCGGTCAGCGCATCGGCCACGAGTTCCTCGGTGTCGTCGAGGAGGCCGGTCCCGGGGTCAACGGCTTCGCCCCCGGCGACCTCGTGGTGGCCCCGTTCGTCTGGTCCGACGGCACCTGCGCCTACTGCGCCGAAGGGCTCACCACATCCTGCCCCCAGGGAGGCTTCTGGGGGTCGGTCGGCTCCGACGGCGGGCAGGGCGAGGCCGTGCGCGTCCCGTTCGCCGACGGCACCCTGGTGAAGCTCCCGGCGGCCGCCGCCTCCGACGACCGGCTGCTCACCGCCCTCCTGGCCCTCTCCGACGTCCTGGGCACCGGGCACCACGCGGCGCTCGGCGCGGGCGTGCGGCCGGGCAGCACCGTCGCCGTCGTGGGTGACGGCGCGGTCGGCCTGTGCGGCGTCATGGCGGCCAAGCGGCTCGGCGCCGAGCGGATCATCGCGCTGGGCCGCCACCAGGCCCGTACCGACATCGCCCGTGCCTTCGGTGCCACGGACGTCGTCGCCGAGCGCGGCGACGCCGCCCTCGCCGCCGTGCGCGAACTGACCCGCGGGGAAGGCACCCACGGGGTGATCGAAGCGGTCGGCACGGAGCAGTCGATGCGCACGGCCCTCGGCATCGTGCGCGACGGCGGCTCGGTCGGATACGTCGGAGTCCCGCACGGCAGCGGTACCGGAGTGGACCTCGGCGTCATGTTCGACCGCAACATCGCGCTGCGGGGCGGCGTGGCGCCGGTGCGCACGTACATCCCCGACCTGCTCCCCGACGTGCTCGACGGCACGATCGACCCGTCGCCGGTCTTCGACCTGACGGTCGGGCTGGACGGCGTGCCGGGCGGCTACAAGGCGATGGACGAGCGCACGGCGCTCAAGGTCCTCGTCACGCCGTAGCCGGCGGGGCGGAACGCGGGAGGGGCCGGGGACAGCTGTCCCCGGCCCCTCCCTCATGTCTTACCTGCGGACCGCGTCCAGCGCGTCCACGACACCGGCTCCGTAGAAGCCGTTGTACTGCGTGCCGCCCTCGCAGACGGCGTCGACGGTGCCGTCACCGTCGATGTCGTACGGCGCACCGCACGCGGTGGCGTCGGCCTGGTGGGTCAGCAGCGCCTTCACCACCGCCGGCGAGGCATGCGGGTGGGTCGACTTGATCAGGGCCGCGACGCCCGCGACGTGCGGGGACGCCATCGACGTACCGGCCTTGTAGCCGAATCCGCCACCCGGCAGCGTGGACAGGATCAGACCGCTGACGGCCGGTGCCTCCGGCGTCTGGTAACGCGTCGAGTCACCGCCCGGGGCGGCCACGTCGATGACACCGAGACCGTAGTTGGAGTACGAGGACTTCAGCCCCTTCGCGCCGGTCGCCGAGACCGTCACGACACCCGGCAGCATGGTCGGGATGTCGGGGCAGGCGCTCGGGTCGACCGTGCGCGTGACCGGCGTCGTGTCGTTCGGGCTCGTGGAGTCCTCGATGGCGTCGAGGGCCAGATCGTGGTCGGAGTTGCCGGCCGCCGCGACGTTGACGACGCCCTTGCCCTCCGCGTAACGGGTGGCGCGGGTGATCGCCTCGACGAGGGCGCCCTGGTCGGGGTCGTTCTTGCAGTTGAACAGCCAGGGGTCCGTGTAATAGCTGTTGTTGGTCACGTCGACGCCGTGCTCGGCCGCCCAGACGAAGCCGCACACGACGGCCTCGGTGTAGAAGAAGCCGGCCGGCGTGGACACCTTGATGCCGGAGACCTTCACGCCGGGAGCGACGCCCGTGACGCCGGTGCCGTTCTTCGCCGCGGCTATGGTGCCCGCGACGTGCGTGCCGTGGTCGCTCTCGCCGGCCGCGGGACGCCAGGCGCCGTCCGTGGTGTCCGGGGCGCCGGACACGCAGTTCACCGAGGCCTCGCGGTCGAAGTTCGGTGCCAGGTCCGGGTGGGTGTCGTCCACACCCGTGTCGATGACGGCGACCGTCACCTTGCTGCTGCCGAGCGACTTCTCGTGCGCCTTGTCCGCCTTGATGGCGGGCAGGTCCCACTGGAGCGGTTCGAGCGCGTCCTGGCCGGCCACGGCCTCGTCCGCCGCCGCCCGTGCCTGCGCGGCGGTGAGGGGCTGCCCGACCCCGACGTCCTTCGTCGCCTGCGGGACGATCGGGTTGGTGCGCGTGGCGCCCGCCGACTGGACGCCCTTGGCCTTGCGGATCGTCGGGCCGAAGTCCGGGTTCTTCGAGTGGACGACGACGACGCCTATCTTGTCGTACGACGTCACGACGGTTCCGCCGGCCGCGGCTATCGCCTTGCGGACCTGCTTGACGGTGCCGTGACCGGCCCGCGTGTTCACGACGTACGACAGCTGGGGGCCGTCTGCCGTCACCGCCGCCGGCTCCTCCGCGGGTGCGGCTGCTGCGGTCCCCGTCGGGAGGAATCCGAGCGAGGCCGTGAGCGCGAGTCCGACGGGCAGCGTGAGTACGCGTGTCCGTCTGGATGCCAGATGAGCCATGGGTTCTCCACATCATCCGTGCCAGTGGTCCGGGCACAGGCGTGACCGGACCGGTACATGACCTGTGAAGTTATCGCTGATCTTCCCGGCGCATCAATGAATACGGGCAAGTGAGTTCGAGGTGTGACCTCCGGGAGGCGCGTCCAGGGGCCTGTACCGCAGAAGACCGAACCTGCGGTGAACCGCTTCGCCGCGCTCTCCGTGCCGTTGCACAGGGAGCCGTGCACCAGCCCCGATCACGCAGAGGACTCCCTGTGAAATCCACCGTGCCCACCACCACACCCGCGTCGCGAGGAGAATCCGTGGCTACCGAAGCACCGCCGCCCCAGAAGCGTGAGGACGACAGCCCCGTCCAGCCCACGACCGAGGCGTTCCTCGAGGCGCAGAACAGTGCGGAGTTCACCCAACTGCGCCGCTCCCACCGCTCCTTCGCCTTTCCGCTGACCGTCGGCTTCATCGCCTGGTACCTGCTGTACGTGCTGCTGTCCAGCTACGCCGGCGACTTCATGGGCACCAAGGTCGTCGCCAACTTCAACGTGGCCTTCGTCTTCGGCCTCGCCCAGTTCGCCACCACGTTCCTCATCGCCTGGTTCTACTCGCGCCACGCCACGAACAAGCTCGACCCGCAGGCGGCGGCCATCAAGTCCCGTCTGGAGGCCGACGCATGAGCGCCGCGTACGCATCCCACCCCGTGATCCAGCTGGCCGCCTCGTCCACGACGGAGCACCGGCCGCTGATCATCACCCTCTTCGCGGTCTTCGTCGCCGCGACCCTGGGCATCACCGTCTGGGCGGGCCGCCAGACCAAGAGCGCCTCCGACTTCTACGCCGGCGGGCGGCAGTTCACCGCCTTCCAGAACGGCCTCGCCGTCTCCGGCGACTACATGTCGGCGGCGTCCTTCCTCGGCATCGCCGGGGCCATCGCGCTCTTCGGCTACGACGGCTTCCTCTACTCCATCGGCTTCCTCGTCGCCTGGCTGGTGGCCCTGCTGCTCGTCGCCGAGCCGCTGCGCAACTCCGGCCGCTACACCATGGGCGACGTCCTCGCCTACCGGATGCGCCAGCGGCCGGTGCGCACCGCCGCGGGTGTCTCCACCATCGTCGTGTCGATCTTCTACCTGCTCGCCCAGATGGCGGGCGCGGGTGTGCTCGTCGCCCTGCTGCTCGGCATCACCAGCGACGCAGGCAAGGTGCTCATCGTCGCGCTGGTCGGCGTACTCATGATCATCTACGTCACCATCGGCGGGATGAAGGGCACCACCTGGGTCCAGATGGTCAAGGCCGTGCTGCTCATCGCGGGCGCGCTGCTGATGACCCTCATGGTCCTCTGGAAGTTCGACTTCAACGTCTCCGACCTGCTGGGCACCGCCGCGGAGAAGAGCGGGCACGGCGCCGCGTTCCTGGAGCCGGGCCTCAAGTACGGCGCCACCGACGTGTCGAAGCTGGACTTCATCTCGCTCGGCATCGCGCTGGTGCTCGGCACCGCGGGCCTGCCGCACATCCTGATCCGCTTCTACACCGTCCCGACCGCCAAGGCCGCCCGCAAGTCCGTGAACTGGGCCATCGGCATCATCGGGGCCTTCTACCTGATGACGATCGCCCTCGGCTTCGGCGCCGCGGCGCTCATCGGGCCCGAGGAGATCAAGGCGAAGAACCCCGCGGGCAACGCGGCGGCGCCCCAGCTCGCCGAGTACCTCGGCGGGGTCGGCACCACCGGTGGCGCGGTCATGCTGGCCGTCATCTCCGCCGTTGCCTTCGCGACGATCCTCGCCGTGGTCGCGGGCCTCACGCTCGCCTCCTCGTCCTCCTTCGCCCACGACATCTACGCCAACGTCATCCGCAAGGGGAAGGCGACCGAGAAGGAGGAGATGAGCGCGGCCCGCTGGGCCACCGTCGCGATCGGCGTCGTCTCCATCGGCCTCGGCGCGATGGCCCGCGACCTGAACGTCGCAGGACTCGTCGCCCTGGCCTTCGCCGTCGCCGCGTCGGCCAACCTGCCGACCATCCTGTACAGCCTCTTCTGGAAGCGCTTCACCACCCAGGGCGCCCTCTGGTCGATCTACGGCGGCCTCGCCTCGTCCGTCCTGCTGGTGCTCTTCTCCCCGGTCGTCTCCGGCAAGGCCACGTCCATGTTCCCGGACGTGGACTTCGCCTGGTTCCCGCTGGAGAACCCGGGCCTCATCTCCATCCCGCTGGGCTTCCTGCTCGGCTGGCTCGGCTCGGTCCTCTCCAAGGAGGTGCCGGACAAGGGCAAGTACGCCGAGCTCGAGGTCAAGTCCCTCACCGGCACCGGAGCCCACTGACCCGGCAGCCCGGCCGCCCGCGGAGCCCCGTCGCGCAGACCCGCGACGGGGCTCCGTCGTAGGGATCTACGACGGAGCCCCGTCCCACCTCGTGGCAACCGCGCTCCCTGGATGTCACCGCTCTCGCGTAGTCTCGGAGGAGTCAGAACCGCAACCGCGGACATCACCGGGGGAGGGGGCCCACAGTGCTCATCGACACCTACGGCCGGGTCGCCACCGACCTGCGTGTTTCACTGACCGACAAGTGCAATCTCCGCTGCACCTACTGCATGCCCGAAGAAGGCCTCCAGTGGCTCGGCAAGACCGAGCTCCTCAGTGACGACGAGATCGTCAGGCTCATCCGCGTAGCCGTCACCGACCTCGGCATCAGGGAAGTCCGCTTCACCGGCGGCGAGCCGCTGCTGCGCCCCGGACTGGTGTCGATCGTCGAGCGGTGCGCCGCGCTGGAACCCCGCCCGAAGATGTCCCTCACCACCAACGGCATCGGGCTCAAGCGCACCGCCACCGCCCTGAAGGCGGCGGGCCTGGACCGGGTCAACGTCTCGCTGGACACCCTGCGCCCCGACGTCTTCAAGACGCTCACCCGACGCGACCGTCATCAGGACGTGCTCGACGGACTCCAGGCCGCCCGGGAAGCCGGACTCACCCCGGTCAAGGTCAACTCCGTCCTGATGCCCGGCCTCAACGAGGACGAGGCCCCCGAGCTGCTCGCCTGGGCCGTGGAGCACGACTACGAGCTCCGCTTCATCGAGCAGATGCCGCTCGACGCCCAGCACGGCTGGAAGCGCGACGGGATGATCACGGCGGGCGACATCCTCACCTCGCTGCGCACCCGGTTCACCCTCACCGAGGAGGGCGACGAGAAGCGCGGATCGGCACCCGCGGAGCGCTGGACGGTGGACGGCGGCCCGCATCGGGTCGGTGTCATCGCCTCCGTGACCAGGCCTTTCTGCCGCGCCTGCGACCGCACCCGGCTCACCGCCGACGGCCAGGTCCGCACTTGCCTCTTCGCCCGTGAGGAGACGGACCTGCGCGGCGCCCTGCGCTCCGGCGCGCCGGACGAGGAGATCGCGAAGATCTGGAAGCTCGCGATGTGGGGCAAGAAGGCGGGTTCCGGTCTGGACGACCCGTCCTTCCTCCAGCCCGACCGCCCGATGTCAGCGATCGGTGGATGAGGACTCCCACTCCCCGAGGGTGACGACGTCCTTCAGGAAGCCCCGAACACCGAGGAACGAGGAGAGGTGCTCCCGGTGCTCCTCGCAGGCCAGCCAGGTCTTGCGCCGCTCGGGAGTGTGGAGCTTCGGGTTGTTCCAGGCCAGCACCCACACGGCGTCGGCGCGACAGCCCTTGGCGGAGCAGACCGGTGCGCCCGAGGCGCTCTCGGCTGAGGTATCGGGGAAGTTCACGGCCTCAACCCTAAGGGTTCCCTGCCGGAGCGCCGCGGCGCATCCCCGCCGGAGAAAGGCGACGCCGAGCAGCCACGGGGGGAGCTGCCCGGCGTCGGTCCGTCGCTCCGACGGGGGATGCGGAGCGCTCCCGAAGTATGCCACGCGCACCGGGGTGCGGTGCAGCGGAACGTCATGATTGATCTGAGCTTTTCTTGAGCTTCGCGCCGCGTCGCCGGTCAGTCCGCACGGCGGGGATCGTCGGCGCCGCCCGGCCGGCGGTGTTCCGCGGCGGGCTCCGCGACCGGTTGCCCCGGGCCCGCCGCCGCGGGCGCGCCGAGAGCGGGACGCAGCGGCGCGGGCACGAACGTCGAAGGCAGCGAAGGGGTGTTCTCGCGACCGGCGTTGGCGATGACCACCGCGACATAAGGGAGCAGAACGCCCAGCGCGAGCGCCACCACCGCCACATGCCGCTCCACGTTCCACAGCGTCGCCGCCAGCACCACGGACACGGTGCGCACGGACATCGAGATGATGTAGCGCCGCTGCCTGCCCCGCACGTCGTCGGCGAGTCCCTGCCGGGCGCCCGTGATACGGAATACCTCCGGGCCGCTCTGCTTCCGCATCGTGATTCCACCACCAGATCTCTGTGCCGGACTTCCCCGGACGGTGCGGCTCCTACGGTACGCCCGGTGTCCGCCGGCTTCGAGACCGGGGAGTGTCCCCTTCGTACCGGTCCGCTCCCCCCGCGCCACGTTCGGCCCCGTCCGGCATGCGGCGTACGTCCAGGGTGGCGAGACTGGGCGGACGTGCGCACACCGCGCCGCACGAGGAGGCGATATGAGCTGGCTGTGGGCAATCATCGTAGGTCTGGTGCTGGGTGTGATCGCGCGGGCGATCCTCCCCGGCAAGCAGGACATCCCCCTCTGGCTGACGGCGGTGTTCGGCATCCTCGGCAGCATCCTCGGCAACGCGGTGGCGGGCTGGATCGGCGTGGAGGACACCAAGGGGATCGACTGGATCCGTCATGTGCTGCAGCTGATCGGTGCCGTCGCCGTCGTCGGTGTCGGAGACATGCTCTGGCAGTCGATCAGGGGCAACAAGGGCAAGAGGCAGAGAACCTGAAAAGGGTGTGACACAGCACCGCGGCCGGCCACGCGTCATGCGTGACCGGCCGCGGTGCTGTCGGGCGGAGGGGCCTCAGCCGGTGACGACCTCGACGGCGGCCAGGTTCTTCTTGCCCCGGCGCAGCACCAGCCAGCGACCGTGCAGCAGCTCCTCGGTGGCGGGGGCGCTCTCGCCGTCCGTGACCTTCGCGTTGTTCACGTACGCCCCGCCCTCCTTGACCGTGCGGCGGGCGGCCGACTTGCTGGCGGACAGCCCGACCTCGACCAGGAGGTCCACCACCGGGCCCAGCTCGGCCACCCGGGCGTGCGGCACCTCGGACAGGGCCGCGCCGAGCGTCGCCTCGTCCAGCTCACCGAGCTCGCCCTGGCCGAACAGCGCCTTCGACGCCGCGATGACCGCCGCGCACTGCGCGCCGCCGTGCACCAGCGTCGTCAGCTCCTCGGCCAGCGACCGCTGCGCCGAACGGGCCTGCGGGCGCTCCTCGGTGAGCTTCTCCAGCTCCTCGAGCTCCTCGCGGCTCTTGAAGCTGAGGATGCGCATGTACGTCGAGATGTCACGGTCGTCCACATTCAGCCAGAACTGGTAGAACGCGTACGGCGTCGTCATCTCCGGGTCCAGCCAGACGGCGCCGCTCTCCGACTTGCCGAACTTCGTGCCGTCGGCCTTCACCATCAGCGGGGTCGCCAGCGCGTGCACCTGCGCACCCGGCTCCAGGCGGTGGATCAGGTCGATGCCCGCGGTGAGGTTGCCCCACTGGTCGCTGCCGCCCTGCTGGAGGGTGCAGCCGTAGCGCCGGTACAGCTCCAGGAAGTCCATGCCCTGCAGCAGCTGGTAGCTGAACTCCGTGTAGCTGATGCCCTCCTGGGACTCCAGCCGGCGGGCCACCGAGTCCTTGGTGAGCATCTTGTTGACCCGGAAGTGCTTGCCGATGTCCCGGAGGAACTCGATCGCGGACAGGCCCGCGGTCCAGTCCAGGTTGTTCACCATCGTCGCGGCGTTCGGGCCCTCGAAGGTGAGGAAGGGCTCGATCTGCCCACGCAGCCGCTGGACCCACGCGGCGATGGTCTCCGGGTCGTTCAGCGTGCGCTCCGCGGTCGGCCGCGGGTCACCGATCTGACCGGTGGCCCCGCCCACCAGGGCGAGCGGCTTCAGCCCCGCGAGCTGGAGCCGCCGCATCGTGAGGACCTGCACCAGGTGGCCGACGTGAAGGCTCGCCGCGGTCGGGTCGAACCCGCAATAGAAGGTGACCGGGCCGTCCGCGAGAGCCTTGCGCAGTGCGTCCTCGTCGGTGGACTGGGCGAACAGCCCACGCCACTTCAGCTCGTCGACGATGTCGGTCACGGTCGATTCTCTCCTCGGGGGGTTCGATGACATGCCGCTCCAGTCTAGGACGGTCAGACGCCCCGGCTGACCGAGCTCATGTGGAAGTCCGGGATGCGCAGCGCGGGCATCGCGGCACGGGTGAAGTAGTCGCCCCACTCGCGCGGCAGCGTCTTCTCCGCACGGCCCGCCTCCGACGCCCGGGACAGCAGCCCGACCGGGGACTCGTTGAAGCGGAAGTTGTTCACCTCGCCGACCACCTCGCCGTCCTCCACCAGGTAGACCCCGTCCCGGGTCAGCCCGGTCAGGAGCAGGGTCGCCGGGTCCACCTCCCGGATGTACCAGAGACAGGTCAGCAGCAGGGCACGGCCGGTCGTCGCGGCCACCATCTCCTCCAGGGACCGCTCACCGCCGCCCTCCAGCACCAGGTTGTCCATGGCGGGCGCCACCGGCAGCCCGGTCAGCCCGGCGGAGTGCCGGGTCGTGGTCAGCCGCTCCAGCCTGCCGTCCTTGATCCAGTCGGTCGGAGCCAGCGGCAGCCCGTTGTCGAACACCGAGGCCCCGTCACCCGAGGCGTGCGCGATCACGAACGGCGCGGACTCCAGACCCGGGGCGTGCGGATCGCTGCGCAGCGTCAGCGGCAGTTCGGAGAGCTTCTCGCCGATCCGGGTGCCACCGCCGGGCCGGGAGAAGACCGTCCGGCCCTCCGCGGCGTCCCGGGCACCCGCCGACCAGTACTGGTAGATCAGCAGATCGGCCACGGCGGTCGGCGGGAGCAGCGTCTCGTACCGCCCGGCGGGCAGTTCGATCCGGCGTTCCGCCCATCGCAGGCGCTGCGCCAGTTCGGCGTCCAGGGCGGCGGGATCGACGTCCTTGAAGTCGCGCGTCGCCCGGCCCGCCCAGGCCGACCTGGTCCGGTCGGGGGACTTGGCGTTCAGTTCGAGCGTCCCGTTCGGCTGGTCGTGGCGCAGCCGCAGACCGGTCGACGTGCCGACGTACGTCGAGGTCAGCTGGTGGTGGGCGAAGCCGTACAGCTCACGGCCGCCCGAGCGGGCCCGGGCGAAGGCGTCGCCGAGCGCCGGCGCGAAGTCGGCGAAGACGTCCGAGCCGGTCTCCGCCGGTGCCTCCGTGAAGTCGGCCGACGCCGGGACGCCGGAGACCAGCGGCTGCGCGTCCTCGGCGGGCCCCGCGCCGCGCGCGGCGGCTTCGGCGGCCCGTACGAGCGGTTCCAGGTCGTCGGCGGTCACGGCCGAGCGCGAGACCACTCCCGACGCGGTCCCCTCGGCCCCGTCCACGGTCGCGATCACGGTCAGGGTCCGTCCGCGCGTCACACCGTTGGTGGTCAGCGCGTTGCCGGCCCAGCGCAGATTGGCGGAGGAGTTCTCGTCCGCCACGACCACACAGCCGTCCGCGGTGGACAGCTCCAGTGCGCGCTCGACGATCTCGTACGGCTTGCTGACGCGGCTCATCGCCCGGCCTCCTGCGTCGTGTTGAGGATGTTCACGCCTCGGAAGAGGGCGGAGGGGCAGCCGTGCGAGACCGCGGCGACCTGGCCCGGCTGGGCCTTGCCGCAGTTGAACGCGCCGCCCAGGACATAGGTCTGCGGGCCGCCGACCTTCTCCATGGAGCCCCAGAAGTCGGTGGTCGTCGCCTGGTACGCCACGTCCCGGAGCTGGCCCGCCAGCCTGCCGTTCTCGATGCGGAAGAAGCGCTGACCGGTGAACTGGAAGTTGTGGCGCTGCATGTCGATCGACCAGGACCGGTCGCCCACCACGTAGATCCCGCGCTCGACCCCGCCGATCAGGTCCTCGGTGGAGAGCCCGCCGGGATCGGGCTTGAGCGACACGTTCGCCATGCGCTGCACGGGCACGTGCTCCGGCGAGTCCGCGTACGCGCACCCGTTGGAGCGGCCCAGACCCGTCAGCTTCGCGATCCGCCGGTCCGTCTGGTAGCCGACCAGCGTCCCGTCCTTGACCAGGTCCCAGGACTGCGCCTCCACGCCCTCGTCGTCGTAGCCGACGGTGGCGAGCCCGTGTTCGGCGGTGCGGTCGCCCGTCACGTTCATCGCGGGGGAGCCGTACGCCAGCTTCCCCAGCTGGTCGAAGGTGGCGAACGACGTTCCCGCGTACGCCGCCTCGTAGCCCAGCGCCCGGTCCAGCTCGGTCGCGTGGCCGATCGACTCGTGGATGGTCAGCCAGAGATTCGACGGGTCGACCACCAGGTCGTACCTCCCCGCCTCGACGCTCGGCGCCCGCATCTTCTCGGCCAGCAGCCCGGGGATGCGCTCCAGCTCCGCGTCCCAGTCCCAGCCGGCGCCCGTCAGGTACTCCCAGCCCCGGCCCACCGGCGGCGCGATCGTCCGCATGGAGTCGAACTCACCGGTCGTGCCGTCCACCGCCACCGCGGTCAGCTGCGGATGCACCCGCACCCGCTGCTGGGTGGTGACGGTGCCGGCCGTGTCGGCGTAGAACTTGTTCTCGTGGACGGTCATCAGGGACGCGTCCACGTGCGCCACGCCCTCGGCGGCCAGCAGCCGCGCGCTCCACTCGGCCAGCAGCCCGGCCTTCTCGGCGTCCGGTACGTCGAAGGGGTCCCGCTCGTACGCCGACACCCAGGTCCGGTCGCCGTGCACCGGCTCGTCCGCCAGCTCGACGCGCTCGTCGGAGCCCGCCGCGGCGATCACCTTCGCCGACAGCTTCGCCATGGCCACGGCCTGCGAGGCGACCTTGGCCGCCGCGTCCATGGTCAGGTCCACCCCGGACGCGAACCCCCAGGCGCCGCCGTGCACCACCCGTACGGCGAACCCGAGATCGGTGGTGTCCGACGTCCCGGCCGGCCGGGCGTCCCGCAGCCGCCAGGAGGCGCCGCGCACCCGCTCCAGCCGGAAATCCGCGTGTACGGCGCCGAGCGCCCGGGCACGGGCGAGCGCCGCGTCGGCGAGGGCGCGCAGTGGCAGGGCCAGGAACGACTGATCTACCTCGTGGGCCACGCGGGCCTCCCCTTCTCCACCTCTGAAAAACGTCTCCGCAGTGAATCATGAGGGGTCCCGGTCTTTCCGTGCCTTCCTTTTACCTTGCCGAGGGCATGGCCGGAGCCTTCTGTAGGGATCCGACAGTCGCGGCCCGACGGCGCTGTCAGAGGCCGATTCCCTGGATGAGGGGTGGTACCGATAGGTTTTCGAGGTACCAGACCGCCAAGGAAAGGGTGATCCGTTGAGCCGCTCGGTTCTCGTCACCGGAGGAAACCGGGGCATCGGCCTCGCCATCGCCCGCGCCTTCGCCGACAACGGCGACAAGGTGGCCATCACCTACCGCTCGGGAGAGCCGCCTCAGGCCCTCACCGACGCGGGGGTTCTGGGCGTTCGGTGCGACATCACCGACACCGAGCAGGTGGAGCAGGCCTACAAGGAGATCGAGGAGAAGCACGGTCCCGTGGAGGTACTGGTCGCCAACGCCGGTATCACCAAGGACCAGTTGCTGATGCGGATGTCCGAGGACGATTTCACCTCGGTCCTCGACACCAACCTCACCGGCACCTTCCGCGTCGTCAAGCGGGCCAACCGCGCGATGCTGCGCGCGAAGAAGGGCCGTGTCGTCCTGATCTCCTCCGTCGTCGGCCTCCTCGGCTCGGCGGGACAGGCCAACTACGCGGCGTCCAAGGCGGGCCTGGTCGGCTTCGCCCGGTCGCTGGCCCGTGAGCTCGGCTCGCGCAACATCACCTTCAACGTCGTCGCGCCCGGGTTCGTCGACACCGACATGACGCAGGTGCTCACCGACGAGCAGCGCAAGGACATCGTGTCGCAGGTACCGCTCGGCCGCTACGCGCAGCCCGCCGAGATCGCCGCCGCGGTGCGCTTCCTCGCGTCCGACGACGCGTCTTACATCACTGGAGCCGTCATCCCCGTTGACGGCGGATTGGGCATGGGTCACTGATCACCATGAGCGGAATTCTCGACGGCAAGCGCATCCTCATCACGGGTGTGCTGATGGAGTCGTCCATCGCCTTCCACACCGCCAAGGTGGCCCAGGAGCAGGGCGCCGAGGTCATCCTCACCGCCTTCCCGCGGCCGACGCTGACCGAGCGGATCGCCAAGAAGCTTCCCAAGCCTGCCAAGGTCATCGAGCTCGACGTGACCAGCGACGAGCACCTGGACCGGCTGGCCGGTCTGGTGAAGGAGGAGCTCGGCTCGCTGGACGGCGTCGTCCACTCCATCGGCTTCGCGCCGCAGGACGCGCTCGGCGGCAACTTCCTCAACACGCCCTTCGAGTCGGTCGCCACGGCGATGCACGTCTCGGCGTTCTCGCTGAAGTCGCTCGCCATGGCGTGCAAGCCCCTCATGGCGGACGGCGGCTCGATCGTCGGCCTCACCTTCGACGCGCAGTTCGCCTGGCCCCAGTACGACTGGATGGGCCCGGCCAAGGCCGCGCTGGAGGCCACCTCCCGCTACCTCGCCCGCGACCTGGGCAAGGACAGCATCCGCTGCAACCTGATCTCGGCCGGGCCGATCGGCTCCATGGCCGCCAAGTCCATCCCCGGATTCGGCGAGCTCGCGGACGTCTGGAACCACCGCTCCCCGCTGGAGTGGAACATGGCCGACCCGGAGCCCGCCGGCTGCGGGGTCGTGGCGCTGCTCTCGGACTTCTTCCCGAAGACCACGGGCGAGATCATCCACGTCGACGGCGGCGTGCACATGATGGGCGCCTGACCGCCCACCGCTCGACGGCGGCCGCGTACCCCTGGCCGGGGTGCGCGGCCGTTCGCGCGTCCGGCCCCGTGGCCCGCGATGCCGTGGCACGTCCCGCGATCGCCGTACGCCCCGGCCCGCCGCTTCGCGCTCGAGTCGAAAAGATGGCCGCCCCACCGCAGAATGTGGGGGAACCGGACTTCTGGTCAGGCTGTGGGGAGGAGATCGCTGTGCGCTCCACACGTCGCCGAACCTGGGCCCTGCTCGCAGCGGCGGCCGTCGTCGCCGGAATCCTGGCTCCGGTGGCCGTCAGCGCGGCCGGCCGGGCGGGGAGCGGAGCGTCGGCGCCCCTCGCGCCGGACCCCGAGCCCTCGGGCTCCGAATGCCGTACGTCGGTCGAGGGCTCGCGGGTGACCGCCTACTGCCACAACCCGTATCCCACCACCGATGTCGTACGCCTCCACACCGAGTGCGCGCGCTGGTGGGACGTCGACGCCGACAGCAGCGCGGTCGCCGTGCAGCCCGGCCGGACGGTCAAGCTGGAGGACCGCTGCTGGAAAGAGGTCGGCTCGGTGTGGGTCAGCCACTCGGTGACCTCCTGAGGGGCTCCGTCCGCTCCGCATCCGATCCGGCTCCTGGCCGGGTCGCCCCCCCCAGGACCCGTTCTTCCTACGGGGGCGTCAGACCCGCTCGCGCAGGCAGTCCATCGCGTGGGCCGCGGCCTCGGCGGCGGCCGTCTCCGCGTCGCCCGCCCGGATCGCCTCGACCAGCCGGGTGTGGTCCATGAGCTCCTCGGGCCGCAGCTCCGGACCCACGTCGTCGCGGAGGCAGTCACGGAGCAGGTCGTTCAGATCGGCGTAGAGCTCCGTCAGCACGTCGTTGTGGGACGCGGCGACCACCGCGAGGTGCAAGGTCGCGTCCGCGGCCACGAACGCCTCCAGCTCCCCGGACGCCCAGGTCTCCTCACGCCGCGCCATGAGCGCGTCCAGCTGCCGCAGGTCCCGGTCGGTGCGCCGCAGGGCGGCCAGCCGGGCCGCCGAGGACTCCAGCGTGGAGCGCAGCTCCGCCACGTGCCGGGGGTCGGCGTCCGCGAACCTGCGCTGCATCACCCCGGCCAGCTCGCTGGTCGCCACCACGTACGTGCCGGAGCCCTGGCGGATGTCCAGGAGCCCGTTGTGTGCCAGGGCGCGCACCGCCTCGCGCACCGTGTTGCGGGCGACCCCCAGCTGTTCGACCAGCTCCGGTTCGGTGGGGATCCGCGAGCCCACGGGCCACTCGCCGGAGGTGATCTGATTCCTCAGCTGGGCAATCACCTGGTCGGCGAGAGCCGACCGCCGCGGGGACGTCAGCGCCATGCTGCTCCTTGCTCGTGTTCCGGAAGGGGTCGTCCGGGAGGTGCGGGCCCGTCGGATCGTCTCCCCGATTGTCTCAGGAGCCGAGGTACCGGGAGCCGACGCGAGGTGGACAGTCAATCATCCCATGATTCTATGATGGGTCCCATGCGTTCCGACGAGACCCCGACCCTGAGCCCCGCCGCCACCCCCACACGCGCGCCGTCCCTTCCGGCACCGTCGCCCTGGCTGCTGCGGATCGTCACCCTCGGCCTGGTTCTCGCCGCGCTCAACCTGCGGCCCGCGATCACCAGCCTCGGCCCGCTCCTCGAAGAGGTCCGGGACGGGCTCCACATGAGCGGCAGCGTCGCGGGGGTCCTCACCTCCGTACCGCCGCTCTGCTTCGCGCTGTTCGGCTTCACGGCCCCCCGGCTGGCCCGCCGCTTCGGCGCCGGTGCCGTCGTCTGCGCCGGGATGGTGGCCATCGCCGCGGGCCTGGTGCTGCGCCCCTTCGTGGGCGGTACCGCCGGGTTCCTCGCCGCCAGTGCCCTCGCGCTGATGGGGATCGCGGTCAGTAACATCCTGATGCCCGTCATCGTCAAGCGCTGGTTCCCCGACCGGGTCGGCACCATGACCGGCCTCTACTCGATGGCCCTGGCCCTCGGCACCGCCCTCGCCGCCGCCCTCACCGTGCCCCTGACCGACGCCCTGGGCGGCAACTGGCGGACCGGACTGGTGGTGTGGGCGGCGCTCGCCGCAGTGGCCGTCCTGCCCTGGCTCCCGCTCGTACGGGACCGCGCTCCGGGCTCGGGGCAGCCGCGGGGCCAGGCGCCGCAGCCGGCTCCCGCGCTGCGGATCACCCGCAGCCGCACCTCCTGGGCGCTCGCCTGCTTCTTCGGCCTCCAGGCCACGGCGGCCTACATCACCATGCAGTGGATGCCGCAGATCTTCCGCGACGCCGGGGTCTCGGCGGGCACCGCCGGCGTCCTGCTCGCCGTGACCATGGCCATGGGCGTACCGCTCGCCTTCGTCATCCCGCGCGTCGCCGCCCGGCTGAAGAACCAGGGGGCGATCGCCCTGGTCCTGGGCGGATGCGGGCTCGTCGGCTACGCCGGCCTCTACCTGGCCCCGGCCGGTGGCGCCTGGCTCTGGGCCCTGCTGCTCGGCATCGCGAACTGCGCCTTCCCGCTCGCCCTCACCATGATCGGGATGCGTGCCCGCACGGGCGCCGGGGTGGTCAGGCTCTCCGCCTTCGCCCAGTCCACGGGCTATCTGATCGCCGCCCCCGGACCTCTGCTCGTCGGCGTGCTCTACCAGCACAGCGGGGGCTGGGGGCTGCCGATCGCCCTGATGGCGGCTCTCCTCGTGCCGCAGATGGTGGCCGGGGTGCTCGCGGGGCGGGACCGGACGATCGAGGACGAATGCTGAGATGCGACACTGAGCGCATGCCAGTGCTCGATCCGAATCCCCAGAACGGCCAGAAGAAGCTTCTCCTCGTGTTCGGGACGATGCTTCTCATCTCCGTGGTCATCGGAGTGATCGCCACCATCGCCTCCCCCTGACCGCCCGAGGGTGGGGCTGTCCCCACCATCCCCTAGGGGGTCAGGTTCAGGGTCGAGTGGGTGGGTCACCGGATGGGACCGCCGCGGGCCGGCCCGTAGGTTCTGGGTGACACAACCGAGGACCACGGAGGCGGACATGCCGGCCCGTACACGCACCCGGACCCACCGCCCGGCCGAGGGCACCGTCGACGTCCGGCTGCCGTGGTGGGCGGTGGTGCTGCCCGCCCTCGCCTTCGCCGCGCTGCTCCTGCTGATCGTGGAACCCGGCCAGGCCCACGCGGCTTCCGGCGACCCCGCCATCGGCCGGCTGCTCGGCCACCTCTTGACGCTGCTGCCCGCCTGACCGGCCCCTCCGGCGCCGTCGTTCACCCTCAGCGGTCGAGCACGTCAACACCCTGCGCCCGGATGCGTAATTCATGCGAAGCTGAGGTGTATGAGCGCCGATACACCTCGCAGGATCGTCCTTCTCAGGCACGCAAAGGCGGAATGGTCGCAGGAGTCCGACCACGAGCGGCCCCTGGCCGAACGGGGCAGGAAGGACGCCCCCGTCGCCGGCCGCAAGCTGGCCGATTCAGGAACCGCCTTCGACCTGGCGCTGTGCTCGACCGCCACCAGGACCCGCGAGACCTGGAAGCTCGCGGTCCACGAGTTCGCGCAGCGCCCCAGGACCGTGTACGAGGAGAGGCTGTACGAGGCCTCTCTCGGTGAACTGATCGCCCTGTTCGGCGAGACCCCCGACGACGTGCGGAACCTGCTGGTCATCGGCCACAACCCCGGGATGCACGGCGCCGCGGACGCGCTCAGCGGCTCGGGCGAGGGGGACGCCCTGGCCCGCATGACCAGGGACGGCTTCCCGACCGCGGCCTATGCCGTCGTCGAGTTCACCGGCCCCTGGAAGACGCTGGAGCACGGCGTGGGCAAGCTCGTCGAGTACTGGACGCCGAACGACTGACCACGGACTCGGAAAAGGGGCGCCGGCACGCTGTGCCGGCGCCCCTGCGCGTACGCCGTTCCTTGAAGGGGGTGTGCCGCCACCGTCCACCGGGCGGCGGCGCGTACGTCAGTCCACGAGGCCGTCGGCGGCCTCGACCTCCTCGCGCGTGATCCCGAGCAGGTACAGCACGGTGTCGAGGAACGGCACGTTCACCGCCGTGTGGGCGGCCTGGCGTACGACCGGCTTGGCGTTGAACGCGACGCCGAGGCCGGCCGTGTTCAGCATGTCCAGGTCGTTGGCCCCGTCACCGATCGCGACCGTCTGCGCCAGCGGCACCCCCGCCTGCTCCGCGAAGCTGCGCAGCAGCCGGGCCTTCCCGGCCCGGTCCACGATGTCGCCCACGACCCGGCCGGTGAGCTTGCCGTCGACGACCTCCAGCGTGTTGGCGGAGGCGAAGTCCAGTCCGAGACGCTCCTTGAGGTCGTCCGTGACCTGGGTGAAGCCGCCGGACACCACACCCACCTGGTAGCCGAGCCGTTTCAGCGTGCGGATCAGGGTGCGGGCCCCGGGGGTCAGCCGCACCTCCGTCCGCACCTTGTCCACCACGGAGACGTCGAGCCCCGCCAGCAGCGCCACGCGTGCGTGCAGCGACTGCTCGAAGTCGAGCTCGCCCCGCATGGCCTGCTCGGTCACCGAGGCGACCTCGGCCTCGCAGCCCGCGTGGGCCGCGAAGAGCTCGATGACCTCGTCCTGGATCAGCGTCGAGTCCACGTCCATCACGACCAGGCGCTGGGCACGGCGGCTGAGCCCGGCCGACACGACCGCGATGTCGACACCGATCCCGGCGGCCTCGGTCGCCAGGGCGGTGCGCAGCTCCTCCGTCCCCGTGCCGGACACCGCGAACTCGACGGCGGTGACGGGATATTTCGCCAGGCGGAAGATGCGGTCGATGTTGCCGCCCGTGGAGGTGATCCTGGCCGCTATGGCCGCCGTGGACTCCGCGGTCAGCGGGTGCCCCAGCACGGTCACATGGGAACGGCCGTCACCGCGGGGACGGTTGTCGCCCGTGCCCGAGATGATCTCGGCCTGGAGCTTCAGGGACTCCGCCCAGCTGTGCACGGTCGCCCGGAGGTCGCCCTCCGTCGTACCGCCCGGCGCCGGGGAGGTCACGAGGGCGCACAGCACGATGCGGCCCCGCGTGACCACCTGCTCGATGTCCACGACGTCGACGGCGAAGGCGGCCAGGGTGTCGAAGAGCCCGGCGGTGATGCCGGGACGGTCCTTCCCGAAGATCTTGACGAGAAGGGTGGGTGCGTCCGCGTACCGAGGGGGCTCGGGGAGCTCAGGAGACCGGGGAGACCGAGGTGGCTGAGATGCGCTCATGGTGCTCCCACCGTATAGGGCGGCCGGGGGGAGCTCCGAAGCCGTCCCGAGTGGCGGACAGGCCGGGACACGGCCCCGGGCGGGATGGCGGGCGGGAGGAAGGGTGCCTCGGATGCGGTGCTCCCTACCACTTTCTCCCGAGTCGGCAGGCGGGACAGGGAGCCTCCGCGCCCTCTTCACGCCGCCCGGCTTTCCGTCCGGGGACCGCTCCTGGAATAGTTCCCCACGATGTTCAGCATCCCTAGGCTCCCCGCGGCGGGAGCGACACGGGGGACAACTAGTGGGGCGCGGAGTGCCGGAACTCGTACTGGAATTGAACGGAAGGACCTGGACGCTCGATCCGTCCAGGTCGTACACCCTCGGACGCGATCCTCAGGGCGACCTGACGATCGACGACGCCAGAGTGTCGTGGCGGCATGCCACGATCAGCTGGAACGGGCGCGGGTGGTCCATCGAGGACCACGGCAGCACGAACGGCACCTATGTGCAGGGCCGGCGGATCCAGCAGCAGGAGATCGGCCCCGGTACCGCCGTGCACCTCGGCAACGCCAATGACGGACCGCGGCTGAGCCTCACCGCCGCCGCGGGTGCCGGAGTCCACGGCGGGCAGGCGGTGGGGGCCCAGCAGGCCCCCGCGCAGCACCCTCAGCAGGCCCCGGTGCAGCAGCCGCAGGCCCCGGTGCAGCAGCCTCCGCAGCAGGGGGCGGGCGGCTGGCCCGGCGGCCCCGCGCAACAGCAGGGGTGGCAGCAGGCCCCGGTCCCGCACCAGCAGGGCCACGGCGGGGCGGGTGTTCCCGGAGGCGGGGCGGGGGCGCCGCCGGTCTACGGGGACCGCAGCCCGACCACCTTCCACCAGCTGGACCTCGGCCGGGTCATGCGCATCGGCCGTGCGCTGGAGAACGAGCTGGTCGTCTCCGACCTGCAGGTCTCGCGCCTGCACGCGGAATTCAGGGCGACGCCCGACGGCCGCTTCGAGATCCGGGACCTCGGGTCCCACAACGGCACGTACGTCAACGGCCAGCCGCTCAGCAAGTCCGGATCGGCGCTCATCGGCCCGAACGACATCGTCGGTGTCGGTCACTCGACCTTCCGGCTGGTCGGGGACCGGCTGGAAGAGTTCGTCGACACCGGTGAGGTCTCCTTCTCCGCCCGCCACCTCACGGTGACGGTCGACGGCGGCAAGGACATCCTCAAGGACGTCTCCTTCGGTGTCCCGGAGAAGTCGCTGATCGCGGTCATCGGCCCGTCGGGCTCCGGCAAGTCCACCCTGCTCAAGGCGCTCACCGGTTACCGGCCCGCCAACCAGGGCGACGTCCTCTACGACAACCGGAACCTGTACAAGCAGTTCGCCGAGCTGCGGCAGCGCATCGGCCTGGTCCCGCAGGACGACATCCTGCACAAGGAACTCACGGTGACCCGGGCTCTGCGGTACGCGGCCAAGCTGCGCTTCCCCGCGGACACCACCGAGGCCGAGCGCACCGCCCGGATCCACGAGGTCCTCGTCGAGCTCAAGCTCGACATCCACAAGGACAAGAAGATCACCTCGCTCTCCGGCGGCCAGCGCAAGCGCGTCTCGGTCGCCCTGGAGCTGCTGACCAAGCCGTCGCTGATCTTCCTGGACGAGCCGACCTCGGGCCTCGACCCGGGCATGGACCGCGACGTCATGCAGCTGCTGCGCGGCCTCGCCGACGACGGCCGTACGGTCCTGGTGGTCACGCACTCGGTGGCCGAGCTGGCCATCTGCGACAAGCTCCTGGTGATGGCCCCCGGCGGTTCCGTCGCCTACTTCGGCCCTCCCGAGGAGGCGCTGAACTTCTTCGGCTACACCAGCTGGGCCGACGTCTTCTCCGCGTTCGAGAACTACCGCGACTACGACTGGGCGGGACGCTGGCGCGGCTCGCAGCACTACCAGATGTACGCCGCGGACATCGACGCCGTCGCCGCGCAGTCCGTACACATGCCCCCGCCGCAGCAGATGCGCCCGCCGAAGCCATCGGGCTGGGCGGCCCAGCTGTGGACGCTGATGCGCCGCTACATCTCGGTGATCGCCTCCGACAAGGGCTTCCTTCTCCTGATGGTGCTCCTGCCGGCCGTGCTCGGCGTCGTCAGCGTGGTCATCCCCGCCGAGTTCGGGCTCGCGGAGCCCGAACCCCCCTCGCGGTTCAACGGCAAGGCCGGCACGATCATGCTGATCCTGGCGGTCGGCATGTGCTTCGCCGCAGCGGCCAATTCCGTACGAGAACTGATCAAGGAACGGGTCATCTACGAGCGGGAACGGGCCACCGGCCTCTCCCGTTCCGCCTACCTGCTGTCCAAGGTGATCGTTCTCGGCGTGATCACGGCCTTCCAGGGCGTGATCATCTGCGGCATCGGCTTCTCCACCCGCAAGCTGCCGGAGGAGGGCCTGTTCATGCCCCCCGCCGTGGAGATCTGCCTGTCGATCATCGTGCTCGGCTTCACCTCGATGATGGTGGGCCTGCTGATCTCGGCGCTCGTGAAGACCGCCGAGAAGACCATGCCGCTGCTCGTCATGTTCGCCATCGTCCAGGTCGTCTTCACCGGTGTGCTCTTCCAGGTCTACGGATCGCCCGGCCTGGAGCAGTTCGCCTGGCTGATGCCGTCGCGCTGGGCGGTGGCCGCCGCGGGCACCACGCTGGACCTCGCGCACCTGATGCCGCCGTGGGACCCGGAGAACCCGACCGACCTGGACCCGCTCTGGGAGCACGCGGCCGGACAGTGGGGGATCGACATCGCGGTCATGCTCGTCATGAGCGGCATCCTCTTCTTCGCGGTCTCGCGGATGCTGCGCCGCCACGAGCCCGAGGTGATGCGCAAGTAACGCCGCCGCACCGGTACGCGACGACGCCCGAGGGCGTCCGCCGGTGCCCGGAAACGCCCGAGGGCGGCACCCCGCGGGGTGCCGCCCTTCGGCATGTGCCTGCCGGTCACGCGACGCTGCGTGCCGGCGGGTCAGCTCTGCCAGGCCTTGCTCGGTGCGTGGCTCAGTACG
Source organism: Streptomyces argenteolus (assembly GCF_042902585.1). Lineage (GTDB taxonomy): Bacteria > Actinomycetota > Actinomycetes > Streptomycetales > Streptomycetaceae > Streptomyces > Streptomyces argenteolus. The sequence goes on from NZ_JBIBEG010000002.1 coordinate 1,300,854, forward strand.
CGCTGTCGACGTTGTCGATCGAGCCGTACTTGTCCGCGGCGTAGTTGGCCGCAGCGGTGATGTTCGCGACCGGGTCGTACTGGTCGTGCTTGGTGCCCTTGACGTGGTAGTAGTCGAACGTCGGCTTGATGACCTGCAGCAGGCCCTTCGACGGGACGCCGTTGATCGCGTTGATGTCCCAGTTGTTGATGGCGCGCGGGTTACCGCTGGACTCACGCATGATGTTGCGGTGCAGGCCCTCGTACGTGCCGGGGATGTCCTTCTTGTCCATGATGGCGAGCGCCTCACGGATCCAGCCGTCAAGGTTGTTCGCGTAGACCGGCTTGCGGTCGGCGGCGCGGCTGGCCTTCTCGGCGGAACGCTTCTTCGCGGCGGCCTTGGCCTTCGCCTCCGCCTTCTTCTTGGCGGCGGCCTTGCTCTTGGCCTCGGCGACGGCCTTGGCCTTCGCCTCGGCCTTGGCGGCGGCCTTCTTCTTCGCGGCCGCCTCCTCGGCCTTGGCCGCGTCGACGGACTTCACGAGCTGGTCGGTCGTGTTCTGCCCCAGGCCGGTGGCCTTGAGGCTCTGCGTCTGCGAGCCGGTGTAGGCGACCGGCGCGGCGGCCGAAGCGGCCTGCGGCTCGGTCGTGGCCGACGCGTCGTCGGGGACGAGCGAGAAGGCGAGAGCGGCGGCGGCCAGGGTCGAGACCCCCGCGACGGAGAGCTTCTGCGCCTTGTTCAGGCGACGGCTACGGCTGGAGATGCGGGACACGGACATACAGTCGTACCTCTTCGAATAGCAGGGGTCCTCGGCGAGGACGCGGACGGAAGCGCCGGGGCGCATCTCCGTCGGGGACAGATGCAATTCTTAGCGCCAGCAAAATGGCCTGGCAAAGGTGTGACGTACGAAGCTGGGTAGTGGAATGGGGTCTCGTTCGTTCCCTCTTGTCCGGTTTGAACCCCGCAAAGATGCCCGCTTTGCGTCAACTATCCGTCTTCGTAAGTGACGTGGGTCCTATGCCTGGGCTCACATGGAGGGGCCTTCGCACTCACGAATCGTTGCTTGTGCGATGCGGAGCGTAAGGGGCATGTCGGGCATGCGGGGTGAGGGCCCGGGTTCCCCAGGGGCTCCGCCGTGGGGCGGGGGCGAGGCGGCTCCGCGGGCCGGGCCACGGCTCCGGCAGCCGCGTCCCAGAGGTCCTCGCGCAGGGCGGCCTAGGCCCCGGGCCCCGGGTCGCGCCCGTCCACAGCCCGATACGGCGGCTCCGGCCCCGCCGGTACGGTGAGGACATGAGTCATCGCCCCCCGTCGGGCCTCGCCGCGGTCAGCGCCGCGCTGCTCGCCATGAGCCGGCACCTCGAGGTGAGGGACGTCCTCAAGACGATCGTGGCCTCCGCGCGCGAGCTGCTGGACGCCGAGTACGCGGCCCTGGGGGTGCCGGACGACCACGGAGGCTTCGCGCAGTTCGTCGTCGACGGTGTCAGCGACGAGCAGTGGAAGGCCATCGGGCCGCTGCCCCGGCAGCACGGCATCCTCGCGGCGATGCTCCACGAACCGAAGCCCCAGCGGCTCGCCGACGTGCGGGAGGACCCCCGCTTCGAGGGCTGGCCCGACACCCACCCCGACATGTCCGACTTCCTCGGCCTGCCCATCCAGGACGGCGACGAGACCATCGGCGCGCTCTTCCTGGCCAACAAGCGCTGCCCCCGGCCGACGGGCGGCTGCGGCTTCACGGAGGAGGACGAGGAACTCCTCGGGATCCTCGCCCAGCACGCCGCCATCGCCCTCACCAACGCACGGCTCTACGAGCGCAGCCGCGAACTCACCATCGCGGAGGAGCGGTCCCGGCTCGCCCACGAGCTGCACGACGCCGTCAGTCAGAAGCTCTTCTCGCTCCGCCTCACCGCCCAGGCCGCCGCCGCCCTCGTCGACCGCGACCCGGCCCGGGCCAAGGGCGAGCTCCACCAGGTCGCCGCCCTGGCGGGGGAAGCCGTGGACGAGCTGCGTGCCGCCGTGGTCGAGCTGCGCCCGGCCGCCCTCGACGAGGACGGTCTGGTCGCCACGCTCCGTACACAGGTCCAGGTCCTGGACCGCGCCCACAGCGCACGCGTCACCTTCGAGAGCGCCGGGGTGCGCGCCCTGCCCTCCGGACAGGAGGAGGCGATGCTCCGGGTCGCCCAGGAGGCGCTGCACAACGCCCTGCGTCACTCGGGCGCCGGGCGGGTCGCCGTCACCCTCACCCGCGACACCTCCGCCGCCGTGCTGCGGATCACCGACGACGGCCGCGGCTTCGACACCGACGCGGTGCGCCACGCGGGCCGGCATCTGGGCCTCGTGTCGATGCGGCACCGGGCGGGCAGCGTCGGAGGCCGCCTCACCGTCGTATCGGGGCCCGGCGAGGGCACGACCGTCCAGATGGAGGTTCCCTGTGGCTGACAAGATCATCAAGGTGCTGCTCGTGGACGATCACCAGGTGGTCCGCCGTGGTCTTCGCACCTTCCTGGAGGTCCAGGACGACATAGAGGTCGTCGGGGAGGCACCGGACGGCGCGGAGGGTGTCGCCAGGGCCGAGGAGCTGCGCCCGGACGTGGTCCTGATGGACATCAAGATGCCGGGCACGGACGGGATCGAGGCACTGCGCAGGCTCCGGGAACTGGAGAACCCCGCGAAGGTCCTGATCGTCACCAGCTTCACCGAGCAGCGCACGGTGGTGCCCGCGCTCAGGGCGGGAGCCTCGGGATACGTCTACAAGGACGTGGACCCGGACGCCCTCGCCGGCGCCATCCGCTCGGTGCACGCGGGCCATGTCCTGCTCCAGCCGGAGGTCGCCGGCGCCCTGCTCGCGCAGGAGGACGCGGGGGGCGGCACGGGGCGGGGGAGCACCCTGACCGAACGGGAACGCGAGGTGCTGGGGCTGATCGCCGACGGGCGCTCCAACCGGGAGATCGCGCGGGCGCTCGTCCTGTCGGAGAAGACGGTGAAGACCCATGTGTCGAACATCCTGATGAAGCTCGACCTGGCGGACAGGACCCAGGCGGCGCTGTGGGCGGTCCGCCACGGAGCCGCGGGCTGACCTGGATGCTGCGCGCACCGGGTTGACCTGGGGACCGGCCGGCGGGGGCGGGCGCGGGGCGGCCTCAGGTGGGCGCGAGGGCTATGGGTTCTGCTGATCCTGCGGGGAGCCGCCGGCCGGCGGGGACGCCGTCGCCGTGCGGCGCCAGGCGCTCACGGGGGGTGCCGTCCGGTGCCGTCCGCCCTGCCGCGCCGCAGGGCTATGGGGCGCGGGGGTCGCGGCGCGCGGCCTGAGTGCTGCGGTCCGCCTCCGGGCGCCCCGGGGGGAAGGGGCCGCGCCGGTGGCCGTCCACCCGAGGCGGGCTCATGGGGATCCCGGTCGTCCGGCGGCAGGACAAGCGGACGGGTCGCGTCCAGTCCGAGATTCATACTGTCGGGTGTATGTCACCCGTATGGCGCATCCTCCCGGGGTGCGACGACGTTCCCCTTGCATGCCACGGCGACCGCCGCGGCGACGCGAGGAGGATCCTGAAGTGAAGACCCTGAAGAAGGCCGCAGCCGTCACCATGATCGCGGGCGGGATCATCGCCGCCGGTGCCGGAGCCGCCTCCGCGACGGGCCACGGCGGCGCGGGAGCCCACGGCACGGCCGCCGGCTCCCCAGGCGTCGCCTCGGGCAACGTCGTCCAGGTCCCGGTGCACGTCCCGGTCAACGTGGTCGGCAACACCGTCAACGTCGTGGGTCTGCTGAACCCGGCCTTCGGCAACTTCGGCCTCAACGGCTGACCGGCCACTCACCCCACCGGCCGCCGGGCGGGCTCGACCGAGCCCCCGGCGGCCGGTCCTGTGCCGCCCGGTCCCTTCCCCCCGGTCCCGTTCCGCCCGGTCCTGTGCTGCCCGGTCCCGTTCCGGCCGGTCCCGTTCCGCTCGGTCCTGTATCCGGCCGGGCCTGTACCCGCCCGGTCCCGTACCCGGCCGGGCGCCGTGGCCGAGGGCGCCCTACCGCCCCCGCTCCTCCACGTACGCGTTGTACGCCGCGACCTGCGCCCGCCGGGCCACCCGTTCCACCGGCCGCAGCGCCTCACCCCGGGCCGCGATCTCCGAAGCGCTCACCGCGCCGCCGTGCCCGTTCTCGTGGGCCACCGACACCAGCAGTCCCACCCGCTGAGCCAGCTCAAGCACCCGGACCGCCCGCGGGGGATACCCCGGGGCCAATACCTCGCGCCCCCGCTCCACCCGCGCACGGTAGGCGTCCACCGCCGCCTCCGCGACCGGCCCGGAGCCGGCCACGTCCAGCCGCGACAGCACCGCCGTCGCATCCCGCAGGGCCTCGGCCAGCTCCCGCTCCGCCTCGCCCAGCGACGGCACATCGGCAGGCGGCGCCTCCCGTACCGGCAGGCAGTGCCACACCACCTCGACGTGCTGGTCCCCGGCCGGCCCCGCCTCACTCACCTCCGGCACGAGGCCGTACGGCGCGCCTGAGGTGACGACGGCCTCCTGCGCGTCGAGGGCGCGCGCGTTGAAGTCGGGCGGACCGCTGAGGCCCAGCGGATGACCGGGCACCGGCAGCGCGACCCGGAAGCCGGTCGCGCCCAGGCCTCTGAGGCGGCCGAGCGCCAAGGTGAGACCGACCGGACCGTCCTCACCCGGCAGCCCCTCGACACGATGGACCGTGTCCTCGCCGACGATCGCGAGTGCCGCGTCGTCGGGTGACACAAGTCCGGCCAAAAGCGCGTTTCCCCATGCGGCCAGCCGCCCTGAGCGTGGTTCCGAAAGCATGAGGACAGCCTAGGGAACGGCCCCAAGGCCTGAGCACTCTCCGGGTGGCGTAGGTTTTCCCTGGGAGCTGTGCCCACAGGCACGCGACGATCTCGACACTGTATGGGGAGACAACGCGCCATGAGCGATGTACTGGAGCTGGTGGACGTATCCGTGGTCCGCGACGGACGCGCTCTGGTGGACGACGTCTCCTGGTCGGTCAAGGAGGGGGAGCGCTGGGTCATCCTGGGCCCGAACGGCGCCGGCAAGACCACCCTCCTCAACATCGCGTCCAGCTACCTCTTCCCCAGCACCGGTACGGCCAAGATCCTCGGCGAGCGGCTCGGCGGGGTGGGGACCGACGTCTTCGAGCTCCGGCCCCGCATCGGGATCGCCGGTGTGGCGATGGCCGAAAAGCTCCCCAGGCGCCAGACCGTGCTGCAGACGGTGCTCACCGCCGCGTACGGCATGACCGCCACCTGGCACGAGAACTACGAGGCCGTCGACGAGGAGCGCGCCCGCGCCTTCCTCGACCGCCTCGGCATGACCGAGTACCTCGACCGCAAGTTCGGCACGCTCTCCGAGGGTGAGCGCAAGCGCACCCTGATCGCCCGCGCCATGATGACCGACCCCGAGCTGCTCCTCCTCGACGAGCCCGCCGCGGGGCTCGACCTCGGCGGGCGCGAGGACCTGGTGCGCCGTCTGGGCCGGCTGGCCCGGGACCCGTACGCCCCCTCCATGATCATGGTCACCCACCACGTCGAGGAGATCGCCCCCGGCTTCACGCACGTCCTGATGATCCGCCAGGGCAAGGTGCTGGCCGCCGGCCCCATGGAGACCGAGCTCAGCTCCCGGAATCTCTCCCTCTGCTTCGGCCTGCCGCTCGTCGTCGAGCACCACGGCGACCGCTACACCGCCCGCGGGCTGCCCCTCGGCGGGTAGTCGCACCACGGCCAACCTCTCCGGCGCCCTGTCGGGGAGCACACTCGCGGTCCTACGATGACCCTGTGGACATCGACGCGTGGGTGTGGTGGCTGATCGGAGCGGTGGGACTGGGCATCCCCCTCGTCCTGACCGCGATGCCCGAATTCGGGATGTTCGCCGTCGGGGCGGTGGCCGCTGCCGTCGTCGCGGCCCTGGGCGGCGGCATCGTGGCCCAGGTGCTGGTCTTCGTCGTGGTGTCGGTGGCCCTGATCGCCGTCGTACGCCCCATCGCGGCCAGACACCGTGCGGGCCGCCCCGGGGAGGCCACCGGCATCGACGCCCTGAAAGGCCGTCAAGCCGTGGTGCTGGAAAGGGTGGACGCCAACGGCGGGCGCATCAAGCTCGCCGGTGAGGTCTGGTCCGCCCGCGCACTCGACGCCGGCCAGAGCTTCGAACCCGGCCTCCAGGTCGACGTCGTGGACATCGACGGTGCAACGGCCGTCGTCATGTGAGCGAACCGGTCACACGGCAGCTCGCAGTCTGCCACACTCGAAGTCGATCATCATGAGAACGCAACTGTCGTGACCACCACGACAGTTCGGCCTCGATCATCGCGATCCGTCGGCAACCGAAGGGCACGAGGCACACGATGCAACCGATCATCATCGTCCTGATCATTCTGGTGGTGCTCGTCTTCATCGCCCTGATCAAGACGATCCAGGTCATCCCGCAGGCCAGTGCCGCCATCGTGGAGCGCTTCGGCCGCTACACCCGCACCCTCAACGCCGGGCTGAACATCGTCGTCCCGTTCATCGACTCGATCCGCAACCGGATCGACCTCCGCGAACAGGTCGTCCCCTTCCCGCCGCAGCCGGTGATCACCCAGGACAACCTCGTCGTCAACATCGACACCGTCATCTACTACCAGGTGACCGACGCGCGCGCCGCCACCTACGAAGTCGCCAGCTACATCCAGGCGATCGAGCAGCTCACCGTCACCACCCTGCGCAACATCATCGGTGGCATGGACCTCGAGCGCACCCTGACCTCCCGCGAGGAGATCAACGCCGCGCTGCGCGGAGTCCTCGACGAGGCCACCGGCAAGTGGGGCATCCGCGTCAACCGCGTCGAGCTGAAGGCCATCGAGCCGCCCACCTCCATCCAGGACTCGATGGAGAAGCAGATGCGCGCCGACCGTGACAAGCGCGCCGCGATCCTGACCGCGGAAGGCATCAGGCAGTCCGCGATCCTCACCGCCGAAGGTGAGAAGCAGTCCGCGATCCTGCGCGCCGAGGGTGAGGCCAAGGCGTCCGCGCTGCGCGCCGAGGGCGAGGCCCAGGCCATCCGTACGGTCTTCGAGTCCATCCACGCGGGGGACCCGGACCAGAAGCTCCTCTCGTACCAGTACCTCCAGATGCTCCCCAAGATCGCCGAGGGGGACGCGAACAAGCTCTGGATCGTGCCCAGCGAGATCGGCGACGCGCTCAAGGGCCTCAGCGGGGCCTTCGGCAACCTCGGCAGCGGTGCCCCCGGCTTCAACACCGGTACGGAGCGCAGGGAGCAGCCCCCGGTCGAATGACCGGGAAACACCTTCGTGCATGATCAGTGAGGCCCCTCGACCTTCATGGCGGGGAGGCATCACTGACCATCGAAGGAGATGGCCTTGTCCATCTGGGAAATGCTCGCCGTCCTCGCGGCCGGGGTCGGCGCCGGCACGATCAACACCATCGTCGGATCCGGCACGCTGATCACCTTTCCGGTGCTGCTCGCCACCGGCCTGCCACCGGTCACCGCGACCGTGTCCAACGCACTCGGGCTGATCCCCGGCTCCATCAGCGGGGCGATCGGCTACCGCGAAGAACTCACCGGCCAGCGCCGCCGGATACTGAAGCTCAGCGCCGGCGCGCTGATCGGCGGACTCACCGGCGCGACGCTCCTGCTCGCCCTGCCCTCCACGGCGTTCGAGACGATCGTCCCCGTCCTGGTGGCCCTCGCGCTCGTCCTGGTGATCCTTCAGCCCCGCATCAGCAAGGCGGTCCAGCGCAGGCGTGAGCACAACGGGACCTCCGCCCGCCCCGACGGCGGGCCGCTGCTCTTCGTCGGCCTGATGCTCGCCAGCGTCTACGGGGGCTACTTCACGGCGGCGCAGGGCATCATCTACCTCTCCCTGATGGGCATGCTGCTCGACGACACGATGCAGCGCCTCAACGCCGTCAAGAACGTCCTCGCCGCCGTCGTGAACAGCATCGCGGCGCTCTTCTTCCTCTTCGTCGCCGACTTCGACTGGACGGCCGTCGTGCTCATCGCGCTGGGCTCCGCGATCGGCGGGCAGATAGGCGCCAAGGTCGGCCGCCGGCTCAGCCCGCGCTTCCTGCGGATCCTGATCGTCGTCGTCGGCACTGCGGCCATCGTCCAGCTGCTGCTCCGCTGACGCACGGGAGCCCGCCCCCTCCGGTCCGGGGGGACGGGCTCCACGTCCGTACACGCGCGTCGATCACGCCGCCGAGCGCGCCAGCCATTCCGGCAGCGCCGACCGGTCACCGGCCCCCAGCGCGAGCAGCATCGCGTCCGCCGGCGAGGGGACGTAGGGCTGCCGCAGCAGCGGCATGCCCGCCTGCTCGGGCGTCCGGGCCGCCTTGCGGTGGTTGTCCTCGGCACACGAGGCGACGGTGTTCAGCCAGGTGTCCTGACCGCCCTGGGCGCGCGGCACCACGTGGTCCACGGTGCTCGCCCGCCGGCCGCAGTACGCACACCGGTGCTGGTCCCGTATGAGCACACCCCTCCTGGACCACGGCGCGTGTCTTCGGAACGGCACCCGTACGTACCGGCAGAGTCTGATCACCCGGGGCACCGGGATGTCCACGGCGGCACCGCGCATACGGAGTCCGGGATGCGACTGCTCGACGACGGCCTTGTCCTGGAGGATCAGGACCACCGCGCGGTTGAGCGTCACCGTCGACAGCGGCTCGAAGCTCGCATTGAGTACAAGTGTGTCCCGCATCCCGCCCACCTCCCGTGTGCCGCCCGTCTGCCGGCGGACCCGGAACAACTCTGTCCGGGCGGACCGTGATGGACAACGCAATAAAAAGTGCCCTGCCCTGATCTCTCCAAGACCAGGGCAGGGCAAACAGGAGGCGAACCTTCAGCTTGTGGGAGCGGTGTACTCCCCGACGAGCTGCGCTCGGCCCAGGGTGTGGAACCGGAGATTGAATCCGACCGCCGCGGGCGAGGCGTCGCTGTCGGGGCCGAGCTTCTCGGTGTCCACCGCGTAGACGGTGAAGACGTAGCGGTGCTTCTCACCGGCCGGCGGCGCGGCACCGCCGAAGTCCTTCGACCCGTAGTCGTTCCGGGCCTGGACCGCCCCCGGGGGCAGCCCGGCGAAGGTCCCGCTCCCCGCACCGGCCGGGAGCTCCGTGACCGAGGCCGGGATGTCGAAGAGCACCCAGTGCCAGAACCCGCTGCCCGTCGGGGCGTCCGGGTCGAAGCACGTCACGGCGAAGCTCTTCGTCCCGGCGGGGAAGCCCTCCCACCGCAGCTGCGGCGAGGTGTTGCCCGCCGCGTACACCTGGGCGTCCGCCAGCACGGCACCCGGCGCGAGGTCCTCGCTCACCACGGTGAACGAAGGGACCTCCGGGTGGAAGTCGTGCGGCAGCGGCGCCCTCTTCGGCTCGGTCACGTCAGCACCTCTCCTGATCGGCTGTGGGATGTCCTTCCCTCGACCTTAGGGGGTGTCAGAGCCAGTTGCGCTGGCCCCCGACCTGCGCGAGCCACTGGTTGAGGTACGCGGCCCAGTCCGTGCCCTGGTAGTCGTTGAGACCCACCTTGAACGCGCGGTACGAGTCGCTGCCCTCGCTGAAGAGGCCCGGCTTCTTGTCCATCTCCAGGACGACGTCCATCTCACGGTCGTCGGCGATGAACGTCAGCTCCACCTGGTGCAGTCCGCGGTACTGCTGCGGCGGGAAGAACTCGATCTCCTGGTAGAAGGGCAGACGCTGGCGCGTACCGCGGATGTGCCCACGCTCCATGTCGGCGGAGCGGAAACCGAAGCCCAGCTGCCCGAAGGCGTCCAGGATGGCCTGCTGTGCGGGCAACGGGTGGACGTTGACGGGGTCGAGGTCGCCGGAGTCCACCGCACGGGCGATCTCCAGCTCCGTCGTCACCCCGATGTTCATGCCGCGCAGGTGCTGCCCGGCGAACATGGTGATCGGCGTCTCCCACGGCACCTCGAGCCCGAACGGCACGACGTGCACCGCGCCCGCCTTCACCTCGAAGGCACCGCCCAGGCGCTGCTTGGTGAACTCGATGTCCTGCTTGGTCTCCTGGTCCCCGCCCTCGACCTCGACCCGCGCCTGCATTCCGACCGAGAGCCCCTCGATCTGCTGGTCCACGGATCCCCCCTGGATCCGGACCTCGCCCTGGACGACCCCGCCGGGGACGACATTGAGTTCGGTCAGTTCGGTCTCGACCGAAGCACCGCCGGCACCCATGCTCGCGAGCAGCCGCTTGAAGCCCATGTTTTCCTCCTTGGTCCTGACCCCTACATACGCGCCACGACGGTAGCCGGTTCCCGGAGCGCCGAGCCCAGTACCCTCGGACGCCATGAACGAGGGCACGGACCACACCCCGCTCACGCGGGACTTCTTCGACCGCTCCGTCCAGGAGGTGGCCCCCGATCTGCTGGGCCGCATCCTCGTGAGGAACACCGACCAGGGCCCCATCGAGGTGCGGCTGACGGAGGTGGAGGCGTACGCGGGAGAGATCGACCCCGGCTCCCACGCCTTCCGCGGCCGCACGGCACGGAACAGTGTGATGTTCGGGCCGCCGGGCCACTCGTACGTCTACTTCACGTACGGGATGTGGCACTGCCTCAATCTGGTGTGCGGTCCCGAGGGCCGGGCGAGCGGAGTGCTGCTCCGCGCGGGGGAGATCGGCATCGGTGCGGACTTGGCCCGCAAACGTCGATTCTCGGCCCGCCACGACAGAGAACTGGCCAAAGGGCCGGCCCGGCTGGCCACCGCTCTCGACGTGGACCGCGCGCTGAACGGTGTCGACGTCGTGGGCTGTCCCCAGGGCCCCCTGTCCGTACTCCGGGGGACACCTCCACCCCGCGACCAGGTGCGGAGCGGTCCTCGGACCGGAGTGGGCGGTGACGGTGCCCATCAGCCGTGGCGCTTCTGGATCGACGGCGACCCCACGGTCAGCCCGTACCGGGCCCATGTGCCGCGCCGCCGCGCAACTTGACTCACCCCAGCCGTTTCCCTAATGTAGTCCGAGCCGCTTGAACGGATGCAGTTGTTGCAGGCACGGTCCATCGGACCGGGTCGAGGCATCGTGAGAGGGCCAACCACTACCTACGATTCACCCCTGGCGGGTGCAATTTCGGCATGCCGGAATTCGCCCCACGGCTCGATTTTGAGCCGCAGCGGAAATCCGCTAACGTAGTGGACACGCCGAAAGGGAAACGCGAAAGCGAAGAACTGGAAAGCGAAACAAGCAGTAACCCGCTTCGGCCGGGAATCGGACACGAAAGAGTCTGATAGAGTCGGAAACGCAAGAACGAAGGGAAGCGCCCGGAGGGCCCCGGTGAAACGGGACCGAAGGAAGC
>NZ_JBIBEG010000003.1:0-26607 GCF_042902585.1 Streptomyces argenteolus
GACCTGCCCCACCGCTTCCACTTGGACCAACACCCCGCAATCATCCACGGCAGCACTGCGTTGCCAAACACTCCTGCCAGGACAAAACGCTCTTTGACCGGGTTCGGCGTGCGGCTCGGGCTCGACAACGCCGTTGTGCCGTTGCCCCCGGCCACCGAAGCTCACGCTCGGCGACCGTTGCCGGTGGACGAGGTGTGGCGTGGTCCGTCGGCGACCGGGAGCCCGGCAACGACGCGAACCGGGCGTACGAGTGATCGAACGGAGCGCGGGGCGTCGATGCCATGGCCGGGCGACGGGCGGCAGGTCCGACAGGACGGGCCGTCCGTCTGCCACGGCGTCCCGGGCCTGTCCGGCACGGACGGGGGCGGGTCGCGCCGGCCCAGCCGGGCGGACACCGGGGCGGGCGTCGCACGCGAAGCGCCTGCCGCGGTCTCTTCGACCGCGACAGGCGCCTGGCCACCTCTCGGCGGGCCCTCACCGTCGACCGGTCCGCCGTCCATGGCCGATCCCCGCGACGTGCAGGGCCAGCAGGCCCAGCCCGATCAGCATGACGTTCACCGAGCTGAAGACGTCATTGGTCGTTATGTCTGCGGCGTTGATCAGGAAAGCGATGAAGAACAGTACGGCTGCGGCGATTCCCAACATGACCGGCTCCTTTGTTTGTTGGAACACGCGTTCCCCCATGTCCGTGATTCAGACCTACGGGATGCGCAGCCGGATCCACCCCGGGAACCCCTCGTACGGGGTGGCGCACGGCGATCGGCGCGGGAGCACGGCCGCCGAGGACGACGCGGCGCCGCCCGGCCCGTGGGACGGGCCGGGCGGCGCTCACCATTACGACGCGGCGACAGTGCCACTCGGTGTCGTCTGGCTCTCGGGCTCCGGGAGCGGATCGCTGAGTTGCTCGCGCACGTAGTTCCAGACCACCGCGATCAGCGCGGCGACGGGGACGGCGAGGAGGCTGCCCACGATGCCGGCGAGGCTGCCGCCCAGCGTCACCGCCAGGAGCACCACTGCGGCGTGCAGACCGAGCCCACGGCTCTGGATCATGGGCTGGAAGACGTTGCCCTCCAGCTGCTGCACCACCAGGATGATGGCCAGGACGATCAGCGCGTCCGTCACGCCGTTGGACACCAGGGCGATGAGCACGGCGACGAATCCCGCGAAGAGGGCTCCCACGATCGGCACGAAGGCGGACACGAACGTCAGGACCGCCAACGGGAGTACCAGCGGGACGCCGACGATCCACAGGCCCAGGCCGATGAGGACGGCGTCGAGCAGTCCGACGTACGCCTGCGAGCGCACGAACTCGCACAGCGTCGTCCAACCGCGCGCGGCGACGGTCGGCACGTCGGTGGCGAGGCGGCCGGGGAGCTGGCGTCCGAGCCAGGGAAGGAACCGGGCGCCGTCCTTGAGCATGAAGAACATCAGGAACACCGCGAGGACTGCGGTGACCACACCGTCGACGACGGTGCTCACCCCGGTGAAGACGGTGGTGACCATGCTGCCGACACTGTCCTGGATGCGGGCGGTGGCGGAGTCGAACGCACCGGTGATCTGGTCGTCGCCGATGTTGAGCGGCGGTCCGGAGGCCCACTCACGCAGCCTCTGGATGCCTTCCACCACGCCGTCCGCCAGTTCCCCGGACTGGGAGGCCACCGGTACGGCGATCAGGGCGACGACGCCCACGGCGACGAGAAGGAACAGCACCGTCACGAGCGACGCCGCGAGAGCCGGTGGGCACCCTCGTCTACGGAGGAACCGGGCTGAAGGCCAGGTCAGCGTGGTGAGCAACAGGCCGACTATGAGGGGCCACACGACCGACCACATGCGGCCCAGGACCCACAGCGCGACCGCGGCCATGGCCAGGACCAGGATCAACTCACCCGAGACGCGCGCCGAAGTGCGCAGAGCGGCACGGGTTTTGGTGGAACTCAACGTGACAGACATGCGGGTCACCCTATTAGCCGCCGTCCGGCCCTTTGACCACTCCCACCCCACCCCGCACAGCCGTGGCGTCCAGGGCCCAGCGGAAGCAAGAACGCCTCCCGCCGCGGACCGTCGCCGGGCCCCACCGGTGGTCAGCCGTGGCGAGGTCGCCGGCCGTGCGGGCGGTCAGTCCGCGAGCCAGGCGAGTGACGCGACCACGAGGGCGCGCACATCGGTGTCGAGGGTGGGCTGGATCACGGGGGCGAAGTGGGGACTGTGGTTGACCGGGACGTGTCCCACGGGAACGCCGTCGGCCGTCGCGAAGAGCGCGGGGTCGGAGCCGCCGATCCCCCAGTACGTGAACGGGACGCCGAACGCGCCGGGGATCTTGCTCATGTCCTCGCTGGCGGTCTGCACGTCGACGGTGTGCGCGTCATCGCCGAAGTACCCGGCGAACGCCTCCGCGACCCGCCGAGTCACCGCATCGTCGTTGACCGTCGGGGGGAACGAGGTGATCTTCTCGATCTCGGGCGGCACCGGGGTACCGGACGCCTGGCACTCGGCCGTCACGATCCGCTCGACGGCCGCCAGTACCCGGGAGCGCGCATCGTCGTCGTACGTCCGCACGTTGAGCTGGATGACCGCGCGGTCCGGAATGATGTTGGGGTCGGTGCCCGCGTGGATGCTCCCCACCGTGACCACGGCGGGGGTCAGCGCAGCCACCTCCCGGGAGACGACGGTCTGGAGGCGTACGACGATCATCGCTGCCAGGACCACCGGGTCCACCGCCACCTGCGGCATCGAACCGTGCCCGCCCCTGCCGTGGACGGTGATCCGCAGGCTGTCCGCCGCCGACAGGAAGGATCCGGCGCGGGTACCCACGTAACCCGCCGGGTAGGGCAGCACGTGCTGGGCGAGCACCACATCGGGGTGGGGTGCCTTGGAGGTCAAGCCGTCCGCGAGCATGGCGTCCGCGCCGTCCCCCGCTCCTCGGAGGGCTGGAACAGGGCGACGAAAGTGCCCCTCCACGCATCCCGGGACTCGGCCAGCAGGCGTGCGCAGCCGATCAGCGTGGCGACGTGCATGTGCCCGCAGGCGTGCATGACGGGCTGCTCGGTGCCGTCGCTCCCGGTCACGGTCCCGGTGGAGGCATAGGGCAGGCCCGTCCGCTCCAGCACCGGGAGGGCGTCCATGTCGGCCCGGACCATGACGGTGGGGCCCTCGCCGTTGACCAAGGTGCCGATCACACCGGTGCCGCCGATCCCGTCGACGACCTCGTAGCCGAGACCGCGCAGGGCGTCGGCGGCCTTCTTCGCCGTACGGTGCTCCTGCAGACCCAGCTCGGGGTGGCGGTGGAGGTCCTTGTAGACGTCCTCGATGTCGGACCGGATGCTGTCGAGGCCCTCCAGCACGACATGGGCGCTGTCGGTCATGCTGCCTCCGTCCGGTCACTCACGTGCTACCTGCTCCTGCCGAGGCTACCGGCCGGAGCGACGGTGCACGCGGCCAGACCGCCGCCGCCGATGCGGGGCCGTGCGGGCCGCCGCGAGCACGGGAGTGCCTTCAGGCCTCGATGTACGCGATCACCATGATCTTTCGGTCCCGCTCCAAATAGGGTGACGGGGTGTCTCAGAGTCCTGATCAGCCACTTTTGCCGTCTCTTCATCAAGTTGGCAGCCTTCGTGACTTCCTTCATGGAAGGACGTACTCGGCTGCCTCAGTTACCATCCGGCTCGACGGTGCACCGTCTCACGTTGCGGGCTCGCCTCTGGATGACGTGAGCAAGGTCTCGACTGCCCTGTATGAGGTTGTCGACGGTCTCGCCAGGCGGGTGCTGGACGCGGTTTTTTTCCGGGCAGTCGAGCGCCGAGGCGCGTGACGCATGGGTCGCGCTTTTGCTGATCGCCCAGAACTGGCGGGACTCACCGGATCTGCCGGCAGACCTGAAGACCGTGGTTGATGAGGCCCTTCCACTCTGATAGGTGCTGGTAACGGGTTGATCGTCACCAGCCGAACTCGTCAGGTCACGGCTCCTGGTCTCCAGCTGCGCGGAGTCTGGCAGCGGCTTCAGCCGGTGTGTCGTAGTAGCCGGGGCGAGCCAGGAGGACCGAGCTGAAGTAGTAGCCCTGTTCTTCGTCGGGTTCGTCGTCCGCTTCGAAGGGGCGCCAGAAGCTGAGAAGGAGGTCTGGTGCGATGAAGGAGGCCGGGTCGTCCTCGGCCTCGGTGATTGTGGCGAGCCCTCGCAGTTGGGTGACCACCTCGGCAGCGGGCAGACCGAAGACGTCGAGGCCGCGGAACCGGACGATGTCCTGGCCGCTGGCGGGTCGGCCCAGCTCGATTGCTTCGAGCTTGCCGCGCGAGCAGTGAATGCTGACCATCAGGCCACTTGGCCGGAAGACGAACCTGCCCAGTTGATCTGATTCCGAGATCGCTGAGGGGTCGCGGAACGAGGCGAGCGCTTGCTCTGCCGCCTCGCGGGGCATGCCGATGACCAGGGCGCCGAGACCGGTGGGCGGCGTGAGTTCGAATTCCATGCGCGAATGATTCCAGAACCGATGATCGGCGGTATTCGGGGCTCCGGTGGCAACCGATATCGTCGAGGGCGGGCAGGCCGTTGGCGGCGATGTCCTCGAGGGGCGGCAAGACGGTCGGCGTTCGCACGGGTCCTGGCGGCGTACGCGCGCACCGCGTCGGCGGCCTCGGGGGCGCACCCCTGTCCCCCCTGCGGCACGGCGCGCGGCGGCAGTCAGGCGATCCTGGGCAGGCGACGGAGCGGCCCCCCGTGGGCAGGGCGACTGACCACACTCCTCCCGGGAAAGCACCTCGCCCCGTCATTCCTTGCGGCCCGTCACCGCCACCGTGACACCGAGGCCGATCATCGTCAGCCCGCCGACGCCTCCGACCAGGGAGAGCCGCCGGGGCGAGCGGGCGAACCAGTCGCGCCCTGTTGCCGCGAGAAGGCCCCACACGCTGTCGCAGACCACTGCGATGAGGGTGAAGACCAGCCCCAGGGCGAGCATCTGCACCACGACGTGCCCTTGGGTTCGGTCGACGAACTGTGGCAGGACCGCGGCGAAGAACACGAGGGTCTTCGGGTTGGCCACACCGACCGCGAAGCCTTCCCCCAGGGTGCGCAGGCCGCCCTGCGTGGACTTCTCCGCGGTGAACGCGGTCCGCAGAGAGCCGCGCTGCCGCCACGCCTTGACGCCCAGGTACACGAGGTAGGCGGCGCCGGCGAGTTTGAGCAGGGTGAAGACGAGGACCGACCGCTCCACGATCGATCCGACACCGAGCGCGACGGCCACGATGAGCACGTAAGCGCCGAGCGTGTTCCCGACGACCGTGGTGAGCGCGGCACGGCGCCCTTGTGCCAGGGCTCGTCCGATCACGAACAACACGCTGGGACCGGGAACCACGATGATGAGGAACGACATAGCCGCGAAGGCGAGCAGGCGCTCAGCCGAGACCATGCGCCCATGAAAGCACGGGGGACATCGGCCGCTCAGCCTCTTTATCCGGAGGCACCAGCCGCCCCCGGGCCCCTGAAGCTGGGAGCTCGACCACCGCGCGAAGGCACCCTTGGCGAGGTCAGGTGCTCGGCCGGGCCCCCGTGCCCTGCACCGGAACACCACTGTCTGACGCTCCCGCCGCCCCGCACGCCGGGGGCCGGGACGGTGATGCCCGGCCTGCGCCCCGGCGTGACGATGGGCCGCCCAGCCCCTCTCGGATCAGAGCTGGAATTCGGCCGGGGACAGCCCCAGAGCCGTGCACGCTTCGAGAAGAATCGCGTGTTCGGCCTGGGAGAAGTTGCCGTCGGCGCCGGCGATGACGATGCCGGTCTGAAGGACGGCACGCGCCTCGGTGGGCTTCTTCGCCGTCTTCACGATCTCCTGCATCGCGTCGGACTTGCCCTGCTGGAAGTTGAACGTCAACTGGTCGACGTGCTTGCTGAACCGCTGCCGCAACTGCTCGGGCGGGAAGTTCTGCAGCACCTCGTTGCCGAGGATCATCGACTCCACGTGCTGGCGCTCGGCGGGGTCCACATGACCGTCCGCAGCCGCGACCAGCGCGCACATGGCCATGCTCGCGTCCCGGTAGGCGCCGCTCTTCAGTTCCGTCTTGAGCGAGGCGAGCTGAGACTTCAGCGTGCTGACGAGCTGGGCACGGGAGCCACCGCTCGACCCCTGCGAGCCGTGCCCGCCGCCTACGCCGCTCGATCCTCGCGCGCCCTGGGACTGCTGGAGAGTCCTGGCCTGATCCTTGAGCCGGTCCCACACTGCCATTGAGGTCACCTCGGTCTTCGTCTGGACGATCGATCAGGAGCCCGTCGGCTCACTTGGCAAACGGCCTGGCACGGGTAAAGGTTCCGCAAAGTGGCCGACCTTTCGATCGTCCGCCGGACCGGCGGGCGCGGGCTCTCCCGGTCAGCGCCGCTACAGGAGGACTGCCGCCCTCGGAGGTGAGCCCACGCGCCTCCGGCGGGACACGGGCCGCCCGGCCCCTACGACCCGGCAGAGCGGGACCGTCACGTGCGGCATCATCGAAGCATGCGCACCAGACCCGTACTCGTCTACGACGGGGACTGCTCCTTCTGCACGTCCTCGGTCATCTTCGCCGAACGGCGTGTCCGGCCCCGTTGCGAGATCACTCCCTGGCAGTTCGCCGACCTGGAGTCCTTGGGCACGACTCAGGAGCGGGCCGTCCACGAGGTCCTGTGGGTCACTCCGGCAGGGACGGTCCACGGTGGTGCGCAGGCCGTCGCCAAGCTGCTGCTGAGCGCGGGAAAGGGCTGGAGCGTCGCGGGAGCCATGCTCACCCTGCCGCCCCTCCGCTGGATCGCCCACGGGATCTACAGGCTCGTGGCGGACAACCGTGAACGGCTGCCGGGCGGCACACCCGCCTGTGGCCTGCCTCCGGACCGCCGCCCCCGGCCCCCGGCAGCCTCACCGGACATCGAGCGCTGAGCGCCGGAGGCGTCGCCGCACGACTCCCCCGCCGTCCCGCCCGCTGCGTACCGAGGTGGTGACGCCGGTCTCGGCAGCCGCGGTTCGGCACGCGTGAGGCGCTACGGCCGCTCGATCCCCGCTCGCCTCTGCTGCCGCACACGCCGGGTCATCACCGCGCCGGGGATGCCGACGGCCAGCAGGACAGGGAGCGCCACGGCGATACCGACCCAGAGGACGATGGCGAGGTAACCGTAGGCGGCCTTCCCGGAGTCCGCGTCCGCCTGCACGAGGAGGACGAGACTCACCGCGAACGCGACCACCACGAGGACCGCGATGATGATCGCGAGCCAGAGGAGGATGCCGGCCCACCGCCGGTAGCCGCCGCTGAGCTCCCGGGCCCGCGCCGGCGGATACACCCCCGGCGGGCCTGGCATCCGGGCCGGGTGAGGAGGTGTTGGTCATACATGGGCCCCAGTTCTACTGTGCACAGCCCGCGAACACCACCCTCGCCCCGTAGGCGGTGCACTGCTCGGCCGGTCCGGGTGCGTGGGTGCGGGGATCAATATTGCCGACCGTGCCGGCGGCGAGCAGCACCCGCTGCTCGAACCGTGGGCGGTCGCCGAGCGTCGCCGTACGAACGGAACGTACACCGATCACTTCTTCCTGTCGTCCCACGCACCCGTGTTGAAGCTGCGCAGCAGCGCGATCAGCGCGGCCCCGAACCGCCGGTCGAAACCCGGCGCGTGCAGATGCAGTCTGTCGCCACGGGACCTGAACTCCAGCGGCAGCTGCCCACCCGCGCGCCACCTGATGCGCCGGGGACCGCGCGCCACACCGCCCTCGTTGTTGGGCGTGCCGTCGAGAACGGTGAAGACGAGGATGAACATTTGCAGGGGCAGCAACAACCACCACATGCACCACCAGCCGATCCGGCCCTTGAAACCCACCGCTTCAGGGCCGCCCGGCGGCACCACCGTCCAGCGGGTACGCCAGCCCTTGCCCCGGAGCGCCTTCTCGCGCACGACCGTACCGAGCAGTTCGCCGTGGGCGCCGAGCACCTGAAACGCAGCCACACCGCCGTCGGCCGACACGGTCACCACACGGGCCAGCTGTTCCCGCCGGTCCGGGTCGGCCCACAGGACGAAGGAGCGAGCACCGCTGCTGCGGGCGGCGCGGTACGCGGGTACGCCGCCAGCCGGAAGCTCGCGCTCCACATAGGCGAACACCTGGCCCGGGCCCGGCCCTCCGGCGACATCGATCACGTGCGTGACCGGCGCCGGGGCTCCCTCGGGGCTCCTGTCAGGCACGGCCCGCATGGTCATCACATCGCTCACCGCAGGTACTCCTTCTGCTGGGCAGGTACGGCACCCGTGGCGCCCCCTCGACAACTGTCGCCGCCGCGTGTCACAGCGGGCGTGGCGGACGAAAGCGCCGAGGCGTACGTGCCCTCCGGCCCCCGCTGGTGCGACCGGCCCACGTCTCGCGGGGTCCGCCGCCATCGAACGCCCCGCTCCCCCATCGATGTGAGCACCGGCGTGAGCACCGTACGGCGTGGCCGGCCGGCGGGGCAACCGCTCTTGCGGCAAGGGGAGTTCGGAGATAGGCCCCCCTCGCCCGCAGTGCGGATCCCTGCGTCCGAACGCTCCCGGGCAATCCCCACGGGCGAGCGGCAGCGCTCACCGCCGGCCGGACAGATCCCCTTCCCGGGCACCGGGCCGCCTGGACGCCCAGCGCCGCCGCAGGCGGTCGCCGCACTCACCCACCACGATCACGAACGCCGCCGTGACCGCGCACCCCCGGAGACCTGAGGACCGGCCTGCCGGCTCGCCCAGCAGCCAGAACACGGCGGTGATGACAGCCCACCACACCACCCACGCACCGAACCCGGTCCATCGACGCACCATCACTCCATCAGATCACGACGGGCCGTTCCTCCCCGGGCGACGTGGCACCCCGCCCCCTCGGCAGCCGCCCGCGTCAGTGCTCCATGGCCGGGAGAGTGGCCAGGCCGGTCTCGCGCATGATGCGGTCGACGGTCGAGGCGAGACTGCTGTCGGCCTCGATGACCGTCTCGACGCCGTCCGGCAGCAGGTCGAGCTCGCGGTACCAGTCGCGCAGCTGCGACTCACCGAACTCGCGGGCGATCGGTTTGGTCGCGTGCCGGGTGAGGGTCTGCTCGAACGGCACGTCCAGGTAGTAGGCGTGGGTGGGGCCTCGATGGTCGGTGCGCAGCCGGAGGAGCATGTCGCCGTAGTGGTCGGCGTACAGGATGCCCTCGACCACGACGTGATAGCCGGCGTCCAGGGCGTAGCGGGCTGTCATGTCGATCAGGCCGATGTTGGCGGCGCCCCGCCGGTCCCGTTCGCGCAGGACGACGCGGCGGAGGTTGTCCTGGGCGACCAGGGCCAGGCCCCGGCCGAAGGAGTCGCGGAGGCCGCCGGCCACGCTGGACTTACCCGAGGCACTGTTGCCGCGCAGGATGACGAGCCGGGTCTCCTCAGTACCTGTCATCACGGCGGACAGGCTACCGGCCGGGCCTGCGCGGAGTCTGCGGTTCCAGGCGGCCCGCGGCGCGCTCCGAGCCGGGCGGCGAGAGCACCTGCGCAGGCCCGAGGCCGGTTGCCCTGGGGTCAAAACTTAGCTTAGGGTTACCTAACTTCACGTGAGGCGCCGAGTCCCGCACGCCATGCGAGCGCTGAGTGCACGTCACTCCGCGCTCCCGGCTCCGGGGCCTCGGCCGCCCGACCGAAGGGCGCGGTGACTCGCGTCCGCATACCGCGGGTGCCTCGCAGGAGGCGCCCGCCCAGGGAGAACAGCACACATGGCCTCGCTCAACCGCCGTGTCCGCCGCGTCGCCGCGACGGCCGTGGCACTCGTCGCATGCAGCACACTCGCGCCGGCCGGTACCGCCACGGCGGGAACCGGGGCCCCCGTGAGCCCGCACGTGACGACGGTTCCTCTCGCACAGGGCCTCTACCAGTCGGCCTACTCCGAGCGCAACGACGTGCTGTGGGCGACCGCCTCCGTGGGGCAGCCGCCGGCCCCGACCACCGGGTCCCGGCTCCTCAGGATCGACCCCGGCACGCTGAAGGTGGAGGCCGCCTACACGCCCCCTTCCGACGGCACGGTCGAGGCCGTCTACGGCATCGACGTGGACGACGAGCACAACACCCTCTGGGTCACCAACACCCGTAACAACTCCGTCGCCGTCTACAGTCAGCGGACCGGCAGGCACCTCGCGACCCGCCTCGACGTGAACCACTCCCGTGAGGTCGTCGTGGACGAGCGGCGCGACATCGTGTGGGCAAGCTCTTTCAGCGACGGCTCACTTGTCGCCTTCGACAGCCGTACCTTCGCGGAGATCAGGCGCGTCACGGTCGAGGGAAGCGGTCCCACAGGGCTCGCGCTCGACGAACGGACCGGGACGGTCTACACCGCCGACTTCACGAACAGCCGGATCATCCAGTTGGCGCCGGGTTCCTCGGCCCCGCGTCTCCTCCCCACCGGCACCGGACCGCTGTCGATCTCGCTCTCCCGGGACGGACGGACCGCCTACACGGCCGATCAGGGCTCGGGCACACTGTCGGTGGTCGATCTGAGGAGCGGCACGCTCAGGCGGTCCGTGCCGACGGGCGCAGGCGCGAAGTCCGTGGCGACCGAGCCGTGCTCGGGCAACGTCCTGGTGGTGAACCGCCTGGCGGCCGGCGTCTCGGTCGTCGATCCGCGGGCCGGGAGCGTCGTGGAGACCGTCGCCACGAACGCGTATCCCAACCACGTCAAGGTAGCCGGGCACAGGACCGCCTACGTCCTGGACAAGTCCGCCTCCGGGCCCGCCGGCGAGGACGGGCTGACCCGGATACGTCTGCGATCCGGAGCACACAAGGGGTGCTGACGCCCGGCGGTCGTGGGGCCACGCTCCCTGCCACGGTTGCCGTACGCCTTCTCCCGCGACACCACGGTCGGGATTCGGCGGGGAAGGAGCCGTGCCACCCTCCTCCGGGACCGTCCCGGCGCGAGCCCGTGCGGGTCCGTCGGCCCCGAAGCCGGCGACTGGCCGGGCGGGGGCGGTGACGTGGTCCGGATTCCGGCCCTGTCGGGCTCGCCGTTCTCCCACGCCGTCACACCCGGGACACCGAGCACCGCGACGCCCTGGTCGCGCAGGCCGCCCCTGTGACGTCTCGGCCCGGTACCCGGCCGCTCAGGGGCGGTAGCGCAGCGGGTGGTCGGCGGGCACCTCCGTCAGAACGATGCGATGGCCGTCCGGATCCTCGATCCACATCTCGATCAGCCCCCACGGCTCCTGGACGGGTGGCCGGAGGATCCGCGCACCCCGCTCCGACAGCTCCTCGTGGGCCGCCGCGCAGTCCTCGATCTGCATCCAGAGGCGCAGCGTGTCGGCCGGCGGAGAGACCGCACGTCCGGAGATTTCGAGGAAGCCTCCGCCGAGGAAGTAGACCGTCCCCCGCTCGGGGCCCGTCCCGAACTCCCTGTAGACGGACAGCCCGAGAGTCCGTCCGTAGAAGTCTCGCGAGGCCTGGGGGTCACGGGGCTTCAGCAGTACCCGGCTGCTCAGCACATGCACCATGGTCACGACCCTACGCGGGCGGGCCGACCGCAGGGCGGAACCGCTCCGGCCGGCGGCCCCGCGGAACCGCTGGACGGCATCGCGCGGCTCAGTGCGCGATCGAGTCGATCAGTTCGCGGGCGCCCTGACGCAGCAGGGTGACGGCCACGGACGTACCGAGGGTGGCGGGGTCCAGCGGTCCCGCCCACTCGTGTGCGTTGAGGACGGTCTTGCCGTCGGGGGTGAACACGCAGGCACGCAGCGAGAGGTCCCCGTTGCGATGGGCTGTGGCATATCCGGCGATCGGGGAGTTGCAGTGCCCTTGGAGCACGTGCAGGAACATGCGCTCCGCCGTCACCTCCCGGAAGGTGCCGGGGTGGTTGAGCGCGCCGACCGCGTCGATGGTGGCGGTGTCGCCCTCACGGCATTGCAGCGCGAGGACACCGGCGCCGATCGGGGGGCACATCGTCTCGGGGCCGAGGGTTTCACTGATCACGTCGGGGCGGCCGATCCGGTGGAGGCCGGCGACGGCGAGGAGGAGCGCGTCGGCTTCCCCCGCCGCCAGCTTCGCCAGACGCCGGTTGGCGTTGCCCCGGAACGGGATGCACGTCACGTGGGGATGGGAGGAGGCCAGTTGCGCGACCCGCCGCACGGAGGACGTGCCGATGCGTGTGCCCTCGGGGAGCTGGTCGAGGGTGAGCCCGTCCGGGTGGACGAGGGCGTCGCGGATGTCGTCGCGCTCCAGGAAGGCGGCGAAGGTCGTGCCGGCGGGCAGCGGACGGTCGGCGGGGATGTCCTTGACGCAGTGCACGGCGAGGTCGGCCTCGCCCGCGAGCAGAGCGGCGTCGACCTCCTTGGTGAAGGCGCCCTTGCCTTCGACCTTCGAGAGGTCTCCCAGCCACTTGTCGCCCGTGGTCCTGACGGGAACGACCTCGGTGGCGGTGTTCGGGTACAGGGCGGCGAGTTCGGCCCGGACGCGTTCGACCTGGGCCAGGGCCATGGGTGAGTCACGCGAGACGATGCGGATCAGCTCAGGGGCGGACATGGCCCCACGATAGTGCGCCGGAGCGGAGCGGTGAACGTCCGACGCCGGCCCATCCCTCACTTTCGGGCGACTCCGCGGGTGACCACCCGGAGTTGCACCGTCGATTTCAAGCCGCATCGAAACGGCGCTTCATGCCGGCTGCGCGCACATTCCGAATGAAGCTGTCATGCGATAAATGGCTTTCCACCAGGGCATATTGACAGTTCGACGACGACGAGAGCCTGCATATGGCGGAGCCAGACGGAGAATGGTCGGTACTTCGGGTGTCCGGCATCGTTCGCACCTGGCTGATTAGACGTCACACACCTCTCCCCACTCCCCCGAGGGCTGTCAGCCACGCCCCGAGATCCTTAGCATGACCCCCACACCGACACGGACTTCTTCTCTCAGAACCGCGAGGGACTGGATGAGCAACGGGGACACCTCCATTCCGAAGAATATCGATGTGAACGTTCCGAGCGTCGCGCGGATGTACGACTACTACCTGGGCGGCAAGGACAACTATCCTGCCGACCGGGTCGCGTGCGAGCAGCTGCTGGAGGTCGTACCGAGCACCAAGGTCCTGGCCGTGAACAACCGCCGGTTCCTGCGGCGGGTGGTGCATCACCTGGCCTCCGAGTACGGGATCCGCCAGTTCGTCGACCACGGGTCCGGCCTGCCGACCCAGGACAACGTGCATCAGGTCGCCCAGGCGGTGGACCCCGCCTCCCGGGTGGTCTACATAGACAACGACCCGATCGTCCTGGCCCACGGAAAGGCGATACTCGAGGAGAACGACCGGACCGCGGTCATCCAGGCGGACATGCGGGACACCGACGGGATTCTCGGTCACCCGGAAGTGCGACGGCTCATCGATCTCGACGAGCCGGTGGCCGCACTGTTCGTGTCCGTCCTGCACTGCATCCCCGACGAGGACGACCCCGCGGGCCTGGTGCGCAGGGTGGCGGACCGGCTGGCCCCCGGTAGTTTCCTCGTCGTGTGCCAGCTCGTGAGCGAGGACGCCGCGACCCGCGACTTCGTCACGGACTTCATGGCGAAGAGCACGGGCAACCGGTGGGGGCGGGTGCGACGGCAGGACGACGTACGCGACTTCCTCGACGGCCTCGACGTCCTGGAGCCCGGCCTGGTGGAGGTGTCCACCTGGCGGCCGGATTCCGATCTGGCACCGAAGCAGGAGACCCAGGAGTGGATCGAGTACGGCGGCGTCGCCCGCAAGTGGTGAGGGCGCCCGCCGGGGTGGTCGCCCAGCGGTAGCACCCGTGCGTGCGGAGTGTGCGGGTCGCCCGGCACGGAAGACGTCGCCGAGCGGCCCGCCTCTCAGCTGTAGCGAGCGAGCGCCTGCCTCAGCAGGTCCCTGCTCTCCACCGGAGACGGGGACTGTGCGCTGAGGGAGTCCAGGATCCAGCGGTACTCGTCCGTGCTCTCCTGCTTGTTCACGGAGGTGGCGTTGGTCAGGTGCTCGATGTACGCGACATCGGGAAGCCCTTCCATCGCGAACCGCAGGTAGGTGATGCCGTTGCCGGGAGAGGTGTGGGCGGTCACGTCGAAGGGCGCCACCTGCACGATCACATGCGGCTGTTCCGTCATGTCCAGCAGATGGGCGAGCTGCTCGCGCATCACGTCGGCGCCGCCCGTCGGGCGCAGCAGTACGGCCTCGTCGAGCAGCACCCAGAGCTTGGGGGCGTCGGGGCGGCGGAGCAATTCCTGCCGCTTGAGGCGCAGTTCGACCCGTCGCCGGGTGACCTCCTCCGATTCGAGAGCATGGCCGGAACGCACCACCGCGTAGGCGTAGTCGGCCGTCTGGAGCAACCCGGGGATGTAGTGTCCCTCGTAGGTGCGGATCGACGCCGCCGCCTCCTCCAGGCCCACGAGTGGCTCGAACCAGTCCGGCAGCACGTCGGCGTAGTTGCGCCACCAGCCGCGCTGCCCCGCCCTGCGGACGAGGTCGACGAACTCGGCCGTCCGGCCAGGGTCGGTGACCCCGTAGAGGGCGAGCAGATCGACGGCGTCGCGCTCCTTGCACGGAGAGTGCCCGGTCTCCATCCTGCTGATCTTCGCGGTGGAGCACCGGATCCGGGAAGCGGCGGCCTCGGGGGTCAGTCCCGCCTCCCCGCGCATCCGCCGCAGCTGTGCGCCCAGAACGATACGCAGGGCGGTGGGACTTGCCCCCGCGACCGGGGCGAGCGCCTGCTTCCGTAACGGCGGGAGCGGTTCGGTTCCGGGCATGCGGACTCCTGAGGACGGGCGTCGTGACGCCAGTGTGCCATCAGGAGCCCCGAGAGGTCCCGCCGGTAGATGAATGCCGTACCGATTCAGCCTTTCGCTTGCGGATCTCAGCCGGCCATGGCGTCGAATTCACCGTCCCTGACGCCCGCGAGGAAGGCACGTACCTCGTCGTGGGTGTACACGAGGGCGGGGCCGTCGGGGTGCCGGGAATTACGGACGGCCACTCCTCCGCCGGGCAGGAGCGCCATCTCCACACAGTTGCCGCTGGGGTTGCTGTGACGGCTCTTCTTCCACTCCACGCCCGTGAGGGAGTTGGCGGGGACACCGTTGTCGATGTGCTGCATGCGAACGATTCCTTTTCGGGTTGGATGCGGGCCGCCCTGGTGCGCGGCCAGGATCCGTCTCGCGGTGAACAGTTGTCCGCTGCTCACACCCCGGGGTGCAATTTCTGATGCAATTGCACCGGGTGGACGGTCGGCGAGGATACTAGGGGACGTCCGACCCTCTCGGCACCATCGACCGGCAATTCTGCGGAGGATGATCAGCGCTCATGCACGCGGAGAACACATCATGTGACGGAGCAGCGGCCGACCCGCCCGGCGGGGCGCCGATCGCTCCGGACCCGCACGAGGAGCTGGCGCGGGATCTCGGCATCGCGGACCCGGGTTTCACCACGCGCGGGCTGGGACCCGGCCCGGAGAGCCTGCGGCAGGCGCGCGAGTTCGTACGCGAGGCGCTCGAGCGCTGGGGGTTGAGGTACTGCGCGGACGATGTCGCGCTGGTGGCGGGCGAGTTGATGAGCAACGCCGTCTGCCACGGGCTGCGGCTCGCCGGGGAGCGCGCCGGCGCTCCCTCCGCGCGGCTCGGCCTCGCACGCCAGGACGGCACACTCGTCTGCGCGGTGAACGACCCGAGCCCCGCCGTCCCCGTGCTCCGCACCGCTGACGAGTCCCTCGAACGGGGCAGGGGCCTGAGCATCATCGACGCGCTGAGCTGCGCGTGGGGGTGGTCCCGGCCCACCACGGCGGGAAAGACCGTCTGGGCCAGGATTGCGGTCGCTCAGGAGCCGGACGGCTCCCCGCCCTCCACCAGCGCCACCCAGGCCTCCGCGAGCAGCGTGTGCCCGTACGGCGTCGGGTGGACCCCGTCGCCGGCGATGTGTTCGGCGCCGCCGGCGGCCCGTGCGGCCTGGTTCAGCAGCCCGTCCGCCGCCAGCAGCGTGGCGTCGAACTCCTCGGCCAGCCTGCGGACCGCCTGAATCCTGGGGTCGAGGTCCTCACGCCAGGCCCACTGCTCGTCCGTCACGGGGACGAGGAAGGGCTCGATGAGGATCAGCTGGGCGTCCGGGCCTTCCCGCACCTGCCCGAGGATGGCGCGGTAGTCGGCCTCGAAGGCCCGCACCGGGGTGACCTCCCCGGAGTCGTAACGGCGCCAGGTGTCGTTGACGCCGATCAGGATGGACACGACGTCCGGCCGGAAGCCGTCGGCGTCCTCACGCCACCGGGCCCGCAGGTCCGCCACGCGGTCGCCGCCGACGCCCCGGTTCACGAACGTGATGCCACAGCCGGGTCGCGCGGCACGCAGCAGATCGGCCGCGATCCGCACGTAACCGTTGCCGAGCGGTTTGTCCGGCTCCACGAGCCTGCCCACGTCGGTGATGCTGTCCCCTTGGAAGAGGACGGTGGCTGAGGGGTGCAGGCTGACGGTCACGCGGTGCTCCGTACGGGGTGAGGGGTCAGTGGGCGCCGGAATGATCCTGCCCACTGCGCCCCGGCATGATCCCCTAGCGGATGCCGGCCGAGGCGCGCACCGCGCTGAAGTCGAGCGCGCTCTCCACCTCCAGCAGGGTCTCCTCGGCGATGCGCCGCACCTCGGCCGGAACATCGCCCTGCTCCTCCACCAGACCGGCGTAGATCGGCGCGTCGGATGTGTCTGCGGAACTCACGTGAAACTGCCTAACGATCGGTTATGCCCGCCAATCAGCGGAAACGGGAGCCGAGTGTACGCGCTCGCCTCCGGCCGTCTCCCGGCGGACCCGGGAAAGCAGGCCGGGGCCCTCGGGCCGTCCCCTGTGAGGACGGGCCGCCCCGGTCAGAGAAGCAGGTGTTCGAAGCCATCCCGGAGCCAGGCTCCCGCCGTCCGGAGGGCCGCCTCCCCCGGACGGCGGACGGGAAACCGGAAATCACGGACTACTCGATGACGAGCTCGACCTCGATGTTGCCACGCGTGGCCTTGGAGTAGGGGCAGTAGGCGTGCGTGGCCTCGACCAGCTTGCGCCCGGTCTCACCCTCGAGGGCTTCGGGCAGCTCGACCCGCATGACGACGGCGAGGCCGAAGCCGGTGTCGTCCTTGCCGATGGAGACCTCGGCGGTCACGGCGACGTCCTTGGTGTCGATCTTCATCTCACGGCCGACCGAGCTCATCGCACTGGCGAAGCACGCGGCGTACCCGGCGGCGAACAGCTGCTCCGGGTTGGTGCCCTCGCCGTTGCCCCCGAGGGCCGGCGGCAGGGCGAGTGCCAGGTCGAGCCGGCCGTCCGAACTCACAGCCCGGCCCTCACGTCCGTTCGCGGTGGCGGCGGCGGTGTACAGCGCGTCCATGGGTGTCCTCATCTCGTACGGCGGTGACCGCGGGCCGGCCACCACCAAAGAGTTGCACACAATTGAATCGCGCACAACTCAATCACGCTCGGCACGCTACCCTGGACCCATGACGCCACCACCCACCCCCGTCCCCGGCCTGTCGGACCTGCCGGACACCGAGCTCCTCCGGCTGGACCATCAGGTCTGCTTCTCCCTCCAGGCGGCCTCGCGTGCCTTCGGCGGCGTCTACAGGGAAGCGCTCAAGGATCTGGGGCTCACCTATCCGCAGTACCTCGCGATGATGGTGCTCTGGGAGCACGGGCCGCTGCCGGTCAAGTCGATCGGCGAGCTGCTGCACCTGGACTCCGGCACGCTGTCCCCGCTCCTGAAGAGACTGGAGTCGGCCGGTCTTGTGGCGCGCGAGCGCAGCCCTGAGGACGAGCGGTCGGTGACGGTCCGGCTCACCGGGGCCGGAGCGGAGCTGCGCACACGTGCCCTTCCCGTGCCCCGGGCGATCCTCAGGGCCACCGGACTGTCGGTGGAGGAGGTGCTCGCCCTGCAGGAGACGCTGGGGCGGCTCACCGCGTCCCTCGGACGCGCCGGCTGAACCTGCCGTCCGCCGGCGGCGGCCCAGCGCTCGCAGGAGCCTCACCCCCGAAATAGGATGCAGGGACTATCGCAACGCGGAGCGGCCCATGAACCGGCGTCGAACTCCCCGGTCGGCGAGCGCCGAGGACCTGCTCAGCACACTGCAGCACCTGACTGCCCGTGCCAGGCAGGAAGTGGAGTTGCACCAGGCACGCGTCGAACTGGCGCAGGCCCTGCAGCGCAAGATGCTGCCTGCGGCGCTGCCCGCCCTGCCGGGGCTCCAGACCGCCGCCCGGTACGCTCCCGCACGCGACGGGCTGGACATCGGCGGCGACTGGTACGACGGGTTCCTGCTGCCGGACGGTGCGCTCGGCCTCGCCATCGGTGACGTCCAGGGCCATGACGTCGAGGCCGCGGCCTTCATGGGGCAGATCCGCATCGCCATGCGCGCCATCGCCAGTACGGCCGCCGACCCGGGCGAGGTCCTGAGCCGCACGAACGACCTGATCCTCTCGATGGACTCCAGCCTCTTCGCGACCTGTTCCTTCCTGCGTCTGGATCCGGGGACCCGGGAACTGCGGAGCGCTCGCGCGGGCCATGTCGCCTGCGTGTGGGCGACGACGGACGGCCGCTCGGGCATCACGGCGGACGCCGGCGGCCTGCCCCTGGGTATCGCCCTCCGCCAGCCCTACCCCGTCACCCGGCGCGACCTGGGGGTGGAGGGCGCCTTCGTGCTCCTCACCGACGGGGTCATAGAAGGGCCCTCCCTGTCGATCGACGACGGACTCGAACGAATCAGGCGGCTGGTGAGCGCCCACGCCGGAGCCGACGCGGAGGAACTGGCCGACCGGGTGCTCCACGCGGCGGTCTTCACGGGCCACGAGGACGACGCTGCCGTCCTCGTGCTGCGCCACGACGCCAACGCTGCGGGCCCGGGGATGACGTAGGGCCGCCGCGCGTGTCACCGGAGCCCGCCGCCGTCAGCGGTGTCTGATGAGGTGCGTGATCCGCAGTGAGGTACACAGACGTCGAGCCGTGCTGGCCGGGCAGATGCTGGTCATCGCCGCTGCCTATTTCGGGTCCGGGCAGCTCGGTCTGCTCAGACAGGTGGCGGTCCAGAGCTCGGTCGTCACGCCACTGTGGCCACCGTCGGGCATCGCCCTCGCGTCCATGCTCTACCTGGGTGCCCGGATCTGGCCGGGTGTCGCGCTGGGCTCCCTGCTCACGGTCATGTCCCTGAGCGACAGCCTGACCTTCTGGGGCGTGGCCGTCGCGACGGGCAGCGCCCTGGCGCCGCTGTGCTCCTACCTCGCGCTGCGCGTCGTCGGCTTCCGCACGGAACTGAACCGCCTGCGGGACGGGCTCGCCCTGGTCTTCCTCGGGGCGATGGGAGGCATGATGATCAGCGCCACCTCGGGCGCCGGCGTCCAGTTCCTGAGCGGCTCTCTGCCCGCGGGCCAGTTCTGGCAGGTCTGGTCGGCGTGGTGGGCGGGCGACGCCATGGGCGTCCTCATGGTCACACCGCTCCTGCTCGTCCTGCGCAGAGTGCGGATGCCGCGGCTGGACGACCGCTGGACGGAGACGATGGCGCTGGCGGTCGTCGCCGTGGGGGTGACGACCGTCGCCACCCGGAGTTCGCTGTCCATGATCTACCTGGTCTTCCCGGTGCTGGTGTGGGCAGCCCTCCGCTTCCAGCTGGCCGGGAGCGCGCCGTGCGCCCTCCTGATGTCCGTCATGGCGATCGTCGCCGGAACGGACGGTGTCGGTCCGTTCGAGGACCACTCCGTGCTCCAGGTCATGCTCAACCTGAGCGTCCTCAACGGCTGCGTCGCCCTTACCGCTCTCCTGCTGGCGGCGATCGTGACCGAGCACAACAACATCCGTCACGAGACGGAGGTCGCGTGCGAGGAGCTGGCCGCTCTCGTGGAGGAACTTGCGCCGCGCCCGCCGGCGGGACCGGACCCGTCGGGCCGCGGAGCGGTCTGACAGCGGCGCGGCTCAGGAGTCGCGGGGGAAGTGGTGCGCCAGGAAGGCGTTGCGGAACTTCCCGGCCGGGTCGAACCGGGCCGCCAGCCCGTCGAAGGCGTCGTGGTGCGGGTAGAGCTCGCGAAGCGTCCCGGGTTCCGTGGTGAACACCTTGCCCCAGTGCGGCCTAGCGGCGAACGGGGCGAGGGCGTCCTCGATGGCTCCGAGCGCGGGGGTGACCGCCGCGCTGTCGGGAACCCAGGTGAAGTGGAAGGCCACGGAGTCCCGGCCCTGCGCCGGGCTGAGCCACAGCTCGTCCTCGGCGACCGTACGGATCTCGCCGATCTGCAGCAGCGGGGAGAAGCGCTCCCGGACGCGGTCCAGAGCCTCGTAGGCCGCCACGGCGTCGTGCCGGGCGACGAAGTACTCCGACTGCAGCTCCTCCCCGTTGCTCGGGGTGAATTCGAGCCGGAAGTGGGGCAGCCGGGCGTGCCAGGGGCCGGGGACCCCCTGCTGCTGCGTGCAGTGCTCGGCGGCCATCCCGGGGACCGGATGCCTGGGCCCCGTGGCGAGCTTCGCGCCGTGCCACCGGTCGGGTGCGGTGCGGGGTCCGTCCTCCGTGACACGGTGCTTCAGCCACACCTGGTCGAGGGCGCCGCCGTGCCATCCGGTGAACAGGCTCACGCTGTATGCCTCGGACATCACCTGGTCGAACCGGTCGAGCAGCCGGTCCTGGGGGAAGGCCTCGTACACCCACTGCTGGACGTCGAAAGCGGGTACGAGGTCCAGGGTGAGGCGGGTCACCACTCCCAGGGCACCCAGGGAGACCACCGCGCCGGCGAAGCCGGGCTCTCCCCGCCGCAGGGTCACCAGCCTGCCGTCCGCGGTGACGAGCTCCAGGGCACTGACCGCGCCGGCCAGGCAGAGGTTGCCCACTCCCGAACCGTGCGTGCCGGTGGCGCAGGCGCCCGCGACGGAGATGTGGGGCAGGGAGCCCAGATTGTGCAGGGCGAATCCGCTGCGGTGCAGGGTGTCCGTGAGCTCACCGAAGCGCAGGCCCGCGCTCACCGTCGCCGTACGGGCTTCCTGATCGATCTCGATCGTGCGCGGCAGGCCCGCGACGGACACGAGGGAGCCGCTGGTGTCGGCGACGGTGTTGAAGGAGTGGCCGGTGCCCAGCGCCCGCACGGCCGTCCCCGCGGCCACCACGTCCTGGAGCTCCGCCACCGATGCCGGCGTGTGTATCTGCTGCGCGCCGAAGGTGATGTTGCCCGCCCAGTTCGTACGACGGGCGGACCGGGCCTGCGCGGAATGATCGATCATGCCTACGGAGCTTACCGCCCGCCCGCCGACGGCCTCAGGCCTTGCGGCCCACGCCGCTGACCGCGTGACTGGGCGGTTTCTCCTGAGCACTGCCGAGGTCCGGACGCCAGTGCGCCGTCCTGACCACGCCCGGTTCGACCAGCTCCAGTCCGTCGAAGAACCGGGCGATCCGCGCCGGGCTCCGCAGGTGGTAGGAGTTCGCGGAGTGCGCGTTGTACGCCGCGATCGCGTGGTTCAGCGTCTCGCTCGTGTCCGTGCCGTCGGCCAGGACCAGATGGCTTCCGGCCGGAAGTGCGGCGATCAGACGGGCCACCACGGCCCACGGATCGTCGCTGTCGGGCAGCTGGCCCATGATGCCGAGCAGGGTGAGACCGACCGGCTGGCCGAGATCCAGGGTGCGGGAGGCCTCGTCGAGGATCAGGCCGGTGTCGCGGACATCCGCGTCGATGTACGCACAGGCGCCTTCCGGGGTGCTCGTGAGGAGGGCCCGGGCGTGCGTCAGGACGAGCGGGTCGTTGTCGACGTAGACGATCCGCGCCTCCGGGGCCAGCCGCTGGGCGACCTCGTGCGTGTTGTCGGCCGTGGGGAGCCCGGTGCCGATGTCCAGGAACTGACGGATTCCGGCGTAGGCCGTCAGATGGGCGACGGCCCGTGCGAGGAAGGCCCTCTGATCACGTGCGATGCCCGCGATGTCGGGGAACGCCGTGAGAATGGTCTCCCCCGCCTCGGCGTCGGCTGGGTAGTTGTCCTTGCCTCCGAGGAGGTAGTTCCACACGCGCGCGGAGTGCGGCACGTCCGGGCGCAACCTGTCTCCCGGTGGTTGCCGGTGATCGCTCATGTCGGCCTCGCACCTCTGCGCCCACACGACGTCGAAGCCGCGTGGGCGTCAGGCCTCAGTACGGCAGGGGCCGGCCGGACGGGGTTCTCAGGTCCAGCGGGGGCGGCCCCGTGGGGGGCTGCGGTCGGCGGACGATCTGGATGCGGCCCACGGCCACCACCTCCCTGGTCACCCGGTATCTGCCCAGCCAGCCGCTGTTCACACGTCGGGGCCCCCTCGGGTCGCTCCGGCGCCTGTCGCGGATGCGGACCCGGCGATGTGCGGTGAGGCTTGATGCGTGGGGGGAAGCCGAGCGAGGAGGATCTGGCATGTCCGCGATGGACAAGATCAAGAAGATGCTCAAGGGCCACGAGGACCAGGCCGGCAAGGGCGTCGACAAGGCGGGTGACATGGTCGACGACCGGACCCAGGGCAAGTACAGCAAGCACGTCGACACCGGCCAGGACAAGCTCAAGCAGCAGTTCGGCTCGGACCGCGACCCGGACAACCCGCCCCGCTCCTGACACAGGGCGGCGCCGGCCGGTCCGGCGTCGCCCTTCTTCCGGTGCGCCGGACCCGCGGCGGCTCTCACTCCCGCCGTCGGCTCCGGCGTCCGGTGCGTTCCGCCGGGAGCGGATATCGAGCACCTGACCGGATTCCTGTTATCGTCCCCGCCGCACAGCGTCTCCCGAGTGTGGGAAGTGACGGAACAGGACCCCGGAAGAGTGAGCAGAGCATGGGCGAGGCACGCGAGACGGCGTTGATCAAGGCCGCGCAGAAGGGCGACCCCGAGGCGCAGGACCGGCTTGTCGCGTCCTGCCTGCCGCTCGTCTACAACATCGTCGGCCGGGCGCTCAACGGCCACGCCGATGTCGACGACGTGGTCCAGGAGAGCGTGCTGCGCATGCTCCGCGGCCTCCCCTCGCTCCGCACGCCCAAGAGCTTCCGTTCCTGGTTCGTGGCCATCACCATGAACGAGATACGCGGGCATCTGCGCCGCCGCGCGAGCGGGGACATCACGGCGGATCCGATGGGTGACACCTACGACGTCGTCGACCCGGCTGCAGACTTCGTCGGGCTGACCATCGTCCGACTCGGCCTGACCGGGCAACGCCGCGAGGCCGCCGAGGCGACCAGGTGGCTGGACGACGACGACCGCACGCTGGTGTCGCTGTGGTGGCTGGAGACCGCCGGGGAGCTGTCCCGGGCCGAGATGGCGACCGCACTGGAGTTGTCCCCCCAGCACACCGCGGTACGCGTGCAGCGTATGAAGGAACGGCTGGAAGCCGCACGGGTGGTGGTGCGCGCGCTGGCGGCGGAGCCTGGGTGCGTCCTGCTCGAGGACCTGACGGCGGGGTGGGACGGAGTGCCGTCCGCCCTGTGGCGCAAGCGCCTGGCGCGGCATGCCCGTGAGTGCACGGTGTGCTCGGGGCACCGTTCCGGGCTGGTCCCGGCGGAGGGCCTCCTCGTGGGGCTCGCCCTGGTTCCGGTGGCCGCCTCCCTCGGAGGGCTGATGTCCGCGGTACGGCCGATGCCTCCCGGTGGCCTCGTGTCCGGCTCCGAGCCCTACCCCGCCGAGGGGTTCATGTCCGGCGCTGAGGCCTACTCCGCCGGTGGGCCGACAACCGTGCCCGTACCGGCCGTATTCCCGCAGGGTGGCGCATCCGTGTCCGGTCCCGGTCGTGCGGAGCGCCGGCGGGACGGCGTACGGCGCCGCCGGCGCACCACGGTCCTGGCCGGTCTTGTGGCGGTCGCGACCCTGGGCGGCGGTGGAGCCGCCGTCCACCTCTACACCGACGACGGGGACGACGGCGCGGCAACGGCGATCGAGCCCCTCGCGGGTCCGTCAGCCACCGAGACGACGCCGCAGGCCCGCTCCGCCTCCCCTTCTCCCTCCCCCACGCCCTCTTCGGCCTCACCGACTCCGTCGCACACGGCGTCGCCCTCCC
This sequence comes from Streptomyces argenteolus, assembly GCF_042902585.1. Taxonomy (GTDB): domain Bacteria; phylum Actinomycetota; class Actinomycetes; order Streptomycetales; family Streptomycetaceae; genus Streptomyces; species Streptomyces argenteolus. The sequence continues at coordinate 23,935 of NZ_JBIBEG010000003.1, forward strand.
CGTCCCGGAGCCGGACGGCTTCGGCGACCCCCGAGAAGGCACCGAAGCCGCGCACACCGTCCTCCGAGCCGGCCGCTGCTCCGAAGCCCCCGTCCGCCCCTTCGGTCACCGAAGAAGTGGTCGCGCTTGTCAACACCGAGCGCGCGAAGGCGGGTTGCTCGGCCGTGAGCGGCAACAGCCGCCTGACGAACGCGGCCTCGCGTCACTCCGCCGACATGGTGGCGCGGAACTACTTCTCCCACACCTCACCGGACGGCACCGATCCAGGGGCGCGTATCACCGCCGCGGGCTATCGCTGGAGCACGTACGGCGAGAACATCGCGAAGGGCCAGAAGACGGCCGAGTCGGTGATGGACTCCTGGATGAACAGCGAGGGACACCGCGCCAACATCCTCAACTGCGCCTTCAAGGAGATCGGGATCGGCCGGGAGGATTCGGCGAGCGGGCCGGTGTGGACGCAGAATTTCGCCGCAGCCCTATGACGTCCGGCGCTCCGGCCGGCCGTCACACGCCGGAAACGCGCCGGTAGCGCTCGATCCACCCGAAGGATCTACGCTGGGTCCGTGCCCAGGCCGAAGATGTCCGCCGGCGAAATGACGTTTCCTCCTCGCGGACAGGAGCCTCGTGCACACCCCTCGTCTCGCCACCCGGATCCCCCCGTGGCTCGCCCACGTACTGCGGGCCCAGCCCGGGCCGATCCCGTGGAACGCCGTGCTGCGCGGCGCGCTGGCCGCCCTGCCGCTGCTCGTGTCGGTGCTGGCGGGCCAGCCGACCGCCGGAGTTCCGGCAGCGCTCGGGGCCATGCTCGCGGGCATCAACGACCGGCCCGGAAGCCGCCGCGCGGCGGTCACCCGGCTGGGGGTGCCCGCGCTGGCGGGCGCGGCCGGGCTCCTGCTCGGCACCGTCGTCGCCTCCGCCGTGGGCGAGGGCCGATCGCTGGTCGTCCTGCCCCTGGTGTTCGGGCTGTTGGGCCTGGTCGCCGGAGCGGTCAGCTCCACGGGACCCGTCGCGTCCGCGTGCGGAACGCAGGTGATGGTCGCGGTCGTGATAGGCGCCGGAATGCCTCTCCCCGAGCCCGGACCGGTGCGTGCGCTGCTGTTCCTGGCCGGGGCGGGCTGGCTGCTGCTGCTCCGGCTGCTCCTGCCGTCCGAAGCCAGGACCGGCGGCGGGCCGTACCGGCTCGACGGGGAACGGCAGGCCGTCGCCGCCGTGTACGAGGCGGTGGCGCGGCTCCTGCGGGCGACCGGTGGCCCGCACGCCCGCGCGGAGCGTGCGGCGTTGAGCGCCGCACTCGACCAGGCGCAGGACGCCCTGGCGGGACCTCGCCTGCGGCGCTACGCGAGTTCCGGGGCCGAGCGCCGGCTGCACGCCCGATACGCGGCGGCGTTCCCCCTGGCGGAGGCCGCGACCGCCCTGGCCTGGGCAGGGGATCCGCTGCCGGCTCGGATCGCCGAAGGGCCCGCCAGGCTCGCCGCGGCCGTACGCACCGGTGAGCCCTGCGGTGTGCTGCCGGCTCCGGCACGGACGGATGCGGGGCTGCGGGCACTGGACGACGCTCTGCTGCGGGCCGCGTCGGTCTTCGACCGGCCCCCCGGCGTGCCGCTGCGCACCCGCGGGAAACGCGCGTCCGCCTCGGCGCCGCGCCGAGCATGGAGTGCCGCGGGGCGTGAGTACGGGCTGCGGGTCGCCCTGTGCTGCGCGACGAGTACGGTGCTCGCGCAGTGGCTGCACCACCACCACTGGTACTGGCTGCCCGCCACGACCGTCTTCCTGGTCAAGCCCGACCTCGGCCCCCTCGCCTCGCGGGTGATGTGCCGCGCCGTGGGCACCGTCGTGGGCGCCGCGGGGTTCGGGGTCCTGGCCCTGGCGGCACCAGGACCGTGGCCGCTCTTCGCGGCCGTGGTCCTCAGCGGTGCGCTCCTGCCGGTCGCCACCCGCCACTTCGCCGTCCAGACGGCGGTGGTCACCGTGCTCGTGCTGTCGCTCGTCATGCTGGGCGGTGAGCCCGCCGCCTCCGGGAGCCGCGTGGTGGAATCCCTCCTCGCCTGCGCGACCGTACTGCTCGTCGGGCATCTGCCGCTGCCGGGGCGGCGCGGTCACCACGTGCGGGCCGCGCTCGACACGGCGGTGGGGGCGGCGCACCGCTATGTCGGGCACGTCCTGCACGGCCCGGACGACGACGCCGAGCGAGGGGCGCTGCGCCGCGAGGCCTACCGTTCGCTGGCGGCGGCTCGTGCGGCCGTCGACCTGTCGGCGGCCGAGCTCCCGCCGGTGGCACGGCACTCCGCCGGCTCCGACGGTGTGACGGCGGCCCTGGAACGGCTCATCGACACGACGACGGCCTGTGCCGTGCAGCTGGTGCACCCTTCGGCGGAACTCCCCCCGTCCCACGCCGAGCTGCTCGCTACGCATCTGGCCGAGCTCGACCGGGCGTGCGCGGCGCCGGCTCGGTGACCGTGGCCCGGGGCCCTGCCGGCCTCCGGGCCGGAGCGCGGGCCGTGGGGGTGTACGCATCAGGCGTACAGGCGTTCGCCGTGCGTGACGCGGGCGTGGGGGGGCCCCGCCCCCCGCCGGGGCGCCCCCCCGGGGGGGGGGGCCCCCCCGGGGGGGGGGCGGCCCCGGGGCCCCCCCCCCCCCCCCCCCCCCCCCCCCCCCCCCCCCCCACCCCCCACG
>NZ_JBIBEG010000003.1:26614-202633 GCF_042902585.1 Streptomyces argenteolus
GGGCCGGGGGGGCCGGGCCCCGGCCGCCCGCGGGGCGGGGGGGGGGGGGGGGGGGGGCCCCCCCCCCGGCGGCCGGGGGGGCGCGGGGGGGGGGGGGGGGGGGGGCCCCCCGCCCCCGGGGCGGGCCCCCCGACGTGGTGTCAGCGGCCGACGAGGGTGAGCGCGGCGCAGGTTCCGCACAAGGCCCCCACGGTCAGCACGGACACGGCCACACAGCGAGCGCGGAGCCGGTCGTAGCGCGCGCTGTACTCCTCCCGGAGCTCCACCGCCCTGGCGGCGATCCGCGTGAGCATCTCCTTGGAGAGGGCCACCCTGTCCGTGACGTACACGCGCTCGACCTCCTCACGCTGGGCGGTGGTGAGCCAGGGCATCGCGTCGGTGAAGAGCCGGGCGTGCCGACGGGCCTCCGCCACCTCGGCGTTCCAGAGCAGATAGCCCTCCACCTGGGCCAGTCCCCGGGCGCTCTCCTTTTCCGGCTCCACCAGCTCCTCCTCTCCTGGGGCCGTCGTCCCGGATTCCTATTCCTGCTTGTCCCCGGGCGCCACCGTGACGGATTCGTGGGGCCGGTTGACGGATTCCTCGAGTGCGCGGATCGAGGGATAGTGCAGGTCGAACGCAGGCGATTCGGAGCGGATCCGCGGAAGGGTCAGGAAGTTGTGCCGCGGGGGCGGGCACGAGGTCGCCCATTCGAGCGAGCGGCCGAACCCCCACGGGTCGTCGACCACGACCGGCTTTCCGTACTTCGCGGTCTTCCAGACGTTGTAGAGGAACGGGAGCATCGACAGTCCCAGGAGGAACGAGGAGATCGTCGAGATCGAGTTCAGGGCGGTGAAGCCGTCGGCCGCGAGGTAGTCCGCGTAGCGACGTGGCATGCCCTCGGCGCCGAGCCAGTGCTGCACCAGGAAGGTGCCGTGGAAGCCGATGAACAGCGTCCAGAACGTCATCTTCCCGAGCCGTTCGTCCAGCATCTTGCCGGTGAACTTCGGCCACCAGAAGTGGAATCCGGCGAACATGGCGAAGACGACCGTGCCGAAGACGACGTAGTGGAAGTGCGCGACCACAAAGTACGAGTCGGACACATGGAAGTCCAGCGGTGGTGAGGCCAGGAGTACGCCGGTGAGTCCGCCGAAGAGGAAGGTGACCAGGAAGCCGATCGACCAGAGCATGGGCGTTTCCATGGACAGCGATCCCTTCCACATCGTGCCGATCCAGTTGAAGAACTTCACACCGGTCGGCACGGCGATGAGGAATGTCATGAAGGAGAAGAACGGCAGCAGCACACCGCCGGTGACGTACATGTGGTGGGCCCACACCGTCGCAGAGAGACCGGCGATGGCGATCGTCGCGCTGATCAGGCCGACGTAACCGAAGATCGGCTTCCGGCTGAAGACCGGGATGATCTCGGAGACGATGCCGAAGAACGGCAGGGCGATGATGTACACCTCGGGATGCCCGAAGAACCAGAAGAGGTGCTGCCAGAGCAGTGCGCCTCCGTTGGCCGGGTTGAAGATCTGTGCGCCGAACTTGCGGTCGGCCTCCAGGGCCAGCAGTGCGGCGGCGAGGACCGGGAAGGCCAGCAGGACCAGGACACCGGTCAGCAGGACGTTCCAGGTGAAGATCGGCATGCGGAACATCGTCATGCCGGGTGCGCGCATGCAGATGATCGTGGTGATGAAGTTGACCGAACCGAGGATCGTGCCGAAGCCGGAGAAGGCCAGACCCATGATCCACAGGTCCGCTCCGACGCCGGGCGTGCGGATCGAGTCGGTGAGCGGGGTGTAGGCGAACCATCCGAAGTCGGCGGCGCCCTGCGGGGTGAGGAAGCCGGCCACCGCGATCAGCGAGCCGAAGAGGTACAGCCAGTACGCGAGCATGTTCAGCCGCGGGAACGCCACGTCGGGCGCGCCGATCTGCAGCGGCATGATCCAGTTCGCGAATCCGGCGAACAGCGGCGTCGCGAACATCAGCAGCATGATCGTGCCGTGCATCGTGAACGCCTGGTTGTACTGCTCGTTCGACATGATCTGCGTACCCGGACGGGCCAGCTCGGCGCGCATGACGAGGGCCAGCACACCACCGATGATGAAGAAGGCGAACGAGGTGGTCAGGTAGAGAGTGCCGATCGTCTTGTGGTCGGTGGTGGTGAGCCACCTGATGACCACGTTCCCCGGCTGCCGACGCCGCACAGGCAGTTCGTCCTGGTAGGCGGCATCGGCTTCCACCGATGCTGAGGGACCCCTCGTCGTCACTGCGGCACTCCTTCGGTCGACGGCCGATTGCTGACTCGGCGACCAGAATGGACTCCCTGCGGCGGTGCCGCAGGTCATCGGCGTGCGCACTGCACCAGTGGCTGGGAAAGGGCACTCCATTGGCCGATGGCCGGGATGCCGTGGTTGACGGCCGGGCCGCCCTCAGACCTCGGCCCAGGCCCGCATCGCCTCCCGGGTGGGAAAGTCGGCCACGTCCTTGTCGAGCGGGTCGTCGGTGTACTGGTGAATGCGCCAGTCCGCCTCGATGCGCGGTTTCCCGGCCGTGCCGTAGTCGGCGATCCACAGTCCGTCACCGGCGTAGGAGGTCGTGTCGTGGTCGAGCCAGAAGGTGCGGTTGCAGTACAGCAGGACACGGTGACCCGGCCTCAGCCGTTTCACCTCACGGATGAAGCGGTCCTTGTCCGCGCTCGTCGCGTGGGTCCCGTCACCGGTCCGCTCCCAGTCGACGGCCAGGAGATCCCCCGCACGCTCAGGGGTCCTGTCGACGAAATGAGCCGCCTGTTCCTTGGCATGACCCGGCCACAGGAAATGGTAGAAACCGATGACACACCCTGCGTCCCTGGCGCGTTTCACCTGGCCTTTCAGTTTCGGATTGACATAGGAACGGCCTTCGGTGGACTTGACGAAGACGAAATCCAGTCCGTCCGTGTCGAATTCGGTCTGATAGGAGCTGACATCGACACCGTGCAGCACGGGCATCGCCTCCACATGGGGCACCGAGGTTCCGCTTTCTCACTCCATGGGTTCCCACCCGGGGCGGTCCCATCCCCTGCCCGGCTGCGGAACCGATTCGGCACAGCGGAATAGCGCCCGCCCTCCGAGGGTTGGTGACCCGGCGAGAGCTCTTTCCCGGACACTCTGCAGCGAAAGGTCTGATCATGAAGATCGGCATCATCGGAGCGGGCAACATCGGCGGCAACCTGACCCGGCGTCTCACCGAACTCGGCCACGAGGTGTCCGTCGCCAACTCCCGTGGCCCCGAGACCCTCGAGGCGCTCGCGAAGGAGACGGGAGCGACGCCCGTCACCTCGGCGGAGGCGGCACGCGGGGCTCAGGTCGTCGTGGTGACCGTACCGCTCAAGGCGGTCCCCGCCCTGCCCTCGGGACTCCTCGACGGGGCGGCGGAGGGCGTCGCCGTCATCGACACGGGCAACTACTACCCGCAGCGGGACGGGCGCATCGCCGCGATCGAGGACGGCCTGCCGGAGAGCCGGTGGGCCGAGCAGCAGATCGGTCATCCGGTGATCAAGGCGTTCAACGGCACCTACGCGCAGGACATCCTCGACAAGGGTCTCCCCCGCGGCACAGCCGGCCGGCAGGCCCTGCCCGTCGCCGGCGACGACGCGTCGGCCAAGCAGGTGGTCCGCGACCTGATCGACGAGCTCGGCTTCGACACCGTCGACGCGGGCGGCATCGACGACTCCTGGCGTCAGCAGCCCGGCACACCGGTCTACGGCAATCGCGGTGACGCCGCCGCCATCGAGCAGGCCCTCGCCGAGGCGTCCCCGGAGCGCACCGCCGAGTGGCGCGCCTGACCCCGCGGGAGTGCCCCGGCCCTCGTGCCGCACCCTCCGGGCGCACGGTGCGAGGGCCGGGCCGGCGTCAGTTCCCGGCCGGAAGGCTGTCCATGAACGAACTGACGGAGAACACGGCGCGGCCCGCACCCGCGGGGCCGTATCCGGGGGGTGAGGAGAGGCCGTACTCCTCCATGGTGGCCCGGTAGGCCTCGAGCAGTCTGATGTGGTACTCCAGCGGCGCGCCGTCCGGGTTGGTCCTGCCCAGGGGGGTGGTCGGCTCGGGGCACCAGGTGGTGAAGCGCGGCGTGATGCCGTTCGACATGAAGAAGCGCAGGCCCTCGGTGGTCGAGGCGATGGCCTCGTCGACGGTCGTGAATCCGTGGGGTGCGGCCATCTCCACGCCGGCGACGAAATTGGGGATCACGTTGCGGGCGCCGAAGACGTCCGCCGAGTCGAGAATGCGCCGGTGCCACTCGTCGCGTCCGACGTAGCGTTCCTTGCCCGGGCAGTAGAGCTCGAAGAGCCGGCGGTCCCACACCTCGTAGTTGGGGTGGTAGATCTGCACGCCGTAGTCGTGGAAGCGCTGGACGTCGGCCTTGGGGAGGGCCTGGGCCACGACCTTCCCGGTCCATCGGCCGGGGAACCGCTCCTCGATGGCCTTGGCGTACCGCCCGTAGAAGTCGGCCTCGTCCATACCCTGGATGTGGGAGGTGATGGCGCCGCCGGTGAGCGTGTACGCCGTAGTCGTCCGCGCCGTGTCGTGGCGGTCGATGATCTCCAGGGCCTCCAGGACCTCGTCGACGTCCTTGACGCCCGTGTAGGGACGGCCCGCCGCCTTGTGCTGGCGCCAGTTGTGGTTGATGTCGCAGTACTGGCACTCCTCCTTGGCACCGAAGTACTGGCAGACCCGGAAGACCGTCAGGTAGATCAGATAGCCCCACTGGATGGTGGGGGCCACCTCCATGACGGACTTGCCGTTCTCCAGGGTGTGGCGGTAGTAGTCCGGCATCGGGGGCAGGCCCACGTCGGAGATGCGGGCGCCGTCGAGATAGAGGCCCAGCACGCCGTCGGGACCGGCGGCCACGCGGTAGGGGGAGGCCGGATTGACCCGCACCGACACCACCGTGCGGCGCAGGTCGTAGGCGCCGCCCGTGAGCACGATCTCCTCGGGGGGCCTGCGCAGGGCGGCGGCCCCGAGCTCGGGCAGGGTCCCGTGGTCGAAGGAGAAGATGAAGTACGACTTCGGTTTGACGTCTCCGTGTTCGTTGTCACTCAGCGCGGACTCGTCGAACGCCATGCCGCCACGCAGCAGGTCCTCCTTGATCACCGCCTCTCTCGGCACATGGGGGAACCGCTCCATGAGCCGCTCCACCAGACGCGTCCGCGCACCGGGAGGCTCGGCGGTGCGGGTGGTTCCGAGCTGGATGGGGCTTGGCATGTGCGGGCTCCTCGGTCCGGTTTCCTGACTGCGACTGCGTGTACGACACACTGTCCAACGAACCAGCATCGCCGACCGTTCGCACGTGATCCGCCCGGGTTCCCCTCAGGCGCCCCGGCGGCAGAGGAGGAGGAGTACCGCTCATGCCCCGCACCATGTCCGTGTCGGACAGCGTTCTGATCAGGGTGACCCCGTCGACCGTGTACGAGCAGGTGAGCGACCCCACCGCCATGGGGCGCTGGAGTCCGGAGAACCTGGGCGCGCGGGTTCTCGGTGAACACCGGGGTACCCACGTCGGCATGGTCTTCGAGGGCCGCAACAAGCGCGGGCCCTTCCGCTGGACCACGAGGTGCACGGTGACGGCCGCCGATCCGGGGCAGCGGTTTGCCTTTCGCGTCCACGCGATAGGGGCCCGTCGTCCCCTGCTTCCCGGGCCCATCGCCCTGTGGGAGTACCGCTTCGAGGCGGTCGACGGTGGTACCCGGGTCACCGAGACCTGGACGGACGACCGGCGGGCATGGCCCGACCTGCTCGCCAACGCCTTCGACCGCGTCGCGACGCGGGGCCAGACGTTCGCGGAGTTCCAGCGGGTGAACATCCGCACGACCCTGGATCGGCTCAGGGACGCGCTGGAGCAGAAGGGCGCCGGGGCGTCCGGCGGTGTGGAGGGTGGTCCCGGTCATGGCTGAGGCGTGGGTCAGGATGGAACTGGACGTCGGCACGTTCGACGCGGACCGCTGGGCGCCGTACGCCGAGCGCTGCCGGGCCGCCGGGGTACGGCTGACCACGCTCGCGGAGCTCGGCGACGGCCCTGCGCAGCGACGCCTGCTGTACGAACTCAACAAGGAGTGCGCCGCGGACATCCCCGGGCGGGGGCCGTTCTATTCGTACGAGGAGTACCTGCGCGAACGCGTCGACGTGCCGTCGTTCGATCCGCGCGGCGTCGTCCTGGCGCTCGCGGGTGACGAGTGGGTCGGGATGGCCGCCACCTCCGACCGCCGCGGGTCCGGCTGTGTGTTCAACGAGATGACCGGCGTGCGGCGGGCGTTCCGGGGAGCGGGTGTGGCCGTCGCCATGAAGGTGCACGGGATGGGCTTCGCGGATCTGTGCGGGGTGCGCCTCGTCCGCACCGTGCACCATCCCACGAACGCGAAGGTGATCGCCATGAACCGCATGCTCGGCTACGTGGAGGCCGACTGGGACGAACTCACGTCCTGAGCCGTGGTGTTCACGCTCCTCCTGACCCGGCCTCGGCCCAGTGCCCCGGCCGGGTCAGGGAGGGCGGCAGCCGTGTGGCGGCGTTGCCCTTCGCCGCGTTGAGCTGGGCCTGGGTGAGGTAGATGGCTCCGGTGAGGTCGGCGTCGGACAGGTCGGCGTCACGGAGATCGGCGCCGATGAGTTCGGCGCACCGCAGATCGGCTCCGCGCAGGTCGGCGGCGATCAGGTAGGCCCCACGGAGTTCGGCTCCGCGCAGATCGGCGCCGGAGAGCCGGGCGCCGATGAGATCGGCGCCCCGGTGGCTGCGCTTCGTGCGCCGGGGAAGGGTGGCGCGCTGCAGTTCGGCGGCGCGCAGCAGCAGGGGCGCCACCTCGCCGCGGTGTGCGGACACGTCGAACTCCGCGAGTTCCCCGGCAGGTCGGCGGGTGAGGCGTTCCGTGGCGGCCAGCGCTTCCCGGAGCTCGGCGGCGACGGGGGACGCGGCCGGGAGGGCGAGCGCCTCGGTCAAATACCACAGCAGTTCGTGGAGCTGGCGCATCACTGGGAAGACCTGGAACATCTCCTGGGCGGCCTGTGCGTCGGAACGCCAGTCCCTGCCGGAACAGGTGTCCTGGGAGACCTTCTGACCCGCGCCGAAGCAGTCGTACACCGTGCAGCCGGAGAACCCCGCCGAGCGCAGTCGGGTGTGTATGCCGCAGCGGAAGTCGTCCGCGAGGTGAGGGCAGGGAGTTCCCGCGTCCTTGTCCATCGCGAAGTCCGCGGACGCGGTGAGCGTCAGGGCCACACAGCACAGCCCGAAGCAGTTCGCACAGTCCGCCCTCAGGTCGGCCCGGTCGGTGAAGTGCGGTGTGGTCGGGTGGTTGTCGGGCACGTGCGCGGTTCCTCCGTCGTGTCGGTCGCCTCAGAGTTTAGGGGTGGGCCGGGCCCACCGGCAGGAGTGGCCCTCGGTGGCGGGGCCTGCCGGTGCGGCCGCCGCGCGTGAGGAGGGCTCCGCTGTCGGTGGGCGGGCGCACACTTGACCCCAGGACTCGGTACCGGTGAGGGGACAGGACGTGAACGCTGCGCAGGGAGGGGGGTTCGAGCCCGCCACCGGCGACGGTCCGGCGGCCACCGCGCCGCCGGGCGTGCGGGCCGGGGAGGTGCGGACCGCGTTCGAGGGGATGCTCCAGATCAGGCGGCTGACCCGTGCGGGGAGCGCGGATCCCGAGGGTGCGCCTGCCGCGTGGGAACTGCACCGGCCGGTGCGGGCCGTGGCGCTCGCGCTGGAGGCAGCGGGGATCTCCCCCTCCGCCGTGGGCCGTTCCGGGGAGCGAACTGCCACCGGCTACCGGGTCTGCGCGGGCGAGGCGTCCGGCTCGGTGCGGGTCGAGTGGACGGGTCCGCCGGGCAGCGGGGCGGCTCACGGCGAGGAGGAGGCGCTGCACGGCTGCGTGACGGTGTTGCGTCGGCTGGGCTGGACGGCTCTGCTGTACCGCGGGCCACGGCGGCGGCGGTACGTCGAGGTCGAGGCGCCGTCCACAGGGCGTTCCTGAGCATCCGTCGGCATCGGCTGCGGTGCGTTGTCAGACCCATGAGGGATGCTTGACGGTCCGACACCTCTGACGGGGAGATGCTGAGATGCACCAAGCAGAAATCGCCGCGGCCCAGGCGTACGTCCGTCTGCTGGCGGCCACACGCGCCGCGCTGGCCGACCCGGCGGATGCCCCGCTCTACATGCCTCTGCTCACCTCCCCGATCGAGGAGGCGGACGAGGCTCTGCGGGATGCGGGCCTGTCGGGTAACGAGGACCGGTTCTTCGCTCTTGTCAGGCAGTTGCAGCCGAGCCTGAGCGGGTCGGATCGCTGAAACCCGCGCGTGGTGGGCGCGCCGCGTCCGGGGCCGGTCGCCCCGGCGGGGCGCCCACCGTGGCGGGCCACCGGCGCGGCTACCGGTCGGTGTACATGAGCGAGCCAGGCGTGGCGAGGAGCTCGCCCGTCTCGAGCCATGTCTTCAGGCCGGAGAGGATCATCGGCCAACCGCCGTACAGCTCCTCGCTGGCGCCGTCGCGCAGTTCGTCGTGGGTGACGGTGAGCCGGCAGGAGTCGCCGACGGGCTCGATCTCCCAGGTGACGCGGCTGGTCCCCTCGCTGCGCACCTCGTCACTCCAGAGGGCGACCATGCTCTGCACGAGTCTGCGCGGGGGGTCCACCTCCAGATTCCGGCCCTCTCCGAGCGGCCCAGGAGCGCCTGGTGCTGCCATCTCGAAGCGTGAACCCTCGGTCCAGTCGGAGGTGACGCGGGCGCCGAAGTTGTACTTGCTTCTGATCTCGGGATCGGTGATCGCCTCCCAGAGTCGCTCGGGGGTCGTGCGGATGTAGATCTCGAAGACCTTCTCCATGACGTTCTCCAGTCGGCTCTTGAGCTCGCTGAGCCCGGCGGCCCAGGGCTCCGCGTACTTGCTCACCCACCGGTCGTGGACGAGCCGGATGGGCACCGGGTTCAGGAAGTGGAGCTTCTCCCGCCCCTGGCGTCGCGTGACGACGAGCCCCGCGGCCTCCAGCAGCTTGAGGTGCTTCATCACCGCGAACCGCGTGATGTCGAAACGGGCCTCCAACGCACTCAGTGTCTGCCCGTCCTCGCGGAAGAGCTCGTCGAGCAGACTGCGCCGCGTCGGGTCGGCCAGGGCTTTGAAGACCACGTCCATCCCTCCAAAATAGGTGACCTTTTGGTCACATGTCAATGCCGACAAGACCACAGGAAGCCCTTCATCAGGGGTGATGAATTGATTCAAGTCCAGAAGAAACTTGACTGGCTGCTTGACTGGCAGCATGGGCCAAACCTAGCGTACGTTCCGGATGAAACGATTCACATCCCGATCTGACCGGTCGCCGGATGACTCTGCTTACGAGGTGTTCATGTCTGATGTGTCGGCCGTCAAGGCAGCTCTGAAGTCCCAGGTCATCGAGACGCCGTCCTGGGGTTACGGCAACTCCGGGACCCGCTTCAAGGTCTTCGCCCAGCCCGGTGTCCCTCGTGACCCGTTCGAGAAACTGGCGGACGCGGCGCAGGTGAACACGTACACCGGGGTCGCACCGAAGGTGTCCTTGCACATCCCGTGGGACCGGGTCGAGGACTACACGGCACTGACCCGCCGGGCGGAGGAGCTCGGACTGCGCATCGGCGCGATCAACTCCAACGTGTTCCAGGACGACGACTTCAAGCTGGGCTCGGTCACCCACCCGGACCCGAAGGTCCGCCGCAAGGCCGTCGACCATCTGCTCGAGTGCGTCGACATCATGGACGCCACCGGCTCGCCCGACCTGAAGCTCTGGTTCTCGGACGGGACCAATTACCCGGGCCAGGACGACATCGCCGGCCGCCAGGACCGGCTGGCCGAGGCTCTGGCCGAAGTGTACGAGCGCCTCGGTGACGACCAGCGCATGCTGCTGGAGTACAAGCTCTTCGAGCCCGCGTTCTACGCGACCGACGTCCCGGACTGGGGCACCGCCTACGCCCACTGCCTCAAGCTCGGCCCGAAGGCAAAGGTCGTCGTGGACACCGGTCACCACGCCCCGGGCACGAACATCGAGTTCATCGTCGCGTTCCTGCTGCGCGAGGGGAAGCTCGGCGCGTTCGACTTCAACTCCCGTTTCTACGCGGACGACGACCTCATGGCGGGCGCCGCCGACCCGTTCCAGCTCTTCCGGATCATGCACGAGGTGGCCGTCAACGGAGGTCTGGAGCCCGAGACCGACGTCAACTTCATGCTCGACCAGTGCCACAACATCGAGGCCAAGATCCCGGCCGTCATCCGCTCGGTGACCAACGTCCAGGAAGCGACCGCGAAGGCGCTGCTGATCGATGCCTCGGCACTGGCCGCCGCGCAGCGCTCCGGCGACGTCCTCGCCGCCAACGGTGTGCTGATGGACGCGTTCAACACGGACGTACGCCCGCTGCTCGCCGAGGTGCGCGAGGAGCTCGGTCTGGCCCGGGACCCCTTCGCGGCCTACCTCGCCTCCGGCAACCAGGAGCGCATCGCCTCCGAACGCGTCGGCGGGGAGCAGGCGGGCTGGGGCGCCTGAGCGTCGCTCCCCCGCCGTACGTCCCCACCCGCCCGTCCCCGTCCTCTTCCCGAAGGAACTGTCATGACGTCCGCGACGCACGCCGAAGTCGCCGCGCTCCTGGAGCGCGCCCACCGGATCGGCTCCGACCCCCGCAACACCAACTATGCCGGTGGCAACACGTCGGCCAAGGCCACGGAGACCGATCCGGTCACCGGCGGCGAGGCCGAGCTGCTCTGGGTCAAGGGCTCGGGCGGCGATCTCGGCACCCTGACCGAGGCCGGGCTCGCCGTGCTCCGGCTCGACCGGGTCCGCGCGCTCAAGGACGTGTATCCGGGGGTGGAGCGCGAGGACGAGATGGTCTCGGCGTTCGACTACTGCCTCCATGGCAAGGGGGGTGCCGCCCCCTCCATCGACACCGCGATGCACGCGCTGGTCGAGGCCGCGCACGTCGACCATCTGCACCCGGATTCCGGCATCGCGCTGGCGTGCGCGGCCGACGGCGAGAAGCTGACCGCCGAGTGCTTCGGCGACAAGGTGGCCTGGGTGGGCTGGCGCCGGCCCGGATTCCAGCTCGGCCTCGACATCGCGGCGGTCAAGGAGGCCAACCCCCAGGCCGTCGGCGTGATCCTGGGCGGTCACGGCATCACGGCCTGGGGGGACACGTCCGAGGAGTGCGAGCGCAACGCCCTCTGGATGATCCGGACCGCCGAGACGTTCCTGGAGGAACGCGGCAAGGCGGAGCCGTTCGGTCCGGTGCTCCCCGGCCGCGAGGCCCTGGACCCCGAGGCGCGACGGGAACGGGCGGCGGCCCTCGCGCCGGTGATCCGGGGGCTCGCGTCCACGGACCGGCCTCAGGTGGGGCACTTCACCGACGCGGCGCACGTGCTGGACTTCCTCTCGCGTGCGGAGCACCCGCGCCTCGCCGCCCTCGGCACGTCCTGTCCCGACCACTTCCTCCGTACGAAGGTCAGCCCGCTGGTCCTCGACCTGCCGGCCGACGCGCCGCTGGAGGAAGCGGTGGCCCGGCTGCAGGAGCTCCACGAGGAGTACCGGGACGCCTACCGCGCCTACTACGAGCGGCACGCCATCCCCGGCTCCCCCGCGATGCGCGGGGCGGACCCGGCGATCGTGCTGGTGCCCGGCGTGGGCATGTTCTCCTTCGGCAAGGACAAGCAGACCGCCCGGGTCGCGGCGGAGTTCTATCTGAACGCCGTCAACGTGATGCGGGGCGCCGAGGCGGTCTCCTCGTACGCGCCGATCGACGAAGCGGAGAAGTTCCGCATCGAGTACTGGGAGCTGGAGGAGGCCAAGCTCCGCCGGATGCCGGAACCGAAGGCACTGGCTACCCGGGTCGCGCTGGTCACCGGCGCGGGGTCGGGCATCGGCAAGGCGATCGCGCACCGGCTCGTCGCGGAGGGCGCCTGTGTCGTCGTCGCCGACCTCGACACCGCGAACGCCCAGGCCGTGGCCGAGGATCTCGGCGGGCCGGACAAGGCCGTCGCCGTGACCGTCGACGTCACGTCCGAGGAGCAGATCGCCGAGGCGTTCAAGGCCGCGGCCCTCGCCTTCGGCGGCGTGGATCTGGTCGTGAACAACGCCGGGATCTCGATCTCCAAGCCGCTCCTGGAGACCACGGCCCGGGACTGGGACCTCCAGCACGACATCATGGCGCGCGGATCGTTCCTGGTGTCCAGGGAGGCCGCGCGGGTGATGCGTGCGCAGGGCCTCGGCGGGGACATCGTCTACATCGCGTCGAAGAACGCCGTGTTCGCGGGCCCGAACAACATCGCGTACTCGGCCACGAAGGCAGACCAGGCGCACCAGGTGCGGCTGCTGGCCGCCGAGCTCGGCGAACACGGTATCCGGGTCAACGGGGTCAACCCCGACGGCGTGGTCCGTGGCTCCGGGATCTTCGCGGCGGGGTGGGGGGCGCAGCGCGCGGCGACGTACGGCATCGAGGAGGAGAAGCTCGGCGAGTTCTACGCCCAGCGCACGATCCTCAAGCGGGAGGTGCTCCCCGAGCATGTCGCCAACGCGGTCTTCGCCCTGACCGGTGGAGACCTCACCCACACCACCGGCCTCCACATCCCCGTCGACGCCGGGGTGGCGGCGGCCTTCCTCCGCTGACCACGTGTCACCGAGCCGCGCCCCGGACGCTGTTCCTCGAACGCGCCGGGGCGCGGCTCCGTCCTGATCGGATGAGAGTTCCATGCCTGCGACTTCACGACACGCCCCGGTCTTCGCCGCCGTGGACCTGGGCGCCACCAGCGGCCGGGTCATCACCGGCACGGTCGGCCGGGACGAACTGGTGCTGCACGAGACGCACCGCTTCGCCAACACCCCGGTCCGGATCCCCGACGGGCTGCGCTGGGACGTGCTGGCCCTGTTCCAGGGGATGCTGGACGGGCTGCGCGCCGCGGCGCTCCGTGGTCCCGTCACCTCCGTGGGCATCGACACCTGGGCCGTGGACTACGGCCTCCTCGACGCCGGAGGGTCGCTCCTCGGGGTGCCGTTCCACTACCGCGACGGCCGCAACGGCGCCGCCGCCGAAGAGGTGCTCGCCCAGGTCTCCGCGAAGGAGCTGTACGAGGTCAACGGACTGCAGCACCTGCCGTTCAACACGGTCTTCCAGCTGGCCGCCCAGCGTTCCACGGAACAGTGGGCGGCGGCCCGGACGCTCCTGCTCATGCCCGACCTGCTGGTGTACTGGCTGACCGGGGCGAGGGGCGCGGAGGTGACCAACGCGTCGACGACCGGCCTCTTCGACGCCCGTACCGGCACCTGGTCCGACACCTTGATCGAGCGACTGGGCCTGGAGCGTCAGCTCTTCCCCGCGCTGCGCGAGCCGGGCACGCGCGCGGGCACCTTGTTTCCGCACGTCGCCGAGTACACAGGCCTGCCCGCCGGAACTCCGGTGACGACCGTCGCCTCACACGACACCGCGTCCGCCGTGGCCGCGGTTCCCACGTCGGAGCCGGGCTTCGCATATGTCTCCTGCGGCACCTGGTCGCTGGCCGGTCTCGAACTGGACGCGCCCGTGCTGTCGGAGGAGTCCAGGGCGGCGAACTTCACCAACGAGCGCGGCGTCGACGGCACCGTGCGCTACCTGCGCAACATCATGGGGATGTGGCTGCTCGAGGAATGCCGGCGTACGTGGGACCGCGACGGTACGCCGACGAGCCTGCCGGGCCTGCTGGCGGAGGCCGCGCGGGCCAGGCCGTTCGGAGCGGTCATCGACCCGGACGATCCCGTGTTCCTGGCGCCGGGGGACATGCCCGCGCGTATCGACACCGCTCTCGCCAGAACCGGGCAGGCCCCGCCGGACGGTCGTGGCGGATACGTGCGGTGTGTCCTGGAGAGCCTGGCGCTGGCGCATCGCGGGACGCTGCGCGAGGCGGCACGGCTGGCCGGGCGTGAGGTCACGCGCATCCACCTCGTCGGAGGGGGCTCGCGCAACGAACTGCTCTGCCAGTGGACCGCGGACGCGACCGGTCTGCCGGTCACCGCGGGGCCGGCGGAGGCCACCGCGCTGGGCAATGTGCTGATCCAGGCCCGGGCCCACGGTCTGGTAGGCGGACTCGCGGACATGCGGCGGCTCGTCGCCCGCACCCAGGACGTGCGTCACTACACCCCGCAGGGCGACGTGGGGCCCTGGGACAGGGCCGCGGACCGGCTGGGCATCCGCGGGTGACCTCCGGCTGTCCGGGCGGGGCCGCCACGTGCCGGAGCGCATGCCCGGAGGGCGCGCGGGCCGGAGCGCATGTCCCGAGGGCACGCGGGCCGGAGCGCATGCACGGAGGGCGCGCGGGCCGGCCCGTGAGGGCTGGCGCGCGCGGGCGGGCGGGCGCGGGGTGACCGATTCGGCCTGAGTCCGGTAGGCCGGGGGAAGCGTCAGCCCTCGGTGGCCCGGGGCGGTGAGGCGCGCGGGTCGGCTGGCAGGTCGACCCGTGGTGGTCCCAGCCGGCGCGCCGGCCCGCGCGCGCTGACAGCGCAGGCCGGCCGAAGGGCGCGCGCCGACCCTCACGGCCCGGACAACAGCGCGTCCCCGGCGGCGGGGTCCCCTCTCAGCGGGAGGCCAGCCCGAGCTCCTCGTCGCCGAGCGGCTCGAAGTGACGGGCGACGTCGGCGGCGGTGACGTCATCGAGGTCGGCAGGGCTCCATCGCGGGCTGCGGTCCTTGTCGATGATCCGTGCGCGGACGCCCTCCACCAGATCAGGTCCGGCGAAGGCCCGGCAGGAGACACGGAACTCCTGGTCGAGTACTTCCTCGAGACCGCCGAGCCGCCGGGCCCCGCGTACGGCGGCCAGCGTGACCTTGAGCGCCGTGGGTGAGACGGCCAGAAGTGCGGCGGCTGTCTCCTCGGCCGCTGCCACGCCGCTCTTCAGCAACCGTTCGACGATCTCCTCGACGGTGTCGGCCGCGTAACAGTCGTCGATCCACGCGCGCTGCTCGGCGAGCTCCCCTCCGGGGGCCTCCGTCGCGTGACGCTGTACCGTGTCCGCCACCTCCGCGGCGCCCGTGCTCCGGGACAGGTCGCGGACAAGCTCGGCGAGCGCGTGCGCCGGGACGAAGTGGTCGGCCAGGCCGCACAGGATGGCGTCCGCCGCACCCACGGCACGGCCGGTCAGGGCCAGGTGCACGCCGAGCTCGCCGGGCGCCGAGGCGAGGAGATGGGTACCGCCCACGTCCGGGACGAAGCCGATGCCGGTCTCGGGCATCGCGACGCGTGAACGCTCCGTGACGATCCGGACGTCCCCGTGTGCGGAAACCCCTACGCCACCGCCCATCACGATGCCGTCCATGAGCGCGACGTACGGCTTCGGGAAACGGGCGATCCGGGCGTTGAGCCGGTACTCGTCGCGCCAGAAACCGACGGACGCGCGGCGGCCGGCGCGCGCGTCCTCGTAGATCGAACGGATGTCCCCGCCCGCGCAGAGGCCTCGGTCGCCGGCTCCCCTGATCAGGACGGCCGTGACCGATTCGTCGGCGGCGGCCTCGATGAGCGCTTCCTCGATGCCCAGGACCATGGTGTGGGTGAGCGCGTTCAGCGCCCGCGGACGGTTGAGGACGATGTGGCGGACGTGGCCCTCGGTGTGCAGCAGGACGGGCTCGTCGACGTTCATGGGTGCGCTCCGGTCAGCCGTGGACGATCTCTGCGGGCCATTCTGCGACGCCCGTCCTGGGCCGTTCGCGCCGGGTCCGCCGGCGCGACCGCTGTGGCACTCCCGCACCACGGGCTCGACAATTGGAATCTATGGGCCGCGACGTCCAGCAGCCCCCGCCGGACGATCTCCGGAGCAGGCATGAGCGACACTTCACGGCGAGCAGACGGCGACGCGGATGCGCGGCTCCGGTTCGACCGGCGCTGCGCCGGTGAAACGGCCCCTGCTGAGCGCCTGGCCCTGAACCGCACCGGCAGCTTCGAGTGGGATCTGGACTCCAGGACCCTGGACGTCGACGAGGCGGGTCTGGAGGTCTTCGGTCTCGATCCCGCGACCTTCGACGCGCGGCCGTCGGCCGTGGTCGAGCGGCTGGACGCCAAGGAGCGGGCTCGCCTCGACGGCGCCATCGACGAGGCGATCTCCGGCGGGAGCCACTCCTACAGCGTCCACTTCCAGGTGCCGCTGGAGGACGGAACCCACCAGTGGACCCACGTCCAGGCGCGGATCCTGCGGTCCGAGGACGGACGGGCACACCGGGTCATCGGCGTGGTACGGGACGCGACGGCCGAGGTCACCCATTCGGCCTTCGTCCTGGACCTGGAAAAGCGGCGCCGCCGCCAGTCGAGCATCGTCGAGCGCACCACGACGGCGATGTCACGTGCGGTGACCGTCGACGACGTCACGGCGGCCCTCACGGGACCAGGTGGCCTGGTGGGGATCGGCGCCGACGGACTGGCACTCGGCCTGGTGGAGGATTCCGCGCTCAACATCATCGCGCTGAGCGGCGAGTCCGTGGACGTCCTCGAAGACCTGGGTTCGGGTCGGCTCGACCCGACACGGCCTCTCGGGGACACGATCCTGAGCGGGCGCCCGCTGTTCATCACCTCGCTCGCTTCGCTGATCAGGCGCTATCCGGTGCTCGAACCCCATATCGGCCGCCTGAAGTTCCGCGCCGTGGCCTACCTGCCCCTGATCGCCCAGGCACGCTCACTGGGCGGTCTCGCCCTCTTCTACCGTGATCGCACCGTCTTCAACGCGGACGAGCGCATCCTCTGCCTGGGGCTGGCCGCCATCGTGGCGCAGTCGCTGCAACGGGCGATCCTCTTCGACGAGGAACGCGAATTCGCGACCGGCCTCCAGTCGGCGATGCTCCCCCGGCGCATCCAGGAGATCGAGGGCGGCGAGATCGCCGTCCGGTACCACGCGGCCTGGAGCGGACGCGAGGTCGGCGGCGACTGGTACGACGTGATCACGCTGCCGAGGAACCGCATCGGCGTGGTGGTGGGGGACGTTCAGGGCCACGACACCCACGCTGCCGCGATCATGGGGCAGTTGCGGATCGCCCTGCGTGCGTACGCATCGGAGGGGCACCCCCCCGCCACCGTCATGGCGCGCGCCTCCCGCTTCCTCGCCGAGTTGGACACCGACCGCTTCGCGACGTGTACGTACGCCCAGGTCGACCTCGCCATGGGCGAGGTGCGCGTCTGCCGTGCCGGACACTTCGGTCCGCTGATCAGGCACACCGACGGGAGGGTCGGGGTCCCCCAGGTGCGGGGAGGCCTGCCCCTGGGGATCTCCACGGACTTCCGGGACGAGGAGTTCCCCGAGACCCGTCTCGACCTGGTACCCGGCGAGACGATGGTCCTCTACACCGACGGTCTGGTGGAGGAGCCGGGAGCCGACGTCGACACGGGTGTCGCCGCCCTCATCCACGAGGTGAGTGGCGGGCCGGACGGCGCCGAGGCGCTCGCCGACCACCTGTCCGACCGGCTGTGGGAGCGGTGGGGATCGGGCGACGACGTCGCCCTGCTGGTCGTACGGCGCAGTCCTGATGTCGGGTCACCCCGTGCGCCACGACTGCACCAGTACATCCACCAGGCGGATCCGCAAGGGCTGTCGGAGGCCCGTTCGATCGTGCGCCAGGCGCTGCAGGACTGGGATCTCAGCGGTCTGGCTGACGACGCGGTGCTGGTCACCGGAGAGTTGCTGGTCAACGTGCTGCTGCACACGGAGGGTGGCGCGGTGCTGACCTTGGAGGTCCTCCCGGAGCCCGTGCGGCGCGTCAGGCTCTCGGTCCAGGACCGCTCCAGTGTCTGGCCGAGGCGCCGCACTCCGGGGGAGACGTCGACCTCCGGACGCGGCCTGCTGCTCCTCGACGCGGTGGCCCAGCGCTGGGGGATCGAGCCGCGGGGCGAAGGGAAAGCGGTCTGGTGCGAGATCGGCCCGGTCTCGTAGGCACAGGGCCGACGGGGACGGCGCCGCCGCACCGGCGCCCGCCGGTGCCTGTGCGGCTGCCGCGGTGTTCGGCGCGTCCGGCATCCCGTTGCCTCTGGGGTCACGCGAACATGCCCGCAACCCGCTCCTGGACGCGCCAAAGGCGCACCGCACCGGGAACCGGCACGGCGCGCCCTGTCTCCGGGCCGTAGGTGGACGACCACCTACGGCCCGGACTGCCTGGGTACGTCAGTGCTGCACGCTGCGGCGCTTACGGACGGACCACAGGATGCCGCCACCGGCGAGCAGAACCGCGAGCGCTGCTCCACCGATCACGGGCGTCGCGGACGACGAACCGGTCTCGGCCAGGTCGGGGGCGCTGCTGCTCGGCTCCGCCGGGGCGGGCGCGGCCTCCGTGGCGGTCTCGCTCGGCGCGGGAGCCTCGGGCTTCGCCGGCTCGGTGCTCGGGGTCGCCGAAGGCTTCTCCACGGGGGGAGTGGGCTCCGGGGTGGTTCCCTCGCACACCGGGGCCGTCTTCGTCTGGTCGACCGAGTACTTGTCGTCGTCACCGGCCTTGACGACCAGGCGGACCGTCAGCTCCTTGTCGTGCTTCGGGAGCTGGAGCGGCGTCGTGGTGCTGTACTCCCTGCCGAACTCGGTCGTGGGGAGCAGCACGTCGCCACCCTCCACGGAGACGGTCACCTGGTTGGTGGCGTCGGCCGAGTACTGGGTCAGATTGAGCGTCACTTCGGAGCAGGTCACGGCCCAGGTGGGGGTGTGAGCTGCGGCCGGACCGGCGGAGAGCACTCCGCCTGCCAGGCCGACCACCGCAGCGGCCGCGAATGCTCCCGCGCCACGCCACGATCTCCTGGGTATGGTCATGGATTCTTCCTCCATATGAGTTCACCGCCGGAGAGGCGGTGGGGCGCACAGTACTGCCCCCGCTCACACGAAGTGCAGCCGCCCCCCACACACCGCCCACACATCGCCGAGCCACCAACCACACCCACATCAGCGCTACTTGTGACATGACGGACACACGCAGGATGGCCGGAATACGCCCCGCCGCCAGACCTCCCGGCCGGCTGCGGGGCGCCGTCAGAGCCGCTTGTGCATGATGTGCAGACCCACATAGCCCTCGGTGGGGTGGTTGAACCCCTCGGGCAGGGTTCCGACGATCTCGAAGCCGAGGGACCGGTACAGCTTCACCGCGTGGGTGTTCGTCTCCACCACGGCGTTGAACTGCATGGCGCGGTAACCGGCCGTACGCGCCCAGTCCAGCGTGTATGCGCACAGGGCCCGTCCGACGCCCCTCCCGGAGTGCTCCGGGGCGACCATGTAGCTGGCACTGGCGATGTGCGAGCCGTTGCCCATGTGGTTCCGGTTCATCTTGGCCGTGCCGAGGACCGTGCCGGCCTCGTCGACCGCGACCACCGAACGGCTGGGCTTCGTCAGGATCCACCAGCCCTGGGCCTCCTCGCGGCCGAGGTCCAGTGGAAACGTGAACGTCTCACCCGAGGCGACGATCTCGTGGAAGAACGGCCAGATGGCGGGCCAGTCCTCGGCGGTGGCTTCTCTGATCAACATGGGGGCAAGGATGGCGGTACCGGCCGCACGATGCAATTGGATGAGTGATCCCTGCCCGTGGGCCTGCGCAGACCGATGCGGGCGAGCAGGCCCCGCCCCGGATCCTGGCGCCGCGTCCCCGGCCGGCGGAGGGCTCGGCCGCTCGTCCTGTTCGGCGCCGCCACGGTCGGGGGAGCGGACGCGCGGGTATGCCCGGGGACGGATGCGTACCCCGGTCGGGGTGCGGGGCGCGCCTCACGCGCCCGGTCCAGCTCCAGCGTCAGATTCACCCTGCGCCAGAGGATTTCGTCGGGGTCGTCCGCGAGCATCAGCTTCGCCATGGCCTCCTTCCCCGCCAGGGACCCCGGCCGGCCGTACACGAGGTCCGGCCGCGTCCGCGTGAGGTGGGCGCGCTCGTACGGGTCGTCCACGACCTCCGCGAGCTGCACCGCATCCAGCCCGGAGGCGTGCAGGGCAGCACGCGCCCATGGGTCCTCCGTGCGGCTCAGCAGTCTCTCGACCCTGCGTGAACGCCAGTTACGCGCTCGCCGGTCCGTTCCGGCGTCCAGCAAGGCGCGCATCCCCGCCGGGCCCTTCCCGCCGACCAGGTCGGGTTCTCCCGCGGCGAAGGCGCGGAGTTCCTCCACGCGGTAGAGCCAGACGACCGCGCGGTAGCGGTTCAGATAGAACGCCACCGGCGTGATGCACCCGATGCGTGCGAGGCCGGTGAAGCGCGCAGGGCTCACGCCGAGCAGGGCCGCCCCTTCCGCCGTACCCGCGGTGCGCACACGGACCCGAAGCGACTCGGGAAAGCCCGGCAGTGCGCGCAACCGGTCGATCTCCTGGCGGCGGACCCTCGGCGCCGCCCCGCCCGTGGCGTGCTCCGTCGCGACCAGCCCCAGATGAACGGCGAGGTCGAACTCACCGCGCTGCAGGCCCAGTTCCTGGAAAGCTCGCGCCACGGACACCGTCGTCGAAGCCGTGGCGTGCGTAGCTTCCTCAGCCTCGGTGACGCCAGCCTCCGTGACGTCCACCCTCGCGATGTCCACCCCCACGCCCGTCCCCGTGACGTTCGCGGCTTCCCTGGCTCCCGTACTGGTCATGACCGTCCTCCCCCGTGAGGTCGAATACTCTCCGTGACCACGGTAGCCCGGGGGCGGTGTTCCTGTGCGAGCCTGTGGACAACTTCGGTCTGCCCACCTCACACGCAGGTCAGAGGCGGTCCAGCGGGTCGGCTCCCTGTCGTGCCGTCACCCCGAGGTGCTCGCCGACCCGGTTGACCAGGAGTGTCATCTCGTAGGCGACCTGGCCGACGTCGGCCTCGGCCTCACTCAGTACACAGAGGCAACTCCCGTCGCCCGCAGCGGTCACGAAGAGCAGTGCCTCGTCGAACTCCACCATGGTCTGGCGTGCTCTTCCCGCCCCGAAGTGACGCCCGGACCCCCGCGCGAGGCTCTGGAGCCCGGACGAGACCGCCGCCAGGTGCTCCGCGTCCTCCCGGGCCAGGCTGGTGCTGGCTCCGGTCACCAACCCGTCGTTCGACAGCACGAGCGCGTGCTGGATCTGCTTCACCCGGCTGGTGAGATCGTCGAGAAGCCAGTCGAGTCCCCGGTCCAGCGCCATGTGCTCGTCCTCCCCGTTCATATGTTCCCCGCATTTCGCGCAAGCCTTGCGCACGCCTCCCATGCGGGCAAGCTCCCCTCCACCCGGGGGGCGTTGCTTCTCGCCACCTCCAGGCGATCGTCCTCGGGCGTGCGTCCGGCGCCGTTCCCCGGGTCGGACGGCCGCAGTGCCGCCGCGTGCCGGCCTCCTTCCGAACCCGGCGGGGTCCCGTTTCCGCGCCCCGCTCCACCCCCGGTTCCGCGTCGCGGACCCCGGTCCCGTCCCTCACTCCGTCCCCGTCGCCCGGCCGACCCTGTCGAGGAGCCGGGCCGTGTGCATGCGGCCCGCGTACTCGACCATCCGGATCAGGACCTCCTTCCCCGAGGCACGGTCGCGGGCGTCGCACAGGACCACCGGCGTACCGCTGTCCAGGTCGAGTGCGCGGGAGACGTCGTCCTCGGCGTAGGTGCGGGCACCGCTGAAGCAGTTGACGGCGACGACGAAGGGGATACGGCGGTGCTCGAAGTAGTCCACGGCCGGGAAGCAGTCCTCCAGCCTGCGGGTGTCCGCGAGCACGACGGCTCCGAGGGCGCCCTGTGACAACTCGTCCCACAGGAACCAGAACCGGTCCTGACCCGGCGTGCCGAACAGGTACAGCGAGAGGCCGGACCTGATGGTGATCCGCCCGAAGTCCATCGCGACGGTCGTGGTGGTCTTCTGGTCCACTCCCCCGGTGTCGTCGACGGACTGCCCCGCCTCGCTGAGGAGTTCCTCGGTCCGCAGGGGGCGGATCTCGCTCACCGCGCCCACCAGGGTGGTCTTGCCGACGCCGAAGCCGCCGGCCACCAATATCTTCAGGGCCAGGGACGTGGAGTCTCCCGACTCTTCCCCGCCTGCGCCGTCCACGTGCTCGGAGGACATCGATCACTTCTCTCGCGAGTGCCATCAGTAAGGGGCGACAGCATGGCAAGCAGGGGCGGTCGCCGAGGAAGGTGAACAGTTTTTGATGGACATGCCCGGACTGCTTCGTTCATGGCCCGGACGCCGTCGATATTCGTCGTGAGTGGGAGGTGCACATGACGGTTACGGAAACTCTCAGAGCGCCCTGAGGCCGTCGATGACCTCCCGGAGGATGCGCGCGTCGGGGAGCTGCGCGGGAGGAACGGGCCTGCTGACGCGGACGCATCCCGCTTCGAGCAGGTCGCCGAGGAGCACCCGCACCACTCCCACCGGGAGATCGGCCTCCGCCGAGAGCTCGGCGACCGACTGGGTCTCGTCCCTGCACAGAGCGAGCAGCGCCCGGTGCTCGGGGCCCAGCAGCGCCTCGCCGGGTCCGTCCGGGCCACCGTCGTCGGCAGCCACCAGGGCGATCAGGTCGAAGCGCACGCCGCTGGGTCCCGGCTTCGTGCGTCCCCCGGTGACCGCGTAGGGGCGGACCAGAGGGCCGGCGTCGGCGTCGTACCACTGACTGCCCGGAAGCTCCCCGTCCTCGCTGACCGGCGGCGCGCCGCTCCTCGCCGGTGCCCCGTGTCCGGCTCCGCGCGACACGTCGAGACCGGCCCCGGGCGATACACCGAACGAATCCTGGGCCGGCGCGCCGGACCGGCCGGTGGGCGACACGTCGTGGTCGGCTCCGGGTGGCATGCCGTACCCACCGCCCTGCGGCAGTCCGCCCTCGCTCATCCGCACCCGCCGTCCTCAGCCCGTCGCCTGCGGTCCGGCGGGTCTCACGGGGGTGGCGAGATGTTCGCCCACCCGTTTCACCAGACGCGCCATCTCGTAGGCCACCAGCCCGATGTCGGCGAAGGCCGTGGTCAGGACGGTGAGGCAGGAGCCGTCACCGGCTGCGGCGACGAACAGGAATCCGTCGTCCATCTCGACCATCGTCCGGCGTACGGCTCCGGCGCCGAAATGGCGCCCCGTCCCCTTGGCCAGGCTGTTGAAGCCCGAGGCCACGGCGGCGAGATGTTCCGCGTCCTCGCGGCTCAGCGCCTGGGACGCGCCGACGGCCAGTCCGTCGTTGCTCAGGACGACCACGTGGCGGATCTCGGCGACCCGGCCGACCATGTCGTCCAGCAGCCAGTCGAGTTCCCCGGAGCGCCGTGGTGCCCTCCCCGGCCTCTCGTTCACGATCATGCGTGCTCTCCTTCGGTGTGCTGCCGGAACGGGGACACGGATCCGGGTGCGCCGCGGCCGGGGGCGTCCGCCCCCGGTGCGCTCCCGCCTCCGCGGATCCAGCCGGTGCGATACGCCGTCATGCGGTCCCGTACCTGCTCGGGTGTGCGGTCCGCCGTGGGCCCGGTGCCGTGCTCGTGGCTCTCCGCCTTCGGCTGTGCACGCAGTTGGGGCACCAGGCTGGCCTGCCGGACGCGGCGCGGCAGTTCACCGTCCTCGTCCGTGGCACGCGCCCGCCGGTGCAGGGTGGTCACCGGGGCCGGCGCGGGGCCAGGATCCGGCCGAGTCGCCGAGGGCCCCCGTGGTTCGAGGGCCGGCACGGCCACCGGGGCGTGAAAGGCGGTGGGGCGCCGGGCCGCCGGCCCTGTCCGGCCGGAGTCCTCCCGCTCCACCGTCGTCGAGGGTGTCCCCGACTCGTCCCGGCCCGCCGGTGAACCTTCCGGCAGGCTGCTCTGGAGCAGCGCCGTCGGCAGCAGGACGACCGCGGTGGTGCCCCCGTAGGCGGACGTGCGCAGCTGGACCTTGATGTGATGGCGGGCGGAGAGCCTGCTGACCACGAAGAGCCCGAGCCGGTCGCTGTCGAAGAGGTCGAGGGTCTCGGACTGCTCGATGCGCCGGTTGGCCTCACGGAGCAGTTCCGGGCCCATGCCGAGCCCTCGGTCCTCGATCTCCAGGGCGTAGCCGTTCCCCACAGGTTCGCCGCTGATTCGCACCTTGGTGTGGGGCGGCGAGAACTGCGCCGCGTTCTCGACCAGTTCGGCCAGCAGATGGGTGAGGTCGGCGACCGCCGCGCCCTTCACACCGGCGTCGGGCAGCGCCCGTACCTCCACGCGTGCGTAGTCCTCGATCTCGGAGACCGCGGCGCGTACGACGTTGGTGAGCGGTACGGGCATGCGCCAGGCACGGCCGGGGGCTGCGCCGGAGAGGATGATCAGGCTCTCCGCGTGACGCCTCATTCGGGTGGTGAGGTGGTCGAGCCGGAACAGGTCGCCGAGCTCGCCGGGGTCCTCGGCCCGGCGTTCCATCCCGTCGAGGAGGGCGAGCTGACGGTGGACCAGCACCTGGCTGCGCCGGGCCAGGTTGACGAAGACGCCGGAAATACCGCTGGCCAGTTCGGCTCGCTCCACGGCGGCGTCGAGCGCTGCTCTGTGCACGGTGTCCAGGGCTTCGCCCACCTGGCCGATCTCGTCGGAGGAGTGACGGCCGGCGGGCGCCTCCGCCGCGACGTCGATCTCCTCGCCCGCGCGCAGACGCCGCATGGCGTGCGGCAGCTTGCGCCGGGCGATCTCCAGCGCGCTGTCGCGCAGGCTGACCAGCTCGACGACGAGCGCGCGGCCGATCCGTACGGAGATCACCAGCGACGCGGCCACGGCGAGGAACCCCAGCACGACGGCCGCTCCGGCCGGGCTGAGCAGCGCGCGTACGAAGGGGTTCGCACGGTCGGCGGCGCGGTCGCCGGCGGCCTTCTCGACCGTACGCAGTCCGGTACGCACCTCGGCCGCGTCGCGCTCCCAGGCCGTGGTGGACACCGCCTTCGCGGCGCGGCGGCCGGGCGGCGCGGCGAGCACGGCGTCCTCCGCCGCTGTGATCCTGCGGTAGGCCCCTCGGTCGGTGAGGGACCGCCAGGACTGCCGCGCACCGGCCGGCAGATCGGCTCCGGCCGCTGCCGCCAGGCTCCGTCGGGTCGCCACGGCGCCGGTGAAGAGCCGTAGCTGTTCGCCGCTGAGGGTGCCGGTCAGGGAGGCGGAGGCGAGCAGAGCCTCCTCGCGGGACAGCATCTCTCCGCTGCGGGCAAGTTCGAGGAGTACCCGGGCATCGGAGCCGCTCCCGGAGTCCTGATCGCCGGTCAGGGCGCCGGATACCCCGAAGGCCGCGGCGACGGTCTCGGTGTAGCGCGCGTAGGCGTCGTCCGCCTCGCCGGAAGGCGCGGCCCCGCGCTCGGGAGGGCTCAGGAGACGGGTGCGGAGGGCACGGAGTCCCTGGGCCCGGTCGAGGAAGCCGCCGAGGCGGGCGGCGGCCCCGGCGGGGAGGATGCCGGCGTCGGCGATGGTGTGACCGTCGCCCAGGCGCAGCGCGCCCAGTGCCGCGTCCGTACGCTCCGCCTGCTGCCTCAGCGCCGCGGCGTGCCCTGTGCCGGGGGCGGCCAGCTGACGCAGGGCGGCCGTGCGTTCGCTCTGCAGCGCGGCGACGGCGGAGGTGACCGGGGCCCGGACGGTGCTGTTCACGCGCTCGACCTCCCGCAGGCGCGCCACGTCCTGGGCCGTGGTGACGGTGGCGAGGCCCCAGAGGGCGAGGAGAGAGACCACCGGCACCATCAGCAGCGAGATGATCTTCGCCCGTACGGTACGGGGCCGCAGGGAGCCGCGCTCCGGCGGGCGCTGATGCGGAGTCGGCGGTTCCGCCGCCGGATCAGGACGTTCGTCCGCCGGCGGCCCGGCGTGCGCGCGTCGGCCGCGCGGCGGGGGCACGGACCGGCCGGTGTGCGCACCGGGGTCCGGGGTCGTCGTGCGGGGTGTGCGCATGGCCTCCTCGTTCCGGGTGGGGAGCTCTGTGCCCCGAGTGCTGTGTACGGCAGGTGAGCCGCGATCTTTCGGCGGTCAAGGGGCCGGGGCCGGGGCGGGCCGTTCGGTACGGCCGGCCGTCCGCCCCGCGGGGTGTTCCCGGGCGGGAGGCGAGAGGGCGACGAACGCCGACGTGAGGAACAGGTAGGACCCCAGTCCGACGGCGAGGGGGAAGATGAACTGCATGACCGTGGCCCCGGAGAGCGCGGATCCCGAGGGCACGACCTCGACGCCGACGGCCAGCATGCCGGTGTAGTGCATGCTGCTCACCGCCGCGCCCATGACGAGCGAGGCGAGCGCGACCGCCCCCGGTGACTTGATGTTCAGAGCGGCCCAGAGGGCGGCGGTGGCGGCGACGACGGCGATGACGACGGAGACCGTCACCAGCAGCGGGTCGTAGGCGACGGTGCCGTGGAGGCGCAGGGCGGCCATGCCCAGGTAGTGCATGCTGGCGACGCCGAGCCCTGTGGTGAGGCCTCCGACGAGGAGGGCTCGGGAGCGGTCCCGGCTGTAGCCGACGGTGAAGACGCCTGCTCCCACCACCAGCATGGCGACCAGCAGGCTGAGCAGGGTGAGCGGCACGTCGTAGCGGATGTCGGTGCCGGTGACTCCGAAGCCGAGCATGGCGACGAAGTGCATCGTCCAGATGCCCGTACCGATGGCGGATGCGGCCGTGAACAGCCAGTTGCGGCGTGACCGGCCGCTGGTGCCGAGTGCGCGCACGGTGCACCGCAGGCCGAGCGCGGCGCCGATCGATGCCATCGCGTACGACAGCACGGGGGTAAGCCAGCCGAAGGTGGCGTGGTCCAGGTGTCCCATGGGTCCGGGACGCTAGCCCTCCCCGGGGCGCACTCCAGGGGCGCGTTTCGAAAGCTGCTGGAATATGACAGAGAGATGTCCCCGCACGATCGGGGCACGTTCGAACGAGTGCACCGCCTCGCGTCGTTTCGTTCGGGTGCAGGCTGCGCGATCATGTCCGTATGGCTGAGGACCACACACACGTCCAGGAATTCTTCTCCCCGCGGGCGGCCGGCTGGGACAGCCGGTTTCCCGATGACGGGCCCGCTTACGCCGCTGCCGTCGGCGAGCTCGGCCTGCGTCCCGGCGACACGGTCCTCGACGCCGGCTGCGGTACGGCACGCGCACTGCCGGCCCTGCGCGACGCGGTCGGACGGGAGGGCACGGTGCTGGGGGCCGATCTGACGTCCGCGATGCTGGACGCGGCACTGCGGGCGGGGCGGGGGACGAGCGGAGCGCTGCTCCTGGCGGACGCCGAGCGGCTGCCGCTGCGCGACGGCTCCCTGGACGCGGTGTTCGCCGCCGGGCTCATCTCGCATCTGCGGCACCCCGGCCGCGGGCTCATGGAGCTGGCTCGGGTCGTGCGGCCCGGCGGCAGGCTCGCGTTGTTCCACCCCGTGGGGCGGGCCGCACTGGCCGCACGTCACGGCCGCGCCCTCTCGGAGGACGACCTCAGGGCCGAACCCCGCCTCGCGCCCCTGCTGGCGGAGGCCGGGTGGCGACTGGAGTCGTACACGGACGAGGACGACCGCTTCCTGGCTCTGTCCGTACGGAGCGCCTGAGAGCCGGCGGCAGGGCCGGCGTTCGTCCTCAGTCGGCGGGCGTATCCGAGGGCCTGCCGTGCGGTACGGGACAGCCGCGCACACCCGGAGTGGGGAAGGTGCCGAGCGCTGACACGTCGTAGCCCTCCGGGTAGCCCTTGATCTCCGGGTTCTGGCGGGCGTAGTGCGGCGTCGAGCGCGGCGGGAGCAGGCGGACGGCCCGCGCCCTCAGCCGCAGCGCCCCCCGGGTCATCCCCCGGGCCACGGGCCCCGGCGGCTCGTACCGGAACGTGCGGATCAGCGAGTCGTCCAGCAGGGCGAGGCTGGCCTTGCGGACGAGGGGCGCGAGCGGGCGGGGGTACCAGGAGCCCATGAGGGAGAGGGTGGCGTCGGAGACCGAGCGTGCCCCCGGGTCCCAGCCGAAGTGCTCCTCCTCGTAGTCGTCGAGGGTGCGCTCGAAGTCCTCGAAGGTCTGCGGGAGGTCCTGGATTCCCATGCGTGCGCCGAGTGCGCGGTAGTACGCGGCGAAGGCGCGCCGTTCGTGGCCGGACAGCCTGCGCCAGCCGTAGAGGTCGAGCCAGCGCTTGGGAATCACGACGAACGTGCAGAGCACGTAGCGCATGTCGTCGTTGCTGATGTCGTAACTGCGGTGCATCCGGTTGATCCGGCGGAGGGCCGTGCGGCCCTCCTCGCTGTCGAAGCCGTGCTCCACCACGGCGTCCAGCAGGAGCGCGGTGTCGTCGTACCTCTTCTGGGAGCGCTCGGTCAGTTCGCCTGTCTCCGCCAGGAGCCGGCCGATGCTGGGAACCGCGTACGTGCGGTAGAGGGCGAGTTCGAGCGCGCGCGTGACGTCCCAGGGGAATTCGTACGTCACGGTGAGCCGGTAGATCTCCAGAAAGTCCCGCTCAGGGTCCAGACGCCGGATCTCCTTGAGCCGCTCGAACCGCTGCACCCTGCTCTCCCCCTCGTCGGCCGGAGTCACCACCCTACGGGGGCGCGGGGGGCCGGCACCACGGTGCGAGGGGCCCGCGTGGCTCGTCCGCACCTCTGTGCGGGGTGGACGTCATCCCTTGTCAGGGCCTCGACGACAGGGTTACCGAGTAGTTAAGGTGCGCCGACGGATGAAGCGACCAGGGATGAGGGTGGGTGCTGTGGCAGGGACGGACGACACGGTCGCCGATGACGACGCACTGTTCGTGCTGACCGCGGTGCTGCTGACACCCGCGCAGTTCCCGAGCGTGCTCGGCGACGACTACGTGGCGGCGTGCGGCGCACTGGGTCTGGAGCCGTACGCCGAGGGATACGGCCTGGTGCTCGGCCAGGACAGCGGCGGCTCCCGCTGGACGGTGGTCGTCGACGACGTCTCGCTGGTGGCGGTGGCCATCGCCTCCTGGGACTGCGGGATGGAGTACGACCTCTCCCCCGACGACCGCTCGGTGGTGTGCGCACTGCCGGGGTGGCCGCTGGCGCTGGCCGTCGCGGCGCCCGGGGTGCCCGCGCCGCACGACCCGTTGCCCGACCCGGAGGTGGAGGGCGAGCCCTTGACGCCTCTGACCCCGCCGGACACCGAGGTCTGGGGGCCTGCCCAGCGCCGGCTCGGGGCCGACGAGATCGCCCTGCAATGGGCTGCCTGGCGGGAGCAGATCGACGACGAGACGGCGTTCGGCGCCTCGGCCGCGGATGGGCGGGGCGAGGCCGCGCCGGACGGGAGCGGTACGGGCCGGAAGTCCCCGGCTCGCGAGGCCGGCACCGGGGATGAACCCGCGGGTGAGGACGCGGCAGGCGGGAGGACGGCTGAGGACGGCCCCGCCGGGAACGGCCTCTCCGAGACCGGCGAGGCCTCCGGGCAGCACCCGGGTGTCCGCCGGGCACTCGAAGCGGCCCGGGCGTACGTGACCTCGCCGCCTCCGCCCGGAAGGATTCGCTCCGCCTTCGCCCCCGGCGGGGCCCGCACCCTGCGGGTGGACGGGCCCGGCTGGTCGCTGGTGGCCCGGACCGACGACATCGCGTTCATCCTGCTGGACGACGAGCCGGGCGAGATCATGACGGTCGGCCGTGGACCCGAGCTGCCCGGGCTGCTGAAGTCGCTCGACGAACTGGCCGTCCGGCCGTCCTGACCGGGAGGGACGGAAGGCCGAGTGGGGAGCAGGGAAGACCGACGGGCCTCTCAGGACCTCGACGGCCGCGCTACTCCCGGGGCGGTCCTAGACGCGCTCCAGTGGCCGGTGCGGCTCGGCGGGCAGCACGGCCCGGATCGGGTCGCCCGGCCGTACGACTCCGCCCGTCCTGACGACGCCCATGATTCCGGCCTTGCGGACGATGCTGCCGTCGTCCGCGCGGCCGACGACCCGCTTGAGCAGCCCGTCCTGGAAGGTGTCGATCTGCCGGCAGGGGTTGCGCAGTCCGGTCACCTCGACCACGGCGTCGCCGCCCAGGTGCAGCAGCGTGCCCGTGGGGAGGGCGAGAAGGTCGATCCCGGCGGTGGTGACGTTCTCGCCGAGGCCGCCGGGAGCGACCTCGAAGCCGGCTTCCCTCAGCTCGTCGAAGAGCTCCTGGTGGATGAGGTGGACCTGACGCAGATTGGGCTGCGTCGGGTCCTGGGCCATGCGCGAGCGGTGCTTGACCGTGACACCGGCGTGGACGTCACCGTCCACACCGAGTCCGGCGAGGAGGGTGATGCTGTCCTTGTTCGGCTTGGTGAACGAGTACACCCCGTTGCTGCTCACTGCCGCGACTGTGCTGTTCAGCGCCCTATCTCCTTGCGACTGATCCTGCGGAGCCTGCGTCGCTGCGAGGGGTCGAGCATGAGGTACCCCAGGGTGGGCACCCCGATCAGAACCAGCAGCGACCACCAGAATCCGATGAACGGAATCAGGACGACTGCCGCGACGACTCCCCCGATGGCGATCTTTGCACCGTTCGACATGATCCGTGCCTCCTTCGCGGCCGGAACCGCTCCTGTGAAAAGAACGCCTGTGCGCGCCCGTCGGTTCCGCCTCCGCGGAACGGGTTCCCGGGAAGGAGTGAACGGTGGACAGGGGCCGCGAGCAGGTACCGAGGGCTACCTGAGCGGCTCTCCGACCTCGTGCATGTGGCGCAGCGCCTGCCGGTAGGACTCCACGAGCCCGGTCTCCGCGTACGGCATGCCGATGGACGCGCAGTGCGCCTTCACCAGCGGCTGCGCCAGCCGCAGATGGGGCCTCGGCATGCTCGGGAAGAGGTGGTGCTCGATCTGGTAGTTCAGGCCGCCGAGGAACCAGTCGGTGAGGAAGGCGCCGCGGACGTTGCGCGAGGTGAGGACCTGGCGCTGGAGGTGACCCCAGCGGTCGCCGTCGGGGTCGGGCATCTCCATGCCCTTGTGGTTCGGGGCGAACGCCATCCCCAGGTGGAGGCCGAACAGCGCGTGGTGCACCAGCGCGAAGACGACGGCCTTGCCCGGCGACATGGTCGTCAGCAGCAGCGTCGCGTACAGCGCGAGGTGGGCGACCAGCAGACCGCCGGCCAGGGCCCGTTCACGGACGGGCATGCGGCGCAGGAACTGAAAGCCGTAGGTCTTGAGGGCGATGCCTTCGAGGAGCAGCATCGGGAAGAACAGCCTGGCCTGGTTGCGGGTGAGCCAGCGCGCGAAGCCCTCGCGCTGGGCCGCCTGCTTCTGGGTCCACACGAGGGCGCCGACGCCGACGTCCGGGTCCTTGTCGACGTGGTTGGGGTTGGCGTGGTGACGGACGTGCTTGTCGTTCCACCAGGCCTCGTTCATGCCGAGGAGCAGGTTGGCGTGCACGAGTCCGGTCATCCGGCTCGCCGTGCGGTCGCCGGATATCTGGGCGTGGCCGGCGTCGTGCCCGAAGAAGGCCGTACGCGTCCACAGGACGGCCAGCGGCAGGGTGAGGAGCAGGTTCCACCAGGTGTCGCCGATCAGGACGATGCCGGCGACCACCGCCCCGAGGGCGACCAGGTTGGCGGTGATGCCCAGCGCGTACCAGCCGGTGCGCCGTTCGAGCAGCCCCTGTCCTTTGACGGTCTTCAGGAGCGGGGCGAAATCACTGCCGGTGGTACGGGACCCGGCCGGACTCTCCGGTCCGTCGCTCTGGGGTGGCGCAACGGTGGCTTCAACCGCCTGGGGCATGACGTCTCCGGTTTCTGGGCAACTGCTCTGACCTCGTCAAACGTACGGAGAGCGGGCCTCGGACAGCTATGGCGCCATCACCCCGGCCGTGCGGGGGGAATCCCCCGTGTCCGGTGGTGGGGCAGGCTGTACCCCAGGCTTCAGAAGGCAGAAATGAGTGCGGGGGGCTCCCTGCGCATTTCTCCCGGGACGGGCCGTGGGTGAGGTACCCTCGGCGACCCCGAGCTCACTAGTCAAATTTGAGGAATCTGACATCGCTGTGCACAGGCTCCCTGCGGCAACACCCGACGAGAATTCCGAACTGTCCCGCTGCTCCGCAGTCTTCCTCCCCGCGGACCCGGCCCGTACCGGCCTGATCGCGTTCTGGAACCCGGACGGTAGCACCCCTCCCGGCGATCACGGGAGTCCGGAGGAGCTGACGGTCCTCGGAGGCGACGTACGCCCTTGCACCGTACCGGCGTTGTTCGTGCCCGTGGCTACCGCACTGCCCCTCCTGACACGGACACGGGCGGACACCCGGGCCTCCTCCTCGGCCGCGTTCTGGGGGGCGGCCGGGGTGCTCGCGCTCCAACTCGTCGCACGGGGACTGATCCTGCCGGGACTGAGCCCCGGCTCCCACGACGCGTGGCGCGCCGGGCCGCTGACCGCGGACGACCTCGAACGGATCCGGACCCTGGCCGCCTCCATGCCTCCCGACGCCCACGCGGTTCCCCTCGACGCCTCGGCCGAGCCTCTGATGCTCGCCGATCCCGAGACACTGCTGCGCTCGTTCGTCGACGCGGTGGTGGACGGGCTCCCGCGTACGCCGGGGGCCGCGTTCGCCACGGGGTCGGCGGCGTTCGCCGCTGCCGCCCCGCAGCACCTGCCCGGACTGCGGCCGTGGGCGGCCGATGTGGCGGCGGGCCACGATGCGGGGGTGCGGCTCTCGCTGCGCGTCGAGGTGCAGGGCCTCGCGGGCGCACGGGGCGCGGACCACGACGTGGACGGCGCCCCCTCGTTCCGTGTGGTCCTGCAGATCCACAGCGTCCAGGACCCCTCCCTGGTGGCCGACGCCGCGGATGTGTGGGCCGAC
Source organism: Streptomyces argenteolus (assembly GCF_042902585.1). Lineage (GTDB taxonomy): Bacteria > Actinomycetota > Actinomycetes > Streptomycetales > Streptomycetaceae > Streptomyces > Streptomyces argenteolus. Next base: position 59,138 of record NZ_JBIBEG010000003.1, read on the forward strand.
CTGTCCCCCGCAGCCTCGCTGTTCGGCCCGCGTGCCCGGATGGACGCGCTGCTGGCGCTGCGCCGCGCCGCTCGCGCCTGGCCGCCGCTCGCCCCCCTGCTCTCGGCGGCGGTGCCGGAGGCGGTCGAGCCCGCCGACGAGGAGATCGCCGAGCTGCTCGGTCCCGCGTCGGGCGCTCTCGCGGCGACGGGTGTGCAGGTCCACTGGCCCAGGGAACTGGCACGGAAGCTCACCGCGCGCGCGGTGATCGGTCCGGAGGACGAGGAGTCCGCCACGCCTGCCCGGGCGGCGTCGACGGCGGCCTCGTCCTTCCTCTCCGCCGACGCCCTGCTCGCGTTCGACTGGCGGTTCTCGCTGGGCGACCGGAAGCTGAGCCGGGCCGAGATCGACCGGCTCGCCGAGGCGGGCCGGCCCCTCGTCAGGCTGCACGACCAGTGGGTGCTCATCGACCCCGAGAGCGCGCGGCGCGTCCGTGACACCCGGGACCGCAAGGTCACGGCGATCGACGCGCTGGGCGCGGTCCTGACGGGGACCGCCGAGGTCGACGGGCGCCGGGTCGAAGTGGCCGCGACGGGCTGGCTCGAGCGGCTGCGTGAGCGGATCGCCGATCCGGATTCGCCGGCGCACACCCCTGTCCCCCAGCCGGCGGCGCTCGACGCCCACCTGCGCGACTACCAGCTGCGGGGCCTGAACTGGCTGCACACGATGACCTCGCTCGGCCTCGGCTGCTGCCTGGCCGACGACATGGGGCTCGGCAAGACCATCACGCTGATCGCTCTCCATCTGCACCGGCAGGGTGAGGAACCGACGGCGGGCCCCACGCTCGTGGTGTGCCCGACCTCCCTGATGGGCAACTGGCAGCGGGAGATCGAGCGGTTCGCCCCCGGCACACCGGTACGCCGCTTCCACGGCGCGTCACGCTCGCTGGACGGCCTGGCCGACGGCGAGTTCGTCCTCACCACGTACGGCACCATGCGTCTGGACGCGCCACGGCTGGCCGCGGCGTCGTGGGGCATGGTCGTCGCCGACGAGGCACAGCACGTCAAGAACCCGGCTTCGGCGACCGCCCGGCAGCTGCGCACCATCGGCGCGCGGGCCCGTGTCGCGCTCACCGGTACCCCGGTGGAGAACAACCTCTCCGAGCTGTGGGCGATCCTCGACTGGACGACACCCGGTCTCCTCGGACGGCTCGGCACGTTCCGTACGCGGTACGCGAGCGCGGTCGAGGGCGGCAAGGATCCCGGGGCCGCCGAGCGGCTCTCCGCGCTGGTCCGCCCGTTCCTGCTGCGTCGGCGCAAGTCGGATCCTGGCATCGCCCCGGAGCTGCCGCCCAAGACGGAGACGGACCGCGCGGTGTCCCTCACCCCGGAACAGGCCGGACTGTACGAGGCGGTGGTGCGCGAGACGCTCGCCGAGATCTCAGGATCGGACGGTTTCGAGCGGCGCGGACTGGTCGTGAAACTGCTGACGGCGCTCAAGCAGATCTGCAACCACCCGGCCCAGTACCTGAAGGAGGACCACCCGCGGATCGTGGACCGCTCGGGGAAGGTGGAACTGCTGGACGAACTGCTGGACACGATCCTCGCCGAGGACGCGAGCGTGCTGGTGTTCACCCAGTACGTGCGGATGGCACGGTTGCTGGAAGGCCATCTGGCCGCGCGCGGGATCCGCACCCAGTTCCTGCACGGCGGGACCCCCGTGGCGGAGCGTGAGGCCATGGTGAACCGCTTCCAGGCGGGCGAGGCACCGGTGTTCCTGCTGTCGCTCAAGGCCGCGGGTACGGGGCTCAACCTGACCCGGGCCGGCCATGTGGTGCACTTCGACCGCTGGTGGAACCCGGCCGTGGAGGCCCAGGCCACCGACCGGGCGTACCGCATCGGGCAGACACAGCCGGTACAGGTGCACCGGCTGATCGCCGAGGGCACCGTGGAGGACCGCATCGCGGCCATGCTGACCCGCAAGCAGGGGCTCGCGGACGCCGTGCTCGGTGGCGGCGAGGCCGCTCTGACGGAACTGACCGATGCCGAACTGGCCGAACTGGTCGAACTGCGAGGGGGCGCACGATGAGCGGAACCAACGAGCCGGAGCGCACGTTCGCCGCCCTGCCGCCCGCGCGGGGCCGCGGCTTCGCCGCGTCGTGGTGGGGGCAGGCGTGGCTGAAGGCGCTGGAGGACACGGCACTCGACGGGGCGCAGCTCAAGCGTGGGCGCACGCTCGCTCGGGAGGGCAGGGTCGGCGCGGTGTCCGTCCGGCCGGGCAGGCTCACCGCGGTCGTGCAGCACGGCGACGCGACGGCGTACCGCAGTGATGTGCTGCTCCAGGAGCTGAGTGAGGAGGAGTGGGACCGCTTCCTCGACATGGCGTCCGAACGGTCCGGGCACATCGCGGCGCTGCTGGACCGCGAGATGCCCCCTCATCTGGTGGAGGACGCGGCCGCTGCGGGGGTCGAGCTGCTGCCGGGGATCGGCGACCTGGAACCGGAGTGCGGCTGCGAGGCGTGGGACCACTGTCCCCACTCGGCGGCGCTCTGCTATCAGGTGGCCCGGCTGCTGGACCAGGACCCTTTCGTGCTGCTGCTGTTGCGGGGGCGCGACGAACGGCGGCTGCTCGACGAACTCCAGGTCCGCAGCGCCGCACGGGCCGTCGGAGGGGCGGGCGCGGAGCAGGCCGAGGAACCGGACGGCCTGCCCGCCACGCACGCCGTCCGGGCCGACGAGGCCTTCGCGGCGCGGGACATCCTTCCGCCGCTCCCTCCTCCCCCGCCGATGCCGGCCGAGCCCGGGAGCCCGCCGTCGCTGGACGTGGACATGGATCCGAGGGACGGCATCGTGCCCGAGGCGCTGGAGTTGCTGGCGGCGGACAGTGCCGTACGCGCCTTCGCGATGCTCGCGGACGCGCTGGCCGCGGGGCACGAGGGGCAGCCCTTGCCGGCCGTGCTGACGCCGGAGCAGGACGCGGTGCGGCTGGCGGCCGGGGGCCGGGCGGACGCGCGGACGGCGGCGCGTCTCGCTGCGGCGGTGGGGCGGCACCCCGCCGAGCTCGATGCCGCGGTGCGCGCCTGGCGCTACGGCGGGGCCACCGCGCTGGCGGTGAACGACGAGGAGTGGTCCCCGGGCCCCGAGGAGCTCGCCCGGGCCGGGGCGCGGCTCGCCGCGGCCTGGGAGGAGGGTGAGGGCCCACGGCTGCGGGTCACCGGCAACCGCTGGACCGTGGCCGGGTCGGGCGTGCAGTTGCGGCTCGGCCGGGAGGGACGCTGGTGGCCCTACCGCAAGGAAGGCGGCGGCCGGTGGGTCCCCGCCGGGCCCGCCGACGACGACCCCGCCGCGGCCCTGGCGGTCGTACTGTCCGGCTCCTAGTCACCCGGCGCCCGCTCGCCCTCACCGGTCCGGGACCGCGCGCTCCGCTCGCCTTCACCGGCCGGGGCCGTGTGGTCCGCTCGCACCCGCTCACCGTACGGAACCGTGCGGTGAGCGGGTGCGTGTACTGCTGTGCACCGGACGATGCCCCCACGGACAGGAGTGCTGATGCAGCGCAGACGGATTCTTCAGGGTGCCGCGGTCACGGCGGCGGCGGCGATGTTCCCCGCCTCGGTCCGCGCCGTCGCCTCCCCGGCGGCCGGCACGGACTACGCCGAGGCTCAGTGGTTCGGGGCGTCCGCCTCCAACTACACGGTGTCGAGCCGCCCTTCGGCCTATCCGGTCGAACGCGTCGTCATCCATGTCGCCCAGCAGACGTTCACGGAGACGATCGGCATCTTCCGTGATCCGGCGAAACAAGTGTCCGCGCACTACGTGGTGCGGTCGGGGGACGGTCTCGTCGGCCAGTGCGTGCGGGAGAAGGACATAGCCTGGCACGCCGGGAACTGGGACTACAACACCCGCAGCATCGGCATCGAGCACGAGGGGTGGGTCGATCAGCCCGCGTACTTCACGCACACGATGTACGAACGGTCGGCCAGGCTCACCGCCGACCTCTGCGACCGGTACGGCCTGACCAAGGATCGCGCGCACATCATCGGCCACCACGAGGTCCCGGGCAGCGACCACACGGACCCCGGGGTCAACTGGGACTGGGTGCGCTACATCCGCCTCGTGAACCTCACCTGACACGGTCGCGGGCGCGGGGCGGACGTCGATCACGGGAGGGAGCACCGCGGGCGGACGGCACGCGCGGCCGGAAGAGCGCCTTCGCGCGCGGCGCCTCACCCAAGGGGAGCGGAGCCGTCGCCTCTCTCTCGCTTCCGCGCCCTCGCGCCGAGGTCCCGCGTACGCTCCGCGCGGTCCGGACCGACGTGCCCGCCCACGGCTCGGGGCTCGGCCGCACGCTCCGCCATGTCCTCGCCACCCGCCGGAGGCGCCATGGCACCTCCGCCCCGCAGGCGTTCCAGGTCGGAGGCGCGGACCTGGATGACCAGGAGGGCGATGAGCGCGGCGACGACGGCGAAGACTGCCGCGGCGACGAAGGCGCTGGACACGCCGGATGCCAGGACCTGGTCACCCCACGGGGACGGCAGCTCACCCGTCCTGCGGAATTCCAGCTGCTGGGCGGGCGTGGCCTCGGCAAGGAAGCGAGGCACCTGGTCGGTCGCCTCGTTGCGGCTCGCCGTGCCGAACACCGTGACCAGGATGGAGAGTCCGAGCGAACCACCGACCTGCTGGGTGGCGTTGAGGACCCCGGACGCGGCACCCGCTTCCCTGGGCGCCACGCCGGAGACCGCCATCAGCGTCAGTGACACGAACTGCATGCCCATGCCGAAGCCGAAGACCAGGATGGGTCCGAGGATGCTGCCCAGATAGGTGCTGTTCACATCGGTCTGGGTGAGCCAGCCGAGCCCGGCAGCGGCGAACACAGCGCCCACCACCATGAAAGGCTTCGGCCCCCACCGCGGCAGGAACTGCGAGGCGATCCCCGCACTCACCGCGATGATCGCGCTCACCGGAAGGAAGGCGAGCCCTGCCCGCAGCGGGCTGAAGCCGAGGATGTTCTGCACGAAGAGGGTCAGGAAGAAGAACATCCCGAACATCGCGGCGGCCAGGCTCAGCATCATGCCGTAGGCCCCGGCACGGTTGCGGTCGCGGAACATGCGCAGGGGCGTGATGGGCTGCCTCGACCGGCGCTCGATGCCGAGGAACACGGCGAGGCAGACGACGGCCGCGATGAAGGACCCGATCGTCAGGATGTCGCTCCAGCCGTCCTTGGAGGCCCGGATGAAGCCGTAGACGAGCAGCACCATGCCCAGTGTGGAGGTGAGGGCGCCGAGGACGTCGAAGTGCCCCGCGTGGCGCTCGGATTCCTTGATGAACCGGGGCGTGGCAAAGGCGATCAGCAGGCCGATGGGCACATTGACGAACAGCACCCACCGCCAGTCGAGCCACTCCACCAGAATCCCGCCGGCCAGCAGTCCGATCGCGCTTCCCCCGGCGGACACGGCGGCGAACACACCGAACGCACGGTTCCGGGCCGGCCCCTCGTCGAAGGTCGTGGTGATGAGCGAGAGGGCCGTGGGCGAGGCGATGGCACCACCGACACCCTGCAGCGCACGGGCGGCCAGCAGTTGCCAGGACTCCTGCGAGAGACCACCGAGCAGGGAGGCGAGGACGAAGAGCAGGACTCCGAAGATGAAGACTCTGCGGCGCCCGAGGATGTCACCCAGCCGCCCTCCGAGGAGCAGCAGTCCGCCGAAGGTCAGGGTGTAGGCGTTGATCACCCACGACAGGCTCTCGGTCGAGAAGCCGAGGGAGGTCTGGATGTGGGGCAGGGCGATGTTCACGATGGTGATGTCGAGGACCACCATCAGCTGGCACGACGCGATGATGAGCAGCGCTATCCCGTTGCCGTGGCCCCGCTCCGGGGTTCCGGCAATCGGCGCGGACTTCGCTCGGGATGCTGTCATGGCGTCACGTGCAGTACGGACCGGTGGTGAACAGAAACAACCACTCATCGACGGTAGGTCGGAGCGGACGGGTCCGCCAATCGAGCGCGAGCCGCGCGGGCGGTACCACCCCGGAAAGGCGCAGAAGCCCCGCCGGACGGGGTCCGGCAGGGCCAGGGGCGTGCGAGCGGCGGTGGAGGTCAGGCGAAATGCACGTCGCTGCACCAGAAGTACGTCTGGTCCAGGTGCGAAGCCGGCTCTGGACGTCGTCGCCCCAGCGGAGCCGGAAGCCGTAGTTGCGGGAGGGCGGGGATCAACTGGCGTGGGAGCGCTCCCACACCAATTGATCCCCGCCCCGTCACGCCCACCTCAATCACGCCCGCCGACACGTCACCAGTAGTGGCGGCGACCTCCGACCGCGTGCCCCACAGCCCCGAGGAGCCACAGGACGACGCCGATCACGAGGAGGATGATCCCGATGGTCCACAGAAAGCCGAGACCCGTCACCAGGCCGATGACGAGAAGGATGGCGCCGATAATGATCATGACTGCCTCCGGTGGCCGCGCCCTCAGGTGAAGAGCTGGAAAAGCTGGCACATATCGAGAATATGCCCTATTCGGCGGCATGTGCAGATTCCGCGCCTACGCCTGCCTCCGCGCACCGGCCCCCGGCGACCACCGCGGCCTCAGTCGCGGGGCAACAGGCTTCCCAGCGGGCCCAGGTCCAGGTTGAGGTCCTCGGGACGTACGCCGTGCTGCTCGCAGAGTTCCGCCATCCGCTGGTCGAGCATCATGAGCGTGGTCCCGATCTCGTCCACCTGGCTGTCGGTGAGATCACCCTGATCGATACGGCGGATGGCCTGGCGTTCCATGAGCTGGCGGAGCAGTTCCACCACCGTCAGCACGAGGGCCACCAGATCCCTGCCCAGCTGATCGGAGTCGACGTCGAGTCGGGAGGTCGTCACAGCGCACCCCCGTCCGCCCAGGGTGCCGGCACACGTTCGTTGACAGAGGAGAGCAGAGCGTGCAGGGACAGCCGCACGAGCGGTACGTCCGCGATGGCGATCACGAGGTCACCGCTGATCACCACACCCGTGGCCAGCACCCGGTCCAGCAGGTCGACGAGCGGTACGCCGATGGGGCCGCTCAAGGGCTCGGCGTTGTCCCAGGGGACCACTTCACGGTCCATGTCTACACCTCGCCGACGAAGGAGTACGGCACCCAGGGGCCGGAGATCTCGATCTGCGCGCCGGTCTCGGCCCGCAGCGTCCGGGCCAGCTCCTCGAGCTCGGCCGACCGGCTCTCCCCCACCAGATAGGTGGCGTTGAGCACTTGGAGGCGCCCCTTGCCCGGGGACTCGGCAGCTTGCAGACGCAGTCGGCGTCCGGCGGCGGCGACCTTCCGGAAGGCTGCGTCGACCGTCTCGGCGGACCGGAGAGCGTCCTCCTGCCGCCGCTCGCGACGCGCCTGCACCCCGCGCTTACGCTCCAGGTAGGCGAGTCCGGCCCCTGGGGCCGGACGGGCGCCACCGGCAGCCACGCCCTGCCCCTCCGGAGGACGGGGGGATGCATCCGGGTCCGGCGCCGGCGGCTCGCCCGCGTAGACCTTCACCCCCCATTCGCAGCGGCCCGCCGTGCGCTCCAGGGCGGCTCGGAATCGCCCGGTCTCGGCGAGCAGCGCCCGCCGGGCCCGTTCCTCGCCGTGGTAGAGCGTGGCGAGCGGCAGGGGCACCGTGGGGCAGGATGCGGCGGCTTCCGACACGACGTGGTGGTGCGCGCGCGCGTACCGTTCGAGCTCACTCCGGTCGGCCATGCGGGCCTGCCACGCCTCGTCCGTGAAGTCCGCCGCCCTGACGGTCTGGACGATCGCCGTCAGCTCCGCGAACCCCAGGGGCCGCAGGGGTTCACCCATGGCGACGCCCCGAAGGTCCGCGATCACCGCCGGGTCCGGTTCCTTGCACACCGCGAAGACGTAGAGAGCCTCGGCATCCGAAAGTCCGCGTCCGCACTCCGTCATGTGGCTCGGTTCTCCTTGTCGGTCAGTCGTCCGATGTCTCGTCCGTCTTCGCCTCGAGCGCCTCCAGGCGCTCGCGCAGGTCACGGTTCTCGTCCTGGAGGGCGTGGCGGGCAGCGCGCGAACTCAGCGCGGGGTCCGTCTCCCACCAGTCGATCCCGGCCTTCTTCGCCGTGTCCACGGAGGCCACGAACAGGCGGAGGCGGATGGTCAGAAGCTCGATGTCGAGAAGATCGATCTTGATGTCACCCGCGATGACGATGCCCTTGTCGAGGACGCGTTCGAGGATGTCCGCGAGGTTCGTGTTCTGCGGCCCAGGGATGGGGTAGGCCTCCCGGCCGAGGTCGAGATCGGTCACCTCGATGCCTTCCGTCCTCGCCGCTTCCTGGGTGCGGCTTCCTCTTCTTCCTCTTCTTCTTCCTCGGGCTCGCCGTCCTCCTCTTCCTCGTCCTCCTCGTACTCGGGTTCGTCCTCGTCCTCGTACTCCGGTTCGTCCTCGTCCTCGTCCTCTTCCTCGTCCTCCGGTTCCTCCTCGTCCTCACCCTCTTCCTCGTCCTCGTACTCTTCCTCGCCCTCCGGTTCCTCCTCGTCCTCCGGTTCCTCCTCGCCCTCTTCCTCCTCGTCGGGCTCCTCGCCCTCGGATTCCTCCCGCTCCATGGCCTCCTCGTGCGTCACGACGACTTCGCCGTCGCGGATCTCGCCGCGCCAGCCCTCGGCGTCCTCGTCGGTGAGGGTCACGAAGCGCTGGAAGAGCTTGAAGTCGAGGCGCATGCGACGGCCCTGCACGCGCCACAGGTTTCCCGTCTTCTCGAAGAATCCCGACGGGTAGTACTCGATCACCAGGACGATCCGGGTCAGGCTCGGCGCGAGTTCGTGGAAGCTGACGCAACCGCGCGTGGAGCCTTTGGACCCTTCGGAGGTCCAGACGATGCGGTCGTCCGGCACCTGCTCCTGGACCGTGGCCTTGAAGCCGCGGGACGAAGGCCCGATCTTGACCTTCCAGTCGCTCGACATCTCCTCGTCCATGGAGACGCTCTGCACACCCTTGGCGAAACTCCCGAACTTGTCGTAGCGCGTCCAGTGGTCGTAGGCCTCGCGCAGGGGCACTCCCACATCGAGCACCTCGATGATGTTCATGGATTTGCCGCCGCCGGACTTGCTCTTGCCCTTTCCGCCCCCGAACGTCTCCTTGGCCTTGTCCACGATGTTGTCCTTCACGCTCCCGGCCTTGTCCGCGACGAAGGCCTTCACAGGGGATTCGCCCTGAAGGACACGGGAGGCGACCGACGGCAGCGAGCCGCCGTTGTCGGCGATGTCGGTGAGCTGGCCGGTCAGCCCGGTCAGCTTGTCGCCGGCCTTCTGTGCGAGCTTCTCCGTCTTCGCACCGAGAAAGTTCGTGAGTTCCCCGCGGAGACGGTCGATACCCGACTCGCCCGTCTCCGGTGCGTCACTGTCGCTCCTGGACATGGCTGCCTACCTCCGCCGTTCGCCGCGTCCTGACGCGGCTCGCTTCGATGACGTCGTCTTCTTGGACGAGGCGCTCTTCCGGGACGACGACTTCTTCGCCGGAGCCGACTTCTTGGCGGGCGCCTTGCGGGCGGCCGACTTCTTCGCCGGAGCCGACTTCTTCGCCGCGGCCTTCTTCGCAGGGGTGGCCTTCTTCGCCGCCGCCTTCTTGGCGGGCGCGGCCTTCTTCCCTGCCGGAGCGGCCTTCTTGGCCGGGCTCTTCTTGGCCGGGCTCTTCTTGGCCGGGGTCTTCTTGGCCGCAGTCTTCTTGGCCGGCGCCTTCTTCGCGGCCGGCTGCTTCTTCGCCGGGGCTGCCTTCTTGCCGGGCTCGCGCCCCGCAGTGTCGGAGGGCTTACGGCGAGCACTCGGTCGCGGCTCCTCCGGCTCTTCTTCCTCTTCTTCCTCTTCCGGCTCTTCTTCCTCTTCTTCCTCCGGCTCTTCCTCCGGTTCCTCTTCCTCTTCCTCCGGTTCCTCTTCCTCTTCCTCCGGTTCCTCGTCCTCTTCCTCTTCCTCCGGTTCCTCGTCCTCTTCCTCGTCCTCCGGTTCCTCGTCCTCGAATTCCTCTTCCTCCTCCTCGGGCTCTTCCTCCGGCTCCTCCTCGTCCTCGTAGTCGCCCTCGTCCTCGTCCTCCTCCGGCTCCTGCTCGTCCGGCTTCCCCAGACGAGCCGTCCGCTCACTGAGGGCGTCGGCCAGGGAGTTCATGCCCCGGTCGGCAGCCGCCGTCAGGGCCTTTCGGCCGGAGTCGAGGACTTCGCCCTTCAACTGGTCCTGCAGTTCGGCGATCTGCGGCATCTCGCCCAGTCGGCGCATGCCTTCCGCGGCGAGCTGGCGCGGTTCGAGGCCGAATCGTCTGCCCGCCAGGTAGGTGGCGACGGAGAGCGCCAGACGGCCCTTCTTCGTACGGCCGAGCACGTATCCGCCCACCACAGCCGCTGCGAGCGTCGCCTTTGTCTGATCTTCCATGAGTGAGTCACCTTCGATGGTTCGGTGCGGGGCGGACTCGCGCGGCGTGGAGCCGGTCGAGCAGCCGCTCCTCTTCCCGTTCGAACTCCTCCAGGCTGATGTGGCCGTCCTCGAGCTCCTGGTTCAGGGCAAGCAGCTGGGCCCGGACCACACCCGGGTCGTGGAGTTCGCGGTCGGCCGCCTCGTCGACCTTCTCCGCGACCCAGATCACGCCTCGCACCGGCGCGAGGGGCAGCATGAGCAGGCCGGTGAGCAGTCCCATGTCAGACCCCCGCGACCGAGGCTCGGCGTCCGTGCGAGGGGACGAAGCTGTAGCAGGGCAGCGGCCCCGCGACGCGGAGATCGACATGCTCGCGGTGCCCGTCGGCGAAGCTGCGCACCACCGCGCGGAAGGCGTCGCTCCCGCTCCGGTCGACGAGGAACGACACGTTCAGCGCGCAGCCGTGAACCTCGGGTCCGGCGGCTGCCGCCCGGGCCAGGGGGGTGAGCCGGTGGAGCAGCTTCTTCCCCGCCTCGGCAGCACGGCGGGACAGCGCGGCGGCGACGGCCTCGCCGAGGCGGACGTTCGCCTCGTAGTCGGGGCGCCTGCGGACCGCTTCACGCAGGCGCCGTACGTTCTTCTCCTCGGCGACGACCGCGGCGAGCGCGTCCTGGGCCGGAAACGCCTTGAGGTTGATCTCGACGGCGCCGTCCAAGTTCCGCAGCGTGGCGAGGTGTTCCGACTGCGATCCGGCCAGTTGCGCGCGTACCGACTCCTCGTCCGGGGCGACCGCCCCGAACCGCATGGGCAGCACGGGCCCGCCGTCCGAGAGGCGCAGCAGGACGTCCTGGTGTGCCAGCAGGTCACGTCGTCTGGCGCGAAGTTGTCCTGGCGCGTCGCTCACGACGGCGGTGAGCTTCCCGTCCCGCACCGGCCGCAGCGGGGCCGGGGGGCTGCCCACTCCGGTCGTGCCGGACGGGATCGCCGCTCCCGCCGGGACGATCGCATAGACGTACACACCGCTCCCGGTCACGCTCACGCCTCCACGCGTCGGCGCCGGTTCGACCCGTCACGTGCGGGTGCCCGGCGCTTCCTGGGCCGCTCTTCCTTGTCGCTGTCGTCGTCGTCGTTGTCGTCCTCACCGCTGCCGACCGCCTTGCGCACGGTGTCGCCGACGGACTCCGCCGCGTTGCGCACCTTCCGCTTGCCGACCGACTTGGCGGCACGTCCCCCGAGCAGCTCCGGGATGGTGGTGCTGCCGGAGTCACGTTCCAGGTCGAGACGGTTGCAGGCCTCGGCGAAGCGCAGGTAGGTGTCCACGCTCGCGACCACGATGCGCGCGTCTATCTTGAGGATCTCGATGCCGACCAGGGACACCCTGACGAACACGTCGATGACCATTCCCCGGTCCAGGATGAGTTCCAGGACGTCGTAGAGCGTGCCGGCCCTGGGCGGGCAGGGGGCGACTTCGTCGGCGTACATGGTCGTGGTCATGGAGCGTCCTTCCGGGTGGGGGCGAAGCGGTCACTCGTCGGCGGAGCCACGCCGGTAGCGGCGGACCCTGCTGTACTCCATGAGTTCGCCCTGGTCGTCGATCTGGACCTCGTAGGAGGCCAGCAGGCTCGTCGTGTCGGGGATGCGGGGAACTTCGAGGACGTCGACGACGACGCACCATCCGTCGTCCTTCCGCCTGACGGCCGACACCCCCTCCGCGGGATGGCAGATCAGCCGTTCGAGGCTCTCGCAGGCAGCACGAGCAGCGTGCTCAGGACCTCGTCGGGACGAGGTGCGGGGTGACGCTGTCTTCGTGGTGTGCCCGGACCGGGCGCGACGATTCTCTGCCATGAGATCCAGTCTGGTCAGGATCGGGTCGGGCGCATCTCGGCAGCGGCCGGGGCGGGCTGCGGGCGTCACCCTTTCGCCGTCCCCGCCGGTCGTCCCGTGCGGGCCGCGTGCACAGTCGTAGGTATGAGTGAGACCCGTGAACCCCCTGGGCCGGACGACGCGCACGTACGGCCGTCCGGGGTCGGCGACACGACCGTGGAAGCTCTCGGCGCGCTGACGGAGGCGCTGGAGAAGGTGGAGCGGGCCCGAGGGCAGCTCTACGGGTTCCACCAGCTCACGGGCGGTGCCGACCTGACGCTCGACCGCGCGGTGGAACTGCTCCGGATGGGTGGCCACCCGGAGCACGCCGACCTCGTGGAGCGGGAGATCCTGGGCCGCAACGTCGTCCCCGACTGCTGGACCTTCCAGCTCGTCGAGGCGTACGACGACACCTACTACCGGCCGTTCGTCGAAGTGGAGAAGAAGGTGCGCCAGGAACTCGTGGGAGGGCGGCGCCACCTGTTCGAGGCGGAGATGAAAGAGGCCCGGCGCACGCACGGGCACCCCGAGCACACCGCGCGGCCGTGACCATGGAACCGGCGCAGGCCCTGAGGCGGATCGCGTTCCTGCTGGAGCGGTCGCAGGCGGCGACGTACCGGGTGAAGGCCTTCCGCACCGCGGCCGAGGCGATCGGCGCCATGGACGGGCAGGAGCTCGCCGATCGGGTGAAGCACGGATCGCTGGAGGCGGTGCGCGGGATCGGCCCGAGGACGGCCCAGGTGATCCGCGAGGCGGTGGAGGGTGCGACGCCCGGCTATCTCGAACGGCTGGAGGAGGAGGCGTCGGCACCGCTGGCCGCGGGCGGTGAGGCGCTTCTCGCCGCGCTGCGCGGTGACTGCCATCTGCACTCCGACTGGTCGGACGGGGGCAGCCCCATCGACGAGATGGGCCTTACGGCGGCAGAGCTCGGGCACGAGTGGGCGGTGCTCACCGACCACTCCCCCAGGCTGACCGTCGCCAACGGGCTGTCGACCGAGCGGCTGTTGCGGCAGTTGTCCGTCGTGGCGGAACTCAACGAGCGGTGGGCGCCGTTCCGGCTGCTCACCGGCATCGAGTGCGACATCCTCGACGACGGCTCGCTCGACCAGGACGACGAGGTGCTGGAGCGTCTGGACGTGGTGGTCGTCTCGGTGCACTCGAAGCTGCGCATGGACTCGGCGGCGATGACGCGCAGGATGGTCGCGGCCGTGCGCCATCCGCACGCCGACATCCTGGGGCACTGCACGGGACGGCTCCTCGGCGGGAAGAAGCGGCCCGAATCGGCGTTCGACGCCGAACAGGTCTTCGCGGCGTGTGCGGAGTCGGGTACGGCGGTCGAGATCAACTGCCGGCCCGAGCGCCTCGACCCCCCGCGAGGCCTGCTGCGGCAGGCGGTCGCCTCGGGGGCGCTGTTCTCGATCGACACCGACGCACATGCTCCGGGCCAGCTGGACTGGCAGCCCTACGGCTGCGCACGGGCGGAGGAGTGCGAGGTGCCGGCCGAGCGGGTCGTCACCACCTGGCCGGTGGAGCGGCTTCTGGACTGGACGAGGCACGGGGAGCGCCGGTAGGCCACCGCTGTGCGGTGCGACGGGCGAGGACGAGCCGGTCCCGGCCGTTCGGCGTAGAGTCGATCACGGTTGTCCATGTGGCTCCGGCGCAGGCCGGGGCAGGAGGAACCACATGTCCAGTCAACGCAAAGGTCCTCACCTTCCGCAGACACGCGGTGCGCTCTCCTCAGGCGTGATCGGTTTCCTGAGGGGCGACGGCGTGCTTCCCGATCCCGCCGCCGCCCGTTCCGCCGAGCCGTACGGCGACGATCTGCAGCTCGCCCTCTACGTCTGTTACGAGCTGCACTACCGGGGGTTCGCCGGCGTGGACGCCGATCTGGAGTGGGATCCGGCGCTGCTCGGTGTGCGTGCAGCGCTGGAGGACCGCTTCCTGACGGCTCTGCGACGCGATGCCACGGAGACGGCGAGCCTGGACGACATCCTGGCCGGTCTCCTGGTGGAGCCGGTGCGCGGGACCGGTCTCTCCTGGTTCCTGCGGGACGAGGGCGAACTGCGCCATCTGCGCGACTACGCGGTCCAGCGCTCCCTGTACCACCTCAAGGAGGCGGATCCGCACGCCTGGGTGCTGCCGCGCCTCAGCGGGCGGGCCAAGGCGGGCATGGCGGCGGTCGAGTACGACGAGTTCGGAGCGGGCCGCGCGGACCGCGTCCACGCGCAGCTGTTCGCGGATCTCATGACCGATCTGGGTCTGGACACCACGTACGGCCGTTATCTGGACGAGGGCTGCGCGCCCATGCTGGCGCTGGTCAACCTGATGTCGCTGTTCGGTCTGCACCGGGCGCTGCGCGGAGCGCTGGTGGGCCATTTCGCGGCGGTCGAGATCACGTCCTCCCCCGCCTCACGGCGCCTCGCCGGTGCCATGAAGCGCACCGGCGCCGGCCCCGCGGCCGAGTTCTTCTACACCGAGCACGTCGAGGCGGACGCGGTGCACGAGCAGGTGGTGCGCCGGGACGTGATCGGCGGACTGCTCGACGACGAACCTGATCTCTCAGCCGACATCGCGTTCGGCATCACCGCCACCTCGTATCTCGAGGACAGGCTCGGGGACCACCTGCTGGCGCACTGGCAGGTCTGACCGACTCCGCTTTGCCGCGTTCCTCGAAGGGAGCCGCAGATGTACGCAGACATGGCCGAGGAAACCCCTCCCGCCCGGTTGATGACTCTCCCGGGGGTGTACGCGCCTCAGTACGACACCCGCCTGCTCATGACCGCCCTGGACCGGGAGGACCTGGGCGCGGGCGCCGATGTCCTGGATCTGGGAACCGGCAGCGGCGCGCTCGCCCTGCACGCCGCCCGGCGCGGAGCGCGGGTGACCGCCGTGGACATCGCGTGGCGGGCCGTGGTGACGGCCCGGCTGAACGCGCTGCTGTCCCGACGGCGCATCACCGTGCAGCGCAGCGATCTCCTCTCCGCGCTGCCCGGCCGGTCCTACGACCTGGTGATCTGCAACCCGCCCTACGTGCCCTCGCCCGTGGGCCGACTGCCGGCGCGCGGCGCGGCGCGCGCCTGGGACGCCGGGCGGGACGGGCGCGCGATCCTCGACCGGGTCTGCGAGGCCGCCCCGGCGGCCCTGCGCCCGGGAGGGCGTCTCCTGATGGTGCATTCCGGCCTCTGTGACAGCGACGTGACGCTCCAGCGGCTCTCCGACGCCGGTCTGCGGGCCCGTGTGAGCGACCGGGCGCTGGTGCCCCTGGGGCCCGTGCTGCGGTCGAGACTTCGGTGGCTGAGGGACACGGGGCTGATGGACCGGGGGGAGACGACGGAGGAGCTGGTGGTGATCCGTGCCGAACATCCCTGAACGTCCCTGCCGGATAACCCTCGGTGAAGAGGGTCCGCTGCTGGTCGAGGGGCCGGTCGAGATCACCTGCGCGGACGGCAGTGTGGCCGCCTCCGACCGGTTCCTCGTGGCCGTCTGCACGTGCCGGCGCAGCCGGATGTACCCGTGGTGCGACACGAGCCACCGGCGGCGCACGCAGCCCGGGCGCGACACGGACTGACCGGCTCACTCCTCGGGCCGCCGTCGCGCGGGCGTCGCGCCACGCAGGCGGCGTGACATCGCGCGCAGGCGGGGGTGGCGCTCGTGCACCTCCGCCGACCGGCGGTCGAGCTCTTCGGCAAGGCGCTCCGTGCGCTTGTCGATGTCGAGTTCGTCCAGGATGCGGTCGATCTCCGCGAGCAGGGCGCCGTGCAGCTGCCACTGCCGCGGGTGTTCCTGGACCCCGGCGAGCAGCAGGTCCGCCACCCGGTCGCGCGTCTCCCGGCTGCGCGCGAGGGCGTCGGCGAGGCGCTCCTCGGCCTCCTCGCCGCTCTCGGCCATCGGAGTGGTGATCATGACCGCGAATCCCTCGATGGCCTCGGACATGTTCCGGAACAGCTCCCTGAGGCCCCTGGCGACGTCGTCGGGGAAGAGCGCCTCTCCGGTGCGCGCCTTGGCCAGGTCGGTCAGTGAACGGGTCAGGACGCGCAGCACCACCGCGCAGATCTCCAGGGTGTCGAGGCCGGTCCGCAGGACGACGCGGTGCAGCATTCCCTGGCGCACCCGAGGGTTGAGCATCGTGCTCTCCTCGGCCTGCCGCAGCGAGGCGTCGACCTCCACGATGTCGTGGTCCAGCCGCCGGGCTTCGTGCAGGCGCGCTGCCGCCTCCCGTACGGGGTGGGTGCCGCCGATCTCGTCGCCCAGGGCGCGGAACATCGTTCCCATCCGCTCGCCCAGGCCGCCGATGGAGGCGCCCGCCGACTCGACCCAGACGGGGGGCGCGAACAGGAGGTTGAAGAGCAGGCCGACTCCCGCGCCGATCAGCGTCTCCAGCACGCGCTCCCAGGCCGTGTCGGCGACCTGCGAGACCCCGAGGACCAGCATCGCGCTGATCGCCACCTCGGGGACGAACTCGTTGACGCGGACGACGCGCCCGATGAGCAGGGAGGTGAAGATGGTGAGCCCGAGGCTCCACCAGTTCAGGCCGACCAGGGCGCTGAATCCGCCGGCGATCAGGACACCGACGACGACGGCGTTGACGCGCCGGATGCCCGTGGTGAGCGTGGCGTAGAGCGTCACCTGCACCACGAGCAGTGCGGTCAGCGGGGCGGTGAGCGGCGCGGGGTGCGGGGCCGGCAGGACCAGCTGCGCCACCGCGAAGGCGATGACGGCGGCCGCGGTCGAACGCAGGGTCTGCACCGCGGCCGGCTCGGTGGTGCGCTGGACGAGTTTGATGACGGGCGCGGGCGTGGAAACTGCAGGCATTCCTTCACGGTGCCCCGAATCACCCCTTCGCATCGCTTCACGGGCCGGGCGGACTCCGTACGGGCGCACGTGTGCACCCGTCGGCCCCCGACCGCGCGGACCGGAGCGGACGGAGAGATGGTGGAGGCATGGCTATCTCACTGACGCCCCCGGGAGAGACACCCCCCGCCGAGGGCTCCATAAGCGAGGCACACGTCGAGCGTCCCGACGGCGGTATCTGGGAGCACCCCGCCCTGTGGGCGGCCGTGGTGCTGCTGGGCTCAGCCGTTGTCGCGGGCTACTTCATCGCACGTATCTTCGGCTTCACCTGAGCGCGGCGGCACTTCGCGCGCCTGACCGGCGGCGGTGTCAGCTCCCCGGTGGCAGCGGCCCCCGCCCGTCGCCGTCGGCGGGGGCCACCACGAACCTGTCCAGCAACGCGTCCAGCCCTGAAGCCAGCCCTTCGGGCCCGCCTCGGTCCGCCATCGCGGGTGCTGTCGCACGCAACCGCGCGAACTCCTGCGCCGAAAGGCGGTGCAGTCCGAGCCGGAAGCCGGGATCGCTCTCCTCGGGGGCGTCGTCCATGGCGCGCAGTTCCACCAGCAGGTAGCCGAGCAGCCACGCGGTGAAGACCCGGTGCAGTGACACCACCGTGGGTTCGGCGATGCCCGCGCGGTGCAGCAGGTCCAGGACGCGCTCGTCGCTGCGCAGCACGGCTGCCGGGCGGCGGGCCAGAGGTGTGGACAGGAGCCGGGTCGCCAGCAGCGGCACGACGTTGGGGTGCCGCATCGCCACCTCGTAGGCGGCCCGTGCGTGACGGCGCAGCTCTTCCCGCCATGCCGTGCGAGCAGGACCGTCGGCTGCCAGGACCTCCTCCAGCTCCTGGTGAAAGGCCTCCACCAGGCCGTCCAGCAGGGCGTCCTTGCTGGACGCGTACCGGTAGAGAGCCATCGCCTCGACGCCCAGTTCGGCGCCGAGGCTGCGCATGCTGAGGCCGGACAGCCCTTCCCGGTCCACCATCTCCATGGCGCTGGCGAGGACCCGTTCCCTGCTCAGCCGTCCGTATCTGCCCCGGTCGGCGGCTCTGCGCCCGGGTCTGTCGCCCTCTGCGTCCGGCATGCCGCGTGCCCACCTCGCTCTCGCCTGCTCCGATCGTCCCGCATGACGCCTCTTGGTTCCCCTTGACCACACCGGACAATCGGGTCAATAGTGTACATATACGTCGTAAACGTAAGCCGTCAGCTTACGTTCCGACCTACTCAGGGGCGTCGATCGTGACGCACAGCGAGACGAAATCAGCGGACCGGACCCTGGTCGAGCGCCATCTGGCGCGGATCTCGGGGGGCAACGTCATCCGGATCACCACGGGCGGGCCCGTCTTCGGGCACCCGTACCGCCACCGGAAACCCCGTCCCTCCACCTTCGTACCGGTCCTTCCACGGCCCGACCGGTCCTTCCTGCTGGCCGTGACCGCGGGGTGGATCCTCTCCTTCCTGTGGTTCTGGTCGTGGTGGCTCCGGCCGGAGCACCGAGCGGGCTGGGCCGGTCTGATCGTCAACAGCATCCTGCTGCTCTACCTCACCGGGCTGCCCAGCTACTTCTTCGTCACCGTGCTACGGCTGCGCCGGGTCGACCCGGCGCTCGGCGTCCCGCGTCTCCCGGTGGCGTTCGCGGTGACCCGCGCGCCTTCCGAACCCTGGCCGACCGTGCGCCGGACTCTGGAGGCCATGCGCCACCAGGACTTCCCGTACCCGTACGACGTGTGGCTGTGCGACGAGGATCCGACCGACGAGATCCGGGACTGGTGCGGCCGGCACGGTGTCCTGGTCTCCTGCCGCCGTGACGCCGAGACCTACCACCGCGCGGACTGGCCCCGCCGGACCCGCTGCAAAGAGGGCAACTTCAGCTACTTCTACGACCACTGGGGCTACAGCCGCTACGCCGTCGTCGCCCAGCTCGACTGCGACCACGTCCCCTCCGCGGGCTATCTGACCGAGATGGTCCGGCCGTTCACCGACCCGGCCATCGGCTATGTCGCGGCTCCGAGCATGTGCGACGCCAACGACGCGCGCTCCTGGTCCGCCAGGGGGCGGCTCCACCGTGAAGCGGTCTGGCACGGCGCCATCCAGCTGGGTCACAGCGACGGGCTCGCTCCGATGTGCATCGGCTCCCACTACGCGGTGCGCACCCAGGCACTGAGGGACATCGGCGGTCTGGGGCCCGAACTCGCCGAGGACTTCTCCACGACCTTCCTGCTCAACTCGGCCGGATGGCACGGCGCCTTCGCCGTGGATGCCGAGGCCCACGGCGACGGGCCGCTCACCTTCGCGGACATGATCACGCAGGAGTACCAGTGGTCGCGGAGCCTCACCACCATGATGCTCGACCTGCTCCCGCGGCACCTGGGACGGCTGCCGCTCCTGTTGCGCCTGCGCTTCGGTTACGCCCTCGCGTACTACCCGCTCATGGGCTCCATGATCGTCGCGGGACTGGTGCTTCCGCCCGTCGCGGTCATCAGCGGCCTGCCCTGGATGAACGTGGACTACTTCGACTTCCTCCTCCACTTCTGGGCGCTGCCCGTATGGCTGTTGCTGGCCCTGTGGCTGATGCGCCGTCGTGGCCTGTTGCGCCCGCGCGGTGCACCCCTGCTGAGCTGGGAGACCTGGCTGTTCGCACTGTCACGGTGGCCGTTCGTGATCCTGGGTGTGGTGGGCGCGGTCGTCCAGCGGGTGCGCCCCCGGCCCCTGACGTTCAAGGTCACCCCCAAGAGCGACTCGGGGCCGCAGCCGCTGCTCGCCCGGCTGACCCTTCCGTTCGCCGCTCTCGCCGCGGCCCTCTCGTCGGTCGCCGTCTTCGGTGAGCTCACCGGCCCGTCGGTGGGCTACGTCTTCCTCTGCGTCCTCGCGGCGACCACGTACGCCACCGTGGCGCTCGCCGTTCCGCTGCTCCACGTGAGCGAGAGCGCCAGGGCGGCCGGTGTCACCTTCCGGTCGGCCCTGCCCACCGCCTGGCTGTCCCTCACGGTCGGTGTGCTGGCGGCGCTGCCCGTGGCCACCTCCCTCGTCCTCTATCCGGCCTATGCCGCCGCCGTACTGGGCCGGTGAGTGCGGTGCGGACGACCGGAATCCCCCACCCATCGGAAGGAACCGCGCTCATGCCTCCACCGACGACCGTTCTCGTCACCGGCGGGGCGGGCTTCATAGGCAGTCACACCTGCGTCGAACTCCTCGAACACGGCTACAAACTGATCGTGATCGACAACTACTCCAACAGCTCGGCCGAGGTGTTCGAGCGGATCGAGAGGATCACCGACCGTTTCGTCGGTGCCGTGTACGAGTTGGACATCCGCGATCCACGCGCGCTGTCAGCCGTATTCGACCGCCACCCCATCGACGCCGTCGTGCACTTTGCCGCGCACAAGGCTGTGGGTGAGTCGACGCGGATGCCCATCGAGTACTACGACACGAACGTCGCCGGAACGACGTCCCTGCTGCGGGCGATGCACGAACACGGGGTGCACCAGCTGGTCTTCTCCTCGTCCTGCTCGGTCTACGGCGACGCCGGACGCGGCCCGCTGGACGAGTCGACCCCCGCACGCCCGACGAACCCCTACGCGGCGTCCAAGCTGATCTGCGAGCAGATCCTGTCCGACGTCTGCGCTCGGCGCCCGGAGTTCGCGGTGCTGTGTCTGCGTTACTTCAACCCGGTCGGCGCCCATCCGAGCGGACTCCTCGGCGAGGACCCGAGCGGGCCCCCCGACAATCTGCTGCCCGCGGTGGCCCAGGTGGCCATCGGCAGGCTCCCACGGCTCCGGATCTTCGGAGACGACTACGCCACACCGGACGGCACGGCGATCCGCGACTACCTCCACGTCCTGGACACGGCCGAGGCCCACCGCATCGCGCTGGACAGGCTGGGCGACAGGTCCGGGATGCGGGTGTTCAACCTCGGCACCGGCAAGGGGCATTCCGTGTTCGAGGTCGTCTCCGCCTTCCGTACGGCGTGCGGCAGCCCCATCCCGTTCCGGATCGTGCCCCGTCGCGCCGGCGACGTCACCGAACTCGTCGCCGACGCCGGCGCCGTGGCGCGCGCCTGGGGATGGCGGCCCCGCCGCGACCTGGCGGACATGTGCCGGGACTCCTGGCGTTTCCAGCAGCACAACCCCTTCGGCTACGCCACCACGGGCGGCGGACCGACGAGCAGTGAGGAGTGACATCATGCGCATGACCGTCATCGGTACCGGATACGTGGGAACGGTGCACGCCGCCTGCATGGCCGACATCGGCCACGAGGTCCTCGGCATCGACATCGACGCCGCCCGTGTCGCCACCCTGGCAGCCGGCCGCGCACCGATGTGCGAAGCCGGGCTGGACGACCTGCTCACCCGCGCCCTCGCCTCCGGCCGCCTGCACTTCACCACCTCCATGGACGAGGGCGCGGCCTTCGCCCGCACCCACTTCCTGTGCGTCGGCACCCCTCAGTGCCGCGACGGAGCGGCCGCGGACCTGCGGTACGTCGACGCCGTGGTGGAATCACTGGCGCCCCGGCTGCGGCCCGGCAGTCTCCTCGTGGGCAAATCCACCGTGCCGGTCGGAACGGCGGCCCGGATCGGCCGCACACTGGCCGCGGTCTCGCCGGGCAGCGAGGTCGCGTGGAACCCCGAATTCCTGCGGGAAGGGTCCGCCGTCGCAGACACCATGCGGCCGGACAGGCTCGTCGTGGGGGTCGGCTCGGCGGACGCGGAAACCACGCTGCGCACGATCTACGCGCCCATGATCCGGGCCGGGGTGCCGTTCTTCGTCACCGACCCGGCCACCGCGGAGCTCGTCAAGGTGGCGGCGAACTCCTTCCTCGCGACGAAGATCTCCTTCATCAACGCGATGTCCGAGGTCTGCGCCGTCGCGAACGCCGACGCCACCGTCCTGGCCCGGGCCGTGGGCGCGGACTCCCGTATCGGTGACCGCTTCCTGGAGCCGGGGCTCGGGTTCGGCGGAAGCTGCTTCCCCAAGGACATCCGGGCGTTCGCCGCCCGCGCCGAGGAACTCGGAGCCGGCGAGGCGGTCGCGTTCCTGCACGAGGTCGACCGCATCAACACGCGCCAGCGCCGTCGGACGGTCGCTCTCGCGCGAAACCTCATGGGCGGTTCCCTGGCCGACCGCCGTGTCGCGGTCTTCGGCGCGGCCTTCAAGCCCGGCAGCGACGACGTCCGGGACTCGCCCGCGCTCGCCGTCGCCTCCACCCTGCGGAAGGAGGGTGCCGAGGTCCGCGTGCACGACCCGCAGGCCCTGGACAACGCCCGCGCCGCGTGCCCCGGCCCGGCCTACGTCGGGACCGTCCCCGAGGCCTGCGAGGACGCCGATCTGGTGCTGCACCTGACGGCGTGGCCCGAGTACCGTCAGATCGACCCGGCCGCACTCGCCCTCGTCGTACGGGAACCGTCGCTGCTGGACGCACGGAACACCCTGGACGCGCGCGTCTGGCGGCAGGCGGGGTGGGCGATGCACAGCCTGGGGCGCCCGCAGGACGACGGTGCCGGTTCGGGCTCCGCGCGGTCCGGCGGCCGTCCGGTGCTGGTGGCAGGAGGTGCGTCATGAGGATCGTGGTGACCGGCGGTGGCGGTTTCGTGGGTTCCCACCTGTGCGAGGCCCTCCTGCGCAGGGGCGACACGGTCTGGTGCCTGGACAACTTCTCCACCGGCGAACCGGACAACGTGAGAGCGCTCCGTGACGCGCCCGGCTTCCACAGCCTGCGGGCCGACGTGACCTCACCCTTCGACGTCACCGGCCCCGTGCACGCCGTGGCCCACCTCGCGAGCCCGGCGTCGCCGGCCGACTACGGCCGCCTCCCGGTCGAGACGCTCACGGTGGGCAGCCGGGGTACGGAGAACTGCCTGCGCCTGGCGCTGCGGCACGGGGCGCGGTTCGTCCTCGCCTCCACCAGCGAGGTCTACGGCGATCCCGAGATCCATCCGCAGCCCGAGGACTACTGGGGACGGGTCAACCCCATCGGCCCCCGCAGCGTCTACGACGAGGCGAAGCGCTACGCGGAAGCCCTGGCCATGGCCTACCGGCGCAGCCTCGGCGCGGACGTGGGCGTCGTACGGATCTTCAACACCTACGGCCCCCGGATGCGCCCGTACGACGGTCGCGTCGTGTCGACGTTCATCCGCGAGGCACTCCAGGGCCGCCCCCTGACCGTCTACGGGGACGGCAGCCAGACCCGCAGCTTCTGCTACGTCGACGACCTCGTGCGCGGGCTCGTCGCCATGATCGACAGCTCGCTCAGCGGACCGGTCAACCTGGGCAACCCCTGCGAGCACACGGTGATCGAGCTCGCCGAGCACGTGCTCGCCGCCACCGGGTCGTCCTCCGCGATCGAGCACCGGCCGCTGCCCGTCGACGACCCCACCCGGCGACGCCCCGTCATCACCCGGGCCCGGGCCCAACTCGGCTGGGCACCCCGTGTCCCCCTCGACGAAGGGCTCCGGCGCACGGTCGGCTGGTTCGTCTCCGGACCCGCTCCCGGTGGAGGTCCCCCGCACCACCCCGTCCAGGAACCCGTGGAGGCCTGACCCCGATGCGCCGTCCCCCCGCCGCCCCCGCCCTGGCACGACGTGCGCCGAGCGTCCTGCTCGCCCTGGCACTGTCCCTGGGTGTGGCCAGTTGCGCCGACACGCCCCACTACTCCCCCTCACACACCTATTACGTGAGTTCCCGGGGCGACGACCGGCACGACGGCACGTCGAAGGGCCAGGCCTGGCGGACGCTCGCCAGGGCGGAGCGCGTCGCGCTCGAGCCCGGCGACCGCCTGCTGCTGGAGGGCGGCGACCGCTTCCAGGGAACCGTCACGGTCAAGGAGGGCGAGGCGGGAAGCACCCGCTCGCCCGTCCTGATCAGCTCGTACGGGGACGGGCGGGCGACCGTGGAGGCGTCCGACGGCCCGGGGGTCTCCGTGCACAACACCGCGGGTGTGGAGATCAAAGATCTCGACGTCACCGGGGGGAGCGGCGCCCGCGCCGACGAGGGCGGCATCAATCTCTACAACGACCGTCCGGGCGGTGGGAGGCTGGGCCCCGTCAAGCTGTCCGGGATCGACGTCTCGGGATTCGCCGTCGGCGTGGCGATCGGCGGCAAGGACGAGAAGTCGGGGTTCCGGGACGTGTCCGTGCGTCAGGCGCAGCTCCACGACAACAGGGAGGCCGGACTGCTCGTCTACGGCCCCGCCTTCGACCCGGCGCGCCCTGCCTACGCGCACCGGAACATCGACGTCGAGGGTGTCGAGGCCTTCCGCAACCCCGGCGATCCCTCGGCCGCCCACCGCCATACGGGGGACGGCATCATCCTGGGCTCGGTGCGTGAGGCCACCGTGCGCGGGTCCAGCGCCCACGACAACGGAGCGCGCTCGTCGGCCGTGGCACCGACCGGGCCGGTGGGGATCTGGGCCTACGACGCGACGGCCGTGCGGATCGAGCGGAACGTCTCCTACCGCAACCACACCGGGTCCGAGGTCGACGGGGCCGGCTTCGGGCTGGACTCCAACGTGTCGTCCTCGACGGTGCAGTACAACCTGACGTTCGGCAACGACGGCCCCGGCTACTACGCCTATTCGAGGACGGTCGACGGTGCGCACCGTGACAACACGATCCGCTACAACATCAGTGCGTCCGACGGACGCAAGCTGTCCCACAACGGCGGAATCGCGGTGCACGGCAAGGACATCCGTGATCTGAAGATCTACCAGAACACCGTGGTGATGACCGGCTCCGCCCACGGCGACGCACCCGCGGTGCGCCTGCGGCGTGGCGAACAGGGCGTCTCCCTGCGCAACAACACCCTGGTCAACCGGAGCGGGCCGGTGGTCACGGCGGAGTCCGGACTCTCACCGGCCGACGTCAGCCTGCAGGGCAACAACTACCGCACCACGGACGGGGCATGGTCGGTCGACTGGGGAAGCCACGCATATCCGGACCTGAGCTCCTGGCGCACGGCCACCGGCCAGGAGCGGGTGGGGCAGCGCGCGACCGGGCTCACGGCCGACCCGTGCTTCGCCGGGGGAGAACTCCCGGCCGTGCGTTCGGCCCACGACGTGCCGGCCGTCGTACCGGACTGCGGGGGACGGGACGGACTCGACCTGCGGGCCCTGTTCGGCACGGATCCCGGAACCGTGGACTACTTCGGCACCGAGGTGCCCGACCCCCCGCCGGTCGGAGCGGCCGTGCCCGAGGCCCCCGGTTCAGGTACGTGAGCGACAAGGTGCGGTCCGGCAGGGCCCGTGCCTACGATCGAGACGGGTTCCCGCGCCTGAGCCCATGGGAGTTCTCCCGGCTCGGTGTCCGCCAACGCAGGGAGGCGCTCGCCAGTGCTTCGGGCACATCGGCCCATGGCCGTGTACACCGTCTTCGTCCTCTGCGTCACCGCGTTGTACCTCGGGTTCACCGAACTGCGCACCCCCCTGTGGGCCGTGATCGGGCTGAGCGGATTCGGGGCGGTGCTGACCGGTCTGCACCTGCACCGTCCCGCCCATCGCTGGCCGTGGTGGTTCCTGGCGGCAGGCCTTCTCTCCTTCGCCGTCGGCGACACCGTCTACAACGTGATGGAGGAGTACCTGCACATCGCCGCCCCCTTTCCCTCGGTGGCGGATGTGGCCTACCTCCTGACCTATCCCCTGCTGGCCACGGGCCTGCTGGGGCTGTTGAGGTATCGGTGGCTGAACCGCGATCTGCCCAGCCTCCTGGACGCGTTGATCTTCACCGGAGCGCTCGCCCTGCTCGTCTGGGTGAGCCTGATGCAGCCCCTCACCCGCGTCGAAGGCCTGACCTGGCAGGAGCGCGCCGTCAGCATGGCCTACCCGCTCGGCGACGTCCTCGTCCTGGCGCTGCTCTTCAGGCTGCTCACACCGAGCCAGCCCTCCGGCAGCAACAGGTCGGTGCAGCTCCTCGTCCTCGGTACGTCCACGTTGCTCGGATTCGACATCCTGTACGGCTTCCTCCAGCTCTACAGCACCTGGCACGTGGGAACGCTGCTGGACATCGGCTGGGTGCTGTTCTACGCGGCCTGGGGGCTGGCCGCGCTGCATCCCTCGATGGTCGCGCTGACGGCCCGGTCCCCACAGCAGCAGCACGTGCTGCCACGGCCGAGGCGGCTGGTGCTGCTGGCCGTGGCGACCCTGGTCGCGCCGGCGATCCTGCTCGTGGAGGCCGCGCGGGGCAACGCCGAGGACGCGACCGCGATCGCCGCTTTCACCGGCGTCCTCTACCTCCTGGTCATTCTCCGGCTCGCGGGCATGGTCGTGGCCCACCGCAAGGCGCTGGCCCGGGAACACGCCCTGCGTAACGCGTCCTCCTCGCTGGTGGCCGCGGACCGGCCCCGTCAGATCGCCCTGTCCTGCCAATCCGCGGTCGACGCCCTCTTCGGCCCCTCGGTCCCGCACGGCAGTCTCCTACTGTCACCCCAGCACTCCGCCGACCTGTACGCGGAGTTGATCCTCTCCGACCCGGTCGACGAGCCGGCGGATCCGCTCGCCGCGACGGTCGGCGACGAGATGCCGAGCCCCGGACTGCCGGCTCCCAGCGGCACCCGGCAGGTCCCCACGGCCGGGCTCGACCCCCGCATCGTGACCACCCTCGGCGCGCTCCCCACCACCCTGGTGTGTCCGCTGGTCCACCCGGACCACCCCTCCCCCGGGCCGCAGACGGGGGTCCTGCTCGCGGCGGGGCCTGACAGGCAACTCGCCGACATCCGCGGCTCCCTGGAGATCCTCGCCTCACAGGCCGGGCTCGCGATGGAGCGGGTCACGCTCCGCGAGGAGGTCATCCGGCGCAAGAGCGAGGCCTATTTCCGGACACTCGTGCGCAACGGCTCGGACGTGATCCTGATCATCGACGACGACGACGCGGTGCGGTACGCCAGCCCGTCGGCGAGCACCGTCTTCGGACGGGTGCCGCTGAACGGCGCGGCGCTTCCGGGTCTGATCGAGGCGGACGATGCCGGCCGGGCGGCCGGCACCCTGGCGAGAGCGCGGGAGAGCAGCGGCCGGAGCGCCAAGGACCACTGGCGCATCCCCCACGGGAACAACCCGGTGGAGGTGGAGGTGAGGTGCAGCAACCTGCGCCACGACCCGACCGTGCACGGGCTGGTCGTGACCCTCCGCAACGTCACGGAACAGCGCGCGCTGGAACACGAGCTCACCCAGCGCGCCTTCCACGATCCGCTCACCGGGTTGCCCAACCGCGCCCTGTTGCTGGAACGCATCGGACGGGCGCTGCTGCGCGGCCGGCGCGAATCGGCGCTGACCTGCGTGCTCTTCATCGACCTCGACGACTTCAAGCTGGTCAACGACTCGATGGGGCACTCGGTCGGCGACCAGTTGCTCGTCGCGGTGGCCGGCAGGCTGTCGGCCGCACTGCGGCGCAGCGACACCGCCGCTCGGCTGGGAGGTGACGAGTTCGCGGTGCTGATGGAGGACGCGAGGCGCCCACTGGACGCGGAGCTGCTGGCGGCGCAGGTCGTACAGGCGCTCAGCCGGCCCTTCAGGCTGCCGCACGGAGCGGTGAGCGTGACCGTCAGCGTGGGGGTGGCCACGGGCATGGGCGGCATGGACACCGAGGAGTTGCTCGGCCGCGCCGACCTGGCCCTGTACGCGGCCAAGGCGGCGGGCAAGCATCGCTGGCACCGGTACCAGCCCCGGCTCCACACGCGTATGAAGGAACGGCACGAGCTGCAGTCGGCGATGGACACCGCCATAGCCGAGAACCAGTTCACTCTGCGCTACCAGCCCGTGGTCGACATCACCGACGGTGAGGCCGTGGTCGGCTTCGAGGCACTGGTCCGCTGGTCCCATCTGCGGCACGGACTGCTCCCGCCCCAGCAGTTCATCAGCATCGCGGAGGAGACCGGGCAGATCAACATGCTCGGAGCCTGGGTGCTGAGCCAGGCCGCGAGCGATGTCGCCGGTCTCCAGCGGGTGTCCGCTTCCCCCTCCTCTCCTTATGCCAGCGTGAACGTCTCCGCGTTGCAGTTCCGGGACCAGGGCTTCCTGCACAAGGTCGGCGATGTCATGGAGAACTCCGGTCTCGCCCCGGGCTCCCTGCAACTGGAGCTCACGGAGACCGCCCTCGTGACGGACCCGGCGCAGACCCGTTCGGTCATGCGGCAGCTCAGGGACATGGGGGTCCGCATCGCCATCGACGACTTCGGCACGGGGTTCGCCTCGCTGCGCTATCTGCGGGAGTTCCCGGTCGACGTGCTGAAGATCGACAAGTCGTTCATCGACGGCATCACGGAGGACAGCAAGAAGCTCGGGCTCGTCGAGGGCATCCTGCGCATCGCCGACACCCTGGGACTGCAGGTGATCGCGGAAGGCATCGAGAGCACGGCCCAGCGCGATCTGCTGACTGACCTGGGGTGCAGGTGCGCGCAGGGGTATCTCTTCGCCCGTCCCATGACCGTGGAACAGGGCGGACATCTGCTGAGCCGGAACGGCACCCCTCCCCGATGACCCGGCCGGGAAAGGACCATCCATGCGTGACACCGCTCCGCCGACCACGGATGCACGGCACCCTGCGCGCTGGGAGGACCTGGACCGACTCCGGCGGACGAGTCCGATGTGCGACGCCGTCCTCGACGAGGTCGACGGCCGGCACATCCGCAGTGGCGACCACTGGCTCGTCGACTTCGCCTCGTGCAACTACCTGGGCTTCGACCGCGACCCCGAGATCATCGCGGCGATCGAGCCGGCCGTGCGCCGCTGGGGCACCCACCCCAGCTGGTCCCGGCTGCTCGGCAGCCCGCGGCTGTACGTCGACATCGAGGAGCGCCTCGCGGCACTCCTCGGCGCCCCGGACACGCTGCTGCTGCCGACCGCGACCCTCATCCACGCCTCCGTCATCCCCGTGCTCGCCGGTCAGGGACACGTCTTCGTCGAGGCCGCCGCACACCGGACGGTCTACGACGGATGCCTGGCGGCCAAGGGCAAGGGAGCGACACTGCACCGCTTCCGGGCCGACCTTCCAGGGGAACTGGAGACGCTGCTCTCCCGGCTCCCGCCGGGGCCTCCCGCCCTGGTCTGTCTGGACGGGGTGAACAGCATGAGCGGCAACATCCCCGACCTGCCGGCCCTGGCCGCGATCTGCAGAGGCGGGAACGCGACGCTGTACGTGGACGACGCCCACGGATTCGGCGTGGTCGGAGAGCGCGCTCCGTCCGAGTCCTGCCCGTACGGAGCCCGCGGCAACAGCGTCGTCCGCCACACGGGCGAGACCTACGACGGCATCGTGCTCGTCGGCGGATTCTCCAAGGCGTACTCCTCGCTGCTCGCCTTCCTGGCCCTGCCCACCCGCCTGAAGAACCGTCTGAAGGTCGACGCCGGGCCCTATCTGTACTCCGGCCCCTCGCCGACGGCGTCGCTGGCCACGGCACTCGCCGGTCTGGAGGTCAACGAGCGCCGGGGGGACGCCGTCCGCGCCGGCCTGTACCGCAAGACCGTGCGGGTGCTCGACCACCTCCGTGAGCTCGGTCTGCCGACGCTCAACACGGACCGGCTGCCGATCGTGGAGGTCCCGCTGGGCGGTGGGGCGGACATCGACGCGGTCGCCGCGTACCTGTGGGAGCGGGGCATCTACGTGACCCTGGCCGCCTATCCGCTGGTCCCACGCGACCAGGTGGGCTTCCGTGTGCAGATCACGGCACTGAACTCGGACGCGGACATCGACCAGCTCAACGACGCGCTGACCGGCCTGTCCGAACGCTTCGCCCTCACCGACGGGAGATGAGCCGTATCGTGTGCGCCCATCCGTCCGGAACGTCTCCGGTACTGAACGACCATGTCGACTGGGACAGCTGGCCCGTCGAGGACTACCTCACGGAGAACTACCGGGAGCTGCATCCCTCCGACGCGGCGGTCATCGCCCACCACTCCGCCTTCTACCGCCGCCTGGCGCCGGGGAGCATCGCCCGCTCCGTGGAACTCGGCGCCGGTCCCAATCTGTATCCCCTCATGCTCGCGTCCGCCGTGAGCCGGCGCATCGACGCCGTGGAGACGAGCGCGCAGTGTGTCGGCTACCTGGAGCGGCAGGTGGCCGGACCGCCGGACGCGACGTGGTCGGCGTTCCACGAGCTGTGCAGACGGCTCGACCCGGCCCTGCCCGCCACGCCGGCCGAGGCGCTGCGGGGCGTCCACGTCGTCCACGGCGACATCCGGTCCTCGGAACCCGGTACGTACGGCCTCGCGTCCATGCACTTCGTGGCCGAGGGCGTGACCGAGGACGACGCCGAGTTCCTCGACTTCTGCCGGCTGTTCGTCCACTCCGTGGAGCCGGGCGGGTATCTGGTCGCCGCCTTCATGGAGAACATGCCCACGTACCGCATCGGCCCGGCATCGCAGTGGCCGGGCTTCCCGGTGAACCGGGAGATCGTCTCGGACGCGTTCGCGCCGTTCACGGAACGTCTGGCGGTCACCCGCATCGACGCCGACCCCACCCTGCCGGACTACGGGGATTCGGGGATGCTGCTGCTGACCGCTGTGCGGAGGGAGGGCTGAGCGTCCCCGTCCGGGCCTCCGGGACCGTTCGGCACCCGCTGCATCGCGAACGCGGTCTCCACCAAGGAGATGTGGCTGAAGGCGTGGGGGGTGTTGCCGAGTTGCCGTCGCCCCGCCGGATCCCACTGCTCCGACAGCAGGCCCACGTCGTTCCTGACGCCCAGCACACGTTCGAAGACCTGCTGGGCCTCGCCCGGATCTCCGGTGGCCGCCAGCGCGTCGGCGTACCAGAGCGAACACGCGACGAACGGGCATTCGGATCCCTGCATGCCGTCCACGCGGTCGGCCCCGGGCCCGGTGTGCCGGTACCGGTACAGGAACCCGTCCTGGTCGAGCGCCCGCATCGCCCGGACCGTGCCCCGCACCCTGCCGTCGTCGGCGGGCAGGAATCCGAGCCCGGGGATCAGCAGGGCGGAGGCGTCCAGAGCGGTTCCCCCGTAGGCCTGGACGAACGACCCCCGTCCGCCGTCCCAGCCTTCCCTGCACACCTCCCGGTGCACCGTGTCCTTCATCGCCCGCCACTGCCCCGACGTGCCGTTCCTCCCGAGCATCCGCCCGATCCTCAGGGCCCGGTCCGCCGCCACCCATGACATGACCTTGGAGTGGACGAAGTGCCGTCGCGGCCCCCGGACCTCCCAGAGCCCTTGATCGGGATCCCGCCAGTGGACCAGGAGGTGGCCCATCAGCACCCTCACCAGGCTCCACATGCGCGGCTGCATCGTGACCCCTGCCCGGAGGGCCCGGTAGAGGGTGTCCAGCACCTCTCCGTAGACATCCAGCTGGTACTGCTCCACGGCGGCGTTGCCGAACCGCACCGGCCGTGATCCCTCGTACCCGGGCAGCCAGGGGGCTTCGGTCTCCGGCAGCAGACGTTCGCCGCCCAGGCCGTACACGCTCTGCAAGCCGGAGAGGCCCCCCGCGGTCGCGCGCAGCAGCCAGTCCAGCCAGGCGGTCGCCTCCTCCCGGTAGCCGCTGCGCAGCAGACAGGACAGCGCGAGGGTGGAGTCGCGCAGCCAGCAGTGCCGGTAGTCCCAGTTGCGCTCACCGCCGAGCTGCTCGGGGAGCGAGGTGGTCGGTGCGGCGACGACGCTGCCGGTCGGTGCGTAGATCAGCGCCTTCAGGGTGATCAGTGACCGCGTCACGGCCTCGCGCCACGGTCCCTCGTACCGGCATCTGGCCACCCAGCGCCGCCAGAAGTCCTGGGTCTCCTGGAGCAGCCGGGCCGCGGGGATCCGCAGTGCCGCGGGCGCGTCCAGCAGATGGGACGGCGACCAGACCAGGTGCAGCGCCACCCGCCGCCCGGCCGGAACGATGAAGTCGGCGGTCGTGGAGTCCGGCCCGCCCGTCAACTCCGCGGGGCCGTCGGCGCCCAGCCAGGTGGAGTCGGGCCCCGCGGTCGCGACGACGAAGCGTTCGCTGGCGCGCACCCAGGGGACGATGCGGCCCTGGTGGAAACGCGGCTTCAGCTCACTGCGCATGGAGACGGCGCCGGACAGCCCTTCGACCAGCCGCACGATGCAGGGGTTCTCCGCCCGCGGGGGCATGAAGTCCGTGACGCGCACCGTCCCCGACGGGGTGTCCCAGACCGTGTCCAGGACCAGGGTGCCCGAGCGGTACGCGCGACGCGTGCACGCACCCGCTCCGGTGGGCGAGACCCGCCAGAATCCGTTCTCTCCCGTGCCGAGCAGTGCCGCGAAGCAGGCGGGCGAGTCGAAGCGCGGCAGGCACAACCAGTCGATCGACCCGTCGCGGCCGAGCAGGGCCGCGGTTTCCAGGTCGCCTATCAGGGCGTAGTCCTCGATGTTCTCGTTCATGACCGGACCACGCCGTCGTGCTCATTGCCGCGCAGGACCCATTTTAGTTCCCCACGCATGCCCTCGCACGGGGGTCAGCGCGTCGGACGCCGCTTGCCGGGCTTGACGGAGCGGCCTTCGACGAGTGCCCGCCTGATCTGGGCGGCGGCAGCCCGCGCGTGGTCCGAGGTGGCCGTGCGGTCGGCCACGGACGTGACGAAGCGGTGGGTGGGGCGCAGGCACTGGCCGCAGGGGGTGTCGGTGGTGATCAGATAGCCGTCCTCGCACTGCGGATCCGCGCAGCGGCTGGGGCCCACCAGCGCCTCGGCGATCTCCTGCGGCGCCCAGCGGCGACGGCCGTCCTCGTCCTTCTCGTGCAGGGCGTGGGACCAGCGGACGTTCCACCGGCGCTCGACCCGTTCCAGGAGCTGGTTCGGCGTGCGCCGGGCGAGTTCCTGGTGGATCAGGTCGTGCACCGTTCGGGGGTGACGGTGGCCGAGCGCCTGGACCAGCGGTTGCGGAAGCGCCTGGAGGATGTAGGCGACCGGGTCGCCGCCGGCCCGCTCACGCCATTTGCGGCACGAGCAGGGACCCTCCGGAGGCAGCCTGCGCTGGCACCGGCCGCACTGGCCACGGCATTCCGCGCAGAGGCCGTCGTCGAGCCCGTCCAGGTGCGGGGCCGGAGCCCGCCCGCAGTCACGGCAGCAGGCGGCGCAGGGGCCGCAGAGCCTTTCGTCGCCGAGTCTCGTCGTCCACTGCCGCTGCTGGCACCGGCAGCAGAGGGCGTTGTTGCAGTATTCGTGGTGTGCGGCGCCCGACTGCCGTCCGGGGGGCGGAAATGCCATTGCTGCGTTCTCCAGGTGCGTGGCCGGGCGATCGGGTCCGGGCCGTGTCGGCGAAGCGCGCGCAGGGCCCGCGTACGACGGTATCGCCCCGTACGGGACCCGTGCGGCACTCTGCCACGATCGGGAGGACATTCTCCCACCTGGAGAGGGGGCGCGGTCAGGGCCGCAGGTCACTCACGACGTCGGCGGTGGCGGTGATCCCTTCGTGGATGGTGGGAGCCATGCTCGTGCCCGCGAGGAGGAACCCGAGCAGGGCGCAGACGATCGCGTGCGAGATCTTGAGCCCGCCGTTGCGCAGGAAGATCGCTGCGAGGATCAGCAGGAGCAGCACCACTGAGATCGAAACGGCCATGGCCAACCTCCTCCGCCGCGCCGGATTTGCGGCATTCGGCCGCCAGTGTGGCGCAGCGGGGAGGCCGTTCGGCGCACTGGCGTGTCCGCCGAACGGGTGCTGACGCACGGTGACCGCGGGCTCGGTCAGCGGGCGGCGCCGTCGCGGCTCTCGCGTCGGCGCAGGAAGGTCTCCAGCCCGGCGAGGTCGTCCGTGTTGAGGTGGTCGACGCCGGCCGCGAGGAGTTCGGTCCATACGGCGTCACGCTGCGGGCCCGCGATGTCGGGCGTCCCCCAGAAGCGGACCCGCTGTCCCGCACGGTGTGCGGCCGAGACCGCGGTGTGCAGCCTCTCGCGCTCGGCTGTGGGGAAGGGGCCCTCGCCCAGCCAGCTGAAGCTCTGGGTCCAGTTGCCGCTGATCAGCGGGATGAACGAGGCGGGCGCCGCGGTGCCGAGGTCGTCGGGCCGGCCGTCGTAGAAGGCGTACCGGGTGGTCTGCGCCTCCATCGGGGCGCGTGCCGCGCGGTCACCCGAGATGACGGCGGTGACCGCCCCGGTGCGGACCCGGCCGTGGACGGACCGGGTGAGCATGGGCCGGTAGCGCCGCAGGACCTGGTCGAGGGCCGCGTAGGCGGCGGCGCCGTCGGTCTTGATGTCGATCAGCAGTTGGAGCGGGGCGCGGTGTCCGGCGTGGACGGATCCGTGATGGGCGCGCACCAGCGCCAGCAGCGGGTCGAGGTAGAGCCCGGTCAGGGTGCGCGACGGGTCGAGGGTCTCAGCCTCGTGGGCGACCAGCAGCCGGCCGTCGACGAGGAAGATGTCCGCCTCGACGCTCGTGAAGCCGTGTGCGAGGGCGTCGTGGAGCGGGCGCGGGTGGAGATAGTCGTTGTGCGCGTGGGCCTGCGCCAGCGGGCGGGGGCCCACGGGCCGTCCGGGGGCGGCGGCTGCGGCCTGGGCGGGAATGAACACGCCTGCGGCGGTGGTGGCGAGGGCGGTGGTGACGACTCTGCGGCGGGTCAGGTGTGCCATGGGGTCTCCTGCTGCGGTGGGGCGGGCAGAGCGGGTGGACGCGACGAGTATGGGGGCGAGGGCGACCCGAAAGTCAGGTACCTGCCAAGAGTTGGGGCCGCTGTCGTCCACTCGTCGGCTGCGCTGCGCCTGGTGTTCCACCTGCCGGCAGCCCCGCACGGGCCGCGGGACCGGGCGGGGCATGTGTCTCACGCGCCCCCGCCCGGTCCTGGACCGAGGTGCGGCGGTCAGGGAGCGGGGAGCTCCATGAGCTCGGCGACCGTCTCGCGGTGCCGTCCCGCGGTGCCGTAGGCGATCGAGTCGGCCTTGGCCCGCTTCAGGTAGAGGTGGGCGGGGTGTTCCCAGGTCATCCCGATCCCTCCGTGCAGTTGTACGCACTCCTCCGCCGCGTGCACCGCGACCCTGGAGCAGTACGCCTGCGCCACCGCCACGGCGAGCGGCGCGTCCGGACTGCCGGTGGCCAGCGCGTCGGCCGCGTTACGGGCGGCGGCGCGCGCGGAGACGACCTCCAGCCAGAGCTGCGCCATGCGGTGCTTGAGGGACTGGAAGGATCCGACCGGCCGGTTGAACTGGTGGCGTTCCCGGGTGTGCCGGACGGTCTCGGTCAGGCACCACTCGGCGAGCCCGAGCTGTTCCGACGCGAGGAGGCCCGCACCGGCAAGCAGAGCCCGGGTCACGGCGTCGGCCGCGGGCCCGGCCGAGGCCAGCCTGGTGCCCGTCGCGCCCGCGAGGGTGACCGTGGCGAGCGGGCGGGTCAGGTCGAGCGGGACGAGCGGCTGGAGGGTGACGCCCTCGCCGCCGGCCTCCACCGCGTACAGGCCCTCCGCGGTGGGCACGAGGAGGACGTCGGCCGCCGTCGCGTCGGCGACCCCGGTCACGGTCCGGTCGAGGGTGCCGCTGAAGGCCGCTCCACCGTCGGCGGCGGGGGTGGCGAAGGGCAGGGCGAGGACGGCGACCTTACGGCCCGCGGCGAGCTCACCGAGGAGGTCGGCGACCGGACCGTCCTCGGCGCCGAGGGCGAGAAGGAGCTCGGTGGCGACCACGGAGCTGGTCAGGTACGGCGCGGGGGCGACACTCCGGCCCAGCTCCTCCAGGACCACGGCGGCCTCGCGGTGGGTGGCTCCCTGACCGCCGAGCTTCTCCGGCACGAGCAGTCCCGCGGCGCCGATGCCGGCCGCGAGCGATTCCCACAGCCGCAGGTCGTACGGCGTGTCGGACTCGATGGCGGCGATCACCGTCGGCGCGTCGGCCCGGTCTGTGAGCAGCGAGCGCACGGCGGACCGGAGGTCTTCCTCGGCCTCCGAGTACAGCAGGTCGGGCGCCTGGGCGGCTTCGGTCTGTGCGGTCATCGGGCAAGATCCTTCCAGGCGACGTCCTTGTCGTTACGCGGCTCGACGGGCAGGCCGAGGACACGCTCGGCGACGATGTTCAGCAGGACCTCGCTCGTACCGCCCTCGATGGAGTTCCCCTTGGAGCGCAGGTAGCGGTAACCGGCGTCGCGCCCCGTGAAGTCGACCAGCTCGGGTCGGCGCATGGTCCAGTCGCTGTACAACAGCCCTTCGTCGCCGAGGAGTTCGATCTCCAGGCCGCTGATCTCCTGGTTGAGGCGGGCGAACGCGAGCTTCATGCCGGAGCCTTCGGGACCGGGCTGCCCGGCGACGAGCTGCTGACGCAGACGTTCACCGGTGAGCCGGGCGACCTCGGCCTCGACCCACAGGGTGAGCAGCCGCTGGTGGAGGTCGTGGGTACGCAGGGCGGGCCGCTCGCGCCAGGTCTTCGCGACGGTGCCGATCATGCCGCCCTCGCGGGGGATGCGGGCTCCGCCGATCGAGACGCGCTCGTTCATCAGGGTGGTCTGCGCGACCTTCCAGCCGTCGCCGACGGGGCCGAGCCGCCTGCTGTCCGGGATGCGTACCCCCGTGAGGAAGACCTCGTTGAATTCGGCCTCACCGGTGATCTGGCGCAGCGGCCGGACCTCGACGCCCGGGTCGGTCATGTCGCAGATGAAGTAGCTGATGCCGCGGTGCTTGGGGACGTCCGGGTCGGTGCGGGCGATGAGGATCGCCCAGCGGGCCACGTGGGCGCTGGACGTCCAGACCTTCTGCCCGTCGACCACCCAGTCGTCGCCGTCCTTCACGGCACGCGTGCCCAGTGCGGCCAGGTCGGAGCCCGCGCCGGGCTCGCTGAAGAGCTGGCACCACACCTCGTCGCCCACCCAGAGCGGGCGCAGGAAGCGCTGCTTCTGCTCGTCGGTCCCGTATCCGAGAAGGGTCGGGGCGGCCATGCCGAGGCCGATCCCGATGCGGCGCGGGTCGTTGTCGGGGGCGCCGGCCGCGGCGAGTTCGGCGTCCACCACGGGCT
Source organism: Streptomyces argenteolus (assembly GCF_042902585.1). Lineage (GTDB taxonomy): Bacteria > Actinomycetota > Actinomycetes > Streptomycetales > Streptomycetaceae > Streptomyces > Streptomyces argenteolus. The sequence goes on from NZ_JBIBEG010000003.1 coordinate 96,020, forward strand.
GCAGGGAGCGCGGCGCGTCCAGGCCGCCCAGCCCGGCCGGGTAGTGCACCCACGCCAGTCCGGCGTCGAAGCGCGCCTTGAGGAAGTCGGTGCGGGCCGTCTCGGCCGGGGGGTGGGCGGCCAGCAGCTCCTGGGTCAGCGTGCGGATCCGCGCCGCGTCGATGGCGGTGTTCATCGGGTGCCTCCTGACGGCAGGACGACGATACGGCCGGTGCTGGTGCCGTCGGCGACCCGCTGGACCGCGCGTGCCGCGTCGGCCATCGGCACGCGCTCGCTGATCAGCGGCTTGATGACGCCCTGCGCCGCGAGCTTGGTGAGCTCGTCGTGGCAGGCGCGTACGGCGGCGGGGTCCTTGGCGTTGTAGAGGCCCCAGTGCAGCCCGGCGATCGAGTAGTTCTTGACCAGGGCGTGATTGAGGCCGGGGGTGGGGATCGTGCCGCTCGCGAAGCCGACGACGACGACGCGCCCCTCGAAGGCGATGCACTTGACGGACTTGGCGTAGGCGTCCCCGCCCACCGGGTCGTAGACGACGTCGGCGCCGCGTCCGCCGGTGGCCTCCTTCACCGCCGCGACGATGTCCTCGTTCCGGCGGTCGATGACGAGGTCGCAGCCCAGCTCCCTGGCGATCGCCGCCTTCTCCGGCCCGCCGGCGACTCCGATGACGGTGGCCCCCGCCGCTTTGCCGAGCTGGACGGCCGCGCTGCCCACACCGCCCGCAGCCGCGTGCACGAGCAGCGTCTCGCCGGCCTGGAGCCGTGCGCGCCTGTGCAGTCCGAACCAGCCGGTCTGGTAGCCGATGTGGAGTGCGGCGGCCTCGGCGTCGTCCAGGGCCTCGGGGGCCGGCAGCAGAGCCGACTCGTCCGCGACGACGTACTCCGCGAGGCCGCCGTCGGGCAGAGCGGGGGTGGCGAGCACCCGGCGCCCGTCCTCCGTCTCGCCGCAGATCTCCACGCCGGGGGTGAACGGCAGCGGCGGCCTCACCTGGTACTGGCCGCGGCAGAGCAGCGCGTCGGGAAAGTTGATGTTCGCCGCGCGCACCGCGAGCAGCACCTGCCCGTCGCCGGGCGTGGGCCGGTCCGTCTCCTCGAGCTCCATCACCTCGCTCGGTTCGCCGTTCCGGTGCACTCGCCATGCCTGCATGAGGGGCCTCCACAACACTGTCGGCATTACCACTGCTCCGGCGCATACTAAGCGGTCGCTTGCCCGTCTGGGAACACCCCGCGCCTGGCCCCCTCCCGTTCAGGGGCGTTTCGGCCGCGCCCTGACGTGCATCCGCTCACCCTGGGGCCCGAACAGGCTCAGGAATTCGACCGGCCCGTCACCGGCGGGTCCGAACCAGTGCGGCAGCCGGGTGTCGAACTCGGCGGCCTCGCCCGGCACGAGGACGAGATCGTGCTCGGCGAGCTTCAGCCGGAGCCTGCCGCTGAGGACGTACAGCCACTCGTATCCCTCATGGGTGCGCTGCTCGGGCTCCTCGGTGCAGGGCGCCTTCTGCACGACCTTGTACGCCTGGAGGCCGCCGGGTCGCGCGGAGAGCGGCAGGGAGGTCTTCGTCCCGTGCACGATCGGCTTCGCCCTGACCCTCGGATCGCCCACGGGCGGGGCCCCGACGAGATCGTCGAGCGGCACCTCGTGAGCCCGGGCGATGGGGAGGAGGAGCTCCAGGCTCGGGCGCCGGCCGCCGGATTCGAGGCGGGAGAGCGTGGAGACGGAGATGCCCGTGACCTCGGAGAGCCCGGCGAGGGTCACCCCCCGGTCCTTGCGCAGCCGGCGCAGCCGGGGCCCGACGCCGGTCAGCACGGCGTCGAGATCAGGGGCGTCCTGGTTCTGTTCCTTCATGGACCCCATTGCAGAATCGGCAAACCGCTTTGTCAATCAGGAGCGCTCCTCCGCACCCCGGAACGCACGGCGGTACGCGTGCGGGCTCGTACCCACCACCCGCTTGAACCGGTCACGGAAAGCGGTCGGCGAGAACCCGACCTGTCCGGCGATCCGGTCCACCGCGTGCGGTGTCGTCTCCAGGAGGTACTGCGCCCGGCGGATCCGGGCGCGGTGGAGCCACTGGAGGGGGGTGGTGCCCAGCTGCTCCCGGAAACGGCGGTTGAGGGTCCTGGCGCTCATGCCCGCGCGTCCGGCGATGTCGTCGACCGTGAGTTCGCGCCCCGCGTTCTCCTCCAGCCAGCGCAACAGGGGCTCCAGTCCGGCACCACTCGGGGCGGGTGGCTGCGCGTGGACGATGAACTGCGCCTGCCCGCCTTCGCGTTCGAGCGGCATGACGGAGAGGCGCGCGGCGTCGGCGGCCACCGCCGACCCGTGGTCACGACGGATCAGGTACAGGCAGAGGTCCAGGCCCGCGGCGGCCCCCGCCGAGGTGAGGAACTGGCCGTTGTCGACGTACAGCACGTCGGGATCGACCTCGACCCGCGGATGCCGGGACGCCAGCAGCGCGGCTGCGGCCCAGTGGGTCGTGGCCCGCAGTCCGTCGAGCAGCCCGGTGGCGGCCAGCACGAGGGCGCCTGAGCAGATCGAGGCGATACGGGTCCCGTGGGCCGCCGCGTCGCGGAGCGCGGCGAGAATGCCGGGAGGAACGGGGAGCGAGGGGTCGGCGCACCCGGGAACGATGATCGTGTCGGCGGCGGCCAGCGTGTCCAGCCCGTACGGGGCACGGAGTACGAACGCGCCGGCGTCGACCTCCTCGGTGGCGGCGCAGACCCGGACCTCGTAGGCGGGGCGGCCGTCGGGCAGCCGGGTGCGCGAGAACACCTCGATCGGGGTGGACAGGTCGAAGGCGATCACGCCGTCCAGTGCGAGTACGGCCACGGTGTGCATGGCGCCATCCCATCAGATACCTGGTTCCTGCCGGGCCCGCGACGAAGGCTACGGAGGACGGTGACGACCGTAATCGCAGGTCAGCGGCGGGACCCCGCCCTGGCGGGAATCAGTTGGAAGGTGGCATTTTCGCCACTGCCACCCCAGGTCACCTCCCGCCTAGCGTCAGGTTCGGCCGCGCCACGCAGGGTCCGGCCGGCTACCGGGAGGACTGTTGCCGATGCTCGCCCAGATCGTGTTGTTCGACGGATTCGACCCGCTGGACGTGATCGCGCCGTACGAGGTGCTGCACGCCGGGGGCCTGGCCTCGGACGGGGCTCTGACGGTGGAACTGGTGTCGGCGGAGGGACCGCGTGAGGTGCCGAGCGGAATCGCGCCGCTGTCCCTGCGGGCCGCCGCGCGCCTCGATCCCGCCCGGGCCGGGCTGGTCGTGGTGCCGGGAGCCGCCGGCCGCATGCCGGACGGTGCGGGACCCGCGGCGGACGACAGCATCCCGGCAGTCCTGGCGCGCGCCCTGGAGACGGCCCTCACCCCCTTGCTGGCGGAGGCCGTCGGCCGGCCCCGGGTGTGCGTCGCCACCGTCTGCGGGGGCTCGCTGCTACTGGCGTCGGCCGGCCTGATCCGCGGCCGGGCCGCGGTCACCCATCACGAGGGCATGGAGGCCCTCGGGGACGCCGGAGCGCTCCCGGTCCCGGCCCGGGTGGTGGACGACGGGGACCTGGTGACGGCCGCAGGCGTCACCTCGGGTCTCGATCTGGGGCTGTACCTGCTGGAGCGGGAGGTGGGCCCGCAGACCGCCCTCCTCGTCGAGCGGCTCTTCGCCCACGAGCGGCGCGGGGTGGTCTGGCGGGCACCCGCGTGAACCGCACCGACGCCCTCGCTCCCGCCCCTCGAACAGAGAAGTCCCTTCCGTGAACAAGTTCCTCCTGGCCGTGCACGTCCTCGCGGCGATCGTGGCCGTCGGCCCCGTGACCGTGGCGGCCAGCATGTTCCCGCCCGCCGCCCGGCGCGCGCTCGCCGACCCCGTGGACACCCGGGCGACGGCCGTGCTGGACACGCTCCGTCGCATCTGCCGCGTCTACGCCGGCCTCGGCATCGCGGTCCCCGTCTTCGGCCTCGCGACGGCAAGCAGTCTCGGGGTGCTGGGCGACGCCTGGCTGATCGTCTCGATGGCCCTCACCGCTCTGGCCGCGGGCGTACTGGGCCTGCTGATCCTTCCGCGCCAGGAGGCGCTGGCCTCCTCCTGCTCCGCCGACGGCACCGCGGACCTCGCGGCCACCCGCAGACTCGGCATGTACACCGGCTTGTTCAACCTGCTCTGGGCGACGGTCACCGTCCTCATGATCGTCCGCCCCGGCTCGACGACGGGGGTGTGAGCCCATGCGCCTCCTGCGGATCTCGGCACGCGCCGAACTCGTCTCGCTCCTCGTGCTGCTGGTCAACCTCGCGACGGCTCATCTGCCCGCGGTGTCCTCACTCATGGGGCCCACGCACGGCTGCGCCTACCTCTTCGTCGTCATCGCGACGGCGCGTACTGCCGGCGCGAGCCGGCGCATGAAGCTGTACTCGCTCGTGCCGGGCGTGGGCGGTCTGCTCGCACTCCGGTGGCACGCCGGACCAGGGACCTCCGTCCCTGATCCCCCGGCGGCCGGAACGGTCAGCGGGTGAACACCTCGAAGGTGACGGCGGGGCGCCCACCGAAGCGTTCGGCCGCCGCCCCGGTGGTGCCGGTCAGAAACGCGCGGCAGTACGCCTCGGGATCCTCGTCCGTGAGCACCTCGATGTAGGTGCGGTGGGCCAGCAGCGACCGGACCGAACGCTCGAACCCCGGCGTCGCGTCGACCGCGTGGGTGGGCCGGTCGGTGCCCGCCACGGCGACCCAGCGCACCCCGTCCCACGGCTCCAGGCCCTGTTCCCCCAGTTCAGGGAAGATCCAGCGGTTCCCCGCGTCACTCGCGGCGTCCAGGGCGGCACGGCCGACGGCACGGTGGTCGGGGGTGTTCCACGCCACCCCGCCCCAGGTGTCGCGGTGGTTGAGGGTGATCACCAGCTCGGGCCGGTACCGGCGGACGGCCGCGGCGATGTCCCGGCGCAGCGCCGGACCGTACTCGATCACGCCGTCCCTGTGGTCGAGGAACTCCACGGCCGAGACACCGACCTCCGCGGCGCTCGCCCGCTGCTCACGCTCCCGTAGCGGGGCGCACTCCTCCGGGGCGATGGTGTCGATCCCCGCCTCGCCCCGGCTGGCCAGGAGATAGGTGACCTCACGGCCGGCGTCGGTCCAGCCGGCGACGGCGGCGGCGCAGCCGTATTCCAGGTCGTCGGGGTGGGCGACCACGGCCAGGGCCCGCCGCCAGTCCGTGGGCATGGGTTCCAGCTGCTGTGTCATACCTCGCAGGCTATCCACGGAAAGGTAACGGAATCGCGCATTCCGCAAGCGGTTCGGGGCAGGGACGGAGGAGTTGCCCCGGCTGGAGGCCACGTCCGGCGACCGGCGTCACAGCCGAGCCAATACCCCTAGGGGTATTATGGCCGTCCGGGGCACCGGGGCGCGTTCGCCCTCCGGGCCGCCCCCCGCTCCGGCGACCGAAAGGAAACCCGCTCGTGATCAGCCCCGCCTCCCTCTCCCCCGCCCAGGCGGCAGCCCGCCTGGAGGAGTTCACCGTCATCGACGTGCGGGCCCCCGGCGAGTACGCGTCCGGGCACGTGCCCGGCGCGCTGAACATTCCGCTGGACCGGCTCGGCGAGGCGGTGCCCGCCCTGAAGTCGGCCTCCGCACGCGGTGCGCTGCTCGTGGTGTGCGCCTCCGGCGTCCGCTCGACCCGGGCCTGCGAGATCCTCGCCGACGCCGACATCGAGGCCGCCACCCTGACCGGTGGCACCTCGGCGTGGGAGGGCGACGGCCGCGGCCTGGACCGCCCCGAGGGCGCGCGCGCCACCTGGCCGATGGAGCGCCAGGTGCGGCTCGCCGCGGGTTCCCTGGTCGTCGCCGGCCTGCTGGCGGGCCGGCGCCTGCCGGCCGCGCGCTGGCTGTCGGCCGGGATCGGCGCCGGCCTCGTCTACTCCGCGGTGAGCAACACGTGCGGCATGGCGGCCGTCCTGTCGAAGCTCCCCCACAACCAGGCACCGAGGTCCGGGGCGGACCTCGACGCCACGCTGGACGCCCTGCAGGGCTGAGCCCGCGGAGCGGGCCCGCGCCGGCCACCACCCGCCGGGCCCGTTCCCGCCCACACCTCGCGCGGCAGGCCCGCGCGGGGGCGAGCGCCCGGCGCTGGCCCGCTCCCGCACCACCGCGCGGAGTCCGACCCTCCCACCGCCCGGCGCGGCAGGCCCCCGAACCACGGCCCGGCGGGCCCACTCCTGCCCCCGCCCGGCCCGGCGCGCCCTCCGGCACCCTCGCGCGCGACGGCCCGCTCAGCACCGCCGGGCGCTCCTACCGCTCGCTCTCGCCGCGTACGAGCGCGAGCAGCCGGTCCAGCACACGAGGGCCGCCGGCCCGCACACCGTCGTGCTCGTACTCGCTGGTCACCCACGTCCGCAGGCCCTTGATCGACGAGGCCGTACGCAGCGCGTGCCCGGTGTCCACGTACATGTCGTCGTGGTAGACGGCGGCGGCCACCGGAACCTCGTTGGCCGCGAGCCGCTCGGCGTCGTACAGGACCGGCCAGTCGGTGCGGGCCGCGAGCAGCTCGGCCGTTTCACGCAGCGGGCGCAGCGCCGGATCGACGTCGAAGTGCCACGGGTGGATGCTCTCACCGGTGAAGAGAAGCGGGCCGTCGCCCGCCAGGGCGCGCGCCGCGTCGAACTGCGGGAACTCGGCCCGCACGCGCTCGGCGGCCCAGTCGGTGGGCCGCGGGCCCTGGCCGTAGATCGCCTCGTGCATGAGGGCGTAGAGCGGGTGGCCTGCGAACGAGGTCGCGCCGCGCATGGCTTCCTGGAAGGCATCGGAGAGCTCCGGCCCTCGCGCCCCGGCGACGAAGGCGTTCTCCAGCAGGTAGTGGAGCTGATGGCTGCCGTTGCCGGTGCCCAGCACGATGCCGAGGGACTGGAATCCCTCAGGCGTCAGCAGATGGCCGCCGCTCTCGGGGCGGTGCTCGGCGAGGTACGCGGCGATCGCCCTCGCACGGTCCACGTCCTGGGGGTAGCGGGCGTAGTGGGCCGCGACCTTCCGCTCCACGCGCGGGTACGCCGCCCGGTAGACATCGTCGGCGTGCGCGTCCAGCGAGGGCAGACCACCGGTGATCAGTACGCTTTCGAGGCCCTCCGGGGCCGCCGAGAGGTAGTGGACGGCGCAGAATCCGCCGAAGGACTGCCCGAGGGCGGTCCAGGGCGCGCCTCCGGTGAGCCGGGTGCGGATGAGTTCGCAGTCCTGGACGATGCTGTCGGCACGGAAGTGGGCGAGGTAGCCGGCCTGCTCGTCCGGGCCCCCGCGCAGCGGCAGGGTCTGCCGGTTGGCCGGGGTGGAGAGGCCTGTGCCACGCTGGTCGAGAAGCAGCACACGGAACTCCCGCACCGCCCGGCCGAGCCAGGCCTCCGTCCCGCTGAACCGGCGGGCGCCGAATCCGGGACCCCCCTCCAGATAGACCAGCCAGGGCAGGTCCTCGCCGGCCTTCGCGGTCGCCACGGCCTCGCGACCGAAGATCTCGATCGTCTCGCCGTCCGGCGCACTGTGGTCGAGCGGGACCGTGAAGCGACGGTCGGTGAGGACGAGTCCGGGCTGGCGGTAACTGTTCAAGAAGGGCTCCTGTATCGGCGATTCCCGGACAGTTCAGCACATCACCGTGACCGGACCCGGTCGGGCCCGTGCGGGACGTTCCACCGAGGCCGACACACCCCTTTGCCAGCGTTTGCAATTAACCCGCGTATGCAACTATTGTTTACGCCAGTAACCGTCGCACGCCGATCGGTTCGGCACCACACCCCACGAGAGGTCCCACCATGCCCACGGTCCCCACCGTCACCCTCAACAACGGCGTCACGATTCCCCAGCTCGGCTTCGGCGTCTTCCAGGTCCCCGACGACGAGACCGCCGCCGCCGTATCCAGCGCCCTGGAGGCGGGCTACCGCTCCATCGACACGGCCGCCGTGTACGGGAACGAGGCGGGCGTGGGCCGCGCGCTCGCCGAATCGGGCATCCCCCGCGAGGAACTGTTCGTGACGACGAAACTCTGGAACGCCGACCAGGGGTACGACTCCACCCTCGCCGCCTTCGACGCGAGCCTGGCCCGGCTCGGCCTCGACCAGGTGGACCTCTACCTCATCCACTGGCCCACACCCGCGCGCGACCTCTACGCCGACACCTGGCGCGCGCTGGAGAAGCTGCTGGCGGACGGCCGCATCCGGGCCGCGGGCGTGTCCAACTTCCAGCCCGCCCACCTGCGCCGGCTGCGGGAGGAGAGCTCCCTGATCCCGGCCGTCAACCAGATCGAGCTGCACCCCGGGCTCCAGCAGAGCGAGCTGCGCGCCGTGCACGCGGAGAGCGGCATCGCCACCGAGGCGTGGAGCCCCTTGGCACAGGGCGCACTGCTGGACGAGGAGGTACTGACCTCCCTCGCCGAGCGCCACGGCAGGACGCCTGCCCAGATCGTCCTGCGCTGGCACCTCCAGCTCGGCAACGTCGTGATCCCGAAGTCGGTCACGCCCGCACGCATCCGCCAGAACATCGACGTCTTCGACTTCGAGCTCTCGCAGGCCGACATGGACGCGATCGCCGGCCTGGACCGCGGCATGCGCACCGGCCCGGACCCCGACACCCTGAACTGAGCTCCACCGGCAGCTTCCCGGCGGCCGGCGGGCACAGCCGCAACCCCCGGGACCCCCGGCCGCCGACCGGCACATCCGTGCCGGTCGGCGGCCTTCCTCATGCCCCGTCACGCCCCTGGCGGAAGCCCTTCCGGCGCGTCCCGGACCTCCGAAGCCCGGCGGTAACTGCTGCCGTCCCGGGGCCGTTCCAGCAGGCCCGCGACCACGAGATGGCGCCGCAGGGCCGAACAGTCCTCGTGAACGGTGAGCAGCGCGTCGTTGACCTCGCGCTCGGTGTAGACGCGGTCGCGCTCGAAGAGTGTGCGCGCGAGGTGCTGGAGCAGCTGCTCACGCCGGGCGGGCTTGCGGGGGATCGCCGTCAGGCGCCCGTGCGAGAAGAGGGCGGCCACCTGGTGCGCCTCGCGGGGGTCGGTGTCGGACATCCGGGCAGCGTCGCAGGCCGGAGGGCGGCCGGGCAACGCATTTTCCCTCCGCGGACAGCATCTTGACCTTCGGGCCGACCGTCGTACGGTGTGACCATTCATCACTCGTTCGGCTGAAGGCGGTCCCGCATGGCCCTGTTCGATCTCCCCCTGGAAGAACTGCGCACCTATCGCAGCCGATCGGTGGAGCCCGAGGACTTCGACGCGTTCTGGTCGAACACGCTCACGGAGGCGAGAACGCACGATCTCGACGCCCGCTTCGAGCGGTGCGCCGACACGGGGCTCGCCACGGTCGACGTGTACGACGTGACGTTCACCGGCTTCGGTGGCCACCCCGTCAAGGGCTGGTTCGTCATACCGGCGGGGACGACGGAACCGCTGCCGGTGGTCGTGGAGTTCATCGGATACAACGGCGGGCGGAGCCTGCCGCACGCCCATCTGCTCTGGGCCTCGGCGGGCATGGCCCACTTCGTGATGGACACCCGCGGCCAGGGCAGCGGCTGGGCTCCCGGCGACACCGCGGACCCCGTCGGATCGGCCCCCTCGCTGGCAGGCTTCATGACCCGGGGAGTCGAGGACCCGGCGACGTACTACTACCGCCGCGTGATCACCGACGCGGTACGCGCCGTGGAGGCGGCGCGCTCGCACCCTCTCGCCGACGCCTCCCGCACGGCGGTGGTCGGCGCGAGCCAGGGCGGCGGTCTCGCCCTCGCGGCGGGCGGGCTGGTGCCGGACCTGGTGGCCGTCGCGCCGGACGTGCCGTTCCTCTGCGACTTCCCCCGGGCGACCCGCTTGACCGACCGGAAGCCCTACCGCGAGATCGGCGACTACCTGAAGACGCACCGGGGCCGGGCCGAGCAGGTCCACAGGACGCTCTCCTACTTCGACGGTGTCCACTTCGCCGCACGCTGCCGGGCCCCCGCGCTGTTCTCCGTCGCCCTGGAGGACCTGACCTGCCCGCCGTCGACCGTGTTCGCCGCGTTCAACGCCTACGGGCACGCCGAAAAGGAGATCGAGGTCTACGACTTCAACGACCACGAGGGCGGCGGCCCGTTCCAGCAGGCGGCGCAGCTGGCCAGGCTGCCGCGCCTGCTCAAGGCCTGACGGACGCACACGGCCGGCACCCCTTGACCGACCTCCCGCACGGAGCCTAGGTTTCCGGGAGAGAAAGCGCTTGCTGTCCGGCGGGTGCCCGTATTTCGCATCAAGGGGTGTTTGTCACGGCCAGCCATCCTTCGCACCGGGACCCGCTACGGGTCGCGATCGTCGGCACGGGCGCGATCGCGCGGGTCAGTCATCTGCCCGCGCTGACCGCGCTCGCCGCCGGCCGGCCGCTGGAGATCGTCGCGGCGGTCGACGTCGACGCCGACTCGGTCGAGGCCTTCTGCGCCGAGGGGGGCATCGCCCACCCGTACACCGACCTCGACCGGATGCTCGCCGAGCAGCGCCCCGGCCTGGTCACTCTCGCCACCCCGCCCCGGTTCCACCGCGACCAGACCGTGGCCGCACTGCGCGCCGGGGCGTGGGTGTGGTGCGAGAAGCCACCCTGCCCGTCGCTGGCGGACTTCGACGCGATCGAGGCGGCGGAGGGCCCGGAGGGCGAGGGCCCGTTCGCGGCGATCGTCTTCCAGCAGCGCTTCGGCTCGGGCCCCCAGCACGTCCGGGACCTGCTCGCCCGGCAGGCCTTGGGCCGCCCGCTGGTGGCTCACTGCCAGACCACGTGGTACCGGGACGAGGCGTACTACTCGGCGCCCTGGCGCGGCAGGTGGAGCAGCGAGGGCGGCGGGCCCGCGATGGGGCACGGCATCCACCAGATGGACCTGCTGCTCGATCTGCTGGGGCCGTGGTCGGAGATCCGCGCGATGGCGGGCCGGCTGGTGCACGACGTGGAGACCGAGGACGTCTCCACCGCGCTCGTCCGCTTCGAGAGCGGCGCGATGGCCACGGTGGTGAACAGCGTGCTCAGCCCGGACGAGGTGAGCCGGATCCGCATCGACTGCGAACGCGCGACCGTCGAGCTCACCCATCTGTACGGGCACCGCAACGCCGACTGGCGGATCACTCCGGCCCCCGGCGTCCCGTCCGACCAGGCGGAAGCCTGGCAGGACTTCGGGACGGACGTACCCAGTTCGCACCAGGCCCAGCTGACGGGTCTGCTGGAGGACATGCGGGCCGGCCGCAGGCCCCGCAGCAGCGGCGCGGACGGCCGCAAGTCCCTCGAACTGGTCACCGCGCTCTACAAGGCGGCCTTCACCGGGGCCACCGTCCGGGCCGGAGACATCGGCCCCGGTGACCCGTACTACCGCGCGCTGCACGGCGGCGCCACCGGGTGGGCGCCGCAACCGCTGGAGCACGGGGCGGAGGTGACGGCGTGACGAAGGTCCTGGGCCTCGACCACCGGCACGGTGACCACCTGGTGGTGACCGCGCCGGGCAGCGGGGTGGAACTGCTGCGTTACGTCTACCGCGCCGAGGACCCCTGGGAGGCGCCGAAGCCCTACATCCACCCGCTGCGCACCCTGTCGGGGCGGGTGGTGACCGGCTACCGCCCGAACGATCACCGCTGGCACAAGGGCCTGCAGATGACCGCTTCGCATCTGTCGGGCGCGAACCTGTGGGGCGGCAACAGCTATGTGCACGGTGAGGGCTATCTCGCGCTGCCGGAGCGTGTGGGCTCCATGGCGCACGCCGGCTTCGACGAGGTGTCGGTGGCCGATGACTCGGTGCGCTTCACCGAGCGGCTGACCTGGCATCCGCACGACGGCGGGCTCTGGGCCGACGAGGCTCGCCGCGTCGAGGTCCATGACGTCGACCCGCTGACCGGCAGCTGGGCCCTGACCTGGTCATCGGCGATCACCAACCGGCGCGAGGAACCGCTGCGCTTCGGCAGCCCCACGACGCACGGCCGGCCGGGCGCGGGCTACACCGGCCTGTTCTGGCGGGGGCCGCGCGCCTTCAGGGACGGGCGGATCATCGCACCGGACGACGAAGGGCCCGGCATGATGGGTCGGCAGGCTCCGTGGCTCGCGTACAGCGGCGAGCACGACGAATGCGACGGCCACGCGACACTCGTCTTCGTGCACGCCCCCGAGAACGACCACACCGGGGCGGGTGGAGAGCACCCGGCGCACTGGTTCGTGCGCAACACCCCGTTCGCGGCCGTCGCCCCCTCGTTCGCCTTCCACGAGGAACTGGTGCTGGAACCGGGCGTGACCCTGACCCGGCGCTACCGGGTCCTGGTCGCGGACGGGGCCTGGGACCGCGACCGGATCGCCTCGGCGGTCGACGGGCTTCGCTGGTAGCGGCCCGGTCGGGCACCCGCGGGCCACCCCCGCAGGGCACCTCCGCGGGTGCCCGCCCTGCGCCCGACGGACCGGACCCCGGACAGACCCCGCACCACCGGACGGATCGACCGGCCGTCACGCGGGTTCCGCGACGGCCGGTCGGTCCGTGCGGGACCGGGCGCACGCGCGCTGCCCGGTCCGCCCCGTCGTGTCAGTCCTGCGGGGCCGGGGAGAGGACGAAGACCGGGATCTCCCGGTCCGTCTTCGTCTGGTAGTCCGCGTAGTCGGGGAACGCCTCGACGGCGCGCCCCCACCACAGGGCCTTCTCCTCCCCTGTGACCTCACGGGCGACCATGTCCTGGCGACGGGTGCCGTCGCGCAGCTCCACCCGGGGGTCGGCCCGTACGTTGTGGTACCAGACGGGATGCTTGGGAGCACCGCCGAGCGAGGCGACCACCGCATACTCCCCGTCGTGCTCGACCCTCATGAGCGGCGTCTTGCGGATCTTGCCGCTCCTGGCGCCGCGTGTCGTGAGGAGGATGACGGGCATGCCGCGCAGGGTCATCCCCTGTGTTCCGCCGGAACTCTCGATGAGCTCGACCTGCTCGCGGACCCACGTGGTCGGGCTCGGCTCGTACTCGCCCTCGATCGGCATGTCAGATGTCCTCTCGCCGGAATGCTGCGGTCGTGTGCATCATGGCTCCGACAACCGCGGGGAGCGTGCAAGGACACCGCCGCACGACTCGTCGCCGCGCACCATCTCACTTCCTGGACAGGCGTGAGACGCCTGAGCGGGAATCCACACACGGAAACCGAGCCGCTTTAGCCTCATACGTCCATTTATTTCCGATATATCCTCTTGCCCCGCTCCAGGGCTTCCCTGCCGCAGGCCGTACCGTGGGGGCCAGCGGAGTAAGCCAAGCCTTACCCCGCTGCACTCTGCCCGTGGTCGTCCGCCCTAAGGAACAACACTCCATGACACGCCCCGTCCGCGTCGCCATCGTCGGAGCCGGTCCCGCCGGAATCTACGCAGCGGACGCGCTTCTCAAGTCCGAGGCCGCCCAGGAGCCGGGCGTATCGATCGACCTGTTCGAGCGCATGCCCGCCCCCTTCGGTCTCATCCGGTACGGCGTCGCTCCGGACCACCCGCGGATCAAGGGCATCGTCAAGGCGCTCCACCAGGTCCTGGACAAGCCCCAGCTGCGACTGTTCGGCAACGTCGACTACCCGAACGACATCGGCCTGGACGACCTGCGGTCCTTCTACGACGCGGTGATCTTCTCCACCGGGGCCGACGCCGACCGCGCTCTGGACATACCCGGCATCGAGCTCGACGGTTCCTACGGCGCCGCAGACTTCGTCGCCTGGTACGACGGCCATCCCGAGGTTCCGCGCACGTGGCCGCTGGAGGCCGAGAAGGTCGCCGTGCTCGGCGTCGGGAACGTGGCGCTGGACGTCGCGCGCATCCTCGCCAAGACGGCGGACGAGCTGCTCCCGACCGAGATCCCCGCGAACGTCTACGACGGGCTCAAGGCGAACAAGGCGCTGGAGGTGCACGTCTTCGGACGTCGTGGGCCGGCCCAGGCGAAGTTCAGCCCCATGGAGCTGCGCGAGCTGGACCATTCGCCGAACATCGAGGTCATCGTCAACCCCGAGGACATCGACTACGACGAGGGCTCGATCGCCACCCGGCGGGAGAACAAGCAGGCCAACATGGTCGCCTCCACCCTGGAGAACTGGGCGATCCGTGACGTCGGCGACCGCCCCCACAAGCTCTTCCTCCACTTCTTCGAGTCCCCGGTGGAGGTCGTCGGTGACGACGGCCGCGTCGTCGCTCTGCGGACCGAGCGCACCGAGCTGGACGGCACGGGCAACGTCAAGGGCACGGGGCGCTTCACCGACTGGGACGTGCAGAGCGTCTACCGGGCGGTGGGCTACTACTCCGAGGAACTCCCCAAGCTGCCCTTCGACGTGGCCTCCGGCACCGTCCCGCACGCGGCGGGCCGTGTGCTGACCGGCGGCGAGCCGATGGCCTCCGTGTACGTCACCGGCTGGATCAAGCGCGGTCCGATCGGCCTGATCGGGCACACCAAGGGCGATGCCAACGAGACCGTGGCCTGCCTCCTCGAGGACCACGGCGCCGGCCGGCTCCCCGCCCCCGCGCAGCCCGAGCCCGACGCGGTCGTCGACTACCTGGAGCAGCGCGGCGTCCGTTACACGACCAAGGAGGGCTGGCACCGCCTGGACGCCCACGAGCAGGCCCTCGGCGCCGCTCAGGGCCGCGAGCGGATCAAGGTCGTCGAGCGCACGGCCATGCTGGACGCGTCCGGGGCCTGAGACCGGCCGGACGTCCGCGCCTCTGGAGCCCTCCGACGGGAGCGGCTCCCGGGGCGCGGTGCTGTCCGGGCCCCTTCCACGCGGGATGCGGAACGACCGGTGCCCGTGTCCGCCGGGCCGACACGCTGGGACCGGAGCCTGCGTGGAGGGGTCCGCTGTGACGCACGTGGCAATCGTCGGCGGTGGGATCGGCGGAATCGCCGCGGCCGTGTTCCTGGGGCGCCGGGGCCATGCGGTGACGGTGTTCGAACGTGACGTCCGGCAGCCCGGTGAGCACCTCGACGAGGACTTCTTCGACCGGCGCCGTCCCGGTGTGCCCCAGGCGGTCCAGCCGCACGCGCCCTGTCGGCCCCCGTACGCAACGTCCTGCGCCGCGGAGACCCCGGACGTCTACGCGGACCTGCTGAGGAGGGGTGCCGTCGAGCGCCATGAGCTCGACCGGCGGCACCGAGGAGGTCCGCCGCCGTCTCGCGCGCCGGCACGACGAACACCCGGACTTCGCACCGGAGTAGGACGGCCCGGGGCGGTAGGAGTGGGAGGCGGCGACGGCTCCCCCGCGCACCGGAGCAGGCGGAGCGCGTCCGGAGGCATGACCCGCCCTGCGGCCCGGTGCGGCGCTCCCCCGGTCGGTGTCCGTCGGCTCGCCCCGAGCCGGAGATCCGTGCCGCGGCATTCCCGTGGGCGTGTTCCCCGCTCCGGCGCCTCGCGCCGCGGGGGCGGAACGCGATGATCCCGAGGCCGTAGACTCGCCGAATGGCCAAGTACTTCGACGTGCACCCCGAGAACCCCCAGCGCCGCACCATCACCGGCGTGGCCGAGAGCATCCGGTCCGGCGCCCTCGTCGCCTATCCGACCGATTCCTGCTACGCCTTGGGATGCCAGCTGGGCAGCCGGGACGGCATCGACCGCATCCGGTCGATCCGGAACCTCGACGACCGCCACCACTTCACCCTGGTCTGCCAGAACTTCGCGCAGCTCGGCCAGTTCGTCCAGGTCGACAACGACGTCTTCCGCGCGATCAAGGCGGCGACACCCGGGAGTTACACCTTCATCCTCCCCGCCACCAAGGAGGTGCCACGGCAGTTGCTGCACCCCAAGAAGAAGACCGTCGGTGTCCGGATCCCGGACCACACCGTGACGCAGGCGCTGCTGGCCGAACTCGGCGAGCCGCTGCTGTCCAGCACCCTGCTCCTGCCGGACGAGGAGGAGCCGCTGACGCAGGGCTGGGAGATCAAGGAGCGCCTCGACCACGTGGTGGACATCGTGCTCGACTCCGGCGACTGCGGCACCGAGCCGACGACCGTCATCGATTTCTCCGGCGCGGAGGTCGAGGTCGTACGCCGTGGGGCGGGCGACGTGACGCGCTTCGAGTAGCCCTCGGCCACGCGGGAGCGGCCACCCGCAGCGGTCACTCCGCGCTTCCGGTGGGCCCGCTGAGATGCGCGCACCCCCTGGTGCCTGCTTCGGTGGAGGTGTCCGCTCCGTACAGCGCCAGGGAGTGATCATGAGCGAACAGGAAGACCTGAGGGGCCGCGCGCAGCAGATGCGCGACAAGGCGAAGGACCTCGAAGCGGCCGCCGACAAGGCGACCGACCCCGCCGAACGCAAGCGTCTGCACGAGAAGGCGCACCGGCTCGAAGCACAGAGCGAGCAGGCCAGCGGCATGGCGAGCGGGGACATCTACCCCATGGAGTGAGTCGGTCGACGGGCCGCGCCGTCCCAGCGACGGAGGAGGCATGTCCCCGCACTTGCCGGGTACGCGCGGACGTGTTACTACCGGACATGAGGCGACATGCGGTGGATACGCGGAGGGCGGGGCACGGGCTCCCCTCCCCCGCCCCGCTCTCCGCCCGCGCTCCGCGAAGGGGAACCAGTGACGTACATGAGATGGCAGGCGTTCCTGGAAGCCGTCCAGGAACGGGGCTCCTACCCCTCGGACCTGGAGGCGGAGAGGGCGTCGCGCGTGGTGCTGGCGCTGCTCGGCGCTCACCTGGTCGGCGAGGAACGCGCCGAACTCGCGGCCAGACTGCCGGAGACCTTCGCCCTGATCCTCCTGAACCCGCTGCAGGCGGCGGAACCGCTCAGCCCGGAGAGGTTCGTGCGCGCGGCAGCGGCCTGGATCGAGGGCGCGACCGAGCAGACCGCCGCATGGGACACGAGCGCCGTACTCAGCGTCGTCGCCGACGCCGCGGGCGAGGAACTGCTGGAGCGCGTGCTGTTGCAGCTGCCTCCGGGGTACGACCTGCTCTTCGGGCACCCGGGGAGCGTCTGACGCTCAGAGGTGTCCGGCGCCGAGTCCGGCGATCCGGGCGAGTCCGCGCAGGGAGTCCTCCAACGCATCCCGGTCGTGCGTACTCGTGGTGACCAGCACCTCGTCGGCGCCCGTGTCCTCGAGGACCAGTTCGAGTTCCGCCGCGACCGTGTCCTCGGTGCCCGCGACGTGGCCGCGCAGACCCTCCTCGAACAGCGCGCGCTCCTTCTCGGTCATGCCCAGAGCCTCGACACGCTCGGCCGGGGCCAGCGGGGGGAACGAGCCATGGGTGCGCGCGTACGCCATGGACCAGGCCTCGGGCACCAGCAGCCGTCTCGCCTCCCGCGCCGAACCGGCGACGGCGACGGTACCCGCGACGACCACGTAGGGCTCACGGGCCCATGAGGAGGGGCGGAAGGCGGCTCGGTACTCCTCGACCGCCCGCACCAGCCTGTCACGGCCGCGAAGGTCCCCGACGACGAGCGGCAGGCCGGCCGCCGCTGCGATCCTGGCTCCGCCGCAGGTCGCCAGGACGAACGGAGGGACGCTCAGCCCTTCGGCGGGGTGGGCGTGGACCTGCGGAAAGGCCTGCTGAGTGCCGTCCATCCAGCCGAGGAGCTCGGTGAGCTGCCCGGCGAAGTCGTCGGCGTCGTCCTTGCCCCGGCCGAGCGCCCTGCGGATCCCGTCGGTGAAGCCGACCGAGCGGCCCAGGCCCATGTCGACGCGGCCGGGGAAGAGCGAGGCCAGGACCCCGAACTGCTCGGCCACCACGAAGGGCTGGTGGTTCGGGAGCATGACCCCGCCGGTTCCCACCCGGATGGACGAGGTGGCGCTCGCGACGGCGGCGGCCAGCACCGTCGGCGCCGAGCCGGCCACGCCGGGCACGCTGTGGTGCTCCGACACCCAGAAGCGGTGATAGCCGAGCGCCTCCGCGGTGCGGGCGAGCGCGACGGTGTCCCGCAGGGCCTGCGGGCCGTCGCTCCCCTCGCGGGTGCGGGAGCGGTCGAGGAAGGAGAAGCGGGTCGATCCGATGAGTGGGCTCACGCAGTGTTCAACACCGCGTGCCCACCGGGATTCCCACGGCGGCCGCCCTCACCTGCGGACTGCCGCCCCGACGGCTTCGCCCGGAGCGTCCCGGAGCCCCAGGCGTAGGTGCTCCACGTGGTAGAGGGCCTGGTCCAGGAGTTCGGCGACGTGATGGTCGTACAGCGCGTACACGATCGAGCGCCCCTGGCGCTCACCCGCCACCAGTCCGAGATTCCGCAGCAGACGCAACTGGTGGGAGCAGGCGGACGGTTCCATCTCCACCGCCTCCGCGAGGTCACCCACCGCGCAGGGCCCCTCCTGGAGACGCGCCAGAATGCGCAGCCGGGAGGGGGTGGCCAGGGCCTGGAGGGTCTCGGCGACGCCTGCCGCTCCGACGGCGTCCAGACGCTCGCGGGTGGTGGCGTTGCTCTGCTCGTCGCGTCCGTGACCCATGGCGTCCATTCTACGGATGACACCTGAAAGACTGTTCACATATTCCTGTACGGTGACGGTGTAGCCGTTCCCGTAGCCCTCGGAGGGTCTCTCCGCCATGCCCGCTGCCGTCATCACCCGCCCGTCGCGCACCGCGAAAGCCGGTGCGGGCGCCGCCCCCCGGCGTCGCACACGCGTCCTCGCACTGTCGGAGGCCCGCTGGGCCGCAGCAGCCCTGGCCCTGTTCCTGCTCGCCCTGCCGCTGCAGCTCACCGGAGCTCCCGGCTGGGCGTGGGGCCCCCTGTACGCCCTCGTCTATGCCGCCGGGGGCTGGGAACCGGCCCTGTCGGGACTGCGGGAACTGCGGGAGAAGGTCCTGGACGTCGACCTGCTGATGATCGTGGCAGCGCTCGGCGCCGCCTCGATCGGGCAGGTGATGGACGGCGCGCTGCTGATCGTCATCTTCGCGACCTCGGGAGCACTGGAGGCGCTGGCCACCGCCCGCACCCAGGACGCGGTGCGGGGCCTCCTGGACCTCGCGCCGGCCACCGCCACCCGCGTCGTGGCGGGCGGCGAGGAGAGCGTCGCGACCGAGGACCTGATGGTCGGCGACGTCGTCCGCATCCGGCCGGGCGAGCGGGTCGGGGCCGACGGCAGGGTGCTCGACGGCGCGAGCGAGATCGATCAGGCCACCATCACCGGCGAGCCGCTGCCCGTGGCGAAGGAACCAGGTGACGAGGTGTTCGCCGGGACCCTGAACGGCACGGGGACCTTGCGGATCGCCGTCGAGAGGGACGCCTCCGACTCCGTGATCGCCCGGATCGTGGCGATGACGGAGGAGGCCTCCCGGACCAAGGCGCCCACCCAGCTCTTCATCGAGAAGGTCGAACAGCGCTACTCCCTGGGGATGGTGGCCGCCACCCTGGCCGTCTTCCTCGTCCCGCTGACCTTCGGGGAGGACGTGACCGGCAGCCTGCTGCGCGCGATGACCTTCATGATCGTCGCCTCCCCCTGCGCGGTGGTCCTGGCGACCATGCCGCCACTGCTCTCCGCCATGGCGAACGCCGGACGCCACGGGGTCCTCGTCAAGTCCGCCGTCGTCATGGAACGGCTCGGGCAGGCCGACCGGGTGGCGCTGGACAAGACCGGCACCCTGACGGAGGGCGCTCCACGGGTCACCGCCGTACGACCCCTGCCCGGCACCGGGACGACTGAGGACTCGCTGCTGGCGTCGGCAGCCGCTGCGGAGCACCCCAGCGAACACCCTCTGGCGCGGGCCGTCGTGAACGCCGCACAGGAACGCGGCGCGGAGCTCTCGACGGCCGAGGACTTCTCGTCGGCACCCGGCACCGGGGTCGTGGCCACGGTCGACGGCCACCGGATCGCGGTCGGCTCCCCCTCCCGCCTGCTGCGCGAGGTCCCGGCGTCCGCCGCGGCGCCGGCCGCCGCCGTCGTGGGCGAACTGGAGGACGACGGCTGCACCGCCGTGGTCGTCCTGCGGGACGAGGTACCGGTCGGGGTCCTGGGAATCGCCGACCGCATCCGGCGGGACGCCACGGAGACGGTCGCCTCACTGGCCCGTCTCACAGGGAGTTCCCCGATGCTGCTGACCGGCGACAATCCGCGTGCGGCCGGCCGGCTGGCGGCCGAGGCGGGCATCACCGACGTCCGCGCGGGGCTCCTCCCCCAGGACAAGGCCGACGCCGTGAGGGAGTGGGAGCAGGCCGGTCACAAGGTGCTCGTCCTGGGCGACGGCGTCAACGACGCGCCCGCACTGGCCGCCGCGCACACGGGGATCGCCATGGGGCGGGCCGGATCCGATCTCGCGCTGGAGACCGCGGACGCCGTCGTCATCCGCGACGAGCTGACCACGGTGCCCACGGTGGTGGCCCTGTCCCGGGCGGCCCGACGACTGGTCGTACAGAACCTGGTCATCGCCGGTGTGTTCATCTCCGCGCTGGTCGTCTGGGACCTCGTCGGCCATCTGCCGCTCCCCCTCGGCGTCCTGGGACACGAGGGTTCCACGGTCATCGTCGGCCTCAACGGTCTGCGTCTGCTGCGCGATTCCGCATGGCAGCGGGCGGCGCGGCAGGGTGGGGAGCCCGCACCGGCGGCCTCGCGGCCCACCGTCGCGGCCGCCTGACCCCCCGTCACCCGTGAGGCCGGGCGGCGCGCGTGGACATCGCGCGGCGGGCTCCCCGGCGCCGCGCGACCCGCCACCCTGACCCTCACCTATCGGGCGTTACATACGATATGCCGTTAAAGTTCCCTCGTATCTGCACCATATGAGGGGACCAGATGACCAGCTCCCGCACCGGGTCCGACGTCCCTGAAGGGCCCACCACCGCGGTCAAGATGTCACTGCTCACGCTGACCATGATGGTGGTCGGCTCCATGGTCGGCGCCGGGGTCTTCTCGCTGCCGTCCCGCTTCGCCCAGGAGACGGGCGTGGCCGGGGCGCTGATCGCCTGGGCGATCGCCGGTGCGGGCATGCTGATGCTCGCCTTCGTCTTCCAGACGCTCGCCGTACGCAGGCCCGATCTCGACGCGGGTGTCTACGCCTACGCCAAGGCCGGCTTCGGCGAGTACCTGGGGTTCTTCTCGGCGTTCGGCTACTGGGCGAGCGCCTGCGTGGGCAACGTGACGTACTGGGTGCTCATCACCTCGACGGTGGGAGCCGTCTGGCCGGCGCTCGGCGACGGCGACACCGTGCCGGCCGTCGTCGTGTCCACGCTCGGCCTGTGGGCCTTCTACCTGCTCATCCGCCGGGGCGTGAAGGAGGCGGCGGCCATCAACAGGGTGGTCACCGTGGCCAAGGTGGTCCCGATCATCGTCTTCGTCATCCTCGCCCTGTTCTTCTTCGACGCGAAGGTCTTCGCGGACAACTTCGGGGGCGCGGACTACGCCGGCTCCCTCTTCAACCAGGTGCGCGGCACCATGCTGGCCACCGTGTTCGTGTTCCTCGGGGTCGAGGGTGCCAGCGTCTACTCGCGGCACGCGAAGCGCCGGGAGGACATCGGGCGGGCCACCGTTCTCGGGTTCCTCAGCGTCTTCGCCGTCTTCGCGTCGGTCACCATCGTGTCCTACGGCATCATGCCGATGGGCGAGATCGCCGAACTCCGCCAGCCCTCCATGGCCGAGGTGCTGGAGGAGGCCGTCGGGGCCTGGGGCCAGGTCTTCGTCAGCGTCGGACTGATCGTGTCGGTGCTGGGGGCCTATCTGGCCTGGACGCTGATGGCCGCGGAAGTGCTCTTCGTCGCCGCGAAGGACGACGACATGCCGCGCTTCCTGCGCCGCTCCACCTCCGCCGACGTGCCCGTGTCGGCGCTGCTGATGACGACCTTGCTGTCCCAGGTCGTCCTCGTCATCACCTTCTTCTCGGACGACGCCTTCAACTTCGCCCTCGACCTCACCAGCGCCCTGTCCCTGATCCCGTTCCTGCTCGCCGCCGCGTTCGCCGTCAAGATCATGGTGCGCCCCGACGAACTGACGAAGGGCACGGGGCACGGACGCGACCTTGCCGTCAGCGTCGTGGCGACGCTCTACACCGCCTTCCTGCTCTTCGCGGCGGGGCTGAAGTTCGTCCTGGTCTCCTTCATCATCTACGCCCCCGCCACGATCCTCTTCGCGATGGCCCGCAGGGAGCAGGGACGGCGCGTCTTCTCCCCCGTCGAGCTGGTCATCTGCGCGATCTCGGTCGCGGGAGCGGTGCTCGGCCTGATCGCCCTGGCCGCGGGATGGATCAGCCTCTGACGGTTCCGGTCCCGCGGCCCTCTCCCCGACCGAAAGGCAGCCCTCATGACGAACACCTCCGCGACGGACGCGCCTGTCACGCACGGCGTCCACTCCGAGGTCGGCACGCTGCGCAAGGTTCTCGTCTGCGCACCCGGTCTCGCCCACCGGCGGCTCACCCCGGGCAATGCCGGTGATCTGCTCTTCGACGACGTGATGTGGGTGGACAACGCGCAGCGTGACCACGCCGACTTCGTGCGCAACCTCCAGCAGGCCGGTGTCGAGGTGGTGGAGCTGCACGACGTGCTGGCGCGCACGGTGACGGATCCCGCCGCCAGGTCGTGGCTGCTCGACCGCAAGATCACCGCCAACGAGGTCGGCCTCGGCCTCATCGAGCCGACCCGCGCCTACCTCGAATCGCTGCGACCGCGTGAGCTCGCGGAATATCTGATCGGAGGTCTGGCCACCGCCGACCTGCCCGAGGAGTACCGCTCCGGCTACCTCGCCCTGGCCCGCGAGTCGGCCGGCGTACGGGAGTACCTGATGCCGCCGCTGCCCAACACGCTCTACACCCGCGACACGACGTGCTGGCTCTACGGAGGGGTGACGCTCAACCCCCTGTACTGGCCCGCGCGCCACGACGAGACCCTCCTGATGAAGGCGGTCTACCGCTTTCACCCGGACTTCGCGGGGAGCACCGTCTGGTGGGGGGATCCCGAGCAGGAATGGGGCCAGGCCACCTTCGAGGGCGGTGACATCATGCCCGTCGGCAACGGGGTCGTCCTCATGGGGATGAGTGAGCGCACCTCCAGACAGGCCATCACGCAGGTCGCCGCATCGCTGTTCCGGCAGGGGGCCGCCGAGCACGTCGTGGTGGCGGCCATGCCGAAGCTGAGGTCGGCCATGCATCTCGACACCGTCTTCACCTTCGCCGACCGCGACATCGTGACCCTGTATCCGAAGATCATCGACGCCGTCCACACCTTCTCGCTCCGCCCCAGCGACAAGGCACCGGGAGTGGAGGTCGTCGACGAGGGCTCGACGCCCTTCACCGACGTGGTGGCCAGGAGTCTCGGCCTGCCGGCCCTGCGGATCGTCGAGACGGGCGGCGACGTGTACGCCTCCGAGCGCCAGCAGTGGGACAGCGGCAACAACGCCGTCGCTCTCGAGCCCGGGGTCGTGTTCACCTACGACCGCAACACCCAGACGAACGAGCTCTTGAGGGCCGCGGGCGTCGAGGTCATCACGATCGTGGGCGGGGAGCTCGGCCGCGGCCGGGGCGGCGGCCACTGCATGACCTGCCCGCTCGTGCGCGACCCGGTCGACTTCTAGGGCGTGGCCCTGGGCGCCGTCGCCGAGGAGGGCGGCCCGCCTCTCGGCGAGGACACCGGCCGGCCGGTCGCGGTCCACGTCCCGGCGCCCTTCCTGCCGGCGCCGGGCGACGGCGTGGAGCTGGGAGAACACCGTCACGGTCGGGCGAGCTCGGCACGCCGCGGGGGCGGGTCTCGTGGGGCCCCGCCCGGCCTGAGCCCCATCGCCGGGCCGGTCCTCGCGGGTGGGGAGACGGTGTCCGTCTCCCCACTGCCCTGCCGGTCTCCCGCTTCCGGGCTGCCCGACCGGCTCCGGCGGGCTGTTCATCGGCGCTCGGGTCGTCCCGGGCGCCGTGGGGCGAACCTCGCGCCGAGCGAGCCCGGGGTGCCCCGGCGCCACGGGCCGGCAGGACGCCAGGGCGACCCCCGTGGCCTCCTCGCCGAGCGGGGCGAGCGGTGGCCGTCGGCTCCCAGGGCTCAGCAGGTGCGGTACACGTGGCCCTTCGCGCCCGCCGGCAGCACGTCGAGGTCGCGCAGGACGAGCGAGATCCGGTCGCCCCAGGTGGCGCAGCTCTCCTCGAAGCTCACGTCCCCCTCACCCTCGTACTCGATCGCGAAGACGCGGCCGGCGTAGGCATCGGCGTACGCGTCGCACTCGTCGAACTGGGCGCACTCCTCGGTCACCGCGAAGTCGAAGCCGATCGCCCGGTGCCGTCCGAGCAGATCCGTGGTGTTCTTCTGACCGATCGCCAGGCCGTCCTCGTGGGCCCGCTCGGCCAGCGCCGTCGCGAACGCGGCGTTATGGTCCTGCGTCAGCTTGCCCTGTGACCGTTCGAAGGAGTCGAGGTTGTCCGGCTCGACCGCCTGGAAGCCGCTCTCCGCGCAACCGTCGATCCAGTCCCCGACGATCTCCGTGAGCTGGGTGCGCCTGGCCGCCGTCGAGGTGTCGAGGAGCGCTTCGTCCCAGCCCTCGTCGATGATCAGTTCGCCGTCGTCGTCCCGCAGCAGCAGGTCCGGATGCGTGTCCTGCCACCACTCCAGCGCTCCGGGCTGCGTCTGGAAGGCGTTGACGTAGCAGACGTTGTAGAGACCGGCTGCGGGTGCGTCCTCGCGGTCACGGGAGACGGCCCGCACCCCGTCCGGCGGCGCGTAGCCCTCACCGATCTGGTAGTCGAACGCCATGCCGGCGCTCGGCAGGAGCACACCCGCGGTCTGCGAGGGTGACTCGGATCCCCGGCTGCGGGTGGTCTCGTCGGCGACCGAGCATCCCGCCAGCATGGCCGCCCCGAGGACGGAGGCGAGCCCTGCGGCTGCCACGCGTTCGCGGCGACGGGGCGGGAAGAGGAGGCGGCCGGGCACGCGTGGCTCCAGGTGTCGGGGGCCCGGCCGGCAGGCCGGACCCGGAAGCGTCACGTCCATCCTCCGCCACCGCTCCCCGCACCGGCTCTTCGGGGCGGTGTTGCCCGGGATGGCGCACCGGACCGCCTCCGGGCGACGTGGCCGGCACGGCCCGACCTGCCGCGTGGGCGGTACCCGGAAGCCTCAGCCAGGACATGGTTCGGACTTCCGGATTCGGACATGCCGCCGCACGCAAGGATCGTCGAGAGTTCGGCACCCCTTCGATTCCCGCTCCGCCCTCGCTCGTCGTCAGACGGCTTCGGACGCCGGCGAAGCGACCTGGGCGACCTGGGCGAGCAGGTCCTCGCGCCCGATGGCGTCCGTGCGGGTCGACGGCACGGTGCACGCGTAGGCCCCTGCCACCGCGCCGTACAGGGCGGCGCGCCGGGGGTGTTCACCCCGCAGCCGGCCGAAGAGGAATCCGGAGGCGAAGGCGTCCCCGGCACCGTTGGAATCCACCACGGGCGCGTGCGGCGTGACGGCGGGCGTGTGCGTGAGCTCGCCGTCGTACAGCAGGTACGCCCCTTCGGCCCCCGCCGTGGCGACGACGATCCGCGCCCTGCCCCGTGCGGTGATGTCACGCATGGTGCGTTCCGGATCGGCCAGGGCCGCGCTGGACAGGAAGACGATGTCGGCCTGGAGGGCGAACGACTCGTGGTACGGGTTGGCGCCGTCCCAGTCGTGCAGATCCGTGGACAGGCTCACGCCGGCCTCCCGGAGAACGGGCAGCGCCGCCCCGCACGGCTGGGTGATGACCACGTGCGCGTGGCGGGCCGCGGAGGCGAGGGCGCGGACCGTCGGCTCGTCGAAACGGTCCGAGTCCCGTGCGCGGTCGGCGTCGTACAGGGACAGCCGGCGCCCGTCCGGCCCCACGAGGTTGACCGCGCGCTTGGTGCCGCCCGGTGCGGGCATCTCGGTGAGCGGAATGCCCCGGTCGCGGTGCAGGGCCCGGACCAGCTCGCCCTCGTGGTCGTCGCCCACCATGTCGAGGTGGTGGGTACGGAGCCCCAGGCAGTGCAGACCCACCGCGACGAAGTCACCGCTCTGGCCCGCGCGCGTTTCGATGCCGGGTCTGATCATGTAGCTGTCGGCGTAGGGCAGGGGCAGTTCGGGGACGTGGACGATGGTGTCCACACCCGCGCCGCCCAGAACGAGAACGTCGGTGCGCTGTTCCATGAAGGTGTTCGTGCCTCTCGATCCAGGATTACTCGGCATGTTCGGCGGCCTGACGGGCCTGGTACCTCACGACGCGCAGGCCGGATGTGGTCCGGCCTGCGCGTCGGCGGCGCCGGGCGCCGTGTCCGGCCGGGTCAGCCCACCTCGGCTCCGACGTGCAGGGCCAGTGCGGTGTGGGCCGGCAAGGCCGCTCGCGCCGTGCCGTCGGCGGCGACCGTGACGGTGGCCCCGTCGCAGCTGTCCGCAGGCGCCACGGCGACGTTGCAGTACGTACCGGCCGGCAAGGAGGTCGCGAACGTGTGATCCAGGGCCCCGGCACTGTTGTTGAGCGCCACGAAACCCTTGTCACCGCGGCCGAAGGCGATCGCCGCGCCGCCGTCGTCCCACCAGTGGGTCAGCTCGGCGGAGCCCACAGCGTTGCGGAAGCCGACCAGGCCGGTGATCGCCTGCTGGGCGTGTGTGCCCGTCCAGCCGTCCGCACCGCTCGGCGGACCGGCGTCCGGATCGGTCCACTCGTAGCCCGAGTACACGTTCGGCGATCCGTACGGGGAGGCGAGCATGAAGACATTGGCCAGGGTGTACGCGGCGCCGTCCTTGTACGTCAGCGTCGAGCCGTTGCGCTCGGTGTCCCAGTTGTCGACGAACGTGCGGGCGGAGGCACCGGCCAGCTTGCCGTCGGCGACGGACTTCAGCTGGGCCAGATCACCCCCCTGGAAGGCACTCTTGAGGTGGCCCCCGTAGCGGAACTCGTCCACGTCGCCGATGCCCGTGTACTCCTCCGGCTGCACCGCCTCCCCGGCGCCGTGGATGACCTCGGAGACCCAGAAGCCGGGGTCGCGCATCTTCCCCTTGACGGTGGCCACATCGGCGGCCGCCATGTGCTTGGCCGCGTCCACGCGGAAACCGTCCACCCCCATTCCGCGCAGGTCGTCGAGGTACGCGGCGATGGTGGAGCGGACCTCGTCCTTGCCGGTGTCGAGGTCGGCGAGTCCCACGAGTTCGCAGTTCTGGACGTCTTCCCGGTCCGCGTAGTCGGTGACGGCCGTGCGGCAGGTGTGGAAGTCGGAGTCCTGGAAGTACCCCGGATAGCCGTACTTCGTGTAGGCCGTGCCCCCGGTTCCTGTCCCGGACCCGGCGGCCATGTGATTGACGACGACGTCCGCGATGACCTTGACGCCTGCGGCATGGCAGGTCTCCACCATCCCGGCGAAGGCGTCACGGTCACCCAGGCGGCCGGCGATCCGGTAGCTGACGGGCTGGTAGGAGGTCCACCACTGGTCACCCTGAATGTGCTCGGTGGCCGGCGACACCTGGACGTGACCGAACCCCGCGGGTCCGAGCTGGTCGGTGCAGGCGGCGGCCACATCGGCGTACCGACGCTCGAACATGGTGACGGTGACGGTCTTCTCACCTGGCGGCGCCGCCTGGGACTGCCAGGGCGCGAGTGTGGCGGTACAGGCGACGGTCATGGCTCCGGCCAGCGTTCCGCCGAGCAGGCGGAAGCGGTGCTGCATGTGCGGCTCCTTCGACGACAGGGCACGGCTGTGCCCTCGAAGACAGCCACGCGCCAGGCTGCCGTGGGGGGAACGTCTGGGAGCCTGCCCCGCTCCTCGCGCCGCCGTCAAGGATTTCTGCAAGACCTTTCAATCACTTGCGCAAGCCCCTGCCGGCATCGGCGAGCCGCTTCGTCCACCCCGCAAGGCGGACCCGCACGCCCCGCGGTCGGTCCCGAGCACCCCCCTTCACGGCGAACCGGACGCGCCGTGGCGCCGAGCGGCACCAAGTGGCACCACGTGACGCCATTCGGTGCCATCACCCAACCCCACAGGCCCCTACCCACCCATGACACCACTGCCACCAGATCCATCACCCGCATATGTGCGCAGGTCAGAGACTTGCGACCAGGCTCGGCCGCGCCACTCCCCCCAGACGGCTTGCACATGACGCCATAGTGGTGCCACTATGGCGTCATGGACCTCACCCCGTACGTCGACACCCTTCGCCGAGAACTCGCGGTGGCCGCCGAGGCCGGCGGCCAGGAAGCTCGTGAGCTGGCAGAGAGGCTCACCGCCCCTCTGGAGTCGGCGACCCGGCTGACCCTGCTCAACGTGCTCTCGGCCGCGACGGACGAGATCACCCGTGAACTCGCCCCGGGCTCGGTCGACGTGCGGCTCCGCGGGCTCGACCCCGACTTCGTGGTGACGCCGCCGCCGACCGACGGCGCCGGTGCCACCGCGGAGCCGGGGCCCTTCGAATCACCGAGGGCCCCGGCTCCGTCCGACGGCGACGAGGGCGGCACCGCCCGCGTCAACCTGCGCCTTCCGGCCCACCTGAAGGCCCGCGCGGAGGAGGCGGCGAACCGCGAAGGCCTCTCGGTCAACGCGTGGCTGGTGCGGGCCGTGTCGGCGGCCGTCGACGGCGGCGGCGCTCGGCCGCACACGACGGAGAAGTCCCAGACCGTCGGTCAGAGCTTCACCGGCTGGGTGCGCTAGCCGCAGCCGGCACCCACTCCCTCACGTCACCCATCACACGTCCCACCAGCGGGGACGCCCTGAAGCCTCAAGAGGACGGGACAGCCATGCCTTCTTTCGACACTCCCGAGCCCATCTCGGCCACGACGCACGTGGACGCCGGTTCGATCCAGTTCACCGCGGGCGACCGCGTCGACACCGTGGTCGAGGTGCGCCCCCGTGACCCGAAGCGGGACCTGGACGTACGGGCGGCCGATCAGACCGAGGCCAGGTACGCGGGCGGCGTACTGACCATCAGGACGCCCAAGCCCAATCTGTTCGGCCGCACCGGCACCGTCGACGTCACGGTCGAGCTGCCTTCGGGCTCGAGCATCGACGTCACCGGAGCCTGGGTCCAGGTGCTCGGCGAGGGCCGGCTCGGTGAGGCCCGCGTGAAGACCTCCTCCGGCGACGTACGCCTGGACGCGACCGGACCGCTGCACCTGAAGGCGTCGCACGGCTCGATCACCGTGGACCGGGTCGAGGGAACGGCCGAGATCACCACCAGCTCCGGCAGCCTGCGCGTCGGACTGCTCGACGGATCGGCGGTCCTGAAGAACTCCCACGGCACCACCACCGTCGACGCCGCGACCGGCGAGCTCCGGGTGAACGGCGCCAACGGCGACATCGAGATCCGTCGGGCCGACGCCTCGGTCACCGCCGCCACGGCTCACGGCACCCTGCGGGTGGGTGAAGTGGTGCGCGGAACCGTCCAGTTGGAGACCTCGTACGGCGCCATCGAGGTCGGCGTCCGCGAAGGCACGGCCGCCTGGCTCGACGTGAGCTCGGGGGCCGGGCAGGTCCGCAACACCCTCACCGCCTCCGAGAGCCCGGAGCAGTCCGAGGACACCGTCAGGATTCGCGCGCGCACCCGGCACGGCAACATCGACATCCGCCGCGCCAAGGCCTGAGTTCCACCCGTCAAATCCGCCACTCCCCCCGCCACTTCAGCCCTCGCACAGGAGGCCTCCATGCCCAATTCTGTCATGCACACGACTATTGAGGGTGACGGTCAGCAGGTCCCCGCCGCCGTCTCCGCCGTCGGCCTGCGCAAGTCCTACGGCGACAGGGCCGTGCTCGACGGCATCGACCTGCGCATCCAGGCAGGGTCCGTCTTCGCTCTGCTCGGGCCCAACGGCGCGGGCAAGACCACCGTCGTGAAGATCCTGTCCACGCTCATCGGCGCCGACGGCGGCCAGGCGCAGGTGGCGGGTCACGACCTGGCGACGGACCCGCAGGTGGTGCGGGCGGCGATCGGGGTCACCGGCCAGTTCTCCGCGGTCGACGGGCTGATCACCGGCGAGGAGAACATGCTCCTCATGGCGGACCTGCACCATCTCTCCAAGACCGAGGGCCGCAGGGTCACCGCCGAGCTGCTGGAGCGCTTCGACCTCACCGACGCCGCGAAGAAGCCCGCCTCCACCTACTCCGGCGGCATGAAACGCCGCCTCGACATCGCCATGACCCTCGTCGGCAGCCCGAGGATCATCTTCCTCGACGAGCCGACCACCGGCCTCGACCCGCGCTCACGCCACACCATGTGGCAGATCATCCGCGAACTCGTCACCGGCGGCGTGACCGTCTTCCTCACCACGCAGTACCTGGAGGAGGCCGACGAACTCGCCGACCGCATCGCCGTCCTGAACAACGGCAGGATCGCCGCCGAAGGCACCGCCCGCGAACTCAAGCGCCTCATCCCCGGCGGCCACGTACGCCTGCGGTTCACCGACCCCACCACCTACCGCTCCGCCGCCACCACCCTCACCGACGCCACCCACGACGACGAAGCCCTCACACTCCAGATCCTCAGCGACGGCAGCCAGCGCGACCTGCGCGCCATCCTCGACCGCCTCGACACCTCCGGCATCGAGGCCGACGAACTCACCGTCCACACCCCCGACCTCGACGACGTCTTCTTCGCCCTCACCGGCTCCACCACCCTCCCCGCCCCGACCAAGGAGACCGCCCGATGAGCAACCTCTCCCTCGCCGTACGCGACTCCTCCACCATGCTGCGGCGCAACCTCCTGCACGCCCGCCGCTACCCCTCGCTCACCCTCAACCTCCTGCTCACGCCGATCATGATGCTGCTGCTCTTCGTCTACGTCTTCGGAGACGTGATGAGTGCGGGCATCGGGGGCGGGGAGGGCGGCAGAGCCCAGTACCTCGCGTACGTCGTCCCCGGCATCCTGCTGCTGACCATCGGCGGAACCACGGTCGGAAGCGCGGTGTCCGTCGCCACGGACATGACCGAGGGGATCATCGCCCGCTTCCGGACCATGGCGATCCACCGCGGGTCGGTGCTCGTCGGGCACGTCCTCGGCAGCGTGCTGCAGTGTGTGATGAGCGTGATCCTCGTGGGCGCCGTCGCGGTCGCCATCGGATTCCGGGCCACGGACGCCACCGCCGTGGAGTGGGTCCTCGCGGTCGGGCTGCTGGCCCTGGTCTCCCTCGCCCTCACCTGGATCGCCGTGGGTATGGGCCTGGGCAGCCCCAACGCCGAGGCCGCCAGCAACAGCGCGATGCCGCTGGTGCTCCTCCCGCTCCTCTCCAGCGCCTTCGTGCCGGTCGACGCGATGCCGGGCTGGTTCCGGCCGATCGCCGAGTACCAGCCCTTCACCCCGGCCATCGAGACGCTCCGGGGTCTGCTGCTCGGCAGCGAGATCGGCCACAACGGATGGCTCGCCGTCGCCTGGTGCCTGGCGCTGACCGCTCTCGGCTACGTGTGGTCCACGTCTCTGTTCGTTCGCGACCCGAAGTAGCGGCACACCGTCCGGGGGGGGATGCACCCGTGCCTCCACCGGATCGCCTCAGGGCGGCGTACGTCGGCACCATGTCGGCGTACGTCGCTTCGTCGTGGTTCCCGGCGAGACCTGCCGGGTCCGGGCAGGACCGGGAACCACGACGGGCGACGTACGCCTCAGGTCGTGAACGCACCGCCGCGCAGGAGCACGGTCCGGTGAGCACTTTGCCGGGACCGCGGTTCAGGCGGACGGGTGCGACAGGAGGCCTGCGGCCCTGCGGAGTTCCACGGCGTGCTGGGCCAGCGCGGACGCGGTGCCCCGGTCCGCCGGCATGGTGGCCATCAGCGCGAGCCGGTCGCGCCAGCTGTTGCCCGCCAGCGGGACGGCGACGGCGTTCATTCCCTCCACGGATTCACCCGCGCTCTCGGCACGCCCCAGCGTACGGATGCGCACCAGTTCGGCGAGCAGGGCCGCCCTGGAGACCAGGGTCCGGCCGGTGACACCGGGCAGCCGCTCCACCGGGTAGAGGGCGCAGACCTGTTCGCTGGTGAGCTGGGCGAGGAGCACCTTGCCTGCCGACGTGGCGTGAGCGGGGTGGGCGCGGCCGGTCTCCAGGACGGCACGGACCGGGTGGGACGACTCCCGGCCGTCCGTGATGATCACCTGGTCGCCGATCAGGGCGG
This sequence comes from Streptomyces argenteolus, assembly GCF_042902585.1. GTDB lineage: Bacteria > Actinomycetota > Actinomycetes > Streptomycetales > Streptomycetaceae > Streptomyces > Streptomyces argenteolus. The sequence continues at coordinate 127,915 of NZ_JBIBEG010000003.1, forward strand.
CGGCGCTGATGGTCTCCCCGGTCGCGGTGGCCGCCGCGTCCAGGACCGCCTGGAGCCGGCCCCTGATGTCAGGGCCGTACCCCGCGGGGCGGCCCAGCGTGACCAACTCGGGTCCCGCCGAGTATCCACGGCCCGACGCGTCGCGGGTGGCGAAGCCGCGTGCCTCCAGGGTGCTGAGCACGCGATGGGCGGTGGACCGCGCGACCTCGAGTTCCCTGGCGGCGGCGGTGACGGACAGCGTGTCGTGGGTGAGGAAGAGGCGCATCAGCCGAAGCCCGGTGTCCAGCGACTCGATGATGTAGCTCTTGGCTTCGGCCACGGGGTCCGGTTCCTCTCAGTTGGCGCGCGGGTGCCGTGTCCATGTGCGGCGCCCGTACCCATGATCCCGGCCGGACCGGACGACTGACCAACCACGGTCCACGGCCCATGCGTTCCCGGCGACACAGCGCGAGACTCGCGGGACGCGAAGCGCAGGCTTTCCCTCCGGGCGGAATGGCCGTGACGCCATCCGTGCGACGGAGGGCACGCTCGCCCGGGCCACCCCGCGGCAACTCTCGCCGCGAGCCGCGTACGGAGGAGCGATGTCGACGTCCGGGGTGCGGGCCCGGACCGCGCGCACAGCACGGGCACAGGCGCCACCCACCTCCCGGACAGGGTGCGTTCCTAGCATCGCACCATGACCAGCAGCCGGCCCATGACCAGCAGCCACGAGGATCAGGCGCTCGCGCGTACCGCCGTGGACGCGCTCGTCGGCCAGATCGCCCTGCTCCCCAAGCCGGGACTGCCGGACCCCCGGGATCTCGGCGCCGGGGCGGGGCTACGGGACCACCGGACCCTGCGCTGGTCGGCCGCCGCCCTCGAACCCGGTCTCGCCGCGATGGCCTCGGCCGCGCGGCGAGCGGGCGCCCCCACGCCCCGGCTGCGTGCGGAGCTGGGCGCGATCGGGCGGTCCATCGAGCGCACGGTGGCCCGTGCGGGCGGCGGACACCGGGGCGCCCTGTGGGCCCTGGGGCACCTGGTCGCGGCGGCGGCACTGGAGCCCGACGCGCGAGCGGCTGACGTGGTCGCGCTGACGAGGAGCCTTGCGGCGCACCCCGACCGGGGTGCGCCGCGCAGGCCGTCCCGTGGGTCCTCGGTCTCGGTGACGTTCGGGGCGGCCGGGGCGCGGGGCGAGGCGAGAGCGGGGTTCCCCCACGTGCGCCGGGCACTCGTCGCGCTCGCCGGCGCCCGGGACGCGGGTGCCACCGAGCCCCAGGCCCGGCTGGACGCCCTGCTGACGGTGATGTCCACCCTCCAGGACACCGAACTCCTGTACACCGCCGGCCCTTTCGGCCTGCGACAGGTGCAGGCGGAGGCCCGGGGAGTGCTGGAGTCGGGGGGTACCGCGACGGACGCGGGGGCGGCGGCCCTCGTCGCTCTCGACTCCTCGCTCCACGCGCGTGGCTGGAGCCCTCGGGGCAGCGCGGGGCTGCTCGCGGGCGCCCTGTTCGCGGACGCGCTGCCTCTCCGTGCGCGCCGGACTCCTTGCGGTGGGTTCCGGTCCGTCCCGAGGTAGACCGCCGGGTCCGCAGCCCTCGGGGCCGCCGGCGCTGCCACGGAAGACCGGACGCGACAGCGGCGGCCGGTGCCACTCATCCAGCTGCTGATACCGGTCTTGACCGCCCGTCAGCCGACTGCTTGGATCCAGCGCATGAAGCGATGCCCGGATCTCACGCGACGACGACACGTCGATCTCGTGCGTACCGCGGGCGCGCTCTGTCTCCACGTCGGCTGACGGCGCGGACGGGCCTCGTCGTGCCCTCCACCTGACGGCCCGCCGGGCGTCCACGCCCCCGGGTCGGACCCGATCCAGGGTCGCCGTCGCCGTGCTCCGCCCCGGACGGTTCCCCGACCGCGGGGCACTCCCCACGCGCACCTCCACGCACGTGCCAGCCGATGTCCCCCGCACCACGGTGCGGTTGCCATGCGGCGCACTCTCCTGCCCTCCGCCCCGTTCGCCTGACGAAAGGACCGTCCTGTGTCCCACTTCCCAGGCCGCCGCCGGACCACCCGGTGGAGGCCCGTCGGCGCCCTGCTCGCCGCCCTTGTCCTGAGCTGCGCCGGTTCCGCCTCGGCCGCCTCGCCCGCCGGCTACGGCCCCACCCCACCGCACAACCCGTACGCGGGCCCCGACGGGACCGCCACCATGCACGGGGACACCGGTTCGTCCGACACCACGCCATGGGCGGGCCCCGGTGCGGGCACGCTCGCGTCCTCGCGTACCGCCCTCGCCTCCGCCTGCCCCACCGTGCTGATCGGGTCCGACGGCTACCCCGTCGCCCTGTGCACCCCCATCTTCGGCCAGGTGCCCACCGTGCACCTGCTCGACCCCGAGGACAACTCCTCCCTGACCACGCTGTCGCTCACCAAGGGCTCCCTGCTGGGCGGGGTGTACGCGTACATCGACCACCAGGACCGGCTGGTCGTGGCGGACGGCAGTCGCAGCCTGCTGCGCGTCGGGCACCACAGGGACAGTGAGGGTGACTGGCGCCTGACGGTCGACCGCCGCCTCTCCCTCGCCTCCGTCATACCCGAGGACGACGCGGTCACCGGACTGGCGCCGGACTGGAAGGGGCGCGTGTGGTTCGCCACGGGCGGTGGCGTGGTGGGCACCGCGGACGACTCCACCGGCACCGTGAAGACGCTCAGGCTGCCGGCCGGCGAGCGCGTCGCCAACAGCATCTCGACGGCTCCTGAGGGAACGGCGGTCACCACGACCCATGCCACCTATCTGCTGGACACCGAGGACGGCACCCCGAGGATCGTCTGGCGCACGGCCTACGACCGTGGCTCCGCCCGTAAGCCCGGCCTGCTGAGCTGGGGCAGCGGATCGACCCCGACCTTCTTCGGGCCGGGAACGGGCACGGAGTACGTCACCATCGTGGACAACGCGGACTCCGCAGCGCATCTGAAGGTCTATCGCACCGCCGACGGCTCGGACGTCTGCTCGGTGCCGGTGCTCCGGGCGGCCGGCGGTCCCGGCAGCGAGAACTCCCCCGTGGGGGCCGGACGCAGCGTCTTCGTGGCGGGCACCTACGGATACCCCTACCCCGCGGTCCCCGAGGGCGCGGGGACCAGCGTGCCCGCCTCGGCCGACTTCGCCGGGGGCCTGTCCCGGGTGGACGTACGCGCGGACGGCACGGGCTGCTCACTGGTCTGGGACAACGCGCTACGGTCGGCCGCCGTCCCGAAGCTCTCGACGGCCGACGGCCTGCTGCACACCGTCGTGCGCGATCCGCTGATCCCCGGCACCAGGGGAACGAGCTTGCTCGACCCCTTCCGCTACGTGCAGATCGACCCCGCGAACGGACAGATCACCCGCTCCGGCAAGGTCGGTGTGGGCTCGCTCTTCGACACCCTCCAGATGGCGGGCACGATCACCGAGGACGGCGCCTTCCTGCAGGGAACCGTGACCGGCGTACTGCGCATCACCGCGCAGTGAGCGCGCGTGGCGGGCAGCGCTGCCTGCCCGCCACGGCCTCACGCGTCAACTCCCGCCGTGTGCCCCTCCATTGCACGGCATGTTTAGGTTAGGCTCAGCTAAGTCAGGCTCGAAGGGGCGTGCCGTCAGGGGGAGTCGGTCCATGCGTGTGCCCGCCGCCGGCCCCTCCCCCACGCCGGGCCGACGGGCGCCGTCCCGGTCCCGCACCTGGACCGTGACGGCACTGCCGGTGATCCTCGCGGAACACGCGGGGCAGCCGCCCGGCGGACGGGGGCTCTCGTCGACCCGTGCGGGCCGGTCAGGACGGACGGTGCGCGGGCCGCGACCGTGCCACCCTGACGGCCGCCGGTACGCCGAGGCGCCTCTCCGCGCAGTCATCTCGGTACTCCGCCGCGTTCGCGGGGCCGTGACCAACGGATCATCTGCGCGATGCACGCTCACCTCGGCGTCCCGATGACACCGGCGGACGCCTTCCTGCACGGCATCCGGCCGTTCGCCGCCCCGGTGGCGGACGGCACCGCAGAGGAGCACGCCACGGCTCTCCGCCCCCTCGCCCGTAGCGCCACGTGCCGCCCGACGGACGGCCCGACGCGCGCACCCGGCCCTGGGGGCGAGGAGCGGGTGACCGGGGCACAGGGCACGGGGCGCACTCGGACGGCACGGGCCGCTCGCACACGGGATGAGGAGAGACATGGGACCGCTCGTCAGGAACCGCACGTCAGCAGAGCCGCCGGCCGGGGGACAGCCCCGGCGGGAACGACCGCGCAGCGGCACGGTCGTGGTGAAGTTCGGCGGCAACGCCATGGTGGACGCGGGCCTCCAGCGGTCCTTCGCCCAGGACGTGGTGCGGTTGCGGCAGGCCGGGCTGCGACCCGTCGTGGTGCACGGGGGCGGCCCGCAGATCAACGCGATGCTGGACCGCCTCGGCCTGGAGAGCCGCTTCGAGGCCGGGCTGCGGGTGACCACTCCGGAGGTCATGGACGTGGTGCGCATGGTGCTGACGGGCAGGGTCCAGCGTGAACTGGTCGGCCACATCAACCTGCACGGCCCTTTCGCCGTGGGCATGACCGGCGAGGACGCGCACACCATGACGGCGGTACGGCGCACGGCCCGGGTGGACGGCCGCCCGGTCGACATCGGCCTGGTCGGTGACGTCGTGGACGTGAGACCGGGCATGCTGCGCACGCTTCTGGAGCAGGGGCACATCCCCGTGGTCTCCCCCGTGGCGCGCGGTGAGGACGGGCAGGTCTACAACGTCAACGCCGACCTTGCCGCGGCGTCCCTCGCCGTGGCCCTGGGCGCCGAGCGACTCGTGATGCTCACCGACGTGGAAGGGGTCTACGCGGACTGGCCGCGCAGCACCTCCGTGCTCCAGCGCCTCACCGCGGACGCCGTCCAGCAGATGCTGCCGGGCCTGACGAGCGGGATGCTGCCCAAACTGGAGGGCTGCCTGCGCGCCGTCCGTGGCGGCGTGGGCCAGGCCCACGTACTCGACGGCCGGGTGCCGCACGCGGTGCTGCGGGGCGTCCTCGACGAGACCAGCCCCGGGACCACCGTGGTTCCGGGACCGGGATGCGTGCCACCCGGCAGGCCGGAGGACTCCGTCCACGGCACCGCCGAACCCGCGGTGGCGGGCGCGAACCCGTAACCGCGGGCCTGACACGGCAACGGCCGCCCGTCGCGGAACGGGCGGCCGACTGCGGGAAATCCGGGGAAATCCCGACGCCGCGCACGCGTCGCCCCCGCGGCGCGGGTGTTCCCCACGGCGCACGGCGCCACCGGGCGGACCGGCGTCCCGTACGGCCGCGCGGAAGGGAGGCCCCACGGCACACGGGGCCTCCCTTCCGGCCGTGGCCGGGCCCCTCGCCGTGGCGTCAGGCGCCTGCCGACTCGGCGAGCGAGCGGGGCCGCAGATCGGTCCACCGGGCCTCGATGAACTGCAGGCACGCCTCGCGTGAGCTCTCCTCCAGGACGGTCGTCCACCCGCCGGGCACGGCGGCGAAGGACGGCCAGAGCGAGTGCTGGCCCTCGTCGTTCACCAGGACCAGGAAGCGGCCTTCGGGGTCGTCGAAGGGGTTGGTGCTCATCCGGCAGTTCCTCCTCGGGTCCGACGGGGCCCGGACGGCCGCGTCGAGGTGTGCGTCGGTTCGGCGGCGGGTCCGGCCGGGCCGGGTACGGGACCGGCGTGGCGGGCCCCGTCCGGAAGATGGTTCGGGGATGGAAGAGAAGGCCACGATTAGGTTAGGCTCCCCTAATCAACGCGAGCTTAGCCCTTCAACTTGCTGCTCACAAGGAGACGTTCATGCACCGGGTGAGGGAACGGGTCCGCACCACGGACGGCGGGAAGGCACCGGTCTTCACGTCGTTCCGGAGCCCTGACGGCCACGCGGCCGGCGACGCGTGACCGGGCGGGCGGCGGGCCTGGTGACGGACCGGGAGAACGCCTTCGGCGCGTACGGGCTCCCCGGCACGCCGGGCACGGAGGCGTTCTGGGCGGCGGTGAGCACACCCGTCGCGGTCCCCGACGGGGAGGGCGGGTGGCTGACCCTGTTCCTCCGGCGCGGGTCGCCCGCGCACATCGACTTCGAGAGCTGGTCGGCACCCGTGCCCCTGCGCCGGTGGGCCGGCACGGACTGCTGGTACGCCGAGGTGCGCATGCCCGCGCGGCTGCGCGTGACCTACCGGTTCCTCGCCGACGACGGGGCGTACGCCGATCCGTTCAACCCGTCCGGCGCGGGCGGTGACCGCTCCGTCGCCGCGACGCCCGGCCTTCCGCCGCAGCCGCACTGGCCCGCCGTCGGTGCGGACGACGTCCTCCCGGTCCCGCGCACCCGGGTCCGCTGGGCGAGCGGACGACTCGGCGGCCGCCGTACCGTGCGTGTGCACCCCGTCGGGGGAGGCGGGCCGGCAGTCCTGCTGCTCGACGGCGACGACTGGCTCCACCTCCATCCGGCCATGGCCGCGTTCGACTCGGCCGTCGCCTGCGGCGACATGCCTCCGGTGACCCTCGTCTTCCTCCCGGCCAAGGACCGAGAGGCCGAGTTCGCGTGCACCCCCGCGCTCTGGGAAGCCGTGCGGGACGAACTGCCGCCGCTGGTGGCGGAGTCGGGGGTGCCCGCGGACTGGGACCGGCTGGTGGTCGCGGGGCAGAGCCTCGGCGGGCTCAGCGCCATGTACGCGGCGCTGGAGTTCCCGGAGCTGGTCTCCCGGCTCGCCCTCCAGTCACCGTCGTTCTGGTGGGAGCCAGGAGCGCCGGACCGCCCCGATCCGCTGGGCGGACCGGTCGGCGGCGCCCTCGCCGCCCGTCTGCGGCGGGGCCCCGACCTCTCCGCGCTGCGGGTCGCGTTCGACGTGGGGGAACACGAGACACGCATGCTGCCGCACTGCGAGGCGGCCGAGACGCTCGCCGCCCGGGCCGGTGCGACCGTGCGGGTCTCCAGGTCGCCTTCGGACCACGACCGGGCCGGCTGGCGTCACGCCCTGCTGAGGGATGTCGCCTGGGCGCTGGACCGGTAGGTCACCTGGCCACCGCGCGGCAGTACTCCGCGTCGGTGGCCAGCAGGTTGCGATGGGTGTCCTCGGCGGTGACGACGCCGTCGTCGAGGACGAGGACCCGGTCGGCCGCGTCCAGGAGCGCCGGACTGCTGGTCATCACCACGGTGGTCCGGCCGCGCCGCAGCTTGGCGATGTTGCGTGCGATGAGCTGCTCGGTGACCGCGTCGACAGCGGTCGTCGGGTCGCGCAGGACGAGGATGCCGGAGTCGGCGGCGAGGGCCCGGGCCAGGGAGAGCCGCTGCCGCTGTCCCCCGGAGAGGTTCGCGCCACGGTCGCGGACGGCGTGGTCGAGGCCTTCGCGTTGCAGGGCGACGACATCGGTCAGCAGGGACGCCTCGACGGCTTCCGGGATGATACGGCTGGTGCCCGAGGGATCGATGTTGGTACGGAGAGTGCCCGCGAAGATCTCCGCGTCATAGGGGTTCACCAGCATGTGCGCGCGGAGCGCCTCGACCGACAGCTCCGCGATCTCCCGGCCGCCGACCCGCACCACCCCTTCGTAGGCGTGCGGCGGGACGTTCGCCCCCAGGACCGACGCCAGGTCCGCCGCCGCACGCGGCTGGTAGGCCGCGATCGCCACGAACTCGCCCGCACGCACCTGGAACTTCAGCTCCCGCAAGGCGCCGTACCGTACGCCGTCGATCTCCAGTTCTCCGCCCTCCCCCGGCTGCTGCGAGCCCGGCTCCGTGAGGGGCGGCGCCATGAGCACCAGGGCCATCCGCTCCGCCGACGCGCGCGCCATCATGACGTACTTCGGCATCTCGGAGAACATCTTGAGGGGCTCCATGATGAACTGGGCCAGCCCCACGGCCATGACGAGTTCCCCGACGGTGATCCGGCCTTCGTACGCCAGCCAGCCCGCCGTCAGGGTCACGGCGGCGGCGAGGACCGCGTTGAGGGCGAGGGCCGTTCCCGCGTACACGCCGTTGACCCTGGCGACGGTGACCGCCTGGTGCTTCGCCTCCGTGCTGACCTTCTCGTAGGACCGGAACGCCGCGTGGTTGCCGCCGAAGCCGTGCAGGGGGCGCAGCCCGGTGATCAGGTCGGCCACCTTGGCTCCCGCGCGCGCCACCCGGGCCTGCTGTTCGCGGGTGCTCGAACCGATCCGCCGGGACATCACGCTCAGGACCGAGAGGATCGCGACGGTCCCCACGATCACGAGCAGGCCTAGCCGGACGTCGGCCAGTCCCAGCGCGACCGCCGCGACGACCACGGCGACCAGCGAACTCACCAGCAGTGGCACGACCTCGACGATGTCGGCGGTCTGGTCGGCGTCCTCGGTGGCGATGGTCAGCACCTCGCCGGACTTCAGGTCGACGTCCCTGGCCACCGGCTGGAGTCCGCACGCGGCGACTTTCACCCTCCAGCGGTGCGCCTCGGTCGTGTTGGCCTTCTGCAGGACGCGCATCCCGAACCGCCACGACAGCGAGACGGTCGTGATGATCACGGCCAGCCCGGCGATCGACAGGCCGAGCGAGCCGAGGCTGCGCTCGCGCATGGTGTGCTCGACGATCAGGCCGAGCGCGATGGGGAAGGCGGTCTCACCCGCCTGGTAGAGACCCATGAGGAGGGTGCCGCGAACCACCGCACCGGCGTTGCGGCGCAGTGCGGTCCGCAGGATTCCGGCCCCGGGACGGGGCCGCTTCGTGTCAGCAGTTGTCATCAAGATGGCGGGCAATCGCTTCCGGGGTTCGAAGGGTGAGCAGATCACGGATCGTGATCACAGGACCGTACTCGCGGCGGAGCAGCCCGATCAGGCGCACCGCCAGCATGGAGTGCCCTCCGAGGGACACGAAGTCGCTGACCGCGCTCACCTCGTCGTCGTCCAGGTCGAGGGCCTCGGCGAAGAACTCGCAGACCACTGTCTCCGTCTCGGTCTCCGGGCCGCGTTCGCCCCCCGTGGTCAGCACGCCGAGCGGCCTCGCCTCGGGCAGCGCCTTGGTGTCGGCCTTCCCGTTCACGGTCAGGGGGATGCTGTCGACCTGGGCGTAGTGCGTCGGGCGCAGGAAGTCGGGCAGCCCGCCGCCGGCCTCGGCGGCGACCGTCGGCAGGTCGGAGCCGCTCAGCACGAGATAGGCGGCCAGCCGGTGCGAACCGTCGACCTGCGGGTCGGGCTGGGCCACCGCGGCGACGAACCGGACCGCCGGGTGGGCGGCGAACGCGGCCTCCACCTCGCCCAGTTCGACCCGGTGTCCCCTGATCTTGACCTGCTGGTCGGTGCGGCCGAGGTACATCAGGTTCCCGTCGGGCCGCCGCACGACCAGGTCGCCGGTGCGGTACATGCGCTCGCCGGGCTCCCCGAACGGGCACGCGACGAAGCGGTGCGCCGTCTGGGCGGGCTGCCCGAGGTAGCCGCGCGCGATGCCGACGCCCGAGACGTAGAGCTCCCCGGGCACGCCGTCCGGCAGTGGGCGCAGCCACGGGTCCAGCACGTAGACGTCCGTGTTGTCGATGGCCACGCCCACCACCGGGTCCTGGCATTCGAAGGTGCCGACTCCGAGGGTATTGATGGTGTACTCGGTGGGCCCGTACAGGTTGTAACCGGCCGTTCCCTCCGTCCCGGCGAGCCATTGCCACAGCGCCGGGGTGACGGCCTCACCGCCCAGCAGCACCAGCGCCGGCCGCCGCTCGGGGTCGTCGAGCAGCCCTTCGGCGAGGAGTTGCTGCGCGTAGGTCGGGGTCACGTTGATGACGTCGATCCTGTGCTCGGCGCAGTACTCCACGAGACGGGGTGCGTCGCGGCGCAGTTCCTCGTCGCAGATGTGCACCTCGTGGCCGTCGGCGAGCCACAGCAGCTCCTCCCACGACATGTCGAACGCGAAGGAGACCGTGTGCGCGATACGGAAGACGCGGTGCCCGTGGCCGGCCAGCACCGGCTCGAAGATCCGCCGCTGATGGTTGATCAGCATGTTGGTGAGTCCCGCGTACTCGGTGACCACTCCCTTGGGCTTCCCGGTCGACCCGGAGGTGTAGATCGTGTACGCGGGGTGCCGCAGGCGGTCCGGAGAGTCCGGCGCGAACGTCACGAAGGGCTCGCTCCGCGGCAGAGGGCGGTCGAGCTCGATCAGGTCACCGGTCAGCCGGTGGGCCACGGAGCTCACGGTGAGGATCACGTCCGGGCGGGCGCCGTCGAGGATCGAGGCGATCCGCTCGTCCGGGTGGTCCAGTTCCAGCGGGACGTACGCCGCCCCCACCCGCAGCACGGCGAAGAGGGCCACGATCGAGTCGAGGGAGCGCGGGACGGCGAGGCCCACGGTCCGCTCCGGCCCGATCCCGCGCCCGGCGAGCACGCCCGCCCACGCGCGGCTGCGGTCCCGGAGCTGCGCGAACGTCATGGACGCTCCGTGGGCGACGAGGGCCACCCGCTGCGGGTTCCGGTCCGCCGCGCGGTCGAACCGGTCGACGACGGTGTCCGTGCCGATGTCGGTGCGCTCGCCGGGCTCCGGGGCCGGCGCGAGACCCCGCAGGGCACCGACCGGCCCGGTGGCCCGGGCCAGGTCCTCCAGGACACGCAGGTAGTCGTCGACGAGCCGGCGTGCCTTCCGCGCGTCGCCGTCGCGGTACTCCAGCTTGACCGTCAGCCGGTCGCCCGGCGTGACGACCCAGGTGAACGGGTAGTGCGTCGAATCGTCCGCCGCGACCGCCGTGATGCCGTGCCGGGCGTTCATCTCGGCGAAGGCGTCCATGTCCAGGAAGTTCTGGAGCACGAAGAGGTTGTCGAAGAGGCTGTCGTGCCCGCTGGCCCGCTGGATCTCCCCCAGCCCCAGGTGTTCGTGCTCCATCGCGTCGACCCTGGCCGTCTGGACGGATGCCAGATAGGCCCCGACGCTGTCGTCGGGCCGGGCGCGTGTCCACATCGGCACGGTGTTGAGCAACACCCCGACGATCCCGGACAGGCCTTCTCCCTCCCTGCCCGAGACCGTCACGCCGAAGACCGCGTCGCTGCGGCCCGTGTGCGCGCCCAGCAGGAGGCCGAAGGCGCCGGTGAGCACCGAGTTCAGCGTGACGCCGTGGGTCCTGGCCGCGTCCCGCAGCAGGTCGGACTGCGCGGCGGTCAGGGTGTGGACGAGTGCGCGCGGCAGTTCGTCGGGGAAGGACGCGCGTGGACCGGCGAGCAGCGTGGGGCCGGTGAGGCCGGCCAGGTGGTCCGCCCAGAACCGCTCGGACGCGGCGGCGTCCCTGGCGTCCAGCTCCCGGGCGTGGTCCTCGAAGCTGGGCGTCGCGGGAGCCGCGTCCAGCTCCTCACCCGCGAGGAGGGCCTGGTAGGCGCCGAAGAGGTCCCGCAGCAGGATCTCGCGGGACCAGCCGTCCCACAGCAGCAGGTGGTAGCTCAGCAGCAGGCCGTCGTGACCACCGGGAAGACGTACGACGGTCAGCCGGATCAGCGGTGGTTCGCCGGTGTCGAAGCCCGTGTCACGGTCCCGGGCGCGCAAGGCGTCGACCTCCGTGTCCGACGACAGCCGGACCGTGCGGACGTCGACCCGCCGCCCCGGCGCGAGCACCTGGACGGGGTTGCCGTGGTCGTCGGTGGCGAAGCCGGCGCCCACGCCGGGGTGGCGCGCGATGACGTACGCCATCGCCTCGGCGAGCGCCTCGGTGTCCAGGCGTCGGTCGAAGCCGAAGTAGCTCTGGGCGACGTAGTGGCCCGCCGAGCCTGCCATCTGGGCCTGGAAGTACAGACCGCGCTGGAGCGGGGTGACCGGTGCGGTCCGTACGGCCGTCGCGGCGGCGTCGGCGAGGCGTTCCAGAGCGCCGCGCCAGTGGTCGGTCACCTCGTCGGGAATGCCGTCGGCGAGCGTGAACACCGCGTGCAGGCCACCGGTCACCTCGTCGGTCCAGGCGTTGACCTCGACGGCGTACGGGCTCCCCTGTTCGCCGCCGGTGATGTGCGGTGCCAGCGTCTCACCGCCCCGGCCCAGGTAGTTGAACAGCACCTGGGGACGGGCGGTCAGCAGCGGGGCGGTCTGCGGGTCGAGGTGGCGCAGCTGCCCGTAGGCGAGGTGCCCGAGTGCGTCGGGCTGACGCGCGACGAGTTCGCGGGCCGCCGCCACGGGGTCGGTGTGCGCGGTGAGGCGCACGGGCGCGATGGAGGTGAACCAGCCGACCGTACGCGTGTAGTCGTGGCCCTCCGCCAGCGGGACCCGGCCGTGACGTTCCAGGTCGATCGCCAGGTCGGTGGGGGTTGGCTGGATCCGTGTCAGCGCGGTACGCAGCGCGCCGCAGAGGAGCTCGGTGAGCCCGATGCCGAGCGCGGCGGGAGCGGTGCGGGTCAGCCGGTCGCTCACCTCGGGGGCGAGGACGACGGTGGTCTCGCGCGGACTCCCGGGCGCGGGGACCAGCGGGGGTGCCTGGAGCGTGGTCATCCAGTGCCCGAGGCTCTCGGTGACGTGGGCGGACCCGATGCTCAGGGCCTCGGCGTACGCGGCGTAGGGCGTGGTCGGCGCCGGCAGCTCCGCCCCGCGCATCGCGGCGGCCAGGTCGTCCAGAAGGATCAGCCAGGAGACCGCGTCGACGACGAGGTGGTGCGCGGTGACCACGAGGGTCCGGCTCGCGTCCAGCCAGGTGAACGCGATGACCTCACCGGACTCCGGATCGAGCAGCCCGGCGGCCTCGTTCGCGGCGGTGGCCGCGTCGGACGTGTCCGCCCTGCGGACCACGGTGACCGGGCGGGGCGGTTCGGTGCGCAGGACCCATACCCCGTGCGCGGTGTCCAGGCGCAGGCGCAGCATCGGATGTGCGGCCACGACCGCGTTCGCGGCGCGCTCGGCATCGGCGAAGCCGGTGTCCTCGGCTGCCGCCAGCGTCCTGGCCTGGGCGAACCGGGCGAGCGATCCGCCCAGTTCCCGCTGGCGCAGGATGATCGGCGTGGGAGGCAGCGGGCCGTCCTGCCGGACGGGTGCGGGGGCGGGGTCCTGCGGTGCGTCCGTCGTCAGACGTCCCGCGAGCGCCCGGGGTGTCTTGAGGAGGAACACGTCGCGTGGCGCGATCCGCAGCCCGAGAGCCCGGGCCCGGTTGATGACCGTGATCGCCACGATGCTGTCCCCGCCGGCCATGAAGAAGTCCGTGTCGCCGTCCACGGCAGGGGCGCCCGGCAGGGCGTCGGCGAAGATGCCGACGAGCGCGTCGAGCACGGTGCCGCTCGCGGTGGCGGCGGGCTGTGAGACGTCCGGCGCGGCACGCTCGGCCAGGGCCTTGCGGTCGAGTTTGCCGTTCACGGTCAGCGGGAGGGCGTCGATCGTCAGCACCCGGCCGGGGACCATGTGGGCGGGCAGCTTGCTGGCCAGGACGGCGGTGAGGTCGCCGGGGGCGTGTCCCACGAGGTGGGCGACGAGATGGTCCCCCTCGGCCGCCACGGTGACGGCCACGTCGACCACACCGTCGAGCTCGCGGATCGCGGACTCGACCTCACCAAGTTCGATGCGGAAGCCCTTGAGCTGCACCTGGTCGTCGGCGCGGCCGGTGAACTCCAGCTCGCCGCCGAGCGTGCGGCGGGCGAGGTCACCCGTGTGGTACATCCGTGAGCCGTCCCCGGTGAACGGGTTCGCCACGAACCGCCCGGCGGTGAGCCCCGGCCTGCCGAGGTATCCGAGCGACACCTGGTCGCCCGCGACGTAGATGGCGCCGACCCGGCCGGGCGGCACGGGCCGCAGCCGGTCGTCCAGCAGATAGGTGACCAGCCCGGGCAGCGGGCCGCCGATCGGGCTGACGTCGCCGTCGAAGTCCTCAGGGGTGAGCACCCGGTGGGTGACGTGGACGGTGGTCTCGGTGATGCCGTACATGTTGACCAGCTCCGGCGAAGCGGTGCCGTGCCGCTCGACCCAGCCGCGCAGCCGCGCCGGGTCCAGCGCCTCACCACCGAAGATGACGCGGCGCAGGGCGGGGAGGGGTTCTGCGGTGTGCCGGTCGGCCTCGACGAAGCGGTAGAAGGCCGAGGGGGTCTGGTTGAGGACGGTCACTCCGTGCTCGCGGACGAGCCGGTGGAAGTCCACCGGGGAGCGGGTGAGCGCGTGGTCGGGTACGAGGAGCTCGGCGCCGTGGGTGAGTGCGCCCCACAGCTCCCAGACGGCGAAGTCGAAGGAGGAGGAGTGGAACTGGACCCAGACGTCGTGCGGCCCGAATCCCATGGCGGGCCGGGTGTTGGCGAGCAGGGTCACGACGCTGGAGTGCGGCACGACGACGCCCTTGGGCCTGCCGGTCGAGCCGGACGTGTAGATCACGTACGCGGGGTCGTGCCATCCGGCCCCGGCGGCGGGCGGCAGTCCGTGCTCCGGGGCGGACTCGGCGGGCTCCTCCCCCGTCACGAGCACGCGCGCCGACACCCCGCACCGGTCGAGCAGCTCCGTGAAGCGGTCCCGCTCCCCCGGGGCCACGAGGACGACCTGGGGGGCGGAGTCGGCGAGGACGTACTCCAGGCGTTCGTCCGGGTACGCCAGATCCAGCGGTACGTACGCGGCGCCGGCACTGACGACGGCGATCAGGGCGACGACCTGTTCCAGGGAGCGTGGCACGGCGACGGCGACCCGTCGGCCCGGCCCGGCTCCGGCCGCGCGCAGGGACGCAGCCAGGGCGTCCTTCGTGTCCGCGAGTTCGCGGTACGTCAGCGACCTCGTTCCGCCGTCGAAGGTGCACAGGGTGACGGCACGGGACTCCGGGCCGCGCCGCGCGGCGTCGTCGAACAGCCGGCCGAGCGTCGTCGGGGCGACCTGCCCCTGCTCCTGGGCGGTGCCGGGTGCCAGCTCCTCGACGAGGGCGTCCAGCCGGGTGAGCAGCCCGGCGAGGGCTCGGGTGAACGTGCGCAGGATCCCCTGGGCGTCCCCTTCCCGCAGCAGTGCGCCGTCGTAGATCAGGTTGAAGCGCGGACGGCCCTCCGAGTCTCGTTCGACCACCAGGGTCAGGGGGTAGTGGGGGGCACCCTCGTTCACCAGGGCGGTGATCACCAGCTCGTCGTCCGGTCCCCGGAGGTCTCCCAGGTCGGTCGCGACGTCGAAGACCACGAGCGTGTCGAAGAGGGCTCCGCCGCCGGTCCGCCGGCCGATCCTCGCCAGCGAGACGTGCTGGTGCGGCAGTACGGCGCTCTGGTGCTCGCGCACCGAGGCGAGCAGCTCACGCGCGGTGGTGCCGTCGTCCCAACGGGCCCGCACGGGGATGGTGTTGATGAACAGGCCCACCATCTCCCCGATGCCGGGCACCTCCGCGTCGCGCCCTGACACGGTCGAGCCGAACACCACGTCCCGCGTGTGCACGATGCCGCCGAGTGCCACCGCCCAGGCGCTGTGCACGGCGACGCTCAGAGGCACGCCCGCGGAGCGCGCTCCCTCGTCGACGTCCTCCACCGGCACCACGGCGGTGTCGGCGAACCGGTCGGAGGGGGTGTGCCCGTCGGCGACGAGCGAAGGGCCGGGCAGTCCGTCCAGCTGCTCGCGCCACACCCGGTCGCTCTCGCCCTCGTCGAGGCCCGCGAGCCACCGGACGTAGTCGAGGAAGCCGCCGAGCGGGTACAGGCTGCCCGGCGCGTGGTACTCGGCGAGCAGCGCGCGGAGCATCGGAGGAACCGACCAGCCGTCCGCGATGATGTGGTGGACGGTCTGGACGAGCACGTGGTGCCCGGCTCCCGCCCGGACGAGCGTGTACCGCATCAACGGCCCCGTGGCCAGGTCGAATCCGGCGCGGCGGTCCCGCTCGGCGAGGTCGCGGATCTCCTCCTCGGTGATCCCCGGCCGGTCCAGGGTGGTGAAGGGGGCGCTCGTGCCGCCTTCCAGGACGGAGACCACGCGGCCGTCGGTCAGCGCCACGAACCGTGCGGCGAGGTTCGGGAACAGGGTGAGCAGCCGGGTGGCCGCTGCGGCGAGGCGGTCCGCGTCGACGTCGCCTTCCAGCGTCAGCAGCTGCTGCTCGACGTAGCTGCCCCGCGTGTCCTCGTCGAAGACCGAGTGGAAGTAGAGACCTTCCTGAAGGGGGGTCAGGGGCAGGATGTCGCGGAGCGCCGGTCCGTCCAGGGCGTCTACGTCGGTCTGCGTGAGCCGCACGAGGCCGAAGTCGCTGGGCGAGTGGCCGCCCTCGTCGAGCGCGGCCAAGCCGGTCAGGGCCTCCAGGAAGTACCGGCCGATGGCGGTGATGTCCTCGTCGGTGAACATGCCGTCGGGCCACGAGATGGTGGTGACCAGCTCGTACGCACCGTCCTCGGCGGGCTCGGCGATCGCGTTGAACTCCAGGGCGCGCGGCAGGCGCATCCTCGGGTCGCGCCGTTCGCCCAACTGGCCCGTGGCCCCCGCGAACTCCCAGTCCCCCGCAGTGCCCGAGTCGAAGCGGCCCAGGTAGTTGAAGAGCACCTGCGGGGCCGTCGCGTCGAACCTGGCGCCGGCCAGGTGGCGCAGGACACCGTAGGAGAGGCCGTTGGCGGGCACCCGGGCGAGGTCGTCCTTGACCGCCTTCACTGCGGCGGCCAGGTAGGCGGGCGCGGTGAGGTCGGGCGCCGCGCCGGGGTCCACCACGACGGGGAACAGGGTGGTGAACCAGCCCACCGTCCGCGAGAGTTCGGGTTCGTACCCGGCGGTCTCCGCCACGAACCGCCCTTCGCGGCCGTGACCTTCGAGCTCGATGTGGGCGAAGGTCTGGTCCTGCCCGAGGTCCCGGCGCCATCGGGCGAGGGCCACGGACAGCCCGGTCAGCAATACGTCGTTGACCGCGGCGTGGAACTTCGCGGGTGTCTCGCCCAGCAGTGCGGCCGTGGTCGCGGGGTCGGCCGTCACGGTCCTGATCTGCTCCCGGGCCACGGTGTCGGCGGGGGACGGCGCGCGCCGCCCCACCGGCCGGTCGGGCCCCGGCAGGGGACGCCGGTAGTAGCCGCCGTCCGCCGTGAACTCCGTTGCCTCCAGCAGCTGCGTCCAGCGTCTGAAGGAGGTGCCCACCGGGGGCAGCTGGACAGGGGCGCCGGAGACGTGCTGTCGCCATGCCGTGGCGAGGTCCTCCAAGAGGATGCGCCAGGACACGCCGTCGATCACCACATGGTGGGCCGCCAGCACCAGTTGCCGGGCCCGGCGGCGCCAGACGGCGCGCAGCATCACACCGGCGTCCGGGTCCAGCCCCTCGGAGGCGAGCTCGGCGCAGGCGTCGGGCGGCAGGTCGCTCTCCTGCCAGTGCGCGCCGGCGCCGTCCGCCGGGGGGATGTCGAAGCTCCACCGGTCGCCGCGCACCAGCCGGGCGCGCAGCATGTCGTGCCGCTCGACGACGGCGGTGAGCATCCGGTCGAGTGCGTCCCCGGTGAGCTCCGCCGGCACGTTCAGCACCACCGACTGCACGAAGCCGTCGATCGCGTCGGTCGTCTCACCGAGCCACTGCACGATGGGCGATCCCACGACGGGGCCGGTGGGCGTGTCGCCGCTCCTGCCGGCGGAGACGTCCTCGCGGCTCGCCACCGCGGCCAGCGCCCCGACGACGCTGTGGGTGAAGATCTGGCGTGCCGTGACGTAGAGCCCCGCCTCGCGCAGCGCGCTCAGCAGCGAGATCGCCAGGATGCTGTCTCCGCCGAGCCGGAAGAAGTCCTGGTCGACACCCACCTCTTCGAGACGCAACACGGACGCCACCGTGGCGCACACCAGGCGCTCGTTCTCGGTGGTGGGCGGGAGGACCGAGCCCGGCGCGGTGCGGGGTTCCGGCAGCGCGGCCCGGTCGAGCTTGCCGTTGGCGGTGAGCGGGAACGCGTCGACCACGACCACGTGGGCGGGCACCATGTACTCCACCATGTGCCCGGCGGCCCATGCCTTGACCTCGTCCTCCGCCAGGTCCTCGTGGCCTGCGGACGGAATCACGTAACCGACCAGATAGGTGCCGCCCGCGGAGTTCTTCCTGGCGACGACACAGCTGTGCCGTACGCCGGGGTGCTCCGCCAGCCCCACCTCGACGTCCTCGATCTCCAGCCGCATGCCGCGGATCTTGATCTGGTTGTCGGCGCGGCCGAGGAAGTCCAGCGACCCGTCCGGGGCGAAGCGCGCGAGGTCGCCGGTGCGGTAGAGCCTGGACCCGTCGTCCGCGAAGGGGTTCGCGACGAACCGGGACGCCGTCAGACCTGGCGCGTTGACGTAGCCGCGCCCCAGGAGGAACCCTCCCACGTACAGCTCGCCGCCGACTCCGACCGGGACCGGGCGCAGCTCGTCGTCCAGCACGTACAGCTGGGTGTTGGGGTTGGCCTTGCCTATGGAGGTCGACAGCCGCTCCGCCGCGCCCCGGTAGATGACGTGCGAGACGCCGATGGTCGTCTCGGCCGGGCCGTAGCCGTGGTACATCGGGATGTCGAGCCGGGTGCGGAACCGCTCGTACAGTTCGGGCGTCAGCACCTCACCGCCGCACCACACATGGCGCAGGCTGTCCAGCCGCCCGGAGTCGCCCGCCATCTCCAGCAGGACGTCGAGCATGGAGGAGACGAGGTAGGTGAAGGTGACGCGCTGGTCGGCCATCACGCTCAGCAGGTGCTGCGGATCGCGTTCGCCGCCCGGCCGCAGAACCACGAGTCTGCCGCCGCTGACCAGGGGCAGGAAGATCTCGTTGATGGAGATGTCGAAGGACAGCGGGGCTTTGAAGAGAGAGGCGTCGTCGTGGCCGAAGTGCAGGATCTCGTCGACCTGCCAGAGCAGGCGCTCGCTGATCGCCTCGTGCCGGATCATCGCACCCTTGGGCCGTCCGGTGGAGCCGGACGTGAAGATCACGTAGGCCAGGGCGTTCCCGGGTACGGTCACCTCCGGTGCCACCGCGGGGTGTGCGCCGAAGCTCCAGTCACCGAGATCGACAGGGACGGCCGCCGGTTCGCCCTCGGCGTGTTCGCCCGAGGCGTTGAGCTGCAGTACCACCCGGGCGTCCTCGACGACGACGGCGCGGCGCGCGGCAGGCCACTGCGGATCGAGGGGGACGAAGGCACAGCCGGCCTGGAGCACCCCGAGCAGGCCGACGACCAGGTCGGCGGAGCGGCTGAGGGAGATGCCGACGACCTCTTCGGAGGTGAGCCCGCGGCCGATCAGGTGGTGCGCCAATTGAGCCGACGCCTCGGCCACCTGACGATACGTCAGCGAGCGATGTTCATCGACGACCGCGACGGCGTCGGGGCGCAGACGCGCCTGCTCCCGGAACATCTCCACGACGGTGGGGCGGACGCGAGGGGCCGCCGTGTCGTTCCACCGGGTGAGCGCCTCGATCCTCGCCTCCGGGCTGGAGGGCCCGATGGTGCCGACCGGCCGGTCGGGGAAGTCGGCCAGGTCGTCCAGCGCGAGTTGCGCGTCGGCTCGCTCGACGCCTTCGGGGATGGTGATGCTGCGCCCGTCGGCCCCCACCGACCAGCCCTCGGGGGCGCTGCCGCCGTTGCCGGCCCAGCCGAGTACGTCGGCGAACAGGGTGCCGGGGGTGAGTTCCATGCCCTCGGGACTGCGGCCCGTCGCCCAGTAGGCCAGGCCGATGGCGCACGCCTGGGCGATGGTCCGGTCGGCGTGGTCGCCGGTGCGCCTGCGCACACCGGCCAGGCCCGTAGGAGAAAGCAGCACGAGGCGAGCGCTCGGATCCACCATCGAAGACTCAACGTCCTTCCAGCGTAGGAGAGTGGGCTCGCACCCGACTCGGCTTGTTCAACTGCCCTCGCGCCAGGCCTGCCACAGACGTGCGTACCGGCCGCCCAGGGCCACCAGTTCGTCGTGCGTGCCCTGCTCCACGACACGTCCGGTGTCCAGGACCGCGATCCGGTCAGCCGCCATCGCCTGGGTCAGGCGGTGGGCGACGAACAGCGTGGTCCTGCCCGAGCAGGCGGCCAGTACGGACTTCTCCAGCTCGGCGGCGCCTTCGCTGCCCGCCTCCGCGGTCGACTCGTCGAGCACCACCACGGGTGCCCGGGTCAGCACCAGCCGGGCCAGGGCGATCTGGGCCACCTTCGTGACGTCCAGACGTTCGCCGCCCTCACCGACCGGGGTGTCCATTCCTTCGGGCAGCGCGTCCACCCAGCCGTCGGCGCCCACCGTACGCAGGGCGTCAGCCAGTTCCGCGTCGGTCGCTCCCGGTGCGGCCAGCCTCAGGTCGTCGGCGAGCGAACCGGAGAACACGTGGGTCTCCTGGGTCAGGATGCTGACCAGCGCCCGTGCTCCGGCCTCGTCCAGTCCGGCGAGGTCGTGCGGTCCGATGCGCACCGTCCCGCTCTGCGGGGACCCGATGCCCGCGATCAGCGCGGCCAGCGTCGACTTCCCCGCACCCGTCGCCCCGACCAGGGCGAGGGAGCCGCCGGCCGGGATGCTCAGGCTGACGTCCCGCAGGACCGGCGCGTCGGAGCCGGGATAACGGAAGGTCAGCCCTTCGACCTCGACCGGGTGGGGCGCGGAGTCCGCCGGCGCGACGGAGGCGTCGCCCACCAGCCGCTCCTCGGCCTCCTCCCCCAGGACCCCGACCAGCCGGGTCAGGCTCGCCCCGGACTTCTGTGCCTCGTCGAAGGTGAACATGATGGCGCCCAGCGGGGTGAACAGCCGGTGGAACATGAGCGGGGCCGCCGACACCTCGCCGAGGCTCGCGGCGCCGGCCTCCAGCAGGGCGTACCCGACGACGAGGATCAGGACCAGCCCGATGAACTCGGCGCGGTTCTCCCTGCCGACGAACCGGCCGAAGATCCGGAAGACGTCGATCCCGAGCTCGCGCACGCGCCACGACTTGTCGGTGACCTTCTCGCGGAAGTCGCCCTCCAGCCGGTACGCCCGGACGGTGTCGATCCCGTTCAGACCGCTGATGAGCGCCTGCGCACGGTCGGCCTGGGCCGCCCGCTGCTTACGGTAGAGCGGGGCGGACCGGGGCAGATACCAGCGCAGGGCCAGCGCGTAGGCGGGCAGGGCGCCCGCGCCCGCCAGACCGAGCCGCCAGTCCAGTCCGAACATGCCGATCGTGGCGATGGCGACGAGCACCCCGGCCGAGAAGACCGTGGGGATGGCCGAACGGATACCCCTGGACAGCACGGCGACGTCGTCACCGACGCGGGAGAGCACGTCGCCACGGCCGACCTGCTCGATCCGTGCGCTCGGCATCCCCAGCACCGCCCGTACGGCACCTTCGCGGAGCCGCGCGAGGAGGTCCGCGCCCAGCCGCCCGATCAGATACGTCGACACGGCGGTGGCCGCCGCGCCGAGCAGCGCGGCAGCCCCCATCAGGATGCCGATGGTGACCAGGACCGAGCGGCCCTCGCCCTGGACCACACCGTCGACCACCTGGCCGAGCAGGAGCACGGGGAGCACCTGGAGCGTCGCCCCGGCCACGGTGCTCAGCACGGTGGCCGCGGTCAGCCACGGCACTTCGCGGCAGCGCGCGGCGACCCATCCGCCGGCCTCGCGCCCGGCGGCCGTGCGCAGGGTTGCCGGGGCGGCGCGCGTGTCGGTGCCGCTCACTCGGGAACCGGTTCGGGACGGCGACGGGGCGGGCGTACAGGCGTCACTGGTCCACCGACTTGACGAGTTCGTCGATCGCGTACGGCAGGGAGAGCAGGGTGCCCTGGGACATGGCCGCGCCGACGGCGGGACCTTCGCTGTCCAGGAGGTAGGAGACCTTGCCCTGCTTGGCCGCGGGCAGGTTGGTGAAGAGCTCGAACTTCTTCAGCGCCTCCTGGTCGGCCTTGTCGTTGATGACGAAGATCCGGTCGACGTCGATCAGGTCCATGCGCTCGGGGGACAGCTTGGTGTAGAACTTGCCGTCAGCGATCTCGTCGATCTTCGTCGTGCCCTGGAAGCCGATGCCGGTCACCAGGCGACCGCGTACGTCGGTGGTGGTGAACGGTGCGACCGAGTCCTCGTACCAGGAGAGCGCGACCGCGGTCCGGCCGGCGAACTCCGGATGCGCCTCAGCGGCGGCGTCGAGCTTGTCCTGGATTCCCTTCACCAGTGCGGCGCCCTCGTCCTCCTTGCCGAGCGCCTTGGCGATGTGCACCGCGTTGTCCTGCCACGGGGCGCTGAAGAGTTCCTTCTCGGCCTTGGTGCGGCCCACCGTCGGTGCGATCTTCGACAGCTTGTCGTAGGCGGCCCGGTCGATCTCGGAGTAGACCGCGACGATCAGGTCGGGGCGCAGGGAGGCGATCTTCTCGTAGTTGGGGCCCGCGTCGCCGTTGCTCATGACGACCTCGGGGCGGGTGTCCCCCCACTTGTCCTTCACCCAGGGCCACTGGGTGTTGATGTCGGGCGACGTGCCCGCCGGGTTGGGGTACTGGTCCACCATGCCGACCGGCTTGATGCCGAGCGCCAGGATGGCCTGGTCGTCGGTGTAGCCGACGGACACGACCCGCTGGGGGGCCTTGGTGATCTCGGTGGATCCGAAGGCGTGCTCCACGGTGACGGGGAACGCGCCGGCTCCGGAGGCAGGGGCCGCGGCCTTGTCGGTCGTCCCCTTCTCCTCGTCGGAACCGCATCCCGCGAGGAGGCCGACGCCGAGGGTCACGGCCGACAGTGTCGCGACCACCCGCCGCCATGACCCGAGAAACGCCGCTCTCTGGAAAAGCATCCGAAATCCCCTGCTCTCACACCGTCCGCCGCACCCCGTCCGAGGGCAGCCAAACCTTACCCAAGCGAGATGAGGTTAGCCTAGCCTAACCATTCCAAATTACGTAGGGGAACCCTCAGTTGAACTGAACATGCGTGCGCCCGATCGGCACGACCAGGGGGCGGTCACCCACCGGATCGTCGATCACCTTGGCCCGCAGCCCGAATGCCTCCTGGAGCAACTCCGCCGTGATCACGTCGCGCGGGTGCCCCTGAGCGAGGATCTCCCCGGCTCGCATCACGACGAGATGGTCGCTGTAACGCGTGGCCAGGTTGAGGTCGTGGAGCACCATGACCACGGTGCGGCCGGACTCGTGCAGATCGTCCACCAGGTCGAGTACGTCGATCGCGTGCGCCAGGTCCAGGTAGGTGGTCGGCTCGTCCAGCAGCAGGAGGTCCGTGCCCTGCGCCAGCGTCATCGATATCCAGACGCGCTGGCGCTGGCCGCCGGACAGCGAGTCGACGGGCCGGTGGGCGAGCTCGGCGACCCCCGTCATGGCGAGCGCGCGCTCCACGACGGAGGCGTCGTCCGACGACCACTGCCGCAGCCAGCTCTGGTGCGGATGACGGCCCCGGGCGACGAGGTCGGCCACCGTCAGCCCTTCCGGCGCGACCGGGGCCTGCGGGAGCAGGCCGAGTTTCTTCGCCACCTCCCTGGTCCTGAGCGTGGCGATGTCCACTCCGTCCAGCACGACCGAACCCCCGGTCGGCTTGAGCAGTCGCGTCAGGGTCCTCAACAGGGTCGACTTGCCACAGCCGTTGGGCCCGATGATCGTGGTGACCAGGCCGGGCGGGACAGCGACGTCGAGACCGTCGATGACGGTCCTGCCCCCGTAGCCGACCGACACGCCCCTGGCTTCGAGCCGGGGAACGTCGTCGACCGTGGATTCGGTCCTGGTCATGCGCTGAGCCGCCACGGGCCCCCCTCGTCCGGGTCGTCCATCGAGTGCTTCACCTATCTGAGGTTCGCCCGTACCAGCAGGTACACAAGAAAGGGCCCGCCGATCGCAGCGGTGACCACGCCCACCGGGAGGGTGATCGGCAGCGCCGAACGCGCGATCAGGTCCGCGCCGGTCAGCAG
The DNA here is from genome assembly GCF_042902585.1 of Streptomyces argenteolus. Lineage (GTDB taxonomy): Bacteria > Actinomycetota > Actinomycetes > Streptomycetales > Streptomycetaceae > Streptomyces > Streptomyces argenteolus. Next base: position 151,568 of record NZ_JBIBEG010000003.1, read on the forward strand.
CACCGCCCCCACGAGACCGGACGCCACCATCGGCGGGGTGGGGCACCTGACCACCCGCATCGCGACCTGCGGGGCCACCAGCGCGACGAAGGGCACGGGGCCCGCCACGCTCACCGCCGCCCCGGCCAGCAGCACCGCACACAGCAGCAGGACCGCCCGCACCCTCGTGCAGCGGACGCCCAGCCCCGCGGCGATGTCGTCACCCAGGTGCATCGGCTTGAACTGGAAGGTGACGCACGCCACCACCGCAATGAGGCCGAGGGTGCACCACGTGGCCGGACGGACCTCGTCCCACGACCTGTTGTCCAGCGAGCCGACCAGCCATGCCTGGGCTCTGGCGACGTCCCGGATGTCGGCCGTGGCCAGGAGCCAGGCGGTGATCGCCTCCATCACGGCGCTCACCGAGATACCGATGAGGATGAGCCGGAAGCCGTCGATCCCACGCCGCCAGGCGAGGAAGTACACCAGCAGTCCCGTGCCGAGACCGCCCGCGAGGGCTGCGGCGGACAGGCCCACCGTGCTGACGACGGCGGCGGACGCGCCGCCCGACACCGTCACCAGGCACACCGCCACCGCGCCCGCTCCCCCGGTGATCCCCAGGACGTCCGGGCTGGCCAGCGGGTTGCGTGCGACGGACTGCGTGATCGCCCCCGACACCCCGAGCGCCACTCCCACCACCAGCCCGGCGAGGGCGCGCGGCATCCGCAGGTCCATGATGACGAACTCGTCCACCTGCTCGCCCCGCCCCACGACGGTGGCCATGACGCGGGACAGGCCGATGGGGAAGTCCCCCACCCCGATGGACAGGCAGAACACCAGGAAGGCCGCCGCGGCGAGCAGCAGCGTGACGCCGAAGAGCCAGGGCCGCCAGACGAAGGAGACCTCACCGAGCCGCACGCCGGGGGCCGTCCGCGGCTTCACCTCTGTCGCGTTCATGCGCTCCTGAACTTTCCTCGCCACACCAGAACCGCGAAGAACGGGGCTCCGAGGAGGGAGACGAGGACACCCGCGTCCAGTTCCCCCGGCCGCACCACCACGCGCCCCACGATGTCGCAGACCAGGAGGAGTGCGGCGCCCAGCAGGCCCGCGTACGGCACGAGCCAGCGGTAGTCGGGACCGGTCAGGTAGCGGGCCACATGGGCCACCATGAGCCCGAGGAACGCGATGGGACCGCAGGCCGCCGTCGCCGCGCCGGCCAGCAGGGTGATGGCGAGGATGCCGACGGTCCGGCTCATCGCGATGCTGACCCCGAGGCCGCGCGCCACGTCGTCACCCAGGTTGAGCAGGTTGAGCGAGGGGAGCGTCGTCAGGGCCAGTACGAGCCCGGCCACGACGAACCCGGTCACCGGCCAGATGACGTCGAATCCCACCCCGGCCACGGAGCCCGAGTTCCAGAAGCGCAGCGCGTTCAGCGACTTCTGGTCGGACAGCGCTACGGCCGTCGTCATCGCCGCGAGGAACACGGTCACCCCCTGTCCCGCCAGCGCCAGAGTGAGGGGGTTGCCCGCGCCCCGGCCGATGCTCGACAGCCCGAACACCACGACCCCCGCGGCAGCCGCGCCCAGGAAGGCGAACCAGACGTAGTGGAAGGGGTGGGTGAGGCCGAAGACGGCGATCACGGACACCACGGAGAACGAGGCGCCCGCGTTGACCCCCAGCAGGCCCGTGTCGGCGATCGGGTTGCGTGTGTACCCCTGGATCAGGGACCCGCCGACCCCGAGGGCGAGGCCCGCCACGACCGCGAGCACCGTCCGGGGCACCCTCACCGTCTGGACGATGAGCCGGATCTCCGTGAGGCCCTCGCCGCCGTCCGGGGTCGCGAACAGCCCGTCCCACACCTCGCCGGGACTGAGCGCACGCGGACCCACGGCCAGCGACACGGCCGCGGCGATCGCCAGGACCACGACGAGCGCGCCGAGCCCCCCGGCCCGTAGCCGGCGGGCCTCCGGCGCGCCCCGGGGCGCGGGACGCTCCACAGCAGTCGTGCTCATGTCGACGTACGCTATCCCTTTGATCCACCGTGCAGGCATGGGGAGTTGGGCTGGTGAGGCACGGGGCTGCGTGGCCTCACGCGCCGCTTCGCACCTCCGGCCGGGCGCGGCCGGAGGCAGGACCGGGTGGAGAACCCTAGGCGACCGAGCCGGAGCCGTCCGCGACCAGCCGGGCCTCGTCCGAGGCGGCCTTGACCCCCCGGTCCAGCAGCGAGTCGAGTATCTCGCCGACCCGGATCGCGGTGTTGGACAGCAGGGCGGACGTGATGCCGTGCGTGTGCTCGGTGCCGCCCTGCAGATAGATGCCGCAGCGGAGTCCGGGGTCCGTCGCGATGCGGTAGTCACGCTCGACACGGACCCTCCCCTCCTCGTCCCGGAGGCAGTGGTCCGCGACGTCACCGAGCAGGCCGAGGGGGTCCACGGGGCTGTAGCCCGTGGCGAACACGACCACGTCGGCGTCCAGGACGGTCTCCTCGCCCGTCACGAGCGACCTCACCGACGCCCGGACCTTGTCCGGCGTCTCCTCGACCCCGACGAGCCGGGACACGTTGAGGAAGCGCAGCCGCTCGGTGCCCAGCACCTTCTCCTGGTACATCTGGCGGTAGAGGTCGTCGATCAGGTCGATGTCCACCACGGAGTAGTTCGTGTTGCCGTGGTAGTCCATCAGCCGCCGCTTGACGTCCTCGGGCGCGGCGAAGTACTCGTCCACGGCGTCGGGGTCGAAGATCCGGTTGGCGAAGCTGCTGTCGTCCGCGGGGCTGTAGCCGTAACGGGAGAAGACGGCGCACACCTCGGCATCGGGGAAGCGGCGGTGCAGATACGCGACGTTCTCCGCGGCGCTCTGCCCCGCGCCCACGACGACGAACCGGGTGGGCGGCGCGGTGCTGTCCAGTTCCCCCACCTTGGCCAGCAGTTCGGAGTTGTGCCAGACACGGTCACCCCGCTCCACCCCCTCCGGGACGAGAGGGCGCAGCCCCGTGCCGATGAGGACGTTGCGCGCCCGGTGGACCACGAGTCCTTCGTTCGAACGGACCGTCACGTCCACGTGCTCCACGACCCCGTCGCGGTGCACGGGAGTGACACCGACGACCTCGTGGCCGTACGAGACCATGTCGTCGACCTTGGCCGCGGCCCACTCGAAGTAGTCGTGGAACTCCACCCGCAGGGGGAAGAGGTTCTTGTGGTTGATGAAGTCGACCAGCCGGCCCTTGCTCTTCAGGTAGCAGAGGAAGCTGAACTCGCTGGTCGGGTTCCGGAGCGTCACCAGGTCCTTGAGGAAGGACACCTGCATGGTCGCGTCGTCGATCAGCATTCCGCGGTGCCATCCGAAGCGCGGCTGCTGCTCGAAGAAGTGGGCGCTGACCGCCTCCTGCGTGCCTGTGGCCGCGTTGTGCTCGCCGATCGCGATCGCCATGGCCACGTTGGAGGGGCCGAAGCCGATCCCAATGAGGTCATGGACCTGTGGTGCGTCGCCAGGCAGAACCTGAGACATGTCACTCCCATCGTGCGGGCAAGCCGCCTAGCAGGCGTGGGGAAGGTGGAGAGGCGGGCACGCCGACGGAGCGACCCGCTGAACTTAGGTGAGCCTAAGCTCATCTTTCGGAGCTGTCGATAGGGCAAAACGGACTACCGGGTGACGCGGGGGCACCAACTGGCCCCTCAGGGTGACCCGTTGCAAAGTTAGGTGAGCCTCGCTTTACTGAACCTCGGTCAATCCCTGCGCTGAGGAGGAACCCCATGCGGGTCGTCATGTTCGGTTACCAGACCTGGGGGCACCGAACCCTGCAAGCCCTCCTGGACTCCGAACACGACGTCGTGCTGGTCGTGACGCACCCCAAGAGCGAGCACGCCTACGAGAAGATCTGGAGCGACTCCGTCGCCGACCTGGCCGAGGAGCACAACGTGCCGGTGCTCATCCGCAACCGGCCCGACGACGAGGAGCTGTTCGAGCGGCTGAAGGAGGCCGACCCGGACATCATCGTCGCCAACAACTGGCGCACCTGGATCCCGCCGCGCATCTTCCGGCTCCCGCGCAACGGCACCCTGAACGTGCACGACTCGCTGCTGCCGAAGTACGCCGGCTTCTCCCCGCTGATCTGGGCGCTGATCAACGGCGAATCCGAAGTGGGCGTCACCGCGCACATGATGAACGACGAGCTCGACGCCGGCGACATCGTCCGGCAGGAGGCCGTTCCCGTGGGGCCGAGGGACACCACGACGGACCTCTTCCACAAGACGGTCGATCTCATCGGCCCGGTCACCATCGGGGCACTCGACCTGATCGCGTCCGGCACGACGGAGTTCACCCGGCAGGACCGCTCCCAGGCGAGCTTCTTCCACAAGCGGTCGGCCGAGGACATCCGTATCGACTGGGGCTGGCCCGCGGAGGATCTCGAACGCCTGGTGCGCGCCCAGTCCGAGCCGTACCCCAGCGCCTTCACCTTCCACAAGGGCAGGCGCCTGGAGATCCTCGCCGCGGTGGTGTCCGAGGGTCGTTACGGCGGAACACCCGGCCGCATCTTCTACCGCGAGGGTGACGGCGTGGTGATCGTCGCCGGGTCCGACGCGCGCACGGGCCGTAACCACGGGCTGGCCATCACCCGCGTACGCACCGAGGACGGCCGGGAGATGCCCGCCACGGAGTACTTCGCGACCATGGGCGGCTATCTGACCGGTCGCCCCTGACGCCGCAGCGGCAGGGCACACAGGGGCCCGCGCGGTGACCTCTCCCGGGAGGGCCGCCGCGCGCCACCGTCCGCCCCGGCCCCGGAACGCCTCTCTCCGCAGGCGGACCGGGGGCGAACTCTCCTGGCCGACAGTCGAGTTGACCCATCCCTACGGACCGGAGCCGCAGCCCTCGCGGGGACGGGCTCACCCCACTTCGCGCGGGGACGGGGCCCGGCGGAGAGCACCGGGAGGCGACGGCCTCGGCACGCCACCGGCGCTCGTCCCCCTGCCCCGCGACGGCGCCTTCGGCCTTCATGGGGAGGGGTGCGTTTACCGGGAAGCTAAGGTCAGGCTAACCTAATCGGCATGAGAGCTGGTGAGAGCACTTCCAGGGCTGCGGACACCCTTGTGGCTGCCGCCGTGCCGCCCACGCGCGGTCACGGTCTGTCCGCCGACGGGGTGACCGTGGCGTACGGTCAGGTCGACGTCGTCCACGAGGCCTCCATCACCCTGCGCCCGGCGGAGGTGACGGCCCTGGTGGGCCCGAACGGCAGCGGCAAGTCGACGCTGCTGCGCACGCTCGCCCGGCTGCAGAGCGCGCGCAGCGGCACGCTGACGGTCGGCGCCGGCACGGACGAGGCCGTGGACGGACTCGCACTCGGCGCACGCGAGTTCGCGCGTCGTGTCGCGCTCCTGACCCAGTCCCGCTCGACGCCGGGCGGACTCACGGTCCGGGACGTGGTCGACTTCGGCCGCTACCCCTACCGGGGCCGCTGGGGCCGTGCCGACCCCAGGGGGACCGCCGCCGTCGACCGGGCGCTGCGTCTCACCGGCGTCGAGGACCTCGCCGGCCGGGGCGTCGAACAGCTCTCCGGCGGCCAGCTCCAGCGCGTGTGGCTCGCGAGCTGCCTCGCCCAGGAGACGGGCGTCCTGCTCCTCGACGAGCCCACCACCTACCTCGATCTCCGCTATCAGGTCGAACTCCTGGACCTGATGCGCGATCTCGCCGACCACCACGGGATCGCCGTGGGCGTCGTACTGCACGATCTCGACCAGGCAGCAGCAGTCGCCGACCGGGTCGCCCTGCTCCACGCGGGCCGCGTCGTCGCCGACGGTGTGCCCGAGGACGTGTTCACTCCGGACCTCCTCTCCGACGTCTACGGCATCCGCATCGACGTCGACCACGACCCCTCCACCGGCGGACTGCGCACCCGCGCGATCGGCCGCCACCACTCCAGATCCGAAAGGTTCAGCACCTCCCCATGAGACGCCACCTCCTCGCTTCGGCCACCGTCGCCGTCGCCGCCCTCTCCCTGGCCGCCTGCGGGACCACGGAGCCCTCGACCGACGACGCCGCCGCTTCGGCCAAGCCCGCGGGAAAGATCACCCTCACCGACGACAAGGGCACGAAGGTGACCCTCGACGGACCCGCCACGAAGGTCGTCGCCACCGAGTGGAACGTGGTCGAGGACCTGGTGGCCCTCGGTGTCGCCCCCGTCGGTGTCGCGGACGTGAAGGGGTACACCGCGTGGAACACGTCGGCCCCGCTCACCGGTAGCCCCAAGGACATCGGGACCCGAGGCGAGCCGAGCATCGACACCGTCGCCGCCCTCGCGCCCGACCTCGTCGTCGCCACCAGCGACCTCGCGCCGGCCGTGGTGAAGCAGCTCCGCAAGGTCGCCCCCGTCCTGGAGGTGAAGGCCGCCGACGCCTCCGACCAGATCGGCACGATGAACAACGGGCTCGACCTCATCGCCAAGGCCACCGGCAAGGAGGACGCGGCGGACGCCCTGAAGAAGGACTTCGAGGCGAGCGTCACCGAGGGCAAGAAGGCCCTCGCGGACGCCGGGCTCGACGGTGCCGAGATCGCGACCGCCGACGGCTACGAGGCGTCGAACCAGGTCTCCATCCGCGCCTACACCAGCGGATCCCTCCTGGGCGCCGTCAACGAGCGGCTCGGTCTGAAGAACGCCTGGACCGTGGAAGGCGACGAGAGCTACGGCCTCGCCACCACCGACGTCGAAGGGCTCACCGGCCTCGGTGACGTCCAGTTCCCGTACGTCGCCAATGACGTCGACGGTGACACCTTCACCGGCCCCCTCGCGAAGAACGCCGTGTGGAAGTCGCTGCCCTTCGTGAAGGCCGGCAACGTGCACCGACTGCCCGACGGTGTCTGGATGTTCGGTGGCCCGCGCTCGATGGAGGCGTACATCGACTCCCTCGTCGACGCCCTGACGAAGAAGTAGCCGGCCGTGGCCGTCATCGACAAGACCGCGGTCGGCCGTGACCGCACCGCCGCGGCCACGACGGGCGCGGTCGCCGTGACGGCCACGCTCGTGCTGCTCGTCGCGGTACTCGCCGCCGTCGACATCACCCAGGGCACCGCCGACGTCGGCGCGTCGCAGGTCTGGGACGCGCTCACGGGGAACGCCGAGGCGGGGGACGCCTCCGTCGTCGTGGCCTCCCGGCTGCCGAGGATGGTCGCCGCCATCCTCGTCGGAGTGGCGCTCGGCATGGCCGGCTCCGCCCTCCAGGCGGTCAGCCGGAACGTACTCGCCTCGCCGGACACCCTCGCCGTGAACGCGGGCTCGTATCTGGCGCTCGGCGTGCTCGCCGCCACCGGCACCACCCTGCCGCTCCTCGCCTCCTCCGGCACCGCGTTCGTCGGCGGACTCGCGGCGGCGGCGGTCGTGCTCGGCCTCTCCGGCCTCGGCAAGGGCACCGTCCGGCTGGTCCTCGCGGGCAGCGCCCTCGCGCTGGGACTCAACGCGGCGACCGAGGCACTGCTGCTGCTGTTCCCCCAGCAGACGGAGGGCCTCTACGCGTGGAACCAGGGCAGCGTCGGCCAGAACGGCTTCGACGGGGTCGCGCAGATGGCCCCGGTCATCGCCGTGGGCTTCGTCGGGCTGCTGTTGGTCGCCCGGCGCGTCGACGCCCTGGCCCTGGGCGACGACGCGGCCCGGGGACTGGGCGTACCCGTCCGCGGAACCCGGGTGACGACGGTGGTCCTCGCCACCCTGCTCTCGGCGGCGGCGGTCACCCTCGCCGGCCCGATCGGCTTCGTCGGCCTCTGCGCGCCCGCGCTCGTCCGGCCGCTCACCCGCCGGTTCCGCGGGCTGGTCCGTTCCCGGGTCAGCATGCCGGTGGCGGGACTCGTGGGTGCCGCGCTCGTCCTCGTGTCCGACGTCCTGCTGCGCGCGGTCGTTCCCGCCGACACCGCCGTGGAGGTGCCGACCGGTGTCGTCACCACCGTGGTGGGCGGTGTGTTCCTCGTCGTCATGGCGCTCCGCGCACGGGACACCGCCTCGGCGGAGGCCCCGGACCGGCTGCGGATACCCGGGCGGACGGCGTTCCTCGTCACCGTGGTCGTGCTCGCCGTCACCCTCGTGGGCGTGATGATCGCCGCGGTGCTCCTCGGCGACTCGAAACTGCTGCTCGGCGATGTCGTGAACTGGGCCCAGGGCAGGGCCGGCAGGGTCGTCACCTTCGTGCTCGACACCCGGGTGCCCCGGGTCACCGCCGCACTCCTCGCGGGAGCCGCGCTGGCCCTGTCCGGCACCCTGGTCCAGGCCGTGACCCGTAACCCGCTCGCCGAACCCGGCATCCTCGGTGTGTCCGGCGGCGCCGGTCTCGGCGCCGTCCTGCTGGTGACCACCGTGGAGTCCCCCGGCTCGTGGTGGGTCGCGGGAGCGGCGTTCGGCGGGGCCGCGGTGACCGCGTCGCTCGTCTTCGGGCTGGCGGCGCGGAGCGGATTCGGGCAGAACAGACTCGTCCTGCTCGGCGTCGGGGTCTCCGCCGCCGCGGCGGCGCTGATCAGCCTGGTGATCGTGCTCAGCGACCCGTTCGACACGACGAAGGCGCTCACGTGGCTCTCCGGGTCCACCTACGGACGGAACATGCCCGACGTGGTGCCGGTGGCGGCCGTACTCGTGGTGGGCATCGTCCTCGCGGTGGTCCGCCGCAGGGAACTGGACCTCGTCGCCCTCGACGAGGACACCCCCCGGCTGCTCGGCCTCGGTCTCCCCCGGGCACGTCTCGGCTTCCTCGCGATGGCGGTGCTGCTCAGCTCCACCGCCGTGGCGGCGGCGGGCACGATCGGCTTCGTCGGCCTGGTCGCCCCGCACGCGGCACGCGCCCTGGTCGGCCGCCGCCACGTGCGGGTGGTCCCGGTGGCGGTCCTCCTCGGCGCTCTGCTGGTCTGCCTGGCGGACCTGGCGGGGCGCACGGTGATCGCGCCGGCCCAGCTCGGGGCGGGGCTGATGACCGCGGTGATCGGAGCTCCGTACTTCGTCTACCTGCTCGTCCGCACACGGCGCTGAGGCGCCGACGCGACGACCACTGCCCCCTCGCCGGTCCGGTGAGGGGGCAGTCGCCGTCGCGCCACGTTCACGGCAGGGCACCGTCCGGCGGGCGTGCGCTCAGGAGACCGTCCGCCCGAAAGGGCTGTCGTCCAGCCGAGAGAGCAGTTCGGCGACGTCCTGGTAGACCGCGTCCGCACCGGCCAGCTCCAGGTCGGCGCGGGGGATGCCGCCGGACAGCACGGCCACCGAACGCACCCCCGCCCGGGCTGCCGCCTCCATGTCCCACACGGTGTCGCCCACGAACACCGCCTGATCCGCGCCGACGCCGGCCAGTTCGCAGGCCAGCTGCACGGGTTCGGGAGAGGGCTTCCCCTCGGCGACGTCGTCCGAACTCGCCGTGTCCCCGATCGCGTCGTCCGCGTCCACGGCCCGCCGCAGGGCCTCCAGCTCCGGCCCGCTCGCCGAGGTGGCGAGCACCACGCTCCAGCCGCGCTCCGCCAGGGCGCGCAGCAGGTCGCCGGCGCCCTCGAACGCGGGGATGCGGTCGTAGTACGTCCCGTAGAGCGTCTTGTGCGCGGCGCTGATGACCGCATCCTGTTCACGGTCGCGATCGGCAGTGAGCAGCCGCTCGATCAGGTCGCCGGAGCCGAGCCCGACCGCCCGGTGGATGTCCGGCATCGGCAGGATGTGCCCCGCCTGACGGAACGCCTCCCACCAGGCCACCACATGGAGATGGTTGGTGTCGGTCAGCGTGCCGTCGACGTCGAAGATCGCCGCGCGTGCCCTGTTCATCCGTTCCTCCTCGGCCGGGGCCGGCCCTCCGCCGCGGGCGCCGGCCCACGTGACGCCCGGACCGCCGTCAAGGGCCCGGTGTTTCCGTGCGATGGTTCCGTGTCACGCATACCCCGCCGTTGGAGGCGGAGCGGTGCGGCGTCCCTCCGCTCGGCGTCGTGGTGACGCAATCGCCTCCGTCGCGGCGGGAACGCTCGCGGACGTACGGAACCTACTTCTCGGGGTCGTGGCCCCAGTTCATCAGCGAGTGGCGCCACGGGGTGTCGGTGACGTCCCCCTCCGGGCGTTGCTGGGCGTGCCTGTGGACGTACCCCACGACCTTGCGCATGTGGGCGAGGTCGTCGTCGCTCAGGTCGGCCTTCTTCGTGCGCAGCAGGTCCACGATCCGGCGGCCGGACGCGTGGCCGGTCGATTCCTCGCTGCCGTTCTTCTGCCCGACCTCCTGCGCCTGCTCCGTTCCCAGCCATTTCTCGAGCTCCGAGGCCGACATGTTGACGGCCTCACCGAAGCGGTCGAGGGTCTCCTGCCGCTCCTCGTCCCGTCCGCCGCTCACGAGCCGCCGGCCTTCTTGCGGAGCGACTCGGGCTTGTGGACGGCTGTCCTGCCCGTCTTGTCGCTCTCCACCTCGTACTGCGGCTCGTCCTTGGACGCGTCCACGGTCCGGCCCGCGGCCTCGGTGCGCTTGTCGACCTTTCGTGTGACGGTGCCTTCGACGTCCTGTCCGTGGCTCTTCCACGTGACGTCGTCACCACGGGACAGCTTCTTGCCCTTGCCCTTACCGGCCATGGGATCTTCCTCTCTCGTGAGCGCGGGGAACAGCTCCGCCGAAAGCGCCCGGTCTCCGCCAGGATCACGGGTATGTGCCCTTCACGCATGTGGGGGCCCGCCCTCCGGTCGCTCACCCCCGACGGAACACCGGGCGGCCATGCCCGTGGGCCTGTGGTGTCGCGGTACGCGCAGCCACTGCCGACGTCCGGGGGGATATGTCAGGCTTGTGGAAGGGCGCGCCTCGCGTCGGCGCCACGACGGGCGCCCCACGGTGTGAGGGCGGATCACCACCGCCACACACCGCGTTTCACGGTTCACGAAACGGAGGACGGATGACCAGGATGGCAGAGTTGATCTCCGCCGGCGTACGGCAACTCGCAGGGCTGAAGAGGCGGAGCGACGGCATCGCTCTGGGAGACGCGCGTATGAAGAGCGAAGGCGACCGGAAGAGGGCGGACGCCCGAGCGGCGGTGTCGCACCAGACGGGCGATCGCCCCCGGCCCTGAACGGCGACGTACGGCGCATCCCGGTGCAGCCTGGCCTCCGCGTCAGCGGGGCGCCGAGAACAGCGCGTCGAGTTCCGGGAAGCTCATGCCCTCGGCGAGGGAGTCGTACGCGCCCGCGCCGAACAGCTCCCGCGCGGTGCGCCGGGCGGCGGCATGGGCGACCTGCGCCACGCCCGATCCGAGACTGACGCGGGCCACACCGAGGCCGCCGAGTTCCGCCACGGCCGGACTGCCAGGGCCGGCCATGACGTTCAGCGGTACGGAGATGCCGCCGGCCAGCGCCGCGATGGTCACCGGGTCGGTGACGCCGGGGACGAAGATGCCGTCAGCGCCCGCATCGACGTACAGCCGGGCACGGGCAAGGGTCTCCCGCAGTCGGGTGGCCTGGTCGCCGAGTCCGAGGAGAAACGTGTCGACACGGGCGTTGAGGAAAAGGTCCGCGCCTGCCCGGTCGGCGGTCCGCCGGGCCGCGGCCAGCCTGGACGCGAGGTCTTCCGGACGCCTGGTGCCGTCCTCGATGTTGACGCCTGCGGCTCCGGCCGCGAGCACCCCGGTGACGGTCTCGGCGATGCCTGCGGCGTCCGTCCCGTACCCGCCCTCGATATCCGCCGTGACCGGAACGCCGACGGCGGCGACGATACGGCCGAGCACCTCCAGCGTCCGCTGGCGGGTGAGGACGTCACCGTCCGGGTAACCCAGCGACCAGGCGACACCGGCACTGGTCGTGGCGATCGCCGAGGCGCCGGCGGCCTCGATGACACGGGCGCTCGCGACGTCCCAGGCGTTGGCGAGCGCCAGAGGTGCGGATGCGGTGTGCAGGGAACGGAAGAGGCGGGCGTCGTCCGGCTGTGTGAGGGTCATGGACGCAGTCAACATCGGCTGACGCCCACGTTCCGGCGGGAATCCGACACGGACATCGACGGGCCGCAGGTCAGCTGACCCGCAGGACGTGGACCGTGGCGGCCGGTTCGCCACGTAGGTGCGCCTGGCGGTCGGCGGAGATGAGCGCTTCGAGCTCGGCGGACGGACCGCATCGGCACCACCGGGACCGTTTTTCCGCGACCCCCCGCGGCCATGGCGGCTGTTGCGCGACCGGATGCGAGCGACGAGCGGCGAGGAGGTGACTCAGCCTCTGGCGATGCGGTCGAGCCATTCCGTGAGCAGGCTGCGCTCGTTGGCGCTCATCACCGAGGTCTGCGGGAGGACTGCGCGGAGGGCGACCGCGGCTCCGGCCGGGCCGGGCGCGGCCGGAGCGGGGGCGTCGGTGACGATGGCGGCGATGACCGCTTCCCGTGCGAGGTCGGACAGGGTGAGGTCCCGCCGGTCTTCCGGAGTGGCGAGCAGCGTGAGGACCGTGCCGCCGCCGACGGCGTGGACGAGCTGTGCGGCGCGTGCCTCATCGATCCGAAGCCTGCCCACCTCGGCGATCCGCTTGATGTGGGCGGCGAGGACTGCGGCTGCGGCGAGCGCTGCCGGCGGAGTCGCGTCGGGGCGGGGCTCTCCGTACATGAGGGCGTACAGGGCCGGGTTGGCGAGGCCGAAGCCGATGTGCAGATTCCATCCCGCGCGCAGGTCCTCGACCGGGTCGCCGCTGGGAGGGAGGTCGGTCTTCTCGCGCAGGTACGCGGCGAACCCGTGGGCGGCCACCGCGTCGAGCAGGCCCTGCTTGTCGCCGAAGAGCCGGTAGATGGTCGGGGCCTGGACGCCGGCCGCGGTGCTCACCGCCCGGGTCGACACCGCCTCGCGGCCGTTCTCGGCGAGGAGCCGGGCCGCGGCGGTGATGATTCGGGCCCTGTTGCTGTCGGCAGGGGCAGAGCGTTCGGTCTCCATGTTTCCAATGTTAACGGAAGCGCGTTAGCGATTTGCCCAAACACCGATAACATGCTTTTGTTATCAGTGGAAACGATGTGGGCGGACGGCCGCCCGGAGGCACACCGCCACGTCTCGAAGCAACCCCTCCCGGAGGTCTCCGTGATCGTCATCACCGCCCCCACCGGCCAGATCGGCCGCCAGACCCTTGCCCGGCTCCTCACCGACGGCCGGCCGGTCCGCGTGGTAGCCCGCGACCCCGCCCGCCTCCCCCCGGAGGTCCGCGAGCGCGTCGAGATCGTCCAGGGGTCGCACGGCGACAGCGACGTGGTCGCCGAGGCGTTCGCGGGCGCCGAGAGCGTGCTGTGGCTGGTGCCCCCGAACCCGCAGGCCGACGACATCGAGGACTCCTACCTCAGCCTGACGCGGCCCGCCTGCGACGCGCTCAAGAGTCAAGGAGTCCAGCGGGTCGTGGGCGTCTCCAGCATGGGCCGTGCGTACGGCAAGCCCGCCGGGCTCCTGTCCCCCGCGTTCGCGGTGGACGAGCTGTTCGAGAGCACCGGCGTGCACTATCGGTCGCTGGCCATGCCCTTCTTCATGGAGAACCTGCTCGGCCAGATCGAGGCGATCCGGAGCAAGGGGATGTTCTTCCTGGCGAACTCCGCTGAGCGCCCTCTCGCGACGGTTGCCACCCGCGACATCGCCGCGGCGGCTGCGGACCTGCTGCTCGACGACTCATGGAGCGGACAGGGCAGCGTCCCGGTGATCGGGCCCGACGCGCTGTCCCCCGACGGGATGGCCGAGGTCATGTCGGAGGTCCTGGAACGACCGGTCCGCTTCCAGCAGGTCAGCAGCGAGACGTACAAGGCAACGATGCTGGGGTACGGGATGACCGACGGATTCGCGCAGGGACTGGTCGACATGGCCGAGGCCCAGAACGACGGCATCTACGACGCCGAGCAGAGCACCCTGCGGGTCGCCGGCGCGACCGGCTTCCGCCAGTGGTGCCAGGACGTACTCGAGCCGGCCGTGGCGGCCTGAGTCCGGCTGCCCGGGCTCCGGCGGCAGCTTCCCCGACTCCGGCGGCGGGGTGACGCGGCATCCGCTGCCACCCGGCGCGAGCGGGTCGGCCGGGCCCGGCAACGGTCTCCTCAGGGGAGCCTGACAGAGCGGTGGACGCGGTCCGGTTCCTCGCGCCGGACCGCGTCCACCGGCATCGGCCGTGCTCGCCGAGGCGGGGTGGGGGGATGCGGCCCCGGCTCGCGCACGGCCGTGGGGCCGTCGAGCAGAGCGCGTGCCGGCCCGTACGAGAGCCCGAAACCGGTGCCCGGTGCCAGCCGGGGGGCGATCCCGGGCTCGGCGCGCGGGGTCGACGTCACGCGGCAGGCCGGCATGTGCCCGACCGGACCTGATCGCGGAAACCGGGACCCGCTCCGCCGGCCCCGGGAAGCCGGCCTGCGGCAGAGACCGCTGCCCCCTCCCCGCCGGCGAGGGGACCTGGAGAGAACGGTCGACGGCTCCGCTGACGCCCCGCCTCGCTCCAGGTCAGCGCACCCGCCCCCGAGGCTTGAGCGCCACCGGCGGCAGGGCGGGGGCGGACAGCCTGCCGCCGTCGTAGCCGTGCACCTCTCCGAAGCGGGAGCCCTCCGCCCACTCCTGCCGGGCCTCCTCGATCTCCTCGTGGGAGCGTCCGACGAAGTTCCACCACATGACGATCTCCTCCGCGAAGGGCTCTCCACCGAGCAGCATCAACCCTGCTTCCGACGCGGCGCGCAAGGGCAGTTCGGTACGGCCGCACCCCAGGTAGAGCATCGAGCCGGGCAGCACCGGGACGCCGTCGACCTCCGCCTCGCCGGACATGGACAGCACGGCGTACTCGAAGTCGGGGTCCAGCGGCAGCCGCGCTTCGGCGCCGTCGGCGAGCGCCAGGTCCGCCCCCACGATCGGGGTGTAGGCACTGCCGGGCGAGGTGGAGCCGTCGAGTTCGCCCAGGATCACGGTGGCGTTGAGGCCTCGTGCGGTGACCGTGGGCAGAGCGGTGTGGTGCTCGAAGTGCGGATCCATGTGCCGATGTGCGTCGGGCAGGGCGACCCAGAGCTGGGCCCCGTGCAGGAATCCGGCATGGCTTCTCGGACTCTCCTCGGAGTGACTGATGGCCCTGCCCGAGGTCATCAGGCCCAACTCGCGCGGCCGGACGGTCTGGAGGCTGCCCAGGCTGTCCCGGTGCAGCACCTCCCCCTCGTGAAGCCAGCTGACCGTCTGCAGGCCCATGTGCGGGTGCGGTGGCACCTGCATCCCCGGCTCGTCGGTGATGTCGTCGGGGCCGTAATGGTCCACGAAGGCCCAGGCCCCGACCATGCGGCGGCCCAGGTTGGGCAACAGCCTGCGCACCTCGGTGGACTCGCCGAGCTGGACGCGGCGCGGGGTGAGGAGTTCGCGTACCGGTTCGGCGACGACGAAGCCTCGCCCTCCGCAGACGGAGGGGACGGCCTGGCGATCGAGATTGCTCATGGCGCACAACCTATTCCCGAGCGGTCACGGAGTACCTGCCCACACGCCGAAAATTTAGTGGAATGTTTAACTACCTCGCCGTGTTGACGGGTCCGTAAGCATGTCGGCGGAGGAGGAGAAGTGGACGAGACCTACTACGAGTTCGGTACGCCCGCCGACCGGTGGGACCGGGCCCAGATGTTCTTCGAGGCCAAGGAGTACCTGACCGCGGCCAGGATCCTCGGCGGGCTCGTCCAGGAGGTCCCGGAGCAGGTGGCGCCGCGCCTCCTGCTGGCGCGCGCCTACTACCACTCGGCGCGACTCGCCAAGGCCGAGGCCGAACTGCGCGAGGTGTTGGACCGCAACCCGGTCGAGGACTACGCGCGGCTGATGCTCGGGCGCACCCTGGAGCGCCAGGGGCGGCACGCGGAGGCCGCCCCGCACCTGCGGATGGCCGACGCCATGGCCGGCGAGTTCGGCCCCGAGCCCGTCTCGCGGGACCGCCGGGCCCGGGACTGACAGAGCCCCGGAGCCCCGGGAGCCACGGCAGACCTCGCCCGGCCGGCCACCTCGGGGCGGGCGGTACGGCAGGGTGGTCGGCCAGGACAGAGCGCGGGCCGAGGGGCCGGCGTGCGGGTGTGCCCGCACGCCGGCCCCTCCCCGTCAGTCGTCGCTTCCCTCCGCGTTCGACACCCGGTCCAGCCATTCCGTCAGGAGCGCCGATTCGGCGGCGCTGAGCCCGGACCCCTGCGACCGGCGCAACAGGGCACTCAGCCGGGCGGCCGTGGACGGCACGTCCGTCTCGACCGGCTCGGCCTCCCGGGCGTCCGGCGTGAAGACGGCGGCGTGCACGGCGTCGCGCACACGCGCCGACACCCCGGCGTCGGGGAAGGTCGCGGGCCTGGACACGAGCATCAGGGCCACACCGGTCGTGGAGGACATGATCATCTGGGCTGCCAGCTCAGGAGCGATGCGCAGCTTCCCCAGCGCGGCGGCCCTCTCCAGGTCTCGGGTCAGGATGCGGTGGGCTTCCAGCGCGGCAGCCGGCGGTGTCCGCATCGCGGGGGAGTTCATCAGCCGGTAGAGGTTCGGATGACGCAGCGCGAACTCGACGTGACTGTCCCAGCCGTTGCGGAGATCCTCGACCGGGTCCGCGGTGTCGCCCCGTTCGCGCTTGGCCGCCAGGTAGGCGTCGAAGCCCTGGTCGACGACCGCCGACAGCAGCCCGGCCTTGTCCCCGAAGTGGCGGTACAGGGCCGGCGCCCCGACCTGGGCCGCCTCACACACGGCTCGCGTGGAGATGTCCCCGTCCGCAGACTCCGCGACCAGCCGGGCCGCGACATCGAGGATGCGTGCTCGTGTACTCATCGGAGGGACGCTACCAAGCGGTGCGCGGGGCGGGCCGGACGGCTGGGGCCGCATCGACGGCAACGACCGCCGGAGTGGCCGCGCCGCTCGTCCGCCCGCGCGGGCACCTCGGCCTCGCACCTCTCCGTCCCCCTCCCCGGGGTAGGCCTCCTGCCCGCGCCTTCCCGGCTTCCGACCCGGTGGGACCACGGGGACCATCCCGTCAGGCGATGCCACCGTTGGCGCGCAGCACCTGGCCGTTGACCCAACGGGCCGGGCCGGCGAGGAAGGAGACGACCTCAGCGATGTCCTGAGGGGTTCCGAGACGCTCGAGAGGCGGCTGCGCCGCCATCTTGGCGATGGTCTCCTCGTCCTTGCCGTCCAGGAACAGGGCGGTGGCGGTCGGCCCGGGGGCAACCGCGTTGACCGTGATGTCGCGCCCCCTCAGCTCGCGGGCCAGGATCAGCGTGATCGCCTCGACAGCCCCCTTGGTCGCGGCGTAGGCGCTGTATCCGGGCAGGGCCAACGCCAGCACCGAACTGGAGAAGTTGATGAGCGCGCCTCCGTTCCGCAGGCGGCGTGCCGCCTGCTGGCCGACGACGAAGGTGCCGCGGATGTTGGTGCGGTGCATCCGGTCGAGTACGTCCAGATCGAGGTCGACCAGCGGGGCGAGCGCCATCACGCCCGCGGCGTGGACGACCACGTCGACTCCGCCGAAGGCCTCTTCGGCCGCGTCGAAGAGGCCGGCGACCGCCACCTCGTCGGCGACGTCGGCCTGGTGCGCCAGGGCTTCTCCGCCCGCGGACACCACGGCCGCCACCGCCGCGTCGGCTTCGGCCTTGTTGCCCGCATAGGTGACGACGACCGCGAACCCGTCCGCAGCAAGCCGTTCGACGCTCTCGCGGCCGATACCGCGCGATCCCCCGGTGACGAGGGCGACCCTGCGGGCGGTGGTGGTCCGGTGCTCGGTCATGACGTTGCTCCTGTGGCAGAAAGATCGCCGCCGGTTCGACGAAACCCTTACGGAAACAACGCTAACACTATGATGTTATCGACGCTACCGCAGTGAGTGGTAACGCCGTCATCCGTGTCGGCTCCCTCCTGTGCTGTCACCCGCGGCGGCTCTCTCCTGAGCGGGGCGTTCAGCTACGCCTCCTGACGGCGGCGGGGTGCGGCCGGCCGCACCCCGCCTGTATGCCTGCTCCGGCCAGGGGCGCCGTGGGGGGGCGGCAGCACCCCGGCACACTTCGGCGGCCGAGGAGCCGTCGCCCGGCGGCCCAGCGCGAAGGCGCCCCCGCCCGGCGTACGCCCGGCGCCTCTCGGGCCCGCCGCCGAACGAAGGACGACCCCTCGGGGCGCGCCCCGGCACAGCTCGAAGCGCCTCGGCCCGGCCCGCCGGGGCCGGGCCCCTCAGCGCGTCCGCATCGCGCCCGCACGGATCCGTACACGTACTACTGATACGTGCACGCCGGACGGCCCGCGTACATCCGACGGGCCCGTGCCCGTCCGTCCTTCGGACCCGCGTCACAGCCCCGCGGGCGAACCCACGTCACAGCCCCGCGGGTCCGCGTCACACGTCTCCGCGACACACGGGGGCATCCGCGGACAGCACGATCGAGGTGACCGCGAAGCCGTCCTCGACGAGCCACTTGCCCGCGTACGACGTCGGCATACCCGGTGCCGTACGCAGCAGTTCGGCGGTGAACGTGCCCTCGGTCGCGGTGTCCGGGTCTCCGTGGAAGGTGATGTCAGCCTCGGAGAAGTCGAGTTCGATCAGGGTGAGGGGATACCACGTCTTGAAGACGCTCTCCTTGGCGCTGAAGAGCAGCCGCCCCCAGTGGACGGCGGGATCCTTCACGTCGACGGATATCCGTGCCCGCTCCGAAGGCAGCGATATCACCTCCCAGACGCCGGGCGGAAGCGGTGCGTTCGGCTCGGCGTCGATGCCCATCCCCCGCACCTCCGTGTCCCTGGCCAGCACCGCCGCGCGGTACCCGTCGCAGTGCGTCATGCTGCCGACGGTCCCCGCGGGCCAGAGCGGCATGCCGCGCACGCCGCGCAGGACGGGGGCCGGTGGCAGCCCGAGGGTGGCCATGGCCCGTCGCGCACAGGCGCGCACCGCGGCGAACTCGTGCCTACGGCGATCCACGCTCGCCGCGATCAGTTGCTCCTCCTCGGGATAGAGAGTGCCCGCCGGAGCATCCACGTCGTACGTGTCCGCGCTCGCGACGTACGCGGGGACGAGTCGCTCGATCACGCGCCCGCCCTCCCCTCGGGCGAGGTCTGCTCACCGTCGTACGGCAGGATCTGCCGCAGCAGTCCGCGCGGGTGGCCACGTTTGCGCCACTCCCGGGGGTATCCGATCGACACCTCCTCGAACCGCACGCCGTCGTGCCAGGTCGTACGGGGGATGTGAAGGTGGCCGTAGACGACGGCGGCGACATTGAACCGGGTGTGCCAGTCGGCCGTCAGTTCCGTGCCACACCACTGGGCGAACTCCGGGTACCACATGACGGAGGTGGGCTCGCGCAGAAGAGGCCAGTGCCCGGCGATCACCAGGGGCACCTCGGGGTCGTGCGCGGCCAGTCGCTGTTCGGTGAGCGCCACGCGCTCCCTGCACCACTCGTCCCGGGTCGGGTAGGGGTCGGGGTGCAGCAGATACTCATCGGTGCAGACCACACCCGCTTCATGCGCCTTGGCCAGGGATTCCTCCTTGGTGGTCGTCCCCGGCGCCCGGAAGCTGTAGTCGTACAGCAGGAACACCGCCGCCACGGCCACAGGCCCTGCCGGCCCCGGCCACAGCGGGTACGGGTCCTCGGGCGTGGTCACGCCGAGTTCGCGGCACACCGCGACGAGGTGCTCGTACCGCGCCCGGCCGCGCAGTTGCAGGGGGTCCTTGTCCACGGTCCACAGTTCGTGGTTCCCAGGGGTCCACACCACCTTGGCGAAACGCCCCGCCAGGAGTTCCAGAGCTGCTTCCACCTCCTCGGCCTGTTCCGCCACGTCTCCCGCGACGATGAGCCAGTCCTCGTCGGAGGCTGGATGCAGTTGATCGGCGATCGGCCGGTTGTCGGCGATTCCCACGTGGAGATCGCTGACCGCGAGAAGCCGGCCGCCCCCCTTCGCCGCGTGCGGAACGGCGCCAGTCATAGGACTCATTGTTCGAATTTACAGTCTCGGGGGCGCGGGAAAGGGCTCGCCGCTCGACATGCTCGATGTTCGTCCGCGCACGATGATTGACCGAGCGCCTCCGGGGCACGCGGCGGCACATGTCCCCCACGGGCGTGCCCCGGGACCACGGCCGTGGCCCGCGACCGAGACAAGGAGCAGCCGATGCCTGACAACGGACAGCCGCAGGATCCGACCGAGGCCCATCCGCAGCCGGACTTCCCCCAGCAGGAGCAGCAGCACCCGGGCTGGACGGGCCCCATGGATCCGCCCCCGGACCACGGCGAGGACTCCTACGAGGGCCATGGCCTTCTGCTCGACCGCAAGGCGGTCGTCACGGGGGGCGACTCCGGCATCGGCCGGGCGGTGGTGCTGGCCTTCGCCCGCGAAGGGGCTGACGTCCTGCTGACGTATCTGCCCGACGAGAAGGGCGATGCCCAGGAGACCTGCCGCCTCGTCGAACAAGCCGGCCGCAGGGCGCTCCCCGTCGCGTGTGACATCCGGGACGAGAAGCAGTGCCGCGAGCTCATCGAGACGGCGGTGTCGGAGTTCGGCCGTATCGACGTGCTGGTGAACAACGCCGCCTACCAGATGTCTCAGCCCGACGGCATCTCGGCCATCTCGACCGAGCAGTTCGACCGCGTGGTGCGCACCAACCTCTACGGGATGTTCTGGCTGTGCAAGGCAGCTCTGCCGCACATCCCGGCCGGCGGATCGATCATCAACACGACGTCCGTGCAGGCCTTCAAGCCCAGTCCCCATCTCCTGGACTACGCGATGACGAAGGGCGCCATCGTCACCTTCACGCAGGGGCTGGCGCAGATGGTCGCCTCCGACGGAATCCGTGTGAACGCGGTCGCTCCCGGGCCGGTGTGGACCCCGCTCATTCCCGCGACCATGCCCGACACCACGGAGTTCGGAAAGCAGAGCCCGCTGGGCCGTCCCGCGCAGCCGGCCGAGATGGCTCCGGCCTACGTCTTCCTCGCGTCGCCGAACGCGTCGTTCATCACCGGCGAGATCATGAACGCGACCGGCGGCACGCCCCTGCCCTGAGGCGAATGGGGCGAGAACCGCAGGGAAGGCGTCGTACATGCGAGCAGACCACCATGAAGCACCCGTACTCGATGCCGTGGCCGCCTACAAGGAGCGGGGAGAGCTGGGTTTCTCGCCTCCCGGCCACAAGCAGGCGCGCGGCGCCGCACCGGCCGTGCGCGCCGTCCTCGGGGACGCCCCGTTCCTCGGCGACGTGCTGGCCTCCGGAGGACTCGACGACCGCCGCAGCCGGTCCGAAGTCCTCACCCGTGCCGAGCGGTTGATGGCCGACGCGGTCCACGCCGAGCACACCTTCTTCTCCACCTGCGGCAGTTCGCTCTCGGTGAAGGCCGCCATGCTCAGTGTCGCGGCCCCGGGGAGGAAGCTGCTGATCGGCCGGGACGCGCACAAGTCCGTCGTGGCGGGGCTGATCCTCTCCGGCGTCGAACCGGTGTGGGTGGAACCGCAGTGGGACGTCGAGCGGCACCTCGCCCACGCTCCCTCGGCGGAGTCCTTCGACGAGGCGTTCGACCGGCACCCGGATGCCTGCGGCGCCCTGGTCACCAGCCCTACGCCGTACGGCTCCGCGGCGGACCTGCGGACCATCGCCGAGGTGTGCCACCGCCGTTCGAAGCCCGTCGTCGTGGACGAGGCCTGGGGAGCGCATCTGCCGTTCCACCCGGATCTGCCCTCCTGGGCCATGGACGCCGGTGCCGACGTCTGTGTCACCAGCATCCACAAGATGGGCAGCGGGCTGGAGCAGGGCTCGGTCTTCCACCTCCAGGGCGACCTCGTGGACCCCGACACGCTGGCCTCACGGGCGGATCTGCTGGGCACCACGAGCCCGTCCGTCCTGCTGTACGCCGGAATCGACGGCTGGCGACGGCAGATGGTCCAGGAAGGACATGCCCTGTTGTCCCGCGCTCTGGATCTGGCAGCGGGAGTCCGGGAGCGGATCGAGAAGATCGACGGCATGCACGTGAACGACCGCGACGACTTCTGCGGTCCGGGAAAGGCAGCAGAGTTCGACCCCCTGCCGGTGGTCGTCGACATCAGCGACCTCGGGACCAACGGCTACCGGGCGGCTGACTGGCTCCGGTCCCGCCACCACGTCGACATGCACCTGGTGGACCACCGCAGGATCAGCGCCCAGTTCACCCATGCCGACGACGAGCGGACGGCCGACCGCCTGCTGGACGCGCTGAGCGACCTGGCCCGGCATGCCGACGCGCTCGATCCGGCGCCCGACGTGGAGGTCCCGGGCCCGGACGACCTGCGCCCGGACCAGGCGTGTCTGCCCAGGGACGCCTACTTCGCCGCCACCGAGGACGTGCCGGCCGCGAAGGCCGTGGGGCGCGTCGCCGCCGAGATGATGACGCCGTACCCGCCCGGGATCCCCACGGTGCTGCCCGGCGAGCGGCTCACCGAGCCGTTGCTGCGCTATCTGCGCTCCGGCATCGACGCGGGAATGAACGTGCCCGACCCGGCCGACCCCACCCTGCGGACCGTCCGCGTCTGCGTGGAGGCCGCCCGGCCCTGACATACTGCCGGGCGGAATCGGCCGCCCCGCCACTCGACGAAAGGTTCGGACATGCCCATCGCCACCTACTCCCTCGTCGCCCTCGACTGCCCCGATCCCCGTGCGCTCGCCGGGTTCTACCAGGCCGTCGTGGGCGGCGAGATCACGAACGAGCACGAGGACTGGTACACGCTCCACGTACCGGGTGGCGCGCGCATCGCCTTCCAGCGGGCGACGGATCACCGGCCGCCGGAGTGGCCCCGCGCCGACCACAACTCGCAGCAGGCACACCTGGACTTCGACGTGCCGGACATCGACCGCGCCCAGGAGGAGGTGCTGGCGCTCGGCGCCACTCCACTGGACCTCGACGACGAGGGCGGAAAGCGCGACTTCCGGGTGTACGCCGACCCGGCGGGGCACCCCTTCTGCCTGTGTCTCGAGTGACGTACGGTGCTGCCGGTGGCGTCCGGACCACCGGGACCACCGGCGGCGTCCCGGCTCACGGCGCACCCGAGGAACGCCGCTCGTGGGGTCGTCCGGCGCTCGCCCGGCCGAGGAGCGGCGATGCTGCACGGCCTCGCGCCCGGCGCGGTGAGAACATGTCGATATGAGCCGAAGCGCCCTCATTGTCATCGACATGCTGAACACATACGGCCACGCCGACGCCGAGCACCTCATCCCTTCCGTCCGGGAAGCGCTCCCCCACATCGTGGAGCTCATCCAGCGGGCCAGGGACGGCGGCGTCCCCGTGATCTACGTGAACGACAACTTCGGGGAGTGGCGGTCCCACCACGGCGAGATCATCGAGACGACCCTGTCCGGCCCCCATCGCGAGCTGGTCGAGCCCGTGCTGCCCGACGAGGACTCACTGTTCGTCATCAAGGCCAGGCACTCGATCTTCTACGAGACTCCGCTCACCTATCTCCTCTCCCAACTGGACGTGGACCGTGTGGTGCTCTGCGGTCAGGTGACCGAGCAGTGTGTTCTCTACTCCGCCCTCGACGCCCACATCCGCCATCTCCAGGTGGTCGTGCCCGATGACGCCGTGGCCCATATCCACGAGGACCTGGCACTCGCCGCTCTGCGCATGATGGAGCGCAACATGGGCGCGACCGTGGGGAGCGGCAAGGCGGTCGACTTCTGAGGGACGGCGCTCCCTCCCCCACTCCCGGTCACACCCGGACCGTGCCGTCGGCGATAGTCGTCCGGCCGCCGACGGCATCTCGGTCCCCACTGAGGCGCCCCGTGCCAGCGACGTCAAGGAGGTAGGCGCCCTCGCGACCCGAGAGCGTACGGTCCCGGCGGGGCAGCCCACCGCGGCGCAGGGCGCATCCTGGATGCACCCACCACGCCGCACACCGGCGCGTGACGCGGACCGCTCGTCGCGGCGCTCACGTCACACGTCGGCGGATTACTTGCCGGGCGCCTGGTAGAGCCCGCGGCCGGCGCGGTGGGCCCGCGACGTGGCCACGAGCCTGTCGAGGGTGCCGCGCACGGTGTTGATGCTGCCCGCGGTGAGTTCGCGGCCGAGCGCCTCCGTGACGTCCCTGGCGCGCAGGGCCTTGCCGCCCGCAGCCGCGACCACCTCCATGACCTGCTCGGTGAGGCTTCCGCCGTCCGGTGCCGCGGGAGCGGATGCCGCCGGGGACGTAGCCTTCCGCGCGCGTGCGGGCTTGACTTCCTTCACGGCCTTGGCGGCTTTCGCCGGCTTGTCGGCCTTGACCGCCTTGTCGGGCGCGGCGGATGCCTTCTTCGCGGGCCTCTGCTTCCGGGCCCTCGGTGAAGTCTCCGTCGTGCTCCGCTTGGTGGGAGTCTTGCGAGCGCTTGCCGGGGCGGGTGCGGCCTCGGCCTTCACCGCGTCCGCCGCCGGAGCGTCCTCGGCCTCGGGCGCCTCCTCGGGGGCGGTCACGACGGACACGACGGTCGCGTCTTCGGCCTCGACGGAGGCCACATGCTGCGGCTCCACCTCGTCCGGGACCTGCGGCGCCGCTCCGTTCAGCACCGGAGGCACCTCGGAGAGTGCCTGCAGTGCGGTGAGCGCGGAGCGCACCGATGTCAGGCGTGCTGTGACCGACGCGAGCTCCTTCTCCAGGGCCTGCTGCTGCTCCTCCAGCCGCGGAAGTTCTGCCTGCAGCAGGGCGGTTGTGGCCTCCACACCGCCTGAAGTGCTTTCGAGAACCGTCATGTTGTCGCCTTTCGTATGCAACTCGGCTGAATAGACTATTGCACTTACGACGACCGACACACAACGAACCAACGATTTGCCACGGAGCGCATGCGAAAACCAAGCCGAGAACGCCATGAGCTGAGCATTCGGCAGAAGCATGTGGGCACGCGCACCCATGAGTTCAGGCCGTTCCTCGCTCGCGGACCAATCGATGTGGTGTGCGGGGCATGAGAGGCCGCCTCGAACAACAACAACGAGACCTGTGACGCGACCGGTACGGAGCCGTAGGTGATGCCCTCACCATCACCCCGCGACCGTGTCGAGGAGTCGTCGCGTGCCGATCTCAGCCGGGATGGGGCGCGTCGTCAAGAGCCGGAAGAGATGATCCCCCAGGAGGGGGAAGGGCGGGCCGCGCATACCGATCACACGCGGGTCTCACCATGAAGCACACCGGACGCAGATGGCGGCACAGAGAGGTGGCGGGCGCTACCTGACGTCGGTGCGCCAGTGAGCGACGACCTTGCTGTGTGGGGCACGGTGCCCGATGTGGCCGCACCGGTCCCCTCGGCCCACATGACCGGCCACGCCGGCGCCCGGGGCCAACGCACGGTTCGACGGTGGTGCGCTGCCTGCATGCAGGGTCCGGCACATCGCGGCCCTGCCGGTCACCGGTGGAGCACACAGCGCCCGGCACAGCCGCTCCCGGGCGGCCACGGCGGGCCGGGAGACGCCGAGGCCGCTCTTGCCGTGCCGGACTGCCGCCAGGAGCCTGCGGATCGGCGGTGCACCTGGGCGGTGAGGCACCGAGGAGGCGGCTCACCGCCCGGAATCGGGATCAGACGCACGGCTCACCGCACGGGCGCGGCGGGGGTTCTCCGTGTGCGGTCACTCAGTCGAGACAGAACTCGTTGCCCTCGACGTCCCGCATCACGATGCAGGATTCGTTCTCCTCGTCGGCGAGCAACAGCCGCTCGCGTACGGCGCCGAGCGCGACCAGTCGTGCGCATTCGGCCTCGAGCACGGCCAGGCGCTCCTCCCCCACGAGCCCGGTACCGGCGCGCACGTCGAGATGCACCCGGTTCTTGACGACCTTGCCTTCGGGAACACGCTGGAAGTACAGCCGCGGGCCGGCACCGGAGGGATCGTGGCACGCGAAGGACGCACCCTGGCGTTCCGGCGGCAGCGAGCGGTCGTAATCCGCCCAGGAAGCGAAGCCCTCCGGAGGCGGTGGTACGACGTACCCGAGGACCTCGCACCAGAAGCGGGCGACGCGCTCGGGTTCCGCGCAGTCGAAGGTGATCTGAATCTGCTTGATCGACGCCATCGGCACATCGTAAGGCGAGGCCCCTGGCGTCACCACGGTTTTTCGGCGAGGGCCCTTACGGACAGGACGAGTTCAGGGTGAGGCGGGAACAACCAGGGCACGACACTCGCGCGGCGCCGTCGACGCCGCATGTCCCGAGCGTCACGACCGCCCGCCGAACTGCCAGTCGTGCACCTCGACATCGGCGTACCGGTCGGGGGTCAGCACGGCGCGCGCCGTCCCGGGGTCCGGCGCCCGGAGCAACGCCGCGGTGCCCAGCCAGGTGGCGCCGTCGTCGGACAGCAGCGGTCCGTAGGCGATCAGCTCGTCCCGGCAGGGCGGCACCTCGAGGTCGGCCGCCTCTCCCGCGCCCAGGCCGATCACCAGGTAGCGCCGGCTGCCCTCCGCACCGCCCGGGAAGTCCCACATGGTGCGCCCCAGCATGTTGCGCCAGCGTCGCAGCAGCACGTCCCGGTAGATGCCCGCCTGATAGTTCGGCTCGTCGAAGGCGAAGGCGCGCGCGGCGGCGGGATCGGGCAGGTCCACGATGTGCACACTGCCGGTGGGCACCCCGTCGTCGGCGAGCGTCGGGCCTCGCGCGATCAATTCCTTGACATATCGGTCCATATAAGACCAGTGCGCTTCGAGCAGCTCCTCGCGCGCCGAGAGGGAGCCGGGCCTGTCGCGGTGGTAACAGAGAAACTCCATGCCCGAGGATCGCGCTGCGCGGGTGCCCATGTCGAACGGATTCCTCGCCGCCGGACACCCAGGCCCTCCGGTGTGACTCCTCGGGCAGCGGCGGGTCTCCCGCGCCGACTGGAGCTCTCGGGTCCGGAGAATGTCACACAATCATCCACATCATCGGATTTCACGAGAGACCCGGTGGGCTCAGACGTTCGAGTGGACGGGAGTACAGTCGGCCTGCCCGTCCTCCTCTGCCTACCGAAGAAAGATGTCCCGCCACATGGATGCGAGATCCACCCTCACCAGTCTTGACGACGCCGACTTCGCGCGGCGCGCGCAACGGCTCCGGCGGCGGCTGGAACGCCTGATCGGCATCGCCGCGACCGAAGGCAACACGCTCACCCCGCTCCGCAACGGGGACGAGATCTTCACGGCGATGCTGGAGTCCATCCGGAGCGCCGAACACACCGTGGACATGATGACGTTCGTGTACTGGCGCGGCGACATAGCCCAGCAGTTCGCCGAGGCGCTGTCGGAACGCGCCCGTGCCGGGGTGCGGGTACGGCTGCTCCTGGACGGCTTCGGGAGCCGGCTGATCGAGAAGGACCAGCTGGCACTGATGGACGAGTCCGGGGTGGAGGTGGCGTGGTTCCGCAAGCCCCTGTACCTCTCGCCGCTCAAGCAGAACCACCGTTGCCACCGCAAGGTGCTGATCACGGACGAGGAGACGGCGTACACCGGCGGGGTCGGGATCGCCGAGGAGTGGTGCGGCGACGCCCGCAACGAGAACGAGTGGCGCGACACACACGTACGGGTACAGGGCCCTGCGGTGGACGGTCTGGCCGCCGCGTTCGCGCAGAACTGGGCCGAGTGCCATGACGAGCTGTTCACCGAGCGCGACAGGTTCGTCGACTCCGCGTCCGACGGTGACGCGGTCGTGCAGGTGGTGCGCGGCTCGGCCGGCTACGGCTGGCAGGACATGCAGACGCTGCTGCGCGTCGTACTGGAGTCCGCCGAGGAGCGCCTGCGGCTCACCACGGCGTACTTCGCGCCCGATGTGTACTTCATCGAGCTGCTCTGCGACGCGGCTCGCAGGGGCGTCAGCGTGGAGATACTGCTCCCCGGCCCGCACACCGACAAACGGGTGTGCCGCCTGGCCGGGCAGCACCACTACGAGGACCTCCTCGCCTGCGGGGTGAAGATCTACGAGTACCAGCCGACCATGCTCCACACCAAGGCACTGACGGTGGACGGTGTGGCTTCCCTGATCGGCTCCACGAACTTCAACCGCCGCTCGCTCGAACACGACGAGGAAGTGATGCTGGCGGTCCTGGCCCGGGATTTCACGGCTGCACTGGACGGCCACTTCGAGGAGGACCTGAAGCGGAGCACACGGGTCGAGCCCGGCCGGTGGAAGCGCCGCTCCTCCGCGCAGCGCCTGCGCGAGGCGGCAGTTCTGCCGATACGCCGCTGGCTCTGACTCGTACGCGGGGGTGGGGCGGCACTTCGGTGGGCCGGCACCGCGACGCACACCCGCTCCCGCCCTGCGCGCCGCGCGGCCTGCCGTGGTGGGGCGCGGCACGGAGACGGCTTGCCCTTCCCTCCGTCGCCCCCTGTCGTCGGCCGGTCACTCGCCCCATGCCTTGTCGGTCACCCGGCGAGCGCAGAGCAGTCGCTCCGCTGGGGGACCGCTTTCACGGCCTACGGCCCGGCCTTCGTCAGCGCGGCCCGCGCGCGGCAGATACCCGAGTCACCCGAGGTGCCCCAGGCTCTGCCGTCGAGGGTGTTCCCCCGGTTCTCACGCATTGCACCGTTCCGGTGACCTCCGCACGGACAGCAGGCCCCTACCGGAGCGGCATCACGTCGCATGGCGACGTGACGGGGGACGCTCTCCTGCGTTGCCCCGGCATCGGCCATCGGGCCCGGCCGCCGGCGCACTCGGAGCACATGGTCCGGCAGGAGGCGACAGTGGAACCGTCGGTCGACCGCATCCGCAATCCGTGGGGGAGCCGCGTGCCGCACCGGCGGCACGGGCGGTGGCCGGCCCGGGTGGACACCTTTCTGGCCGAGGGTGTGGAGCCCTCCATGGTGCAGCAGTGGGTGCAGGCCGCCTCGATCCTCCACTCGGACGGCGACGCGATGGACATCGCCGTCCTGGACGGTCGCATGGTGGGCGTACGGGGACGGGCCACCGACCGGGTCAACCGCGGCAGGCTCGGCCCGAAGGACCTTTTCGGATGGCAGGCGAACGCCTCCCCCGACCGCCTGCCCCGGCCGCTGGTCCGTGAGAACGGACAGCTGGTGGAAAGCGACTGGGAGACCGCGATGAGCCGGGTCGTGGCCCGCTCGCACGAGCTGCTGGACGAAAGGGGCCCGGGGTCGCTGGGCTTCTACACCTCTGGCCAGCTGTTCCTGGAGGAGTACTACACCCTGGCGGTACTGGCCCGGGCGGGCATCGGCACCAACCATCTCGACGGGAACACACGGTTGTGCACCTCGACTGCCGCGGAGGCCCTCAAGGAGTCGTTCGGGAGTGACGGGCAGCCCGGCAGCTACGACGACATCGACCACGCGGATGTGATCGCGCTGTTCGGCCACAACCTTGCCGAGACCCAGCCCGTGCAGTGGATGCGGATCCTCGACCGCCTGGCCGGTGCCGAACCCCCGCGCCTTATCTGCGTGGACCCGCGCCCCACCCAGGTGGCCCGGAAGTCCGCCGTACACCTCGCCCCACGCGTCGGCACCAACCTCGCCCTGCTCAACGCGCTGCTGCACGAGATCATCCGGACCGACCGCGTCGATCACGCCTACGTCCGCTCGAACACCGTGGGATACGACGAACTCGCAGCCGGCGTCAAGGACTGCACCCCGCAGTGGGCAGCGGGCATCTGCGACGTCCCGTCAGCGCTCATCGGCGAGGCGGCCGAGATCCTCGGAACCGCCGACCGCCTGCTCTCCACGGTACTGCAGGGCTTCTACCAGTCCCATCAGGCGACGGCCTCAGCCGTCCAGGTCAACAATCTGCACCTCATCCGGGGCATGCTGGGGCGGCCGGGCGCCGGTGTACTGCAGATGAACGGGCAGCCCACCGCCCAGAACACCCGTGAGTGCGGAGCCGACGGCGACCTGCCCGGCTTCCGCAACTGGCAGAACGACGCACACGTCGCAGACCTCGCCGAGGTGTGGAACGTGGAGCCGAGCAGGATCCCTCACTACGCGCCCCCTACGCACGCCATGCAGATGTTCCGCTATGCCGAGCAGGGCTCGATCCGCATGCTGTGGATCAGTGGCACGAACCCGGCCGTGTCCCTGCCCGAACTCGCACGCGTACGCTCGATCCTCGCCCAGGAGACCCTGTTCGTCGTCGTGCAGGACCTGTTCCTCACCGAGACGGCCCGGTTCGCCGATGTCGTACTGCCTGCTGCGACGTGGGGCGAGAAGACCGGAACGTTCACCAACGCCGACCGCACCGTGCATCTGACCGCCAAGGCCGTGGACCCGCCGGGCGAGGCCAGGCCGGACCTGGACATCTTCCTGGACTACGCGGCACGCATGGACTTCCGGGACAAGGACGGCGGCCCTCTGATCTCCTGGCGGGACCCCGAGTCGGCGTTCGAGGCATGGAAGCGGTGCAGTGCCGGCCGTCCCTGCGACTACACCGGCCTCACCTACGCCAAGCTCCGCGAAGTCGGCGGCATCCAATGGCCGGTCGACGGCACCGCACCGGGGGGCACCGAGCGGCTCTACACCGATGGCATCAACTGGGCCCACCCCGAAACGTGTGAGACCTACGGCAAGGACCTCATCACCGGCGCGGCGGACAGCGAAACGGACTACCGGGCCCACAATCCGGACGGCAAAGCGATGATCAAGGCCGCAGAATACCTGCCCGCCCACGAGACGCCGGATGAGCGGTATCCCTTTCAGCTGACGACGGGCCGCACCCTCTACCACTTCCACACCCGGACGAAGACCGGCCGCGCACCGCAACTGAACAATGCGGCACCGGAGGTCTGGGTCGAGATGAGCCAGACGGACGCAGCAGGGCACCAGCTCCACGAGGGCGACCTGGTCGAGGTCCGCTCACCACGTGGCGCCCTGCGAGGCCGAGTGCGCGTCACCGGCATCCGGCCGGGACTGCTCTTCGTCCCGTTCCATTACGGCTACTGGGACACGCCGTCCGGCTCGGGGCCGGACGCCACCACGCCCGGCAGGGCAGCGAACGAGTCGACCATCACCGACTGGGACCCCGCGTCCAAACAACCTCTGTTCAAAACGGCAGCCGCCTCCCTCACCCTCGTCGAGCGGAGCGGCGGAGAGCGGGCGCCCGCCCCTACCACCACCGCGTCCGCGCCTGCCGGGGCCACGGGCGTCCCTCCCACGGTCGGCGGCACGGACGCCTATGCGTCACAGGAAGCCGAACCCGCAGGGGACGCGGCGGGAGGCGAGCGGTGAACGGGGTTCAACTGGCCTTGCTCGCACTGCACCGTGGTGAACAGCGCCTGTCGGTGGAACTCGCGGACGTGGCCGCCCGGCACCGCGCTGACCATGAGATCCATCATGTCGCCACCGATGTCGCCGCCTGGTCGCACGAGCATGTCCGACGCCTCGCCGAGGCATCCGGTCGGCACGGCCTGGATCTCGACGGCCCGCACGGCGACCCCTGGAACAGCGTGCCCTCGGCCCTTGCGAACGAGCTCTCCGGACAGGAGAGCCGCGGGCCCGAACCCGAACTGCTCCTCCTCCGCGACCTCCGCGACCTGCATCTCGCCGCGGCGTACAACTCGCTGCACTGGGAGATGCTCGCCCAGGTCGCCCAAGCTTCCGGAGCCCCCGACCTGCTCTCCCTGGCATCGTCCTGCCACCCCCGAACCCTGCGTCAGATGCGCTGGACCAACACCATGATCAAGACGCTTTCACCGCAGGTACTCAGCAGTCTGTGATCCGCCTCGACCGGTGGATCCTGGAGTGCGGGCGTACGGCGGGCAACGGATCCCCCGCTTCCGGCCTGCCCACCACTCCACGCCGACCGTTCGGCTCCGGACGCGTCTGCCGGGCACCGGAAGACCAGGGGGCGCACCGCGTGGGCATCGCGGTGTCGGCTGCGGGCAGGAGTGGCTACTCCAGCTCCTGGTGGGTACCCGGGGTGCGGAGGCAACGTCGTCTCGGACTCATCAGGAGTGCGGGCCCTCCGAGTCCAAGGGAGTGGGAATGAGGCTGCGCGACTACGCTCAGGGCACGAGCAGCCGGTGTTCCGCGCAGGTGCTCGGGGGCCGCTACCGCGTGGACGGCCTTCTCGGCTCGGGTGGTGCGGCGGATGTGCACCGCGGTTTCGATCTGCGGCTGAGGCGGCCGATCGCGGTCAAGGTTTTCCGGTCCGGTTCCAGCTGTACCGGACCGGAGGGCTTGGACAACGAAGCACTGATCCTGGCCCGCCTCAACCACCCCGGACTGATCACCGCCTTCGACGCAGGACAGCACGGTGGCCACGCCTTCCTGATCATGCAGCTGGTCGAGGGCACCACGCTGAAGGAGCGCATCGCCAAGGGCCCGCTCTCGCCCGGAGCCACCGCAGCACTGGGGGCGGGCCTCGCTCAGGCGCTGGGTCACGCACACGAAGCGGGAGTCGTTCACCGCGACATCAAACCCTCCAACATCCTCCTCGATGACGCTGATCGTCCCTACCTGGCCGACTTCGGCATCTCCCGGCTTGTGGACACCACCACCCACACCGCCACCGGCACCCTCACCGGCACGGCCGCCTACATGTCGCCTGAGCAAGTCCTCGGCCAGCCTGTCGGCCGGCCCACGGACATCTACGCCCTGGGCCTGGTACTCCTGGAATGCCTGACGGGCAGGCTCGAATACGACGGCGGCCCGCTGGAAGCGGCCATCGCGCGGCTGCACCGTCGCCCTGTCCTCCCTGATGGGCTGCCCGCACGACTGGAGCACCTCCTGCGGAGCATGACCGACCTGGACGAACAGGACCGGCCACACGCCGTCGCCTGCGCCCGCACGCTCAGCGCCGTGGCCGACACAGCCCCCCTTTCCGTCCCGGCGTCGACGCCCACCACGAGCGTCGTGGCCCACCGGCACGTACCGGAGACGGCCGACCGTACCCACGCGAACCCGCCCCTGGGCGGAGCGCACAGCCGTCGGCGACACTCGTCCGGGCGCAGGCGCACGCGCACCGCCGGCACGGTCGTCGCATTCACTGCCGTCGTGGCGACCACGCTCGCCGCCACCAACGCCTCCAGTGGTCCGGATGACGAGCACACCTCAGCCAAGGCCACCGGTGCCCCCAGCCGCACGACGCAGCCGCCGGACCCCACAGGACCGCAGGTGACGCTCACGCCCTCCCGGAACGCAACGCCCTTGCGCCACGGCGCGTCTACCGGAGATCGGCCCCTGACCCCCACTCCCACCCCCGGTGCACCTACCGAGTCCGCCCAGGGTACGAGTGCCGACAACGCGGCAGACAGGTCGGACGCGGCCTCACCCAACAGGCCCAGCTCCACGGCAGGTGACGCAGAGGAACGGGTGGCCGGGACTCCCGCTCGCCCTCCCGGCCAGGCGAAGAAGACACGAGCGGCGGAGCGCAACGGGCGAGACCAGAAGACCACGCCAGGGCTCGGGGGACGCTGAGGAGCGTCAGGTCCTTCACTCCCCGTCGGGTGTGGACGGCAGGGCTCAACGGCGGCGGAGGGCCTGATCCACCCGTCACACGGGCAGCGCGCTTCCCGACGGAGAGTGCAGAGCGGCCAGCAGCCAGTCGTGCGCGGACCCGGGCGTGGGCTCCGGCCGCCCGTCGGCAGGGCTGATCACCTCGGCCGTCAGTTCCCAGTACCGGTCGATGCGCGGGTCCGCGGCGAGGCGGCGGGCGAGCTCCCGGCGGAAGCCCGGGGTGTCCGCGGCGCCGCCGGCCGACGCGTAGGCGTCCACGAACCCGTCCAGCGCCTCCCCCTGGTGCGGCGGGCTGCCTGCGCGCATCCGGTCGGCGGCCAGGGCATACGCCTCGGCCAGGCCCGCGTAGAGAACGGCCGACGCGCGGGCTCCGGCCGCCCGGTGCGCGTGGGGCTGGGTCGGTTCGCTCCCGGTGCACGGACGGTCCACGAGGGCGTACAGCCGGGCAAAGGCCAGGACCTGGGCGGGATCCGGGTCCTCGGGCGGCTGCGGAACCGCGACGTCCAGGAAGGCGGTGACGGCCGGCGCCGGCATCCGGGGTGGCAGCCAGGCGCGCCAGAACCGGGCCAGCGGGGCCGTACTCGGCGGCGCTGTCACCGCACCGACCAGCCGCAGGCGGTCGGCGCGTTCGTCCGGCGGGCACTCCTGCACCAGGCGGAGGGCCGCCTCCCGCCAGCGCAGTGCCCTCAGTTGGGTGCCCAGGGTGCGCAACTGCCCGGCGACCGCGTCCTCCAGGACGCCGCCCGCCCGGCCCGCGGTGTCCTCCTCGTCGAGGATGCGGCGGACCGCCGGGACCGGCAGGTCCATGGCCCGGAGGGATCGGATCAGCCGGAGCCGGTCGAGGGAGCCGGGGCCGTACCGGCGGTGTCCTCCGGCGCTGCGGGACGCCTCGGGCAGCAGGCCGCTGTCCGAGTAGAAGCGGACCGTCTTGACGCTGACACCCGCACGCTCGGCGAGTTCACCGATGCCGCACAGACCGTCGTACGACGCGAACACTTGAACCTCCCTCAGGGGGAGTTCCTACGGTACCCGCGACAAGGGCCGCCGATCGGGGCGGTCCTCGCACCCGTCGCGTCGAGGAGAGCCCATGACCGTGTTCCTTCTGGTGTCCGGACTGTTCACCGGCCCGCACGTGTGGGACGACGCCGTCGCCCGGCTGACCGCAGAGGGCGCCGATGCCCGGGCGGTGGCGCTCTCGGGGCTCGGTGGGGAGCGGGTGCCCAGCGGCGATGCCGTCGATCTGGAGACGCACATCGCGGACGTCCTCGCGGTGATCGACTCGGCCGGGCAGGCGGGCGGCCGGGAGATCGTGCTGGTGGGCCACGACTACGGCATCCATCCGGTGCTGGGCGCGGCCGACCGCCGGCCGGAGCGGGTCGCCCGGATCGTCTACCTCGATTCGGCGATGCCCAGGGACGGTGTCCCCGCCCTGGCCGCCCTGCCCTCCCCACGTCCGGGCGGGCGTCCGGCCGGAGCGACGGGGGCGGACACGGCGCACGGTACGGATCTGCCGCCACCCGCACGCGATGAATGGCACCTCTGGGGCAGCACGGCCGGGCTCCCGGCCGCGGCGCTGGACCGGCTCACCGCACTCGCGTCGCCGCAGCCGTTCGGCACGCTGGTGCAGCCCTTGCGGCTGACCGGAGCGGTGGCGGCGGTGCCCGTCACCGGGGTGCTGTGCACCGGCAGCGGAACGACCCTCGCGATGGTGCAGACGCAGGTGGACTTCGGCGCCCCTGCGATGCGGGCGCTGACCGCCCCCGGGGTGACGTTCTTCGAACTGCCCACCGGGCACTGGCCGATGCTGTCCGCGCCCGCCGCCCTGACGGAGGTGCTGCTCGGCGCGGCAGCCGGCGAGGGACACCGGCTGACAGTCCCCGACGAGGCCCGCCCGGCCCCGCATCTGCGGCCGTTCCCGCTGGACCTGCCGGAGATCGACCGGGACCGGCAGGACGGTCTCGATCTGTACGTTCCGCCCGGCGCGCCCGGCCCTCTCCCCGCGGTGGTGTTCGTCCATGGCGGGCCGGTGCCCCCGGAGGCGCATCCGGGCCCCCGGGACTGGCCCACCCTGACGGGCTACGCGCGGTCGGCGGCGGGGCGGGGCGTCGTCGGCGTGGTGGTCGAGCACCGTCTGCACGCCGTGTCCGACTACGCGCGAGCCGCCGCCGACGTGGCCGCCGCGGTGGAGCGGGTGCGCGCGGACCCCCGGGTGGACGCGGACCGGATCGTCCTGTGGTTCTTCTCGGGTGGCGGCCTGATCAGCGCCGCGTGGCTGGACACCCCGCCTCCCTGGCTGCGGTGCCTGGCGGCCTGCTACCCCGTCATGGCGCCACTGGCGAACTGGGGGTGGACGGACAGTCGCTTCCTGCCCGTGGAGGCGGTCGCCCGCGCGGGATCCCTGCCCGTCGTGCTGGTCCGGGCCGGGCTGGAGACGCCTGCGATCGCCGGGACGGTGGAGGAGTTCGTGGCCGCGGCGGATCGCTCCGGGGCGCGTTTGGAGGTGGTCGACGTGCCCAACGGCCACCACGGCTTCGAGACCGTCGATCCGACCGAGGAGACCCGCGAGGCGGTGCGCCGTGCCCTGCGCACCGTGCTGAACCACCTGACGGGCAGCTCCCGACCCGCCGGTGCGGGACGCGTCGGACTGCGCGACACCCCCGGGAGCTGAGGGCCCTTCGTTTCGGGGAGGCTGACGGCCAAGAGGGGCGGCGCCCCGCGCGAGGAGGGCCCCGGCGGCCCGTGCCGCTGACCGCGCGTCCCCCCGGGTCGGTGTGCGGGCTTCGTACGGACGGGTCACCCGTTGAGGGGATGCCCGTGGCGGCGGCTGGCTTCGCCGTCCTGTTCGTGGTCGGCTTGACCACCCGCCGGACGCGCCGTCGGAGGCGGGGACGAAGCCGAGGGGTACGGATGACGAACCGACAGCACCCAGCGCCGCCCGACGCCGTCGTCGTCGGCGCCGGGCTCGCGGGACTGGCCTGCGCGCTCGACCTCTGCGAGGCGGGCCTGCGCGTCGAACTGCTGGAGGCGTCCGACGGGGTGGGCGGACGCATGCGCACGGACCGCAGGGACGGATTCCTGCTGGACCGGGGCTTCCAGGTCTTCAACACCTCCTATCCGCAGGTGAAGCGGCGTATCGGTCTGCGTGAGCTGCGCCTGCGGCCGTTCACCCCCGGTCTCGTCGCACGGACGTCCTCGGGGCGGGTGCGCCTCACGGACCCCACCCGGCGGCCGGGGGACGCGGCGCACCTGCTGCCCGGCCGCGTGCTCCCCGCCCGGGACCTCGCCGCGCTCGCCGCACTCACCGCCCGGGACGTCCTGCTTCCCGCGCGGCGCCTGGGGCGGATGCCCGACCGTACGGCGTCGGAGGCCCTCGTCCGCGCCGGGCTCTCCCCGCGGGCGATCGAGGACATCATGCGGCCCTTCCTGTCCGGGGTCTTCCTGGAGGAAGGGCTGGAGACCTCGGCACGCTTCTTCCACCTCGTCTGGCGCAGCATGGCGCGCGGCACCCTCTGTCTGCCCGAACGGGGCATCGGAGCGGTGCCCGCCCAGCTCGCGGAGCGGCTGCCCGAGGGAACTCTGCGGCTCGGTTCCGCCGTCGCCGAGGTCACGGACGACGGGGTGCTCCTGGCGGACGGCGTTGAGCGGCCGGCGGCCTCCGTGGTCGTGGCCACGGACGCCGTCACGGCCGCGCGGCTGCTGCCCGGCCTGCCGGTTCCGGACAGCCGCACGGTCACGACGTACTACCACGCGGCGGAGCGGTCACCGCTGACCGAGCCGACGCTGGTCGTCGACAGCGGCCTCGCCGTCCTCAACAGCTGCGTCCTGACCGAGGTCTCCCCGAGCTACGCCCCGCCGGGGACGGCCCTGGTCTCGACCTCCGTGCTGGGCGCCGGTCCTCCCGGGGGCGAGGCGACGGTCCGCGCGCGGCTGGCGGAGCTGTACGACACCGACACGAGCGGCTGGGAGTCGGTGGCCACCTGCACCGTGGAGGGTGCCCTGCCCGCCATGCGCCCGCCCTGGCCGCTGAGCCGTACGACACGGGCCGGGGCCGCCGGCCGTTACGTCTGCGGGGACCACCGGGCCACGGGCTCCGTGCAGGGTGCGCTGGCCTCGGGGAGCCGTGCCGCACGCGAGGTGCTGGCCGACCGCGCGGCGGGATCCACCCGGACGTGAAGGGCGGCGCCGAGTGGACGTGTGCCGGGGGACGGCGGGTGGACGACGCCGTGGTGGTGGGAGGCGGCGCGGCCGGACTCTGTCTGGCTCACTGGCTGACCAGCACCGGGACGACCGGCGTCACGCTGGTCGAGGCACCCGAGGGACCGCTGCGCCCGGCGGAGCGCACCTGGTGCTACTGGGAGGAAGGCCCCGGCGAGTTCGAGGAGGCCGTCGTGGCGTCCTGGCGGCGCCTGCGGGTGCGCGGGGCCGACGGCCGCGTGGTCGAGTCGGAGCCCGCACCGCTGCGGTACCGCATGGTGCGGTCGGAACCCTTCGAGCGGCTGGTCCACGCCCGGCTGGCGGCCGTTCCGGGCGCCCGGATCCTGCGGGCCACCGCCCACGCGGTGCGCGACACGGCGTACGGCGGCGAGGTGCGCTGCACGACGGCCGAGGGCCGGCAGCTCACCCTGCGCGGCCGGTACGTCTTCGACTCCCGTCCCGTCCGTGGCACGCCGCCGCACCGCACTCTGCTGCTCCAGCACTTCCGCGGCTGGTTCGTGCGCACCGCCGCGGCCCGCTTCGACCCCGGCGTGGCGGAGCTGATGGACTTCCGGGTTCCGCAACCGCGCCACGGCCTCGCCTTCGGATACGTCCTGCCGCTCGCACCGGACCGCGCACTGGTGGAGTACACGGAGTTCTCCAGGACCCCGCTGACCACGGCGGCGTACGACTCGGCCCTGCGCCACTACACCACCGAGGTGCTGCGGCTCGGTCCGCTGGCCGTGGACTCCGCCGAGCAGGGCGTGATCCCGATGACCGATGCCCGCTTCGCACGCCGGACCGGGCCCGCCACGTTCCGCATCGGCACCGCGGGGGGCGCCACCCGCCCGGCGACCGGCTACACCTTCGCGGCCGTGCAGCGCCAGAGCCGCGCCATCGCCGCCGCCGTGCGCCGGGGCCGCCCCGAGGTGCCACCGCCGCACGGCCGCCGGGCCCTGGCCATGGACGCGGTCATGCTCCGGGCGCTGGACACCGGGCGCGTGGACGGCCCGCGCTTCTTCACCGAACTGTTCCGCCGCGTGCCCATGGAGCGGCTGCTGCGCTTCCTCGACGGCGGGAGCACACCGTGGGAGGAGCTGGGGATCGGGCTGCGTACGCCTGTGGGACCCATGCTCCGCACCGCGGCCGAACTGCCGTTCCTCGCCCGCCGGTCCGCCGGCCGACCCGGAGAGAACCCTCGATGACCCTGCTGCGGGACCATGACCTGGCGCACGCCTTCGATCACGCGTCGCACGCCTACGACCGGCTCACCGCCTTGAATCCCGGCTATCACACCGGCCTGCGCCGGTCGGCGCTGCGCCTGCGGCTGCCGCGCGGCGGGCGGGGCCTGCGGGTGCTCGACCTCGGCTGCGGTACGGGGGCGTCGACGCGGGCGCTGGCGCGGGCCCTGCCGTACGCCCGGATCACGGCCGTCGACGCCTCCGGTGGCATGCTGGAGCGGGCCCGGGCCAAGCGATGGCCGCCCGGTGTCCGTTTCCTGCACCGGTCCGCCGAGGAACTCGCGGCCGAGGGCGAAGGACCGTACGACGCCGTCTTCGCCGCCTATCTCTTCCGCAACGTCAGCGACCCGGACTCGGTCCTCGGATCGGTGCGCGGTCTCCTGCGGCCGGGGGGCCGGCTGCTGGTCCACGAGTACAGCCTGAGCGGCTCCCCCGTGCACCGGGCGGTGTGGAGCTCCGTGTGCCGGGGCGTCATCGTCCCGGCGGGCTCCCTGACGGGTGACCGGGGGCTGTACCTCCACCTGTGGCGCAGCGTCCTGGCGTTCGACACCGCTCCCGAGTTCGCGGGGCGGCTCTCCCGGGCCGGGTTCCCGTTCGTGCGCACCGTGCCCGTCGCCGGCTGGCAGACCGGGATCGTCCACACCTTCCTCGCCCGGACGGAGGCCTGATGAGCAGCAGCGGGCGCTGCGGTGCTGGCCGCCACGGACGCGACCGGCGGGCCCAGGTCCTCCTGCCGGCGCCGGGACGCGCGCGCCTGACCGGTGACGTTCCCTCCACGGCGGTCGTGGGCGGGGGCATCGCCGGTCTGGCGGCGGCGACCGCGCTCGCCGAGCGGGGCGTGCGCGTGACCCTGTACGAACGGGAGGAGGGTCTCGGGGGCCGCCTGGCCGGGTGGCCGGTCCGTCTGGCCGACGGGTCCCGGGCGACCATGAGCCGTGGATTCCACGCCTTCTTCCGTCAGTACTACAACCTGCGGGGGCTGTTGCGCCGTACGGACCCCGGCCTCACCTCGCTCGTTCCGCTGCCGGACTATCCGTTGCGGCACCGCGACGGCCTGGCGGACAGCTTCGCGCAGGTGCCGAGGACCCCGCCGTGGAGTGCGCTCGGATTCGTCGCGCTGAGCCCGGCGTTCGGGTGGCGGGACCTCGCCGCGATGGAGCCACGGGCCGCGCTTCCGCTGCTGGACGTACGCGTGCCGGAGGTGTACGAGCGGTTCGACGGCATCAGCGCGGAGGACTTCCTGGACCGGATCAACTTCCCGCGGGCGGCGCGGCATCTGGCCTTCGAGGTGTTCTCGCGCAGCTTCTTCGCCGATCCGCGCGAGCTGTCCGCGGCCGAACTGATGGTGATGTTCCACATCTACTTCCTGGGGTCGTCGGAGGGCCTCCTCTTCGACGTGCCGCGCGAACCGTTCCCGCAGGCGCTCTGGGAACCGCTCGCCGGCTATCTGCGGGGACTCGGTGCCGAGGTGCGCACCGGCACGCCGGTGCACCGCGTCCGGACGCTGCCGGAAGGGGACCTGGTCGTGGAGTGCGAGGGGACGGCCGACCGGCACCAAGCCGTGGTGCTCGCCCTCGACACACCAGGGCTGCGCCATGTCGTTGGCGCCTCACCGCAGTTGGGGGACGCGGCCTGGCGCGAGGACATCGCGGCACTGCGGACCGCTCCCCCGTTCCTCGTCTCCAGGCTGTGGCTCGACCGGCCGGTGCGCGAGGACCGCGCGGGGTTCCTGGGCACGAGCGGGTACGAGGGTCTCGACAACGTCAGCGTGCTCGACCGCTGGGAGGGCGAAGCGGCCCGCTGGGCCGCGAGGACGGGGGGCAGTGTCGTCGAACTCCACGCGTACGCCGTGGACGAGGGCGCCGAGCGCAAGGAGGTCCAGCGGCGGATCGTCGGCCAGTTGCACGAGGTCTATCCCGAGACCTCCGACGCCCGGGTCGTCGACGCCGTCCACGAGTGGCGTGCGGACTGCCCCGTCTTCTCCGCGGGCGGTTACCGGCGCCGCCCGGCCGTGCGTACCCCTCACCGGCGCGTCGTCCTGGCGGGCGACCACGTCCGCACCGGCCTGCCCGTCGCGCTGATGGAACGCGCGGCGACGTCCGGCTTCCTTGCCGCCAATCAGCTGCTCACCGGCTGGGGTGTCCGGGGGCAGGTGCTCTGGACCGTCCCCCGCTCCGGCCGCTCCAGGCTCCTGAGCGCCCTCGCGACGCGGGCCGCACGGCCCTGAGGCTGCTGTCGGGCCTCAGGGCCGTGCGGGCGGCCTCACCCAGGGAAGCGTCCTGTGCTGCGGAGGGACCAGCGGCGTTCGGCGTAGGCCAGGTCGTCACGCCAGAGCCGGCCCGCCGTCCGGCGCATCAGAGGCCGCAGGACGGGCGCGACGGCTCGGGCCAGGGCGAAGCCACGCCGGTCCGAGGCGGCGACGACCGCCTCGACGACGGCCGTCCGGGGGTGTGTGGTGCCCGGGGCGGTGAGGGGCGTGGCGTGGGTCTCCACGACGGAGCCGACGCCCTCACCGTCCGTGATGTGCATGACGACCGTACGGGGCTCGGGCACGGTGAACACCGCCCGCACGGGCACCACCAGGCGGCCCGCGACCTTGAACGAGACGTCGACGGCGAACGCGTCCTCGCCGCCGTCCTCCGGGGTGCCGGCCACCTTCAGCCCCACGAACGCGTAGGGGTGGAACCAGGATCCGTGCCAGGGGTCCAGCCGGTTCGCGACCACGTCCTCGGGTTCGCACCGGCCCACCGCGGTGTACACCGCGTCGACCGCGCCACCGGGCGCCGGCCGCGCGGGCACGACGGGACGCCCGAGCGGAGGCTCGCCCCCCACCGCGTCGAGCCGTACCCACACCAGCACGCCGTCGTCGTGCACCGGATACGGCTCCCACCCGGCGAACGGCCCGCCCTCCAGCGCCAGTCCGTGCCAGTGGCACAGGAGCGTCCCGCAGACCACCCGGCTGTCGCGCAGCGGGGCGCCCAGGTGGGGGCACTCCCCCGGCCCCGCCCGCAGCGTGCCATCCTCGGCCCGCCACAGGACGATCTCCACGCCTGCGACCGTACGGCCGCAGGGCCGGTCCCGAGCGTCGATCCCCCGGGAGGCCCCGACGACGTACCAGTTGCCCGAGGGCCGTGCTCCCGCCCGCTTCAGCGCCTCGGCGATCACGGCGGGCCTGGCCTCACGCCAGGTCGCCGCCTGCCGGTCCCAGCGGGGTGCGCGGCGCACCCGCAGCGGCGGGGTCCATCTGCTCCGCGGCTCCTTCATCGCCGGGCACCTTCCGTCCCGCTGACCGGGTGTGAGACCGGAGGGCCGGGGTGCCGACGCGGGCGCATCCGGGCGGCCAGGATGCGCGCGATTCCGCCCGCGGCGACGGTCGCCCGCCGCCCGCGCGGCACGACGGCACGCCGGTGCAGCACGGCGTAGCCGTCGCCCGCGATCGCGTCGAGAATGCCCTGGTAGAGCGTGAACGCCGTGCGGATGCAGGGGCGCACCCGCGGTTCCAGCAGGGCGATTCCGGGTTCCGCCTCCCGGTACACGGCGCGGGTCATCTCCTCGGCCTCGACGAGTGCGGCGCGGATGCGGGGGTCGTGCCGTCCGCTGCGGCGGCTCCACTCCAGCAGGGGGCGCTCCACCCCGTGGGCCGCCAGCAGGTCGGCGGGCAGGTAGACGCGTCCCCGGTCCAGGTCCTCGCCCACGTCGCGGAGGAAGTTCGTCAGCTGGAAGGCCACTCCCAGTGCGGCCGCGTGCGGTGCGGCCTCCTCACGGTCCACGACCGTGCCGAGCACCGGCAGCATCTGGAGACCGATCACCGCGGCCGAACCGTGCATGTACGCGCGCAGATCCGCGTACGTCGGATAGTCGGTGACGCTCAGGTCGCTGCGCATGGACGCGAGGAAGTCGGCGAACAGCCCGTGGTCGATGGCATGGCGCTGGGCGGTGTCCGCGACGGCCCGCACCACGGGTTCGTCACCGCCTCCGGTGCGCAGCCCGTGCGCGAGGTCGCTCTCCAGCAGGCGCAGCAGACGGTCGCGCTCCGCGGGCGGCTGCCTTCGGTCCAGGTCGTCCACGATGTCGTCGGCCCACCGGGCGAAGCCGTACAGCGCGTGGACCGCGCAGCGGCGTTCCAGCGGCAGGAGGCGGGTCGCCAGGAAGTACGTCCGCCCGTGCAGGGCGTTGAGCCGGCGGCAGCGGGTGTAGGCGGCGCGCAGCGAGGGGCAGGTGATCCCGGCGGCGTCCAGTTCACGGCGGTTCATCGGTTCTGCCCTTCCATGACGGGGCGGCGCGGCGCACCCGTGACGCGCCGGGAGCCCGCGATGCGGGCAGCGGCGAGCTTGCCGCTCACGAGCACGGTCGGCACACCGACCCCGGGGGTCGTCCCGCACCCGGCGAGGACGACGTTGTCGAGGCCGCGTACGAGGTTGCGCGGCCGGAACGGCCCTGTCTGGGCAAAGGTGTGCGAGAGGGAGAAGGGGGTGCCGGCCGCGTGTCCCTGCGCCGTCCAGTCCACGGGCGTGACCAGGAGTTCGCTGTCGATGGACTCCTCGAAGCCGTGCAGCCCTCTGTTCTCCAGTTCGGCGAGGAGGCTGTCACGGTAGCGGGGGCCGAGGTCGCGCCAGGTGGTCGCCGCCGGGCCGGTCGTGGTGTTGGGGCACGGTGCGAGGACGTAGTGCAGGTGCTTCCCCTCCGGTGCGAGCGACGGGTCGTGCGTCGTGGGCCTGGTGATGAGGAGCGAGGGGTCGCTCATCACCTGTCCGGTGCGGGTGAGTTCGTCGAAGGTGCGTTCCCAGGCGCCGCCGAAGGAGATCGTGTGGTGCGCCAGTTCCGGCCAGGTCCGGTCCGTCCCGGCGTGCAGGATCACGGCCGACGGCGAGTGCCGCAGGCGTACGGGGCGCCGTGGTGCCCGGCCCAGGAGCCGGTGCACGACGGGCAGGTCCGGGGTGAGGACGACCGCGTCGCAGGGGATCCGCTCGCCGGACGCCAGCCTGACGGCCCGTACCCTCCCGGCGGACTGCTCCAGACCGCTGACCTCCGCCGACCACCGGAACCGGCCTCCCGCGCCGGCCGCCGCGTCCGCCATCGCCCTGGGCAGGGCGTGCATGCCGCCCTTGGGGAACCACACGCCCGCGACCGTGTCCATGTAGGCGATGACGGCGTAGGCGGCCAGGGCGCGGGCGGGCGTCACTCCGGCGTACAGCGCCTGGAAGGAGAAGACCCGGCGCAGCCGCGGATCCGAGAGGAAGCGGGCGATCTGCGAATCGAGGCGTCCGAAGCCGCCGAGGGCCGCCAGCCGGGCCAGGTCCGGGTGCAGGAGCTGGAAGGGGGAGT
Organism: Streptomyces argenteolus; assembly: GCF_042902585.1. Taxonomy (GTDB): domain Bacteria; phylum Actinomycetota; class Actinomycetes; order Streptomycetales; family Streptomycetaceae; genus Streptomyces; species Streptomyces argenteolus. The sequence goes on from NZ_JBIBEG010000003.1 coordinate 195,556, forward strand.
CGAAGTTGGTGTCGATGAACCGGCGCATCTGCGCCCGGTAGAGCCGCTCCAGCCAGTTCCGCAGCCTGCGGTACCCCTCGGCCTCCGCGGGCCCCGCGAAGCGTCTGACCTCGGCCTCCATGGCATCGCCCTCGGTGTGGACGTCCACGTGGCTGCCGTCCGCGAAGCGTGCCCGGTAGGCGGGGTGGAGCGGTACCAGCTCCACCCGCCGGTGGAGGCTGTCCCCCACGGCGGCGAAGGCATCGTCGGCGAGGTGAGGCATGGTCAGCACGGTGGGCCCGGTGTCCACCCGGTAGCCGCCCATGTCCAGCCGCCCGGCCCGGCCGCCGGGGGCGGCGTCCCGTTCGACGACGGTCACGCTGCGGCCGGCGCCGAGCAGGTGGAGGGCCGCGGCGAGACCGGACAGACCGGCGCCGACCACCACCACGTGGTCCGTGGGTCCGGACACGGTTCTCATACGTCCTCCCGTTCCGCGCGGTCGCGGTACCCGTGACCGCGTCCACCGGTATTCCAGACGCGACCGCTACACGGATGCCGCATCCCTGCCGGGCGCACGGCGCGGTGGGGGCGGAGTTCACCCGTTCGGCGGGTAAGAAGGCGCGGAGGGTGGCCGGGACCGCCGGTCCGCCGGCCGGCTCAGCCGTGGTCCGACACCCAGGTCGTACGGTCCTCCTTGGGGTGGACGCGCACCTGGGGGCACGCCTCCGCGAGCGCCTCCTCCAGCAGCCGTACGTCGTTCGGCGGCGGGTTGAAGGCGGCCCGGGTGCGGTACGCCTTCCGGCCGAAGCGCAGGTCCAGGACGTCGTTCCCGCTGCTGTCCGCGGACCGGTGCCCGACGGTGAGGGGCCTCAGCTCCGTCAAGGTGTCCAGGGGCAGGGTGACCTTCGCACCGGAGCGCCTGCGCAGCACCAGCAGCGTGGGGATGCCGGGCCTGATGTCGACGGCCACGACGGACCGTCGGTCGCGGAGCCACCCGGGGACGAGCAGGCTCCCCCAGAAGAGCGCGAAGACGCTCCCGAGGAGCAGCCCGGCCACCGGCTCGGGCACGGCGACCCCGACGACGAAGGCGACGTGCAGCAAGGTCAGGAGGACGCCGGTCGCCCGGTCGCCGCGCTCCGGACCGCTGCCGCGGTACATCTCCCAGTGGTAGCCGCCCGTTCTCGCGTCCTCGGTCACGGCTTCAGGATGGTGGTTCCGCACCGGACGGGGAAGGGTGCGTACGCGACTCCCCCAGGCGTCACTGCCGGGGCACACCTCCGCGGACGGGGTGCTTGCTCATGATGGACACCCGGTTGAAGGCGTTGATGGTGACGGCCACCCAGATCACCGCGGAGATCTCCGCGTCGGACAGGGTGCGGCGCGCCAGGGCGTAGGCGTCCTCCTGAAGGGGGGCGTCGGCGGGGCTCGTCGTCGCCTCGGCGAGGGCGAGGGCCGCCCGCTCCTGGTCCGTGAACAGCTCGGTGTCACGCCATGCGGCGAGTACCCCCAGGCGCCGGGTCGTCTCCCCCTCGCGCAAGGCGGCCCTGGTGTGCACGTCCAGGCAGTACGCGCAGCCGTTGATCTGCGACACCCGGAGGTTGACGAGTTCCACCAGGGTGCGGTCAAGGCCCGCCTCCGCGGCGACCGTGCGCGCGGCCTCGGCGGTCGCCGCCAGCGCCCGATAGGCCTGGGGGCTCTGCTTGTCGATGTAGACCCTCTTGTCCCCGTGGACCGCGTCCGTACCGTTCACCCTGAGTTCTCCTCACCGGGGCGTGCCGCCCCGAGTCCACCCGTGCGCCTGGACGGCGGACGGCTTATCATCAAGCATGATTGTTGAACATGAAATCACTCTTTGCGAGCCGGGGTGCTCACGATGAGCGGTGCCGAGGTGCTTTCGGCGCGAGAGGTGCCCCTCGGCGGGCCGAGAGCCATGACGGTGCGGCGCACCCTGCCGCAGCGGGCGCGTACGTTCATCGGGGCCTGGTGCTTCATCGACCACTACGGTCCCGACGATGTGGCCACGACGGGCGGGATGGACGTGGCTCCCCATCCGCACACGGGACTCCAGACGGTCAGCTGGCTCTTCAGCGGGGAGATCGAGCACCGCGACAGCCTGGGCAGTCACGCCTTCGTGCGCCCCGGTGAGCTGAACCTCATGACAGGGGGCCACGGGATCAGCCACACGGAGGTCTCCACCCCTCACACCACGATCCTGCACGGCGTCCAGCTGTGGGTGGCACTCCCCGAGGAGCACCGGAACACCGGCCGCGACTTCCGGCACCACGTGCCGGGCCCCGTCCACCGGGACGGAGCGGTCCTCAGGGTCTTCCTGGGCTCACTGGCCGGCGAGACCTCGCCCGTCCCCACCTTCACGCCGCTGCTCGGAGCGGAGATCGTCCTCGGGCCGCGCGCGAGCACGACGCTCGGGACGGACATCACCTTCGAGCACGGCCTCCTGATCGACCAGGGAGAGGTCCGCATGGGCGGAACCCTCCTGCGCCCCGCCGAGCTGGGCTACCTCGCCCCCGGGCACGCCACGGTGACGCTGACCAACGAGACGGACTCCCCCGCCCGAGCCGTGCTCGTGGGCGGAACCCCGTTCGAGGAACAGATCGTCATGTGGTGGAATTTCGTGGGCCGCAGCCACGAGGACATCGTCCGGGCCCGCCAGGACTGGGAGGCCGCGTCCGAGCGGTTCGGCCATGTCGACGGCTACCCCGGCGAACGGATCCCCGCCCCTTCCCTCCCGAACGCCACCATCGCACCGCGTGGCAATCCGACGCACCCGAAAGGCACCCGATGACTCCGCCCGCCCCCGCCCCGACCGTCGAGAACGTGGACGCGAGGCACCGCTACGAGATCCGCGTCGGTGACGTGAGAGCCGGGCTCACCGCCTACCGGGACCGTGACGAGCAGCGCGTCTTCTTCCACACCGAGATCGACGACGCCTTCGCCGGCCAGGGCCTCGCCTCCGTACTCGTGCAGGAAGCCCTGGACCATGTGCGGGCGTCCGGGAAGCGGATCGTGCCCGTCTGCCCCTACGTGGCCAAGTTCCTGAAGAAGCACGAGGAGTTCGCCGACATCACGGACCCGGTCACGCCGGAGCTCCTCGAGTGGCTCGAAGCCGCACTGGCGCGCTGAACCTCCCGCCACGGCCCGGTCCGCGCCCACGGGCTGACCGGGCCGTGGCGGACGGCCCTCAGGCGGGCCTCAGCTCGAACCAGTCGAAGGCGGGAGCACCCTGGGTCGCGTACATCCCGATGACCCGCCCCGTGAAACCGCCCGCGACCTCGGTGGTGAGGTAGCGGCCGTCGAGCTCGGCGAGGACCTCGAAACGCCCGTCCTCGGTCTCGTGACCGAGGCGGAGCATGTCGGGTCCACCGATGCGGAGACCGGAGCGCAGCTCGGCCTCGGGGTCCTCCGGGCGCTTCGTGAGGGTGGGCGGCAGCACGCCGGTGGTGGTGATGTCGATCCGAAGCGTCGAGGGGCCCGGCGGCAGCGTGCGCTCGGCCACGGTCTGGCACAGCGGGCCGATCCTGGCCACCACGCGCACCGTCCCGTCGACCGCCTCCACCTGGTAGTGGTGCGCCTCGTCCAGACGTACCGCGATCCCGCCCCGATCACCCCCGGCCGCCTCGACGCGTGCCCGCGCGCTGCAGTCGGCATCGCGCTGGCGCCGGCCTACGAAGACCGCGCCGGGCCGGTCCAGACCGGCCGCACGGGCGTGCAGCACCAGGTGTCCCGGCCGCTCACCGAGGCGTACGTCACCGGGGTCGCGGCGTCGCGTGGAGACCCAGCAGGGGGCCAGGGAGGGCGCGTCGAAGTCGTCGCGGTACGGCTCGTCCGGCCAGGGGTGCGCGGGGAGGGCCGGTGCCTGCGCCCGGAGTTCCAGCGGTCCGGGGAGCGGCCACTCGTCCTCCCAGCGGACCGGCACCAGGAACGTCTCCCTGCCCATGCCGTGGAACCCCGGGGTGTCACCGCGAGGCCTCGTGCCCAGCAGCACCATCCACCAGGTGCCGTCCTGCGCCTCCACCAGATCGCCGTGACCGGTGTTCTGCACCGGGTGCTTCGTACTGCGGTGCGAGAGCACGGGGTTGTCCGGGTGCGGCTCGAAGGGACCCGGAAGGGTGCGGGCACGGGCCACCGACATGGCGTGGCCGCTCTCCGTGCCGCCCTCCGAGAGCAGCAGGTACCACCAGTCGCCGATCCGGTACAGGTGCGGGCCCTCCGGGTACTTCAGCCCGGTGCCCGACCACATCGCGACCGGCTCGCTCAGGAGCTCACCGGTGTCCGGCTCGATACGCACCGCGCGGATGCCGTCGTTCGAGTACACGCACCAGCAGTTCCCCTCGTCGTCCCAGGCCAGGTCGGGGTCGATCCCGGGGATTCCGACGGGCACGGGCTCCGACCAGGGGCCGGCCGGGTCCTTCGCGGTCACCAGGAAGGTGTCCGCCCCGGCGACCACGGTCGTGATCATCCAGAACCGTCCGTCGTGGAACCGCAGCGTGGGCGCGTACACCCCGCACGAGGAGGGGGCCGTGTCGGGCAGTTCGAGCTGCGAGGGCCGGTCCAGGGCGTGCCCGATCAGCCGCCAGTGCACGAGGTCGCGGCTGTGCCAGAGCGGCACGCCGGGGACGTACTCGAAGCTGGACGTCGCCACGTAGTAGTCGTCGCCCACGCGGCAGATGCTCGGATCCGGACTGAATCCGGGTATCACGGGATTGTCGAAGAACGCCATGTCCGTCCTCAGGTGGGTCGAGGTCACGCGTCCGGACGGGCGCCCACTCCGGACGGGCCGTCAGGCGTACGCGGGCCCCCACGGCCAGTTCATTGAAGCGCTTCGAAGATCGCACCCGCTCCCTGGGCTGTCAACAGGCGTGCGAGAAGTAAAGCGGCGCGTGTGACGCGGGCTGTGGGTGCTCACGTCTCTGTCGAAGCGCTTCGATCTCTTCGTCGCTCCTGCCGAGCCCACCGGCCCCCTCCCGCGGCACGTACCTACCGTGTTCACCTCTCCTCGGCGGGCGCGACCGTGCGCGTACACGCTCGCGGAGGGGTGCCCCCTTCGGGCGGTGCTCCCCCCGTGCCGGAGTGCGGATCGGGCCGGTCGGCTCCAAGGTCGGATGGAGGACGCAGAGCCTGCCCGGGCGGCGGCCTGCCTGGCGTACCCCTGGGAGGCGGTGCCGTGAGCCCGTACCGCACGACGACCGGACTGACGACGCACGCGCCGCAGAGTGAGAGCGACCTGCTGCCCACGTGGACGCGGTTCGCGCCGTTCGCGCTGGTGGCGCTGGCGCTCGCCGTCGATCTGCCCACGCCGGGGCCCTTCAGCGGGGACGTGTTCCTGATCCTCAGCTCCATGCTCGCGGCCTGCGTCTACTCCCAGCGGGCGGTGGTCGGCGTGGCCCTCCTCAACAGCGTGGCCGGGCTGCTCCTCCTCTTCTGGAGCCATCTGTCGTCCGGACCCGGTCACGCGGTGATCGACTACGCCGCCATGCTGGTGCTGGCCTGGGCGTCCGTGCCCCTGTGCCGTCTGAGGCAGACCCTGCGACAGAGGTTGCAGGGGGCCAGGCGGGTGGCGGAGAGCGCCCAGCGCGCCGTGCTCCCGCCCGTGCGGGCCTGGTGGGGGAACACCTGGATCGCCGTACGGTACGAAGCCGCCTCGGCCGCCGCCGCGGTCGGAGGCGATCTCTACGCGGCGGAGCACACACCGTTCGGGGTGCGGCTGCTGATCGGTGACGTGCGGGGGAAGGGGCTGAACTCCCTGCCCGGTGTCGCCGCGCTGGTGGGCAGCTTCCGCGAGGCCGCCCACCACACCCCGACGCTGCCGGAGCTGGCCCGCCACCTCGACGCGGCGGTGGCGCGGCATGTCCGGGAGATAGCCGTGGTGAGCGGTGAGGAACCCTCCCAGAGCGAGCAGTTCACCACGGCGGCGATCGCACAGATCCCGGCCGACGGGAGGGAGGTGCGCCTCATCAACCGCGGCCACTGCCCTGCCTTCCTGGTGAGCGAGGAATCCCTCCAGGTCTGGGAACCCGAGGACCCCGGGCTGCCGCTGGGTCTCGGCGAGCTCGACACCGGTCCGTGGGCGGACGAGGCCCGCCCCTTCGGCCCGGGGCATCTGCTCCTGCTGTGCACGGACGGCCTTCTCGAGGCCCGTGACGTCGAAGGACGCTTCTACACGCCGGACGAGGATCTGTGCCAGGTGTGGCGGCACGGTCCTCCGGCGGTGGTGGAGAGGCTCGCCCGGGCGGCGCACGTCCACACGGACGGGGTCCTGACCGACGACCTGGCCCTGGTCGCCGTCACCCGTGTGGAGCAGGATCAGGTCAGCGAAGCGTCGCGTAGACGATGAGGTTGTCCACGGGGTGGCCGTCCGCGTCGAACGCGCCGTCACAGGTGACCAGCCGGAGCACGTGCTCGCCGGTCGCCCCGTAGACCTTTTCGGTGGGGAACGTCTTCTTGCTGACGGTCTCCGTGCCGGTGACCGTGAAGTGCGACTCCTCGCCCGTACCGTCGGCCACCACGATGTCGGCGCCCTCGGCGATCGAGTGGAGGTCGTGGAAGACGGCCTTGCCGAAACGGGTGTCGTTGTGACCGATGAGCACGGCCGCGCCCTGTTCCCCCGGAACGGCTCCGCCCGCGTACCACCCCGCCGTCATGCCCTTCTCGGCCGGCGGGACCTCGACGGTGCCGTCCTCGTTGAGTCCGAGCCGCATCAGCGCACTGTCTATCCCGAGTGACGGGACCGTCAGCCGGGCCGGAGCCGGCGCCTTGGGGGTCCCGGCCGCCCGGGGCGTGTGCGAGGCGGCACCGGCGGAGGGCGCCGGGGCGTCGGCCGCGCCGCAGCCCGCCAGGGGGGCCAGCAGCAGTCCGGCCGCCGTGAGGGCCACGGCCGCCCGCCGGAACGGGTTCGGGGTGAGGGACATGAGTACTCCGGTGCGGTGATGAGTGAGAGCGGGAGGAGGGGGAACGGGGGTGGGGGGGGGGGCCCCCCCCGCGGGGGGGGGGGCCCCCCCCCCGCCGGGGCCCCCCCCGCCCCCCCCCCCCCCCCCCCCAACGCCCCCCCCCCCCCGCCCCCCCCCCCCCCCCCCCCGGGCCC
>NZ_JBIBEG010000003.1:202643-686177 GCF_042902585.1 Streptomyces argenteolus
CCGGGGGGGGGTGGGTTGGGGTGTGGTGTTTTTATCTGGTGGGGGGTGTTGTGGGGGGGGGGGGGGGGGGGGGGGGGGGGGGGGGCCGCGCGGGGGGGGGGGGGGGGGCGCCCCCCCACGGGCGCGGGATCAGCGCTGCGCGGCCGACCTGCGGCGCAGGACATAGGCGCCGCCGGCGAGCGCCGCCACTCCCGCCACCGTGCCGTACAGCGCGGTGTCGCCGGTGCCTCCGGACGCGCGCTCCCCCGCGTCGACGCCGCCACGCGGCATCGTGCCCGGGGGCACGGACTCGGCCGGTACCGGAGTGGCCGCCTCGGAGGGCTCCGACACCGTAGGGGCGGGGGTGGCGGTGCGCTCGGCGGGCACCGGCGTGGGGGTGCCGTCGGCGACAGCCGCGGCGGCCGGGAGGAGGACGGCTCCCAGGGTGACCGCGCTGAGCAGCGCGGTGCGCAGGGTGGGACGAAGGGACATGACTGACTCCGATTCCAGCTCGGCGTTGGTGGTGCCCGCGCACGGATGCGCGTCGGGCGCCGGGCATGCCCTCAGCCTGGAGTGGAGTTGTGAGGAAGCTGTCAGACCGCTGTGTCCATCGCATCAGGGCCCGCCGGGGGGAGCCGCAGGGTGAACACCGAGCCCCGCCCCACCGTGCTGGCCACGGCGGTCGTCCCGCCGTGCGCCTCGACGAGTTTGCGGACGATCGCCAGCCCGAGGCCACTGCCCCCGGTGCGGCGGCTGCGCGACTTCTCGGCGCGCCAGAAGCGGTCGAACACGTGCGGCAGGTCCTCCGGCGCTATTCCGGTGCCGGTGTCCTCGACCTCCACCACGACTTCGTCGCCCCCTGCCGCGGTCCGGGCCCCGTGAGCGCGCAGCGTCACCCGTCCGCCCGCCGGGGTGTGGCGGACGGCGTTGGCCACCAGGTTGCCGACCGCCTGACGCAGCCTCACCGGGTCGGCGTCGAGTGCGGGGGCCGGATGCCCGTCCGCGGAGACCTCGACCGCGAGGCCGACCCCCGCCGCGTCGGCCTGCGCCTGGTGGGCCGCCGCGACGTGTGCGAGCAGTTCTCCGATCCGTACCGGCTCGGGGTGCAGTCGCAGGGCTCCCGCGTCGGCGGCCGACAGGTCCTGGAGGTCGTCGATGATGTGCTGGAGCTGCACCGCCTCCTCCAGGAGCGAGGAGACGAAGGTGGCGTCCGCCTCGGCGACGCCGTCCTGCGCCCCTTCGAGCCAGCCCCGGATGTTGCTCAGCGGTGTGCGCAGTTCGTGCGCGACGTCACTGACCATCACCTTGCGCTGTTCCTCCAGCCGGGCGCGGTGGGCCGACATGTCGTTGAAGGCCGCGGCGAGCCGGCCGATCTCGTTGTCCGCGGCCACCACCACCTCCGAGGGGTCGGCGCCGTCGCGCATGCGCTGGGCCGCTCCCGTGAGCGCGTGCAGCGGCCGTACTAGCCGGACCCCGGCCAGGACCGAGGCGCCTACGGTGAGCGCGAGGACGAGGGCCGCGACACCGATGATCTTCGCCGTGTTCGCGGAGGACAGTTCGAAGCCGGGGACGGCGCCGCCGCCCGGGTCACCGATGAACAGCAGTGCGGGTGAGGCGACGTACGAACTCAGCTGTTCCTGGCGGGCGATGCCGACGCAGGACGCGATGTCGCGGTCGTTCTCGCTGTCCAGCGGCGAGGGGGTGGCGAAGGGCGTCGGCACGGCCTCCTGGGGGACGCTGATGCTCGGCTCGGGCACGGCCACGGGCTCGGGGACGGCGGTGGCACCGGGCTCCTGGGATGTGCTCCACGAGAGGTCGAGGTCGAGCCGTACGGCTTCGCGCCCCTGGCGGTCGAGGCACGCGTTGACGAGTTCGTCGAGCGCCTTCAGCGCCTTCTGCTCGGTCGCGGTGGGGCTGTCCAGCGCGTCGGTCGAGCAGCGGCTGCCGTGCAGCCGGTCCGGATCGCCCACGACCTGGACGCGGGACCGCCCGCTGGGTGCCTCGACGACGTCCGAGGCGATCCCGGAGCGGCCGAGGCATTCCACCGTCTCCTCCGCCGCTCGCCTCAGGGACGCACGTTCGGCGGCGGGGAGCCGGAAGGGTCCCACGGCCCGTGCGTCGATCCGGTCGTCGCCCGGGCTCCTCGCGCCCTCGGCACCGGGTGCCGCGACGGTCACCGACGCCGGCCCGGACCCCTCGCCCGTACCGGCCTGCACGGCCGTGACGGACAGCGGGTCCACGACGGCGGACGGCTGGGGCGGCAGACCCGGCGGCGGGGTGGCCTCGGACGCGTGCGCCGAGTCGGCGATGATCCGGCGTCCGGGGGTGGTCAGGGTGATGCGCCGCCCGGACGTCTCGGCCAGCTCGTCCACGGTGGCACCCACCTCGTCCCAGGTGGGGTGTTCCGCGGCATGGGCGAGCAGGGTGTCGAGGACCCGGGTGTCGGCGGCGAGGTTGCGGCCCTGCTCCTGCTCGATCGCACCGGACGTGGTCTGTACGGCCAGCCAGGCGGTCGCTGCGACCGAACACGCGGCGACGAGAGCCGACACGGCGAGCAACCTGCCGAGCAGGCTCTTGCGGAGCGGCAGTCGCTCGGGGGACCGCTCACCGCGCCGGCGCACGCCCGGCCCCCTTCAGCGGGTCCATGAGCTTGTACCCGACACCGAAGACGGTGAGCAGCCGGACCGGGCGGCGGGGGGCGCGCTCGATCTTCTTGCGGAGGTTCATGATGTGTACGTCCACCGTACGACTGCTGATGTACCGGTCGAAGCCGTGCAGTTCGGCGAGCAGTTGCTCGCGCGTGAACACGCGCTCGGGCTCGGCCGCCATCGCCTCCAGGAGCCGGAACTCGCCCGGTGTGCACTCCACCCGCGAACCGTCGACGGCCACCTCGTGCCGCCGGGGGTCGACGACGAGCGTGCCCACCCTCAGGACGGGGCCTTCCTCACGGACCGCGTCCCGCCGGATGCGGCGCAGGAGCGTGCGCACGCGTGCCATCAGTTCGCGAGGGCTGTAGGGCTTGGTCATGTAATCGTCGGCGCCCAGGTCGAGCCCGAGGAGCAGGTCGTCCTCCGTGGCGCGGGCGGTGAGCATGAGCACCGCCGTCTCCCTGCCCTCGGCGCGCAGGACGCGGACGACGTCCAGGCCGTCGGCGCGCGGCATCATCACGTCGAGCACGAGCAGGTCGGGCTCCCCCTGACGGGCCTCCTCCAGCGCGGAGAGGCCGTCCGCCACCACGGTGACGGCGTGACCCTCGCGTTCGAGGTAACGGCGTACCAACTCGGCTTGCTTCGCGTCGTCTTCCGCGACTATGACGTTTGCGCACACAGGGGGAAGCGTAGAGGAGCCCTGGTCGGCGGCCTCCCTCCCACCCGACCACGCGGAGCGAGGACCCGGGGAGGTTGTTGCCGAGGCCGCACCCCACGCCGGCCCGGATGCGCGTACCCGTCAAGGGTTGCGGGCGGATCGTCCCTGCGGGTTCGCCCGCAACGGGCGGACCGGCCCTGCGGGTTCGCGAGCGGGTGCGGGTGCGTCCCGGCAACCGAACGCCCGGGCCGGCCGCGCCGTCGGGGGCGCGACCGACCCGGGCGGGCCGTCCGTCCGGCGCGCGTGCCGGACGGGTTCAGCAGACGCCGTCACCCGGCTTCGGGTTGCCCAGGCCGAACAGCGGGCGCAGCTTGAGGCCCACCCAGGTGCCGGCCAGGGCGAAGGCGCCCCACACCCAGCCGCTGAGGCTGCCGGAGGCGATTCCAGCGAGGTAGGCGCCGATGTTGCAGCCGCCGGCCAGCCGGGCACCGATGCCCATCAGTACGCCGCCGAGCACGGACGCGGCGGCGGTGCGCCAGGGGATGCCCCGGTGGAGGGCCCAGGTGCCGCCGAGCGCCGCGGCCACCGCAGCGCCGATCATGATGCCGATGTCGGTCAGGCTGTTCTTGTCGGCCAGTACCGGGCCCGCCAGCATCTCGGCGTTGCCGGGCTGCTTCCACCAGGTCCAGTTCTCCGGGGTGCCACCGAGCGCGCCCACCAGTTCCGAGCCCCACAGGCTGAACGCACTCGTGATCCCCCAGGCGCCCCCGGAGACGAGCAGCACGGCCGCCCCGAGCACGGCCAGCACCAGCGCGCCGGCGGCCAGGGGCCAGGAGCCCCGCAGAGCGCGGACGGCAGCGGTGCGGGCCGAGGGAACCGCCCCGAGGGGCGGCGGGTTGCGTCGGGCCTGGACGCGACGCGTGACCACGACCACCACGAGCAGCACGGCGATGGTCACGGCCCATGAGCCGAACCAGCCGATGTGATCGGACAGGACGACCGGTTCCCAGGCGGGAAGGTCCTTCCACAGGTCGAACTGCCAGGCGGCGAGCGTGGCCCCCGCGATGAACCCGCCCAGCGTCAGGAGCACCGAACTCTGCCCCGAACCGACGGCGAAGAGCGTGCCCGAGGCGCAGGCGCCGCCGAGCTGCATGCCGACGGCGAAGAGCAGGGAGCCGAGGACCAGGCCGGTCCCGAGCGGCCCGGCCGAGGGCGCGGGCTGGGAGCCGAACAGGCCGGTGCCCGTGCCGATGATCAGGGCGAACAAGGTCGCCGTGGTGCCGAGCAGCAGGGCGTGCGCGCGCAGCCCCGTTCCGTTGCCGACCGCCATGAGCTGCCGCCAGGCGGACGTGAAGCCGAACCGGGAGTGGAACAGGGCCACACCCAGGCCGAGCCCCACGAGGAGCAGGACGCCCGGCTCGGCACCGTGCGCGCTCCATACGTAGGCGGTCAGAGCCACGGCGAGCAGCCCGGACACGATGAGAGGTGTCCGGCGCACAGGGGGCAGCGGCGGGGCCTCGGGCCTCGGCACGGATGTGGGAGAGGGGACGAACAGGGCGGGCAACGCACGCGGCGGTGCGGCGGGCCCGGCAGGGGGCGCGGTGGTCACGAAGGTCTCCGGGGTGATGCACGACGGACGGTGGCACTGGCTGTCGACGGCGCGGAAACGCGCGCCGGACGGGGACTCAGCGGCAACAGAGACCGTCGTCGACACACCACGCCGACTGCGCGAACAGCGCGTGGCACAACGACGGAACCGATACAGACATGCGTGCGAATATACGGACGGGCTTGCTCCGCTTGCCGATCCGTCTCGCCATGCGGATGCGTTCCCGAGACGCCTACCCCTTCCACCGGGGCGCCGCACCGAGGCCGCCGCCGGGAAGACGGCGGCGAGAACCGGCCCCGAACGGGAGTTGCCGAACGGGAGTTGTTCCCCTTCCTCGCAGCGCTCGGGAACCGCACGGCGGCGCGCAGCGTGACACGAGAATCATGCGACCATCAGATGAATCGCGTTGCGCCCAGGGGGCGCGCGAGCACGAGTTCGACGCCTTCTACGCCGCGAGCGTCGGCCGGCTCATCGGCCAGCTGTACGCGATGACGGGCGACCTGGCGGAGGCCCAGGACGTGGTCCAGGAGGCCTTCGTCAGGGCGTGGGAGCGCCGGGCGGAACTGGATCTGGACGGCGCCCCCGAGGCATGGGTGCGCACGGTGGCCTGGCGGCTCGCGGTCAGCCGGTGGCGACGGGTACGCACCGCGCTCGCGTTCGACCGGCGCCAGGGGCCGCCACCCCCGGTACCACCACCCGAACCGCACCACGTGCTCCTGGTCCAGGCGCTGCGGCGGATTCCCGAGGCTCAGCGACGGGCCGTGGTGCTCCACCATCTCTGCGACCTGACGGTCGAGCAGGTGGCTGCCGAGGCCGACTGCCCCATCGGTACGGTGAAGGCGCACCTGAGCCGGGGCCGTGCCGCGCTGGCACGGCTGCTCGCCGACACCGAGCTGGATCGCCGGACGACCCGCCTGCCGGAGGTACGTCATGGCTGACGAGACCGTGCTCGAAACCCGCCTGGCCGACCTCGCCGCGTCAGGACGGCGGCTGGCGGCGCCGATGGCAGCGGACCGCATCCGGGCGCGTGGCGAGCGGCGCGTGCGCCGCAGACGCGCGGTCCTGGTGTCCGGTGGCGCGCTGCTGGCGGTCGCGGTGGGCGTGGGCGGCCTGTCGCTGACCGGCGTCCCCCGGGGACCGGAGCCGCCCGCGGTCGTCCCGACCTCCACCGCTTCGCCGTTCGCCCCACCGGCACCCGCTGCCGGTGAGGAGTACGCCGCCGAACTGGGCCATGTGTACGGCGCGGTGGTGAAGGGGGACGCGGTGCAGGTCACCGTCGAGCAGCTCCGCTCCGAGGGGGGAACCGCGGCCCCCACCGGCGTGGTGCACACGCTGACCCTGCCCCGGGGGACGCTGGTGGAGACCCGGCGGCTCCTCGACGGCAAGCCCGAGGACGTGGAGTTGGGCGCACTGGTGGACCGACTGGCCTCGAGGCCCCGGTGGGCTTTCGCGATCGACTACGACAGCGAGGGCCGGGTGCACTCGCTGCGGGAGGCGTACTGGCTCACCGGCTGATTTCACTCGGGAGCTCGCGAACCTCCGTGCGGACGGGCGAAATCGGTGCGCCGGTGGTGCAACCCGCAGGGTGGGGCGGCGCGTAGAGGTCATGTATCCGGAACACACCTGATCCGTGGGGGACCTTGACCATGCACGTCACACACCGCCGGACCGCCGTACGCGGGCTCACCGCTCTCGCCCTCAGCCTCGCCACCCTGACCGGGTGCGGCGGTGGAGGTGACGGGCGGACGGACGCCACCGCTCCGGCGGCATCGGCGACGCCCTCCGCCGCCGAGGCGTCGCCGGTCGCCACGCGGAGCGGGGACGCGGCCCCCGACGGCACGCCGTCCCCGGCCGGCGCGGCCTCGGCGTCCTCGTCCCCGGCCGCTGCCGCCCCCTGGGCCGGCACCAAGCAGTTCGTGCAGATCGACGACGCCCGGACCAGCGGCGGAGTGACCGTCCTGTCGGTGCGGCCCGCCCAGAAGAAGGCGCACCCCCAGTTCGAGGCATGGGTCATCGTCCCGGGCGAGGGGCCTTACACCGAGGTGCCCATGGCCGAGGACGCGACGGTGCTGCTGTCCGTCCCGCTCGGCGACGCGAAGCATCCCGCGTCGTACACCCAGGCCGAGTTCGTCGAGCGCCTGGAGACCCGGGCGCCCTCCGCCCCCGCACTCTTCGGGTTCGACCTGAGCTTCGACGGAGAGGGGCGGGTGACCCGGCTGCAGTCGCTGTACACGCCCTGACGAGGGGAGGGTCCCGCCCCGGGTGGCCCGCGACGGCAGCACGGGCGCTCGGCGACGATCGCGCCCGGCCTGTCCGGTCGCCCGGTGCGGCGGCGTGCACCCGCCCGGGCCGAGCCCGCGCACGCCGGCCGCGCTGCGGTCCGCCGCGACGCGGGCCTCCGGCACTCGGCCGGGGAACGAACGCGCACCTGTCACGACCGCCGGGTGGGGCCCCCGCCCCTCCGGCTCAGCCCGCCGGGGGACTCCTGACCGTCGGCCCCTACGACCGCGCCCTGCCTCAGTCGCGGCTCAGGTAGTGCACGGCCACCTGGTCGGCGTGCGGAGCGAGGAGGTCCTGGAGCTCGTGCGCGGCGGTCTCGAGGAGGCCGCCGTCGCGCGTGGCGTGGAGGGTTTCGAGGAGGAAGGCGACACGGGTGGAGTCCTCGGTGACGCGGGTGCGGTGGGCGTCGCGGTGGTTCCAATGGCGGGTCAGGACACCGGCTGCGTCCGTGTAGACGATCTCGCCGGGCTTGGGGTTCTCGATGCTGCCGGGTTCGCCGAGCGGGGTGAACTCCTCCGTGCCGTCGGCGTACCGGATGTCGACGTCCCCGCTGACGTGGTCCAGGTCGAACGCGCCGGCGGGCAGCCCGTGCCGCACGGAGACGGCGTTGTACGAGTCGACGGCCGGGCTGATCCGCGGCATGGCCCCCTTCTTCGCGAACCGGCGGCCGAGAGCGTCGACGCTGGGGCGGATCCGGCGGGGGTTCGTGCCGAAGGACCGGTAGGCGGTGTGCCACGCCTCGATCCTCGCGTCGGTCTCGTCGGCGGGCTGCCAGGAGCCGTCGGCGAGCTGCCGCTCCATGGCCTCCAGGGCACTGACGGTCTCCGGCCAGGGCTCGTGACCGCGCAGACCGATGGCGGTGACCACGGCGATCAGGGTGTCCGGGAAGGCGTCGGCGACGTCAGGGGAGATGCGGAAGGTGGTCATGAAGGGTTTCGCTCCTCGATGGTGCGTACAAGAGGTGGGGGTCAGAGGTCGGGGCCGATGCGGCCCAGGGGACGGGGCCACCGGGCGGCGGGGGACGTCGAGGCCCTGCCGTGAGCGGTCAGGCGGGCGGCGGCACCGGCACGCCGGCCGAGCGGCCGGGCCGTCGCCGTACGTGCATGTGGCCCCCGCCACGGAGAGGGGGCAGGCGCAGCGGTCCGGCCTTCGGCGGCCCAGCCCTTCCGTACGCCTGTGCCCTGGGGCGGGACGAACGTGCTTCACGGTCGAGATCCTCAGGTCAGGGCGAGAAGGCTGACGGCCGCGGCTGCGGTGCCGAGCCCGACGAGCTGGCCCCGTCCGATGCGTTCGGCGAGCACGCCGCGGGCGAGCAGGACCGTGCCGGCCGGATAGAGGGCGGTGATCACGGCGACGACCGCGAGGTCCCCGCTGCGGACCGCGAGCAGGAACAGCAGGTTCGCCACCGAGTCCAGCACTCCGGCAGCCGCCGACATCGCGTACGCGGGCCTCTCCGCGCCCAGCCGGCGATACATCAGGCCCGCCGCGGTCAGGGTGACCAACGAGGAGACCGCCCTGCCGACGATCAACGGGCCGACACCGCTCCCGGACGGCGCCTGATGCAGGAAGATCAGCTGGAGGGCGATCGCCGCGCCGGCGCCGAAGGCCAGCAGCAGCGCCGTACGGGAGGGGCGTCCGCCGGCGCCGTGCCCGGCGCTGACCAGCACCACGGCGGCCAGGGCGAGTGGCAGGCCGATCACCCCGGCGGTTCCCAGGTGCTCACCCTGGAGCAGGCCCACCCCGACGGGGAGCACGGCGGAGACCAGCGCGGTCACCGGGGAGAGCACGTTCATGGGGCCGATGGCCAGGGTCCTGTAGAGCAGGGCGAACGCGGCGGCCGACGCGACTCCCGAAGCCGCTCCCCAGGCGAGCGTCCGAGCGTCGAAGGAGGCACCGAGGAACGGCCACAGCAGCAGCTCGACCGCGAGAGAGGCCGGGGCGGCGATCATCACGGTGCGCAGGACATGGGCCTTGCGGGAGCCGAGTCCACCGAGGAAGTCGGCGCACCCGTAGGCCAGAGAGCTGCCCAGGGCAAGCAGCAGAGCGATCACGGTACATCCCTTACTATGCAATGGAGCGACTGAACAGTACAGTGAACCGACCGGTACTTTCAACCGACCGACCGAACGGTGCATTGCACTGGTCCGCTCGTGAGGGGTGCGGGGCCCCGATCGGGAGGAAGGATGAGGGAATGACCGAGACAGACGCTGCGCTGCGGGCGCTCGCACACAACGTGAGGGGAGCACGCACCCGCGCCGGTCTCTCCCTGGACGAGCTCGGCCGCCGGGCCAAGGTCAGCAAGGGCGCCCTGGTCGCCCTGGAGAAGGCGCAGGGGAATCCGAACTTCGCGACGCTGGTCCGGCTCGCGGACACCCTGGGCGTCTCCGTGTCCGCCCTCATGGAGGGCCGGGCCGAAGGCCGCGTCCGCGTCGTGTCCGCCGAGAGGGTGATGCCCCTGTGGACCGGGGAGCAGGGCAGCGAGGCCCGGCTCATGCTCACCACCTCGGGTGCGGCGCCCACCGAGATCTGGCGCTGGCGGCTGGAGCCCGGCGAGGAGTATCCGAGCCATCCCCACCAGGCGGGCGTCGTCGAGACCGTCAGCGTGACCGCGGGCCGGATGACGCTGGTCGTCGACGGCTCGGAGCACCCCGTCGAGGCCGGCCAGACCGCGACCTTCGACGGGGACTCCTCCCACACCTACCGTGGCGAGGGCACCGGCACCTGCCACCTGATCATGACGGTGCACCTCCCGCCCGGTCCCTCCTCCGCCCCCTGAGCCCTGCGATCCGCGGGTCCGGCCCGTCGGCTCGGCCTGCCGCCGAGGGGCGAACTCGCACATCGGCCTGGCCGACGGATCGTCACCGGGGCGCCTGCGTCGTCCGTCCTCCCGTAGAGGTGCCGTGGTGACCGACGGACGGTGCACCGCACGGAGCATCACCGCCGGACCCGGCATGCGGCGCGCCAGCCCTGCCGGCACCCGGCGCGCGGGTCCTCGGTACCCGTCGGGGACCCGGCGGGGACCCGGCGGGGTCCGGACACGAGGTGCGGCTGCGGCGTTTGACCGTCCCGGAGGCGATCGCGCCACGATCCGCACGGCCGGACGAGACACTCACTCGATGGTGACTTCCTGCGATCCCGTGTCCCGCGCGACGCGATCCTGAGCAGGACGGCGCTCGACCGACGCCGTCCGGATGCGCGTGGGGTGCGGGGAGACGGCATGACGCAGGAGTCACGAAGGCCCGGGGGCCCGGACGGGCAGGCGGTGCTGCTGGTGGCGGGGCTGGCGGATCTCGCGGTGAGCACCGCGGGTTCGGCACTGGGCGCGGTGCGGGGGTTCCTTCGCCGCTCGGACGCCGCCGAGCTGGCGACGGAGGCGGAACGGGACCTGATGGCGCGGGGGCGCCTGGCCCTCGACCGGTACGCCGCGCCTCCCCCGGCCCATCTGGAGATCCTCGCCCGGGCAGCCGTGGAGCGGCGGGCAGCCGATGGGGCCTGACCGCTGGGAGCCGGCCGCGTTCAAGGCGCGCGTCGACGACGTACTGCATGGATTCGTCTCCCAGGAGGCCCGGCGGTTCACCGAGATCGACGCGGCTCTGGGGCCCGTCGCCGAGCAGCTGGAGGCCACGGTCGCGGACGGGAAACGGCTGCGGGCGGCCTTCTGCTACTGGGGCTGGCGCGCGGCGGGACAGCCGGACAGCCACGCGCTGGTACGCGCGGCAGCCTCGATGGAACTGGTGCACGCCGCCGCGGTGGTGCACGACGACCTCATCGACGACAGCCCGTTGCGGCACGGCAGGCCCACGGCACACGTCGCGCTGCGCGAAGCCGTACGCCGGCGGCCACGGGCCGCGGCTGCCGCCGGGTCGCTGGCCATGCTGGTCGGGGACCTGCTGATCGGCCTCGCCGGGGAACTGTTCGCCACCAGCGGACTGCCCGCGGCCTATCTCTCCCGGGCCCGCCCGCTGTGGTCGGTGCTGACACGGGAGCTGATCGCGGGTGAGTGTCTGGAGATCCTGCGCACCGGCAGGAACCCAGACACCGCGGACTCGCTGAAGGTGATCCGGTACAAGACCGCCAAGTACACCGTCGAGCAGCCGTTGTTGATCGGTGGCGCCCTGGCCGGCGCGGGAGAAAGGCTGCGCGGCGGTTTCTCGGCGTACGGAGTCCCGCTGGGGGAGGCCTTCCAGCTGCGGGACGATCTCCTCGGCCTGTTCGGAAGTCCCGAACGCACCGGCAAGGCCAACACCGACGATCTGCGCGGCCACCGGCCCACAGCGCTGCTCGCCGAGACCTGGCGGGCGGCCGACGCGGGCGAGCGACGGCAGTTGCGCGCCCTGCTGGGCCGGCGCGACCTGGGCGAGGAGGGTCTGCACGCGGTACGCGAGGTGATGCTCCGCCTCGACGCCCCCGGCCGCATCGAGGACATGATCGCCGAGCGGACCGAGGAGGCCCTCGGCGTGCTGCACGGGCTGGATGTCCCCTCGCACGCCTCCGACGCCCTGACCACGCTGGCGCACTCCGTGACGGCCCGCAGGTCCTGACCGCAGGAGCATGTGCGTACCCCGGCCTGCCCTCGTCCCGTCGGTGCCCGGACACGTCAACGGGCGCATCCCGCCTGCCCGGCCCGCCCTCACCCGATCGCGATCCCGACGCCGGTCCCGTACCGCTCCCGATCCCCCTCCCGAACAGCACGAGGAGTCCACCATGACCAGTCCCGATGAGGAGTCCGCGAACGCCCTGCGCCGCGTCGGCGACGAGCTCGCGGACGCGACCGTCGCCACGCTCTTCGAGCGAGGGGAGGTGGGAAAGTTCAACACCCTGATGCGCTACGTCTCCACCGTCGGCGCTCCCCTGCCGGACGGACTGCCCGATGTCGCGCGCGAGTACCTGGAAGCCACGGCGGCACCGCCGGACTGGGTGGACTGGGACGAGATGGAGAGGGCCCGGCTGTTCTTCACCGACAACAACGTGCACATCGCCACCGCCCTGTCCTTCGCCTCCATGCCCGCCTGCTACGTCGTGCCCCACGTGGCGAAGTTGCTCTCGGCCTCCCACGGGCTCTCGTACCCCTCCAAACGGATGGCGGAGACCGGCCAGTTCACCGTCTACCTGATGCAGCCGGACGCTTTCGAGGCCGGCAGCCGTTTCGTCCCCGCCGCGCAGAAGGTGCGCCTTCTCCACGCCTCCATCCGCCACCATCTGAAGCGCGGGGGCCACTGGGACTCCGACGCGCTCGGTACGCCGATCTGCCAGGAGGACATGATCGGCGGCCAGATGTTCTTCTCCCTGCTCGTGCTGGACAGTCTGCATCGCCTCGGTGTCCACATGTCGTCGGAGGGCGCCGACGCCTACTACTACGCCTGGCGCGTGGTCGGCGCGATGCTCGGTGTCGACCAGGACGCGGTGCCGAAGACCCTCGACGAGGCCAGGCAGTTCCTCGACCTCTACATGGTCCGGCACATGGGGCCCTCCCCCGAGGGCGCGCATCTGACCCGGCAGCTCATCGACCTCTACGAGGAGGTCGTCCCCGGGACGCTCTTCGACCCGCTGGTGTCCGCGCTGATCCGCCATCTCGTCGGCGACACCTGCGCCGACTGGCTCCAGGTCCCCCGCACCTCGTGGGACACCGCCGTCCGTGCCGTGCCGCACCTGCTCGGTGTACTGGAGTCCATCGAGGACCACTCGCCCCTGGGCGCCTGGGCGTTGGACCGGATCGGCCATCTGACCACCCTCTTCGAGCTGTCCTCGCTCACCCGCGGACGCGTCATGCACTACGCCGTCCCCGAACAGCTCAGGAAGGAGTACGACGTCTCCACCACGGTGCGCCGCACGAGCCGCTGGGTTCCACCGGCCGCGACCATCCCCCGGCGGCCTTCCCACGGGTCCGGATGACTCTCCGCCGTACGCACGTGATCGGCGGTTTCCCCGACGGAACCGCGCGGTTCGCGGTTAAGGTCTCCTGGCCGCTGCATCGCGGCCGGCGGCACCTGCGCGGAGCGGGCCGGGTACGGGGCGACCGGCCGGGGCAAGGCTCCCCCGTCGTGGCGGGACAGGGGGCGGACCATGCGGTGGGAGAAGGCCGAGACGATACGTCCTGGACAGCGGGTGGGCCGCTTCACCGTGCTGGCCGAATTGGCGAGCGGCGGTATGGGCCGGGTGTACCTGGCGCGTTCACCGGGGGGACGCACCGTCGCGCTCAAGACGCTGATCACGGACAGCGCGGACGACCGCAGACGCTTCGCGCGCGAGGTCGAGTGCGCGCGGCGGGTGCACGGGGTGTACACGGCGAGTGTCGTGGACGCGGACCCCGGCGCCGCTGTGCCGTGGATGGCGCAGGAGTACGTACCCGCACCCTCTCTCCGGGATCTCGTGGAGGCCTGCGGCGTACTGGACTCCGACGCGCTGCACTGGGTGGCCGCCGGAATGGCGGAGGCGCTCGCCTCGCTGCACACCGCGGGTCTCGTCCACCGGGACATCAAGCCCTCCAACGTGCTGTTGCCCGTCGAAGGGCCGAGGCTGATCGATTTCGGCATCTCGCAGGCGCACGACCTCACCAGGACCCAGTCCGCCCTGGGCACCGTCGCGTACGCCTCACCCGAGCAGGCCCGGGGCGAGCCGACCGCGGAGGCGTCGGACGTGTTCTCCCTCGGGGCGACGCTCTTCTACCTGGCGGCGGGCCGGCCCCCGTACGCGGACATCGAGCAGCTGTCGGCCATCGAGCTGCTGATGCGGGCGGCCTCCGGCCGGACGGACGTCTCCGGTCTGGACCCGGAACTCCACGGTCTGATCCACCCTTGCCTCGAACCCAACCCGGGGATGCGGCCCACACCGGCCGAGCTCGTCTCGTACTGTGCCGGGCACCTCGGGACGGGTCCGGCCGGCCGGGCGGGTGGCGGTGTGCTGGACGCCCGGTGGACCGCCGCCATCGAAAGGCATCGTGCCGAGCGGACCGACGCGCTGCGGGCCGCGATCCTTCACCTGGGCGAGGACGGCCCGGCCGCGTCCGCTTCTGCTGAGGCGGGGCGGGAGGAAAGGACCCGGCCGGCACCCTCACCGCCCCCCACCGCCCGCCTCACCGGCCCCGCGCGCACGGGCGTGCTCGGGCGCGTGCGACGGCCACGGGTGCTCGCGGGCGTGTCGGCCGTGGTCGCCGCGCTGGTCGCGTTGCTGGTGTTCCGCCCTTGGGAGGATGCGGGGAGCACGGGCCGGGCGGGCACCCCCGATCTGCCGGTGCGCATCCTCGAAGTGGAGAGCGAGCAGCCCGGGGTCTGCCCCGACGGCGAGGCGACGTCGGCCGACGGCTTCGCTACGCCGCGGCCCGCGGTGCCGTCCGGCCGGGGCTTCACCTCCGACGACCGCAAACTGTGCGTCGTCGTCTCCACCGCGCCGGGAATGACGGTGAACAGGTTCCGGAACGTCACGGCCTTCGAGGACACGGAGGCGGGCGGTCAGGGCGGATGGTCGGTGCGGGTCGAGTTCGGGGACCGCGACGCCGAAGCCTTCGCCGAACTGACCGGCAGGGTGGCGGGCCGGTCCGGGGACTCGGACTCGCTGGCGGTCGTCCAGGGGGACGACCGTCTGCTGGTGAAGGTCAGGATCATCGGTTCCATCACAGGCGGCGAGGCCGTGATCGCGACGCGACTCGGGCGCAATCAGGCCGCGTTCCTCGCCAGTGCCCTCGGCGCCGAGTGAGCGGTCAGGTCACGACACACCCGGTCCGGAGGGCTACGGCGTGCGGGCCGATGACACCCGCACCCTCGGCGCGGGCCACCGGCAGAGCCTGATCCGTGTCGGCGGGTCCGCGAGGAAGCGAGCAGACGCGGTCCGGTCGACCGGTCCACGGCGGGTCCGGTGAGCAGGAGTACGACCCTCACGCGCAAGCGGTCCCGCTCGGGCGTTGCGGTGGGGATCGACGGCGGACCACGGGAGCCGGGCCGGCGCGGGATCATGGTGCTCAGCCGTGGCGTCCCTCCGGTGCAGAACGGGGGGTGCAGGGCGGCCGGGCGATGACGCCAAGGCTTGTCATCCCGTCACACGGATTTCCGCCGATGCACCGCCGGACCACCCCGGCCCCCGCCTTCCGCCGTCGGCCTCCCGAACGGCCGCTTTCAACCCATGCGCCACGTCGCACCCGTGCCCCTCCCGCCGCTCCACCGAAAACCCTGCGGGGGGTGCCGCGCCGGAGGCGGTCGCCGTTCGGAACCGGCACCGCAGACAGAGCGCCGCGCCGCGACGCGCCACGGACCGACATTGTTGAAGTTTCACGCAGATGATACGTTCGACTAATAGCTTGAACATTCAAGCTTTCCTTGTCCGCAACAGAGAGACCAGCGCGCATGTCTGCCACCCTCCGCACGACCGACTCGCCCTCCGGCACCGCACAGCTCAACGGCACCTCGCCCCACGCCTACGACGGCGGACTGCTCCTGCTGCGTCTGGCGCTCGGCCTGACCGTTGCCGCGCACGGGGTGCAGAAGCTCTTCGGCTGGTTCGGTGGCGGTGGACTCGAGGGCACCGGCCAGTTCTTCGAAATGAGCGGCTACCCGGCCGGCGAGACGATGGCTCTGATCGCGGGCCTCAGCGAGACCCTCGGCGGACTCGCCCTCGCTCTCGGGCTGCTCACACCTCTCGCCGGCGCCGCCGTCTTCGGCACGATGATCAACGCGCTCGCCGTGAAGTGGGGCGGCGGCTTCTTCGCACCGCAAGGCGTCGAGTACGAGCTCCTTCTCGCCGTGGGTGCGGCCGGGCTGGCGCTCACCGGGCCCGGACGGCTCGCGGTGGACCGTTTCCTCCCTGGTCTGCGTGCACACCGTCTCGGATACGGGGTGGCCGCCGTGGCGCTCGGCGCGGTCTCGGCCGGGCTCGTCCTTCTCATCCGCAACTGAGCCCTGGCCTCTCCGCGACCGGACACCGGACCGTCCGGATCCGGCAGGATGCCCACCGAGCCGCCCCTCGCCCTCGGAGCGGCGCGAGGGAGGGGCGGCGCAGGCGCTTGCCCCTACGGGCGCGAACTCAGCCCCGGAGGAGGAGGCGAGGACCCGCCCCCGGCCCGCCTGCGAAAGTGGCGCGCCCTCCGCGCCTACCTCCGGGGTCCGGAGCGGGTCCGCCACAGGTCACGGAGCAGAGCGATCTCGGCCATGTGGTGGATGAATTCGAGGTTGGCCCCCGCGAGCACGGTGATGAAGGGGTCGTCGGGGTCGGAGCCGTACGGATACTGCGAGAACCCGACCGTGTCGAGCTGTTCCTCGGTGACGACGGCCACGCTCTCGCGCCAGCGGTCGATCAGGGCCCAGAACCGGTCGAGCCCCACGGCGGCGGAGGGGGTGAAGTCGACCAGGAAGTTCGGATCCTGCCGTCGTTCGCCGAACGTCCACTCCCACTGACCGGCGAAACAGGAGTGCAGGTGCCCCAGCCGCCAGGCGATGGTGGTGAGGGGCACGTCGTCGGGCTCCGGCTCGCCCACGTGCGCGAGCACCTCCTCGACCCGCTCGACGCCGACGCTCCAGTCCTCGGCGATCTTGGCGACCGTCATGCCACTCGCGGCCTGCCGGGCGATCTCGGCGTACTCGTTCGCCGGGATGTCCGGAGCCCCCTTGTCCAGCACCCACTCCCCCGGACCGTACGCCCTGGGCGTGGGCGCCTCGCCCCGGCGGCGGACGGACCAGGAACCGGGCGCCGGCTCCCAGAGGTACTCCTCGTCACCGAGCCCCGTGAGCCTCACCTGAGCCATTTCCCTGGCCTGGTCGAACTGGTCGAGCAACAGGCCCAGACGGTCGGTCCGCGGTCCCTCGGTCTCCATACGTGCCCTTCCCGTCACGATCCACCTCGCCGCGCCGCACTCCGTCTCGCGGCGCCCGGAGGGAAGTTAACCGCTCACTGGGTGGGGCGCGAACGAATTCCTCGCGTACGAGGCGGAGTCCACGCAAGGACGGCGTCCGGGACCACGCCGCACCGGCCGGGCGTGACCGGCGGCAGCCGCCCGTCGGTGGGGTGCGGGCGAGTGGGCCACGCGCTCGCCGGCACCCCCCACCGGGGGCATCAGGCGTTCTGCCCGCTGATGTTGACCATCCAGGCGATGCCGAACGTGTCCGTGCACATGCCGAACACATCACCCCACATCTGCTTCTCCAGCGGCACGGAGACGTTGCCGCCCGTACTCAGCTTCTCCCAGTAGCCACGCAGCTCGTCCGGGTCGTCGCCACTCAGACTGACGGCGAAGTTGTTCCCGGCCTGGTGTTCCGTCCCCGGGGGATTGTCCGCGCCCATCAGCGTGAAGCCGGCGGGCGTCTCGAGTGTGCCGTGCATGATCTTGTCGCTCTGCCCGGCGCCCCCGCCCATGTCACCGAAGGTGTGGAGTGTCAGGTCGCCGCCCAAGACGCTCTTGTAGAACTCCATGGCCTGCCGTGCGTCGCCGGCAAAGCTGATATACGGGTTGAGGCGAGATGCCACGATTTTTCCCCTTTCATGACGGATGGTCAGCGTCGGCAGCCTACGCGCGCGAGGGGAGAATTCGGACGAGCCGCAGGCCCTCGGTCGCCCGGCCGGTCGATCCCCGCCCTGGGACGGTTTCGACCTGGTGCACGTCGTCGAGCGCGCCGCGGCGTCCCATGTGCCAGGCGCTCCGCCCCGGCGGCGTACCGCTCCTGAAAACGCCGACCCGGGCCTTCAGCTGTGCCCGGACGAGTCGGGACCCGAGCCGCGGCCGGCCAACCGTCTGCGAGGGGATCCGTGAACACGTGCCAGGTGGCCCGGTCCCGGATGCCGGGTGGCGCCGGTCAGGGCGCCGGAAGGGGCCCCCCGGGCCGGAAGCGCTCGACGCCCACGATGTGCCGCACCTTCGTCGGGCGCACGATCACCCCGATCCGCCGCTCGCCCGGCATGGTCCACTCGAACCGCTCGCTGCCCAGGTACTTCCGGGCCAGCCGGTCCATCCGGTCGTGAGCTTCCGCACCTTCGACGAAGCGGACCACCTCTCCCCTGATCTGTACGCGATCGAAGGGATTGCCCGCGTCCGCGTGCGAGAGGTAGACGCGAGGATCTCTGCGCAGGTTCTCCTCCTTCACCCGGCCTGCCGAGGTGTTGAACGACAGCTCGTTCTCGCCCTCCAAGTCGACCCACATCGGGCTGACTTGCGGCGCACCGTCGGCGAGCACGGTGGCGACGTACCAGATGTGCGCAGCTCGCAACCGAGCACGAACCGCTTCGTCGAAGCTCACAGTCATCTTGGGAGGCTACCCATCATGAGCGACGCAAACGGCGCAGTGGGGCCCACCGCTGCCCGGCCCGGTGAGGCCCCTCCTCCGGTGGCCGGCCGCGATCGGAGGGCGTAGCCGGTCATGCGGTTCCCGTGTCAGCGCACCGCGTCCCGCAGCCGGCGATGAGGCCCGGTCGGCCCGCGGTCCGTTCCAGCAGGGCGAGGGCGGTCTCGCCCTCACGCCCGGCTTCCGCTTCTCCCCCGACGGCACGCTGGACCGCTACCTGCGGCTTCCCTTCACCCTCCCACCCGAAGCCCTCGGCACCGCGGTCGACCGACTCACCGAAGCGCACGCGGCCCTGCGGAACACCGCCTGACCAGCCCGCTCGTCGGGAGTCGTCCAGGACCTCGCCTATCCCTGCGGAACGCGCCTGCCCTCGGATGTCTTCAGCGACCACGGTCAAGGACAGACCCCGAGCCGCACTCCGACCGAACACGGCCGTGCGCTGCGGACCGGCCCGACGCGCCCTCCTTCGACCGGCCGTCGCGTGGGCACCGGGAGGTGAGAGGAACCCCGGCCGCCGGACGGCCGGGGTTCCTCGAGGTGGTGCCGGTCAGCAGGTGGAAGGGGCCCCGCGGTGCGCCGCTCGGCACCCGCCTACCGCCCGCACCCCACCACGGTCACCGTGCATCGGGAAGGTCAGCGTTGCAGGGTGAGCACGCCCGGCCGCCAGGGCAGCCGGTTGTATTCGCCGCCCGCGTTGGGGTCCTTGCCCTGGTAGAGGAACTGGAGGTTGCAGGGGTCGATGGTCATGGTCTGGTCGGGGTTGTTGCGGACCAGGTCACCGTGGCTGATGTCGTTGGTCCAGGTGGCGCCGCTGTTGGCCTTGCCCGCGAAGGGGTTGCTCTCGCTGGTGGCCTGCGGTGTCCAGGACCCGTTCAGGCTGGAGGCCGTGAAGGAACGGAAGTAGCGCCCGTTCGCGCCCATCGCCTCGACGATCATGAGGTACTGGTTCTGGCCCTGGACCTTGTAGACCTGGACGCCCTCGAAGAGGTTGGCCTTCGTGTCGCTCATGATCGTCGTGTACGACGATCCGAAGTTGCCCGGGAAGTTCCCGATCGGCATGCTGGCCCGGTAGATCTTGCCGTTGTCACCGGCGAAGAACAGGTACATGTTCTGGCCGTCGGCGATCAGGGTCTGGTCGATCGGGCCGGTGTCCGAACCGGAGATGCTCCCGGTGAACAGGGACTGCGGGGAGGACCAGCCGTTGGGGTTCGTGGGGTCGCTCGACGTGCGGTACATGAAGGGGGACGCACCCCACTGGTACGCCAGCACCCAGATGTTCTTGGGCGCGAAGTAGAACAGCGTGGGGGCCACCGCGGCCTGGTTCATTCCGGTCTGGCCGGCCGATGCCATGTCCGACCAGTTCGTGAAGGGACTGAACACCATCGAGCCGTACGACGATCCCGACACGTTCGAGGCATAGACCAGGTGCTTGCCGTTGTGCGTGACGGTGGTGAAGTCCTTCACCGCGGCCCACCCGTTCGCAGGCTGGGCCAGCACGCCCGTCGACGTCCAGCGGTACGTCGAGGGAAGAGCACACGTGCCCCCCGTCGGCGGCGTCCCGGTCAGACCGGACCACTTCTGGTTGCTGCCGCCGTTGCACGTCCCCAGCTGCACGGCCGTGCCGTTGGCCGTGCCGCCGCCCGCGGTCTCCAGGCACAGCCCGGACTCCACTCCGACGACCGTGCCGTCGGTGTTCACCCGCCACTGCTGGTTCGCGCCGCCTGAGCAGCCCCAGATCTGCACCCGGGTGCCGGCTGTGGTGGCGTGACCTGGCACGTCCAGGCACTTGTTGCCGTACACGGTCAGCTGGTTGGCGTCCGTGAACGTCCACTGCTGGTTGGTTCCGTTCCAGCAGTCGTAGATCTGCAGGTACGTGCCGTCGGTCTGAACGGCGCCCGGTACGTCGAGACACCGGCCCGAAGCAGCGCGCAACGCACCACTGGCAGCCGCCTGAGCCGGGTGGGCGACGAGCATCGCCGCCAAGGCGGCCAGGGCCGCGACGACGGCCGCGAGCGCCGCGGACGGATGCCTGCGGCGGAAACTTCCTCTGTGCATGGGCTACCTCAACCTTGATCAGGCGACTCCGGTTGGCCTCGTCGGAGGTTGCCCGGACTGTCGGTGTGGGGCGATGTGCAGTGGTGTGTGAGCACCGCGGCACACCGCTTGTGTCCCCCGGCCCTTCTCGTACGTCCGGAAGCCCGGCGTCGCCCGGCGCCTCCGGGCGACCTACGTGCGGAGGGGGAGGCGCGGACGACCGAGCGCCCTGATGGCAGGGGGCGAAGAGAGCGATGTCTGGGCATTGTCGAGGTCATGACATAGAAGCGGACAACTCCTCGCGTCATCACGTTCGGACGGCGTGACCCGGCATCACCCTGCTGTGCGGTGGAGCGATTCGAAGTGTTCGTTATTTCGAACAGCTGTCGAAGTATCGAGCGACCCTAATGATAGGGAGCCGGTGAACCACGTCAATACTTCTCGCAAGTGTCGCTTTGAATACCGAAACATGTACGGGGAACCCATGGACCGGAGGCCGCCCGCCCCACGGACCGACGGTCGCGTCGCGCCCGGGAGGGCACAGAAGCGGAGGCAGGGGGTGCCACCCACACGCCACAGGGCTCACGCCGGCACCGCACCGCGATGCGGCTCCCGGGCCTGCGGCACGGACCGGCGTACCACTTCCCCCCGCGCGGCGACGGGCGGAACCCGTCCCCGGCACGGGCACCGCCGACCTGCTCGTCGAGGCCGGCGCACGCCCTGCGGGCCGCACGGCGCAGACCTGGCGGGCTCCGCCACGTTCCGGGCGGAGCGCCGACGCACGAGGTTACGCATGCAGGCACCCCTCGACCCGATCGAGGAAACGCCAGGTCACAGGCTGCGAAGAAACAGCAGCTACCGGCAGTCGGATCTCCCGGCCACCCGTACCCAGGCTCACCGCCCACCCCGCGAACACTCCCCCCTCCCCGGATGGCCGACGCATCGAGCCGGCCGGAACAACTTCGGAGTTCGCAGCACCGCACGCCGGCCCGACCGCGCCGCAGGGAGGACGAAAGCTTCGGGAGAGGCGTCCGGACATCCGCCCTGGACCCAGCTCCACGGCGTCGGACGGCGACGGCACCGGCGGCGGAATTCGACTCCTGAAGATTCGAAAGTTTCGGAGTAGGGACAAAAACTTTTCTTGTGCGGAGCATTGACGATGCATCGTCAATGCCTCAATCATTCCTGTCGAGAAACCGGCCACAGTTCGACACTCCGAACCACACGCCGTCAGGAATTGATGCTGTCCAGGCGCAGGTCCGCCCCGTGTGCTGTGCGCCTGCCGGTCCGCCCGCCTGTCCATCCGTCCGCCGCACAGGAGAGAACGACGTAATCCCCCGCGCTTCAGTCCTTCCGTGATGTCCACCTTGGAGGCACAGTCATGGGCTCGTACGCCCTTCCCGGATCCTCACTCCGCCGGAGAACCCGCAGCCTGCTGCTGGCGTTGCTCGTCAGTGCACTCGGTGCGGTCGCCGCACTGGCCGTACCCCCGAGCGCACACGCCGCCGAAAGCACGCTCGGCGCCGCAGCGGCGCAGAGCGGCCGCTACTTCGGTACCGCCATCGCCTCGGGCAAGCTGGGCGACTCGACGTACACGACGATCGCGAACCGCGAGTTCAACTCGGTGACGGCCGAGAACGAGATGAAGATCGACGCCACCGAACCGCAGCGGGGGCAGTTCAACTTCACCGCCGCCGATCGCGTCTACAACTGGGCGGTGCAGAACGGCAAGCAGGTGCGTGGCCACACCCTGGCCTGGCACTCCCAGCAGCCGGGCTGGATGCAGAGCCTGAGCGGGAGCACACTGCGCCAGGCGATGGTCGACCACATCAACGGCGTGATGGCCCACTACAAGGGCAAGATCGCTCAGTGGGACGTCGTGAACGAGGCCTTCGCCGACGGCAGTTCAGGAGCCCGGCGTGACTCCAACCTGCAGCGGTCCGGCAACGACTGGATCGAGGTCGCCTTCCGTGCCGCCCGCGCAGCCGACCCGGCCGCGAAGCTCTGTTACAACGACTACAACGTCGAGGACTGGACCTGGGCCAAGACCCAGGCCATGTACAACATGGTCCGGGACTTCAAGCAGCGCGGCGTCCCGATCGACTGCGTCGGCTTCCAGTCGCACTTCAACAGCGGCAGCCCGTACAACAGCAACTTCCGCACCACCCTTCAGAACTTCGCCGCACTCGGCGTCGACGTGGCCGTCACCGAGCTCGACATCCAGGGCGCCCCGGCCTCGACCTACGCCAACGTGACCAACGACTGCCTGGCCGTCCCGCGCTGTCTCGGCATCACCGTCTGGGGCGTGCGCGACACCGACTCATGGCGCTCGGACCAGACACCGCTGCTGTTCAACGGCGACGGCAGCAAGAAGTCGGCCTACACCGCCGTCCTCAACGCGCTCAACGGCGGTACCACGACGCCCCCCGCGGGTTCCGGACAGATCAAGGGCGTCGGTTCGGGCCGCTGCCTGGACGTGCCCAGCTCCAGCACCACCGACGGCACCCAGCTCCAGCTCTGGGACTGCCACAGTGGCACCAACCAGCAGTGGGCGTACACCGACGCAGGAGAGCTCAGGGTCTACGGCAACAAGTGCCTGGACGCCGCCGGCACCGCCAACGGCTCCAAAGTCCAGATCTACAGCTGCTGGGGTGGCGACACCCAGAAGTGGCGCCTCAACTCCGACGGAACCATCGTCGGCGTCCAGTCCGGCCTCTGCCTCGACGCCGTAGGGACCGGCACCGCCAACGGAACCCTGATCCAGCTCTACTCCTGCTCGAACGGCAGCAACCAACGCTGGACCCGCACCTGACCGGGGCCTGCCACCGAGCAGAGACCGAGATCCCGTCGGTCTCCTGACGCCGCCGGCGAGGATCGCCCGGCAGAACTCTCCCTGGAGCGAGTCGCACGGCCCCACCGTGCGGGAGATCGGTCCCCCGATCCCGACTCGCCCCAGACCTGATGGCCGGCCGCCGCAGCTGCCGGCCATCAGCTGCGGCATCCCACACCTGCCGGTCGTCCGCCGGCGCGAGGACATGCCCGCCCACAGCCTCGGCTGCGGTGAGGACGTCCTCGCGCCGCGGCGCCCGGGGAGGATGCCGCAGCCGGCATCCGGGAGGAACGGCGGACGCCGATCAGCAGCGTCCGCACCGGCCGCAGGCACGCGCCCGGACCGCACCAGCTCTCTCCTCAGCCGCGGTACGTCTCCAGCAGCCGGAGCCACACCTCACTGATCGTCGGGTACGCGGGCACGGCGTGCCAGAGGCGTTCGATCGGCACCTCGCCCGCGACAGCGACCGTCGCGGAGTGCAGCAGTTCCCCGATGCCCGGGCCGACGAAGGTGACGCCCAGCAGGATGTCGCGGTCCAGGTCGACGACCATCCTCGCCCGGCCCGTGTATCCCTGCGCGTACAGGCCGGACCCGGCGACGGACGCCAGGTCGTAGTCGACGGCGCGCACCCGGTGGCCGGCCGCTTCCGCCTCGGCGAGTGTCAGGCCGACCGAGGCCGCCTCCGGGTCCGTGAACACCACCTGCGGGACCGCCGCGTGGTCGGCCGTGGCCGCGTGCGCGCCCCAGCGGTCCGTCTCCAGCAGAGGGGTCTCCTGCGCGCGGGCCGCGATGGCGGCGCCCGCGATCCGGGCCTGGTACTTGCCCTGGTGGGTCAGCAGCGCGCGGTGGTTGACGTCGCCGACCGCGTACAGCCAGTCGCTGCCCTCCACCAGGCAGCTGTCATCCACGGCGAGCCAGGAGCCGGGGGTGAGTCCCACCGTGTCGAGGCCGAGGTCGTCCGTGCGGGGAGCCCGGCCGGTGGCGAAGAGGATCTCGTCGGTCTCCAGGCTCTCCCCGTTGTCCAGCTCGACGGTGACCGGGCCGTCGGCTCCCGCCCTGCGTACGCTCTTGGCCGAGACCCCCGTGAGGATCCGGGCGCCCGCCTCGGTGAGGGCCTCGGCGACCAGGTCGCCGGCGAACGGCTCCATCTTGGGAAGCAGCCGCTTGCCCCGGACGAGCATCGTCACCTCGGCGCCGAGCCCCTGCCAGACGGTGGCCATCTCCACGCCCACCACTCCACCGCCCACGACGACGAGCCGGCCGGGCACCTCCTTGGCGCTGGTCGCCTCGCGGCTGGTCCACGGGCGTACGTCCGCGAGGCCCGGCAGCGCGGGCACGACGGCCCGGCTGCCCGTGCAGACGGCGACGGCGTGCCGCGCGGTGAGGTGCCGCTCCGACCCGTCCTCGGCGGTCACCGACACCTGGCGCGTTCCGGTCAGCCGGCCCTTGCCGCGGAAGATGTCCGCGCCGATGCTGTCCAGCCAGGCGACCTGGCCGTCGTCCTTCCAGTGGGAGGTCTGCTCGTCGCGGTGGGCGAGGACGGCGTCCGCGTCGAGGGGTCCGCCCACCGCGCCGCTCAGCCCCGGCACCCGGCGCGCGTCGGCGCGCGCCACGACCGGGCGCAGCAGCGCCTTGCTGGGCATGCACGCCCAGTACGAGCACTCACCACCGATGAGCTCCGACTCGATCACGGCTGTGCTCAGTCCGGCGGCCCGAGCCCGGTCCGCCACGTTCTCTCCCACCGGGCCCGCCCCGATGACCACCACGTCGTATTCGTCGTTCTGTGCACGATCAGCATCAGTCATGGGAACAGTGTGGGCATGGGTGTGCCCCCCGGCCACATGGGCAGGCGGAATAGCGCAAGAGACGTCACCGTTGTGCCGGACAGGTCCGAACGGTCCCAGGGAGAGGTAACAGAGTATGAGCACCGTAGAGCTCACCAAGGAAAACTTCGATCAGGTCGTCAGCGACAACGAATTCCTCCTGATCGACTTCTGGGCTTCCTGGTGCGGTCCGTGCCGGCAGTTCGCCCCGGTCTACGACGCGGCGTCCGAGCGCCACCCCGACCTGGTCTTCGCCAAGGTCGACACGGAGGCGCAGCAGGAACTGGCGGCGGCCTTCGAGATCCGGTCCATCCCCACGCTGATGATCGTCCGTGACAACGTGGCGGTCTTCTCGCAGCCCGGAGCGCTCCCCGAGGCAGCGCTCGAGGACGTCATCGGTCAGGCGCGCAACCTCGACATGGACGAGGTACGCAAGTCGGTCGAGGAGCAGAAGCAGGCGCAGCAGGCACAGCAGGAGCAGCAGTAGTCCCTGTACACCTGCGGCACAGGTGACGAGGGCCCGGCCGATCGGCCGGGCCCTTCGTATGTACGGGCACGGCCCCCGGCACCGGCCGGCACGAGCCGCTCACGGCGCGCCGTCACGCACGGCGCCGGCCCACGCTCCCCGCAGCGCGCGCCGGCTCAGCTGCTCCCGGGCCGGTCGCCGGGGTCCGCTCCGCGCTCCGCTCCCGGCTCCCCTCCCGCGTCGGTCCGCTCCGCCTCCGGGTCCCCGCCTCCGCCTGTCCGCGCCGGCTGCCCCGCCCCGCCGTCCTGCTCCGGTTCCTCCCTGCCGCCGATGCGCTCGGCGATCCTCACCGTGAGGCCGTAGTCCAGCTCGCGTCCGTCCACGAGCAGGGCCTCCACCGTGTGCGAGGCGGGGTCGATGTCCGCCTCCAGGCCTTCGCCGGCATAGCGCGGGTAGCCCGACCTGCCGGTCCTGCCGGTGGCCGCCACGACCGCGGAGCGGATGGCGGTGACCGGGTCGGGAGCTCCGGCGTCGGGGTCCTCGGGCTCCGGGAACAGCAGGATCTCGTAGCTCTGCGGATGACTCATGCCGACGACGCTAGACAGCCGCCGCCGGTGGCGCACGTCGTGAGGCCCGGCCCCGCCCGCTCAGGTGGACTCGCGCCCCACCGCCGCCGCCCGCAGCAGGTCGTGCCGCTCGGGAGCCCCGCCCGGGTTCTGCACCAGCCGGTCGATCATCTCGGCCAGTGGCTGAGCCGTCGCCAGTTCGGTACGGACACTGCTGAGCCTGGGCCGCAGGAGCCTGCACAGCATCAGGTCGCCGGCGCCGATGACGGCCGTCTCGGCGGGGATCGCGACCCGGGCGTCCTGCAGCGCCCGCATCAGGAGCATGGCGTACTCGTCGTCGTACGCGAACACCGCGTCCACGCCGAGCCCGCGCCAGCGGCCCGCGAGGTCCTGGGCCGATGCCTCGTCGAAACGCAGCGGCAGCGGCTGGACCCGTGCGCCGGAGCTCGACTCCTCCACCGCGCGCACCGCCCCGGCCAGACGCGGTGCGGCGTACGGGGCGAGGCCGGGCTCCTGGGGTATGACCACGCCGATCCGGCGCCGTCCGCGGGACAGCAGGTGCCGGACCGCGCAGCCGCCGATCTCCTCCTGGTCCATGACGAGGGCGTGCGCGCCGTCGACCGGCTGCGGGCCCAGGGTGATCACCGCCTTGGCGCCGGAGCGGGTGAGGACGCCTATGCCCTTCGGGGTGAGGGTGATGCCGCTGGGCGAGACGACGGCGACGGGGCGCAGTTCCGCCCATGCCCTGGCCGCCTCGTCGGCGCCGAGGCCGACGCTTCCGTACCGCACGACGGTGTAGTCGAGGCGGCGCAGGTCCGCCTCCAGGCCGGTGAAGAACCTCTCGTGCGGGCGGCCTGCCGGGGTGGGCGCGGCGGGCAGCAGCACCATTCTGGTGTGTCCGGCGCGCAGGCTCCGTGCCGCCGCGTGCGGGACGTAGCCGAGATCGGCCGCGGCCTCCCTGACCCGGACCCGGGTCGATTCGCTGATGCGTACGGTCGTGTTGTTGTTCAGTACGTAGGACACGGTGGCCCGGGAGACTCCGGCGAGCCGCGCCACGTCGGCGCTGGTCGGTACGGAGGTGCCGGCGGGCTGCTCGGGTAACTGGCTCATGGCGTGCGGCAGTCTTCCAGACACGCCGGTGGTGCCCACGGCCCGGGGCCCGTTGCGGTGGTGTCGGCGCCCGGCGAGTACCGGCCAGATCTTCGGGTCCCCGAAGCCGGGCCGGGAGCACGGTGAGGGTCACGCCGTGCTCCCGTGCAGGAGGTCGTCGTACCGGCGGGTGCCCGCGAGCGTAAGGCAGCCGGGCCGGCACCGTATGGGAACCGGCGGCGGACCTGAACCTCTGGCCGAGGTCGAGAGCCGCCCCCGGCGCGGAGCTGACGCCGCACCAGGGACCGTGGCCGGCAGGGTGGCCAGGAGGCGTGCGGCGGCCGTGGGGGTCCGGGAGAGCCGGGTGGCCAGGAGGACCTGATCATGAGGTGGAGCCTGAGGGCCGTTGCACCGACCCGCTCCGCGGACGGCGCCGTACAGGTTCTACGGTGATGTGATGACGTTCCAGCACATGAACCACAGCAGTGACAGTTCGACCGACTTTCCCGGCCGCAGCGGTCCGACCGCGACCGCTCAGGCGGAGCCCCGTGAGGTGGGGCGCGTCCGGACCTCGTACGCCCCCGACCGGGACGGCGATCCCGACCCGGGCGAGATCGTCTGGACCTGGGTGCCGTTCGAGGAGAACGACGGGCGTGGCAAGGACCGGCCGGTTCTCGTCGTGGCCCGGGAGGAGACGGGCACACTCCTGGCCGTGCAGTTGTCCAGCAAGCAGCACGCCGGGGACCACGAGTGGGTGGCGCTGGGGGCGGGCCCCTGGGACAGCTCGGGACGGCAGTCGTGGGTGGATCTGGACCGGGTGCTGCGGGTGCACGAGGACGGCATGCGACGCGAGGCGTGCGCGCTGGACCGGGACAGGTTCGACCTGGTCGTGGGGCGGCTGCGGGAGCGTTACGACTGGAGCTGACCGGCGAAGGCGGCGGTGAAGGCCGCCCGGGTGGCGGACCGGGGGTCACGGTCCGGGACGCCGAAGACGATCTGCTCGAAGTGGCCCGCGAAGCGCCCGCCGTCGGTGAGCAGGGCGCGGAAGGCGCCCGCCACCTCGGCCGGGTCGTTCATGAAGACCCCGCAGCCCCAGGCACCCAGCACGAGACGGCGGTACCCACGGACGGCGGCGACTTCGAGGACGCGTTCGGCCCGGCTCGCCAGGGCGGCCGGTATGCGGTGGGCCAGCTCCGGTTCCCGGCTGCGGACGACCCCGGCGTTGGGCGCGGGCGAGGTGAGGAATCCGACCGTGTACGGACTGTCCAGGAGCCGTCCCCGGTCGTCGCGGAAGACCGGCACACCGGGTGAGTGGATCACCCGGTCGCTGTAGAAGGCGCTGCGCTCGGCGCGGTGGTGCGCGTAGTACTCCGGGGCCCTCAGCAACGTGGCGTGGAGCGCGGAGCCGCGGCAGAGCGACTCCTCCTGGGCCTGCGCGCCGTTCAGATAGCCCCCGCCGGGATTGCGGGCCGAGGCGTAGTTCAGCACCGCCGTCCTGGCGGCCGAAGCGCCGGCCATCCGGTGTGCGGCCGCGAGGCTCGTCTCGTCCGTCACCTCGATCGTGAGGTCGCGGGTGGTGTCCAGGGCGGCGACGGCCACCGGCTCGGGCCCGTACAGCCGGGTGCCGGACAGGGCGGCGGCCAGGGCGCGCTCGATGCTCACCTCCCGCCCCTCGGGCGTTCGGTACCGCCCGGCCAGGACGATGGCTTCCGTCTCACGCGCGATGCCGCGCAGTCGTGCGCTCATGGGCGCGCCCCCGTGTGGTGCATACGGGGCATGCTGGACGCCCCGGCGGCATGGACGCAAGCGGTTTTCTGTGGCTCAGGGGCACCCTTGTGCGAAGTCGCAGTACGGGTTTGGGTGGGAGGGAAGCACCCGAAGAGGAGGCCCAGCATGCCCCCGGACACACTCGGCCAGCACGGCCCGCACGCAGAGGCGGCGCCCCTCGGCGAGGAGGAGGCGGAGGATCTACTGCGCGGCATATGTTTCAAGACGGGACCGCCCCGGACGGTCGGCGTCGAGCTCGAATGGCTCATCCACGACCGTGAACATCCCGAGGTCGCCGTCTCCCACGACCGCCTCCGCGCCGCGGCCGACGCCGTGCGCGCGACCCCGCTGGACGCTGCCCTGACCTTCGAGCCCGGAGGCCAGCTGGAGCTGAGCTCCCAGCCCGCGGGCTCCCTGATGGCGTGCGTGGACAGCATGACCAGCGATCTCGCCGCCGTGCGCGACACCCTCGGCCGCGCCGGGCTCACGCCCGCCGGTCTCGGTGTCGATCCGTGGCAGTCCCCGCGCCGTCTGCTGCGGGAGCCCCGTTACGCCGCCATGGAAGCCGCGCTGGACCGCTCGGGTCCCGCGGGCCGAGCCATGATGTGCACCTCCGCCTCCGTCCAGGTCTGCCTGGACGCGGGTGAGGAGGAGCCGGGTCCGCTGGGCTACGGGCGGCGCTGGCAGCTCGGGCATCTGCTGGGGGCGGTACTGGTCGCCTCGTTCGCCAATTCGCCGTACCGGCAGGGGCGGCGCACGGGCTGGCGCTCGACGCGGCAGGCCCTGTGGACGCATCTCGATCCGGCCAGGGCGCTCGCGCCGCGGAGCCGGCTGTCGCCCCGCGAGGACTGGGCCGCGCACGCCCTGGACACGTCCGTCATGTGCATCCGGAACGGGGACGCCCCCTGGGCCGCGCCCGTGGGCCTGACGTTCCGGGACTGGATCCGCGGTGGCGGGCCCCGGCCCGCGGTGCGGGCCGATCTCGACTACCACGTCACCACGCTGTTCCCGCCCGTGCGCCCGCGCGGGCATCTGGAGCTGCGCATGATCGACGCCCAGTCCGGCACCGACGGCTGGCTCGTGCCGCTGGCCGTCACCACCGCTCTGTTCGACGACCCGGAGGCAGCAGAGACCGTGTACCGCACCGTGAAGCCGCTGGCCGAGACCGCGGGCCTGCCGCCCGCGCCCCGTAACCCGCTCTGGACGGCCGCCGCCCGGGACGGACTGAGCGATCCGGAGCTGGCCGCCGCCGCGGCGGCCTGCTTCACGATCGCGCTGGAGGCGCTGCCCAGGATCGGGGCGAGCAGCCATGTCCTGGACACGGTCGCCGCCTTCCATGACCGGTACGTGGCCCGTGGCCGATGTCCCGCCGATGATCTGCCCGGCCCGGAAACGGCGCCGCTGCACGGAAAGGGCCTGGTCCGATGACCGAGACTCCCACTCCGCACGCCGAAGGGGAGCACGACCCCGAGGCGCTGCGCGAGCGCGCCCTCGCCGCTCTCGTCGCCGCTCGCGCACGCACCGCGCTGCTCACCGACAGCGTGGACGACCGCGACCTGACCGCACAGCACTCCCCCTTGATGTCGCCCCTGGTCTGGGACCTCGCGCACATCGGCAACCAGGAGGAGCTGTGGCTGCTGAGGGCGGTCGGCGGCCACGAGGCGCTGCGCCCGGAGATCGACGGGCTGTACGACGCCTTCGAGCACTCCCGGGCCAGCCGGCCCTCGCTGCCCCTGCTGGCCCCCGCCGAGGCACGGGCGTACGCCTCCGACGTGCGTGGCCGGGCCCTGGACGTCCTCGGCGGCGCTCCGCTGCGCGGCGACGGCCGGCCGCTCGAACGCTCCGGCTTCGCCTTCGGCATGGTCGCCCAGCACGAACAGCAGCACGACGAGACAATGCTGATCACCCATCAGCTGCGGTCGGGGCCGGCCGTCCTCACCGCGCCGGAACCTCCTGAGCCCGAGGGCGGCGTGCGGATGCCCGCCGAGGTCCTCGTCCCGGGAGGGCCCTTCACCATGGGAACCTCCACCGAGCCGTGGGCCCTGGACAACGAACGGCCCGCGCACCGGCGCGACGTGGCCTCCTTCCACATCGACACCGCCCCGGTCACGTGTGGCGCCTACGCGCGCTTCATCGAGGACGGCGGCTACACCGACGAACGCTGGTGGGCGCCCGAGGGCTGGGCGATGGTCCGCGAACACGACCTGACCGCACCGCTGTTCTGGCACCGGGACGCCGGTCAATGGCTCCGGCGGCGCTTCGGGGTGACCGAGCCCGTACGGGCGGACGAACCGGTGCTGCACGTCAGCTGGTACGAGGCGGACGCGTACGCCCGGTGGTCGGGGCGGCGTCTTCCGACCGAGCCCGAGTGGGAGAAGGCCGCCCGCCACGATCCCTCGTCAGGGCGTTCGCTGCGCTACCCCTGGGGCGACGAGGACCCGTCGCCCGAACACGCCAACCTCGGGCAGCGTCATCTGCGGCCGGCCGCCGCGGGAGCGTACGCCGCGGGCCGGTCCCCGGCGGGCGCGGGCCAGATGATCGGCGACGTCTGGGAGTGGACGTCGAGCGACTTCCTGCCCTACCCCGGTTTCGTCGCGTTCCCGTACCGTGAGTACTCGGAGGTGTTCTTCGGCTCCGCGCACAAGGTGCTGCGCGGGGGTTCGTTCGCCGTGGATCCGGTGGCCTGCCGGGGCACGTTCCGCAACTGGGACCTGCCCGTGCGACGTCAGATCTTCTCCGGCTTCCGCACGGCGAGGGATGCCTGATGTGCCGTCATATCGCTTATCTGGGACCGTCCGTGGCCCTGGGTGAACTGCTCGTCGCTCCCCCGCACGGTCTCGTCCGCCAGTCATGGGAGCCCCGGCGCCAGCGGTACGGCACGGTGAACGCCGACGGGTTCGGCGTCGGCTGGTACGCGGAGGGGGATCCCGTACCTGGCCGCTACCGACGGAGCGGACCCGTGTGGGGCGACGAGACCTTCGCCGACCTCGCCCGCGTGGTGCACAGCACGGCGCTGCTCGCCGCGGTCCGTGACGCGACCTTCGCCGGCGCGGACGGGGAGGCCGCCGCCGCTCCGTTCGCCGAGGGCCCAGTGCTCTTCAGCCACAACGGGGCGGTGCGCGGCTGGCCGGGCTCCCTGGCCCCCCTGGCCGGTTCCCTGCCGCCCGAGCGGATGCTCACCCTGGCGGCGCGCAGCGACTCGGCGCTGATCTGGGCGCTCGTGCTGCACCGGCTGGCCGAGGGTGACGAGATAGCGCAGGCGGTCGCCGACACGGTGGTCGACGTCGGCGCCGCCGCTCCTGGTTCCCGCCTCAATCTGCTGCTCACGGACGGTTCCACCATCGTGGCGACCACCTGGGGCGACTCGCTCTGGTATCTCCACGAACCGGGCCGCCGCACGGTGGTGGCCTCCGAGCCGTACGACGACGATCCGTACTGGCGCGAGGTCCCGGACCGCACCCTGCTGGCCGCCACGCGCACCGATCTTCTGCTGACCCCGCTCAAGGAGCCCACAGCGTGAGTCCCTTCCTGCTGACCCGCACCCTGCCGGTGGACGCGACGGACGCGGCGCTGCGCGCCGACGTGCGGAGCGGTCTGACCGCGCGACCCAAGACGCTGCCGCCGAAGTGGTTCTACGACGCGCACGGCAGCGACCTGTTCGAGGAGATCACCCGGCTGGCCGAGTACTACCCGACGCGTGCGGAACGGGAGATCCTGATCGCCCGCGCGGGTGAGATCGCGGCGGCGTCGACCGCGAAGACGCTGATCGAGCTGGGATCGGGGTCCTCGGAGAAGACCAGGCATCTGCTGGACGCGCTGCCGGGGCTGCACACCTATGTGCCGGTCGACGTGAGTGAGAGCGCCCTCGCGGGGGCAGCCGAGGCCCTGCTCGCCGAGCGGCCGGAACTCTCGGTGCACGCGCTCGTCGCCGACTTCACGCATGTGCTGGAGCTCCCGGACAGTCCGGGCCCGCGGCTGGTGGCGTTCCTCGGCGGGACGCTGGGCAATCTGCTGCCGGAGGAACGCGCGGAGTTCCTGGCGTCCGTGCGGGCACGGCTCTCTCCCGGCGACGCACTGCTGCTCGGCACGGACCTGGTGAAGGACGAGGCCACCCTCGTCGCGGCGTACGACGACGCGGCCGGTGTCACGGCCGCGTTCGACAAGAACGTGCTGACGGTGGTCAACCGTGAGCTGGGAGCCGACTTCCCGCCGGACGACTTCGAGCACGTGGCCCTGTGGGACGCGGACAACGAGTGGATCGAGATGCGGCTGCGGGCCCGCCGGGCGCTGACGGTCAAGATCCGGGAGCTGGATCTCGTGGTCCAGTTCGAGGAGGGCGAGGAACTGCGTACGGAGATCTCCGCGAAGTTCCGCGAGGAGAAGGTGCGCGAGGAACTGGCCGCGGCGGGCCTGCGGCTGGATCAGTGGTGGACGGACACGGCGGGCCGGTTCGCGCTGTCGCTGGCGACGGCGCACTGAGCGGCCCGCGCCAGAGCACGCCTGTCGGGCTCGCTGCCGGCGGGGATCGGCGGCAGGACGCGGATCTCGGCGGTGAGCCCGGCGGCGGAGACCACCCGCCACAGTGATGCGGCGAGCGGGTCGTCCCCCACGAAGGCGGCGGCCCCCGCGGCGTCCGTCTCCGTCGTGCGGTAGCCGATGCGGACCGGACGCACGGGGGCGCCGGCGTCGATCGCCGCCTGGAAGGCGGCGGGCCGGAAACGGCCGCCGCTGCTCCGGCCGCACCAGGTGCTGCCCTGCGGGAAGACCGCCACGCTCGATCCGGCGGCCAGGGCATCCGAGAGCGCCCGGACCGCGCCCGGGAGGGCACGGAGCCGGTCCCGCTCGATGAACAGCGTCCCGCCGAGCGCGGCCATCCGTCCGATCAGCGGCCAGCCGCGTATCTCGCTCTTGGCGACCATCCGGGCCGGGCGCACGACCGCGATGAGGGGGATGTCCAGCCACGAGACGTGGTTGGCGACGACGAGTTCGCCCGAGGGCGGGTCGCCCGGCTCCACCGGGCGTCCGGTGACGCGTATCCGTACGCCGAAGGCCCGCACCACGGCATACGCCCAGACCCGTGTCAGCCGGTCGCGCCGGGCGGGCGCCAGGAGGCGCACGACGGGCACGCACAGCACCCCGAGGAGGGTGAGCGCGCACCCGGCGAGGAGCAGGGCGGCGGCCACCGGTGGCATGCGGCCGGCGCCCTCGTGTCCGGCGCAGTCGCGCGGGGTGCAGGGTGCGGTGGGCAGCCAGGCACTCATCGCAGCGGCGCCAGCGAGAGGAAGTGGCGCAGGTAGCGGGGGTCGGTACGGCGCATGGACAGCAGGACGTAGAGGTCGGCGACGCCGAAGTCCGGGTCGTGGGCGGGGGCACCGCACACCCAGGCGCCGAGCCGCAGGTAGCCGCGCAGCAGGGGCGGCAGGCCGGCCCTGCCGGCCGCGCCCCCCTCGGGGTGACCCGAGGTGTCCCAGAGGCGGTGCGGGGTGACCCAGTACTCCTCGGGTGCGAGGTTGTGGGTGCGTACGGTGTCCCAGGTCCTGGCCGCCAGCGCGCCGCCGTCGGCGAGGGGCACGGAGCAGCAGCCCGCCAGCCAGTTGTGGCCGGTGCGCTCCATGTAGCGGGCCAGTCCGGCCCAGATGAGGGCGATGACGGCCCCGTCGCGGTGGGCGGGGTGGACGCACGACCTGCCGACCTCGACGAGGTCGTGGCGGATCGGGCCCAGCCGGCCGAGGTCGAACTCGCTCTCCGCGTAGAGTCCGCCGGCGAGCCGGGCGCCTTCGGGCGGCAGCAGGCGGTAGGTGGCGACGACCTCGCCGGTGGCCTCCTCACGCACCAGGAGGTGGTCGCAGAACGCGTCGAAGGCGTCGCTGTCCAGGCCGGGTTCGGTACTCCGCAGCCGGGCGCCGAGCTCTCCGGCGAACACGAGGTGCCGCAGGCGCTGCGCGGCGCGTACGTCGTCCTGGCAGGTGGCGAGCGAGACCCGGTAGCCCGAGGGAGCGGGGGCAGCGGCCTTCCGCCCGGCGGGTACGCCGGTGGCCGGGGAGGTGGGAGAGGCGAGGGGCAGCACGGTCATGGCGGTCTCCGGGGACGGATCAGCGAGGGCGGCTGCCGG
Organism: Streptomyces argenteolus; assembly: GCF_042902585.1. Taxonomy (GTDB): domain Bacteria; phylum Actinomycetota; class Actinomycetes; order Streptomycetales; family Streptomycetaceae; genus Streptomyces; species Streptomyces argenteolus. The sequence continues at coordinate 237,766 of NZ_JBIBEG010000003.1, forward strand.
GCTGTCGCGGAGCGCGAAGCCCGGCCCCCTACTTCTTCCGTGACCGGCTGGATTCGACGTGACCGCTGTGGAGCGCGGGGATGTGCGACGGCTGAATCCCCGGCTCTCGGTGGCGCCGCCCGCGCCTCAGCCGGTGATCAGCTTGGCGGTGATGCGGTCCGAGGCCTTGCGTGCCTCCTCGGCCGGATCGCCGCCCTCCAGGACCGCCGTCATGTACGCCTTGATCGGGTTGTCCGCCTCGACGGCGGGCCAGAAGGGCGAATTGGGGGTGGCCCGGCCCTCGGTGGCGCCCTGAGCCATGGCGGAGGTGCCCTCCTGGCCCTCCACCACGCTCGCGAGGGAGGGCTTGTTGGGTACGTAGCTCATGGCCCGGGCGAGCTCCGTCTGCCACTTCTCGCCTGCGAGCGCCTTGACGACCTCGATGCCTTCGCCGCGCTGGTCCGCGCCTTCGGGAACGATCAGGTCGGAGCCTCCGGTGAAGACGGCGCCCGGCGTCTTCGCGGTCTTGCCGGGGATGGGGAAGTAGCCCAGCTTCCCCTTGAGTTCGGGGTTCTGCTGCTCGATGAGCGCCGCGCTGCCGGGCACGGAGACGATCTGGGCGACGTTTCCCTCGGCGAAGACGTCGGTCTCCGGGGGCGACTGCTCGTCGGCGTCCTTGGGGCCGTTGCCGAGGGCCTGGAGCTTCTTGTAGAAGTCCATGCCCCGCAGCGCTGCGGGCGAGTCCAGGGCGCCCTCCCACTCGCCGCCGCCCTCCTCGGCCAGTTCTCCGCCCTCGTCCCAGATGAAGCCGGCGAGTACGTACCAGTTCTGCCCCGCGAGGTAGATGCCCTGCTGGTCGGCGGCGTTCAGCCGCTCGGTGATCTCCACCCACTCCTCACGTGTCTTGGGGAGTTCGGTGATCCCGGCCTGGGCGAAGAGGTCCTTGTTGTAGATCACGACACGGTTGGCCGCGTACCAGGGAATCCCGTACTGCGCTCCGTTGACCTTGCCCGGCTCCGCGAGACCCGGCAGCCAGTCCTCGCCGCCCAGGTCGCGGATCGATTCCAGGGTGAGGTCGCGCAGTTCGCCGCTCTCCGCGTACTGGGCGACCTGGGTGTTGCCGACCTCGATGACGTCCGGCGCGTCGGAGCCTTCCAGCGCCTTCAGCACCTTGGGGCCGATGCCGCCCCACTCCTGGAGGATGAACTCCAGTTCGACCGAGGGGTGCTCCGCCTCGTACGACTCCTTGAAGCGGTCGAGGAAGCTCTCGGAGGCGCTGCCCTTCATGAGCCACACCGTGACCTTGCTGCTGTCGGCGCCCGAGCCGGGGAGATGGCCGCAGCCGCTCAGCGCGACGGAGGAAACGAGCGCGACGGCTCCGGCCAGTATGCGGATGTTCACGGGGTCACCTTCTGCGAAACGGCACGACGACATGACAGGACCCGGGTGGGGGGACTGCGGGCGGCGCTCGCACGGGTGTGTGGATCGGAGTTTGGTATGGACCAATGAGCAGGTCAAGCCCGCGGCCGGCGCCGGATGCACGTCCGACACCTCGCGGTCCTTCACGGAGTAGGGCACCGTGGAATGACGAAAGGAGACATTAGATGTCCAATCACACCTACCGGGTCACCGAGATCGTAGGAACCTCCGAGCAGGGGCTGGACGCGGCGATCCGGAACGGCGTCGCGAGAGCAGCCGAAACGTTGCACAATCTCGACTGGTTCGAAATGACCGAGGTCCGCGGGCACATCGAGGACGGCCGCGTCGCCCACTACCAGGTGGGGCTCAAGGTCGGCTTCCGGCTCGACGAGAAGGCCTGACCGGGGGCCGGTGATCCGGGCCGGGCCGCCGCGCCCGGTGGGACGCCGCTGCCGGGCGCGTCGCAGGGACCTCGAAGACGCGGCCCCGCCGTCAGCCGGCCCGGCCGGCCCCGGTCACGTGCGTCCCTCGCGCTCCTGTGCGTGCTTCATCGCCGGCCGGGTGACGGCCCAGCGCGCGCGTACGACGGTGAATCCGGCGCGTTCGGCCGCGTCGCACACCAGCTCGTCGTCGTCGACGAGGACCCGCACCTCGCGGGTCCGGCCCAGCCGTTCCAGGACCTCCAGCTTGGTGCGGCGGGCCGGGCGCCGGTCGTCGTCGCGGCGCATGTGGACGGTGCCTTTGGGCAGCCCCTGCGCGTCCAGCCAGGCGAGGGTGTCCCGCCGGCACCGCTCGGGCCTGCCGGTCAGATACACGACCTCGCACTCCTTCGCGCTGTCCAGGGCGAGGCGCACCCCTTCCGCCAGCGGAGGGTCATCGGGAGCCGCGGCGAAGAACCGCGCCCAGTCCCGCCGCCGGCCTTCGAGGAAGTGCTGCCGGTGACCACTGTCGGCGAGAGTGCCGTCGAGATCGAATACGGCCAGCGGCCGGGTGTCGTCGCTCACGGCGCCAGCCTAGAAGACGGCGCCCGGCGGGCCGGTCCCGGGATTCAGCGCCCGAGGGCCTTGCGCAGCTCTTCCTTGTTCATGGACGAGCGGCCCTCGACGTTCCGCTTCTTCGCCTCCTCGTACAGCTGGTCCTTCGTGGGCCCCTGGGCGCCGCTGTGGGAACGCTGCCCACCGCGCTCGGAAGCCGACTTGGGATCCTTCAGGGACGTCCGGCTCGCGGTGCGGGACTCCCCGGAGCGTGCCCGCTCCTTGTTGACCGTGCGCGCCGCGATCTCCTTGGCGCGCTTCGTGGAGGTGCCGCGCTGCTCGGCGCTCTCCTTGATGTGCTCGTACTGGCGCTCGCGCTTGGAGCTGGATCCTGCGGGCATGACGCCTCTCCTCACTGTCGGACGGCGGTGCTGCACCGCCGCACCCACTACCCCACACCCTCGCACCTACACGTGCCGGACGGGCGGTCCGAACGGGGCACCGTGTGCACGCCGCCCGCAGCCGCTCGAGATGCAGCCGGACCGGTGCGCTGCTTCGCTGATCCTGTCCCGCTCCCCCACAGATCCAGGAGTGATCATGAGCGTTGCAGGTGAGTCCGGTGGCCGAGCCCAGCAGCTGCGTGCCAAGGCGCAGGAACTGAACGAGGCGGCGGAACGCGCCACCGACCCGGAGCAGCGGCAGCGCCTCCAGGACAAGGCCCGCCGCCTGCGGGAGCAGAGCGAGCAGGAGAGCGCCATGCGCGACCGCGGCATGGACCCGATGGTCTAGCTCCGGCGGCCCCGCACTGCCGGTGGCCCTCCCGCGCGGGCCCGTGCGCGAGGATCACCGGCAGGACCATGACCAGCGACCCACGGAGCCGTACGAGCGATGCCGACCCCTCACGATCCCTACGTCCGGGTGCGCGGCGCCCGCGAGCACAACCTCCGCGACGTGGACGTCGACATCCCACGCGACACCCTGGCCGTCTTCACGGGCGTCTCGGGTTCCGGGAAGTCCTCCCTCGCCTTCGGGACGATCTACGCGGAGGCGCAGCGCCGCTACTTCGAGTCGGTCGCCCCGTACGCCCGCCGGCTCATCCATCAGGTCGGGGCCCCGGTCGTCGGCGAGATCACCGGCCTGCCGCCCGCGGTCTCGCTGGAGCAGCGCCGCTCGGCACCCGGTTCGCGCTCCTCCGTGGGCACGGTCACCACGCTGTCCAACTCGCTGCGCATGCTCTTCTCGCGGGCCGGCTCGTACCCTCCGGGCGCGGAACGGCTCGACTCGGACGCGTTCTCGCCGAACACCGCGGCCGGGGCCTGCCCCGAGTGTCAGGGACTGGGCCGGGTGCACGGAACGACCGAGGAACTGCTCGTCCCCGACCCGTCGTTGTCGATCCGGGACGGGGCGATCGCCGCCTGGCCCGGTGCCTGGCAGGGCAAGAACCTGCGCGATGTGCTCGACGCCCTGGGGTACGACATCGAGCGCCCGTGGCGGGAGCTGGAGCCGGCGGAGCGGGAGTGGATCCTGTTCACCGACGAGCAGCCGGTGGTGACGGTCCACCCGGTGCGCGACGCGGGCCGCATCCAACGCCCGTACCAGGGCACGTACATGAGCGCGCGCCGCTATGTGATGCACACGTTCGCGGATTCCAGGAGCCGTACGCTGCGGGCGAAGGCCGAGCGCTTCCTGACCAGTTCGCCGTGCCCGGTGTGCGGGGGCAGCAGGCTGCGCCCGGAGGCCATGGCGGTCACCTTCGCCGGCCGCACGATCGCGGATCTGGTCGCGCTCCCGCTCACCACCCTGACCGAGGTGCTGCTGGAGGCGGGTGGCGGGAGTGACACGGCGCGGGTGCTGACGGCCGACCTGCTGGCCAGGATCGAGCCGGTGACCGAGCTCGGCCTCGGCTATCTCAGCCTCGACCGTACGGCGCCGACCCTCTCGTCCGGCGAGCTCCAGCGGCTGCGGCTCGCCACCCAGCTGCGCTCGGGACTGTTCGGCGTGGTCTACGTGCTCGACGAGCCCTCGGCGGGCCTGCACCCCGCCGACACCGAGTCGCTGCTGGACGTACTGGGACGGCTCAAGGACGCGGGGAACTCGGTGTTCGTGGTGGAGCACCAGATGGACGTGGTCCGGCGGGCCGACTGGCTGGTGGACGTGGGTCCGCTGGCCGGTGAGCACGGGGGCCGGGTGCTGCACAGCGGACCTCCGGCGGAGCTGGCCGGGGTCACCGGGTCCGCGACGCGGCGCTTCCTCTTCGGAGAGGACCCGGCGCCGGCGCGGGAGCCCCGCACCCCGTCGGGGTGGATCACGCTGCACGGGGTGGATCTGCACAACGTGCGGGGCGTCGACGCCGCGTTCCCGCTCGGCGTGCTGACGGCGGTGACCGGTGTGTCGGGATCGGGGAAGTCGACCCTCGTCGGCCAGGTCCTCGCGGGGGCGCTCGCGGACCGGCGGCAGGCCGGGAGCGCGGAGGAGGATTCCGCGCCGGTGGCGCGTGGCTGTGCGTCGGCGGAGGGCCTGCGGGCGGTGGACCGGCTCGTCCAGGTCGACCAGCGGCCCATCGGGCGTACGCCCCGCTCCAACCTGGCGACGTACACGGGGCTGTTCGACGTCGTACGCAAGTTGTTCGCCGCAACGGACACGGCACGCGCCCGGGGGTACCGAGCGGGGCGGTTCTCGTTCAACGTGGCGGGCGGGCGGTGCGAGACCTGCCAGGGCGAGGGGTTCGTCTCGGTCGAGCTGCTCTTCCTCCCCAGTACGTACGCTCCCTGCCCGGACTGCCACGGCGCGCGCTACAACCCGGCGACCCTGGAGGTCACCTTGCGCGGTCTCACCATCGCCGAGGTCCTGGACCTCACGGTGGAGGCGGCGGCGGACTTCCTCGCCGGGAGTCCGGCGGCCGAGCGCAGCCTGCGGGCGCTGCTGGACGTGGGGCTCGGCTATCTGCGCCTGGGTCAGCCGGCGACGGAGCTGTCGGGGGGCGAGGCGCAGCGGATCAAGCTCGCCGCCGAGCTCCAGCGCGCACGGCGCGGGCACACGCTCTATCTGCTGGACGAGCCGACGACGGGGCTGCATCCCGCCGATGTGGAGGTGCTGATGCGGCAGTTGCACGGCCTGGTGGACGCGGGCGGCACCGTCGTGGTCGTGGAGCACGACATGACCGTGGTGGCCGGTGCGGACCGGGTGATCGATCTGGGACCCGGTGGCGGTGACCGGGGCGGCCGGATCGTGGCCACCGGCACGCCGGCGGAGGTCGCCCGCGCGGCGGGGAGCCGTACGGCCGCGTACCTGGCGAAGGCACTGCGGACCGGCTGACTCCCCGCGCGGGCGTGGTTCAGCGGCGCACCCTGCGGTTGGCCCGGAGCCACTCCTTGTTCATCGCGGTGATCGAGGGCAGCGGGATGCCCTTGGGGCAGGCCGTGGCGCACTCCCCGGTGAGGGTGCAGCCGCCGAAACCCTCCTCGTCCATGGTGGCGACCATGTCGAGGACCCGGGTCTCGCGCTCGGGTGCCCCCTGCGGGAGCACGTTGAGGTGGTTGATCTTCGCCGAGGTGAAGAGCATCGCCGAACCGTTCGGGCAGGCGGCCACGCAGGCGCCGCACCCGATGCACTCGGCGTGCTCGAAGGCGGAGTCCGCGTCCGGCTTGGGTACCGGGGTGGCGTGCGCGTCGGGCGCCGTACCGGTGGGCGCGGAGATGTACCCGCCGGCCTGGATGATCCGGTCGAAGGAGGAGCGGTCGACGACGAGGTCCTTGACGACCGGGAAGGCGGAGGCGCGCCACGGCTCGATGTCGATCGTGTCGCCGTCGTCGAACGCGCGCATGTGCAGCTGGCAGGTGGTCGTGCGCTCGGGGCCGTGGGCGTCGCCGTTGATGACGAGGCTGCACGCGCCGCAGATGCCCTCGCGGCAGTCGTGGTCGAAGGCGACGGGGTCGTCCCCGCTGAGGATGAGCTCCTCGTTGAGGGTGTCGAGCATCTCCAGGAACGACATGTCCTTGGAGATGCCGTCGACCTCGTAGGTCGCCATGGCGCCGGGCGCCTCGGCGTTCTGCTGGCGCCAGACGCGCAGGGTGAGCTTCATGCGTAGCTCCGCTGGGTGGGGTGGACGTACTCGAAGACGAGGTCTTCCTTGTGCAGGACGGGGGCGGCGCCGGTCTGGCTGAACTCCCAGGCGGCGGCGTAGGAGAACTCCTCGTCGCGACGGGCCGCTTCGCCGTCCGGGGTCTGCGACTCCTCGCGGAAGTGGCCGCCGCAGGACTCGGCGCGGTGCAGGGCGTCGAGGCACATCAGCTCGGCGAGCTCCAGGTAGTCGACGACCCGGTTGGCCTTCTCCAGCGACTGGTTGAACTGCTCGCCGGTGCCAGGGACCTTGATCCGGCGCCAGAACTCCTCGCGGATCTGCGGGATACGGTCCAGCGCCTTGCGCAGCCCTTCCTCGGTGCGCGCCATTCCGCAGAACTCCCACATCAGTTCACCGATCTCACGGTGGAAGGAGTCCGGGGTCCGGTCCCCGTCGACCGCGAGGAGCAGGTTGAGCCTGTCCTCGGTCTCGGCGACGGCCTCGGCGACCGCGGGGTGTCCGGCGTCGACCTCCTCCGCGTGCGGGTTGCGGGCGAGGTAGTCGTTGATGGTGGCCGGCAGGACGAAGTAGCCGTCGGCGAGGCCCTGCATCAGCGCGGAGGCGCCGAGGCGGTTGGCACCGTGGTCGGAGAAGTTGGCCTCACCGATGGCGAAGAGCCCGGGGATCGTGGTCTGGAGGTCGTAGTCGACCCAGAGGCCGCCCATCGTGTAGTGCACGGCGGGGTAGATCCGCATGGGGGTCTCGTACGGGTTCTCCGCGGTGATGCGGGCGTACATGTCGAAGAGGTTGCCGTACTTCTCCTCGACCTTCTTCCTGCCCATGCGGGCGATGGCCTCGGCGAAGTCGAGGTAGACACCCTGGCCGCCCGGCCCCACACCGCGGCCCTCGTCGCAGACGTTCTTGGCGGCGCGGGAGGCGATGTCGCGGGGGACGAGGTTGCCGAAGGCGGGGTAGATGCGTTCCAGGTAGTAGTCCCGCTCCTCTTCGGGGATCTGGGCGGCGGGGCGGTCGTCGCCCTTGGCCTTCGGGACCCAGATGCGTCCGTCGTTGCGCAGCGACTCACTCATCAGCGTCAGCTTCGACTGGTGGTCGCCGGTGCGCGGGATGCAGGTGGGGTGGATCTGGGTGAAGCAGGGGTTCGCGAACCAGGCGCCGCGGCGGTGGGCACGCCAGATCGCCGTGGCGTTGGAGTTCATGGCGTTGGTCGACAGGTAGAAGACGTTGCCGTAGCCGCCGCTGGCCAGGACGACCGCGTCGGCGAAGTACGTGTCGATCTTCCCGGTGACGAGGTCGCGGGCCACGATGCCGCGTGCTTTCCCGTCGACGACGATCAGGTCGAGCATCTCGGTGCGGGAGTGCAGTTCGACGTTGCCCGCGGCGATCTGGCGGGAGAGCGCCTGGTAGGCCCCGAGGAGGAGTTGCTGCCCCGTCTGGCCGCGCGCGTAGAAGGTGCGGGAGACCTGGACCCCGCCGAAGGAGCGGTTGTCGAGCAGACCGCCGTACTCGCGGGCGAAGGGGACGCCCTGGGCGACGCACTGGTCGATGATCTCCACGGAGATCTCGGCCAGGCGGTGGACGTTGGACTCGCGGGCGCGGAAGTCCCCGCCCTTCACCGTGTCGTAGAAGAGCCGGTGGACGGAGTCACCGTCGTTGCGGTAGTTCTTCGCCGCGTTGATCCCGCCCTGCGCGGCGACGGAGTGCGCGCGCCGGGGCGAGTCCTGGAAGCAGAACTGGACGACGTGGTAACCCTGTTCGGCGAGTGTCGCCCCCGCCGACCCGCCGGCCAGCCCGGTGCCCACGACGATGACGGTGTGCTTGCGGCGGTTGGCGGGGTTGACCAGCTTCGCCTGGAAGCGGCGGGTGTCCCAGCGGTCGGCGACGGGTCCCGTGGGCGCCTTGGCGTCGACGACGGGCTCACCGGTCCGGTAGTTCGTGTAGTCGCTCATGGTCAGGTCACCACTCCGGTCATCACGGCGACGGGCACGGAGACGAAACCGGCCGTCAGTACGACTGCGAGGACGTTGGCCAGCGTCTTCAGGACGCGGTCCCGGGCCGCGCTGCCCACTCCGAGGGTCTGGGCCGCACTCCAGAACCCGTGCTGGACGTGCAGGCCGAGGGCGAGCACGGCGACGATGTAGATGACGTTGCCGTACCAGGTCGAGAAGGTGTCGAGCACGTTCTGGTACGGGCGCCCCGCCTGGAAGCCGCCGGTGTGCACGGTGCCGGTCGTGAGGTCCAGGATGTGCCACACGATGAACAGCGCGAGGATGACGCCGCCGTAGCGCATGGTGCGCGTGGCATAGCTGGAGCGCGCCTTCTTGTGCACGTACGCCGTCGGGCGGGCCCTGAGGTCACGGCGGCTCAGCTGGTACGCGGAGACGGCGTGCAGGACGACCGCCGCGACGAGGACCACCCGGACCAGCCACAGCGCCCACTCGTGGTGCAGGAAGGGCTCGCCGAGCGTACGGAGCCAGTGCGCGTAGTGGTTGAACTCGTCGGATCCGAAGAAGATCTTCAGGTTGCCCAGCATGTGGACCACCAGATAACCGAGCATGATCAGGCCACTCACAGCCATGATCGTCTTCTTGCCGACGGACGAGTCCCAGAGCGTACGCGTCATGGACGGCCGTCGGTCCGTCCGCGTTGCCAATGCCATGGACACGACGCTAGAGGCGAAAGGCATCATCAGTCCAAGACATGAAATGACTCATCTCCATAGGCATGCGCTATGGAGCTCGTTAGGCTCGCGCCATGCACTTCCAGCAGCTCACCTATTTCGTGGCCGTGGCGGAGGCCAGGCACTTCACCCGGGCCGCCGAGCAGGTGCACGTCTCGCAGCCCTCCCTCTCCCAGCAGATCAAGGCGCTGGAGAGCGAGCTGGGCGCCGAGCTCTTCAGCCGGGCCCGGGGCAACATCGCGCTCACCGACGCGGGCGAGGCACTCCTGCCGCTGGCGCGCCGGATCCTGGCGGACGCCGACACCGCGCGCCACGAGGTGCAGGAACTGGTGCAGCTGCGCAGGGGCAGGGTCAGGCTCGGCGCCACCCCGAGCGTCTGCACCGGCCTGCTGCCCGACGTGCTGCGCGCCTTCCACGGTGCCCACCCGGGGATCCAGCTCCTGATCGAGGAGGGCGGCTCCCTCGACCTCGTACGGCAGCTGGCCAGGGGTGCGCTGGATCTGGCCCTGCTGGTGCTGCCCCTCCCGGCCGCCTCGCCGGCGCTGACCACGGTGGAGCTGCTGCACGAAGACCTGGTGGTCGTGTCGTCGGCCTCGCGGCCCGCACCCGGCCGCAAGGGCTCGGTGCACATCGCCGATCTGGAGAACGAGCCACTGGTGATGTTCCGGCACGGCTACGACCTGCGGGAACTCACCGTGGCCGCGTGCCGCGCCGAGGGCTTCGAGCCGGCCTTCACGGTCGAGGGCGGCGAGATGGACGCCGTCCTCGGCTTCGTACGGGCGGGCCTCGGGGTCGCCGTGGTGCCCAGCATGGTCGCCGTGCGCGCGGGCCAGGACCTGCGGACGACACCACTGGCCTCGCCGGGCCTGCGCCGCACGATCGCGCTCGCGCACCGCAGCGACGTCGAGCCGCCGCGCGCGGCACGCGAGCTGCAGCGCATGCTCCTGGGGTCGGGGCCGCACGTGATGCCCCCGGCCGCCGGCGGGACGGGCCCGTCCGGCGGCTGAGACCTCCTCCTCAGATCGCGTCCGCCAGCACCAGCGCGTGGATGCGGTCCGGGGCTCCCGGCCGCGCGTAGTACCAGCCCTGCGCGGTGTCGCAGCCGAGCTGCCTCAGCTGCTCGGCCTGCGCCCCCGTCTCCACTCCCTCGACCGTGACCGCGAGGTCGAGGCTGTGGGCCAGCGAGACGATGCCCTCGACGATCTTCAGATCGACCGGGTCGGCCGGGTGGTGCTGCATGCCCTGGGTGAAGGAACGGTCCAGCTTGAGGACGCTCACCGGAAGCCGGCGCAGGTTCGCCAGGTTCGAGTAGCCCGTGCCGAAGTCGTCGAGCGCGATGTCGACGCCCATCTCCGCCAGTTGACGCAACGGCTTGAGCAGGTCGTCGTCCGCGCCGATCAGCGCGGACTCGGTGACCTCCAGGCAGAGCGCACCGGGTTCGAGGCCGGAACGTTCCAGTACGTCGACCGTCTCGGCCACCAGGTTCGGGTGGTGCAGCTGGGTCGGGGAGAGATTCACGTTGATCCGCAGCGGACCGCCGTCGGTGTGGCGTTCCTGCCAGAAGTTCGCCTGGCGCACGGACTCCTCGAGCACCCAGCGGCCCAGCGGCACTATCAGCCCCGTGTGTTCCGCGAGCGGGATGAAGCGGTCCGGGCCGAGCACCCCGTGCTGCGGGTGGCACCAGCGCACCAGCGCCTCGGCACCGTGCACGCTGCCGTCCCCGAGGTGGACCAGCGGCTGGTACTCGATGAAGAACTCTCCGCGGTCCAGGGCCGTCGGCAGCGCCGTGGTCAGTCCGTGCCGGGTGATGGCCCGGGCGTCCGCCTCCGCGTCCGCGAGCGCGAAGCGGTTGCCTCCGGCCGCCTTCGCCCGGTACATCGTGATGTCCGCGCTGCGCAGCACCTCGGCGGCGGAGCGCTCGCCGGACGGGCCTTCGACGATGCCGACCGATCCGCGTACGGTCAGCTCCCGGCCGTCCAGCCGCACCGGCGTGGCGAGCGCCGAGAGGATGCGTCCGGCCAGCTCGTGGACCTCGTCCTGGGTGGCCGGTCCCGTCGTGAGGGCCACGAACTCGTCACCGCCGAGCCGCGCGACCATCTCGCCGGGCGCCGTGGCGCAGCTCTGCAGCCGGTCGGCGACCTCCACCAGGAGCCGGTCCCCCGCCGCATGGCCGAGGCTGTCGTTGATCGCCTTGAAGCCGTCCAGGTCCAGGTAGCAGAGGCCGAAGCGCATGCCCTCCCTCGGCGCGAGGGCCTTCTCCAGCCGTTCGAAGAAGAGCGTGCGGTTGGGCAGGCCCGTGAGCGCGTCGTGGGTCGCCTCGTAGCGCAGCCGCAGGTTGAGCAGCCGCCGTTCGGTGGTGTCCTCCATGAGGGCGAGCTGGTATTCGGGATTGCCCTCCGGGTCCCGGAGCAGCGACACGGTGAGGTTGGTCCAGAGCACGGTGCCGTCGTTGCGGTAGTACGGCTTCTCGACGCTGTAGTGCTCGCGTTCCCCGCGCACCAGCTCGTCGTAGTACTTCCACACGTGAGGTGAGTCCTCGGGATGGACCCATTCGTTCACCTTGTGGCTGCGGACGTGGTTCTCCAGGCCGCCGAACATCCGGGTGAGCGTGTCGTTGATCTCCAGGATGTTGCCTTCGAGGTCGGCGATCCCGATCCCGATGGCGGCGTCCTTGAAGACGGCGCGAAAGCGTGCCTCGGTGGCGTGCAGGGCCTGCTCGGCGTTCGAGCGCGCCGTGAGGGCCGAGCGGGCGATGGCCTCCTGCTCGGCGAGCGTCCGCTCGCGCAGCGCCTGGGTGAACCCCCCGGCGAGCATGTGCTGGATGCGCGCACACCGCGCCCTGCTGTCCTCCGTGGACAGGTCCACCGGGCCGTTGCCACCGCAGTAGAGCACCAGGTAGGAGTCGACGACGCCGAGGGTGGAGCTCAGGGCGTCGGGGTCGGTGCAGTGCGCCGCCACCAGGGCCGCACCGACGCGGTGCGCGGGCGCGGCGTCGAAGACCCGCGCGTGCAGGATGGCGCTGAGTTCGCGGGCCAGCGGCAGCAGGTGTTCCTCGAACTCGGGGCGGGTCATGGAGGTGGCCGTGGAGGGGAAGATCGCCCGGCTCCAGATGGTGGCGAATCTCCGGAGCCGGCCCTCGGGGCCGTCGGGTTCCGCGTCCGGCGCGCCGGACGACTGGACGGGAATGCTCACGCCGTGCGCCCAACCCCGGCGAAGCCCGAGTAGGCGAAGGGGTCTTCCTGGGCGAGCGCCTCCGGGGACTCCGGACGCCACTCGGGCATGGAAACGAGCCCGGGCTCGACCATCTCGTACCCCTCGAAGAAGCGGCTGATCTCCGCGCGCGAACGCATGATCAGCGGATTGCGGATGGTGCGGTAGACGTCGACCGTCCCCCCCGCCACCTCCTCCGTGAGCGGAATCCCCTCGTACGAGGCGTGCGTCAGGATCAGCAGGCTGCCGGGCGCCATCGCCTCGCGCAGCTCGGCCACCGCGGCGTACGGATCGTCGGCGTCCTCGATGAAGTGGAGGACCGCGACCAGGAGCAGCGCCACCGGCCTGTCCAGGTCGAGGAGGCCCGTGACCTCGGGGTGCTCCAGGATCTCCTGCGGCTTGCGCAGATCGGCGGCGGCGATGACCGCGCGCTCGTTGCCTTCGAGGACCACCTGACTGTGTGCGACCGCGACCGGGTCGTGGTCGACGTAGGCGATCCGGGCCTCCGGGTCGGCCGCCTGGGCGACTTCATGGACATTTCCGAATGTCGGTATGCCGGACCCTATGTCCAGGAACTGAGTGACGCCCGAAGCGACGGCGTACTGCACCGCCCGCCGCATGAATGCCCGATTGGCCTGCATGACCTTGGGCAGACCCGGCATGAACTCCATGGCCTTGCGGGCCGCTTCCCTGTCCACCTCGAAATTGTGCGATCCGCCCAGATAGAAGTCGTACATGCGAGACACGCTCGGCATCGAGATGTCTATGCCCTGCGGTGCCCAGGCGGGACGCTCCATCGATGTCTCCAACAAGTCGCCACGGTGATCCGGCCATGTTCATGGTCAGTGTGGACCAGAGGCTACTGATCGGCCGCCAGGAGAGCGAGTGGAAACGGAAATTAGAGATCCGTTATTGGTCACACGCCGGAGGCAAGTGCGACTGATCCGTCGCTGCGTGTGAACATGCAGCGACGGACCGGTACCACGGTCTCTTCTGTTCCTACTTGGGCACTCCGGCAAGCTTCGCCTCGGGGGTGACGGCGTACCATGTGCCCCCGACACCCTGGCCGTTGGTGTCCCCCGGCTTCGCGTCACCGGAGAAGGTGTAGAGGGGCCAGCAGTCGAGCGACTGCTGATCGATACCGTCGGGCCGGTTGAACGTGACGAATCCCTTCGTGGTGACGCCCTCGACGTCATTCTTCGCCACGGGGCTGACGACGGGCCACTTCTTGAGGCAGTCCCCCGTGCACGCGGACTTCATCGGCCAGGCCGAGTCCTTCTTGAAGCGGTAAACCGTCATGCCGCGCTTGTCGACGACGATCTCACCGAGTTCCGGATCCTTACGGACCGAAAGTCCGGCGGCGTCGGCCTGCCCTCCCCCGGCGGGGGCGTCGGCCTTCGGGGCCGCTTTCTTTCCGTCCGGAGCGGCGGCGAACCAGGTTCCTCCGACCCCCTGCCCCTTGGCGTCACCGGGGGCCGTGTCCGCGGCATAGCGATACACCGGCCAGCCCCCGACCGTCAGCTGTTCGGTGCCGTCGTCGCGGGTGATCTTGCCGATCAGCGAGGCGTCGGTACCCGCCGCCGCCGTGGCGTTGCGCGCGGACACCACAGGCCACGTCTTCGCGCAGTCGCCCTCGCAATGGGAGGCGGGCGGGTCGGCGGTGTCCTTGTCGAACCGGTAGAGCGTGAAGCCCTCGCCGTCGGTCAGCACCTCGCCCAGTTCCTTGCTGTCCCACACCGCGAGCTGTCCGGCCTCCGCGGGGGCCTCGCTCGCGCCGGCGCCCGATCCGTAGCCTCCGTCCGAGCCGTATCCCTCGGCCTGCTGCTGCGCGGGGGCGGCGTTGCCCACGGCCTGACCGGTGGTGGACGAGGGGTCCTTCTCCTGACCGCACGCCGCCGTCAGTGCCACCAGGGTCAGCGCCGTCACCACGAGCGAGGCGTTCCGCCAGGTATTCATGTCGACTCCCGTTGTCCTGCTGCCGTTCGTGACGCGGGCCCACGTCTCTGTCGGCCCTAGGTACGGGCGACGGGTACCGGGGCGTTCAAGCGGGTGGCGACAAGTTTCGGCGGGCGCAAACGTGAATCGCCGAATGTCCCACCATCAGGGGAATCGGCTCATCCGTCCGCGTGTGGGGCTGCCGGGGGGTACATGCTCCCCGGCGTGTACGGATCACGCATATGGCGGATGACGGCCGCCACCCTCCTCCTGCTGCTCACCGTCCCGCTGCCCGCCGCGGCCGGTGACGACTGCGCCGTCGCCTCCATCGGGCAGGGGGACGGCGGCTCGTCCATCGCCGTGGCGGGCGAGGGACGGTGCGGGGCGGTCATCGCCGAGCCCGAACCACCGCCCGAGCCACCACCGCCACCACCGCCACCACCGCCCGAGCCACTACCGCCTCCACCACCACCGCCTCCGCCACCTCCACCACCTCCACCTCCTCCCCCACCTCCGCCCCCACCCGCCCCCGCACCACCCCTTCCTGAGCCAGAGCCGGAACCCTCGCCGCCGCCCACCACCGCGCGCCCCGCGCCACCGGCCCCGTCACCCGTGGCGCGCCCTGCCTACCGGAAGCCGCCGCGCAAGACACCCAGGAGCGGACCGTCGCTGGTCTCGCTCACCCTCCTGATCACCGCACCCGCCGTCTTCGCCGTGGCTGTGCTGCGGCCCCGCTCCTCCCGCTGACCGACGAGATGAAGGGAACTCATGTCCGAATGGCTTGTACTCACGATCGCGATGGCATCGGCCTGCGCCGTCGTCCTGACGATCGCGGTCCTCAGCAACCGCCGCATCGCGGAGGACGACGACCCGTCCGAAACCCCCGACGTCATCGAGTACATGACGATGATGATCGGCGTGGTGTACGCGATCGTGCTCGGCCTGGCCATCGCCGGCGTCTGGGAGGCGCGCGGCGCCGCCCAGGAGTCCGTACGCCTGGAGGCCCAGGCCCTGCACGAGGTGAGCGCGCGGTCGGCCGTCTATCCGGCCGAGGTCCGCGACCGCATCCGCTCGGACGTGGACGCGTACGTGGCGCATGTGGTGGACGACGAGTGGAGGTGGATGACGGATCACGGCAGCCTCACGGAGGAGGGCACGAGACTCCTCGACCGGGTACGCGCCGATGTCACGGAGTACGTACCGCGGACGGACCACGAAGGGCAGGCCTACCAGCCGCTGGTGGACCAGGTGGCCGCCGTCGACGACGCGCGAGGGGCCCGGGGACAGAACGCGGGGGCGACCATGCCGGGGGTGGTGTGGTTCGGCCTGATCACGGGGGCGGTCGTCACCGTCGGGCTGATCTTCACGCTCCAGATCCGCAGAACGTTCCGTGAACTGCTGCTGGCGGGCCTCTTCAGCGTGCTGATCGCCTTCCTGCTCTTCCTGATCTGGGACTTCGACGCGCCCTTCGGCCGCGGCATCTCGGCGACCACGGCCCCGTTCGTCGACCTGTTCCCGCACGCCGCGAAGGGGTAGCCGGCCCCCGGAAGCAGCCGCCTCGTACCCCCGGCCGGTGCGCCGGCCGGGGGACAAGGCTGCCCCATTCGCCTGACCCCGATCGCGGGTGATATGCGGCACTTCTAGCGTTTCGGTCATCGAGGCGCATGTCTCGTCCCTCGCGGAAAACCGTTCCGCGGCTGCGCCTCGGGACCCGGAGGATTCACCATGCGCGCGATACGTGTCGCACCCGTCGCCCTGCTGGGCGCCGCCGCCTGCCTTCTGATTGCTCCCACCGCGTCGGCCCTTGCACCCACCGGCGGCACGTCCACCTCGTTCACACCGACCATCACTCCGTCGACGGTCGCGCCGGGCGGTCAGGTCACCCTCGGCGCCGTGGGGTGCACGAGCGACGCGACCGCGTTCTCGGGCGTGTTCGACACCACCACCATCCCCAGCGGCCGTTCGGCCACCGCCACGGTCGACTGGGACGCCCGCCGGGGGGCGGTCTACGAGGTGACCTTCCGCTGCGGCACCACCACACGGTCGGCGAACCTGACCATCACGAGTGCCGCCACCAGCTCCCCCACCACGGCGCCCACGACCAGTTCCACGGCCTCCCCCAGCGGGGTGCTGGGCGGCCTCGGCGGCAGCGTCGACACGATGGACCCCGCGGAGATCGCGGCCGGCTCCGCGCTCGTGGCGGTCGCCGCGGCCGGCTCCGTCTACTTCCTGCGCCGACGGCGTACCGGCCGTCAGCACTGAAAGCCGGTCACCACCTGCCGGCACGGCAGT
Source organism: Streptomyces argenteolus (assembly GCF_042902585.1). GTDB lineage: Bacteria > Actinomycetota > Actinomycetes > Streptomycetales > Streptomycetaceae > Streptomyces > Streptomyces argenteolus. Next base: position 254,333 of record NZ_JBIBEG010000003.1, read on the forward strand.
CGCCCCGGGTCCTGATCCAGGACTCGGGGCGACGGGCGTATCGGGCCGGACGGGAGGCTGGACGCGTCAGATCGCCGCATTGCTCATCCGGCGACGGACGACGAAGACCGCACCACCGACGGCAGCCGCCGCCACGAGGCCGCCCCCGACCTGCATCTCGACGGAGCTGGGGCCCATCGAGCCGCCGAGGCCACCCTGCGCACCCCGGGAGGGCAGCACGGTGAAGCGGGCCGTGGCGACCGGGTCCCCGTTGCCACCGTTGCCGCCTTGGCCGCCGTTACCGCCCTGGCCACCATTGCCGCCCTGGCCGCCGTTGCCACCCTGGTTGCCCTGGCCGCGGTCGCCGCCGTTGCCGCCCTGGCCTCCGTCACCTCCGTTGCCGCCGCCGAAGTTGTTGCCACTGTCGTTGCACCGCACGGACAGGCTGTACTGCCCGGGCGTCGCGTCGTCCCTGATGTGCGCCGTGGCGTAGCCGACCCGGCCGGGCGAGAGGTTCACCGTCGGGAAGGCGTTCGACCACACCTTGCCGCCGGAACGGCCACAGCCCTCTGCGCTGACCTGCATCGTGGCGCCCTGGTGGACCGAGGACGGGTTGACGGTGACATTGGTCGGTACGTTGGTCGGGTTGCTGCCCGGACCGCCGCCTGCGGCGGCCAGCGGTGCGGCGAGCCCGACCGCGGCGAACGCGGTCGCGGTCACCGCGAGAGTGCGTGAACCACGCATCGTTGAACCTCCAGCGGGAAGCGCCCCGGAGTCCTGTCCTCCGGAATCATTCGACGAATACGCGTCCCATGACGAACCCTCACCAGATATGCGATTCGTCGCACTTCGGCACTGCTCCACCCCGGTGAGCCGACACGCCGTGACGCCTCCTCAGGAACTGACGGATCCGCAGGTCACGGACCGTCAGAACTTTTATCCGCTCATTACTCCGAAATGAAGCCGCCGTCATCCGCACCCGGTCGGCGGCCACCCGTTCGCTCCTCCCTGATCGCCGCCGCGCGGACGCGCCCCTAGCGTGTGCGATGTCGCGACGAAGGGAGAACCATGAGCCGGGACCAGTGGGGCGCGGAGCGGAGAAGACACACACCGTGGGGCGCGATCGCCCTGGTCATGCTGACCGGGCTCGCTCTCATGCGGAACGGCGTGGAGACATCCCCCGGGCCGCCCCAGCCCGCCGCAGCCGCCTCCGTGGCGGGCCCGCGCGATTCGGCGGTGACGGTGCCCGCCGACGGCGACCCGGTGCAGCCGCTCGCCTACGCCCCCGCCTCCCGCGTGCAGATCCCGTCGATCCAGGTCGACGCGCCCATTGTCGACGTGAACCTGGATCCGGCGGGCTGGATCGAGGCGCCCCCCGCCCAGGACCCGAATCTCGCCGGCTGGTACCAGAACGGCATCGCCCCCGGCCAGCGCGGCACCGCTGTGGTGGTCGGCCACGTGGACAATCTGTCCGGCCCGGCGGTCTTCTACGGCCTGGGCTCCCTGACGAAGGGCCATCAGATCGAGGTGTCGCGCTTCGACGGCCGGACCGCCGTGTTCGAGATCTACGGCGTCGAGGTCTTCGACAAGAACGACTTCCCCGGCCCGCTGGTGTACGGCGACACCGGCCACGCCGAACTGCGGGTCATCACCTGCGGCGGGGGCTACACGAAGGCCGGCGGATACGACGGGAACGTCGTGGTCTTCGCCCGGCTGGCCGAGACCCGGTGAGCGGTGCGGGAAGCCCGCACCGCCGTCAGCTGCGGTTCGGGACGGTCGGGCGGTAGCCCTTCTCGATGAGCGCGGGCAGATATCTCCGCAGCGCCGCCACGCTCTGGGACCGGTTGCCGCCCGCGTCGTGCGACAGCACCACCACACCGGGCGCCGCGCCCTTCTTCACCCTGCGGACGATGGTGTCGGTGCCCGGAGTGGTCCAGTCCAGGGTGTCCACGGTCCAGGCCATCGGTTCCATCCCCATCGCGGCACCGATCTCGAAGGAGTTGCGGTTCCAGGCACCGTAGGGGGCGCGGTACCAGAGCGGCGGAGTGCCCAGCGTCTTCTCGATCACCTCGCTGGTGCTGCCCAGTTCGTCGCGGACCTCCGCCCGGGAGAGCTTGGGGATCAGGGGGTGCGACCAGGTGTGGTTGCCGACCACGTGCCCGTCGTCCGCCATCTCGCGCAGCAGGTCAGGGTTGTCGGCCGCCATCTCGCCGCAGACGAAGAACATCGCCCTGACGTCGTACGCCCGCAGCGTGGCAAGGATGTCGGGTGTGTACCGCGGATCGGGGCCGTCGTCGAAGCTGAGCACCATCGCGTCACGGCCCAGCTCCGGCAGTTCCTCGAAGGGACGCGTGCGGACGGGTGGCGGGGCCGGCCGGAAGCGGGAGGGGGCGGTCGAGGTCATGGGGCGCAGCCGGTAGGCGCCGGGACCCGCCTGGGCTCTCGCCGGGGGTCCGGAGGCCGGTGCGGGTGGCTCCCCACCGGGCCGCGCCGGCGTGCCGGCCGGATCCGCGGCGACCACGTGCACCGCGGTGACAGCCCCCAGGGCGAAGCTGAGGCGCAGCAGCGTGCGGCGGTCGGGAGAAATCTGATCATGCTTCATGACCAACTGCTCGCACAAACTTCCGCTCGCGTCGGCGCTCGACACCCGGGATGTCCTGAGGTGCACCCGATGGAACGAGCGGCGGGGGCGCTTGGCGCGGGCGCGGCGGACGACAGGGAGGCTGCCAGGGGCGCGCGCGAGGGGAACGGCTACGCTCAGGGCCGTGAGTGATCAGCAACGCCACCGGTTCGAGCGCGGCACCGACGGCCCCAAGGTGATCGTCGCCGGCATCGACGGCTCGGAGTCCTCGATGCGGGCCGCGGCGTACGCGGCGGGGCTCGCCCGCCGGCAGGGGGCGATGCTCGCCCTCGTCTACGTCCAGCCGGTGATGTCGGCCGGTGTCGCCCTGGGAGCCCCGGTCGCCGACACGACCGGCGAGGTCGCGGAGGGGCTGGTGAGCGAGATCAGGGAGGCGACCGAGCGGCTCAAGGACATATGGAACGTCCGCTGGGAGTTCCACACCTTCCACGGCGATCCGTACAACGGGCTCGTGACGGCGGCCGACGAACTGAAGGCGGACGCCGTGGTGGTGGGGGCGTCGGAGTCCGCCGGGCACCGCTTCGTCGGCTCGGTGGCGGTGCGCCTGGTGAAGGCGGGGCGCTGGCCCGTCACGGTCGTACCGTAGGCCCGGGCGGGGACCCCGTCACCCGCCGGACACCAGGCCGTCCTGGGCGGCGCCCCGGCTGAGCACGACCCCGCTGATCCGGTCGCGGATCTCGCGCAGGCGGGCGTCGCCGCCGACGGCACCGGAGCCGAGGCCGACGATCCGGCCCGCTTGTGCGTCGAACCACTGCGGGAGGAATTCGGCCTTCTTCACCGTCCAGCGCTGTCCCGGACTCGCGGGCGGCGCGAAGGTGAAGCGGCCCATCGAACTCTCGCCCGCGCGGGGATCCTGCGCCCCTTCGTGGTCGACCATGGATCCGGCGATCTGGTTCCCCATGCCGTAGACGATCCAGGTTCCGCCGACCTTCTCGTAGGCCTGCGGGACATGGGCGTGCGTTCCGATGATCAGGTCGATGTCGGGACGCCCACCGGTGCCGGACGCGGTGAGTTCCCGGCCGAGTCCGAGCTGCACGTCGTCGGGAGCCTCCTGCCATTCGGTGCCCCAGTGCAGCGAGACGACGACCACGTCGGCGCCTGCCCGGCGGGCTGCCCTCGCGTCGGCGACGATCCGGTCCTTGTCGATGAGGTCGACCGCCCACGGCTGCCCGGCGGGCAGCGGGATGTCGTTGGTGCCGTAGGTGTAGGCGAGGTGGGCCACCCGGGCCGCGTCCTTGCCCTTGCCCGCCCTGAGCAGGGTGGGGCGCGAGGCCTCCTCGGCGGAGCGGGCGGAGCCGGCGTGCGCGATCCCCGCCCGGTCCAGGGCGTCCAGCGTGCGCCCGATGCCCTGCGCGCCGTCGTCCAGGGTGTGGTTGGAGGCCGTGGAGCAGGAGTCGAAGCCGGTGGCACGCAGGGCCGTGGCCACCTCCGGAGGCGACTTGAAGGTCGGGTAGCCCGTGTAGGGGCCGCCCTGCTGCCCGTACACCGTCTCCATGTGGCAGATGGCCAGATCCGCACTCGACACGGCCGGGGCCGCGCCCTTGAGCATGGGACGGAAGTCGTAGCCCTTGCCGTCCGCGTCCGTCGCCGCACGGTCGATGATCGTCGCGTGCGGGAGGATGTCGCCCGATGCCAGCAGCGTGAAGGTGCGCCCGTCGTGGGCCTCCGCTCCCGCGCCGTTCGCTCCCCGCTCTGCGGGGTGGTGGCGCCCGGCGAAGCCTGGTGCGGACTGCTGTCCGGTGCAGGCGGTTGCGGTGGCGAGCAGACCTGCGACGGCGATCGCCGCGCCCAGTCGGATGCGCTTCGTCATCGGCACGACTCCCAGTTCGGATGATTTCGGCCATCCGAATACACATATATTCACACTGGCGAGTCAAGGACAAAGGCGCCCAAGTACCTGAATCGGCCGTATCGGTGTCCGCCGACCGTTCACCGCACCACTCGCCGCTCCGTGCGACCGCTCGGCGCACGTCTCGGTGCACCGCCTGTTCCCCCGGGCCCCGATGCGTTCGTATACGCCAGGCGGGAGCGAGGCGTCAGGGGCCTCTTCGGGAAAGGACGTTCACGATGACCACTGCGACAACCGATGAGCGGGCCCTCGCGGAGCTCCAGCGGGAACACGGACCCGCGCTCTTCCACTTCCTGCTGGGCCTGACGTTCGGTGACCGGCAGCGTGCGGAGGACCTGCTGCAGGAGACGCTGGTACGCGCCTGGCTCCACCCGGAGGCGTTCGACGCGCCGTACGAGTCGATGCGCCCCTGGCTCTTCACGGTCGCCCGGCGACTCGCGATCGACGCCCGCAGGTCTCGTCAGGCGCGTCCGGCCGAGGTCAGCGACATGGTCCTGGAGAGCTCCCCCGCACTGGAGGACACGGCGGATTCGGCGGTCCACGCCCTCGACGTCCGCGAGGCCGTCAGGACGCTCAGCCCGGAGCACCGCGCGGTGCTCGTGCAGATCTACTTCCGAGGGCTCAGCGTCGGCGAGACCGCGCAGGCGCTCGGCATACCGCCGGGGACCGTCAAGTCCCGTTCCTACTACGCGCTGCGCCTGCTGTCGCGCAGCCTTCCCGGCTATTCCAGCAGGTCGTCCACCCTGAGCAGTGCGAGCAGGGAGACTGCGTCCGCGACCTCCACGTAGGCCGCGGCGCAGGTCTCGCACCGCTGGAGGTGCCCGGCGACGCGAACGCTCTCGTCGGCGGTCAGGGCGTCCAGCACATAGGCGCCCAGCAGCTGCCGCACATGCGCGTCGCCACCGCGGTCGACACTCATCGCACCTCGAATCTCCCGACGGATCCTGCTCTTCTGGCCACGCGGGGCACGTGCCCCCGGTTCAATGCTGCGTGGAGCCCGGTGCCGAGTCGACGAAAGAGGCGAGACGGGATGCGTCCCGAACATCACGAAGGAACCGGTGGGGGCGGGCTGGTGGTCCCGATGGCCTGGATGTACTCCGAGTACATCGCCGACGAGGTGCTGGTGACCGGTGACCTGATGGAGCCGACGACGCTGGAGTACCGCGCGGGGCGTGACGCGCTCGCCCTGACGATCTTCCTGTCCGACGGTGCGGTGGCCGAAGAGCTGCCGGCCGCCCGGATGGACGAGCTACGGCTGCTCACGGCGTACGGGACCGCCTGGAGACGGTGGGTCTGTGCCCGGCTGGACGCGCTGGAGCGGCCGACCGTCCCGGCCGGGCAGGACGATCCCGACCTCGCGCTGGCGCGGGCGGCCTGGCGGTGGCTGGAGGAGACCGAGCTGCTGGCGGCCGACCTCGACGCGATCGGCCCGCAGCCGTGGGAGCCGGTGGGCGACGAGGAGGGGGGCGAGGCTCAGGTGTGGACGCCCGCGTGGCAGCTGGGCCTGCCGCTGGGGCACCTGGCGGTCCACTTGTACTGAGCGGGGCGGGCACCGGTCGGGGCGGGCCGGCCGCACGGGCCCGCCGGCAGCGAGCCGGGCGGCCCCACCGCGGGTCAGGAACCGTGCACGCCTGCCCGGTACTTGGGCAGCCGCAGGGTGATCTTCATGCCCGCGCCGACGCCCGTCTCGATGACCAGCCCGTACTCGTCGCCGTACACCTGGCGGAGCCTTTCGTCCACGTTGAGCAGGCCGATGCCGGAGGAGGCTCCGCCCTCACCGCGCAGGACCTTCCGCAGGCGCTCGGGCTCCATCCCCGTCCCGTCGTCCTCGATGACCACCTCCGCCTCCGCGCCCGCGTCCAGGGCGCTGATGGTGATGCGGATCGGGGCGTCCCCCGGGCGTTCGAGGCCCCCGGAGGACCTGGGAAGCGTGACGGCGCCCTCCAGGCCGTGCTTGACCGCGTTCTCGACCAGAGGCTGCAGACAGAGGAACGGCAGGGCAACCGGCAGCACCTCCGGGGCCACCTGGAGCGTCACCGAGAGCCGTTCCCCGAACCGGGCCCGCACCAGCGCCAGATACTGGTCGATGGAGTGCAGTTCGTCGGCCAGGGTGGTGAACTCACCGTGCCTGCGGAACGAGTAGCGGGTGAAGTCGGCGAACTCCAGCAGCAGTTCACGCGCGCGCTCGGGGTCCGTCCGGACGAACGACGCGATGGCGGCCAGCGAGTTGAAGATGAAGTGCGGGGAGATCTGGGCGCGCAGGGCCTTGATCTCGGCCTCGATCAGCTGCGTCCGGGAGCGGTCGAGCTCGGCGAGTTCGAGCTGTACGCAGACCCAGCGGGCCACCTCCCCCGCCGCCCTCGCCAGCACCGCCGATTCACGGGGCGCGTAGGCGACGAGCGTGCCGAGGACCCGGTGGTCGACCGTCAGGGGCACGGCCACGGCCCAGCGCAGCGGACAGTCGAGGTCGCCGCAGTCGCTGTGGAAGGCGGTGTCCCTCCCGCTGGCGAGAAGCCCCCGGACGTGGTGCATCACGTCCTTGCCGTGGTGCTCCCCCTCGCCGTCCCAGACCAGCACCCGGTCGCGGTCGGTGAGACAGAGGGCATCGGTTCCGAGCAGTGAGCGCAGCCCGCGCGCCGACCTGCGCGCGCTCTCCTCGGTGAGTCCGGCGCGCAGCGGCGGCGCGGCGAGCGAGGCCGTGTGCAGGGTCTCGAAGGTGGCGTGCTCGACAGGCGTGCCGACGTCGCTGGTGCGCACGGGACGGGCGGTACGCCCCAGGAGGAAGCCCGTGCCGAACAGCAGCAGGGCGAGCACCGCGATGGCGGCGATCCCGGCTCCGGTCATCGTCCTCGCCCCGAGGTCAGTGCTTCCGGGAGATGGAAGCGGCTCATCGCCGCGTTGGTGCCCGGCGGTATCCGCCCCGGTGTGGCCAGGGAGACCAGGATCATGGCGAGGAAGCCGACGGGCACCGACCAGACGGCGGGCCAGGCGAGCAGGGCGTGCGGCCAGCCGGGCGGGCGCACCGCGCCGCTGACGGTGATGGCCACGGAGAGCAGCGCCGAGCCGCCACCGAGCAGCAGCCCCGCGATGGCGCCCGGCGGGGTGAGCCGGCGCCACCAGATGCCGAGGACGAGCAGGGGGCAGAAGGACGACGCCGACACCGCGAAGGCCATCCCGACCGCGTCGGCGACCGGTACCCGGCTGACCACCAGCGAGCCGGCCAGCGGCACCGCGATGGCGAGGACCGTGGCCAGCCGGAAATGGCGTACGCCCCGCGAGGGCAGGACGTCCTGCGTGATCACTCCGGCCACGGCCATGGTGAGCCCGGACGCGGTCGAGAGGAACGCGGCGAACGCGCCGCCCGCCAGCAGCGCGCCCAGCAGGTCACCGCCCAGACCGCCGATCACCCGGGCCGGCAGCAGCAGCACGGCGGCGTCGGCCTCGCCGCCGTGGATGAGCTCGGGTGCGTAGAGCCGGCCGAGGGCTCCGTACACCGGGGGCAGGAGGTAGAACAGGCCGATCAGGGCGAGGACGGCCACCGTGGTCCGGCGCGCGTCGCGGCCGTTGGGGCTGGTGTAGAAGCGGACCACGACGTGGGGCAGGCCCATCGTCCCGAGGAAGGTCGCCACGATGAGGCCGTACGTCGCGTAGAGCGGATGGTCCGCGCGGAACACGGAGACCTGCTCGTCGAAGGTGACGTGAGGGCTGCCGTCACCCCGCCAGGCCAGCACCAGAAAGATCGCCGGCACCAGCAGCGCGGTGAGTTTCAGCCAGTACTGGAACACCTGCACGAAGGTGATCGACCGCATGCCTCCCGCCGCGACGGCCACCACCACGACGGAGGCGACGAGCACGTCCCCGAGCCATCCCGGCGCACCGGTGAGGATCTTGAGCGTGAGGCCGGCTCCCTGGAGCTGTGGCACGAGGTACAGCCAGCCCGCCCCGACGACGAACACGCTGACCAGACGGCGTACCTGCCGTGATTCGAGGCGCCCCTCGGCGAAGTCGGGCAGGGTGTACGCCCCCGAGCGGCGCAGCGGGGCCGCGACGAACACCAGCAGCACCAGATAGCCGGCGGTGTAGCCGACCGGGTACCAGAGCATGTCGGGGCCGTGCACCAGGACGAGTCCCGCGATGCCGAGGAAGGAGGCCGCGGACAGGTACTCGCCGCTGATCGCCGCGGCGTTGAGCCGTGGCCGGACGGTGCGGGAGGCGACGTAGAAGTCGGAGGTGGTGCGGGATATCCGCAGGCCGAACCCGCCGACGAGCACGGTGGCGAGGACGACGAGGGCGACCGCCGCCACCGCTGCCGGGTGGCCGGACAGGCTCACGGTGCGGGACGGCCTTCCACGAGCCGGGCGAAGTCACGTTCGTTGCGCTCCGCACGGCGTACGTACCACCAGGCGGCGAGCGTGAGCGGCGGGTAGGTGGCGAACCCGAGCACGGTCCAGACGACGGCGTCGCTGTGCAGGGCCTCGAAGACGAGGGGCAGGGTCCCGGCGACGAGGGCCAGCACGGCGAAGGTGGTGAGTCCGGCGCGGAGCTGGCTGCGCATCAGTGAGCGTACGTAGGCACCGCCGAGGGCGGTCTGCTCGTCGATCTCCGACTGGGCGCGGTAGCGGGGCAGCGGACGTACGCGCCGGGGCTCGCCCACGACCACTTCGCGCCGGGGCGTGCTCTCTGCGGACATGGGCCCGGAGTTTAGGCGGCGCGGGGGCCGGCTGGGAAGGGGCTGCCGGCGGTAGGGCCAGGTCAGCGGCCACCCTGCCGCATCAGAAGATCGCGCAGGGCACGGGTGTGGCGGCGGCTGACGGCCAGCTCGGCCTCGCCGATGCGGACGCTCATGCTGCCGGCGTCGAGCCGGAGTTCGTCGATCCGGCTCAGGGCGACGAGATGGCGGCGGTGGATGCGGACGAAGCCCCGGGAGCGCCAGCGCTCCTCCAGCGTGGTCAGCGGGATACGGACGAGGTGGCTGCCGGCCGCCGTGTGCAGCCGGGCGTAGTCGCCCTGGGCCTCGGCGTACGCGATGTCCTCGACGGGCACGAAGCGGATCACGCCGCCCAGCTCGACGGCGATCTGGTCGGCGGCGGCGTCGGTGACGGACGCGGAGCGTTCGCCGACCTGTTCGGCGACGCGGCGTACGGCTTCCGCCAGACGCTCGCGGCGGACCGGCTTGAGCACGTAGTCGACCGCCTTGAGGTCGAAGGCGTGCACGGCGAAGCCCTCGTGGGCGGTGACGAAGACGATGAGCGGGGGCGCCGCGAAACCGGCCAGCAGCTGCGCCACGTCGAGTCCGGTCAGCCCCGCCATGTGGATGTCCAGGAAGACGACGTCGATCGCCGAGGGGTCCTCCGGCCCGGCGTCCACGGCACCCCCGATGCGGCGCAGCGCCTCCGTGGCGCCGGTGGCTCCCTCGGCGCTGCGGATGCGGGGGTCCGCCCGCAGGAGATAGAGGAGTTCCTCCAGGGCGGGTTCTTCGTCGTCGACGGCGAGTACGCGCAGCATGAGGCCGGAGTGTAGGTGGTTTCCCGGAACGATGGCGTGAGTGGTTCGCGGGGTCCCTCACGTACCTGAAGGCATGCCCGCCATCGAACCTCATGTCGCCGCCGGGGCCTACGCGCTCGGGGTGCTCGGGGCCGCCGACGCCTGTCGTTTCGAGCAGCATCTGGTGGAGTGTCCGGCGTGCGTGGTCCAGGTGCGCGAGCTCGGCGGGGTGGCGGATGTCCTGGCGGCGTTCGCCCGGCTGCTGCCGCCCGGCGGACTGCCTCCTGCGGCGCGGTGGCGGAGGTGACCGCGCGGCGTCACTTGAGCAGCCGGGACATCCGCCGGTCGGCGAGGGGCTTGCCGCCGGTCTGGCAGGTGGGGCAGTACTGGAGTGAGGAGTCGCTGAACGACACCTCCAGCACGGTGTCGCCGCACACGGGGCAGGGCTGCCCGGTGCGGCCGTGGACACGCATGCTGCTCTTCTTCTCGGCCTTGAGCCGGCCGGCGGCGAGCCCCCGGGACCGTTCCACGGCGTCCTGGAGCGTGGTGCGCATCGCGTTGTACAGATGGGTGATGTCGTCGTCGCCGAGGCTGGTGGTCAGCTTGAACGGGGACATCTTCGCGACGTGCAGGATCTCGTCGCTGTAGGCGTTGCCGATGCCCGCGATCAGCGACTGGTCGCGCAGCGCTCCCTTGACCTGCCGGCGCGCTCCGCCGAGCAGCGTCGCGAACGCATCGCGGTCGAAGGAGGCGGCGAGCGGATCGGGCCCCAGGCGGGCCACCCCGGGTACCTCGGCGGGGTCGCGCACCAGGTGCACGGCAAGGCGTTTGGTGGTGCCCATCTCGGTGAGGTCGAAGCCGTCGCCGCCCGTGAGGACCGTCCGCAGGGCGAGCGGCCCTTTGCCCGGCCGGGGCGGGGTCGCGGGAAAGCTGTCCTTCCACTGCAGCCATCCGGCCCGCGCGAGGTGGATGAGCAGATGGAGCTCCCCGGCCGTGATGTCGAGGAACTTGCCGTGCCGGGCGACGGAGGTGACCGTGGCGCCCTCCAGGGCGGTGGGCGGTGGGTCGTACGTCTTCAGGACGCTGATCGCGAGCGGGAGCACCCGGGCGATCTCCTTGCCGACGAGATGGTCGTCGAGGAAGTCCCTGAGGGCTTCGACTTCCGGCAGTTCGGGCATGCCTCCAGCCTGCCGCACCGGCTCAGCTCATGCCTGCCGGGCGCGCGGTGGCGGGAGGGCGGGGGGCCGCAGCCCGTAGACCCGCCGCGCGGTGCCCGCGAAGACGGACCGCTGTTCGTCCTCCCCCAGCCGGCCGGTCAGCTCGCGTGCGATGTCCAGGACGTTCGTGTACCCCGTCGCCAGCCGGCACACCGGCCAGTCCGAGCCGAACATCGTCCGGCCGGGCCCGAAGGCGTCGACGACGGTGTCCGCGTACGGGCGCAGGTCCTCGACGGTCCAGGTGCGGGGGTCGGCCTCCGTGACCAGGCCGGAGAGTTTGCACACGGTGTTGGGCAGCGCGGCGAGTGCCCGCAGCTCCTCCGCCCAGGGCCGCGTGCTCCCGAGCGCCACGGGCGGCTTGCCCGCGTGGTCGAGTACGAAGGTGAGCCCCGGAAGCAGCGCGGCAGCGCGGGTGGCCGCCGGCAGCTGGTGCGGCCGGACGATCAGGTCGTAGACGAGGCCGGCGGCGGCGACGGCACGCAGCCCGCGCAGCACGTCCGGGCGCAGGAGCCACTCCGGGTCGGGCTCGCCCTGGACCTGATGGCGGATGCCGACGAGCCGGTCGCCGCCGGGGAGGGCGCGGAACTCGGCGAGGGTGTCGGCGATGTCCGGCGCGGTGAGGTCGGTCCAGCCGACGACCCCCGCGACGAGGTCGCTGCCGTGGGCCAGCGCGAGGAATTCGGGCGTCTCCTCGGCGACGGTCACCGTCTGGACGAGGACGGTGGCGGTCACACCCGCGGCGCGGGCCTCGGGTGCGAGATCCGCGAGGGTGAAGGTGCGGCGGATGGGGGCGAGTTCCTCACCGGTGATCCAGTCCTGGTCGCGGACCGCGAGGTCCCACACATGGTGGTGCGCGTCGATGACGGGCGGCGGCGTCATCTCACAGGAGCCCTTCGGCCCGCAGGTCGTCCCAGAGCGCCTCGGGGACGGGTGTGCGCAGCTGGGCGGCGGCGTCCCGCACCTCGTCCGGGGAACGGGTCCCGACGAGGACCCCGGCGACGGCGGGGTGGCGCAGCGGATAGTGCAGGGCGGCGGCACGCAGGGGCACCCCATGGGCTTCGGCGACGGTCCGGATCCGCAGGGCCCGGTCGAGGAGGGGCGCGGGCGCCGCCGTGTAGTCGTAGGTCGCGCCGGGGCGGGGGTCCGCGAGCAGCCCGGAGTTGAAGACGCCGCCGACGACGACGCCCCGGCCCCGCGCGGCTGCCTCCGGCAGCAGGGTGTCGAGGGCGCTGTGGTCCAGCAGGGTGTACCGCCCGGCGCAGAGGACGGCGTCGACATCGGTCTCGCGCAGGAAGCGGGTGAGCATCGCCGTCTGGTTCATGCCCGCGCCGATGGCTCCGACCACGCCTTCGGCACGCAGCTTCTCCAGCGCCGGATAGCCCTCACGGAACGCCGCTTCCCCGTGCTCGTCGGGGTCGTGGAGGTAGACGACGTCGACGCGGTCGAGGCCGAGGCGAAGGAGGCTCTCCTCGATGCTGCGGCGGATGCCGTCGGCGCTGAAGTCCCAGCGGCGCCGGTGGGTGTGCGGTACGGCGAATCCGTCGGACAGCCCGTGCCGGGCCGCGCTCTCCGCGGAGGACAGTGGTTCGAGCAGGCGTCCGGCCTTCGTCGACACCGCGTACGCGTCCCTGGGCCGGTGGCGCAGTGCCTCACCGAGGCGGCGTTCGGAGAGGCCCAGCCCGTAGTGGGGTGCGGTGTCGAAGTAGCGGACGCCTTCGTCCCATGCCGCGTCGACGGCCGCGGCGGCCTGGCCGGGGTCGACCTCGGCGAAGAGATTGCCGATGGCCGCGGCCCCGAAGGAGAGCTCGCTGATCTCGACCGCGCTCCGCCCGAGCCTGATGCGCCTCATGCCGTGCCGCCCCCGCCGGTGGTCCCTGACGATCCGTTGTGGTCCGTACAGGGACTATTCATCGGATCAATCGAGTGCGTCAACACCCTCCGGGAGATTGCCTCTCACGCGGGAGCGGGCACGGTGGGCACGAGAGCGTGCAGCTCACGGAGTTCTTCGCGTACCGCGCAGGCCAGTCGATCGAGATCGGGCAGCGCCTTCCCGTCGGCCACCAGTCCGACCTGTACCCGGCCGCCGTAGGTGGACAGGGCCACCGCCAGGGACTGCCCTCGGGCCAGCGGCGCCATGGGGTAGACGGCGCGCAGCGGGCAGCCGCCCAGCGAGAGGGCCGAGCGGGGCAGGGGCACGCTGGTGACGAGGATGTCGAAGAGCATCCGGGCCGCGTTCCCGGCCAGCGGCGCACCGAACCGGTGGGCCAGCGGGGGCAGCTGGTCCGCCAGCACGGCGACGGCTCCGGCGCCGCGCAGCGGCCCGGCGGCCTTGTTGCGGTCCATGCCCGTACGCACCAGGCGCAGCCGTTCCCGGGCGTCGGGTTCGCCGACGGGGAGGCCGAGGAGGTAGGCGGAGAGCTTGTTGCCGGTGGCCGCCCCGCCGGGCCGGCGCCGGGAGACGGGAACGAGGGCGCGCGGGTAGGAGCCGGGGAGCCGCTCGCCGCGTTCGAGCATCCAGCGGCGGAGCGCGCCGGCGACCACGGCCAGCAGGACGTCGTTGGCCGTACCGCCCTCGGCGCGCCGGACGCGCTGCACCGTCTCGGCGTCGAGCTCGGCGGTGGCCAGCCGCCGCGTACCGCTGGAGCGCGCGGTCAGCGGGGTGGAGGCGCGCAGGTCGAGGCGGCTCGCGCGTACGACGGAAGCGCCGACGCCCAGCGCCCTTCCGACGTCGCCGAGCCGGCCCAGGGCCATGCCCGCCGCTTCGTACGGCCCGGGGAGCCAGGAGCGGGGCGGCACGGGGGTGCGGCGGCGCACCCCGGCCCGGCCGGCGCCCGCGGAGGCGATCTGGTCGAAGATGCCGGCGCCGATGGCGACCGCCCGCATCCCGTCGGCGAGCGCGTGGTGCAGTTTCACGAGTACGGCGAACGGACCGCCCGCCACGCTGTCGAGGAGATACATCTGCCAGGGCGGCAGGCCGCGTTCGAGCGGCTGCTCCATGAGTTCGCCCGCCAGCCGGGTCGCCTGCGCCATGAAGTCGCCCTCGGCGAGCACCACCCTCCTGACGTGGCGGTGCACGTCGAAGTCCTTGTCGGTGAACCAGGCCGCGCCTCCCACGGGCAGCAGGACGTCGCGTACCCGCATCCGCAGCCGGGGAATGGCGGCGGCACGGGCGCCGAGCAGGTCCAGCAGGTCCCGCGAGGTCACACCGGGCACCGGTTCGAAGACGGCGAGCGCGCCGAGGTGCATCGGATGGGCATCGGATTCGAGGTGCCAGAAAGCCAGGTCAAGAGGTGCCAGTAGCTCGGTACTCACGGGGCCTCGCGTCATCGACAGCGGAACGGCGGGATCGCAGTCAATCCCGCGACGTCGGTTACGGTCAAGCATGAACATGTTACGTACTGTTACAGTCTCGCGGCTGCTCGAAATTGTCGCTACCGGTGGCCCGCGATGAAGAACTCGCACCACACGCACTTGCCGGTCCCGCGGGACTCCACTCCCCATACGTCGGCCAGCCGGTCCACGAGCATGAGACCCCGGCCCGAAACGCCGGACTCCCCCGCCTCCCTGCGGCGCGGCAGCGCGCTGGAGCGGTCCTCGACATCGACCCGGAGACGGCGCTCGGGGCCGGTGAGCACGCGGATCGTGACGATGGCCCCGCCGTCGGTGTGCATGAGGGCGTTGGTGATCAGCTCGTCGGCCGCGAGCTCCACCTCGTCCGCCCGCTCCTTGGCCCCCCAGGCCCGCACGGCCGCCCGGATCATGTGCCGGGCGGAGGTCAGTGCCTCCGGGTCGTTCTGCGCGACGTGCTGCTGGAGCCGGCCGCCCGGGTGGGGGGCGTGGGCGGCGTTGCGGCGCAGGAGCAGCACCGCCATGTCGTCCTCGCCGCCGCGCTCGTCGACCACTTCGCACAGCCGGTCGGCCAGCTTCTGGAGGTCCTCGGGACCCTCGTGCACGGTCGAGGCCAGCAGCCGCATCCCGTCGTCGAGGTCGGTGCCCGGCAGCTCCACCATTCCGTCGGTGTAGAGGATCAGCGTCTGGCCCGGATCCAGGTCGACCGTACTGACGGGATATTCGAGCTGGCCGAACTCCGCCGACAGACCCAGCGGCAGGCCTCCCTCGACGGGAAGTCTGCGGCAGCTTCCGTCCACGTCGCGCAGGGCCGGATCGACGTGGCCCGCCCTGACCAGCTGGACCACTCCGGTGGTCAGGTCGGCCTCGGCGTAGGTGCAGGTCGCGAAGCGGTCCGTGTCGAGCTCGTGCAGGAAGACGGAGGCCCGCGCCATGACCGTGGCCGGGCTGTGCCCCTCGGCCGCGTAGGCGCGCAGCACGATCCTGAGCTGGCCCATGACGGCCGCGGCGTGCGTGTCGTGTCCCTGGACGTCACCGATGACCGCGCCGACCCGGCCACCGGGCAGCGCGATGATGTCGTACCAGTCGCCCCCGATGTCCCGTCCCAGCCGGGCCGAGCGGTAGCGCACGGCCACCTGCGCTCCGGGCACCTCGGGAATCCGGCGGGGCAGCATCGCCTGCTGGAGCCCTTCGGCGAGATCGTGCTCCTGTTCGTAGAGCATGGCCCTCTGCAGGCTCTGCGCGATCGAGCTGCCGAGGGCGACGAGCAGGTTGCGTTCGTCGCTGGTGAAGCCCGCCTTGTTGCCGTACAGGAGCCCGAGCGCACCGATCGGGCGGGCCTGGGCGATGAGGGGCATGTAGGCGGCGGCGGTGATACCGAGGTGGCTGATGTGGGGCCACAGGATCGGGTACGACCGCGCAAAGTCCTCGGCGCTCTCGATGAAGCGGGGTGCGAGCGTACGGATGACCTCGCTCATCGGGTACGGCTCGTCGATCCGGGTGTACCGGGTGCCCTGCACATAGGCCCCTTCGGGGCCGTCGGCGACCAGGTGGATGCGCCCCGACTCCAGCAGTCCCATGACGAGGCTGGTCGCGCCGAGGTTGGCCAGTCCCCGCGAGCTCTTCAGCACCTCGGTGACGTCCTGCACCGTCCGCGCGTGGGCCAGCGCGGCCGTCGTGCCCTCGACCAGGCTGGTGCGGCGGCGCCGCTCCTCGTCGACGGTACGCCGGGCGGTGGATTCGGCCAGCTCTTGGGTGGCGTCCCGGATGATCCCGATGATGCGGCGGGGCCGGCCCTTGCCGTCGCGGCGGATGAAGCCCTGGGTGTGGGTCCAGCACAGGCTGCCGTCCCGCTGCATCCTGCGGAAGTACGCGCCGTAGTTGTCGTGGCCACTCTCGAGCGCCCGCTTGACCATGTCGTCGAGCCGCAGCGCCTCGTCGGCGGGCACGCGCTGGGCGAGTCCGGCGGGGCTGCCGTCGTACTCGTCGCGCCGCAGATCGAACACTTCGAGCGCGGGCTCGTCCATGTGCATGAGGCCGCTGTCCAGATCCCAGTCGAAGCTGCCCATTCGGTTCAGGGCGAGGCTGAGGTCCGGGTGGGCGGGCCAATCGTCCGGGAGTGACAGGGCACCCGCTACCCGATCATCCATGTGCGCCACTCTGCCATTATTTGTCCGATTCCTCGACCGAAAAACCGGCCTTGAACGCGTTCAAGATTGCCTCTATGCTCACCGGAAGCAGAGTTGAACATGTTCAATTCGGGGCGCCGCCGCGGGTCTCGGGACGGGGGCACGATGTCCGTACTGGTCGGACTGATCGTGATGCTGGGAATGCTGGTGATCGTCCCGATGGGCCTCGGGCTCGTCGCCGACCCCGCGCTCGACCGGATACGGCGCCTCTGGCCGCTGTTCGCGGTGCCCGGCGCCGTGTCCCTGTGGCTGCCGCGCGGAGGGGCGGCCACGGCGGCCGCGCTCTGTTACGCGGTGGGGGCGCTGCTCCTCGCCGCCCACGCGCCCCGGCGCCTCGCACGCACACGCGGGGTGCGCCCCGCGGAGGCCGCCCTGCTCACGGCGCTGGTCACCCCGTCGGTCGCCGCCCTCGCGCTGGTGGCCGAGCGCTCGGGCCACGAACTGTTCGGATTCGGGCTCGGCATCCTGGCGCTGACCGTGCCGCACTTCCACTTCGCCGGCTTCGCCGCCGCACTGGTCGCAGGGCTGGTCTGCCGGGCGGATGACGGCCCGGCGGGCCGGTTCGCCGCCCTGAGCGTTCCGTTCGGTACCCTCCTCGTCCTCGTCGGCTACTTCGTCGGGAACTGGGCCGAGCTCTGCGGCGCGGTCGTGCTGACCACGGGGATGTGGACGGTCGCCCTCCTGACCTGGCGGTCCCTCCCGGCCGCGGGGCACGACCGCACCACCAGGGCCCTGCTCGCCACCTCGGCCGCCGTGCTCGTGGTCACCATGCTGCTCGCGCTGAGCTGGGCACTGGGCGAGGCGACCGGGCTGCCCCACCCCAGCCTGACCTGGATGGCCGCCACGCACGGGCTCGGCAACGCCCTGGGCTTCGCACTCTGCGCCCTCCTCGCCCGGCTCCGGCTCCGCCGCCAGGCCCTCGTCCCTCTTCCGGAAGGCAGAACCGCATGAGCCACCTGACGTACGCCGAGGTCGGCGCCACCCGACAGGGACCACTCCCCGCCGGCTACCACCATCTGCGCCGGCGTGCGGCGATCGGCAGGGGCCGGGCAGGCTTCGAGGCCGCCGGCGCCGCCGTCACCGAGTGGCGCATGCACCGGGCCACGGGGGCCGGCGTGAACGCCTCCGCCCCGCGGGCCGCCGCGGGGGGCACCGTCGAGGTGTCGGCCGGCATCGGACCCCTGCGCCTCACCGCCCCGTGCGAGATCGTCTGGACCGCCTACGAGAGCGACCGCATCGGCTTCGCGTACGGCACCCGGCCGGGGCATCCCGAGTGCGGCGAGGAGAGCTTCGTGGTGGAACTGGCCGACGACGGGACGGTGTGGTTCACCGTCACGGCCTTCTCCCGGGCCGGCTGCTGGTACACCCGGCTGGCCGGCCCTCTCGTCCCGGTGGCCCAGCGGTGGTACGTGCGGCGGCTCACGGCCGTACTGCGACGGGTCGTGTCGGCCGCCTGACGGGGTCCGTACGCCGGATACTGGAGGGGATGGAGTGGTTCACCGCCGACGGCTACTGGCTGAGCAGGCTGATCTTCCAACGGGCGCTCGCCGTCGTCTACCTGGCCGCGTTCGTCTCAGCCGCGCTCCAGTTCCGGGCCCTGATCGGGTCCAGGGGCATGCTCCCCGTCCCCGAGCTGCTGCGGTACACGCCGTGGCGGGCGGCGCCGGGACTCTTCCGGCTGCACTACTCGGACCGCTTCTTCGCTCTGGTCGCCTGGACGGGAGCAGCGGTGTCGCTCGCCCTCCTCGCGGGTCTGGACGCTCACCTTCCGCTGGGGGCGGCGATGGCTCTGTGGGCGGTCCCCTGGGTGCTGTACCTGTCGATCGTCCAGGTCGGCCAGGTCTGGTACGGCTTCGGCTGGGAGTCGCTCCTGCTGGAGACGGGCTTCCTCGCCGTCTTCCTCGGCAACTCCGGCACCTCGGCGCCCGTGCTGCTGCTGTGGCTGCTGCGCTGGCTGCTCTTCCGGGTGGAGTTCGGCGCCGGGCTGATCAAGATCCGGGGGGACGAGTGCTGGCGCAAGCTGACCTGTCTGGAATTCCACCATGAGACGCAGCCGATGCCGGGACCGCTGAGCTGGTTCTTCCACCGGCTGCCGAAACCCGTGCACCGGGTGGAGGTCGCCGCCAACCACGTCACCCAGCTCGTGGTGCCGTTCCTGCTCTTCACCCCGCAGCCCGTGGCGAGTGTGGCGGCCGGACTCATGGTGGTCACCCAGCTGTGGCTGGTCCTGTCCGGGAACTTCGCGTGGCTGAACTGGCTGACGATCGTGCTCGCCCTCTCGGTGGTCGACTGGTCGCTGGTCGCCGGGCGGCCACCCGCACAGTCGGCGCCTCCCCTCTGGTACGAGGTCGTGGTCCTCGCGGTCACCGCACTCGTCCTCGTGCTCAGCTACCGCCCCGCGCGCAACCTCCTCTCGCGCCGCCAGGTGATGAACCGGTCCTTCGACCCGCTCCACCTGGTCAACACCTACGGCGCCTTCGGGAGCATCAGCAGGATGCGGCTGGAGGTGGTGGTCGAGGGCACCGACGAGCCGGTGATCCACGACGGGACCCGCTGGCTCGAGTACGGCTTCCGGGGCAAGCCGGGCGACCCTCGCAGGCTGCCGCGCCAGTTCGCCCCCTACCACCTGCGGCTGGACTGGCTGATGTGGTTCGCTGCGCTCTCCCCCGCGTACGCCCGTTCCTGGTTCGGGCCGTTCGTCGAGCGGCTGCTGCGGGGCGACCGGGACACCCTGCGGCTGCTGCGCCACAATCCCTTCCCCGACGGCCCGCCGGCCCATGTCCGGGCCAGGGTCTTCCACTACCGGTTCACGGACTGGCGGGAGCTGCGGGCCACCGGGTGCTGGTGGGACCGGACCTACGTACGGGACTTCATGCGGCCGGTGGCGCGGCCGGTGCCCCTCGCCCCCGGCGGGCGCCCGCCGTCCGGGGGCGAGGGGGGCGTCTGACGGCGGGAGGGCGGGACAGCCCCTGCGCGCACCCAGAGCTCCGGCCCCCGTCCGCGGACGGGGGCCGGAGCTCTGGGTGCTGCGGGACGCGGCCGTCAGTCGATGCCGGGCAGGATGTGCGGCTCGGCGAGGTCGTCCTCGTAGCCGGCCAGCCTGATCGGGGCCGACCTGGCCCAGACCTCGATGTTCCGGAGCTTTTCGGGCCGACGGGCCCGCTCTCCGGTCAGTTCGGCCGGGCGCGTCTCGGTCTTCGTCATTTCAGGTGTCACCGCGGACTCCTTTGTGTCGCGTGTCCCCGGGCGATGGCGACCCTGCGGCCTTGAAAACCGTGTCGGCCACCCTCTACGGGGCAGGGGCAGAAACAGTTCGGTCGCGGTGGCGCCGGATACGGGGCGGGACGGCGGGCTGCTTACAGTCCTGTCCCGGGACGGCCGAGGAAGTTTCGTGGATCCCTTGGTGGCGTCCGTTCACCTCAGCCTAACCAAATGAGCGCCGTCGCGCTCGACAGAACGTGTGGCCTGGGTCACTTTCAGCCAACACAAGGGCGACGGCCCTGTGCAAACGGGCCGTCGCCGTGCCATCTGTTGACGCAGGTGGCGGGTGATGCGGAAGAAACGGGTGGGAGCAGGAGAGACGGGAGGACGTCAGGCCCCCGCGCTCTGGGTCACCAGCCCGCGGGCGCGTAGTCCTTCAGGAAGCAGCCGTACAGCTCCTCGCCCGCCTCACCCCGCACGATGGGGTCGTAGACCCGGGCAGCCCCGTCCACCAGGTCGAGGGGGGCGTGGAAACCCTCCTCCGCGAGGCGGATCTTGTCGGGGTGCGGGCGCTCGTCGGTGATCCAGCCGGTGTCGACTGCGGTCATGAGGATGCGGTCCTTCTCGTACATCTCCTGCGCGCTGGTGCGGGTCAGCATGTTCAGCGCGGCCTTGGCCATGTTGGTGTGCGGATGCCCCGCACCCTTGTAGCCACGGCTGAACACGCCTTCCATCGCGGAGACGTTCACCACGTAGGCGCGCTTCGAGGCCGTCCTGGCCATCGCCGGGCGCAACCGGCTGATCAGGATGAAGGGCGCGGTGGAATTGCAGAGCTGGACCTCGAGGAGCTCGATGGGCTCGACCTCCTCGACGGTCTGGATCCAGCTGTTGGTGTCGTGCAGGTCGGGCACGAGCCCGCCGGCGTCGATCGCGGTGCCCGCGGCGATGCGGGCCGGCGAGGCGGAGCCGGTGACCAGGGCGAGATCCGTGACGTCCTGCGCGCTCAGCCCCTCCCCCTCCTTGCGGGCGGCGGGCAGCGCGGCCACCCGGTCGACGGTGCCGCTGCCGAAGGTGCCGATCACCTCGGCCGCGGGGAGCTCACCTGCGGGCAGCGGGGCGGACTCGGCGCCGAGCAGCTCGCTGTACGCCTGCGGGGAGCGGCGTACCGTCTGCGCGGCGTTGTTGATCAGGATGTCCAGCGGGCCCTCGGCGGCCACCGAGTCGGCGAGCGCGACGACCTGGGCCGGATCGCGCAGGTCGATGCCGACGATCTTCAGGCGGTGGATCCACTCGTCGCTGTCCGGCATGGCCTTGAACCGGCGGATCGCGTCGTTGGGGAAGCGGGTGGTGATGGTGGTGTGCGCCCCGTCACGGAGCAGCCGCAGCGCGATGTACATGCCGATCTTGGCCCGGCCGCCGGTGAGCAGGGCGCGGCGGCCTGTGAGGTCGGTGCGCGCGTCGCGCCGCTCGCGGTTCTCCTTGGCACACTGCTGGCAGAGCTGGTGGTAGAAGGCGTCCACCTCGACGTACCGGGTCTTGCAGACGTAGCAGGACCTGGGGCGCTGGAGAATGCCCGCGATCTCGGCGGCGGCGGACGAGGACGGGAGGACCCCCTGCGTCTCGTCGTCGATCCGCTCGGCGGAGCCCGTCGCCGTGGCTTCGGTGACCGCCTTGTCGTGCGCGGTCTTGGCGGCGCGCCGCTCCTGGCGGCGGCGCTGCTTCACGGTGCGGTAGATGCCCGCGGTCGCCCTGCGTACGGCGATGGCGTCGGGGTGGTCGACCTCGATGGTGTCGAGCTCGTCGAGCACGCTGAGGCAGACGGCCAGCCGCTCCGGGTCGATACCGGGACCGAACTCGTCGATACCGGGAGCGAACTCCGGGCTGTCCTCTGTCACCGTCATTGCCGTTCCTCTGTCACTCGTCACTCATGCCGCTCTCGGCTTCGGTGGGGAGTGGTCCGGCCGGGGCCGGCGAGGGCAGGCGCGCACGGGCCGAATGCCCCGGTCAAGTCTGCCACGAGTCGGGCATTGCTCCGTTCGGATGTCAGCTCTCCTTCCCGCTGACCGACAGCGGGGTCGCGATGTCCTCCAGGGACTTCTGCTCGGCCGCCACCGCGAAGAAGGACGCGACCAGACCGGCGGCGACCATGAGGGCGGCTCCGATGCAGAAGGCCAGGACGGTGTCGCCCACCACGCCGCTCGCGGTCAGGTCCGCGAAGACCAGCGGGCCGGTGATACCTCCCGCCGCGGTACCCACGGCGTAGAAGAACGCGATCGCCATCGCCCGTGTCTCCATGGGGAAGATCTCGCTCACCGTCAGATAGGCGGAGCTGGCACCGGCCGAGGCGACGAAGAGGACCAGGCACCAGCAGCCGGTCATGGTGACGGCCGTCAGGGCCCCGGCGCCGAAGAGCCACGCGGTGCCGAAGAGGAGCAGACCGGAGAGGATGTACGTCCCCGCGATCATCGGTTTGCGTCCCACCGTGTCGAAGAGGCGGCCCAGCAGGAGCGGTCCCAGGAAGTTGCAGAAGGCGATGACCGCGAAGTAGTAGCCGGTGGCGCCGCTGGAGACGTCGAAGAACTTCACCAGGATCGAGCCGAAGCCGAAGGTGATCGCGTTGTAGAGGAACGCCTGGCCGATGAAGAGGGCGATCCCGAGGACGGCCCTCTTGGGATACGAGCGGAACACGGTACGGGCGATCAGCCCGAACCCGATGCTCGTGCGCTGCCGCACGGTGATGGCGGGCTCGGCCGGGGGCAGGCTCTTCCCGGTCTCCGCCTCCACCTCGCGTTCCACCCCGTCGACGAGCTTCTCCGCGGCTTCGTCGTGTCCGTGGATGAACATCCACCGAGGGCTCTCCGGCACATGGCGGCGCACCAGGAGGATCACGAGTCCGAGGACCACGCCCAGGGCGAACGTGAGCCGCCAGCCGATGTCCTTGGGGAAGATGTCGGTGTTCAGCGCGAGGACGGACAGCAGGGAACCGGCCACCGCGCCCAGCCAGAAGCTGCCGTTGATGATGAGGTCGACGCGGCCCCGGTACTTGCTGGGGATCAGCTCGTCGATGGCCGAGTTGATCGCCGCGTACTCCCCGCCAATCCCGAAGCCGGTCAGGAAGCGGAAGAGGAAGAACCACCACGCCGAGAAGGAGATCGCCGTGAGCGCGGTGGCCGCCAGATACACGGCGAGGGTGATCAGGAAGAGCTTCTTGCGCCCGAAGCGGTCCGTCAGCCACCCGAAGACCAGCGCCCCCGAGCAGGCTCCCGCCACGTACAGCGCGGCGGCGATGCCGGTGACCTGGGCGTCGGTGATGTCCAGTCCGCTGCCGTCCTCCGACAGCCTGCTCGCGATGTTGCCGACGACGGTGACCTCGAGTCCGTCGAGGATCCAGACCGTCCCGAGCCCGATCACGATCATCCAGTGCCAGCGTGACCAGGGCAGCCGGTCCAGCCGCGCCGGAATCCTGGTCGTGACGGTCCTGTCGGCCGTGCGGCCCGCCGGGCCGGTTGCGCTCATGAGCCGCTCCTCTGATCTCTGCCCGCTCCTCCGGGAACACCACAGGTGCCCAGAAAGCGGCGCAACTCACACCCCGGTCCGAGAAGGAGCTCGAATATCCGACCGGATCAACACATTTCGTTACACCTCTCGGCGGTGCCCCCTCCCCTCTCTCTGCCCTCGGAAAAGTTTTCAGGAATTCGGTGGCATGAGTTCCGGATACCGGGGCATGCGCTCGTCACCACAGGCGTATTCCAGGGAGGGCGACACCATGACGGCCATGTCAGTGCGAACCACCGAAGCGATCGGCACGGCGGCCACGCGGTGCGACGAGGCGGGCACGGGTTCCGGCACGGCCGCGCTTCCGTGGATCGAGGACGCCGGCAAGGTGGCCCCACAGGACGCCCGGGCGATGTCGAAGCTCTTCTTCGACCGGCTCCAGGACCTCGAAGAGGGCACGCACGAGTACCAGTACGCGCGCAACACCCTGATCGAGATGAATCTCTCACTCGTGCGCTTCGCCGCCTCACGGTTCCGCAACCGGGGCGGGGACGACACCGAGGACATCATCCAGGTGGGGACGATCGGCCTGATCAAGGCGATCGACCGGTTCGACCTGTCGCGCGAGGTCGAGTTCGCGACATTCGCCGTGCCGTACATCGTCGGCGAGATCAAGCGTTTCTTCCGGGACACGACCTGGTCCGTGCACGTGCCGCGCCGCCTGCAGGAGCTGCGGGTCGAGCTGGCCAAGGCCAAGGAACACCTCTCGGCGAAGCTCGACCGCGACCCCACGGTCGCCGAGCTGGCCGTGCATCTGGATCTCCCCGAGGAGGAGATCATCGAGGGTCTCGTCGCCGCCAACGGCTACTCCGCGGGCTCGCTGGACACCCCGAGCGCGGACAGCGAGTCGGGCGGCGACCAGCGCGCCTACGCCGACCTGCTGGGCGAGGACGACCCGGCCATGGAGACGGTCGAGAATCTGCACGCCCTGGCACCGCTGCTGCGGCAGCTGGACGACCGGGAGCGGAAGATCGTCCGGATGCGTTTCGGCCAAGAGATGACTCAGGCTCAGATCGGCGCCGAGCTGGGAGTTTCCCAGATGCACGTGTCCCGCCTGCTCAGCAGGATCGTGCAGCGCCTGCGTGCGGGCATGTGCGTCGAGGCGTGATCGCCCTGCGTGTGCGCTGAATCCCTGATGCCCGGCCGAGCGCCGGGCATCAGTCGCATATGCTTCCTGCCGAAACGGCCGCGGATGCCCCGTGCCGTCCGTCGGAGGGGGTGGAGTGTGACCGAGTCGCAGACGAACACCTCTGCGGGGGTGAGAACGCCCGGCGTGATCCCTGAGCAGCAAGGGATTCTCGCCGCTGCCGACGCGTCCGTCTGGGAGCTGGGCGCGGCCCTTCTCCTGGTCGAGGACGACGCGGGGGATGCTCTCCTCGTCGAGGAGATGCTCACGGACAGTGAGCTCGAAGCTCCGCTCACGTGGTGCAAGACGCTGGCCGAGGCGCGGCGGTTCCTGCTGGAGTGCCGCACGCCGGTCTGTGTCCTGCTGGATCTGCACCTGCCCGACGTGAACGGCCTCGACGCGGTCCGTCAGCTGGTGGAGTCCGCGCCGGACGCAGCCGTCATCGTGCTGACCGGCCTGGCCGAGTCCGAGACCGGGCTGTCCGCGGTGGCGCAGGGCGCGCAGGACTACCTCGTCAAGGGCCGCATCGATCCCGAGGTGCTCGGGCGCGCGGTCCGCTACGCCCTCCAGCGCAAGCACGCCGAGCGGTCGGCGGCAGCCATGCGGACCAGCCGGCTGATCGCGCAGGAGAACGCCCGGCTGGAGCGCGCTCTGCTGCCCATTCCGCTGCTCCTGGACGACAGTTTCCGGGTGGCCGCGCGGTACGAGGCGGGGCGCGCCCACGGACTCCTGAGCGGCGACTTCTACGACGTGGTGCAGACCGCCGACGGCGCGGTGCACGCGGTGATCGGCGACGTGTCGGGGCACGGGGCCGCGGAGGCGGCGCTGGGCGTCTGTCTGCGGGTCGCCTGGCGCACGGCCGTACTGACCGGGGTGTCCCAGCGGGAGAAGATCGGCCTGCTGGAGGGGATCCTCGTCGCCGAGCGGTCCGACCCCCATGTGTTCGCCACCGTGACCACCCTCGTCTTCCCGCCGAGCCGGGACAGGGTGTACATCGGGCGGGCCGGTCACCCGGGCATCCTGCTGCGGCACGGCTCGGACGTCAGCTGGGAGGAGCCGGAGACCGGCATGGCCCTCGGGCTGCTTCCCGGCGCCGGACGCTGGACGGTCACCGAGCTCGAGCTCCGCCCGGACACCGACGTGGTCCTGTTCACCGACGGCCTCTTCGAGGGGCGTACGGGCCCCCGGTCGCGGCTGGGCGAGGAAGGACTGCTGGCCATGGCGGGCAAGTACGGGGCGCTGGAGCCCCGCGCCTTCGTGGACGCCTTGGTCGCGGAGGCCACCGAGAGCGCGTCGCCGTACGGCGGGCTCGCGGACGACGTCGCCGTACTCCACCTCGGCTGGAGGCCGGTCTCATGAGCACACGCGAAACCACGGACACAAGGCCCGGCCCGATAGCCCGCCTGTCGGTACAGAACTGGGTCCATCTCATCCTGGCCGGGTTCGTGCTGGTGGTCTGCGGCTGCCTCGTCGTGGGAGGACTCGTCCTCTCCCGGATCTCCGACCGCACGACGGAGCTGGTCGACCACATCCAGCCCGCCCGCTCCTCCTCCTTCCAGCTGCAGAACTCGCTGCTGGACCAGGAGACCGGCGTCCGCGGCTACGCGCTCACCGGGGACACCACGTTCCTCGAGCCCTACCGGGCGGGCACGCGGGCCGAGCGGGAGCGGCTGGCCCGGCTGCGCGAACTGCTCGGGGACGAGAAGCCGTA
The DNA here is from genome assembly GCF_042902585.1 of Streptomyces argenteolus. GTDB lineage: Bacteria > Actinomycetota > Actinomycetes > Streptomycetales > Streptomycetaceae > Streptomyces > Streptomyces argenteolus. The sequence goes on from NZ_JBIBEG010000003.1 coordinate 280,633, forward strand.
CGCCGCCGACCTGGACCGTATCGAGAAGGCCGCCCAGCAGTGGCGCGCACTGCGCGCCGAACCGCTGATCGCCACGGTGCGGGCGAGCGGTCCGAAGGGGGCGTCCTCGGCACCCATCCTGCGGAGCAAGCAGGACTTCGACGCGCTGCGGGCGCTCTACTCGGTCCAGCAGAGCCATCTGGACGAGGCGCGTGACCAGGCCCGCGCGGAGCTCGACGACGCACGCGTCACCCGCGACCGGGTGCTCATCGCCCTGGTGGCCGGCTTCGTGCTGGCCGTCGTGTCGCTGAGCCTGCTGTTGCACCGCATGGTCGGCCGGCCGCTGGCCGCCCTGACCGCGGCGTCGAACAAGGTCAGGTCGGGTGCCTTCAACGGCCGGATCGCCGTCCGCGGCCCTTCGGACGTCAGGGCGGTCGCCGCCGCGGCCGAGGACATGCGCCGGCGCCTGGTCGCGGAACTGGCCGAGTCGCAGGAGCGTGAGACTCTGCTGGCGGAGCAGACCGCGGAGCTGCGCCGGTCCAACTCCGAACTGGAGCAGTTCGCGTACGTGGCCTCGCACGACCTGCAGGAGCCGCTGCGGAAGGTGGCCTCCTTCTGCCAGCTCCTGGAGAAGCGCTACGGCACGCAGCTCGACGAGCGCGGCCGGCAGTACATCGACTTCGCGGTCGACGGCGCCAAGCGGATGCAGGTGCTCATCAACGACCTGCTGACCTTCTCCCGGGTGGGCCGGGTGCAGCAGAGCTGGAAGCCCGTCGACCTCGGCGGAGCCCTGGACCGCGCGCTCTCCAACCTCACCCTGGCCGTGGAGGAGTCCGGGGCCACCGTGGGGCGCGAGGACCCGCTGCCCGAGCTCCTGGGCGACTCGACGTCGCTCACCATGGTCTGGCAGAACCTCGTCGGGAACGCGGTCAAGTTCCGCAGGCCCGACGTGCCCTGCCGGATCACGGTCGGCTGCGTCCGGGAGGGCGAGGACTGGCACCTGACGGTCGCCGACAACGGCATCGGGATCGCTCCCGAGTTCGCCGACAAGGTGTTCATCATCTTCCAGCGCCTGCACGCCCGCGACGAGTACGAGGGGACAGGGATCGGTCTCTCCCTGTGCCGCAAGATCATCGAGTTTCACGGTGGCCGGATCTGGCTGGACCCCGAACCCGCCGAGGGCACACTCATACACTTCACCCTGCCCGTCCTTCCTGAGGCACCCACGCACACCACGGCGGAGCTGCTCGCCCCCGCCCCGCTCACCACCCGGTCGGGAGACACCCAGTGAACGACGCCGTAAAGCCCATCGAGGTCCTGCTCGTCGAGGACGATCCCGGTGACGAGCTGATGACCCGCGAGGCCTTCGAGGACAACAAGATCCGCAACACGCTCCATGTGGTGCGCGACGGCCAGGAGGCGCTGGACTTCCTCTACCGCCAGGGCGAGTACGCCGACGCCCCGCGTCCGGATCTGGTGCTCCTCGACCTGAACCTGCCCCGGTACGACGGCAGGCAGGTGCTCGAGAAGATCAAGACCGATCCTGAGCTGGCGCTGATCCCGGTGGTGGTCCTCACCACGTCCTCCGCCGAGGAGGACATCCTGCGGAGCTACAAACTGCACGCCAACGCCTATGTCACCAAGCCGGTCGACCTGGAACAGTTCATCGGCGCGGTGCGCCAGATCGACGACTTCTTCGTGAGCGTGGTCCGGCTGCCACCGCGCGCGTAAGATCCTTGGAATCCGCCGGAGTGAGATGTCTCGACGCGGGTAGACGAACGGCGATAAGAAGGTCGACGACCTCCCTGCGCGCCCTGGCTGGAGTTCATGAACGAACAGGCAACCTCACGGCTGGACGGCTCCTTGCAGGGCTCCCCACCCACAGAGGTTCTGCTCGCCGCAGAGGTGTTCGACGGCGAGCCCGGTTGCATCGCGCAGGCGCGCGCCCTGGCCGACCGCTTCCTGGCCCGGCTCGCGGCGGAGTGGCTGGCCGTACTCGGCGATCACACCCGCAGTGACCTGATGCTGGCGGTCAGCGAACTCGTCACCAACGCGGACCGCTACAGCCACGGCCCCTACCTGCTGGAGCTGGAGGGCGACGCGCGGCGCATCAGCGTCACGGTGTACGACAGCAGCACGGCACTGCCGGTCCTCTACTCCCCCGACCCGGCACGCCTCGGCGGGCACGGCATGGAGATCGTCGTCGCGCTCTGCGACCGGCTCACGGCGGAGCGGGTGCCGGTCGGCAAGCGCATCAGGGCCGAGTTCCAGCTCAGCACCTGATCCACTCACGTGGCCCGTCCCGAGGAGGCTCCCGGTCCGGGCCGTTTTCGTGCACCTGGTGACACCGACGGTCAGCACGGCGTGACCTCCTGGACGAACTTCTGAGCTCTCGCGCCAGGAGGACTACCGTCGGGAGGAGGACCCAGGAGTGATGTACGTACTACCGGAGCAGTAGGCCGAATCGCCGTCTCAAGGACGACGACGTGGCCGCTCCGACGAGACATCGTGGTGTACATGAGTTCCCTCGCGCTTTCCGTGCTTCTGTCGCTGGTCTCCGCCGTCGCGTACGCGGCCGGCGCGATCGTCCAGGAGCGCGTGGCGGCGGGTGGCGACAGCCGTCCCTACGCGCCGCTGCGCAACGGCGCCTGGTGGGTCGCCGTGGGGCTCAACGGAGTGGGAGCGGTACTCCACGTGGTGGCGCTGGCGTACGGGCCTCTCAGCCTCGTCCAGCCCCTGGGCGCCCTCACGATCGTCTTCGCACTGCCGATGGCGGCGGTCTTCGTCCGGCGCAGGGCGGGACGTACGGCCTGGCGCGGTGCGGTGATGGCGACGGTGGGCCTGGCCGGGCTGCTGGCTCTGACGGGGGACGCGGGATCGCACTCGCTGGGCGGGCCCGAGCAGCTGATGCTCGCGACGGGAACCTTCGGCGCCGTGGTGGCGGTGGTGCTCCTCGCCAAGGGGCTCCACCGGCCGATGCTGCGCAGCGTGGTGCTCGCCACCGGTGCCGGCGTGGCCTTCGGCATGGCCTCGGTGTTCACGAAGACCGTAGCCGTGGAGTGGACCTCCGGCGCGGTGAAGTCGGGGCTGCCGACCCTGCTGGTGATCGCCGCGCTCGCCGCCGCCGGACTGCTGCTCTCGCAGGCCGCCTACCGCGGCGCCGGGCTGACGGCACCGCTCGCGACGGTCACGGTGGTCAACCCCGTGGTCGCCGCCGCCGTGGGCATCACGATGTTCGGGGAGCAGTTCCGCTACGGCCTGACGGGCACCCTGCTCGCTCTCGGCTGCGGTGCGCTCGCGGCGGCCGGTCTGGTGCTGCTGACCACGGAGCGCGTGGGTTCGGAGCGGCGGGAGGAGCCCGGCCACACCGTGAGGGGACAAGGCACCCGGGGCGCCCAGGACGGCCCCGCCGACCGCGTGACCGAAGACGTCCGGGTGCCGGACGGCGTCCGTGTGCCCGAGGACGTCCAGGCGTCGGCGGGCGTCCGTGTGCCCGAGGACGTGGGCGCCGCCGAGGTCGTGGACGCGGGCACCGGCGTGGCCCTGCCCGATCCGGCGAGGCCGGGCATCCCGCCGCGGGCCACCGCGCCCGACCGGTTTCCCGCCCCCACGGCGCTGTCGTTGCCGTTGACCCTGCCGCTGGACCACGGGAGCCGTCGCGTGGAGTTCGGTGATGGGCGGCCCGTGGCCGGTCCGGCAGGGACCGGCGGCGTGGACAGGCGTGGCGGAACCGTTCAGACGTTGACTCCGCCCGCCCTCAAGTAGGCCAGCGGGTCGATGTCCGAGCCGTAGCCGGGGCCGGTGCGGATCTCGAAGTGCAGGTGCGGGCCGGTGCTGTTGCCGGTGGACCCCGAGCGGGCGATCCGCTGGCCGCTGCCGACCTGCTGGCCCTCGCGCACGTGGAGCGAGGAGAGATGCGCGTACTGGCTGTACCTGCCGTCCGCGTGCCTGATGACGACCTCGTAGCCGTAGGCGCCCGCCCAGCCGGCCGAGACGACCTTTCCCGACGCCACGGCCTTCACCGAGGTGCCGGTGGGCACCGGGAAGTCGACCCCGGTGTGGTAGCCGCTGGACCACGATCCCGCCTGGTGGTACGGGGTCCCGGTGCGGGCCGACACGGGTGCGGTGAGCCCGCTGCCCGACGGGGTGGTCTTCTTCTCGCTCCGGGCCGCCGGCTTCGCGGCAGGCTGGGGTGCGGCGGTCTTCGGCGCGGCCTTGGCCTTGGGGGCCGTCTTCGGCGCGGTCTTCTGCTTCGGCTTCGGGGCCGCCGCAGCGGGCTTCGGCGCCGTCACCGGCGTCCCCGCCACGTCCAGGCTCAGCCGCTGCCCGGGCAGGATGAGGTCGGGGTCGGCGCCCACCACCGTCCGGTTGGCGGCGTACAGCCGCTGCCAGCCACCCTGGACGCGCTCGGCGGAGGCGATACCGGAGAGGGAGTCACCCCGCGCCACGGTGTACGACTCACGCGCGCCGGGTACGGCCGTCGGCGACGCCTTCGCCGTTCCGGCTTCCGCGGTGGTCTTCTTCGCGGAGCCGGACTGCGGGGCCTTGCCCTGCCCGGTCTTGGCTGCGGTCTGGCGCTTCGTCTGCGGGTCGGCCCCGGGCGACTCGCCTCCCTGCTTCAGGCCCGCCCGCACGGAACACGTCGGCCAGGCTCCCGGGCCCTGGCCGTCGAGCACCTTCTCCGCGACGGCTATCTGCTCGTCCTTGGTGGCCAGATCGGCACGCGCGGCGTAGGCCGTGCCCCCGTAGGCGGACCAGGTCGACGTGGTGAACTGCAGGCCCCCGTAATAGCCGTTGCCCGTGTTGATGTGCCAGTTTCCGGTCGACTCGCAGGCGGCGACCTTCTCCCACACATCGGTCGATGCGGCGCCCGCCGATGCGGCGGTGAGGAGCGGGAGCGCGATGCCCGCACCTCCCGCCGTGACCGTGAGCGAAGCACGGTTGATGCGGCTGGGCTGATATCTGCGGTGCCGTCCGTTCGCGGCCATGATTTGGCTCCCCCACTGGCTGTAGGACACGTCGCAAGCGGCCAACGTATGGGCATACGACGCGTGGTGACAAGTGAACAATCGCCGCTCGCCGCACACGCGCCCCGGCGCACACCCTCCCTGGGACGAACGCGCTCCCCCGGTCGGACCGCCTCGGCCAACGCGGGAGAGCGCTCTATCTCCGTCGGCCGCTGGTGGTATAAATGCGCGCATGACGGATGCCCCGCGCCCGGCGGGCGCGATTCCCACCTTGGAGGACGTGGCGAGAGCGGCCGGTGTCTCACGTGCGACGGTCTCCCGGGTCGTCAACGGAGTGCGCAACGTCGACCCTGCGATCCAGGAGGCCGTGCGGCAGGCGGTCTCGGTCACCGGATACGAGCCCAACCGGGCGGCCCGCTCCCTCGTCACCAGGCGTGCGGAGACCATCGCCCTGGTGGTGTCGGGGGCGGGGATCGAGGAGGACGCGGACGAGGGGTCCTTCACCGCCCGGGTGTTCGCCGACCCGTTCTTCGGCCGGGTGGTCACCGGCGTCGTCAACTACCTGCGCCCGCGGGGGATGCACCCGGTGCTGATGTTCGCCGAGACCTCACGCGCGAGGGACGAGGTGGTGTCGTACGTGCGGCAGGGCAGCGCCGACGGTGCGCTGATCGTGTCGACGCACGCCCAGGACCCGCTCCCGGCCCTGATCGCGGACGCCGGCCTTCCGGCGGTGCTGTACGCGCGCCCCGCCCGGCCCGCGCGGATCAGTCACGTCGATCTGGACCACCGGGAGGGTGCCCGGCTGGCAGCCGCCCACCTGCTCGCGCGCGGCTGCCGGCGGGTCGCCACCATCAGCGGGCCGATGGACCTGCCGGTGGGACAGGAGAGGCTCGCGGGGTTCCGGGACACCATGGCACAGCACGGGCACGAGGAGGTGGCCGTCGCGGAGGGCCTGTTCACCCAGGAGAGCGGTGAGGTGGCGATGGAACGGCTCCTGGCCGAACACCCCGACCTGGACGGGGTGTTCGCCGCGAACGACCTCATGGCGGTGGGCGCCTGCCACGTGCTGCGTGAACACGGCAGGCGGGTGCCCGATGACGTGGCCTTGATCGGCTTCGACGACAGCAGCGTCGCCGCGTCCTGCCGGCCCTCGCTCACGACGGTGCGCCAGCCGGTGGAGGACATGGCGGCCGAGATGGCCCGCCTGCTGCTGGACCGGCTGACCGCACCGGACCGCCCCGCGACCTCCGTGCTCTTCGAACCGGTGCTGGTGGTGCGGAACTCCGCGTGAGGGCGCGGGCACCGGACTGCGGAGGCGTCCACCCCGGGCGCCCTGTCACCGCGCCGTTGCCTGCGCCGCCGAGCGGTGATCACCGCCGCGGTCGCGGTGTCCTTCCCCGCGAGTATCCTCCTCGCGGAGTTGCAGGTGGCAGGAGCGACGGGAGGGGGACTCATGCGCAAGGCGGTCGTTCCGGCACTCGCCGTGGCGTGGGCGGTGTTGGTGGCCGGGTGCTCCTCGTCCGACGGCGCGGACGAGGAGCGGCTGACCAGGCAACGGGAGAACTACTGCGCGCAGTTGGGCACGTGGCAGCAGGCCCGGAACGCTGCGCGGTCGGAGCCCTCGGACGAGTCGGAGTACGACGAGGTCGGAGCTCTCGCCGAGGACGCGTACATCGCCATGCGTCCGTTGCGGAAGGAGACCGTCGACGGGGGCCGCGCCCTGGGCGAGGCCACGGTGGCGGCGATGCGCGACAGTGACTCCGAGGCGGAGGGACGCGTCGTGGACTACTGCGCCGATTCCGGCTTCGAGACACTGACCCGCTGAGGCGCTGCCCCGACGGCCCCTCAACGACGGCCGTTATCGCGCGTCCGAGGTGATCACCACCGCGGAACGGTCCGGACGACGCCCGGCGTCATCACGGCCCCGGAACGCGCCTGAGGGCCGCGGCCTCACCCGCGGCCCCGCGCCGTCTCATGGGCGGCCAGTTCCTCGGCGTTGCCGGCGAAAGCAGGCCCGCACGCAGGCGGAAGGCGGTCGGCCACCCTCGCGACCGCGACCCGCGCGCTCTCCGTCTCGGCGGTCCGCGGGCTGTTCCGGCTCGGCCCTTCGACGTAGTACCTGCCGTCCGCCAGCGTGCCGATGTAGAGGATGTCCCAGGTATAGCGTTGCTCCGTGCACCTGCTGAAGTGGAGCTCCCACATGCCGCTCCAGGGATACAGCCCACGAAGCCTCGGTTCCGCGTGTGCGACGCGCACCATCTCCGCGAACGCTTCCGAAAGCGGTGAATCCGGCCGAGCGGGCTCGTCGGCAAGGGTGAGGATGCGCTGCCAGGCCGCGTCCACGGTGTCGGTCATGGGGTGATTCTGCGGCGCCGGTGGAGCGGCAGGCAATCCGATCCCCCGGATGACCGGCAGACGGCACCGCGGGGGTCCGACGTCCCTACGGCTTCCCACCGAATGACCAGGCCCCGGCCCCGGGGCGGGAGCACGGAAAGGACTGATCATGCGGGTCACATACGACGCATCGGCGAACATGGCGTACATCTACCTCGTCGACACCATCACCCCGGGAGCGGCCGTCCGGCAGGTGCCTGCCGAGGACGACACGGCGATACTCGACTACGACGCGCAGGGGCGGCTTCTGGGAATCGAGATCTTCAGCGCCCGACGCCGGTTGCACCCGGAGCTGCTGGCCGGCGCCGAGAGGATCGAACGTGAGGGCGCCCCGGCACACTGATCCGCCGCACCGCGACTCGGGCCGAACGCGCACCCGGCCCAGTGGCACCGGGGCGATGTGGTCACGCGGGAGGGACATCGCTCGACGTAGCGCACACGTCGAAGTGATGCCACCATCCGTCAGCTACTGCGTACTGCCGTCGTCGAGTCCGGCGATGACGGCGACGTCCGCCTCGGACATGCCCAGCGCGGCGGCGATCTCCCGGGCCAGACGCGGGTCGGGATTGTGCCTTCCTCCCCGCAGCATGTGGATGGTGGACATCGATCGTGCGGTTTCCCTTGCCATCGCCCTGACCGGAATCCCGCGGAGGGCCATCAGCCCGGTGAGCAATCTGGCGAACGGATGTGGCTCCAACTGCCCGGCGGGAGCCTCGGAGGGACCGAGGACCACCTCACCGATCTTGGCCTGGAAGCGGATCAGCCGGTCAGCGGCAAACCCGACCTTCGCGACGAAAGGCAGGCTCTCACCACTGCCGGAATCGACCGTGCCCGGCACCGACACTTCGGTGAACCTCGCCCGGTACCCCCGGTGATCGCTGTCGATCTCCAGGGGAAGACCCGGCTCGACATGGGTGACCTTCCAGTCCCGGTTCCACCAGGGAAGTGCGTGCAGCACCTCGTTGAAGAAAGGGGGCAGAACCGTGAGATCAACCGGGTCAGGAGGGTTCTTCTTCTGACCCGCCCAGAGGACGTCGGGCCAGTACGTCAGTGCCGCGATCACATCGGCTGTCAGCGTGCGGTAGGCCATCTCCATGGCCGCATTGTCCCCGCCGCCCTGCGGAGCGATCTCCCCTGCCCGCGCAGGCGTTGTCCGATGCGGCACCCGGGCTCGTCGCGTACGTACCGGTCACAGGCACTCGTCCTGACCTCCCAGGTATCAGGCACTCCGCGACATGACAATTCGAGCGTGTGAGCGCGCGTCAGAATCAACGCGTACGGAACACTCACCGTCAGCGTGCAGTCGTCGTGGGGTTCCTGCTTCAGCGCTGTCTCGTCGCCGGTCTCGCGTCGAAAGCGGGTGACGTGACCGAGGTTCAGGCAGATACCCCTCGCGGCGGCAGAGCGACCCGAGCTCGTCCCCGGGTCCGTCCGTCGTCCGGCACACCAGCGGAGGGCGGCGAGGCGTGGGAGGTCCGGCGCTTATGCTCGCCGTATGGAGCAGAGTGAAGTCCTCAAGCGAGTGATCGGCATTCTCACGGAGGCGGGCGAGATGCAGCGCCACGCCGAGGAGGAGGACGGCGGCAGTGATCTCGATGCGGGCGGGAACATGGTGACCACGCTCCTGAACGAGACGATGCCGCACATCGCCATTCCCTCCGACGCCACGGTCGAGGAGATGGCCGCGCTGGTGGGGCGCGAGGTGGGCGGCGCCGTCGAACAACTCGTCGGTGCCTTCACTCTGGCCTTCATCGCGCTCGCTCAGATCCATGACTCCGGGCAGGGGGACGTGACCTCCGCCGATGTGCTCCAGGATCTGGCCCTGCGGGCCGAGGAACTGAGCTCTGGCGACGAGGGCCCGGAGGGACCGCTGTGACCTCACCCCGACGGCAGGGGGCGGCCACGGGTGCAGGATGACGGTCGCGGGCTTGCCCCGGCCGACCCCGCGTGACCGTCGTGGACGCACCCCGGCCGACCCGGCTGTGTGACCGTGGTGGACGTAGCCCGGCTGACCGGGCGTCCGGCCCTGACCGCGACCGTGAGAGCCCTCGGACTGTACTCCGGCCCGGTGACGCGCGGGGTCACGAACGGCCGGGTCCGGCCCGGTGACGCGCGGGGTCACGAACGGTCGGTCCGGCCCGGCAGCGATCGTGCAGGAGCGCCTCTCCGGTGAGCCAGGCGCTGTCGCATGCGCGTACCCCCTCGATCCCCCCGCAGCCCGTCGCCGTGAGAGCGGCCCGAGGGCCGATGTGGCCGTGGTCCCGGGGAGCGGCCCGAGGCGCCGATGTGACCGTCACACGATCGGCTCGTTTGTCGGGGTGACGGTTCTCTGCCCACGGCACGGAAGGCGCCCCTCGCATGCCGCTCCACCCCCCGCCGCTTCGCATCCTCGGCACCGGCACGCACCTAGGTGTGGAGGAGGCCGAGGCGGCGCTCGTCGAGCACTACCCCCGCCTCGTACGCCTGGCCTATCTCACGCTGCCCCCGGCCCTCGGCAGGCACCGCAGAGTGCTCGCCGCGCACACGGTGGTACAGCGGGCCATGTACGGCAGGGCGCACCGCACACCGGCTCCGGGGCGCGTCCCCGCCCCGCGGTCCGCTGCCCGGGCGGCCGACGGGCGGCAGACCCCCGCGTACGCCCTGGTCCGCCTGCGAGTCGTGCGGTCGGCGCTCGCGTACGGGCGAAGGCCACGCTGGTGGCCGGAGCGGGCTCCCGCCCCGGCGGCACTGCGGCCTTCGCTGCCGGTCGTACGAGGGCTCCGGCTCTTCCCCCGCGCCGGGGGGATGGACGAATTCACCCTGGACCGCACCCTCGCGGAGGTCCCGTCGCCCGTCCGGGCCGCTCTAGGCCTGAGTCTGCTGGAGAAGCTGTCCGGCGACAGCACACTCGCGCTGCTCGCCGAGGCAGGCGTAAGGGACCCGGCCGGCGCCGTGCGCGCGGCCACCCGCATCGCCGACGGCGACCACGAGCGCGTCGGCAAGATGCTGCGTTCCGACGAGTTCGATCCCTGTACGGTGCAGACCCGCCCCGGCGACCTGCTGCGGCGGCGGCACCGGATGCGGGCGGGTGCGACCGCTCTCGTGCTCCTGGCGGTGGCGGGAGGTCTGGCCCTCTCCGGCGACCGCGGAACCGATGGCGCCGAGCCGGTCCCCGCCCTGCTCCGGACCGTGCCGGGCGGAGCGCTCGACCCGGCGAAGTTGCTCCGGACTCCCCCGGACCAGTGGGCCGACACCTCACGGGTGGACTTCACCGCCTGGCCGCCTCGCGGCGGTCGCACCGACGACCGGGCGCTCCTGGAGCGGGCACTCGGCACCTGGGCGGGCCGCCCGGCGGACGCCACCGTCACGACCACCCCCGGCACGTCCACGGTGCCGCCCGCCGAGCCCCCACGGCTGCTCTTCGCGGGCGACCTCGACGGCGAAACCGTCGTGCTCTTCCACGACGGGGGTGTACGCGCCGTCCGCTACGCCGAACCGCGGGCCGGACAAGGAGCCCCTGCGCTGGACTTCGCCCGGGTCGACGACGCGGACGTCACCACAGCAGCGGCGCTCGCCGTGGGGCGTAGCGGTTCCGCCACGAGGTTCCTGCTGGCGCCCTGGGTGGCGGAGTCGGCGACCCGGGACCTCCTGCGGCCCGGAACACCGGCACGGGCGCTGCCCGTGGACCAGGACGGAGTGACCGCGGCGGTGCCCCGTCCGGGAGCGGGCGCTGGATGCGTCTCCTGGCCGGCCGTGCAGTTGCGGTCCTCGGACCGGATCGTGGAGAAGCACGCCTTCCTCATCACGGATCTCGGTGAGCTCGCGCCCGTACACCTCACCCACACGCCTCTGCCGGCGGCGGGCGTTCCGCCCAGGCAGCCGCGCGAGGCGACGGGGCCGGACGGCCTGGCGGGCTGGGCGCACACCGCGTGTTCGCTGCTGGGTCTGCGCGGTTCGGGTGTCCGCGCGGTCAACGACTGGCACTTCGCCCGCCAGCCACTGCCCGGTACCCGTTCCACCGCCGACTGGGTGTGCACCCGGGCGGACACCTGGCGTGGGCCGGGCCGGGTCCTGGTCCAGTTCGTCCCGTCCGCCTCCTCGCCCTCCGCCCGGGCCGACGTGGTGTCCGAGCGTCGGAACACGGCGCTGTGCAGCCGGTTCGGCCAGCATGTCGCCGCCGGAACCCTCTGGAAATCGCCTGCGGGTGGCTGGTACGCCCTCGCCGCCGGCAGCCGTGCCGTGCGACGCATCGAGATCTCGGGCTCCGTGCGCGGACGGTCGGACGGTCCCACCCTGGCGGTCCGCGCTCAGCGGGAGACAGGGTTCCGGGTGAGTGCGGTGCTGCCCGGCGGCTCGACGATCTCCTCGGTGGGGTGACGGCGTCCTCGGGGGAGCGCACGGATCGGCACCTGGTGCCTCCGGCCTCGGAGGTGGGCGCCGCAGCGGGCCCTGGCGTCGGCCGGAAACGACAAGGTTCCGCTCCGGCACAGGGCCACCCCGCTGCCGCAGCAGACCGGTCATGTTCCGCCGGGCGCGGAGGGCCCAACGGGCCACCGGCACCCGGCGGTGCCCCTCGCACCCGGCGGTGAGCCGCCGGGTGCGAGGGGCACGAAGCGCGGGTGGAGCGGTGGGAGAAGCGCCGGATCAGGCGGTGTGCAGCGTCAGCCCGTACCGGTTGAGGATCTCGTTGACGGGCTGGTGCCAGGTCTCCCCGCCACTGCTGCAGTTGCCCCAGCCGCCGGAGGTGACGCCCTGCGCCTGGTCCCCGCTGATGAACGAGCCGCCGGAGTCGCCGGGTTGGGCGCACACGCTGGTCTTGGTCATCTGACGTACGGCGCCCTGGCTGTAGTTCACGGTCTCGTTCTTGGCCAGCACGTTGCCGCAGTGCCAGTGGGTGGTGGAACCGGAACGGCAGATGGAGGCACCGATCGGGGCCTCGTTGGATCCGCGTACCAGCTGGTCGGAGACGGTGCCCCAGCCCAGGACGACCGGGACGGTCCACCAGCCGCTGCCGACGTTGACCCACGCGTAGTCGTTCTCGGGGAAGGACGAGCCCTGGAAGTTGCCGATGGCCGAGCCGTCCCAGCCCCTCACCGCTCCCCCGGCCTGTCCGCAGTGCCCGGCGGTGACGAAGCCGCCGTGCACCGAGAAGCCTATGGAGCACCTGACGTTGCCGGTGTAGTACGGGTCGCCACCGACCGTGCCGGCGGCGAAGGTCTGCGGGGCGCCGGCGGTCTGCTTCACGGTGACGGGACCGGCTTCGCGCGCCTTGGCGACGAACGCGCGGACATCGTTGTCACGCTGCTTCGAGGCGACGACGTTCACCACCACGCTGCTCGTTCGGGGGTCGACGTGCCAGCTGCTGACCCCGCTGGGGGCGGAGAGCGTGTCCAGCGTGTCCTTCACCGCGTCGAGCTGACGGGCCGTATGACGGACGAGGCTCGTCCGCGCGCCGGTGGCACGGACGGCACGGGCCGAGGCCTGGTTTGTCACCGCCACCGTCAGCTTGCCGCTGTCCGCGTCGAACCAGGAGCCGCCGTACGCCGCCCCGGCGGCGCTGCGCGCCTTGCCCTCCAGCGCGGTCGCGGCCTTTTCCGCGGTGATTCTGGCGACCGCCTGGTCCTCGGTCAGCCCGAGGTCCCGCTGCATGGCCGTGATCAGGCCCGCGGAGGCCTGGGGGGCGGCGGAGGAGGGCGCGTCCGCCGCGGAGGCCTGGGTGAGTCCGGCGGTCGCCCAGGTGCCGATGATGAGCAGTGCGGAGAGACCGGTCCGCACCATCGTCGTATGTCTCAAGGGAGTGCCCCTTCGTGTTGTTCCAGCATCGTGGAGGTGGAACAGGAAGCAGCCGAGAGCCGTCTGAGAGCGCTCTCAGAGTGCCGTTACGGACTGTAGACCAGTTCGAAGGGCAGGTCCATGCCAATGACGCGTTCACGCGTCGGCCTGCGACGGCGGGAACTCACGGGGCGAGGAGGGGAAGCCCCGCCTCACGCCACGGAGCCCGGAAGGCGTCCTCCCGCCCGGCGGGCAGCTCCGTCGCGGTGTCCCAGATCCGCACGGGACCGCCCTCCGGGGTGAGCCGCGGCCACCCGGGGTCACCGGTGGCCGCGAAGTCCGCCCATGCGCGCGTCATCCGGGACGCGAGTGCACGGTCGGCCTCGCCCGGGGGGCCGCCGATGAGGAAGTGGACGTTCTCGTCGTCCACGGTGCCGAAGGCGAACGGGATGTCCGCGCAGTGCCAGGCCCTGACGGGCTGCCCCCGCCCGTCGCGCTGCCGGACGAAGCGGGCGAGGCGGGTCCGGCCACCCGCCCGCGCATGCACCTCGGCCAGTCGGCTGCTGTATTCGCCGAACAGCAGGTCTCCGTACACGGCCAGGAACAACTCCTGTACGGAGGCCCGGGGCATGCGTGCGCGATAGGCATCCATCAGGGCGGTGGGCAGCTGGAAGTCGGCGGCGAACCGGTCGAGTCGCCCGGCATCGAGGAGCGTGGCGCAGCTGCCCACGGCATCCAGCAGCCAGTACTCCTCCGCCGTGTGACAGACCATCAGCTCGACATCGCGGGCGGCTCCTTGGGCGCACGCCGTGAGGGGGTCGAGGGGCAGCGTGGGCCCTCCTGCCACCGGCCCGTAGATGGCCGGATCGTAGTGGCGCTGTCCTGATCCGGGATCGCGCCGGTAGCTCTCCGCCACCCGGTCGGAGGCATCGACCAGCCTCTTCGGGGAGGCGGACACGAGCCCTTCGTACGTGGCGGACACCCCGGCCTCCGCCGCCACCTCCGCCGTGGTCCGTGCGGCCGACCCCGGCGAGGCGCAGGCGTTGACGGCGCTGTGGGCGACGGCCCGCCGGAAGAGGCCGCGCGCCTCGTCCATCACCATGAGACAGGCGACCGAGGTCGCTCCGGAGGACTGCCCGGCCACGGTGACCCGGTCGGCGTCACCGCCGAAAGCGGCGATGTTGTCCCGCACCCACGCGAGTGCGGCGATCTGGTCCAGGAGGCCCCGGTTGTCCGGGGGGACGTCACCGCTCCCGGCGGGAGGAACATGGCCGAACCCCTCGAAACCCAGACGGTAGTTGAGCGTGACGACCACCAGCCCGTGGCCGGCCAGGGCGGTTCCGTCGAAGTCCGGCTGGGCGGAGGAGCCGAAGACGTACGCGCCACCGTGGATCCAGACCAGCACGGGGAGCGCGTCGCCGCCGCCTCCGGGCGTCCAGATGTTGAGGCTGAGCACGTCCTCGTCTCCGGGAGACCAGGACGGCGCCCCCGGCAACTGCGCGGACTGCGGGGCGACGGGCCCGAAGGCGGCGCAGTCCCGGACTCCGTCCCAGGGCGCGGCGGGCCGCGGGGCGCGGAATCTCCCCGGGCCGAACGGCGGTGCGGCGTAGGGAATTCCACGCAGCACGACGATCGCGGGATCGCGTTCGGCCGGCCGCCCCGTCACCGCCCCGGTCTTCGTCGCGTACGTCCTCATCCCGTGCACCACTCCCTGTCTCGACGTCCGGTCCGAAGTCAGCCTCGCAGCCTGCGGCCCTCGCGGGCCAACACCTGTACGCCCCCGATCCACGTATCCGCGAGGTGAATCAGTCGGGCGACCTGTCGGCCTGTCGGGCACGCGACGGCTCCCGGGAGCGCGGATCCTGGCACTGCCCACCCGACCCGTCGCACAGAGAGCCCGGTGATGCCATGGCATCCGGCCCGTCCCCGGTAGCGGACGTACGCGTTCCTGACACGAGGCTCGCCGTCGAGGCGACCGAGCTGGTACGCGACACCACCAGCGAACTCGTCTACCACCACTCGCGCCGGGTCTACCTCTTCGGCGCCCTCCAGGGCCGCCGGCGCGCTCTCTCCTTCGACCCGGAACTGCTGTACATCGGTGCCATGTTCCACGATCTGGGGCTCGGCGAGCGCTTCCGCTCCAGCGGACGACGGTTCGAGGTGGACAGTGCGGACGAGGCGCGTCGCTTCCTCCGCTCCCACGGGGTGCCGGAGGACGGCGTGCGGCGGGTCTGGACGGCGATCGCCCTGCACACCACCCCGGGCATCCCGGCGTTCATGGAACCCGAGGTGGCGCTGGTGACGGCCGGTGTGGAGTACGACGTGCTCGGCATCGGCTACGAGGACGTCTCCGATGCCGACCGCGCCGCGATCGTGGCCCTCCACCCACGGCCGGACTTCAAGCGGCGGATCCTCGCCGCGTTCACGGAGGGCGTCCGGCCGAAGCCGGAGACGACCTTCGGCAACGTCAAGGCCGATGTGCTCCAGCACTACGTGCCCGGTTTCGAGCGGGGGGACTTCGTACGCACCGTCCTCGATTCGCCGTGGCCGGAGTGAGACCGCAGGCGCCCGATGGGACCGCAGGCGACCGGTGGGACCGCAGGCGACCGGAGACGTGAAACGGGCCGCGCCGGCGGCGTGAGGCCGGCGGCGCCTGCCACCGGGCCCGGGCACGGCGCCGAGGGGCCGGACCGCCTCCGCACCGTGAGCCCTGCGCCTCAGGGACCGGCAGGGGCTCCCCGTCCCCGTGACGCATCGATCAGCTCGGCCGTGAAGGGGTGCTGGGGCGCGGTCAGGACCTGGTCCCTCGGCCCCTCCTCGACGACCCGGCCGCCGTCCAGCACCGCCACACGCGTCGCCGGTGCCGCGGTGTCGATGTCATGGGTGATCAGGACGAGGCTCAGCCCCTCGCTCCGCCGGATCAGTGCGGCGAGCAGGTCCAGCAGGGAGCGCCGTGTCACCGGGTCGAGCCCGGAGGTGATCTCGTCGCAGATCAGCACCCGGGGCCGGGCGAGGAGCGCCCGTGCGAGGGCCGCCCGCTGGAGTTCACCGCCGGACAGCCCGGCGGGCGGCCTGCGGACGAGACTCCCGTCCAGGCCCAGGTCGCCGAGGATCTGCCGCGCCTCCCGGGCGGCCTCCCTGGTGGGCGTACCCCGCAGTCGCGTCGCGGTGCGGGCCACCTGGTCCAGGACCGGCCGGTGCTCGTCGAAGGCGGCACGGGCGTCCTGGAAAACGTACTGCACGGCGGCGAGCTGTTCCCTGCTGCGCTCGCGCAGGCTGCGCGGAAGGGCCGTGCCGCCCAGCAGGATCTCCCCCGAGTGATCGCGGTGAAGTCCCGCGAGGCAGCGGGCGAGGGTGGTCTTGCCGCTGCCCGAGCGCCCGAGGACGGCAAGGCACTCGCCGCCTCGCAGGGCGAGCCGGTCCACGCGCAGGACGGGCTCGCGGGCGCCGCCGTTCCGGTGCCGGGCCACCAGTCCGCCGACGGTCAGCACCTCCGCGCCCGCACGTCCGGGGTCCGCGTACGGGATGCTCCTCGGTTCGGCGAGGAGTTCCTTGGTCCACGGATGGGTGGGGGCGTCCAGGACGGCACGGGCCGCGCCCTGCTCCACCACACAGCCGGCGCGCATGACGAGGACCTCGTCGGCGAGTTCGCGTACGACGTCCAGGTCGTGGCTGAGCAGCACTACGGCGATGCCCCGGGCGGCCAGCGCCGCCAGTTCGCCGACCACGCGCCGCTTGGTCAGCGCGTCCTGGCCGGTGGTGGGTTCGTCGGCGACGACGACACGGGCGCCGAGCAGCAGCGCCTGCGCCAGGACCGCACGCTGCTGCTGGCCTCCGGAGAGCTGGTGCGGAAAGCGGCGCGCCAGCGCGTCCCCGTCGTCGAGTTGGGCGTCGGCGAGTGCCCGGGTGACGCGCTCCGCGGCGGCGGCGCGCCGCTCGCGTCGGGGCAGCTCACGGACCTGCTGACGTGCCAGGTCGTACAGGAGAGCTCCGGTGCGCCGGGCGGGGTTGAGTACGGCCGCGGGGTGCTGGGGAACGTACCCGACCGGGGCCCCGGGCACGCGCACCTCGCCGGTGACCGTGGCACCGGCGGGATATTCGCCGAGCAGGGCGAGGCCGGTCGTCGTCTTGCCGCTGCCGGACGCGCCGACCAGCGCCGTGACGGTGCCGGGCAGGATCCGCAGGGAGACCCCGTCGACGAGCACGTGCCCGCCTACCTCGACCGTCAGGCCGGTGACGGCGGCGAGCACTGGTTCGTGGTTCATGGGCGGCGGCCCTTCCGGAGCGGGGTGCGGTTCTCCATGGCGGCGTCGACCAGCAGGTTGCTGCCCATGGTCAGGGCGATGATGAGCAGGGCGGGTACGACGACGGCCCAGGGCTGGAGGAGCAGACCGGTGCGGTTGCGGTCGACCATCACCGCCCAGTCGGAGGCGTCGGGGGCGACCCCGATGCCCAGGAAGGCCGCGGTGGCCACCAGGTAGAGCACGCCGGTCAGGCGGATGCCCGCGTCGGCCGCCAGGGTCCGCGCGATGGACCGGCCGACATGACCGACGGCGAGGCGCCACCAGCTCTCCCCTTGCATACGCAGTGCCTCCACGGCCGGGCTGGACGCCGCCCCGGCCGCCGCCGCGCGCACGATCCGGGCCGCGTCGGGGACGGAGACGAACGCGACCAGCAGCACGAGCCCGGTCGCGCCGGGCGGGAAGACCGCGGCGACGAGGAGCATCATGAGCAGCGAGGGAACGGCCAGCAGGACGTCCAGGGGGCGCATCAGCAGTTCCTCCAGCCACCTGCGGTGGGTGAGCGCGCAGGCCAGACCGACGGGCAGGGCGACGAGATACGCGAGAAGCGTCGCGGCGAGCGCGACAAGAACCACGGGCCTGCCCCCGAGCAGCACCTGGTGGACGACGTCACGGCCGACGAAGTCCGTGCCGAGCCGGTAGCCCTCGCCGAGGGTGAAGGAGGCGGCTCGGGCCGGGGCCTCACCCGCCAGGAACGGTCCCGCCAGGGCGAGGCCGAGGGGAAGGGCGACGACGGCCGCCCCGGGGCCGTATCTGCGCAGACGGTTCACGCCGCCACCTCCGAGCGTGGCGCGAGCCGGTGGGTGACGAGGTCGGCGCCGAGGTTGAGTACGACGGTGGCGAGGCCGAACACCACGGCGAGCCCCTGCACGACGGGGATGTCGCGGTCGGCCACCGCGTTCATGAGGACCGTGCCGAGGCCGGGGATCACGAACAGGGCCTCCACGACGATGACACCGCACAGCAGCCAGTCGATGGTGCGTGCCAGCTGCTGGGTGGCGGGGGCGAGGGCGTTGGGCAGGGCGTGGCCGTAGCGGATGCGGGTGCCGGGGAGTCCGTACCGCCGGGCCTGGGCGGTGTAAGGGGCGGCGAGCGCTTCGATCATGCCCGCCCTGACCAGCCGTGCCAGTGAGCAGACGGGCCGGGCGAGCAGGACCAGGACGGGCAGGACGAGCACGGCCGGATGGGCGAGCAGGCCGTCCCCGTAGCCCACGGCGGTCGGCGGGAGCCAGCCGAGCCGCAGCCCGAAGACACTCACCAGCAGGACTCCGAGGGCGAATTCGGGCACCGCGTAGACGCCCAGGGTGGCCGAGCTGATCAGCCGGTCGGGGAGCCGCCCCTCGTGCCGGGCGGCGAGGACACCGAGGCCGACGCCCAGGGGCACCAGGAGCAGCACGGTGAGGGTGGCGAGCAGCAGCGTGGGGCCGAAGCCGTCCGCGAGGAAGCCGGAGACGGGCCGCCCGGAGGTGAGCGAGGTGCCGAAGTCGCCGTGGAGCAGTCCCGTGACCCACTCGGCCAGGCGCTCGTGGGCGGGCCGGTCGAGTCCCATCGCCTCGCGGACGGCCGCGATGCGTTCCGGGTCGGGCTGGTCGCCGGCGAAGGCCACGGCGGCGTCACCCGGCAGTGCTTCGGTGAGCGCGAAGACCAGCAGCACGACGGCGGCCGTCTGCAGGAGGCCGAGGATCAGCCGCCGGGCGATCCAGGAACGCAGTCCGTTCACGCCAGCCAGACCTTGTCGAAGCGCGCCCAGTCGAGGGTGTTGGCGGGCGCCTCACGCGCGACGCCGTGGAGGGAGGGCGCGGTGCCGAGGATCCAGTCGCCGAACCCCCAGACGAGGAAGCCTCCTTCGGCGTGCAGCTTCCGTTGCATCCGGCCGTAGAGCGCGGCGCGCCCGGCCTTGTCCTCGGTGGACTGGGCCTGCTGGTAGAGGGCGTCGAAGGCCTTGTCGTGCCATTGGGTGGCGTTGGTGGTGGATCCGGTGAGCAGCCGCTGGGAGATGTGCGACTCGATGGGCATGGCGCCCGAGCGGTAGCAGCACAGGGTGCCGGAGTCGAGGATGTCCTTCCAGTAGGAGTCCTTGCTGCCCATGCGCACGTCGACGGTGACTCCGGCGCGTGCCGCCTGGTCCCGGAAGATCCCGGCGGCCTCGGTGAACCCGGCGGCGACGGCGGAGGTGTCGAGGGTGACTTTCAGCCCCTCCGCGCCGGCCCGCTTCAGCAGGTGACGGGCCCGGTCGAGGTCCTGCTCGCGCTGGGGCAGATCGTCGGCGTAGTACTCGTACCCCTTGCCGAAGAGGTCGTTGCCGGTCTCACCCGCGCCGGACAGGGCGCCGTCGACCAGTTCCGCACGGTCGGCGATGTGGAAGAACGCCTCACGGACCCGGGGGTCGTCGAAGGGCGGACGGTCGGTCTTCATGGCGAAGGCCTGCATGGCGCTGTTGCGCAGCCGGACGATCCCGATCGCCCCGGCCTTCTCGTGCGCGCGTCCGGTGGCGGGGGTGAGTTCGTGAGCGTACGCGATCTGGCCGCCGAGGAGGGCGTTGACCCGGGCGGACTCCTCGTTGGCCACGATGAATTCGAGCTCGTCGAGATGCGGGGCCCCGTCCCAGTAGGCGTCGTTGCGCCGCAGGACGGTGGAGCGGCCGGGGGTGAAGGAGACGAACTCGAAGGGCCCCGTGCCCACCGGTGCACGGTCGAACGAGGTGGCGCCGTCCTGGACGATGCAGGTGCCGAACGCCGCCATGACGTTGGGGAATTCGGCGGTGGGGCGCTTCAGCACGAATTCGAGGGTGCGCTCCCCCGTGGCCCGGCTGGCCTTCAGGTCGATGGGTTCCAGGGAGGCGCGGGCGCGGTAGGCCTTGGCGGGGTCGGCGATGCGCCGGTAGCTGTACAGGACGTCGGCCGCGGTCAGTGGCTTCCCGTCGTGGAAGTCCGCCCGGCGCAGGGTGATCCTCCAGCGGTCGAGGCTCGCGTTCGGCTCCCAGGCCTCGGCCAGGCGCGGCTCGGCGGACAGGTCGGCGGCGTAGTCGGCGAGCTTGTCGAAGAGAGCCTTGCCCCGGGCGGCGTCGACGAAGAGGTTGCCCAGGTGCGGGTCGAGGGTTTCCGCGGCGCCGCCTCCGGCGAAGGCGGCGCGCAGCCGTCCGCCGCGACGGGGGGTGCCGCCCGCCTTGCCCTCCGGGTCCTGAGACGTGCCGGGCCCGGAGCAGCCGGCGAGGGCGAGCGCTCCGGCTCCGGCCGCTCCTCCGGCGGCGGCGAGGAAGCCGCGCCTGCGCAGGGCGGGGAAGCGTTCGTGTCTGTCGTGGGGTGCGGTCATGGTCGTTCTCCTACGGGTGGGTGGACGGATGCGAGGGCCGTCGTCTTCCTCGCGACGAGGTGGAGCCGGTCTCCGTCCGCTGCGGAGCCGGGCTCGGCGCCCGGCCGCCAGACGGGTTCGGTGCGTGGCCCCGGGCCGTCGTGCAGGGCGAGGACCTCGAAGCCGTGGACCGTGAGGAAGTGGCGCAGCTCCTGGGGCAGGAGCAGCCGCCAGGCGGACCGCTCCTCCACGGGTGGGGTCCCGTCGTCGGCGGTCCATCGACGGGTGCGGCGCAGGAGCTGCGCGGCCCGGTCCAGGTACAGGGTGGTGGTCGAGCGGTAGGTGGTGCCCTCCCAGGTGAAGAGGGCGGTGCCGGGTGTGGCGGGAGGTTCGGCGCGCCCGAGGAAGTAGGCGCCGTTGCGCATCTCGGCGATCAGCAGCCCTCCGGGCACGAGAGTGCGGCGGCAGGAGGTCAGGAAGCCGTCCAGTTGTTCGTTGGTGTGGCAGTAGAGCAATGAGCTGTCCAGGCACACGACCGCGTCGAAGGCACCTCGCCCGAAGTCGAACCGGCTGAGATCAGCCTGTACGTGGACGGGTCCCGGGTGGTGGAGGCGGGCATGGGCGAGCATGGTGGCGGAGAGATCGGCGGCCGTGACGCGGCGCCCGGCACGGTGGAGGTACGCCGCGTCACGGCCGGTCCCGCAGCCGAGGTCCAGGACGGCCGGGCCTGCTCCGTGACGGCGCAGGCAGTCCTCCGCCCAGCGTCCCGCGAGCCGTTCGGGGTCGGGGAATCGCGCCTCGTACAGCTCGGGGTGGTCGGTGAGGAGGTTTCCCTTGTGCTGGTTCATGCCGCCACCGCCACCGGTTCGGCCTGTTCCCGCGGGAGAGTCCCCCTGCGCTGGAGCCGGGCCACTCCCCCGGCCGAGGCCAGTCCGATCGCCAGGCAGCAGACCCACGGCAGGAGTTCGGCCGCGCCGCCGTGCGTCCCGTGCCGCTGGGCGGCGTCCATGGCCCAGCCGATCGCGGCGTTTCCGAGCGCCGCCGCGACCCCGGAGACGGCGTAGAAGATCCCGAAGTACGTGCCCGTCAGGGCCTGCCGCCCGAAGCCGGGTATCAGCTCCATGACGAAGGGCTGCGCGGTCATGACGCCGAGGTGGAGCAGGAGGGCCCCGGTCAGCACGGGCAGGACGCGCAGGGCGGCGTCCAGGGTGCCGTCCGGCGGTGTGTCCGTACCGGCCACGAGCATCGGGGGTACGAAGGCGAGCCCCATCAGCACGAGCCCGGTGGCGATCCAGCGCCCTCGGGTGCCCCGTGCTTGCAGCGCGCGGGTGATCCGCAGCTGGAGGGCGATCCCGGCGATCGTTCCCGTGAGGAAGACGAGCCCGGCGGCGCCGTCCCAGCCGGTGGCCTGCCGCGCTCCGGCGGGCAACAGCAGATAGAGCTGGTTCTCCAGGGTGAACATCCCGACCATGACCAGGGCGAAGGCGAGGAACGCGCGGTTTCCGACGGCTTCGCGCCAGTCCGCGGCGACGCTGCCCGTGGCCGGTGGCACCTTCCGGGCGGGGAGCACCAGTGCCTGGGCGACGGTGAGCAGCGCGAAGATCCCGGCTGCGGTGAGCGCGGAGGCCCGGAAGTCGACGAGCAGCAGGAGGCTGCCCAGCAGGGGGCCGATGAGGGCACCTGTGGTCGCGAAGACGTTGAAGAGGGCGAAGGCCTCGGCCTTGCGGTCTCCGGCCTCCTGGGCGAGGTAGGTGCGGACGGCGGGGTTGAAGAGAGCGCCGGCGACGCCGCTGAGCACGGACGCCGCGAGCAGGACGGGCAGCCCGTCCCCCAGCGCGAAGAGGGCGAAGCCGGCGGTGCGTATCCCGCATCCGGCGATGATGACTCCGCGCGCGCCGAGCCGGTCCGCGGCGGAGCCGCCTATGAGGAACAGGCCCTGCTGACTGAGATTGCGTACGCCGAGGACGACGCCGACGACGGCCGCCGACATGCCCAGGTCGTCGCCGAGGTGGGTGGCGAGGTAGGGGATGAGCAGGTAGAACCCGGTGTTGACACCGAGTTGGTTCACCAGCAGCAGGCGGATGGCGAGGGGGAAGCCGCGCAGGTCGCGCACGATCCTCATGGGGCCTCGCTCCAGGACGCGGCTCCGGGACGGGACCCGGCCCGGCTGCTGCTCCCGGCGTCGGCGCGGGCCACCGTCTCAGCGCGGGACGCGGCCTCGGCGGAGGACCGGGACCCCGCGTCGGCGCGCGGTCGTGCGCCGAGACCCGGCTGCCCGCTCGCCGTGACGAATCCGTCCGAGCCGCCGATGCCGGTCCACGGGTCGTGGGCCAGCAGGAGGTGCCCGTCGAGGTCGGCCCAGCGGGCGCGGTCGGCGATGTGGACCGCGGGGGCGATGCCCAGGGTGCTGGCGGTCAGGCAGCCGAGCATCAGGTCCGTGCCGCTGCCCTCGATCAGGGTCGCGATGCGCAGGGCCGCGTGGACACCTCCGCACTTGGCGAGCTTGACGTTGATTCCGTGGACGCGTCCGGCGAGCCGTCGCGCGTCCTCGTAGGTGACCGCGTCCTCGTCGGCGATGACAGGAAGGGGCGAGCGGGCGGCGAGGCGGGCGAGGGCCTCCGGGTCACCCGGGGCGATCGGCTGTTCCACGGCCTCGACGCCGAGTTCGGCGAACCGGGGCAGCAGCCTGCGTGCCTGGCCGGCCGTCCAGGCCCCGTTGGGGTCGAGGAGGAGCCGCACGCCCGGGGCGGCGGCCCGGACGGCGCGTACCCGGTCGAGGTCCGTCTCGGGGTCCGGATCGCCGGCCTTGATCTTGATCAGGGAGAAGCCCGCCTCGGCCAGCGCGCGTGCCTGGGTGGCCGCCCGGCCCGGGGACATCAGGGAGATGGTGCGGGCGGTGGCGGCCCTCGGCGCCACCGGGGAGCCGAGGAAGCGGTGGACGGCGGTGGCGGTGCGCTTGCCCACCAGGTCAAGGAGTGCGGCCTCGGTCGCGGCGGTCATCGCGGCCGGGGTGTCCGGCGCGGTGAGTTCACCGGCCCGCAGGGCGTGCAGCGCGGTCTCCGGGCCCGCGAACCGGGTGAGCGAGTCGGCGGTGCGGGTGGCCAGGCGGAGCAGGGTGGGTGTGTCCAGGCCGTAGAAGACGCTGGTGACGGCTTCGCCGTGGCCGCTGAGCCCTTCGTGCTCGACGGTCAGGCGGACGGCGTCGCGGGCAGTCATGGTCGAACGCGAGATGCGCAGCGGCTCGGCCAGGACGAGGCGGACGGTGGTCCGGGTGAGTTTCACGGCTGCCTCTCCAGGTCCTCGGCCAGGGGGTCGGTGACGGTGGTGCACCTGGCCCACCCTCCGGGCGGTGCGGCACGCGGATGGGGTACGTCGACGGGGCGGTCGGCGGTGAGGCCGGGGTCCAGGTGGTGGGCGGCCATGAAGTCGTCGTCGTACACGGTGCCGAGGTAGCGGTGGGGGCCGTCGGGGAAGACGGTCGCGACGGCCTGTCCGGGGTGGGCGCCGGCGGCCCATGCGGCGACGCGGGCGACGGCCCCGGTGCTCCAGCCGCCGCTGACGAAGTTGCCCCGTGCGAGGCGCCGGCAGGCGTCCGCCGCCTCGGCCGGCCCGATCCAGTGGACCTCGTCGAAGGCCTCGTAGGCGACGTTGCGCGGGTGGATGCTGCTGCCCAGGCCGCGCATCAGCCGGGGCGCCGCGGACTGCCCGAAGATGGTGGATCCGGTGGAGTCGACGGCGATGAGGCGCAGCCTGGGCCAGTGCCTGCGCAGCGGCCCGGCGATTCCGGCGCTGTGTCCGCCGGTCCCGACGCTGCAGACGAGGATGTCGAGGTGATCGAGCTGGGTGGCGAGCTCGGCCGCGAGGGAGGCGTAACCGGCGGTGTTGTCCGGGTTGTTGTACTGGTCGGGCCAGTAGGCTCCGGGGAGCCGGCCGAGCAGGTCGTGCAGCCTCTGGAGGCGCGCCCCCTGCCATCCGCCGTGCGCTGCCGGGCGGTCGACGATTTCGAGCCGCGCTCCGTACGACCTGAGCAACTGGCGCATGGACGGCTCCAGTTCGCTGTCGCCGACCAGCACGACGGGGTGACCGAGCGCCTGTCCGGCGAAGGCGAGCCCTATGCCGAGGGTGCCGGAGGTGGACTCCACGACCGGGGCCCCGGGCAGCAGTTCGCCGCGCTCCTCGGCGCCGAGGAGCATGGACACCGCGGCGCGGGCCTTCATGCCGCCGACGGCGTGCCCTTCGAGCTTGGCCCAGAAGCCCGGGTGCCGCAGGGGCAGTCCGGTGGTGATCCTGGCGAGCGGGGTGCGGCCGATGAGGGACAGCAGCTCGCGGTTGGGGGCGAGGGCGGGCAGGGACAGCGTGGTCATGAGGTGCCTCCGTCGCCGGCCCGGTAGTGATGGACGGTTCCGGGTCCGCCGTCGAGCCAGAAGAAGGGGTAGGGCTCGGCGCACACCGCCGCCACTCCCGCGCCCAGGAAGCGTGGCAGGACGGCGCTCCCGGTCTGCGCGAACATGACCAGCGACTTTCCGTGGGCCAGCGCGCTCCGGCGCAGGGGCTCGAAGGTGCCGTTGCCGAGCGTCATGCCGGAGGCCAGCACCGCGTCACAGCGGGCGATCTCCGCAAGGGCGTCGGTGGCGATGGGCTCGCCCCACTCGGTGCTGCCTCCCTTCAGGTCGCAGGGGATCGCGCGCAGTCCACGTGAACGGAGCTCTGCGAGGAGTGAGTTGACGACCCCGACGACCAGCACCGTCGCGCCGGGCGGCACGTCGAGCAGGTCGGCCACCGCGGTGGCGCGCGCCCGGGAGCGCTCCAGCGAGGTGCCGGCGGGGAGGTCCACCGGCCGGGCTCCCTGAGTGGGGCCGTGCGGCAGAAGGTCCATCAGGCAGGCGTCCAGCGCCGCGACGCGCACCGGCAGCAGCGGGTGGGCGAGCAGCGTGGCCAGCTCCGCACCCGCACAGTCCTCGACCGTGCCGGCGGGCAGGGCGCCGGGCTCGACCGCACAGGAACCGACGCTGCGGCCGAGGCGCAGGCTGAGGACCTCGTTACGGTAGCCGCCACGCCGTCCCTCGTGCCGTACGGCCTGGGAGGTGGTGAAGGCGACGTCGATGCGGCGGGTGGCCGGGGCCGGACCGAGTTCGCCCCGCAGGACCTGGTCGAGGAGCGTGTCGAAACAGGGGGCCGGAGTGCGCGAGGTCGCCGTCATGAGCGCACCAGCCGGGGGCGCACTCCCGCGAGCAGCGTCTCGACGCGTTGCCTGGCGCCGAGTCCGGTGGTGTCGCCCGCCATGATGTGCCCGAGGTAGGCGTTGTTGCTGTCCGCCGCTTCGACCCTGCGGCCGGCCTCGGCGAACTGGGCCTCCAGGACCCCGTCACCGCCCTCCACGTCGGTTTCACCGTCGAAGGACGCGAGCGTTCCGGCGGCCTCGGGCACTAGGAAGCCGATGGCCGCACTGCGCAGTCCGGTGTCGCGCCGCCGGAGATCGGGCTCCCGCCCGAGGGCCACGTCGACGCAGACGGCGGCGAGGTCGATCCCGGTGACATGCCGGATCAGCTCGGTGATGCGATTGCCGGCGGGCCGGGGATTGACCTCCACGACCCGGGGGCCGTCCCCCGTCAGCTTGATCTCGGTGTGCGCCACGACGTCGTCCAGCCCGAGCGCGGCCCCCGCGTCCAGCGCGGTGGCGGTCACCGCGGCGAGCGCCTCGGGGTCGAGCGCGGCCGGGAACATGTGCCCGGTCTCGACGAAGGCCGGAGCCCCGCCGATGCTCTTGTCCGTCACCCCCACGACGTGGGCGACGCCTCGGGAGGTCACGGTCTCGACGCTCACCTCGGGCCCCTGGAGGAACTCCTCCAGCAGGATGTGCGGGGTGCGCCGCTGCCCCCTCGCGTTGTACGGGAAGGCCGCCAGGGCATGACAGGCCTCGGCCAGCTGCACCTCGTCGTCCACCCGGCGTACGAACATGCCGGCGCAGAGGTCCACCGGCTTCACCACCAGCGGGTAGCCGAGGTCGGCTGCGGCGAGGACGGCGTCCGCCGCGTCCGTACAGACGGCGAAGCGGGGGCCGGGGACGCCGGCTGCGGCGAGGACGGAGCGGGTCGCGTCCTTGCGGCAGGCGTTCTCCATGGCCTCGGGCGAGGGGCCCGGCAGCCCGAGGCGGGCGGCGATCCGGGCGGCCGTCGGCAGGTAGTAGTCACAGGAGGTGACCACTCCGTCGAAGCGGAGGGCCGCATGCAAACTCTCCACCTGCGGAATCAGCAGGCCGCCGTCGTTGGTGGGCGCCGTGACGACGTTACGGGCGGTGAGCAGGGGGTGCTCCGCCCCTTCGGGCGCCGCCTTCAGGTAGTGACCCAGGTCGCGGGTCAGAAAGGTGAAGTGGTGCCCCGCCTCCCCCAGCGCCCGTGGCAGCAGTCTGCTCATCGACCCCACCCAGCTCTCGACCACCAGCAGATGACTCATGAACTCCCCCTTCTTCACGGCACGTCGGGAACGCGGGCAGGCCAGAAGTCACGCGCTTCGAAGGTTCCGGACCGCCCGCACACACGCTAGCGATAATCGTTTTCATTGTCATCTGAATCAACGTCATACGCGCCTGGGGCTCCTTATCCGTTGCGCCCCTCGCCGGACCGGAGTGGAATGACGTAGAGGGGACCCGGAGGAAGGGACTCGCCATGACCGACAGGGAGAGCGACCGGGGGGACGACGTCTACCAGCCCCAGGAGCCGGAGGCCTCCGACCCCGCCGACCTGCTGGATGTGGAGGACACCCTGGACACGTCCGGGGTCACGGACGTCCTGGAGGAGGGGTACTCCCCGCCCGACCGCCCGTGGGCCGTCGACGACGAGGGGACCACCGCGTCGGAGCAGCACACGGGCGAATCCCTCGACAGCCGCCTGACCCGGGAAGTACCCGAGACACCGGGGGCAGCCGACGACTGGATCGGCGACCTCGCGGGTGGTGACGGGGAGCCCTACGACACGGAGGTGGGCACCGACCGCGCCGGTCGGCTCACTCAGGGCGGCGACGGCCACGTGCCCTCCACGCTCACCGCCCAGGACGTCGGCATCGACGGCGCGGCCGCCTCCGCGGAGGAGGCGGCGATGCATGTGATCCCCGAGGAGGAGGACCTGTTCGGGTAGCGGCCGGCGCGCCTGACCGCACGCCGGAGCGTGCGCTTCCGCGCCTCCCCCGGGCTGTCGCGGTGCGCTCTCCTGCGTCCGCCCTCCGGATCACCGCAGGCCCTCTCGCACCCGTCGCCGGGATACCACCGGCTCGCGCCGCACCCGGGGACGCCACAGCCCCGCCCCCGCACCCCTCCGCTGGTCACCGCAGGCCCACACCCGTGCCGGGACACCACCGGCTCGCGCCTGCACCCCGCGGCCCCCCGCACCCCTCCCGCCGGTCACCGCAGCCGCGCTTCCGCCCGCAGATCGCCACGTGGGCGCCCCCGCCGCAGCAAGGGCCCCGCACGGCGGGCTCCCGCTCTCGCAGCCGCGCGTCCCTCTCGGTCGTTCCGAAGGCGGTGCGTGCTCGCCCCCACGCGCCGCGCCGGCCTGGCGGACGTAGGCGCCCGTCCCGCGACGGCCGTACGCACGCACCCCGTGGTGCGAGGGCGCGTGGAGGGACCGGCCGAAACGCACCGGTGTGCTGCCCGTACCCGCGAAAACGCTTGGACTCCGCCTGCCCGGCCACGGAAGACTTCCCTCTCCCGGATCTCTTGCCGCGGACGCACGGTGAGCGCTCCGCCGGTACGGTGCTGCCCTCCCGCAGACCCCACCGCGGCGGAGTCCGGAGCAACTGCCCGCGCAACGACATGAGGTCGGCATGGGATCGCAGCAGTCTCACGGCACCGGAGCGGGCAACGGCCCGGTGCGGATCGCGCTTCGTCACTACCTCAGGGAGTTGTCCCGCTTACCCCGGCTTTCGGTTCCGGCGCTCATGCTCCCGGCCCTCGGCAACATCGGCATCACCTACCTCGCACCACTGGTCGTCGCCAAGCTCGTCGGAAGGATCGCGGACGGCGGCGGCATCGGCGTCCGGGAGGCGCTCCCCTACATCGCAGTCTTCGCCGGTGTCCTGCTTCTGGCGGAGGCGCTGTGGCGCATCGGCCTGCACTGCCTCAACCGCGTCGACGCGCTCGGCATCGAGCACCTCTACGTCACCGGTATGGACGCCCTGTTCGCCAAGGACGCGGCCTTCTTCCAGGACAACTTCGCCGGTTCGCTGACCAAGCGCGTGCTGAGTTTCGCCTCCCGATTCGAGGAGTTCGTCGACACGCTCACGTTCAACGTCGTGGGGAGCCTGGCCCCGCTGTTGTTCGGCACGGTGATCCTCTGGACCTACGACCCCTTGCTGGTGGCCGGTCTCCTCACCATGATCGCGCTGACCGCCGTGTGCGCCGCCCCTCTCATCCGCCGCCGTCAGCAGTTGGTCAACCGGCGCGAGGAGGCGATCGCCCGGGTCTCCGGCCATGTCTCCGACACACTGATGAACATGGACACCGTCCGCGCCTTCGCCGCGGAGGAACGCGAAGCCGCCGAGCACAGGGCCCGGGTCGCCGAGTCCCGGCGGCTGACCCTGCGCTCATGGGACTACGGCAACCTCCGCATCGACACCTTCGTGGCGCCGATGTCGGTGCTGACCAACGGCCTGGGCCTGCTCCTGGCCGTCGCGTTCGGCGCGGGAGGCGGCAGCGTGGAGGCGATCGTGGTGGCGTTCACCTACTACACCGGTTCGACCCGGATCATGTTCGAGTTCAACCAGATCTACCGCCGTCTCGAGAGCTCGATGACGGAGGCCGCGCAGTTCACCGAACTGCTCCTCGCGCCGCCCACCGTGGTCGACCCGCTGGTGCCGGAGCCCCTCCGCACGAAGACGGCGGATGTCCGCTTCGAGCGGGTGACCTTCGCGCACGACGGCGGCGAACCGATCTTCGACGGACTCGACCTGGAAGTCCCGAGCGGTTCGAGGATCGGTCTCGTCGGCCGCTCCGGCGGCGGCAAGACCACGCTGACCAGGCTGCTGTTGCGGATGGCCGACGTGCGGTCGGGCCGCATCCTGATCGGCGGGCAGGACATCAGCCGGCTGACCCAGTCCGACCTGCGGAGCCTCATCGCGTACGTCCCCCAGGAACCGGCCATGTTCCACCGCACCCTGCGGGAGAACATCCTCTTCGCCAGGCCGGACGCCACCGAGGCCGAGATCCGGGCTGCCGCCGACGCCGCCCACGTCACCGAGTTCGCCGACCAGCTCCCCGCCGGCTTCGGCACCATGGTCGGTGAGCGGGGCGTCAAGCTGTCGGGCGGTCAGCGCCAGCGCGTCGCCCTCGCCAGGGCCATCCTGCGCGACGCGCCGATCCTGCTGCTGGACGAGGCGACCAGCGCACTGGACTCGGAGAGCGAGACCCTCGTCCAGCAGGCACTGTGGCAGCTGATGGAGGGCAGGACGGCCCTGGTCGCCGCCCACCGACTGAGCACGGTGGCGGCCATGGACCGTCTCATCGTCCTCAACAAGGGCCGCATAGCCGAGCAGGGCACGCACCAGGAACTGCTGCTCACGGAGGGCGCGTACGCCAAGCTCTGGCACCACCAGTCCGGCGGTTTCCTGGTCGACACCGCGGCCGGACGGCCTGTCACCCCGGCGGAACAGCCGGGGTGACTCGCCCCTCCCTCTTCCCCTTCTGCCGGGCTCCCCTCAAGGCTTCGCCGAGAGCCGGATGGGGCACCCGGGAAAACTCCCCGACACCAAGGCGGCCTCAAAGGCCGCAATCGGCTGAGCGTCGTAGGGTCGACTCCCGTATCAGCATGCAGGTCCGCCCGATGCGCCGGACGCGACACAACAGAAGGCAGGGTCATCATGAGTAGCACAGCCCATATCGGTGTCACCGGACTCGCCGTCATGGGCCGCAACCTGGCCCGTAACTTCGCCCGCAACGGGTACACCGTGGCTCTCCACAACCGCACCACGGCGAAGACCCGCGCCCTCCTCGAGGAGTTCGGTGACGAGGGGGACTTCGTCGCCACCGAGTCCGCCGAGGACTTCGTCGCGGCACTGGAGCGCCCCCGGCGCCTCGTGGTCATGGTCAAGGCCGGCGATCCGACGGACGCGGTGATCGCGGAATTCGCCCCGCTCCTGGAGTCCGGCGACATGATCATCGACGGAGGCAACGCCCACTTCGCCGACACCCGCCGCCGCGAGAAGGAACTGCGCGAGCACGGCATCCACTTCGTCGGCACCGGCGTCTCCGGCGGCGAAGAGGGCGCTCTCAACGGGCCCAGCATCATGCCAGGGGGCAGCGAGGAGTCCTACGCCTCCCTGGGCCCGATGCTGGAGAAGATCTCCGCGAAGGCCAAGGACGGCGGCCCCTGCGTCACCCACATCGGCCCCGACGGGGCAGGCCACTTCGTAAAAATGGTACATAACGGTATCGAATATGCGGATATGCAGCTGATCGGCGAGGCGTACCAGCTGCTCCGCGAGGTGGCCGGATACACGCCCGCGCAGATCGCTGACATCTTCCGCACGTGGAACACCGGGCGTCTGGACTCCTACCTCATCGAGATCACCGCGGAGGTCCTCTCGCACGTCGACGCGGCGACCGGAAAGCCCTTCGTGGACGTGGTGCTCGACCAAGCGGAACAGAAGGGCACCGGCCGCTGGACCGTGCAGATCGCTCTCGACCTGGGCGTTCCCGTGTCCGGCATCGCCGAGGCCGTCTTCGCGCGCTCCGTCTCCGGCCACGCCGCGCTCCGTGACGCCTCGCGCCACCTCGCGGGACCCACCGCCCACAAGCTCGGCAAGGACGAGGCGGCGGCCTTCGCCGACCAGGTCGAGCAGGCGCTGTACGCCTCGAAGATCGTCGCCTACACCCAGGGCTTCCACGAGATTGCAGCCGGAAGCGAGGAGTACGACTGGAACATCGATCTCGGCAAGGTCGCCTCGATCTGGCGCGGCGGATGCATCATCCGGGCTGCGTTCCTCGACAGGATCACCAGCGCCTACGAGGCACAGCCCCAGCTGGCCAGCCTTCTCTCCGACAAGAGCTTCGCCGACGAGATCGCCGCCGCGCAGGACGACTGGCGCGCGGTGATCGCCACCGCCGTCACCCAGGGCGTCCCCACCCCGGCCTTCGCCGCGACCCTCGCCTACTACGACTCCCTGCGCGCCGAACGCCTCCCGGCCGCCCTCACCCAGGGCCAGCGCGACTACTTCGGAGCCCACACCTACCACCGCGTCGGCCGCGACGGCACCTTCCACACCCTCTGGGGCGGTGACAAGACCGAGGTCGAAGGCTGACCAGCACGCGCGGAAACCGAGGCCGGAGCGGATTGGCCCCAAGGACGCCCGATACATAAGCGATCGGAGAGGAAAGGCGGCCGCGCTCCCGGCCATCGCGCTGCGGCGCTCAGGGACGCAGGCAAAGGAGCGTCCTGGTCGAGCTCAGTAGCCCTCTCGGGGGCGCGAGGCTTCCCGGTCGACCCGGCGGGAGGTGCGGGCACCCAGCTCATGGCGCGCCGGAGCACTGCTCGGGCAGTCGGCTCCAGCGGGCGCCAGGGGCTCGACCCTGATCCGGTCCCCCCTCGCATCGCGCTCTGGTCGGACGGACGTGTCCGATCAACTCACCAGGTGAGCGGGCCGCCAGCGGCCCCGAGATCATGGGTCGGTCTTCCGGCCGCCCACGGGGGGCCGGGAGACGGATTCGGTGAGGCGATCCAGCCGGGTGTAGAGGGCCCGTACGAGGCGGGCGCGGTTCTGGGCGCAGCGGGCCGTCCCCTCCAGGGGGGTGGAGAGGTGGCCGTCGGCTTCACGGAGGACCACTTCGGCGAGGGCGCCGCGGCCGTCGCTCTTGGGCAGGGCGGCGGCGTGGTGTCGGACGTCGGCCGCCACGGCGCGGGCGTGCCCGGTGAGTTGGAGGGCGATCTGCTGGTAGTCGCTGGCGGCGAGGTCTGGGTCCTTCCACGCGAGGACGGCCGTCACGAGAGCTTCGTACGGCGCGCGGTCCGGGGGCAGGCCGGCCTCGATGAGCCCGTGGGGATCGTGGAGCACGATGGGGGTGTCGCTCATCGGGTGCCCGCCGTCTCGTCGGCTTCGCCGTGGTCGCCGGTGTGGACGTTCGAGCCCTGGACGGCGAGGAAGCGGGCGTAGCCGCGGTCGGCGCGTTCCAGCAGGGTCGGGGAAGGCCGCCCGAAGTCGGGCTGCTGCATGCCGCGGCCTTCCGGCTGGGGGCCGGCCGGGGTGGGTGCGCTCATGGGGCGCTGCCTCCGTTGTCGGGGGGTGTCGGTGTCATTCGACGCCGCGGAGGGAGCGGATTGGTCCTCGACATGATTGCCCTTGATTGCGCGAGATTCAGCCCGGAGTCTCGATCGCGGCAGGGATGAGGGCGGGCCGTGCGGCCGTAGGCGGCCATTCCCTCGATGCCGGCGAACGCCCTCCTGTGGTCGGCGAGTTCACCGGGCCGGGCCACCTTGATCTCAGCTGGCAGCGTCTCCACGACGGCCGTGGTGTCGTCATGACCGTAGAAGGCCCCCAGCGGCCAGACGGTGCGCTGCGCGGTGAACGGAATGCCTCTCAGGGAGCGAGGCGGGCAGCAGCACGGCCGGGAGGTGGTGCCGCCGGCCGCGCGTCGCGTCGGGGTCCGGCGGTCCGCACGGGCAGAACCGGCTTCGAGGCATACACAACCTTGTCGAACACGGTCGGCGTCGGCAGCGGGTCGCCGTACCGCCGTACACACCGGACGCCGAGATCGTGCCGCCCCTGCGCACCGCGTCGACCCGCCGCCCCGGACGCGGTCGGCCAGGTCGATCCCAGCTGTCCGCACGAGCCGCCCAACTCACCGGCCTGCGCCCTCGGTACGCACCCCACGCCACCAGCACGGTGCTGTCACCGCGGCACCGCAGACATGAAGATCATGTGCGGGGTAACGAGGTCGTATGGGGGCGAGGACACCGAGAATGTGGAGGAGCGCCGGATGCAAGCAACCAGGGCCGCCCGGCGGCAGTCGCGGTACGAATTCGCAGCCGTGGGAAGAAGTGCACGCCTGGCTCTGCGCTACTCCGGGCCGGAGCGTGCCACTGCGGTTCAGGCTTTGAAGGCGGCCGGTGCCGCCATGCTCGCCTGGGCGCTGGCAGCGTTCTGGATCGAGAGCCCCATGGCCCTGATGGCTCCCTGGACAGCGCTCGTTCTCGTGGATTCGACGGTCTACCGGTCGTTACGTGCTGGTGTACGGCAACTGGGCGTCATCTCGGTCGGCGCGATCTGGGCTTCGCTGGCCATGTACGTCACGAACGGGAGCACGCTGCCGGCTATGGCCATCTCGTTGCCTTGGCTCATGCTCATAGCGGGGTACCGAAGGCTTGGCGCGCACGGCATCTACGGGGCGACCACCGCCCTGTTCGTGATCGCCTACGGCGCCTACCAACCATGGCAGGTCGGTCATCGTCTGCTGGAGACGCTGATCGGCGCAGTGATCGGGCTGTCCGTCAACGCGTTCGTCCTCCCGCCTGTGCGCATCGACGGCGTACGCGCGAATCTTCATGCCCTGGCGGTTGAGTGCGGCAACCTTCTGCAAGCGATGGGCGACGGCCTCGAGCACTCGTGGGGGGCGGCCAGGGCGGAGGTGTGGGAGGACCAGGCTCGCAGACTTCACCGGGGCGTCCAGGCCGTTGCCCGGGCGCGCAACCGGGCCGCCGAGAGCTCGCGCCTCAACCCGGGCCGCCGCATGCGCCGCGGTGACCGCACTGCCCGTATTCCGCCGCAGACGGACCGAAAGTGGGAGGCCGTCGTGCACCACATAACCGCCTTGTCCCACACCCTGGCCGACGTCGCCGCCCGGTCGCACGCTCTCTCCTCACCGACCGACACGTTCAGGTGCGACTACGCG
Organism: Streptomyces argenteolus; assembly: GCF_042902585.1. Lineage (GTDB taxonomy): Bacteria > Actinomycetota > Actinomycetes > Streptomycetales > Streptomycetaceae > Streptomyces > Streptomyces argenteolus. Next base: position 315,189 of record NZ_JBIBEG010000003.1, read on the forward strand.
GCCCTGACCCGCGCCGTTGCGCGCCTCTGCGCAGAACAGGCCGAGATGCTGGCGCAGCATCACACGGACGGCGCAGCCCGGCAGGAGCAGGTGGGCGCGGTCTGGAGGCGCTACGAGCAGGTGCTGGGCGAGGTTCCCAACCAGAAGGAGGTTTCGGCAACCGCCGTCAGCGGTGGCCTGCTCATCCAGATTCGCCAACTGCTCCGCACGCTGACGCCGGGGCCGGAGGCGGCCTGAAGGCCCGGGCCGCTCACGGCACACACCTCGGTGAGAGCCGGCCTGGCAGGATGGGCGTCCTTGCCTGCGGAGCACACCGCTCTCGGGGTGCCCCCTTCAGTCGTCGTGCGGTCGTTCTCCCCGTGTGTCAGGTTCTGCGTCGCGGTCGGTGGGCCTTGCGGAGCGGCGGTCTTCATCGGTCCATGTGTGGGTGTCGCGTGGCTCCACGTAGGGCTCCTTGTCGCTCGGGTGACCGCTGATGATGGCTCGTTCGCGTGCCATCTCCGCGTCGAACTCAAGGCCCAGAAGAGCCGCCAGGTTCGTGATCCACAACCAGACGAGGAAGATGATGATCCCGGCCAGGGCTCCGTATGTCTTGTTGTAGGAGCCGAAGTTCGCCACGTAGATCGCGAAGCCGGCCGAGGCGATCATCCAGATCAGCAAGGCCAGCAGACTGCCGAGTGAGATGAACTTGAACCTGCGGCCTTTCGCGTTCGGTGCGGCCCAGTAGAGGAGGGCCAGCATGATGGCCACGAGCACCACGAGTACGGGCCATTTGGCGATGGACCAGACAGTCATGGCGGTGTCCCCCACGCCCAGCGCCGTGCCGATCTGACGTGCCAGGCCTCCTGAGAGCACGACGATCAGCGCGCTGACGCAGGCCAGGACCATCAGGAGGAGCGTGAGCCCGACGCGGACGGGGAGGATCTTCCAGACGGGACGCCCCTCCGGTACGTCGTAGACGACGTTGGACGCACGGATGAACGCGGCGATGTATCCCGAGGCCGACCACAGGGCGCCGAGCAGGCCGACGATGGCCAGCACCGTGCTGGTCCCCCCGCTGGCCTGCAACTGCGTGACCGCGTTGGTGATCACGTCGCGTGCCGAGCCCGGCGCCAGTTTCTGGATGTTCTCCAGCACTGTTCTGGTGGCGGAGTCGCCGGCGATACCGAGCAGGGCGACCAGCACCAGCAGGGCGGGGAACAGAGCCAGGATGCCGTAATACGTCAGACCCGCCGCCCGGTCAGCGAGCTCGTCCTGCTTGAACTCCTTGAGCGTACGTTTCAGCACGTTCGCCCACGACGTCTTGCTGACCTGCGTCGGCGAGTCGGGAGGCTTACCGGACTGATGCATGACTGTGTACCTCTACCTGTCCGAGGAAGTACTGCCGGGGCCCGCCGCACCCGAATCTCCGCCCTGGAGCGAGGGTGCCGGCCCCACCTGGTTGACCAGGGTCAACCCTGTCCCTGTTCTGCCTGGTCGCGGGCCTCATGGGCGGCGTCCCTGCCCACATCGCGTAGTCCCGTCGCCGCCTCGGATGCCGAAGCCCGAGCCTGCCCTTTGGCAGCTTCGGTGGCGTCCTGCGCCGTGCTCTTGACGGATTCCACGGCGTCCGTAGAGGGCTGGCGTATCCCTTGTTTTGAGGTCCTGTGCGACCTCCTGCGCTGTCTCCTTGACGGGCTGGAGCAGTTCGCCGGAATGCTCACGGAGCTGGGACCCGATCCGTTCCTCGGCCTCCGTAGCCGGGAGCAGAGCTGCGGCGAGCATGCCGGCGCCGAACGCGATGACCCCGGCAGCAGGAGGGCTCGCCTGGGTCTGCTTGGTCATCCGGTCCGGAGCTTCCTTCACCGACCGGCCGACCTGATCCGCCGTGTTCCGCACGGCGTCCTGGGCCTGACCAGCGAGATCACCGGTGCTATGGGCCACGTCCTGCGCCTTCGACATGGGTGCGCCCTGAGGGTCGTCCGCAGAGCCCATCACACGCTCCTTCCAATTGTTCAGCCGGCGCTGCGCGGCGCCCGCCTTGCGTCGAGCCACCTTTTTCGGTGCCACCCGGTCCGCGAGGCGGTCCACGTCGTGTGCCTGCACCACCGCAGTCGTGTCACCAGCCGCACCGTTGACCTCACTCGACGCTTCTCCGCGAATTACATGCACCTGACATGTGCATCGGCGGTTTCGATCACCACTTCCCATCATGACGAGCGATTCGGAATGCGCCACCGGCCGGGCGTCCTGACGGCACGCCCTCAGTACCGGTCGCGCACTGAACTGGACCGGTTGACCGCCCAGGAACTCTCCCCTCGGCTGTCCCCGCCCACCCCTGCGGCAGCGCCGGGATCACCGCAACGGGAGGTGGCACCACGTCCTGCCGCACGCAGCACGCAGAGGTACAGGTAGGTGAGGGGAGCGAAGCTGCCATCAAAAGAAGTGATCACCGCCTGAACCGGTGCTGAGAGGGAAGCTGGCCAGCATGGACATTCTGACTTCCCTGCGTGCGGGCGAGAATCGGCTGACCCAGCGCGTGGCCACCTGGGATTCGGTGTGGGCGCGCAGTGTGCTGCCGTCGGTGGAGGACGCTGCCGAGCACACGAAGCTGTGGTGGGCGGCCGCAGTCCTGATGGCGTCGCAGGGTGGAGGGCGGGGCCGCCGGGCCGCGGCAGCGGGTATCGCCGGCATGGTAGTGGGGCAAGCGCTTGCCAACGGGGTCGCCAAGCGGCTCGTCGAGCGCCGCCGGCCCCCGAAAGAATGGTTTCCTCACGATGAGGTGGAGGAGCGGCCTGAAAGCTCCTCCTTCCCCTCCGGGCACACTGCTGCGGCCGTCGCGTTCACCGGGGCCGTGACCCCGATCTGGCCGTGGGCGGGCGCCGCCTGCGCCGTGCCGACGCTCTTGGTGGCGGTTGAGCGTGTCCACGACGGCGCTCACTATCCCTCCGATGTCATCGCGGGCGCCTCTGTGGGGCTGGCCGCGGCCGCACTGGTACGGGCACTGCCCCACGTGATTGCGAAGCGTGCAGCAGGATTCCGTAGGCCGTGAGCGATCCGACGCCCAGGCCGGTCGTGCGGCCGGTCGCCGAACCGGCGCTCACCGGTGGACGAGGGCATGAGGTGGGGGTGGATCACGGCGACAAGTAGCCCGGTCACTCACCGCCGGAGACGGAGAAGCTCACGTACCTGGCCCTATGCGGAATGGACAGCCAGATGCCCGGGCCGGTACCGGACAGCGGTCGTCGGGGAGCGAGCAGCCGGCGAAGTCCTCCACCAGGGCGGAGAGGGACATCGTCACCCCGCCCTCCGCAGAGATTCGAGGGCCCGCGAGTGGGCAAGTCCGGATACGTCGGGTGTCAGATGAACGAGAAGTGGGCTGCCGCCTCGGCGGGCGTGGCCCCTTGGGGGCGTCCGGGGACGTCGTGGACGGCGTCCGCGCCCTCGGCGCGCAGTTGGTCGGCCCCTGCGTGGCGGGCCATGAGCGCGGCGTAGGCGCGGACGTCTGCTGCGGTGATGTCAGCGCGGCCTCGGGCTGCTTGCTGGTGGAGGAGAACGCCGAGGTCCGGCGTGAATCGCAGCATGGTCACCGGGGCGTTGAAGCGCCGGGCGAGGGCGATGAGCCGGGCACGCGCCTGGGGGGTGACGTTCGTGGACTCGGCGACCGTTGTGTGTCCGGCGGCGAGCCGGGCGACGATCCTGCGGTCGCGTTCCTCGAAGATTCGACCGTCCGCCGCGTCGGGGTCCGCGTCGGTGGTGGGTGAGGTGCCGAAGAGTTCCGCGCGGATCTCGTCGCTGGAGACCACGGCGTCCTCGTCGATCTGGCCGTGCGCGATCAGCGCACGCACGAAGCTGGTCTTTCCGGAAGCCGGTGGGCCGACGAGGAGCACGAGCCCCGCGGGCACGGGGGTCGGCCCGGAGCCGCTCGGCGGGTGCGGATTGAGGTAGCGGTCGACCGCGCAGTCCAGTGCCTCTTCCGCCGAGCCTGCGGGCAGGCCGCTGGGGAGGATGTTCTCCCGGTAGCTGCCGCTGCTGCCCTCGTAGAGGGCGAAGCCCCAGGTGTGCGGGTCGCCGGTGAAGTGCAGGCGGCACAGCGGCAGCCGCTCGCCGTCCTTCAACTCACCTTCTACGTAGGCGAATCCAGCTCGGAATCGTACGTGGACCCGGATGAGTTGCGGCCAGTGCTCGGCAGTGTGGGCGTCGAGCCGCCGACGCAGATGGTGCTGCATCGACTCGGGCGGGTTCTTCGGCACGGCCCCATCCTGCCGCTCCGACCGGCCCTCGTCCATGATCATTGCTCATGGACGAGGGCCCTGGGCGATGGCCAGCAGTGCCGGTGGTGCTGGACGCAGAGGCGCGCGGTCCACCGCGGTGGATCGCCTCATCGGCGGAGGCACAGGTGAGGCAGGTCCTGCGGCCGGATCGTGGCCGGAACGCGTCCCGTCACTCGTCGGCCTGCTCGCCGACGTCCGCCGGGAAACCCCTGCCCGACGCCGCGCCCAGCTCTGCTCGTCGGCATCATGACCAAGGACGCGCTGCGGGGCGGCGTCGAGACCGGGGGGGGGGTGAGTCGGCGGACTCGTGTGGAGCGGCAGACCGCTCCCACCCGGACCTCCACCGACTCTTTGACCAGGCACCTCTCGAGTTCGTCCGGTTCTGCGCGCTGCGCCCTGATCCGTTCCGATGGCTCGGGCACGTGCTGCGGTCATGCCGCCAGGCGGGTGCCGCGTCGCCAGACGGCGCGGGTGTTGAGGGTGTCGCTGACGTTGCGGGTGGGGTCTCCGTCGACCAGCAGGAGGTCGGCGCGCAGCCCCTCGGCGATGCGGCCCCGGTCGCTGAGACGGAAACGGCGGGCTGTGGTGGCGGTGGCTGCACGCAGGGCCCGTTCGGGAGTGAGGCCGGCGGCGACCAGGTATTGCAGTTCGTGGTGCAGGCTCGCTCCGTGTGCCAGGCCCCCGAAGAACGTCTCGGCCATGGAGGCGTCGGTACCCGCCAGCACGTCGACGCCGGCAGCGTCCAGGGCGTGCACGGTGGCGTACACCTCGTCGAGCTTGCCCTGCGGGTAGCGGTTGTAGCTGGAGCGCAGGGTCCTGTCCCACTCGCTGTCCAGGCGTGCGGCGACACGGGGGTCGTCGGCGAGCTCGCTGCCGGTGATCCCCATCATCGACGCATTGAGGGTGATGCAGGGAATGACGAACATGCCTGCGTCCTTGACGATGCCGATGATCTCGGCGGTGTGCGGCTGGTCCATGAACACGTGGGTGACGCCGTCGATGCCGGCTTCGGCGGCCATCCTGGTGGCCTCCGCGGTCAGCGCGTGGGCCACGGTGAGGGCGCCGTACTTCTTGGCTTCGGCGACGCCGGCGTTCACGGTGGCCTGGTCGAGCGAGGGCAGCCCGGGATGCCCCTCCACGCTGCCGTCGTCGATCATGAACTTGATGAAGTCCGAGCCGCGGGCAAGGAGCTGGGGTACGAATGCGGCCGCTTCCGCGGGGGTGCTGGAGAACGGCATCAGGGGCATCACCGGGGGGAGATCCCACTTCGGCCGGAAGCCTTCCGGCATCAGCTCACTCGGGTGGCCACCGGGCGGCGTGATGGCGAATCCCGAGGAGCGCACGTCAGCCAGGGAGTCGTCGCCCGCGATGGCTCCCCGGTTCTCCCGGGTGTTCATCCCCTGCATCTCCAGTTCGGTGGTCACGCCGAACCTCAGGGCGAGCGCGAGGGAGCCCGGGGCGGAGTGAACATGGGCGTCGATGAGCCCCGGCAGCAGCGTGGCGCCGCTGCCGTCGACGATCTCGCTGTCCTGAGGAGCGTCGCCACCGACACGGGCGATCCGCCCGCCGTCGATGACCACGGTGTGCACGCCTGTGATCTTCTCCCCGTCGAAGATCTGCGCGCCTGTGATCGCGGTGAGCGCCATAGCGGTCGGCCTCGTTTCCTCGCTCGTCCATGATTTACATACCTAACGCTATGCAATTACCTAGCGGTATGCAAATGTGCGGACCGGGCCTAGACTCGGTCACATGAGTAGCGCGTCCTTCTCCGAACAGCGTTCCGACGACCTGGCGCTGGACCAGATCGGCCCGGCGCTGTCGCGGTTGCGCCGCCGCGCACCGGCCTCGAGCAAGGACCTGTCCCGCAACCTCGTACTCAATGTGATCGCCGATGCGCCCGGCGAGACGACCGTCGGGGGCCTTGCTGCCGAGATGGGTGTCGCCCAGCCCGTGGCAAGCCGGACCGTGGCCGCCTGCATCGCGGACGGTCTGCTACGCCGGGCGGCGTCCCAGTCCGACGGACGCCGCACCGTGCTCGAACTCACCGAACACGGCGAGGCCGAACGCAACCGCTTCGCCGCCGAACAGCGCAAAGCGTTCGAGGAGATCACCGCCACCTGGTCACCTGAAGAGCGGATCCAGTTCGCACACCTCTTGGCTCGGTACGGAGCGGACGCCACTGCGTGGTCCAAGAAACAGGTGGCCGACCGCGACTGAAGGAGCGGGGCCGTCCCGACCTGCCGAGTCCGCTCTGCGACACGGAGAGATCGGTGCGGCTCAGGACGACTGGCGCGCGGTAATTGCCGAGGGCGTGCCGACTCAGGGGTTCGCCGCCGCGCTCTCGCACTACGCCGGGCTGCGGGCCGAGCGGCTGCCCGCGACACTCCCCGGGGGCGGAGCGCGGCTGCCCCCGGCGAACACGGCGCAGCCGACCACCCCCCTTGCCGGTCCACGCCGAACGAACTGCCCACGACGTCCGAAGGTCACCCCGCCAGCCGCAACACCGCCGCCCCGGAGACGCTCGCGGGCTCCCCATCCGCCTCGCCCCGGCCCGGCCCCCCGCACGAGGCAGCGGCATCACGATCGACGCCCACACCGCCCGCGCCTTCACCGATGCCACCGAGGGCCGCAATCGAGGCGACTCCTCTCCTGGACGCCAGGACATAGGGCGGCATCCACTTGCCCCCTCGGCCCCGTATCACCGAACCTCCCTCAGGGGGAGTAAACGGGTCATCATCGGATGATCTTCCCGGCCTGCCTATATATCCTCCGAAAGGCAGACAGCGCGGGAACGGACGAGTACCGTATGGCACGCCTTCTGCTGTGCGTTCCTGCATCGTCCACTTGTCGGCGCCATACTCCTGCGGCTCGGAGAAGAACGCGGGACCGAGGCATGCTATGTGTGCAGCTGCCCTCACCGGCAGACCTGCGGGGGAGCTTTCATGACCACATTCACCATCACTGTCGATGGCAGTGACGACGACAACCGCTCCCTGTGGGACTGGCTCAGACAGGAACCGGGCCTCCGGGGCCGGGTGCGTCGCCACACCACGCCCCCGGCTCCAGGCTCGATGGGTTCCATGGTGGAGCTGGTGATCGAGGCTGTGGTCGGTGGCACCGTCGGTACGATCGCCGGCCAGTTGGGGCCGGCCCTGTCGTCCTGGCTGGCGCGCTCGCGCGCCGGGGGGCCCAGGGACACGACACTCACCATCACCCTCCCGGAGGGTGGAACCGTCGTCCTCACCGCGGACAACGCCGCGCTCGCCGTACGCTTGCTGCAGAGCACTCCGGCCGTACCGTTGCCCGGCGAGACAGGCACCGCCGACAGCGCTCCCCGTAGTTAGCGGCCGGTCGTCTCCGTGCGGTTACCGGATCCGCATACGTCGGTAGCGGTCCTGATCGGCACCGCCGACTACAACGTCCCGGCACTGCCAGGGCTCCCGGCCGTCAGGAACAACCTCAGCGCTCTGGCCGCGGTCCTCACCGATCCGGAGATCGGAGGATTCACCGCCGACCGATGCATCGTCCTGCCCGATCCGCACACGGTGCGAGGGGTGTACCGCTCCCTACGCGGCCTCGCTTCCACCGCGGACGACACGCTGTTCCTCTACTACGCCGGGCATGGTCTGACCGGCCCTCAGAACGAGCTCTACCTGAGCCTGGCGGACACGGACCCCGACGAGCTCGTGGTCAGCGCTCTGCCGTACACCCTGATCAGGGAAATCGTCGAGGAGAGCCCGGCCGCCAACCGGGTCGTCGTGCTGGACTGCTGCTTCAGCGGCCGGGCCATTCCCGGAATGACTACCCCGGAGGAGAGCTTTGCCGGCCAGGTCTCCATCGAAGGCACCTACACCCTGACGTCCACCGCGGCCAACGCGGTGGCCCTCGCGCCCGAAGGCGCCTCCTTCACCGCTTTCACAGGAGAACTGCTCCGCCTCTTACGCAACGGCCTCCCGCACGGTCACGAATTCCTCACCTTCGGGACCGTCTATCGGGAGTTGTTGCGCACCATGGTCAAGCGCAACCTTCCACGGCCCATGAACCGCGGGACCGGTACGGTCGACCAGTTGGCCATCGCCCGAAATCGCCGGTTCGAGGGGCTGGCCCGGGGAGAGAGCACCCCGGCCCGGGCACTCGGCCTCGATGTCGACCCGGGCGGCACACACTCCACTGGCGTCGTTGTGCCCGCAGGTGACTTCCCGACGCGGTCCACAGGTCTCGTGGCCCTGGCCCGGCGTCAGTGCCGACGCGAGATGGAACTCCTCATCGGTACTACGAGCGCGGGCGGCGACGTACTCGACCACCAGCATCTGCCCGCTCTCTACGTCGACAGACCCGCGATGCGGGAGGCCTGGTCCCGATTCCTTCTCTCCGGTGACGTTGTCTTCTCGGCGGTCGGCGAGGCCGGCCGAGGCAAGACAAGCTTTCTGTGCATGCTCGCGACGGAACTGGCGGCAGTTTCTCCGGTGCTCTTCTATCACGGCTCCCAACTCGACGGCCCGCTCACCGATGCGTTGGCCCACGACCTGGAACTCCCTGTCGCCCGCCCGGGAACGATCCAGGAGATCGCTCGCCAGGCGGCTGACCGGCGCAGCACGCTCTTCGTCGTCATCGACGCTCTCAACGAGCGGGCAGCAGACCGGGATTCCCTGCGCCGAGAGCTGAACGACCTGGCACGCGACATCCGTACGAACGAGTGGCCGATCCGCATCGTCGTCAGCTGCCGTGCCGGGGACTGGCTCTTCTGGGTCCGCAACGCCCGGCACATGCTGGGTCACTTCGGACGCGCGGTGTACCGGGACGAGATCCTCATGAACAGCAGCATGCCGGGCACGCCCGTGGCAGCTTTCCGCCAGGACGAGATGAGGGACGCCTGGCGGGCGTACAAGAAGGGTTTTGCGCTGGGCGGCGAGCTGCCCCACCGGCTCCGCCCGCTCATCCGGGAACCGATCTTCCTTCGGTTGATCGCCGAGATGTATCGCGGCACCACCCCTGCTCTCGAACGCACCACCAGCCGAGGTGCCTTGATCGACCGGTTCTTCTCCGAGCGCTTCCCTGACGGGTCGGACAGCATCGAGGTCATGGCCTTCCTCTACCGGGTTTCCGAACTCGTCCTGGAGCGCCAGCGGCCTTCCGTACCGGTGAGCGCCCTTCATCCGGCCGATCTCCCCGCGTGCAGGCGCCTGCTCGTCGAGGGCGTGCTGACGGAGAAGAACGGAACTCTGGCATTCCGCTTCGAGATGATCCTGGAACATGTCGTCGCGCAGTACCTCCGCCAGCAACTTCCGGACCGGCCCGAGGCGGACGAGGTGGCCGCCCTCGTCGCCGAACTGTCCAGGAGCCGTCTCGTCAACTCGCCGGGCATCGTCGAGAACCTGCTTCTGGCCCTGCGGGACCGGCCCGAAGCCATGCTGCGGACCCTGCGGTCACTGGCTTCCCATGAGGACCGGTGGCGCGCCGTGGCGTGCAGTGTCGCAGCCGAGCTGGATCTACCGCCGCGTCGGCTGCTGCCGGCGGTCAAGATTCTCGCCGCATCGGACAACTACCTGATCCGTACCCTGTCCGCGGACACCCTGGTCGGCTGGATCGACCGTTAAGCGGACACGGAGGTGCTGGCCTGCACCGAGGGAGGCGACTGGGAGTCACGGGAGACGGTTGCCCAGGCGCTCGGCAACGCCCGGAAGCGTTCATCACGTTCCCTGAGTCTTCTGTGGGCCCTTGCCGACGACTACCACTGGAGAGTGAGACGTGCCAGCGGCTACTCGTTGCTGCGGGTCTGGAACCAGCCCGAGACGCTGGCACAGAGACGCCGTTACCTCAGCCGCGTCGAGGAGATGTCCTGGCGGAGCAGACACGCCCTGTGTATCGGTCTCCTCGGCTGCGATCTGTCCGAACCGTCCCCGGAGAGCGACGCAGTCCTGGTGATGAGCCGCGATGCCAACCCTCAGGTGCGGTGGTGCATCGCCAACTATTTGTCCCGCTACCGGAACGGCTCGCGGACCGGCATCTGCCTCACACTGGCCGCAGATCCATCCCCATGGGTGCGGGCCCGCCTGGTGACTTCACTCGTAGGGATGGCGAAGGACGATCCGCAATCCGTCCTTCCGCTCCTCGAACGCCTGGCCTCGGACAGCAGCTCGACAGTTCGGCTGAAGATGGCCAGAGACCTGTCAGGGCTCTCGCACGCCCCGGTCAGGGACGCACTGCTCGGCCGACTCGCGGAGGATGTCGGTGAGGTCGGATTCGCGGCCAGGTACAGCCTCGGGCTCATCTCCGACGTGCACACAAGCCTCAGTCTGCCGTCGGGACGGGAGGTGGTGCTCAAGGTGTTCCGCGAGAGAGTCGCCCGCCGCGATCTCGACGTGGAGAACGCGCGGTTCTCCACCGTCCAGACGTTCGTCTCGGAACGCATGGACATGCCGCTGGGCGAGGATCCGTACATGCACCTCGTCGACACGATGTGCAGCCTGACCGCCGCTGCGATGACCGCCCTCAGAGAAACACCCTCGGCGGTGGAAGAGCTCATGGAACTGCTCGGACAGGACGCTGACGAGGCCATCCGCTGGGCCTTGGTCCTCTTCCTCATCCGGTACAGCCACCCCGTCCCCCTTTCGCCCACCGTCCGCCTCGGCGGTCTGGAACGGCTCTCGCGTGATCCGCACTGGTGGATCAGACGCGAGGTCGCCAACGGTCTCGCCGAGTTCCAGGGCGGGCCCCAAGCGGCGCAAGCGGCCCAACTGCTCGGCCGGTTGCACAGCAGCGAGACACGGCGAGCAGAGCCCTGTGGTGACGAGGTCTTCTACTTCACCGGCCGCTCGGCAGGCATCCTGCGCCTCCCTGCGCTGCTGCCGCCGCCACCCGTGCACCATCTGGTCCTCAAGGAACCGGGAGAACCCCATGAGCCGTGAGAACACACCTGCACTCACCACTGTCGGCCCGGATGTACCTCAGGAGGCGCCGTTACCGCGCATCGACCTGATCTGGTCCCTGACCCTCGTATGCCCGTGGGACTGTCCCATGTGCAGCGTGGACGCCGTGCACGTCCGCCGGCACGGAGGAAACACGGAGACGAGATCCGACGCGCTCTCGCTGACCGAGACCGTCCCGGTGCAGCCGGGGCCCGCCGGCATCTACGTCCAGGCGGGGCGGTGGCGGCAGAGCCGGGGTCTCGAGCTCGACCTCGCCGGAAAGATGCGCGTCCTGGACCACCTCTCGGGCTATGACTCGAAGATCGACATCTCCGGAGGGGATCCGATGGTCCTCGCCGAGAACGTGGAGGTGATGTCCGAGGCCAGCGCCCGCTTCGGACGTGACAACGTCACACTGACCGCGACCGGAGCGGGCCTGATCACCTGGAACCCGGACAGCATCGGTCCACTCATCGGGGAGCTCAACTTCACGTTCGACTCGGCCGGGCCCGGCGATCCCCAATTCCGTCCGCGCCACTACGCGAGCCGGAATCTTGCGCATGCGGCAAGGTTCGCACGGGCGGGAGTGAAGGTACGTGCGGAGTGCCCGCTCACCACCGCCAACTGCGGACCGGACAAGCTGGAGCTTCTCTACCGCCAGCTCTCGGAGAGCGGTATAGACACCTTGCTGCTCATGCGGCTGTTCCCCGTCGGCCGCGGAACGTTCCGGAGAGAAACGGTGCCGAGCAGGCAACAGTACCTCGATGCCATACAGACGTTGCAGCGACTGGAGAAGGAGTACGGAAGACCTCGCATCAGGCTGCAGTGCGCCATGCGGCACCTGACGGGGAGCGCAGACGGAATCAATCCGTGCGACCTGGTGCGGGAGTCGTTCGGGCTCCTCACCGACGGAACCCTCCTCGCCTCACCATGGGCGTTGAACACACACGGCAAACCTCTGGACGACGCATGGGTGCTGGGCGATCTGGGCAGTACCAGTCTCACGAAAATCCTCGCATCGGAGAAAGCCAGGTCCTACCGGGAGAGAATTGACCATAATTTCGGCCACTGCAAGGTCTTCTCCTTCCTGCACAGCCGGAAGGAGAAAGCCGCCGACAGAATATTCGACACCAGCGACCCTCTGTACGCCGACGACGCCCCCCTCGGCACCTGAAAACTGCCCCACGGCACGAACTCACGGACGAGCGTGCGTACCCCCCACCGTCCGCGTTCACCTGTCGTGCCGGGCGGCGTCAGCAGGTGCACCGAAGAAGGAGCCCCATGACACACGCTGCCTCCAGCGAACTGCAAGCCTCACGAGGAGTTCGGGCCACGATGCGGGACCGGATCGATGCCGTCGCCTTCGACCTGGACGGCGTCGTGTGGCGCAATTTCGTCCCGGTGCCGCACATCAGCGACGTGATCAAAAAACTCCGGAAGAGCGGCCTTAAAGTCTGCTTCCTGAGCAATTACGCAAACCGTGATCGAGAATTTTTGTGCAATCGGCTGGCCGACATCGACATCAAGGCCACCCGGGAAGAAATGTTCACCAGCTCTTTCCTGGCCGCCCTCCACATCCGGTCGGCCCAGGACCGGCCCCACCACTGTGTCACCGTCGAGGACGGCTCCGCCTTGGCTGAGGAGTTCCGCTCATTCGGCATGCCCGCATACGAGTTGCGTTCCTCCGACGTCCTGCCCGAGACTCCGTGCACCGTGGTCATCGGCTACAGCGAGAGCTTCGGATACGCGGACGTCACCCGTCTGCTGCATATTTCCGGCACAGTGGACGGGCTCTATGCCACAGCACGCGATCGATGGTACGGAGCACTTCACGGTCCCCTGCCGGCATCAGGATGGGTCGTCGCCGCAGCCGAAGAAGTTCTGGCACGACGTGCCGTGACCCTGGGAAAGCCGAATGCCCTGGCCTTGCGAACCGTTGCCCGATCCCTCGACGTACCGGTAGGCCGGATTCTCATGGTGGGAGACTCCGTCGAATCGGACGTGACCGCGGCTCGCAACTCAGGAGCGGTGTCCTGCCTCTTTCGCGACGCGGCACTGCCGACGCCGATGCTCACCGCCGACGCGCCCCTGCCCGATTGCGAAGTGGCTGATCTGCGGGAGCTCACGCTCCTCCTGTCCTGAACAGCTGCACCACATGGGTTCGCCTCCACGGCCCCAGCACGGCCGAGCACCCCTGCGCGCGGGCGACGCGACGGTGCGCCGCTCACCCCTTTCGCTGCTCGGGCGTGCGGGAGCCGTCGCCCGGCCGGACCGGGCGAGGGTGCGGCCGGGTGCGTGGTGTGGATAAGTGGCAGGAAGCCCTGTCCACCGACCACGGAGCCGCGCATGTCGGACGCCGTACCGGAACCTGTCGTGGTCCAGCCGGTCGTAGCCCCTCTGACCAGCGCCGCGGTGGTCCTGGTCGCCACGATCGAGCCTGGCGGTGAATCCGCCGTACGCGCGGTGCTGCCCGATCTCGCGGCGTTCGCCCGCTCGATCGGCTTCCGGGTTCCCAGCGCCGGTCTCGCGTGCGTGACGGGCTTCGGCTCGGAGGCCTGGGACCGGCTCTTCGCCGGCCCCCGGCCTGCGGATCTCCGCCCCTTCCAGGAGCTGCGGGGGCCCCTGCACCACGCCCCGGCCACTCCGGGGGACCTGCTGTTCCACGTCCGGGCCGAGCAGATGGACGTCTGCTTCGAATGGGTCTCCCAGCTGCTCGGCAGACTCGGGAACGCGGTGAAGGTCGTCGACGAGGTCCACGGCTTCCGCTACTTCGACCACCGGGACCTGCTCGGATTCGTCGACGGGACGGAGAACCCCGTGGGCGACGACGCCAGGTCCGCCGCCCTCGTCGGCGCAGAGGACCCGCCGTTCGAAGGCGGGAGCTACGTCGTCGTGCAGAAGTACCTGCACGACCTGGCCGGCTGGAACGCGCTCAGCACCGAGCAGCAGGAACGGATCATCGGCCGTACGAAGTTCACCGACATGGAACTCGCCGACGACGTCAAGCCGGCCGACTCCCATGTCGCCCTCAACACCGTCACCGGGGCCGACGGCACCGAACGCGACATCCTGCGGGCCAACATGCCCTTCGGCAGCTTCGAACGGGGCGAGTTCGGCACGTACTTCATCGGGTACGCGGCCGATCCCGGGGTCACCGAACAGATGCTCCGCAACATGTTCCTGGGAAACCCTCCCGGCACCCACGACCGCATTCTCGACTTCTCCACCGCGGTCACCGGCACCCTCTTCCACGCCCCACGCGCCGACTTCCTCGACGCTCCCCCGCCGCCGCCCTCCCCCGCCCGGACGACCGCCGTCCCCGAGCCGCAGGCCTCGGCGCCCGCGGCACCGGCGGTGCGCGACGGTTCGCTGCGCATCGGCAGCCTGCAAGAAAGCGCCCCGCGATGAACAACCTCCACCGTGAACTCGCCCCCGTCACCGACGCCGCCTGGGACCAGATCGAGGAGGAGGCCAGACGCACCTTCAGCCGGCATGTGGCCGCCCGCCGGGTGGTGGACGTCAGCGATCCGCAGGGACCGGCGCTGGCGGCGATCGGTGACGGGCACCTGCGGGACATCGACCCGCCCACCCCTGATGTGATCGCCCGTGCCCGCACGGCGACGCCCGTCATCGAGTGGCGGGTGCCGTTCACCGTCACCCGGGCCGCCGTGGACGACGTGGAACGCGGCTCCGAGGACAGCGACTGGCAACCCGTGAAGGACGCCGCCCGCACCTGCGCCTTCGCCGAGGACATGGCCCTCATCGACGGCTACGCCGCTGCCGGCATCACCGGTCTGCGGGACGGCTCCTCGCACTCCCCGCTCCCGCTGCCCGCGGACGCGCGCGACTATCCGGCCGCGGTCAGCCAGGCGCTGACCCGGCTGCGGCTGGCCGGCGTCGACGGGCCGTACCGGCTGCTGCTCGGCGCCGACGCCTTCACCGAGGCCACCGAGACCTCCGACCACGGTTACCCGGTGGCCACCCACCTGGCCAGGCTCCTGGACGATCCCATCCTGTGGGCCCCCGCCGTCGCCGGCGGGGTGCTGCTGTCCACCAGAGGCGGCGACTTCGAGCTGTGTCTGGGCCAGGACCTGTCCATCGGCTATCTGGACCACGACGCCACGAGCATCCGGCTCTACTTCCATCAGGCTTTCACCTTCCGGATGCTCACCCCCGAAGCCGTGGTCCCGCTCATCGCCTGAAGGCTCCGACCTGCGAGGCTCCCATCGACGACAACCGCCGTACGCCGACGCCGACCGGGGGCTCCCCCAGCTCTCCGCCCGCCCCGGTGTTCGCCGAGGCGCAGCGCTCCGCGAGGTTCGCGGAGGCGCTACGTCTCGCGGTCGCACAAGGGCTGCTGGGCGAGCAGCGCCCGGTCGCGGGCTTTCTGGACGCGGACGGGGTGCGCGCCTCCGTCGACGCGCTGCGGGACGCCTTCGCGGTCGAGCCGGGGGTGCGGGTGCTGCACACCTTCGCCGCGAAGGCCGCCTCCCTGGTTCCGGTGCTGCGGCTGCTCGCCGACTGCGGCATGGGCTGCGAGGTGGCGAGCCCGGGCGAGCTGCGCCTCGCGGTCGAGGCCGGCTTCACCCCGCAACGGATCGTGCTGGACTCACCCGCCAAGACCCGCGACGAGCTGCGGCTGGCGCTGGCGCTGGGTGTCACGGTGAACGCGGACAGTTTCGGCGAGATCGCCCGCATCGAGAAGCTGCGCTCGCCGGACTCGGCCTCGGTCCTCGGCCTCCGGGTGAATCCCCAGGTGGGCGGAGGTTCCATCGAACCGATGAGCACGGCCACGACCACGTCGAAGTTCGGGGTGGCCCTGCGCGACCCGGGCGCCAGAGAGCAGGTCGTAGGGACCTTCGCCGAGCGTCCCTGGCTGACGCGACTGCACGCGCACGTGGGTTCGCAGGGCTGCTCGCTGGAGCTCATCGCCGCCGGCATCGCCGAGACGTACCAGCTGGCCGAGGAGATCAACGAAACCCTGGGTGACCAGCGGATCACGGGGATCGACATCGGCGGCGGGCTGCCGGTGAACTTCGCCGGCGACGAGGCCCGGCCCGCTTTCGCGGACTACGTGACCGCGCTCAGGAAGGCCGCCCCGAAGATCTTCGACGGGCGGTACGACCTGGTCACCGAGTTCGGCCGGTCGCTGCTGGCGAAGAACGGCTTCATCGGCGCCCGTGTGGAGTACACGAAGGACGCGGGCGGGCGCAGGATCGCCCTCACCCACGCGGGCGCTCAGATCGCCACACGTACCGTCTTCATGCCCGAGGCCTGGCCGCTCCGGGTCGGCGCCTTCGACGGGGAGGGCCGTCCCCGCAGCGGGCGCCCGGTCGTCCAGGACATCGCGGGGCCCTG
The DNA here is from genome assembly GCF_042902585.1 of Streptomyces argenteolus. Classification (GTDB taxonomy): domain Bacteria; phylum Actinomycetota; class Actinomycetes; order Streptomycetales; family Streptomycetaceae; genus Streptomyces; species Streptomyces argenteolus. Next base: position 331,708 of record NZ_JBIBEG010000003.1, read on the forward strand.
CTGCTTCGCCGGGGACATCGTGGCCCACGCCCGGGAACTGCCCGAACTGCGTGAGGGCGACTTCGTGGCGCTGTACGACACGGGGGCGTACTACTTCTCCACCCCGTGGGCCTACAACAGTCTGCCCCGGCCCGCGGTGTACGGCTTCGCCGGGGATCCGGGCGGCGCCGGACTGCGCTTCGCCCCTGTGCGCGACGCCCAGTCACTGGACTCGGTGGCGGCGGAGAGCGGGCTGGGCCACGTCGACGCGCTGACCGAGCTCTGCGGGGCCGCCCACCCACAGGCCACGCAGCCCGGTGGAAACGCCCACCCGTAGGCTCGTGGCCCGGTGGAACCGCCTACTCGCACGCCGCCCGTGCCGGGAGGGACCAGCGGCCCGCAGGCCACGTGGGCGGTGGGACCGTCCGCCGGCAGGCCCCTCCGCTCACCCTGCCGGCTGGGGTGACGGCTCGGGCTCGGGAACCGGCTCCGGATTCGGGTTGGGCGGCTGCGGGATCGGATCCGGCGCGGGGCCGGGCGGTACGGGCCCCGGCGGAACGGGCGGCGGGGAGGGCACCGGCGTCGGCGGCCCCGGCACGGGCGGGGGCGTCGGCGCGGGCGGCACGGGGTCGGGATACGGATGTGTCATCACAGGCCTCCAACGACGGCTGGCGAGGACGAGTGGATCTCATCTCCACCGTCTCCCCGTGCGGCTGCCCGCGCCTGCCGAGTCCATACGTGCACACTGCGCCGACTGCGGCCCGGCCGCGGGTCAGAACAGCTCCGGATGCGAGGCGAGCTGCCTCTCGGCCCCTCCCACCAGCTCCTGGGGGACTTCCGGCGCCTGGTCGGGATGGCGCCGGGCCCACCGGGCGACGTACGGGCAGAGGGGCACGGCGAGAACCCCCTCGCGGGCCGCCATGGCGTAGAACTCACGCGCGAGGGCGCCCGCCATGCCCTTGCCCCGGTGCTCGGGGTCGACGACGGTGTGGACGGCCACGAGGGCCCCCGGCTCGGGGTACATCACGAAGTACGCGATGACGCCCGCGACCGATCCGTCCTCGTAGGCCACCAGCTCGCAGCGCTCCCGGTCGTCCCGGATCTCGGCCGCGGTGTTCTCTCCGGCCATGGCGGGTGCTCCCTCGCTCGGGGGCCGCGCGGGCGGGTCAGCTCCGCGCGGGAACGGCGTGCGGGCTGCGCTCGGTGGGGGTGCCCGGCACGGGGGCGGACGCGTCGGTGCCCAGCTCGACGATGCGGTTCCCGGCGTCGACGTGCACCACGCGGGGCACGAGCGCACGCGCCTCGGCGTCGTCCACCTGGGCGTAGCTGATGAGAATGACCAGGTCACCGGGGTGGACGAGGTGAGCGGCAGCCCCGTTGATGCCAATGACGCCGGAGCCACGCTCCCCCTCGATGACGTACGTCTCGAGCCGGGCACCGTTGTCGATGTCCACGATGTGCACGAGTTCACCGGGCAGCAGATCGGCGGCGTCCATCAGATCGGCGTCGACGGTGACCGATCCCACGTAGTGCAGGTCGGCCTGGGTGACGGTGGCGCGGTGAATCTTGGACTTGAACATTGTACGCATCATGAGGGCACTCCGTCTACTAGGCTCCCTGCCTGCGTATTTGCAGGTCAAGGGCGGTGCGTCCAGATTACAACCAGTCGCAGGTTCGGGCAGGGGTCAGCAGGTTTTTCAGTACCAATGCTGACCCAATGCTGACTTTCCTGACGCGCCGTCAGCCGCTTCGTGAGGCTTGAGCCGGCCGCCTCCCGTGCTTCGCGGGAGCACACGGTGCAGGCACTCAGCCTCCCGGCCGAGTACGAGCCCCGGGTCCGCTGCAGCAACGTCCGGTGCCGTCATGCGCGCCCGCACGACCTAGCTTCACGCCCGGTCGGCACCCAGGCCAGACAACAAACCGCGCAACGCTAGTCGCCGATGTCGGCATGACCAAGCCCAAGGTTGCCGGAATCCTGGCGCTCACAGTCAGGCGCGATCCGACCGGAACCGTGCTTGTACTGCGACTCATACTTCTTCCATTTAATGCAGGAGCGACCTTGCCCACAGAAACACAGCCGCACGCCGACAACGCCTTCGCCTCGTCCCGTCGGCGCCACAGCGTCGAGCCTCTCCTCTTGAACACCTCGGAGGTAGCCACCATGCTCGGCATGTCCACCAGCTGGGTCTACCGAGAGGCCTCAAAACTAGGGCTCAACGGCTACAAGCTCGGCCGAGGCAGGAACGCAAAAGTCCTTTACAAAAAGGCCGAGGTGATCAAGTGGGTGGAGCAGCAGAAGATCCACTGACGTCGAATGCGGTATGGGATTGACCGTTACTGATCCAACCGAATTCAGCCGGCGCCGGGGATGAGCGCTACAGACACATTGATCCCGGCACGGTGCGGGTTCTGGGTTGTTGTTGGTGGGTGTGAGTGATCGGGTGGAGGACGCGCGGCGTCTGTCGCAGTCGAGGCAGGAGGCCCTGCGGTCTGCGGGCAGCGCCGGAGGCACCGAATCAGTCGACCACTGGCGCCTCGATCGCTCAGGCGTGGCCAAGGCCGACTCGATCGGCTTTCCCGCCTCCCATGCCCCAGGCTTCCCCTCTCCGCGGTTCTCGTCACCCTGCCAGTCGTCATCGCACTCATCGCGGAGAACGCCGGACATATCAACGCCGTGGGCGAGACGACGGGTGCACGGCTGGACGACGAGCTCGGCACGGCGATTCACGGCGGCGGTGCGGCCACGGTGCTGTCGACGTCGGACGCGGTCCTGCCCCGACGCGTACGCCGAGAGCATCGGCGTTTTCGCCTTGTGATCGCAAGCACCGTCAGTGAGCCGCAGAGAACAAACTGCGTAAAGTTGTCGCCTACATGAACGCGGAGTACAAGTAGACCGCGCGGGGCGGGCTCGCGGTGAACATCATCGAGTGCTAGACAGACGGGCCCTGACCAGCGCGTTCGTGTCTTTCAGCACTGTCAGGGCCTTCCCTGCTTACGCGGCGGAATGTCCCTGGAACCTCCCTGGGACAGACGTGAAAGTCCCTGAAAAGTCCCTGGGATATCCCTGCTTTGCCGCGTTCTTGAGGGGGTGCACGGCCGCCTTCCAGGACGACCATGCGCCCTAACCGTTGCCGAGTACGGAGTGCAATCGGTACACGCGTCGGGTAGCGAGACCTACGCATTACGAGACCGCGAGCGATCATGCCGGGGAATGCCCTGCCGTACCGTCTCGTGACATTCTTCCTGTTCAGAGCATCCGCAGCAGCTTGGCCCGTGCCACCTCGTGCCGCACCGTCCAAAGGCGTCTGTCCACCGTACGTCCACCGGCGAAGTCGATCGGCCGCTCGTCCCCGTCCGACCTCTCGGCTCTCACCGAGGACCGCGCACACCGGCCGGAGGCACTACGGCAACTGTGCCTTTCCCACAACGCACGGCCACCTGGCACCTCCATAGGACCCGCCATTCGAAACGCACCGGAGCCCTGGCACCAGTGGCGCCACGCCTCCGGTGCGCTGCTACACCATTCACCGGCCCTGATCCCGCGTCGGCAGGGCGTACTGCTGACACTGCGAACCAATGGCGAGCTCTCACAGCTTCACTACGGCAGTCAGCCCCCGTGTCCCGTCCTGCGTCTGCTCCAGCTTGCGGACCCCACTGCCGCATCTCTCGGTCAGGCGCGCCGCAACTGGCGCCGTTCACCGAGGGAGGACTGGTACTGCGGACTGCCCCACTACTCGCAAGCCGGCATCGACGGGTACGCCGGAAGATGTCAACAGCGGACGGGTGCCGGCGGCGCGGGTCCGGTGGTCAGTCCGCGCGGCAGGACGTGTCCTTCGTGGGCATCTCGCCCACGACGAGGTAGCGCGTGGTGGTGTTCAACGCGCAGGAGTTCCGGCCCAGGACGTAGACACCGTGCCCGCTGTCGTCGACGCTGATCAGCCGGGCACGGTCACCGAACTTCTCCCGCAGCATCTTCCCGCCCAAGTGCGGGGTCGACGCGTCCCGCCGGTTCTGTAGGAGCAGCACGTTGCGCGGGCCTTCGGCGTCGACCTCCACGGGCGGTTCAGCGGGGGTGTACGGCCAGAAGGCGCAAGGGTTGATGTTGGCGGTGGCGGCGCCAAACAGCGGGTAGCGTTCGCGGTCCTCGGCGACACCTCGCCGGTAGGTGGTGATGTCCGCGGGCCACTCGGCGTCGTTACAGGTGACGGCGAGGAACACGGTCAGTGCGTTGTCGGTCGGCGACAGCGCGCCGTCCGCCGTTTCCCCGGCGGCGGCCGTCAGACCGCGGGCCGCGGCCTCGTCGCCTTCGCGCAGCGTCTGCCAGGTCTGCGCCAGCGTGGGGTACTGCGCCTGCTTGAACAGGTGGCCGAACGTCACGAGCCGGAAGAGGCTGCCGTCGATCCCCGCGACCGGAGCCTTGTCGAGGCTGCCGGCGATGGCGAGGTAGGACGCCCGTACCTGCCCAGGTGTGCGGCCCAGGCCGTAGCTGTCGTGCCGGCGGGCGGCCCACTTCGCGAAGTCCGGCAGGGTCTGCTCCATGCCCAGCGCGTAGCGGCGCATGCCGTCGCGGTCGAGGTGAGCGTCTCCGATGTTGCTGTCGAGCACGATCCGGTCGGAACGCTCGGGGAACATCGACGCGTAGGCGGCGCCGAGGACCGTGCCGTACGAGTAGCCCAGGTAGCTGGTTTTCTCCTCGCCGAGCGCGGCCCGGATCCGGTCCAGGTCGCGGGCGGTGTTCGCGGTGGTCAGGTGGCGCAGCCTGCCATCGTCGTCGTTGTCCGCGCACTGCTCGGCCGCCTTCTCAGCGACCTTCGCCTGCGCGGTGACCGCAGCGTCATCGACCGCGTAGGGCGGGATGTTGGAGTAGTAGGGGCTGTCTGTGGTGAACCCGCAGCTGACCGGTGCCGAATGACCGATCCCGCGGGTGTCCATGCCTATCAAGTCGTAGCGGTCGGTGACGCTGCTGGGCAGGCCCTGGGCCACCAGCAGCGCGGACAGCGCCAGCCCGGATCCACCGGGGCCGCCCGGGTTGAGCATCAGGACGCCGCGCCTCTTGTCCGGGTCGGCGGCGGCCAGCCGCGAAACGGTGAGGTCGATCTGGTCGCCTTCCGGCTCGGCATAGTCCAACGGCACGCGCACGGTGGCGCACTGCAGCACGGTCGGAGCGGCTTCCGCCCCGACGTCGTCGGGGCACTGGCCCCACTCCACCTGAGGCGGTTTCGTCTCCTCGGCGGCGGCGGGCACAGTGATCAGTGACGCGCCCAGGCCGATGACCGCCAGGAGGGCCAGGTTTCGGCCGACACCGCTTTGTCGTTTCATGTCCAGTCTCCGCATATCGGTGCGTGGGGCGTGGTCGCGTCCATCACACTCCCTGCCCCTGGGGCACGGTCAACCGCTGGCGAGCCGGAACCGAAGGGAGTTGACCGTGCCCCAGGGGCAGGGTTTTCAATGGCCACCGGGCACGATCCTGGAGAGAGGGCTCCTGATGGCGTGGAGTACCCGTCGGCTGGCGGAACTCGCGGGGACGACCGCCAAGGCCGTCCGGCACTACCACGAGATCGGCCTCCTGGACGAGCCGGAACGGGCGGCCAACGGCTACAAGCGCTATGGCGTCAACCATCTGGTGCGCCTGCTGCGTATCCGCAGACTGACCGACCTCGGTGTGGCTCTCGCAGATGTCCTCGCGGTCGAGAGCGGTGATGAGAGGGCACGGCAGATCCTTCGGGACCTCGACGCCGAACTCGCGGCGGACATCGAACGCCGACAGCGGATGCGGCGGGACCTGGCGGCCATCATGGACAATCGGGCCGCGCTCGACATGCCCCCGGACTTCAAGACGCTTGCCGACGACCTGCCCGAAACCCAGCGATCCCTGCTGGTGGCCTACTCCAGCATCCTCACACCCGAAGCGATTGCCGCCCTCAAGGAACAGCTTTCGGGACCCCGTGGCGACCTCGAAGCGGAGTTCGCGGCGCTCGAGGAGGACGCACCCGAGGACGTACGGCAGCGGCTGGCCGAGCAGATGGCGCCCGAAGCCCGCGAGCAGCACCGGGCCCACCCTGCTCTGGCCGACCTCGGGCGGGCCTCACACCGGGAAAGGGCGCTTGCGGACTCGGTCACCGTGCACGCCTTGACCGAGTTCTACAACCGCGCGCACCTCGACGTGCTGCGACGCGTTCACAGCATCCTCGTCGAGAACGGCACCGCAGGGAGCGAGAGCGACGACGCCCAGCAGTGAGGGCAGCGCCGGGTAGGCGCACACCGCATCTGTGCCGCCCGCGCAGCGTCGGACCGGCCTATCGCAACGAGGCACGTGCGTCAGCGGACCACACCGACCACGGTTCGCTGATGTCCAGGTGGTGGTGGCAGTGACGACCACTCCTGCATGCACTCGTCACACCATCAGGCGCGCACTGGGCCACACTCACCGAGTCACGAAGCGGCGCTCTGAGTACGGTCACCGAGGGGCATCGTCATCGGACAGGAGCCCGTCGAGCCGCTTCATGACGTCCACCTGGGCTGGATTGTAGAGATCACTGATGGCTTCGCCGATGGTGCGGGCGGTGTGCTGTCGGCCGCGCGGGGCGCCTGAAGCGAGATCGCTGAGCCCGGGGTGGCGGACCCGGAGGCCTCGAACGTATGGCACGAGACGCTCGGCGAGACTCTGGCGGGTCACCTCGTCGGCATCGGCCGGAAGCTCGTTGAGTTCCAGTGCCACCGGCTGCGGCTCCTGATGGAGCAAGTCGGCATAGGCGTCCATCCCACTGGGTCCGAGGACCGTACCGAGGACGGTGACGAAAGAGCGGTCCGGGGCAGGAAGTTCGGCGGTCTTGTCCACGGAGACGAAGCGGAGGGGAAGATCGCTCGCAGCGCGCCCGCGCAGGAGGGCGCCCACCTCCGCGCGGGCGTGTTGCAGGCGTTCGATGGTGGCGGCCAGCTCCGTGTCGAGAGCCCGCAGATCACGCGGGTCGGGGCTCGAATCCGGGTCGTCGTCCATGCCCGCAATCTGGGACAGGGAGAAGCCCAGAGCGGTGAGGCGCTTTATCCGGAGGAGCCGGACGAGGTGGCTGACGCCGTACTGCTTGTATCCGTTGGACCGACGCTCCGGCTCTTCAAGCAATCCGATGTCGTGGTAATGCCGTACGGCCCTGAGACTGACGCCGGCCAGCTCCGCCATCTCCCGAGTGCTCCACGCCATGATCGAGATCTCCCTCGCCGTCTGCTTCCGTGCCTTTGCGCTTCTTTGCGGTCGCCCTCGAGAATTCGAGTCCGGCAACTGCCCGGCGGGCGGATAGCCGCCGACCATGCCGGTCTGTCCACGCCGGTGCCCGTCGCGCCGTGGTCTCGCGCCTCGACGCGAAGGGGTGGCTGGTCCGGTTCACGGCCGGGGGGGTCCGGCGGATGGTGCGGGGCCGGTGGAGAGGACGTGGTCGACGGCGGCGTTGAGGGTCTCGGTCTCGGCGATGAGGACGGATTCGCGGGTGGGCAGGGCGCGTTCGACCGAGAGTCCGTTGAGGACGGTGAGAAGGAACCTGACGTTGCGGGTGTGGTCTCCCGGGGGCAGTGCGCCCTCCTCGGCGAGCACGGCCAGCCAGTGCTCGACCAGACGCTCCGCCTCCCGCTCGTGGGCGAGGTAGGCGGTGCGTACCGGTTCGGTCGGTTCGGGTTCGATGAAGCTCCGATAGACCGTGCCCCATGCGGTTCGCGCGTCCTCGTTGGTGCCGAGCGGTGCGAGAACCTGCCGCAGGCAGTTCAGCAGCCGTTCGCGGGGCGACAGTGTCCGGTCCCGGATCGGGTCGCCGGGCAGCAGGTGTTCGTAGATCCGCTTGAGCAAGCTGTCCTGCAGCGCGCGCTGGGTGGGGAAGTGGAACCTCAGCGAGCCGATGCTCACCCCCGCACGCGCGGCGACCGCGCGCACGCTCAGCTTCGCCGCTGCGTCCTCGGCGATCATTTCCGCGGCGGCCTTGAGGATCTTCTCGCGTGTTTCCATCCCGCTCTCCTTTGCTTCTCCCAACACCCTTCACACTGTACTAGCACGCCGTACTAGTACACGATGCCAGTACTCCGATCGGGAAGGTTCGCCGAGGCGGTCGTCCGGGCGGTTGGATGCACGGTGACGGCCGCTCTGACTGCTGGGGGTGTAGTGGCTGAGCTTGTCCATGTGCGCAGGTTGACCGACCAGGAGGGGCAGAAGCTGCAGCAGATCGTGCGCCGGGGCAGCACCATTTCGGTGCGCTACCGGCGCGCGATGATGCTGCTGGCCTCGGCCGGTGGGAACCGGGTGCCGGTGATCACGAAGCTGGTGCAGGCTGACGAGGACACCGTGTTATCCGGATCGGCCGCGAGGCGCTACGTGTCTGCTCGCCCGCCGCGGTGTCACCTTCCAGCGGAGCAAGACGTGGAAGGAGTCGCCTGACCCCGAGCGCGACGCCAAGCTGGACCGCATCGAGAAGGTGCTGGAACGTTTCCCGGATCGTGCATTTGCTCGATCCGGACCGCCCGCCCGGACGGCGCACCGATCTACGTGATCATGGACAGCCGGTCCGCCCACAAGGGCGTCGACATCACCCGCTGGGCGCAGAAGAACAAGGCTGCGCCGTGTTTCACCCGACCTACGCCTCGTCGGCCAACCCCATCGAGGCACACTTCGGACCGCTGCGGCAGTTCACCATCGCCAACTCGCACCACCCCAACCACACTGCGCAGAAACGGGCCCTGCACGCCCACCTCCGCCGGCGCAACGCCGCCACCCGCCACCCGCCACCCGCCACCGCAGCCTGAACGATCCAACGAATCTACGCGATCACAGCACTGGCGAGCAGGGGTTCACCGGGCAGGCGAACCGCTCGTGACCACGGACTCATGCAGGCGAGAGCATCTCCTGAAGCATGCGCTGCAACTCGGTGCGGTCCTGCGGAGTGATCCTCGCCAGCCTGCGGTCGTACTCCGCCGCGAGGGCTGCGAGGGCACGATCCCGCGCCTCTGTGCCCTCAGCAGTCAGTACGAGCCGGTGACGCCGCAGGTCCGCGTCGTCGATCTCGCGCCGGATGAACCCCTTGGCGACGAGGTTGCGGACGTAGACCGTCACGCTCGCTCTGGGGAGCAGCAGTGCCGTCGCGATCACGGCCGGGTACGGCGACGCCTCCACCTCGGCCAGGACGAAAAACTCCTTCGTCTCCAACCCGAGCTCGGCCAGCTCCCCCGTGCAAGCATCCATCACAACGCCCAGCAGCCGCTGGTTCAGCGTCCACAGCTGCGCCCCGTCGACTGACATGCCACCCCTCCATCCGTGTAGTACAGTTTCGTATTAGTTTAATATCGTACAATAGTTTGCCTTGTATTGGACTCCTATGGAACAACAATCTCACGAAAGAAGTCAGGCATGCTTAGGCACCTCACGGTCCCGCGCGGTCCCATCAACCTCGCCGCGGACCTCCACCTGCCCGACAACGCCGACAGCAGCGCACCGCTGCGCGCCGTGGTGCTCTCCACCCCGGGCAGCAGCGTGAAGGAGCAGATCGGCGCCAATTACGCCTCCCGTCTCGCCGCCTGCGGCATCGCGGCGCTCGTCCTCGACCCCGCCCATCAGGGTCAGAGCGAGGGCGAGCCCCGCGACCTCGAAGACCCCTACCGCCGAGGCGAGGACATCTCCTACGCCATCGACGCGCTCACCACGACCCCCGGCATCGACCCGCAGCGCATCGGCGTCCTCGGCATCTGCGCCGGTGGCGGCTACGCCGTGCACACCGCTCGCACGGACCACCGCATCAAGGCGGTCGGCACGGTAGTCCCCGTCAACATCGGCGCCGCGTTCCGCAGCTTCTCCCCCGACGGTCCGGCCGCAGCACTCGACGCCCTCGCGGACGCACGCACCGAAGAGGCCCGCTCCGGCGAGACGACCCGCGTGAACTGGCTGCCCGACACCCTCGAGGACGCCACAACAGCGGGCCTGACCGACACCGACACCACTCAGGCCGTCACCTACTACCGCACCGAGCGCGGCGGTAACGAACATTCCACGAACCGGCGCCTCTTGCGCAGCGACTCCCTCCTGCTGGGCTACGACGCGTTCCACCTGGCCGATCGGCTCATGACCCAGCCACTTCAGGTCATCCTCGCCGGACACATCGGCAACACCGGCTCCTACGACACCGGCATGCAGCTGTGGAAGCTGGCCCCCAACCCCGTCGACCTCATGGTGATCGACGGCGCCGGCCACTACGAGATGTACGACGAACCCGAATACGTCGACGCTGCCGTCGAACGACTCACCAGCTTCTATGCGAACAACCTGTAAGGCATCCGAACCGGCGAACCTATGCGGTCCCAGCACTAGCGCCCTTCCTGACACGCCGCACTAGTGGCGGTGCCGGCCGATGCACACAGGAAGGGCGGAGCACGACGTTGAAGCAGCGGGCGGCATCAAGGCGCCTGGAGCCGGGCGACGGCAGGAACTGCAGCGGTTCCGCGCTGTACGAGGACGACGACGGGAGCGGTCAGGAGTGACGGGCAGGGCCTGGCCGGTGGCGCGCGCCCCCGGCTCAGGGTGACTGCGGGGCCCCGTGTCGCAGGCCGTCGAAGAGGAGGGCGGTGATCTGCCGGGCCTCGACCAGCCAGCCCTCCGTGGCGCGCATTCCGCAGATGCCGCCCAGGGCACGCAACAGAGTTGGCCCTGTGATGTCGTCGCGGACAGTGCCGGCCGCACTGCCTGCTTCAAGCAGCAGGGAGAGGGCACCGGCCATACGCGTACGGGCGTCGCCGAAGACCGGTGAGTCCGTCGCCATGATGCTTTCCAGCACACCGGACATCCCCTTGCCCACCGCCGCGTGGTCCACGAGCAGCAGCAGGAAGCGCCGCAGCGCCTCCTCCGGGGCGTGCTGGTCCAGCAGGACACCGGGCGTGGCGCACAGGTCGTCGACCTCTTTGCGGTAGACCTCCTCGATCAGCGCGTCGCGGGTTTCGAAGTGGCGGTAGAGCGTTCCGACGGCGACGCCGGCGCTGCGGGCGATGTCCTCGACGTGCGCGTCGGCGTCGCCACCGAGGAACGCCTGGCGGGCCGCGGACAGCAAGGCCTCGCGGTTGCGTCGCGCGTCGGCACGCAGCGGACGTGGTTGCGGCAAGAGAACCTCCATAAGGTGAGTCCGGTTCCGTTTGCGTGTACCTTTTCCGGAGTCAGGTTCATCTTACGGAGGAGAGATCCCATGCCCGTCACGGACAACAGCCTCGACGGCCTTCGGGTACTGGTCACCGGCGGCAGCCGGGGCCTGGGCGCGGCGACCGTGCGCCGCTTCGTCGCCGCGGGCGCGACCGTGCTGACGGCCTCCCGCAGCCGGCCCGAGGAGGACAGCGGCGCCACATTCCTCGCGGCGGACCTCTCCACGCAGCAGGGAGTGGCCGAGCTCGGCCGCCGCGTCGTCGAGCAGGTGGGCGGCGTGGACGTGCTCGTGAACAACGCGGGCGCGGCCAGCCCCCCGGCGCCGACCCTGAGCCGGTCGGACGAATCCTGGCAGGCGGACCTGGAGATGAATCTCCTCAGCGCCGTGCGCCTGGACCGGGCGCTCGTGCCGGGAATGGTCGAGCGGGGCTCCGGCGTCGTCGTGCACGTCTCCTCGATCGCCAGCCAACTGCCCCAGCGCACCGAGGCGTCCTACGCCGCCGCCAAAGCCGCGCTCAACACCTACAGCCGCGAACTGGCCACCGAGGTCGGCGAACACGGCGTTCGCGTGGTCTGTGTCCTTCCCGGCTTCGTCGTCACCGACGGCGCCACCGCCCACCTGAAGCACATGGCAGACAAGCAAGGCATCACCACCGAAGAGGTCACCCAGCAGATCGTGGACCACCTGAACGTTCCCATGGGCCGCCCCGGCGACCCCGAAGACGTCGCCGAGATGATCGCCTTCCTCGCCTCCGGCCGCGCGAAATGGCTCACCGGAGCGCAGTTCCGCGTCGACGGCGGCATCATCCCGACCGTCTGAGCAACCACCGACAGCATGAACAGGACCACCCCATGCCCATCACCCTGGCCTCCGTGATCATCGACGCCGCCGACATCGAGAAGGAAAGCTCGTTCTGGCACCGACTGCTCGGGGGTACCCTCACCCCCACGCCGACCCACCACTTCGTCCAGGCTCCCGGCCTCCCGGTGATCGTGGTCCAGTCCGCCCCCGGACACACCGCCCCGAACTGGCCGGACGGCACCTCCCAGCAGATGCACCTCGACTTCGGCGTCGACGACCTCGCAACCGCCGACCGCACGGCCACCGACGCCGGCGCCACCCGACTGCGCCCCACCGACGAGATCACCCCGGAAACTCCCACCGGTAGCCGGATCTACGCCAGCCCGGCCGGACACCCCTTCTGCCTGCGCTCAACCTGAGCCGGCCGGCCGTCCACCAGGCCGCGCCTGTCGTCAAACGATCGTTTGCCTACAGGTATCGCGGGTGAAAGCGCCGCGGTCTCAGGCATTGCGCGGCCGTGTGGACATTCCGGCTCCGGGCCAGGTCGGCGGGCCGGGGGTGTATCTGGCGAGCATGGTCTGGACGGCCTCTTCGACGGCGCTATCGATGTCGGAGGCGGCGGGGTTCCAGCCGGTCAGCAGCATGCGGGGCCACAGGACGTAGTTAGCGATCATGCCGAGGAACTGGTTCGCGGCGCTTTCAGCGTTGGGCACATCAGCGTTGCCCGCCTCATGCTCGGATTCCAAGTAGTGCTGGACGGAGGCGAAGTAGGGCAGTTTGCCGAGCTGGAACTGCATCCGTCCCAGCTCGGGGAAACGAGGCAGTTCGGCGATGACGATCCGGAACAAGCCTGTCATGCGGGGCTGGCCGATCAGGTCGGCGTACCGGTGGCCGATGGCTCTCAGCCCGGAGCGCAGATCTCCCGCCTGTGGCCGCGCGGCGGTATTGCCGACGTCGCGCTGCCAGGACTCGGTGACGATGGCCTCGAAGAGGGCCGCCTTGGTGGGGAACTGCTTGAACAGGGTGGACTTCGAGACCCCGGCCGCTTCGGCGATCCGCGCGAGGGAGGTGCCGTCGTAGCCGCGGTCCAAGAACAGTTCCGTGGCCGCGGAGGTGATCGCCTCACGCTTCTGCTGGGCGAGCCTGCGGTGATGCGCGGTGAGTTCTGCTGCCATGCGGAGAGTATGCCGCAGCCCCGAGGCGAGTCACTTGACTCGCCTCGGGGGTCCACTTACGGTGCAGCAGTAAGGCGAGTCGAGTGACTCGCATCTGAGGTGTGGCACCTGGGCGCATCCTCGTTGTCGCACGATGGAGGAAGTTCATGACAGTCGACAAGATCGCTTTGGTGACCGGTGCGAATCGCGGCCTCGGGCGCAGCGCGGCCATCGCCCTGGCCACACGCGGGGTGCGGGTCGTGGTCACCCACCGCGGTGACGCGGCCGGGGCTGAGAAAACGGTGGAAGAGGTGCAGGCCGCGGGTGGGACGGCCGCCGCTCTCCGGCTCGACATCAGCGACGTCCCCTCCTTCGCGTCCTTCACCACCGAACTGGGCGCGCAGCTGGAGCGCTGGGGTACTTCGCGGCTCGACATCCTCGTCAACAACGCGGGACTGGGAGTCTTCGGGCCGCTGGAGACCGTCACGATCGACGACTTCGACACGGTGATGGGCACCAACGTCCGGGGCACGTTCTTCCTCATCCAGTCGCTCGTGCCGCTGCTGGCCCAGGGCGGCCAGGTCATCAACGTCTCGACGTCACTGACCCGCCACACCAGCCCCGCCACCTCGGTCTACTCCGCCTCGAAGGCCGCCATCGAAGCTCTGAGCCGCACCCTCGCCGCAGAACTCGGACCTCGCGGCATCCGGGTCAACTCCATCGCCCCGGGGCCGACCGCCACCGACTTCAACGGCGGAGCGATGCGGGACGACGCCGGAATGCGCCAGGCTTTGGCCGGACAGACCGCGCTCGGCCGCGTCGGCGAACCTGAGGAGATCGGTGACGCCATCGCCACACTGGCCTCCGAGGGACTGCGCTGGGTCACCGCCCAGCGCATCGAGGTCTCCGGCGGCGCCCTCCTGTGACGCCGGGCGGCGGCGAGACGTCAGCACCGCCTGGTGCCGCTCGTGCCACAACGGGGCGACCTCGGTGACAAGTTCTGCGATCACGTCGGGCGTCAGCCCGGTGATCCGCGGGCTACGCATGGTTGCCGCACGCGTCCGATTCCCCACCACACGGGTCGTGCTCAACGATCGAGGTCTCGCCAAAGGACTGTCCCGTAAGTACCGCTTGCCACCGGCGCTGCGCCTTCGTCGGCGAGCACGGCCGGCCAGCGTTCGACCAGACGCTCCGCCTCCCGCTCGTGGGCGAGGCAGGCGGCGCGTACCGGTTCGGTCGGCTCGGGTTCGATGAAGCTCCGATAGACCTGGCCCCATGCGGTTCGCGCGTCCTCGTCTCCTTCACTTCTCCCCGCTTTCCCCACCCGACTAGCACGCCGTACTAGTACGGCGTGCTAGCGTCTTCCTAGCACGCCGTACTAGTAAGGGTGCGGCCGAGGCGCGAAGGGGTGCGCGGAGCATGGCGTTGAAGCAGTGGGCGGCATCAAGGCGCCTCAAGCCGGGCGACGGCAGGGAACTGCAGCGGTTCCGCTGGTGGCAGCTCCCCGTGCGCTCCCTGTTCTGGCTACGGCTTGCCGGTGACGGCGGACAGGAACGCCTGTACGCCGTCGACGTACGGCACTGGGCGCGATTGGACAACAGCAGGATCCGGGCGCATCTGTTCCTGGACGGCAGGCACGTGGCCGAGTCGAAACTGCCCGCGCTCCTCCCTGTCGACGGGGGCGTCATCGAGGTGGCGATGAGCATCTACGGCATCAAGCGCTGCCACTATCGCCCCTTGGACGGACAGCCGTCTCAGCTCACGCCCGACCCTGCCTCTGCTGAGGGACGGAGGGCGCGCTTCGGCACCCGCCACCCGGGGCTGAGCCGGGCGATCACCATCGGATCGGTGCTGCTGCTGGTCATCGGTGTGGGCCTGAACCTGCTGCAGCTCGCTGAACCCGTCTCTCACATCCCCCCCGTCACACAGCGGGTCGGAACCTTCGTATCGCCGATACACCTGCCGATCTGGCTGAACCTCGCACTGGGAGGCGGAGCCGTTCTGGCAAGCATGGAGCGCGCTCTCCGCCTGCGGTACTCCTCCCTGCTCGACGCGGCCGGTCACTGACTCATCGAAGCGAGGAAGGCACGACCACGCCCTCTTCGGCCGGCCTCTCGCGCGACCGGCGCGGCCGGGCTACAGGGCATGGCACACGTAGGACGAAAGGAAGACGATCATGATCCAGTTGAGGCCACGGACCGCCGCCAAGTACGGGGCTGCGTTCGCCGCGGCCCTCGTGGTCCTGGCGGGGTGCTCGTCCGGCGTCTCGGGGCTGCGCAGCACGTCCGCAACGGGCGCGTCGGCCCCGGCTCCCTCCCCGGACCCGCTCACCTGGAGCACGTGTGGGAAGGACCTGGAATGCGCCACGATCAAGGTACCGGAGGAATACACCGACCCCGAGGGCGCACAGATCCCGCTCGCGGTCATGCGGCACCGGGCCACCGATCCCGCTCAGCGCATCGGCAGTCTCATCTTCAACCCGGGCGGACCCGGGGTCGCCGCCACCGAGACACTGCGCAATCTGCCCAAGACAGCCGGTACTCCGGGCGCTTTCTCGCCCGCTGTGCTCGCCAGATTCGACGTCATCGCGATGGACCCGCGCGGCGTCGGCCAATCGCAGGCCGTTCGCTGCCTGACCGACCAGCAGCGCGCCGACGCCGCCGGCACCTCCTTCGACCCGGCGGTCCCCGGGGGCAAGCCTCTGCCGCGACTGCTGGCCGATGCCGCCGCGTTCACCGACGGCTGCGCCAAGCACCAGAGCAAGAAGTTCCTGGCCAGCCTTTCCACCGACAACGTGGCTCGCGACATCGACCGAGTCCGCGCCGCGCTCGGCGAGAAGAAGATCACGTACTACGGCTTGTCCTACGGCACCGTGGTCGGCCCCATGTACGCCACACTCTTCCCTCACCGAGTCCGCCAGATGGTGCTCGACGCGCCCGTCGACACCAACCAGTGGTTCGGCAACTCCCTTCCCTTCCAGAACGACGTCGCTGTGGCGAGCGAACGAACCCTCAACGCCTGGTTCAAGACCTGTCGCGCCGAAGGGGCCGCAGTATGCCCGTTCGGGGCAGGTGACCCGGAGGCGGCGTTCGACACACTCATCGACACGTTGGAAGCGAAGCCGCTGAAGATCGCACCCGCCCAGGAGGGCGCCACGCCGGGCGGCGAGCTCGACGGTGCCATGGCCCTGGAGACCACCCGAGCCCTGGCCGGAGACCAGAACACCTGGCCCTTGCTGACCTCGGCACTGCTGGCCGCACAGAAGGGCAACGGCGCACCCCTCCACACTCTGTGGAACAGCGTCACGGTATCCCCCTTCCCCGTCCCCACCGCGATGTTCGAAACCCACACCGCGGTACGCTGCGCCGACTGGCAGACTCCGGCCGGCATCGCCGCGCACAAGGCCGCAGCCACCAAGGCTGTTGCTGAGGCGAAGCGGATCGGAACCCGGGCCGCCTACTCCGCCCTCAACTGCGCACGGTGGCCCGCGCCGAACAAGGACCGCGTCACCAAGCCGCTCACAGGCGCCGGTGCGCCCCCGGCACTGGTGGTCGCAGGCCGACTGGACCCCGTCACCCCCCACCACTGGGCCGAGAACATGACCCGGACCCTGGACTCCGCGGTCCTGCTCACACGCGAAGGAGTCGGACACGGCTCCTACGGCATCAACTCGTGTGTCAACAAGGCAGCTGACGCCACGCTTCTCCGCGGCACCCACCCCGCC
Source organism: Streptomyces argenteolus (assembly GCF_042902585.1). Classification (GTDB taxonomy): domain Bacteria; phylum Actinomycetota; class Actinomycetes; order Streptomycetales; family Streptomycetaceae; genus Streptomyces; species Streptomyces argenteolus. The sequence continues at coordinate 348,522 of NZ_JBIBEG010000003.1, forward strand.
GACGGCACCGTGTGCAAGACGGACACACCCGCAACCACCCGCCCCCTTGTCCCTGCGAGGCGTTGAGTCACAGCCAGCCGTCACCCGCCCACACATACGCACGGCACGACCTCAGAACAGCGGAAGGACTTACGCACGGGCTGACTGATGTTCAGGCCACAGCTAAGCGCCGACCCGCATTTCCTGCCGGATTCCCGACGACAGCCAAGGCACCTCGTCACGTGGTCGGAGCGTCCCCATACATCCACTATGCGGACGCTCCTTCGCTTTGCGGTGCGCCGCGTCTGAGCGCCACGCGCTTGATCCACCCCGGAATTGCGGGATAGTCCTCACGCACCTCACTTCAGAATCCCGCCCGTGCGTGATTCTGCGCCGGCTTGGTGAACTGACGCACCGCAAAAGCGGACAGAGAATAGGTCCTGCGTCCTCAACCGAGGTGGTCTCGACGACCCAATTCGCGGTTTCTGACGGCGCAGGTCAGACAAGGCAGAGGGAAAACCCGCGCCTTGCCCTCGTCGCCACCCCGCTCACAGCACACCGCCTGGCCAGTTCAAGGGGAGACCGCCCCGTCATCGGCGACTCCGATTGCACCAGCGGCCTCTCCCACTGCTGCTACCGCACGTCCAGCACACCTTTCACCGACGTCGACTCCAGCCTCCGCATCACCGCGATCGCCCGGCCCACCCCGGTTCGAGGGACTGGCCCAGCGGCACGGCTAGGGCCCGCCGAGAGCCCGGCACGAGAGGTCCTGTGCATCCCGCACGGCCTGTCGGGACGCCCCCTGGCGCGAGGCGGACCCCGGTTACGCCTCTGTCACGACGGCGGACTCGGTGCGCACCATGCAATAGATCCAGAAATTTCCATCCTCCAGGTCGTACAGAACTATGCCGTAACGTCACCAGTTTCATGGCTCGGACCGGAGGTAGGAGAACCACTGAAAGGCAAATCAGGGGCGATGGCCTAGCGGCTACTCCCTGATGGGTGGGCGAACACCCAATTCGTTCCTCCTGCCCTTTGACAGGAATTAGAGGAAGGGAGGGCGCGACCGATGAGCCTCTCCCCTGCGCGCATTTCACTCTCTTATCGGGGATAGATACTCTTGCCCACTTCGGCTACCACAAAGGGGAGTTCTGATGCCCACGACTCTCGCTCAGAAGCTGTATCTGCTCTGCTACACCGTCAAGAAGGAAAAGTTCCAGCTCGACAACATTCAGGGGCGCGGCCAGCTACTGCGGGCCGGGGCGATGACTGAGCTGGCCCGTAACGGTCTGCTGGACGCGACCGGGGGGAAGGTTCGGCGGCTCTCCGGAAATCCGCCTGAGGATCCGTTCGCGGCATCGGTCTGGTACGACCTGCCCGAGGACAAGCCCAAGGGCTGGCTGAAGTTCCTGCACAACAAGGCGCACACAGCCGAAACCCCGGTCCGCGACCAGTTGCTCGCCTCCGGGGATGTCGCCATCGAACGCCAGAAAAAGCTGGCGGTCGTGTCCACCAACAGGGTCACCGTGGTGCACCCGGACCTGGTGCACGCCCTGCAGGACCGGGTGCGCGCGATCGTGCGCGACAGCGCTCCCGCCGATGACCTGACGGACGAGCTGGCCATGGCCGTCCTGGCGGTCGAGCTGGAGCTCACCTCGGTGTGGAGCAAAGAGGACCGCCGCACCCACAAGTCCGCCCTGAAGGCGCAAGCGGCGCGGTTCGACGCGTTCGTCCCCGGACTGCGCAAGGCACTGCGCGATTCCTATCTCGCGAGCCGGGCCGTGGGGGGCGGCTGGAGCGCCTGAACCGCACCACGACCGCAACGAGAAATCCCCGAGAGACGCTGCAACCGCAGCCCGTGACCAGGAGTGACCGATGACCCAACTCGAAGGCGAGCACGCCCCCTCCCCAACTCACGACCGCGGCAACACAAGCGCGCCGCCCCCCGCCCCGGGTTCACCCATGCTCGAGTCCATGGGCGGAATCGTGGGCTTCGTCTACTCGACCGTCCCGGTCGTGGTGTTCGTGATCGCACTCGCCTTGCTGTCGACGAAGGCAGCCGTGATCGCGGCGGTAGCAACCGGTGCGGTGCTCACCGTGGCCCGGCTGGTGCGTGGGGAACGTCTTCTCGCCGCTTCGGGCAGCCTGACCGGTGTTCTGGTCGCGGCAGGCATCGTCGCACTCACCGGATCCGCCAAGGACTTCTTCCTGCTGGGCATCTGGGTGGCCTTCGCAGGATTCCTCGCCACCTTCGGTTCGGTCCTCCTTCGCCGCCCCCTGACCGGTGTGGCGTGGAACCTCCTGCACGGTCGCGCGCACGCCTGGCGCGCGGACCGTCAGGTTCTGCGGGCACACGACATAGCCACGCTCGCAGCGGCAAGCGTCCTCGGCGCCCGGTTCGTGGTCAAGCAATGGCTCTACCTGCACGACGCCACGGGCTGGCTGGCATTCGCGAAGATCGCCATGGGCACCCCCCTCACCGTGGTCGCCGCACTGGTCGTCGCCTGGGCTTTCCGTGCAACGTCCAAACGTCTGGTGGACAGCCGACCGGTCCCGACCATCGCTCAGCACGAGGCCGAACTCCCCCCTCGTCAGGATGCGTCCAGGTAGCAAGCAATCACATCAGCGAGGAAGGAGCCTCATGTCGATCAGCCACACGCAAACAGAGACGGTGCGGGAACTCGGAGCCTTCGAGCGGACCATCGATCTCTACATGCACCGAAACCCTGTCCAGTTCTCCCTGGTCGCCGAGATCGACCGTACGGTCTGTGAGCGGACGCTGGCACGGGCGCTGAAGAAGGTGCAGGCACGACACCCGCTGCTCCGCGTCTCGGTCGACCGCCGAGCCCCCCAGGCCCGGTACCGCTGGGCAGAGGGCCCGATCAGGATCGAGACAGCCACCGAGGGAACGCCCTGGCAGGCGGTCGTCGCTGGTGAGCAGACGCGCCCCATCGCGCCGGAGCCCGGCCCGCTCATGCGGACCATCCTTATTCCCGCGGAGACCGGCAGCATCATCGTGCTGACCTTCGCCCACCAGATCACCGACGGCACCGGCGGCACGCGGGTGGTGGCGGATCTCGTCGCCGCCCTCGACGGCGACGAGGAGGGCGGCCGGCCGACCCCGGGGCGGGATGTGCCGCCCTCCCAAGAGGCCCTCCTGCAGGCCCTCGACGCGGCGACGCCTCCCGTAGGGCCGCCCCAGGACGAGCTGATGAACCCACCCGGCGAGCTGACCCCATTCTCGGGACGGGCACCGCACGTCTCCGCCTTGGCCCTGCAACGCGGTCTGACCACACGCCTCGTGGCCCGCTCCCGCGCGGAGGGCGTGTCCGTGCACGCCGCACTGTGCGCTGCCGCCGGCACGGTCTTCCACCGCGCGGGCCGCACCCGGGTGAGGGTGCTGAGCCCGGTCGACCTGCGCCGTGCCACGGGTCTGCCCGACGCCGTCGCCAACCGCTTCGCCGGAGCGCGGACAGTCAGCGAGGCATCCCAGGCCGACGATTTCTGGAAGCTGGCCCAGCATCATCACCAGGCTCTGCAACACGAGCGGACACCCGGGTTGCTCAAAGCCGGTTCGCAGGCGCTGGCCCATCAGCCGCCGACCACCCCCGAGGAGGCCGAGGCGATGATGACCGCGGTCACCGCCGCCGACATCCAGATCACCAATCTCGGAGTGGTCGAGGCGCCTGCACACGGCCACGCCCGTCTCACCGCTCTGTGGGGACCGGCGCAGACCACCCAACTGGCCGGTGAACACGTCCTGGGTGTCGCCACCTGCGGAGGGCGCCTACGCATGACGGAGCTGACCCACGACCCCATGGCCGTTCTGCTGCCCGACATGGTCGCCGTCCTCGCCCAGCAGTGCACCGAACCCGGCGCGCCCTCCTCCTGACGCGTGCAGGGCACCGAGCACCGTCCCAGACACACCGTCGGCCATCCGGCGGTTCGAAACGCCCGGGACGCCCTCGCCGAACGGGCAGAGCGCCACCGAACCGACCCGGCCACCACATCCACACCACGCCCTCGACAGCCGCACCCGATGAGCGACACACAGGAGTGACCATGCAGTCCCGTACCGACGCCCACGAAACAGCCGATACCTCCTTCCTGGCCGAGCTGCGGTCCCGTATTCCTGCGGACCGTGTGCTCACTGGCGGACCGGAGTACACGCGAGCCGTGGCGCTGTTCAACGCAGCGGTCGATGTCCGCCCTTCGGTCGTCGTGCGGTGCGCGAGCAGCGCTGACGTGCAGGCGGCAGTACGCGCTTCCCGCAACCATGGAGTGCCACTCTCCGTGCGTGGCGGGGGTCACGACTTCTGGGGCCGGGCGTTCCGTCCTGGTGGGCTGGTCCTCGATCTGACCGAGATGACTGACGTGCAGGTCGACGTCACCCACGGTTACGCGACGGTCGGCGGCGGGGCTCTCTCTTCGGACGTGGTCTCAGCCGCCGAGCGGGCGGGCCTGACCGCCGTCACCGGAACGGCGGGCTCCGTCGGCATGGTCGGCCTCACGCTCGGCGGCGGCTACGGTCCCCTCCTGGGCCAATTCGGGCTCGCAGCCGACAACCTGCTCAGCGCCGAGGTCGTCCTGGCCGACGGCTCACGAGTGAACACCGACGCCGAACACCACCCGGACCTCTTCTGGGCGTTGCGCGGCGGCGGCGGCAACTTCGGCGTCGTGACCTCGGCACGGATCCGCCTGCACCCCGTACCGACCGTCATCTCGGGAACCATCCTGTACCCGATCGACCAGAGCGCCGGCATACTGGCCGACCTCGGCGGGATCCTTCAGGACAGTCCCGACGAGCTGACGGTAGACGTGGGGTTCCTTCCCGGCCCGGATGGCAAGCCGACGGTCTACGTCGCGCCGACCTGGTCGGGGAACCTTGAGGCGGGCAACGCCCAGAACGGGCCGGTACGCACGCTGGCCGGACTCGGTACACCCGTGCTCGCCGAGATCGGACCGGTCGCCCGTTCCGCAACGCTGGCAGCGACGGACGCCATGTTCCCCCCGGGACGCACGGGCGCGATCCGCACACGGACCGTCCAGAGCGTAACGGGCTCCATCGCAACCGTCCTGGACCGGGCCGCCCGGGAGTTCACCTCACCGTTCTCCGCAATCGTGTGGCACCAGTTCCACGGCGCAGCCACCCGCCCAACTCTCGGTTCAACGGCTTTCGGCCGACGCGAACCACACCTCATGGTCGAGCTGATCTCCATGTGGGAGAACGGCGAGAACAAGAACCACACAGGCGGTGGCGAAGACAGGTCCTCGCACCTGCGCTGGCTGGAAGAGACTCACGCAGCCCTGGAAACGTTCTCACTGCCGGGTGGCTACGTGAACTTCCTGGGGCCGGAGACCCCCGACCAGGTAGCGAACTCCTACGGGCCGAACACCGAACGCCTGCTCGCCGTGAAGTCCGCAGTCGACCCGGACTCAGTCTTCTCCGCCACACCGCTCCCTACATCCACCGCCGACGCCTGATCCCCGCGCGGGTGAGGTGAAGGAGAGATCGCCGGCCTGTCAGCGGCAGCGACTCCTCATCCCTGCCTTGGCGATTGAACAGCGACGGAAACTGTTACTCGGGGGGTTCTTCCAAATGTCGGGCCAGCGCGAGAAGGACTCCGGCCAGCTGCCCCACCGCAGGCCCCCGGAGCCTCCCATCCCCTCGGAAAGCGTTCCCCGAACGCAGCGTCAAGCACGCTTGTCCACCGGCTGTCCACCGGAGCAAGTGACTTCGCGGCGACCGAAGGGCTGAACTGCACCAGGCAGCAGGTCAGAACCTTGCCGGAGCTAGGCGCCAGCGAGAACACAACTGAGACCTGCGCATTACATGCACAGACGAGCGGTACCCGATTTGGCAGGATCCCAAGGTCATCCCCAACAGGAAACCCCAGGTCAGAAGCCTGACCTGGGGTTCACCGTTGAGCCGCCTTCGGGATTCGAACGCGAGACCTACGCATTACGAGACCGAGAGCGATCGTGCCGGGTGGTGCCACCCGGTCCCGCATGGTGACGTTTTCCCTGATCAGACCATGTGCGACAGGTTTCCTCGTGCAGCCTCGTGCTGACTCGTCCAAAGGCGTCTGTCCACCGGCTGTCCACCGGAGGGCGTCTCCGTTGGGCTATCAGTGACCATCTGCTTGCGCTGGTGAAGCGGTCGATGCGGGTCACCGTGCACCGTCCGATGCACTTGTCAGGACCATACAACCGCCGCACGCACTCCAGGCAAGTCGATCGCGCATCTGGCGTGCACGCCAGCAGGTCATTCCGAATCCATGCCCTGGACACTACTGGGATGGCACCGCGGGCACGGCTTGGCAGACCCATCTCGTGCACGGTTACTCCAAAACGAAGCCACCATCGATGTACCAGGAGCTGCTGGCCAGCGCCTGATACATCGCAGCTCGCCACAGGTTCGGGTCTTCCTCGGCCAATCCTGCGGCTTCGTCCCGGAGGTGATCGCCGACCATTGACGGGGCCTTGCGTTTGAGGATGTACCGGAGACTGCTCATTTCCCGAGCTGCCTGCGAACCATAGAGGGACGCGAGCCCGAACATACGGAAGTGCCCGTGCACTCGCGTTGTGAGGACGGCGTCCCACGCCGACGGCGGCTGCACATAAAATTCGACGGCTGCGGGGGCTACCTCATGCACGCGAGCAAAGAGCCACTGTTCTTTGCCGAGCCGAACTGGTGAGGAGCCGCTTCCAGTTCGTCTCCCCGGCGAAATACTTGGCCGCCTTGCGCAGGATGTCCCGTTCGGTCGCGAACTTGCGCTCACTTGCCTCGAGCTCGGCGACCCTGGCCTCCAGCTGCCGGATCCTCTCGTCCGGTTCCGAGGACGGGGTCGTCTGAGGGGCCCGGGTCGCCGGCCTGGTGTCCCGGACCGCGGCCGGGCCGGCGCTGCGGCGTTCACGGCCCCGCAGCACCCAGTTCCGCAGGGTGTTCCTGTTGATGCCCAGGTCAGTGGCGATGCTTTTGTAGGTCGCCCCGGGTGTGGACTCGAACAGGGCCACGGCATCGGCCTTGAACTCGTCCGAGTAGTCCTTCATCGCCATCGGCGGTCTTCTCGCTTCCTCCGGATCAAGCAGATCCAGTATCAGCGTGTCCACCACTCAGGGGGAGGCCCCTTGAACATCGTCCGTATCATTGAGGCACTCCTGAACATAGGCTCCCTGCCTGCGTTTTTGCAGGTCAAGTGCTGTTTTCGCAGTCTACAACGAGTCGCAGGTCCAAGCAGTTGGCCCGAGGTTTCTCAGGACTCATGATGACCACGTGCTGACTTCACTGTCGCATCATCAGGCAGCGACGGACGGCTCCCGCCCGCTTCCCGACCTCCGCCCCACGACCCTCAAAGCCTACGCAGCACTCCTCTCGAGAGAGCTCGTGATCATCGTCACCCCGTCACCCCGACAATCGGGTCGACGATGTTCTTGACGTGGGTTCCGGGCACGTCGTTCAGTCGGGGGTCGGCATCGAGCAGGAGGATGTGGGCGGTGGGGTGGTGGTCGAGGACCTCACGTTGCGCAGCAGGGGAAGAAGACGGCCGCCGCCCCGCCTCCACGAGCCGGCCGGCCTCAGGCTTGATGCGGAGCAAGGCCGACCCGTCGGCCACCGCGGGGGAAGGCGAGCACCTCGCATCTCGTACGATTCAGCGCACATGCCTCACCCCTGCCACTTCCCAGCCACCGCTGTCCGCACGACATAGTCCTCGAAAGGCGTGGCTTTCCGGCCGAGAATGAGCCTGGAGTCCCTGGTGCGGCTCGGGGTACGCCCGAGCCGTGTCAGCTGCCTGCCGCCCAGGGCGAAGGAGCGCGTCAGCTGATCGCCGCCGCTCCGCCCGCCCGCCCCGTCCTTCTTCGGAGTGCCCCTTGAGCAGTGAGACCAACGAGACCGGCGCCACCCTCGATGTGCAGGCGATCCGTTCCTGCTTCCCCGCGCTGAAGGCGGGCACTGCCCGTTTCGACGCCCCCGGTGGCACGCAGACGCCTCAGCAGGTGATCGACGCCATCAGCGAGTCCCTCACCCGTCCGCTCGCCAACCGGGGGGCGCTCACGGAGGGCGCCCGGAACGCCGAGGCGATCGTCGTCGGCGCGCGGCAGGCTCTGGCCGATCTGCTCGGTTCGGAGCCGGAGTCCGTGGTGTTCGGCCGCAGCGCCACGCAGCTCGTCTACGACCTGGCGCGCACCATGGCCAAGGACTGGGGCCCGGGTGACGAGGTCGTGGTCTGCCGGCTCGACCACGACTCGAACATCCGGCCCTGGGTGCAGGCGGCGGAAGCGGTGGGCGCCACCGTCCGCATGGCCGACTTCGACCCCGCCACGGGCGAGCTGGGCACCGAGCACATCGAGGCCGTGCTGTCCGCGCGCACCCGGCTGGTCGCCGTCACGGCCGCCTCCAACCTCATCGGCACCTGCCCGGACATACCCGCCGTCGCGGACCTGGTGCACCAGGCCGGCGCGCTCCTCCACGTCGACGCGGTGCACTACGCCTCGCACGCCACCGTCGACGTGGCCGGTCTCGGCGCGGACACCCTGGTCTGCTCGCCGTACAAATTCCTCGGACCGCATCTCGGTGTGCTGACGGGCCGCCGGGAACTGCTCCTCAGCCTGCGGCCGGACAAGCTCCTGCCCTCCAGCGACGCCGTGCCCGAGCGTTTCGAACTGGGCACGCTGCCCTACGAACTGCTGGCCGGGGCGACGGCGGCCGTGGACTTCCTCGCCGGTCTCACCCCCGGCGCCGGGAGCCGCCGGCAGGCTCTGATCCGCGCGTTCACGGCGCTCACCGCACACGAGGACCGGCTGAGCGCCCGCATCGAGAAGGGCCTTGCGTCGCTGGACGGCGTCACGGTGTACTCCCGGGCGGCGCGGCGCACCCCGACCACCCTGTTCACGGTGGCCGGGAAGCAGCCGGGCGAGGTCTCCCGGCTCCTCGCCGAGCGCGGAGTGGACGCCCCCGCCGGGTCGTTCTACGCACTGGAGGCGTCCCGGCGGCTCGGCCTCGGTGACGAGGGCGGCGTACGCGTCGGTCTCGCGCCGTACACGAGCGACGAGGACATCGACCGGCTCCTCGACGCGCTCGACGTGGCGCGCGTCTGACGTGGCGCGCGTCTGACGTGCTGGCAAGTACCGGAGCGGGGCTGCCTTCACGGGCCACGCTCCGGTACGGCCGGCCTCGGTCCCGCCGGGCCCCAGAGGTCCCGGTGCAGTCGCGTTCCGGACGGTGCCCCAGCCGGTGATCCGGGTCGCGCGAAGCGCGGGCAGGACGGCACGAGGCCGCGACCGGTCCCCAGCTCCGGTCGCGGCCCCGCGGGCGTGAAGGTTCGGTCGTCGAGAGGTCAGCAGCATCCTCCGGCGGTGGCCGGTTCCCGCGCCTCGCTGTCGGTGGTGAGGGTCGGGCCGGCGCAGCAGGTGCTGCCCTGCTGCTTGGTCAGGGTGTCGGCATCGGCCTTGACGACGTAGACCTCCCACGGTTCGCGGCCGGGGCCGTGAACCCACACTTTGTCCTGGAGGGCGTGACAACAGACGGTGTCGTTCTCCTCCGTCGGCGCCAGGCCCTCCGCGCCCAGGCGGGCGGTGGCCGCGTGGACCGCCTCGGTGCTGGCGACCTCCACACCGAGGTGGTCCAGACGGGTGTCCTCGTTCTCAGTGCCTTCGATGAGGACGAGCTTGAGCGGCGGTTCCGCGAGGGCGAAGTTGGCGTAGCCCTCACGGAGCTTGGCCGGTTCGGTGCCGAAGAGCTTCGTGTAGAAGGCGACGGATGCCGCCAGGTCGGGAACGCGCAGGGCGAGCTGTATGCGGGGCATCGTTCCTCCAGCTGCGGGTGGGTGGATGGGTCGGATGGGACAGGGTCAGCAGCCACCCGAGGGGGCCGGGGCTCCTACGCCGATCAGGAGCGCCGCCGGCGTCGCGCAGCAGCCGTCGCCGTCGGTCGTGGTCTCGGCGGGCTGGTCGAAGAGGCCGGCGCCGCCGCAGACCCCGGTCTCGGGGAGCACGAGCTCGACGCGCTCGGCGGACTCGCGGTCCCCGGCGACGGCGGCGACGACCGACCGGACCTGTTCATGGCCGGTGAGGGCCAGGAAGGACGGAGCGCGGCCGTAGGACTTCATCCCGACCAGGTACACGCCCTCCTCCGGGTGTGCCAGCTCCTTCACTCCGTGCGGGTGGACGGTGCCGCAGGAGTGCTGGTTCGGGTCGATGAGCGGGGCCAGCCCGACGGGCGCCTGGAGTCGCTCGTCGAGGCCCAGACGCACTTCGCCGAGGAAGGTCAGATCGGGGCGGAAACCGGTCAGGACGATGAGCTCGTCGACGGGTTCGAGCCGCCGGCCGTCCTCGGCGACCAGGGCCAGGCGCTCGCCGTCCCGCTCGATCCGGTCCGTACGGAAACCGGTGACGGCATCCGCGTGTCCCTCGTCGACCGCGGCCTTGGCCGCGAGGCCGAGGGCTCCGCGGGCGGGGAGCTGGTCGGCGCCGCCCCCTCCGAAGGTGGTGCCCGAGATACCGCGCCGCAGGATCCATGTGGCGTGGGTGCCCGCGCCGTCCGTGGACTTCGCGAGGGTAGCGAGCGAGGCGAGCGCCGTGAAGGCCGAGGCGCCGGAGCCGATGACGGCGGTGCGTCTGCCTGCGTGACGGGCGCGCACCACGGGGTCGTTGAGGTCGGGTACCCGGTAGGAGATCCGCTCCCGCGCCGCGTGCTCGCCGAGGGCCGGGAGCCCGTCGCCGCCCGCCGGGCTCGGAGTGGACCACGTCCCGGAGGCATCGAGGACCGCTCGGGCGAGGACGCGCTCCTCGCGCCCGTCGCCCCTCCGGATGTGCACGGTGAAGGGCTGCTTCTCGCGGTCGCCGTCGACGACACGGTCGCGTCCCACGCGGGAGACGCCGGTGACCCGGGCGTCGAACCGGATCCTGTCGCCGAGGACCTCCGCGAGCGGCTGTAGGTAGGCGGTCGCCCAGTCCCCTCCGGTCGGACAGGTGTCCGCGTCGGGCTTCACCCAGCCGGTCGGGGCCAGGAGCTTCTCGGCGACCGGGTCGACGAGCTCGCCCCAGGCGGAGAAGAGCCGCACGTGCGACCACTCCCGGACCGCTGCTCCCGCCTGCGTGCCGGCTTCGAGCACCAAGGCTTCCAGGCCTCGGTCGGCGAGGTGCGCGGCAGCGGCCAGGCCGGCGGGTCCGGCGCCGATGACCACGACGGGCAGCTGGTCGGTGGCGGTGAGGTTCACGACTCTTCCCCTTTTGATTCGACGTTTGTCGATCTCTTGCATCTCCAGGATGGCACTTGATTTGATGAGCGTCAACATAGACATTCATCGAATCCATCGGGCGCACGGAAGAGTTGGTTCGACGTGTGTCAACATAGATACATGTCGAACGTGAAGGTGCTGCCGGTACTCGAGCCCGAGACGGCGCCCTGCTGCCCGCCACTGAACGAGCGGCCTCTCACCGCCGAGGAGGCCGAACGGACCGCTGTGATGTTCAAGGCCCTGGGCGATCCGGTCCGTCTGCGGCTCTTCTCCTCCGTCGCCTCGCACGAAGGGGGTGAGGCATGCGTCTGCGACATCTCCGACGTCGGCGTCTCCCAGCCCACGGTCTCCCACCACCTGAAGAAGCTGAAGGAAGCCGGGCTCCTCTCCTCGGAACGGCGCGGCACCTGGGTGTACTACCGCGTCGAGCCCAGCGTCCTCGCGGCCATGGGAGCCCTGCTCACCAAGGCCGCCTCGGCCTGACGGCGCAGGAGCACCCGCGCGCAGTGCGTCCGCCTGGAGCTTCGCCCAGCCTCGGACCACTGCCCGAACGCGGGACTCCCACCCGCGTCCGGAAGACTCCACCCGAGGGCCGGATCAGCCGCCCGAGCACGAATGCGCCGCGCTCGACGAGGCCGGCCGGGTGCCGGCAGCAGCGAAGGTCTCCGGCCGGTGCGCGCACGTCGGTGCCATTGACCACTCCGCCTCCGCGCGCCCCGACGCGCGAGGACAGGGCGTCGTTCGGCACGATCGAAGGCGCTCGTCGACTCCACCGTGGCGGCCGGGGTCCGGACCGTACGGTCCGGTACCTCCCCGGAGAACTCCGCCAGCCTCCACCTCCGTACGGGCGTCCAGGTCATCGGCACCGGAGAGCGGCGTCGACGGTCACCACGGCGTCCGGCGCGACACCGTTCTCGTGGAGCGTCGCAGCCCGCACCTCGGCTGACGCAGCCGAGCATGGGCGACCGGATGCATGCAGACGGTCGCGCCACAAGAGAAACGGCGCCGCCGCTCCCTGTGGGCAGGGGCGGCGGCGCCGGACGTCAGGAGGCCCGGGTCGCCAGAGAGAGGCCTTCCTTGCCGGCCCCCTCGGTGTCGGCGAGAAACGCGCCCAGCGAGGCCAGGACACCGGGCGCCGGGCGGTAGTACACCCAGGTGCCGCGCCGCTCGGAGGTGAGGAGGCCCGCCTCCCGGAGCTTCTTCAGGTGGTGGCTGACCGTGGGCTGGGAGACGCCGACATCGGCTATGTCTCAGACGCACGCCTCGCCGTTGGGGTGCGATGCCACTCTGGACAGGAGACGGAGCCGGACCGGATCGGCCAGCGCCTTGAACATCGCCGCCATGATCTCGGCGTCACCTTCGGACAGCGCGGCGGTCACGAGGGGTGGGCAGCAGGCGGCGACGGTCACACGCGACAGGTGCGGGGTCGGCTCGGTCAAGGGGCCGGCCCTCACGCCGAGGCCGCGGGGCGGCCCATGACGGCGTCGGCAGCACTGGGAAAGCAGGCCACACAGGCGACGTTGATGGAGTAGAGCATGGAGGTCCCCTGACGCTCGCGCAGGACGAACCGTACGTCGGCGAGCAGCTTCAGGTGGTGGGACACCGTCGACTGTCCGACGCCCATCCGGTCCACGATCTCTCCGACACTCATCGGCGCGGTCGCCAGGGCGAGGAGGTTGAGGATCTGCACGCGGGTGGGATCGGAGAGGGCCTTGAACCAGGTCGCGTAGGACTCGGCCGTGGTTCGGTCGATCAGCTGGGCATTCATCGTACCGCTCATGATCCATCGATGTTATTCGATAACCAGCCGTGACGGCAAGGTTCGCCCCAACTGGGGACGGGCCTCGGAGGACCCGGCCGGACCGATCGACGCCTCACGTAAGAGCGGGACCGTCGGCATGAGTGACCGCCTGCATGCCACACGAGGCCCCTCCGCACAGGTACGACCTGGAAACAAGCCCCGTTTCGGGCAATCGTCGTCGACGAAGCGGGACGGATCCCTTCGGGGCGACGAGCCGCTTCCGGTCCCATTTCCGCCGCCCTCTTTAATCGTCTATCATCGATCTTCGATAGAAGGGGATGGCGCTCGAGCCTCCCCACGCGGGTCGCCGCGTCTCCCGTCCGTGGGTTCACGGCGCCGCTCCCCTATGTGTCACCGTCTCAGAGAGGTTCACCTGTGGACGAATTGCTGGCCCTCGGCCGGTTCATCGTGTTCGAGGTGCTGCACTATCTCCCGTGGTTCCTGGTCGCCATCGTTCTGGGGATCGCCGTACAGCGTCTGTCGATCGACGTGGTCGCGCGCCGCAGCTTCGCCCACGGGCGCAGGGGCGTCCTCGGCATCGCCATCGTGACGGCCGTCGGAGCGTTCAGCCCTTTCTGCTCCTTCACCGTGATCCCGCTGATCCGCCGCTTCCTGATCGCCGGCGTCCCCCTCTCGGCGGTCATGTCGTTCTGGATCGCCTCTCCGTCCATGGACCCGGAGATCTACGCGCTCTCCGCCGCACAGCTCGGCATCCCCCTCGCCACCGCACGCCTCATCGGCGCCCTGGTACTGAGCTTCGGCGCGGGTCTCGTCGTCCTCGCGCTCGAACGGCGTGGACGGTTCGCCGATCCGCTGCTCGACTCGACGGAGGAGAAGGCACCCGCGAAGAGCTGCGGGCAGGAGACGGTGGCCGTGCCGGAGCCGGCCTGCTCCGCCGCGAAGGCGCCCGCACCCGAGACCGTGGCCGTCGGAGGCGGTAGTGGCTCCGCGGGTGGCTGTGGTGGTTCCTCCCAGGAGCCCGAGTCCGCGGCCGGTGACTGCTCCACCGCCGCGCGGAACGACGCGGAGGACGACGGCACCCCCTGGCGCGTCCTCGTGCGGCGCGACATCAAGAACCTCCGCGCCGGCGAGATCCTCAAGGAGATCGTCAGCGACTCGCTGATCCTCGGTAAGTGGCTGCTCCTGGCCATCGTCCTGGAGGCCCTGATCGTCCGCTACGTGCCCACCGACGTCGTCTCGGGCATCCTCGGCACGGACGGCGCCCTCTCCGTCCTGGTCGCCGGGCTCATCAGCGTCCCGCTCTACCTCAACGGCGTCGGCGCCATCCCGGTCGTCGAGGGCCTCCTGGACCAGGGCATGGTCGCGGCGGCGGGCGTCACCTTCCTCCTCGGCGGGGCCATCACGACGATTCCCGCCATGGTGGCCGTCAAGAGCGTCGTGAAGACCAAGGTCTTCGCCTTCTACCTCGGCGTGGGCCTTCTCGGCAGCGTGGGCATCGGTCTCGTCACGCTGTCCCTGCTCTGACCCGGTACTTCTCCCCACTCCCCCACCCACGCTCCTGCGGCGACCTCCGACGCCGCAGGAGCGTCGCCGTACCCGCTGACGTACACCGTGCGCACCCCTTCCGCGGGAGCGCTCCGAGGCAAGGACGACGCATGACCGCATCGCCGCGCCCGGCCATCCCGGGGTGGAGGAACCTGATGGCTGCCGTCCTCCGCGCCTTCGCCGCGGTGTCGGGGGTGAGCCCCGCCGCCACGTGGGCGGCCGCGACCGCCAAACCGGCGCCGGTGGCGCCGTGGTCGAAGAGTGCACGGCCGTCGATGTCGTCGGCCAGGAACCGCGCGGGTCGCCGGGTGACCCAGGTGAGTTCGGTGTCGTACGCGAGATCGGCGGCGACCTGCGCTCCGGAGTTCCCACCCCCGACGACGATGACCCGCATCCCGGCGAACTCACCGGGAGTGCGGTAGTGGACGGTGTGGAGCTGCCGCCCCCGAAAGGAGGCGCGCCCCGGCACAGCGGGGAGGAACGGCCGTGACCACGTTCCGGTGGCGCTGATGACGGCGCGGGCGCTCCGAACACCGGAGGCCGTCTCGACGCGCAGGTACGCGCCGTCGCGGCGGACCGCCTCGACGCGCACGGGCCGGTGCACGGGGAGCTCGTACCGTCACTCGTAGTCGGTCAGGTAGTCGACGACGTGCGGGGCGTCGGGGTACGTCTCCTCCTGCTGCGGCGGCATGAGGCGACCGGGCAGGGACGAGTACGCGGCCGGGGAGAAGAGGCGCAGCGAGTCCCACGCGTGTTGCCAGGCCCCGCCCGGCGCGGGCTCGGCGTCCAGGACGGCGAAGTCGAGGCCACCGAGACGGCGCAGGTGGTATCCGGCGGCGAGTCCCGACTGGCCGGCGCCGATCACGACGACGTCGAGCGCCCGGCTCATTTCCTCGGCTTCCCTTCTTCCGGCTGCGCCTCGCCCCGGTGGAGGGCGAGGCGCGCAGTGCGGAGTGGCTACCGCTGGGCGGCGGCGAACTTCTTGCGCCAGGCCAGCGACACGTGGACGAGCGCGACCAGGACCGGGACCTCGATGAGAGGCCCGACGACTCCGGAGAGTGCCTGGCCGGAGGTGACACCGAAGGTGGCGATGGCGACGGCGATGGCGAGTTCGAAATTGTTCCCGGCAGCGGTGAAGGCGAGCGTCGCCGTGCGGTCGTAGGCGAGGCCGATGGCCTTGCCGAGCGCGAAGGTGCCGAACCACGTGACCGCGAAGTAGACGAGGAGCGGGAGGGCGATCCTGGCGACGTCCGAGGGCTGCGAGGTGATGGTCTTCCCCTGGAGGGCGAAGAGGATGACGATCGTGAAGAGCAGACCGTAGAGCGCCCACGGTCCGATCCTCGGCAGGAACGCCGTCTCGTACGACTCCCGGCCCATCCGCCGCTCACCGATCCTGCGGGTGAGGAAGCCGGCGATCAGCGGGACACCGAGGAAGACGACGACGTTCAGGGCGATCTTCCCCATGGAGACGTCGAGCTTCTCGCCCTCGCCCAGGCCGAGCCATCCGGGTAGCAGGTCAAGGTAGAACCAGCCCAGAACGCCGAAGGCGGCGACCTGGAAGACCGAGTTCAGTGCGACGAGGACCGCGGCGGCCTCTCGGTCGCCGCAGGCGAGGTCGTTCCAGATGATCACCATGGCGATGCAGCGTGCCAGGCCGACGATGATCAGGCCGGTGCGGTACTCGGGCAGGTCCGGCAGGAAGATCCAGGCGAGGGCGAACATGAGCGCCGGACCGAGGATCCAGTTGACGACGAGCGACGAGACCATGAGCTTCTTGTCGCCGGTGACGGCGTCGAACCTGTCGTACCGGACCTTCGCGAGGACCGGGTACATCATGACCAGCAGGCCGACGGCGATGGGCAGCGAGATGCCACCGATCTCGACCGCGGCCAGCGCGTCGTCCAGGCCGGGGACCAGCCGCCCGAGCCCGAGACCGAGGCCCATGGCGAGGAGGATCCAGACGGCGAGGAAGCGGTCGAGCGTCGACAGCTTCGCGGCGACGACGGAGTCCGCCGGAGCGAGGACACGAGTGGGAGTCACGGACAGGCCCTCTTGTTCTGAGCAGCGGTACGGGCGCACTCCGCCAGGTCTGCGAACTGGCCGGCGAGCTGGGCGATGACGTCCGGCTTCAGGCGGTAGTACGTGAAGCGGCCACAGGGCTCGGTCTCCACCACGCCGGCCTCGCGCAGCACGCGCAGGTGGTTGGAGAGGTTCGTCTGCCTGGCGCCCGTCTCCTCGACGAGGTGGGTGGTGCAGAGGGTCTCGTGGGCGAGCAGGGTCACGATCCGGAGCCTGAGCGGATCGGCCAGAACCCGGATCAGATCAGTATCGACTGACGTCATCATGGACTGATACTGTCACATCACTCGCTGCTGATACCAGCCGGGGCTGACCTCTTGCCGCCAAGGAAGATCCCATGACCACCGCTCCGCTCGCCTCCGTGCTCTTCGTCTGCGTCCACAACGCGGGCCGCTCCCAGATGGCCGCCGGATTCCTGCGCCACCTGGCCGGCGACCGCGTCGAGGTCCGCTCCGCCGGTTCGATTCCCGGCGACCGGGTCAACCCGGCCGCCGTCGAGGCCATGGCCGAGGTCGGCGTCGACATCTCCGGCCGGCAGCCGAAGGTGCTGACCACCGAGGCCGTGCAGGCGTCCGACTACGTCATCACCATGGGCTGCGGCGACACCTGCCCGGTCTTCCCCGGCAAGCGGTATCTCGACTGGGCCCTGGAGGATCCGGCCGGCCAGGGTGTCGAGGCCGTCCGTCCGATCCGCGACGAGATCAGGGGCCTGATCGAGGGGCTGGTCGCCGAGATCGACGCGAAGCAGGAGGCGCGACCCCGCTGACCGGGGCGATCGCTGCGACCGGACGCTCGACCTCGCGGTGGTTCTTCTGCGGCCGGCTTCCCCATGAACACCAGCTTCTGCCCGTCGCGTTGGCGGACCTGACGGGCGGGAGCTGGCACTTCCCTCCACTGCCACGAGCGAACGCGGTTCAGCCGGCAACGAGACTCGTTGCCGGCTGAACCGCGCTCCTCACCGCATGAACCGGCGATCCCACGAGCTGCCTGAGGCCGTGCCGGGGAGGGCTTTCGCTGGAACCCGCTGTCCGGCAGGAGCGGGTCATGGCGCCGATGAGGGAGCTCGGCTGCGTCCGGGTGCCCGCGTGATCCGGCGGGGGCGCTGACGTACTGGATGCCACCGCCTCGTCAGGGAGTGGACGTCATGAAGGATCGTCAGGCGCTTGGGGGCGTCGGCCGGCTGAGCCGAGGGGCGACGGTCTCCCCCACCGGCGTGGGCCCGGCCGACAGCTCAGGAGCCGCATCACGCGGATGCGTGTGGGGTCTGCCCAGGATCGGAAACCAGCGGGCGTACTCCTCGGCGGCCTCCCCTTCGAGTGACGTTCGGGACCCCGCGATCCTGGGCGGCCACAGGGATCGCTCCGCCCCGGCGAAGCGCGGACCGGTCGTGTCGTCGGCAGCGTGACCGGCCGGCCGCGACCGCGAGGGGACGCGGGCGGGTACCACGGCGCGGGCCGGGGCCGGAGCGTGCGGCTCCGGCCCCGGCTAGATGATCACGTCGACGGTGTCGGCGGGCAGCGGGATGGACTCGATCGTTCCCTTGAGGAGGACGACGTTGTCGATCTCCGCGTCGGCGACGTTGGGGCGGCAAGGGCGAGCATCTCCTCCAGGAAGTCCAGGCCGAAGACGCGGCCGTCGGGGCCGACGCGCCGGGCGCTGAGGATGACGTCCAGGCCGCCGCCGGAGCCGAGGTCGAGGACCGTCTCGCCCTCGCGCAGTTCGGCGACGGCGCTCGGGTTGCCGCAGCCGAGGCTGGCGAGGAGGGCGGCGTCCGGGGCGGCACCGGGGCCGATCTCGTCGTACGCGGCGGGGCCGAAGGTCTGCGGGTCCGGCGAGCAGGAACGCCCGTCCACCCCGCCTGACCCGATGGACCTGGGCCCGCCCTCGCGACGAAAGCGCGACGGCGGGCCCAGGAGCACGACCGGGATCTCGGCGGCTCCACCGGCCGGCACCCGCACGGGGTGGGCAGGGACCGCCCGGATCCCGCACACGGACGGCCCGTCGCAGAGCGCCTCAGCCCCGCCGCCGAGGTCGCGCCCGCACGGATGGCGGGGCCCTGCGGGTGGTGGAACCATGGAAGTGGTGCTTTACGCCTCAATGCCACTCCACGCTCTCGCGAGGAGGGATGGTCATGGCCAAGCGTCTGGTCGTCTGTTGTGACGGCACATGGAACTTCGCCGACCAGCCGAGCAAGACGAACGTCGCCAAAACGGCTCTGACTGTGCGTCAGGGAACTGCCGGCGGGAAGGACCAACGGGTCTACTACCACAGCGGAGTCGGTACCCAGCACGGGGAGCGACTCCGGGGCGGCGCCTTCGGTGCGGGGCTTTCGCGCAATGTCACCGACGCCTACCGCTTCCTCGTCGAGACGTACGAGCCCGACGACGAACTGTTCCTCCTCGGCTTCAGCCGGGGCGCGTTCACCGCCCGCAGCCTGGCGGGGCTGGTGCGTAACAGTGGCATCCTCCGGCGGGAACACGCCGATCGGACGCAGGCGGCGTGGTCGCTCTACCGCGACCGGACCGAGCATCCCAACGGCGCGGCGTCCACGTTGTTCCGCCGTTCGTACGCCCACGAGACGGGGATTCGCTTCATCGGGGTGTGGGACACCGTGGGTGCGCTGGGCATACCCCTGCCGGACGCGGCACCGCTCCAGGCGGCGGTGAAGGGGTTCAACCGTCGTTGGGCGTTCCATGACACCGAGCTGAGCGGCTGGGTCGAGGGGGCGTTCCACGCGCTGGCGATCGACGAGAAGCGTTCGGCGTTCCGGCCGGCGCTCTGGCATCAGCGGCCCGACGCCGCCCGGCAGGGACAGGAGCTGAAGCAGGCCTGGTTCGCCGGGGTGCACTGCGATGTCGGTGGCGGGTACAAGGAGGCGGGGCTGTCCGACATCGCGCTGCTGTGGATGGTCGACCAGGCCCGGCGCTACGGACTGGAGTTCGACGAGGAGGCGCTCAGCGCGGCCGGGCCGGAGGAGATGGCGCCGCGCAGGAGCGTCGACTTCCGGGTCGAACCGGTCGGCGCGGGTGAGCTGCACGAGTCCCGGACGCGCATGTACCGGCTGGCCAAGGCCTACCACCGGCCGCTGGGCAGCGCGGTGAACGACAGGAACGAGCCCGACGGGAACGAGTTTCTGACGGTACCGGCGAAGGAGCGCTACGAGCGTGACACCGGATACCAGCCGCCGGAGCTCAGGCGGTATCTCACCCGCCGGGAGCGAGTCAGGCTGGAGCCCGTCCTGCTGCCGGATCTCGCGGCAGGCCTGCCGCCCATGCCATCCGCCACGTCCGTGCCGGGGACCGGTCGCACCGACCGCCGCTGAGGCGGCCGCACCCTTGGTGCCGCAGGCCTTCGCCGGCGAGGAGTCCGCTCGCGGCCCGACGAGGAGTCCGTCCGCTTGCGGCCCGCGCGCCTGGACCGCGTTGTGGCCCGCGCGCCTGGACCGCGACGACGCCTCGCTGCTCGCAGGCCCGCCGGGACGGCCTCTCAGCGGGCCTTGTGCCAGCCGGTTGAGCGAGGCCTTCCCGTCTCAGGAGTCTCAGGAGTCCTCGAACAGCAGATCCTCGGGCGGGCGGATCATCCGCACGGCAGCGTCGTTCGTGGTTTCCACGGCCCGGTGCAGTCCCACACAGCGTTCGCCCGTGGACAGGATGGAGAAGCGGTCCCCCACGCCCGCCAGGAAGGCAGGGAAACAGGCGAGCGGCGGCGTGCCGAGGTTCAGGTAGTCCACCAGGCGGCGGAAGAGCTTCGGCAGGAGCACGGCCTCGTCCGTCAGGGTGGACAAGCCGGCCACCTTCACTCCGGTCAGGGTGTCATCGCTGGCCCACAGGCCCCGGCCCTCTGTCCGCGCCTGCGCGGACGTGGTGGTCATCTCGGCGCGCAGGCTGGTGAACAGGCTGCGATAGAACGTCGGGTAGGCCAGCCCCACCGCGAGCATGTGGTGGTTGAGCGTCGTCCTCAGCACCGCGGGGTCGACGTCGATCTCCCGGCCACTGTCGCCAGGGGGTGCGCCCCGACCAGCCAGGGCGATGCACCGGCCGTGGACGTCGGTGCCTCGGGTGAGGACGAAGCCGGGGACCGTGTCCGGGGTGGTGGCCCTCACGCTCTCGCCCTCACGCCGGACCTCGGTGAAACCGATCCAGCTCAGCAACTCCTCACGTGCGGCGTGGGCGAACTGCAGGGGCTGGTGGACACGGTTGGCACCGTAGTGCGTCTCCAGTGCGTCGATCGCGTCCAGCCGCAGCTTCGCGCGGCCGGTGGCGCTGTGGTCGACGGCGCGGCCGAGCCCACCGCCCACGAGGTCCCACTCGGCGGGGTCGCCGGCGGTGAAAGCCACCGTGTCCCCGTCCGGCTGGGAGCCCTTGACGTCGTAGAAGCCTCGGATCAGAAGCATCGGCATGGCGACTCCTCGGGGTGGTCCCCCTGCCTCCAATTATGGTTCTGACCAGGGCATTTCGCACTCCGTGGAGGGTGACGTACCCGCGCTGCGCGTCCAGTTGACGAGACGCGAAGGCCCTTGGACCCTGGGCGCCCGGGCGTTACCGGCGGCGGAACGGGTGCGCGCCACGGCAGGGCGTCACGAGCGCACGTGCCAGTAGGTCCGGCCGGCCGGTCCGGCGCGAGGAGGACGGTACGCCGAAGGGCCCGACGGCCTGGTTCACCATCGCTCCGGTCGGCACCGGGGGGCACCGGTGGCGGGCGCCACCTCGGCTGATCGCTACCGGCCGCGCCCTGGCAGCCCCGGGGGCGTCGTGGTGTAGTCCGTAGAATGCGCTCATGGCCGTGTTCGATGAGGTGAAGGCGACGTTCTGGGGCGAGGGGACGTACGGGGTGCAGCCGCCGTTGACCGACGCGGCTGTCCTGGACGCCGAGGGTCAGCTCGGTGTCCGCCTGCCGGCTTCGTTGCTCGAGATCCTGCGGGTCCAGAACGGCGGTCCGGTGGCGGATGCGTGGAACGCGTTCCCGACGGATGAGCCGACGTCGTGGAGCGAGAACCACGTTCCGCTCGACGCCCTGATGGGGATCGGACGTCACGAGGGCCGGTTGTCGTTGCTGGACTCGGCGTACCTGATCGAGGAGTGGGGCCTGCCACCGGCTCTGGTCCTGCTCTCCGGAGACGGGCACTCCTGGGTCGCTCTCGACTACCGGAGGTGCGGGGCCCGCGGCGAGCCGTCCGTGACGTGGTTCGACGCAGACGACCGCACGGAACTGCCCCTGGCAACGGATTTCGCCACGTTCGTCGGGCGACTCACCTCGGATTCGTCGTTCGGTCTGCAGCAGCGGACAGACACCGATCAGAGGGTTCTGTGACTGCCGACCGGCCTGTACCGCCCCCGAGTTCGGAGTCCCGGTAGTGCTTTTCGACATCTCCCGCAGTGCACTCGCCGCCGTCTTCGACGAGGACCGGCTCACGACCCTGCCCGCCGGCGCCTTCGCGCCCCGCGTCGCGGACACCGAGGGCGCACGCCTCCTGCAGACGGTCGGCGTCCCCTCCGGGACGCTCCGGCTGCGTGTGCCCGGAGACGACTGCGGTCGCCTGCCGCTCGTCAAGGACCTCGTCCACGCCGAGACCCTTGAGGACGCCCCTGCGGGCGCGGGCGACTGGCCTGTCATCGGGTGGCTCCTCGACGCGCACCTCGCTCTCGCTCCGGGTTCAGGCGCGGTGTACGCCTTCGGCCTCGAGGAGGAGCGCGCACGGAGACTCCACACGGACGTCTCGTCCCTCGTCCAGGTCACCTTCCGGTTCCAGCGCCTGCTGGAGGAGTTCACCTTCAGCGGCGACGACGACGACGAGGAAGCCGGCTTCGAACGCCTGGAGCGGGAGGTCGAGTGCATCCGCGAGGAGACGACCAGCATCGACCCGTTCCCGTTCCAGGACGACGAGACCATCTGGTCCGTGGTCGGCGAGGAGATCGCAGCAGGCCAACGCTTCAGGGCCGGCAGCCCGGGAGCACGCTCACGCTTCGGATGACTCTCGGACCTCGGATGACCCGCGCTGCGGGCACGGCGCCTGGACGGTCGCGCGGCGACAACAGACGCTCGTCGGTACTGACGACGCGACACGACCGATCCCGAAGCCGCCTTCCGGGCCCGGGTAGTGCCCTCCACGGGCGCACGCGGAGCGCCGTATACGCGAGCCCGTACCCGGGTACGTACGCCACCATGGCATACGGCGGGGCCCACCGGCACACTGGCGGCACGTCGAAGGCCGGGCCGGGCTGGTCCGTGCCTTCCCTCGGACCACGGCGGTGGTGCCCGTTAGACGATGGGGGACGAGATGTCACGGAGTGGTGACCTCGCGCAGCGCAGGGCCACGCTGGAGGGCGAGTGGTCCCGCCTGATTCCGCACCTGAAGGCCCCGGGCCCGCTTCCCCGGGCCGGCCGCGTCCTCAGCCATGAGGTGACCGCGTCCTGGGCCCGTTCGCTGGCCAGCGTGGACCCGGCGCGGGCGAGCGCCCCCGAGACCGCCGACGGCGCGGTGGACCATCGGTGGAGCGGTTCCCCCCTGCGAGGGCCGGTCGACGCGCTCGCGGACGAGCTGCGCAGTGTCGCGGACGATGCCGGTTTCGTCACCGCGGTCACCGACGCCTCCGGGACGATTCTGTGGACGTGCGGCGGGCGGACGATGCGGCGGCGGGCGGAACGGGTCAACTTCGCTCCCGGCGGGCGGTGGGACGAGCAGGCCATGGGCACCAACGCCCTGTCGCTGGCCTTGCGCACCGGCCGCCCCAGTACCGTGTTCTCCGCCGAGCACCTGGTGACGGCGCTGCACGGCTGGGTCTGCTACTGCGCCCCCGTCCACGGCCCCGACGGACGTGTCCTGGGTGTCCTGGACCTGTCCACGACATGGGACCGCTCGCATCCGCTCGCCATGGCCACCGTGCGCGGCCTCGTGTCCGCCGTGGAGGCCGGTCTGCGCACCGGGGCGCCCGCCGCTCTCCCGCAGGACGCTCCCCCGCTTCGCCTGACGTGTCTGGGCACCGGGACCGCCGTACGCGCGGGCGACGGGCTGAGGCTGCGCCCCCGGCAGCTGGAGATCCTGACCCTGCTGGCGCTGGAACCAGCGGGGTACACGCCGGAGCGGTTGCGCGACGCCCTGTACGGCGACCGGCCCGTGACGGCCTCCACCTTCAAGGCGGAGATCTCCCACCTGCGCCGAGCACTCGGCGGCGGTGTGGCGACCCGCCGTTACGCGCTCACCGCGCCGGTCTCCTGCGACGCCGTCGACGTCCTGCGTGCGCTGCGCGGCGGAGACGCGGACACCGCGCTGCGCCTGTACCGCGGCCCGCTGCTCCCCCGGTCCCAGGCCCCGGGCATCGAGGAGTGGCGCACCCATCTGGAGGTCGCCGTGCGCGAGGCGGTCCTGACGAGCGACCGCCCCGAACACGCCCTGCTCCACGGCGAACGGGCTCCGTACGACGCCGAGGTCCACCAGCACGCGCTGCGCCTGCTCGGCCCGGACGACGCGCGTCGGGCGATCGCGGCGGGCCGGCTGGCCTGCGCGCGGTAGACCCGCGAGAGCTCAGCGGCGCGGTTCCCAGCGGAAGAACCGTGCGGCCAGCGCGACGGCGACGACGATCCAGCCGGCCATGGGCGCCAGCAGGACCAAGGAGTCCGCGACGGGGACGCCGCCGTGCCAGGCGTTGCCGACGAGTTCGGTGGCCGCTCCCCCGGGGAGCAGACGCTTGAGCAGGGTGAGATCGTCGGTGCCGGCGATTCCCACCCAGCTGACGACGGCGACGACTCCGAGACTGACCGGCAGCGTCGTGATCTGCGCCTGTTCGGGCGAGTTCGTCAGTCCGGCGGTGGCCAGTCCCAGGCCGAGCATCATGACCAGCGTGAGGAGCACCGCGGCCGAGAGCAGCAGGACGTCGGCAGGCAGACCGGTGACCATGGCCAGAACGCCCAGGATCGCGACGATCTGGACCAGCACGATGAGGCTGATCGGCAGCAGCAGCCCGCAGAGGATGCCCACGTCGTCGGCCGCGGTGGACCGCAGCCGCTTCAGGAAGAGGTTCTGCCGGCGGGCGGCCAGCGTGGTCACCGTGCCGGTGTAGAGGCCGAACGCCCCGACGGTGAAGACCACCACCGCCGCGATGTAGCCGAGGCTCCCCAGTGCCGCGAACTGTTCGTGCTGTCTGATGAAGAACGCGCAGACGGCCACGGGCATGATGAAGCTGGTGACCAGCGCAAGCCGGTTCCGGAAGATCTGGATCACTTCGCTGAGCGCGATCGCAAGCATGGTGCAGTTCCTTTTGCGGGGTCCGTGGGCGAGGAGCGGGTCAGTGGCTGCCGATGGCGCGGAAGACGTCGTCGAGCCGGGTCGGCCCCGATGCGAGGTCACCCAGTCGCACCGCCTCGGTCCGCGCCCAGTGGAGCAGGCGGTACAGGTCGTCCTGGAGATCGGCGGTCTCGATGCGGAACGTCCCCTCGCCCTCGGAAACGGCGGGCAGCGGCAGCGCCGGCGCGGTGGCCGGGAGGGAGAAGCGGATCACGGCGGGGAGCGTCCGCGTCAGCTCGGAGACGGTCCCTTCCAGGTGGAGGGCTCCCTCGTGCATGAGCCCGATGCGGTCGGCGCGCTGCTGCGCCTCCTCCAGGTAGTGCGTCGTGAGGACGACGGTGGTTCCGTCGTCGCGCAGCTTGTCCACGACGTCCCACAGACCGTCCCGGGACTGGATGTCGAGTCCGGTCGTCGGCTCGTCGAGGAAGATCAGCTCCGGTGACCCGTACACGGCGGTGGCGAAGTCCAGGCGCCGCTTCTCCCCTCCGGAGAGCTGGGAGACCTTCGTGCCCGCCTTGCGTGTGAGGTCCATGAGGCCGAGCACACGGTCGGCCCGGTCCGTGCGCCGGGTGAGCTTTCCGATCAGCCGGACCGTCTCCCGCACGGTCAGGTCCGGCGAGAACCCGCTCTCCTGGAGCATGGTGCCCATCCGGGGCCGTACGGCGCGCCGGTCACGCGGGCTGTGCCCGAAGACCCGCACCGTGCCCGACGTGGCCGTGCGGTGCCCCTCGATGATCTCCAGGGTCGAGGTCTTGCCCGCCCCGTTCGTGCCGAGCAGTGCGTAGAGCTCCCCGCGTCCCACCTGGAAGGAGAGGTCCTTCACGGCGTGGAAGTCACCGTAGGTGACATGCAGGCGGTCGACGTCGATGACAGGTCCAGTGGTCATGGCGCCGATCCTCGGCCGGGACGACGCACGTCGGCAGTGCCACCGCGTCATCACCACGCGTGACACGATTCGCCCCGACCGCATGACACGGTGTCACTGGTGGCGGCGGGGTGGCGGCTCGATACTGGACATCATTCCGTTCGATCCGGGAGAGCTGATCATGCACACCAGTCCCCCGCCCGTCCTGCCGTCCCGGCAGTCGGGAGCCGGCCGGTGACGCCGGCACGGGCGGTGTCCGCTCCCCCCGAGCAGGCGCGAGGGCGGCTGCACCGGCTCAATCTCGTCATGCTGTTCCCGCTGATCGCCGCCACGGGCGTGCTGCTGGTGGCGATGGACTCGCGGACCTGGTGGCACGCCGTCGTCCTGGGTCTGGGCGTGGCGGCGGCCCTGGTGGCCTTCGCGCGGTGGGCGGCGGGCGGCCTCTCGCGTGTGGCCCTCCCCTGCCTGGCCGTGGCCGCGCCGGTGTGGCCGGTCGGCGCACTGCTGATCGACAGCGGTACGGCGTTCTACGGCATCTCCTTCGTGGGCGCCCACGTGATTCCACAGCTGCCACGCCGCCGGGGTGCGGCCGCGGTGCTGCTGTCGGCCTTCGTCGCCGCGACGGGCGTGGCGAAGCTGCTGACCGAGGGCTACACCACCGGCTATCTGATCACGTACCTCATCGTCCCCGTGGGCGTCACCGCGGCGCTGACCGGGCTGATGTTCCCCAACAAGCGGTTCTACGACGTCGTGGCGGACCTGGAGGAGTCCCGTGAGCGGGAGGCGGAGCTGGCGGTCGCCCGGGAACGCATACGGTTCGCCAGCGACCTGCACGACATCCAGGGCCACACCCTGCACGTGGTGAAGCTGAAGATCGCACTCGCGCAGAGGCTGCTGCACACCGACGTCGGGCGTGTGGAGGAGGAGCTGCGGGAGGTGCACGCCTTGGTCGCCGACACCATCACCCAGACCAAGGAACTCGCCTACGCACAGCGCAGGCTCAATCTCTCGGCGGAACTGGAGAACGCCAAGAACCTCTTCGAGGCCGCGAGCATCCGCGTGCACCTCGACCGAGCGGCCGGGTTCGACGGCCACCCGGGCGACCTGCTCGGCCAGGTGCTCCGCGAGACGACGACCAACATCCTCCGGCACGCACAGGCCGACGAGGTGTGGATCACTCTCTCGGACTCGGGCATCGCCGTCGTCAACGACGGCGTGCCGGACACGCCGCTCCCCGAACTGCGAGGCCTCGCCGCTCTCCGGGAACGTGTGGCGGACAGCGGTGGAGAACTGACGGTGGAGCAGCGGAACGGCCGCTTCCTGACGGCCGCCGCGTTCCCGCACCTGCGCTCCGGCACCCCTTCCTGACAACGCGTAAGGACGCCCCATGACGACCGTGGTACTCGCCGACGACGAGGCACTGCTCCGCAAGGCCCTCGCGTCGCTGCTCCCGCTGGAGGGAGAGATCACCGTGCTCGCCGAGGCCGACGACGGTGAGGCCGCGGTGCGGGCCACCTTGCGGCACCGCCCGGACGTACTCGTCATCGATCTGGAGATGCCCCGCGTGGACGGGCTCGGTGCGGTCACGCGGATCCGTGACGTACTGCCGGAGCAGGTGATCCTGATGCTGACCCGCCACGCCAGACCCGGGGTGCTCCGCAAGGCCCTGAAGCTGGGGGTGCAGGGCTTCGTCAGCAAGTCGGCGGACCCGGACCACATCACGTCGGTCATCAAGGCCCTGCACGCGGGCCGGCGGTGGATCGACCCGGACGTCTCCGCGCTGGCCCTCGTCGACGACTGCCCTCTCACCGACCGCGAGGTGGACGTGCTGCGGGCCACCGGCCACGGGTACTCGGTCGCCGACATCGCCGGCCAGCTCCACCTCGCGGAGGGCACCGTGCGCAACTACCTCTCCCACGCGATGCAGAAGACCCAGACCCGTACGCGGCACGAAGCGGCCCGCTACGCCCGCGAACACGACTGGCTGTAGCCGCAGGGGAGGCCGCCGGGTCCGGTGACGGCCGACCACGCCTCCCCGGCCGCGGACGCCAACCTCGCGCCAACCTTCGGGGGCCAGGGTGGGGCGCACTGCGGCGGCGCGGCCGTCGCGGCACCGTACTCACCCTTCACGTCACCGAGGAGAGCCGCCATGGTGTACGCGCAGCCCGGAACGGACGGCAGCATCGTCGCCTTCGCCCCGCGATACGACAACTTCATCGGCGGGGACTGGGTCGCCCCGGTCGAGGGCCGGTACTTCGGCAATCCGTCCCCCGTGAACGGCAAGGTCTTCTGCGACGTCGCCCGCTCGTCCGCCGCCGACGTCGAACTCGCCCTGGACGCGGCCCATGCGGCGGCCGACCGCTGGGGCCGCACCTCTGCCACGGAACGCGCCAACATCCTCAACAAGATCGCGAACCGGCTCGAGGAGAACCTGGAGAGGATCGCGGTCGCCGAGACCTGGGAGAACGGCAAGCCGGTCCGCGAGACGCTGGCCGCCGACATCCCCCTGGCGATCGACCACTTCCGCTACTTCGCCGGGGTGGTGCGCGCGCAGGAGGGCAGCGTCGCCGAGATCGACGCGGACACGGTGGCGTACCACTTCCACGAACCGCTGGGCGTGGTGGGCCAGATCATCCCGTGGAACTTCCCCATCCTGATGGCCACGTGGAAACTGGCCCCGGCCCTGGCCGCGGGCAACTGCGTGGTCATCAAGCCGGCCGAACAGACCCCTGTCAGCCTGCTGCTGGTCGTCGAGCTGATCGCGGACCTGCTGCCGCCCGGTGTGGTCAACGTCGTCAACGGATTCGGTGTGGAGGCGGGCAAGCCCCTCGCGTCCAGCTCCCGCGTCGCCAAGGTCGCCTTCACCGGGGAGACCACGACCGGACGCCTGATCATGCAGTACGCGAGCGAGAACATCATCCCGGTCACACTGGAACTCGGCGGCAAGAGCCCGAACATCTTCCTGCCGGACGTGATGGCCGCCGACGACGACTTCCTGGACAAGGCGGTCGAGGGCTTCGTGATGTTCGCCCTCAACTCGGGCGAGGTCTGCACGTCTCCGTCCCGCGCTCTGGTCCACTCCTCGATGTACGAGGAGTTCATGGCTCGCTGCATCGATCGGACCCGGGCCATCGTCAGCGGCGACCCGCTGGACCCGGCGACCATGATCGGCGCACAGGCGAGCAACGAGCAGTACGAGAAGATCCTCTCCTACATCGACATCGGCAAGAAGGAGGGCGCCGAACTTCTCACCGGTGGCAGCGCCCGCACGGTGAGCGGTCTGGAGGACGGCTTCTACATCGAGCCGACCGTGTTCCGCGGCACCAACGACATGCGGATCTTCCAGGAGGAGATCTTCGGTCCGGTGCTCGCGGTCACCACGTACGACTCCGTCGACGAGGCCCTGAAGATCGCCAACGACACGCTGTACGGGCTCGGCGCGGGCGTCTGGTCCCGTGACGGCAACACCGCCTACCGTCTCGGCCGCGAGATCAAGGCGGGCCGGGTGTGGACCAACTGCTACCACGCCTACCCCGCGCACGCGGCGTTCGGCGGCTACAAGAAGTCCGGCATCGGCCGCGAGACCCACAAGATGATGCTCGACCACTACCAGCAGACGAAGAACCTCCTCGTGTCGTACTCGCCGAAGAAACTGGGCTTCTTCTAGACACCAAAGAAGGGCGTCTGACCAGGCTTTTCACCTGACAGGCGCCCTTCCCGGCGTCCATCTGAGCCACGGGGTGAGGTGCAGACCGACTCCTGACAGGTCCCACTGCTGTCCCACCTCTGACCAGCTGTTCCGGGGCATTTCCGGGCCAAGGCCCGGTTCCTGCGTCTTCTGCACTGCCGCCCTGCCCCTTCCACCTTCGCAACGGCTCCTCGATCAGGCTGTCGGCATGGTTCCGTGCCTCGGCCAGGAACTCGGCGTAGTAGCGGAAGGTTTCCCGCTGCATTGCGGAACAGCCTCCGAAGAGGTCGGTCTGACCGTCACCCACCTGCACCTGCTGCTGGAGCACGCGGTGCCGACCGCCGCGTACGCCAACGGGTGCCTGAGCTCTGAAGAGTTCGAGTCCGGCCTGGAGCCGGTGTGGTGCTGCTTCCTGCACGACCTTGAGCTTGTCACCCCTGCCCTCGGCCGACCTCGATCGGATCGAGGCCGTCCTGTGAACGGCGGCCGGCGGCCTTCCTCAGCGGGAGCCGACCGCCCGGCCGGCTGCCAGGCGGCGAGCGTGCGCACGGATCCGCTCGCGATCCTCGGGGAAGACGCTGTCCCAGTCGGCGTCCAGACGGAACCATGCCGCCGGCTGGTTCTGCTCCCCGGCGAGCGGTACGTCACGTTCGGCGACCGCGGCATAGGACAGGCCCAGCGTCGGAGACCAGTCGGCCCGGTAGGAACGCACCATGACGGCTGCGGGCTCGGGCAGCAGCTCGCTGCACAGGCCGGTCTCCTCCAGCAGCTCTCGTGCCGCCGCCGCACGCGGCGCCTCGCCCTGTTCAACCTTGCCGCCGGGCGGCACCCAGCCGCGCACACGGCGCTTGACCAGCAGAACGTGCTCGAAAGCAGGTTCGGTGACCCACACTTCGGCCGCCAGGGGCTCCATCGGGTGCCGGCGGGCTTCCTCCAGCCAGGCCCGTGCACCGTCGAACTCCCATGCGGCGAGGCGGGCATCCGCAACAGCCTCGTCCAAGATCACCTGACCGACTTCACCATGAGTCACCCGCCCACCCCAGGCCGACGAACTGGCCGGACGTCGCAGCGACGAGCAGGCAGCCACCCGGGGATGTCCGGCCGACCCGGTGGCCCCTTCGGGCAGCAGGGCGATCACCTGTGGCGCCCACTTCACACGAAGGAGTCCAGCGTGCACGATGATCAGCCCTCGGCCTGTGAGCTTGGGTCGTCCTGGGCGGCGTCCACATCCTCCACCCCGCCGCGCCACGGCGACCGGACGAACCGATCGTCCTCGTACGGGTGCCACCGCAAGAGGTATGCCGACCGGCAACCACCGTAATCATCCGTTGGAACGCCTGGGGCCCTGTTTGGCCGAAGCACTGCACCCCGGCGGCACCCGACTCGGGGCGGCCAGGATCGACGGCGGCGAACTGTTCCCTGATGCTATCGCCGGCCCCGCCTTCTGGCTCTGCGAGTACCTCGCCAGTCACGGCTGGGCGGCTGAGCACACTTCTACTCGAAACGCAGTTTCCTTCGCGATGCCGTCGCCCGGACCTACCAGGCAGCCCCAGGCAATCCCCCGCAGGAGGGACCGCAACCCACACGAGTGATCGAACACAGCGTCACGCCCCGCCCCACCCGACCACAGAAGGAAGGGGCCCGCTATTCGAAATCAGGTTCCAGATTTCGCCCGCCCCCACCCGTTACGGCGACAGCAGACCCGCCGTTACCCGATCACCTGTCCGCATCCCGCCCCGAGGAGCCCACATGCATCCCGTACGCCGCCCTGCGCTCGTTCACCCTGCGTTCGAAAGCACCGCTGCCTCCTCGGGCGTCAGCCTTCACCTCGCCTCCGACCGCGCCGCCGTGCTCTCCAACGGAGCACGACCGGATGCGAGGTACCTCGCATGACGGACTCCACTGGTCGTCCCTCCCCCTCCGCGCCTGAGTGGAGAGCGTGCTGGGCCCCTCGCAGCATCGACGCCGCCAGCTCTCGGCTTCGGTCTCCCCGGCGCGGAGACCCGCTCGTGACGGCACGCGGCTGGCGCACCCTCGAACGCCTGCTGCAGGAGGGCCGCCTGTGAGCCACCCTCACCTGCTGATCGCTGATGTGACCCCAGTCCTGCTCCGCGCAAGCGGCGCAGGACTGTGTGTACGTCGCAAACCGGGGGTAGCACTCGCACCGGGACAACTCACCTTTGTCGGTGGCCATCTGGAAGCCGGCGAACCGCTCGACCACGCCGCGCGGCACGAAGCGGAAGAAGAGACGGGGGTCTGCCTCAGCGCCGAGCAACAGGAGTTCTGCGGCCACATTCACCACCATGAATCCGCGGACTGCCCGGACCGGATCACCGCAGTCCTCGTCGCCCGATCGTGGACGGGCGAGCCGCACAATGCCGGGCCGGACAAGCACGAGGGCTTGTCCGGTGTGTCGATGGAGAAGCCCTCGCCGGGCCGGCACCCGCACACCACCGCCATCTTCCACATGATCACCCATGGCCCGCCGTCCTACCGGGCTCTGAACCGGCCGACGCAGAGAGGCAGCGAGTGAAGCGATTCTTCGGCAAGGTCCGCATGGCGGAGCCCCAGGTTTCCGAGGCAGAGCGCGAACTCTTCGGCGGGCCGTTGCGCTACGACATGGGCTGGTCCCAACATGAGCACGCGGGCCTGGACTTGACCATGCGGTCAGCGCTGCGCCAGATGCCCAGACTCGTCGGCGCTGCCCTGCGGATGGCCTGGAGCGCGGATCGCCGCGCGCTCGTGGCAGTGGCGATCAGCGAACTCGGCCAGGGGATCGCCGCCGCGGTCGGCCTGCTTGCCATCAACTCGGTCATGCACGCGCTGTTAGGGGGCGGAGACGCTGTCGAGCGGCTGCACGCCTTGCTGCCGGGACTGCTCGCCGCGGCAGGCGTCGCCGTCGTCAACTCCGCTCTGGCCGGCTGGTCGACCTCTCGGGCCGGCCGTCTGGAGCCAAAGGTCGAGCGGATCGCCACCACCCAGTACCTGGCCGCAGCCACCTCCGTCGAACTCGAAGCCATCGACGACCCGGACTTCCGTCGTCTGATCGACGTCGCCCAGTACGGGCCCGCCTCGGCGCGCCGCATGATCGGCGCCTGTGTCTCCGCGTTGAACAGCGGTATCTCGCTGATCGCCACGGCCGGCGTTCTCACCATCCTGCATCCAGCGCTGCTGCCCATGCTGCTGGTCATCGCCGCACCCCGCGGGTGGGGCGCCATGCGGGTGGCACAGGAACGCTACGTGTCGGTGATGAGCTGGATCGAGCACCTGCGGGCCAGTCGCCTCATCGGCAACCTCCTCACCGAACGCACCGCCTCACAAGAAGTGCGCATCCACGGCGTCGGTCCCTTCCTCCTCGATCGATACCGGCGCATGGCCGACAGCGCAGAGGCGGAGCAGGAACGTCTGGCCTCCAGCAAGGCCGTCACCGAATGGGTCGCCTCCGCACTGTCCGGACTGGCAATGGCCGCCACCTACGGAACGATGATCTGGCTGATCATGGCCGGGCACATGAGCCTCGCCGTCGCCGGCACCGCCGTAATCGCGGTACGGACCGGGTCAGCGAGCCTGGGTGCCCTGGTGATGAACATCAACCAGCTGCACGAAGAGTCCCTCTACGTCCGGGACCACGGACAGTTCCTGGTCGAAGCTGTGCAACGCGCCATCCCCCAGACCGGCAGTCCCGTCCCCGCCCAGGTCGAGCAGGTCTCCCTCGAACACGTCACCTACCGGTACCCCGACCGCGACGCACCGGCCCTGGACGACGTGACACTCACCTTCCCCATGGGGTCGGTCATCGCCGTGGTAGGTGAGAACGGCTCCGGCAAAAGCACCTTGATGAAGATCCTGTCCGGTCTGCTCCTCCCTCACGCCGGGTCGGTGAGGTGGGGCGAGTTCGACGTCTCCGGGCTGAAGCGCTCCCAGGTCTTCGACCGCGTCTCGCTTCTCACGCAGGACTTCCAGCGCTGGCCCGTGACCGCCGCGATGAACATCCGCATCGGCCGACCCGGCCACGACGCCTCTATGCATGACCTGCAGATGTCCGTCGACTACGCCGGAGCCGGATCCGTCACCGCCAAACTCCCCAATGGCCTGGAAAGCATGCTCGGCCGCATGTTCCGCGGAGCCATCGAACTCTCCGGCGGGGAATGGCAGAAGGTGGGCCTGGCCCGCACCCACTGGCGCAGCTCGACATCGCAGGAGGACAGCGTCCTCATCGTCGACGAGCCGACCTCCGCGCTCGACCCCGAAGCCGAGATCGCTGCCTTCGACCGCATCCGCCGCCTCGCCGCCCCGCACCGGGCCGTTGTCCTGGTCACCCACCGCATGTCCGGCGTCCGCCATGCCGACCACATCTACGTTCTCGACCAAGGGCGTCTCGCCGAGCACGGCACGCACGACGACCTCATCGCCGCACGTGGGCGATATGCCGCCATGTTCGACACACAGGCCGCCCAGTACGCCCCGGCCCCGAGCGTCCCGAAGCCTGCTTCGCCGAGCGTCGTCGACACGGCATGACCCGCCCCACCGAAAGGCAGAGCCATGTCCTCCTCTCTCCCCCCGTCAGCACGAGTTGCCTCGCAGTCCGTCCTGTCGGCAACGCGGTACGCCGCCGCCCGGCACGCTGCGTGGCTCGGCGCAGCCGCGATCATCACCGACGAGGCCGGCCGGGTCCTGCTTGTGCGCCCCACCTACCGCAAGGACCACTCGTGGCTGCTGCCCGGGGGCGTCGTCGAAGCCGACGAACACCCGCACGTCACCTGCCGGCGTGAGATCACCGAGGAACTGGGGCTGGTTCTCCCCCTGTCGGCCGTGCTCGCCGTTCATTCCTCCTCCCCGCACCACCCCGATCTTGAGCCTGGCTCGTCCTGCCCCGGCGAGGTGCGGTTCGTCTTCGACGCAGGGACCCTGACGCCCGATCAGGTGGAAGCCATCCGTCTGCCGCGCGAGGAGCTGTCCGAGTACGCCTTCCTGGAGACCCGGGACGCGGTGCAGCGACTAAGTCCCGTCGACGGTCGGATCATGCTCGCCGCCTACCGTGCCCGGCTGGGGAACACCGCCACCGCGCACCTCGCCGACGGCCGGCACATCCTCGACGTCCCCGCCCTGGACCGGCACGACGTCCACGTCCGCTACCGGCCTTTGTGGGACAGCCCGCTCCACCGCGGCCCCGTCCCCGAGCGACTGCCCGTGCGGCAAGCCTGGGCGTGGTGCTTCGTCCCCGACGGCCGGATCGTCCTGGTCGCCGACCCCGGGGCGCGGGGCGCGCTGCCGATGCTGCCCGGCGGCACCGTGGAGAGCACCGACGCGACGCCCGAGGACACCCTGCACCGCGAAGCAGCCGAGGAAGCCCAGCTCACCCTGACCGACCCGGTCCGACTGGGCTGGGTGCTGGATGAGACCGGCAAGGTCTACGGCGGCGTGGGGCCCAACGCCCGGCTCCGCCTGGTCGCTCGGGTCACCGCCGTCGGACCGGCGGCCGTCGATCCCGCCATCCCTTCGCCCGCCTGCTCGCCACCCCCGCCCAGGCAGCCGCTCTGCTGGGCTGGGGCCCGCCCGGAGCACGGCAAGCCCAACGCGCCGTGGACACGGCACGCGCGCGGTGGGGTCTGCCCACCGCTTCCCCCGCCGCCATCGAGGAGATCCCTGCGGAGGGCATGCACCTGAGCTGACCCGAACCCGCCCTGTCGCCTCCTCTCGCTCCACACTCCTCCGAGGTAGCCCCATGCCCTTGTCGCACCACCACATCCGCACCACCGTCGATGCCTACCTCGCACGCCACCCCCACGAGCGTGAGCAGCTCGGCGTCCTCCTGGACGCCCTCGACCGGACCGGCGAGGACGTCGCCAGCCGCTCGACCTTCACCGGACACGTCACCTGCAGCGCGATCGTCGTCGATCAGCTCGGCCGCGTCCTGCACGTGCCGCACCTGGCCGGCGGGAAGGTCCTCGCCCCCGGCGGACACACCGAGCCCACCGACGATTCCCTGGCCGCTGTGGCACTGCGGGAGCTGCACGAGGAGACCGGGCTCCCACCCGAGGCCGTCACGGCGTGGCCCGGTTACGAGACCGTGCCGCTGGACATCGACATCCACGGCATCGACGCCCACCCGGGCAAGGGCGAACCCGGCCACCAGCACTTCGACCTCCGGTTCCCCTTCCGGCTGCACACCTCGACCGGGGTGCCGGTGGTACTTCAGGAGGACGAAGTCGGCGGCATCGAGTGGCGACCCGCGGACCGGTTGAGCTCACCGGCCCTGCGCGAGAAGCTGCTCAAGCTCCCGCTGCAGGTCGAACCGGAGACGGCCAACGCCTCGGCCCTGATCCACAACGACCGCGGCGAGTACCTGCTGCACTTGCGCGACTACTTCCCAGGCCAGATCTGGGAGCCCGGCATGTGGTCCCTTCCGGGCGGCGGCCGAGAGCCTCAGGACGCCACCCTGGAACACACCGTCCGGCGCGAACTGGTCGAGGAAGCCGGCCTCGACCTCACCGACCTGACCCCGTTCGGCACCGAGTACGCCGCCGCCGACGACGGCGCGACCGTTCCCATCGCCATCTTCGCGGGCCGCTGGAATGGTGATCCGCGCGAACTCCATCTGACCGAGGGGGTAATGCTCGCATGGTTCGCCCCCTCGGACCTGCACCGCCTGCGCATCGCGGACACCACCAGCGACCTCGTACGGCGCCACGCAGCCCGCAATCCGGCGATGCAGAGCGGACCAGAACCCGAGGAGGAGCGTTTGGCTTCGCCGCACGGCACGGTCCCCAACATCATCGGTGTCCACCTCTATCTGGAGCGGGCCGACGGGACGGTGCTGCTCGGACTGCGCCACCCCAACTCCGCGTTCGCTCCGTCCACCTGGCACGTCTTGGCCGGCCATTGCGAGCAGGAGAGCGCCATCGCCTGCCTGAT
Source organism: Streptomyces argenteolus (assembly GCF_042902585.1). Taxonomy (GTDB): domain Bacteria; phylum Actinomycetota; class Actinomycetes; order Streptomycetales; family Streptomycetaceae; genus Streptomyces; species Streptomyces argenteolus. The sequence continues at coordinate 384,876 of NZ_JBIBEG010000003.1, forward strand.
CAGGGAGGCCCAGGAGGAGGCCGGCCTGCACATCGAGCGCCAGGACGTCGAACTCGTCCACGTCGTTCACCACATCGGCAAGCCCAGGAACCCCCCGCGGATGGGCCTGTTCTTCCGCGCCCGTACGTGGCGCGGGGAACCGAAGCTGCGCGAGCCGGACAAGTGCCTGCAGTGGAGATTCTGGGACCCAGCTGCCCTCCCCGATGACCTCGTCCCCTATACCCGACTGGCTATCGCGAAGATCCAGAGCGGTGAGCTCTACAGCGAGACGGGCTGGCCCGCATGACCGGCACACCGACCAGCGCACGCAGTCGCGTGCCCGCTGCGACAGCGGCCGGACGATCGGACACCCGCCTCGTGGTGCTTCGCGGGGACTCGGCGTCGGACAAGTCGAGCGTGGCCCGGGGCCTGCGAGATCACTACGGCCGCGGTGTCGCGATCGTGGGCCAGGACGTGATCCGCCGGAACGTGCTGCGCGAGCACGCCACCACGGGCGGCGCCAACATCACTGATGCGCAAGGAGCCGCACGCGCGCTACGGACCGATCGCACTGCCCTGGCACGCCGGCGGACTCGTCCACTTCCCGCCACCCGCTCCGATCGGCAGACACAGGAGTGCGCAGCCACCGTTCCATGACCGGTCCGGAGACCGCGACGGACGGACAGGACCAAACGGAGGCACGTATGTCCGACGACCCCCAGCAGATCCCGGCCGTCCCGAGCCCGTCGGCCGGAGACGCACCACCCGAGCACCACATGCACCTGCTCGGGAGGTACTACCGCCACGTGGAAGCCGGTCGTAAGACGATCGAAGTGAGGGTAGCCGCCCCGAACAAGCGCGACATCGGCGTCGGTGACACGGTCGTCTTCCATGACCGGGACACCGGGCGGGAACTCGACGTCATCGTGCATCGGATCACCCCGTACTCCTCCTTCGAGGACCTGCTCCGCTCGGAGGACACCGCACGCATCGACCCGGACGGGCTGCCCGGAGAGCTGCTCGCCAACCTCCGCAGCATCTACCCACCGGATGAGGAAGCCCTCGGCGTGCTCGCACTTGCCTTCGACCACCGCCCCGCCCGACCCGGCCGACCCATGCCGATGACAGCCGAGCAATACGCGCAGACCGTCCCCCACCACACGGTGTACGGCTGCCTGTACATCCGCGACGCGCACGACCGGCCCATCCAGCTCCGCTCGGTCTACGGCTCGAGACTCTGGCAGTTCCCCGGCGGCAACTTGGACGCCCCGAACGAGGACCCTCTGCAGACCGCTCAGCGCGAGGCGGTCGAGGAGACGGGCCTCGAACTCGGTCTGGACACGCCGAAGCTGCTTCTCACGCACTTCACGCACGCCGGTTCGAGCCTGCCGTTCAACAAGATCGGGCTCATCTTCGACGGAGGTCGGCTGACCGCCGAACAGCTCGGCCGGATCCGCCTCGACCCCGCGGAGCACGACATGTGGTCCGTCCACGACCTCGCGACCTGGCATGAACTGATGGCACCGCGCGCCTTCACCCGTCTCGACGCCATCGAACGAGCAAGGCGCGGCGACGGCCCCACGTTCCTCATCACGCACACCTGACCTACACCAGCCTTATCAGGAGGCACCCATGCCTGTCGGGAGGTTGGGTGTCTGTCCCGGTTGGCGGGCGTCGATGTTGACCGCGCATTTCGTCCCTGTGGGTGACGGTGCCCCGACGCACAAGAGGTGCTCCGTGACCTGGAGAAGGGGCGGAGCGTGCGAGCGCGGACGTGCTCGTACGCTCCGCCCCTTCGTGCAGCCTCGATGCCACACCGGTGCGAGGAAGGTTCAGAACGCCGCACGAAAAGAGCGGCGCTCGCCCCGGTTCTTGCGGCTCCACGCCGCGAGCACGGCTCAGGTCACAGCTGGAGCAGCGTTCGGTGGGCGATGCTGCTGTCCCGCAGCGGTTTCAGCGCGAGGCGCACCAGAGACAGCGCGTTGTCGTCGCCGGCGATCCGGTTGGCGCTGAGCTCACCGCAGGACTGGCACTGGTGAATGATCATCCACTCGCCGTCGGGTCGCACGGACATACTCAGTGCTTCCATCCGTCCACGGCAAGCCGCGGCCCGGTCACCCGGGATCCGACGGTCGACGTGCAGGCTGACCAGGCAGTTCGGACAGTGATTGCGGTGGGTGGTGCCCGGCGCGTCAAGGGACACAACCAGTCGGCAGCCCACGCACCTGAAATCGTGTCGCCGATGCCCTCCCTGGCGGTGCAGGACGTCCTTGCGTCGCTGAGGCCGCCGCGTTCCCTGCGTACGTCTGCCGGAGTTGTTCGCTCGTCTCGGCACGGAATCTTCTCCTTCCTGTCTACAGGTCGCCGAATGCCTCGAGCGGGAACGGTGGTTGTGCCAGCGGACGCACGGCCATGCGCATCAAGATGAGCTGGTTGTCGTCGGCGCAGATGGGGCTGGAGGTCAGCTCGTCGCAGCGCACGCAACGATGGATGACCATCCAGTCACCGGTACGCAGCACGGCGACGGAGATCGCCGACATCCGGCCCTGGCATGCGCTGAGGCCGCCCTCGACATGGTCGAGGACGTGCTGCGAGTGCAGGCACGACGGGCAGTGGTTTCGCCGTGTGCCGTCGCCGGCGGCGTTGGATACCGTCAGGCCACACCAGGCACAGGTGAAAGTGCCGGCCAGAGCGGTGTTCGGGATGTTGGAGCGAGTTCTGTTGGTACTGGACACCCGGAGGGCTCCTTGCTGAGAAGTCGGTCATGACAGCAAGAGCAGGCCGAGCGGCCTCGCCAAAGACGCCCTGTATGCCGCAGCGCGCGGGGGACTACGGGGTACGTGGGCAGGTCAGAGCACCGGAAAGCCGCGTCCGGTAGCCGTCCGCGTGGGACGGGTCAGGAGGACGGGACGGCAGGAGCCGTGCAGCGAGGCGCGCGCGGCAAGGGCCGGGGGCACAAAACTCACTCCTTTCGGGGGCACAGTAGGGCCGAGTAGTTCCGATGGAACGGCCGACAGTAGCAATGACCCATGAGGGGGCGTCAACGGATTATCGGCCCCGCCATCGCGGTGAACAGCGACGACGTCGGTGGACCCCCGAGCTGGCGACCTCTGCCCCAGTTCTCGTCCCTGCGTCGGATCGTCTCAGTCGTCCAGGGGCGTCGCTCGTGCGCATGCGACCGGTGCGGGTGGTTCGGCCTTCCGGAGAGGAATCCTGCCCCGGATCGACATGCGCAAGGTCCGTGATGACTGGAGCGCTGTTTATGAGACAGCCCCCGCGTTGCCCGGGGCCGACGCAGAGGTACACAGAAAATGCTACGGTTTCCGTGGAAGTGGCGACCAGGCCACTCTTGGAGATCGGAGGAGATGCGCGATGACGGTCGTGGTGACCACCGCTGTGTGCGGTGCCCGACTCGTTCGCATCTCTCGGGTCTCGGCCTGACCTTTCCTCTGCCAACCTCCCCTGTGCGGGAGTGGTTCCGGCACGTCTGACGTCCGGCGAGACCCCCTCTCAAGGGTCTCTTCAATTGTTTCACCCACATGCTTCACACCCATCTGCTCTCTCCCGTCCTCCGCGCGTTCCGACCTTGGTCGACTACGGCTGGGACACGGAGCGTGAGCGGTCCTTCCGTCCGTCGAGGGACGAGGGACTGGTCCCGGGCCGTGTCGTGCGGGCCGAGCGCGGTCTGTGCGACGTCGTCGCCGAGACCGGCTCCGTCCGCGCGATGGTCCTCCCCTCCTCAGGCACCGGTGAGCGGCTGACGCCCTGCACCGGCGACTGGGTGGCCGTCCGGCCGGCCGGCCCGGCAACCTCCGCCACTGTGGTGGAGGTGCTGGAGCGCCGGAGTGCCGTGGTTCGCTCCACCTCCTCGCGCACCTCCCACGCCCAGGTACTGGCCTCGAACGTCGACACCGTGGCGGTGATCGTCTCCCTCGCCGACCCGCTCAAGCTCGGGCGGATCGAGCGGATGCTCGCCCTGGCCTGGGAGAGCGGCGCCACGCCCGTGGTGGTGCTCACCAAAGCCGACCAGTCCACCGACCCCGCCTCGGCGGCGTCCGAGGTGGCCGAGGCGGCCCCGGGCGTGGAGGTGCTGGTCACCAGCGCCACCACCGGCGAGGGCCTGGACGTTCTGACCGCCGTCCTGTCGGGCACGGTCGTGCTGCTCGGACCCTCGGGCGCGGGCAAGTCCACACTCGGCAACCGCCTGCTCGGCGAGGACCACCTGGCCACCGGCGCGGTACGCGGCAGCGACGGCAAGGGCCGGCACACCACCGCATGGCGCGAGCTGCTGCCGCTGCCTCACGGCGGGGTCCTGCTGGACACCCCCGGACTGCGCGGGGTCGGCCTGCACGACGCCGACGACGGCCTGGACCACGTCTTCGCCGAGATCGGCGAGCTGGCCCGCGACTGCCGCTTCGCGGACTGCGCCCACACCACCGAGCCGGGCTGCGCGGTGCTGGCCGCCGTCGAGGACGGCCGTCTCACCCAGCGGCGTCTCGACAGCTACCACCGGCTGCAGCGCGAGAACACCTATGCCGCCGCCCGCACCGACGCCCGCCTGCGCGCCGAGCTGGAGCGGCCGATGAAGCAGCTCTCGCGACAGGTGCGCGCCCTCAAGCAGTCCTCCCACTTCAAGGCATGACGGAAAGGAACACGGTCATGGACCTTCCCCGCATCTTCACCATCCGCGAGAGCAACCACCGCATCCACAACCCGCTGACCGCGGACAAGTTCGCCACCCTGGGCGCATCCCTCCGCCTCCCCGCCGGGACCCGGGTGCTCGACCTGGCCAGCGGCTCGGGCGAAATGCTCTGCACCTGGGCCCGCGACCTGGGCTTCAGGGGCACCGGGGTCGACATCAGCACACTCTTCACCGCACAGGCCCGGGCCCGCGCCGCCGAACTCGGCGTCGCCGACCAGGTCGAGTTCGTCCACGGCGACGCCGCCGGCCACGTCGCCGACCAGCCCGTCGATCTGGCCGCCTGCGTCGGCGCCACCTGGATCGGCAATGGCGTCCCCGGAACGATCGAGCTGCTCCAGCGCAGCCTGCGCCCCGGAGGAATGATGCTGATCGGTGAACCCTTCTGGCGACGGACCCCGCCGGGCGAGGAGACCGCCAAGGCATGCCACGCCACTTCCATCGCCGACTTCCTGCTCCTCCCCGCTCTGATCGAGCAGTTCCAGGAACTCGGGTACGACGTCGTGGAAATGATGCTGGCCGATCAGCACAGCTGGGACCGCTACGCCGCGGCCCAATGGCTCAGCATGCGGCGCTGGCTCGACGAGCACCCGGACGACGAACTCGCCCCCGAAGTACGGGAGGAACTCACCGCCGAGCCCGCCCACTACGCCCGTTACGGGCGTGAGTACCTCAGCTGGGGCGTCTTCGCTCTCATGAAGCGCTGACACTCCCGTCCCGAGCGGGGTCCGTACGTCAAACCGTCCGGACCCCACTCGGGACACTTCATCACCACGACGATCGAGCCGGCGGCACGAGCGAGCCGACACCCTCCGCCTCCGTGCAGGCCCTGGCCTTCCTGCGGACCGGGGCAGCTCGGGGTATGACCTCAGAACGACTCGGCACACCGCTGGGGTCCCTCTGATGACCGGAGACTCGTAACAGAGGGACTCAGCTTGCAAACCTACCTATCGATAGGTAGGTTTTGGGCATGGACACCGTCGCCACCCCATCCATCCGTGCCATCGGGCTCGGCCGGGACTTCGCCGAACACCCCGCGGTGCAGCGGCTCGACCTGGAGGTGAACCCCGGAGAGGTCTACGGCTTGCTCGGCCCCAACGGCTCAGGCAAGAGCACCACCGTCCGCATGCTCACCACCATGCTCCGCCCCTCCCGGGGCACCGCCCAGGTCGCCGGAGCCGACATCTCCCGTGACCCTGGAACGGTCCGCCGCCGCACCGGAGTCGTTCTCCAAGGCACTGCCCTCGACCCTCTGATGTCCGCCCGCGAACTGCTGCCCCTGCAAGGACGGCTCCAGTCCCTCACCGCCCGGCAGGCACGCGCACGCTGCGCCGAGCTCCTCACGGCTTTCGACGCGCAGGACTTCGCGGACACCCCGGTCGGCAAGCTCAGCGGGGGCCAGCGCCGCCGTGTCGACCTCGCAGTCGCTCTGGTCCAGCGCCCGGACGTCCTCTTCCTCGACGAACCCACCACAGGGCTCGACCCTGCCAGCCGCCGGGACCTGTGGGACGAGATCCGCGCACTCGCCGCCAACCACGGCGTCACCGTCCTGCTGACCACCCAGTACCTGGAAGAGGCCGACCAGCTCTGCGACCGCGTCGGTATTCTCCGCGCCGGACGCCTCATCGCCTCCGCCGACCCGCACGCCCTCAAGGACCAGGTCGGCGACCGTGTCCTCACCCTGCGATTCCGTGATGCCTCCGCCGCCGGCCGGGCCCGGGAACTGCTCGCCACCAAGGGAGAGCAACTCCACACGGACGAAACCGCCCCGCACGCGGTGAGCATCAGGCTCGCCCGGCCTGGAGCCGACGGAGAGACGCTGCTCACCTGGCCTCCGCCGGCCTGCACGCCGAATCCCTGACCGTCGACGAACCCAGCCTGGAGGACGTGTTCCTCCGCCTGGCCCTCACCCCGGAAGGCGCCACTGCCGCATGAACACGCTCGCCACCACCGTCGTCGGCCCCGCAGGACCACCCGCAGCAGCGAAGTCGTGGGCGGCCCTGGGACCACTGACCGCCCGCTCGCTCAAGTCCTGCCTCCGTACGCCCTCCCTGCTTCTCTCGCCGCTGCTCACGAGCGCGTTCTTCATGATCATCTACGAGGGGCAGCTGTCCTCGGTGACTGCTGCGGCCACTCCCGGCGGTCGCTACATCGACGTGGTTCTGCCGCTGTGTCTGCTCACTACCGCCTTCACCGGCGGCGCCACCGCGGGGCAGCTGCTCGTGAGCGACATCGGCTCGGGCTATCACGCACGGCTCTGGCTCACCCCGGTCGGCCGCTGGGCCCTCATCACCGCCCCTGTCCTGGCAGGCGTCGTCGTCCTGACCGCTCAGGGCGCCGCGCTCACCGGACTCGGCCTGCTTCTCGGCCTGAACCCCGTCACCGGGGCCCCCGCCGTCCTGGCGCTCATCGGCGCCACCGTCCTGCTGGGGACGGGGTTCCTGCTGCTGGCCGCCGCGGTCGGCCTCCACACCGGCAACAGCTCGGCAGTCGGCTCCGTGACCCTCGTCTTCTTCCCGCTCTCCTTCTTCACCGCCACCTTCGTCCCGCGTGACCAACTCGGCGGCTGGATGGCCCGCGCTGCCGACATCAACCCGCTCACCCCGCCGCTGGAAGCCATGCGCAGCCTGCTCACCGCGCCCTACAACGAGCAGAAACTGCTGCCGGGCACCCTCGTCGCTCTCGCCCTCTTGGTGGCGGGCGCCGCCGCGGCCCACCTCACCCTGACCCGTCGTACCCGTACAGGAGTCTGACCACCATGCCCCGCCAGAGCGACACCCGCATCCGTGCCCGCGACGAATTCGCCCGCCGCCTCACCGACTACGGCTACCTCGGCGTCTCCCTCGACGACATCGCCAAAGCCGTCGACGTCAAGAAGGCCAGCCTCTACCACCACTTCCCCGGCGGAAAGCCCGCCCTGTTCATGGAGGTGGCCGACCACTACACCAAGGAAGCCTCCGCGCTCCTCCAGAGCGCACTCGCCACCCCCGGCACCTTGCGCGACAAGCTCCTCGCCCTCGCCGCCTCCTACGCCACAGGCACCTACAACTCAGCGCTCAGCAACCAGATCTACTACGCCTTCCGCCACCTCGAAGACGACCAGCGCGCCAAGGTCTCCCACGACTACACGCGCGGCCTCATCCAGCCCGTCACCGACCTCATGGCCCAGGCAGTAACCACGGGCGAACTACGGCAAGCCGACCCCGGATTCCTCGCCACCGCCTTCATGGAACTCGCAGCCACCGTCCACCCCCCACAGGACGACTGCACTCCGGCCTCCGCCGACCGCCTGGCCCAGGACGTCGTCGACCTCTTCCTGCGCGGAGCCGGTCCAGACCCCCTGACCTGAACCTCAGCCCTCAAGCATCCGGCCAGGCCGCGTGCGTGAAGAGCTGAGGGCACCCAGGGCAAGTACGGCCTTCGCCTGATCGGTTACGCCGCGACGGCCGACGGCCCGGTGATCGGGTCGACCAGCCGACCCAGGCCGGGCCCAAACTCGGAGCTGGCACTCGCCCCTGGTCCGTCCACCAGCGGCCCCCGAGACGGCTGTCGGGCCGCTACGTCCACGACACGACCCTCACGGTGAATCCAGAAGCCCTCTCAGCCCTCGAGGGGAGGCCGGCAAGCTCGCCCACCCCCCAGGGGCTGAGGGCCCTCGCCCGGACGCGTCGCTGTCAGGACTGGGCCAAACGCTGGAACATGGCTTCGACCTGAGCCTGATTGGCGATCAGGGGCAGAGTGTCAAAGTACAGCTCCCATTCGCCCGCCGGACCGAAGCGCTCCACGATCCCGAAGGGGACGTTCGTGCCCTTCGGGCTGGTGACGGTGCCGTGCCACTCCACGAATGTGTGTGTGCGGCCGAACGCGACCTGACCCGGCTTCAGCAGGACGTCGGCGTGGTCGAAGAGCCGGCGGAGATAGGCCGCCTTGCCGTCGACGGTCTCGAGGGGCGCGGCAAGGCCGGGCGCGGTCAGGCGGCCGTGTCCGGCGCCGCCGACGAGAGCGTCGATGTCCTCGGTGTTCCAGGCCGCGAGCCGCGCCGTGATGTCCCCGACGCGGAAGGAGCGCGGCGCGGGGCCCCGGCCGGCGTCGGCCGCCGGGCCTGTGTCCGCGTCCGGGCCCGTGTCCGCGACACCCTCGAACAGGTTGCGCAGCTCCGGGGCGGCCGAGCGGAACACGGTGTACCGGTCGTAGTAGCGCCGGGCCTGGATCGTCTTGCCGTCGTCGGAGAGGACATTGCGGGCAACCTGCGGGTAGCCGACCTTGTGGCCCTTGACGGTGGCCTCATTCCACTGGCCGAACATCACCACCGCACCGTTCGCCACGACTTCGGTGCCCCGATAGCGCAGGTCCGGTACGAGACCGAGCGAACCGACAATCGAGTTCCCGATGACGGCGTGCCCGCGCTGCGGATTGCCGCCGGCCTCCCAGAGTGTGGCCTCCGGGTCGAAGATGTCGAGATAGGCGGTGACCCGCGGGTGTCCGACCTCGCCCGGCTGCGGCGGGGTCCCGGTGGGGGTCTCGCCGAACGCGATCTGCCGCTTCATGAACGCGCAGGCGTTGGGGGTGATGGTCCCCTCCAGCGTGCCGACCTTTTCACGGACCCCCGCGCACGCGACCGAGGCCGGTGCGGCGCCGGCCGTCGCGTGCAGCGCGCCTCCCGCGTCCGTGTTCGTGTGTACCGTGCCGAACGCTATCCCGGACACCATCGCGACCGTGACGGCTCCCGCACGCCCAAGCACCTGCGTACTGCGCATCTTTGACCTCTCGCCCGTCGTAGGGGAAAAACCTTGACCTCAGGACCCTGGTGGAGGGCGCGTCCCGCGCTCCCCCGGCCTGTGACGGCAACCTTGCCCGCGTCCGCTCCGAAGATCGATTACCTGCCAGGTAATGGGCCCCCGGGGGCGGGAGGGATGACGCACGACAGGCGGTAGTGACGGCTGGTCCCGCTGGCACCGTCCGTGACCTGCACTTCCTCGCCCCGGACCGACGAGAGAAACCGCCTGGTCTGGATCTCCACCACGCGGCCCGGCCGCACCCCGCACAGGCCCCCCTCACCAACGACGGCTCCAACAGCTCCATCGGGCCCTGGCTGGCCGCTGGCCGCAGCCGCCCGTAGGGCCGCAGTCTCCACAGGGCCGCAGAACCAGCACGGTGACGACTTGGGGAGCGATGGAGGCGGGTCCTCAGCATGACGTGAAGGCAACCGTGTCATGCCCGTCGGTGACAGACGCGGTCCGAAAACGCCTGGACCGTCAGACCCGCCTCGGCCATGATCCTCACGTGACCACCTACCTCGAGTCCGAGCGCCTGACCCTGCGCCCCTTCGCCGCCACCGAAGCGGACCTGCTGATCGAGCTGGACAGCGACCCGGCGGTGATGCGCTACCTGACCGGCGGCGCTCCGACTCCGCCGGAGGAGGTCCGCGACCTCGCCGTCCCCAGCATCCTCGCCGGCTACGAGCGCTGGGATCACGACCTCGGCCTGTTCGCCGCGCACGAGAAGGACGGCGGCATGTTCGTCGGCTGGTTCTGCCTGCGTCCGCTCCGCAGCGGCCCACGTGAGGAGGCCGAACTCGGCTACCGCCTGCACCAGGCGGCCTGGGGCCGGGGCTACGCCACGGAGGTCTCGCAGGCGCTGCTGGCGAAGGGGTTCACCGAGCTTGGGATGCGCATGGTCTGGGCCGAGACGATGATCGTGAACCTCCCTTCGCGCAACGTCATGGAGAAGCTCGGGATGACGCTCGCGGAGAGCATCCCCACTCCGGACGACATGATGAAGGTTGAGGGTTCCGAGCACGGGGGTGTGCGGTACGAGATCACGAAGGAGCAGTGGGAGCGGCGGCAGGCGTAGGCGTAGGCGCGGCGCCCGTGGATGTGAAGTCTTAGAGCCCCTCACACGATCACGATCCGGGCTCTTGAGGCATGTCCACGGCGCACACTCGGGTCGTTGGGGGTGCGCGCCCCGAAGACGGGAGCCCCCGTGGGCGTCCAGCACCGCCCTGGGAGTCCGGCCAGGATGAGTGGTGCTTGACCACACCGTGCCACCTGGCCGCGCCAGAGCAGCAAGAAGATAGGCGCGTGGCTATCGACCTGCAGGTTTTCGCGGACAACTGCCAGATCCAGGCCTTGGACAAGGACTCGATCGGTGAGGGAACCTGTCCAGCCAAGAGTCTCCTGGCCCCCGCCTCGATTACAAACTCGTGTCCGAGCCCAGTCAGCTGCTCGGCGCTCGCCGGTGTCGCGGCGAACCCGCGTCTCCCCTGCGGGCCGGCAAGGGACTCCCATGCGCAACGGGGGTTGCTTCAATTCATTCCGTACGCGCCTGCGAGCCGGGCGGGGTGGTGATCGGCTCGCAGGCGCGTGTGGGGTTCAGTACCGGCGGCTCGCCGTCGGAGCTGCCTGTTACGAAGCAGCTGGCGTTGCCGGGGCCTTCGTGAAGTGCCGGACGAGGTAGTCGTGCAGGGTGTGGCGGAAACTTTCCGCGAGGTGGGACTGCGGGGCGAACAGGTCGAAGGCATGGTATTCGCCGGGGTACAGGTGCAGCTGAACGTCGACGCCGTGGGCGCGCAGGCGCGAGGCGTAGTCGAGGTTCTCGTCGCGGAAGACGTCGAGTTCGCCGACGCCGACGAAGGTCGGGGGCAGTCCGGCGAGGTCGCTGGCCCGGGCTGGGGCGGCGTAGGGGGTGACGTCCTCGGTGCCGGGGTGGCCGAGGATCGCCTGCCAGGCCAGGAGGTTGGTCGCGCGGTCCCAGATGTCGATGTCGGTGATCTCCCGGCTGGAGTCGGTCGTGTTGCGGTCATCGAGCATCGGGTACTGCAGCAGCTGGAACAGGGGGGGTCGCCGCGCCGCGGTCGCGGATCAGAAGGGCGGTGGCGGCGGCGATGCCTCCGCCACCGCTCTGGCCGGCCAGGCCGATGCGGGTGGGGTCGAGGCCGAGATCGGCGGCGTTGTGAGTGATCCACTGGTAGGCGGTGTATCCGTCCTCGGCGGCGCCGGGCGCGGGGGTCTCCGGGGCCAGTCGGTAGTCGACGGCAGCGACGGCGCAGCCCAGTGCCGCGGCCAGCGGCTTGAGCCAGGGTGCGTCCTGGGCGGCAAAGCCGAGCACCTGCCCGCCGCCGTGGAACCACACGAGGACCGGCAGCGGTCCGGGCGCGTTCTGCGGACGTAGCAGAAAGACCGGGACGTCGGGGCCTTCGGCGCGTGGCACCTGGATTTCGTCGGCGGTAACGGTGGGCTCGTCGGGGAGGGTGGCGGCGATGGAGTCGGCCAGTGCGCGGACGGCCTCGCGGGTGGCGGGGATGTCGGTCAGGTCGAAGACGCCGTTCGGGCCGATCGGCATGGCCTCAAGGGCTGCGGCGAGTTCGCTGTCGATCGCGGGGCGGGAGCGGGGCATGGTTCTTCTCTTCCTGGGGTGGGGTCCGGGGTCAGGCACGTCCTGCCCGGTTTCCTGACGAAGGTACTGACCCGTCGGCGCACCCTCTGGGCCGCGATCGCCGCAACCACCGGCCTCGCGCTGCTCCTGGCGCTGACCGGGGATGCTCCACCCTGGTCCTGCTCCTCCTCGTGGTCTTCCTCGTCAACACCGCACTCCTCGTACTGCGTCGGGATGCCGCCCCTCGCGAGCACTTCCGGGCGCCGAGGCAGTACCTGTTCTCGGAGCTGTGTCCTGTGTCGCGCTGGCCACGCGCATCGAGCAGGAGGTGTGGCTGAGAGGGCTCCTCGTACTGGCTGTCGGCGTGGCGCTCGGCGTCATCGGGCGCTCGGCGTCATCGCCGCGGCACGGTCACGGCGCGGCCAGGGTTGAACCCGGTCCGGTCTGCGGCGGCCCCTGCGGGCTGCCTGCACGGCCGGCAGAGGCATGAGGCGGGCGCCGTGACATCGTCGGCGGATCGCCCGGGGCAGGTCCGGTTCACCGGCGGCTGCAAGGCCCGGGCTTCCGCCGCAGAGCAGTGAGACCTCAGCGGGCCGATTCAGCGCCTCGGCAGGCGGTGCAGGGCGACCTCGCCGAGGACCCCGTCCGCCGGCGTGCACGTCATGTACGTGCAGTACGGCTGCCGCCTGCGGTCCGTCGGCGACCCCGGGTTCAGCAGGCGCAGCCCACCCGGGGCCTCCGTGTCCCAGGGGATGTGGCTGTGGCCGAAGACAAGGACGTCCAGGTCCGGGTACAGCTCGGCGCAGCGCGCCTCCCGGCCGCGGGCCGGCCCTGTCTCGTGGAGGACGCCCCACCGCAGGCCCCCGAGCCGGACGCGGGCCACCTCCGGCAGCCGGGCCCGCAGATCCGGGCCGTCGTTGTTGCCGTACACCCCGATCAGGCGTCGCGCCCGTCCCTCCAGCAGGTCCAGGGTGGCCGCGTCGACCCAGTCCCCGGCGTGGACCACGACGTCTGCCCGTTCCGCCTCGCGCAGCACTTCGTCCGGGAGCCGCCTGGCGCGCAGGGGCACATGGGTGTCCGAGAGCAACAGCAGCCGTACAGGAGCCCCCCTCGCGGCCGTCTCCTCGTCCATCGGCTCGTCCTCGTCCATCGGCTCCTCTTCTCCTCGTCCTCGCCCGGTCCCCCGGCTGTGAGGGCCTTGCCCGGCAAGGGGCCCACACCAGCGTGGCGGCGGGGCAATGGCAGCCTGTGGCCCCGCGTCTCCGGCGAAAGCACCACGGCTTTCGGCGGCGGGATCTCTCCGGGGCTCCTGCCGAGGAGCGGCCCCGGCAAGAGGTGGGTGAGGCGTCCTGAGAGACTGTCCTTCCACGACCAGGCCCTCCGCGACGCGCCGGTTCGTGCGACACTCCACGCTCACAGCGCGCTTCTCCAGCGGACCCGCCGACCCGGTGTAGAGATTTCGCGGAGGAAAGCGTGCTTCCATGGTCGGGAGGGCACATCGGACGGCAAGGGGGGCACAGCGTGCCGGTGGCGGGAAGGGGCGCGGCGCACCCTGGGCCGGAGTCGCAGGAGGGGCGTCACTCCAGCGTGGTCTACTCCGACGACCAGCAGTGGGCGGAGCACCTTGGCGTCTTCGTCCGGGACGGGCTGGAAAAGGGCGAGCAGATCCACTACTTCGCGGACACCACCGCCCCGGAACGGGTGCTGCGCGCGCTTGCCGACGCGGGCATCGACGGGGCGGGCGCCACGGCGCGAGGACAGCTGTCCGTGTCGGTCGCCGCGCGGACGTATCTCGCCGGTTCCACCTTCGACCCGGACGCGATGATCGGGCTGTGGTTCGACACAGTGGAAGCGGCCCGTGCCTCGGGTTACCGAGGAGCGCGGGTCGTCGGGGAGATGTCGTGGGCAGCGAGGGACATCGCCGGCGCCGACAGGCTGCTGGAGTACGAGCTGCGCATACACGAGGAGGTCTTCGCACATCTTCCGCTGACGGCGTGGTGCTTCTACGACCGCCGCCTGATGTCCCCCGCGTACGCGGATGTCCTGGCCGGTGCCCACCTGACGCACAGAGGTGAACCGTACGGCGTACCAGCTCTGCGGGTGGCGCCACTGACAGACCGGCCCGGGCTGCTGATGTCCGGGTCGGCCGGATACGACACACGGGAAGCGGTCGCCGCCGCGGCGGCCGTCCTCTCGGGCGCGGCCCCCCGGATGGAGCTGGACCTCGCGGCGCTGCGTCACCTCGACGCCGCTTCGCTGGCCACGCTCGCCTACGCCGCGGCCGGGCGGCAGGGTGGCGCGCCACTCAAGGTCCGGCAGGCACCTTCGCCCCTGAGGCGACTACTGCAACTGTTCCCGGAGCTCGACTCCGTGGTGGAGGTCGTGGACCGATGACAACGCACGAGCCGACCTCGGCCGTCCCCGGCCGGCAGGCCGCCTTCTACCACCCGGCTCTCTTCTACGGCACCGAGGACGAGTACCTCGACGGTGTCGGGACGTTCGTCCGGGACGCCTTGGAGCAAGAGCATTCCGTGCTGGTGGCCGTGCCCGGCCCGACCCTTCCGCTGCTCCAGGACTTCGTCGAGGACGACCGCGGTCACGTCACGTGGGTGGACATGCGTCAGGCGGGGCGCAACCCGGGCCGCATCCTCTCGATGCTCCAGGAGTTCGCCGACCGTGCCGCTGCCTCGGGCACACAGGCCTCGATAGTCGGAGAGCCGATCTGGGTCGGGCGTACGGCCGCGGAGGCGTGGGAGGCGACGCGCCACGAAGCGCTCATCAACCTGGCCTTCACCGGACGCCCGGTCAGCATCCTCTGTCCCTACGACACGGCGTTGCCCGAGGACCTGCTGGCACAGGCGCACCGCACCCACCCGGTGGTCGGAGCTCCGGGGGCGTATCGTGCCAGCTCCCGCTACACAGACCCCCATGAGGTGTCCCGCGACTGCGACACCCCGCTGCCCGAGCCCTCGGACGCGGTCGTCATCCCGTTCGGCGAGCAGGCTCTGGCCCTCGTACGTGACGAGGCCGACCGCTGGGCGGCCGCCGCCGGTCTGCCGCCTGTCCGCCGCACGGACTGGCTCCTCGCCATCGGCGAGGCGACCAGCAACTCGGTGCGTCATGGAGGAGGCCGCGGGACTCTCCGCCTGTGGTGTGCCGACGGTGAGCTGGTCGCGGAGATCCGCGACCAAGGGCTTCTGGCCGATCCCCTCACGGGCCGCCGCCGCCCCGACCCTCAGGCGGCCACCGGCGGCCGAGGTGTGTGGATCATGCATCAGGTGTGCGATCTGGTCGAGTTCCGCACGGTGGCGCAGGGGCTCGTCCTGCGTCTCCACATGGGACTGGAGTGAGCCGGGGGCGTTCTCCGCGGCGGAGCCCACCCGCCCTGTCGCTGTCACGGGCATTCCGCCAACCGGCGCAGGGCCGCGAGGAGTTCCCGATTACTCGCACCTTTGAGTACGTACTCGGAGACCCCTGCGCTCGTCATACGTTCGACCGATCCTTTGTCGTCGTACGCGGAGAACGCCACGATGCGGCTGGCCGGTGAGAACCGCGCCATGTCCCTGGCGACGGAGGGGCCGCCCCCCGGGAAGCGGGCGTCCAGGACGACGAGGTCCGGCCGATGACGTCCGGCGAGTCGGAGCGCCTCCTCGCCGTCGCACGCGGTGGCCACGACCTCCATGTCGGGCTGAGCCCGGATGACCTCGCTCAGGGTCTCCAGGAGCATCACGTTGTCGTCACAGAGCAGCACGCTGAACGGTGCGCCGCGAGAGCTGTCCGATGGCGCTGCGGTCACGGGGCACCGTCCCTCGGCTCCGAGTTCGGAAGCGGTAGCGGGTTGGGCACCCAGAACTCGACGCTCGTCCCCGTTCCGGGGCGGCTGTGCATGGACCACCACCCGCCTGCCGTCTCGGCTCTCTCCCGCATCTCGATGACCCCGAAGTGCTCGCCGGTGCCGTCCATGGACATCGGTTCGCCGGTTCCGTCGTCGACGACGTGCGTCATGATGCCGCCGTCGCCGGACTTGACGCGGACGTCGACCCTGCTCGCACGCGCGTGTTTGTGCACGTTGAGCAGTGCTTCCTGAACGATTCGGAAGATGGTGATGGCCGTCTCGGGCGTGGGCGTACGGTCCAGCTGGTGATCGAACGTATAGGTCATCCCCCAGGAGGAGCGCACGACGTCGTCCAGGTGGCTGGTGAGCCCTTCGACCAGGCCATGCCTGTCGATCCCGGGCGGGTGCAGCCGGAAGGTCAGACTCCGGAGGCGCCCGATCGCTTCACGCACCGTCGTGTCGAGACGCTGAAGTTCCGCGGCGTGGGCCTCCGGCACCCGCTCCGCCAGTAGTTCCAGCCGCATCGCCACGGCGACCATGGCCTGGATGGAGTCGTCGTGGACGTCCCACGCGATACGGCGTCGCTCCGTCTCCTGCGCCTGGACCAGGTGATCGAACAGCCGCCGCCGCTCGCTGAGGGCCTGCTGCGCCGCTCGTCGCTCGGACATGTCGCGGGTGACCTTGCCGAACCCCTGCAGTACGCCTTTCTCGTCCCACAGAGCGGTGATGACCACGTTCGCCCAGAACCGGGAGCCGTCCTGGCGGACGCGCCAGCCCTCGTCCTCCAGCCTCCCTTCGGCCACTGCGGTTTCCAGCTCCCACTGCGGCTTGCCCGACAACTGGTCCTCGGGCGGATAGAAGACCGAGAAGTGCTGGCCGAGGATGTCCGCGGCCCCGTAGCCCTTGATCCGTTCGGCCCCCGCGTTCCAGCTGATGATGTAGCCCTGCGGGTCGAGCATGAAGATGCCGTAGTCCAGCACGCCCTGAACCAGCAGCGTGAAGGCCGTTTCCGACAAGGGAGCAGCCTGCTTGCGCGCCCACTTCGGCGGGCGTGGATCCCGGGTCACTCGAGGAGCCCTTCACGTCGCGCGATCGTCACGGCTTCCAGTTGGGAGCGCGCCCCCAGCTTCTCCAGTACGCGCTGGACGTGGTTGCGCCCGGTGTTCAGGGCGACCCCCAGCTCCTCACTGATCTCCGCGGTGGTGCGCCCCTCCCCCAGGAGCCCCAGGGCTTCCCGCTCGCGCGGAGTCAGGTTCGCACCGACCCCCGGCGCCCGGCCGGTCAGCCGCCCGAGCACGTCACCGAGCACGTCCTGGCTGAACACCGTCTCGCCCGCCGCCACCCTGCGTACGGAATCCTCGAGTTCCTTCAGACCGCGCGCCTTCAGGAGCAGTCCGGCTCCGCCGGTCTCCGCGACGCGGGCGGCCACCGACCCGCTGCCCTCCGCAGCGAGGATCAGCACCCGCACGTCCGGCACGAGGGCGCGCAGGCCTGCGATGGCGTTCACCCCGTCACCGTCCGGCAGGCGCCGGTCCATGAGTACGACATCCGGCTCGCAGCGCCGCGCGTCGGCCAGCGCCGATGCCACCGAAGCCGCACGCGCCACGACCTGAAGGTCGGGCGAGCGCTCAAGGGCGAGACAGATCGCCTCGGCCACCATGTCATGGTCCTCTACCAAGAGGATCCTGACCGGTCGGCGGTGCGGAGACGGCGAGGGCATTGGTGCATCCTTAGCTGGCGGACCGCATGATCATGCCAGAAGGTCCCGGAAGGACGCCTGCTCGGCGGCCTTCCTGGCGGCGGCGACCTTCCTGGCGGCGGTGGCCTCGTCAGCGGCGGTGGCCGCGAGTTCCGCGTCACGCTGGACCGCGGCCGTCCCCGAAGCGCGAGTCGGCTCCGTGTTCGTGGCCGCGTTCCCTCCGGTGAAGACGTTGTCGGCCCCGATGAGGGAGAGCAGTCGTGCCAACTGGCTGCCGACCCCTTCCACGACGAGATCCACACCTGCCCGGAGCACGGCCGCCCGCGCCCTGAGCAATGCGCTCAGTCCGGCGCAGTCGCAGAAGGAGACACCGGTCAGGTCCAGGCAAAGGCTCACCGGCTGCTCCACCAGACCGGCCGTCACCGCTTCCCTGACATGAGGGGCGGTGTCCAGGTCGAGTTCCCCGGCGAGAGTCACTCGCGCGACACCCGAGAGGACCAGGACATGCGACGTGAACGGATGCGCGGTCACAGCGTCCCGCACCTTTCCGCGCTCACGCGCTGCGCGTCCCTGCACCGCGGGTTCCCATGAACCCTGCCGGCGAAGGGGCCGCCTGTCGTCAGCCCTCTCATCACTACCCCATAGCGCGAGGACACCAGTGCCGACTAGTGAATCTGCACTAGGAGAGGAAGTCAACACGTGCCGCCGGGAGGGGCGGCGGCCTTTGCGCGGACGCGCTTTCGGGTCGCCGGTATCTCCGAACGGGCCGAGCCGCCTTCCGTCGACAGGCGGTGACTCATGGCCCGTTCGGCGCTGCGAACGGCCTTCCCGCACCACTGGGAGGCGGTCATGAACCGGCGCGGCACCCGTCCGGGATGTCGGACGGGTGCCATGGGGCTGGGCGGTCAGCGAGCCCGGCGGTCACTGAGCCCGGACGACTGCGCGGACGCTGTCGATGGACCCGCAGTCGGCTTTCAGGTGCTTCCTTCGGTCGCGGAGAAAGACCTCGCCGAGTTCGGCCCGGCGCTCCTCCGGCACGTTCTCCCGGGCCCCGTTGAGGATCGTGCGCTCCTCCTCGTCGAGGTGGTGCGTGACGGCGGTCGCGAGCTCCTCCAGCTTCTCGTCCCACTCGTCCGAGCCGACCTCGTCCACCTCCATCAGGGCGAGCAACGCCTCGTTGCCCTCGTGGTGCTCCTCTTCTCCGTGCTCGACCGCTTCGCTGTCCACGTTCCGGAAGCGCTTCAGGGCGGGGTAGATCTCGGTCTCCTCCGCCTCCCCGTGGGCGATCAGGAGTGCGGCGAAGTCCTTCAGGGCCGCCTCGCGGTCCTCCTCGACGCTCCGCATCCGTCGCAGCAGGTCCTCCATGGTGCGATGGTCCTCAAGAATCGCGGCCACCACGTCACGTGCTTCGGACATCACGAGTTCCTCTCCTCGAACAGTGCTCCGCTGGTACCCCCGCGAGGGGCAGGTAAGCGGAGCCGACGACGAGGGCGCCGACGGCACTGCGGGAGGGTCGGTAAGGGCGCCGATGAGGGCCTGGGAGTGGTTGCGCGCCTGCCTCGACCGTCGCGTCGAGCGAGCGCAAGACGAAGAGAACGACGCGGGTGCCGCCGCTGTCGGAACGACTCACCGTCGAAACAGTACGGCCGTGGGCAAGATGGGGGCCAGGGACGGGAGGCGGCCGTTGAGTACCCACCCGTCAGCTGCGCGCCCCCCGAGATCCCTGTCATCATGTGCCCTGACACATCGCCCCGCCCCCGAGGAGCCCACCGATCATGCGCATGCCCCGGGCGAGAGCGGGCCGCACCGGGGCGGTGAACACGGGCGGCGGTCGCGTCTTCAGGTCACGCCGGCTCTCCCCGCCCGCCACCGCGATCAGCTCACTCTCACGGCCTGATCGACACCACCCTCAGCGGAGGCTATCGATAGCCGTGCGCCCCTTCCCTTCTGCCGGGTGGGCGCGACGGGGACCGTCGCGCCCACCAGAACCATCACAGTGGTGCGCCTCTCATGACCAACTGGTCACGAAGCCCACTTGGTACAGCTGCCCTCGCTCACCCACTGGTGAGAGCTGATGGTGTTGTTCGCGCTGGCGCCGTTGCTCATAGTGATCCTCATACTGCACCAGCGTATGCTCCGCGACCATGAGCACCACCCCTCGTCATCCGCCTCCCGCGCCTACTGGGCGATGACCCGCGTCATGATCCGTCGCCTCACGGTCGCGAACACTCCCACCTGGCGCGACCGGCAGACGGTGAACGCGTGAGCATCCAGCCCCTGCTCGAAGCGCTCGACATCCAGGAGGACGCCGCCCGGGCCTTGCCCGATGACCTCCGCACGCAGATCGAGGAACTGCGGAACCAGCTGCAGGAGGCCGAGACTCACCTCGAACACCTCCCGATCACACGGAAGACCGTCAACGCTCTCGCTGACCGGCTCTCTGCCCAGGCCTCCACGGCCGACCGGCCCGAGCACTCCGGACTACCCCCGCATCCTCACCGTCTTCAACGAGACCACCCGCCCCCTCCGGGCTCCTCACCGAAGCGGACGCCGACAGCTTCACCAGGAACCCGTAGTCGGTCAGTAGAGGATGATTCGCCAACGCTCGGCCCAAAGCAGCCGCTGACCAACCGAAACGCGCACCTGGACACGGTCTTCTTTCACCTGCCAGACGGTGCCGTAGAGCGTGGCGCCGGGGAGATCCACCCTGACGATGTCGTAGACCTCCAGATCGCCCTCGACCGGCCGACTCCACACATTCGCGCACTGCTCGCAGTGGTAGGTGAACCGCCGGGACTCAAACCATCGCCCCCGACGAACGTTCGAGGGCGAATCACTTCGGGAGTTACGCCACCACCTATTCCAGTGTGCTCCAGATCGAAACGGCGGAGAAACGCCTGCCGGAAGCGGTCCACGTCATCCGCGGTGGCGCCGGTATTGGAGGACCACGACCAGACCGGCGCGAACTGGCCGAGCGATGCGCGGAAGCCGCGGGCCGCACGACGAGGAAGTGACCGGCGACTCGGCGGCGGATGTCGCCTGACGTCGCGCCGGTCGCGGGGCCTGCTCGTCAGGGGCGGTGGGCGTCAGCCCGCGATCAAGATCCCTCCCGCCACGGCCGCAGCGACCCCCACAAGAAGGGCCCCGACAGCGAACGTGATCTCGCCGACGTGAGAGCGGTGTTCGGCGGCGAGGTCCGTGGTGAAGACGGCCGGGTTGTCGGGGCGGTAGTGGATCGTGAGGTCCCGGCCGCGGGAGCGGGCGGGACCGCTCAGCCCTACGGTGCGGTAGGCGGTGACGGCGGTGCCGTCGAGGGTGGTGAAGGCGACGACCGGGGTGTGGCTGGTGGCGGTTTCGCCGTCCTCTTGGACGGTGACGTCCTTCAGTACGGCGATGACGCGGCCCGGGACCGGGCCGCCGGAGGCGAGGCCCTCGATGCGTAGGCGTGAGTCGCGTATGGCCCCGGGCAGGTAGGTCGCGGCCAGCAGCGTCCAGGGCACGCCGAAGCCGACGAGGGCCCACGGCCAGCCCCAGTCGATCGAGGCGACGACGACCAGCCCGACGTAGATGAGGAAGACAGCGAAGTTGGGCCAGCCGAGGCCGCTCCGTCCGGCGTCCGGGTCGGTGGTGAAGCGGTAGGCGTGCGGGCGGCCGGGAGGGTAGCGGATGCCGATCTCCCGGCCCGTCCAGGCCGTGCTGATCCGGTCACCGCACTCGCCGTCGTTGGTGACGGTGAACCCCTGCCCCGTGGCGGGATCACGGAAGGTGACGACCACGGCGATCCCCTCGCGTCCCGAGCTCCCGTGCCGGGGCTCCGTGACCCGTTCGATCCGGCCCATGACGCGAACCGCCCGCTGGCCGCGGGTCACCCCGGCCAGCGACCGTCCGTATCCGACGAGCGCGACGGCGCCAAGGACGACGCACCACGAGGCCAGATATCCGTGCCAGCCCATCCGTGCTCCTCCTGGTGCTGGTAGCCTGCCCCGTCCGGCTCACCCGTTCCGTCGGGCGCCGGTTCCGTCCGTCTGTCAGTGCGCCGAGACGCGCCGGACGATCTCACCGTGGCCGTTCGCCTCCAACGAGGCGGCGCCGTCGGCGCCGGCCAC
Source organism: Streptomyces argenteolus (assembly GCF_042902585.1). Taxonomy (GTDB): domain Bacteria; phylum Actinomycetota; class Actinomycetes; order Streptomycetales; family Streptomycetaceae; genus Streptomyces; species Streptomyces argenteolus. The sequence goes on from NZ_JBIBEG010000003.1 coordinate 406,568, forward strand.
CCCGACTCTGAGGGTGAGGGTGCCGGACAGGCTCTCGGCGGTGAGCTGCCAGGTCCGCGGGGAGCGGACGCCGAGAGTAGCTCTGGCCTCCCGGACGAGGGCGGGGATGCGCGGGTAGGGCAGCGCGTCCAGGTCGAAGCCGGGTGCCTGCGAGCCCGCAGGGGTGAAGACGACGGTGAGCAGGCGGTCCTGCACGACGACGGTGAGAGCCTCGCGCTTTCTGCCGTCGCCCTTGGTGAGCGAATCAACCGCCAAACGGAGCCGGCCTTCGTCGAACAGGGACTGTCCGGGGCCGAGGGCGACGGTGCCGGACGCCGCCGAGACGATCGTGGTGGACGAGGTGCCGGGGTCGGCGGGCCCAGCGGCCGAGGGGGGCCGGTCGGAAGGGTCGTCCGGGCCGAAGAGGTCGGCCCGGAAGACGAAGATCACGCCGGCCGCGCCGAGCAGTAGGGCGAGGAGGGTGAGGTAGCCGCCGACGGTGCCGTCCGGGGGCGGATCGTCGGTCAGGGCCGGGCCGGACGCTGACTCGATGCGGGCCGCGGTCGCGCGGTCCTCCCAATCCGGTGTCGGGCGCTTCACCAGCTTCACCGCCCATGGCTGGTGCGGGGGGTACTGGACGACGACGATGCCGCCTGGTTTGTAGTCGGGCAGGTCGACGAGATTGACGGACTGGGTGGACTCGACGCGGTACGCCGGTCCGCCGTCCGGGGCGACGGTGAGGTCGAAGCGGACGGGCACGTCGCTGGTCTCCCCGCCGGTGGCGCGCAGGCTCTCGATCTTGGCGAGCGTGGTACGGGGGACAATGTTCGCCTCGCGTGCGCGCTCGGGCGCCCCAGCGGCGAGGACCAGCAGTCCGTAGGCAAGGGGGACGGCCAAGCCGCCGACCAGCAGGGGAGCGCGTTCGAGGACAATGCCGACGACGAGTGCGGCGAGCGAGCTCCCGGTCACCGCGCCCGTGAGGATCCCACGGGTGAGATCGAGGGGGGTGCGGCTCGTCGGCGGTGCGCTCGGAGGGGCCGGCGTGATCGTCATACCGAGATTGTGGCGGCCCGGGCCGCGGCCCGGTAGGCGTCCGGGCACCTTTCTCTCTGCCCCCAACGACGTTTCTAGGGAAGGATGTTGTCACCTCCCAGGCAACACAGGCAGGTGGCCGATCACGATGACCGTTCACGGCGCCGGGAAACCGCGACTACTCGGCCACGCCGATGAGCACGTCCCCGAGTCGGCCCCGGGTCGGCCGCAGCCGCGCGACACCCCGTTCGACGAGTTGATCGAAACGATCATCGCCCCCATCAGGGCAGTACGCCCCGCCGACCCTGATCACCCATGACGCTTACGTCAACTGACCGGACATCCCGGTCACGTACGCACCCACCAGGCCACCTTCCTCGCTTCGAGGTGGAGAAGGAGCGGCTGGCGGGTGACAGTGCTCCAGCTGCGCTCGCCCCGGCCAACAGGGCTGAACTGATCTCCCGTCTGCAGTCGGCATCAGGGACGATCACGGTTGCTGGTCCTGCGCCTCGGACCCGAGGGCGGTGAAGGCTGGTGCGGAGCGCCTGAGTTACGGCATTCCTCCCGTAGGGGCGAGGTGTTGGGGGTTGAGATCTGGCTGATGCTGCCTGTCTCGCATCCAGCTGGACGAGGGCGCGGCGGGCGGGAGCAATTGGGACGCGTCGGTGGGCTCGACACATGTACGAGTCCGCCGACACGCCGTCGGCGCGCGAAACGTGCCGTCAATGCACGAAGATCCTCCACGCTTCCCCCATCCGCTACGAGAAAGCGCACCGCGAGCCGGGTCCGCGAGCGCGAGGGGGCACCGGCCTCTCACTGAGTCGTGTAGCGTTGCTGAAGCAGAGACAACTGGGTCGATGCGGGACGAGCTGGGAGGTGAGATTGATGACTGCCGTAGAGACCGCTGCCGTATGCAGCGCCCTCCGGACCATCCTCACGTCCCGGGCCCCGGTCTGAACTGAGCTTCGCGCTCCACCACGGGGCCCTTGTTCAAGGGTCTTCACGTTGTCTCAATCGAAGCACCACCACCATGCTCAGCCGTACTCCCTCGCGGATTACGGCTGGGACGAGGCGTGCGATCACGCCTTCGCTCCCTACCGCGACGCCGGACTCGTCCCGGCCCGCATCGTGCGCGCCGAACGCAGCTCCTGCGAAGCGGTCACCGACGCGGGAATCTCCCATGCGGAGATCCCCGGCGGCGCCGATCAGGCACCGCCGACCACGGGCGACTGGGCTGTCCTGTCTCCTGCCACCACCAGTCGCGGACCGGTGCTGCATGCGGTACTGGAGCGGCGCACCGCGCTCGTGCGGTCCACCGCTTCGCGTACCTCCCAGGGCCAGGTCCTGGCCGCGAACGTCGACACCGTTGCGGTGACGGTGTCACTGACCGCCCCGCTGAAGCACGGCAGGACGGAACGCATGCTCGCCCTGGCCTGGGAGAGCGGCGCCCGGCCGGTCGTCGTACTCACCAAGGCCGACCGGTGCGCCGACCCCCAGCAGGCCGCGGCTGAGGTGTCCGAGGTGGCGCCCGGCGCGGATGTGCTGGTCACCAGCGCGGTGACCGGGGAAGGACTGGACACCCTGACGGCTGTCCTGGACGGCACCATCGTGCTGCTCGGCCCTTCCGGGGCGGGAAAGTCCACTCTGGGTAACCAGTTGCTGGGCGAGGATCGCCTGACGACCGGCGCCGTGCGCGACGTGGACGGCAAGGGGCGGCACACCACCGCATGGCGGGAGCTCGTCCCGCTGCCCGGCGGCGGGGTCCTGCTGGACACCCCCGGCCTGCGGGCGATCGGTCTGCACGATGCTCAGGACGGGCTTGAGCAGACCTTCGCGGAGATCGAACTCCTCGCTCGGGACTGCCGGTTCGCCGATTGCGGGCATCTCGGCGAGCCGGGTTGCGCGGTGCTGGCCGCCATCGAAGCCGGGGAGGTTCCCCAGCGCCGACTGGACAGCTACCACCGGCTGCTGAGGGAGAACGCCTACGCGGCCTCACGCACCGACGCCCGCCTGCGGGCCGGCCGCGAGGCCACCAAGAAGGACATCACGCAGCATCTGCGGGCGACCTACCGGTTCCGGGACCGCCAGCGGTGAACGACGACCGCGGCTCCGCCGTCAGCACCACTCCACTCGCCTCTGAGAAGGGAACGCCCATGACCACCTGGACCACCCGCCCCGAGACCCCCGACGACATCCCCGCCATCCGCGACATCAACCTCGCGGCCTTCCCGACCTCCCAGGAAGCCGACATCGTCGAGGCCCTGCGCGCCGACCCCACGGCATGGATGGACGGCCTCTCCATGGTCGCTGTGGGCCCCGACGGCGCCCCGGTGGCACTGGCGCTGCTCACCCGCTGCCACGTGGACGGTGAACCCGCCCTCGCCCTGGCTCCCTGCGCGGTACTGCCCTCGGCGCAGCGCACCGGCGCCGGCTCGGCAGCCATCCGTGCCGTACTGGCCGCCGCCCGGACCAGGGGAGAAAACCTCGTCCTGGTCCTGGGGCATGCCGACTACTACCCCCGGTTCGGCTTCACCCCCGCGTCCGGATTCGGCGTCCGGGCCCCCTTCGACGTCCCGGACGAGGCCATGATGGCAATGGCCCTGGACGACACCCGCCCGGTTCCCACGGGCACCATCCAGTACCCCGCCGCGTTCGGCGTCTGACCTCTCCTGTGGCGCCCCGGAACCTCTCCGGGGCGCCACAGCCCTTTCGCCGGGCCGGCGCTCTCGTTCGGCCTCCGGAGTCCGGGATCACAGCGAGCTGTCCCGGAGCGCGAGAGCTCGTTCCGTCTGTCCCCCGGTACGGTGACGTCGCATGACCGACACCGAGATCGAGATCACCCCGGACCTGGTCCGCGACCTGCTGCGGGAGCAGCATCCAGACCTTGCCGGGCTGGCCATCCGCGAGGTGGCCGGCGGCTGGGGCAACCAGATGTGGCGTCTCGGAAACGAGTTGGCCGTGCGCATGCAGCGCATGGACCCGACCCCGGAGCTGCAGCTCAAGGAACGACGGTGGCTCCCCGTGCTGGCACCCCGTCTGCCGCTCCCGGTGCCGACCCCCGTACGGTTCGGTGAACCGTCCGAGCGCTTCCCCAAGCACTGGACCGTGATGACGTGGGTTCCCGGCGAGCCGCTGGACCACGGCTCGATCAGCCGCGGCAACCACGCGGCCGACACGCTGGCGGGCTTCCTCCAGGCACTCCATGTGGAGGCGCCCGCCGAGGCGCCGGTCGCCACGGACCGCGGTGGCCATCCCGAGAACTGCACGGAGGGCTTCGAGCTCCTCTTCGAGGCCGTGGCCCCCGACGACATCGCTGCCGACATCCGGGCCGTCTGGGACGACGCCGTCGCGGCCGGAGCGTGGGAGGGCCCGCGGGTGTGGGTGCACGGCGACCTCCATCCCGCGAACGTCGTCGTCTCGGACGGAACACTCTCCGGCATCGTCGACTTCGGCGACATGTTCGCCGGCGATCCGGCGTGGGACCTCGCCGCCGCATGGGTGCTGCTGCCCGCGGGTGCGGCCTCGCGGTTCTTCGGCAGGTACGCGCGTGCGGACGCGGCAGCGCTCCGGCGCGCCCGCGGGCTGGCTGCTCTGAAGAGCCTGTTCCTGATGCTCATGGGGCAGAACGGGGATCGGGGCCTCCCCGGCGGCAAGCGGCACTGGGGACCTGTGGGCCGGGCAGCCCTTGATCGTGTGCTGAAAGGCGCTTGACGCGCTTCTTCGAACGGTTTCCCGATCGTGGTCGAAGGTCGTGCGGCACCCCGCCTTCGCGGGGTCATCGTTCACCGACCATGGTGGGGATGCCTGGATGCACGGCCGTATGCCGGTTGTGGCCCCGTGCGAGCCGCCTGAGCTTCTCCCCGGCACCGGCCAGGCTGGCCTGGAGACCTCGACCTCGACCTCGCCGACCCGGCACAGAGCCTCACGTTCGGCGTCGGTCAGCTCGGCCGGCGCAATCCGAGCGACCGCCTGCCGATGCCCTCGACGTCAGGCGACCGCCGCGCCGTGCCGGGTAAGCCAGAAATCGATCAGGGCGGAGGCTACTTCAGCGGGTTTGTGCACATTGGGGGAATGTCCGCCGCCCTCGATCCGGACGAACCCAGCTCCCAGTTGACGGGCCATCCGCTCCACTCCGTCCGGGTCCCACGTCTCGTCGGGGGTGCCGGAGATCACCGACACGGGAATGGCCAAGCGGGCCAGGTCAGCCGTAGTGTCCGTCTCGCCCAGCATGTGCTGGGCGACGGCCGCCAACTGGCTCGGCCTGTTGCTCATCCACCGACGTTCCAGGAAGCGTTCGACGTCCTCGGGTACGTCCTGGCCCTGGCTTCGCACAAACTGCCAGATCTCGGCCAGGGGCATCGAGTCCACGACGGAGAGCAGCAGGTGCAGGCGTTCCCGCTGCCAAGAAGAGACCGCGCCGGGACCGAAGTTCATCAAAGTGACCGACGCCCAGAGAGCGGGATCTGCCTGAGTCGCGATCACCGCCGTGCGGACGAGGCTTCCCCCGTACGAATGACCCAGCAGATGCACCGGGCCGGCGCCCAGGGAACGGGTGACGGCTACCAGATCGCCGGCCAGGTCCTCCTGGGAGTATGAGGGCGTCGGCGAGGCGTCGCCGGTTTCGTACTGACCTCGGCAGTCCAAGGCGATTACACGTACGCCGTCGGCGCTCAGGGCGGGCAGCATGGGGAGGAAGTCCTCTTTGCTGCCCATGAAGCCAGGTACGAGCAGGGCCGTCCCCCGGGCGGGGGCGTGCCCGGCAGGTGGGACGTCCAGCGCGGCGAAGACGCCCCGCTCCGTCCGGAGACGCACAGAGCGCGCGTGCTCCGGGATGTCTAGGCTCAGCAACTGGCTCATGAACAGCATGATAGGCACGGCCGCCGAACAGGCAGGGCACTGTTGCGACCGACGTGGAACGCCCAACCTCCCTGCTTCGAGGCGTAGTTCGACGGTCGTTCTACCCTTCGGATCCTCCGCGTGGTCCAGGTACCCTCGCGCGCGGTTCATTGCGGTGCCAGCCTCCGAAACGCCCGAGGGCCTTCCAGAACCTCTTCTCACCCTGCCGCTCGGACTGCCTGCTGGATTCCCAGGTGAGGATCTCCCGTCCGTACACGCTGCGAGCCAAGTCGTTCACATCGTTCTCGATGAGCCGCAGGTGTTGCCCCAGCCGCTGGATGCCGTCGTTGCTGTCCCGCAGGTACAGGTAGGCGACCAGGATCACGAGCCCGACCACGATGATGCGCCAGAGGCCGAGACCACTGCCGAGCGTTGCCGCGATGGCGGTGGCCGCACCGGCGTATCCGGCCAGTTGTTGCCGGGCCCCGATCCTCTGGACGACCTCGGACCGCAGGGATTCGTACTCCTTCATCCGAAGGCCGATGATCTCGACAATCGTCTCGTGCTCGCTTGTGTTCCCGCTCACGGCACCCCCTTGTCGCTTTGCAGGATGCCCACTCTGAAAGACAGTCACCCCTCCTCAGGCGACGGCGTCCTCTCTCGCAGTCGCAGTCGACAGCACTGTGCGGGGCGCCTTCCGATGTCTCCCCCAGCCGTCGGCGCCCCCGCCGTGCCACCCGCCCGGTGGGGCGGGGGCACGGCGGGGGCGGGCGGATCAGCGGCGGCGGGCGCCGGCCGCGAGTGCCGCCGCAGCGGTGACCAGGGCCAGGATCCACAGCAGCGCCAGCGACCAGGGCATGCCGTCCGCACCCCAGATGTCCATCGCCGCGCCCGCGTAGGGCGGTCCGACGACTCCGCCCACGCCCCAGACGACGGCGAAGGCGGTGTTGGCCATGAGCAGGTCCTCGCCGTCGAGATTGGCGCCGAGGATGCTCAGCACGAGCGCGTAGCCGGAGAAGGCCACGCCGCCCCACACCGCGACCACTGCCCAGAGCCACGGGCCGGAGTCGATGACGGTGGGGAGGAGAAGCGCGCCGCCCGCCCCCACCGTCAGCGAGAGCATCAGGGCCGCCCGGCCGCCGATGCGGTCGGCCAGCCAGCCCAGCGGGAACTGCAGGACCATCTGGCCGACCAGCAGCATCGTCAGGGCGAGTTCGCCCTGACCGGAGCCGAGTCCCGAGCGGTCCCCGTACAGCGGCAGGAACTGGAGGGTGACCGCGTCGAAGACGGACACGGCCAGGACCGCCACGAGCAGCACCGACAGCTGCCGCGCCAGCGCCACCACCGGCACCCGCCCCGAGGCACGCATGGACGGTACGCGTGCGCGCTCCGTCCACAGCGGCCACAGGGCGAGCACGGGGCTGACGACCGCGAGGGTGAGGGCGAGCGGCTTGGAGTTGCCCGACACGCTCAGGACGGCCGGGCCGATGCAGAAACCCAGGGCGAGTACGGAGGTGTACGCGGTCAGCAGGCGTCCCCGGTGGGTGGCGCCGGCGTTCTCGCTGATCCACGTCTCGCTGAGGATGAACATCGCCACGGCGCAACTGCCGAGCACACCGCGCAGCAGGAACCACAGGGCGAGGTTGTCGGTCACCGCGAACAGCGCCATGATCACGGACGTGCCCGCGGAGGCCGCGGTCATCAGCCGCCAGGCGCCGAACCGTCTCACCAGGGCCGGGACGGCCACGGCGGTGAGCACCATGCCCAGCGGGGTCATCGCACCGTTGAGGCCGATCACCGTCCCGGAGACGCCGCGCTCCTCCAGCATGCGGGAGAGCAGCGGATAGGTGATGCCGAGGGTCATGCCGAAGACACCGATGACGGCGATCGGCCCCACGGCGGTACGGAAGACGCCCGGCCCCCCGGGGCGTGCCACGGTCGATGATGCTTCGAGCATGATCAGCCGTTCACTTTGTTCCACACCCTGCCGGGCAGGCTGAAGATGTCGATGAAGCCTTCGGCGCTGCTCTGGTCGAAGGTGCAGTCGCTGCCGTAGGTGACCAGTTCGTGACGGTACAGGGAGCGTTCCGCGGTACGGGCGGCCACGCTCACGCCGCCCTTGTACAGCTTGAGGGTGATCTCCCCGGTGACGGTCGTCTGGGTGGCGCCGACGAACGCGTTCAGAGCCGCGAGCAGAGGGCCGTGCCACAGTCCGTCGTAGACGGCCTTGCTGTAGACGGCCTCCAGGGGACGCTTCTGGTTGAGTACGTCGGCGGGGAGCGTCAGGTTCTCCAGCTCCTGGTGGGCGCGGATGAGGAGGAGCATGCCCGGAGCCTCGTACAGCTCGCGGGACTTCACACCGACGACCCGGTTCTCGAGCATGTCGATCCGGCCGTAGCCGTGCGCTCCGGCGAGGGTGTTGAGCCGGGCCAGGAGGTCCAAGGGGGCGAGCTGCTCGCCGTCGACGCTGACCGGGGTGCCGGACCGGAAGCCCACGGTGACGTGGACGGGGGCGTCGGGCGCGGCCTCGGGGGCGGTCGTCAGGCTCCAGACCTCTTCGGTGGGCTCCCAGGTCAGGTCCTCGATGAGGCCGGCCTCGACGTTGCGGCCGAGGATGTTGAGGTCGATCGCCCAGGGCTTCTCCTTGGTGACGTGGGGTTCGATGCCGTACTTCTCCGAGTAGGCGATGGTCTCGGAGCGGCTGAAGGACCACTCGCGGGCCGGGGCCATGATCTCCAGCGAGGAGTCCAGCAGGGCGACGGTGAGGTCGAGGCGGACCTGGTCGTTGCCCTTGCCGGTGCAGCCGTGGGCGACCGCGTCGCACTCGTAGGCGTGGGCGGTCTCCACGAGCAGTTCGCCGATCAGGGGCCGGCCGAGTGCGGAGGAGAGGGGGTACTGGCCGTCGTAGAGGGCGTTGGCCCGGACGGCGGGGAAGCCGAATTCGGTGACGAACCGCTCCTTGGCGTCGACGACGACAGACACGTCCGCGCCGGCGTCCAGTGCCTTCTGGCGTATCGGCTCCAGTTCGTCGCCCTGGCCGAGGTCGGCCGCCATGGCGACGATGAAGTCGGCGCCCATCTCGTGGCGCAGGTAGGGGATGCAGGCGGTGGTGTCCACTCCGCCGGAGTACGCAAGGACTACGCGCTTGGTCATCGGTCTTCTCCTCGGTCGAGCGCGGCGTTGCGCCGGCGCAGTTCCACGGCTGCTTCACGGACGAGCGCGGGGGCGGTGCCCCCGGGCGAGTTGCGGCGTGCGACGGCGTGCTCGACGGTGAGCACCTCGGCGGGAAGGTCGGCGAACCGGTCGTCGAAGCCGGCGAGTTCGGCCGGGTCGGCGTCCTTCAGTTCCCTGTCCTGCACCGCCAGCCACTTGACGAGGCCCTTGACGACGCTGTGGGCCTCCCGGAAGGGGACGTCCCTCTCGGCGACCAGCCAGTCGGCGAGGTCGGTGGCGACGGTGTTGCCGAGCGCCGCGTCGTGGCGGGTCTTCTCGGGGCGGAAGTCGATGCCGCGGAGCATGGCGCCGGCGGCCCGCACGCCCAGTTCCAGGTGGTCGGCGGCGTCGAAGAGGGCTTCCTTGTCCTCCTGCATGTCACGGCTGTAGGCCAGCGGCAGCCCCTTCATGACCGTGAGCAGGGCCATCAGGTCGCCGAAGATGCGGCCGGACTTGGCCCGCATCAGTTCGGGCAGGTCGGGGTTGCGCTTCTGGGGCATGATCGACGAGCCGGCGCACAGGTCCTCGGGGAGGGTGATGAACCCGAACTGGGGGGTGCTCCAGATGACCATTTCCTCGCCCAGGCGGGAGATGTGGACGGCGAGGGTGGCACCGGCGGACAGGAAGTCGAGGATGAAGTCGCGGTCGGAGACCGCGTCGAGGGAGTTGCGGGTCACTCCCCCGAAGCCGAGCTGACGGGCGGTGTCATGGGGGTCGATCGGATAGCCGGTGCCCGCGAGGGCGGCGGCGCCGAGGGGGGATTCGTCGAGACGGCGGCGGGCTGAGCGGAGCCGGTCGCGGTCGCGCAGGAACATCTCGCCGTAGGCGAGCAGGTGGTGGCCGATGGTGACGGGCTGGGCGCACTGGAGGTGGGTGAAGCCCGGCATGACGTCGGCGTGGTGGGCCTCGGCGCGCTCCGCGATGACCTCCAGCACCTGGGCGAGCAGGGCGTCGAGGCGGTCGATCGCCGCACGGACCCACATCTTGGCGTCGACGGCGACCTGGTCGTTGCGGGACCGGGCGGTGTGCAGGCGTCCGGCGACGGGGCCGACGAGCTCGCGCAGCCGGGCCTCGATATTCATGTGCACGTCCTCGAGGGCGGGGTCGAAGACGAAGTCCCCTGCCTCGATCTCCTCGCGGATGAGCTCCAGGCCGCGGACGATCTCCTTGGCCTCGGTCTCGGTGACGACCTCGCAGCGGGCGAGCATCCGGGCGTGGGCGATCGAGCCGTCGATGTCCTGGCGGGCGAGCCGGTGGTCGAAGCGTACGGAGGCGTTGACCTCCTCCAGGAGAGAGCTGCCGCCGGTGAGCCAGCCCTGCCAGATCTGGTCGTCGCGGTTGGTGTCGGTCATGGTCAACGGGTTCCTTCGTTCGTCAGAGCGGCCACACGGAAGGTGAAGGAGCACCGGTACGCCCGGCGTTTCCTGCGCAGCTCGCGCAACCGGTAGGTATTGGCGAGCCACTGGATCTTGTAGACGACCTTCAGGTAGAAGGCGCGTGCGAGGGATCCGCGGACGAAGTCGGCCTCGGAGGCCGAGAGGGTGAACCCGGCCTCGGCGCAGATCCGGCCCATCGTGTCGGAGGAGAAGAAGAGCAGGAGGTCTCGGTCCATGGCCCGCAGACCTGCGAGGGCGTCGTGGAGCATCCGGGGTCCCAGCCCTCTTCCCCGGTGCTCCTCCAGGACGAAGACGACCGCGATCTCGCTCCACCGGCCCAGCAGATGGTGCACGAGCAGGGCTCCGGCGAGGCGTCCGGTCACCGTGTGGACCAGGACGAAGGTGTCGCGCCCGCCGGTCCACTCGGCGGCGCTGTAGCCGGTGATGGCGGACGAGCGGCGGATCTGCTCCATGACCTCGTCGGCCTCGGCGCGGGTGAGGGGCCGCCGCCGTACCTCGTATAAGTCCGCGTCCGCTGCCGGGCCTTCCGGTGCGGAGGTGGGGGCGGTCGCGGCATCCGGCGCCGGGGACGCGGTGGTTCCCGGCGAGGTGAACTGCTGGCTCATCTGGTCCTTCTGTGGTGGGTGACGTGGTGACCCGGTCACGACGCTGGAGCGGGAAGGAGCCGGTGCACGGGGCACCGGTGCCCGCGGCGGGGCCGCCGCGGGCCGTGCGGGCTCGCTGTCAGCGGCCCCGCACACGTGCGACGGCGCGGTCGAGGACGGCCACGGGATCGGCGGGCTCCAGCTCACCCCGGCTCGCGAGGGAGACGAGTTCCGCGAAGACGGCGCGGTAGACGGCACCCCGGTCCGTGGTGCCGGTGTCACGCTGGAGCCGGCGGGCCACCCCGTCCTGGAGACCGCCTCCGTGGTGGACGGCGATCTTCTTGCGCCACGCGATCGGTTCGGCCACCCGGCGCCCCATGGCGGTGCGCAGGTGGTACTTCTCGCGCCCCTCGCGCACCTTGCACTCCGGCGCGGTCTCCAGCGCGACGCGCATCACCGGCCAGGACCAGAAGGGGTGGTGGACGACCGTGCCGTAGGCGAGCGGCATCCGGTTGGACAGCTCGTTGCTGCGCCGGGTGCGGTCAACCGCGCCGAGGACCTGGTCGATCAGCTCCTCACGCGCGTCGAAGGGGCGGTAGAGACCGGCGTTGATCAGGTCACTGCCGTATCCCGTGAGCAGGACGCGCTCGGCCGGGACGGCGCCCAGGCGCTGAACGGTGGTCGCGGTCAGGGCCACTTCCACGACCTCGGGGTCGGTGACGCCCAGCCAGCGCACGGCCTCGGGGAGGGAGGCGACGATGTCGTCCTCGGTGAGGTGCACGGCTTCGAGGCCGATGCCCAGCTCCCCGCAGAGTTCCGCGGCGTCGTCGAGCTCGTCACCCCAGGGCGTGGCGACGCTGTAGGGCGTGACGTCGAGTCCCGCGGTGGCGGCGAGGTGGGTGACCGTGCCGGAGTCGATGCCTCCGGAGAGCAGGGTCGCGTAGCCGGTGCCGGCGGGCCGCAGTGCGTCGATCCGGGATATCTCCGCGGTCAGCGCGTCGAGTTGCGCTTCTCCGGCGGCTGCCGGGTCGTTGCGGTGGGGGCTGTGGAAGCCGCCCAGGGGGTCGGGCTCGTCGGCGGTCTCGGTGAGCCAGTGGCCGCGCCGGTACCGGGTCCGGACGACGGTGCCGTGCCGGAGCCGTGCCACGCCGGCGAGCGGAGTGGCGTGGTCGGGGCCGGGCAGGTCGGTGGGGGTGACGGGCAGGCCGAGTGCGGGCAGTACCAGCGGGGCGACCATCAGGTCCGTGAAGTAGGCGAAGCGGCCCTTGATCCGGTTCGTCGCGTAGTAGACCGGGTTCTCGTTGAGCGGGGACGTGCGCGCGGTGACGGCGTCGGGGGCCACGTGCAGGGTGCACGGCGCGGCTGTCGGCGTGCCGGGGGCGAGGAGCCCCAGGGTCGCCACGTCGAACAGGAACGGTGCCTCGGGCGGCAGTTGCGTCTCGGCGGGTCCCCGGTGGTAGACGTGGAGGCCGCCGAGGTCGGCGTGCGAGGCGAGGCCCGCGAGGGCGGGGACGGGAGTGTCGGTGACGACGCACCACTTGCTGACGGGAATCATGCTCAGGCCTTTCCGATGATGCGGCGCATGCGCTGCTGTGCCTCGCCCGCCGAGAAGGCGGTGCGGTGGGATCGCTTGCCCTCCTCGCGGACGCGCCGCAGGCCCTGCACGTAGGGTCCGTTGACGCGTGCCCGGGTGGACTGGACGGCGGCAGCGGTGTATCCGGCGATGCGGCGGCCGTGTTCGAGGGCGCGCTCCAGCAGCAGCCCGGGTTCGACGACCTCGTGCAGCAGACCGTCGGCGAGCGCGCGGTCGGCGGGCCACGGGTCGCAGGTGTAGAGCATGTTCTGCATCACGCTCCGGCCGACCACCGTCTCCAGCATGTAGCCGCCGAAGTTGCAGGCGATGCCGACCTTGAACTCGGGCATGACCAGGGTGGAGGCGCTGCTGCCGATCCGTACGTCGCAGCAGAGCGCGACCTGCAGGCCCACTCCGATGGCGAAGCCGTCGATGGCCGCGACCACGGGCTTGGAGATGCCGGCGAGGGTGCTGTACAGGTCGGTGATGTCGTCGATCCAGGCGTCGACCTCGTCACCGCCGGAGAACTCCGACACCTCGTGGAAGTCACCGCCCGCGCCGAAGGAGCGCCCCGCCCCGCCGTACAGGACGACACAGCGCACCTCGTCGTTCATGTCGAGGTCCAGCACCAGCTGGGTCAGTTCGCGCATGCGGGCGCGGCTGAACGGGTTCTGCTCGTGAGCCTGCGAGAACTCCACCAGGGCGACCGCGCCCGGCAGCACCTCGCACTGCATGCTCTTCTTGGCGGTATCGGTGCTCGTCACGTGATCCTCCGTGGGCAGGGGAATGGGTGGGGAGGGCGGCGCACGGGGCGGGTGCGCGGCCGGTGGGTACGGGGGGCCGTTCCGTGGTGTCCCGCGCCGCCGGATCCGGGGCGGAGGAGGGGTGGCGGCCCGGCCGCCGGGGTACTCGCGCGGGGCCGCCCCGGAGGAGGCCTACGGCGGCCCGGGGTCGACGTCGCGCACCCACGCGTTGACCCCGCCCTCCAGGTGGACGGCTCCGGTGTGTCCGGCCGCCCGGACGGCGGCGAGGACCGCGAGGGTCCGCACCCCGCTGCGGCAGTAGAAGACGGGGCGGTGGCCGGGCCGCAGGGAGGGCAGCGCGGAGCCGTCCAGCCAGGCGGCCATGGGCACCAGCCGCGCGCCGGGGATGCGGACGGCCTCCCACTCGTGGGGTTCGCGCACGTCGACGAGGTCGACCGGGGCGCCCGCGTCCAGGAGTTCCTTCAGCTCACGCGGGGTGAGCGTGTCGGGGGTGGTCACAGTTCCCCACGCGCCGGGTAGTCGTTCTCGTTGATCCAGCGGACGGTCTCGACGACCTCGTCGAGGTGCGGACGCAGGAACGGCATGCTGGTCTGCACGGCCGCGTACAGCGTCGTGTCGGGGCGCACCAGGAACAGCCCGGGCTCGCTGAACTCGTTGGGCTGCCCCTCCTTGATGGCCTTGGAGACCGGCAGGTCCCAGGCGCGCATCGCGTCCCGGCCCAGGTCGTAACCGATCGGTACGCGGGTGATGCCCCACTCCTCCACGGCGCGTTCGGCCCGGCCCCGGTCGTCGCCGCTCACGGCGAGGACGGAGGTCACTCCGAGTTCGGCGAGCTTGTCGGCGTGGGCGTCGAGTTCGGTGACGTGGGCCCGGCACATGGGGCAGTGGACGCCCCGGTAGAAGACCACCAGGCTGAAGGTGGACGGCCGCTGGTCGGCGAGGACCCAGCGCCCGCCGGTGGTCAGGGGGACGTCCAGTGCGGGGGCGGGGCGGCGTGTCTTGAGCATGCGGGTCTCCTGTCGGGAGGCTGTACGGGCTGAGGGCGGCGGGCGGCCGGGGTGTCCGGGTGCCGGCGGGTCAGGCCGCGGGGCCGGACAGGGTGAGCTGGCCACGGAACAGGACGCGGATCCCGCCGTCGCTGATGGCGGTGCGGCCGTGGAGGGTGCGCTGGTTGTCGATGACCAGCAGGTCGCCCACCTGCCACCGGTGGGTGTAGGCGTAGCGGTCACCGCGCAGGAAGGTGTCGAGCTCGGTGAAGAACGCGTCGGAGGCGCTGCGTTCCATGCCCTTGACCCGTACGTCCCACGACCGCGGTTCGGCGTCCGGGGCGAAGGCGGTGGCGAGGTTGAGCGACTTCACCCGGCCGTGGTCGCGGGTGGTGGGGATGGTGTACCAGTCCTCGGGAACGGTCGGGAAGTAGCCGCGTTCGGTGACCAGGTACTCGATCTCGTGCTCGTCGAGGACCCTGCGCAGGTGCGCGGGCATCTCCTCCCCGGCGGTCAGCTGGTCGCTGACGTAGGTCTCGCCGGAGCCCGGGACGTCGGAGAACTCGGCCGCGTACAGGATGATCAGATCGACCCGCTCCCCCACCAGGAGTCCGTCGGTGTGCAGGGGCAGCGCGCCGCGTCCGGTGACCACCTTGTCCTTGTCGCGGGAGGCGTTGAGCTTGAGCAGGTCGGCCTGCCCCTCGCCGAACTTGTGGTCGACGGTGTCGCCGAGCGAGCGCACGAGGAGACGGAAACCGTCCTCGTCGAGGCGTACGCCGCGCATCAGCGCGCAGCCGGTCTCCAGCGCGGCCCGGCGGGCCGACAGGGCGAGGTCCTCGACGGAATCCTGCGGGTCGCAGGCGAGCAGCGAGCCCATCCCGGACGGGGTCAACTGCTGGCGGGCGGTCTGTTCGGACATGAGAGTCCCTTCGGCGGTGGAGGCACCGGCGCGGCGCCGGTGGTGCACGGGCGGTTCACCGGGGAGGCGCCGGTGGTACGGCCACCGGCCTGGGTGCCGGCGGCCGTACGGGCGGATCGTGGTCAGCCGGCCGTGGCGGCGCGGGTGATACCGGCTTCCAGCCGGGCCACCGTCAGCGGCTCGGCGAACAGCTGCTCCATGTCGAGATCGACGTCGAACCGGTCCTCCAGGGCGGACAGGATCTGGATCAGGGTGGCCGAGTTGACACCCAGGCCGATGAGGTCGAGATCGGGCCGGTCCGCCGGGGCGGAGCAGCCGTGGGCGGCGAGTTCCTCGTGGATCGCGCCGCGCACCTCGGAACCTGTCGTCGCACCGGAGCCGGTCATCGCTTCTCTCCTTCGCTCGCGTTTCCGCACGTGATTCCTTCGACGGCGTCCCGGACCAGGCGGAGGTTCTCGCCGTCGAAGACCTGGAAGTGACCGCCGGTCAGGGACGTGCACTCCTCGCGGAGGGCGAGCCGTGCCCAGGCGGCGCCGTCGGGCTCGGCGGGCAGGTCGGCCGCGCGCAGTTCCACGAGGGGCAGCGCCGCGGGCCGGGGCGCCCATGTCCGCAGCAGCGCGGTGTTGCGCCGGTGGACGGCGAACCGGTCGGCGAGCGCGGGGTCGGCGGCGTCCCCGGCGACGACCGGGGCCCCGGTGGTCTGCCGTACGTCGTGCAGGAAGTCCTCCCAGGTGGCCTCACCGCCGGGCCTGGCCCCGGTGGCCACCGGGGTGTCGACGACCACGACCCGGGCCGTGGCGGCCCCGCCGGAGCAGGCTGCCTCGTAGGCGAGGGCGCCGCCGAAGGACCAGCCGGCGAACACGGTCGGCACGCCGTCTCCGCGCGTCACGTCCGGCAGCCTCAGCAGGCACTGACGGGCCAGTTCCGGCAGGGTCGCGGCGCCCGCGTCGCCCACGGGGGCGTCGAGGCCGACGAGGTGCACGTCGACGTCGTCCCCGAGCTCGCGGACGAGACCGGTGTAACAGGACACCCCGCCGCCGACGGGCGGGAACAGGACCAGCCGCAGCCGCGGGGCGGTGCACGTCCTCGGCCGGTGCGTCCACACGCCGGTGGGGTCCGTGGGGCGGCTGCGCAGGCACAGGGCGGCCAGCCCTCGCGCGGTCGGGTCGCCCATGAAGTCCCCGAAGGACACGTCGTGCCCGTAGCCGCTGCGCAGCAGCGAGAGCAGCCTGATCGCGTCGTAGGAGGTGCCTCCGGCGTCGAAGAAGGAGCCGCTGCCCGGCGGGTGGCCGAGCACCTCGCGCCAGCAGGCGGCCACCTCGTGGCCGTGGAGTCCTGAGGGCGGCGCGGCGGCCCGCTCGCCGCTCCCGGCGTCCGGGGCCGGGTCCCCGGCCTCCTGGACGAGCAGGAGCTCCGCGAGCCGGCGGCGATCGATCTTGCCGTTGCCGTTGAGGGGCAGCTCGTCCAGGGCAACGAGGACGTCCGGGAGCATGTAGACGGGCAGGGTGTCCCGCAGGGCCGCCGCCACGCCGTTTCGCCAGTCGGCCGGGGCGCCGGGGGCGAGGGTGACGAAGCCGGCGAGCCGACGGCGGCGTCCCTCGCCGCGCACGCACACGGCGGCGGACCGCACGGAGGGGGTCTGCTCCAAGCGGTGCTCGATCTCGCCGAGTTCGACGCGGTGCCCGTTCAGCTTCACCTGGTTGTCGGTGCGGCCGAGGAACTCGACGGTCCCGCAGGGGTGGCGGCGGCCCCGGTCGCCTGTGCGGTAGGTCCATCCGTGCACCGGGTCGTCGAAGAAGGCGGCAGCGGTGCGCTCGGGGTCGTTCGCGTAGCCGTCGGCCACTCCCGCCCCGGCGATGTGGATCTCGCCGATCTGCCAGTCGGGGCAGACCTCCCCGGCGGGGTCGAGCACGAGGATCTGCTGGCCGGGCAGGGCGCGGCCGTACGGGATGGACCGTCCTGCGCAGTCCTCCTCGCCCACGGGGTGGGCGATGGACCAGATCGCTCCCTCCGTGGCGCCGCCGAGGCTGGTGATCCGGGCCCGGGGCGCCAGCCGGCGCAGCGCGCCGGGCAGGGACAGCGGTATCCAGTCACCGCTGAGCAGGACGGAACGCAGCGACGGCAGGGGGGAACGCTCCTCGGCGAGCAGCGACGCGAGGGCGGGCGCGGAGTTCCACACGGTGACGCCGTGCCGCTCGACGAGGTCCACCCACCGGGCGGGGGACCGCGCGCTGTCCGGCGAGAGCATCACGACCGCGCCGCCGCGCAGCAGGGGGCCGAAGAGGTCGTACACGGACAGGTCGAAGCCGATCGAGGACACGGAGAGCACCCGGTCCGAAGCCGACAGGCCGATCATGTCGTTGACGGCGTCGACGGTGCCGAGGACGGCCGTGTGCGAGACGACGACGCCCTTGGGTTCGCCGGTCGAGCCGGACGTGAAGATGACGTAGGCGGTGGGGTGCCCGGGTGCGCCGTCCGGGACCGGTGCGCTGCGGGCCGGGTGGCAGGGCAGCACCAGGGGCACGGCGCCGCGCTCCGCCCACTGGGCCCCGGCGGCCGGGGTGGTGAGCGCGAACCGCACACCGCCGCGCCGTGCGATGCCGTCGAGGCGGCCGTCGGGGGTGGCGTCGTCGAGCGGGACGTAGACGCAGCCCGCGAGAAGCGCGCCGAGGACGGCGACGACCTGTCCACGGCCGCGCGGCAGGTGGACGGCGACGCGGTCGCCTGGAGACGCCCCGGCGTCCCGCAGGGCTGCGGCGGCGGCGCCTGCCCGGGCGACGAGTCCGGCGTAGGTGAGCGTTCCGCTCTCGTCGTGCACGGCGGTCGCGTCGGGGGTGCGTGCGGCGGTGGCGAGGACGCGTCCGTGCAGTGTCTGACGGGGGGCGGGGGCGGCCGGGCGGCGGCGGGCGGCGGCGGGCCGCCGGGCCGGCACCGCGTCCCACGGCGCGTCGGCTGCGGCCAGGGCGCGGCTCAGCCGCACGCAGCGCTCGACCAGGTCGTCGGCGAAGCCGGGGTCGAAGGCGTCGGTGCGCCAGTCGAAGCCGAGGCGGACGCTGCCGTCCGACTCCCGCACGGCCTGATGGTCGATCAGGACCTGCGGGACACGCAGCTGTACGTCCTCCCAGCGGCGCCGCAGGCCCGCCGCGGACTCGCCGCGGGTGTCGGCGTCGAGTGCCGTGAAGGCGTACGGGTGGGCGAGGCGGCTGAGGTCGGCCGAGGGGTCGGCGAGGCGCAGGATCTCGGCGCCGCCGAGCGAGCCGTGCACGGCCTGTGTCAGACAGCGCCGCTGGACCTCGCGGGCGGTGTCGGCGAATCCGCCGGCCGCCGGTATCTCCAGGGGCATGCTGCTGCCGTGGTTGCCGAGGCCGCCGGGGACGACGGGTCCGCTGCGCCGGGAGTGGAGCACGGTCACCGTGTGGGCCAGGCCGCCGCCGAGGCGGCCGAGAACGGTGCCGTAGACGGTGAGGTGGACCATGGCGGGGGTGAGCCCGCGGGCGGTGGCCCGCTCCTCGATCCGCCGTGCGGTGGCAGGGTCCAAGGTGACCATGCGGTGCGACACGCGGGGGCCGGTGTGGCGCCATCCGGGGCGCAGGGGCAGTTCGGCCGGACCGGCGAGGGAGGCCGCCCGCTCCCGCCAGAACCGCTCGTCGCGTGCGGTCCGGCTGCGCCGGGGCGCGGGTGCGGCGCGGAGCGCCGCGGCGTCCGGTACCGGGAGGGGCAAGGCGGCGTCGGTCACCAGGCCGGTGAGGAACACGGCGAGGGACGCGGCGTCCATGAGCCACAGCGCGTACACCAGGTGCAGCCGTGCCCGGTGGGCGGACCGGACGACCGTCACCTCCAGCTGCGGCCATTCGCCGAAGGCGAACCGGTCGTCGGTACAGGAGCGGCGGACCTCCGCGTCGGCGGTCTCGAAGGCCTCGTCCTCCACCCGGCGTACGTCCACGTCCACGGACCCGGCCGCGTCGGGCGGCAGGACGGTGAGCGACAGACCGGCGGAGGCGCGCACGCGCAGGATGTCGTTGGAGCGCACGAGCTCCCTGAGCCGGGCGCCGAGGCCGGCGACCCGGTCCGGGTCCAGGTCGCAGCTCAGGTAGTAGCGTGCGGGGCCGCTGAGTTCGAGGCCGTCCTGCGTGCCGACGAGGTAGGCGCGCTGGATGGGGCCGAGGCCGGGGAGCACCTCCGGCGCGGTTCTCGGCAGGGTCGAGGTGTCAGACATCGCCGTGGACGACCTCTCGTGCGGGGTCGCGGCTGAGGAAGCCGCCGGGACTGAAGGTCGGTCCGTAGGCGCCGACTCCCGCGAACAGGAGCAGGTCGCCCGGCTCCACCTCGGGCAGCAGCACCCCGTCGGCGAGCACGTCGAGCTGGGAGCAGAGGGGGCCCGTCACCCGCACCGGCCCGGTCGGCGCGTCCGGCCGGGCCCCGACGGCGCGGACCCGCACCTCGCCGCGTCCGTTTCCGGCGACGAGGCGGCTGGCGATCATCACGTGGTTCATCCCGGCGTCGACGAGGACGTGGCGCAGGCCGCCGACGGTCTTGGTGTCGAGGACGGTGGTCAGCAGGCTGCCGGCCGGGCCGACGAGGGAACGCCCGTACTCGCACACGAGTGGCAGGGCCGCCGCGCCGTCCGGGAGGGCGGACAGGGGGGTGCCCATGGCCGCCCAGTCGACGTCCGGGTCCGCGTCGCACCAGGGCATCGCTATGCCGCCGCCGACGGACACGAAGTCGACCTCCAGCGCGAACCGGTCCACGCACGCCAGGGCGCGGGCGGTCATGGCCGCGCGGGCGGCGTGCACGACGGCGGGGTCGGCGTACTGCGAGCCCCAGAACATCTGGAGGCCGGAGACGGACAGGCCCCCTGCGCGCAGCGTCTCCACCACACGTGCCTCGTCGTCCGCGTCGACGCCGAACTGGTTCGGGGAGGGCTCGCCGCCGGGGACGCGCGCCGGGTAGGGGGTGTTGAGCCTGATCACAGCGCGCCCCCCGATGCCGAGTTCGGCGGCCGTCCGGGCGAGCAGCGCGGCCTGGCGCAGTGACTCGACGGTCACGGCGACCTCCGCGGCCAGTGCCGCCGCGGCCTCGTCCCGGGACTTGGCGGGGCCGGTGAACAGCACCCGGCCGGGGGGCGTCCCGGAGTCGAGGGCGGTCTCCATCTCGGCGCGCGAGCACACGTCGAACCCGTCGACCAGGGGGGCCAGCGCGTTGACGACACCGGGGTGTGGATTGGCCTTCAGCGAGTAGTACAGGCCGGCGCCCTCGACGGAGGCCGCGCGTACCCGCGCGACGGCGGCCCGCAGCTCACCGCGGTCGTACAGGTACGCGGGCGTGGCGCCCGCCCGCCGGGCCAGCAGCAGGGCCTGGCGGTCGGTGGGGGTGGGCGGGGTGACGGGGGTGTGGGTACCGGTGCCGGTCGTGCCGGTCTCGGTGACGGTGTCAGTGCTCACCAGGGGTCCTTCCTGCTTCGCGCAGTGCGGCGAGTACGTGGGCGTGGACGCGGTCGACGACGTCGGTCCGGTCCGCGGTGATGCCCCGCCGGTAGTAGTAGGTCAGCGCCATCTCGCCGCCGGACATCTGGAGTTCGCCCTGCAGCTGGTAGCGCAGGGCCCGTCCGAGGGGGCGCGGTGCCCAGTCCCCCAGGTCACCGGCGCGGAGCCCGCGCCGGTGGGGGTGCTGGTTGAACAGCACGGTGGAGAGGGGAAAGCAGTCGGTGCCCGCGAGGCCGAGGGCCTCGGCGCGCTGGTCGAACTCCCGTGAACTGTGGGCGAGTCCCGCCTCGACCTGTGCGGCGAACTGCGCCGCGCGCTCGGCGACTGTGGCCGCGCCCTCGCCGCGGACGACGAGCTGGCTGGTGAACATGCCGGCGGTACCCGCTGCGGCGCCGTGGCGGATCTGCACGGGCACGACGACGGTCAGCGGCCCGAGCCCGAAGGTGCGGGCGACGGCGAGTTCGAATGCCGCGAGCACGACGGAGAACACCGAGACCCCGGTCGCGGTGGCGAGCCGGTTGGCCGCCCGTGTCGCGGCGACACCGAAGGGCCTCGACAGCAGCTCCCCCGCGGTGGCCCCCTCCCCGGTGGACTCGGGGAGGACGACCTGCCGGGCGCCCGCCAGGAGTCCGTCCCAGTACGCGGCGTCCGCCGGATCGCCCACGGCGCGGCGCTCGGTCGCGGCGCAGTAGTCCCGGTACCCGCTCGCGGACGGGGCGCCGGGGAGGTCACGGCCGTGCAGCAGGTCTCCGAGTTCCCGGGCGAGCAGGTCGAGACTGAGGCCGTCGACGAAGAGGTGGTGGGCGACGAGGAGCACCGAGGTGGTGTCCTCCCCGGTGACGGTGACCACCCGCAGGGGCGGCGCCGCGCCGGTGTCGATCAGCTCGGAGACGGCGCGTACACGGGCCTCCTGGACGCGTGCCCGGTGTTCCGCGCCGCGGGAGGCGGCCCCGGGGGCCTGACGCACGAGGCACCGGGCGGCGGAGGCCTCCGTGTGCCGCTGGCGTGTCCCGTCGGGGGTCAGCGCGAGCCTGAGCACGTCGTGGCGGGCCACCAGGGTGTCGACGGCGGCCTGTACGGCGGCCGGACGCAGGACGCGGTCGACGGGGATCTCGCGGGAGATGTTGCACCAGTCGGCGTTGCCGTCGGCCATGCACAGTGCCCGGTAGGCCAGTTGGCGCTCCGACAGGGGGTACGTGCCCTCGGGCACCCTTCCGGGCAGGGGCGTGGGGACGGCGGAGGCGTCCTGGGCTGCGGGGGCGTCCTCGGCAGAGGCGCGCGCGGCGCCGACCGCCTCGGCGAGGGCGGCGACGTCGCGGAGGCCGAAGAGGTCCTTCACCGACAGACCGGTCGTGAAGCGCCGGTTGAGCTCGGGGACGAACTCCATCATGTCGAGCGAGGTCAGGCCCGTGTCGACGAACGGGGTCGTGGACGGGGTACCGGTCCCGTACCCCAGCAGAGCCCGCAGCTGTTCCTCGACGCTGCCGCCGGTGTGCGGGGCGGGGCCGGCCGCTTCAGCCGCCGCGTCCTGGCCGGCCGAGGCGGCCAGCGCGGTCCGGTCGACCTTCCCGCTGCGCAGCAGCGGCAGGTCGCCCCGGACGTGGACGGCGGGCCGGGGCAGCCCGAGGCTCCGGGCGGTGTGCGTGACGGTGGCGGCCAGCGTCCGTACCGCCGGTGCGGCGGAGTCGGCGACGGCGACGAACGCGTGCGGCCCGTCCCGGTCGACGACGGCACACTGGCGGACGCCGGGGAGCCCTTCCACCTCGTCGACGAAGCGGTGGTAGGAGACGCGGCGGCCGGAGACCTTCAGGTCGTTGCCGCGTCTGCCCTCGACGACCAGTTCGCCGGCGTCGTCGAGGCGTCCGGTGTCACCGGTGCGCAGCTCGGCGGGGAACGCGGTGACGCGGAACGTCCCCGGCACGGGTCCCGGTTCGCCGGACAGCAGCCCCAGCGCGGGCGCCGAGGACGTGACGACCACCTCGCCGGAGCCGTCGGGGCCGGGTTCGTCGATCCGGACGGACGTACCGGGTCTCGGGCGGCCGACCGGAACACCGTCGGCGGCGAGGCCCGACGTGCCGCGGATGCCCCGACGGTACAGCTGGGCCAGGGTCCCCTCGGTCATGCCGTACAGGTTCACGAACTCGGCTCCCGGCGCCAGGCGGGTCCACTGGTCGACGACCCGGCGGGGCAGGACCTCCCCGGCGAAGAACCCCAGCCGCAGGTGGCCGAGACCGTCCGGTGAGGTGCCGTCGAGCACGTCGCCGATCCGGCGGGCGAGCGAGGGAACCAGGAAGGCGGTGGTGGCCCCGTGGGCCGTCAGGTGACGGGCCAGGGCCTCCGGGTCGAGCTGCGCGTCGACGTCGGGCAGGCTCAGCGTGCCGCCCGCCGTGAGCACCGCGAGGAGTTCACGCAGCGAGGGGTCGAAATTGGTGCGGGTGACGGCCGCGCACACATCGGCCGGTGTGAGCGCGAACTCCTCCGTGAACCAGCGGAGGAACGCGTGCAGACCACGGCGGCTGCCGACGACTGCCTTCGGCTCCCCTGTCGACCCGGACGTCGGGATGAGGTACCCGGCGTCGGGGTCGGTGTGGCGCACCGGGCCGGGGCGCCCGGAGGGACCGGCGGCGTCCGCGACCGCCAGGCCGGTCGCGGCGTCCAGCACCACCTCGTCCGGGTCGCCGACTCCCCGGTAGTGACCGGCCGGGGAGACGTCGCTGGACAGGACGGCCGACGGCCGCGCGACGCGCTCGGTCCACGCGTACCGGCCGGCGGTCAGGCCCGCGTCCACGGGCACCGGTACCGCGCCGCTGCGCAGGGCGGCGAGCAGCCCGACCACGTACGCCGGGCACAACGGGCCCAGCAGCATGACGTGGGTGCCACGCGCACCGGCAGCGAGCAGACGGTCCGTCAGCGTGTCGGCGGCATGCACGAGTGCGGCGTAGCTCGTCCGGCGACCGCGCCACAGGAGGGCGGTGCGGTCGTCGCCGGCGAGGTGAAGCATCCGGGCCAGGTCGTCCTGTGTGCTCATGAGGCCGGACACCCACGCCTCGTGGTCGGCGGGTCGAGGACCATGCCGGCCAGGTCCCGCAGGGCCCCGGCGCCGTCCTCGCCCAGGGCGCGGGCCAGGCTCTCCGTCCCGCCCTTGCGCTGGTTGAGGCGGAAGCACGAGGTGAGTTCGAGGTCGCGCAGGCGGAATCCGACGATGTCCTTCAGGTACACCTCGGACAGATGCGACGGGATCTCCTCGAGCGTCCACGGCGGTCCCTCGACCGTGGCCCGCTGGAGGCGGTCGATGAGCACTTCGATGTCGGCCCGGGTCCGCGCGGGGTCGCTGAGCTCCAGCCGGCCGGACACCTCGACGGCGCAGTAGAGCCAGGTGGGTATGCGGTCGCGGGTGCCGAACCACTCGGCGGGCACGTAGGTGTCGGGGCCGAGGACCGTCACGGTGGCGTGGCCTCCGGCGCCGAAGGTCGCGGACATGGCGTTGGCCCTGGCCACGTGCCCGGCGACGAACAGTTCGCCGTCCTCGGTCTCGCGCAGGTCGATGGGGAGGGGCGAGGTGTGGATCCGGCCCTCGTGGCTCGTGGCGAGCACCCCGAAGGACTTGGCACGGACGAAGTCGCACATGGCGGGCAGAGGCAGGCTGAAATGGTCTCTGGTGTACATCAGTCGCGGTCCTTCACGTCGGCGTCCAGTTCCTCCAGGCCCACACCCTCGCGCGCGCCGCGCTGCGGCGGGTGGAAGGCGATCGCGTTGACGGCGCCGGCGAGGGCCGTCCACAGACCGTCGCGGGCGAACGCGCCGCCGCCCGCGGCGCGCATCAGCGCGGCACCGACTGCCCCGATCTCGTCCTCGACCCGGTCACGGGCGCGCACGGCGAGATTGAGCTGGTCCCGGGCGGGAGCGCCCTCGTCGACGGCGTCGGCGGCCCGCACCAGGACACCCTCCAGTTCCCGCAGGTGCGCCACGGCCTCGCGTCGGCCCCTGGACGAGGCCCGCCGCTCCGGGGGCATCGCGTCGGCCAGGCAGGAGGCGACCCCGAGGTAGGAGGCGCTGATGAGCAGCTGGAACCAGAGGTAGCAGTCGGTCGCGAACCGGCGTCCCGCGTCGCCGACGAGCGGGAAGACCTGGTCGGCGCCGATCCGTACGTCCGTCAGCCGCACGGCGTGGCTCTCGGCGGCGAGGAAGACGGGGCTCTGCCAGAACGGGCTCCGGGTCAGCCCTTGCGCCCGGGCGTCGACGAATGCCTGCGCGTACCCCTCGGGTGACCCGTCGGGCGCACGCAGCTCCACCATCAGGGACATCATGTCCATGCTGGTCGACAGCGAGCAGGGCCGCTTCAGTCCGGTGAGGCGGTATCCCCCGCCGTCGCGGACGGCCTGGCTGCCGAGGCTGCGCAGATCGCGGCCCGGGGTGGACTCGGCGCCGCCGGAGGCGATCAGCAGGGCGTCGCGGGAGATGCCGGACAGGATCGCGCCGGCCCGCTCGTCGCCGGAAGCGGCGACCCGGCCGAGGGCGGCGATCTTGTAGTGGTGCATGGTCGTCGCGATGGCGGCGGACGGTGCGAGCGATCCGAGGGCGACCTGGAAGCGCACCGCCTGCGCGGCGGTCGCCCCGCCTCCGCCGAGGGTGGCGGGAATGAGCATGGCCGTCGCGCGGGAGCGTTTGAGGAGGGCGAACGCGCCCGACGCGTCCTTCTCGTGGTCGGCCGGCGTCGTGGCCGAGAGAGCCTCCCACAGCCCCTCCCCCACGGCGTCGAGCCGGGCCCCGGCATCCGTGACGGCCGTCTCCCCCCTCACTGCGCTGGGCATGCGGTCTCCCCTTCCTGGTCGAGCACCAGCCGCTTCACGGCGGCGTAGTCGGTCTTGCCGAGCGGTGTGCGCGGCAGCGCCGCGGTCACCCGGTACTGCCGCGGCAGCTGGTGCGGATGCAGCCGGCCCCCGAGGTCACGGCGGACGGCCGCGAGGTCGAAGCCGTCCCCGGTCACCACGACGGCGGCGATCCGCTCGGTGGTACGGGCGTCGGGGACACCCACCACGGCGGCGTCGAGCACCCCCGGGCAGTCACGGAGCGCCGCCTCCACCTCCAACGGCCCGACCTTGCTCCCTGCCACGTTGACGAAGGTGGAACGGCGCCCGAGGACGTACCAGCCGTCGGGATCGGCGCTCACCAGGTCGTGGGTGCGCAGCCAGCCGTCCTCGAACATCTCGGCGGTGGCCTCGGGGTCGCTGTAGTACCCGCGGGCGAGCCCCGGCCCGCGGACGTACAGCTCGTACGCCGGGCCCTCCTGACCGTCCTGGGCGGGCACCGGTTCGAGGCGGTGTTCCACGCCCGCGACGGGCAGCCCGATGGAGCCGTGGCCGGTGTACCGGCGGTCGAAGCAGATGACGGCGATCTCCGAGAGGCCGTAGACCTGGCGGAGCGGCAGCCCGAACCGTTCGTGGAACAGGGCCTGGACAGCGGGGTCGAGCGGCGCGCTGCCGGAGATCGCGAGCCGCAGCGACGCCAGGTCCCCCGGGCGGGCACCGCTCACGCCGGTGAGCATGCCGTACATGACGGGCAGTCCGCTCATGACCGTGACGCCGTGCCGTCCGACGATCCGTGCGAGGCCCCTGCCGGTGAGCCGGTCCCCTCGGGCGAAAACAACGGTGGCGCCGCTCAGCAGGGCGGGCAGGGTGAGGACGTCGATGCCGTGGCAGTGCCACAGGGGCAGGGCGCACAGCACGGTGTCCGCGGCGGTCAGTTCCATCTCGCCCGCCCACAGGCGCACCCGGGCCGACACCGCGCTCCCGGTCATCACGATGCCCTTGGGCTCACCGGTCGATCCGGAGGTGCAGTGCACGACGAAGTCGTCCGGCAGATACGCCGGGGCCGGGACGCCGCCGGATGGTGCGCGCCCGGCAAGAGGGCTCAGTGCGAACGACCCCGCGCCGTCGGCGACCGCGAGCACGGTCACGTCGAAGCGCGAGGCTCCCTGTGGCGTCCCGTGCGGCTCGATCCGGCCGTCGAGCAGCACGGTGACCTGGTCCAGTTTCGACGCGGCGAGGTAGACCGTGACGAAGGCGAGCGGGTCGTCCACGGCGAGACCGAGGACGTCGCCGGGGCCGAGGGTGTCGGCCAGCCGACGCGCCGCCGACTCCACCGCGTCGAGGAGACCGCCGTAGGACGTGGTGGCACCGTCGGGAGAGATCACCGCCGGGGTCCGGGGGGCGGCGAGGGCGGTAACGCGGAAGTCCGCGTACACCTCTCCTCCGTCTCCCGGCGCCGGGCCGGCGGCCCGCGTCCCGGCATGCTGCGTCACGGCGTGCTGCGTCACGGCGGGAATTCCTCCAGGGTATTTCTGCCGAACTCTCGGAAAACCGTGGACGACGGCGTCCACGACTCTTGGAACACGCAGGGCAATTCCTCCGCCATTTCCCTCGTTAAGCCCAGGAAGGAAGGCGGGCACAGCGGAATGATTTATTTCGGAAGACCTGTACGGATTGTTCGACGGCTCGCCAGGGACCGGTCACCGGCACGTCACCGGGCCGCACGCACCCAGGGAAGAAGGACACCTGTGGTGACAACGAGAGCCGCGTTCGCATCCTCGACCCGCCTGTACAGCAGTCGAGTTGCACAGAATCAGCTGTTTCGTGAACAGCGTGGCCGTGTCATCCCCCGCAGCGGCCGAAGCCGCCCCATCCCCCGAATACGTGAACAACCGACGCCACAAAGGCGCTTCCCCCACTCACTGCCTTTGAACACACGACCACCGGACCGAACCGGCGACCGAGCAAGTCGAAGAAATCATACGGTCATTCCCCGCGCAAGACGGTTCCATATGACGAGACATTCCCGCACGGTACCTAGGTAGAAATACCGATGCGCTTCCCGCGTCCGGGTGCCGCGCATTCGGCACCCCCTGTTCGGATGCGTGGGAGTCTGAGCGAACGGGCCGACGTCCCTGCGCGATGCCGTGGACGTGCCAGGCCGGGCCGGGGCACGGGAAGGCCTACGAAGGCGCACGGAGGGGCCGGGGAACACCCAGGAGCCCTGTCGGCGTGCGAGAGGGACCGCGACACCGAACGCGCTCCCGCAGGGCAGCATGCTCCCGCCGGGCAGCGACACCCTCTGCGGGGAGCGCAGCGGAAGGAAGCCCGAGGGCGTCGCCCCCGCGGCGCTCCCCCTTACCGGGCCGTGCCCGACCGGTGATACCAGGCGGCGACCTCAGCGCGGTTGCGGACGCCGAGCCGGCCCAGGATCTGCACGACGTGCGCGTTGACGGTGCGGACGCTGAGGCCGAGATCGCCGGCGATCTCCCGGTCGGTGCACCCCCGGGCGAGGAGGGAGACGACCTGCTGCTGCCGGCCTGTCAGCGCCACGGCCGGAGCGGCGTGCGCCGCGGGGGCCGCCCCGGCCCCGCGCAGGGCAGCGATCCGTTCGAGGTGCGGCGCCGCCCGCATGTCGCGGGCGATCTGCTCCGCCTCGTCGAGGAGCAGCCGGGCCCGGGGGGCGGACCCGTACAGCGCGGCCCTGCCCAGCAGGGCGGTGACCAGCCGGGCGCGGGCGTGCGTCCTGCGGAAGACGACGATCGCCTCGTCCCAGTGCCGCGCGGCGTCCTGCGGTCCCGGGGCGCACCGGGCGCGCGCCTGCGCCACGACGCCGTCGGTGAGTTCGTAGGTGGCGGCCACATGGCCGCGGACCTTGAGGTGAACGCGTTCGATGACCTCGAGCAACCGGGGAGGTGAACTGTCGGGGTGCATGAGGGTGTGCCGCCCTTCGCACTGCGACTCGATCGCCGAGGCGAGGGCGTCGACGACGTGCAGACCGCAACCGGGCGGGGTGAGCCTCCCGTCGGCCAGGGTCAGCGCCCTGCCGATCAGCTCCTCCACGCTCGCGTAGTCCTCCAGCCGCACGGCGGCGGCCAGCGCGATGTTCAGCAGGTACGCATGGCGGGGCGGACTGCTCGACTCGACCAGTTCGACGAACGGCGGCACCGTGCGCGGTCGCGGACCCTGACGGCTCATCAGCCAGCAGCGAACCAGGGTCTCCTCCACGGCGTTGATCGAGCCGTGGCGCTCATCGGCGTCCGCGGGCCCGAGCAGCGCGTGGGCCTCCGGCCAGTGGCCCGCCTCGATCAGGTCCTTCACCAGCGCCAGGCGGAGCGTGTCGCCCTCCTCGGTGGCGAGTTCACCGAAGTCCCTGGCGTACCGGAGTCCGACCCTCTTGATCCGCAGGCTGTCCCCGATGCTCCCGGTCCTGAGATAGGTGGCCCTCGCCTCGTTGAGGTAGGAGCGGACCACGATGTGGTGCTGGGCGGACTCCATGCCGAGGCGCCGGGCGCGGCGGGTGCGCTCGATCGACTCCTCCAGCGTGCCGAGGGTGAGCAGGGCCTCGGCCGCCACGGTGTGGACGGTCATCTCCAGCTGGGCGTCCACGACGTCCCGCGCCAGGTCGATCGCTTCGCGTAAAAGGCCCATCCCCTCCTCGGTGCGCCCTCTCTGCACATAGGCGAAACCGACCGAGCACAGCACCTCGACCTTGCTGTGGAACGGTTCGTCGGGGCGCAGTTCGGCGAGCGCCTGCTCGAAGTAGTCGTGCGTCCAGCTGCAACTGGACGCGTCCAGGTAGCGCCCGAGGCGTTCCAGCAGCTCCGCCTTCGAGTGGCCGGCCCCGTCGCCCGCGGCGGCGAGCGCCCGGATGAGGACGGCCTGCGCCTCGTCCGCGTGCCCGAGCCTGAACAGGTGCTCCGCCCTGCGGCGGAGAGCCGCAGCGGTGTCCGGCCGCTCCCCGTCACCGTCCCCCGGCGCCGTCATGGATCTCCCCCCGATCACTGGCGTGCCGCGGCACCGCCCCTGCGGCGTCTGCCCGGCGCTCTTCCCGTTCATCCGTCTTGTGCCCGCCGGGCGGAGCCCTTCCCCCCGGGACCCCGCTGCTTCGCGCGCCCTGGAGCGCCGCGCATTCCCGCACCGGAGCCGGTGCGGCGGACTTCCGGACGCGCGGAGCTGCCCGGTGCACGGGGCACCGGGCAGCGTGGTAGCTCCGCGACGTCGGCGCGGACGTCAGGTGGTGTAGTCGGCGTTGATCTTCACGTAGCCCTCGGTCAGGTCGCATCCGTAGACGGTGAAAGCCCCGTCCCCGATGCCGAGGTCGACCCGGATGACGACCTCGTCCCCGGTCAGGTAGCGGGAGGCCTCGGCCAGGAGGTCGTCGCTCGGCTCCTCGGGGTGCATGACGAGGTCACCGAAGCGGATCGCCACCTTCGGAGGATCGATGTCGGTCTCGTCCTCCAGCTTGCCGACGGCCATCGCGACCCTGCCCCAGTTGGGGTCGGCGCCGTGTACCGCGGCCTTGACCAGCGGGGAGTTGACGACGCTCTTGCCCACCCGCTTGGCCTGGGCGTCGTCACGCGCGCCGGTCACGCGGACCTCGATCAGCTTGGACGCCCCCTCGCCGTCCGATGCGATGTCCCGCACGAGGTGCAGGGCGCACTCGTACAGCGCCTGCTCGAACGCCTCGAGATCGACAGGCCCCGCGAGGCCGTTGGCGAAGATCGCGGCGGTGTCGCTCGTCGAGGTGTCGGTGTCGATGCTCAGCGCATTGAACGTCTTGTCCATGACACGGCGGAACAGTGCGTCGAGCCGGTCGGCGGGGATGTCGGCGTCGGTGAAGAAGAAGGTGAGCAGGGTCGCCATGTTCGGCTCGATCATGCCGACGCCCTTGGCGATGCCGGTCAGCACCGCGTCACCGCAGGGCACGGTGAAGTACTTCGGCCGGGTGTCGGTGGTCATGATGGCCTTCGCAGCGGCGGCGTAGTCCGCCTCGGGGAACGGCCAGGCGAGCGAGGCCAGTCCGGCCCGGATGCCCTCCATCGGATACGGCCGGCCGATCACTCCGGTGGAACCGATGACCAGGTCCTCGGGCTCGACCCCGGCGGCCTCGGCCACCTTCGCCCGCACCTCGGCGGCGTGCGCCGCACCCGCCTTGCCGGTCGCCACGTTGGCGTTGCGCGAGAGCACCACCATGCCTCGGGCGCTCTGGCGGGAGGCGGCCTCACGGCTGATGACGACACTCGGGCCGGCGAAACGCGAACGGGTGAAGACCGCCGCGGAACGGGCCGGCACTTCGGACACGACGGCGGCGAAGTCGTCGTCGACGTCCTTGAGCCCCATGTTCATGGTGACACTGCGAAAACCGCGCGGCGCCATGGATCCCATACCGGCAGACCTCCCGAGTGGTCCGGACCCCTCCGTGCGAGGCGGTCCGGCAATGCATGAAGATTCCGCCCACCGTACACTTTCACGGGCGGATAGAGCAAGCGATCATGACATACAACCGGTTAAATCACCCTGTTTGCCTCGCCGTTCAGCCAGGTATCCGTATCCTGGACAGCTACTGGACACCTGACGACCACATACTTTTGCATTCACGTTGCTGAAACATTCGCTCCGGCGACCCTGCCGCGCACACACCACCACCGGCCGTCGGCCACCCGGCCGGGGTGCGCCGGGCACATGCGGCCGGGGGACGCAGACGGGCCTCGCGCGGCGGTGGCGAGGGGTGGGCCAGGCGGCGGCGTGGCTCGCGGCGGCCCTCACGCCTGCGCGAATGGGCGGGGTTGCACGGACGATCGACCGCGCCCGGGAGGCCCGGCCGCCCAGGGCTCGGTACGGGGTTTCCGGCCGGGGCGGGAGGAGTTCGCCGAGGTCGAGGGCGGGTGCCGGGCCGCACCTCCAGGGGCCCGGACCTGGGGAGCGGACCTCACCGCGGCGCACCCTGTGACGTACGCGAGGATGCGGCTTCGACTCCGCGCCCATGGGACCTTGTCAGCCTGCCGTGGGCACGAGTGATCCTGGTCGACGACTCGCTCACCACGAGCTTCGCCCGAGCATGCGCCCCTCGGCGTCGCCGTCAGGTCGACGATGAGTCAGTGCTTCCCGACCTCGTCACACGGTCCGTTCGGGGATCGCCGGAAGGACGGCCTCGGCGATGCCGAGGAGCACACTGTCGTCGGGAAATCCTCCGGACGTGCTCCACACGGTGATGTCGCAGTAGCCACCCCGGTCCTTCCCGTCGAGGGCCACGGACAGCGTTCTGGCCAGGGGGCCTTGCTCGACCGGTCCGCCGGACGCACTGCTCCCCAGATCGATCTCGAACGCCATCGTGTGGTCCGAGGAGAGGACGGCGGGCCTGCCGAGGACCGAGAGCGTCCTGACGTCCGTCTCCTCCCCGAACTCCATCAGCTTCACGTACTGGGCGATCGACAGCTTGTTGTACGTGACGGAGGCGTGCACGGTGTAGGTCTCGAACTGGACCTCGGCCTCCGGCTGGGCGATCTTCCCGTCGGTCAGCGGAGCGGTGTTGTTGGTGCCGGACGCCACGGTCACGGTCTCCGTGGGCGTCCCGAGGAGCTGCGCCAGGTCCGACCTGTTGAGCGCCTTGCACAACTCGTCGCCGGTGACAGCCTGGGACGTCTCCCCGTAGGCGCTGGGCAGCTCCTCGTCCTCCCCGCTCGAACACGAGGCGGCCTGCGGCACGCCCCCGTCGTCGGACGGCAACAGCTGCGGGCCCAGCCACAAGGCGGCACCGAGCGCCACGAACACGGCCACGGCGGCAGCAGCCTGGCCCCACGCGTTGGGTTCCTTCCTCGGAGCGGCCGGGGCGGGACGCCGCACCGTCGGAGCCTGCGGTTGCGACCGGACGGCAGCACCGGACATCGCCCCTTCCGCAGGGGCCGTCGGGCCCGGGTCCCGGCGCACGCGCAGGGCCCGGACGACCGTGTGGACGCGCGCCGCGGTGGCCAGCAGGAACACCACCCCGATCCCGGCTGCCACCCATACCTCGTCGCGGAGGGCGAGATACATGATGCGTACGCCGAAGACCGACCCGACCACGATGAGCAGGGGCTCACGGACCCAGAAGGGCAGGAGGCGGAAGAGGAAACCGAGCATCCGGCGATCCCACCAGGACAAGATCCCGTTGGCTGTGACGGAAGCCATAGTTCCGGCCCAGGACCGAAACCGTGATCAAACAGGGCCCGCGGCGTCGCCGTCCCGACAGCTCTCGCTGCCCGAACCACCCCTGCCTCGCCCGTGCCACCTCCGCCTTCCCGCCGAACTCGCGGGGCCCTCACGGCGGATGACTCCGTGCACATCCACATCCCCCTTCCCGTACGCGGTCGTCACTCAGCACATGGAATTCCCAGCGACCGAGGGGTTCATTTCCACACCCGATACCGCCCCACAGGGTTGACCGAACACCGAACTCCCCGAATCCGATGAGCGCTCCGAGAGACAATGGGCTGACCACCCACAGCCCCATTCAGAATATGCCGGGAAGGGGAATGCGACTCACTGATTCACCAGCCCGAAAGGGCGGAAAGGGCCGACCGCACGCATGGCCCTGAGGGGGATCCGCCGCTCCCCGCGTCTCCCTGCCCGCGAGGGTCGAGGGCAGGGGCATAAGGCGAGGTGGGGCACGGAAACTGCGAGGGGTCAACCCTCATGTGCGGACATTGACAAAGGAGTGGAGGCATGCCCCCAGAGGCGCGGCACATCATCGCCCGGACACACCTTCGAGAATTGACAGAGCGCGGCCCACATGCCCTCGGGTAGGCCCAAAAATTGTCAGCGATATTCGGCGGCAAGGGAATTGACACCGCCTGATGTTTTGCTTACGGTCTCGTCGTCAGATTTTCCGGACCGCACCCGAAGGTATTCATGACTGCATCCTCGTTACCGAAGTCCAAGCAGCAGTTGATTCTTGCCGTTCTCATGGTGTGTTCCCTGCTGATCTGGCTGGACAACACCGTCCTGAGTACGACGCTGGAGACTCTCGCCGACCCGGACCGCGGGCTCGACGCCGGCCCGGACGAGCTGCAGTGGGCCACCGGCTCGTACACGCTGACCTTCGCCACCTTGATGTTCACCGCGGGCGCGCTGGGCGACCGCTTCGGTCACCGGACCGTGCTCCTGACCGGACTGGTGGTCTTCGCCGCGTCCTCGGTGTGGGCGGCGTTCGCGGGCGACGGGGGGCAGTTGATCGCCGCCCGGGCCGCGATGGGCGTCGGCAGCGCGCTGATCATGCCCGCCAACATGGCCATCCTCATGTGGACGTTCACCGGCCCGGCGCGGTCGACCGCCATCGCGGTCTCCTCGACCTCCGCCGGTGTCGGCATGGCCGTGGGCCCGGTGCTCGCCGGCGTGCTGCTCGACCACTTCTGGTGGGGCTCGGTCTTCCTGGTCAACGTCCCGGTCGTGGTCCTCGCGCTGATCGGCATCACCGTGCTGGTCCCGAACTTCCGCAGCCCCGTCGTGCGACCGCTGGACCCGGCCGGAATGCTGCTGTCGGTCAGCGGCCTCGCGGCGCTCGCGTACGGCCTGATCCGTACGGGGCAGGTGGCCACCTGGAGCCGTACCGACGTCTCGGCGCCGATCGTGGCCGGGCTGGTCCTGCTGGCCCTGTTCGTCCGCGTCGAACTGCGCAGCAGAATGCCGAGTTTCGACCCCCGGCTTCTCGCCCGGCGCGCTTTCGGCGGCGGCAACGTGGCGCTCGGACTGCTGCTGTTCGCCGTATCCGCCGTCACCTTCTACCACGCGTTCTACATGCAGGGCGCCCGCGGCTACTCGCCTGTCGCGGCGGGCCTGGCCGGCCTCCCGACCGCGCTGGGCGCGATCCTGGGGGCGCCCGTGGGCGCGCGCCTGGTGCATCGGTGGTCGCTGCGGCTCGTCGCCGTACCGGCCCTCGCCTTCGCGGCGCTGACCATGGGTGCGTACGGGCTCGTCGGACTGAGTACCCCCCTCGTGTGGATCGAGGCCCTGCTGCTGGTCCAGGGCCTGTCCATCGGCATGGTGCTCGGGCCGGTGACCGCGGCACTGATCAGCACCCTGCCGCTGGACCGCGCCGGTGCCGGGTCCGCCGTCACCAACACCGTGCGCCAGACCGGCAGCGTGCTCGGGATCGCCGTCGGCGGCACGATCATGTCGATCGTGTACCGGCGCGCGATCGAACCCTCGTTGCACGGTGTCCCCGGGCCTGTCGGGGACCAGGCGCGGGTCTCCGCAGAGCAGGCCAGGCACGTCGCCACCACCGCCCGCCTGCCCGAGCTCGGGCGCGCCGCCGATGAGGCCTTCGTCCACGCCATGCACGTCGGCGCGATCTGGATCATGATCGTCACGTTCTTCGGTGCGGCGGTTCTCCTGCTGGCCCTCCGGGAGGACCACGGGCGCGGGTCAGGCATCGCGGTCCGGGACGAGCAGCTCCCGTCGCGGCGAGAGCCTGGCCCAGGATGCGGATCGGCTCGGACATCCCCGGGTCTGGCGGACGGCGGAGAAGCCCCAGGACTGACGGCAGGATGTCCGCATGACGACACATCCGGAGATCACTCTCGTACGCGGTGACATCACCGAGCAGCACGCTGACGTCCTGGTCAACGCCGCCAACTCCTCACTGCTCGGCGGTGGTGGGGTGGACGGTGCGATCCATCGGCGCGGCGGACCCGAGATCCTCGCGGCATGCCGCGATCTGAGGGCATCGCACTACGGCAAGGGCCTCCCGACCGGGCAGGCGGTGGCGACCACGGCCGGCCGGCTGCACGCGAAGCATGTCGTGCACACGGTGGGGCCGGTCTGGTCGCGCACGCAAGACCGCTCCGCGTTGCTGGCCTCCTGCTACCGGGAGTCCTTGCGGCTGGCCTCGGAACTGGGAGCCCGGACGGTCGCCTTCCCGGCGATCTCTACGGGCGTCTACGGATGGCCGCTCGACGACGGGGCCCGGATCGCCGTACGTACGGTCCGCGAGGCCGCGTTCTTGCCGGTCACCGAAGTCCGGTTCGTCCTCTTCGACGAGGAGGCGTACGCCCGCTTCGACGAAGCCCTGACAACCTGAGGGACGTCCGCACGCACCACGTGCCTCAGGCCGGTCGTCCTGAGGTGGCTCCCGGCGGGGCCCGCGCCAACGGTCCCCGCCGCGCGCTCCACAGAACCGGACCGCCGGGCTGCGATGAACGAATGTCCTCAAGGTTTCAGCATCCAGTGACGTGCGCCGCGAATGCGCTCGGACGCCATGAGCCCGGGCGTGCCCACCATGAGGCCGGTGGAGGTCAACCCGCCGAGCCCGGGATCGTCCGGTGCACGCACGATGCCGAACCCGCGACCGGAAGCTACCCCTCCCCCACAGCTGTCTCCGCGGGCAGTGACCCGCCTCTGACGCGGGGCCGTCCACAGCCGGGCGGCGGGCGCACACATCCTGCGCACAAGAAATCCCTGAACGGGGTTTGAAAGCACCGGAACAGTAAACACGGCTGTTGACACCGTCTTTATCTCACCAGGTAGGAGAGGCATCATGGGCATCATTGCTTGGATCATCATCGGGTTGCTCGCAGGCCTCATCGCCAAGGCGATCATGCCGGGCAAGGACCCGGGCGGCATCATCATCACGATGCTCATCGGCATCGCGGGCGGTCTGCTCGGCGGATGGCTCGGCAAGGTCATCTTCGGCGTCGACTCCATCGACGGCTTCTTCGACCTGTCCACCTGGATCGCCGCCGTCATCGGCTCGCTCATCCTTCTGGTGCTGTACCGCGTCATCGCGGGCAACCGCCGCCGCGCCTGACCTTACGCATACCCCACGAAGCGGCTCCGCCCCACCCGGGCGGAGCCGCTTCGCGCTCGTTCACCCTCAGACCGGCCGGTCCGCCGGCACGGCGGGAGCCGCACCCGGACCGCCGTCGACGGCTGAACCGGGCCGGCGGATCACCGTGCGCCGGGCCGGATGCGCCCTGCACACGGTTCGGCCGGAGCTGATCCGCCGGACCCGGCGGACGGCCGGAGGCATCGGCGTCACCCCCACGCACCTCTGCGCACGGGGGATTGGGTACCTGCGCACAGCCACGTGAGTACGCGCACTCAGTGCACGGCAGCCGGCGGCGGCGAGGGTGGTGGCAGACCACATCGCTGAGAGGAACACACTCATGCCCCGCAGAACGAACCGCCCCGCTCCCGCCGTCCGTTCCGGAGGAAGGCGCCTCGTCGCTGCCGCACTCGTCAGCGCGGCAGCGGCCCTCGCACTCACCGGATGTGCGGGAGTCGAGTACCGGGAGAACATCTGTGGTGGCGACGAGTATCCCGTCCTGTCCGTGGGTGGCACGGGCTCCGCCTGTGTCCCGGACGGGGAGGAGCCGCCGGCAGGGTACGTGCGGTACCCGGAGGGCAAGGTGCCGCAGCGTGTCGATGACAAGTGGGACGTGTACTGGGACACGCACACGCTCGACGAGGACGGCGACATCATCAAGGCACCTGACGCCGGCTGATCCTCAGGCCCCGCGCGGACAGCGCCCTCGCCCCCGGGGCAGGTCGACTCCCCCGGCCCGTACCGACCGCCACAGGGCCCCGGTCACCCTGACTGCCCGGGAACCTGGACCGAGCGATTGCGTGCGATGCCGTCACTCCGGGGCTCGCAGGACGGACTCGGCAGGATCCGGCGGTGGCGCGCTCCCTGGCACCTCACTCCGCACCGGAGGAACGGCGCAGTGTGAACCAGAAGGTGGGGACCGGATTCGTGCCCGGGGTCACGTCGATCAGGTCCCACCCGGCGAACCGGTCGCGGAGTTCGTCGGCGGTGACACCGGAGATCGGATCGTCCCACGCCCCGGGTCCGTATCCGAACATCAGCAACAGCGCGCCGGGGGCGGCCCGTTCGGTGAGACCGGCGGCGTAGGCGTCGCGGCGGTGCGGGGGGATCCCGCAGAAACAGCTCAGGTCGAAGAACAGGTCGTACGGTCCGGGCAGGCCCACCTCGTCGAGCCGGGTGGCGTCCGCGCACAGCACGGTGACCTCCGCGTCCGCCGCGAGGACCTTCTCCCGGGCCTGCAGGACCGCGCGTTCGACCAGGTCCACGGCTGCCACGCGCCAGCCGTGCCGGGCGAGGTAGACGGCGTTCGTCCCGGTGCCGCAGCCGAGTTCGAGGGCGCGGCCGGGCGTCAGCGGCTCGGGCCCCTCCACGAGGGCCACGAGTTCGGGCGGGGTGACGCCGCAGTCCCACGGCGGCTTGCCATCACGGTAGAAGTCCTCCAGTTCACGGCGCACGGCCGCCTCCTGGTCGAGTTGCACGGCTGTCCGGGTCTCGTTCATCACTACCCCTCCAGGTGACTAGAGTCGAACTCTAGTGATTGACTCTAGAGATACGCTGTCGCCATGGACGAGGTCAAGGGTTGTGACGAGAAGAGCACCAAACGCCCCGACAAGCGGGCCGAGCGCTCACGGCGCACCCGGGAGAAGATCGTCACGGCGGCGCGGGACCTGTTCGTGTCTCAGGGATACGGGGCGACGAGCCTCCAGGAGGTGGCGGACCGCGCGGGCGTGGCCGTCCAGACCGTGTACTTCGTCTTCGGAAACAAGCGCGCCCTGTTCAAGGACATCGTCGACACGTCCATCGCGGGCGACACCGAGCCGGTCGCCACGATGCAACGCGAGTGGTTCCGCGCCGCGTGCGCCGAGCCCACGGCGGCCGGCCAGGTGCGCGCCCACGTACGTGGCGTGCGCGACATCCTCGGCCGGGTCGCCCCGATCATGCCGCTGATCGCCGCCGCCGCGGCCACCGACCCGGAGATCGCCGCGCAGTGGCCGGCCGGCCCGGACCCTCGGTACACGGTCCAGCGGGCCGCGGCGGAAGCGCTGGTCCCCAAGCCCGACGCCCGCAGCGATCTCGACACCGCCCGTGCCGCCGACCTGCTGTACGCACTGCTCAGCCCCGAGCTGTACCTGGTCTTCGTCCGCGACCGGGGCTGGTCCCCCGAGGCCTGGGAGGAGTGGGCCTGTGCGGCCCTGACCGCCGAACTCTGCCGACGTCCTGACTAACGGCTGTCCCGGACTCGGGCGAAGTCCGGGCGGCGCGGGGGCCTCTCCGCCATGGCCTCGCGCTCACGCTGCTCCACCTCGACGGCGGTCCACCTCCGGAAGCACGCCGACGAGCGCGAGGTGGTTGCGGCCACGCAGGTCGACCAACCGGCGCCCTCACGCCGGAGCGCGGGAAGGCCCGGCGGCACCGTCACATGGTCTCGGGTGCAGCGGCGACGTCTGCCGGGAGCCAGGCCAGGACCGCCACGACGGCCTCATCCGCGCCCTCCGCCTCCAGCGTCCGACCGTCGGTGTGCCGCACCCGGTAGCGGCCGTTCCCGAGCGGCATGACAGCGGGCAGGTCACGACAGAGGGGCGGTGCGGCCTGGCGGCTGAAGGTGAGCCAGTACATGCTCCGGCCCGGCGACAGAGCCCGCAGCTCCGGCCGGCCGAAGGCCGCCTCCACGAGTGCCCGCAGCTCGGTGTTCCGCGTGCCCGCGACGGAGGTGCGCAGCTGGGTCCACCGTGCGGGAATGGCACGGCCTCGCTCATGGGCCTCGGCCAGCGCCCAGGTCCGCATGAAGGGCCACTGGTCGACGAGTTCACCGACGCGTGCCCGCCGCAGCCACGCGTGCAGGGCGCCGGCGACCTCGGACAGATCGTCCGTGCTGCCGTCGGCCATGTGGACCGTGCCGGCCCAGCAGCCGACCGCGAAGCTGCGTACGTCCAGGGCCATCAGCGCGTTCGCGGAACGGCCTCCCGCCGCCACCTTCGCCGCCACGTACCGCCAGCCCGGTGAGGTCGTCAGCTCGACGTCCAAGCCGTAGCCGGCCCGATCGGCCACGTCCTGAAGTGCGTTGCGCAGGGATCCGGCCCGCACGACGTCCGGATAGAGCGGTGTGTACGAGCGCATCGCATCATCCGGCACCGCACCGGGAAGCTGTTCGGGCACGAGAGTGATTCTGTCAGTCACCCGGCGTCTCCGCGCGCGGCGAGAGGG
The DNA here is from genome assembly GCF_042902585.1 of Streptomyces argenteolus. Lineage (GTDB taxonomy): Bacteria > Actinomycetota > Actinomycetes > Streptomycetales > Streptomycetaceae > Streptomyces > Streptomyces argenteolus. The sequence continues at coordinate 446,147 of NZ_JBIBEG010000003.1, forward strand.
CGTTGTGCGGGCCCGCGAACGCCTCAGCCTCCCGGAAGCCACCGGCCCACGGGCGCAGCCCGTCCGGGTTGTCGCGTACGGACGTCGGCACCTCGACCAGCGGGGCCCAGGGGGTCCGGATGCCTCACCGGACGACCGACTGCCTGCCCGGCGTGATCTGAGCCGGATCGGCCGCGGTCCGCTCACACGCCGGCCGTGCCGCGGCTCGCGACGCCCTGTCCCTCGCCCACGGGAAGGGGGGCCTCGCGGCGGTCATCGCTGCGAAGCCCCCCGTCCGCCCACGTCCGGCAGTCCCGCTCGGCGAGATCACCTCGACGCGTTCACCGAATTCTCCGAGGCGGACGCGCCCCCGCCTGCCCTCGAAGCGACCGGAGCTCCCCCGCTCCCCCGGCGGCCGGCCGCACCCGAGCCCGCCCCGGCACGGCCGTCGCCCGTGTCAGGAGGCCTCGATCAGCTCCCTCACCTCGGGCGGGAGGGTCGCGCCAGAGGAGGAGACGACGAAGACGACGTCGTCCGGTGAACTCCCCACCCCGATCGCCACGTCGGGAGAGACGCCTTCGATCTCGTAGGCGGTCTCCGTGGTCCCGTCCTCGACCACGTCGTCGCTACCGGTGTCGTCGCACGGCGGCGTGGTGGCGGTGCCCAGTCGGCCCGCCACCGTGAACTCCACGTTCGCCACGTCCCGGTAGGTGCGTCCCTGGTAGGTGAACTCCATCGCGCAGGACGCGGCCCCCTCCGTACCGTTGCTGTCGTCGGCGGTGCAACCGGCTGTCGTCACCACCACGGCCACCGCGAGTAGTGCGCCTGCCCCTCGTCCGGACCAGTTCATGAACGTCCCCCTCCAGTAGATGCCGCCTCTGCGCCGGACCGGATGGATCACGCCGGCTGCTCAGGCGGAGACTCGGGCCTGGGACGTGAAAGGTTCCCGCCGGGTTCCATCTCCCCGAAGCGCTGTCACAGCGACGCGGCGGTCCACGGTGTCGAGGGGCCCGGAATCGCCCTGCCAGATCCGTATCGGGCCGTCGTCGCGGTGTCGTCGGGCGGTCCCGCCGGATCCAGGCCCCTGGAGGCCGGGCTCCGCTCCCACCGCCCCGGGCTCCCACCACGCATGACGGCGGTCGCCGCCCCCACTCATGTTGACCACATGCCGGGCCCGGCGACGCCGCCCCCGAGGGGCGAACGGACTGCGGGGTCGGTCAGCGCCTCAGGCGATGCCCCTCTTCCGCGCGGGCGTACGCGGTCACAGCGCCGCGGCCGGCGCCGTGACACCCATGACGAGCGAGTAGAGCGTGTCGTTCCCCGCGATGAAGAGGCGGTTGCGACGCGGGCCGCCGAAGCGGATGTTGGCGACGGTGTTGGGCACCAGGATGCGGCCGAGCAACGTGCCGTCCTGGGCGTAGCAGTGCACTCCGTCGTTCATGGCCGCGACCCAGAGGTGGCCTCGGTCGTCGAAACGGATGTTGTCGAAGCGGGCCTCCTTGCGGGCTCCCGCGTCGGCGAAGACCTTGCCTTCGGACAGCGTGCCGTCGTCGCGCACGTCGAAGACCCGGATGACGCCCGCGCCTGTGTCGGAGACGTACAGCTCGCTCTCGTCGGCAGAGAAGACCAGGCCGTTGGGCGCGTCGAAGCAGTCCGCGACCAACCGCACCTCCCCGGTCACCGGGTCGATGCGGTAGACATTCTTGGCACCGATCTCGCTCTCGCCGCGTAGGCCCTCGTAGTCGCTGGTGATCCCGAAGTCCGGGTCGGAGAACCAGATCGATCCGTCGGACTTCACGGCGGCGTCGTTCGGGCTGTTGAGCCGCTTGCCCTGGTAGCGGTCGGCGAGCACGGTGAGCGAGCCGTCGTACTCGGTGCGGGTGACCCGGCGGTTGCCCTGCTCGCAGGTGATCAGACGGCCCGCGCGGTCCAGCGTGTTGCCGTTGGGGTGGCCCGCGGGCGAGCGGAAGACGCTCACCGCTCCCGTCGCCTCGTCCCAGCGCAGCATCCGGTCGTTGGGGATGTCGCTCCAGATCAGCTGGCGCCAGGCCGGTATGTACAGCGGGCCCTCCGCCCAGCGGGAGCCGACGTGGAGCGTCTCCAGTTGCAGGTCACCGGCTGCGCACTTCTCCGTACGGAACCTGTCGTCGAGCACGTCGTAGGGCGCGGTGCGGCCGGTGGCCATGTTCGTTCTCCTTGGTAGATCCACACACACTGAACCGAACTGAATCCTGCTGAGTAGGAGTATCGCAGGATGGAATATGGTTCGCGCAAGCATTCAACGGAGTCAGTTCGGAGGAGAGTCGCGTGGATGATGTGGACCGGCAGTTGCTCGACCTGTTGCAGGAGGACGCCACCCAGGCGTACGCGGCGCTGGGCAGGGCCGTCGGTCTCTCCGCCGGCGCGGCTCACGAACGCGTGCGCAAGTTGCGTGAGTCGGGGGTGATCCGCCGCACGACGATCGACGTGGACCCCGCCGCCGTGGGCGCCGGTGTCCTCGCGTTCGTCATGGTCGAGTCGTCGGCGTGGATGGGCGACGCCGCCGAGGACTTCGCCGCGATCCCCGAGTTGCAGGAAGCTCACATCATCGCGGGCAGCGCGTCGGTCCTGGTGAAGGTGCGGACCGCGACGACCGAGCAACTGCAGGGCGTGCTGCGGCGCCTGTACGAGATCGAGGGAGTGAGCGGCACGCAGGCGACCGTTGCTTTGGAGACGTTCTTCGAGAGGCCTGTCCCCACCGACGCCTGAAGCGCCGGACCGCACCCCTCGCGGACCTGGGCCGGGCTGCCTCAGCGGGGCGCCTGCCCCTGTGCGGCCGTGACGACGTCGGCCAGGTCCGCGCCCGCCCGGAGCAGCGCGACGGCCCGTGTGGCGATGTGGTCGAGACGTCGGCGCAGGATGAGCTGCGCCTCCTCCAGGCCGTCGATGCGGTGCAGCGACCTCATGATCTCGCGCACCGCCACGATGCCGTACCCGGCGCCGCGCAGGGCCGCGACGATGCGCGCCGCGTCCACGGCGGAGGGACCGTAGCGCCGCACCCGCTGGGAGGTCACGCGCTCGGGGGTGACGAGGCCCTCCTGCTCCCAGAACCGCAGGGTGGAGGGCCGCACGTCCAGTGCCCCGGCGAGCTGCGTGATCGTCATCGCGTCGCTCGCCCGCTCGTACCCGGGTGTGTCCAGTTCGGCCTGGATCGCGCGCAGCGCCCGTCGGGCGGCGAGTGCTTCCTCTCGTTCCCGTGCCAGTTGGACGTGCACGTCGTTGACCGCCGACGCCGCCTCCGCGAGCGGCTGCGTCCGCAGTCCCGCCAGCAACCGCCGGGCCGCCACGGGGCCGGCGGCGACAGCGAGTCCTCGGTAGGCGCGAAGAGCCTTTACGTGGAGCGCTGTGTAGGCACGGTAGCCGTTGTCGGACCGTGCGGCCGGGGGGATGACTCCCAGACGCTCCAGGTCGCGGACCTGCTGCACCGAGTACCCCGACTCCGCGGCCACTTCGGCGGTCCGGAGCGGTACTCCCCGGACCCCGCCCACCGGCTCGTCCATCAGCCAACCCCACACAAGCACATGAACCTGATACTCGAACCATGAGTATGGAACAGATCATCGCGACGGCACACGCCCTCGACGGCGCGCTCGTGTTCACTCCTGAGCCGGGGAGCGACTTCCCCGAGGTCACGTGGGGGGACATGTTCTTCTACTACGCTCCGGACGGGCGCGTGCCCCGGAACGTCCAGCCGTACGCGACGATCATCAGCGGGAAGCACCCGGACGACGCGACCGGCCTCGACGCTCCGGGCCGCCGGCGTGTGAGCATCCGGGCCGGCCGTGAGACGTTCGTCCGACTCACCGGGGAGGAACCGCGCGCCCTCACCCGGCCCCGCGACCATGCCGCTGTGGACCAGGTGATGCCCCACCCTGAGTACGGGGCACTCGGCTGGGTCTCGGTCGTCGATCCCGGCGAGCGCACGACGGACGTGGTCGTGCAGCTTCTGCGAGCCGCCCATGAGGCTGCTCGCGCACGGTTCGTGCGGCGTCAGGACTCCGGCAGGCCGCCGGAGAACAGCTGATCCGTTCACCGGGTCTCCGTGCGCGCCGGGTACGGCTCTGCGCGGTGGTCACGCCCGGGAGGTGTCCGGTCGTCGGAGGCCTTCCGGCCCCGTCGACGGTGCGCCCGCGCTACGCGTCCTGGCGGTAGCTCGAGAACCAGTGGGTGTCGAAGTACCGGGCCATCGTGAACCGGTGGTGCGGATCGACGAGGACACGGCAGACGAACTCCGCTGCCGAACAGTCGAATCCGACGTCCTCGCCGTCGAACGTCTGGACCGTGACGGTCCAGCGGTCGGGGTCCTCGCCGTCGGGGCGCCAGCAGTACCGGTTCTTGTGCTCGGTGCCCGCCCAGGCGAGCAGACCGTCCTCCCACAGGTCGGTCCACGGCTCCTGGTTCAGCGAGAGGAACGCGTCGAAGGCGCCTTCCCCGAACGTCTCCACCATGCGCTTGTAGTCGGCCGGAAGCCGCGTCCCCAGTCGCGTCTCGGTCGCCGCCCAGTCGATGCCGGGCCGCCGTGGGGGCGCGCTCCACCCGGTGATGCCGATGAGCCGCTCGACCCAGTCCACGCACTCTCCGGGCACCACCGCGAGCGGCGCCCGCTCCTGCCTGGGCACGGTCGCCAGAACCGGACGGACCTCGCCCTCCGCGTCCTTGGCCGTCCCCGCGCCGATCCACCGGTCTCCGTGCGCCCAGGCCCGAACCGTCACCCCCCGGCCGTCGAGGAGGGCGAGAAGAGCCGCGCCGCGCTCCTCGTCGGCTGTGGGGTCGGCGAAGCCGTCCAGGACGAGCGTGCGCGGGACGCCGCAACGGCCGGTCAGCGATGTCACGAGCGTGTGCGGGTCGGTGCCCGGAGGCAGGTGCAACCAGCCGTGCGGGACGGCGCGGCCGGACAGCAGGTCGTCGAGCGTCGATGGGGTGAGCGCCATGAACCCCATTGAAGCGTGGGGCACCGACAACGGACGGAACGGCAGGCGTGCCGGCCGGGCCAGGGCAGTCGCCGTCCCGGTCCTCCCTCCCCTGCGCCGCATCCCGTCGGCGCCCGGCCGGGGTGAACACGAGGAGCGCCCCGGCCCGCGTCAGACCCGGTGGGGAAGCTGCCAGATCCGTTCGATCGCGTCGCCCGTCAGCACCTCCCCGGGGTCACCCTCCCCCCACAGCCGGCCCTCCTGGAGTACCAGCAGGTGGCCCGCGGCCCGGGCCGCCCCGAGATCATGGGTCGCCTGTACGACCGTCACCCCCTCCCGCGTGACCTCGGCCAGCACGTCGGCGATCAGACGCTGAGCCGTCGCGTCGAGGCCGGTGGTGGGCTCGTCCAGCAGGAGCAGATCCGCTTCCTGAGCCAGCCCTTGGGCCACGAGCGCACGCTGACGCTGACCACCCGACAGCTCGCCCAACTGCCGACGGGCGAGGGAGCCGATGCCGAGCCTTTCCATGCTCCCCTCCACGACCTCCCGGTCCCGGCGCGACAGCCGGCGGCACAGTCCTCGATGTCCCCATCTCCCCATCGCCACGGCGTCCCGCACCGTCAGCGGCAGCATGTCGGCCGCCCTGCTGCGCTGGGTCACGAATGCGGGGCGCCTGTCGGTCCGGTGCTCCACCTCGCCCGCCGTCGTCCGGATCACACCCGCGATCACGCCGAGCAGCGTGGACTTGCCCGACCCGTTCGGCCCCACGACGGCGGTGGCCGTGAACGCCGGTATGTGCAGGGTGAGTTGATCCAGGACCGCCCGGTTCGCATAACCGGCCGACACGCCGTCGAGCCCTACCTGCCGCTGCATCTCGTGAGCCTCTTCCCGCTACGCAGATTGTAGTGATAATCATTTTCATTGTAGTGTCCCGCCCCATGGAATGGTTGACGGGCCCCTTCGAGGTGACCTTTGTCCTGCGGGCCCTGTGGGGCGGCGTACTCGTGTCGCTGATCTGCGCTCTGGCCGGCACATGGGTCGTCCTGCGCGGTATGGCGTTCTTCGGGGACGCGATGTCGCACGGCATGCTTCCCGGCATCGCGCTCGCCTCGTTGCTGGGGGGCAATCTGCTCGTCGGCGCCGCTGCGAGCGCTGCGGTCATGGCGCTCGGCGTCAGCGTCGTGGGACGGTCGCCCCGCCTGTCGCAGGACACCAGCATCGGTCTGCTCTTCGTGGGGATGCTCTCGCTCGGCGTGATCATCGTGTCGCGTTCCCAGTCGTTCGCGGTCGACCTGACCGGCTTCCTCTTCGGTGACGTGCTCGCCGTACGCTCCGCGGACCTGGCCTACCTCGGGGGCGCCCTCGCCATCGCGCTGGTGATCTCCGTCGTCGGCTACCGGCCGTTCGTGGCCCTGGCGTTCGACGAGCGCAAGGCCCACACCCTGGGACTCCGCCCGCGCCTCGCGCACGCGGCCCTGCTGGCCCTGCTGACGCTGGCGATCGTCGCGTCGTTCCACGTCGTGGGGACGCTGCTGGTCTTCGGCCTGCTGATCGCTCCCCCTGCGGCCATGCTGCCGTGGGCCCGGCGCATACCGGTGATCATGGTCGGCGCCGCCTGCCTCGGAGCCTGTGCGACGTTCGTCGGGCTGCTGCTCTCGTGGCACCTCCACACCGCCGCCGGGGCGAGCATCGCGGCGGCCGCGGTGGCCCAGTTCCTGATCTCGACCGCCGCCTCAGGCCTCCGCGGCCGTTGGGCACGGTCCGCTCACCCCACCTCCACGACCGACCTCCCGCACATGGAATACGGACAACCCTCATGACCCCCAGGAAGATACGAACCACCACCACGCTCTCCCTCGCCGCTCTCGCCGGCTTCGCGCTCCTCACCGGCTGCCGCGACGGCACCGAGGCGAAGGCCCCGCCGGCCTCCGCCGAACCCCACGGATACGTGGAGGGAGCGGAAGAGGCCTCCGAGCAGCAGTCGCGACTCGTACTGGCCGACGCGACCACGGGCACGGTCGAGGTCCTGGACCTGATCACCGGGGACACCAGCCCGATGAAGCGCGCCGATGCCGTAGAAGGGCTGAGCACCGACGGCCGGTTCGCGTATGTGACCACCGCCGACGGCACCCAGGTGGTCGACTCCGGCGCCTGGACGGTGGACCACGGCGACCACGTCCACTACTACCGCGCCGCGATCCGCGACCTGGGCTCCCTCACGGGGAAGGGCACCGTCCGGGTCCACAGCGATCAGGCCGTCACCGCGGTCTCCTCCGAGGCAGGCACCCGACTGCTGGACCGCCAGGAGCTCGAGGACGGCACCGTCCCGGACGGCCGCGCGCTGACCGGCGCGGGAAGCGGACCGGTCGTCCCCTACGAGGAACATCTGCTCGTCACCGCGGTGGGCCCGGGGAAGTCCGCCGTCGAGGTCCGCGACCGGGAGGGCGCACGCGTCACCTCGTTCGAGGAGCCGTGTGCCCAGGCGGAGGGTGCGGCCGTCACCCGCCGGGGTGTGGTGTTCGGCTGTGCCGACGGCGCCCTCCTGGTCAGCGAGGACAAGGGCGCGTTCGACGCCGAGAAGATCCCGTACGGCACAGCGGTGAAGCCGTCGGAGCGGGCCACCGGCTTCCACCACCGGGCGGGCAGCACCACGCTCGCGGCGCTGTCCGGCGAGGACGCCGTCTGGGTCCTCGATGTCACCGACCGGGCCTGGACACGCGTCGAGACGGGCCCGGTCCTGTCCGCCAACACCGCCGGGGAGGGGTCCCCCCTCCTCGCGCTCGGCACGGACGGCGTGCTCAGCGCCTACGACATCGCCACCGGCGGGAGCGTCGCCCGTGCCCGGCTCCTGCCGGAGGGGGCCGAGTCCGAGGGGCCCGGGTCCGCGGCCATCGAGGTCGACACCACCCGCGCGTACGTCAACGACGCCGCCTCGCGGAAGGTCTACGAGATCGACTACAACGACCAGCTCCGGCTGGCCCGCACCTTCACCCTCGACTTCGCTCCGACGTACATGGTGGAGACCGGCCGATGAACCTCCTCCCCATCCGCGCGCACAGGCCCCGGACGCCCGCGCGACTCCTGCTCGCCTCCCTGGCCGGCGTACTGCTGCTGGGGGTGAGCGGGTGCGCGGGGAGCGGAGAGGAGCGGCCTTCCGTGGTCGTCACCACGAACATCCTCGGCGACATCACCCGCAACGTCGTCGGCGACGAGGCCGAGGTGACCGTGCTGATGCAGGCAGACGCGGATCCGCACTCCTTCGGAATATCGGCACCCCAGGCGGCCTCGCTGGAACAGGCCGATCTGGTCGTCTACAACGGCCTGGGCCTGGAGGAGAACGTCCTGCGCCATGTGCGGGCCGCACAGGAGGCCGGCGTCTCCACCCTGGCCGTCGGGGAGGCGGTGGACCCGATCACCTACACGGCGGGCGAATCCGCGGACGAGCCCGACCCCCACTTCTGGACCGACCCCGAGCGGGTGCGCAAGGCGGTGGGGCTCATCGCGGACGAGGTCACCGCACACGTGCGGGGCGTCGACACCTCCACTGTCCGGAGGAACGCTTCCGCCTACGAGGCGCAGGTCACGGAACTCACCGCGTGGATGCGGGCGCGGTTCGACGAGATCCCGCCCGGCAGGCGCCAGTTGGTGACCAACCACCACGTCTTCGGTTATCTCGCGCAGCGCTTCCGGTTCCACATCGTGGGCGCGGTGATCCCGAGCGGCACCACGCTCGCCTCGCCGAGCGCCTCGGACCTCAAGTCCCTCGCCGACGCCGTCCGGACGGCAGGCGTCAAAGCGATCTTCGCGGACTCCTCGCAGCCCGCCCGGCTCGCCCAGGTGATCGAGCGGGAGAGCGGGATCGACGTGGACGTCGTACCGCTGTTCTCCGAGTCCCTCACCACGAAGGGGAAAGGGGCGGCCACCTACCTGGAAATGATGCGCGCCAACACCACGTCCATAGCCATCGGCCTGGGCACCGCATAGCCACGTCGTCGCCGCTCACAGGCGACGGCAACGGAGAGGAAACACCGATCATGAAGCACGTAGTACGCCCGAGGACGGCAGTCGCCGTCAGCACCCTCCTCGCGGCTTCCGTCGCACTCACCGCCTGCGGGGGCGACACCGCGGAACCCGCCGCCAAGGCGGCTGACACGTCGTCGGGGTCCTCGGCGCCCCTGGTCGCGGAGCCGATCGTCACGACGTACGACGGAGGCCTGTACGTCCTGGACGGGAAGACGCTGAAGCTCGCCGAGGACATATCGCTGGAGGGGTTCAACCGGGTCAATCCGGCGGGAAGCGACCGCCATGTGATGGTCTCGACGGCGACCGGTTTCCGGGTGCTGGACGCGGCGGGAGGCAAGCTCACCGACGTCGAGTTCGAGGGCAGCAAGCCGGGCCATGTCGTACGCCACGCGGGCAGGACCGTCCTCTTCGCCGACGGCACCGGCGTGGTCACGGTCCTCGACCCCGAGGATCTCGGTGACGGCCGGCCGAAGACCGAGACGTACACCTCCGCCGCTCCGCATCACGGTGTCGCCATCCAGCTCGCCGACGGCACGCTGGTGACCACCCTGGGCACGGAGGAGAAGCGCGTCGGCATCACCGTACTGGACAAGGACCGCAAGGAGATCACCCGCAGCGAGGAGTGCCCCGGCGTCCACGGGGAGGCGACCGCGCAGGGCGAGGCGGTGGTCATCGGCTGCGAGGACGGCGTCCTGATCTACAAGGACGGCGCGGTCGAGAAGGTGAAGAGCCCCACGGAGTACGGCCGGATCGGGAACCAGGCCGGGTCCGAGGAGTCGCCCGTCGTCCTCGGTGACTACAAGAAGGACAAGGACGCCGAGCTGGAGCGCCCGGAGCAGGTGTCACTCATCGACACCGAGGCGGGCACGATGCGGCTCGTCGACATCGGCACGAGCTACACCTTCCGCTCGCTGGCGCGAGGACCGCACGGTGAGGCGCTCGTCCTGGGCACCGACGGCAAGATCCACGTCATCGACCCCGCGACGGGCAAGGTGACCAGGAAGATCTCCGCCCTCGGCGCGTGGCAGGAGCCCTTGGACTGGCAGCAGCCTCGTCCGGCGCTCTTCGTCCGCGACCACACGGCGTACGTCTCGGACCCCTCGAACAGGAAGCTGCTGGCCATCGACGTCGAGTCGGGCGAGCGGCTGGCCTCGGCGCAGCTGCCCGAAGCCCCCAACGAGCTGAGCGGTGTCGTGCAGCACTGACCTGCCGAATGACGAGGAGCGCGTTCCCACCGGACGGGGGCGCGCTCCTCGCGCTGTGCGTACAGCCCTTTCGTCGCAGTGACCCGTACAACGGCGACGGGTGGCGGCGCGGGCCCGCAGGCCGCACCACCACCCGTCATGGGCGCAGGGACATCACCAGGACGACTTGGTCACTCCGGGGAGGAATCCGGCGTGGGCCTGCTCACGCATCCGCACCCGGGACAGCCCGAACTTCCGCAGATGGCCGCGCGGGCGGCCGTCCACGCCGTCACGGTTACGCACGCGCGTCGCGCTGGCGTCGCGCGGCTGGCGGCGCAACTCCCCCACCGCGGCGGCCCGTTCGACCTCGGGGGTGCTTGGACGACGGATGAGGTCCTTCAGTTCGCCACGCCGCGCGGCGTAGCGCTCGACGATCGCCTTGCGCTTCTCGTTCCGGGCGATCTTGCTCTTCTTGGCCATCAGACCTTCCCTCCCCGGGAGCGGATGCGGGCGACCGCCGCCTCGATGCCGATGGCGTCGATCGTCTTGATCGCCTTCGCACTCAGCACGAGACGCACATGGCGCCCCTCGCTGGGCAGCCAGTAGCGCTTGCGCTGGATGTTCGGGTCGAACCGGCGCGAGGTGCGCCGGTGCGAGTGGGAGATGGCGTTGCCGAAGCCCGGCTGGGCGCCGGTCAGTTGGCAGTGGGCGGACACGGAGTTACCTGCCTCTCATCGAGCGGTATCCATATTGAAAATGGCAACCATTGCCATATAGTAGCCGCATGGCCCGCAACGAACTACGCCCGATCATCAAGCTCCGCTCCACCGCAGGAACGGGCTACACCTACGTCACCCGCAAGAACCGCCGGAACGACCCCGACCGGCTGGTGCTGCGCAAGTTCGACCCGCTCGTCCGCCGTCACGTCGACTTCCGCGAAGAGCGCTGACCCCCGCCCCGTTCGGCCAACGACCCGAGGACACCGCCATGCAGCCCGGAATCCACCCCACCTACCGCCCCGTCGTCTTCCGCGACAAGGCCGCGGACTTCGCCTTCCTGACCCGCTCCACACTGACCAGCGACCGGACCGTCGAATGGGAGGACGGCAGCACCTATCCGGTCGTCGACGTGGAGATCTCCTCCGCCAGTCACCCCTTCTACACAGGGACGGCCCGCGTCCTGGACACCGCGGGGCGCGTCGAACGCTTCGAGCGGCGCTACGGCCGCGGTCAGGACCGGTGATGGGGGACACGCACCGGCTTCCCGTCGCCCTCGTCAACGGGCTGCACGCGGACGCGCGCCACGAGGTCGTGGAGGGCCTGCTGAGGGAGGTCCCCCACAGCGTCGCGCTGCACCACGACCTCTCGACGGCCGGCACCGGTTCGGTGCACCGGACCGTACGCGACGCCTCCGGCGTCCTCACCGAGGGAGACGCCCCGCTGGTGAACGACTGTGCCTGCTGCGCGCTGCGCGAGGACCTGATGCCGGAGCTCGAGCGCCTGGCGGCGGACGGCGTGACCAGGATGGCCGTCGTCGAACTCTGGGACTCCGTCGAGCCGAAGGCGATGGCAGAGGTCATCGCCGCCCACGGCCGGGGCCTGGTCGAGGTGAGCAGCGTGATCACCGCCGTGGACCCCGCACTCGTACTGCCCTGCCTCGTCAACGGCGACGACCTCGCCGAGGCGGGCCTGGCCGCAGCCGCGACCGATCGGCGGACCGTGGGCGACACCTGGGCCAGGCAGGTGGAGTACGCGTCGGCCGTCGCCCTTGTGGACGGCGGCGAGGCGGACGACGAGGACAGGGCGATGCTACGGCAGTTGCACCCGACGGCACCGCACGCCGCCTCCGGCTCCCGGGAGTTGGCCGAGCTTGCTCTGGCGGGCTTCGACGTGGAGGCGGCAGGCGCCCGCCAGGATCCGGCCTGCGCCCTGCTGCCGCAGGAGGCCGAGGAGGCGGGCGTCGGCACACTCGTCTGGCGCAGGCACCGTCCGTTCCACCCCGAGCGGCTGTACGACGCGCTGGAGGACCTGAGTTGCGCGGCCGCCCGCAGCCGGGGCCGGTTCTGGCTCGCGGACCGCCCCGACACCCTGTTGTCCTGGGACGCGGCGGGCGGTGCGCTCTGCGTGGAGGACCGCGGCCCGTGGCTCGCGTCCCTGCCCGGCGCCGCCTGGGAGATGGTCCCCCCGCTGCGCCGGGCGGCGGCGGCCCTGGACTGGCACCCCGAGCACGGCGACTGCTGCCAGCACCTGGTCTTCGTCTCCCCCGGCCTCGACCGGGACGGCCTGACCGCTCTGCTCGACTCCTGCCTGCTGACGGACGACGAGTACCACGCGGGCCGGGATGGCTGGAAGAGCTTGCCGGCCGCCTTCGACGCACTGCTCGACCCGGTGCACTGACCGGATCACCCACCGCACACCCACCACCGTGAGGAAATCCGATGGCCCGACCCCAGGAACCCCGTACGCCCGCGAAGAACCGGCCGAACCCGCTCGACGCGGCCGGGATCACCTCCATCGACTACAAGGACACCGATCTGCTGCGCACGTTCGTCTCCGACCGGGGCAAGATCCGCAGCAGGCGGGTGACCCGCGTCAGTGCGCAGCAGCAACGGCAGGTCGCCGCCGCGATCAAGAACGCGCGCGAGATGGCGCTCCTGCCCTACCCCGGCTCCAGCAGGTGACGCAAGACCCGGTACAGCCGCCTGGGCGCGACACAGGGTGACACCCGAGAGCCCTGGGTGATACGCGCGGACATCCACTGCGCGCCGGAGGTGTCGGCGCCCGGACGGGCTTACGCTGCCAGATATGCCGGAATTGTTCGCCCTTCCCCCGGGCGGGCCCACCCGGCGCCTCCCAGGCAGCGCACACCGCGAAGGAGTCAGCGAGATGCCCACGACCACGGCGCACCACCCCCACCCCGAGCACGCTCACCAGCACGCCCCGGGGTGCGGCCACGTGGCGATCCCGCACAACGACCATGTCGACTACGCGCACGACAGCCACCTGCACCGCGCACACGAAGGCCACGTGGACGAGTGTGTGAACACGGCACACTCCGTGCACGAGGGGCACGATCATCAGCACGGACCGGACTGCGGCCATGTCGCCGTGCCACACGAGGACCACGTCGACTACGCCCATGACGGCCACCGGCACGCCCTGCACGACGGCCACTGGGACGACCACTGACACACCCCCGCCTCCCGTACGCCTGTCCCCCGTGGCTGCCGGAGGCCAACACACCGCGGGATGAAGAAGGCGCCGGTGCGGCCCCCAGGCACCGGCGCCTCCCTGCCCGACGCGAGGCCGTCCCCGGTGCGGACAATCCCCTTTCCCCAAGCGGGAGTTCGACGTCCCGCCCGGCCCTCTGCACCCACTGCCGCGCCGGGGACGTACCGATCGGAGAGGCCTCCTCACCCGCCTCGGACATCGCGCGCGTGCGTCACCGTCGGGGCTCGTCTCCGGCAATGCGGGAACTCGTCCGTCACGCCGTGGCCGCTCGCCGTCCGAATCGCCGCATTCCCCCGTCCACATGGCGGCCGACGCAGGATCCGTGAGACTCTCACCGATCTCCGCCGGTTTCCGGGGTTGCCCTATCACTCCCCCTGTGAACCGAACCGCCGTACGAATGCCACCGTTTCCAGCCGTCCGGCATATGCAGAGGCCACCCATGCGGGGCGATTCCGCCCCAAAGAAATCGAACAAAGGCTCATCCGCAGGCCACAGCCGGTATCGGGCCTCGTTCGCTCGTTTCCGCAGCGACTTTCGGACTCTTCACACACGGTTAACTTCATAAGCTCTTCGGCCTGTTAGCGTCCCGAAGGAAGGGTGAAGTCCGGGAGGAGGCGAATATGCGCGCGACGGCGGTCCGGTTGGTCACCGCGCTCCTGGCGGGCCTCCTCATGGCTTCGCTGTTCCCGCCGTCCGGCACCCTCTTCCCCGATGCTCACGCGCGCACTCCGGAAATCCGGACCGGCGCCCCTCCCGGCGCGGTTCCCGAGGGAATGCGCGGGGAATACGGCACATGCGGCACCTCCGATCGCGGCAGCGAATCGAAGGGCCTCCTGCGGCATCGCGACCGCCATCGCCCGACCGTCGTTCCCGCCCCCGACGCTCCGTCACGTTCCGCTCTGGCCACAGGGGATCGGGGTCTGCTCGCGCCGGCTGCCGTGGCGGCGATGGGCAGAGCGCACCACAGCTCCAGATCCTCGACGACGCACTCCTCCCCCGTGCTCCAGGTGTTCCGCTGCTGAGCTGACCCGAGGCACCGGAAGCGCTCCCGTGTCCCCGGCACCGCCGGGCACAACGACACGGGGTGATGCTGCCCTGCCCTCCCGCACCCCCTCGGTTCACGCACCCGTACCTACGCGCCGGTGTCCGGCGCGCCAGGAGGAACAACTGGCATGCAGAAATTCGCCGACCACCCCGTGGTCCACGCTCTACAGATCAGCGACAGCGCCGTGTGGGCACCCCCGCCCGGCGACGTGCGCTCGGCCCCCTTCCGCACGGGATGAGGGCCGCCATGAACCGCGTCGTTACGTTCCCTCACCTGCGGCAGGACTTCGCCGCGTCACTCGTCGTCTTCCTCGTGGCCCTGCCTCTGTGCGTGGGCGTCGCCGTGGCATCCGGCGTCCCGGCCGAACTGGGTCTCATCACCGGCATCGTGGGCGGTCTCGTCACCGGTTGCATGCGCGGCAGCAGTCTGCAGGTGTCCGGCCCGGCCGCCGGTCTGACCGTGCTCGTCTTCGAGGCCGTCCAGTCCTTCGGGCTGCCCGCGCTCGGGGTGATCGTGGTCACCGCGGGTCTGCTCCAGCTCGCCATGGGCGCTCTCAGGCTGGGCCGCTGGTTCAGGGCGATCTCGGTCTCCGTCGTGGAGGGCATGCTCGCGGGTATCGGGCTGGTCCTCATCGCCGGGCAGCTCTACGCGGCCGCGGGCATCGAAGCTCCACTCACCGGACTGGGCAAGCTCACCGGGATCCCGGGACTGCTGGCCGACGCCGCGTCCAGCACGACCGCCCTCATCTCACTGGCCGTCGGCGTCGCGACCATCGTCCTGGTCGCGCTGTGGAACAGGATGCCCAGGCGGGTCCGTGCCGTTCCGGGCGCGCTCGCGGCGGTCCTGCTCGCCACCCTCGCCACGCTCGCGTTCGGCCTGCCGGTCGCCACCGTCCAGGTCCAGGGGCTGTTCGACGCCGTACAGGTTCCCGCCCTCTCCGAGTTCGGTGGGCTCGCGACCATGAGCCTGCTCGGAACCGTGGCCGCCTTCACGCTGATCGCCTCCGCCGAGAGCCTCTTCAGCGCGGCGGCGGTGGACCGGCTGCACGACGGGCCACGCACCGAGTACGACAAGGAGCTGATGGCTCAGGGTGCCGGGAACACCGTGAGCGGGCTCCTGGGCGCCCTGCCGATGACGGCGGTGATCGTGCGCAGTTCCGCCAACGTACAGGCCGGTGCGCGCACCAAGGCGTCCCGGGTGCTCCACGGGGTGTGGCTGCTGCTGTTCGCAGCCCTGCTGCCGTCCGCCCTGGGGCTGATCCCGCTGCCCGCCCTGGCGGGCATCCTCATCCACGCCGGCTGGAAGCTGATCCCGTTGCGCGCGCTCGTGACACTGTGGCGTGAGCACCGCGGGGAGGCGCTGATCCTGGTCGTGACCGCCGTGGCGATCGTCACGGTGAACATGTTCGAGGGTGTGCTGACGGGCCTTGCCCTGTCGGTGGCCAAGGCGGCGTGGGACGCCTCGCACATCAAGCTGGAGATCGTCGACAGCAACGCGCAGGGTGTCCGGGCCCGCCTGTCGGGCAACGCCACCTTCCTGCGGCTGCCGAAGATACTGGACAGCCTGGAGGCGCTGCCCACGGACCGGCCCATCGCCCTGGACCTGTCGGGCCTCCATCATCTGGACCACGCCTGCCGTACGGCGCTGGAGAACTGGGCGGAGCGGCACAGTTCGTCCGGCACCGATCCCGTTCGGCTGACCAGGACGGAAGCGGTGACCACGGCTTCCTGACCCTGATGGGCACGGGAACGACGCGCCGGGGTGGGCAGGCACCCGGGCGCGTCGTTTCGTACCGTGCTCAGCGCGGGCGGCGGTCAGCCGTTCGGCAGGATGACCGCGCGGCCGTTGATCTTGCCCGCGTGGAGACGCTCGTAGGCGAGGGGGGCCTCGTCGATGGAGTACGTCTCGACGTGCACGTCGACGGCGCCGGCGTGGGCCAGCTCGATGACTTCGGCGAGTTCCTTGCGCGAACCCCAGTACGGTGCGGTGACCGAGGTGGAGAACGGCAGGACCCCGAACCCGACCGGCAGCAGACCGCCGCCGATACCCACGATGGTGACGTCGCTGTCGATGGAGGCAACCGCTCCGGCCGTCTTCACGGTCGGCTCCACCCCGACGAAGTCCAGGACCACCTTGGCTCCGATGCCGCCGGTGAGTTCGCGGACCTTGGCGGCGGCGTTCTCGTCGGAGAGCACGGTCTCGTGCGCTCCGACGGTGCGGGCGAGCGCGAGCTTCTCCTCGGTGACGTCGAGGGCGATGACACGCACCGCCGTCATGGCGCGCAGGAGCTGGATGGCGACGTGCCCCAGTCCGCCGGTGCCGATGACGACCGCGGTGGCTCCGGGCAGCAGCTTCGGCAGGGAACGCTTGATCGCGTGGTACGGGGTGAGACCCGCGTCGGTCAGCGAGACCGTCTTGACGGGGTCCAGGTCGCCGATCGGCGTCAGGTGGCGGGCGTCGTCGACGACCATGTACTCGGCCATGGCGCCCGGCCGGCCCAGCCCGGGCGGATTGATGCCGAGGTCGGCGGCGCGCAGGCAGTAGTTCTCCCGGCCCTCCGCGCAGTTCACGCACGTTCCGCAGCCCCAGGGACCGTAGACGGCGACCGAGTCCCCCACGGAGACGCCCTCGGCGCCGTCCCCGAGGGCGGCGACGGTGCCCACGCCCTCGTGGCCGAGCGTGAGCGGCAGCTCATACGGAAACCCTTCGGCGGGCCAGCTCATCACGGCGATGTCCGAGTGGCAAACACCTGCGGCGCTGACCTTCAGCAGGATCTGGCCGGGCCCCACGACGGGCTCGGGGATGTCGACGACCTCGGGCGCGGCGCCGATGGTGCGGTACTGGACGGCTTTCATGGCACTCCTTCGTTTCTCCGTACTCCCTTTGTGACCCTCGTGGTGGCGTTGCGCCACTCGGGGATCAGGCGGCGGAGTAGCCGCCGTCGACCAGGTGGTAGCTGCCGTGGATGAAGGAGGCGCGGTCGGAGAGCAGGAACGCGGCGAGCTCGGCGACCTCCTCGGAGGTTCCGAGGCGGCCCGCGGGGTGGAGTGAGATCAGGTGCTCGCGGGCCGGTCCGTCGGTGTCACGGAGCAGCGGTGTGTCGATGAAGCCGGGACCGACCGCGTTGACGCGGATGTTCTGTGCCGCGTACTCGAGGGCGGCGGTCTTGGTGAGACCGACGACGCCGTGCTTGGCCGCGACGTAGGCCGGCGAGTTCGCGAAGCCGTTGGTGCCGAGGATCGACGAGATGTTGACGATCGCGCCGCCACCAGCGGCGAGGATCGCCGGGATCTCGTGGCGCATCGAGTAGAAGACGCCGCTGAGGTTGGTGGCGACGACCTTGTTCCAGTCCTCGATCCCGTACTCCCCGGTGGTCTGCGCGGGACCGCCGATGCCGGCGTTGTTCACACCGAGGTGCAGTGCGCCGAACGTGTCGACGGCGAAGCGGACACCGGCCTCGACGGAGGCGGGGTCGGTGACGTCGAGGGCGACGGCGGCGGCGCGGGCGCCGGTGGTCTTCAGTTCGTCGGCGGCCTTGCGGGCGCTCTCCTCGTTGTGGTCGGCGACCACGACGGTCGCGCCGCCCGCGGCGAGACGGCGGGAGAGGGCGAGACCGATGCCGGACGCGCCACCGGTGACGAGGGCGACCTTGCCGGCGAATTCGGCCTCGTAGGAGGTGGGGAGGTTGGTGCTCATGCTGTGCTTCCTTGCGTGGTGCTGTGGGGCGCCGGCCCGGCCTGCGGGGATTCGAGCAGGTGTGCGGAGAGGGCGTCGAAGGCGTGTACGACGAACTCGGGCAAGGCGGCCGGACGGCCGCCTCGTACCCATGCCGCCTGAGCCGCGAGGAGCGCTCCGGCTCCGGCGGCGACGGTTACTGCGGGGCGGAGGTCCTGCTGCGGGTCGACACCGAGGCGCTCCGCCACGATCCGCACCGACTCCTCCTGGGCGTCCACACGGATGTGGTGGTACGCCGCGTACAGAGTGGGTTCCTCCTCGGCCATGACCAGCAGGTCGAAGATGCGCGGCCGCAGATGCCAGGGCTCGGCCTCCGGGTCGCCGAGCCAGTCGAGAACGGCACGGCGATAGGCGGTGAGCGGTGGTTCGGCCACGGGGCGCTCGCGGAGAGCTCGGTTGATCCGGTCGCCGTCGCCTCGCACTGCGTCGAGGACGGCGGCCTCCTTGCTGGGGAAGTACCGGCTGAAGGTGCGCCGGTCGACGTCGGCCGCCTGCGCGATCTCCTCGACCGTCACGCTCTTCAGACCGCGATCGAGTACCAGATCGAACGCGTGCTGCGCCAGCGTGTCCCGGGTCCTGCGTGCCTTGCGGCCGCGCCGGTCCGGGCCCTTCCCCTTGGGATTCATAAATGCATCGTACACCTTTAAATGTCCCGGTGGGACTTTTGTCTCAAGGAGACATTTGGCCGCTCACCCCGTATCGGCCGGGCCGCCACGCTCGCCGCCCCTGACATGCGCGAGCGCCCGGCCGTCGAAGCCGGGCGCGAAGAGGGTGCGGGGCGTATGGGCGGAGGGGGCGCCGATGTGCCGGGTTCGGCGCACGGGATGGCACCCGCGGCGGCTCGTCCGTGGGACGGTCGCCCGAGGAGCTGAGCCGCCCACGTGGTCCGGTCGGTCGCCGCGGGAAGGAAGGCCGGGGTCCTGCGGACCGCGTGAGCGTCGTTCGCCCGGTCCCGTTGGTCAGCGGTGAGACCCGAGGGACGCGGACCGCATACAGGGGCAGGCCATCGGGCCCGGCACGTCACCCGAGGCCCGGGACCCGGCGGGTCTCCCTCCTCCGAGGGAGCCGGATCCCACCGGCGAGGGAGGTCTGACGCATCGCCGACTGCCACGGTGGACCCATGACGGACAGCTCACGCACCAGTCGCCACCCGAACACGACCGCTCCTGACCGCGCCGCCGAGGCGGCACGGTCAGGACGCGGACGCCGCCCCGCCCAGCACCCACTTCCCGAGAGCCGCCGTGGACGGCGCCCCGGCGGAGCCGGCAGCAGGGGCGCCGTCCACGGTGCCCGCAGGCCACCTCAGGCGCACGGCGGACGTGGAGGCGACCTACGAACGGGGTTCGCTCGCCTCGGGTGCTTCCTTGCCTGCCCGGCTGAGCACGCCCGGCCACCATGCGGTGGGACCGATGTCGCGGACGAGTGCGGGCACCAGGAGCGAGCGCACGACGAGCGTGTCGAGCAGGACACCGAACGCCACGATGAACGCGATCTGCACCAGGAAGGCGAGAGGGATGACGCCCAGTGCCGCGAAGGTGGCCGCCAGCACGACACCCGCCGAGGTGATCACCCCGCCCGTGGTGGTCAGCCCGCGCAGCACGCCGTGGCGAGTGCCGTGGATCAAGGACTCCTCACGGACCCGCGACATCAGGAAGATGTTGTAGTCGACGCCCAGGGCGACCAGGAAGACGAATCCGTACAGCGGCACGGACGAGTCCGTCCCGCTGAAGCCGAAGACGTGCTCGAAGACCAGCGAGGCGATTCCGAGGGTGGCGAGGAAGTTGAGTGCCACCGTCGCGACGAGCAGCAACGGCATCAGGAGGGACCGGAGCAGGCCGATCAGGATGACAAGGATGATGACCAGCACGACGGGCACGATGATGTTGCGGTCGTGCTCGGCGGTCTTCTGGGTGTCGTACTGCTGGGCGGTGTAGCCACCGACGAGCGCGTCGGCATCGGGGACGTCGTGGACCGCGTCGCGGAGCCGGGTGACGGTCGCCTTGGCGGCGTCACTGTCGGCCGCGTCCTCGAGTGTGGCGTCGATCCGGACCCGGCCGTCCACGACGAGCGGTTCCCCGACTCCCGGCCGGCCCGAGGCCGTCACCACGGAGGCGCTCGCGACACCCGGAACGTCTTCCGCCGCACTGACGATCTTCTGCGCGGCGGCGGCGTCGGCGATCACGATGGCAGGGTTGCCCGACCCACCGGGGAAGTGCCGGCCGAGCGTCTCCTGGGCGGCGACGGAGGGAGCGTCGTTGACGAAGATCTCCTTGAGCGGCACTCCCTTGGAGTTGAGGGTCGGCATGAAGGCGGCGCAGGCGACGAGGCCGACGAGCGTGATGGCCCACACCTTGCGCGGAGAGCGGTCGACCAGTCCGGCGATCCGCGACCAGATGCCCTTCGAACCGGCCTCGGGCTCCTCGTCGCCCATCTTCGGCTTGGCCGGCCAGTACGCGGCCCTGCCGAGCAGGACCAGGACGGCGGGCAGGAAGGTGAGGGCGCTCAGGACGGAGCACACGATGCCGATGGCGCCCACCGGGCCCAGGGCGCGGTTGTTGGTCAGATCGCTGAGCAGAAGGGCGAGCAGCCCCAGGGCGACGGTCGCGGCGCTGGCCGTGATGGGCCCTGCGGACTCGCGGAGCGCGGCTCGCATCGCGGTCCACCGGTCGGCATGGCGGCCCAGCTCCTCCCTGAACCGCGCGGTGAGCAGCAGGGCGTAGTCGGTGGCCGCGCCGATGACCAGGATCGACAGGATGCCCTGGACCTGCCCGTCGACCCGGACGATGTCGTGTTCCGCCAGTACGTACACGATCGCGCAGGCGACACCGAGGGCGAAGACCGCGCCGATGATGATGATCAGGGGCAGCAGGACGCTCCGGTACACCAGGAGCAGGATGACGAGCACGGTCACGAGGGCCACGCCCAGGAGGAGTCCGTCGATGCCTGCGAACGCTTCGGACAGGTCGGCCTGGGAGGCCGCGGGACCGGCAAGACCGACCACCGTCCCGGGGACGCCTTCGGCAGCACTGCGGATGTGCTCGATCGCGTCGGGGAGTTCGTCGCCGAGGTCCGGCCGCAACTGGACGACGCCCTCCAGCGCCTGGCGGTCCTTCGACGGCAGGGCGGGACTCACCTGGCCGGTCACGCCCGGCCCGTCCTTGAGCGAGGCGAGCGCGGCGGTCGCCGCCTTCTGCTGCCCCGCGTCGAGCTTCCCGCCGTCCTCCTCGGACGTCCACACCACGATGGCGGGGACGGTCTGCTGACGGCTGAACGCCTTCTGGGCCTCGACGACCTGGGTGGACTCCGCGCTCTGCGGCAGGAACGACGCCTGGTCGTTGGTGGCTACTTCACCGAGCTTCCCGGCGTACGAGCCGAACGCGCCGCCGACGACGAGCCAGGCGAGGACAAGGAATACAGGGACAAGGAACAGCCGGCGAACCGGCTTCGATGCGGTGGACATGGCGCTCCTGGGTCGGCCGCGATCTCTCAATCATGATGTATCTCAATGATTGAGATTACATGCTTGCCACCACTCCCTTACCCCCGGCATGGCGATTCAGCGTCGAGGAACTTGCATTCGAGCGAGTTCACCGTTCATCCGTGCGAGGAAGCGGAGCGCCGCCTCCATCTCCTGCGGCTCGGAAGCGGCGCGCGCACCTGCCGCGGCCTCGGCCAGCGGCATGAAGAAGGACCGGGCAGCCGCCCTGGCTCCGGCCTCGTAGTAGAGATGCACGACCCGCCGGTCGGCACTCTCCCTCGCCCGGCGGATGTGACCGGCACGCTCCAGCCGGTCCAGACACGCGGTGACCGCACCGGAGGTGAGGCCGAGGTGCTCACGCAGCCTGCCAGGCGTCAGCGGAACGTCCGCGTCCAGGATGGCGCCGAGCGCCTGCACGTCCGTGGCGTGCAGACCCTGCGCATGAGCGAAGGCATGAACCAGACGATTGATCTCGCCGTTCATCCGGCGCAGTTCGACGGCGAGGGCTTGCAACTCGGCCACCCCCGTCGCGCCGGGGCCTGATCCGTCACGAGGGTCGTCCGCACTGTTCACCCGCCCCATAGTAGGGCGCGGCCACCCCGGGCGACCGCGCCTCCTCGCCAGGGACGACGGCCGCGCGACAGCCCGTCCCACCGCTATGCTTCTACAGTTGTGTAGAAGACCGTGGAGCGCGTTCCCCGCGTTCCGAAGAAGGAGTGGACAGCACGATGGTGTTAAAGAAGCTGCTCGGCTCACTCGGCGTGGGCGGTCCCACCGTGGATACGGTCCTGGCGCCGGACGCGGCCGTCCCTGGGGGCAGCCTCGCCGGCCAGGTCCGGCTGAGGGGCGGCAACGCCGACTGCACGATCGAACAGATCACCCTGGAGCTCGTCGCCCGCGTCGAGGCGGAGGGGGACGCGGGCGAGCACGAAGGCGCCGTCGCCTTCGCCCGCTTCGCCGTCGCCGGTGGGTTCGTGCTGACGGAGGGTGCGGACCACGACGTCCCGTTCACCGTGACGCTCCCTTGGGAAACCCCTGTCACCGAGCTCTACGGCCAGGACCTGGGCGTCGTTCTCGGCCTCCGCACGGAACTCGCGGTAGCAGGTGCCAGGGACAAGGGAGACCTCGACCGGCTCACGGTCAAGCCCCTGCCCGCCCAGGAAGCCGTCCTCGAAGCACTCGGCCGGCTCGGCTTCGGCTTCAGGTCGGCGGACCTGGAGCTCGGGCACATCCGGGGCAGCGGGCAGCAACTGCCCTTCTACCAGGAGATCGAGCTCTCGCCCGCACCGCAGTACGCGGACCGGATCAGCGAGATCGAGGTGACGTTCCTCGCCGGAGCCGACGCCCTGGAGGTCGTGCTGGAGGCCGACAAGCGGGCGGGTCTCTCCCCCGGCGGCGACACCCTCAGCCGTTTCACCGTCGGCCACGAGGCGCGGGGGCGCGACTGGGTCACCGAGGTCGACGGGTGGATCAGAACGCTGGCCGCAGGCGTGCCGCCGCGCGACGCGTACGGAACGTACGGCACACCCGACGCGTACGGACACGGCGAGGGCCAGGCGCCCTCAGGGCACGGCGCGGGAGCTGCGGTGGCCGCCGGGGCGGCAGGTGTCGCCGTCGGTGTCGTGGGCGGCATGGTGGCGGCCGAGGTCGTCGACGAGGTGGGCGACTTCTTCGAGGACGAGGAGGAGGAAGAGGAGGGCTGAGGCTCCGGGCAGGGGCGCGGCCCTGCCCCGCCCCTGCCGAGTTGCAGCGCGCCCCGGCGACCCCAGGGCGTCCTCGGGGCCGCCACGACGGCGTCCCACACACCATCAGGGAGAGACATCGGCATGTTCGGAATCAGCGAGATCGCCATTTTCGTCATCCTCGCCGTCCTGGTATTCGGCGCCAGGAAGCTCCCCGAACTCGCCCGCAACCTGGGCAGGTCGGCGCGCATCCTGAAGAGCGAGGTGCGGACCCTGAAGTCGGACGGTACGCCCGCCGACGGTCCGCCGATCCACCACGGCGGGCAGACAGGGCCGCGCGACGGCCGGGCGGCGCCGCCCCCCGCCCGCCAGTCGGGTCCACAACACGCCGGGGAGGGAGACGTGCGCGAGGGACAGGGACACGTGCGCCGCGGACAGGAGGGCGGGCACGGCGGTCCGGCGGCGCCACGTGTCATCAGGGGCACCTTCACCGAGAAGACCGGTCAGGGCTGAGCCACCAGGCCTCACTGCCGAGTCATCGGACCTCCGGGCTCACGGCTCTGGCCTCCGGGCTGAGGACGCCGGGCTCCGGGCTCCGGGCTCCGGGCTCAAGGCTCACGGGCTCTGGCCTCCGGCCTCCGGGCTCAGGGCTGAGGGCTCCGGGCTCGGCCGCCAGTTCTTCCACCCCTGGGGCTGAGCCTCCGGCCCTCCCCGCGACCCACAGTGCTGAGCGGCCGCCCCTGCCCCGACGCCCCCTGAACGGACTGGCCACCGCTATCGAGCTGAGGTTCGAGCCCCGCACCACACGGTGGGGTGGGGCTCGGCGTGTCACGGTCCCCTCGGCAAGCGGAAGGGACACGGTGGACGAGGGACACACGAGCTGGAGTGAGGGGTCATGGAGAGCAAGGACGACGGCAGCGGACTGCGGTGCCTGGTGACGGGTGCGACGGGATACATCGGGGGCCGCCTCGTACCCGAACTGCTGGAGGCCGGGCACCGGGTGCGCTGCGTGGCCCGCACCCCCGACAAGCTGCGGGACTACCCCTGGGCGGCCGAGGCCGAGATCGTCAAGGGGGACGTGACCGACGCGGAGTCGGTGCGGGCGGCGATGCGCGACATCGACGTGGCGTACTACCTGGTGCACGCCCTCACGAGCGGATCAGGCTTCGAGCGGACCGACCGCGAGGCGGCCCGCATCTTCGGCGAACAGGCGCGGGCGTCGGGTGTCCGGCGCATCGTGTATCTGGGCGGCCTCACCCCCGCCGACGTACCCGAGCGTGATCTCTCCCCGCATCTGCGTTCGCGTGCGGAGGTGGGGCGCATCCTGCTCGAATCCGGGGTGCCGACCACCGCGCTGCGCGCCGCGGTAATCATCGGCTCGGGCTCGGCCTCCTTCGAGATGCTGCGTTACCTCACCGAGCGGCTGCCGGTCATGGTCACCCCCAGCTGGGTGTCGACCCGGATCCAGCCGATCGCGGTCCGGGACGTCCTGCGCTACCTCGTGGGCAGTGCGCACATGCCACCGGAGGTGAACCGCGCCTTCGACATCGGCGGACCCGACGTGATGACGTACCGCGACATGATGCAGAAGTACGCGGAGGTCGCCAATCTCCGCCACCGGCTGATCCTGCCGGTGCCCATGCTGTCGCCCGGTCTCTCCAGCCATTGGGTCGGGCTGGTGACCCCGGTGCCCGCCTCCATCGCCCGCCCGCTCGCGGAATCCCTGCGCTACGAGGTCGTGTGCCACGAGCACGACATCGCCCACCACGTCCCCGACGGGCCCGGGCAGCCCTTCTCCTTCGCCACCGCCCTCTCGCTCGCCCTGCAGAGGATTCGCGAGGCCAGGGTGACGACCCGATGGTCCTCGGCCTCCACCCCGGGCATTCCCAGCGATCCGCTGCCCACCGACCCCGACTGGGCGGGCGGGAGCCTGTACACGGATGTCAGGGAACTCGACGTCGACGCGTCGCCCGACGACCTGTGGCAGGTCATCGAGGGGATCGGCGGTGACAACGGCTGGTATTCGTTCCCCCTGGCCTGGGCGGTCCGGGGCTGGATGGACCGGCTGATCGGCGGGGTCGGTCTGCGCCGGGGCAGAAGGGACGCCCAGCATCTGCGGGTCGGCGACTCCCTGGACTTCTGGCGGGTCGAGGAGATCGAACCAGGGCGGCTGCTCCGGCTCCGCGCGGAGATGCGGCTGCCCGGCCTTGCCTGGCTGGAGATGCATGCCGAGCAGCGCGAGGACGGCCGCTCCCACTACCGTCAGCGGGCTGTGTTCCACCCCTACGGACTGCTCGGCCACGCGTACTGGTGGAGTGTGTCTCCCTTCCACGCCGTCGTCTTCGGCGGGATGGCTCGTAACATCGCGCAGGCCGCGACCAGGAAGACGGCGGGTGCTGGCGCGTGAGCGTATCCGTGGTCCTCTTCACCTCCGACCTGAGGCTGCACGACCATCCGCCGCTGCACGCGGCGCTCGCGTCCACGGACGAGGTCCTTCCGCTCTTCGTCCTGGACGACGCGGTCGAGGCCGCGGGCTTCGGCGCGCCCAACCGGCGGGCGTTCCTCGCCGACTGTCTTCGGGATCTGGACGCGGGTCTGCGGGAGCGCGGCGGGCGCCTGGTCGTCCGCGAGGGAGACGTCGTCGAGGAGGTCGGCCGCATCGTGGCGGAGACCGGTGCGGACGCGGTCCACATCGCGGCCGATGTCAGCGCGTTCGCGCACCGCCGCGAGGAGCGGCTGCGCGAGGCGCTCACCTCGACGGGCTGCGAGCTGCGGGTGCACGACGCCGTGGTGACGGCCGTGGCCCCCGGTGTGGTGGTGCCCTCAGGGGTGGGCAGGGATCACTTCTCCGTCTTCACCCCGTACTTCCGGCGCTGGTCCGGGGAGGGGATCCGTACCCCGTTCCAGGCGCCTCGGGCCGTACGGGTGCCGGAGGGTCCCGGATCTGCGCCCCTGCCCTCGCGTTCCGGAGTCCAGGGCATCTCCCCCGGGCTGGCCGAGGGCGGGGAGACCGAGGGACGCAGGCTGTTCACCGCGTGGCGCAGCCAAGGAGTCTCGGCCTACGAGGACCGCCACGACGATCTGGCGGGCGACGCCACCTCGCGGCTCTCGCCGCACATCCACTTCGGCACCCTGTCACCCGCCGAGCTGGTCGGCCGGTCGCGCGCCGTGGGCGGTCCGGGCGCGGAGG
The DNA here is from genome assembly GCF_042902585.1 of Streptomyces argenteolus. GTDB lineage: Bacteria > Actinomycetota > Actinomycetes > Streptomycetales > Streptomycetaceae > Streptomyces > Streptomyces argenteolus. The sequence goes on from NZ_JBIBEG010000003.1 coordinate 472,642, forward strand.
CCTTCGTCCGGCAGCTGTGCTGGCGGGACTTCCACCATCAGGTCCTGGCCGCACGCCCGGCCGCCGCCCGTTCCGACTACCGCCCGCGGCACGACCGCTGGCGCACCGGGCGGTCCGCCTCGGACGACACGGCGGCATGGAAGGAGGGCCGCACCGGCTATCCGGTGGTCGACGCGGCGATGCGCCAGCTGCTGTACGAGGGCTGGATGCACAACCGGGGCCGGCTCCTGACGGCGAGCTTCCTCACCAAGACGCTGTACGTGGACTGGCGCACCGGCGCACGCCACTTCCTCGACCTCCTGGTCGACGGGGACATCGCCAACAACCAGCTCAACTGGCAGTGGGTCGCCGGCACGGGCACGGACACCCGGCCCAACAGGGTGCTGAATCCGGTGATCCAGGCCAAGCGGTACGACCCGGAGGGGGCCTACGTACGCCGCTGGGTGCCCGAGCTGGCGGGGATCTCCGGCTCCGCCGTCCACGAGCCGTGGAAGCTGCCGAAGGCGGAGCGCTCACGCTACGACTACCCGGAGCCCCTCGTCGGGCTGTCCGAGGGCCTGGCGCGCTTCAAGAAGGCGCGTGAGCTCGACTGAAGCGCGCTCCGCTCGGGCGGGCCGGCCTGCGTCGGGCTCAGACCCTGCGCCAGCGCGCGTTGGCCCAGGAGAAGAGACCGAAGGCGGCGAGGCCGAGCGCGATCAGCACCAGCAGCCACGGCCCTGCCGGCGTCTCGGTGAAGGAACGCAGGGTGTCGTCCATGCCCTTGGCGCGCCCCGGCTCGTGCTGGACGGCAGCTGCCACGGCGAAGCCGCCGGCCGTGGCGAAGACCGCGCCCCGGACCGTTCCGCCGAAGACACCTGTGACGTCGACGGCCTGACGGACCTTCTTGGTCATCTCGGCCATCTTCAGATGCTTGTGGTACTTGCGTGTGACCGCGCGGAAGGCCATCCACAGCCCCGCGCAGATCACGGCGACACCGGCGATCCCCACGATCCACTGCCCGCCGGTCCACTGCAGGACGCGCGCCGTCACGTCGTCGGTCTGCTGGTCGCTGGATCCGCTGCCGCTGCTCCGGTCACCGGCGGCGTACGAGAGCACGGAGTACGACACGAAGGTGTAGAAGAGGAAGCGTCCCGCGGCCATGGCCCGCTTGCTGGGCTTGTGCCCGTCGGGGCCCACCTGCCCGAAGAGGGCTTCGGAGAGCCTCCACAGGGCCATTCCGGCCAGAGCCACACCGAGCACCCACAGCAGCACGTTGCCGAAGGGCTTCTCGGCTATCTCCGCGATGGCGCCTCCACGGTCGGCCTGTTTTCCGCCCCCGTCGGAGAAGGCGATCCGCAGGGCCAGCACGCCGACCAGAAGGTAGATCACCCCACGGGCCACGAACCCGGCGCGGGCTCCGGCGTCCATCGCTCGGCTGTTGGCCGCCCGTCTGGCCTGACCACGTGCGTTCATCGACATCGCGTTCGTATTCATGCACTGCCGGATGCCCCTGAAACGGCGATCAATGCGAAAGCGTCAGGCGCTGCCGTCCGCGTGCTCCCCCTCGGCCGGGCTCTCGTCCTCCTGCCCCTTGGCGCGGCGGCCGACGACGGCCGCCGCGGCGAGCGCGCTTCCCGCGAACGCGAGGGCGACCACCCACGGCCGGTCCAGGACATGCCCCGTCGCGTGGTCCAGGGAGTAGCGCCCGGCTCCCGTCAGCCCGATCGCCGCGGCGGTGAAGCCGAGGAAGGCCGGGTATTCGTAGCCACCGCCCGTCGCGAAGAAGCCTGCGGGCGCGTGCACGGCGACGGCTCCCGCCATCGTGCCCGCCGCCGCGGCTCCGGCCGCGGGGGTGGCGAGGCCGAGGGCCAGGAGAACCCCGCCGCCCGCTTCGCCGAGCCCCGCGGCCATCGCGCTGTGCTTCGGCGGATGGAAGCCCATGGCCTCCATCGCCGCGGTCGTCCCCTCGATACCGCCTCCACCGAACCATCCGGCCAGCTTCTGCGTGCCGTGGGCCGCGAGGACCGCTCCGGTACCGACCCTGAGCACGAGGAGGCCGAGGTCACGTCGGTTGATGCAGGTCATGGGTGACTCCTGTCGACAAGGAGGGTGCGCACGGAGGAAGCCGTACGGATCCACTGTCGTCCCGGCCCGGCAGCGGTACCGGATGGTGTTGGACCATTCGTGGTCCGGCCTTGCGGGAACAGGGATGCGGCCCTGTGGAGGGGATGCGGGCGGGCGAACGGGAGGCGGACCCGCGCCGGAGGGCGAGCAGGACGCGGACACGGACCTGCGCCGGGGCCGCGGGCGAGCGAGCAGGTCGCGGGTCTGAGCGGGGGGCCGGGCGGTCGAGCGGCCACGAGACGTCGAGACACCCTGGCCCCGCCTCGTCGGCGGACGGTGCCAGCCCAGGGGGGAAGAACTTATAGCCCCCGCCCGGCAGCGCCCGCAGGTGCCGCCGAGACCGGGGCGGGGGCCAGGGCCAGGGCGTGGAACCACGGCCCGGCAGTGCGACGTACGTCATTGTGCAACTTGTTGCATAAAGTCTTCCCGATGGTCTAGAACTGGCTCGACGCCACCTGCGAGGAGACCCCGATGAGCCCGTATCCCACCCTGCTGAGCCCGCTGGACCTCGGGTTCACCACGCTCCCCAACCGGGTGCTGATGGGCTCGATGCACATCGGCCTGGAGGAGGTCGAGCGCGGTTTCGAGCGGATGGCGGCCTTCTACGCCGCCAGGGCGCGCGGTGGTGTGGGCCTCATGGTCACCGGGGGCATCGCACCCAGCGAGCGGGCCTGCTCCTTCCCCGGCGGCGCCAAGATGACCACCGAGGCGGAAGCCGAGCAGCACGCCGAGGTCACCGCCGCCGTCCACGCGGCCGGCGGCCGGATCGCGATGCAGATCCTGCACTTCGGGCGCTACGCCCACCACCCCGATCTGGTGGCCCCCAGCGCCCTCAAGGCTCCGATCAGCGGTTTCACTCCGCACGCGCTGACGGACGACGAGGTCGAGGAGACCGTCGAGGACTTCGTGCGGGCGGCGGAACTCGCCCGCCGCGCGGGGTACGACGGCGTCGAGATCATGGGCTCGGAGGGCTATCTGATCAACGAGTTCATCGTCGCCGCGACCAACCGTCGCGAGGACCGGTGGGGTGGCTCGTACGAGAACCGCATCCGCTTCCCCGTCGAGATCGTGCGGCGGGTCCGCGAGCGGGTCGGGCCGGACTTCATCCTGATCTACCGGTTGTCCATGCTGGACCTGGTGCCGGGCGGCTCTACGCTGGAGGAGGTCGTGCACCTCGCCCGCGAGATCGAGGCGGCGGGCGCGACCATCATCAACACCGGTATCGGGTGGCACGAGGCCCGCATCCCGACCATCGCCACCTCCGTGCCGCGCGGCGCCTTCACCTGGGTCACGGAGAAGGTCCGGGGCGCGGTCTCCGTGCCGCTCGTGACCAGCAACCGCATCAACACCCCCGAGCTGGCCGAGGAGATCCTCGCCTCGGGCCGCGCCGACATGGTGTCGATGGCGAGGCCCTTCCTCGCCGACCCCGACTTCGTCGCCAAGGCCGCCGAGGGCCGAGCCGACGCGATCAACACCTGCATCGGCTGCAACCAGGCCTGCCTGGACCACATCTTCAGCCTGCAGATCACCTCCTGCCTGGTGAATCCGCGCGCCTGCCACGAGACCGAACTGGTGCTGTCGCCGACCCGCACGCGTAAGCGCGTCGCCGTCGTCGGCGCCGGGCCCGCCGGGCTGGCCTGCGCGGTCACGGCCGCCGAGCGCGGCCACGCGGTGACGCTGTTCGACTCCTCCGACGAGATAGGAGGCCAGCTGAACGTGGCGCGCCGGGTCCCGGGCAAGGAGGAGTTCGCCGAGACGCTGCGCTACTTCCGTACGCGCATCGCCGAGGAGAGGATCGAGCTCCGGCTCGGCACCCCGGCCACCGCCTCCTCGTTCGAAGGCTTCGACGAGGTCGTCCTCGCCACCGGAGTGGAGCCGCGCTCCCCCGCGATCCCCGGCGTCGGCCATCCCAGCGTCGTCAGCTATCTGGACGTCCTGCGCGACGGCGTGCGGGTCGGCGACCGGGTGGCGGTCGTCGGTGCGGGCGGTATCGGCTTCGACGTCGCCGAGTTCCTGACCGACGGGGGCGAGGAGGCGAGCCGCGACCCCGAGGTCTTCTTCCGGCAGTGGGGCGTGGACACCGGTTACGCGGACCGCGGTGGTCTCCGGGCCCCGGAGCGCCCAAAGTCGCCCCGCACCGTCCACCTCGTCCAGCGCAAGGCCACCAAGGTCGGAGCCGGGCTGGGCAAGACCACCGGCTGGATCCACCGGACCGAGCTGCGCCACCGAGGCGTGACGATGATCGCGGGCGCCACGTACGACCGGATCGACGACGAGGGCCTGCACCTCACCGTGGACGGCGAGCAGCATCTGCTGCCGGTCGACACGGTGGTGCTGTGCGCGGGTCAGGAACCGCGCCGGGAGCTGTACGAGGAGCTGCGGGCGGCAGGCCGTCCCGTGCACCTGATCGGCGGCGCCGACGTGGCTGCCGAGCTTGACGCCAAGCGCGCGATCCGTCAGGGAACGGAGCTCGCGGCGGAGCTGTGACCTGCCCGGACCCGTCGCCCTAGGATGCACCGCATGTCACTGCCGCACGCGATCCTCACCGCCCTGCTCGAGAAGCCGTCGTCGGGTCTCGAACTGACGCGCAGGTTCGACCGGTCCATCGGGTACTTCTGGCCGTCCACGCATCAGCAGATCTACCGGGAGCTGGGCAAGCTGGAACAGGCCGGGCACATCCGTGTCCTGCCCGCCGCGGTGCCGGCCCGAGGCCAGAAGAAGGAGTACGAGGTGCTGCCCGCCGGCCGCGAGGAGCTGAGCTCCTGGGTGTCGCTCGCCGAGGACCCCCGGCCGGTCCGCGACCCCCTGCTGCTCCGTATGCGGGCGGCGGCGGTGGTGGGGGCGCCGGGTCTCGCCGGGGAGCTGCGCAGGCACCTCGCGCTGCACCAGGGTCAGCTCGCGGAGTATCTGGAGATCGAGGAGCGGGACTTTCCTCCGGAGCGGGACGCCGACGAGGACCGGCTGCGTCATCTGGTCCTGCGCGGCGGCATCGACCTGGAGACCTTCTGGAGCGGGTGGCTGACCAGGGCGATCGACGAGCTCGAGGCGTCCGGGCCGGACGCCGCCCCGGACGGCGACACGGCGGCAGGTTCCTGACCGGCCCTGCCCCGCATGACCGCAGGTTCCCGACAGGGCTCGCGCCGGTCGGAAACCGCCGGCGGGTCCCAGGGCCCGGCCGGCTCCCGTCCCTCCCGGACCCGCGTGCCGCCGGACTCCCCTGCCCGGCCTGACCCGCCCGCTCCTAACCGGGGCGGCGGCCAGGGGTGGTGCCGACCGGTTCCGGCCGCAGCGTGAGCTGTTCGGAACCGCGCGCCGCGGTGAGGGGTGTGGCGGCGGGAAAGGCAGGGGCGGCGATGAGAACGCGCGGCGAGGGGCCGGAGCCACCGTCCGAAGTGAGGGCGTCTCCCGGAGCGGCGCCGCCGCCCTGACCGACGCGGCCGGAACCGCCGGCGGGGGCGCCGTACGCACGGGCCGGGTCCTGACCCCCCGGGGCCGTCGCGGCCCCGGTCTCAGGGGCGCTGCCGGCCTGCGCCCGGCTCAGCAGGAACACCCCTCGCACGGCGGCGGCGCCGCCGACGAGCGCGGGGATCAGGCCGAGCAGCCCGCCCTGGAGGCGCTCGCCGAGCAGGACCAGGCCGATGGCAGCGGCGGCGACGGGGTTGGCGAGGGTGACCACGGCGAGGGGAGCACCGAGGCCGCCCCGGTAGGCGGTCTGGGAGAGCAGCAGGCCGCCCAGTGCGAAGAAGGACACGAGCAGCGCCACGGTCACCAGCCGCCAGCTGAGCAGGGGCGCCGAGTGATCGGTGGCGGCGACGGTCAGCGTCTGGGTGAGGGCGGAGGCCACACCGGAGGTGATGCCCGAGGCCGCGGCGTGCCGCAGGCCCGGCCGGGCGCCCGGCCGGCTGAGCGCCGCGACGAACGCCGTGGTCACGGCCCCGACACCCACCGCCTCCGGCAGGGTCAGTGTGTCGTGCGGTGCGGCGCCTCCGGCCGCCAGGAGCAGTGCGGCGAGGCCGACGAGGGTCAGAAGCGTTCCGCGCCATTCCGTGCGGCTGACCTTGCGGCCCGCGGCGCGGGCCCCGAGGGGGACGGCGGCGACGAGGGTGAGCGCGCCGAGGGGCTGGACCAGGGTGAGTGGTCCGTACTTCAGCGCCGCCACGTGCAGCAGCGCCCCGGCGGCGTTCAGGCCGACCGCCGACCACCAGGCGCCGCGCCCCATCAGGCGCAGGGCGCCGGTGGAGGGCCCGGTGCGGCCGGCGAGCCTGGCCTGGGCCACCGCGGCCGAGGCGTAGGCGCAGGCGGACACGAGCGAGAGGGCGACGGCTATGAGCGTGGCGTTCATCGGCGTACCCCCGCGCGTGCGTAGGCGGGCGAGGCGTAGCCCTGCGCCGGCACGGTGGACGGCCACGCCAGAGGCGGAAGGACCGGTGTACGGGGCAGCCTGAGCGCGGCGTAGGCGACGGCGAGCAGCGCGGAGACCACGATCGAGTCGAGCCAGTAGTGGTTGGCGGTGCCCACGATGACGAACAGCGTGAGCAGCGGGTGCAGCAGCCACAGCAGGCTCCACCGGGAGCGGGTGGCGACGATCAGGCCGACGGCGACCACGAGGGCCCAGCCGAAGTGGAGGGAGGGCATGGCCGCGAACTGGTTGGCCATCGAGTCGGTCGCTGGGCTGTCCCCGTAGACCGTCGGGCCGTACACCTGACCGGTGTCGACGAGGCCGGCGGCGTGCAGCATGCGCGGCGGCGCGAGGGGGAAGAGCAGGTGCAGGGCGAGCGCCGCCCCCGTGATCGCGGTGAGGATGCGGCGCGACCAGACGTAGTGGAGCGGCCTGCGCCAGTAGAGCCAGACCAGGAACGCAAGTGTGGCCGGGAAGTGCACGGTCGCGTAGTAGGTGTTCGCCGCCTGCACGAGGGTGTGACTGTGCAGCAGGACCCCTTGCACGGTCCCTTCACCGGGGAGCCCGGCTGCCCGTTCGAAGTTCCACAGGTGGCCGGCGTTGTGGAAGGCCTCGTCGACATGGCCGGTCGCGGCCTGCCGGCCGAGTTTGTAGACGAGGAAGAGTCCGGCTACCAGTAGCAGCTCGCGGACGAGGGGCGGTCGGGCTGAGGTGTCCGGCTCCCGCTCCGCAGGCTCACTGCGGGTGTGCATCACCCGTGCCCCTTTGCTGACGGTGCGCTGTTGCGAGGTCGACGTGGCCAGTCCACGCCGTATCGATACGCCAGTGTACCGATACGGCGGCGTATCGGTACACTGGCGTATCGAGGGCCCCCAGCCGCACAGCCGCAGAGAGGGATGCACATGCCGTCGCCCGGTTCAGCACAGGAGTCCGCACCCCTTTCGCGCCGGTCGAAGATCACACCGGAGCGGGCACAGGAGCTCTACACCGCCGTGCTGGACCTGCTCAGGGAGAGTGGCTACGAATCGCTGACCATGGAGGGCGTCGCCTCCCGCACCCGGTGCGGTAAGTCCACGCTCTACCGGCAGTGGGGATCGAAGCCGGAGCTGGTCGTCGCCGCACTGCACGGCACCCGCAGGACACTCCTCTCCGACATCGACACCGGAAGCCTGAGCGGCGATCTGTACGAGGCCGCACGGGCGGTGGACACGGCGTCGGGCCAGGACACCGCACTGATGCACGCACTCAGCCACGCGGCGCTCCAGAACCCCGACCTGCTCTGCGCACTGCGCTCGACGCTGATCGCCCCGTCGATCGCCGCGATCGACGCGATGGTGGAGCGCGCCGTCCGGCGTGGCGAGATCGACGCGGGCAACCCGGCGGCGGAGTACGTGGCCGCCCAGGTGCTCGGCATCATGCGGGCCAGGCCTCTCCTGGAGGGCCGGTACGCCGACGACGCCTTCCTCACCCGCTTCATCGAGTGCGCGGTACTTCCCGCACTCGGACTCACCCCGCCGCCCCCACCCGCACCCGAGGGCAGCGGGTCCTCATGAACGTGGGCCGTCGCCCCGAGCGGATGACGACGGTCCACGTGCGCCGCACCGTGGGGACGGGGACGGCGCACACCTGACCGGCCGGTGGTTTCCCGGAAACCACCGGCCGGTCGCGTGTCCGGGCACGCCTTCCCCCGCCGGGCCTCGGCGCCTCCTTTTCGTCCTCTTGACGATATAACGGCCGGACCGTTATCGTCTCCATGACGAGAAAGAGGGGGGTCCTGACATGGCCGACATCACCCGGCGGTTCGGCTGGCGCCACCTGCGCTCCGCGCCCACCGCGCACATCCGCCACCACGAGCGCGGCAAGCTCGCCCACGACGGGCCGGGGGCGAGCTTCTGGTACCGCTCGCTCACTGCCGCGCTGTCCGAGATCCCGGTGGACGACCGGGAGCTGGCCATGGCGTTCCACGCCCGTACGGCCGACTTCCAGGACGTGACGGTGCAGGCCACCGTCACGTACCGCATCAGCGACCCCGCGGTGGCCTCCGCCCGCCTCGACTTCTCGGTCGACCCCGACACCGGGGCCTGGCGCGGCGCTCCCCTGGAGCAGATCGCCACCCTGCTCACCGAGACCGCGCAGCAGCACACCCTGGACGTCCTGGCCCGCACCCCTCTCGCCCCCGCCCTGGTGGACGGGGTCGCCTCCGTACGGGACCGGGTGGCGACCGGCCTCGCCGCGGAACCCCGGCTGCCCGCGACCGGCATCGACGTGGTCGCGGTGCGGGTCGTCGCCATCCGCCCCGAGGCGGAGGTGGAGCGGGCCCTGCGCACGCCGGCCAGGGAGCAGATCCAGCAGGAGGCCGACAGGTCGGTCTACGAACGCCGGGCGGTCGCCGTGGAGCGTGAGCGCGCGATCGCCGAGAACGAGCTGGCCAGCAAGATCGAGCTGGCGCGCCGGGAGGAGCAGCTGGTCGACCAGCGCGGCACGAACGCCCGCCGGGAGGCCGAGGAGAAGTCGGCCGCCGACGGGGTCCGCGCGGAGGCCGAGGCCGCCCGCACCGTGCGCCTGGCCCGCGCGGAGGCGGAGGCCGCCCGCGAGGTCGGGGCGGCCCGCGCCGAGGCACAGTCGGCATGGCTGCGCGCCCACGCGGACGTGGACCCCGCCACGCTGCACGCCCTGGCCGCGACGCGACTGGCCGACAATCTGCCCCGCATCGACAGCCTCACCCTCTCCCCCGACGTCCTCACCGGCCTGCTCGCCCGGCTCGGCAGGCCCGGACCGGAGCCGGAGGCACGGGCGTGAGCCTCGCCCCGCGCGCGGTACTGGTGCACCGCACCACCGAGTACGAGGAACTGCTGACCCGGCACGGGACCCACGGCCAGGCCGCCTTCGTGCTGGCCGGCCGCGGCCGGTCCGTCGAGGAGGTGGCCGAGCGCCACCGGCGCAACGCGCAGGCGCTGCACGAGGTGGCCGCCGCCGTGCCGTTGCGCTGGCGCAGGACCCAGGTGGAGCGTTCGGACCTCGACCGCTTCCTGTTCGGGCCGGAGGACGTGGTGATCGTGGTCGGGCAGGACGGCCTGGTCGCCAACGCGGCGAAATACCTGTCCGGTCAGCCGGTGGTGGGGATCGACACCGACCCGGGACGCAATCCGGGCGTCCTGGTGCGCCACCGGCCCCGCGACGCGGCGGCCCTGTGCCGGGCGGCGGTCACGGCCGGTGGCCCGGTGGACGCGCTCACGATGGCGGAGGCCGTCGCGGACGACACGCAGCGGCTGCTCGCCCTGAACGAGATCTACCTGGGCCCGCCGGGCCACCAGACCGCGCGCTACCGCATCGGCCCCGACAGCGCCACTGCCACGGGGGAGTCCCAGGCCTCCTCGGGTGTCCTCGTCGGGACGGGGACGGGGTCCACCGGCTGGCTGCGCTCCCTCTGGCTGGAGCGCGGCAGCCGGCTCCGGCTCCCCGCACCGTCCGATCCACGACTGGTCTGGTTCGTACGCGAGGCCTGGCCCTCGCCCGCCACCGGCACGTCGATGGTCTCCGGTGAGCTGGCGGCCCGGGACGGGCTCAGGCTCACCGTCGAGTCGGACCGGATGGTGGTGTTCGGCGACGGAATGGAGTCCGACGCACTGGAGTTGACCTGGGGCCAGTCCGTCCGGCTCGGGGTCTCGGACACCACGCTCAATCTGGTGGCGTAGGCCCTCTCGTCCGGGACAGGATGGCGGGGTCCGTGGAGTTCCGTATCCGGTCGACCGGGGAGAAGAGCAGCGCATGACCACCGATCCCGTGGACGTGGACGTCCCGGCACGCAACTCCCGCCCGCCGCTCGCCCAGGCCGCGTTCGGGGTGGGCGTCATCGTGCAGGACGCGGAGGGCAGGATCCTGCTCGGCAGGCACCGCGGCGGCACCTGGGAACTGCCCGGCGGGAAGGTCGACCCGACGCACGAGTCGGTCGCGGCGGCGGCGGCCCGTGAACTCCGCGAGGAGACGGGGCTGCGCGTGCCCGAGCGGGACGTGCGCGTCTTCGCGATGCTGCACGACGTGGTGGGCGGCATCAACCGGATCAGCATGGGCGCCCTGGTGAGGGTGGGCTCGGCGACCGCCGAGGTCACCGAGCCGCACCTCATCAGCGCCTGGCGCTGGACCGACCCGGGCGCACTGCCCGGCCCGCTCTTCGACCCCTCCGCGCAGATCCTGGCCGCGTGGCGTCCCGATCTGGGCGTCGAGCACCCTCCGGCCCACCGGCTCCAGGTCGTTTCCGACGAGGAGCAGGCCACGCCAGGGCCTCTCCCCCGGCTCCGGACGGATTCCAGGCCCTAGGTCTGATAACTATTTGCCTAGGCCTCATAGGCACGGTTAGCGTCGGACGCATGAGAGCCCTCAGTGAACAGGACATCCGTGCGTCCTTCGTCAATTGCTCCAAGGGAGAGGCGAAGCGCCTGCCGCTCCCCCGTGACCTCGATGAGCAGCCCTGGGACGACCTGGACTTCCTGGGCTGGCGCGACCTCTCGGCTCCCGACCGGAGTTACATCGTCACGGAGCTCCACGGCGAGCTGACCGGCATCACGCTCCGCTTCCCCTCCCGGCAGCGCGGCTTCCTGCACCGGAGCATGTGTTCGGTCTGCCTGACCACGCATCCGGGCAACGGCGTCTCCCTGATGACCGCTCGCAGGACGGGACAGGCCGGCAGGGACGGCAATTCGGTGGGCATCTACCTCTGCACCGACCTCGACTGCTCGCTCTACGTACGCGGGAAGAAGTCCCCCGCCCCGGGTGGGCGGTTCGAGGAGTCGCTGACCGTGGACCAGCAGATCGAGCGGACGCGGGACAAGCTCTCGGCTTTCCTCGCCACGCTCTCCGCCTGAGCCCAGGAAGTGCGGCGGCTCGGAGTCGGATGTACCAATGAGGGACATTCCGCACGATCGGAGTAGACCCGTGGACGACTATCCGCTCCTGAACGCCTTCCTCACCATGATGTACCTGTTCCTCTGGGTGCTGTGGTTCTTCCTGCTCTTCAAGGTGATCACGGACATCTTCCAGGACCACTCGCTGAACGGCTGGGTCAAGGCGGCTTGGGTGGTCTTCGTGATCCTGCTGCCCTACGTGGGCGTCCTCGTCTATCTGATCGCACGGGGGCGGGGCATGGGGCGACGCGAGGCGAAGCAGGCCGAGGACCGCGAAGCCGCGTTCCGGAAGTACGTGCAGCAGGCCGCACGGCCCGAAGGTGAGACGGGACCGGGCGGCGGTCACGTGTCCGACCTCGCGAAACTCGCCGAGCTCAAGGAGAACGGCCATCTGAGCCAGGAGGAGTACGAGAAGGCGAAGACCAAGCTTCTCGCCTGACCGGCACCGGCAGTGCACGTTTCCCGTCCGGCGGCCGAACCGGGCGGGAAACGTGCGTGCGGACCCGAAGTCCGGAACCGGGCGGGAAACGCGTGTGCGGACCCGAAGTCCGGAACCCGGCCTGCGGGAACGGCATCCCGAGCGACCCGGCCCGGCCGGGCGTTACCCATGGCCCTGACCTCGCACTCCACGGAAGCCTGTGTCCGTCAAGGCAGCTCCGCGAGCCGGCCACTCCTCGGCACCACGACGGGCGCGGCGTCACCCGGGGCACGGAGTACGTCCGCGTCCAGTCCGTAGAGTTCCTTCACCAGCGCCTCGTCGACCGTCTCGTGCGGCTGGCCCTGGGCGACGACCCGTCCGTCCTTCATGGCGACGAGGAGGTCGGCGTAGCGGGCCGCGGCCACCAGGTCGTGCTGCACCATGACGACCGTACGTCCGGCGGCGGCCACCTCCCGTACCAGTTCCAGCACCTCCACCGCATGGCCGAGGTCGAGGGCGCTGGTCGGTTCGTCGAGGAGGATCACCGGCGTGTGCTGGGCGAGGACCATCGCCAGCCAGCACCGCTGGCGCTGGCCGCCGGAGAGCCTGTCGAGGCGCTCGGCGGCCAGTTCCGTCGTCCCGGTGGCGGCGAGCGCGTCGCGTACGGCGTCCTCGTCCTCCCGTGACCACTGGCGCAACAGCCCTTGCTGGGGGTGGCGGCCGTAGCGTACGAGCCCGGCCACCGTGACGGCCTCGGGGGCGCGGGGCGACTGGGGCAGCAGCGCCACACGGTGGGCGGCCCGACGGCGGCTGAGCTCCCAGACGTCCTCGCCGCCGATCCGGACGGTGCCCGCGTCGGGCCGGTGCAGCCGCGCGACGGTGCGCAGCAGCGTCGACTTCCCGCAGCCGTTGGGGCCCACGATCGCGACGACCTGGCCGGCGGGGACGGTGAGGTCGACCTCCTCGACGACGGGGCGGCCGGGGTATCCGGCGTGCAGGGCGCTGACTTCGAGTCCGGGCACGGTCGCGCGGGGTGTGTCTGTCATGGGGTGGGTCAGGCCTTTCCGGTGGCACGGTCCGGGCGGAAGAGGACCCAGAGCAGGAAGGGGCCGCCGAGGACGCTGGTGACGACGCCGACGGGCAGTTCTACGGGTGCGGCGACACGTCCCAGCGCGTCGGCCGCGGCGATCAGGGCCGCCCCGGTCAGCGCGGAGCCGATGACGGGCACGCGGGTGGGACCGGCCAGGCGCTGGGCCAGGACGGGTGCGGCGAGGGCGACGAAGGCGATGGGCCCGCCGACGCCGACGGCCGTGCCGGCGAGCGCGACGCCGAGTGCCAGCGCGCCCGCCCGCAGACGTCGCAGGTCGACACCGAGCGAGGCGGCCACGTCGTCGTCGAAGCGGAGCAGTTGCAGCCGGTGCCCGGCGGCGAGGGCGAGCGGCACCAGGACCAGCAGGACGATCGCCAGAGGCGTACCGACGCCCCAGTCCCGGCCGCTGAGGCTGCCGACGGTCCAGAGGAAGACGCCGCCCGCGGTGTTGTCGTTCTCGCGGGACATGATCAGGTCACTGACCGCGCCGATGAACGTCGAGACGCCGATACCGGTGACGAGCACGCGGTAGCCGGCGCTTCCTGCTCCGCCGGCGCACAGGACGACGATCGCCGCGGCCAGGACGGCGCCGATCGGGCCGAGCCACCAGTCGCCCACCATGCCGGTGGTGGAACCCGCCGCGGCGGCGATCACGGCCGCCGTGGCGCCGTCGTTGACGCCGACCAGGTCGGGGGTGGCCAGGCGGTTGCCGGCCAGGGTCTGGGTGAGGCATCCGGCGATGCCGAGCGCGGCCCCCACCATGAGCCCGGTGAAGATCCGGGGCAGCCGGAACTCCCGCACGATCATCACGGTTCCGGCGTCGCCGGTACCGAGGAGTCCCGAGAGCGTCTGCGACAGGCTCATCCCGGTCGAACTCGCCATCACCGCCAGGGCTACGAGGACGACGAGGAGCGGCAGGAGCAGCGCTGCGGCGAGGGCGCTGCGGCGCGGCAGGAGCCAGGAGAGCGTGCCGGTGCGCAGCACGACGCTGTCGGGGGGTGTCACGTCGGCGGTGCGCCGGACCGGGCCGCCGGTCGTTTCCGTGGTGGGCCGGACGGGGCCGTCGGCCTCCGTGGTGTGCCCCGGCGGGCTCTGTGCCGTCCGGTCGCTCATGCCTCGGCCCCCGCGGTGGACAGGCGGGAGGAACGGGCGATCCAGACGAGCAGGGGGCCTCCGACGAAGGCGAGCAGCACGCTGACGGGAGTCTCCCAGGGGCGGATGACGATCCGGGCCAGGATGTCGGCGAGGAGCATGATGTCGGCCGCGATCAGGGCGGACAGGGCGAGTTGGGCTGTCATGCGGGGCCCGGTCAGCGCCCTCGCCGCGTACGGGGCGAGCAGTCCGAGGAAGGCGATGGGGCCGGCGACGGCGACGGCGCAGCCGGCGAGCAGCGTGACCGCTCCGGCGACCACGAGCCGGATGCGGCCCGGGTGGTGGCCGAGCGAGCGGGCGCCGTCGTCCCCGAGACCGAGGGCGGACAGGGGGCGTGCCGAGCCGAGAGCGACGAGCAGGCCGAGAGCGACCAGCGGCAGGAGGGGGGCGAGGTCGGAGATCTCGACCCCGGCGAGCGAGCCGATCGTCCAGTACCGGTAGGTGTCGAAGGTCGACCGGGTGCCGAGCAGCACGTAGGAGGTGCAGCCGTGGAAGGTCGCGCCCAGCGCGGATCCGGCCAGGACGAGACGCAGCGGCGAGCCCGCCGTGCGTCCCGATCCGGCGAACAGCAGGACGACGGCGCTGGCCCCCATGCCGCCGACGAGCGCCCAGGCGAGCAGCGCTTGCGGGGAGTCGGCGCCGAAGAAGGTGAGCCCGAGCACGACGGCGAAGGCGGCCCCGGAGTTGACGCCCAGGAGGCCGGTCTCCGCGAGCGGGTTGCGGGTGGCGGCCTGGAGCAGACAGCCGGCGGCACCGAGGCAGGTGCCCACGAGCAGGGCCGCGAGCGTGCGCGGCAGCCGTACGTCCATGACGGCCAGCCTGACCTGTGCGTCCGCGCGGGCGGCGGGGTCGCCGACAAGGAAGTCCCAGGCCCGCCCCACGGCGCTCTCACCGGTGCCGATGAGGAGGGAGAGCAGCACGAGGGCCGCGAGAAGGACCAGAAGTCCGGTGGTGGCCCAGGCGATTGGGCGTCCCTGGGCCGAGGGACCTTCGGATGGGCGGGATCCGGCGGATCGCGGCCGACCCCCTTGCGCTAGCAACATAAGGTTAGCCTAACCTAAGCAAGCTCGTCCGGTTCTGGCGGGCCTCCGGGCACACCTGTGCCCTGAAGTGGCGCGTCGCGTACCGCTTCTCGCCGGTGCACGCGCCGGAGAGCGCCCGGCCGGAACCGAATTCGTCCGAATGCAAACGGAGATCCCAGGCCATGGCGCCGTATTCGTCCCTCTCGTCCCGCGGTATCGCACGTCCCGTCGTGTCCGCCACGCTGCTCGCTCTCTGCGCCCTCACCCTGAGCGCCTGCGGATCCGACGACGACACAGCCGGCTCCGCCGTCGCGGGCGCCGCGGCGACCACCCAGGTCACCGACGCCACCGGGACGAAGGTGAAGGTCCCCGCCGCACCGGAGCGCGTGGTCGCCCTCAGCGAGATGGATCTGGACGCCTCCCTCGCCCTGGGCGTCGAGCCGGTCGGCCTGACCGCGGGACGGGGCCAGAAGGGCGCGCCGCAGTACCTCGCGGAGCAGGCGAAGAGCATCCCCGTGGTCGGCGCGGTCACGGGCCCGGACATCGAGAAGGTCGTCCAGGCGAAGCCGGACGTGATCCTCGCCGGCCAACTCGCCGACGAGCAGGTGCTCGAGCAGCTGCGGAAGGTCGCGCCCACCGTCGTCACCATCGACGGCACCAAGGACTGGAAGAAGGCCCTCACGCTCACCGGCACAGCGCTGGGCAAGTCCGACGAGGCCGAGAAGTTCCTCGCCGACTACGAGACGAAGGCCTCGGCCCTCGAGAGCGACCTCGGATCGCAGGCCGGCGCGAGCGTCTCCGTGGCCCGCTACTCCGCCAAGGGCACCGCCGTCATGCAGCAGGGCGTCTTCATCAGCGACGTCCTGAAGGACCTCGGCTTCACGCGCCCCGGCATCCAGAACGAGCAGGGCGAGGGCCACTCCACGCCCCTGAGCGACGAGAACCTCAAGGAGATCGACGGCGACTGGCTGTTCATCGGTTCCCTCGACGCGACCTCGGACGCCGACCTGCTCGGCGAGCTGGCGAAGAAGCCCGCATACAAGCAGCTGGGTGCCGTGCGCGACGAGCACGCCACCGTCATCGACGGGACAAAGTGGACCAGCCTCGGTGGTGCCCAGGCTGCCCTCTCGGTGCTCGACGACATCCGTAAGGCCATGGTCAAGTGACCGCCGAGCAGGACTTCGCAGGCCGGTTCGCCCTCGTGACGGGCGCGGGCCGCGGCATCGGCGAGGCGGTCGTGCACGCCCTCGCCGGCCGCGGGGCCCGCGTGCTGGCCACGGACCTGACCGAGGACGGTCTCACCGCGCTCGCCGGGACGTACGAGGGCCGGGTGACCGCCCGCACGCTCGACGTGACGGACTCCGCGGCGGTCGAGAGCCTCGTGGCGGAAGCCGAGGCAGCCCTCGGCCCGCTGGACGTCGCGGTCAACGTGGCCGGTGTCCTGAGCGTTTCGCCGGTCGCCGACCTGCCGGACGAGGAGTGGACGGCCACCTTCGCCGTCAACACCCATGGCGTCTTCCACGTGTCACGCTCCGTCTCCCGCAGGATGGCCGCGCGGGGTTCGGGAAGCATCGTCACCGTCGCCTCCAACGCCGCGGGCATCCCCCGGACGAACATGTCGGCGTACGCGGCCTCCAAGGCGGCGGCCGTGATGTTCACCAAGTGCCTGGGCCTCGAAGTGGCTTCCGCGGGCGTGCGGTGCAACACCGTCTCTCCCGGATCGACCCTGACCGACATGCAGCGCGGCATGTGGACGGTGGGCGCCGAGGAGGCCTCCGCCCGCGGCGTCGTCGAGGGCGACCTCGCGACGTACCGCACCGGCATCCCGCTCGGCCGGATCGCGAACCCCTCGGACATAGCCGACGCGGTCGCCTTCCTCGCCTCCGACCGCGCCCGCCACATCACCATGCACGACCTGTACGTCGACGGCGGCGCCACGCTGCGGGCCTGAACCCCGACCCGCCGTCACCCTGCCGCAGTTCGAGCCATCCCCCCTGGAGACCACCCATGTCTGCCTCTCTGCGCGTCCCCGCCGCCGCTCCCCCGCACAGCGCCCCCGGCGTCGCGACCTCCCTGCTGGAGGCCTACCGGCCCGGCACGGACCGCTTCCTCGCCACTCCCCGGCACACCCTGCTCGGCTCCGGCACCCGCGCCACGGTGCCGCACGACGCCCGGCCCCTGCCCCTGCGGGTGCGGGAGGTCCTGGACTCCGCCCGGAGCGCGGGCGATCCCGCTCCGGTCGTCGTCGGCACCGTCCCCTTCGCCCACGACGGTGAGGCGTCCCTCGCCGTACCGGAGACCCTCCGGTGGGCCGGCGCCCTGCGCGCCGACCCGCTCGTCGCCCTGCACGGTCCCGACGTGGAGCAGGGTGACGACTGGCGGATACGCGAGGTGCCCGCCGCGGCGGACTACTCCGAGGCGGTCGCCGCCGCCGTGCGGCGGATGCGCGCCGGGGAGTTCGACAAGGTCGTCCTCGCCCGCACCCTCGAACTGACCTCGTCGCGTGACCTGGATCTGCCGGCCATGCTGAGCCGGCTGGCCCGCCGGGACCCGGAGGGCTACACCTTCGCCGTTCCCAGCGGTCCGGGCCGCACGCTCGTGGGTGCGAGCCCCGAACTCCTCGTGGCCCGCCGGGGGGCCCGGCTGGTCGCCAATCCGCTGGCGGGCTCCGCCCCGCGCAGCGGCGATCTGGCCGAGGACGTCCGCAGGGCGGCGGCGCTGCTCGACTCGCCGAAGGACCTGCACGAGCACGCGGTCGTGGTCGACGCCATCCGCGAGGCACTCGCGCCGTTCTGCGTGAGCCTGGACGTGCCCGAACGCCCCACCCTCATACGTACCGCCGCGATGTGGCACCTGTCGACCACGCTGACCGGTGAGCTGCGCGACCCCGCCTCCACCGCGCTCGACCTGGCGTCCGCGCTGCACCCCACTCCGGCGGTCTGCGGCACCCCGACCACTGTGGCGCGGCAGGTCATCGCGGACTCGGAGCCCTTCGACCGGGGGGCGTACACCGGCATGGTCGGCTGGCAGGACGCGGACGGCGACGGGGACTGGGTCGTCACGATCCGCTGCGCCGAGGCCGAGGGCCGCACCCTGCGGCTGTTCGCCGGGGCCGGCGTGGTGGCCGAGTCCTCCCCGGCCGCCGAGACGGCGGAGACCGGGGCCAAGTTCGGTACGTTCCTGAGCGCCGTGGGAGCCGCCCTGTGAGCGCCTTCCCGAGCCCCGACGCGCCCACCTGGCCCGACGAGTTCGCCGAGCGCTACCGCGCGGCGGGCCACTGGCGCGGCGAGACCTTCGGCGGGGTGCTGCGCGAGCGCGCCGCCGCCCATCCCGACCGCGTGGCGATCGTCGACCCGGGCCCCGAGCGCCGCGAGTGGACGTACGGGGAACTGGACGTACGCGCGTCACGCATGGCGGCCGGTCTCGCGGCACGCGGGATCTCCCCGGGTGACCGGGTCGTCGTGCAGCTCCCGAACATCGCGGAGTTCGTCGAGGTCGTCTTCGCGCTCTTCCGGATCGGCGCGCTGCCCGTCTACGCGCTGCCGGCGCACCGGGAGACGGAGATCGAGTACTTCTGCTCCTTCACCGAGGCCGTCGCCTACGTGATCCCGGACCGGCACGCGGGCTTCGACCACCTCGCGCTCGCCTCCAAGGTCAAGGCGCGTACACCGAGCCTGCGGCACGTGTTCGTCGTGGGCTCGCCGGGCGGGCACACGGCGCTGTCGGAGGTACCGTGCGACCCCGTGGACACCGGGCACGAGCCCGCGCCGGACGACCTGGCGTTCCTGCAGCTGTCGGGCGGGACGACGGGCGTCCCGAAGCTCATCCCCCGTACGCACGACGACTACATCTACTCGCTGCGCGGGTCCGACGAGATCTGCGGCGTGGACGGTGACACCCGCTTCCTCGTGGTGCTCCCCGCCGCGCACAACTTCCCGATGAGCTCACCCGGCTGGCTCGGCGTCCTGTACGCCGGCGGCACCGTGGTCATGTGCCCCAGCCCGGACCCGGCGACGGCCTTCGCGCTCGTCGAGAGCGAACGCGTCACGATGACCGGCCTGGTGCCGCCCCTCGCCCTGGTGTGGACGGAGGCCGGCCCGGGCACCGCGCACGACCTGTCGAGCCTGGAGCTCGTCCTCGTCGGCGGCGCCAAGTACAGCGAGTCGGCCGCGCGACGGCTGGAGCCCGCCCTCGGGTGCCGCCTCATGCAGGTCTTCGGCATGGCCGAGGGCCTGGTCAACTACACACGGCTGGACGACGACCACGAGACCGTGGTCACCACCCAGGGCAGGCCGATCTCCGAGGACGACGAGATCCGGGTCGTCGACGACGCCGACGAGGACGTCCCCGAGGGCGGATTCGGTCATCTGCTGACCCGGGGTCCGTACACGATCCGCGGGTACTGGCGTGCGCCGGAACACGACGCGAGGGCCTTCACCGACGACGGTTTCTACCGCACCGGTGACATCGTGCGCCGCCTCCCGACGGGACACCTGGTCGTCGAGGGGCGCGCCAAGGACCAGATCAACCGGGGCGGTGAGAAGGTCGCACCGGAGGAGCTCGAGAACATCATCCTCGCCCATCCCTCGGTGCACGACGTCTGTGTCGTCGGCGTGGCCGACGCGTACCTGGGAGAGCGCACGCTGGCCTACGTCATCCTGCGCGAGGGGGCCGAGGCCCTGAAACCGGCCGCGGTCAAACGCCTGGTGCGTGAACGTGGCGTGGCCGCCTACAAGATCCCCGACCTCGTCGAGTTCGTCGAGGCGTTCCCGCAGACCGGAATCGGCAAGGTCAGCAAGAAGGGCCTGCGCACGGAGGCCCTCCCCGGCCCCGCCGCGTCCGCCCCGCGCTGAGACACCTCCGCCCGGCACCGAGATCAGCACCCGAGTTCCGCCCCCGAGCGGCACCGAAAGGTTCCACCCCATGGCCCTTCCCGCCATCACTTCCTACGCACTGCCGTCCGACGCCGAACTGCCCGCTAACCGCGTGGACTGGACCGTCGACCCCGCACGCGCCGTGCTGCTCGTCCACGACCTGCAGAACCACTTCCTCCGCGCCTTCCCGGCCGGCGAGCAGCCGCTCACCGGCATGCTCGACAACACCTCCCGCGTCATCGGGCGCGCCCGCGCCCTCGGGGTCCCGGTCGTCTACTCCGTGCAGCGCGGCGGCCAGACGCACGAGGAGCGCGGCCTCCAGCTCGACTTCTGGGGACCTGGCGCGGCCGACGACCCCGAGGCCCTGGCGATTCCGTCCGCGGTCGCACCGGCGGACGGCGACACCGTGCTGACCAAATGGAAGTACAGCGCGTTCGTACGGACCGAACTGGAGTCCCTGCTCCGTGACTCGGGGCGCGACCAGCTCGTGATCACCGGCGTGTACGCGCACATCGGCGTCCTCATGAGCGCCTGTGACGCGTGGATGCGTGACATCCGGGCCTTCCTCGTCGCGGACGCCGTGGCCGACTTCTCGCGCGAGGACCACGACATGGCCCTGCGCTGGGCCGCGGGCCGCTGCGCGGTCGTCACCACGACCGACGCGCTTCTGAAGGAGATCTGATCACCATGGCGCTCACCCTCGAACTGATCCGCCAGGATGTCGCCGACGCCCTCGGCGAGGCCCCCGAGGACATCCCCCTCGACGAGAACCTCCTGGACCACGGGCTGGACTCCGTGCGCATCATGGCGCTGCTGGGACGCTGGCGCCGCGACCACGGCGTCGAGGCGGACTTCGCCGACCTCGCCGAGCAGCCCGCCGTCGAGGCATGGG
This sequence comes from Streptomyces argenteolus, assembly GCF_042902585.1. Taxonomy (GTDB): domain Bacteria; phylum Actinomycetota; class Actinomycetes; order Streptomycetales; family Streptomycetaceae; genus Streptomyces; species Streptomyces argenteolus. The sequence continues at coordinate 493,493 of NZ_JBIBEG010000003.1, forward strand.
CCCCGCTGCTGGGGGTCTCATGACCGCCCTGCTCACCGACGCCGCAGCCGCCGGTCGCACGCCGGCCGGGGAGCCTCCCGTACTGCCGCTGACCGCCGCGCAGTCGGGCATGTGGTTCGCCCAGTCGCTCGATCCGCTCAGCCCCGCGCAGAACACGGCGGAGTGCCTGGAGATCGAGGGGCCGCTGGACCCCGAGCTGTTCGCGCGGGCCCTGCGACGGGTGACCTCCGAGGCCGAGGCCCTGCGGGTCCGTGTCGAGGACTCCCCCGAAGGCCCGCGCCAGCGTGTCCTCGCCTCGGTCGAACTGCCGCTGACCACACGGGACCTGCGGGGCGCGGCCGACGCCGACGCGCGGGCCGGGGAGTGGATGCGCGCCGACCTGGCCGAGCCCTTCGACCTGACGGCCGGGCCGCTCTTCCGGCACGCGCTGTTCCGCGTGGGCGAGGAGCGGTGGCTGTGGTACCAGCGCATCCACCACCTCGTCATGGACGGCTTCGGCTACTCGCTCCTCGTACGCCGTACCGCCGAGGTCTACACGGCACTCGCCAGGGGCACGGAGCCGGGCCCCCGCACCTTCGGATCGCTCGCCGACCTGGTGGCCGAGGACGAGGCCTACCGGTCGTCGGAGGCCTTCGAGGCCGACCGCACGCACTGGAACGAGGCCTTCGCCGACCGCCCCGAGGTTCCCCGGCTCGCCGGACGCGGGGCACTCCCGTCAAAGAGCTTCCTGCGCCGCACCGCCCACCTGGGCCCCGAGGCCACGGAAGGCGTGCGCGACCTGGCCGGACAGCTCCGCGCCACCTGGCCGGACGTGCTGATCGCCGCCCAGGCCCTCTACACCTCGCGGGCCACCGGCCGTCGGGAGGTCGTGCTCGGCCTGCCGATGATGGGTCGCATGGGGTCGGTCTCGCTGCGCGTGCCCGGCATGGTGATGAACGTCCTGCCGCTGCGCCTGGAGGTGTCCCCCGGGGCCACCTTCGCCGAGCTGGTCCGCCAGGTCGTGCTGGGCATCCGCGCGGCCCGCCGCCACCAGCGCTTCCGTTACGAGGACATCCGCCGCGACCTGCGGCTGCTCGGCGAGAACCGCGGGCTGGTCGGGCCCCTCGTCAACGTCATGCCGTTCGACTACGCCGTGGACTTCGCGGGTGCCCCCGCCCGGGCCCGCAACCTGTCGGCCGGGCCGGTCGACGACCTGACGCTGAACATCTACGACCGCGCCGACGGCCGTGGGCTGCGCATCGACCACGACGGCAATCCCGCCCTGTACGGCGAGGAGCAGCTGACGGCGCACCAGGACCGCTTCCTGCATCTGGTGGAGCGGCTGAGCCGGACCGACCCGCACGTACCGACAGCCGCGCACGGCATCGCCACCCCGGCCGAACACGAGCTGGTCGTCCACACCTTCAACGACACCGACCGCGCCCTCCCGCCCACCACACTCATCGGCCCGATCGAGTCACGCGCCGCCCGTACCCCCGACGCTCCGGCTCTGGTGTACGGCGACACCACGCTCACCTACGAGGAGCTGAACACCCGCGCCAACAGGCTGGCCCGGCACCTGCGCACGCTCGGTGCCCGGCCCGGCGCGGTGGTGGCGGTGTCCGTGCCCCGCTCGGTGGAGCTGATCGTCTCGCTGCTCGCCGTGCTGAAGGCCGGGGCCGCCTACCTGCCGCTGGACCCGGACTACCCGGAACAGCGGCTCACGTACATGCTCCAGGACGCCGCGCCCGTGTGCGCGGTCACCGACCGGACGGGCCGGCTGCCCGAGGACACCGGAACCCCGCTGGTGGTCCTGGACGGGCTCGACGTCTCGGAGTACCTCTGGGTGAACCCTTCACGACCGCTCACCCCGGCCCATCCCGCGTACGTCATCTACACCTCCGGCTCCACCGGCAGGCCCAAGGGCGTCGTCGTGTCGCACGGCGCGATCGACAACCGGCTGCGCTGGATGCAGAGCGCCTACGGGCTGACCTCCGAGGACCGCGTGCTCCAGAAGACGCCGTCGTCGTTCGACGTCTCGGTGTGGGAGTTCTTCTGGCCGCTGCGGCAGGGCGCGGTGCTGGTCGTCGCGGAGCCGGGCGGCCACAAGGACCCGGCCTACCTGGCCCGGCTGATCCGCGAACAGGAGGTCACCACCTGCCACTTCGTGCCCTCGATGCTCCAGGTGTTCCTGGCGGAGGCGGACACCGGCGCGTGCGGCAGCCTCCGCCGGGTCTTCTGCAGTGGTGAGGCCCTGCCCCGCGAGACCGCCGCCGTCTTCGGGCGGGCGCTGCCGGGCGCCGAGCTGCACAATCTGTACGGCCCCACCGAGGCGGCCGTCGACGTCACGTATCACGCGTGCGAGGCCGGCTCCACCGGTCCGGTGCCGATCGGCAGGCCGGTCTGGAACACCCGGCTGTACGTGCTCGACGCGGCGCTGCGGCCCTGCCCTCCCGGGGTGCCGGGCGAGCTCCACCTGGCCGGGCGCCAGCTCGCGGAGGGCTATCTCGACCGTCCGGAGCTGACCGCGTCGCGGTTCGTCGCCGACCCCTTCGGCCGGCCGGGGGCGCGCATGTACCGCACCGGGGACCTGGCGCACTGGACCGACCAGGGCGAGGTGGTCTACCTCGGCCGCACCGACGACCAGGTAAAGCTGCGCGGGCAGCGCATCGAACTCGGCGAGATCGAGACCGCTCTGACCGCTCAGGACGGGGTGGACGGCGCGTGTGCGCTCGTACGCGAGGACCGGCCGGGCGAGCAGCGGCTCGTCGGGTATGTCACGGGCGGCGCCGATCCGGCGACGGTTCGCGCCTCGCTGGCACAGGAGCTGCCCGAGCACATGGTGCCGGCCGCGGTGGTCGCGCTGGAGACCTTCCCGCTCAGCCCCAACGGCAAGCTGGACCGGCGTGCCCTCCCCGCACCGGTCTTCAGCGGCGGCGCCGGAGCGCGACGGCCATCGGGCGCGCGGGAGGAGACGCTGACCCGGCTGTTCGCCCAGGTGCTCGGCGTCGCCACGGTGGGTCCTGACGACGCGTTCTTCGACCTGGGCGGCACCTCACTGCTCGCGGTGCGCCTGGTGGCCCGGGTCCGGGACGAGTTCGGAGCGGAGCTGACCATCGGGTCGCTCTTCGAGTGCCCGACGCCGGCCGCCCTCGCCGCCCGGCTCGGTTCCGCCGGACCGGCGTCCGACGACGCGCTGGACGTCGTCCTGCGGCTGCGCGGGGGTGACGGAAGGCCGCCGCTGTTCGCCATCCATCCGGCAGGAGGACTCGCCTGGTGCTACGCCGGGCTGACGGCCAGGCTCGGCCCGGAGCAGCCGGTGTACGGCATCCAGGCACGCGGGCTGGCCGGGGACGACGCGCTTCCGCGCACGCTCCAGGAGGAGGCGGAGGACTATGTCCAGCACATCCGCGGGGTGCAGGAGCACGGCCCCTACCGGCTGATCGGCTGGTCGGTGGGTGGCGTGCTGGCGCACACCGTGGCCGTACTGCTCCAGGAGGCGGGCGAGGAGGTCGAGCTGCTCGCGCTGCTGGACTCGTTCCCGGCCGAGCAGTGGCGTGAGCGGCCCGCGCCCGAGGAGGGAGACGCGCTGACCGCCGTGCTGCGCATGGCGGGCTTCGAGCGCACGCGCGAGCGCGACCGTGAGGACGTGCTGGCCACCCTGCGCAAGGCGGGCAGTCCGCTCGCCGGACTGAGCGACCGCGCTCTGTCCGGCATCGTCGACATCGTGCCGAACCACGCCCGCATCATGCGTGAACACCACCACCGGGCCTTCGAAGGCGATCTGCTGTTCTTCACGGCTGCCGCTCCCCGTGCGGAGGACTGGCTGACCCGCGAGGCGTGGCGTGCGCACGTGACCGGGGCGATCGACAACCACGATCTCGACTGCACCCACCCGCAGTTGATGCAGGACCGCCATCTCGACGGCATCGCCGCCGTCCTGGCGGCCCGTCTGAAGGAGCTGGACGCGTGAGCACGTGGAGCGGACCGTTCGATCCGGACCCCGAGGGGGAGGACACACATCTCGTGCTCGAGAACGCCGAGGGCCGGCTGTCGCTGTGGCCCACCTGGCGGGAGGTGCCTCCGGGGTGGTCGGCACGCTTCGGCCCGGCTCCGTACGAGGCGTGCGCGGCCACGTTGGAGCCGGGCCGGGCACAGACCTGAGGGGCCCGCCGTCACGGCGTGGGGCCCCGCTCCCGCGCCGCGACGGCGGCACATGCGGGGCTGCGGGGCCCGCCGGTCGCGGCGGCGCCCCACGGTGGGGGCCCGCCGGTCGCGGCCGGCCTTGCGGCAGGCGGGGCCTGGCGTCACGGCGGGGGGACCCGCCGGTCACGGCGCCGGGCGCTGTGGTGCACGGCCCGGCCTCACCCTGGGGGTAGCTGCCGACCGTAGCCGGCGTTCACCGCGCGGAGGTGGCCGGGCCGAACAGGTCCACCAGGCCGTCGGCGAGTTCGGTACGCCAGCACAGGTAGTCGTGCCCGCCGTTGAACTCCCGGTAGCGGGCGTCGTCGTAGCCCGCCGCCGCAAGGACCTCACGCAGGCGCCGGGCAGCCGGCAGGGCGACCCACTCCTGCTCACCGAAGGAGAGCCAGAAACGGACCGGCAGCCGCGGAGTCCGCGCGATCCGGTCGGTGAGCCACTCCGCCTGCGGCCCGTCGGGCCACCAGAAGGAGCCGGACTGGGCCAGGACGTTGCCGAAGCGGCCGGGGGCCGACACCGCCGCGTGGGCCGCGCAGAGTCCGCCCAGGCTCTGCCCGGCGACGACCGTGCGCGCGGGGTCCCGGGTGACCGGCAGCCGCTCGGACGCCCAGGGCAGCAGCTCGTCGGCCAGGAAGGCCACGAACTCGGGGCGGCAGGTCAGATGTGCCCATCTGGTGCCGGAGTCCACGGAGTCGGGCAGCAGGGCGGCCACGGGAGGGATACGGCCGTCGGCGATGAGGTTGTCCAGCAGGTGCGCCAGACGAAGCCGCGGCTGCCAGTGTTCGCCGTCCAGGAGCACGAGGACGGGGAGTTCCTCCTGGCGGCCGGAGGCGAGCGGCGGTTCGTAGAGCCAGACCCGGCGCGTTCCGCCGAGATTTCCGGAGGGGACCTCGTGGGCGGTGACCCGGCCACGGGCCACGTCCGGCCTCGGCTGCCAGTCCTGCCCGCCGGGCGCCTCCGGGAGTTCGGCGTAGGAGACCGGGTCGCCGCTCCAGCGCCGGGGCAGGGCACAGGGGTTGAGGGGATCGCAGCGGCGCCGGGTGCGCAGCCACTGCCAGTAGCCGGGAGTGCCCTGTTCGGGACCGCCGCCCTCGTCCACGTAGAAGTCGTAGGTGCCACGCCAGTCGTTGCGCAACCGCAGCGACCAGTGCCAGACGTCTGTGCCGGGCACCCGGTCCATCAGATTGCCCTCGGGGGCGCGCGGATCGCCGATCTTGTTGGGAAGGACCTGCACCGCACGGGTGGCGGGGGTGCCACGCCAGAGGAACGTCACGGCGCTGTGGCCGGGGCTGCCCTGGGGGTCAGGAGCGATCAGGGGGGTGCCTCCGGCGCGCACCCGGGCCCAGAAGTCCCCGGCCTCCCCCGGGCCGGGCAGCGGGAATCCGGGCAGCGGGAGCCTCGGCACGCCGTCCGGGCGGGCGATCCTGGGCGGCCGGCGCGTGACGTCCTGCGGCGGCTCTGAGGTGATCACGAGAAGGGCTCCGAACACGAAGGAAGTGCGACTTAGGGTCACCTTACCTCTCGGGTATCGAACGCAAGGTTCGACACTACTGAGGTTAGGCTAACCTAAGTGAACTTGGAGGGCTCAGACCGGCTGATTCACCAGGCCGTTGCCCCGTACGCCCTCCCTCCCGCATCCTTCTCCGCCTGCCAGGAGCAGCTCATCATGAACCCCGCCAGACCCTCCCGTATCTCCGCGTCCGCACCCTCCCGGCCCCGGCTGGGACGCGTTGCAGCCCTCGCCGCAGGCGCGACGCTCGGCATCGGCGCACTCGCCGGAGCGCCGCTCGCCTCCGGCTCCTCCGGCACGGACGCCACGGGCACGGTCGCCCTCGTCGCCGACACCGCCTCCCCCGCGGTGACCCTGGGCGTCACCGCGGTGAAGCCCGGCGGGGAGGTGGCGTTCGAGGTCACGGGCTTCCCCGCTGGAGCCACCCTGAGCGTCAAGTTCGACGACAAGACGCTGCTCGGGCAGTTCGCGATCGGTGACGACGGCAGCGTCTCCGGTTCGGTGACCGTCCCGGCCGATGCCGCCCCGGGCGGTGAGCACTGGCTGCGCTTCCTCGCGCCGCAGACGAGCGTCCGCAGCGAGAACCTGACGGTGACCGGCAGCACGCCCACGCCCACCCCGACCCCGACCCGCACGCCTACCCCGCAGCCGACGACCGAGCCGCCCGCGGCGGCCGAGCCGGCGGTACGGCTGACGAACTCCGGGGTGACGGCCGGCGGTAAGGTCACCTTCACCCTGTCCGGCTTCACGAAGGGCCAGAGCGTCACGGTGAAGCTGGACGACGCCGACATCATCGGGCAGTGGCCCTCCGCGGTGAAGGCCGACGGCACCCTCACCGCCACGGTCACCGTCCCCCAGTCGACGTCGGCGGGATCCCACTGGCTGCGTTTCCTGGCACCGAACCCCTCGACGAGCCTCCGGGCGGACATCTCCGTGACACCGTCGGGCACGGGCGGAAGCGGCGGGTCGGGGACCGGCGGTTCGGGCTCCGGCGGTTCGGGCTCCGGCGGTTCGGACTCCGGAACGGGCGGCTCCGGCTCCTCCGGCACCGGCAGCGGTTCCGGCACCACCGGCGGTTCGTCCGGCTCCGCCTCCGGCAGCACCTCCGCCACGATCACCGCGGGTTCACAGGTCGCCGCAGGCGGCAAGGTGTCGTTCCGGGTGACAGGCTTCCCCGCGGGGCAGCAGCTCACGGTCAAGCTCGACGACTCCGAGATCATCGGGCAGTGGGCGAACGGCATCGGCGCGGACGGCTCGATGTCGGGCACCGTCACCGTCCCGGCGGAGGCCACGAAGGGCGCCCACTGGCTTCGCTTCCTCGCCCCCAATCCGTCGACGAGCCTCCGGGCCGACTTCACCGTCACCTCCGGCGCCCCGGCCGGGCAGGTCGCGACCGCCTCGGGGCCCACGGGCCGATCCGGCGCCACCAGCGAGGTGCCCGCGGCCACCGGCGCACCGGCCGCCGCGTCGAACTCCCGGGGTTCCAAGGCCACGATCTCGGCCAGCGAGGTGCAGCCGGGCGGCACAATCCCCTTCGAGGTCGTCAAGTTCCCGGCCGGACAGACCGTCACCATCAAGCTGGACGACGAGGAGATTCTCGGCCAGTGGAAGGCCGACGCCTCGGGCGCGTACAAGGGCGAGGTCACCATTCCGGCCGAAACGCCCCCAGGGGCCCACTGGCTGCGGTTCCTGGCGCCAAACCCCTCCACCACCCTCAAGGTCGACTTCACGGTGACCGCACCCGGCACCCCGGCCACCGCGGCCGACCCGGCCGCGGTCACGCCGGACGCCGTTCCCGGCACCGTCACCGCGGTCTCGTCGGAGAGCTCCGTCTCGTACCCGACGATCGCCTGGTCGGCCGCTGCGGCAGCCGTAGGCGGGGCCGCGGGCGCCGCGGCCACCACTCTGTTCGTCGTCCGCCGCCGTCCGGGCGGGACAGCCGCACCCGCCGGACCCGCCGGGCCCGTCGCCCAGAGCTGAATCGGGCGCGCGGCCCGACACAGCACCCTCACAGCGCAGTTGTCGCATGCCTCACACACCTGAAGGTGTGTTACTTAGGTAAGCCTAAGCTAAGTTGTACATGTTCCAACCGAGACCCTGTCAGGGAGTTGACCCCCGCATGACCACGTCCCACCACAGAAGCCGTCGCACCGTCACCCGCGCCGCAGTCGCCGTCGTGATCGCCGCCGGCACCACCACCGCACTGACGGGCACCGCCTCCGCGCACGCCGCGACCGACGCAGTGACGGTCGCGCCGCTCGTGAAGGGCCTCTACCAGACCTCGTACTCCGAGCGGAACGACGTCCTGTGGACGACCGTCGCCGTGGGCCGCCCGCCGGTCGTGAGCTCCAGCCTGCTGAAGGTCGATCCGGACACCCTGGAGGTCGAGCGGACCATCACCCCGCCCGTCACCGACGCGGCGACGGGCGCCCTGGAGGCCGTCTACGGCGTGGCGGTGGACGACGAGCACAACACCGTCTGGACGACGAACACCCGTAACAACACGGTCGCCGTCTACAGCCAGCGCACCGGCAAGCACCTCGTCACGCTCCCGAACGTGAACCACGCGCGGGAGATCGTGGTCGACGAGCGCCACGACACCGTGTGGGCGAGCGCCTTCACCGACGGCACCCTCGTCGCCTTCGACTCGAAGACCTTCGAGGAGAAGCAGCGGATCACGGTGGAGGGATCCGGTCCGACCGGGCTCGTCGTGAACGAGCGGACCGGCACCGCCTACGCCGCCGACCTCACCAACGACCAGGTCATCGAGGTCACCGCCACGTCCGCGACCCCGCGGCTCATTCCCGCAGGCGACGGGGCGATCTCGATCGCGCTGTCCAAGAACGGCAAGACCGCGTACACGGCCAACCAGACCAGCGGCGACGTCTCGGTGATCGACCTGAAGAAGGGTCTCGTCACCAAGTCCGTCGCCACCGGCGCGGGCGCCCTGTCCGTCGCCACCGACGACCGCACGGGCAACATCGTGGTCGTCAACCGGACCGCCGCCACGGCGACGGTCGTCGACCCGAAGGCGGGCAAGGTCGTCAGGACCGTGACCACCGGGGCCAACCCGAACCACGTCGAGATCAGCGACGGCACCGCCTACGTGGTCGACAAGTCCGGAGCCGGCCTGGACGGCGCCGACCAGATCCACAGCTTCCGCGTCACCCGCTGACCCCGGCTCTCCCCCCGCCCCCACGCTCCACGCCGGTACGCTCCACCTCCCCCACCCACGTCACAGCCGGGTGCCCGGCCCACCTCGCGAAGCGGTGGACCGGGCACCCGGCTCGTCGCCGTGACCGGAGCACGTGAAGCGCCGGGCCCGAAAGGCGCCACCGAACGGGTGCGGCGCACGCTTTGCCGCTCAGGGGAACCCACCCTGGTCAGACGGTGATGGCGGGGGCGGACGCGGCACGGCACCCGGACACGCCACAGGCGGCACCCTGACTCGGGTGCCGCCTGTGGCCGGGCTGTGCGGTGCCCTCCGGTCAGACCCTCGCGGGGAAGCGGTCCCAGACCCGGTGCCCGCCCAGGAGGTGGCGGACCTGCTCCAGCACCTCGGCGCCGGAGCCGCCGTTCACCACGCCCGGCGCGTCCAGGGGCACGCCCGCCGAGGTGAGGACTCCGTCGCCCCCGGCCCAGGCCCCGATGGCCTTGGCGTGCCGGTACGCCTCGTCGAGCAGCAGGAGCAGCCGCGGGTCGGTGGCTCCGCCGCCGGATCCGGCCTTCGCGTCCCGGGCGCCGATGGCGTCGGCGCCGGGCGCGGGGGCGCCGGCGAGGAGGACGGCGTCGAACTCGATCGAGCGGGCGGTGGCGAAGGTGCGCTGGACGGTGATGGGGTCGCCGTCCGGGTCGAGGACGCCTCCGGCGGGGGCGACGACCAGCGGCACCATGCCGGCTTCCTGCACGGCGTCGCGTACCGCGCGGACCCCGTCCAGATCGGCGTCCTTGTCCGCGACGATGCCGATGACCCGGCCATCGGCCGGCCAGACCCCGCCGACCTGCGACAGGGCAGGGCTCGGGTCCGGATCGGCGAGCGCCCCCTCCGCCTGCGGGGCGGGCAGCCCCAGACCGGTGGCGACCTGTTCGCAGAGCTGGGTGTCGATCCGCGCGAGCACCTTCAGGGCGCGTTCCTTGATCGCCTGCTCGTAGCACTTGCCGAGCTCGAAGGTGTAGGCGGCGACGATGTGTTCGCGCTCCACGGGCGTCATGCTCAGCCAGAAGAGACGGGGCTGGCTGAAGTGGTCGTCGAAGGACTCCGGGGCCTCACGCACCTTGCGGCTCGCGGCCACCTCCGCGGGCACCTCGACGAAGGCGCCGGTGTCAGCGCCCGCCACGAACGGGCAACCGCCGTCCAGGGAGTTGGGCCGGTACGGCGCGACGCCCCGGTGGACGGCCGTCTGGTGCATGCCGTCCCGCAGCATGTCGTTGACGGGCGCGTGCGTGCGGTTGATGGGCAGCTGCGGGAAGTTGGGGCCGCCGAGCCGGGTCAGCTGGGTGTCGACATAGCTGAACAACCGCCCCTGGAGCAGCGGGTCGTTGGTGACGTCGATGCCCGGCACCATGTTGCCGAGGTGGAAGGCCACCTGTTCCGTCTCGGCGAAGAAGTTCGAGGGGTTGGCGTCGAGCGTCATCAGGCCGATCGGCTGGACGGGGGCCAGCTCCTCGGGGACGAGCTTCGTCGGGTCCAGCAGATCGATGCCCTGGAACATCTGCTCGGGGGTGTCCGGGAAGGTCTGCACGCCCAGCTCCCACTGGGGGAAGGCGCCGGCCTCGATGGCGTCCGCCAGGTCCCTGCGGTGGAAGTCGGGATCGACGCCCCCCGCGATCTGGGCCTCCTCCCACACCTGGGAGTGCACGCCCAGCTTGGGCTTCCAGTGGAACTTGACCAGGGTGGAGGCGCCTTCGGCGTCGACGAACCGGAAGGTGTGGACGCCGAAGCCCTCCATCATCCGGTACGAGCGCGGGATCCCCCGGTCGGACATGTTCCACAACGTGTGGTGCGTCGCCTCGGAGTGCAGCGTCACGAAGTCCCAGAACGTGTCGTGGGCGCTCTGTGCCTGCGGGATCTCACGGTCGGGGTGCGGCTTCCCGGCGTGGATGATGTCGGGGAACTTGATCGCGTCCTGGATGAAGAAGACCGGGATGTTGTTCCCGACGAGGTCGAATACGCCCTCCTCGGTGTAGAACTTCGTCGCGAAGCCCCGGGTGTCGCGGACCGTGTCGGCCGAGCCACGCGAGCCGAGCACCGTGGAGAACCGCACGAAGACCGGTGTCTCCACGTCCTTGGCCAGGAAGGCCGCCTTGGAGACCTTCGCCGCCGTCCCGTATCCGCGGAACACGCCGTGCGCGGCGGCGCCGCGCGCGTGGACCACGCGCTCCGGGATGCGCTCGTGGTCGAAGTGGGTGATCTTCTCCCGCAGATGGTGGTCCTGGAGAAGGACGGGCCCGCGGGGCCCCGCCTTCAGCGAGTGGTCGGTGTCGTACAGCCGCGCGCCCTGCGCGGTGGTGAGGTAGGCGCCGCTCTGTGCGTTGCGCGCCGGGTCCGCACCGGTGGGCTGGCCCGTGGGGCTGACCGTCTCGGGGCCGCTCTGGTCGGGCTTGGGAGGCAGCGGCTCGCGCGGTTCCGTCGGTTCCTCCGCCGACGGGGGAAGACTCCCGGGTGCACCCGGGACGGGCTGATGTCCTTGCTTGTCCGTCACTTCTCTCCTCCTGGATGTGGAGCCCGTCACCGGATCGGCGTACGGATGCCTCCGCCGCACCGGCCCGTCCGGGCACGGCTCATACCTCCCGCGCCCGGACGGTCTCCCACGGCGAGTCCCGGGCCGTCACCCGTTCGGCAGCGTCCGTCGGGGTGCGTGACGTCCGGGCGCGGGAGGCGGGTCAGACGTTCTCCCGCGGGATGCGTTCGTTCCAGGTCCGGGAGAAGACCCGGCGGCCGTCCTCGTAGCCGTCGAGGGTCGCGTCGACCTGGAAGGTGTCCTTGTCCGAGCTGAGCACGGTGCGCGTCTCGACCCGGACGTCCCAGTCGGTGCGGCTGAAGCGCATCTCCCAGGCCGACTCACCGCGTACGGAACCGAAGTCCTCACCGGTCCAGCTGTACGTCTCGTGGGCCCGAAGTCCGGTCTCGATCCCCGTGTCCTCGTGCCGCTGCCGTCCCCTGTCCTTCACGATGTCGAGCACCGACCGGTAGTCGACCAGGTCCCTGGCGACCGTCCACGCCTGTTCCGGCTCGCTCAGGCGGGTGACCGGGGGCGGGGCGCATCCCTCGGGCTCCCCGAAGGGGGCCAGGAGCTTGTCCTCCGGTACGTCGGAGGGACGCACGGGCAGGGTCAGGGCGCTGCCCTTCTCGTACACGCTGAGCAGCACCGGTTCCGGGGCGGGCCAGACGAGCGGCCAGTACGAGGTGGACAGCGACAGCCGGATGCGGTGTCCGGGCGGGAACGCCTGTGCGACGCTGTGCAGCGGTACGCGCACCCGGTACCGCCGGCCCGGTTCCAGCACCTCCGGGAACTCCTCGCTGTCGCGGTGCGTGAGGTTGAGCACCCCGTAGGTCACCCGGGTCGAGCGACCGTCCGGCGCGACGTCGGACACCCTGGCGTTCAGCTGGGCGACCGGCGCGTCGGCGGCCACCTCCACCTCGACGACGGGCGCGCCGAGGATCTCGACCCGCTCGGCCAGCGGTTCGGTCTGGAAGACGAGGGAGCCGCCGTCCTCCTCGCGCTGGTCGTAGGGGAGGTCCGGCGGGGCGTTGTAGGAGGCCCACTTCCCGGCGAACTGGCCGACCGACAGCGGCGACTGCACCGTGTGGACGCGGTCCTCCCGCTGCTCCACGGGATCCCCCGGGGTTCCCAGGGTGCCGCCGATCAGCGGGAAGACGGCCTCGTCGACGTCCGGCGAGGGCCAGGAGGGCGCGCCGACCCAGCGGCCGGGCCGTTCCTCGTACGAGGTGGAGGGCGGGACGCTCTCCTGCATCCAGGCGCGGAGCATGGGGCCGTCCATCACTCCGTTGTCGACGCCCTTCAGCCAGTGGTCCCACCAGCGCACCACCTCCTGGAGGTATCCGATGGCGGGTCCCGGCTCGCCGAGGTGCGGCAGCTTGTGCGACCACGGCCCGATCAGGCCCTTGCGGGGTACGTCGACGTGGCTCAGGAGCCTGGCCACGGCGTTGGAGTAGCCGTCAGCCCAGCCGCTGGAGGCGAGCACCGGGCAGCGCAGCGCCGAGTAGTCCTCGCTGAGGCTCGCGTGCCGCCAGTAGTCGTCGCGCTGCTGGTGGCGCAGCCACTCCAGGACCCAGGGCCGCGCCGCCTCCATGCGCTCGCGCCACATCTCACGCCAGCGTTCCCCGACCACCGCCGGGTCGGGCGGGCAGGTGGCGTAGGCGAACATGGTCCCCGCCTCGGCCAGGTTGTCGGAGAGCATCGCGCCGCCGAGGTAGTGCATGTCGTCCGCGTACCGGTCGTCCGTGAACGAGGCGATGCAGATGGCGCGGAGACTCGGCGGCCTGCGGGCGGCCGTCTGGAGGGCGGCGAAAGCTCCCCAGGAGATGCCCATCATTCCGGTGTTCCCGTCGCACCAGGGCTGCTCGGCGATCCACGCGAGCACCGACTCGGCGTCGGCCTGCTCCTGTTCGAGGTACTCGTCGAGCAGCACGCCCTCCGACTCCCCGGTCCCTCGTACGTCGACGCGCACACAGGCGTAGCCGTGTCCGGCGATGTACGGGTGGTGGATGGCGTCACGGGTGGCCGTGAGGTCGTTCTTGCGGTACGGGATGTACTCCAGGACGGCCGGCACGGGTTCCGCGTCCGACGCGGTGGGACGCCAGATCCGTGCGGAGAGCTTGATCCCGTCCGCCATGGGGAGGGTGACGTGCTTCTCTTCCTGGATCGCACAGGGCAGTTGATCGACGTGGCGCATGCCTGGGCGACCTCCTTTCGTGGTGCTGTACGTGCCGGTTCACCGGGTCTTCGTGCCGCGGCCTCCCGGCTCCGTCTCGTCGAAGGTGAGCCCGAGGGCCGCCACGCACCGGTCGAACTTGCGGCGGAGGTCCTCCTCGTCGGCCCCTCCGGTGAAGATGTGCGCCACCTCGTAGCTGTAGCTGTCCTGCTGGGAGACCGTGGAGAGCTTCTGGCCCTCCTCCGGTACGACGTCGATGCGCACGCCGGGTATCTCGCGTTCGATGGCGGCGATCCGCTCCGGGGTGGGCACCTCGTGCACCTTGCCGTCGCCGAACCAGCGGTAGTACCACTTGGCGGCCATCGCGTAGCGGCCGAGGCCGCCGGGAAGGGCGGGGTCGCGGCCCAGGGCGAGGCTGATCATCCGGTGGTGGTTGGGCGCCCCGTCGACGTAGTCGAAGAGTTCGGCGTGGGACTGCGAGTGCCGGGGGTTGATCTCCAGCAGGCTGACGTCGCCGGTCTTCGGGTCGTAGAAGTACTCGATGCTGAAGGTGGCGGACTCCATGCCGATCTGACGCATGGTCCGTTCGCTGACCTCGTGCAGCTTGCGGATCACCGGTGCGGGGAGGGTGCTCGGGTACTGGTGGCGCAGGAAGCACGGCGACGAGGGGTAGTTGATCGAGTCGAGCACCCCGTACACGTGGGCGTTGCCCTGGTAGACGTAGCCCTCCACGGCCACCTGGATGCCGGTCATCGCCTCCTCCGCCAGGCAGACCTGGCCCCCCACGCCCTGCATCTCGGGCGGGAGTTCGAGCAGGTCGAGTACGGAGTCGAAGGGCCTGCCGACGCGGCCGATGCCGGCCTTGATCTCGTCGACGGCCGCGCGGAACTCGGTCATGTCCGACACGCCGAAGGCCAGTTCGGACGAGTAGGCGAGGGCCGGCTTGAGCCACATGGGGAAGCTGACGCCCTCGGGGGGCTCCGGGTCGTCGGCGTCGAGGTCCACCCTGCCGAAGCGGGGGTACGCGTCGATGGCCTTGCGCTGTTCGAGCCGGCTCCAGTACTTGTGCTCGCACTTGACGACGGATTCGAGGCTGGTCGTGCGGACGCCGTACTCCTTGCCCAGCATCGGGACCATGGTGCTCACCGGGAAGTCCCAGTAGCCGACGATCGCGTCGATGCTGCCGTCGTGCGCGTCGAGTGCCGCCCGGGCACGGTCCATCAGAGCGGGTACGGAGACCTCGCCCTCCTGCAGTTCCTCGACGGTCAGCAGCCGGTGGAAGCGGTACGAGTCGGCGTCCGGGACCGCCTCCAGGGTCCGCAGGTTCGCGTCGTCGAGGCCGACGACGAAGATGTTCTTACGGTGCCCTTGGGGCATGGGGATGTCCCTCCGGTAGGAAGTGTTGCCTGCACTTCCCACCGCCTGCCCTGAGCCGGTTCCGGCATGCAGGGCCCTGAGCCGTGACGATCTCCGGGACGGCCCCTCCGACCGGCGGATTCCCTGGTCAGCGCACTCCGCGTGTGCGGAACTGGACGCTGATCCGCGGCCCTCGGGCGTGCGCGGACTTGGGAACGGCGTGCTGCCATGTGCGCTGGCAGGACCCGCCCATGACGATGAGGTCGCCGTGGCCGAGCGGCGTGCGCACCGTGTCGCCGCCCCGGCAGGGGCGCAGGAGCAGATCGCGCGGGGCGCCGAGGGAGAGGATCGCCACCATCGTGTCCTCGTGGGAGCTCCGGCCGTGCAGGTCGCCGTGCCAGGCGACGCTGTCGCGGCCGTCCCGGTAGTAGCAGAGCCCGGCGGTGACGAAGGGCTCGCCGAGCTCGTCGGCGTAGTGGGAGGACAGGGCCTCGCGGGCCTCGTCCAGCACGGGGCTCGGCAGCTGGTCCTGCGCACCGTAGAAGGCGAGCAGCCTGGGCACGTCGACCGTCCGGTCGTACATCTGACGGCGCTCGGCTCTCCAGGGGACGTCCGCCGCGAGTTCCGCGAAGAGCTCGTCGCCGCCACCGAGCCAGCCGGGCAGGAGGTCCGTCCACGCCCCGTCGCCGAGGACGGTCCGCCGCAGCCCGGCCAGGGGGCCGAGGGAGGGACCGTCGGCCTGGTCGAAGAGGGAACCCTGGAGATGAACGGACATACCGACAAGTCTACCCCGCGATTAGAACAGGTGTTCCCTTCGCCGGTGAGGCACCCTCCCCGGACCGCGCACTTCTCGCTTCACCCCGCGTGCCGCCGAACAGGACCGGGTGCCCGCAGGCCGGTGTCCTCGTGCGGCACCCGGCCCCTCCGGGCAGGTGTCATCGTGCGGGCCCCGGACCCGGACCCGGACCCGGACCCGGACCCGGATCCTCCGGCTCGGCGTCGTCGCCGCTCAGCTCCGGCTCCAGGCCCTCGGCCACCTCGCTGCGGCCGAGGCCCGCGTCGGCGCGCCAGGCCTCGAAGGACCAGCCGGTCAGGGCGACCACGGCCAGCCCGAGGGTCCAGCCGCCGACCACGTCGCTGAACCAGTGCACCCCCAGGGCGATGCGGGTGAAGCCGACGCCCAGCACCGAGACCGCCGCCACCGCCCAGAACAGGGGGCGCAGCCGACGGCGCACCATCGGCAGCAGGACGAGCAGCAGGATCGCGAACGAGGTCGTGGCGGTCATCGCGTGACCGGAGGGGAACGAGAAGCCGGGGGCCTGGGCCACCGGTTCCGGGAGGGCGGGCCTCGCCCGCTCGACGACTACCTTCACCAGCAGCCCGGTCAGCCCTCCGGCCACGGCGGTGACGGCCGACCACGCGGCGAGCCGCCAGGCCCGGCGGTGCAGCAGCCACAGGGTGAGCACCGCGACGGCCGCGCGCAGGGTGACGGGGTCCCACACCACGTCCGAGAGGAAGCGGAGGGTTCCGGTCCAGGCCGGGTGGTCGAGGGCCGTCCGGTTCAGCCATCGCGCCGCGCCCGCGTCCAGGCGCCGCAGCGGGTGCCACCCGCTCTCCACCAGGACGAGGAGGAGGCCGAAGAGGACTGCGGCCACCGCGGCGACGGCGGCGGATCCGAACAGCCGGATGCCGAATCTCCGGTCGGCGTCACGGCGATTCCGGCGCAGCGCGGGGGCGACGGGTCGTGCGGGCATGTCAGGCTCCCGGGTCGGGTTGTACGGGTCCGGGCCGCTTGGCCCGCACGGCCTCCAGCTGGGCCGCGAAGGAAAGGGCCAGGAAGAGGGCGATGGAGGTGAGGTAGGCCCAGAGCAGCAGGGACATGAAGGCGGTCAGCGGGCCGTAGACGGTGTCGAAGGACCCGCTCACCTGGAGGTAGAGGCTGAGCAGCCAGGTCAGCGTGGTCCAGAGCACGAGGTAGACGGCGGCGCCGAAGGCGAGCCAGGTGTAGCCCGGCTGCCGCCGCCGTGGCGAACGGCGGAATATCGCGCTCGCGGAGAGCAGTACGAGCGCCACGCCCACGGGCCAGCGGAGCAGGTCCCAGGCGGACCGCGCATCGGCGTCCAGGTCGTACACGTCGACCACCGCCGCCACCAGGTCTCCCCCGGCCACCATGGCGACGAAGCCGAGGCCGAGCGGGATGCCGGCGGTCAGCGACATCACCAGCCCTCGCAGGTACTTCAGGTGGAAGACCCGGTCGCGCTCCACCCCGTAGATCCGGTTGGCACCCCGCTCGATCTGGCACATCGCCGTCGTCGTGTTGGCCAGTGAGAAGACGAGCCCGAACCAGAGCGCCACCTGCGCCCCCTCGTCGGCCCGCTGACGGCTGCGGTCCAGCGCGTCGTCGACCACCTCGGCGCTCGGCCCCGCCGTGATGCGCTGGATCGTCAGTTCCGCGACGCGCCCCAGGTCCTCGGTGTGCAGGGCCGTCGACAGCCCGACGAAGGCGATGACGAGGGGCACCACGGCCAGGACGGTCTGCAGGGCGAGGGCGCGGGAGTGGCTGAAGCCGTCGGCGTAGCGGAAGCGTACGAAGGAGTCGCGCAGCAGCGGCCAGCGGCCGTACCGTCGCAGGGTGACGAGTGCCTCGTCACCGGAGAGTTCACTGCCGATCATGTCGCGTGTCTGCGGCACGCGGGTCGCGGTTCCCATGTCACTCCCCCCGCGCGGGCAGCATGACGGTCAGCGCGCCCGGCACGACCCGGGCGGTGAGCAGCCGGCCGGGCGGCACCGGGTCGCCGTCCAGCTCGCGTGGCTGGGGCGCGTCGAAGCGGATCTCCGCACGGCGGAACGTGAAGTACTCCACGGCCCGGGAGCCGTCCGCGCTCTTCCCGTCCGTGCTGCGGCGCAGCAGGGCGACGACGGCGCCGAACCATCCCGCCGGACCGCGCGGATCGAGGATCAGCAGGTCGAGCAGGCCGTCGTCGGGCCGGGCCGCCGGGACGAGTGCGGCACCACCCTGCACCTTGCCGGTGTTGGCGATGAGCACCATCCGCGCGCTGCGGCGCAGGGGCCGCCCGCCGTCCAGCGTCACGGTCAGGCGCATCCGGGGGGCGCGCAGCTCACGCAGGCCGCCGACCACGTAGGCGGGCCAGCCGAGCACCGCCTTGGCACGGTCGCTGGTGCTCTCCAGCATCGCGGCGTCGAGCCCTGCCCCCGCCATCACGGTGAAGTGGGCGGTGGCCGTGTCGTCGCCCTCGATACGGCCGAGGTCGATCCGGTGCGGAGCACCGCTGAGCGCGGCGGCCAGCGCCTCCGTGGACCTGACCGGCAGGCCCAGGTTGCGGGCCAGGAGGTTGCCCGTGCCGCAGGGCACCACAGCGAGCGGCACTCCCGTGCCCGCCAGCGCCTCCGCAGCCGCCCGGACCGTTCCGTCGCCCCCGCAGACCACGACCAGCGAGGCCCCGGCCCGTACGGCGCCCGCCGCCTGGCCCTCGCCCGGATCCTCGGCCGTGGTCGGGACGAACTCGGCGTCCCGGTGGCCGTGCTGCTCCAGGACCTCGCGCAGGGCTGCGCGGTCGCGCTCATCCGTCACGGTGGGGTTGAAGACCACCGTGGTGGCGCCGGGCGACGTGGCGTGCGCCGTACCGGCGGCGATGCCCGCGAACGGCGCCTCACCGGAGGGAGCCGGGGCGGGCACGTGCGGGCCCGCAAGGAGAGCCCTGCCGACGATCAGCAGGGACAGGCCTCCGTTGAGCAGGCCTCCCGCGATGTCCGTCGGATGGTGCATCCCCCGGTAGGCCCTGGCGATACCGACCAGGACCGGCAGGAGCAGCAACAGCACGGCCACGGGCCGGCGCCACGGCCCCTTGGCCCGGCGCAGGACCAGGACCGCGAGACCGGCGTACAGCGCCGTGGCGGCGCCGGTGTGCCCGGAGGTGTAGCTGGACGTGGGCGGCGACGCGTCGAGGCGATCGACGTCCGGCCGGGTGCGGTCCACCGCCTCGGTGATGACCAGGAAGACCAGGGACTGCAGTGACACGGCGACGGCCAGGAAGACCGCCTCCCGCCACCGGGGCAGCCGGGGGACCACCAGGAGCAGGAGGCAGCTGAGGAGGGTGCCGGCGACGACCGTCGCCGTGTTGCCCGCTTCGGACACGACGAGGGAGACCGTGTCGAGGGTGGCGGTGCGGGCTCGCTCCAGTGTCCGGGCGACCGCGTCCTCGGCCGTCATGGGCCACACGTGGGCCCCGGGGCCGGTGATGAGGAGGCCGAGCCCCACCATCAGCGCCGCCTGGCACGTCGCGGTCGCCGCGATGATTCCGGCGGCCCGTCCCATGCCTCCGGCGGTCTCCGGTGCACGGCGGGGGGCTTCGGCGGCCTGCCGCTCGCCGGAGCCGCGCGGCAGGACCACGGCGCGGGCGCCGATGGGGGCTGTGGGTCTTTCCGGTATGTCGGTGGGCATGGGCGTTCCCGTCGTTCTGTGGCTCTCGGCCGCGAGTGGGACCGGGGCGGCCCGCCCCGGCGTTCGCCGTCTGCCCCCTCTGCGCCCGGACAGACCTGTCGTGGCGTGAGGTGTCCACGCCCGTCCCCCGCCACGGGCTCCTCCGCCCGGTCGCACCGGCCGGTTATCGGTCATAAGCTGCCTGGGCCGACGGAGGGTGGCCCGTACCGGGCTGACCAGGCCGTCTGTCCGTACCCGGCGCCGGACGACGCCCCGGGGGCAGCGGGGTGGCCACCGGCGAATTCCGGCCGGTTCGCACCAATGACCCGGGCTCGTGCGGGCAGGAGAGCGGCGACGCCGGACGACCCGGGAGTACGGGCGACGGCGGATGCGGCATACCTCAACGGAAGGAGCAGCCGGTGTCGGACGCAGCACGCGGTGACGACGTCTACCAGCCGGAGGGATCGGACGGGGACAACCGGCCGACGGACGAACTCGATCCGGAGAACGTGATCGACGAGCCCGATCTCGACGACATGCTGGACACGGGCTACTCCCCGCCGGAGAAGCCCCTGGGCGTGTCCAAGTACGGCACGACGGCCGAGGAGCAGAGGGAGGGTGAGTCCCTGGACCAGCGCATCGCGCAGGAGCAGCCCGAGGAGGATCCCTTCCAGGTGAACCTGACCGAGGGTGAGCCCGAGGACAACGGCCCGGAGGAGGACGACGCGGGGGGCGAACGGGCCGGACGCGTCGCGGCGGCCGAGGACGCGCGCCCCCTGCGCAACAACAGGGTGCTGGGCCGCGACGTGGGCATCGACGGGGGCGCCGCCTCCGCCGAGGAGGCCGCGGTGCACATCCAGGAGGACGAGACCGGGGCCTGACGGTCCCGGCCGGCGGGCCTGCGCACGCTCCTGACCTGCAGGTCGGGTGCGCCGGATGCATGGCCTCGCCGATCAGGGGAACGTACGGACGCGGGCCACGCTCCGGTGGCCCCCGGAGGAAAGGTGACAGGCGATGACCGACAACGACGTGAAGAACCGGAAGGTGCTGGCCGTGGTCACCAACTACGGCGTGGAGCAGGACGAGCTGGTGGTGCCGGTCGAGCGCCTTCGCGGCGCGGGTGCCCAGGTCGACGTCGCGGCGGTGTCGATGGACGACATCGTGACGCTGGTGGGCGACAAGGATCCCGGCAAGACGGTCCGCCCCGATCTCACCCTGGAGGACGCCGTCCCAGGCGACTACGACCTGCTGCTCGTCCCGGGCGGCACCCTGAACGCCGACACGCTCCGGCTCCAGGACGGCACGACCGGGATCGTCCGCTCCTTCACGGAGGCCGGGCGCCCGGTGGCGGCCATCTGCCACGGCCCCTGGGCCCTGGTCGAGGCGGGTGTCCTCGCGGGCAAGCGGCTGACCTCGTACGCCTCGCTGCGGACCGACATCCGCAACGCGGGAGGCGAATGGACCGACGCGCCGGTGGTGACCGACGATTCCGGCGGCTGGACGCTGATCACCTCGCGCAACCCCGGTGACCTCGACCCCTTCCTGGGAGAGATCGGCAAGACGCTCGCAGCGCGCGCCTGAACCGGGACGGCGCACGGGAACCCGGCCCGGCCCCCGCGTCCGGACACGACCGGTGGCGGGCCGGGGCGCCGGCCCACGCGCCACTGCACTCCCCGGGGTGCGTAGCGCGGGCAATCGACTGACAACGGCGCCCGGCCGTTTCCTGTCGCGCCAGATGGATACCCGCCCTCTATGAACGAAATGTCTGAAGTCGACCGACGCGCCTCCGCCGGCGGCACGGCCTGGCGCGCGGTGCGGCGCGTGATGCCGTCCCCCCTGGGCCCGGGCCGGATCCTGCGGGCCATGGACCGCCTCGAACACACCACCGCACTCGACGGTGCCGTCGACCTGGTGCAGAAGGGGGTGCATGCGCTCCCTCTAGGGCCCTGGCGAGACGCGCTGCACGGCCGCTGGCTGGGCCATCCCGTGCATCCCCTGCTGGTGCAGGTCCCCATCGGCACCTGGCTCTCGGCCGCCGTACTCGACCTCCTTCCCGGACAGCGCCGCGCGGCGTGTGCCCTCGTCGGCGTGGGACTGAGCACCGCTGGCCCGGCGGCCCTCGCGGGCTGGGCCGACTGGGCGGAGCTGCAGTCCCGCCAGCGGCGGGTCGGGTTCGTCCACGCGGC
Source organism: Streptomyces argenteolus (assembly GCF_042902585.1). Classification (GTDB taxonomy): domain Bacteria; phylum Actinomycetota; class Actinomycetes; order Streptomycetales; family Streptomycetaceae; genus Streptomyces; species Streptomyces argenteolus. The sequence continues at coordinate 515,061 of NZ_JBIBEG010000003.1, forward strand.
GGCCAACATCACCGCCGTGGCCTTGTACGCCGGGTCGTTCACGGCCCGGCTGCGCGGACGCACCGGACTCGGAAAGGCCCTGGGTTTCGCGGGTCTGTCCGTCGTGGGCGTCGGCGGGGCGATCGGCGGCCACCTGGCGTACCGGCAGGCCTCGGGGGCCAACCACGCCGAAGCGGTGCCGGATCTGGTGACGCCCGGGTGGCACGAGGTCGGCGCCGTGTCGGACTTCCCCGTCGGCGAGGCGGTGCGCCGGCACATCGACGACGTGCCGGTCGTGGTGGTGCGGGAGAGCGGCGAGCAGGTGCGGGTGCTGGCCGACGCGTGCAGCCACCTGGGCGGCCCGCTCTCCGGCGGTGAGGTCACGGACGGCTGCGTACGCTGCCCGTGGCACGGGAGCGTCTTCCGGCTGTCCGACGGCTGGAACGTCGAGGGCCCCGCGACCGCTGCGCAGCCCGCCTTCGACACGCGGATCACCGACGGCCGTGTGGCGGCGCGCCTGCGTGAGCGAGGGCTCTCCCCGAGCGCCTCGCACGGAGCGGCCTGAGCGACCGGGCCCCTGGAGCGTGGCGTGCCGGGGACGACCGGGTGAGGGTGGCGGCGGGCGGGCCGTCCGCCGCCACTGTCACCTCACGACACGGGAACCGCGGCCCCGGCACGGCCACGCGTCCCCGGCCGCGCCGGGGAACGCGCCGACCGGTCTCGGGGCGCCTCTCCCCGCTGCCGGGCGTCCGTGGCTCAGTAGCCTACTGAGAACGTGGCGTCGGCCCGGTCCGTGGCGGTCGCGACCGGATCGATGCGCAGGGCGTAGCCGGAGTGCCTGATGTACCGCGTCGGGTTGTTGTGCGAGCGGAAGGACGCCCATGAGCTGTCGGCCAGCCCGGCGACCCGGTGGAACGTGGCGTCCTGGGCGTAGGCCGCGGTCCCGTCGACGGCGTCGAGCCGGAGCTGGTAGTCGTAGTGCCGCAGGTAGCGGGTGGGGTAGTTGACCGACTGGAAGGAGACGCCCGCGGAGTCGGCCAGGCCCGGCACGAGCCGCCATTGGGAGTCGGTGTACGGATCGAAGGGGTAGGTGTCGATCCGCGCGGCGAAAGCGGCGTGGCGCACGTAACGGTCCGGGTGGTTGTACGACTTGAGCCGGTTCCAGGCGGGGGCGCCCCAGCGGGCGACGAGGTTGCCGTACTCACCGGTCGTGACAGGGGCGATCGTGCAGTGCTTGGCGTTGACCGGGTGGGTGTAGAGCCTCTGATCGACGGGGGTCCAGGTGCCGGCGGCGAGGTCGGTGCTCCGCCAGGCGTAGAAGACTCCGTTGGGGGTGTAGGTGTCGCCCCACAGGTACCAGGTGTTCGAGGTCAGGGACTTCACCAGGGTGGGGGCCTCGGTGCCTCCGTGGGCGACCGACGTGCTGAAGGGCGTGAAGCTGCCCGGGTTCAGCGAGGTGGAGCGGGCGCCGACCAGACCACCGGTGCTGCTGCTCTTGAAGTAGAGGTAGTTGGCCCCGTTCACACCGACGGCCATGTCGCCGTCGATGACGTCGTAGCCGGGGTCGAAGAAGACCTGGGGAGCGGAGACGGTCGTGAAGTCGCTGGTGTAGTTGACCATGAGGACGTTGTGGCCGGACGAGTTCACGGCCGAGTAGAGCAGCGCGTACTGCCCACGGCTCGCGTCCCAGAAGGCTTCCGGCGCCCAGCTGTGGGTGGCCATGGTGTGCAGGTGGGGGCGGCGGTAGTTGGTGAACGTGCGCAGGTCGGTGGAGTCCCACACATGGATGTACTGGCTGTTGTAGCCCCAGTCCGTGCCCTTGAGGTCGGTGGCCAGCACCACGAAGGTGCCGTCCCGTTTGCGCATGATGAACGGGTCCCGCAGGCCGCCGGCACCTGCGGTGGGGGTGACGACGGGGTTGTTCTGGTTCAGCGGCATCCAGGTGAGGGAGTCCGTGCTGACGGCCAGGTGCAGGCCGTAGTCGGTTCCGGCCCCGTCGGGTGACTCGGTGAAGTAGCCCATGACGTAGGCGGCGTCCGCGGCGTGCGCCGGGCCGGCCCCCCACGCCAGGTCGGCGGCCAGCGTCATGGAGGTGGCCGCGGCGGCGCCGAGGAACAGCCTGCGTGAGGGCGTGGTGCGGGGGTGTGCGCTCATCAGCTCTCCGGATGCTTGCGGGTCGGGTGAGCGGACCGCGGTGACGGGCCGGCCGCCTCGGCTGCCGGCCCCGCCGGTGCCGGTCTGGGGCCGCCACCGTCGATGCGGGTCGATATTTCGAACGAAGTTCGGTGGACCGGTCAGAAAGTAGAGCTTCCCGAGAGGCGCGTCAATGCCCCTGACAGCGCTTTCCGCTCCTCGCCGACTCAGCACAACCCGCTTGGCACGCAAGGCACTTGAGGGCGCCGACGGCATTGACGCCGAATTTCGCGGCGCCTATGGTTCCGGCGACATGGCGAACACTGTTCGAAACCACGAACAGTATCCCCTCGCCACCCTTCCGGGCCCCGGCACGTGCGGTTCTCCCCCGAGCGCCGCGTCTCCCATGCACCCCCGGCCCTCCCTCGGACGCGAGGAGGTGTCCGTCGGCGCACCGCCCCAGCCCGTCCGGAAGAGCACACCACCCCACAGCCAGTGCACCACTGGCCCTCACGGAACAGGTGCTCGATGTCTTCCCACGTCAGCAGGCGACGCATCCTCCAGATCGCCGGGGCCACGGCCGCCGCCTCCGCCGCAGGACCTCTCCTCGGCGGCTCCCCCGCACAGGCCGCGATACCGCCGGTCAGGGCCGACATCGGAGTCCGCGCACAGGGCTTCGACCTCGGCCAGGTCCGCCTGACAGCCAGCAGGTGGCTGGACAACCAGGAGCGCACGAGGAGCTATCTGCGCTTCGTCGACGTGGACCGGCTGCTGTACAACTTCCGCGCCAACCACCGGCTGTCCACGAACGGCGCGGCGGCCACCGGCGGCTGGGACGCGCCCGACTTCCCCTTCCGCACGCACGTCCAGGGCCACTTCCTCACGGCATGGGCGCAGCTGTACGCCGTGACCGGGGACACCGTGTGCCGGGACAAGGCCGTCCGCATGGTGGCGGAACTGGCCAGGTGCCAGGCCAACAACGCGAACGCCGGCTTCGGCGCCGGGTACCTCTCCGGCTATCCCGAGTCCGACTTCACTGCACTGGAGGCACGCACCCTGACCAACGGCAACGTGCCGTACTACACGATCCACAAGACCATGGCCGGGCTGCTCGACGTGTGGCGGCACATCGGCAGCACGCAGGCCCGTGACGTGCTGCTCGCCCTGGCCGGCTGGGTCGACACGCGTACGGGACGGCTGAGCCGCTCGCAGATGCAGGCGATGCTGGAGACCGAGTTCGGCGGCATGAACGCCGTGCTGACCGATCTCTGCCAGCAGACCGGCGACACCCGCTGGCTGACCGTCGCCCAGCGGTTCGACCACGCCGCGGTGTTCGATCCGCTGGCGGCCGGCCAGGACAGACTGAACGGGCTGCACGCCAACACCCAGGTGCCGAAGTGGATCGGAGCCGTGCGCGAGTACAAGGCGACCGGCACCACCCGTTACCGCGACATCTCCACCCACGCCTGGAACCTGTGCGTCGGTGCGCACACGTACGCCATCGGCGGCAACAGCCAGGCGGAGCACTTCCGCGCGCCCAACGCCATCGCCTCCTACCTGAACCAGGACACCTGCGAGAGCTGCAACACCTTCAACATGCTCGCCCTCACCCGGGAGCTCTTCACCCTGGACCCGGACCGGGCGGCCCTGTTCGACTTCTACGAGCAGGCCTGGCTGAACCAGATGATCGGCCAGCAGAACCCGGCGGACAGCCACGGCCACGTCACCTACTTCACCCCGCTCAACCCGGGAGGCAGACGCGGGGTGGGGCCGGCGTGGGGTGGCGGGACCTGGAGCACCGACTACACCACCTTCTGGTGCTGCCAGGGCACCGGCCTGGAGATGCACACCAGGCTCATGGACTCCGTCTACTTCCACTCCGGTACGACGCTGACCGTCAACCTGTTCGTGCCCTCGGTGCTCACCTGGTCGCAGCGCGGCATCACGGTCACCCAGACCACCGACCACCCGACGGGCGACACCACGACCCTGCGCGTGACCGGCAGCGCGGGCGGCACCTGGGCGATGCGCATCCGTATCCCCGGCTGGACCAGCGGGGCCACCGTCAGCGTGAACGGGGTCGCGCAGAACATCGCCACCACGCCCGGCAGCTACGCCACGCTGAGCCGCGCCTGGACCACCGGCGACACCGTCACCGTCCGCCTGCCCATGCGGGTCGTCATGCGTGCGGCGAACGACGACCCCGGTGTCGCCGCGATCACCTACGGCCCGGTCGTGCTCTCCGGCGACTACGGCAACACGGCCCTCAACTCGCTCCCGTCCCTGGACACGTCCTCGATCAGGCGGACGAGCACCGCGACACTCGCCTTCACCGCGACGGCGGGCGGCTCGACCGTCGGCCTCGGCCCCTTCCACGACGCGCACGGCCACAACTACACCGTCTACTGGAACACCAGCGGCACCACGCCCGTCCGTCTCGCCAACGCGGGCAGTGGTCTCGTACTGGGCATCCAGGACATGTCCACGGCCGACGGGGGCCGCGCCCTCCAGTGGACCGACTCCGGCACCGCCGACCACGACTGGGAGATGCTCCCGGACGGTGACGCCTTCCGCTTCCGCAACGTGCACAGCGGCAAGGTGCTCGGCGTCCGGGACATGTCCACGGCCGACGGCGCGACGGTCCTGCAGTGGTCGGACAACGGCACCGCGGACCACCGGTGGATCCTGCTCGACCAGGGGGACGGCACCCACAAGATCCGCAACGTGCACAGCGGCAAGCTGCTGGCCGTCGAGAACGGCTCCACCGCGCTCGGCGCCTTCGCGGTGCAGGACCGGGACGACGGCACGGCCGACAACCGGTGGCGCATCGTGCGGAACCCGTGACGCTCCGCCGGACGGCCCGCCTGTCCGCTCGCGGGCAGAGGAGGCGAGGCTCCGTGCCGGCCGGTCCCCAGGTCGGGGGCCGTACCGGGCGGGACCCGCCCCCGGTTCGACGGCCGATTCGGAGCGGACCTCTCCCCCGGTTCGGCGGCCGTCCTCGCTCGCTGGTGATTTCACCGATGGCGTCCAGGTCACGTCCCACGACTCTTGTCGGGTCAAGCACCCGCATCCCAGCGTCCCGCATCCCCGTCAAGGAGTGCTCCATGCGTCGTCGTCTTCCGCGCCGGATCATCGGCGTCCTCGCGACCGCCACGGCCGCGTTCACCCTGTTCTCCGCGGCCCCCTCAGCCGGCGCGGCCGACATCGCGACCACGGCTTCCTCGACCGCCTCCACCGCAGGGGCCACCGTCGCGGACGTACAGCCGCTGGCCACCGGCACACCCGTCGTCTTCGTCCACGGCTACACCGGCAACGCCTCCAACTGGGTCACCGCCATGGGCGTCTTCCAGCTCAACGGCTGGTCCAGCTCCAACCTGTTCGCCTACGAGTACAACTCCTACGGCAACAACATCACCAACGCCCAGGGGCTCGCCTCCTTCGTCAACAACGTGAAGGCGCGGACCGGGGCGAGCAAGGTCGCCATCGTCAACCACTCGATGGGCGGCCTCGTCAGCCAGTACTACATGAAGGTGCTGGGCGGAAACAGCAACGTCAGCCACCTCGCCTCGATCGCGGGCGCCAACCACGGGACCACCTTCGCGAGCGCCTGTCTGATCTACACGACCTGCCAGCAGATGTATCCGGGGTCGTCGTTCATCTCCCAGATCACCTCGGGCGACGAGACGCCGGGCAGCACCAGGTACGCGAGCTGGTACTCGGCGTGCGACGGCGTCATCATCCCGTACACCAGCACCCGGCTGGACGGTGCGACGAACAACAACGTGCTCTGCCAGACCCACATCGGTTTCCTGGCGGACACGGTCGTGCTGGGCCAGATCGCCCGGTTCATCGCCTCCTGACCGCCCGGGGCGCCGGCCGGTGTCCCGTGGGGGGTCTCGAACGTCCCCGGCCCTGTTCCCTCGCGCGTCCGCGGTGGGAACAGGGCCTTCCGGCCTTCCGTGCCCGTCAGGCGCTGGCCGCACCCCGTCCGGCGGTGACAGCATGGAAGGAGGGGGACGGACGGCACGAGGAGCAGCGATGCGTACCCACACGTCCGGCGCGGGACCGAGGACGGTCGTGGGCGTGGACGGTTCGGAGCATGCCAGGGCCGCCGCACTGTGGGGTGCGGACGAGGCCACACTCCACGGTCAGGCCCTGTGGCTCGTACACGCCGCGAATCTGGACCGCCTCGACCGGTTCGCCTCGTTCGAGACCTCCGAGCACGCCCGGACCAACGGCACCGCGGTCCTGGCGGCGGCGGAGGAGGAGATACGCAGCCGGTTCCCCGGTCTCGACCTCACGGTCAAGCTCAGCAGGCGGAATCCGGTGACCGCACTCCACTCGGCTGTCGGGCCGGGCGGCACGATCGTCGTCGGCAGCAGGGGCAGCGGAGGGTTCGGCCCCCTCCTCCTCGGATCGGTCGGTCTCGAAGCGGTCGTCGGCAGCCCCGCGCCCGTCGTCGTGGTGCGCGGGGAGACCGGACGGGGCAGCGGCGCACCGGTCACCGCCGCGGTACGGGACGAGCACGACGCCGTGTGGCTGGACCGGGCCGCGAGGGAGGCGGAGGTGCGGGAGTGCCCCTTGCGCCTGCTGAACATCCGGAGCATTCTCGGCCGGTTCGACGGACGGCAGGCCCCGACCGAGGACGAGGAGCGGCCGGGAGACTCCCACCGGCAGTTCCTGACCAACCTCGCCGCATCGATCCGCGAGACGCGTCCAGGTCTCACCGTGCAGGCGGGAACGGACACGGCGCGATCGGCCGCGTCCGCCCTCGTGGAGGCGAGCAGAAAGTCGGAACTCCTGGTCGTCGGAAGCCACGAGCGCCGCAGTGTCTCGGCCCTGGGCCTCGGCCACGTCGTACACGCCCTGCTGCACCACGCGCACTGCCCCGTGCAGATCGTGCCCTACACCCGCGACGAGCGGGGAGTCGCCGAGGAGGCGCTCGGGGATGACGTCGTCTGACGCGCCGGGCCACGCCCGGCCGTCGGCTCCGGGCCCGGCCTCCGGCTCCCGGCCACCGTCGGGGCCCGTCGCCCCCGCGCACGCCGAGGAGGAATCATGCCGGGCAACGAACGGAATCTGACGCTGGACGGTCCGGTGGTCGTCGGCACGGACGGCACGGAGGACGCCCACCGGGCGGTGCGCTGGGCGGCGTCCGAGGCCGCTTCCCGGGAAAGCCCCCTGACCGTCGTACACGCCACAAGGACCGAGGCCGGACACGGCCGTCTGTCCGCACGCGGAGTCGAGCGCGCGAAGGAGCACGCCACCGAGGTGCTGGCCGAGGCGGCGGAGCTCGCGAAGCGAACCGCTCCGGGCGCCGCGGTCACCACCACGTCGTGTCCGTACGCGACCGCCTCCTGCCTGCTCGGCGAGGCCGGCCGTGACGGCACGGTCGTCGTGGGAACCCGGGGCCACGGCGGTTTCCTGGCTCTGCTGGTGGGCTCGGACGCCCTCCGGGTGGCGGCCCACGCCCATGTACCGGTCGTCGTGGTGCCCCGCCAGGAGCGCGAGGATGCCGCGGGCACTGTGCTGGTGGCCGCGCGGGACGGACGGGACCGGGAGGCGGTGCGTCTCGCCGCCGACGTGGCACAGCGCCGAGGGGCGGCGCTGCGTGTGTTCAGCGCGTGGATCTTCCTCGACAACGTCGGCAGCATGGCGACGATGTTCGGCGATCCGGCCGGTCTCGCCGAGGCGGAGGCCGCGGAGGCCGCCCGTCTCGTCGCCGAACTGCGCGCGGACCGCCCCGGTCCGCGGGTGAGCCACGACGTCGTCCGCGCGGCGTCGGCAGCCGCCGTGCTGGTGACGGCGACCGCCGACGCGGACCTCGTGGTCATCGGCTCCCGCCGGCATTCCTCTCCCGTAGGCGCCGCGCTGGGACACGTGACCCACGCGGTGCTGCACCACGCGCACTGCCCTGTGCTCCTCACCCCGCTGTCCGCGCGGGACTGAGCCGCCGGGTCGTGGGCCGGGACCGCGAGCCGCCGGGTCCTGGGTCGTGACCCGCCCTGCCGAGCGGGGTGGGGGGAGGCACTCAGTGCGTGCCCGCCGCGCCGGGCACCCGCACGGGCGGCACGCCGAAGCCGGCCTGCTTGCAAGGCGGTCCGCACCGGCCGCCGTGCGGGAGCCCGGACCGGCCGCATCCGCCCGGTCCCGGCCCTCCGCCGCCTACACTCCCGGGCATGGCATGCCGTATCAGCGAACTTGTCCTCGACGCCGCCGACCCCGGCCGGCTCGCCACGTTCTGGAGCGAGGTCCTCGGCTACGTCGAACTCGGCCGCGAGGACGACGGAAGCATCGAGATCGGACCGCCCGGCGTCGGCTTCGGCGGACCGCAGCCCACCCTGGTCCTCAGCCCGAGCAGCGACCCGCGCCCGAGCAAGCTTCCGCTGCACATCGACGTCAACTCCACCGACCGTGACCAGGAAGCGGAACTGGAGCGGTTGCTCGCCCTCGGCGCGACGCCGGCCGACGTCGGCCAGACCGGCACGGAGGACTGGCACGTCCTGGCCGATCCCGAGGGCAACGAGTTCTGCCTGCTGCGCACCCGGCTCCAGCCGCTCTGACCCCGCTCCCCCGGTACGGGCCCTCTCCCTCTCCGCAGCACCGTGCATCGGGCACCGTGCATCGGCGAGGCTCCTGAGTCACGAAGCGGTGTGCCCGTACGCCGACCTGCCCGGGCACCGACCCGCACGTGCGGCGGTGTACCCAGGCGCCGTTGTGCCAGGCGGCGGTCACGAGGCCAGGCCTTCGAGGACCGAGCGGGGCGGCCCCCGGCTGCCCCGGAGGCGTCCACGACACGTTCGGCGGGGCGGGCGGCACCGTGCCCCGCCGGGAGCGCAGACCGAAGCCGCCGTTCGCGGCGGCGACCCCCGCCGCCGCGAACGGTACGAGCAGACCGGCCCGCCACCCCTCCAGCAGCGCGGCCTGCGACTCCTCGTGCGTCGCGGCCACGCTGACGGCGGTGACGGCGTGTCAGCCCCGTCGAGATCCGGTCACCCCTGGGAGATGGCGGGTCACCCGGCCGCGGGGCCCTCCGGTTGAAGATAGCGAGCCAGGAGGTCGTCCAGGCTCACGATGCCCGTGAGCCGCCCGGCGTCGTCGCGGACCACCGCGAGCGAGGACCGGCGCCGGCGCAGCAGGTCCAGGGCGGCGGCGACCGTGGTGTTCTCCGTGACCTCCGGCACCGGCCGGGCCAGCGCGCGGGCGTCGACGGCCCGGTCCCGCGCACGGGCGACCAGGACGTCACGCGCGTGCACCGAGCCGAGCACGGTGTCGTGGTCACGGACCAGGAGCCGCGTGCGATCGCCGGACGAAGCCACCCGGAGGATCTCCTCCGCTCCGGCGCCCGCCTCGACCGAGAGGATGGCGTCGGCCGGGACCTGCAGGTCCCGCACGGGCGTCTCCGGTTCGGTGAGGGAGCGGGTCAGCAGGCCGGAGTCCACCCCGCTGATCAGGCCGAGTCGTTCGGACTCCGCCACGAGGTGGGTCAGCTGCTCACGGTTGTGGACGGAGGCCAGCTCGTCGCGCGGGGTGACCCTGCACAGCCGAACGAGCCCGTTGCTGACCCTGTTGAGGACCCAGATGAGGGGGCGCACCACCTTCACGACCGCGCGGAAGGAGGGGGAGAGCAGCATCGCGGAACGCTCGGGGTGGGCGATGGCCCAGGACTTGGGCGCCATCTCGCCCACGACCATGTGCAGGAAGACCACCACGATCATCGCCACGGCGAAGGCGACGCCGTAACTGAGTGCGCTGGGCAGGCCCAGGTCGTTCAGGAGGGGGTCGAGCTCATGGGAGATCGCCGGCTTGGAGACGGAACCCAGGCCCAGCGTGCAGACGGTGATACCGAGTTGGGCGCCTGCCAGCATGAGGGAGAGTTCCCGCATACCCGCGAGGGCGGCCTTGGCCCCCCTCTGCCCCTGGGCAGCGGCCTTCTCCATGCGGTGCCGCTTGGCGGCCACCAGGGCGAATTCGGCGGCGACGAAGAATCCGCTGCCGATCAGCAGCAGGACCGTCACGAAGAGCGCCATCGGAAAGCTCATGCCCGCTCCTCCGTCTGTTCGGGAAGTCGCTCGATCCGGACGCGGCCGGGCACATGCCGGTCGAGGGTACGGACGTCGATGACGACACCGGCACCACCCGCGAGGATGAGGGTGAGGCGGTCACCGATGGCCGGGAAGCGGCCCAGCCGGTCGATGACGAGCCCGGCGACCGTGTCGTAGTCGTCGTCCTCCGGGAGTTCGAGCCCGGTGACTCCCGCGACCTCGTCGAGACGGCGGCCTGCGTCCACCAGCCAGCCCTCGCCCTCCGCGACGGCGATGAAGGTCGCCGCGTCGGACTCGTCGGCGATGTCGCCCACGAGTTCCTCGGCGATGTCCTCGTAGGTGACGATGCCGGCCACGCCGCCGTGCTCGTCGAGCACGACGGCGAACTCGTCGTCCCGCTGCCTCATCCGTGACACCGCGGCCGGGAGCGGGAGCGTGTCCGGCAGCAGCAGCGGCGGACGGGCCGCCGCCCCGGCCGTGGCGACGGCCGCCTGCCGTGCGGACATACGCATCAGTTCGCGCACCCCGAGCACCCCTGCGACGTCGTCGGGGTGGTCGCCGATCACGGGGTAGTGGGAGTGTCCGTACGCGCCGATGAGGGTGACGGCCTCGGCCGCGGTGGCGTCCTTCCGGACGAAGACCGCGTCCACGCGCGGCACCATCACCTCCCCCAGTGTCCGTTCCGAGAATTCGAGCGCGTGGTCGACCAACTCGGCGGTCGCGCGCGGCAGCTGGCCCTGCTCGTGGGACTCGCCGATCAGGTGACCCAGTTCCTCCAGCGTGGCGCCGTGGTGGAGTTCCTCCACCGGCTCGATGCCGGTCCTGCGCAGCAACGCGTTCGCGGCGCCGTCGAAGATCCGCACCAACGGACCGACGACCTTGAGGTAGCCGAGCGTCGAGGGGGCGAGCGCCTTGGCCAGGCGCTCGGGGACGGCGAGGGCGAGGTTCTTCGGAGCCAGCTCGCCGAGCACCATCTGCACGACGGTGGCCAGGACGAAGGCAAGCACCACGGAGATGCCGGTGACGGCTCCGTCGGGGACACCCACGCCGGACAGGACCGGCCGCAGCAGGGCGGAGACGGCGGGTTCCGCGATGAATCCCACGATCAGCCCGGTCACGGTGATACCGAGCTGGGCACCGGAGAGCATGAAGGACAGACGCTCCAGCACCTTCAGGGCGCGAGCGGCCTTGCGATCACCTCGCTCGGCCTCGCGCGCGAGGGCGAGCCGGTCGGCGGAGACGTACGCGAATTCCTGGGCGACGAAGTAGCCGGTGCCCGCGGTCAGCACGAACACGGCCAGCACCCCCAGCCAGGCTTCCACGGCACTCATCCGACACCACCCCGCAGCGTGCCGCTCTCAGGCGTTTTCCGGCGAGGTGGCCGGGGACTGTGCCCCGATGGGTCCGTCGACGATCTGGCGGACAAGCGTCGGCTCCTAGGTCTGGTACGGGTCTGGTGGGAACGATTGGGGACGAAACGATGTTCCCGACCGGCGTACGCGCGAAACGGCGCCACCGGCCGTGCGCACGGGATCACGCACCGCCCCCGGCCGCCCGGCGCACCGGTGAGCGGCTGACGCATTCCACCGGTCACGGGCCACGCCGGGGAAGGAGTCTCCACCTGCGACGAGGGCAAGTCTATGCTCTACATGGTTGTAGAAACAGACCCACGGGCCCGTATCGCACCCACTACCCCCACCGGGCAGGGGCCGGACGGACTGATCCAGGCCCCCCGCGCACGCACCCCGGGCTGCCCCACGACTCGACCAGCTCCCCCACACCACGAGGCCACGCCCGCTCTCCACCTCCGGGTCCGGTCGCCTCCGCACCGGCAGCTTCTTCGAGAGCCAAGGGGATTCGCTCAGACGCGTATGGTCGGTGCGCGCTCCGGTACTTCGCAGACAACGACGGGGCTTGGTCCCACCGATCGGTCGTTCATGCTTTGGTCAAAGGTTCCATCATGTGGGCGGCTCGGGCGGGACGATCTTGATGGGGGCACGATGCCTCGCATGACTGAGGAGATACGCAAGGCATACCTACTGGGCGCCGAGCGGGCCGTGCAGCTACTGGCCACGGAAGAGGTGGCGCGTTGCTGGGACGAAGAGTCGGTGCTGCCGGGGATGACGGTGGGTGGACTGGCCGGTCACCTTGCGCGCAGCGTTCTGCAGGTCGAGTGGTTTCTCGAGGGCGAGACGGTCGGCGCGGATCCAGTTTCGCCGGTGCGCTACTACGCGCGGCTCGTCGGCACGTCTCTGCCCGACTCCCCGCTCAACGTCGGCGTGCGTGCGCGGAGCGAGGAGACGGCAGCCGCGGGGCCCGCCGCCGTGGCTGAGCAGGCGCGCGCTGTATGGCACAGGCTGGCACAACGGCTGGACCGAGAGCCGGCCGATCGGCGAGTGGCCGTCCTCCACCGGCCCGGGGAGGAAATGCTGCTCGACGGCTACCTCCAAACCCGATGCGTCGAGTTGGCAGTGCACCTTGATGACCTGGAGCTGAGCGTGGGCGTTCAGAATCGGACACCCGAGGCCACCCTCGCCCTTGCAGTCGACGTCCTCGTCGCGGCCGCTCGTGACCGACACGGCGATCAGGCCGTGCTCCACGCGCTCGCCAGGCGTGAACGTGACGCCGGCCAGTCCTTGCGCGTGCTGTAAGCAGCGGTTGACGTTCCGGGCCTGAAGGGCGCGCGTCGGTTGCCGACGCCTGCACCCCGCCACGAACGCAAGCCGGGCCCAGCGCCTCGCCTTCGACGGCCGTCGGTCCGGTGGCGCCATGGCGTCAAGAGGGTCTACCCCCGAGCGCTTCACCTCGGCCGAGGGGGAGCCGAGTTTCGACCAGGAGAGTGCATCGATCATGACCGAATTCGTCCGCACAGGGCGGTTGTTCCGGGTCGTCGGGTTCAATCCGTCCCACCGGCAGCTCTTCTTGCGGAGCGAGGCAACACTGGTTGACGGGACTACGACACGCATCGAGATCTGCATCGGCCATGTGGAGCTGATGCTCCTCCAGCCCTACTACCGCGAAGGGATCCACATTCGGCGCGCCGATCCTGAGGAGTTCGCCGTGTTGAAGGAGCGGCACAAGTTGGAGCCGTCCGACGCCGAGTACACCTGGATGCTGGACCCCGAAGGGGGCAGCTTTGTCATCGGCGGCAACCCGAACTGGCGCGAGGCGGAGTACGCGCTGATGGGCGACCGGGAGTCGCTGTACGACCTGTCCAAGCCCTGGCCGCCCGACTTCCCGGTGGAGACGGGCAACGTCGACTGACTCATCGTTCCGGACGAGCGGACATGGCTGGGGGGCACCCGGAGCCACCGGATGCGGCCCAGCAGTCCGGGACCCGCCCTTCCAGCAGATCTACCCCAGGAAACGACGGCGTGGTACGCCAGGAACTGTCCCCGTTCACCAGGGTCAATGGGCGAGGCCGGCGCCGTCAGCCATGGGGCCCCACGTCGACAGGTCGAGGGGTGCCACTGGCGCTGCGGCGACGACATGGACGACGCGGGACGAGTCGCGGCCGTCGATCTGTTCCTGCCCCGGGTGGATCTCGATCTGTGCGATCTCGGTGATCACGGGTGTGGTGTTCCCTTCCTGCTTCTCGGGTCGGACGTCCAGAAGAAGACGGCCGCCGGAGCGGCGCTCTCTGCCCACTTCAACGGGATGCGCGCACCACGCTCGCTGCCGAGCCCCATCGTCACGACCCGCTGACCCGCTGACCCGGTCAAGGACGCCAGACCCCAACTGGTCCCCCACTGGTCCCCAAAAATGATCAAGGGCCGGATTCGGATTCCTCCGAAACCGGCCCTGACCTGCGACTGTCTCCAGTCGGGACGACAGGATTTGAACCTGCGCCCCCTTGACCCCCAATGGACGAAACACAGTCCAGGGGCTTCGTTAGATCCAGGGAGAGCGGAAAACGTCCAGGTCAGCGCCGGTTTTTCCGATTCGTACCGCGCAGTTCGTGAGACCTGTGTAAGACGACCGTGAGACGACAAAGCCCCGGCTCGGTGAGTTCACCGGCCGGGGCTTCGCCGCGCCTTGGGCCGGTCAGTTCTGCTCGTCGTCCTCGGACTCTTCGCCGACGGCGAGCGACCCGGGTTCAGCAGGGGCCGTACTGATCCGCAGGCATCCGTCCGCGCCGAACAGCTCGATCACCTGCGACAGATGGGCGCGGGCCGCACTGCGGCCGGGGGCCTCTCGAGTGGTCACCCGCGCCCCTCCAGGACCGCCCACACGATCTTGCCCCAGCGCCGCTCGTCCGTGCCCCAGTCGGCAGCCAGCGCCGCCACGAGACGCAGACCGCGCCCGCCCTCTTCGTTGTCGTGCGCTTCGCGCTCCACCGGCCGGGCCCGGGAGAGATCCGCGACGCCGACACGCACCCGCGTGTCGCCGGGACGGTCGATGACGACCCGGATGGACTCCCGCCTGGCGTGCTGCACTGCGTTGGCCACCAACTCGGAGACGATCAGCGCCCCGTCCTCGGCCAATGCGTCCAGCCCCCAGACTGCACAAGCGGTACGAAGCAGGCGCCGCGCGGTGGCTGCGCTCTCGGGCTGCCTCGCCAGGGTCTCGCTGTACCCGGGGTGCCCGGTCCGGCGGGCCCGGGTTGTAGGTTGCGGCACGTCGGTCTGCTTCCTTCAGATCGGCCAGGCCCGGGGCCGTTCGCGCGGTCGCCGGGGCGCTTCGCGTTCAGGTAACCGGGGTGCGTGATCATGCGGAGGAGCCAAACAGGGGGCCAGGGAGGGGCCACACTGGATACGGAAGGGGGCCACCATGAGCGACACCACCGAGCGACGCCGCGAGTCCGGCGCCTACCTCGCCGGTCTGCGGCGGCACTCCGACCGCTCGCAGCGGCAGTTCGCCGCCGTGCTGTGCACCGTGTCGATCAGGACTTCTCGGCTACACCGTCGTCAGCGACGCCTTCGGGCGTCGCCGCAAGGGAAAGCCCGAGGCCCACGCCGCCTTTTGCCGACTCACTGCCGACTGGATCCGCCAGGCACGCGAAGAAGCCGGCCGCCCCGTCAGTACGCCATGGCAGCTGGTGGCGGTGAAGGCGCCCGCTCTCGTCCGGACCCACCACAGCGAGCCGGAACGCGATCGCGGCGATCGCCCCGCGGGGCGACAGAGGCGGGTGTCCGCTCCCCATGGGCGCCGGCTGCCACGCGGGCCGGCCAGCGCCTTCCCCGTTACGAGCGAACTCTGGACCTAAGGGCTGTCCCGCAAAGATCGGCTGGTGTGCCCGGCCTCATGGGCGCGGAGCCAGGGCCGCATAATGTCCCCTGTGATGAACAGTGCAGACCTGCAGCCTGCCCGGATACCGGGTTACGACGGCGGCCCCCTCACTTACCAGGCCGGGTTCCTGGACGAGCCGCTCTTCTGGCTGGGGCACCTCCACTCGTGTATCCAGAGCGAGGACGCCGAGGAACTGCTGTTCGGCGCGGACTACGACGCGGCCAACGACTTCCAGCAGCGACTGTGGGCGCGGACCGAGTGGCCGGCATTCACGGTCCCTCTCGCTGCTGATCACCGTCTCCACGTGGTCTACCGCACAGTCACGGACGATACCGGCACCGACTACCTCCTTCACCATCCCGACTGGGACCAGGCCGAACTCCTCGCCCGGGACGACGGGCACTTCATGGGGCCGGGCCTGTCCTGGCCCGAGCTCGTAGCAGCTGGGGACAACATGCTGCCCGGCGGCAGCACCACCGATCCCCACTCCCGCCTGCTGCTCCTGCTGCCTGCGTTCGGCGACGATGCAGTATCCGACGATGCTGTTGGCCGCCTGGCGGGTGCGCTGCAGGCCCGCACGAGCGTGGAAGACCCCGAGGCCCTCGCCTCTGCTCTCCTGGAGGACCAAGGGGCCCCGGGCCCCGCGCGCTGGACGACAGCCGGGCACGGTTTCTCCGTGAACGATGGCGAATACTCCTTCCGCAACCCCACCAACCTCTTCGCCCTGTCAGCGGGTCGCCTGGCCCGGGTAGCAACCGCGCTGACGCCGTGACTCACACACCAACTCCCGACGGCGAGTTGTCGCGTTCGGAACGATCCAGCCGTGACTGCTGTGATCACGGCTACGCAGCCGACGTGGATATCTCCGTTCACCGGGCTGAGCCCGCGCTGTTTCAGCAAGTTGGTGCCTATGCTGCGGCGTGACGAGGCAGACGCGGTTCGCAGGGGCCGACCGTAGAGCCTGCTGCGGGCGGACCGGGTACCGCTGGTCACGGCGTACCGGCGCACGAACTTGACGATGCGCCATCTCGCCCCGCTGTTCGGCGCCTCGAAGTCCGCAGCCGACCGCATCATCGACCACCTCGGGCCCCTGCTCGCTCTCCAGCCCCGGAAGCGGTTCCGCAAGGACACTGTCTCATCGTGGATGGCACGCTTGTACCCACCCGCGACCACACGGTGGCCGAGCAATCGAAGAATCGGGGGCCAAGGCCGCCGTCAGCAACACGATGACGATCGCCCCCACCCGCCCCGAAGCCGTGATCCACATTGCCCAAGTTGGACTCTTTGCCACCGAAGTTGGATCGGTCAGGCGGTGGTGACGAGGTTCGCCTTCTCGTGTCGACGTTCGCGTGAAAGTACCCAGCCAGGCGCGAACGCACCCGGCACGCCGTACCCTCCACGGCCGGAGCCAGGCCGGCTTTCGGCCTGCGAGTTGGGAGTCGTTCAGCACTGGTGAGGGATGCCCAGTCCGCGTAGGAGCTGGGCCAGTTCCTCGCGGAAGAGCTTTTCTGGGCTGACGGTCTGGTTGCGCATGTGGCCGTAGACCTCAAGCGACACCAGGCCGTGCAGCTGCCCCCAGATGCGCAACGCGAGTGCAACGGCCGCGGGCGGCAGTTCCGGGAATGCCGGGCGAACCTTGTCGAGAAGCCCGGCATCGAAGTCGGACCATTCGAACTCGCTGCCTTCGTAGAAGCGTTTGGCTCGGGGCCAGGCAACTGCCGCGAGTGCGGTGAGTCCTGTGCAGACGCGGCGTGCGGCATCCGGTGCGGCGCCTTGCTCGGGAGCACGGTAGCCGGGAACAGGGTCACCGTAGATGAGCCGGAAGCCCTCGGGGTTGGCCAGGGCCCAGTTCCGGAAGGCGCTTGCCCATGCCCTGATCCGGGCGGCGGGATCCGGAGTGGGAGCAGATTCCCAAGCCGAGTCCACGGCGTCGGCCAGGGCGGTGTACACGTCGTTGATGAGCGTGGTGACCAGGTCGTCGCGGGTGGCGAAGTAGCCGTAGATAGCGTTGGCGGTCATGCCCATCTCGCGGGCGATGGCCCGCAGTGTGATGGCGTCGGGTCCGCCTGAGGCCATTAGCTCCAGTGCCACGCTCTTGATTTCGGCCGTCGTCTCGGCGCGCAGCCGCTCACGTCTTCCCCTGCTTGCTGTACCGGTCACGAGGACACTCTACAGCGTCACCTCAATTGGTGGCCGTATGGAAACTTCACGGCGTATAGTCGCCGCTGGAGCGTCACGGCGGTCGCTGACGCACCCGCTTCCGCATGAACGAAGGGAAGAACCATGCGTATTGGAGTCATCGGAGCTACGGGAACCATCGGCAGCCAGGTCGTCGCCGAGGCCCTCGACCGAGGGCACCTCGTTCAGGCATTCAGCCGCGATGCTTCCCAGGTCAAGAGCAACGAGCGCCGGGACGGCGTCAGCTGGGCGAGCGTCGATGTCCTGGACCCGGCGAGCATCGCGGCAGCCCTCCCAGGTCTCGACGTGCTGATCAGCGGCTTCCAGCCCGGCAACGCCGCCCATGACATCGCGGACACCCTGCGGCGTTCGATCGCCGATCCCACGGTCTACGCCACCGCGGCGCGAGCCCTGCTGAAGGCGCTGGAGAGCCACCCCAGAACCCGGCTCATCGTGATCGGCGGCGCGGGCAGCCTGGAAGTCGAACCGGGGGTAGTACGCGCCGACTCCGATGAGCTCCTGCACGCGACACTCGACCAAGTCGGGCTGCCTCGCGAATATGCGGCAGCAGTGCGCGGCCACCGAGACGCCCTGAACGTTCTGCGGACCTCCAACCGCTTGTGGACCTACTTCAGCCCGGCCGAGGACATCGCCCCCGGCGAGCGCACCGGTCGCTTCCGGATCGGCGGTGACCAGCCCGTCGTGGACGCCGACGGCCGCAGCCGCATTTCGGTGGAGGACGCCGCTGTTGCCCTGATCGACGAGGCGGAGCTGCCGCGCTTCGTCCAACGCCGCTTCACGATCGGCTACTGATGCCCGCAGCTGGTATTCGCCACGAGAGAAAGCACCCAGAGGCTGGTCATGCATGGCCTGACCCGCCTGGGCACGTTCAGGTGTACCCCGACATCTCGCGCCGGTAGGCGCGTTGTGCTCGGCAGGAGCCTGAGCAGGTCAGGCGAATCTGCCCGGTGAGCCCAAGGTGAGTGGCGTCCCGCAGACGACGCAGCAGTTCGGTTGGTTGCCCCGGGTGTTGTCCGCAGCTGGCTGAGGCAAGGTGGGAGACCGCGGTCGACGCCTCGGTTGATGTAGGACCAGCGAGCGCAGCGCTTCGAGCAGTAGATCTTGTTGGTCGGGCAGGAGAGGAGAGGGGGCCTGTGGACGATCGCGTCATTCCCCACGGGTAAGTTCACGTAATTCCCCAAGTCCTGGCTCGGGAGGGCTAGGAAGTCATCTCAATTGGCTGGGCAGGCTGCTGGTCATGGTGGGTTCGTTGAACGTCCGCTTCTCTCGCGGAGGCGCCGCCGCACTCCCTCGCCGGCCAGGGCGCGAGTCATCTCCAGCCGATTCCCGCCTGAGCTTGTACGTCATCTTCAAGAGGCGTGAATGGCTGTAGCGCCCCACCGGGAGATCGCGGCTACGGGTCCTGGCGTGCGTGCCGGGCCCTGGCGGACGCCGATCGCACCCAGCCAGGGCCCGGGGCCGCGTCGAAGTCCTCGGTGAAACGGTAGATGCCGCGCACGCCCGTGTACGCGGCTACCAGGGCCAGGATCCATGCCAACGCGTCGGGTCCCGGTCCGCGTTCGGCCACGAGGAGAGCGAGCAGCGTCACCGCGGCCATGGCCAGCGCGGAAAGGTGCGCGGCGGGGCGGTACTGGGAGGTGCGCGGGGGCAGGCGGACGCGGCGGGCTGCGGTGGGTTGCGCATGCTCCGGTGCGTACGCCGACTCCGCGGCGTGGCGATCCGTCACTCCCCGGACGACGTACCCGTCGTCCGTGACCAAGGCCGCGCCCATCGCCTCCGTCGGATCGCCCCAAGACCCGCCGGCCGCGGCCCAGCAGAGCCAGCCCTCCCGGCCCTCGAGGGCGATGCCCGGTTCCAGATCGAGCCAGCGGAACGCCGTGTTCTTCTCGTCCGCGGTCCGCAGCGCGAAGGTCCGGTCGTCGGCCGTGAGCGACAGCCGACGCGCCAGCCAGGTCACGGTGCCCTCACCGTCCCACTGTGCCTTGCCCGCCCGGACGCGGCGGGCCGCAACCGTACCGGCGGCGGCATCCCGGCGCAGCTCGGACGGGCCCGCGTGAGGGCCGCCACCGGCGAACAGGCTGACCACCCACAGGCGCAGCAGGTACAGAGACACCAGGCGAAGATCAGGTCTCGTTCACTGCAGCGACGGATGTGACGTTTCGCGGCGGGTCCACGGTTCCTGGTCCACGCCCACTCCATCCATCGTCATCCCCGCGAGGAGTCCCACGGCACCTGATATCAAGCCCAGCAGCAGGCTGGCCCAGCGCGGAGCGACATCCAACAGGAACGGGACAGCAAGAAGGGCACCTGCCGCCGCGAAACGCAGGTGTGAGGCGTGCGTTCCCACGAAATAGCGGGAAGGCCGGGGAATCGGTGTCACAGAGAGCGCGGTGTCGGTTTCGCAGACGGGCGCGGCTCCCTCATGCAGGTAGTACCGGTGATCCTCCTCGAGGGTCGCGCCCCAGACCACATGGCCGGAGTCGGAGACGAAAGCAGCGGAGACCGTGCGCGCCTTGCCCGCCTCAGCGACGTCTCGCCATCGGGTCGGCCAGCACAACCAGCCGGCGTGAGCGACGAGTTGGGCAGCGGCGTGGGTGAGGTGCTTCTCGCTGACGATGCTGCCGTGTCCGGCGTGCACGGCCTGCAGTCGGACGACGTGTTGCCCGTCGGTGTCGTCTTCGGACGTCAGCTCAAGGCTGTAGGAGTGCTTGACTGCTATACGACCGCCGTTTCCAGCCGGGTACCGGTATGCCTCCTGTACCGCGGTCCCGAATCGGACGCGGACCGCGTGCACGCCGCCTGCGGCAGCATCCTTTCTCAGGATGTGCTGCGCGTGGTCGAGGTAGCTCTGGAGCAGGGACAGGAGACACAGAGACGACACGACCCCGAGGACGAAGGTGAGCAAGCAGTACACGGCCCCGAGCTCTGAACTCCGGCCGCTGTAGAAGGCACTGTTGGCTGCGGCAAAGGGAGCCCAGACGGTGAGATAGGCCGCTGCCACGAGACCCCAGTCACGGCGCACCACCCCCAGCTTGCCGGGAATCGTCGTTTGTGGAGGAGCGGTGGCCGGCAGTGGCCTTACCAGGGGAGCCGACCGCGAAGCGTGCAGCCAGCCCACAACGAACGCCGACGCCAGGCCCAAAGGTACGAGGATGTCCCAGCGCGGGCCGTCGGTGTGGGACTGCAACGAGGCAGCGCCCCAGGCGGCCGCTGCCGACAGCAGGGTCGCCGCACCCACAGCCCTGGCGACAGGTGTTGAATGGTGCTGCATGTCTTCTGCCCGCCCCTGGCTCGACGATCTTGTGTGTGGCAAGGAGAGTACGCCCCGCTGATCGGTATCCGGAAGCGGCGGGGGCGAGAGCCGGAGGTCTGGCGCTGTCGCGGCTCATGACCATCGAGCACGCACAACTGGACTGCCGTTTCGCCCTGGTGAACAGCTGCCCGGGGCATCACGCCCACCCAGGGCACCTCAGTGAGCGTTTGGCTTTTCGATCTCTGTTTTATTTGGTTGGGCGTCGCGCCAGTTCGGGGCGGCCTCGTGGGTGAGGCGGCGGGTCATGAGGTTGATGGCGGCCGGCTGGATCATGGCGGCTGATCGGTGGGGGTGGGTTTCGTAGTCGCGGGCCAGGCGGCGGTGGTGCATGAGCCAGCCGAGGGTGCGTTCGATGACCCATCGACGTGGTTGGACGTGGAAGCCTCGGGTGGTGGGGTCGCGTTGGACGATCTCGAGGTCGATGCCCAGCTGGGCTGCGTGTTCTACGGCTTTGTTGTCGATCAGGCAGGCGCTCGGCTGGCTTGCGCGGCCCTCGGCCTGGCGGACTTTGCCGCGGAGGAGGCTGGTGAGCTGGTCGAAGATGCCGTCGGCTTCCCAGCGGGCGAAGTAGCCGTAGACGGTCTGGTGGGGTGGGAAGTCGTGCGGCAGATAGCGCCAGGGGATGCCGGTGCGGTCGACGTAGAGGATGGCGTTCATCAGGGTGCGTAGGTCGTGGGTGGGTTTGCGGATGCCGGCGCGGGCTTGGCGCCAGGTTTCCAGGGTGGGGCGGATGAGTTCCCAGCGGGCCTCGGACAGGTCGCTTGGGTAGGACTGCGAGGGCTGCATGATGCCCCAGCGCATCCTGTCCGTCGGCCCCAATCCGGACGCCCGCCTGTTCACGGGCCCGCGCGGCGGACGTATCTCCACCGCCGTCCTGCGCGACGCCACACACTGGGACGACGTGGTCACCAAGCTCGGCTACGAGCATCTGCGCCGCCACGACCTCCGGCACACCGCGCTGACCTGGTTCGCCGACGCCGGGGTCCAAGTGCACGTCCTCCGCAGAATCGCCGGCCACGGTTCCCTGACCACCACCCAGCGCTACCTGCACCCGGACGTCCACAAGATCACGGCAGCCGGGGCGGCGCTCTCCGCCCACTTCAGCGCGTACCACGCTCACTGCCGGGCCCAGTCGTCATGACCCGCTGACCCGGTCAGGGACGCCGGACCTCCAGCTGGTCCCCAACTGGTCCGCAAAAATGATCAAGGGCCGGTTTCGGATTGCTCCAAAACCGGCCCTGATCTGCGACTCTCTCGAGTCGGGACGACAGGATTTGAACCTGCGACCCCTTGACCCCCAGTCAAGTGCGCTACCAAGCTGCGCCACGTCCCGATGCGATTCCTCCCGGTGTTCCCGGGTGGCCGCGCAGGACAAACATTACCTCACTCCGAGGACCGGATCGACGCCCGGACCTGCTGGGCGCGGGTCGCCAGTCCTTCCGCCCCGCAGGCGGTGGCCAGCTTCTGGGCACGGGCGACCTCTCGGTGGGAGCGGATCGCGGTGCCGTACTCGAAGCGGGCCAGCGCGTGCTCGTAGGCGGACGAGGAGGACTCCAGGTGACGCACCGCCTCGGCCAGCAGGTGGGTGGCCTCCTCCTCGGGGGCGAAGAGCGAGACGCAGCGCAGGGCCTCACCGATGGCCGTGCCGGTGCCCAGGCGCTCCGCGTGGACGCGGGCACGGGTGGCCAGCTGGGCCCCGCGGACGGGGTCGGTGTCCGCCAGAGCTCGGGCGAGGTCGCAGGCCCAGGGCGCCCAGACACCGTTGAAGCGGCCCCGGGGCTCCAGTGCGGCTCCGGCGGCCTCCAGCTCCGCCACGGCCTCCTCGAAGCGCCCTTCGGCCAGGAGCAGCCGGCCTCGTACACACGGGGCGTCCGGCAGGACCATGGCGCTGGGGTACGGCGGCCCGAAGTTGTACCGGTCCGCGACGAGCCGGGCCTCCGCAGTCCGGCCTCGCGCGAGCAGGGTGTCGACGAGCAGACAGGTGGCGTCCCAGTGGACCGGGAGGCCGCTTCCGGCCCTGTCGGCGAGCCTCAGTCCTTCGCGCAGGAAGCCCTCCGCCTCGGCGAGACGGCCACGCCTGCGGTGCACGAGGCCCAGGAGGGTGTGGGCGAACGCGAGGTGCGCGCCGCTCCAGCCGGAGATCTCGAAGGCGCGTACGGCCTCGCTGAACAGGGCTTCGGCCCGGTCGAGGCGGTCGGTGAAGGCGTAGGTGATGCCGACCATCGCGGGGAGCTCGAAGCCCCATTCGGAGTCGGTCCAGCCGAGCCCGCGCGCGGGGCGGCCGTCCACGAGCGCGCGTTCGCAGAAGTCCGCGATGATCTGGGCGTCCTCACCACGGAGCATCGCGTCGAACGCCCGCAGAGTGAGCAGCGCGCGCTCGGCGTTGTCCCGGCCCTTGAGGTGGTCGGCGTTGCGGGCGAGCCGTGCCGAGCGACCGGGGCCGTCGTCCTCGGACGCCTGCATGCCCTCCCACAGGAAGTGCGCGGCCTGGAGCCGCATCAGGCCGGGGCCCGGTTCGGTGCGCGCGGCCTCCGCCGCCAAGGAGAGTGCCGCGTCCTTGAGCTGGTTGTTGTGGGAGAGGGCGGAGGCGAGCCGGAAGGTGGCGTCGATCCTGAGCGCCGCGTCCAGCCCCGGTGTGTCGAGGGCGGCGCGCAGGTGCTGCACGGTGGTGGCCGGCGAGGAGAGCAGTGTGGCGCAGCCCAGTTCGTACAGGAGGGCCGCCCGGTCGTGGGGGCGCGGCGGTTCGTCCAGCGCGCGTTCGAGACAGCGCCTGGCGGCCTCCGGGGCGCCGACGGCCAGATGCTGACGCGCTGCCTCGCGGAGCTGGGCGACCAGTTCCTGGTCGTCGTCCGGGTGGACCTCGAGCAGGTGCCGGGAGGCGGCAGCGGCACCGAGGCCCGCCTGGGTGATGGCCCACGCCGCCCGTCCGTGCATCGCGGTGCGGGTCGCCGGCGGGATGGACCGGTAGACGGCGCTGGCGATGAGCGGGTGGACGAACTCCAGCGGGTCGAAGCCGCTGACGATACGGGCGTCACGCAGTCGCGCCGTGCAGTCCGCGGCCTCCGCCGAGCTCATGCCCGCCAGGGTGGCGGCGAGTTCCTGGGAGATCTCGGTACCGAGCACGGCCGCGGCCCAGGCGAAGCGGTTGGCGTTCGTGCCCAGGCGTTCGAGGCGGGCGACGAGACCGCTGCCCCGGGCCGAGGCGCCGAGTTCGCGCAGCAGACCGGCGGATTCCTCGACCGGTGCGAGCTCGCGGTCCTGGGCCTTGGCGACGAGTTCCACCGCCTCGTAGGGGTTGCCGCCGGTGACGGCCCAGACCTCACGGCAGAACGGGTCGTCGGCATGGTCGCCGAGGCCCGCCCGCACCAGTTCGGCGGTGGCGTCGGGAGTGAGGGCGCGCAGGGCCACCCTCACCAGGGCGGGGTGGCCCTCCGTGCCGCCGCTCGCCGCGCCCCGCGGCATGGCCCAGTCGGCGTCGCGGTCGGCGAATTCCTGGGGTCGGTGCGCCTGGACGACCAGGACGGGGAGTTCGGAGAGCCGGGCGGTGAAACCGGCGAGCCAGGCGAGGGACTCGCCGTCCGCCCAGTGCGCGTCGTCCACTATGAGGAGAAGCGGCCGGTGGCTGAGGCGGGAGGCGAGCCGCGCCACGACGAAGTCCAGCCCGTCCCGCACACCTTGGGGATCGGGCTGTGGGCCGCTGGGCTCGGCGAGGCCCAGGGCGGGCGCGGTGATCTCGAACCAGTCGCCGAACAGGGCGCGCGCCTCGTCGGCGGGGAAACGGTCCAGGGCGGGCTGGAGGAGCTGGCGTACGACGTGGAACGGGACCGAGGTCACCGTCTCGCCGCCACGTGCCGACCAGATGGTGCAGCGGTCGGCGGCCATGGCCTGGATCTCGCCGAGCAGGGCTGTCTTGCCGATGCCCGCCTCACCGCTGAAGACCAGCAGCCCACCGGCTGCTTGTCCCCCGCAGAGGGCGTCCACCGCCTTCGCGGCGGCGGCGAGTTCCGGTTCGCGCTCGTACAACGGCCGGGACGGCTTCATGCCTCCCCTTCCCAGGGTGGTTGCGGAGGGTTCCGAGCCTAGCCGCGCGCGGGTGTCCAGGCACAGGGTTCCCGGGGTTCTTCGCAGGTGCGAGGCACAATTGGCGGGTGGACGAATCTCGCAGGGACCGTGACGAGGAAGGACGGGCGCGCAATGCGCGCCCCCGGGACGGGCTCGGGCGCCCCCTGCCGTACGGGGCTGCGGGGGTGGAGCGGCAGCCGGAGGGGGTGGTCCGCTCCCCCGAGGAGACGGTGCGTGAGGCGCAGCGGCTGCTGGACGCGGGGATGCCGTTCCACGCCCACGAGGTCTTCGAGGACGCGTGGAAGTCGGGGCCGGAGGCGGAACGCGAGTGGTGGCGTGGCCTGGCGCAGATGGCGGTGGGGCTGACGCACGCCGCCCGGGGCAACGCGGCGGGCGGGGCACGGCTGTTGAGGCGCGGAGCCACGGCGGTCGAGGGGTTCCTCGGCGCCGATCCGTACGGCGTCGGGGTGGACGGACTCATCCGCTGGGCCCAGGAGTTGGCCGGTCGCGTGGACCCGAGCGGGCAGGAGGGCGCGGACCCCGGGCTCCGGTCCGCGCAGGCCGCCCCCGGCGACGTACCCGCCGGACGGGAGGGTGTTCCCGTCCTGGACGCCGCGGCGGAGGCGCCGTGGCTGCTGCGAGGGGACCGGCCCAAGGAGTAAGGACGTGCGTGCGATAGGTTTTGCTCCTTCTTGACGACGTGTTGATCGCGCTCGTCGATGCACGTTCCTCTTATCCGAACCACTCGCTCAGGAGACGGACGCCCCGATGACGGACATCATCAACGGCCTCGGCCGTGCCACCGCATACGGGGCCCTCGGCGTCGTACTGCTCGTTCTCGGCATTTTTCTGATCGACGCCCTGACCCCGGGCAAGCTCGGTCGGCAGATATGGGAGGAGCGCAACCGCAACGCGGCGGTGCTCCTGAGCTCGGCCCTGCTGGGCATCGGCGGCATCGTGTTCACCTCCATCTGGACGACGTACGAGGACTTCGGCAAGGGGCTCGCCTCGACGGCCGCCTTCGGGCTGCTCGGTCTGATCATGATGGCGGTGGCCTTCCTCGTCGTGGACCTGGTCACGCCCGGAAAGCTGGGGGCCACCCTGGTGGAGCGGGAGCCGCACCCGGCGGTGTGGGTGACGGCGTCCTGCAACCTGGCGGTCGCCGCCGTCGTCTCGGCCTCGATCGCCTGATCCCGGGACCGCTCACGGCCGCCCGGTCGCACGACGGGGCGGCCTCCTGATCGCGGCACCGGCCCCGGCCCCGGATCGCGGGCGGCCGATCGCCCGGTCCGGCGAACAACGCGCTGCGCAGCCATTACGATCCGGCGTCATGAGCACTTCTGACCAGGACCAGGACCGAGCGCGGGACGAAGCGCGGGAGACGCAGCAGGCCCCCGCGCGGGACACGCCGGGCGCCGCACCCCAGCGACAGGGGCGGGGACCGGAGCAGGAACCGGAGAAGGACCTGAGCGCGGCGGACATACCCGAGCCCGCCGAGCAGAGCCGGAGACTCACCCCGCGTCAGGCGCGGCGGTTGCGGATCCTGCTCTCGTCGGTGGGCATGGCGGTGATGGCCGTGGTCCTCGCGCTCCGGATCGCGAGCCGTTCCTCGGTCCTGGTCGTCGGGGTGTACGGCCTGGCCCTCATCCTCTGCGGGCTGGTCATCGAACTCAGCAGGAACGGCCGGACCCGGCTCGGCAGCTGGCTGCTGGGCGTCGGCCTGGCGGCAGCGGTCGGCGCGGACTGGCTGCTCATCCCCTGACCCACGCCCCCCGCCTGAGGCGCATCCGCCTCCTCTGTCACAGCGCGGTGATCCGCACGGGCGGGCCACCCGGGTCGACCCCGTCGAGCCAGCCGGCCGGAAGATGGAGCGCCCTGCCGGGAATCGCGGGCAACAGCAGCCGCTGACGGTGGAGTTCACGCCCGCCCTGGGTGACGGCGAGCAGCGGCACGGAAAGCCTCCGTGTGGTCCGCAGCACGAACCGGTCCCCCTGGGGCCGCGCGCCGTCGGGACCCGCCACGTTGGGGGCGATCCACCGCAGCGGCGCGTCGACGAGCAGGGGGGTCCGGCTCCCGGCCGGCTCCCCCGTGCCGGCCAGGTGGTGCAGCACGGGCACGGCGACGGCCCTGCCCTCCTCGGCGGCGATCCCCGCGCGCTCGACGGCGTGCAGCAGGTTTCCCACGGCGAAGACACCCGGCCGAGACGTCCGGTACGCGGCGTCGTAGGCGGGTCCCCGGGTGCCGGGATCGAGCTGGATGCCGCCGCGCCTGACGAGCTCGTGTTCGGGGACGAAGTCCCCGGTGAGGACCACGGTGTCGCAGCGCAGCGTGGCGGTCCTCCCGTCGTCATGGCGCACGGTCACCCCGGTCAGCCTGGTTCTTCCGCTCAGGCCGGTGACCGTGGCCCCGGTCAGCAGGGGGATCCTGCGGCTCCGCACGGGATTCGGGCGGGCCGGCTGCCCGGTGACCACGGCGACCACCTGGACGCCTGCGGCCAGCAGGGTGGCGACGGCGGCATGGCGCACGGGCTCGTCGCCGACCACGACCGCGCTGGTGCCGATCCGCTGTCCGAATCCGTGGACGGCCTGCTGGAGTTCACCGGAGGTGTAGACGCCGGCGGGCCGGGTTCCGGGGATCAGTCGGGCGCTGCGCGGGCGTTCGCGGGCGCCGGTGGCGAGCACGACGGCGCGGGCCGTGATGCGTTCGAGCCCGCCGGGCCCGGTGGTCTCGACGGTACGTGGACCTCCCCAGCCGGTGACGCTGATCCCGGTGCGCAGTGCGGCCCCCGCCCTCAGTGCCGACTCCACGTGCTGCCGGGCGAACGCCGGGCCGCTCGTCCCGCCCGGAGCCCACCAGGAGGGGCCCTGCTCCGGGTCGCCCGCCACGCCCTGGGAGTACGGCGATCGGCCGGCCGAGAACCGGGCGTACGCCGAGCCGCTCGCCGGGACGTGCGCCGCAGCACCCACCGCGGACCGGACGTACGGGGAGCCGTTCGCCGAGGCCAAGGCGTACACCGACCGGGTGACGGGTCCGCCGAATCCGCCGTGGTGACAGTGCCGGGGTATGCCACCGGCCTCCTGATCGCGCTCCAGGATCTCCACCCGGCCGGCGCCCGCGGCGGCGAGTTCGGCTCCCGCCGCGAGGCCGGCCGGGCCCGCCCCGACGATCAGGACGTCGACCTCCCGTACGGTCACGGTCATGGTCGCGCCTCCTCGAAGAGGGCGCGTACGGCCGCGCCGCAGTGGAAACCCTGGCAGCGGCCCCCACGGGCACGGGTCCTGCGCCGCAGGCCGTCGAGGGACCGGGGCGCAACCGTCGAGGAGAGGGCGTCCCTGACCTCCCCGAGGGTGACCCGCTCGCAGTGGCAGACGAGCGTGCCGTACGCCGGGTCCGCGGCGATCAGACCGGCGCTGCGGTAGGGGCGGGCGGAGGACTCGCCGATGCCGGGCATCGTGAGCGGCGGGAGCTCGTGGGGCTCTCCGCGTTCCAGCCCGATGGCGTCGAGCAGTCCGCCGACGTGCCGGGCGATCGCCATGGACGCGGTGAGGCCGGTGGACCGGATGCCGCCCACGGCGACGTACCTCTGGTCGGGATACTCCTGGATCCGGTAGTCCTCCTGCCCCGTGGCGGCGCGCAGGCCCGCGTAGACGGCGGTGATCTCCTCGTCCAGGAGTGCGGGCACGATCCGCCTGCCCTTCTCACGCAGCGTCCGCATGCCGTCGGCGGTGGAGCCGGTGGCGGTCTTGTCGTCGAGTTCCTCGGCGGTCGGGCCGAGGAGGACGTTGCCGAACACGGTCGGTGCGACCAGGACCCCCTTGCCCGCGGGGCCGGGGACCGGCAGCAGGATGTGGCCGACGAGGTCGCGGGCGAGCTTGTCGAAGACGATGAGCTGGCCCCGGCGCGGGGTCACGGTGAAGACGTCGTGGCCGAGGAGCCGGTCGATCTCGTCGGCGTACAGCCCTGCGGCGTTGACGAGGTAGCGGGTGCGCAGAGGGCCGCGGGAGGTCGTGAGCGTATGGCCGTGCTCGTCGCCGGCGACCTCCCGGACCCGGCAGTTCAGGTGCAGGTGGACACCGGCGCGGACGGCCTGGGTGGCGAAGGCCAGCGGGGTGGTCCAGGGGCAGATTATGCTCTCGTCCGGGACTTCGAGCGCGCCGAGCGCCCCGGGCCCGAGATGCGGTTCACGGACCCGCAGTTCGTCCGCGCCGACGAGGCGGGCCGCGTGGTAGCCGTTGCGGACCGCCTTGTCGAGGAGCCGGGGCAAGGCGGTCAGCTGCTCCTCGTCCCAGGCCACGAGCAGCGCGCCGACGCGCTCGACGGGGATGCCGGTCGCGGCGGCGTAGGCGGTGAGGAGTTCCTTCCCCTCGCGTACGAGGCGGGCCTCCAGCGAGCCGGGTACGGCGTCGAACCCGGTGTGCAGGATCGCGGTGTTGGCCTTCGACGTGCCGCTGCCGATGTCGTCGGCGGCCTCCACCAGCGCGATACGCAGCCGGTGGCGGGCCAGTTCGCGGGCGATGGCCGTGCCGACCACGCCCGCGCCGACGACGGTGACGTCGTACCGGCTCCCCGGGCCCTCGTCCCGGTGCAGCGGGCCCTGCGCGGTGACGGTCTCGCTCACGCGCGCTCCAGGAGGAGGTTCACGGCGGACCGGAAGCCGTCCAGGCGCTCCGCCGCCTCGTCGGGTCCGATCCGCGGTTCGTAGACGGCGGAGGGCCGCCAGGCCGGTGTCGCCCGCCGCGTCGGGAGGTCCGGGTCGAGTCCGAGGCGGGCGACGGCGCCGGCGCCGAGCGCGGTCACGTCGGGCAGCGCCGAGACCTCGACCGGCCGTTGCAGCAGATCCGCCTGGGTCTGCATGAGCAGGTTCGAGCGGGTCAGGCCCCCGTCGACCCGCAGCGCGGTCAGCGGTGTGCCCAGCTCGCACGTGACGGCGTCGGCCAGCGCGACGACCTGTGCGGCGATGCCCTCGCACAGAGCGCGGACCAGGTGGCCCGCGGTGGTGTCGAGTCCGAGGCCGGTCACGGAGCCCCGCAGGTCGCTGCGCCACCAGGGCGCGGCGAGTCCGGCGAGCGCGGGGACGAAGGTGACTCCGCCGGTGCCGGGGACGGTCGCGCCCACGGGGTCGAGGTCGGCGGCTCCGGAGATCACGCCGAGGCCGGTGAGCCAGCGCACGGCGGAGGCCGCCGTGTAGACCTGTCCGTCCAGGCAGTAGTCCGTCCGTCCGCCGAGCCGCCAGGCGACGCAGCTGACCAGGCCGGTGGAGCCGGTGCTGGGCCGGTCACCCGTCTGGGCGAGGAGGAACGCCCCCGTCCCGTAGGTGCACTTGGCGTTCCCGGGTTCCAGGGCGTTCTGCGCCAGGAGCGCGGCCTGCTGGTCGACGATGAGGCCCGTCAGGGGGATCTCGCCGCCGAAGGCGGTGGTGGTGCCCACCGGGCCGGCACAGTCCACGACCGTGGGCAGCCGTTCGCCGGACAGGCCGAAGATCTCCAGTGCGGCGGGTGACCAGCGGACGTCGTGCAGCCCGAGCAGTTGGGTCCGCCCGGCGGTGGCGGCGTCGGTGACGAAGGCCCCCGTCAGCTGATGGACCAGCCAGGAGTCGCTGGTCGTCACCACTCCCTCGCGGGTCAGCTCGCGGCGTATCCACGCCATCTTGGGTGCGGCGAAGTACGGGTCGAGCGGGAGCCCGGTGAGTTCCTTCAACTGAGCCGCGTACGCGCTCAGTTCGCCGCAGAGCGACTCCGCGCGCCGGTCCTGCCAGACGACGGCGGGCGTGAGGGGGCGGCCCGTCGCCGGGTCCCAGGCGAGCACCGTCTCGCCCTGGTTGGCCAGACCGACCGCCGCCACGGCTTCGCCCGCTTCCGCGACGGCCCGCCGTCCGGCGTCGAGGACCGACCCGAGCAGTTCGGCGGTATCGGTCTCCACCAGTCCGCCGGCACCGTGGTGCGGGTGCACGGGCGCCGTCGCGGAACCGATCACCCCCCGCTCGGGGCAGATCACCAGGGCCTTGGTTCCGGACGTCCCCTGGTCCACGGCGAGTACCGGTCCGGTCAATCGACGCTCCAGTCCTGCGGCTGCCCGGTCCCCCGGGCGACCTCGTGATCATCTGGTCCCGCGACCACAGTCGTGCAGTCCGCTCCCCGCGTCAAGCAGGATCCGGCCATCCTGCACCGAGCCCTCCGGAGTCTCCAATGTCCGCCATTCGGACGCCAGTTGAGTAAGATCCGCAAAGTTGCCGAAGGGCGGGTGCAGCGCGCCCTACACTCACCGCGCAGTGAACAACCGGAGTTCCGGCGAGGGCTGTTCGCGACTGTTCTGCCCACCCCCCACGTTCTTGAGGATTCATGTCGAGAAGAACCCGTGCCGTGCCTCCGTGCCCGGCATCCCGCCCCGCCCCCACCGCGTGTCCAGGGCCGGGGCTCGTCCATGGGCACCGGTGATTTCAGGCCGGTCTACCACCCCGCCGGGCCCGATCACGCCTTACGCGTGGCCCTGCAGGATCTGCGCACCGGCAGATGGCTCGCCATGCGGAATCTGCTGGAGAGCACCCCGGACTGGGCACTGTGGACCCAGCGCACGCAGGTCCTCGCGGCGGTGGCGGCGGGCTCGGACACCGTGCACGCGTGGCTGACCGAGGAACCGCGGAGTGTCGCCGCGGCCGTGATGCACGCCCGAGTGGCGGTGGAGCGCGCGGTGCGCGCCCATCGCGAGAAGCGCCCGCGCGCACAGGAGTTGTGGCAGGTCGCCTGGGAGGGCTGCCGCTCCGCGGCCTACGCCTCCCCGCAGGACCCGGTGCCCTGGGTCTGTCTGCTGGCGCTCTCCCAGCTCGACGAGGGGCAGCGCCTGGAGGAGCACCGGCTGCCGCCGCCCGGCCCGATGCTCTTCCCGGGCCCGTGGGGCCTGCTGGCGGAGGCGGACGCACGCGATCCGTTCAATCGTGAGGCCTACCACCGGATGCTGCAGTTCGTCTACGCGAGGCAGTCGGGGGGAACGCTCTCCGAGGCCGTCAACTTCGTCCAGTGGGCCGCCTCCTCGGCTCCGGCGGGCTCCCCTCTGCACGCACTTCCCCTGTACGTGCGGGTGGAGCGCTACCGGCGCGAACACGGCAACGAGCGGGCACTTGACCTGCACTGGGTCACGGAGGACGGCGAGCGCGACGCCCGGCGGGCCCTGCACCTGTGGTTCGACGCGGCGGCCCCCTCCACCCGGTCCCTGCTCGATCTCAACCATCTGGCGCACGCGTTGTGGGGCTCGCTCCGGTTCGCGGACGCGGCGCCGGTGTTCCGGGCGATGGGCCCGTACTACACGTCGGTGCCCTGGTCCTACCGCACCCGCGCACCTCAGGACGCGGGCGGCGCCGAGGACGTGTTCCTCCGTGCCCGCGGCCGTTGTCTGGCCTCCGGGCACGAGCCCGGAACGGAGTCGCACGGCTGATGCGCCGGCGCCCGCCACCGCCTTTCCTCCGTCCCTCGTCCCCCACCTGGAGGTCAACCCGATGTCCATATCCGCCTCGACCCCGCCGAGTACGGAAGCCGCTCCGCACGACGACGAGGAGCAGCGCCTGCGCGAGCTCGGCTACCAGCCGGTGCTGGCCCGCCGCATGGGCGGCTTCGGCAACTTCGCGATCAGCTTCTCCGTCATCTCCATCCTCTCCGGCTGCATGACGCTGTACGGCTTCGGCATGTCCACCGGCGGGCCGGCCGTCATGCTCTGGGGCTGGGCCGGTGTCGGCCTGTTCGTGCTCTGCGTGGGGATGGCCCTGGCGGAGGTGACCAGCGCGTATCCGACGTCGGGAGCCCTGTACTACATGGCCGACCGGCTCGGCGGCCGCAAGTGGGGCTGGTACACGGGGTGGCTGAACCTGCTCGGTCTGCTGGGAGCGATCGCCGGGATCGACTACGGTGCGGCGTTGTTCACCGGCGCGTTGCTCAATCTGCAGTGGGGCTTCGACCCGACCCCCGGGTCCACGATGCTCATCTTCCTCTGCATCCTGCTGCTGCACGCGGTGCTGAACCTGTTCGGTGTGCGGCTGGTCAGTGTGCTCAACTCGATCAGTGTCTGGTGGCACCTGGGCGGTGTGGCCGTGATCGTGTCGGTCCTGGCGATCGTGCCCTCCAACCACCAGTCGCCGTCCTTCGTCTTCACCGAGTTCGTGAACGGCACCGGCTGGGAGAACCCGATCTACGTGGCGGCGATCGGCCTGCTCCTGGCGCAGTACACCTTCTGCGGTTACGACGCCTCCGCCCATCTGTCCGAGGAGACGTCCAACGCCTCGGTGACGGCGGCCAAGGGCATCGTCCGGGCGATCTGGGTCTCCTGGATCGCCGGTTTCGTGCTGCTGGCGGGCCTGACCTTCGCCATTCAGGACTACGCGGGCACCCAGGACAGCGCCACCGGGGTCCCTCCGGCCCAGATCCTGATCGACGCGCTGGGCACGGCCGGGGCCACCGCCATGCTGCTGATCGTCATCGCGGCCCAGCTCTTCTGCGGGAACGCCGAGGTCGCGGCGGCGAGCCGGATGGTCTTCGCCTTCAGCCGTGACAACGCGCTGCCGGGCTCCACCCTGTGGCGCAAGGTCAGCGGGCGCACCCAGACGCCGGTGCCCGCCGTGTGGCTGTCGGTCGGTGTCGCCGCGCTGCTGGCGGTGCCGTCGCTCTACTCCGCGACGGCGTACGGGGCGGTGACGGCGATCAACGTCATCGGGATCACCCCGGCGTACGCCATTCCGATCTACCTCAAGCTGCGCGCCGGGGACCGCTTCCAGCGTGGTCCCTGGCATCTGGGCCGCTGGTCCAAGCCGATCGGCTGGATCGCCGTGGTGTGGGTCGCCGTCGTGACCGTGCTGTTCCTGCTCCCGCAGTCGTCGCCGGTGACGATCGACTCGATGAACTACGCGTCGATCGCGCTGGTCGCCGTGCTGGTCCTGGCGACGGTGTGGTGGTTCGTGGCCCGCCGTTCGTACAGCACCCCGACCGCGTACGGCAACGCTCGGGAGCAGGCGGAGATCGCCGAGGGCATCGTCTGACCGTCCCCGCCCGGGGGGGCCTTCAGCTCAGCAGGAGCTGGAGGCCGCCCAGGACGGTGGCCGCGATCACGATCCGGTCGAACACCTTCTGGTTGATCCGGCCGACGCAGGCGCGGCCGAGGTAGGCGCCGGGGATGACGAACAGCACGAGGGCGGCGTCCAGGAGCAGCGACCTGGCGTCGATGAGGCCGAGCCCCACGCTGAAGGGCACCTTCGAGGTGTTGACGATCAGGAAGAACCACGCGGACGTCCCGAGGAAGCCCAGCTTCCGGAACCCCGCCGAGAGCAGGTAGAGCGACATCACGGGGCCGCCTGCGTTGGCGACCATGGTGGTGAACCCGCCGAGCACTCCGTACGAGCGGGCCTTGAGCCGTGCTGCCCGGGAGGGTGCCTCGGTCTCCTCCTCGGGGGGCGGCTGGGAGCCGGCGCGCCGTCGCCAGAGGGTGACGCCCGCCATGAACAGGAGGATCGCGCCGATCGAGGTGCGTACCGCGTCGTCGCCGGCCCACATCATGAAGAAGGTGCCCGCGAGCACGCCGACCGCCACGGCGGGGAAGAGGCGCAGCAGGGTCGGCCAGTGGGCGTGGCGCCGGTAGACCAGCACGGCGAGGATGTCGCCCGCGATCAGGATCGGGAGCAGCACTCCGGTGGATTCGCGGGCCGGGAGAACGGCCGCGAAGACCGCGAGGCTGATCGTATTGGCTCCGCTGACCGCCGTCTTCGAGAAGCCGACGAGCGTGGATGCCGCCGCGAGCGCGGCCAGTTGCCAGAGTGTGATGGTGTCCATTCCGGATCAGATGGTAGACACATCTTCCTCTCGGCGGATCATCGTTCCCTCCGTCCCCTCCGCGTCGCCCTCCGCTCGCTATGCTGCGATCGCTCGCGGAAACGTTCAAACGAACACGGCACAGCGGTAGGCAAGGGGGCCATCATGCGGGAGCCGGTCGATTCGAGGCGGAAGCGCATCCTCTCGGTGGTGCACGCGCGCGGCGCCGTCAAGGTGAGCTCGCTCGCCGAGGAGCTGGACGTCTCGGCGGTCACCCTGCGGCGGGACGTGGAGGAGCTGGCCAGGGCGGGGATGCTGCGGCGCGGCCACGGCGTGGTCCGCCCGATGGGGGGCGTCGAGCGCACCACGGCGGTTCCGGCACCACGGGGCGGTGAACCCGCCGGGGAGGGGGGCGCGATCGCCCTCGTCGTCCCGGAGCGTCATTCCTATCTGTACGAGACCCTGCACGGCGCCCGGACGGCACTGGAGGCGGCCGGGGAGCACATCACCCTGCGCATCGCGCCCCAGGCGGCCGGCGCGGAACGGCCGCAGGTGGAGCGCGCGCTGGCCGCCGGTGTCCGCGGGCTGCTCATCGCGCCCCGATGGCGCAGCAGGGCGGGCGAGGAGGCCGACTACGGCTGGCTCTCCGAGGTGGAGGTGCCGACCGTCCTGATGGAGCGGCGGCCCCGGGCCGGCAGCGCGCTGCACGCCCTGGACTCGGTGTGCACCGACCACTGGTACGGGATCCATCTGGCCGTGGACCACCTCGTCTCGCTGGGCCACCGCCGGATCGTGCTGGCGGCGAGGAACGACAGCCCGACCGCCCGCTCGATCCGGGCCGCGTTCGCCGAGATCGCGGGTGCGCGGCCCGAGGTGGAGGACTGGGCGGTGGTGCTCAGCTCCCCGACCGCGGGCCCAGGGGAGCCGGGCAGCCGGGAGGAGGCTCCGGATCTCGCGGCACTGGTGCACGGGCGGGGCTTCACCGGCGCGGTCCTGCACGGCGACGAGGACGCCCTGATGCTGGTCCAGAAGCTCGCGGAGAACGGGATACGGGTGCCGCGGGACTGCTCCGTGGTGGCGTACGACGACGTCGTGGCGGCGCTGGGCAGCACCTCCCTCACCGCGGTGGCCCCGCCGAGGGGCGAGATCGGGCGGGCGGCGGCCGAGCTGCTGATGCACCGTCTGGCCCATCCGCCCGGCACGACCGGTCCGGTGCGGCGGGTCGAGCTCCTGCCGGGCCTCGAAGTGCGCGGATCGACTCAGGAGTTGCCCCACCCGGCACACTGATCGTTTGAACACTTCAAGCTTCTTTTGATCGATCTATTGACCACTAACGATCAGCCGATCAGTATTCCCGTGTCTCGAATCAGGAGCCGCGGGAGGCGCACATGCCTGGTCGACAGAGCCGTCGATCCGTGCTCGCCACGATCACCGCACTTCCTCTGGCAGGCGCTCTCAGCGCCTGCGGAGGGGGCGGCGGAGACACACGATCGGGCGGTACGAGCAGTACCGGCAGTACCGTAAGCAGCAGGAACGGCAGGAAGACCCGGATCACCTTCTGGTCCGCCCTGCGGGGCAGCCAGGAGGTCGTGGACGCGTTCAACCGCGGTCACGACACGATTCAGGTCGATTACCAGCAGGTCCCCTCGGGGGCCCAGGGCGGTTACGCCAAGCTCAGCAACGCGGCCCGGGCCGGCAACGCCCCGGACATCGCCACCATCGAGTATCCCCAGGTCCCGGGTTTCGCCATCGACGGAGTCTGCAGGGACGTGACGGACCTGGTGAGCGCGGGGCTCCGGGCCAAACTGCTTCCGCAGGCGCTGGGTCTGACCACCTTCGAGAAGCGGGTGTTCAGCGTCCCGCTCGACATAGAGCCGATGGTGCTGCACTACCGCACCGACCTCTTCGAGCGGTACGGCCTGACCGTGCCGCGCACCTGGGAGGAGTTCGAGGAGGCGGCCAGATCCGTGCGCGGCGGGAGCGGCGACCGCCGGATGGCCCTCTTCCCGACGGACGGTGACACCCATCTCGCCGCCTTCGCGTGGCAGGCGGGCGCCCAGTGGTTCGACACGTCGGGCGGCGCCTGGAACGTCTCGCTCGCCGACGCCCCGACGCGACGCGTGGCCGCGTACTGGCAGCGGCTCACCGACCAGGACCTGGTCTTCATGAACGCGGTCGAGAGCCGGCACAGCGATGTCCAGATCGGCAACGGCCTGGTGCTCAGCAGGCTCAGCGGCGCCTGGGACGCCGGGGCCCAGATGAAGGCCCGGCCGGGCCAGAAGGGCAGGTGGGCGCTTGCGCCGCTCCCCCAGTGGGATCCCGCCGACCCCGGGGTGGGGACCCACGGCGGTTCGACGTTCGCGATCACCAAGGACAGCGCTCACCCCGAGGCGGCGATGGAGTTCATCGAGTGGCAGGTGTCGCACCCGGACGCCCTGCGCGCCCGGCTCTCCAGCGGCGCGAGCAGCCAGTACCCGGCCGCGCCCGGCCTGGTCGACGTGGGCCGCAAGGCCTTCGACCGGGCCTACTACGGCGGCCAGGACATCTACACCCTCTTCGAGCAGGAGGCCGCCAAGATCCGCC
Organism: Streptomyces argenteolus; assembly: GCF_042902585.1. Classification (GTDB taxonomy): domain Bacteria; phylum Actinomycetota; class Actinomycetes; order Streptomycetales; family Streptomycetaceae; genus Streptomyces; species Streptomyces argenteolus. The sequence goes on from NZ_JBIBEG010000003.1 coordinate 552,389, forward strand.
CGGGCTGGGTCTGGGGCCCCCGGATGACGGCCACCGGCAAGATCATGAAGGACGGGCTGGCACGGGCGAGCGGCGGCCAGGGATCCGTCATCGGAGCCGTCAGGGCGGCGCAGGAGGGCACCATGCCCGATCTCAAGGCGCTCGGCCTGACCACCACCCAGCGCTCCACATGACCGGCGGTCCCCTTCCGTTCCCAGCAGCAGAGAGGCAGGTGACAGCATGACCAGCGCCACCCCCGTGTCCGTCCATGCGGACGCCCCCGCGCGGCCTTCGCCGGAGCGTCCGGCCGCCACCGCGCCGGCACCGAAGGGCCGCAGGTCCGCCCGGCGGCGTGAACTGGGCGCCTGCGGCGTCCTGATGACGCCGTTCTTCGCCCTTCTGGTGACCGTCTTCCTGATCCCGGTCGCCACCGCCGTGTATCTGAGCTTCTTCAGCGACGACCAGCCCGGGCTCGGTTTCGGCCCCGAACGGACGGTCTTCGCCGGGCTCCGCAACTACGCCGCCGTCCTCGCGGACCCGACCTTCCTCGGCGGTCTCGGGGTCGTCGCCCTGTACTGCGTGGTCTACATCCCGCTCATGGTGCTCGGTGCCCTCGTGCTGGCCCTGCTGCTGGACTCCGGCGTCGTCCGCCTGCGGGGCACCGTCCAGCTCGCGCTGTTCCTGCCGCACGCCGTGCCGGGCATCATCGCGGCCCTGATCTGGCTGTACCTCTACACGCCCGGCATCAGCCCGGTCATCGACCTGCTCGGCAGGGCGGACGTCACCGTCGACTTCCTCGGGGTGCACATGGTGCTCCCCTCCATCGTGAACATCGCGCTGTGGAGCAACCTCGGCTACAACATGGTGGTGTTCTACGCCGCGTTGCAGGCGGTCCCCCGCGAGGTGATCGAGGCCTCCGTGGTCGACGGCGCCGGTCCGGTCCGCACGGCCCTCCAGGTCAAGACCCCGCTGGTGCGCTCCTCGATCGTGATGGTGGCGATGTTCACCCTCATCTTCGCCCTCCAGCTCTTCACCGAGCCGATGCTGCTCAGCCAGTCGACCCCGATGATCAACTCGCGCTTCTCACCCAGCATGTACATCTACGACGCCGCCTTCACCCGGAACAACTACGGTCTCGCGGCTGCCGCCTCGGTCATCCTGCTCCTGTGCACGATCGCCCTCTCCTACGGCGTCACCCGCTGGACCAACCGTGCAGACGCCACCGAGGAGGACGCCCGATGAGCGCGTCGACCGTGTCCCGTACCGCGTCCCCCCTCCGGCCCCGGCTCCTCGGCCGTTCCGTGGTCAACCTCGTGGTCCTCGTCTCGGTGCTGTACACCCTGCTGCCGGTGCTCTGGCTGGTCCTGGCGGCAGCCAAGGACCGGGACGCCCTGTTCAGCAGCAGCTTCCTGTCGCTGACCGACTTTTCCTTCGTTCAGAACATGAAGGACCTGTTCGCCATGGACGGCGGGCTCTACGGGCGGTGGTACGGCAACAGCCTGCTGTACGCGGTCGTGGGCGCGGCGCTCGGCGCGCTGATCAGCATCGCGTGCGGCTACGCCTTCGACAAGTACCGCTTCGCGCACAAGGAGAAGCTGTTCGGCCTGGTGCTGGCCGCCGTGATGGTGCCGCAGACCGTGCTCGCGCTGCCGCTGTACCTGATGGCGTCGGGTGCCGGACTGGTGAACACCTTCTGGGCGGTCTTCATCCCCGTCCTGTTCAATCCCTTCGGCGTCTACCTGGGCCGCATCTTCAGCCAGGGCTACGTGCCCGACGAGGTGCTGGAGGCCGCGCGGATGGACGGCGCGGGCGAACTGGCGGCCTACTTCCGGGTCGCGCTGCGCATGCTGGGGCCCGGCCTGGTCACCGTCTTCCTCTTCCAGCTCACGGCCATCTGGAACAACTTCTTCCTGCCCATGGTCATGCTCTCCGACCAGGACCTCTATCCGGTGAGCCTCGGTCTGTACTCATGGAACAGCGCCGCGTCCGTATCACCCGAGTACTACCCCGTCGTCATCATGGGCTCGCTGCTCGCGGTTCTGCCCCTGATCCTCGCCTTCGCCCTGCTCCAGCGTTTCTGGCGGTCCGGGCTGACGGCGGGCGCCGTCAAGTAGCCGTGCCGCCCCGCCCGGACCACCGCACAGGAGAACCATGCCCAGCACTCCCCCCGCCCACCGACTGCCGCGTGCCGCGCTCGCCATGGGAGCGGACGCCGCCGCCGCGGTGCTCTCCCCCGCCTCCCTGTCGGCACTGGCCGAGGTGTGCACGCTCGCGCCCCTGCCGGCGATCGACGACTTCACCACGCCCGCGGCCCGCGCCGCGCTCGCGGACACGGAGATCCTGATCACCGGCTGGGGGTGCCCACCGATCCACGCGGGCGTGCTGGCCGCCGCACCCGCGCTGCGGGCCGTCGTGCACACGGCGGGCTCCGTACGGGGTCATGTCACCGAGGCCTGCTGGGAGAGAGGCATCGAGGTGTCGTCCGCGGCGGCGGCCAACGCCCTCCCGGTCGCCGAGTACACCGTCGCCATGATCCTGCTGTCGGGCAAGCGCGTCCTGGAGCGGGCCCGCGACTTCCGCGCCACGCGTCACCGCGACGCCTGGCTGGCCACCCCTCCCGACGTGGGCAACTACCGCCGTACGGTGGGCATCCTGTCCGCCTCCCTGATCGGACGGCGGGTGATCGAACTGCTGCGCCCGTACGACCTGCGGGTGCTCCTCCACGACCCGTACGTCACGGAGGCCGAGGCCGACGCGCTCGGGGCCGGACTGGTGTCCCTGCCCGGCCTGTTCGCCGGGAGCGACGTCGTCAGCGTGCACACACCGCTGCTGCCGGCGACGACGGGCCTGGTCAGCCGGGAGCTCCTCGCCTCCATGCGGCCCGACGCCGTTCTCGTCAACACCTCCCGGGGGGCGGTCGTCGACCAGGACGCCCTCACCGACGTACTGCGCTCGGAGCACATCCGGGCGGTGCTCGACGTCACCGATCCCGATCCGCTGCCGGTGGACCATCCGCTGTGGGACTGCCGCAACGCGACCATCACCCCGCACCTCGCCGGATCCCAGGGCAACGAACTGCGGCGACTCGCCGACCTGGCCGTCGGCGAGGTCGCCCGCTGGGCCGAGGGCGGCAGTTTCGCCCATCCCGTACGACGCGAAAGGCTGGCATTCCTCGCATGACCCTCATCCCCTTCCGGCTCCCCCCGGCGGATCACGAGTCGAGTCCCCTCACCGGCTGGACCCGGGACCACTGGGAAGCGGTGGCCGACGGACTGCTCCGCTCGGCCTGGGAGTGGTCGACCCCCGGCCGTGCCCTGATCGACCTTCCGGGGCGCCCGTCCCGCTCCGGCGTCCGCTCCGACGGCCTGGAGGGCTACGCCCGGACCTTCCTCACCGCGGCGTTCCGCGTCGCCGGCTCGGGCGGCGAGGATCCGCACAACTGGCTGGAGCGGTATGCCGACGGGCTCGCCGCGGGCACCCGCACGGCCGGGCGGGACGACGCCGAGTCGTGGCCGCTGATCCTGGACCACACGGTCTTCGGCCAGCCCATGGTGGAGTCCGCCTCGGTGGCGATCGGGCTCAGGCTGACCCGGCCCTGGCTGTGGGACGGGCTGGACGCCCGCACGCAGGACCGGGCGGAGGAGTGGCTGCGCGGTGCGCTGCGGCACTCCCCCGCGCCCAACAACTGGTACCTCTTCCCGTTCTCCGTCGCGGGTTTCCTGGAGTCGGTGGGCCGGGGTGACGCCGAGACGGCGAGGGCCCGGCAGCGTGCGCTCGACCTGATGGAGGGGTGGTACCGGGGCGAGGGCTGGTACTCCGACGGCGACGGGCGGGCCTTCGACCACTACAACGGCTGGGCGCTGCACCTGTATCCGGTGCTGGACGCGTTCCTGTCGGGTGACGAACAGCTGGCCGCGCTCTACGGCGGCCGGCTGCGCGAACACCTGGAGAGCTTCTCGCTGATGTTCGGCGCGGACGGTGCGCCGATGCACGTCGGACGCTCCCTCACCTACCGGTTCGCGGCGGGAGCAGCGATCGGGATGGGCGCGGCGTCCGGGCACACCCCGCTGGCGCCGGGCGTCTCGCGGCGGCTGATCAGCGGTTCGCTGCGGTACTTCCTGGAGCATGGTGCGGCCGGTGACGACGGTCTGCTGAGCCTCGGTTACCACGGCCCGCACGACGCGACGCTCCAGGTGTACTCGGGCCCGTCCTCGCCGTACTGGGCGTCCAAGGCCTTCGTCGCGCTGCTGGCCCCTCCGGAGCACCCGTTGTGGACCGCTCGCGAGGAACCGGCGCCGAGCGAGGGCCCGGACCGGGTGCTGGCCCTGCGGTCACCGGGCCTGCTCGTCCAGTCGACGCGTGCGGACGGCATCGTACGGCTGCACAACCACGGCAGCGACCACGTGCGGCCCCATGAGGCGGAGACGGCCGACGTGTCGGACCCGCTCTACGCGCGCCTGGCGTATTCGACGGCCACCGGCCCGACGGCGTCCACGAACACCGCGGACAACCACCTCTCGCTCAGGGTCGCGGGCTCCCGCAGCAGCAGGGTCCGCATCCGTCCGCTGGGGGCGGGGCACGGCGAGGGCTGGGGCTGGGCCGCCTCCTGGCACATCCCGGTCTTCCCCGAGGGGGCGCCGACCTGGCCGGGTCTGCGGGTGGAGAGCGTGACCGTGGTCCGGGGCCGGTACGAACTGCGGGTGCACCGGATCCTGGGCGCCCCGGCCGACGCGCGGGCCGAGCAGACGGGTTGGGCGACGGAGCCCGGGGGCGCGGTGCGTTCCTCGCTGCACGGGCTGCACGGCTGGACGGAGCAGGAGGAGGTGCGGGCACCGCAGGGCACGGCGTTCACCCGGTGGGCGGTGCTGCCCCGGCTGGGTGCGGACGTGGAGGGGACCGAGGTGCTGGTGGCCCTGGCCGCACTCACCGGCGAGCCCGAAGCCGGCCCGCTCGCCGCGGCGGTGAGCGCGGTGGACGTGAACGGGGATCGGATCGAGGTGCGTTGGGCGGACGACGGCTCGACCACCCACGTGGGCTTCGCGCCGCTGGAGGTCGGCCACGGCCTGTAGCCCGGAGACGGCCGGCCCCTCACCGCGCGCCGTTCACCTGGCGTGGGGCCCGTCGCCGTCACCGGCGAGCGCCGGGAGGAGGTGCCGTGCGAGGAGCTCTTCGATGTCGCGCAGGGCCCGCGCCACGGTGCGGTGCTCCTCGCGGAGCCTCACGATCACGGGGCCAGCTGGGGGAACTGCTTCTCGAAGTCGGTGAACGCCCCCTCCTCGCCGGAGTGGTGCGTACGAAGGGAGTCGCAGAAGGCGAGGCAGTGCACCGCGAGCCCCTTTCCCGGCGCCCGTTCCGGCCGGAAGATCCCGGTCCCGGAGGAGCTGCGCACGCTCGCGCTGACCCCTCGGCACCTGTACCTGCTCGCCCACCTGCTCCTCGACGGGCCGATGAGCGTGGACCGGCGCCGGAAGATCGTCAGCATCTCCCCCTCGCACCGGGACACGATCCACGGGTGTGGCTGGGGCACGGGGCGACGGCCTGGCGGGAGGCGCTCGGACCCTGACGGCCGAGCAGCGCCGGATGTTCGTCGACACGCCGGCGGCGTACGAACGCGCCCTCGCCGACGGCTGAAGCACAGCCCGGCCCGCACACACCCCCGCGAACGAACGCCGGGGAAACACTTTCCGCGCTCCGCCTTAATGGAGAACTACGGAACCAGTAATTCAGGAATACACTTCACACGTCTCCCCGAAATCCCCCGAATTCAATTCCGAACAGCACGTCGCGCGGTTACGCTGAGGCCGCTTCGCCCAGTGGCGTGGCAGCTGCCGAAACGCCTGGGGAGGCGTCGGTCGCAGCTTTCGGGGGTGCGGGGGACGGGGGCGGCTTCGCCGTGGGGGGGGAACAGGTCGACGGGTGAACACTCTCCCCGGCCGTTGCCGTTCGTCCCTGGGACCGTTCGGCGAGGCGAGAACTCCTTCGCAGTGCTTTCCCGCAGCCGGAATTCTCTTGACGACGAGTAAGGAAAACCGTGCGACGCATCACGTCCGTATTCCTGTCCCTGAGCGCCCTTCTGACGGCCTCCGTACTGGCCGCACCGATGGCCGGATCCGCACCGCGGACCGACGGCCCGGCCCCCGTCCCCAGCGGCTGGGCGGCGGTGGACGGCGCCGCGCTGGAGCGCCTCGCCTACGCGGCGGGCGCGTCGCAGGCTCCGCTCGCAGCCGGCCGCACCACCTCCGCGACGGCCGCCGAGCCCGAGCTCCTCGCCCTGCGGTCGGCCCGTAACGAGAAGTTCGTCGCCACCGAGGCCACCTACCCGGCCCCGAACACCGGCGTCCTGCGCGCCCGCTCCGCCGAGGTCGGCGGCGGCTGGGAGGGCTTCGCGTTCGAGTGGGACGAGCCTTCCGCGACCTACGCGCTGAAGTCCCTGGCGAACGACCGGTACGTCGCCGTGGAGAAGAACTACACCGGCAGCGCCCAGAACGTGCTGCGGGCCCGCTCCGCGAGTGTCGGCGGCTGGGAGCGCTTCTACCTGTTCTACAACGAGGAGCTGGACCGCTACGCCCTCCAGTCCACGCTGAACGGCCTGTTCGTCGCCATGGAGAACAGCTACACCGGTTCGCTCCAGTACGCCCTGCGCGCCCGTTCGACCGCGATCACCGGTTCCTGGGAGGAGTTCAGCCTCTACGGCATCGGCGCCTGACCGCGCCCCCGCCCCGGTGCCCGCGATGCTCGGGCACCGGGGCCCGCGCGGCGAGGAGCTGCCCGGGCCTCGGCCTCGTCCGCAGCGGCGGCCTGGGCCGACTGGTGCCGCTCAGACGTCCGTGCGGATCACCACCGCGAGGGTGCGAGGACCGTGGACGCCCTCGACCCGCTCCAGTTCGATGTCGGAGGTGGCCGACGGTCCGCTGACCAGGGTGGTGGGCCTCTCCGGGACCAGCCGGGCGACCGCCTCGGGAACCCCGGCCACGACCGAGGACAGGTCCACGACACAGACGTGCAGGTCGGGCACGAGGGACAGGGCGCGCCGCCCCTGGTCCGGCGATCCGTCCAGGAAGATCGTGCCGGTCTCGGCGCAGCTGACGGCGGAGGCGGTCACGACACCGTCCAGGGCGTCGAGGCTGGGCGCGGGGATGTCCGCCGAGTCCCGCTGGACCTCGCCGTCGTAGGACACGAGCCACTGTTCGTCCAGCCCGGCGGGCACTCCGATCCGCCGTGCGCCGTGCCCGCGCAGCACCTCGGCGACCACGTCGGCGGTGCGGTCCGCCGTGCAGGGGTGGACCAGTGCCTTGTAGTCGACGAGGCGGTCGGTCAGGAGCGTGAGGCGTTCGCCGTCCGGGAGAGTGCGGCCGGTGCGGTAGGCGCGGGGGATCTCGGTGCCGGGGGTGGGCGCGAGGGCCAGGGCGTCCCTGATCCGGCCGAGCACGGTGTCGCGTGCGGTGGGGGTGGTCACCGGTCCTCCTCGGGGGCCTCGGCCGTACGGCGCGCGCCTTCGTCGGCCGCCGCCCGCATGGTCTCCGCGCCCTCGGCCGACGCCAGCCAGGAGCGGAAGGACTGCTTGGGCGGTGCGGCGGTGTCCCGGCTGTCGCTCCAGCCGCTGAGGGGGGCCGGCAGATGCGAGATCGTGCCGTCGCGTCCGCCGACGACCCAGCCGAGGGAGGCGGCCTTCTGCGCGGCGGTGAAGAGCCCTGGTTTCTTCATCACCGAGGCCGCCGCCTTCATGGCCAGCTTCTCCGCCGTGGTCCCGGCCTGTTCGGTGTGCTGGTGGCGCAGCTCGACCAGCATCGAGGGAATGTCGATCTTGACCGGGCAGGCGTCGAAGCACGCGCCACAGAGGCTGGAGGCGTACGGCAGGGAGCTGTTGGGGTCGTTCTTCGCCGCGTGCATCCCGGCGAGCTGCGGCGTGAGCACCGCCCCGATCGGCCCGGGGTACGTCGATCCGTACGCGTGTCCCCCGGCCCTTTCGTACACCGGGCAGACGTTGAGGCAGGCCGAGCAGCGGATGCAGTTGAGCGCCTCGCGGCCGATCGTGTCGGCGAGGGCGGCGGTGCGCCCGTTGTCGAGGAGGACCAGGTGGAAGTCCTGGGGCCCGTCTCCCGGGGTGACGCCCGTCCACATCGAGGTGTACGGGTTCATCCGCTCGCCGGTCGAGGAGCGGGGCAGGAGTTGGAGGAAGACCTCCAGGTCCTGGAAGCGCGGCAGGACCTTCTCGATGCCCATGACGGTGATGAGGGTGTCGGGCAGCGTCAGGCACATGCGGCCGTTGCCCTCCGACTCGACGACGGCGAGGGTGCCGGTCTCGGCGATGCCGAAGTTGGCGCCGGAGACCGCCACCTTGGTCGTCATGAACTTCTCGCGCAGATAGGCACGGGCGGCGGCGGCCAGGTGCGCGGGCACGTTGTCGAGGTCCGGGTCGATGCCGGGGATCTCGTCGAGGAAGATCTGCCGGATCTCGTCGCGGTTGCGGTGGATGGCGGGCACCAGGATGTGCGAGGGCTTGTCGTCGGCGAGCTGCACGATGAGCTCGGCGAGGTCGGTCTCGTACGGCGTGATGCCGACCGCTTCGAGGTGCTCGTTGAGGCCGATCTCCTGGGTGGCCATCGACTTCACCTTGATGACGTCACGGCTGCCGGTCGCCCTGATCAGCCGGGTGACGATCTCGTTGGCCTCCACGCCGTCGCGGGCCCAGTGGACGGTGCCGCCGCGCTCGGTGACCTTCCGCTCCAGCTGCTCCAGGAGTTCGGGCAGCCGGTTCATGGTGTCGGTCTTGATCGCCGACCCCGCGTCGCGCAGCTGTTCCCAGTCAGGGAGTTCGCCGGTGACGTTGAGGCGCTTGGTGCGGATGGTGCGGGTGGCCCTGCCGAGGTTGCGGCGCAGCTGCCCGTTACGGAGTTCGTCGTGGGCCGCCTCCGGGAACCTCCGGTCGCCGCGCAGGTTTCCCGTGCCGTACGGGGAGCGGGGCGGGGCTGCGGGCATGCCGAGAAACGTGCTCATCGGGCGGCCTCCATCGGGGCGTACGGCGCGGTACGGGTGGATCCGAGGATCTGGGCGAGGTGCAGCGTGCGCGTACCGGACCTGATGCGGGAGAGCCCGCCTCCGATGTGCATCAGGCAGGAGGAGTCCCCCGCGGTGCACACCTCGGCCTCGGTGTCGGCGATGTTGCGCATCTTGTCCTGGAGCATCGCGGTGGACGTCTCGGCGTTCTTGACGGCGAAGGTGCCTCCGAAGCCGCAGCAGGAGTCGGCCTCGGGGAGTTCGACGAGGTCGATGCCCTCGACGGCCCGCAGCAGTTCCAGCGGTTTGTCGCCGACCCGGAGCATGCGCAGGGAGTGGCAGGTGGGGTGGTAGGTGACGCGGTGCGGGAAGTAGGCACCGACCTGGGTGACGCCCAGGACGTCGACGAGGAGTTCCGAGAGCTCGTACGTCTTGGCCTTGACCGTGGCGACACCGGCGCGCAGCGAGGCGTCCCCGTACCGCGCGGCGACGATCTCGTGCTGGTGGCGGACGGAGCCCGCGCAGGATCCGGACGGCATGACGACCGCGTCGATCGAGGAGTCGCCGAACTGCTCGGCGAAGTTCCGTACCAGCGGGACGGGTTCGCGCTGGTAGCCGGTGTTGACGTGCATCTGCCCGCAGCAGGTCTGGCCCGGTGGGAACACCACGTCGTGGCCCAGGCGGGCGAGCAGGACCGCCGTGGATTTCACCGCCTCCGGGAAGAGCGTGTCTCCCAGACAGGTGGCGAAGAGTCCGATGCGCATGGGACCTCCCCGGGTTGATTTATGGTCCGACCATACTAGCCTCGGTCCGCATGGGGAAGCAGGGAGCCTGCGCCGCTTTCCGACGTGGCGCTCACGTTCCGGACCCTCCGCGTCCGGCGGACCGGAACGGTCAGCACGGCGAGGCATCCGACGATCAGGAGCGTGCCGGCCCAGCCGAGGAGGGGCAGGCGTTCACCGACGACCAGCACGGCGAGCACGGCCGCGACGGCGGGCTCCAGCAGCGAGAGCGTGGTCGCCGTGCTCGCCGGCACGTGCGCCAGCCCCCAGCCGAAGAGGACGTAGCCGGCGAACATCGGCACCAGGGCCATGTAGACACCGACGGCGGCATTGGACCAGGAGTGGAGGAGCGGCCCGCCGGTCACCAGCAGCACCGGCAGCAGGAGCAGCGCACCCAGGCCGAAGACGGTGCCCATCGCCGCCCCCGAGGCGACACCCCTGCTGATCAGGCGGTGGGCGGCCCAGGAGTAGACGGCATACGTGAGACCCGCGACCAGGCCGAGCCCCACCCCGAGCACGGTCGCCCCCACGGAGCGGGCCCCTTCGCCGGAGTGCGCGTCGGCCGCTCCGGCGGCGCAGAGCAGCGCCGTTCCGGCCAGTCCCAGCGAGGCACCGGCCGTCCACCGCCGCGTCAGGCGCCGGCCGTCGACGGCACGCTCGATCAACGCCGACGCGAGCGGGGCGGACCCGATCGACACGACGGTCCCGACGGCCACACCCGCCAGGTGCATGGAGGAGTAGAACGCCGGAGGGTAGGCACCCACCGCCAGCGCGCCGAGCAGCACCACGCCGCGCTGTGCGCGCAGCCCGGCGCGTTCCACCGCCACCCGGCGGGCGGCCACCAGCGCCTGGAGCAGCCCGCCCACGCCCATGGCTGCCGCACCGATGGCCAGAGGACCCACTCCCGGGGCGAAGGTCGCCGCGGTGCCGGTGGTTCCCCACAGCACCGAGGCGAGGAGTATGCACAGCGAACCCAGCCCCACCGGTCGCGCCGCGCGCCCGGCCGGCCGCGTCACAGACGGTCCAGCAGGCCGGCCGCCAGGGTCCGCGCATGCCGCAGACGCGTGCCGCCGCCCTCCAGGCCGGCCCGCGCCATGGCTCCCTCCAGCAGGAACGCCAGGTGCTCCGCCACGGTGCGGACCTCCTCGGGCCGGTCGGGCAGGAGTGCACCGAGGTGCCCGGCGAGCAGGGACTCGACATCCTCCTTGTGGCGGCGCACCACCTCCCGCCCCTCGTGACCGGCGGGGAGTTCGGCCGCCGCGTTCAGGAGGCCGCATCCACGGAAGCCGTGTTCGTACGCGAGGTCCGCGTGATCGGCGTACGCGTCGAAGACGGCCAGCACGCCGCTGCGGGCGTCGCTCACCGCGGCCAGCCGGCGGCGGTACAGGTCCAGCCATTCCTCGTGCCGGGCGTCGAGGTAGGCCATCACCAGGTCCGCCTTGGAGGCGAAGTTGTTGTAGAGGCTCATCTTCGCCACGCCCGCCTCGGCGGTGATGGCGTCGATCCCGGTCGCCGAGACCCCGTCCGCGTAGAAGCGTTTCGCCGCGGCGGCGAGCAGCCGTGTGCGCGCGGTTCCCCTTCTGTTCGCGGGGTGCGCTGCCGGGGTGGAGGCCTCACTCATCACGTTCCCTCTCGCTATTAGGTAGGTCAGTCTACCTAGCAAGGAGGCGGTGGTCGGGCCGGCCGCCGGCCGTGACGCCGGGCGGCCCTCCCCCGGGCCGTCGGCCTGCCGGCAGGCGCTCCTGGCCCCTGTCTCACATGGGCCCGACGACCTTCTTGTGCATGTGGTTGTAGATCACCGACGTCCGCACGTCGGCCAGTTCGGGTCGCTTCGTCAGCTTGTCCAGGACCACCGCGTGCAGATGGTCCGTGTCCCGGACGGCGACGTGCACGAGGAAGTCATCCGTCCCCGTGAGGACGAAGACCGAGATCACCTCGGGCATCCGCACGAGGAACGCCTGGAAGGCCTCGATCACCGCACGCGTGGGCGGTCGGACCCGTACGGCGATCATGGCCTGGAGCCCACGGCCGATGGCCGCGAGGTCGGCCTCCGCGTGGAAGCCCGTCAGGATGCCGCGCTGGCGCAGCGACCTGATCCGCTCAAGGCACGTGGAGGGGGCGATACCGAGCACCTGGGCCATGTCCCTGTTCGTGCGCCGACCATCCTCCTGCAACATCCGCACCAATGCCGAATCTAGTTCGTCCATACTCGTACCGCCCTCATCGATGTCGAAGCTAATTCGGATTCTAAGCGCCTTACCCGTCGCTGTTGCTAGCCTCCTCGCGATTTCACTGACCTTTATTTGGCCTCGGCGAGGAATCGGCGAGGGAGAGGACGGCTTCCCATGGGAGAACGAGGCCCCGGCGCGGGGGCGATCTGCGCTGTCGTGGCCGCCGCGCTGTTCTGGAGCAGTTCGTACGCCGTGACGAAGCAGGTGCTGGAGGATGTCGGCCCGCTCGGCATCGGCGCCATCAGGTTCACTCTCGCGGCGCTGATCCTGGGTGTGATGGTGCGGATGCGGCGGCAGCGGCCTGCCCGGCCGGACGCACGGCAGCGGCGGCAGCTGTATCTGAGCGGCTTCCTCGGCATCACCGTCTACTTCGTCCTGGAGAACGTCGGCGTCGATCTGTCCACCGCTTCCGACGCCTCGCTGATCGTGGCCACGTACCCGCTGATGACGATGCTGCTGGAACTGGTCGTCTTCCGCACACGGCTGCCGCTGACGCGTGTGGCGGGGGTGCTGCTGGCAGCCGTCGGCGCCTTTCTCGTCGTACGCAACGGAGCGCAGGTCGGCGGGAGTTCACGCTGGCTCGGCGACATCCTGCTGCTGCTCGGCGGGGTGGCGTGGGCCGGCTACAACGTACTCGGCAAGCGGGCGAGCGCGGGCCAGGACGCGGTGGGCGTCACCTATCACCAGACCCTGGCGGGCGCGGCGGGCTTCCTGGTCGCGTCGCTGCTGGAGGCGGGCGACTGGCGGATGCCGGACGCGACCACCTCGGCACTGCTCGTCCATCTGGCGGTGGCGTGCTCGGTCGGCGGCTTCCTGCTCTACAACTACGGGCTGCGCAGGATGGCGTCGAGCGTCGCCGTGAACATCCTCAACCTGGTCCCGGTGTTCGGTGTCCTCGGCGCCGTCGTGATCAACGGGGAGTCGATCCGGCCGGCGCAGGCAGCGGGCGGGATCATCATCATCGCCGGGGTGGCGCTGGGCATGATCGAGCGGGGGCGCGAGGCCACGGGTGAGGAGGCCGCCCCCGCCCGGTCGGCGCACCCACCGGCAGGGGTGGGTTCCGCACCGTCGCCGCAGGTCCCAGAAGCCGGCGCCCAGACCGCCCACGGCGTGCACGGGGCCGGCTGACGACCGCGAGCCCGGATCGGGGCAGCGCGGGAGCCGGGAGGACGGGCCCGGGCCGGGAGCCGCGAACCACCGGAGGACGGGGCTACGAGGCACGCGGCGGCCTCATGAGGAGCGCGGCCTCACGCGACGCGACGTACGGGGCGCGGGCCTCAGGAGCCGTCGTCGGCGTCGCGGCTGTCGTGGTTGTCGTGGCCACCGCCGCTGTCGTCGCTGTCGTCGACCAGAGTGCCGTGCAGGCCACGGATGTGTTCCTCGACCAGGTCGGCGGCCTCGCCGCCCCGCCCCTCACGGACCAGTTCGAGCAGTCGCGCGTGCTGGGCGTTGAGCGCGGTCGCCGTCGCCGGCCAGTCGCCCGTCTCCTCCAGGGCCCGCAGGATCAGCGGCCGGACGGACTCACGCACCGCGGACGTGAGCGTGGAGGTCAGCGCGTTGCCCGAGCTGCCCGCGATCAGCACATGGAAGCGGGTGTCGAGGTCGTTGAACTCCGCCACGCCCACGGACGCTTCCCCCATCCGCCGGACGAGCTGCCCCGCCGCGTCGAGGTCCTCCGGAGAGGCGTGCCGGGCTGCGGCCTCCCAGCTCGACCGCTCCAGGACGACACGCGCCTCCAGTACGTCGTGGAGGCTGTAACTGCCGAGGGCGAAGTGCAGGCGCAGCAGCCGGCCGAGCGCGTCGTCCGGGTTGCGCACGATCCGCGCGCCGGAGTCCGGGCCACGGCCGGGCTGGGCCACCAGGACGCCGATGGTCTCCAGCACCCGGAGAGCCTCACGCAGCGCGGACCGGCTGACGCCGAGCACCGGTGCGAGCTCCCGCTCCGGCGGGAGACGGTCGCCCGCCTTGAGTTCGCCGGCGAAGACCTGCTCCTCGATGCTCTGGAGCACCAGCTCATGAGTGCGGGACTGCCGTACGGGTTGCCACTCGACGGGCATCCGCTACTCCCTGGTCCGGGCGATACGCATGGACCGACTATGTCACACAAGGGCTGTGGTCGGACCAAATCCCGGGCAGGCTCAGCGGGGGCGCGGCACCCGGCTCCGGTGCGCTGACCGTCGTGGTTCGAGGAGCTGGCCCGCCATCCCGGCCACCACCAGACCTGCGGCGATGAGCAGACCGTGCCCGATCACGATGCCGGCCACCAGGGCGACGATCCCTGCCGCGAGCCACGGCCACACCTGGCGGGGGCGCGGATCGCGCCGGGCCCCGCCTCGCGGAGCGCCGCCGGACGCGCCGCCCGCGTAACCGCCGCCGTCCCGTGCGTCGCCGTCGTGCACGGGCCGGTACTCGATGCCGCTCGGCCGCTGGTCGTAGTCGGGCATGGTGACTCCCTCCCGGATCGGAACCCGTTGGGCCGGACTCCATCGTCGACGCCGGCGGGGGCCGGTGACCATCGGGGATGACACCCATCTTCGAGGGGGCCGGCCATGCAGACACGGCCGCACGGACCGGGCGGGACTCCGTGGTCCGCCCGACCGGCGATAGTGGAGGCAGTCGCCCCGCCCGGGCGGGTGACCGTCCGAAGGAGGCCGTGCGGTCTTGTCCCTGTTCTGGCGCATCTTCCTGCTCAACGCCGCTGTCCTGGTGGCGGCCGGCGCCCTGCTGTTGCTCGGCCCTCTCACCGTGTCCGCGCCGGTGGTGCTGACCGAGGCCCTGATCCTGGCCGTCGGGATGGCGTTGATGCTCGGCGCGAACGCGCTGCTCCTGCGGCTGGGCCTCGCCCCGCTGCAACGGGTCAGCCGGGCGATGACGACCATCGACCTGCTGAGCCCGGGGCCCCGGCCCGAGGTCGCGGGGCAGGGGGAGGTGGCGGCCCTGATCGAGACGTTCAACAGCATGCTGGACCGCCTGGAGGCGGAGCGTGCGACCAGCAGCGCACGGGCTCTGTGGGCCCAGGAGTCCGAGCGACGGCGGGTCGCGCAGGAGCTGCACGACGAGGTGGGCCAGACCCTGACCGCGGTCCTGCTCGAACTGAAGCGGGTCACCAACCACGCCCCGGACCCGCTGCGCGAGGAACTCGCCCAGGTCCAGGAGATCACCCGGGGCAGCCTGGACGAGATCCGCCGCATCGCCCGCCGGCTGCGCCCCGGGGTGCTGGAGGAGCTGGGCCTGGTCAGCGCCCTGACGGCGCTGACGACCGAGACGCCGACGCCGAGAGGGCTGACGGTGAGGAGGCGGCTGGAGAAGGATCTGCCGCCCCTCGGCGAGGAGGCGGAGCTGGTGGTCTACCGCATCGCCCAGGAGGCGTTCACGAACACAGTCCGCCACGCCCGGGCCGGTCTGCTCGAACTCTCCCTGCGCCGCAGCCGCCACGGCGTCGAGCTCCGTGTCCATGACGACGGACGGGGCGTCGGGGACGCTCCCGAGGGTGCGGGGCTGCGCGGCATGCGCGAGCGCGCCCTGCTCATCGGCGCCACGCTCACCGTCGGCACCGCCCCGACGGGCGGGACGGACGTCCGCCTCGACGTACCCGTACGGAACGGAAGTGCCTGACCATGGCCCACTCCCCCGCCCGCTCCCCGAAAACCCGCATCCTGCTCGCCGACGATCACGCACTGGTCCGCAGGGGCGTGCGGCTGATCCTGGACGGCGAACCCGACCTCCAGGTCGTCGCCGAGGCGGGCGACGGGGCGGAGGCGATCGAGATGGCCCGGGCGGAACAGCCGGACCTCGCCGTCCTCGACATCGCCATGCCACGCCTGACAGGGCTTCAGGCGGCCCGGGAGCTGTCCCGGGTCATGCCGGGGCTTCGCATTCTGATGCTCACCATGTACGACAACGAGCAGTACTTCTTCGAGGCGCTGAAGGCCGGCGCCTCGGGCTTCGTGCTGAAGTCCGTGGCCGACCGGGACCTCGTCGAGGCGTGCCGGGCGGCCATGCGCGACGAGCCGTTCCTCTACCCGGGCGCGGTCACCGCTCTCATCCGGAACTACCTGGACCGGGTCAGGGAAGGCGGCGACGTACCGGACCGGGCCATCACCGAGCGGGAGGAGGAGATCCTCAAGCTGGTCGCCGAGGGCCACTCCTCGAAGGAGATCGCGAGCCTGCTCGTGATCAGCGTCAAGACGGTGGAGCGGCACCGGGCCAATCTGCTGCAGAAGCTGGGCCTCCGCGACCGTCTGGAGCTCACGCGGTACGCGATCAGGGCCGGGCTGATCGAGCCGTAGGCCCGCTCGGCCGCCGTACCGCACGCCCTCGTCGTCCGGCGCGACACATGCGGTTTCCGGGCGAGTGACGAACTGGTCAGGCTCCGCCCGGACTTGTCCGCCGTCCGGCGAGGTGCGCACGTACACCTGGGACGTGACTACGGCCACGCTGTGCGTTTCATACGTTTCTCAGCCAGTGCGCCTACGGTGCTCTCGTGACGCAGATGACCCCGCCCGGCTGGCATCCAGACCCCGGGCACTCAGGAATCGGCCCCGTCCAGGAACGCTGGTGGGACGGGAGCCGCTGGACCGACCAGCTGCGGCCGTCGCCCGCGACGGTCAGGCGCCGCCGCATACGCATAGGCGCCGGCATCGCCGCCGGTGTGGTGCTGCTCGCCGCCGTCGGTGGCGGCGCGTACATGCTGGGCGACCGCTCCGACGACCGTGGCGGCAGCGCCGCGGACGCCCCCGCAGGCCCTCCCGGGGCTTCCGCCAGCCCTCGCGGACCGGGCGGCGGACAGGGCGACGAGGAGGACGGCGGCGGCCAGGGCCCCGGACAGCAGATGCCGTCCGAGGACGGTTACGCCACCGATGCGGCCAGCGGGATCAGCATTCCCGTCCCCGACGGGTGGACCGGCCAGTCCGGCCCCATCGGCGCCGGTCTGACGACCGGTGAGTACGCCTGCCCGGGCGACGAGAGCCAGACGTGTGTGCGCGGCGGGGTGTTCTCCGCGCCGGCGCAGGCCCTGAAGGTCGAGGCGACCACGGCGAAGGCCGCGGCCGAGGCCGACATCGAGGCCAACGCCGAGGAGTCGTACGGGGAGAAGGTCTACGGCGGGATCACCTCGCACGAGGAGCTCAAGTCCGAGGCGGTCACCGTGGCGGGCCAGAAGGGCTACCGGGTGCGCTGGAAGGTGGTGACGAAGAACGGCGACGACGGCTACGTCGAGTCGCTCGCCTTCCCCTCCCCCCGCTCCGCGGACATGCTGGTCGTCGTCCGCTCCGGCTTCGACGTCCACGACAAGGCGCCGAAGCTGTCCGTGCTGGACGACATCACCGAGGGCATCAAGAAGGCCGCGTCGGCCGGCTCGGGCCGGACCACCTGAGGCGACCCCGCACGGCCGCTGCTCCGGGCAGGGGCGTGGAGCTGTTCCACGCACCTGCCCGGCTCGCGTCCGGGTCACGGACCCGCACGGGCTCGCCGAATCCTCGGGCCCACCACGGAGCCGGCAACGAGCACCCGCGCTGCGCCGGGTAGTCCGGTCCCGGCTCCACCGGCCTACGCTCTTCCGCCCGACTCGCCGGCACGAACAACCTTCCGGACCGTCGACGACCGGCCCCGGATCCCTTCCCGTGGTCCGGGGCTTTCGCGTGCGCACGACCGCTGTCGAAGAGGCCGGCGGACCCGCCGCAGTCGGCTCGGGGGGTACTCCGTATGCCGGACGGCACCCAGGCCCCCGGAGCGAGACCGCACCCACCCTCCCCGTGCACTTGCGCAACCAGGTATCTTGCATCGCATGGAACCAGGTGAGTCGACCAAGCAGGCCAGGGCAGCCGCCCAGCTACGGAAGGGCGTCCTGGAGTACTGCGTGCTCGCCCTGATGCGGGACCGCCCCCGCTACGGCGTGGAACTCCTGCACGCCTTGGAGGACTCCGGCGCTCTGGCCACCAGCCAGGGCACGGTCTATCCGCTGCTGTCCCGGCTGCGCCGCGACGACCTGGTCACCACCACCTGGCAGGAGTCCGCCTCGGGCCCTCCCCGCCGCTACTACGCCCTCACCGACAACGGCCGTACCGCGCTGGACGAGTTCACCCGCGTCTGGCCCGGCTTCCGCGACGCGGTCGACACCTTCCTGAACACCCCACCCCCCTCCGACGGAGACCTCGCATGAAGACCTCTTCCGATCTCGTACGCGACTACCTCACCACCGTCGAGCGCGAGGCCTCCGCACTCCCCGCCGACCGCCGCCAGGAACTCCTCGCCGACCTCACCGAACATATAGAGGTGGCCCGGGCAGAACGCCCCGGCGCCGCGATCGGTGACATCCTCGCGGAGCTGGGCGACCCCCGCACGATCGCGGCGACGGCGCTGGCCGAGTCGGGGAACGTGACCGCCGGGACGCACCCCGGAGACGATGCCGGGGCACCCGCCCGCCGCGGCAAGGTGCATCCCCTGGTCCCGCTGCTGATGCTCACTCTCGCGCTGCCGTTCGCCATGGTCTTCCCGGATCTCCCCGGCCCGGCGTTCGCCTTCGTCTTCCGCATCACCGGCGCGGTGCTCCTCTGCACCTCCGTGCACTGGAGCACCGTCCAGAAGACCACCGGCGTACTGATCACCGCCGTCCTGCCGACGGTCGTCATCGCCGCGTGGAACCTGTCCAACGGCGGCCCGGAAGGCGACACCCCGGCCCTCGTGGCCAACGTGGCCATGCTCGCCCTGCTCGTCGGCACGGCGACATGGCTCTGGCGCACCCGCCGCGCCTGAGGCACCCCGCCCCGGTGGGCGGGTCCCCCGGAACCACCTGGGCGGACAGAACACTTCAGTGAGGCGACCGGCCTCGGCAGGGCCGCCGCCACCCGCAGGAGGAACGAACCCGGCCAGGTCCGGGAGACCTTCTGACCCGGCCCTGCCCTTGTCCTTCGACGACCGCGCTGCAAGGAGGCCGGTCGAGGCCGGAGCTGCGAGCCGCCCGGACGTGCCGACGGGACCGGATCAGAACAGTGAGTTGTCGCCCCGCAACCGACGTCGCAGAAAGGTGGAGAAGGTCTGGTCCTCCAGGTGCGTGAGCGCGGTGCCGCTCCGCTCGATGTAGGCGATGCGCCAGTCCTCGGGCGAACCCTGGCCTGTGAGCCAGCCGAACATGTGCCCCGGTGTCTCTCCCCACTGCAGGAACAACCGGTCCTCGTCCAGCCACCGCAGCCCCGGGGTCTCCGGTCTCGCCTCCACGGGAAACACCCGGATACCGGCGACGACCCCGCCGGGGAATTCCTTCATGATGGCCAGGTAGTCGGCCGGAAGGGCGCCGAACGACTCCTTCACGGCGTGGTCCAGCAGCTCCTCCGCGTACTGCCGGACGCCCGGGACACCGATACCCCGCACCTTGGTGATGATTTCCTCCACCGCCCCGATCTCCGGGTTCGCCAGCGCGGTGGCCGTCGCGCGCACGTCGTCGGCGACATTCCAGAACGAGCCCGCCTCGTATTCCTCGTACGTCTCCAACGCGGGAACTCCTTCGGGTCGTCCCAGAAGGGCCCGCGCGATGAACTCCGACGCGGAGACAGGAAGGTCCAGCCACAGCTGGAAATCGGAATCCGTGAGGACGGTTGTCCAGTTCGCCGTGTCCGGGTCGGTGGTGTCCCACAGCAGCACGCCGTCACGGGCGGTGCGGCCCCACGGCACCATGCCGCCGGGCTGCGGGAAGAAGGACGGCGGAAGCGCGTGCTCGCGGGTACGCAGGGATTCCTCCATGTCCGCGAGGCGCAGGGCGGTTTCCTCCGTGAAGTCCGGCAGCGAGCGCACGGGGACATCGGGCCGGCTGAACAGCACCGAAGCCGCGATCACCCCCGGCGGCAGCGCCTGGACCAGCAACTCGAAGTCCTCGGGAACGACCTGCCCGTGACCGTCGTCCTGCGCCCGCAGCGGGGCGTCGAGACCGAGCAGCCGGATGACGTCGAGATGATTCATGTGTTCCTCCATGAACGGCATCGGCGGTGGGGTGGGCCAGCCGCCGGCCGCCCACCCCACCGCCTCATCTGTGCCGGATCAGTCCCTCAAGGGGACTTAAACTCCGGACCCTATCAGTCGCGAGAATGTGCCTGATGAGCTCGATACGTACATGTGGACTCCGATCGGATTGGTCCTGTTGGGCACGTAGACCGGAACGGACTGGTAATAGACCCGTTCTCCCAGTTTGAGGCGCCTTTCGATCTCGTACTCGACAGCCCGCATGTCGGTCTGGTTCGCGGACTTCGTTGTCGGGACGATGTTCTGCCGGAGGTGAGTCCCGCCGAATTCACGGGCGATCAGGTGAGCCCGGTTCCACTCGTCGGCGCTGCCCTGGAGGTTCCAGCCGACCGGGTTCTGCGGCTCGCTGGTGTTCCTGGGCGCCGGAGCGTCCGGATTCAGGCAGGCGAACCCGCCGGTGGCCCGGCCCTGTGTGTCCACCGGGGTGTTCCACACGGTGCTCGGCCCGGAGGAGTCCTGGCACTTCTTGTTCTCCTCCCCCGCGCGGTCGATCAGCTTGCGCTGGAGGGAGGTGTCCTCGGTCGCCTGTGACGACGTGAGGCCCTGGAAAATCCGGACCAGCATGGATACCGCTGCTCCGGTCGTGGTTCCCTGCGGGCCGCTCTTGGGCGCGGAGGGAGCCGGTCCCGGCGCCGGCGACGGCGTAGGACCGCTGCTCGACCCGCTGGAGGAGCTGGAGGAGGCCAGGTCCTCCGCGGACGGCATCAGCTGGCTCAGCGCCGTCGCCGCGTCCTGGAGGTTCCCCTGGCCCTCCGGCGTCGCCGCGTACAGGGCCGTCACCAGGGCCGCCCCGGCCCACCAGACCAGCGGGATGGCGAAGTGGCCGTCCATCTCGACGAAGCTGGTGGGGTTGCCGCCGGAGAACGCGTAACGGTTGCCGGTGAACGGGTCCGCGCCCAGGTTCATGTCGGCGAGGGCGCCGTTGTACATGTCCCGGGTGGTGAAGCGGTTGAGCCCCGGGCTGTAGTCCCGGAAGCCCATGTCGTACGTACCCGACTGGGCGTCCCAGCGCTTGGAGTTGAACCGGTAAGGGTTGTACTCCTGCTTCGTCGGGTCCGCGGCGTCCGGCTTGTCGATGCCCGTGAACTCGGACTTGTCGTCGGAGCCGTAGGCGGTGTAGCCGTACGTCGCCTTGGTGTCACCGTCCTTGTCGGTCAGCGTCTCGACGTCACTGTGCGAGTTGTAGCCGTAGAAGCCGTCCTCGCTCGTGCCGTCAGCGTTGTGCTTGACCTGGGAGAGACGCTCGCCCCACGGGCTGTACTGGTACGACTTGGTCAGCCGGCCGGCGACCTCCTCGCTCAGCACCTCGCCGGACAGGCCGAGGTAGCTGAAGTCGGTCGTCTTGCCGTCCGCCGTCTTCGACGTGGTGCGGTCCAGCGGGTCGAACGTGAACGTCGTCGACTTCATCGCACCGGTCCCGTCCATCTTCTGGGACTCCACGACGTGGTCGAAGCCGTCGTACACGCTCCTCTCGATGACCTTGCCGCCCGCGGTGACGGACTCCTGCCGGCCGAACGGGTCGTAGGCGTAGGTGGCCGTCGAGCCACCGGTGGTGGCACTGAGCAGCCGGTTGCGGTCGTAGTCGTAGACGGTGGTGACGTCCTTGACCGTCTGCCTGACGACGTTGGCGTTGTCGTCGTGGACGTACGTCTCGGTGCCCGCGCCTGTGCCGGTCTTGACCGACTTGGCGAGCCGTCCCACCGGGTCGTAGGTGTAGTCGGTGGTGGAGTCGAGGTACGCCGCGTGGTTGTCGGCGTTCATCTTCTCCGCGACGTCCTGCGCCTTGTTCCCGTTCAGGTCGTACGCGTAGGTGTGCGAGGAGACGAGAGTTCCGGAGCCCTTCTTCTCCGTGGTCGACTTCAGGTCACCGCCGAGGAGGTAGGTGTGGTCGACGGTGTTGTTGTTTGCCTTGGTCTCCTTGAGCCGCTGCCCGCGGTCGGTGTACGTGAACGACGAGACCTTCGGCGACGCGTCCGTGGCGGACTTGCCCACCGAGATCGTCTTGACCAGCTCGCGCAGGTCGTAGGTGTACTTGGAGAACTGGCCGGGGTGCGTGACCGTGTCTGCCTGGCCGTTGGCGTCGTAGGTGTACGACGTGGCCTTCTTCTCCTGGCCCGCGAGGGACTCCGTCACCTTCTGGACCTGGTTGAGGCCGGTGTAGGTGACCGTGTAGGCGTCGATCTTCGCGCCGGCCGAGGTGTCGTCGATCGAGGTCAGGTTGCCGTTGACGTCGTAGGCGTAGGCGAAGGAGTTCTTCTCGGTGTCCGTCTCCCCGGCCGTGTCACGCACCAGCTTGACGGCGTCGGCGACCACGCTGCCGGAGCTGCTCTGCTCCACCTCGAGCTGGGCGTCGTTGCCCTGCTTCAGGCTGTAGGAGCCCAGCGGCACCCAGGTCCCGGCGCCGGCCGTCTGGTCCTTGGTGACCGCGGGCTGGGTGGTCGCCCCCTGGGACAGCGTGTACTTCGCCGCCGTCGCGGCGCCCGTCACCTTCGGGTACTTCACGTACGCGGTGTACGAGCCGTCCTTCGGGATGTTCAGCGCCCAGGTGAAAGCATCCGTGCCCGTGCCGGCCGCGTGCCTGCGGTGGTCGTAGCCCTGCTGGCCGGCGAGGTCGCCGGCCGTCCAGGTGCCCGTGGCGGAGGTGTGCTGGGTGTCGGAGTTGTCGACCAGCACCACCGACCTGCCCACCGGCACGCCGTCGTCCGCCTTGGACTTGAGCTTGCCGTCGGGGTAGTACGACTGCGTCAGGGTGCGGTCCGAGGAACCGCCCGCAGACGTGAGCGTTCGGGCCTTCTGCTGCCCGAGTTCGGTGTAGTCGTACGTCGTGGTGATGTCCCACGGGTCGGTGGACTTCCGCGACCAGCCGTTGTCGAAGTACTCGAAGACCGTGTCGTTGCGGACCGTCTGGCCCTCCGACGGCGGCAGCGACTGCCGCTCCACCCGCCCCACCGCGTCGTACACCGTCTGCGTGTAGACGTTCGGATCGTTGTTGCCGGCGTCGTTCGGATCGTACGGCTGGAACTGCTTGACGGGCCGGTTCAGCGCGTCGTACTCGGTACGCGCGGTGAAGTCGTCCGCGGTGGCTGTCGCCACGCCCCTCGGCGAAATCACCTTGGTGTTGTTGCCGGCCTGGTCGTACTCGTACTTGGTGGTACGGAACGTGCTCTGGTCGTACGGGACCTTGACCTCGGTCTGCTTGCCCCGCTCGTCATAGGTGTAGGTCGTGGTGCTGCCCACGGCGTCCGTGGTCGTGAGGACCTGCGAGTCCTTGTCATAGGTGCGCGAGGTGACCTTGCCGGCCGCGTCCGTGGAGGTGATGAGCCGGTGGTTCAGGTCGTAGGCCATCTTGGACGTGTAGTCCGTGGCGTCGGCGGTCGCGTTCTTCTTCGGGTCGACCACCACGTCGGTGTTGCCGACGTCGTCGTACGAGTAGGAGATCTTGTCGCCCGCGGAGTTGGCGGCCGAGGTGAGCTGATAGATCTCGTCGTAGTGGTTCGTGGTGACGTAGTCGGTCGCGTCCGTCGTCGTCAGTGAACCCTTCGGCTCCGTGACGGTCCTGAGGTTGCCGACCTTGTCGTACGTGTAGGACGTCCTCCGCTCGGGTGACGTGGGCGTGTCCTTGGGCGCGGTGGCGGACTTGAGCTGGTCCGCGGCGTCGTACACCGCGGTCGAGACCGCGCCGTTGGGCGCCGTCGAGGTGGTGACGTTGTCGTTGGCGTCGTAGACCGGGGCCGGGGTGGTGATCAGCTCGCCCGCGTCCTGGACCTTCGGAACCGTGTTCACCTTCGGACGGCCGAAGGTGTCGTAGGTCTGCGTGGTCTTCTTGCCGAGCGCGTCGGTGACCTCGAGCACCTGGCCGCGCTCGTCGTAGAGGTACGACGTCCCCTTGCCGAGCGCGTCGGTGATCTTCGCCGGGTAGCCCGTGGGGCCGAACTCACCGGTGGTCGTCGGGTTGCCGTTGGCGTCGGTCGCCTTGGTCAGCCGGCCGTAGGCGTCGTACTCGTACGACGTGGTGTAGTCACCCGCCGTCGTGGTGGCGACGCCCTTGGGGTCGGTGACCGCTTTCAGGTTGCCGAAGGCGTCATAGGCGAACTGCCACTTCCGGCCTTCCGGAGAGGTCTTGGTGGCCAGGTCGGCGGAATAGCCGTCCGCACGCGTCTGATACGTGTACCGGGCCGAGTTGGCCGGGAATGTGCCCGGCGCGCAGTCCGAGGACGGCGGGACGCCTGCCTTGTTGCTCTCCGCGTCCCTCTTCCAGAGCGGATGGCCCGTCTTCTGTTCGTAGCAGTACGCGGTCTTGGCGCCGTTGGCCTCCTCCAGGTACGTGACGTTGTTGTCCGCGTCCCACGAGAGCTTCGTGGTCTGCGCCTTGGCGTTCGTCGTCCGGACCGGCCGGCCGAAGTCGTCCGACACGTAGTCGGTGGCGTGCGACTCCGCGTCGGTGACCTTGGTGGCGGTGAACTTGGTGTTTGCGGCGTCGGCCGCGTAGCCGAACCCGGTGACGCCCTGCAGACGCTCGGTGATCGCCTTGGTCCACCAGTGGTACTTCGGGTCGTCACCGGCCTGCGGCGCGTAGTACGACATCGCGGTGGCGTTGCCGCGGGGGTCGGTGGCCTTGACGAGTTTGACGTTCTTGTTGCCCTGCGTGGCGTCGTACTCGAAGCCGAACACCTTCGGCTGGGCGGAGCCGGCTCCGTCGGTCAGCTTCGTCAGCAGACCCTTGTCGGAGTACTCGAAGGCGAACGTGCGGCCCGATATCTCGGTCATCGACTTGATGTGGTCGATGATCTTCGGGTTGGAGCTGTCCGCCTTGGTGTAGTACTCGATGGTCAGCGACTGCCGACCGGACGGGTCGGTGAGGTAACGGAGGAACTTCGTCGGCTTGTTGTTGGACTTGCGTTCCTCGTAGGTGTACGTCTGCGTGTTGCCGTTCTTCTCGACCAGCGACGTCAGGTAGCCGTCGCAGCCGAAGAGGAACCGCGTCCCGTCGGGACGGGTCAGCGTCCACGCGTCCGGGACCGGGTCCTTGAGCGGGGTGCAGTCCAGACCGGGCTTGGCCGTCAGCTTGTAGTGGACACCGGCGGGGGCCTTCCACGTTCCGTCGTCCTGCTCGCGGAACACGTGGGTCGTGCCGTCACCGTCCGGGAGCCGGATCTCGGTCGGGTTCGGCTTGGGATGGAACTCCAGCGGGGCGCCGAGCCGGATCGGACCGGACGCCTGGAAGGACCAGCCGTGACCGGAGACCGTGTCGGAGGTGTCCAGGCTGTTGTATGCGAACCGGGCGAAGGTGGTGACACCGCGGCCCGGGTTGGTGAACGCGTTGTACTGCCAGACGCTGTTGCCGGACGCCAGGTTGTTCATGACGGTCGAGCCGGCGCCGGTGTTCTTGCCCGTGTAGGAGTAGAACTTCTCCATGCCGAGCTGGTTGGAGGTCGGGTCCTCGACCGCCACGTTCTGCTTCAGGCCCGGGATGCCCTCGGTGCCCGAGGCCCACGTCCCTGCGGTCTTGTCGTACACATCCCAGGTCAGGGCGTACTCGGTGAGCTTGTTGCCCGAGTCCGAGTTGATCGGGGTCCTCACCTGCGCCTGCAACTGGACGGATTCACCGGGCGCCAGGTCGCTCGGCAGCGCGGTCCGGATCTGGTTGCCACCGCCTGTGGCGTCGGTGCCGTCCGGCAGGGCCCACTTGTAGGTGAGGACGTGGTCGGCGACGTTCCACGTCGACGCGGTGGTGTTGGTGAGGGTGAAGTCGACCGTGTAATCGGTGTTCGGGGTCATGCGCGCCGGAGTCTGCGGCGCGTAGTACGTCGATTCCGTCGTGGAGTCGATGTAGGTGACCACGATTCTGGGCCGGAGCTTCGGCTCGGTGCCCTCGGACGACAGGAAGAGGGTCCGTTCCTGCGAGGCCGCCTCGTCCGCCATCTTGACGGCCACACCGCGCTGGGAGGCCGGGGTGGTCACCCAGGACTGCGCGAGTGAGGTCACGTTCCAGTCCTGGCGGGCCGGGTCGTTGGTCTTCGCGCCGGTGTCAGCCGCAACCGCGCCGAAGTCGCCGCCTGCGGCGGTCCAGTTCGTCGTCGCGTCCGCCTTGGCCCAGGTCGCGGTGGCCTCGTCGAAGTCACGTGTCAGGGGCCGCAGTTCGTAGACCGCGCCCGCGGTTTCCTGGGTGGTCTGCGTGCTCCACAGCCGGACGGTCGCGTCCAGCACCCGCGCCGTGGCGGGAATGCCGAGAGCCGGGAACTTCAGCAGGGCGCGGGTGTCGCCGTAGGTCGCGGAGTTGTTGCCGACGCTCAGCCAGTTCTTCGGGCCGCCGTCGTCGATCGTGTCGTGGGTGAGCGTGGTGCGGGCCGAGGACAGGGTCGTGTCCTGCGAGGCGGTCAGCACCTTCGTGGTGCGTCCGGCCTTCGGCAGCCGCACGAGCTGCGTCGGAGCGGCGACGACCTGCCCGTCCTTCGTCTTGACCGCGACCATGTAGTAATAGGCGCGGCCGTACGGGTCGGGGTCGTCCGCCTTCGTCGGCGTCGCCGCCGTGTCCGTGAACGACGTGGTGGCCGGCGCCACCGGAGAGACCAGCGTGGCGGCCGACGGCGTGAAGGTCTGGTTGATCGACCGGTGGACCTGGTACTCGACGATGTCGTCGGCGGTCCCGATCGGGTCCCGGTCCTGATACGCCGACCAGGACAGTTCCGCGCCCGTGTCGTGGATCGTGGTCGGGGCGGCGAGGTCGACGCCCTGGCGGCCGAAGGTCAGTACGAGACGTGGGTAGTTGGCGGTCTCGCCGTCATACCCGAACTCGCTGCCCTCGTAGCGGGGGCCGCCCTTGGGGCCGTTCGCGCTCTCGTCGCCGGCTTTGATCACGAAGCCGTTGTTCACCTGGGCGCCGTCGATCCAGGACTGGACGGTCTTGGTGACGGGGAAGGTGTGCCAGGTGTTCAGCTCGCCCGGCTGCTTGGTGACCACGCCGCCCTTGGTGAACCGGACCGCATCCGCGATCACCGACGTGCTGGTCGACGCCGGACCGTCACCGAGAACGATCTTGCCCAGGGTGCCGGCCTTGAACCGATGCGAGCCGAGCGTCTTCCACACGCCGGCCGTGCCGGCCTGCTGGTTGACCGTGTACCCCTTGGTCCCGCCGTCGTACGTCACGGTGTACGGGGCGTTGGTGGCACGGTCAGAGGCCGGGATGCTGTGCGCCTCGACCTGGTAGGTGCCGTCCTCGGGGAGGCTCGGCTGCCAGGTGTACGTGTCACCCGCGGCAGAGTCCTTGTTGTAGAGGTAGTCCTGGTTGACCGCGTACTGCGTGTAGGCCGTGTTTCCCGACGCGGGCCAGGCGCCGACGGCCGCCGTCCGTCCGGCGTCGCCGTCG
The DNA here is from genome assembly GCF_042902585.1 of Streptomyces argenteolus. Lineage (GTDB taxonomy): Bacteria > Actinomycetota > Actinomycetes > Streptomycetales > Streptomycetaceae > Streptomyces > Streptomyces argenteolus. The sequence goes on from NZ_JBIBEG010000003.1 coordinate 579,757, forward strand.
TCCACCACGACCGAGGTGCCGGACAGCTCACCGGTGATCGCGTTGGCGCTGTTCCAGGTGGCCTGGTCCTCGGTCCACGGCTGCGTGGCGCGGTGCGCCTCCAGCTGGACCTCGGTGTCCCCCGTGGTGTGGAACTGGTCGTAGTACAGCTTCAGATCTGCCGAGTCGAGCTTCGTACCGGCCGGTACCCCGGTCAGCGGGAACCGCATCAGCGCACGCGATGATCCGGTGCTGGTGTTGCCGACCGACAGCCGCCAGTTGTCGTCGTAGTTCGTCCCCGGACCGTCCGAGGAGATCATGACGTCCTGCGCCGTCGTCGGCGTCGGAGCGATCGAGATCGTCGGGTCGACCGTCACCGGGTACTGCCGCTCGGGCGCGGACAGCCACTTCGCATCGGGGGTGACCGTCAGCTTCCAGCCTTTTCCGGCCCTGGTCAGCTTCTGGGTGACCGTCTTGCTGTAGGCGAAGCCGTACGGCGACCGGGCGTCCTTCCTGGCGTCCGTCATGAACGCCGCGGGGATCACCATCACCGGGTGGGCGGCCTCGCCGTAGAAGGAGACCGAACCGTCCTTGCCCGGTTTCGGCGTCAGCCCTTCGGCGTCCAGAGTGAAGATGAAGGAGACCGGGCCCGTGGGCTTCCGGTCCAGGACCATGTTCTCCTTCACCCGGCCAGGACCGACCTGGTACGACAGGTCCGCACCGCCGACGGCGTCCTTGTACGTGACGGTGTCGCCCTTGGCGACGGGGGTGAGCTTGCCCGCGCCCTCGAGGCCCAGAGTCACCGCGTGCCCGTCACCGGACTCGAAGCGGAGCAGCCTTTCGGCGTCCGATCCGAACCAGCTCCGGGCGGCGTTGGTCGTATTGGCGAAGTCGAAGCCCTTGGAGCCGGTCGGGGTGACTGTCGGGTCGATGTCCTTCCACGACTTCCCCGCCCGGTACCCGGTCGGCGTCGCCGACACCTCGGCCTGCACCCGGCCGTCGGACAGCTTCCAGTACCGGGCGTTCGCCGTGCGCTCGCCTGTCAGTTCCGCGACGCGCTTCGGCTTCCCCGCCGCCTTGCCCTTCGGCAGCTTCTCCCGGCTCGGCAGCACCGGAGTCCCGCCGGTCGACGGCTCCTCCGGCGCGTCCGACTCGCCCTCGTCCTCCGAGAACCAGCCCGCGAAGGCATCGACGATACCCTCGCCGTCGGTATTCGAAACCGGTGCCGCATAGGCGACTTGTGGCAGCATGGCACCGGCGACCGCCGAAACCACGAGGCAGGCTATTGCCCGCCCGTATCTGACTTTCACGCCATTCCCTTCATCAACGCCCATCCCGCACCAGGCGAAATAGGCGCACCGACGCGCCGGCGCGGGCACTCCGTCGCCGTTCACGGTGGACCTGACCTCGACCGAAGCACCTCAGGGCATGACGAACCAGGCCACCTCCCACATACGGAAAAATGGCCTCGCCAGAAATGAGCCGGTCGCAGCGGGCAGATTCTGATCACGCGAGTTGATGCCCCGTCAACCGTTTACGCATTTGGGGCATTTCAGCTGGCGGATCAAGACGATTGGGGGCACCTTGCCGGACTTTTCCGCTGCCTGGCATTCATCGATTCCGATGGTGTATAACGCAGGCGGAATTCACATCGACAGGAAGCACGGCAATGCCGACGACCGAAGAACCGGCAGGACCGGACACGTCCGAAACCCTGGACGGCACAAGGGCTTTTGAGACGCCGGAAGAGCGCCGCAGCAACCGCAGCGGCATCGCCGTAGCCGCGGCTCTGCTGCTCGCATGCGGTGCGTTCGTCACCTTCGGAGTCCTCGACTCCGATGACGACCCGGTGGACGGACGGCGGGCCACGCCCACCGCCGAGGTGACCTACGAGGTGCTCGGCGAGGGCTCGGCCGACATCTCCTACCGCGGGGCCGACGGCGACAAGGCGGATGTCGTCACGAACGCCGGCCTGCCGTGGAGGAAGACCGTGAGCGTTCCGCTGGGCGCTTCCCCGATCGTCAACGTCACCCTCGGCGAGAAGGGCGGCACGGCCAGCTGCACCCTGGCCGTACGCGGCAAGCACGTTCAGCGCGCCACCGCCACCGGCGCCTTCGGCCGGACCACGTGCAGCAGCGAACTCCCCACCCCCGAAGCGTCCGCAGCGGCTCACGAAGCGTCCGCAGCCGCTCAGGGAAGCCGGTGACCTCACATCCCTTCCGTCCTACGGCCAGGGCCGCGGCGGCTGCCGCTGTCGCCCTCACGCCCCTCGGTCTCGCCCCCGGCACGGAAGTGGCCCGCGTCTTGGCCGGGAGGGGAGTGATCACAGCGATCAGGACCGGCAAGACGCATCGGCAGGCCTGTGACGACGACCGCAGGCGTGCACATCGAGCGCCGAAGACCGCGCCGTAGCCCGGACGGTGATGCAGGACGGGTTCCGCCTGGTCGGCGATCACGAGCCGGCCCCGCCCGGGCGTCGTGGCCGCCACGCGGACCGAGGATCATCACGGCCGACGCGGCAGCTGGGCCGCCGCGTCCTGGCGGGGGATGCCGCGTTGACCGGGTCAGGCGCGTCGCAGCTCCGTCGGGCGCGCCGGTCTGCAACTGGTCCCCGGATACGGTCAGGGCCGGTCTCGGCTTGCTCCGGGACCGGCCCTGACCTAGGACTGCGGCGAGGTGCCGTAGCTGTCGTCGTGCGCTCGCCAGGGATTACGGGACAGCCCTCAGGGCGCGTCCGTGACACGTACGCCCCACGACTCGCCGCCGGGTCAAGGGGCCCGCTCGCCAGAGCCCGGCACGGCGGTCGCCTGTGCGGGCGGCGGGACTCCCCGGATCAGTAGCCGTAGATCATCTTGTAGGCGACCTCGGGCAGGAACTGGCCGGCCGTGGAGCCGGATCCGACACCGCAGTTGCCGTCGGACTCGCCCGGAGTCTTGATCCACAGGAGCATCTCGGCGCCTCCGCCCTTCTGCGTGGGCGTGCCGATGCGGCGGCCGGAGGGGTTGCACCACTCGCCGTTGGTGCCGTTGCCGTTGCGGCTGGTGTCCACGACGAACGGCTTGGTGTAGCCGTAGCGAGCCGCCAGTTCGTTGTTGACGGCGTTGCCGTAGGCGGTGTTCTCGGCGGTGGTGATGTAGTTGGAGACGTTGAGCGAGAAGCCGTGGGCCTGTCGGAGGCCGGCTTCGTGGAGACGCCGGGCCATGGTCGCCGCGTCGGCCCAGCGCGGGTTGCCGGCATCCATGTACACCCAGGTGTTGGGGGCTTGGCGGTTGAACTGGACGAGGGCGTTGGTGAGCATGGCCTCGCGTTCGTCGATCTGGGCCTGGGTCATGCAGCCGTAGTCTCCGAGAGAGTCCGGTTCGAGGATGACGACGGCCGGGCGGGCCGCGACACCTCCGGCGAACCGGGCGATCCAGTCGGCGTACGCGGACGGCGAAGCGGCTCCACCGGCGGAGTGCCCGCCGCAGTAGTCACGGTTGTAGATGTTGTAGGCGACGAGGATGGGCAGCTTGTCCCGGCCGTCCGCCGCTCCGGCGTAGGCGCCTGCCGCGGTGCCGATGGCGCCGCTCCAGGAGCCGAACCAGCGGGCCATGGGTGTGTTGGCGATGGAGGCCTTGATCGCGGCGGCCCGGCCGTCGCCGGGGTTGGCGGCCGCCCACCGGCTCGCGCTCGAGTCGGGATCCGCGTAGAACCCGTTGGTCATGGTGGTGGGGTCGGCGGCGTGGGCGGAGGGTGCGGCGGCGAACGCCAGCGGCAGAGCACAGAGCGCGGCCATGAGGGTGCGGAGTTTGCGGCTCAAGACAGTACCTCGATTTCAGAGGACGTGTGCTTTGGGAGCGCTCCCACTGGAAGCGGTCCCAATCGTGCGGGTGGGCGGTTGGGCTGTCAATACTCGGCACAGCATTCGATTTTCACCGAGGGACCAGGCTCAGGTAGGGCCATCGACCGGAAGCGGTCCCAATATGTGCGTCCCTGAGCCTCCCCGCCTGTGAAAGACTCACGAGTCATGGCAGAAGCAGCGCCGCGTCGGCATCCGACGCTCGACGAGGTGGCCGAACACGCCGGTGTTTCCCGCTCGGTGGCCTCCCGTGCTCTCAACAACGCACCGCACGTGAGCCGCGCGAAGCGCGAGGCCGTCGAACGGGCCGTGCGGCAACTCGGTTACGCACGCAATTCGACCGCCCGCGCGCTGGCCACCCGCCAGACGGGAGCGGCAGCCCTGGTCATCGCGGGGGAGGATCCGTCGATCTTCGCCGATCCGTTCTTCGCCCGGGTGATCGTGGGAGCGTCGGCCGCCCTGGACGCGGCGGACCTGCATCTGATGCTGTGCCTGGCCGCGTCCGACCGGGGCCGCAAACGGGTCGAGGAGCTCCTGCGGTCCAGGGGCGCGGACGGTGTGATGCTGATGGCGCTGCGCGAGGACGATCCGCTGACCCGGATGGCCGACGAGGCGCAGATACCCGTCGTGTTCGGCGGGCGCCCCGTCGGTTCGGCTCCCCGGTGGTACGTGGACGTGGACAACGTCGGCGGAGCGCGTGAGGCGACCGAGCATCTGGTCTCCCTCGGCCGAAGGCGCGTGGCCGTGATCTGCGGGCGTCTGGACACCGAGGCCGGGCGCGCCCGGTACCGCGGTTACCGGGACGCCATGCTGGCCGCCGGTCTCGATCCGTTCCCGCCGGCGGAGGGGGACTTCACGGAGCGCAGCGGGGCCGCAGCCATGGCCGTACTGCTGGCGGAACACCCAGACGTGGACGGGGTGTTCGCCGCCAACGACAACATGGCGGTGGGAGCGCTGCGCACCGTGCGAGAGGCCGGCCGACGGGTCCCCGCCGACGTCGCCGTGGTCGGCTTCGACGATCTGGCGGTCGCCCAGGTCGCCGATCCGCCGCTCACCACCGTCCATCAGCCTGTAGAGGCTCTCGGACGGGAGATGGCGCGCATGCTCGTCGCGCTCGTCAACGGGCAGGACCCCACTCCCCTGATTCTCCCCACCCGCTTGACCGTCCGGGCCAGCGCCTGACCTCTCACTTCCCGGGGCTGGACCCGGTCCGAACGGGAGCTCCCGGATACTGGTTGCAGCCTGCCCCTCTTCTTGCTGATGCCGGTCGCGGAGCCGGCTTGATCAGGACGGTCGCGGCCGGCACACCCAGGACGGACGCCCGGCGAACGCCGAGCCGTTTCCGCGGGCTCATGGTTCTCCTGACCGGGGCGGGCGCCGGGAGGTTCGGTCGATGGATCGGTTCAGGGTGTGGACACCTCGAACCGGGTGACGCGGACCGCGCCGCCGAGGGTCTGAGTGGCGTGGTTGAAGAGGGCGAACCGGTAGCCCATGAAGAACCGCCAGTCGTTGCCCATAGCGAAGGCGGGGCCGAGACGGGTGAACGTGACGCCGTCGGTGCTGTAGGAAAAGGTCCCGGGGCGCGGTGCGCCAGGGCGGATGTCGGCGTTCGCGCGCAGCCAGATGCGGCCGCCGGAGACGGGCGCGCTCGCGGTCTCGGCGCCGGTGCCGGTGGTGTTCCAGTTGCTGTCCATGGTCAGCCCGGTGACCATCACCACCCGTGTCGCACCGCCGTCGCGCTTGAGGCCGATCCAGGCGGAGGAGTCACGCAGCAGCGCGAGCCCGGCCCGGTCACCGTCCCGCATCGCGGAGTGATCGAGCTGGACCGTGGCGGTGGAGGTGGGACCCTGGATGCGGTGGGTGAGGGTGTTGCGGGCCCAGTAGAGGTCGTGGGTGACCGTCGCGGTGCGCAGCGTCAGGCCGTTGCCGACCGACCACTTGGTGTTGTCGGGGTTGTGGTTCCACTCCCATCTCGGTTTCAGGGTCGTACCGTCGAAGGTGTCGACGCCGGTCATCGGGGTGACCTGGCGGGGCGGAGTGGTTACGGCCGGGCTGGGATACGCGGCGCCCCACGCGCCGTTGACGAGCTGTACGACGGGCCAGCCGTCCGCAGTCCAGGTGACCGGCGCCAGGGCGGGCATGCGCCCGCCGGGGTAGGCGTCGACGAAGGCCATGTAGTACCAGGCGCCGCTCTGCGTCTGCACCAGCCCGCCCTGGTGGGGGACGCCGCCGCCGGGGATCGGCCCGCGCAGGTCGAGGAGGACCTGCCGCATCGTGTACGGGCCGAAGGGGCCGCTGGATGACTTGAGGATGTACTGGCCGTTCGCGGGGCGGGTCAGGAAGATGTAGTACTGGCCGTTGATCTTGTAGAACCGGGCACCTTCCAAGGTGCCGACGCTGGACGGTGTCCTGAACACCTCCTGCGTACGAATCTGGTTGCGGCCGTCGGGCGAGAGCTGGGCCACGCTGATGGTGGTGTTGCCGTACGCCACGTAGAGGGTGTCGTCGGTGTCGACGAGCAGGCCGGCGTCGTAGTAGGGGGTGCTGATCGTCGTCAGTCTGTTCCACGGCCCCTCCACCGCGGTGGCGGTATAGAGGTACGTCCGGGCGAAGTCGATCTGGCCGAGCCAGTAGAAGGTCCTGTTGCTGGGCCGGTAGGCAAGTGACGATGCCCAGATTCCTCTGACGTAGCCGCGGGTGCCGTTCAGGTCGTACTTGGCGCCGAAGTCGAGGACGGGTACCGAATGCCCGGCGATCTCCCAGTTCACCAGGTCGTACGACCGCAGAACGGGCGCGCCCGGCGAATAGTGCATCGTCGAGGCCGAGGCGTAGTAGGTGTCGCCGACGCGAATGATGTCGATGTCCGCGAAGTCCTGCCAGATCACCGGGTTCGTGTACTGCGCAGCGACCGCGAGGGCGGGCCCAGGGGGGACGAGGGCGCCGACGGCCAGGCCGGTGGCGGCCGCGAGCGTGCGGCGACGAGTGAGGGGTTGATGCGACCATGACAGATTCATGGAGGTGTGCACCTCGAGTTCATCGGTCGGAGCGGCTCCACCGTGTTCGACATACCGAACGCGGTGCGACTTGTCGAGCATTCTGGATGATAGGAGGTTGGCGTACCCCGTCAACCCTTCTCGCATGATTCGCGAGGCGCCTCGAAATATTCGGACTGTTCGGCGTGGAGTCGTTCGGTTCGCCTCAGCGTGCCCGTGGCCGATCTTGCGGCAAACCCGCACCGTCGAGGGGGGGGTTGACACGCCCACTCACCACTCTAGTATCCGTGAGGCCTCCGAAGTTTCCGAACGGCAATCGAAATTTCGAACAGCTTCCTCGTCTCCCTTCCCTGCCGAAGGAGTCCCGGTGCTCAGACGATCAGGCGGACGACTGTTCCGCCTCCTCACGGCCGCAACGCTGATGCTGACCGCGTCCGTGACGGCCTCAGCGCAGTCCACGGCCACAGCCGCGCCGGGTAGTCCGGCGCTCACCCCACCGCTGGGGTGGAACAGCTGGAACAGCTTCGGGTGCGGGATCACCGAGGCCCAGGTCCACCAGGCCGCCGACGCGATGGTGTCTTCGGGCATGCGGGACGCCGGGTACCGGTACGTGGTGGTCGACGACTGCTGGTTCGACCCGCAGCGTGACGCGCAGGGCAACCTGCGGGCCAACCCGACGAAGTTCCCGAGCGGGATGAAGGCCCTCGGGGACTACATCCACAGCAAGGGCTTGAAGTTCGGCATCTACCAGGTACCGGGCGAGCGTACGTGTGCGCAGACCGTGGGCACGTATCCGGGCTCCACGGGCAGCAGGGGCCACGAGGTCCAGGACGCCGCCACGTTCGCCGCGTGGGGGGTCGACTACCTCAAGTACGACTGGTGTTCCTCGAGCGGCACGCGTGACGAGCAGGTCGCGCGGTTCACGCTGATGCGTGATGCCTTGCGCGCCACCGGTCGGCCGATCGTCTACAGCATCAACCCCAACAGCTTCCACGCCATCACCGGTTCCACGTACAACTGGGGCGAGGTCGCCGACCTGTGGCGGACGACCGAGGACCTGCTCGACATCTGGCAGAACGGCAACACCAACAGCTACCCGATGGGCGTCGGCAACGTCCTGGACGTCAATGCGCCGCTGGCTGCGCAGTCCGGCCCGGGGCACTGGAACGACCCCGACATGCTGGTCGTCGGCCGCCCGGGCCTGTCGCTGACCGAGTCCCGCTCCCACTTCGCCCTGTGGGCGTTGATGAGCGCCCCGTTGATGGCCGGCAACGACATCCGCACGATGTCCGCCGACGTCAGCGCGATTCTGCGCAATCCGCGCCTGCTGGCGGTGAACCAGGACCCCCAGGGCGCAGGCGGCCGCAGGGTGCGCGATGACGGCAACATCGAGGTGTTCGCCAAGCCCCTTGCGGACGGTTCGGTCGCGGTGGGCCTGTTCAACCGGGGCGAGAGCGCAGCGACGGTCACCGCGACGGCCGCCCAGATCGGCCTGGGCGGAGGACCGTTCACCCTCACCGACCTGTGGACCGGCGGCACGTCGAGCACGTCCGCGCAGATTTCGGCGAGCGTCCCCGCGCACGGCGTCGCCGCGTACCGGGTGAGCGGCGGCAGCCCGCTGGCCGCCACCACCTCACGCCTGCGGGGCAATGCCTCCGGCCGCTGCGTGGACGTGGACAACGCCTCCACGGCTGCCGGCGCCGCGACTCTGATCTGGGACTGCCACACGGCCGCCAACCAGCTGTGGACCACATGGGCGGGCGGCGAGATCCGCGTCTACGGGGACAAGTGCCTGGACGCCTACAATCAGGGCACCACCAACGGAACCCGTGTCATCACCTGGCCTTGCAACGACCAGAACAACCAGAAGTGGACCGTCGGCTCCGACGGCTCGATCCGCAACGTCCGCTCCGGACTGTGCCTCGACGCCAGCGGGTCCGGCACCGCCAATGGAACCCCGCTGGTGCTGTGGACCTGTAACGGCCAGGCCAACCAGAAGTGGACCCGCGCGTGAGCGACACGGCACCGCGTCATGTCCACAGCGGCGCCACCCCGGCCACGGCCTCCCGCACCGCTGCCGGCGCCAGACCACATCCGCGCCCGGAACCCGCTGACCCACTGACCCGCTGACCCGGTCAAGGGCGCCGGACCTCCAGCTGGTCCCCGGCTGCTCCCCAAAAATGATCAAGGGCTGGTCTCGGATTTCTCCGAGACCAGCCCTTGATCTACGACTCTCTCGAGTCGGGACGACAGGATTTGAACCTGCGACCCCTTGACCCCCAGTCAAGTGCGCTACCAAGCTGCGCCACGTCCCGCTGTCCGTCTGACCTGGGCTTTCGCCCTGGCCGAACGCGCATGAGAACAATACCGCACTTGCACCGGTGCTCACGAACCCATTCCCGGGGACTTGACCTCAACCTTTATTGAGGTTGAACGCTGGGCGCATGACGACGCACACCACCTCCGCGCCGGTCCACGGATACGACGACCTGGGCCGGCTCATGAGCCTGATGACGGGCGACGAGAAGCACGGCCCCGCCGCCACATCCACCCTGGACGCCCTCTGGGTGCTCTACGACCGCGTACTCCGGGTCTCGCCCGGCACCGTCGACGCGCCCGGCCGCGACCGCTTCCTGCTGTCCAAGGGGCACGGCCCCATGGCGTACTACGCCGTACTGGCCGCCCGGGGCTTCTTCGCCGAGGAGCTGCTGCCGGGCTTCGGGGCGTACGACTCCCCGCTGGGGCACCACCCCGACCGGCTGCTGGTGCCGGGAGCAGAGATCGGCAGTGGATCGCTCGGGCACGGCCTCCCGCTCGCCGTGGGCAGCGCACTGGGACTGCGGGCCCAAGGACTCACCGGCCCCCGGGTGTGGGTACTCACCGGGGACGCGGAGCTGGACGAGGGCAGCAACCACGAGGCGATCGCCTTCGCCGGGCCCGCCGGACTCGAGCAGCTGCACACCGTGGTGATCGACAACGCCTCGGCCACGCACGCCAGGCCCGGTGGCATCGCGGCCCGGTTCGAGGTGGCGGGCTGGTCGGTCCGCACCGTGGACGGCCGGGATCACGAGGCGCTGTACGCCGCCTTCACCGCCCCTCACCCCGGCCGGCCCCACGCCGTGATCGCCCGCGTGACGCCCAAGCGCTGACCGGCGCGGCGGACCCGCGCACCCGTTACGTGACACCCCGGAGGACACCACACATGGACACCATGCGTGACCGCTTCATCGCCACGACCACACGCCTGCTGGAGGAGGACCCCCGCCTGGCCCTGGTACTGGCCGAGATCAGCCGCGACGGATTCGAAGGCGCCGCCAGGGCCCACCCCGACCGCGTGGTCAACGTCGGGATCAGGGAACAGCTGCTCATCGGCGCGGGGGCCGGGATGGCCCTGACCGGGATGCGGCCCTTCCTGCACACGTTCGCCAGCTTCCTCGTCGAGCGGCCGTTCGAACAGGTGAAGCTGGACCTGGGCCACCAGGGGGTGGGCGGCGTCCTGGTCAGCGCCGGGGGCTCGTACGACTGGCCGGCCGGGGGCTTCACCCATATGGCACCGGGCGACGTGGCGCTCCTCGACACCCTCGACGGCTGGACGGTGCGGGTGCCGGGCCACCCGGACGAGGCCGAGGCCTTCCTGGAGCAGGCAGCCACCGGGGACGACCGCGTCTACGTGCGGCTCTCCCTCCAGTCGAACCGCGCGCCCCACCCGGCAGGCCCGTCCCTCAGCACGGTGCGGCAGGGGACGGGTGGGGTGGTGATCGCCGTCGGGCCGATGCTCGACACCGTACTCGCGGCGGTGGACGGCCTTGACGTGACCGTGCTGTACGCGACGACCGTGCGCCCCTTCGACGCGGCCGGACTCCGCCGCGCGGCAGGTGCGGGCCGTGCCGCGGACGTCGTGATCGTCGAGCCCTACCTGGCGGGCACCTCGACCGCGGTGGCCAACGACGCCCTGGCGGACCTCCCCCACCGCGTCCTCGGGCTCGGGGTGGGCCAGGCCGAGCTGCGCCGTTACGGACAGATGGCGGACCACCTGGCGGCCCACGGCCTCGACCCGCGCACGCTGCGGCAGCGGATCGCGGCCTTCGTGTCCCGCTGACGCTTCAGCCGCCCACGGAGGGCGGGCCCGGCCCGGGGTGCGCCGCGAGAATCCGGCGAAGGGCCGCCTGCCGCCGGGAACCCGGCCCACTCCGACGGGGGCCCCGCGGCGCGACACCCGTACGCCGACGCGGGAGTCCTGGGGGCCATTGACCCGGCCATGCCATGAAATTACCCTGAACCACGCACCTCAGAAAGCGCTTTCCACCCTTGGCCCGGCCCCCCACCCCGCACCGGGAGCGCCCTCATGAGCAGCAGTCCGTTACCCAGACCCGCACCCCAGGCATGCTCCCCGGCGTCGATCGCCCTCGTGACGCTCGTCTCGATCCTGGCTCTGATCATCGGCTCGGTGACGGGCGCCGCGCTGCCGAGGGATCCCACGGAGGACTTCCGCGTACTGGTGTTCTCGGGCAGAACGGCAGCGGCTCCGGACCCGGCCCCCGCCGGAGTCGCGGCGGTGAGGAAGCTCGGTGCCGAGAACGGGTTCGGGGTCGAGGTGACGGACGATCCCACCGTCCTCAACGACACCGACCTGGCACGCTTCGGCACCGTGGTCTTCATCAACACCCCCGCCGCGCGGAACGGCACGTTCGGCGCGGGCGAGCGTGCCGCCCTGCGGCGCTACATCCGGGCCGGTGGCGGTTGGGTCGGTCTGCACGGCGCCTCCGCGGGCACGGACGACTGGGACTGGTACGAAGGTCTGGTCGGCGCGGAGCTCGACCGCGGTACGGCGCCGCAGACGGGACGGATCAAGGTCCTCGACCATGCGCATCCCTCGACCGTGACGCTGCCCGATCTCTGGGAGCGCACGGAGGAGTGGCCGAGCTGGCGCGCCGATCCGGGCCCCGCGGTGCACACCCTCGCCCGGATCCGGGTACGCGACGGCATCTCCGGGGTGGACCAGGGCGTGGACCATCCGTGGTCCTGGTGCCAGGACTACGACGGCGGGCGTTCCTGGTTCACCGCCGGCGGGTCCGTGGCGTCGGCCTTCGAGGACGAGGCATTCCTCGCCCATGTGCTCGGTGGCATCGAGTGGGCGGCGGGCGCGGAGGAGGGCGACTGCACCGCGACGCGGTCCGGCGCCTTCCAGCGGACGGCGCTCACGGGCACGGGGCTGAGCGATCCGGTCGACGTCGAGGTCGCGCCCGACCGCCGGGTGTTCGTCGCCGAACGCACCGGCGAGCTCCGGGTCGTCGACCAGCGGACCACACGGGTCTCCACGGTGCTCGACCTGGCCTACGCCCCGGATACGGTCACTCGCCTCGACGGCCTGATCGCCCTCGCCCTGGATCCGGCCTTCGAGGACAACGGCCGCCTCTATCTGCTGCGTTCCGACGTGAGCGGGGGGCGGCTGCACCTCTCACGCTTCACGATGCGCGGGAACAGCGTGGATCCGGCGTCGGAGAAACGCCTGCTCTCCCTCCCGGGCCGTCGCCCCACGACCGGTGGCACCTCGCCCCCGTCCGGTTCGCTCGCCTTCGACGCGGCCGGGCATCTGTACGCCGCCACGGGGGACCGCACGCTCCCCTCCGCCTCGGCGGCCTCCGAGGATCTGCGCGGTGCGATCCTGCGGATCACCCCTCAGGACGACGGCACCTACACCGTGCCGGAGGGCAACCTCTTCGCCCCGGGGACGGCCGGGACCGCCCCCGAGATCTACGCGACGGGCCTGCGGAACCCGTACCGCCTCACCGTGGACCCGTCGAGTGGCGCCGTGCTGATCGCCGATGACGGGGCGGGCGGAGCGGTGGGGTACTCCCGGATCACCGAAGCCGGGCAGGTCGGCCGGCCGCACTGCGCCGGGGGCGATCCCGGGGATCCGGTCTGCGCACCCCGGGTCGCCGGTCCGCCGGACGCCCGGGGCGAGAGGGCCGCCGCCGGGGCGGTGAGCGGGCCCGTCTACGCCTACGACCCGGACAGCCTCTACCGCACCAGGTTCCCCGCGTACTTCTCCGGGAAGTGGCTGACCTACGACGGGATCACCCGGCGCTTCCAGACGCTCTCCTTCCAGCGCTCGGCCCACGTGTTCTCCGGCGGGCTTCCCCCCGCCGCGGCGGGTGACCTCCAGTCGGTGAACGGCGTGCTCGACGGCATGGAGTGGAACCGTCCGTCCGCCGCGGTCTTCGGTCCGGACGGCGCCCTGTACGTCATCGACTCGGGACTCGGCGGCGGTACGGACGGCGAGGGCGGCAGCGAGGGAGCGGGGGTCTTCCGGATCGACTACGTCCGCGAGGACCGGTTGCCCGGAGCCGCCGTCACCTCCGACAGGAACGCCGGCCCCGCCCCGCTCACGGTCGCCTTCACCGGCACCAGCACCGGAACGGGCACGGCCTCAGGGGCGGACGGGGGCACAGGAACGGGCACGAGCACCGGCACCGGCACCGGCACCGGCACCGGGAGGGACGCGAGCCCTGGGCGCGACGTCGGTGGTGCCGGTTCGGACCCCGGCTCCCGCGCCTCCGCGCACGCACGGGTGGCCTATGCGTGGGACTTCGACGGGGACGGCACCACCGACTCGACGGAGGTAAACCCCTCGCACACGTTCCGCACGGCAGGGCTGTTCACGGCGCGGCTCACCGTGACCGGACCCGGAGGTACGGCGACGGCGGGCCGGGAGATCACCGTAGGGAACACCCGGCCACAGGTGACCGTCGAACGTCCGCGGGACGGCGGCCTGTTCCGCTTCGGCGGCACCCTCGGGTTCACCGTGCGTGTGGTGGACAGGGAGGACGGCGGTGGCGCCGAGGGCCGCGCCGGCGTCGACTGCTCGCGGATCCTCGTACGTTCGGCCCTCGGCCGGCCCACGAGGCCCGTGGCCCGCGCGGGCTCCCCGGGTTGTCACGGCTCGATCGTCACGGAGCAACGGGCGGACGCCGGCACCGGTGCCTACCCGGTGACGGTGGAGTACACGGACGAGGGTGCTCGCGGCGCCCTCGAACTCACCGGCGCCGCCTCGTTCACCGTGCGCACCGCGTTCCAGGAGGCGGAGAGGTACAACTCGACCGGGGGTGTCCATGGCGGCGCCGTGGCCGGCAGCCGTGCGGGCGCCTCGGACGGCACGGCGCTGACGGAGATCGAGGACGGTGACTGGATCGCCTTCGCCCCGGTGCACCTGGCGGGCCTGCGGACGGTCACGGTAGGTGCGGCCCCGTGCGGTCTCGGCGGCACCATCGAGTTCCGGTCGGGCTCCCCCGGCGGTCCTCTGCTCGGTTCCCTGGCGGTCCCCGGCGCGGCGAAGGGGGAGGCGGGCGCGAGTGGGGTCGTCTCGCGCACGGCGTCGCTGCGCGGCCCCGCTCATGGTGTGCGGCTCTACCTGGTGTTCGTCAACTCCCGCTGGCGGAGCGAGCGACCGGATCTGTTCACCGTGGACTGGCTGCGGTTCGACGGCCCGCGCACCGGCTGAGACTCGGTGGAGGCATGCCGGAGCGGACCGGACCAGCCGGCGGCCGGCGTCCCGCGCGGGCGCGGATCAGGGGCGGAACGCCTCCCGGTGCTCGATCTGCGTGACGATCTCCCGGGCGAGCAGTTTGATGACGTCCAGGCCGGCCCGGCCCCAGGGCCGTGGCACGGTGTCCACGGCGCAGACCGTGCCGAGCGCGACACCGGTCCGGTCGATGAGGGGTGCCCCCAGGTAGGAGCGGATGCCTATGTCGTCGACCACGGGATTGCCCGCGAACCGCGGGTAGTCGCAGACGTCCTCCAGCACCAGGGCCTTGCGCCGCTCCAGGACGTGCGGGCAGTAGCCGTGGTCCCGGGCCATGTGGCGTCGCCGGTGACCGCTGCCCGCGGCGGCGGCTCCGAGGTCCGCCCCGCTCGCCGTGCCGCCCGGTGTGTGCAGGCCCGCGAAGAACTGCCGGTTCTCGTCGATGAAGTTGACCATCGAGAACGGCGTCGCGGTGACCTCGGCCACCCGGTCGGCGAAGGCGTCGAAGCTGTCGTACGACGCGTCCGCGCGCTCCCCCAGACCGAGCCTGCGCAGCCGCGCGCTCCGGCGGGAACCGTCCTGGTCGACGGGGGTGAGCAGCGGCCGGCCGGTCCCGTACGCAGTCACGGGTGGGCCCCGAATCCCGAGAGCGGCGCCGGGGTCGTGGCGTTGATGAGGTGCTGGACGAGGGTGACCAGCGCGCCCGTCCCCGAACTGGCGATGCGGGCGTCGCACAGGACGACGGGGACTTCGGGCCCGAGGTCGAGCGCCGCCCTCACCTCTTCCGGTTCGTAGCGGTAGGCGCCGTCGAACTCGTTGACGGCGACGATGAAACCGATGCCGCGGCGCTCGAAGAAGTCGACGGCCGCGAAGCACTCCGCCAGCCGCCGCGTGTCCGCGAGCACCACAGCGCCGAGTGCCCCCTTGGAGAGTTCGTCCCACATGAACCAGAACCGCTCCTGGCCCGGTGTGCCGAAGAGGTAGAGCACGTGCTGAGCGGAGAGCGTGATCCGGCCGAAGTCCATGGCGACGGTCGTCGCCGTCTTGGACTCGATGCCTTCGAGACTGTCCGTCGCCGCGCTGACCTGGGTCAGGAGCTCTTCGGTGCTCAGCGGCGCGATCTCGCTGACGGCACCCACGAACGTGGTCTTGCCGACGCCGAACCCGCCTGCGACCAGGACCTTGAGCGCTACGGGAAAGAATTCGGAGCTGTCAGAGCTGTCGTCGTAGACCATCGAGCACTGCCTCCAGCAGGGATCGGTCGGTGGGCATGTCATGGAATGCGGGGGCGTGCGCGGTGACCGCCCCGCAGTCGACCAGGTCGGACACGAGGACCTTGGTGACGACCGCGGGCAGTCTGAGGTGGGCGGCGATCTCCGCCACGGACGTGGGGCCGTCGCAGAGCTCCAGGGCGACGGTGTGTTCGGGCCCCAGCTGGCCCTGGGGTCTGCTGCCCGTGGCCATCACCAGGGAGAGCAGATCGAGTACGGTCGTCGGCCTCGTGCGGCCGTTGCTGACGGTGTACGGGCGGATGAGCCGGCCGGCCGCGTCGTCGAGCAACGGCCCGTCCTGCGGGGCCGGCATCCTCACAGCCCCGGGGTGAACGGCGCTCCGGCCGGCTGCCGGAGCGGCGTCATCAGGTAGGGCCGCACGCTCTTGACCAGCATCGCCATCTCGTACCCCAGGACGGCGGCATCCGCGTCGCGCCCCGCGAGGACGGCGAGGCAGGTGCCGGAGCCGGCGGTAGAGACGAACAGGAGCGTCGAGTCGAGCTCGACCACGACCTGCCGCACATCACCGTTGTCGCCGAAGCGGGCACCCGCGCTGCGGCCGAGGGAGTACAGCCCCGCGGCCAGGGCGGCCATGTGGTCGGCGCTGTCGGCGTCCATGCCATGGACGGATTTCACCAGGCCGTCCGCCGAGAGGAGGACCGCGCTGCGCGTGTAGGGCACGCGCTGGACCAGTCCGCTCAGCAGCCAGTCGAGGTCCGCGACCTGACCGGACGGCGTTTCGCTCGTCATGGGGCATCTACTCCTTGAACATGTTCTCGGTTCGTGGATCCGGTTCGGAACGCCCCGGCCCCGGGTGGCCCGGGACCGGGCGTTCCGCGCCGGGAGTCGCGGTGGTGGTGCCGCGGAACGGCAGCGGAGCGAGGCCCTGGGACCGCTGTGCCCCGACGGCCCCCGTGGGGGCGGGGCCTCCGGCGGGCACGGGGCCCGGCGCACCCCAGGCGTGCCCCGGCACCTCCTCGGCCGTCTGCGCCTCAGCGAGGTCGACCCCGCGCCGGAAGGCGGCCATCAGCCCCGGGTCGTGCAGGACGTTGTCGTCCTCGGCCCTCGGTACGGGGGCCTCCCTGAGCTGCGGGACCAGATGCTCCTGGTTGCTGCGCCGGGGGAGCTGGGGACGCGCCGGGCCGGCGGGAGCGGGGGCTTCGGCGGAGCGGACGTGCTCCGCCTGGGCGGGCACGGGCACGGGCACGGGCACCGGGGCGGCCGGCGCGGCAGGCTCGGTGGCTGCGACCGGCGCGGCGGGAGCGGAGGGCTCCGCAGTCCGTGCGGTGGGAGGGGACGCGGCGAGGTTCGGACGGTCGACCCGTTCGGCGCGCAGCGGCAGCGGCGGCCCTTCCTCCTGCCGGCGCGCCTGGCGGGGCGGCTGGTCCAGCCGGAGCGGGGGCTGCGCCGCCGGAGTGGCCTGGTTCTCCTCGCCGGCCGGGGGGCGGGACACCGGGCCGGGGGGCGGCACCGGGGCCGCACCGGGCTCCGTCGTGGTGTCGATGTCGATGCCCAGGAGCACCTCGGGCAGGACCAGCACCGCCTGCGTGCCGCCGTAGATGTTGCTCTGCAACCGGACGGCGATCCCGTGCCTGCGGGCCAGCGAGGCGACGACGAACAGGCCGATGCGGCCGTCCTGCAGCAGGTGCGCGACATTGACCTGGTCGGGGTCGGCGAGCAGCGTGTTCATCCGCTTCTGCTCGGGCCCCGGCATGCCGAGCCCCCGGTCCTCGACCTCCAGGGCGAGACCGGCGGTCACGCGCTGTGCGCGCAGCAGGACCTGGGTGTGCGGTGCGGAGAACACCGTGGCGTTCTCGACGAGTTCGGCCAGGAGGTGGATCACGTCGGCGACGGCGTGTCCGCGCAGCGTGCCGTCGATCGGGGGTACGAGTTTGACGCGCGGGTACTGCTCGACCTCCGCGATCGCCGAGCGCAGCACCTCCGTCATGGAGACGGGGTTGCTCCACTGCCGCCGGGACACGGCGCCGCCGAGAACGGCGAGGTTCTCGGCGTGCCTGCGGATGCGGGTGGCGAGATGGTCGACGTGGAAGAGCCCCTTGAGGAGATCGGGGTCCTCGACCTCGTGCTCCAGTTCGTCGAGGATCTGGATCTCACGGTGCACGAGGGACTGGAGCCTGCGGGCGAGGTTCACGAAGACCTCGACCTTCTGTTCGTTGCCGTTGCCACGGAACAGCTGGGAGGCCTGGACGACCGCCGCCACGGCGTCGTTCTGCGCCCGGCCCATCTCCTGGGCGAGGAGGTCGAAGGCGTCGGCGTCGGGGGCGGCCCCGGGGGCGGCCCGCCGGGCCGGTACGGGCTCGCCCTCACGCAGGTGCTCCATGACGCGCTGAAGCTCGGCGTTGTGCTCGGCACAGGAGCGCCGCAGCGCGAGGCAGCGGTCGAGCACGCCGCCGGCGACACGGCTCGCGCCCAGGTAGGCGGCGGCCACTGCCGCCACGGCCAGCGCCCCGGATCCTCCGAGGGCCGCGAGGAGGCTCCCGGACGGGCGCACTCCGGAGGCCCGGATGGTGAAGATGACGGCCGCGGCCCCGCTGAGCACGGCGGCCACCGTCGGCAGGAGAGCGGTGCGCAACACCTGTGGCCGCAGGCGGGCGTCGGGGGGCCGTGGGGTGCGCGGCCGGTTCTGGGCCGAGTGCGAACGGCCACCCGGACGGCCGTGCCGGCCGCCTTCGCGGCGTTCCGGTCGCGCGGTGGGTGCGCGAAGTTGAGACATCATCGTCCTCGGTACGTGGGGCACCAGGAATCGGCATTCGTGTGGTGACACCTACGGTGGTCGGTCAGGCCCGGGTCAACGGCTGGGGCAGGCTCGACCGATAGGAGCCCACCGTTGATCACCGGCAACACACGGTAGTCGTCAATCGTCCGTGCCCGGCGTGCAGTTGTCGAAGTTGCCCGCCATGCGTCCCGCTCTGGTATGACGCCTCGCACGGGCAGCCGATTACCTTCGGACAGTTCTCCGGACGGACAGCCGCATCTCGCACGTGTGCGCGAACGGGGGTCGCCGCACAGCCACGCGGCCCACGGGACGCGAAAGGAGCGGGGAGCCCGGTCCGTCCAGGGCTCCCCGCTCCCTCGTCACCGCGCACGCGCGCTCAGCCCGGCGCGGGACGGGCACCTGCGAGAAGACGGTGGCCGCTGCCAGCAGGGAAGCCCGGGTGGCAGTCGGGCGCGTCGTACGTGGTCCGCTGCCGGGCCGCCTCCACCCGGTACTCGGGGGCCGCACAGCAGGGCGTACAGCTCGTGGTGGGTCAGCGCGGTACCGAGATACGGACGGACGAACCCCCGGCCGCGGGAACTCTGCCCGCCGGACCCGCACCCAGGGGCTCATCCGCGGTGGTCGCGGCCCCGCTCCGCCTCCCTCGCGCCGTGCGGGACCGTAGGTCCGGTGGGCTTCTTCGACACCGGCCGTCAGCGCTCGTGGACCACCACGGACGCCAGCGGCGGTACCGTGACCCGACCCGCCACGTCCCGGCCGCCCAGGAGTTCACGTCCCTCGGCGGGTACGTCGACGGGGCGGTCCGTGTGGTTGACGACGAAGAGGAAGCTGCCGCCGCCCTCGGCGTACCGCCGTACCGCCTCGACGCCCACCGGGAGACCGGCGACGACCGGAGTGACACCGGCCTCGTCGAGGAAGGCGTCGACGATGCGGGCCACGCCCTCGTCGTCGGGGCGCGTGGCCACGTACCAGGCATGGCCGCGGCCGACGCTGTGGTGCGTGACGGCCGGCAGCCCGGCCAGGGGCCCGTCGGCCCAGGTACGCACCGCCTCGGCGCCTTCGAGGTGGGTCTTCTCGCTCCAGAGATCGGCCCGGGTTCCGTCGTCCAGGGTGAGCACCTCGTCCTCCTGGAGCGGGTGGAACTCCTCCGTGCGTACGCCGAGGAGTTCGCGGAACGCGCCCGGGTAGCCACCGAGCCGGACGTGGTCGTGTTCGTCGACGATGCCGCTGAAGAAGGTGACGAGCACACCGGCGCCCTCGTGGGCGGCCCGGGCGATGCGCGCGGCGTCCTCGTCGCGGACGGTGTGGAGCGTGGGGACGACCAGGGCCCGGTATCGCGACGCGTCGGTCGCGGCGGACACGATGTCGACGGTGATTCCGCGCTGCCACAGGGCGCGGTACCAGCGCATCACCTCCTCCATGTAGTTCAGGGCGTGGGTGGGGCGGCCCTCCGCCTCCGTGCTCCACCAGGAGGGGTAGTCGAAGACGAGGGCGACGTCCGCCCTGACGCGGCTTCCCTTCACCGGGGCCAGCGCCTGGAGGATCCGGCCCAGCTCCACGGTGTTGCGCCACACGTCGGTGTCGCGCCCGGCATGCGGGAACATCGCGGAGTGGTATTTCTCGGCGCCCGCGGCAGACTGCCGCCACTGGAAGAACATCACGGCGTCCGCGCCGCGCGCCACGTGGGAGAGCGAGTTGCGGAGCATCTCACCGGGGCGCTTGGCGCTGTTGCGCGGCTGCCAGTTGACGGCGGATGTCGAGTGTTCCATCAGCATCCACGGCGCCCCTCCCGCGACACCGCGGCTGAGGTCGGCGCTGAAGGCGAGACCGATGTGGGCCTCCGGATCGCGGGCGATCAGGTAGTGGTCGTTGGCCACCACGTCCATGTGGTCGGACCACGAGAAGTAGTCCACCCACTTGTTCGCGGTGGTCATCATGAAGTTCGTCGTGGCCGGCACGTCCGGGGTGACCTCGCGCAGCACGGCGCACAGTGCCCTG
Source organism: Streptomyces argenteolus (assembly GCF_042902585.1). GTDB lineage: Bacteria > Actinomycetota > Actinomycetes > Streptomycetales > Streptomycetaceae > Streptomyces > Streptomyces argenteolus. The sequence continues at coordinate 600,095 of NZ_JBIBEG010000003.1, forward strand.
TAGTGCGCGAGTTGCTCGTCCGAGGAGAACCGGGCGAAGTCGAGCTGCTGGGTCGGGTTGACGAAGGTGGGGGAAGCCCTCGGCGGGAGGATCTCGCCGAAGGAGTCGTAGCGCTGCGACCAGAAGGCCGTTCCCCAGGCGGTGTTGAGCCCGTCGATCGTGCCGTAGCGGTCCTCCAGCCACCGGCGGAACGCCTCGGCGGCGGCATCCGAGTGATCGTGCGGTACATGGCAGCCGAGCTCGTTGTCGACGTGCCACAGGGCCAGTGCGGGGTGCTCGCGATAGCGCTCGGCCATCCGGCGGGTCATCCGCAGGGCGTAGTCCCGGAACACCGGGGAGGAGACAGCGTAGGACTGCCGCGACCCCTGGTGGAGCACGGTCCCGTCGGCGAGTTCGGGCAGGATCTCGGGGTGCCCGCGCGTCAGCCACGGCGGCGGTGAGGCGGTGGCCGTGGCGAGGGCGACGCGTATGCCCCCCGCGTGCAGCCGGTCCATCACCGCGTCCAGCCAGCCGAAGTCGAACTCCCCCTCGCGCGGCTCGAGTTGCGCCCAGGAGAAGATGGCGAGGCTGACGAGGCCGACGCCTGCCTCCCTCATCAGTTCCACGTCCTCCACCTGCACGTCCAGGGGCCACTGCTCGGGGTTGTAGTCACCTCCGTAGGCGATTCCGGCCGTGTGCAGGGGCCAGGGGCGTTGGTTCGGCATTCTGTCCGTCCTCTCACGGGCACGCGCGTGCCCGCTCGGTGGTGAAGGGGATGAGGTGGCGGGAGGGGTTAGGTGATGAAACGATTCACTCCCGCGCGGAAAGACGCCGCGCATGGTTCCGATCGATGACTCGTGGCCGTTCCTCACGGCTCTCGCACGCCGACGCGGGCAACGGCCGGTCCCGTCCGGCCGGTTCGCAGACCCTCGGGGCTCGGGCCCGGAGCGCCTTCCACGGAACGCGATGCGCGGCTTCCCGGGAGCACTCCGGCATCGTCACGCCGCAGCCTCCCGCTTCGGCAGGAGCCTAGGCAGAGCCCCGTGTTGACGTCAACATCCGCGCGCGGGGCCACAGGTTCCTCCTGCGGGAAGGCGGGCGCGCGAGGGCCGGGCCCCTCCCCGGCGTACGGAGGCAGGGGGTTCCCGTCCCAGGCAGCCGGTTCCGGTGGGCCTCCCGCGCGACGCGACCGGTTCCGGGCGGCCGTCGGTCCCGGGCACCTCCTCGCCTACCCTGTCGAGATCACTCAGCACGGGCGCCCGGGAGAGGCCATGGACGGCGGGGAAGCGGGATCGGGGCGGGCCCGGCCGCGTCGACGTGAGGCGTCCATCGACGACGTCGCACGGCGCGCGGGGGTCTCGGGCCAGACCGTCTCCCGCGTCGCCAACGGCCGCAGCAATGTGGGAGCGGCCACCCGGGAGCGCGTGCTGAAGGCGATGCGTGAGCTCGGCTACCGCCCCAACAGCGCGGCCAGGGCCCTGCGGTCGGGGCGGTTCCGCAGCATCGGTGTCATCGTTTTCACCCTCACCTCGTACGGGAACCTGCGCACCCTGGAGGCCGTCGCGGCGGCGGCCACCGAGCGGCGGTACACGATCACGCTGATGCCGCTGGAGCGCCCCACCCACGCCGATGTGAACGTGGCCCTGGACCGGCTCGGCGAACAGGCCGTCGACGGGGTCATCGTGCTGATCGAGTCCCATCTGATCGGTGCGGCCGAGGAGGCGCGGCTGCACCGGGGGGTCCCGGTGGTGACGGTGGACTCCAGGGTGGCCGGCCGCTCCCCCGTGGTGGACACCGACCAGGTGGCGGGCGCGCGACTGGCGACCGAGCACCTCCTGGGACTGGGGCACGAGACCGTCTGGCACGTCGCGGGTCCGCGGGACTCCGACTCCGCGGTCCTGCGCCTGCGGGGCTGGCGCGAGACCCTGCGTGCCCACGGGCGGCCGGTGCCCGAGCCCGTCCACGGCGACTGGTACGCGGACTCCGGCTACACGGCGGGGCGCCGGCTCTCCGCCGAGCCGGGGGTGACGGCCGTCTTCGCCGCCAACGACCAGATGGCGCTGGGCGTGCTGCGCGCGCTGACCGAGGCGCGCCTGCGGATACCCGAGGACGTGAGTGTCGCCGGGTTCGACGACATGCCCGAGTCGAGGAACTTCATCCCTCCCCTGACGACCGTCCACCAGGATTTCGCCGCCATCGGACGGACCGCCGTGCGCGCGCTGGCCCAGGAGATCGAGGGCGGTCCCCCGGCGGAGTACCTCGGGATCGCTCCGCGTCTCATGGTCCGCGGCAGCACCGCCGAGCCCGCCTCCCGCAGGCCGGCGGGCGGGCCGTGACCCGGACCGGGCCCGGCGCGCGACGGGCGGCCGGCTCGCACGCGTGCGTCAGGATGCCCGGGACAGCCGAGCTGCCCACGGGTTCACGAGAAGGACGGGCCACAGTGCGCGGTCCGGGGTGCGGCGCGGGAGGCGGGTGCGTGCTTTTTCGATACGCCGACGAGACACGGCGGCTCGTAGCATCGGGACCATGCGTGTGCTGATCGTCGAGGACGAGCCCTACCTGGCGGAAGCCATTCGCGACGGCCTGCGCCTGGAAGCGATCGCGGCCGACATCGCCGGTGACGGCGACACGGCTCTGGAGTTGCTGAGCGTCACCACGTACGACATCGCCGTCCTCGACCGTGACATCCCCGGGCCGTCCGGTGACGAGATCGCCGAGCACATCGTCGCCTCCGGCAGCGGTCTGCCGATCCTGATGCTCACGGCCGCGGACCGCCTGGACGACAAGGCCTCCGGCTTCGGGCTCGGGGCCGACGACTACCTCACCAAGCCGTTCGAGCTGCGGGAACTGGCGCTCAGGCTCCGGGCCCTCGACCGCAGACGTGCCCACAGCAGGCCGCCCGTGCGGGAGATCGCGGGGCTGCGGCTGGATCCCTTCCGCCGCGAGGTCCACCGGGACGGCCGTCCCGTCCCGCTGACCCGGAAGCAGTTCGCCGTGCTCGAAGTCCTCGTCACGGCGGAGGGCGGTGTCGTCAGCGCCGAAGAGCTGCTGGAACGGGCGTGGGACGAGAACGCGGACCCGTTCACCAACGCCGTGCGCATCACGGTCTCGGCCCTGCGCAAACGCCTCGGGGAGCCCTGGCTGATCGCGACGGTGCCGGGCGTCGGCTACCGCATCGACCTCGGGTACGGCGCGGCGCACGAGGGCGGCGACCGTGGATAGAGCGCCCGGACCGAGCGTCCGCTTCAAACTCACGCTCAGCTACGCGGGCTTCCTCATGCTGGCCGGCGTCCTGCTGCTCGCCGCGGTGTGGGTGTTCCTCCTGCGGTACGTCCCCGAGCGCGCGATGCTCATCAACCCCGACGACCGGCCCACGAACGGCGTCTTCCCCGTGCGGTCCGCCCTCCTGGACGTCTTCGCCCCGAGGGCGGCCGCAGTGCTGGCGTTCCTGCTGGTGATCGGCCTCGTGGGAGGGTGGCTCCTCGCGGGCCGCATGCTCGCCCCGCTGACCCACATCACCCTTGCCACCCGCACCGCGGCGGGCGGATCGCTCACCCACCGGATCCGGCTGCCGGGCCGCGACGACGAGTTCCGCGAGCTCGCCGACGCGTTCGACGCCATGCTCGAACAACTGGAGGCTCACGTCGCCGAACAGCGGAGGTTCGCGGCCAACGCCTCCCACGAGCTGCGCACCCCGCTCGCGGTCACGAAGGCACTCCTCGACGTGGCGCGCACCGACCCCGCTCGTGACGCCGTCATCGACCGCCTGTACGCCGTCAACACCCGGGCGATCGACCTCACCGAGGCGCTGCTCCTGCTCAGCCGGGCCGACCAGCGGTCGTTCACCCGGGAAAGGGTGGACCTGTCGCTGCTGGCGGAGGAGGCCACAGAGACGCTTCTCCCTCTCGCCGAGCGGTGCGGCGTCACCGTGGAGACCTCCGGCGACATCGCCGAGACCGCCGGCTCGCCCGCGCTCCTGCTGCAGCTGACCACGAATCTCCTGCATAACGCCGTCGTCCACAACCTGCCGGAGCGGGGCACCGTCCGGATGAGCACCGAAGTCCGCCCAGGCACCGTCGTGCTCACCGTCGACAACACCGGCGAGAGGGTCGCACCGCGGCTGGTCGCGACGCTCACCGAACCCTTCCGGCGGGGCACCGAGCGCGTGCACACCGACCATGCGGGCGTCGGCCTCGGTCTCGCGATCGTCGCACGCGTCACCCAGGCGCACGACGGGACGCTCACCCTCGCACCACGCTCCGGCGGCGGGCTCCGCGTCACCGTGGAACTGCCGGCGGCGCCCCCGCACACCGTCAGGTGAGGAACCCGGGGCTTCCTCGCGCACCAGTGCGGTTCCGGTGCGGCGGCCCCGGGTAGGGCGTCCTCGGGCGAAGGGCCGAGGGGCGGGGGCGTCGCATGGGACGGTCGGGCGGGACGTGGGGGTGGCGGGTGGCCGGCGGGCTCGCCGTGCTGTGGCTGGCGGGAAGTCTGGCGGTGGTGTGGCTGCTGTTCGGGGCCCGGCTGGCCGGCCTCACCGGCATCCCGGGGCCGACGGGGACCTTCGTGATCGCCGGCTGCTGGGAAGAGGTCGAGGGGACCGGCATGAGCTGCCGCGGTGGGTACACACCGTCCTCCGCGTCCTCGGGCGCAGGGGAACCGGAGTCACGGCCGGTGATGCTCCACTCGGCGTCGGGCGAGCTCCGGCCGGGAACGCGGCACGACGTCCGCCTCGTCGGGGACACGGTCTTCGCGCCGTCGCCCCTCGGCGCGGCCGAACACCTCACCTTCGCCGGCTGGACGGCCGCCACTCTCGGACTGCCCGGCCACTGGCTGCTCACCTCGGCACGCCGAGGGCGTCGCCGCGACGGTGAGGCCTACGTCTTCGTCTGGCTGTTCTCGCTGATCGGTGCCATCGCCCTGGGCGTCCTCGCCCTGCCGGTGTTCTGGTTCCTGACGCTCTTCCAGGGATAGGCCCCGCCTTCCCCGAACCGGTCCGGCACGGGCGGGCCGGGACCCGTCGACGTCTCTTCGACCCCGTACGTCCCATGCGTTTCAGACACCGGCGATTCGGCCAATCCGATCGGCCCGACGACGGCCTGAGCACGGCGGCTTCCTTCCCGGCACCTTGCCCCGTAAGGGCTCCAACCCGTCCGAAATCGAGCGCGTTCGATTCCCCTGGGCTGTCGTTGAGCCGGGCACCGCCGAACCGCCCCGGTGCGGCGACGACCCAAGGAGCGATGCAGGGTGACCGTGACCGACACCTCGGCCGCACAGGCCGGGACGCCTCCCCCTCCCCCGCCGGCCACCATCACCTTCGAGGGGAAGCACGGCAAGAATCCCCTGGCCGAGGCCAGTTTCGGAGCTCTGTGCAGGCGCCTGCCCGGCGTTCTGGGACACACCGCGCGCAGGGCCTGGGAGGTGGACAGGACAGGAGCCGCACTGCTCCTCCTCTGCCAGCTCCTCACCGGCGTGGCGGCGGCCGTGGTCCTCGCGTTCACCGCCCGCGCCATGACCCACCTGCTGAGCGCGGGACCTGTCGCCGAACGACTGCACGAATCGCTGCCCGCGCTGATCGTGGTGACCACGGCGGCCGGTGCGGGCCGCGTCGGCAGTGCCCTCTCCTCGTACGCCGACGGGCGGATCACGCCGCTGCTGACGACGGAGGCGGACATCGCCCTGGTCTCCGCGGTGTGCCGGGTCGAGGCGTCGGCGTACGGAGAGGACGGGTTCGCCGACCGTCAGGAAGCCGCCGAGGTCGGCGTCACCCGTACCCGGATGATGGTGCAGGACGCCCAGCGCTTCCTGGCCGCCCTGGTGCGCATGATCGCCGCGGCCGGCGTCGTCACGGCGCTGCACTGGTCGATGCTGCCCCTGCTCCTGCTCGCCGTGCTGCCCGCGGGCGTCGGCGCCGTGCTGTCGGCGCGGGTGGACTACGAGACGCACTATCTCAACGTCGGTGACCGCAACGTGCGTTCCATGATGCGCTGGTGGGCCACCTACTCCCGGTACGGCGACGAGGTCCGCGCGAACGGCATGACGGGCTATCTCGTCCACTGGTACCGCGCGCTCTCCGACCGGATCGACCGCCGCACCCTCACCGCGGCCCCCCGCATGCTGCGGATCGTCCTGGCCACCAGCGCCCTGGGCGGACTGTTTCTGCTGGGCACCTGGACCACGCTCGCCTGGCTGGCGACCACGGAACGCGTCGCCCTTCCCGTCGCGGCCACCGCGGTGGTCGCCGTCCAGACCACGCTGGCCGCCCTCTCCCAGTTCGTCGTCCACGGCGCCGCGATGTTCCACACCTCGCTCTACCTGGCCGACATGCGGACCTTCCTCGACATGGCGGCCGAACGCGCCCCCGCGCGCGGGGAGCTGACCATCCCCGAAAGGGTGGAGGAGATCCGTCTCGACGAGGTCGTCCACCGCTACCCGGGCAAGGCCGAGCCGGCGGTCGCCGGTGTCTCCCTCACCCTGCGGCGCGGCGAGATCCTGGCCGTCGTCGGCGAGAACGGCTCGGGCAAGTCCACCCTGGCCAAGCTCATCACCGGCATCCTCCTCGCCGACAAGGGCCGCGTCCTGTGGGACGGCGTCGATCTGGCCGAGGCGGACCCGGACGCCGTGTGGAAGCGGACCGCCCTCGTCCCGCAGAACTTCGCGTGCTGGCCGCTGCGCGCCCGCGAGAACGTCACCCTCGGACAGCCCAGGACGTACGACGACGGCGCCGTGTGGGAGGCGATCGACGCCGTCGGCATGCGGGAGGCGGTCGAGAAGCTGCCCCGGCAGCTCGACACCCTCCTGGCCAAGGAACTCTGGGGCGGCGCCGAGCTGTCCGGGGGCCAGTGGCAGCGGCTCGTGTGCGCCCGCGCGCTGTACCGGCGGACGCCTCTGCTGATCCTCGACGAACCGACGTCGCAGATGGACCCGCGCGGGGAGCACCAGATCTTCCTGGAGATCAGGCGCATCGCCTCCGAGCGCATGACCGTGGTCGTCACGCACCAACTGGAGAACACCCGTCTCGCCGACCGCATCGTCGTCATGAGCGAGGGGCGCGTGATCGAAGAGGGGAGCTACGAGGAACTGATGGGCGGGGGCGGCCTGTTCGCCGAACTCGTCGCCCTGGCCAAGGACCGCTAGGAGGCCGGCGGGCCCGCGCGAGGGGCCGGTGTCCCGAGGAGGGCCGGCTCCCGCGACGGGCCGTGTGCCGCACTGTCACTCCGCCGGATCAGGACGAGGTCTCCAGTGCGGCGCGCCAGATGGGGCTGTCGACGTAGTGGTTGTCGAAACGCTGGGCGGACTCGGTGATCTCCTTCGGGTCCGCCTCGCCACGCATGACCCTGCCGAGCAACCGGAGGTAGGCGAAACGGTCCATGGAGCGGTCGAACACGAAAAGGACGTCCGCCGTGGATCCGGGGGCGGCGGCGAACGCGTGCGGCGTGTGGGGCGGGACCGCGAGGAAGTCGCCCTCGCGCAGGACCGTCACGTCGTCGCCCACGAGCACGCGGAGGGCTCCGTCGAGTACGAAGAAAAGTTCCGTCGCCTTGGTGTGGAAGTGCGCGGGCGCCCCCACCGCCCCTTCGGCGAAGGTGGAGCGGTAGCTCGTGAACCCGCGCTCCGTGTCGCCGCCTTCACCGAGCAGGCGCATCACGCTGCTCGGATCGGCGCAGGTCTCGGCTTCGGCGTGGCGGGTGAGCACAGGGGCGAAGGTGTTCGTGTCGTCCGTCATGAGCTCAACCCTAGGTACCGGAAGGCCCACTCTCCTGGGCCATTGGGACCTCGTTCGGGTGGGCCGATTCCCCGCGCACGAGGAGCGGCTCAGCGCCTCGCGACGCCCGGGCGCGTGCGTCCGGGAGCGCGCTCCGGCGTACCCCCCATGCCCTGCCTCGCCCACCCGGGCGCCGTTCCGGCCGGATCCCTCCCCTTCTACGGTGGGACGGTCGGACCACCGCCCCCGCCGGCCCTCGGCACGACGGCAGAGGGGTGGCCCGGCGCGGCCCCACCCCACGGCCCGGCGAGGAGAGGGTGCTCGTGAGCAGCAGCTACGACCAGACGGTCCTGTCGGACGACCCGGTGCTGTTCCTCGGCCTCGGCGGAGCCGGGACCGAGGTGTCCCCGGGCGGATCGGTCGCGACCTACCACGGCTCCCCCGGGCACACCCACCTGCCCAACGGGGACACGGCCTCCTTGTTCGACGGCACCTCCGGGCAGTACGTCGAAGTGCCGGACAGCGACGCGCTGTCCGTCTCCACCACGGGGGCGCTGACCGTGGAGGCCTGGTTCCGCCCGGACGTACTCGTCTTCCCCCGTACGGAGGGTTCCGGTTACGTCCACTGGCTCGGCAAGCTCACCTACGCCACCGTCAACCAGTGTGAGTGGGTGGCGCGCATCTACTCGGCGGACAACACCGAGGGCCGGGTCAACCGAGTCTCCGGTTACGTCTTCAACCCGCCGGGCGGGCTGGGGGCGGGTTCGTACTTCCAGGATCCTCTGCGGCCCGGTGAATGGATCCACTACGCCCTGGTCATCACGACCGCACCCGACGGCCCGGCCCAGCCTCCGGGCCACACCGAGCTCTACCGCGACGGCCGGCTGCGGGACCGTGACGCGCTGGCCGACTACACGATCGTCCCGGGCAACACGACATCGCCGTTGCGCATCGGCAGCGCCGCTCTGCGCTCCTACTTCCTCGGGGGCATCGGCAAGGTCGCCGTCTACCCCCGCGCGCTCTCCGCGGAACGCCTGGCCGCCCACCACACCGCCATGACCGTCGGCTGACGACCGGGGCGCACCCCTATGCTCGTACGAAAGCCTGCGAACCGGAGGAGAGGTCCGTGCCGCCTTCGGCTCGGCCCGCCTGGCCACGGTCCGGCAGTGCTACTCGGACACGGCGGGGACCGATGCCTCCGCCGCTTCCCGCACCGCCTCGGCGAGCCCGTCGGTGGCCAGCACCATGCCGACCGGGGCCGAGCTGTTCAGGAACAGGCTGTGGCCCGGAGGTATCCGGCCGAGCAGATCCGCGAACGGCACCTGTTCGAAGGCCAGTCGCCCGGCGGCCTGGAGGTGGTGCGGGGAGGTGTAGAGGGGGACCACCGCTGTGCCGTCGGGAGCCGCCGCGCTCACCGGTTCGCCGTCGGCGGTGACCAGCACGGCGACCTCCGCCACGGCCAGAGCGGCGGTGACGTCCTCCGCAGGTCCGTAGCCGGTGGTGGCGAGCTGCACGGCGCGGTCCACCTCGTCGGTGGGTTCGGGCCATCCCCTTGCCTCGGGTGAGGGCCTGTACTCCTCGTTCTCCTCCCATTCGACGATCTCGCCGCGGGAGTCGGAACGCCACTGGCCGGCTACGGCCCAGGGTGGTGGCGGGCCCTCCCCCCGCCATGCGGGATCGGGCAGGTACAGCCAGTGGTCCGGTGCCAGTCTGGCCGCGCGGACGAACTCCTCCGGAGGCACCGGGTCCACGCGGGCGGCCGGGGTCTCGGCACCGGGATCACTCATGTCGTCCTCGTTCGCTGGGAGCACCTGGGGCGCTGCTGTGTCATCCGGTCCCGTCCGGGTCGACGGGCCGCGCTTCCTGCCAGTCGGCGGGGGTCGGGCTGGTCAGACCGACCAGCGAGTCCAGGAGCGTGGGCACCGGGGTGCCCGTGGCGTCCGTCCCGGAGAGGTCCGCCGGGAAGGGACTCCACCACACGCTGCGTCCCAGCCGCCGGGCGATCGCGTCCGCGAGGTCCTGCGGCGGCCCGCCGATTCCGCTGGCCAGCAGGAGGACCGGGGTGGCCAGGTCCTTGCGGCTCAGCTCCGCGTCGGCCGCCAGGAGTTCGGCGAACTCCGCCGGGCCGGCCGGGTAGGAGGCCCCACCGAAGCTCACCTGGAGGCGGTCGCTGTCCTGGAAGTCCGTGTACACCAGGACCAGGTGCGGAACGGGCCGCTGCGTGCCGGACGCGTCCGTCCCGGCCCACGGGGCGTCCGAGGTCCCGCCCGGCGTCCGGAACGTGCCCAGGTCGGGCAGGAGCGCCGATCCGTCCTGCCAGTTCCGGCCGCTGCCGAGGGCCGGGCCCATCGTCGTGGGTGGGGCGGGTCGGCCGAAGGCGCCACGGGTCTCCAGGTCGTACGCGGCGGCGACGTCCGGGTCGCTCATCTCCCTGCCCGCCGCGAAACCCCGGGTGAGCAGGGAGAGCGCCTCGGCGCGCAGCGTGTCGTCCGCCTCTTCGGCGGGGTCGAGGTGGAGCGTCCTGGCGGCGAGGGCGTCCGCGTCGGCGCCCGCGGCGGCCCGCGTCTCCTCGGCCTTGACCCGTGCCCAGAACATCCGCGCACGCTCGGCCACGCCGATGTCGCCCGGATCCGAGAGGTTCAGCGCCGCGACGGCCGCCTCGTCGACCGCCGCCGTGTCCTGGAGCCACCGTGCGGCCGAGTGCAGCACGGGGAGGTCCACGAACCGGCTCACGGGCAAGGAATCCCCCGACTGCTGCCCCACGTGTGCGGCAGCAGCCAGCACACGCCGGGTGACCTGCGGATCCACCCCGGACGCGGCCTCCGGGTGCGCGGCCACCACCCGCCGCAGCAGGTCCGGTGAGAACGGGCCGGTCGGCCCGAGGTCCGGATCTGCGTGCCACATACCGGCGAGCGCACCGGCTCCGCGGACCAGGTCCGTGAAGTCGGCCGCGTCCTCCACGTCGTGCCCGAAGGTCAGCTTCAGCGCCCGCACCAGACGCAGCAGCTCGGCCCTGCTCCGGGGCGTCGGCGCGCCCTCGGTTCCCACCCGCTCCGCCAGCCGGTCGAGCTCGGCCCGGCCCGGCTCGGGGCGGCTCGTCTCCCACCACCACCGGCGTCCTCGCGCATCGGTGAACAGCACCCGCACGGGATCGCCCTGGTAGCGGAACACCCCCTGCAGGGCGTAGGACAGACGCACCGTACGCCTGGTGACGTTCGCCAGGTGCTGCCCGAGGGAGAGGGCGTCGTCGGCGAGCGGATCGGCGGCGAACGGCACCGGGTAGGAGTCACCGGCCCGTGAGAGGTCCTGGACGGCGCTGTCCTGCGGGGCCGAGGAGTAGCAGACCACCATGTCGATCCAGTGGTCCTCGGGCATGCTCGACAGGCTCTTGCGCCGCCGGAGCCACTCCCCTGCCTCGTGCCGGTCGGCGGCCCTCGACCCGCCGCCGGCCAGGGGCAGCATCAGGTGGCCCGGGAGGCCGTGGCCCGCCAGGTGGTACGCCTTGTCCTTGGGCCCGGGGTCGTCCAGCGGGAGGGTGGCGGAATAGGTGCCGGTGGCCCGGTTGTAGTGCACGTACAGCGTCATCTGGTCGAGGCGGCTGAAGTTGTCCTCGCGGGCCCCGGCGAGTTCTGCGGGCTCGTGCAGGCTGCGGCCGATCTGCTGCCCGGTCAGGGCGCTGACGATGGGCTGGGTGAGCACGTCCCGGTGCCAGGACGGCGCGCCGTCGTGGACGTCCGGTGCGAGACCAGGCCGGACCGGGACCCAGGAACCGTGCGGCAGCCCGTCCTGCCGGATCACGGCGACCGTGCTCCCCGCGCCCGGGTCAGGGTGGCGCCGTGCCAGGCCGCTGTGCACCCACACGGTGCGGCCGGTGCGCTCCGCGAGCGTGCGCGGCAGTTCCAGATACCGGTCGCCGGCGAAGGGCACGACCATCACCACGGGGGTGCCGGACGGCAGGCCCTGCCACGCGGGGTCGTTCGCGACCAGCTCGGCGAACGCGTCGGGGCCGAGGTCCCGCGTCGTCCCGTCGGGCAGGCGTGCCGTCACCGTGTCGTGACGGCCTTCGGCCAGAACGGCGTACGGGGTCACGTCCCACGGCCACGGGGAGAGGTCCAGCATGCCGTCCTGCGTGAACCCGCCTGCCTGATCGGGCCGGAGCTCCTCCACGGACACGCTGTTCAGCTCGGCGACGTCGGGCCCCGTCCAGTTCAGGCCCGGGACCCGCGTCCCGTTCACGGTGAGATGCCGGGCGCGGTCGGCCGCGAGTACGCCCTCCTCCTGCAGGGCGAACGCCGTGAGAGCGGCCAGGCTGTTCGCCCGCCCGGCGGCGAGCGCCCTCTCGACCATCGTGTAGAAGTCCCGGCGCATCTCCGGGTCGACGAGGACGAAGGGACCGAGGCGGAGAACGCTCCGGGCGACCGCGGCCACGGCGAACGGCCCGGCGCGCAGGGAGTGTTCCCCTCGGCGCAGAGCGTCCAGGGTCTCGACCGCGATCGCGTGCCCCGGAGACGTGAGCGTGATGGTGGCCTGCCGGCCGAGGTCGGCCCGGGTCGTCCGGCCGGACAGCCCGGCGGTGACGCCCTGGCCGGGCAGGCGTGCGCGACCACGGGAGATGATCGTGAAGTTGCTCGCGGTCAGGCGCGTCCGCCCTGCCGGCAGGCTCGCCTGGAGGACGCCCAGCGCGTGGTCCAGCTTCCGTACGAACAGCTCGTGCGCGGCTCGCGCGCGCTGCTCCCCCCTCCTGCGGGCGGCCTGTTCCCGCTCCTGCGCGGTGCCCGCTCCGCGCGCGTCGGCTCCGTACCCGGCGATGTCGGCCCTGGGCAGCGGCACCCGTGCGCGCAGGTTGCGCAGACCGGCCCGGGCGACCTGGAACGCCAGTCGGTCGACGCGCTCCTGTGCTTCGGCCGAGGGACGCGTCTGGCCGTGCCCGTACGGGACGACGCTCAGCCGGGGCAGTGCCGCGAGCGGGCGCGCAGGGGCGGTGGCCGCCCGCGCGCCGAACACCGGATTCCCGCCGCCCGTGTCCAGCGAGGTCACATCCGGGGCAGGCGCGTCCGGACCGGTCGTGTCCGGGCCGGTCGTGTCCAGTCCGGTCGGCTCCGCACCGGTCGTGTCCAGACCGCTCATGTCCAGGTCGAAGCCGCCGTGGCCGGGATCGAGGCCGAAGCCCAGGTCGAGGTCGAGACCGTCCAGGATCGACAGGTCGAGATCGTGCATGTCGGCGTCGGCAGCCGACTGCGTCACGGGCTCCGCCTCCACGGCGTCCTCGACAGCGGGGGCGGTGCCCGCGCCGGGCACCCTCCAGCGCCGGCGCAGACCGAGACCGGCACGCAGGCCGTCGGCCAGTTCCGTGGCGGACGCCGGGGCGGGCCCGGTGCCGGTGTCCCTGTCCAGCAGGTGCCGGGCGACCTGACGCACCGCGTCACGGAAGGCGTCGCCGGCGTACCGGAAGTCCGCGAGGACCGCGTGCGGCTCCGCCGGCAGTACCAGGGAGACGGCAGCGTCCCAGGCGCGCGCGGTGGCGTCCTCGCTGGTGTCCTCGGGCGCCGCGTCAGCGAAGTCGGCGTACGCACCCGCCCACAGCCGCCGCGACGCGAGCGCCGCCACCGCGTGTGTCCCGGCCGACCGGACGCCCTCTTCCACCATCCGCACCCGGGCCAGCTCCAGCGGCGACAGCGCGCTCGCCGGCAGCCGGCCGTCCCCGCTCAGCGCCATCTCGGTCCGCCGGCCGACGGACAGCGTGATGCCGGCGGCCTCCAGCTCCCGTGCGCCCAGGGTCTGCGACTCCGGCGAGGCGGTGTCCGGGCTCCGGGAGCCGACCGTCTCCGGCCCCTGACTGCCTGAGGGCTCCTCCCCCATGGGCTGGGAGGGCCGAGGCGGCAGGTCGTCCTCGGTCAACTGCCGGGCGATCCAGCCGCGTTCCGCCGCGTCAGCCGGGACGACCGGTACCGCGTCGGCCGCGCCGGAGCCGCTGCCCCGGGCGGACACGCGCGCCGAACCCAGCGCGTCCGGAGCGACGCCCAGAGCCCACAGCCGCGCCTCGGCGTCCTCCACCTGCCGGCGCGCCTCGTCGACCTCTGCCCAGGCATCCGCCACCACCGCGCTCTCTTCGCCGGCCTGTTGCGCCGACGCGGCTTCGGCAGCGGCGTCGCCCAGGGCGGTCAGCGCCCGTGCGTGCGCCTGCCACGCCGCGTCCAGCTCCGCGGCTGCGGTGTCCGGTCCCGCTGCGGGAGATCCGGGCGGGCCGGGGGCCTGGGCCACGGGGCGGTCGGGCCCGGCGGTGACGGGGCGGGTGAGGACCGGGCGGGTCGGCCCAGGACGGTACGGGAGGGCGGTGCGCGTGCCGGTGCCCGTTCCGGGCGCCGCTTCGAGGTCGTCCAGCAGGGCCCGGGCGTGTTCGTCGGGGAAGAGCCCGTCCCGCGCGACGTTCTCCCGCAACTCCTTCTCGTCGAGGGGGTAGATGTTCCAGTACCTGCCCCAGTTGTCCGCGTAGTCCAGGGCCGGATCGTGGCCGGGAACGTCGTTCAGTGCCAACTGGGCGCCGCGCATCACCTCGTGGACGGTGTGGTGGCCGACCGTGAGCGAGATCGCCAGCATCCCGGCCCGGATCAGGCCGAGGTCCAGGTCGAGGCCCCACTGCTCCCGCATCCGGGCGGCGTGCAGCACGAAGCGGTACGTGGATCCGGCGGTGCCGGTCGCCACCAGACCGCCCGAGTCCTCCGAACGGCCCTGGAAGTCCGCGCCCATGGCGATGTCGTACACCGAGGTGGCCGGCATCCAGGTCAGCCCGTCCCCGCCGACCGCGAACCGGCGTTCCGCATCGCTCAGGGGCGGGCGGGCGTCGTCCGGACGCGCCGGGTTCTCGACGGGCCTCGGCAGCTCCGCGATCGCGGCGGCCTTCTGTGCGGGTGACAGGTCCGACGCCTGGATCTCCGTGGCGCGCCGCATGTACTCGGCGTAGGCCTCGCGCTGCCTCCGGCTGGGCCGTTCCGCGGCTATCTCGGGGTGCTGCTCCTCCGCGCCGCCGAGCATCTCCGGCACCAGATCGCTGGAGATCCCCTCGTACAGGAACGCCACGAGCTCCCGAAGGTTGCCGCTCCTCACCACCCGCTGGAGCGCCTCACGCGACGTGCCGACGACACCCGCCTTGAAGCCGCTGGTGTCACCGAACGTCGCCAGCGCGCGGGGGTACCGCTGCCGTGCGGCGGACCACGCCGCGCTCGCCATCTTGCGGAACTCGGCTGTCACCGCCTCGTGTTCGGCCAGGTACTCGCCGAGCCGCCGGTCGAAGGCGACGGACTCCTCCGCGTAGCGGATACGGCCCAGGACCCACGGCGGCGCCTGGCTGTTCCTGCGCTCCGGGCTCGGCTGCGCGGAGCGGCCCGGCGGCCGGGATCCGGCGCGCTCCGAGCGCGCCGGCGACTCGGCGGTGCCGGCCCGCCCGGCCGCCGGCTCAGCGGCCACGGGGGCGGTGTCCGGAGCGGGCGGAGCGGTCACCGGCCCGGTGGCCGTGTCCGGGCGCTCGGCGGTCACCGGCGTGTGATCCCCGGCGGACCCGGCCCGTGTCCCGACGGGAGTGGTGCTGCCCGGCGACTCCGGCGCGACCGGACGCCGGTCGTCGATCTCGATCGTCACCACGCGCCCCTGCGCCGGGTCGGTGGCACTGCGTACCCGTTTCGCGGACTTGGTCAGGCCGAAGTCCCGTACGCCGACGTGCGGTCCGCCCGTCCCCGCCTGGTAGGTGCGCAGGACCTCGGCCAGCCTCGCGGCGAGCGAGCTCGCGACGGCGTCGGCCCGCGCCCTGCCGCTGGCCTGTGAGCGGTTTCCGTGCCCGGTGACGGTGACCGAGGGCATCGGCAGGCCGTGGTCGCGGTTCCACAGCCCGGCACGGGCCAGCGCCTGGGCAAGGGCGTCGATCGTGCCGTCCGCGGCGGCGGGGGTCCGGTGGTCCCTCTCCTCGAAGCGGATCGTCTGCTGGTACCGGCGTGGCGCGTGGCCGTGCAGCACCACCGTCGTCAGCGGGTTGGCCACCGCGGGCGAACGATCCGTGAGCAGCGCCGCGTTGATCTCGTGTGCGGACTCACCGGGCCGTCTGCTGTACGCCTGGAAGAACCACAGGTCCTTGTCGTCGATCACCGGCGAGGCTCGCCGGATCAGTTCCCTGGCGCGAGCACGGGCCTCGGCGATCTCGCGCTGCGCGAGCGCGTGCTCGGGGCGGTCCTCGTCGAAGTAGTACGGCAGTTGCTCGGCCTGGTGGACGTCGGCCAGGGCCCTGGCCACCGCGGCGAAGCTCTCCAGACGGGCGGCTCCGGCCTCGTCCGCGCCGCCGCGCCGCGCCTCGGCGGCGCGCCGGCCGGCGGCTTCGGCGAGCCCGGTGAGTTCGTCCTCGCCGTAGCGGTCGAGGTTCTCGTCGATGACGTCGTCGAGGAGTCCGGTGGGGAGCTCGTCCCGGGAGTGGCTCTCGTTCTCCAGGGTGATCTGGTGGGTGCCGTCCTCGCTGGCCAGCACCACCTGCGCGAAGTGGTAGGGGGCGTGCGGCCCCACCCGGTCGCCGGGCTTGGCGTGGTTGTGGGTGAACAGCTGCGCGCCGCTGTCGTTGGTGGTGCTGATCGACTGGATGAGGTATCCCTCGCCGACACCTGCCCACGCGTGTTCGTTGACACCGATGCGCCACGCCGCCGACGTGAGCCGGGTGCGGCGGGGGTTGTCCTGCGGTTCGTAGCTCAGCGCGCGGCCGTACCGCTCACCGGGAAGGGGGGCGCCCACCACCCCACCGGTGAAGCGGCCGTCCCGGCCCGTGCGGCGCGCGGCCCAGCCCGGGGTGACGCCGGTGGCGGGGAGCCTGCCCTCAGCCACCTCCGTCAGCGCGTGGGCCAGGTGGTGGGTTCCGGTGACCTCCCGGCCGTGCAGTCCGTTCACGGGCGCGGTCGCGACGACCGCGCCGGTGGGGCCGCGGAAGGCGATGTGCGACAGGGGCGCGGAGGCCGCGCCGGCCACCATCTGGGCGAAGTCCCGTGTGAAGGCGTGTTCCGGACCACCGGAGGCCGTCAGGAACTCCGGGTCGACCCGGAAGAGCGGCTCGCCGTAGGAGCCGTCCTCCTTCGGCAGCAGCACGCCCACCGACTCGTCGGCCCGGAGCCGCACCCCGGCGCCTGCCGCAGCGAGCCGCGCCGAGGAGCGCTCGATCGCCGCGCGGGTGGCGTACACCTGCTGGCTCCGGCCGCCCGCTCCGTCGCCGGCCGCGAGCATCGCCAGTGTCCGGTCCTCACTGATGTGCAGGGGCGGCCGGTCGGCCATGAGGACGCTTCCACGGTCCTGGCGCGGCAGGACCAGCGCGAGCGGGCCGGGCCCGGTGCCCTCCCCGGCCCGCACCTCACCCACGGAACGAGGCAGCGGCGGGGTGAACAGGACGCCGCTGCCACTCTTGTCGATGACGCCGTAGTCCCGCGTGGTCAGGGGCCGGGGCCGTCGGGCGTCGATCTGCCGTTCCAGGACGGCCTGGTCGGCGAGCCGGTCGAACTCCGCGTCCCCGTCGCTGCTGGAGCGGTCGTCGGTGCCGGAGGGGTCGTCGTCACTCTCGGCGTCGGCGTCGCTGCCGGGGTCCCGGGCGCCGGGCAGGCCGCCGTCGGCGGGCGGTTCCGTCGAGGCCCAGCCGGCTCCGGTGCCGCCGTCGCCGAGGTCCAGCATGAGATGGCGGGTGCCGGCGGTGGGATGCGTGGCCACGCCGGCGGGGGCCTCCGGGTACCAGACGCGGCGGCCCGTCGTCCCCGCGACGAGGGACGCGACGGTCGCGGCGTACTCCGGCGGGAGCACCAGGACGATGTCCGCGCCGCGGGGCCGCCGGGAGTCGTACGCGATCAGCATGGCCAGTTCTTCGGGGTTGTGGACCCGGAAGGTACGCCCCGGCGCGGCGATCTCGACCGCGTGACCGGCCGCACCGGCCACGACCACGTACGGGTTGCGCCACGGAGCGGGCCGCGGAACGACCCGGCCCCTGGCCCGTACGGCGTAGGACTCCAGCTCGGGGGCGGGTCGGCCCGGTCCGGTGAAGTCGCGGCCGACGGCCTCGGCCTCGTCGTCGCGCAGGAGCGTTCCCTCGTCGTGGGCGCCCCGCCCGGTCTCGATCTGCCGCTCGACGAAGTACAGGGCCAGGCGGTCGGCACTCTCGACGTCGTCCGAGGACGCGTCGAGCGCCAGCGAACCGAGCACGCGGAAGTCCGCCGCCCCTGGCCTGGCACCGCTCCCCATGTGCAGCACCCGCCGGGTGAGTCGGCTCAGGCCCTCGCGCAGCGCCTGCGGTGCCGGGTGCGCACCGGCCTCCGCCCGGACGAGCTCGTACAGCGCCTCGGACGTCTCCCGGAGACGCGTACGCGGGACGGCGTCCCGCCGGGGGCCGAACAGCATGTCCAGCCAGCCCGGTTCGGCCCACAGCGGACGCGCGTCGTCGTCGGAGTCCTCCTCGGAGCCCGACTCGTCGGACGCCTCCGCGAGCGGCGCCAGAGCGCCTCCGGGGGGCAGCGGGGGCGGCACCGAGCCGTCGGGGCCGGTCCGGGGGGAGGCATCGGGGAGCGACACCGGGTCGACCCAGACCGGCTCCCGGCGCTCCGGCTCCGCGTTCGCGCGGGCCTCGTCCCAGCTGGCCCCGTCCGGTGCGGTGCGGGGATCGACGTCCCCCACGACCGCTGCCCACAGGTGGAGGTGGCGCGGGCGCAGGCCGCTCTGCGCGAGGCCGTCCGGGGCGGGCTCGCGGAACGGGCCGAGCAGGCTGCCCGGCGCGTGGAGCCTGCCGGGGTTGCTCGCGTCGCGCGTCTCGTCCCGCAGGAACAGCTGGTGGGCCAGCTCGTGCGCGAACTCCACCGGGTCGGCGTCGGGCCACCAGGCCCGCTGGTCCATCCGCTGGTCCCGGCCGACGAGTTCGACCGTCAGGTGGGGGTCGTCGTCGGCCCCGACCGGTTCGACGGTGACGTGCAGCCGGTCCCCGGCGGGCAGCCTGTGTCCCGGGCGGTTGTAGAACTCCTCCACGCCCTGGAGCACCCGCGCCGTCACGGCCCCGGTGTCGGCCTGCCCGTCCCCCGGGCGGAAGGCGAGCCGGACGGTCAGGTCGGTGACGGTCTCCCCGTCGTGGACGAAGCGACGTACGTCGAAGGCCGACCGCACGACGATCCGCGGCCGGTCGTCGGGGCGTGCGCCGGGTGTGGGGGGCGGGGCGGGCTCCGCCGCGGTGACGGAGGGTGTGCCGGAGGAACCCGCGCCCTCCTCCAGCGGGATGCGCAGGGCGGTGTCGCCGTCGCCTTCGGGCACCAGGTACAGGGCGGAGGAGTCCGCCACGACCCGGTAGGGCGCGGAGTCCTGGTCCAGGTCCGCCATCACGACCGCGAGGGCGTCCATGTTGTCCACACGGCCGATCCAGCCGCTGTCACCCCGCAGGATCGCGCCCGTCGTGCCGTGGACGAAGTCGTGGCCGAAACGGGTCCATCCGGTCGGGGGGATCTCTTCCCCTCCGGGCAGGCGGATGTGGCCGGTGTCGGAGACGTCGTAGCGGAAGGGCTCCGAGCGGGACTCGGCGGCCCGTGTGTAGGTGAACCACCGGCCGGGCCGGGGGCCCGCCGTGGCAGGTGCGCCACCCATGGCGCCGGCGTCCGGTGCCTTGCCTTTCGCGGTGGCGGTGGCCCTTCCACCGGAGGGCCCGGTGGCACCGGGGCCAGAGGGTGCCTCGGTCGCGTCCGTCGTGCGTACCTCGGCACCGGTCGCGTCCGTCGTGCGTACCTCGGTGCCGGTCGCGTCCGTGGTGCGTACGCCGGCGCCGGGCAGCTCCGTCCCCCGTAGGCCGGCACCGGACGCCTCCGTGGTGCGTGCGCCGGTCCCCGGTCCCCCGGCCGCCGGCACGTCGGCGGTGGACACGACGAAGCTCGGGTCCACGCCGTAGCGGGGCCGCATGACGGTGACCGGGCGGCCGATCGGCCACTGCTCGGCCACCGGGTCCAGGCCGTCGTCGCGGGAGCCGCCGGGCAGCCCTCCCGGCACGGAGGCGCCGCGCGGCCCTCGGGTGGCGACCTGCCGGGGCCCACCGCGGTGGTCGTCGACCGTGACGTCCACGGTGGTGGTGCCCGCGTCGCCGGTGGAGGGCCTGGGGCCGCGCACCACGACCGGTTCCACGGTGAACCGGTCGGCGCTCAGGTGGGGGTGCGGCGTCCCCTCCTGGTACTCCGCGAGGGCATCGGCCAGCTCCTGCCGGAAGGACTCCGCGACGGCCTCGGTACGGGCCTTGGTGAGGTCCCGGCCGATGAGCCGGGCGCCGCGCGGTCCGCTGATCCTGACGTCCGGCAGCGGCAGCCCGTTCGTGGCGTTCCACAGCCCCGTCCTGGCCACCACCTTCGCCAGATGCCGGAGGGGGTGCGTGGCGGTTTCCGGCGTCTCGCGGGCGTCCTTGGGGAAGGTGACGGAGACCGGCAGGGCCTGCTGGCCACGGAGCACCACGGCGGTGAGCGGATTGGCCTCGGCGGAGGGCCCGGGGTTCAGGAGCCCGGCGTTGGTGTCGTGCGCCGATTCGCCGGGGCGCTGGGCGTACATCCTCATGTACCACTGGTGTTTGCCCGCGATGACCGGTTCGAGCTGTCCGATGCGGAGCGCGGCGGCGCGCGTCGCTCCTTCCAGCTTCCTCTCGGCCGCGGTGTGCTCCGGCGATCCGGCGGGTGCCGCCCGCAGATCCGCCTGGGCCTGCTTGGCCACGGCGAGGGCCACGGCCAGGTCGAGGTGGCCGCGCAGTTCCGCCAGGTGCTCGTCGGACGCCGCGTCCTCGAGCCGCTCGATCTCCCGGCGCAGACGGGCGGCGACGTCCCGCAGTTCCCCCAGCTCGTGGTTGCGCAGGTTCGCCTGGACCGCCCTGGTGTGCCGGTGGTTGCGCACCGAGGCGCGCGCGTGGTTCTCCAGGGAGATCTGGTGCGTGCCGTCCTCGCTCGCCAGGACCACGGTCGCGAAGTGGTAGCCGAAGTGCCCGCCGCCGGACGTCGTCTGCGGCTTGGCGTAGTTGTGTTCGAGGCTCGGCTGGCCCTGTTCACCGGCGGCGGCGACGGACTGCACGACGTAGCCCTCGCCGATGTCGGCCCAGGCGTGCTCGTTGACGCCGATCCGGCGTGCCGCGTCCGAGAGGGCGTCGCGGCGCGGGTCGGCCGGCCGGGCGAGGCTGAGCGCGCCGCCGTAGGTACGGCCGGGCAGGGGGCCGCCGTCGCCGCCGGTCGGCCGGTCGTCCTGACGGACGAGCGTGGCCGCCCAGCCAGGCTCCGCCCTGTCGGACGGCGTGTCGCCGTCCGCGACGCCGCTCAGGGCCTGTGCGAGGTGGTGGGTACCGGTGACCTCGACCCCGTCGGAGGCGTTGACCGGTGCCGTGACCGCCGGGCCGCCCTGAGGGGCGCGGAAGACCATGTGTGACGTACGGGCGTTGCCGGCCAGCATGTCGGCGAAGTCCCGGCAGACCTCCTCGGTCGACCCGCCGGAGCGGGTCAGGAAGTGCGGCGTCACGAGGAACAGGTGCCTGCTGCCCCCGTCGGCCGTGGGCAGGATGACGCCGAAGTCCGGATCGAGGGCCAGCCGCACCGCGGTGCCCGCACGCGCCAGTTTGGCCGAGGCGTGGGCGACGGCCTCGGGCGTCGCGAACACCTGCTGCCCGTACGCTCCGTCCTCGACCGCGAGCGTACGGTCCGCGGAGATCCGCAGGGCGGGCCGATCCGTGACGAGCGTCTCGTGGTGTTCCTGCACGGACATGGCGAGTTCGGGGGCGTCCTCCGTGCCCGCCAGTGCCCGGGGAGTGTGCCAGGTGCCCCGGATCCCGCCCGGCCTGCGGAAGAACACACCGTCGTCACGGCTGTGGATGACGCCGTAGTTCCTCGTGGTCAGCGGCTCGGGCCGGCGCGCGCTGATGCCGTCCTCGGGGTCCGGGCTGCTCCCGTACAGGTCGACGATGTCCGCGACGTCCCCGTCGCTCTCGGTGTCCTGGCCCGGCCGGACGGAGTCCCACACGGTGCCGACGCCGTCGGGGACCGGCCCCAGCATGATGTGCTCGGTGCCGGTCCGCCAGTCCGTGGACGGCCTCGGGGCGTGTGCCGAGAACCAGACCCTGGCGCCGGTGAGTTCCGCGACGTGCCGCGCCAGGGACGCGATGTCCTCGTGCGGGAAGGCCAGGACGACGTCGGCGCCGGCGGGCCGCGCCGGATCCCGTGCGACGAGCCTGGCGAACTCCCCGACGTCCTCCGGGGTCACGGTGCCCCGGGGCGTGGTCAGCTGGATCGAGTCCACCCCGACCTGGGCGAGGACCACGTACGGGTCCGACCAGGGCGCGGGCCAGGTGCTCACCCGGCCCTCCTGGTTCTCCACGGCGTACGCGTCCAGGGGTGGCACCTGGTCCCCGGTGCCGGTCCAGTTCCGGACGGCGCCGTTCTCCGACGCGATGGCGGTCTCCCGTCCCAGGGCCGCGTCATGGATCGACAGATAGGCGGCGAGGGCGGTCTCGTCGGCCAGCGCGCCGGGGGAGGCGCTGAGGGCCAGCGACCCGAGCAGCAGGAGGTGCCGCTCGCCCACCGGGGAGGCGGGGGCGAGGCCCAGCACCCGCCGGGTGAGGTCACGCAGCTGACCGACGGTGCCCGTGGCCGCGGGCTGTGCGTCCGCGTTCCCGCGCGCGAGTTCGCGCAGCGAAGCGGCGGTGCCGACGAGCATCTCCGGCGAGTGGTCGCGCCGGGCCTCGGGTCCGAAGAGAAGGTCGAGCCACGCCTCGTGCGTGCTGTCCGGGTCGCCGTCCTCGCTGTCCGGTTCACTGTCCACGTCGCTGTCGAAGGCGCCGTCGTCGGTGAACCGGAACCGGGCGATGGTCTCGGCGTCGCTGTCGTCCGTGAACCTGAACTGCGCGAGCGCCTCGGCGTCCGGACGCGGGGGGCCGGGACGCCCGGACAGCGTGGTGAGCTCGTACGCCTCCTCCTCGCCCGGCAGCCCCGGCAGGTCACCGTCGGCCGGGGAGGGCGTGCCTGCGGGCTGCCGAGTCTCCTGCGGGGCGGTCCGCGGCCCTGGAACGGGCGCAGGGGTGCGCGGCACGAGCGGGACGAGGTCACCGCCGCGACGGCGGAGCCGCAGGTGCGGACCGCTCTCGCCGGCCGGACCGGGGTAGGTGTGGGCGGTGCCGTTCTCCTCGATCAGCGTGACGGTGGTGCCGGTCGCCGCAGCGGCCCACTCGGCGACCGCGCGGTCGGCTCCGGGCCCCCAGGGGGCATGGGCGAGGTGGCGGCGCAGATGGCCGTCCCGTGCCTCCCTGCTCGGCCGGGGAGCCCCACGGCGTGTCACCAGGGGCGGGGGCGCGAACAGGGAGTCCCGTTCGGCCCGGTCGCCGGGCAGTCCGTTGAGCCGCATCATCCGGGAGGGGGTCCATCCGGCGCGCAACCGCAGCCTGGTGGCCTCGTGACGGTCCACGCCCGGCCGGCCGGCCGCGAGCCCCAGGGCCGTGGACAGCGCACCGAAGAAGCCGTTGCCGCGTCCGGTGGGAGCGCCCTGCGTATAGGTGGCGCCGTCCGGCGCGGTGAGGACGCCGTCGGCGGCGAGGCGGTAGCGCGGGGCTCCGCTGTCGGCGGGCGGCAGCCAGGGCGCCGTGGGGTGGCTGCGGTGCACGGGCGGCGTGGAGGACTGCCCGGTCGTGAGGGGACCGGTGCCGCTGCCGGAGGTCCCGGCCACCGGCGGGGCGGGTGGCTCGGTCACGGCCGGGGCGGGAGTGCCCGGTGGGAGGGCGGCGTGGAAGAAGCCGTCGGCGGAGAACAGCACCGGGTCGGCGGCGGGGTCGACGGCGGCCGGATCGCCACCGTGCGGGAGGAACAGCTGATCCCTGCCCTCACCGGTCACCACCGTCAACGGGGTGCCGAGGACCCGCGCGGCGAGTGCGGGCAGCAGATCGGCACCGCCGTGGTCGCCCGCCCGGCGCACGGGCGGGGCGGGCACGCCGTCCGGCCGCACCGCGCCTTCCGGCTGCGGCTCGGGTGCGAACGGACGGGACAGGGCGCCGGTCGCCAGCGCGACCCGCTGGTCCGGCGTCGGCCAGAAGGTCAGCGGAAGGCGGCCGAAGGCGTCGAACTCGGCCTGCTGGGCCGGCGTCAGCACCACGCCCGCGGCGTCCAGTTCGTCCTGGGTGAAGGTGTCCTCGACGTCCAGGGCGAGCGCGTCGAGCAGGTCCTTGTTGGCGTCCTCGCCCAGGGCCCAGGCGAGACGGTTGCGGGCAGCGCCGACGGCCTCGGCGGTGACGGCCGGGTCGCCGGAGGCATCCAGGAACCTGCCCGCGAGGGCGCCGCCGAGCAACTGCGGCAGTCGGCCGCGGGCCCCGGCGGCGGCGAGCAGCGCGTGGAAGAAGGAGGCGCCGTCGTGGGGCACGGGGTGCACCTCGCGGACCGTGACCCCGTCCGGCGAGGTGAGGGTGCGGGGAGCGGAACCGGCGCCGTCGGACACGGC
Organism: Streptomyces argenteolus; assembly: GCF_042902585.1. Taxonomy (GTDB): domain Bacteria; phylum Actinomycetota; class Actinomycetes; order Streptomycetales; family Streptomycetaceae; genus Streptomyces; species Streptomyces argenteolus. The sequence continues at coordinate 624,252 of NZ_JBIBEG010000003.1, forward strand.
GTACGGCTCCGGCGCCTCGGAGCGCCATCCCGGCGCGGTGTACTCCTGCGGCGGGTCCGCCACCGGGACCGAGGCCGAGCCCTGGTGATGCGCGGTCAGGCGGGAGGCGGCGAGGTGCAGCCGGTGGTGGTCCTGGGCGGCCGTGCCGGTGCGCTGCTCCCACAGCCGCACGGCGTCACGGGCGGCCTGCCAGGCGAGGACGGCCGGGGAACCGGCGACGTCCCTGGGCAGGGCGGTCGCGGTGCGGGGGTCGTCGTCGCCCAGGGCGGTCCGCTCCCCCGGGGTGAGGGAGAGCCAGGCCTCACGGGCCCGCGCCCGGGCCTCGTAGTACTCCTTCTCGGCTGCCGCGAGGTCGGCGGCGGCCTTGGCCATGTCGTCCCAGGCCGTAGCGACCTCGGCGGGGAACGTGTCGTCGTCGAGGAGTCCGTGGTCGCGTGCGATGTCCTCGCGCAGCCAGACCAGGGCGGTGGTCTCGGTCTCGGCGGCGCGTGGCCCGCGCCTGGCCTTGCCGAGCGCGCGCAGGGGGCGGCTGTCGGTGATCCTGTGGTCCGACTCGGCGACGGCCAGCCAGCTCACCGGGATCGCGAACAGCATGCTGCGGTCGGTGACCACCTTGAGATGGGTGCCGAGGGTGGTGTCCGCGGCGCCCTTGAGCGCGGTGGAGTCGTTCGCCCCGCCGATCGGGACCGTGGCACCGGGGTTGGTCACACCGGCGTTGCTGTTGCCGGCCAGCGGCGCGGTACCCGCCGCTCCCTCGACGTTGTCGACGATGCCCGCCTCCAGCGCGTCGGAGGTCTTGCGCCGTTGCATGGCCTCCATGCGGGGCTTGCTCTCCACGGCCAGCAGCCGGGCACCGGTGCGGTGCATCTTCGCGTAGAGGCGGGAGTCGACGGTGTGGACCTGTCCGAGGATGCGCGCGGAGGACTGGGCGGGCAGCCGGGAGCCGTCCGCCCCGAGTGCTTCGCGGAATCCGGCGGTCAGGCCGCCCTGCGAGGTGGCCTCCTGCTGCGCCTGCCCGGGAGCCGTGCCCAGGCCGGTGAGCGGAGTGTGGCGGGCCATGCGCACGCGGGCGCCGAGGATGTCGCCCGTGTGCCGTTTGCCGAGATCGGTGTCGCCGAGGCCGTCGGCGCGGGCGGTGGCCAGGGTCAGCGCGTCGTGGACCCCGGCCGCGCCACGGATGTCCACGGCGAGGATGCCGGAGCCGATCCGGTCGTCGAAGCGGAGGATGTCCGTGTCGCCGCCGGGCGTGCCCACCGGGCTCGTGCCGCTGCCGGAGGTCCGCCATGCCGCCACCCCTTCCGGGCGGGCCTGATCGGCCGTCAGCATCCTTACCGCACGCTCGGGTTCGGGCACGTCCTGTTCGGTGAGCGCGCCGTCGTCGCCGGCGCCCTCGGGGGTGAGCAGGCCTGCCGGGGCGATCTCGTCGAGGGTGCCGACCCGCGCGACGGCACGCGGGGGGAGGGCGTCGCCGGCCACGTCCGTCATCGTGACCGTCAGGACGTACGCGGTGACGATCTCCGCGTGTGCCTGTGTGGTGGCGATGTTCGGCATGGCGGTGCTGCCGTCGGTCTCGGTGCGGTTGCTCGCCCGCTGTTTGGCCGCCGTGCCCTGGACCGAGGGGTTGGCGACGAGGACACCGTCGCCCGCGGCGCGCTCACCGGCGCTCAGGGTGAGGTCGGCGCCCCGGTCCTGTGAGGTGCCGCCCGTGTCGTCGCGGGCGATCGTCCGGTAGTCCTCCAGCTCGTACCCCGTGCGCAGCCGCCGCACGGTCGTGGTCACCGGCGTCAGCCTGAACCTGATCTGGCCGGGACTGCCTCCGACGGGCAGGTGGTGCGGGCTCGACCAGGCGCGGTAGCGGACGGGCAGGGTCATCCCGCCGGTGGTCAGTTCGTGCAGATGGGCGCGCAGGAAGTCGGGCGATAGCCGCTGCAGGACCTGTTCCCTGTCGTGCGAGGGCACGCCCATCCGCTCCAGGCGCGGCAGCAGCTGCCGCGCCGCGCGGCTCGCGTCGAGCCGCCCGCTGGGGTGGGTGGGGAAGCGCCTGCCCCGCAGGAAGCCCGGCACCCGGTAGCCACCGCCGAGGTTGTCCGGGGTGGTGGTGCCCAGCCCGTCCGGCGCGAGGCCCGCCTCGATGGCGTCCAGCATCGGCAGGTGGAACATCACCGCGTCCCGGATCCGCTGGAGGGCGGCGGCGGCCGGACGCGGTGACAGACCACGGCCCAGGCGGCCGGACAGCCGCCCTGCCACGGCGCTGACGCGGTCCCCGGCACGGGTGCCGGCCGCGCCCATCGCCGCCGTCCAGCGGTCGCGCACCGCGACGGTCTCGACGGCGTCGGCGACCACGAGGTACATCCGCCCGGCGTAGGTCAGGGTGGTGTTGCGCCCCCGGGTGAGGGCCTGGGAGACACCGCGGCCCTTGCCCCAGGCGTACTGGAGCGCGGTCGCGTACGAACCGACCAGCGCCTGCTTGCCGGGGACCTGCTGCAACGGCATGTAGCCGCCCTGCACCCCGAGCGTGGTGCGCGAGACGGTGCTCGCGCTGCCGACGACCCGGTGCTCGTTGCCGATGGTGCTCTCGAGGCTGGCGGGCTTCGGATCGCTCCTCACCCGCACGTTGTTCAGTTCGCCGCGGATCGCGGCCTTCAGGTAGTGCGTGCGGAACGGCCCGGCGCCGTTGAGTCCGGTGATCCTGGAGCCGAACGGGCCGAGGTACTGACCGAGTTGTGCGGCCACGCCCAGGTTGGCCATCGCCCTGCCCAGGGCGGTACGGACCGGTGCGCCGGGTGCGCTGACGTGCCAGGAGCTGCCCGAGGCCCGGTCAGCCGTGTCCTGCATCAGCTGTCGGCGCTGCGGGCCGCCCTCGACGCTGAGCACCACGTGCGGGGCGCTGAGCAGCCGCTGTACGAGCGTGCGGCCCTCCGGGTCCCCCTCGGCCGGGGGCCGGGTTCCGTCGAGGAGCTGGTCGGCCTCCGTGGCGGAGAGGCGCCGCGGCGCGGGGAGGGGCGAGGGCGCGGGTGCCGCGCCGTCGGCGGGCGGCGCGGCGGGGGCATGGCGGTCCGAGCCGTGCGCCGCGGGCACGGCGAGTTCCACGCGGCCCACGGTCTCGGTCCCCCGGCTGAACAGGGGCCGCTCCTCGACCTTGCTGACGAAGACGCCGGTACCCAGCAGGCCGATCGACAGCAGCCGGGCCCAGCCCCGGGGGCGGCGGTGGCCCTCGAAGGAGGCTCCGAGTTCCACCTGGTAGCTGTAGAGGTCCGCGCCGTTCTGGAAGGTCAGGTGGTCGTGGGTGACCGTGACCGTGTTCCGGGTGGCCTTCTGGTAGGTGCGGGCGTAACGGGCGCCGACCGAGACGTTGCCGGTCCGGCGCGGCAGACCGGCCTCGGGCGCCTTGTCATGGTCGCGCGGCGAGACGCCCACCTCGGCACCGGCGGAGTAGGTGCTGGACTCCTGCTGCCCCTGACCGGAGACCTCGTTGCCGATCACCGCGTTGCGCAGCGACCGCTCGCTCATGGTGGTCTCGAACCGGCGGTCGGTCAGCCGTGCCCGCAGGATCAGCGTGTGGTGGCCGCGGCGCACCGTGCCGTCCTCGGTGAGGGTGACCGGAACGCCGGTGGTGGTCAGCTCGTCCAGGCTCTGCGTCAGGGTGGGCCGGTTCAGCGCCTCGCGCACCTGCCGGTCGTTGTGCAGGCCCGTCCGCAGCCTCCCGTCCCCGTACCACAGGCGCGCCAGCCGGGAGTGGCGGAGCATCAGCGGCGGCACGAACAGCGACGGGTAGGAGCGGTGCAGGGTCTCCAGGACGGCGTCCTGGAAAACCCGCACGGGGTCCTGCGGCGCGGTCCCGTCCTGCGGCACTGTCCCGGCCTGGGGAGCGGTCCCGTCCTGGGGTGCCGTCCCGGCCTGCGGGGCGGGCGCTTGGGGGGGCGCGGCCGGCAACGCCTGCGCGCGGGCCTGCGGGCGGAATCCCTCCGCGCGCACCTGGCCGCCCAGGTGCACCGGGTCCTCGTGGGTGAGGTACCACGGCACCGGCGGCTCGGCGTCCGGGTTCGGTCCCGTACGGCCGGGCGTACGGCTGTCCCAGCCGGCGAGCCTGCGGGCGTCCTGCGTGGAGATCCAGTCGAGGCTGACCACCCGCACGGGCCGTGCCGCGGAACGGGGTTCGCCGGCCTTACGGACCATCAGGGTCCGCTCCACCTGGTAGAGCGCCATCGGATGGTTACGGACCCGGCCGGTGACCTTGCGGGCCGCGTCGGCGCCCAGGTAGTGGCCGCGCCCTGCGGCGAGGTCCGCGCGGACCAGCGGGCCGCCTTGGAGGCGTACGTCGGTCTCGGGGCCCAGGAGGGTGTAGTTCGGCCCGGCGGTCACCTGGAATCCGAACCGGGTGTCGCGGAGGTGTCCCCGCTGGTTCTGGTACGTGGTCTGGGTGAGGTCGCGTACCTCCGCCTTGAGCGATTCGGTGACGAGCACCGCGCGGTGCGGCACCGACCGCTCCACGACCAGATGGCCCAGGGGGTGCTGCCCGCTGCCCTGGGTCAGCTCGGGCCCGCTGACCGGCCCGGTGAGCCTTCCGAACAGCCCGAGCAGCCGTCCTGGGCGGAGATAGGAGACCAGGGTGCGGTGCGCGGAGCTCCCCGGCCGGGCTCCGGCGACCGCCAGCGCCAGGTCCTCCGGCGGTGCCGTCAGGTGCAGGCCCGTCGAGTCGGTCATCCGTGGCTCGAGCCCGTCCGGGAAGGTCAGGATCTCCGGCGCCCGGCGCGGCCCCGTGTACGGCACGGTCAGGTCGTCCGGCAGCCGCCAGCTGAGCCCGTCGCGCACCCCGAACTCCGCGGAGTGCACCTGGGCGCGCCGCCAGCGCGGGGCCGGCGCGGCAGCGTCGGTGCCGGGCGCCGTCCGGCTGCCCGTCCCGGTGGAGTCCGGCGCCTCGGTGACCCGCTGCACCCGCACCCGGTAGTGGACGTCGTCCAGATGCAGGTGCGAGCCCTCGTGGGCACGGTGCTCGGCCTGCGCGTACGCCGAGGTGCCCTGGGAGTAGTCCGTCCTGCGGCTCCATCCCAGCGAGAAACCGATCTTCAGCAGCCAGTTGAGCGGGGGGCCCATGCCCAGGCCGGCGGCGATCCGGCGCCCGAAGCCGACACTGCGCCCGCCGCCCGTCCCGGCCTGCCCGCGCCGCATCGTGTCCAGCCTGACCGTGGCGCCGCCCACGTCGGAGAAGCGCTCCCAGCGGTGGTACGGGACGGCCTCGACCGTCATCTCCAGGCCGACGCCGGACTTCTCCCGGCCCACGAGGCGGGCCCCTCGCGGGGCGGTGAACGCGGAGGGCTGGTCGGTCAGCAGACGGAGCAGTTCCGCCTCGTCGAACCGCGCGCGCACCTGCTCCGGCAGGGTGCCGAGAATCTCCCGGGCCACCAGTTCGGGTGAGCGCAGGGTGAGTACGCCGGGGCCGGCGAGCAGCCCGGTGGGCGAACCCTGCGGCTCCCAGGTGCCGGCGGGTTCACGCGGATCGGCGCCCGGCCTGATCAGGACGGCGGGCAGCCTGCTGCCGTCGTCGAAGGTGACCGTGCGCGGCGACGGCCCCGGCGGGCCGGCGTCCTCGCCGGTCAGCAGCCGGGCCGGGCGGTGCCGTTCGAGCTGCGTCTCCAGCGGCACGGGGTCGCCCCGGTCGGGGGACTCCTCCTGGTCGGGACCGGTGATCCCCGCCATGCCGCGCAGCCACTCCCCGAACGGATCGGAACCGTCCGGCTCCTGGGCGTCCTGCGGCGCGAGGGGCGGGGCCGGGACAGGCTCGGGGGTGGGGACCAGGGCGTCGTAGTGGTCGGTTCCGTTGTACGCCAGGTGCAGGGGACCGCCGGTGCCGCCCGGGTGCAGCCCGGTCACGAGGAGCCCGCCCGGCGTACGCGGATCGGGCCGTACGAGACGCAGATCCAGGTCGAGGGTGTGGGCCAGCGCGTCGGGCAGCAGGTCGGCGAAGGGGGACGACCACAGGCGGGGGCGCTCGGCGGCGGCGGCGAGCAGGCCCCGTCCGCCGAGCCGCCGCGCGTCGGCGGGGGTGGGCGCCACGTCGGCGAGCTGCGGATAGTCGCTGTCGGCGAGGATCTGCCGCCATCGGGCGCTGTCGCCGTCGGTGACGACCTCACGGGCGACGCGGTTCCACTCCTCGGTGATGCGCCGCTGGTCCTCCGCGTCGTGGGCTCCGGCCAGGCCGCGTAGGCGCAGGTCGTCCACGACGGTGAACACCGGGTCCGGCACGGCGGCGTCGGCGACGGCACCCAGCTCGGATCCGTTGATCCGGTCGCGTATCAGAGCACGCAGCCCAGCGATGCTGCGTGCCGCCCACGCGGGCGGTACGTCCCGTGCCCGCGCGCTGTCCAGGACCGCACGGAAGAGGCAGTTCCCGTCGGGCCGGGCGGGCACCTGGCGGAAGGCGAGACCGTCCGCCCGGACGAGCCCTTCCGGGCCGGGCCCCCCGCCGAACAGGGTCATGCTCCCGGCGAGGCTCTCGGGCGGAGTGAGGGGCCTGGTCCAGGTCAGCCGGGCGTGTTCGTCGCCGGGACGGAAGCGGAGCAGGGGTTCGCCGTCCGGGCCACGGTGGGCTCCGACGACCTTGTCGAAGACGGACTTGTCGAAGGCCGTCGGCGGATTCCAGAACATGTGAGCGCCGTGGGTCACGGCGATGTCCTTCGCCCGCATCTCCTCGATCAGAGCGTCGTGGGCAGGCGCGGGAATACGCGAACCGCCCGGCGTCGACACGTCGAACACGTCGTGGTCTCCGGTGATCGGACGCAGCCCACCGTCCTCCCCCACGACGAAGACGACACCGTCCCGCACGGCGAACGTGTTGTCCACCTCGTGCGCCGCCATCTTCGCGGCCAGCTCGTGGAACTCCGTCGAACGCTGGTTGAAGCGGGACAGGACCCCTTCCCAGGCACCCTCCGCGACAGCACCCGGCTCGGGCAGGACCGGCTTGAAGAAGCCGACGAGCCCGAGGCTCTCCGGGTCGGCCCCCAGCAGGACGTCGAGCCCGTTGAGCGTCTTGGCCTTGATCTCCGGCGGTTTCGCCACGGCCCCGGCCTCGAGCCACTTCGGGGCGAGCGAATTGGTCGGGCGTACGTCGATGACCAGGTTCCGGTCGTGCGCCACCTCGCGGAAGCCCTTGAAGTTCTTCTCCGGCATCCCGTACACCTGCCGGCCCGTGTGCGCGTTCACCTCACCGTTCATCAGCGGTGCCGGCCCTGCGCCGGGGGCGGTGCCCCCGGGTCCGGGGCCGTGCAGCCGGCGCGCCAGCTCGGCGGTGTCCTCCGGGCCGAGGCCGAGATCGGACAGGGGCAGCGGTGCGTCCGACAGCGACCAGGCGATCTCGGCCGCCGGAGCGTAGGAGAGCCCGCGCACGTCCTGCTTCGACACCCGTGTGGCCGGGGGCAGTTCGGGCGGCGGCGGGGGCAGCAGGTCCCCGAGTGTGGTGTCCGGTCCCGCACCGGCTCCGAGCTCCGCTGCGGCGCGCAGGAACGCGGTGTACTGCCCGGGGGTCGGGCCGGTGGCCGGGTCAACGGCCCGGGCACCCGTCGCAATGTGCCAGTCGGTGACCATCCGGCGCAGCAGGTCCGGGGACATCCGGCCGTCGCCGTAGCGGGCCGCACTGTCGGTGTCCAGCCAGCGCAGACCGTCCACATGGGCGAGCCCTGCGAGCAACTCACGGTTCTCCGGGCGTTGTTCGGCGTCCGGCCCGAGGGCGTCGCGCAGTGTCCGGATCTGCTGGAGGGTGCGGGCGCGGGCGAACGCGTCGGCCGGGCCGGGGCCCGCGTGCAGACCCGCGTCGCGCGCCGCCCGGTCGAGGTCGGCGCCGCCGGGTTCGGGGGTGAAGAGCCGCCAGCGGCCCGGTCCGTCCGGGCCCTCGGTGAGCACCGCGCGGACGTCACCGTCACGGTCGCGTGCCGTGCCCACCTCGGTGGTCGGCGCGTACACGGACCGGCCGGTGCGGTTCGCCACGTGCTGCGCCACGGGCAGACCCGCCACCTCGGGCGGGCGTCCCGTCTCGCAGGAGTACAGGACCAGGGGGCGCTCCTGATCACCGTCCGCCGCCCACGACTTGAGCACCTCGCCGAGCTGCACACCGCTGACCTTCACGGCCGGGCGCGTCGCGTCGTCGGTGCCGAGGGTGACGGTACGGGGAGTGCCGTGCGCCACGAAGTAGTCGGCGCCTCGTTCGGTACCCGCGCCGGGGAGCGGGGCGGGCGGTCCGGTGAACACGGTGCGCGGGGCGGCCCGCGTCATTCCGTCCCCGTCCCCGTCCACGGAGTCCGCGCGCGGGAGCGGGGAGCCGGACACGGTCCGTACGCCGCGGAAGGTGTCCTGGCCGAGCAGCGCCCGGCGCCCCGCGTCGCGAGCCGTGCCGTCCTCGGCCGGGCTCTGCGAGAGGGTCACCGTCCGGACGGCACGGCCCGGTGCGGGCCGCACCGCCGCATCCGGTACCAGGCGCCGCAGGTGGCTGAAGGGGACCGTGTGGCCCTCCAGGGTGACGACGGCCGGTTCACCGGCCGGCCGCCGGGGGCCGTCGGCCCCGCCGCCGGAGTCCCGCCTGTCCACGGGACGGACGACGATCCGGGCCGGGGTCGGCGCCGGGGCGACGGCCGGGGGCGCGGGGGCGGTCTCCCGTGTGGCCGGCGCGGGCACGGGAGGTGTGCTCCCACCGCCCGTGCCGTGTCCCGCGACGGTACCGGGGTCCCGGCCGCCGGACACGATGCCCGTGCCGTCGTCGCCACCCGGTTCCAGAAACAGATCGGTGGCCGGCTCGCTCCAGGGGCGGGACAGCGTCGAGAGCTTGGCAGGGGCCGACTCCGTGTCAGCCGTGGCGCCCGGTGCCGTTGCGTCCTGGTGCACGGCCTTCGTCTCCGTGGGCAGCGCCGTCGGAGGTGTGGCCGTGGTGCCGGTGAGCGGGGCACCGTCGTCGGTCGTGGAGCTCTGGGTGGCCGGCCGGGGCATCGGGCCGAGGGCGTCGGCGAGCGGCAGCAGCACGTCCGCACCGGGGAACGCCGTGTCCGGGGCGCCGTTGGCCGGCTCGGCGGGCGCGGGGCCGGCGAGCGGGCGGATCAGCACCGGGGCGCCCGGACCTTCACGGGTCAGCTCGACCGCGGCCCGTACGGGGCGTCCTGCCGGGTCCGCCGCGACCGGCGGGCCGAGGACCACGGCCCGGTCGGTCCCGGCGCCGTCCAGGAGCTCGGCCGCCTCCTGGGACCCCGCCGGCGGTGGCGCGGCCGAGACCACGATCGTCAGCGGCTGGGCCGGGACGGCCACGGAGTCGCCGGGGTGGGCGGGGACCGGGCCGGACTTCGCGTCGGTCGCGGTGCGGACGTCTCCCGAGCCGCCCGTCTCCGCGAACGTGCCGACGGTGCTCACGGGGGACGGAGCGGCGCCGGCTTCGGCGGCCCGCCCCACACCTCCCGGTTCGGCGATCTCCGGTGCGGGCGTGGTGGAGACGCCCTCCGGCGCGGGAGCGGGCACCCCGGATTCGGCCGTGACGCCGGTCCGGGAGGCGGGCTCCCCCTCGGTCCCGGTGGTGGAGCCGGCATCCGGGCCGGAGGCCGGGCCGCCGTCGGTCCCGGCAGCGGTCCCGGTGTGCTGAGCGGTCTCGGCCCCGGTGGCGGGGTCGACGGTTTCCGAGGTGGGTGCGGTCGGTGCGGAGTCGTCCGTCGCGGCAGGTGCCCCGGGGGCTGTCCCGTCCGGGGTACGGGAGCCCTGCGGTGCCGTGGCGGAGGGAGCGGTGCCGCTCCCGCCCGCCGGGAGGCCACCCTGCCGGGTGCCGCCGCCCGTTCCGGGGGTGGCGGAGGCGGCCGGGGCGCCCGCGCCCTGGGCCGGCACCGTGGTCGTACCGTCGTTCTCACCGGCCCTCGCCCCGGAGGCGTCCGGCTGGTTGTTCTGCGAGGGCTCCTGAAGGCCCGTCTGTGGTGCCCCGTGCGGGTTGTTCGTGACCTCGGACGTGTCAGGGGTCACGGAGGCCCCGCCCACCTCGATCGGAGCCTCCACCGAGATCTCGGTGCCGAAGCCCCCGAGGGCGCGGCGGACGTCGTCCGTGTCGATCTGGGTGGCGGGATCACTTCCCGCGGGCACGACCCGTACGTCGGGCAGGTGCGAGACATGGCCGTGCAGGCTGTCGCGTACGCCGAGCTCCACACTGCCCGGCGGCCGGGAGCCGCGCAGTGCCGCCAGGTCACGCAGTGCCTGCTCGCGGACCTCGGCGGACCCCTGGTGGACCTGCTGCCACAGCTCGTTCTCGGCGGCGGTCACGGGCAGCGTGCCCGGGGAGTACGGCGGCGGGTCCAGCGGGGTGTAGGGCGGCGGGTCCACGGAGGTGTAGGGCGGCGGGTTCTCAACGCCGTGGGGCAGGGGCGCCCGGCCCGTACCGGCGGACGCCTGTCCGGTGGTCTGCTGGACGACCGGCGGCGGTGAGGTGAGCACGCCGCCGCCCGTGGTGTCGCCGCCGCCCGTGGTGTCCGGGCGCGAGGGGCCGTCGGTACGATCCTGGCTCCCGCCGGAGCGCGGGGAACCGCCGTCGTCCTGCGTACCCGCGTCGCCTCCGCCGGAGAGGGTGGGTGGCTGGTTCCTCAACGTGTCGATGACGTGCCGCAGTTCGGCCGCACTGTTCACGGCGGTGTCGCTCAGCGTCGCCTCGACCTGGCTGCTGATGCCCGCGCCGACGAAAGTGGACCAGCTGGTGGACCAGTCGCCCTCGAAGGCGCCCTTGATCAGGATCTCGGCGAGCGCCTCGCCGGAGCCCGCGGCGAGGAAGTCGGTTGTTCCCTTGAGCGCGTAGTGCCCCGCGAGCGCACCCGGCCGGTCGGCGTTGTGGCGCAGGATCTGGTTGTTCCGCCACAGCTCGGTGTTGTTCCGGAAGGACAGCGGGTCGTTCCGGAAGGTCACCGGGAGTTTGCCGCCCGGGTTGGGGTTCGGCGTGGGAGTGGGGGTGGGGTGCGGCGTGGGGCTGAGCGTGGGGTCCGGGTTCGGCTTGGGGTTCGGTCCGTGGTGCGAGAGGTCGAGGTCCGGGTCGTTCTTCAGGTTCGGGGGGTTCTTGAAGTCGAGGTCCGGCCCGTTCTTGAGGAAGTTGTTGTCGAAGCTCCTGACGATGTTCCTGGCGAAGTTGTCGAAGACGCTGGTGAGGAAACCCGCCGCCGCGCCGAACGCGGCGGCCTTGCCGATGTCGCTCCAGTCGATGCCGTCCGGACGGCGGCCGTCCGGGGCGAAGTTCATCATCGCCAGCCGGACCGCGAAGGTGGTGAAGGCCTCGGCGAACGCCTCGGTCAGTGAGGGTGCCAGGTGGAGCCGCTGGAGCAGGTGGGTGAGCGTGGTGAGGATGAAGAACCGGCTGCGCAGCTTCGCCATCATGATCTGGCTGGCCGACGCGCCGCCGGTGAAGAAGGACATCGCCAGGTAGATGGCGATCTCGATGAGCAGCCGGATGACCTCGGCGATGACCTGCCACTTGGACTCCATGATGTCCATGGAGGTCTTGCGCCGGCCTTCGGCGATCTTGTCGAGCTGGTCCGAGAAGTCGCGCAGGTAGTTCTTGCCGCCGTCGTCGATGAGCATGCCCATCGCCTTGCCGTACGACTTCGCCAGGTCGTCCGGCATCGACTCGCCGATGTCGTGGATCGACTTGTCGATCAGCGAGGAGAGCTTGTCCAGCTTGCGGCCCAGGCCGGCGTACGGCAGGCGGCTGTCGTAGGCGAGGTCCTCGTCGGCGTCCATGAGCTTCTCCCCGGTGAGGATGAAGATCATCGCGTTGACCTCGGGCGACACCTGGATGCTCATCGGGGGCCGCCCTGGAGGCCACCGGGGCAGCACGGGGAGGCCGCTCCCGGCAGAACACGGGAGCGGCCGGCGGTGCGCGGGTCAGCGGCGGCCATGCCCGCCCGGGCCGCTGTCGAATCCGTCGGTGTCGATGCGGCTGGTGCCCTGCTCGACGTTCTCGATGTTGTGGTCGCGGGTGTCCTTCATCATCCGCACCTGACTGACCGTGGCGTCGGTGATGCCCACCAGCGCATCGCGGATGGACATCATGGTGTCCTTGGTGGTCTGCCGTTCCTTCTGCTCCTGCGGCTTGGCCTTCTCCGCGAACTCCCCTTCCGAACCTGGCCAGTTCACCGTGGGGGCCAGCTCGTCGAGGAACTCCTCGGTCATGCTCCTGGTCAGGGTGCCGATCTCCTCCAGCTGCCGCGCCAGAGCCTCGATGCGCTGCGGATCCGCGTAGTACCGCTGTCCCATCGTCAGTCCTCCTCCTCTTCGCCGAGCGCGTCCCGCCACACAGGGGCGGCCTGACCACCACGTGCCGTGTCCTCCGGCTCCTCGCGGAGCACCTCGGGGCCGAAGATCCGCTCCCAGTCCATCTCGAAGCCCTTCAGCTCCGGCACGTTGCTGCTGGGCTCGGTGAAGGGCGCCATGGCCTGCATCACGTGCCGGTTCATCTTCCTGCGCGCGACACCGGCCGCTTCCAGGACGCTGGCCGCCAGCTCCTGCGGTGACATGTCGCGGTACTTGTTCTCCAGGAACTCGATCCCGCTCAGCTCACCCTGCGAGCCGGCCGTGGCACGTACCGCACGGTCGGAGGAGAGCGCGGAGAACGACGCCGAGCGCAACTCGCGTTCCGTGCGCGCGACCGCCTCCTGGGCTGCGTGGAGTTCGGCCATGGCCTTCTCCAGGCGTTTCTCCAGCGGTTCCGTCATGGCCGCTCTCCCTTCTCCGTCGGTCCTTCTGTCCGTGCGCCCGGCCGGACGCCCACCCGGCCGGCCCGGGCCCTGGGCCCCTCAACTACCCTGTTGATCATGCCTGGTGGAGATTCCCGGCAGAAGGCCGGGGCCGGTGCGCGCCTGCGGTCCACGCGGTGTCCGCGCGGCTGCCGTGCGGGGGTCACCGGCCGATGACGGCCGGGGTGCCGCCCTCCTCGGTGCCCCACACGTCCGCGTCCTCCTCCAGGTAGTCGGCCGAACTGGTCGACCTCCGCCGCGGCTCCTCCTCCTCCGCCGGGGAGTCGCCTCCGGTGGTCGCCACGCGGGGGGCGGGAGCCAGGAAGGTGTCGCTGTCCTCCTGGCGGTTCCATGGGCTGCGCCGCCGGCGGTTGCGGCGTTCGCTCTCCTCCGCGGCGTCGACGAGGACGGCGCGCACGCGCTCGCCGTTGCCCTTCTCGCCTCCTCCGCCCATGCCGCCCATGCCGCCGCCCATAGGCATGCCGGGGCTCCCGGGCATTCCGGGGGAGCCCGGCGCGCCGGCCGTGGCGGCGGCCGTCAGCGGGGCGCCCGCACCGGTGACGCCGTCCGAGAGGGGAGCGACCGGGCCCGTACCGTCCGTGGAAAGGGTGCCCGCTCCGGAGAGACCGCCGCCCGAGGCCCCGGTCACGGACTGCCCCCCGCCGATACCCAGCTCGGAGAACGGCACGTCCCGGCTGACGGTGCCGCCACCGCTCCCGCTGCCACCACCGACGGCGTTCAGCCCGCCCGGATCGCCGAGACCGCTCAGATCACCGGGACCGTTGAGACCGTCGAGGCTGCCCAGATCACCCAGACCGTCGAGGCTGCCTGAACTCCCCCGGCCGCCCGCCGTGTTGAGGCTGTTCAGGTCCACCGTCTCCGTCCTGCCCTGCGGGTCGGTGACGGTGGCGATGCCGGTCTCCGGATCGATGACCTGGGTGGTGCCGTCGGGGAACGTGGTGTTCAGCATGCCGTTGTCCAGGAAGGTGGTGGAGCCGTCCGGGTTGGTCACCCGCGCCCCGTGGGTGAGATCGGTCTCCACGGTGGTGCCGTCGGGGCCGGTGCTGGTGAACATCCCGCTCTCGGGGTCGAAGACGCCCTGGCTTCCGTCCGCGAACGTGGTCGCGAAGTCGTCGTTCACGAGCGCGGTGTTCCCGCCGGTGGGGGTCGGCAGGCCGGTCGCGTCCGTGCCGAGGTTCCCCAGGTCGCCCGGATCCCCGAGGCCGCTCCCGCCGTTCAGGTCTCCGAGGCCGCCCGTCGACTCGGTGGGCAGGCCTGAGCCGATGTCGCCGAGATCGCCCAGGTCCGCGAGGTCGCTCCGGCCGTTCAGATCTCCGAGGCTGCCCAGGTTCTGCGTCGTCGTGGTGCCGTCCGGGTCGACGGAGGTGGCCTGCCCCGTCGCCGGATCCACGATCTGGGTCGTCCCGTCCGGGAACGTGGTGGTCAGCCTGCCGTCCTCACCGAGCGAGGTGACCGACCCGTCCGGGTTCGTCAGCCGGACGCCGTCGCCCAGGTCCTGCGTCGTGACACTCCCGTCCGGATGTGTGGTGGTGACCAGCCCGCTGTCCGGGTGGAACGTACTGCTGCTCCCGTCCGCGAAGTCCGTCGTCAGGCCACCGTCCCCCAGCCGGGTGCTGCCACCGGTCGGAGTCTCCAGGGACCCGCCGGCACCGTTGTTCAGGTCGCCGAGGTTCCCGAGGTTCTGGGTGATCGCCTGGTTGGCCTCGTCCGCGGACCGGTTCGCACCGGCCGGGCCGTTGTTGAGCCCGCCGAGGTTGCCCAGGTTCTGGCTCACGGGGGCAGGTGTCGCGAACTGCTGGTCGGTGTCCCCGCCCGTGCTGTTCAGGTTCCCCAGGCCGTCGAGACTCGTGGTGACCGGATCGTTCGGATCTCCGAGGCCGAGGCTCTCCGTGACGGGGGTGTTCCCGTTCAGCAGCTCGTCGAGGCCACCGAGATCGCCCGTGCCGGTCGCGTTCGGGTCGTTGAGTCCGCCGAGGCTCTCCTCCACGGCCTTCTGCTGCTCCTCGGCCTCGCGCTTGGCCTCCTCCTGCTCCTTGCGCTGTTCCTCCCGCAACTCGTCCTGGTACTTACGGTCCTCGTCCCGCTGCTGGTTCTGCTCGTTACGCAAGTCGTCCTGGAGCTTCTTCGCCTCCTCCTGCTCCTTGCGCTGCTCCTCGCGCAACTCGTCCTGGTACTTACGGTCCTCGTCCCGCTGCTGGTTCTGCTCGTTACGCAAGTCGTCCTGGAGCTTCTTCGCCTCCTCCTGCTCCTTGCGCTGCTCCTCGCGCAACTCGTCCTGGTACTTGCGGTCCTCGTCCCGCTGCCGGTTCTGTTCCTCGCGCAGCTCGTCCTGGTACTTACGGTCCTCGTCCCGCTGGCGCTCCTGCTCCTCGCGCAACTCGTCCTGGTACTTGCGGTTCTCCTCGTTCTGCCGGTCGATCTCCTCCTTCTCCTCCTCCAGCTTCTTCTTCTCGTACTCCTCCGAGGCCGTGCCGGTCGACTTCGGCTGGGGCACGTTGTCGGAGAAGTCCTCGCCGAGCTCCAGGAAGTGGTTGTTCAGAGCCGACTGCACCTGGGCTGCGGGCTTGCCCAGGTACTCGTCGACACCCTGGGTCCAGATCTTGACCGCCTTGTCGCCGACCTTCGCCCAGTTCGCGATGTCGCTGAGGTCGCCGTACTCGGGGTGGACCTGGGAGAAACCACCCTGCGGGCTGTGACTGACGGTCGTGTTGTATCGGGTGGTGTACGAGGTGATGTCCGTCTTGGCGACGTTGTTCGCGTCCACCCACTGGGCCAGGTCGTCCAGGACGTAGCGCAGCACCTGGTGCGGGTCGTAGTAGGAGGACTTGGCCCAGGTGAGCCACGCGTCCAGCAGCTTGTTCGCGGAGTCCTCCAGGTAGCCACGGCCCAGCGACAGCGCGCGCGAGTACACCGTGTTGCCCGTGCCGGTCTCGTCCCCGGTGCCTACGGAGGAGTTGAAGGTCTCCACGTAACTGTCGTAGTTCTCGCGGATCTTCTTCAGCAGGCTGCGGAAGACCTCCGCCGCCTCGCCCTTCCAGCTGGCGTCGTCCCTGCCGAACCGGTCCTCCCAGTCCTTGAGGACCGTCGCGTGGTCCTTGAAGAACTTGGCGGCGAAGTCGAAGGACTCTCCCGTGCTGTCGAAGGACGTGAGGTCGACGACGTCGGCTCCCGGCACGCCCAGGTTGCTGAACCGGGCGTCCTGCGTGTTCCCGCCCAGCAGCCCGAGGAGCGCCGCCCGCGGCCCGTTCATGTACCGGGCGAGCGGGATGGTGCTCATCTTGTCCTTGTTGTAGTCCGTGAACTCGTTGCCCTCGCGGACCTGCGCGTCGTGGACGCTGTCCGAGCCGGGGCCGGCGAAGATGATCTCGTCACCGGCCTTCACACGTCCCTCGAAGACGATGCGGGCCTGCATGATCGACCGCTTCTTGCCGCTGTCGAAGAACCAGATGTCGTAGTCCTCGCCCTTGTTCGTCAGGAACCCGGAGTCCTTGACGAGCAGGCTGAGACTGCGCTCCTTGATGTCCATCCGGAAGAGCTTGCCGCCGTGGTCGGAGCGCAGCGTGTCGAAGACGGTGCTGCGGTCCGGTACCGGATATCCCGTGATGTGGGTGACCAGGGTGGCCCAGGTGTCGGTCGACGGGTCGCCCGCACTGTCGAACTTGTCGATGTTCGCGACGGAGTTGGGATCGTACCGATCGGCCACCGGGCGCCCTTTCAGGTCGGTTGCGGCCGTGTCGGCACACGGCCTTCTCGTGCGGGTGTACTTCCGGGTGTCTCACGCGGGTGTTCCTGGCTCCCCGCGCGCGTCAGGTTCCTTCTGTCTCCGACGACCCGCTGGTGAGCGTGTCGACCTCGTCGAAGGTCTGGAGCAGCGTCTGGGCGTCGATCGCGTCGAGGTTCTTGTCCTTGGTCTTTCCCGCCTCCTCGATCGTCTCCGTGAGCGCCTCCTTCAGTTCCTTGAAGAGGTCCATCTGATCGCCCAGGAGTTTGTCGATGGCCTCGGCCGCCGTACGGACGCCCTCGATCAGCTTCGGCCCCGAGACGAGGGGTTCGGTCACCATCCGGCCGATACGCAGGAGCTGCTTGTTCTGGTCGAGGTTGTCCGGGGTTGTGTGCCCGTCGACGAGGTGGCCCAGCGGCCGGATGTGCGCTCCGTCGCCGTCCTCTCGGTGCTTCTTGGCGGCGGTGTACACCGGCTGCACCTCGTTGTCCCGGAAGTTCTCCATCTGCTTGAGGTCGAAATGCTTGACGTCGGCCTTCTCGCCGGCCATGGGGCGTCCTCCTGCCGTTGGGTGCCGGACGGGGTCCGGGACGTCCGGGCGGGCGGCCCCACGGGGGCTGCCCGGCCGGTGCACCCGCGCGCCAGGGCGCGCGGGTGCCGGGAGCACCCCTCCGGTCGGACGGAGGGGGAGGTCACGGCCTAACGGGCCCGCACGTTGCCCCAGTTGTCGGCGCTCTTGCGCTCGTCACGGGAGTGGTTGTCGTGGATGCTCTGGACCAGCGTGCCGCTGTCCCCGAGGAGCAGGGCCATGTTCTTGGTCGCCTGGTCCCACTCCGCCTGCACCTGGCGGTACATCTGCTGGTCATCGCCCTCCCAGGAGGTGACGAGCGGCCTCAGCTCGTCCTCCAGGTTGTTGAGGGTGGTGATGATCTGCTGGGTCTGGTCCTTCAGCTCCTCGATCGCGTGCCGGACTGTGGAGTACTGCACATCGATGATGCCGTCGGCCATGACGTCTCCTCTCGGACGGCCGGGCCGCGGGGCCCGGAAAGCTCATTCCGGCGTCCCGGGAAGGGGCCGGTGCCGCATGGTGGGGGTCAGCGCAGCGCTTCGAAGACGCCCTGACTGGTCTTGCTGTTGAGCACCTCGGTCAGGTCCTGGTTCTCCTTCGCCAGGCGGTTGGCCGAGGTCACGTTCTCCTGAAGCGCGTCGACCATCGTGCTGATCTGCACGACGACCTTCTGCGCCTCGGCGTTCCAGCTGCGGAAGAGCTTCAGCAGGGCCTGGCCCTCGTCGCCGCCGACACCCGAACGCGCGGCAATCTCGGCGACGTTGTTCTGAACCTTCTCGACCGCGCTACGGGCCGACTCCAGGGAGGAGACACCTCCCAGACCCTTGGCATAATCCGCTTTCCTCGCGCCACTGTCCGCCATGTCGCGCTCCCTTCGTTGAGGCCGGTCTCGTTGCACCGTTGCCTGCTGAGGCTAAAGAAAGGCACTCGCTCGGCGCAACGCATGTCGGGAAGATTTGAGCATAGGTCAGCTTGCGGGATTCCCTGCGGGACACGGGAGTTGCCCGAATGTTTCCACGAGATGCTGTCCGGGCGAACCATCCGGGCAGGCGGCCCGCCGGGAGACGCGATACGGCAGTTAAACGGGCACGCACGGAAGGCAAACGGGCACCCCGGCAGTTTGTTTCCGTCGATATGCGCGCATCCGCGGGATTCTCCGCGCGGGCGGCCGATTTTCTGAGCTTTATCTGAGGTTTCCCCCATCGCCCGGCGCATGTCGAATCCTTACGCGGCGCCGAGTGCGGCGTTCTGATTTCCCCGTCCGTACTTCTTTTTTCCCGGCGCCGTCTCCGGCCGCTTCCCGGTCAGGAAGCGGAGTCCCCCGTCCCGGCCGCCCCCGCCGCGCCCGCCCCGTCCTGCTCGTCTCGCTCCCCCGGCCGCGCGTCCGTGGCGCATCTCGGAGCCGTGACCGCGGGCTCCACCGCGCCGGAGGCCGCTGCCGGGTCCAGGTCCGCGCCGGTGGGCAGGGCCGCGAGCAGCGGAGCGGGGACGGAGCCGATGTCCCCGGCCGAGTATCCGAGCGCCGCGAGCGAGTCCTTGGCGGGGACCCGGTACTTCACGCCGTTCTCCGCCACCAGGTAGGTGGTCCCCGCGTGCGCGGCGCCGCTCGCGTGCAGGGCCCGGACCAGGGCCCCGTGTCCCGGCCGCACCACCGTGGCGTCCGTCCGCACACAGGCCCGCTGGAAGGGCTGGGCGGTGCCCTCGGACACCACGACCGGGGTGAGACCGGCCAGCGGGACGAGCACCGACCTGATCCGCGTGCCGCCGTTGTCGCCGTCCACCTGCGCGCAGAGCGCGGTACCGCGCGGCGCGGACTGCGGGGCCGGGGGCGCGTCCGGCAGCTCCGCGGACGCGGCGGGGCCGGAGTCCTCGGCGCGGTGTGTGCGCAGCGCGTCCGCTCCGAGCGTGCGGGCCTGCGGGGACCGCCCCTGGTAGGCGTCCTTCTGGGTGGCCGGGTCCCCCAGCACCAGCGCGGCACCGAGCCGGGTCAGCGGCACCAGGCCGTCCTCGCGGAGCAGATGGTAGGTGCTGCCGCCGCCGGGAACGGTGACCTCGAAGAGCTGGCCCACCCGGGTCGCCTCGCCGCCGAGTACGGGCCCCTCCTGACCGCGCCCCGTGACGGCGGGCGGTTTCAGGACGGGGCCGGGGGCCAGCGCGTCGAGGAAGGCCGCCGAGACCGGCATCGGCCGCTCGGAGGCGTAACCGAGGGCGTTCCGGGCGTCGGACGCGCGGTCCAGCGGCAGCCGGCTGCCGCGCCACACCAGGTACTCGGTGTCGTCGGGGCCGCTGACGAGCACCCCGCTGTCGCTGCCGACGTCGCGGGACTCCAGTGGCGCGCCGGCGACCACGGTGGTGGCCCCGGGCTTCTCGACTCCGGTGGCCACCGCGGCACCGGAGGTGCTGGGCAGGGCTCCGTCGGGCCCGGTGACGCACATGTGCCAGGGCCCGTCGTCGAGCTGCCCCGGCCCGGGCACGCTGTCCGGTGCGCCCGGTATGCCGGCGGGGGCGCCCACGGGGACGTCGCGCAGGGACGCGGTGCCGACGTCCGCGGTGGCCAGGTCGGCGCCCCCGATCAGCCGCGCCGAGGCGTAGTTGCGTACCGGGTGCAGTACGCCGTCGGTGCCGGTCCAGAGGTAGCGGGCCCCGGTGTCCCGGTTGACCACCAGGTGCTCACCCTTGCGCCAGCTGTCGTTCCCGCCGGGACGCAGCAGCCCGTAGACGGTGGCACCCGCGCCGATCAGGACGGTCACCAGGACCCCGAAGACCACCCCCCGGGTGGTGCGTCCGAGCGGGCTCTCCGGGGCGTCGGGGTCGGCCGTGAGCAGGCCCGAACTGAGCCTGCCCATCAGGAAACTGTGGGCCTGTACCTGGTCGCGCTTGGACTGCACAGCCTCTCCTCAACTCGTATCCCATGTCCTGCCTGCGGGCGTGCTCAGCCGAACAGGCCGCGCAGCCAGCCGAAGAGGCCCGCCACCCACAGGCTGAGCGGCAGCAGCGCGACGGCGAGGCCGGTGTGTGCGAGCTCCGCCGCGCGGCCCCAGTACGGCAGCATCCGGCGGCCGGGCACAATCCAGGAAGCGGTCACGAGTGCGGCCGCCGCGGCGAGCAGCACCGCGAAGACCACCGTCCGCCCGTCGCCGTGGCTGTCCACCGCCCAGGCCCTGGCGAGCAGCAGCAGTCCCCAGATGCCGGGCACCGCCAGGGTCAGCCGCTGCCCGATGTGCACGAGGCCGCGGCAGTGCAGGAGCAGCAGCAGGCTCAGGGTGAGCGCGGTCAGCACCTCGGGCAGGTCGGGGCGTTCGGCGAGAACGGCCAGGGCCAGTGCGACCACGGTGCCGGTGGCGGCGAAGAGCGCGGTGACCCAGCGTCCGGCCAGTTCGGTGCGGGCGGCGACCTCGTCGCCCGCGTAGGGGTCGATGCCTTCCTGGAGCTGGCCGGCGGACGACGGCAGCGCGGGCAGCCGCATTCCGGCCAGTTTGAAGGCGAACGGCGCCACCGTCCCGGCGGCGAGCACGATCACCGCGGCGACCAGCGCCACGGCGGCCGGCATGTCCAGCCCGGTGTACCCCATCAGGGCCCCGGCGATCGCGGCGGCCACGGAGACGACGGCGGTGGCCAGCAGGGCGGGGGCGCCGACCGCGGTGGCGGCGAGCGCGATGACCGCGCCGCCCGCTCCGGCCGTGCCCGCGGCCAGCAGCCGCGCGCCCACGACCTTCGCCGCGTCCGGCCCGGTCAGGTCACCGCCGGGGAGCACCCAGCCGGCCAGTGCGAGGCAGGGGGCGACCAGCAGGCCGAGCGCCGTGGCGGAGAGGCGGTCGCCGACCGCGCGGCTGGCGGAGCCGGCTCCCGCGAGCAGCAGCAGCCCTGCCACGGCCGCGCAGGCCGCCCGGGAGGATCCGGAGGCGGCCACCCCGGGCCGGAACACCAGCACGAGGGCGGCCGCCACGGTCGCCACCGCGGTTCCCACCAGGAGTCCACGGGCGGCTCCGGGGTGCCAGGTGTGCAGCCGGCGGCTCGCGGTCTCGGCTATCCCGTCCACCAGGTCGTCGAGCCGCGCCTCCGGCAGCGCCTCGGTGTGCGGGCGCAGGTAGAGCACGGCGCCGTCGGCGAGCCCGGCACCGGCCAGGGTGGTCTCCTCGTCGAGCGGGGCGTCACCGAGCCGCTGGAGCACCCAGCCGGCGTGGTCCAGTCCGGCCTCCTCGGCCTCTTCGCCGACGTAACGCAGCAGCGTGGGCAGCAGATCGGCGACCGGTACGTCGGCGGGGACCGCCAGATCGACGGAGACGCTCGGCGCACGTACGGTCAGGCGGCACGTCTCGGCCACCGCACTGTCGGTCATCAGCTGAACTCTCGTCTTCCGTGGAGGCTTTGACAGGAGGACGCCCCCGGGAGGGGGACGCGGGAACGATGCGGAAGGTGCGCACGGCCGGGAACGGGGTCACCGGGCAGCGGAATTGGGGCCGCGCACCCGGCTGCCACCACACCCGCGTGGACAGGTCGTGTTCCGTGAATGCAGACTACTGCCTACGACCACCGGGTCGTGCTGCGGACCGGTCTCCATTTCCGGTATGCAATTGGCTGTCAAGGGAGTTGGCCGTCCCCGCGCCATCCACCCGCACCATTCACCCTCCGTACACCCGCGTCTTGCGCGGCCGGGGAATCAGGGCGGCGCGGTCTTTCCCGCTACCGGGCGCACCGGTATTCGGTACGGGCCGGAAGGCCAGTGAAACCGGAGGTTCTGTTCCTTGAGCGTGGTGCTGTTTCGCCGACCGGCCCGCAGGCGCGGACCGGAGATGCCCGAAGGGCAATTGACCCTCCAGGAACCACCGGTCCTCGCCGAGACAGTTCCGGACACCTCGGCAATATGGACTTATTTGCCGATGGCCCTGATGTCGGTCTCGATGATGCTGATGTTCCTGCGGCCCGGCGGCGGCAACGGCGTCTTCATGTATCTGGCGATGGGCGTCATGGCGCTCTCCGCCGGTGCCATGCTGCTGGGACAGCTGATGCGCCGCTCCAGCGAGCGCAAACAGCGCCTGAAGGGAGAGCGCCGCGACTACCTCCGCTATCTGGCGCAGACCCGCAAGCGGGTCCGGACCACCATCACGGAGCAGCAGCGGGCGCTCGCCTGGCGTCACCCCGAGCCCGCGTCCCTGCGCTCGCTGGCCCGTACGTCCAGGCTGTGGGAACGCCGCCCGGCGGACGAGGACTTCGGTGAGGTCCGGCTCGCGGTCGGCGAGCAGCAACTGGCCCTGAGCCTGAACCCGGTCTCCACCCGCCCGGTCGAGGACCTCGAACCTCTCTGCGCGCACGCCCTGCGGCGCTTCATCCGCGCCTACTCCACCATCCCCGACCAGCCACTCGGCCTCTATCTGCGCTCCTCGGCCCGGATCCTGCTGCGTCCCGAGGGGGCGGGCGACGAACCCGGGGAGCCGGACACCTCGTCGCGCGGCACGGCCGGCGCCGGCACGGACGCGATACGGGCGCTGGTGCGCGCGATGCTCGGGCAGCTGGCGGTGTTCCACGCACCGGAGGAGCTGTGGCTCGCCGTCTGTGTGAGCGACGAGCGCCGCGCCGACTGGGAATGGGTCAAGTGGCTGCCGCACGCCCTGGACCCGTACGAGGAGGACGGCGCGGGTCAGGCCCGCCGGATCACCGCCGACCTGACCGAGCTGGACGACCTGCTCGGCGCGGAGTTCGCCGAGCGCCCGGGCTTCGACCCGGAGGGGCGCCCGGGCCGGGACGAGCCCTACACGGTCGTCGTCCTGGACGGTGTCACCGTCCCCGAGGGCCACCGCTGGGAGGGACACGGCTACCGCAACGCCCTGGCCCTCGACGTCTCCGGGGCGCTGCGCTGGCGCCCCGGGCGCAACACGCTGCGCCTGACCGTCGGACCCGACCAGGTGAGCCTGGTGCGCACCGACCGCAGCCGCAAGGAGCGCTCCGTCCCGCTGGGGCGCCCGGACCGGCTCGGCCCGCTCGGCGCGGAGTCGCTCGCCCGGCTGATCACCCCGCGGCGGATGAGTCTGGGCACCGACATCGCCCAGCCGCTGGACACCGACGTCGAGCTGACCACCCTGCTCGGCATCCCCGATCTGCACCGGCACGACCCGCGCACCCTCTTCGAGCGGCACACCGGCTCCGCCCGGCTGCGGGTGCCGATCGCCGTCGGGGTGGACGGGCGCCCGGTGGAGCTCGACATCAAGGAGTCCGCGCAGGGCGGGATGGGCCCCCACGGCATGCTCATCGGCGCCACCGGGTCCGGCAAGAGTGAACTCCTGCGCACCCTCGTGCTCGGTCTCGCGCTGACCAACTCCTCCGAGACGCTCAACTTCGTCCTGGTCGACTTCAAGGGCGGCGCCACCTTCCTCGGCCTGGAGGAACTCCCCCACACCTCGGCGGTCATCACCAATCTCGCCGACGAGGTCGCGCTGGTGGAGCGCATGCAGGACGCGTTGCACGGCGAACTGATCCGGCGCCAGGAGCTGTTGCGCGCCGCCGGCAACTACACCTCCGCCCTGGAGTACGAGCGGGCACGCGCGGGCGGCGCCGGTCTCACCCCGCTGCCGAGCCTGTTCGTCGTGGTCGACGAGTTCAGCGAACTCCTCTCCACCCACCGCGAGTTCATGGACCTCTTCGTGATGATCGGCCGTCTCGGGCGCTCCCTCGGGGTGCATCTGCTGCTCGCCTCGCAGCGGCTGGACGAGGGCCGCATGCATCAGCTGGAGAGCCACCTGTCGTACCGCATCGGCCTGCGCACCTTCTCCGCCATGGAGAGCCGGGGCGTCCTCGGGGTGCCCGACGCCTACGAGTTGCCGGCCCAGCCCGGCAGCGGCTACCTGAAGTCGGGGGTGGAGGCCCTGACCCGGTTCCGCGCGGCGTACTCCTCGGGGACGTACCGGCGGCGCACGGGCGCGGTGGTGCAGGCCCGGGTGGCCAGCCAGGTGGCGCCGTGGACCAGCGGATGGGTGGTCCCGCGTGCCCTGCCGGCCGTGCCCGAGCCGGAGCCGGAGGCCGGGGAGGCCGAGGACGAGGAGGCGCTGCTCGACGTGGCCCTCGGCCGGCTCCGGGACTCCGGCCCCGCCGCCCACCAGGTGTGGCTGCCGCCGCTGGACGAGCCTTCCCCGCTGGACGTCCTGCTGCCGGGCATCGCTCCCGACCCGGAACGCGGCCTCACCGCCGCCGGCTGGCCGGGCAACGGCAGGCTGCGGGTGCCCGTCGGTCTCGTCGACAAGCCCTTCGAGCAGCGCCGCGACCCGCTGATCGTCGACCTCTCGGGAGCCGGCGGCCACGTCGCGGTCGCGGGCGGCTCGCAGAGCGGCAAGTCCACTCTGGCCCGTACCCTGATCGCCGCCCTCGCCCTCACGCACACCCCTGCCGAGGTCCAGTTCTACTGCCTCGACTTCGGCGGTGGCGGCCTCTCGCAGCTCGCGGCGCTCCCTCACGTCGGCGGCGTCGCGGCGCGGCTCAACCCCGAGCGGGTGCACCGGGCCGTCGCCGAGGTGATGACGCTGCTCGCCCGGCGCGAGCAGTTCTTCGTGGACCACACGCTGGACTCCATGCAGTCCTACCGTCGCCGCCGGGCCGCCGGGGAGTTCCCCGACGAGCCCTTCGGCGACGTGTTCATGGTCGTCGACGGCTGGTCCACGGTCCGCCAGGACTACGACGACCTGATCCCGAAGTTCAACGAACTCGCGGCCCGTGGCCTCAACTACGGCATCCACCTGCTCATCACGACCACCCGCTGGGTGGAGCTGTCGGCCCAGGTCCGTGACCAGGCCGCCACCCGCCTCGAACTGCGGATGGGCGACCCGATGGACTCCGAGATCGACACCCGCAAGGCCCGCTCGGTGCCGCGCAGCGGTGGCCGGGGCATCACCGCCGACAGCAAGATGCACTTCCTCGCCGGACTGCCCCGCCTGGACGGCAGCGGTTCGCTCGACGACCTCGGGGAGGGAGTCGCCCATCTGGTCGCCGAGATCTCACGTCACTGGAGCGGCGCGACCGCCCCGCAGGTCAGGATGTTGCCGCACCGCCTCCCGCTCTCCGATCTGCCCGCCCCCGAGTCCACCGAGGGCGGCGGCATGCGCCTCGCGCTCGGCATCGACCAGGACGCCCTGGAACCGGTCTGGCACGACTTCAGCCGGACCCCGCACCTGATCGTGGTCGGCGACACGGAGAGCGGGAAGACCAACCTGCTGCGCCGTGTCTCCAGGGGGATCACCGACCGGTACGCCCCGGACGAGGCGAAGATCATCGTGGTGGACTACCGCCGCACCCTCGTGGACGCGGTCCCCGAGGAGTACCGCATCGGGCACGTGATCTCCCTGGACAACCTCAACGAGACGATCGAGGGCGCCGCCCGCGCCATGAAGGGCCGCGTTCCCGGCGCGGACATCGCGCCCGCCCGTATGCGCCAGTGCGACTGGTGGACCGGCCCGCGGCTCTTCATCCTGGTCGACGACTACGACATGGTCTCGGGCAACTCCTTCCAGAGTCCGTTCGAGCCGCTCTTCGAGAATCTGACCCTCGGCTTCGAGATGGGCCTGCACCTGGTCGTCGCCCGCAGCGCCATGGGCGCCGGCCGGGGGCTCAGCGACGGTCTCGTCCGGCGTCTCGACGAGGCCAACAACCCCGCCGTCCTGCTGTCCTGCCCGCCCACCGAAGGCCGCCTCTTCGGCGACGCGAAGCCCTTGAACCTGCCGCCCGGCCGGGCCCTTCACATCGCCCGCCGACGGCCGCGGCTGATGCAGACGGCCCTGATGGAGGAGAGCCGGGGGCAGCGGGACTGAGACGGCACGACCGCACGGCGGAGGCGGGGGCCGCCCGAGGTGACCCCCGCCTCCGCCGTGCGGAGCGGCGGTGCGGGGCCAGGCCTTACCCGGACGGACGGTGCGTGGGCTGGACAGCCGTACGGTGAGGGCCCGGCCCCGAAATCCAGGCCCCCTGAGTCGACGGAGCGACTGCGTACGGCCCGGCGACGAAGTCGCGCCGGTACGCCGAGGAGTGACGGAGCGTCCGCACCGGCAGACGAACCCCGAGCCCGGTGGGCGCGACGCCCGAACCGGCAGACCGAACCGGAGCCCGGTGGAACGACGCCCACACCGGCGGACTGAGCCCGCTGGGGCCGGCGTCTTCGACACGCATGCCGAAGACGTTCGCTCAGTCCCCTCCCGCCCCGGAGGGTCCCGCCGGGCGCCAGCCCCGGGTGCGGGCCCGGGAGAAGGTGAAGGCGGCCCAGAGCAGGGCGAGGACCGTGGCGGAGCCGAGCAGGACGATCAGGACCGCTCGGCCCGCCGCGCGGTCGGCACCCGAGGTGTCGCGGACGGTCACGGGGGCGGCGGCGCGCTCCGCGCCGGCGGGCACGGGCGAGTCGCCGAGGACCGTGGTGACGGCGGCGTACGGATCGAGCTGCGGAATGTCGGCGGGGTAGGCGGTGGCGGTCAGCCTGCGGACGACCGCGTCGGGCGACTCGTCGGGGTGGGCGGCCCGGACCACGGCCGCCGCGCCGGCGGCGTAGGCGGTGGCCACCGGGACCCCGCCCCCGAGGTAGTGTCCGTCGCCGCGTGGTCCGCCGGAGACCACCCCCGCGCCCGGGGCTGCCAGATCGATGCCGTCGGTGGGCAGGGAGCCGTCCGGGCGGGCACCGCCGGGCAGCATGCCGGCGACCGAGAGGACGCCGGGTTCGCCGGCCGGCCAGTACGTACGGGGCGGTGTCTCCTCGTCGCCGCCCCGGGAGGGCGGGTCGGGGGTCGCGGCGGCCACCACCACGGCGCCCGCCCGGCGGGCGTCCGCGACCGCGCCGCTCAGGGCCGCGTCCTGGCGCGGCAGGGCCACCGCGACCGCGATCACGTCGGCCTCGGCCTCGGTCGCCGCACGCAGCGCCTCCACGACCAGGGCTGAATTCGCCTGTCCGCGCCGGTCCGTACCGCGCAGCGCAAGGATCTTCGCACCCGGTGCGACCCCCGCCAGACGCGGGCTGTCCCCTCCCGTCCCGGCGATCAGGCCGGCCAGGAAGGTGCCGTGGCCGACGCAGTCGTCGGCTGCCGTGCCGTCGGCGGAGACCCGGCCGTCGAGCCCCTCGGCGCCGGGCGCGACTCCTGTGTCGATCAGTGCCACGGTCACGCCCTCGCCGGTGCTGTGCCGGTGCAGCCGGTCCAGGTCCAGGCGCTGGCGTGACCAGTCCCGCTTCTTCGCCTTCTCCCGGGACGCGGGCGTGCAGACCACCTCCTCGTCCCCCGGATCCAGCGCGGAGGGCATGCCGGGCAGCTCCTGGCCCTTGTCCCCCTCGGCCGCCGGGATCCGTGAGAGTGGTTCGGCCTGGGCCGGGACCCCCAGGGGCAGCAGCAGGGTCGCGGCGAGGCCCGCACCGGACAGCAGGCGGGCGATTCCCCGGGCGGGAGGCCTCATCGGGGGGCCACCTCCGGTGCCACGGCGGTGACGTCCGCGGGAAGCAGGATGCGCAGGTCGTCCAGGGTGGGCGCGGCCAGCGAACTGAGACGTCCGGCCTGCCGGGTGACCATCGACTCGACCACCTGGCGGGCCAGCCGGGCGTTGCCGAAGGAGCGGTCCCTGGGCAGCGAGTCGAAGTACTCCTTGAGCAGCGGCCCGGTGCCTGGCCCGCACTCGTAGCCCATGTGCGTGGCCTGGGTGCGCACGATGGTGACCAGTTCCTCGGAGGAGTAGTCCGCGAAGGCGATCCGGCGCGGGAAGCGGGAGGAGAGGCCCGGGTTGGAGGCGAGGAAGCGTTCCATCTCGTCGGTGTAGCCGGCGACGATGACGACGACGTCCTCGCGGTGGTCCTCCATCAGCTTCAGCAGGGTGTCCACCGCCTCCTGGCCGAAGTCGGCGCCGCCGCCACGTGGTGTGAGGGTGTAGGCCTCGTCGATGAACAGCACGCCGCCGCGCGCCCGTTCGAAGACCTCTCGGGTGAGCTGGGCGGTATGTCCGATGTAGCGGCCGACCAGATCGGCCCGCGCGGCCTCGACCAGCTGGCCCCAGTCGAGGATGCCCAGCTGGGTGAGGATCTCGCCGTAGAGCCGGGCGATGGTGGTCTTTCCGGTGCCGGGCGGGCCCGTGAAGACCAGGTGGTGGCTGAGCGAGGGGACCGGCAGCCCGGCCGCGGCACGGTGGCGGGCCGTGGTGATGAGGTTGACCAGGTCCGCCACGTCGCGCTTCACCTCGGCCAGGCCGATCATGTCGCCGAGACGCGTCAGGGGGTCGTCGGCCGGTACGGCGGCTTCGGTGGCCTTGGCGGCGGCGGCGACGGACACGTCCTCCGGAAGGAGCAGGCGAAGATCACGCTCGCCCACCTGCGTCTGTGCGGAGAGCCGGATCGCCTGTCTGTCGACCATCTCCTCGAACACCCCGCGCGCGGCACGCCCGTTGCCGAAGCCAGCGTCCCTCGGCATCGCCCCGAAGTGGGCGGCGAGCGCCTCGGCGGTGCCCTCGCCCAGCTCGTACTGGTGCTGGCCGCACATGTTCTCCATGATCGCGACCAGTTCGGGCACCGAGTAGTTCTCGAACTCGACCGTCCGTGAGAAGCGCGATGCCAGGCCGGGGTTGGAGCCGAGGAAGGAGTCCATCTCGCGGGAGTAACCGGCCGCGACCACCACCACGTCGTCGCGGTGGTCCTCCATCAGCTTCAGGAGGGTGTCCACCGCCTCCCGCCCGAAGTCGGCGCCGCCGTTGCCGCTGTCGGCGGTCAGCGTGTACGCCTCGTCGATGAACAGCACCCCGCCAAGGGCCCGTTGAAAGGTCTCGGAGGTCTTGATCGCCGTCCCGCCGACGACCTGGGCGACCAGGTCGGCGCGGGAGACCTCGACCAGGTGCCCGCTGCGCAGCGACCCCAGTTCCGCCAGGATCGCCCCGTAGAGCCGGGCTACGGTGGTCTTGCCGGTTCCCGGAGGGCCCGCGAAGACCAGGTGGCGGCTCATCGGCGGTGCGGGCATGCCGAGTTGTTCACGGCGCTGGGCGAGCTGGGTCAGGTTGACCAGCGTACGCACCTGGTGCTTGACGTTCTCCAGGCCGATCAGCGCGTTGAGGGCGCCGAGCGGCCCGTCGGCGCGGTCGGTCGCGGGCCCGTCCGCCGCACCCGAACCGGCCGGGTCGGTGTTCTCCGCGCTGCCGGTCCCCCAGGCGTCACGCTTGCCGTTGCCCGTGCTGTTCAGGCCCTCCACGGCGAGGCGTTCGCCGGGCGCGGTCTGGACGAGGCCGCCGCCCTCGTTCTCCCTCGCGAGGCAGTTGACGAGCGAGACCGGCGCGGTCGACTCCACCCGGAAGCCGTCCTGGGCGCCCCCGGTGACCTCGCAGCCGCTGAGCGAGGCGAGCGCGCCCTCGTGCAGCATGAAGCCGTGGCCCTTGGCGGCGTGCACCGAGGTGCGGTTGGCGGTCAGCTCGCCCCCTCCGGCGACCACCACCCCCTCCTCACCGGACATCTCGACGCGGAAGTCGCGGACGGTGACGTTGCCACCGTCCTCGACGACCAGTCCGCTGGTGGTGGTGTCCGAGACTCCGCCGCCGGCCAGGTAGAGGGTGCTGCCGGAGGCCACACGCACACCGGCGCCCCTCGGCCGGATGATCTCGCAGTCCTCGGCCCGGCCGCGGGCGTCCCGGGTGGCCGCGATGCCGTCGCCGGAGGGTTCCACCAGGCGGGCCCGGCGCAGCAGTGGATTGGCGCCACCGAGCACCGCGACCGAGGGCGAGCCGCCGATCACCTCCAAGCGGTCGAGTTCCGGTGCCGAGTCCTCCTCCAGGAGCAGTCCGGCGCCGTCGCAGTCACGGACGGTCAGGCCGGTGAGTGCCGGGGAGGCCGCCCCGGCGACCCTGAGCGCCGCACCCTGCGCGCCGTCCACCCAGCAGTCCTCGAAGGTGCCGCGCGCCCGGTCGGTCACCAGCACACCGTGGCCGCGCACGCGCGAGACCCGGCAGCGGCGCAGCACCGGGTCGGTGCCCCCCGCGAGGGTGATCCCGTTCCCGGAGGCGCCGGTGACCCGGACGTCCTCCAGCGTCGTACGGCCCGCGCTGCTCAGGTGCACGCCGGTGCTGGTGTCGTGCACCACGGTGCGGACCACCGAGACGGCGCAGTTCTGTTCCAGGGCGATGGAGGGCTTGTCGGTGGAGGATATGTCGCAGTCCTCGACACTGCCGCGGGTGTCGCCGTTGGCGAGCAGTCCGTTGCCGCGGGCGTCGCGGACCGTGCAGTCACGGACGCGGGCCTCGCCCTGCTCGGCGAGGACCAGGCCGCTGGTCCCCAGGTGCTCGAGCGTGCAGGACTCCACGGTGGTGGGCGTCGTCGAGGTCACCACGATGCCGGCGCCCTGCGGGTTGCTCACACGGCAGTCCCGCAGCGCGAGGGATCCCGTGCCGCCGGCCAGCATCGCGGTCCAGGCGGCGCCGACTATCTCACAGCCGTCGAAGGCCGCCTGACCGCGCCGCACGTCCACCGCGGGCAGTTCGGCGTCGCCGCCGCGCAGGGTCAGCTCGGAGAGCATCACGGCGTCCGCGCGCAGCGCGACCACGCTGCCGGAGCGCGGCCGGATCTCCACCGTGCCCCGTCCTTCGGCGGCGGTGAGGGTGACCCTGGTGTGGATCACCAGATTCTCCGTGTACGTCCCGGGCCGGATGCTGATGAGCGCACCGGTACGGGCCATGGCGAGGGCTTCACCGATCGTCGAACAACGGTCCCCGGGGCCGACCGACAGTACCTGGCGCGACACGCACCAACCTCCTTGCTACGGCGACGTCTTCGACGGACGTCCCCCTCCTGTCCGGGGACGCGTGCCGGGGGAGCCGACGGTGCCATCATGCCCCGTCCCCGGGGCGTACGGTTCCGGGGGCGGCACCCCCGGCGGATCGGGGCCCCGTCAGGTACTCCACTTCTGGGCGGGGTTGCCCGAGCACTTCAGCAACTGCAGGGCCGCCCCGTTGTTCCGGTTGGCGCCCGCGATGTCGACACACATGCCGACGACGGTGTTGACCAGGTCGTGGGCGCCGTTCAGCGTGAACTTCTGAGCGGCGTTGCCGTTGCACCAGGCGATCTGGATGACGGTGCCGTCGCTGAAGTTGGCGTTGGCCACGTCCAGGCACTTGTCCTTGATGCGGATGGTGCCGTCGGAGGCGAACCGCCACTGCTGCGCGGGGGCGTTGTTGCAGTCCCACACGTGCAGCGCCTTGCCGTCGCTGAAATCGTGGTCCGGTACGTCGATGCAGCGGCCGGAGAGGTGGCTCCGCAGCGAGACCGGAGCGCTGAAGGTGACGGCCGGGGCTGCGGGCGCGGCCTGGGACTTCGCACTGCCCGATCCCTGGCTGTCGCTCTTCCGCTCCGGCTTCTTCTCCTCGGCGGGCTTCTTCGGCGTGGCCTTCTGCGTGCTCTCCTCCGGGGAGGGCGCGGGAAGGTGCTGTTTCGGCCCGGCGGACGTGCCGTCGCCCTTGTCCGGTTCGGCGGCGGAGCTGGTCTCGGGCGCCGTGACGGCGAATTCTCCGGGCGCCTCCTGCCCGCTGCCGTCGAGCACGGTTCCGGCCGCCAGTGCCGACGGCTTCTCGGGGCCCTTGTCGTCGTTGCCGGCGAGCACGAGGAACGGCACCGACACGAGGAGCGCACCGGCGACCGCCGCACCGGCCAGCACGGCCTTGCCCGGACGGCCGACCGGTCCGGCCTCCTGCTGCGGCCGGCCGATCGCGGTCGCGGTCATGGTCCGCACGAGCGAGGGCAACCGGCTCTGGGCCGCGGCGGTGGCGCCGGTGTCGGAGTCGGGGCCCGCACCGGCCCGGGATGCGGGTTCGGTCCCGGCCTCCGGCCGGGTGCCGGAGGCGGCCCCGGGCCCGGTGGTGGCGGACGCGGTCGTCGTGGCTTCGGCCGTCGCGGCGGTGGCAGGCGCGGCGGCGGCAGTGGCGGATACCGGCGCACCGGTCGGCTCCGCGCCCTTCTCCGCTTCCGGCGTCGTGGGTTCCGACGGGGCGGCTTCTTCCTGGACCGGTCCCGGCGTCGCTGCGGCTTCGGCTGTCGCGGCGGCCTCGGGAGCCTGCCCGGCTTCGGCCGACGTCACGGGCTCCGCGCCCCTTGTCGCCCCCGCGGCCTGGGGGGCCCGGGCTGCCTTCGTGTCCTTCGCGGGCGCGGAAGGCGAGGTGGACACGACCGGCGTGGTGGGCGAGGCCGTCGTCCCGGCCTCGGAACCGGACTCCGCGCGAGCCTCGGGGGAGACGGAGGGGTGCTCGGTCGAACGCGTCACGGGGTCCTCCCTGTGGTGTGGGGCCAGGGTGCAGCTGAGTGGTCGGTCCGGTCCGTCGCGAGGGTCCACGCCGGAGTTCCGGCGTCTCCCGCCGCGCCGGAGGACAGGGCCGAGGCCTGGTCCACCGCGGGTACCGTCCCGCGCACGGGGGCGAGCAGGCTGTCCGCCGGGACGAGCAGCGGCGCCGCTGCCCCGGCGTTGACCAGCAACAGGGTGCCGGGACCGTGCGGTGAACGGGCCAGATCCCTCGCGGGCACGATGTCATGGTGAAGTTCCGCGGACATGAACTCGTGTGCTGATGAGGTGAACACAAGGATCATCGGCGCCCCGTCCCGTCCGGTGGCGGTGAGCGGCCCACCGTCCGGCCCGCGCATCACGGTGACGTCCGCCTCCGCGAGCGCGGCGATCGCCTCGTCGGTGGAGCCGTACCCCGTGGCGGCTCGCTGCGACGCCGCGTCCACGGGGTCCGTGGGTTCCGGCCAGCCGAGTACACGCGCGGAGGGCCTGTACGCGGGGTTGGCGCGGTACTCCCCGACTCCCCCGGTCTCGTCCGACTGCCACTCCCCCAGCACCGCCCACTCCGGCGGCGTCCGCTCCTCGGTCCACCCGGGGTCGACCACTCCGATCCAGTGACCCGGAGCCCGACGGGCAGCGGCCCGCACGGCCTCGGGTATGCCGGAGGTGTCGGCCTCGGCGTCGGTGTCCGCGTCGGCGAAGGGGGCCACGGCCGGGCCGGTGCCGACGGGTGCGACGGCCGGGGCGCCGTGCCGGGCCGCTTGCCGTTCTCCGGGCCGCATCTCCACCTGAGCTCTTGCTTCCGTACGCGTGCATGGGTGCCGAACGGCGTACGCACGCATCGACACTTGATCAGATCGGGATGCCACCAGGATGCCACACGGGTCCCGCCCGTTGGCGGCGGGGAAAGGTCCGTATCGGGCTCCCACGTGCCCGTTCTCTGCCCGGATCGGGAACTTTCCGGGACCAGTGAGGCGTCGGGGGACAAACGTGCGCCCGGTCGTGGCGGGGAGGTGCGACCGCCGTGCACGGGACGGGCTAAGTTGGCTACGCCATCGGCTACTTCGGCGTTCCCCGCCTTCCGTCCGCACGCCCGGAACGTGGGCTCCTGGAACTCCTCGCAGCTCGTATGGTGTCGGATCGGCCTGCGGCCGCCACCGCGCCGGACCACGGGGAAGCCGACGACGGGGACCGGGCGGAACCAGGCCTCTCGACGCGGCACCGACCAACGCACCCTGCCCAGCCGGGGGTTCGCCCGAACCCGGCCGCCCTACGGGCCCGTGCCCACCGAGCTCCGCCACCGAGGAGGAGTACCGCATGTCCCCCCAGCACCAGTCCCCCGGCGCGAACGCGGCGACGAACCCGGCCCGCACAGGGGAATCCGGTCCCGCGCCCGTCGAACCGGATCAGCACGCTCCGGGCGCGGCGGCAGGCGCCGACCCGGAGTCCGGGATCGCCTCACCGCCCGCCAAGGGGGCGGAGTCCGGCAGCGCCCTCCCCACCGGAGAGCCCGAATCCGGCACCACCGCCGGAGAGCCCGGCACGTCCGGGGAGACGCAGCCCGGGGCGCCCGGAGCCACCGGGGAGAGCGAGGCGCCACCCACCGCGCCCGCAGCCGCCACCCCGGCAGCGGCCGGCAGTGCGGCCTCCACCACACCCCAGGGCACCGGCACCGGCGATGCATCCGCCAAGGGCGCTGCGGCGGCATCCGAGGAGGGCGCTGCGGCGGCATCCGAGGAGGGCGCCACCCTGGCGGCGGCCACCGTGGCGACACCTCCGGCCGTCACGTCGGGTACGGGCGTCCACGGCGGACGTCCGCGCAAGCCCGTTCTGGCAGCGGCGGCCGTCGTCGGCACCGCCCTGATCGCGATCCCCCTGCTGCTGGTCGGGAGCGCGAAGGACGAGGGCCCCCGCGACTCCGGAGGACCCGCGGGGGCGGGTGCCGGCACCGTACTGAACGCCGAGCCCGCGCCCGCCGCCCTCGACGACTTCGTGACCGTGCCGCCCAGCGCGTCCCCGACCAAGGCGAAGCCGAAGAAGAGCCCGGCCCCTGCGGCGGTGGCCCCCGTGCCCGTGGCGCCCGCGCCGGCGCCGGCGCCCAGGAAGAGCAGCCCGGCCAAGAAGACTCCACCGCCCGAGCCCAAGGCCTCCCCCGCACCGGAGTGGGGTACCGCGACCGTCTCCGCACCCAGCGTGCTTCAGGTCAACCAGGCCTGGACGACCAACCGCATCCGCATGGTCATGCAGCCCGACGGCAACCTCGTCGTCCTCAACGAGGAGGGCAAGCCGATCTGGGCCGCCATGACCTTCGGGCAGAACCACCGGGCGATCTTCCAGCCGGACGGCAACCTCGTCATCCACAACGGCGACGACCGCCCCATCTGGGCCTCCCGGACCCACGACCACCCGGGCGCCCGGATGATCCTCCGTGCCGACGCCAAGGTGGTCATCGTGGACGGCGGCGCCGTCATCTGGTCGACCTGAGGCCCATCCGCCGGCCGGCGCGGCGGCTCGCACGAGGGCTCCCGCCAGTTCGCCGGGAAACGTGTCGGTACCCGGGCCGGTGCGCTTCCGGGCCGCCGTGGTCAGGGGGCGAGCAGACGCTCTCCTTCGGGCAAATTCCTCGGCAACCGGTGCGAGGGGACAGGGGCCGTCGGGCGCCTCGTACCTCCGGTCGCCCCCCGGCGTCCCCGGATCGGGCCCGGCAGCCCAGGTGGCGAGGGAGGTCCGGTGCGTCATGAAGCGCCTTCGGCCGTCGAGCGGTGACATCCTGGGAAGGCCGTGCGTGAGGGCGTCTTCGTGCGAAGGGACCAGAAGCGTGGACCGTGTGAGGGTGATCGGTGCGGGGGTGATCGGACTCACCACCGCCGTGTGCCTGGCGGAGACCGGCGTGGACGTGGAGGTGGTCAGCGACCGGCGGCCCGGCGCCACGACCTCCGCAGCCGCCGGCGCGATGTGGGACCCCTACTTCGTGGAGCCCGCCGACCAGGTCGAGCGCTGGAGCCGGGTCACCCTGTCGGTGCTGAGCGGACTCAGTGCCGACCCGGCGAGCGGTGTCCGGCTCGTGGAGGGTACGCAGCAGTCCTCGCTCGCACGTGAGCTGCCGTCCTGGGGCCCTCTGGTCGGCGCACGCCCCTGTCTTCCCGGCGAGCTCCGGCCCGGTTACGTCACCGGGTGGCACTACCGGGCACCGCTCGTCGACATGCCCCGCTACCTGGACCACCTCATGGGGCGGCTCCTGCGGGCCGGAGGGCGTCTGAGGTACCACCGGCACGCCGACCTCGACGAAGCCACGGACGGCACAGCCCGCGTGGTGGTCAACTGCACGGGTACGGGAGCGCGGGCACTCGCGGCCGATCCGCTCGTGGAGGCGGTGCGCGGCCAGCTCGTCGTCGTCGAGAATCCCGGCATCGGGTCGTTCTTCTGCGACGACACTCCCGGCGCCCCTCTCACCTATGTGTACCCGCAGACGGACACCGTCGTGCTGGGAGGCACGGCGGAGCCGGGCAACTGGGACCTGGAATACGACGAGGAGGCGGCCCGGCGCATCCTCTCGCGCTGCACGGCCGTCGAACCCCTGCTGAAGGGCGCCCGGGTGCTCGGGCACCGGGTCGGGCTGCGCCCGGCACGCCCCCGCATCCGGCTCGAACCGGAGCCGTACGGCGACACCGTCGTCGTGCACAACTACGGACACGGCGGCGCCGGGCTCACCGTGTCCTGGGGGTGCGCCCACGAGGCCGCGGAACAGGCCCGGCGGGCCCTGCGGTTCACGCCCTGATCTGCCACTGCCGCCGGTGCTCCGCGATGCCCGCCTCGGGGCCCTGACGTACGAGATAGAGCCATGTGCGGGCGGCCAGCGTGGCGGCCAGGGCGGCGGTCCAGGGCCAGGTGACCGTTCCCGTGGCCACGACCGCGGCCCCCGCCGCCGGGGACACCGCGGTCAGCACCATCAACGCCGCCTCGATCCTGTTGTGCCGGAAGCGCCGGGCGATGGAGAACTCCGACCGCTCGTAGCCGAGGATCGCGACGCCCAGGACGACGGCCAGCACCATGGTGGTCCAGGGATTGCCGCTGACCTGGGCGTAGGTGACGGGGAGACAGATCAGGAACGGCAGCACGCCTCCGTATTCGGACAGCACGTTGCCCCATTTCATGATCTTCCCGAAGGAGTTGGCCCGAATGCGGGCCAGCTCTCCGGAGGCACTCGCGTAGACGATCAGGGAGAGCAGCGTGCTGAACGTCGCCCCGATGAGGAGCAGCCGCACATCGTCGGGGAAACGGCTCGACGTGAGCGCGAAACCGAGGATGAAGGTGATCGCCGCCAGCAGCGATCCCGAGAAGGCGATTCCGGCGGCGGCCTCCCCCGACTGGAGTGATGCCGGGTCCCCCCGTTCGAACCGGGCTATCTCGAAGGCGGGTTCACCGGCGAGCGAGACCAGTGCGGTCACTGCCTGGTCGGGGGCCGAGAGCGAGTCCACCAGTTGTTCCATGGCCACGACGGGAACGAGGTGCCGTGCGTCGGGGTCGATGTATTCGCCCCGCAGCGTGTACTGGTAGTGGATCTGTGGCTCGGTGTCCGCTCCCCGTTTCAGCAACCGGGTGCCGATGAATCCGCCGGCCAGCAGGAAACGGGCCGCCTCCAGCTCCGCGACTCCCACGGCGGCCGAGATCATCGGCCGCTCGGCGGGATCGCTCGGCGTCCGCTTCAGCAACTCCCCCAGCAGCCGGGATCCGATGCCCTGGCGGCGCATCCCGGAACGGACCGCCACGGCGAACAGGCGCACATGCCCGGCCGAGGGCGCCTCCGCAGCCGCACAGCCCACCAGTGCGCCTTCGGCCTCGGCCACGTGCACCAGCCCGCGCGCCACCGCCTCGGGGAGCAAGCTTGCCGGATCGAGCGCGTCCGGCCGGCAGCCGGCCAGCAGGGTCCACAACTGGGGCAGATCATCCGCGGTCGCCGACCTGATGGACACCAGCACCATGGCTCTCCGTTCCGGGGGTTCGGCCGTGGGCCGGGCTGGGTGACTCCACGCCCCGCCCGCACCGGGCGAGGACACGGCGCACACCATGATGCGGGTGCGAAACCCCCTCGCGCCAGGGGCAGTTGACGGCCGTACGCCCCGTGGAAGCGGCCCGGCCCACCGGTTCCCCCTCCGGACGGCGTACGGGGCCGGGGAGCAGCGGACGGACAGCCGCCGGCGCCCTGCCTTTCGGCCGCGGATCTCCGGCTTCTGCCTCCGGAGCGACCCGGTACAGTGCGCGCGTGGGCAGTCTGGCCAGTCGAGGAGGGACCGCGTGACCGGCACCAGCGAGACCTCGTCCGTGGACGGTGGGGCGCGCGCTCCCCGGCGGAGCCGGCTGCGCCGCCTGATGCGCTGGATCCCGCTCATCGCCCCCGTCCTGCTGTGGGCCGTTCCCTGCTGGGTTCTGCTGCACGCCGGCCAGCACTGGCCGCTCCCCGTCGCCCTGGGCGGCACCGTCGTGTTCCTCCTCGGTCTGGTCGTCATGCCGCTCGCGATGGCGCGGGGCCACGGCCGGCGTCAGCAGGACGGGGCGGCGATCATCGGCGACAGCCTGCTCGGAGCCGGCTGGGTACTGTTCACCTGGTCCGTGCTCCTCGGCGTCCTGCTGCGCCTCGCCCTGCGGGTGACCGGCGTGGGCGACGGGCAGGACCGGGCCCGGATCGTCACCTGGGTGGTGCTCGGCGTGGCCGCCGTGCTGCTCGCCTGGGGATACGCCGAGGCCCGCCGGGTGCCACGGGTACGCCGAGTCGACGTGACGCTCCCGCGCCTGGGAGCCGGCCTGGACGGCACGCGCGTCGTCCTCATCACCGACACCCACTACGGCCCGCTCGACCGCGCCCGCTGGTCGGCTCGGGTCTGCGCGAAGGTCAACACCCTGGACGCGGACCTGGTCTGCCACACCGGTGACATCGCGGACGGCACGGCCGAGCGCCGCCGCGCGCAGGCCACTCCGCTCGGCACCGTACGAGCCGCCCGCGCCCGGGTCTACGTCACCGGTAACCACGAGTACTACAGCGAGGCCCAGGGCTGGGTCGACCTGATGGGCGAGCTGGGCTGGGAGCCGCTGCGCAACCGCCATCTGCTG
The DNA here is from genome assembly GCF_042902585.1 of Streptomyces argenteolus. Taxonomy (GTDB): domain Bacteria; phylum Actinomycetota; class Actinomycetes; order Streptomycetales; family Streptomycetaceae; genus Streptomyces; species Streptomyces argenteolus. The sequence goes on from NZ_JBIBEG010000003.1 coordinate 662,643, forward strand.
CTCGAACGCGGCGGTGACACCCTCGTGGTGGCCGGCGTGGACGACGTCACGGCCGAGTCCTCCGGGCTGCCCGGCCACCGGGCCCACCTCGCCGGAGCGCTGGACGGCGCCGACCCCGACCTGCCCGTCCTGCTCCTGGCCCATCAGCCCGCGTTCGTCGACCGGGCGGCAGCCCGCGGCGTCGACCTCCAGCTCTCGGGCCACACCCACGGCGGCCAGATCTGGCCCTTCCACCACCTCGTCCGCATCGACCAGCCCGTCGTGGCCGGCCTCAGCCGCCACGGTGCCCGCACGCTCCTCTACACCAGCCGCGGCACCGGCTTCTGGGGCCCGCCGTTCCGCGTCTTCGCACCCAGCGAGATCACCCTGCTCGTACTCCGCTCCCCGCGCCAGCCCCTCGCCCAGCCCTGAGCCACCGCGGCACCGGGCAAAAAAATCATGGCCGTGACGTCAAGAGAACGACGTGCTGCCGCCTCTCTCCTGTGAACGGCCACCGCGCCTCCTGAGCGCCACCGGCCCACGATGCACAGGAGGTTGGACGGTGGAGCTCGCTGCCGCGCTGTTGTCCACGGTGGTCCCCCTGGTCCCCGCGCTCACGCGCTGGCTGGACAGCAAGGCGCTTCGCAACCGGTCCTCGGCCCGGGCCGAGATCATCCGTGCCCGGGCGGCCGGCCGGGCCGGCTCCCGGGAGACGGGCGCGGCACGGGAACCGGAGGCCGGCAATGGCTGATCACGACGTGCTGTCCGCCGAGGCCCTGGGCGCTCTGTACGAGAACTACCGGACCGCCCTGACCCGCACGGCTCGGCGGGCGCTCCTCGCCCACGGCGTGCCGGAGTCGGTCGCCTCGGCCGAGGATCTCGTACAGAACGCCTTCGCGACGGTGCTGCGCCACCCTGCATCCGTGCGGCACCCGGTCAGCTACCTGCGCGCGGTGATCCGCACGGAGGCCGCCGCCCTGGCCCGTCAACAGGCCCGGCACGGCGACCTGGAGGCCCGGCGTGCGGCCGATCCGCTGCGCTTCGACCCCGCGCAGTGCGCCGACATGGCCACGCTGGTGGCCAACCGCTGTGCCGTCGAGCAGGCCATGGCCGGTCTGACTCCCTCCCAGCGCACCGCGGTATGGGCGACGAAAGGGCTGGACCGCACCCAGGCCGAGACCGCGGTCCTGATGGGGAAGGCGCCGGGCACGGTCGCCACCCATGTCTCACGGGGCATGGTGCTCCTGCGTGCGAGCCTCGTCGCTGCCGTGGTCGCCGGCACCGTGTGCGTGGTGGGGCGTTTCGTCGCCGATCCGCTGCGCCACACCCTTCCCGCGAGGGAGCCGGGCGGGGGTTCCGGCGCGCCGTCCCCACCGTGGTGGCCGGGGGACCTGCTGTCAGCCCTGTACGCATACCGGCCGGTGCTCGGCGTGCTGTCACTGGTGGCCGCGTACGGCATCGCCCACCGGCTGTGGGGGCGCTTCAGGGCTCTCGACAGGTCCGGGACGCGGCTCGGCACCTGGTGGGGCCTCCGGCGGACGGAACGGGCCTGGCAGAGTGCGACACGGAGCCTCGGACTGCCCTTCACCGCACGGGAGATCACCCGTGACGCCGTCGTGTTCGCGGCCCCGAGCGACCTCTCCGCCCGAGCCGTGTCGGGGGGTGCGGAGGCGGTCACCATCCTGATGGAACGAGACCTCCGCCGCGCCGTGCACCTGGAACGGTCCGGAGGTCCCTCCTCGCGGCATGGAGGCCCCGGCACGAGCCGGCTGCGGGAGGCGTTCGACCTGACCGGTTGGTCCAGGGGCGAACTCGCCAGGCTGGTGAACCGGCGGGCAGCGTCCGCGGGACACCCGGAGGTGGCCACCGATGCTTCACGGGTACGCCGCTGGCTCGACGTGGCGATTCCACGCGATCCCGTACCGCGGCTGCTCGCCGAACTGTTCTCCGAGCGTCTGGGCCGTGTCCTGACTGTCGAGGATCTCGGCCTGGCTCGCCCGGCGGGCCTGCGAGCGCGCCATGACGGTGCGGACCCCTCACACCCCTGGCCACTGCCGTGGGCGCCCGAGCGGACGGTTCCGGTGCTCACGGAGTTCTCGGGCACGGACCTCGTGCTCGACCGCCGCGGCCTGGTGGTCGCGAGCACCTCGCTCGACGCCGGCCGACCGGACGGGACGTCAGGGAGCCGCCCGACGAGGACCGTCCCGTGGGGCCCCGTTCCGGGGGAATCGCAGGCCTGAGCGCGGCGCGCCCGCTGCTCTCGGCCCACCACGCCGGTCACGCACCAACTCCCCCGAGAGTCCCGCCCGGATGAGCGGCTCGCGCCCGGACTCCGCTTCCGGCGGCGAGGGTTCCGTGGGGCTGCGGGAGCGGTCTGCGAGGTCCAGGGCTTCGGTGCGGCGCAGCCGGACGGCACCACGCCGTCCGGGAAAAGCGGTTCCGTCGGCACCCCCTGATTTTGAAAAAGCTCTGGCGTTCACACCGGGCCTGTGCTCATCTGGTGACACAGAGAGGCTCATCTTGTTTCATTGTACCGCCGAGCAGCCGCAGGACTGAAGGACTCGAGGAGGAGTTCCGGGCTATGGATGGACTCAGCAGGCGCAAGATGCTCATGGCGGGAGGGGCCTTCGGGGCCGCCGGCGCGTTAGCCGCGGCGTCCCCGGCCGGAGCGCGTTCCCTGTGGACCTGGGCGCCCAGCGCCTCGGTGGCAGGCACCGGAGAAGGGCTCGACCCGCAATGGGTGTGGGACGACGAGGTGGACCGGCTGATGGCCTCGGTGATCGACCGCGGGGACGTTCCCCGGGTGAACGAGCTGCTGCGCACCTGGACCCGTAACGACCAGGCGCTCCCGGCCGGACTCCCGCAGGACGTGCACGACTTCATGGAGCAGGCCCGGCAACTGCCCTCCTGGGCCGACCGGGGCAAGCTGGAGAGGGCGGCGGCGTTCAACAAGTCCCGGGGGTTCTACCTCAATCTGCTCAACGGCGTGGGCGGCGGGATGCTGAGCACGGCGATCCCGAGGGAGGCGCGGTCCGTCTACTACTCCAAGGGCGGCGCCGACATGGAGGACCGCGTCGCCAAGACGAGCCTGCTGGGCTTCGCCATCGGCGACCTGAACGCCTACCGGCCGGACGGCGACGTCATCGTGCACGCCGTCAAGACCCGCATGGTGCACGCCGCGGTCCGTCACCTGCTGCCGCAGTCCCCGGGGTGGACCCGGACCGGCGACGGCCAGAAGATCCCGATCAGCCAGGCCGACATCATGGTCACCTGGCACAGCCTGGCCACGTACGCCATGCAGAAGCTGGTCGAATGGAAGGTCCCGGTCCCCGACGCCGACGCGGCGGCGTACCTGCACGTGTGGCAGGTGACCGCCCATATGCTCGGCGTCCGCGACGAGTACATCCCCGCCACGTGGGACGCGGCCAACTCCCAGTCCGAGCAGGTGCTCGACCCGATCCTGGCCTCCACCAGGGAGGGCGTCGAGCTGACGGACATCCTGCTGGGCCAGCTCGCCGAGCAGACCAGCCCCGGCGGCATCGACCGGCCGCTCGTCGACGCGCTGGCCCGGTTCCTCGTGGGCGACCGGGTCGCCGACATGGACGGCATCCCCGAGGAGGCGTTCTGGGGAAAGGTGATCGCCACCGTCTGGCCGAAGCTGATCGCCTTCCGGGAGAAGCTGATCCCCCTGCCGCTCGTGCCACCCCTCGCCTGGACGATCGACGAGGCGGCCCGTCAGTACATCCTGTTCTACCTCACCAAGGGGCGGGGCACCCGGATCGAGATCCCGGACACCAACCGCCCCGATTCCCGCTGACGTCGCCCAGGGGCGTACACCGCCACTCCGGCTGACGTCACCCGCGGCGCGTGCGGCGCCGCTCCACCGGCACCCGGGCCACGCATCTCCGGTACCCCTCCCCGTGGTGCCCACCGATCAGGACTCGAGAAGGAGCTCGGAAGAATGGACTCGTTCAGCAGGCGCAAGATGTTGATGACAGGCGGGGCCCTCGGAGCCGCCGGGGCGCTGGCCGCGGCCTCCCCCGCGCACGCCCGGTCCCTGTGGACCTGGTCGCCCAGCGCGTCGGTGGCCGGAACGGGCGCGGGCGTCGACCCGGAATGGGTGTGGGACGAGGAGGCGGACCCGGTGCTCGCCTCCGTGATCGACCGCGGCGACGTCCCCCGGGTCAACACCCTGCTGAAGCGGTGGACCCGCAACGACCAGCCCCTGCCCGACGGACTCCCCGCGGATCTCAAGGAGTTCATGGAGCACGCCCGGCAGATGCCGACGTGGGCGGAGAAGGCCAAACTCGACCGCGCCGCCCAGTTCAGCAAGACCAAGGGCATCTACGTCGGCGCCCTCTACGGCCTCGGCAGCGGTCTGATGAGCACCGCCATCCCCAGGGAGGCGCGCGCCGTCTACTACTCCAAGGGCGGCGCGGACATGAAGGACCGCATCGCGAAGACCGCGCGGCTCGGCTACGACATCGGCGACCTGGACGCCTATCTGCCGCAGGGCTCCATGATCGTGACCGCCGTGAAGACACGCATGGTGCACGCAGCGGTACGCCACCTGCTGCCCCAGTCCCCCGGGTGGTCCCAGACGAGCGGGACCCAGAAGATCCCGATCAGCCAGGCCGACATCATGGTCACCTGGCACAGCCTGGCCACCTTTGTCATGCGCAGGATGAAGGAGTGGGGTGTCCGGGTCAGCACCGCCGACTCGGACGCGTACCTGCACGTGTGGCAGGTGAGCGCGCACATGCTCGGGGTCGCCGACGAGTACATCCCCGCCTCGTGGGACGCCGCCAACGCCCAGTCCAAGCAGGTGCTCGACCCGATCCTCGCCCACAGCACCGAGGGCGAGGCACTGACGAACGTGCTCCTCGGGATCGTGGCCGAACTCGACGCCGGCCTGACGCGCCCTCTGATCAGCGCGTTCACCAGGTACACGCTCGGCGGTGATGTCGGCGACATGATCGGCCTGTCCAAGCAGCCGGTGCTGGAGAAGCTCATATCGACCGCGTGGCCGCTGCTGGTGGCCTTCCGCGAAGGCCTGGTCCCGCTGCCCGCCGTCCCCGCCGTCCTGTGGACACTGGAAGAGGCGCTCCGCAGGTTCGTCCTGCTCTTCCTCGCCGAAGGACAGCCCATCGCGATCGACATCCCTGACGTCAACCGCCCGTCCTGAGCGGCCCGGACCACCCACCGCCGGTGCGCACAGCCACCTGACGCTGCCAGGGGCGGCACCCTCCCCCGCCCCTGGCAGCCCCACCCACCACCCCAGCCGGAGCCGAACCGCACCATGCGACCACCCACGAGATCGCGCCGAAACGGGACGCCGGGACCAGTCCTCCGTCAGACTCCCGGACAGACGACGCCCGCAAGGGCCCACGGGAGAGGAGACCGACGGTGAACGCTGACGACCGTGCGGCCCAGCCGCAGCCCGGGAGCAACACCTTCGACAGACGCAGGTTCCTGGGATTCGTACTGGCGGCGCCGACCCTCGTGACTGCCGCCCAGCTCGTACCCGCCGAGCAGGCCGAAGCCGACGTCCCCTCGGCCGACATCACGGAGCTGGTCGACCTCAACGATGTGATGACCTTGGCGGCTCTGCCGACCTCGGGCCTGATCACCGTCCAGGTCAACACGGACGGCACCGTGTCCTTCGCACTGCCGCGGGCCGAGGTGGGGCAGGGCATCACCACGTCGACGGCCATGCTGATCGCCGAGGAGATGGACGTGCCCCTCGACAGGGTCCGGGTCACCCTGGCCGACGCACGGCCGGAACTCGTCTTCAACCAGCTCACCGGCGGGTCCAACACGACCGTCGCGACCTTCACCCCCATCCGGGTCGCGGCAGCCGTCGCGCGCGGACGGCTGCTGGAGGCCGCGGCGGTGGCACTCGGTGCGGCCGTGACGGAGCTCACCGTCGAGGCAGGCGTGGTGACCGGCCCCACGGGCCGCAGCATCGGCATCGGCGCGCTCGCCGAGAAGGCCGCTGCCGTACGGACCCAGCAGGTCACCGCCGAACTCAAGCCGGCCGAGCAGTTCACCGTCATCGGCACACCGCAGCGCCGCATCGACGCCCTGGACGCGGTCACCGGACGCAAGAAGTTCACGATGGACCTCGCGGTTCCGGGCGCCCTCCCGACCATGGTGTGCCGTCCTCCGACGATCAACGGAAAGGTCGGAGCGGTCGCCAACGCCGAGGAGGTCCGGGCCATGCCGGGCGTCACCCACGTCGTCGTCATCAGCAGCGGCGTGGCCGTCCGCGCCCGGACCTTCGGCCAGTGCATCGACGCCGTACGCGCCTTGAAGGTGTCGTGGGGGCCGGGCAGTGCGCAGGGCAAGTCCGACGAGACCGTGCTCGCCGAACTGAGGGCCGCGGAGCCTCCGCTCGGACTTCCGCCGCTGACCCCGAGCGTGGAGGCCCGGTTCACCTTCCACTTCCGCAGCAACAGCGCCCTGGAGACCAACTGCGCCATCGCGGACGTGCGCTCCGACCGCGCCGAGATCTGGTCCGGTCTCAAGGCACCGATCGTCGCCAAGGAAGCGATCGCCGCCAAGCTGGGGCTGCCGCTGGGAGCGGTGACGGTGCATGTCACCGAGAGCGGCGGGTCCTTCGGACGCAAGCTCTTCTTCGACGCCGCCCTCGAAGCCGTCGAGATCTCCGAGAAGATCGGCAAACCCGTCAAACTCATGTGGCACCGGGCCGACGACTCCCGTCAGGGACGTACGCACCCCATGGCCACGTCCCGCGTGCGCATCGCCTACGCCGGGAACACCGTCCTCAGCTACAAGCAACGGCACACCAGCGTGGCGACCGACCTCAGCCATGGCTTCGGAGAGATCTTCACCGCCCTGGCGGCGAAGCTGCCGGTGGCCGACCTCGGATTCTCCGAGACGTTCTTCCAGCTCTCCCAGTCGATGCCGTACAACTTCGGTGTCAACAGCCGGCTCCTCAACGAGACCGACAAGGGCTTCAACACGGGCAGCATGCGCAACGTCTACTCACCCGACGTCACCTGCGCCCGGGAACTCCTCATCGACCGGCTCGCGTCGAAGATGGGCAAGGACCCCTACCGGATCAGGCGCGACTTCCTCAAGGACGACCGCGCGATCGCGGTGCTGGAGAAGGTCGCCGAGGCCGGGCGCTGGGGCCGGGCCATGCCGGCCGGTACGGCGCAGGGCATCGCACTCCACACCGAGTACCACTCGGCCAGCGCGGTCCTGGTGGAGATCGACTGCCGGCCCGGGACCGTCGGCCGGCCGATCCGGGACGGTGTCGCGGGCCCACGCGTCACCAAGGTCGTCCTCGCGGTGGACGCCGGCCTCACCGTCAACCCGCGTGGTCTGGAGGCGCAGATGATGGGCTGTGCCATGGACGGGATCGCGCTCGCCCTGACCTCCAGCCTGCACCTGCGCGACGGGTACTTCCTGGAGGCCAGCTGGGACAACTACTTCTACACCCGGCAGTGGAACACTCCACCCGAGCTCGACGTCATCATCATGCCCGACACCACCGGGAAGCCCGGCGGGGCGGGAGAGCTGGGTGTCGCCGCGTCCATGGCCGCGGTCGCCTGCGCGTACGGCCGCGCGACCGGCACGATGCCCACCACCTTCCCCATCAACCACGGCACGCTCTCCTTCGAACCCAAGCCGGTCGTCCCCCCCGTCCCCCAGTCCCCGACCGATGGCCTGGACCACGCCTTCTGATGTGAGGAGCCCTTTCCGTGCCCGAGCACACATTCCGCCTCAACGGCGAGCAGGTCACCGTCGACATCGCCGACGACGTCCGGCTGTTGTGGGTGCTGCGCGACATCCTGGGTGTCACCGGCCCCAAGTACGGCTGCGGCATCAACGTCTGCAAGGCCTGCACCAGTCACCTCAACGGCAGGGCGGTCAACCCCTGCGCGATCCCAGTGGGTGAGCTGAACCCGGCCGACGAGGTCACGACGATCGAAGGGCTGCCGGCCACGGTGGGCGCCGAACTGCACCCGATGCAGCAGGCCTGGCTCGACATGGACGTGGCCCAGTGCGGCTACTGCCAGCCGGGCCAGATCATGGCAGCGGTCGCGGTGGTCCGCAGAGCGGCCGAGGAAGGCCGCGAGATCACCGACGCCGATCTCGACGGCATCCGCAACATCTGCCGCTGCGGCACGTACGTACGGATTCGCGAGGCGATCAAGGCGGGAGCCGCGCGCATGTGACGGGAACACCGGTCACCCGGGCCCGGGCCCCGCGCATGTGACGAGACCCCGGCCGGCTCCGCGTGCGAGGGCCGGCCCGGAGGGGCGGTGAGCCTCCCGGGGCCGGCCCCGGAGGGGCCATGGGCCTCATGGGGCCGGCCTGCAGGCATACGGGGGCCAGGGACGGAGTGGATCTGCACGGCGGTCCAGCCGGCCCTGTGGGAGTACGACTCGTAGCAGAGCTGTTCGGCGAAGCCGACCGCATCGGACAGGGAGCCGTCCGCCCTATGAGCCGTCAGGGGCAGCGGCGAGTGCGTCGCCCTCGGGGGGCGGGGGCAGGCGGGCTCCACACTTCGATCAGGTGCCAGAAGGCGTTCTCGTCCACGCCGGAGGTCATGGCGCAGCCGTGTGACAGACCACCTCGCACCCGCCTGCCGGGCTGAAATCGGCTGACTGGCGAGGCAGTTGCCGGGAGGCCCCCCTCTGGCCACGCAGTGGAGAGACGTCCCGGACGAAGCGGTCCCGGGAGGGGTGGCCGCCGCACGCGGGAACGGAGTGCCGGTCGGATTCGCGTTGCGCCAGATGCCCGCCGAGTGGGCTCACGGCGTCCGGATGTCCGACGTGACGCCTTCGAGCCGCGTTCGCCGGTCGCGGGAGATGTACATGCGCCACTCCTGCTCCCCTGCAACAGCATCGCGCAGGGCCGGAACGTCAATCCGCGGCAGGCTTGGCGGCGGATGGGGCTGATGGGGTGGATGGGGTGAGGATCTCGGTGACGGCCTGGTCGAGGGTGGCGGGTGGGTGACCGAGGACCTGCTCGAGATCGTCGGTCTGTCGCTCCAGTGCGCCGGCCCGAACCTGGTCCTCGAGCCAGCCCTGGGCACCGGGCGCGCGGCCGTTCCGGTCTCGGTGGACGACGGGCCTGCCGGAGATACGACTGAGGGCGTGCGCGAGCTGGTGATAGGTCCACAGACTGCCGGTGAAGTCGTAACCGCGGCCGAGGTGGCGGTCCTCGGTGAGAACACGGGCGGCGGCCTCGGCGAGTTCGCTGCGGAAAACGGTATTGATGCCACGCCCGCCGGTGCCGCTGGCCAGTTCACCCGAGGTGACGGCGGCGCGCAGACCCGCGTTGAGGAATGCCTCGCTGTAGTACGGGTGGCGCACCAGCGTGTGGGGAAGTCCGCTGGCGGACAGGGCGCGCTCGGTGGCGTGATGAGCTGCGGTGACACCGTGGGCCTGAGTATCGGCACCCAGGAAACTGGTGTAGACGATCGCCCCGACACCGGCGGTGCGGGCCGCGTCGATGGCGGCCTGGTGCTGGCCGGCGCGGCGGGAGGGTTCCAGCTCCGGAGAGGAGATCAACAGCAGCCGGTCGGTTCCCTTGAACGCGGTGCGCAGCGTTGCCGGGTCGTCGTAGTCACCGAGGCGGACACGGACCCCGCGAGCGGCGAGATCCGCGACCCCTTCGGGATTGCGCACCGCGGCAACGATGCGATCAGCGGGGCACCGGGCCAGCAGCTGGTCGATGACCAGGCGCCCGAAAGCCCCCGAAGCGGCCGACACAACAATCATTTACAACTCCCTCACCGTGGTGCAGCCGTCGCCGGCACGGCGGTTCGTGACCGCTCGGTCCGGACGTCCGGCTCACCATCGAGGAACAGCGAGCCGCGCGTCAAAGCCTTTTCCGACCCCCACGATCCTGAGTCTCGACGGCAACCACCGCTCTGCGAGTGCTGTGACCGCATCAGGTTCACCGGGCTGTGTGCGGGTCCCCGGGGTGAGTGGGAGTCCGCCCCGGCGGATGCCCGTCCTGCTGCGGATCCGGTGGCGTCCCGCCGGGTGGTGCTGCCGCTCACGGCACCGGAAGCTGCGGGCCGGCGATGGTGGTTCGACCGAGCGAATGGATTCAACTCTCCTCAGCGGGACGCCTCGTGGACTCAGCTGCGTCGAGATCGTCAGCAGCATCGCGCGCGACGGCGCACCACGTTGGTCTGCCCCGCCGCACGATCTGATGCAGCCGCGGCCCCTCCTGGCCGGTCAGCCCGCGCGCACGGCCGCCGCGTCTCCAGCGGTCGGAACGGACGTCACCGCATCTCCAACCGCCACGCCGACCGACCCGGCGAAGCCCTGCGGTCACAGCACCGGAGCAGGCGCAGCACCGCGTGGACCACTCTCGTCACCCCTCAGCTGGACCCCGGCCGAGGGCGGCGGGGCGATTACCACTCCTGGAGAGCTCGGCGCACCCCGTTCGGGGCCCCGCACCCCTCGTTCGGGGCCCCGGACGGCTGTGCACAGGGGTGTCGGGCCGTGCGAAACAGGCCGTATACGCGGGGAGCCGCGCGCGGAAGCCACCACAGCGCCCGCCGACGTCCCCCTCCGGAGACCCGTCCACCGCCGTGCACGAACGGTCCGGGTCCTCGCGCGGCAGGGCCCCACGGCACCCGGGCGAGCGGCGCGGGAGGCGATCGCCCTCTGTCAGCGCCCGCCCCCTGTCAGCGCTCGCCCGCGAGGTCGACCTCTTCACGCTGCACCGATGCCGCGTCCGCAGCGACCGGGCGACGCCACGGGTGCGCGATCGGCGCCGACACCGCTCGCCACCAAGCTTCCGAGGGCAGCTCTCCTGCCGGCTCGAACGGCTCGCCCGGACGGGGGAACGCCACCGGCTGTCCCGCCTCCTCCCCGGCGTCCTTCATCCACTCACCGGGCTCCGACCACGGATGCGGGGCGAGGTTGAAGGTGCCCCAGTGGATCGGCATCAGCGCACCGTGCGGCCGGCCGCCCTGGAGGTCCAGATGCGCTCGCATGCCCTCGGCAGGCGTCATGTGGATGTCGGGCCAGAACTCCGCATAGGCGCCGACCTGGATCATCGTCGCGTCGAAGGGCCCGTGCTCCGCCCCGATGTCCTGGAAGCCGGAGAAATAGCCGGTGTCGCCGCTGTGGTAGACGCGGTGCTCAGGGCCGGCGGCGACCCAGGACGCCCAGAGGGTGTGCTGCTGGTTGCGCAGCCCTCGACCGCAGAAGTGCCGCGCGGGCGTCGCGGTCAGGCTGACGCCCGCGACCTGCACGGTCTCGTTCCAGTCGAGCTCGTGGATGCGGGCCAGGGGCACTCCCCAGCGCTCCAGGTGGGCGCCGACGCCCAGCGGCACCGCGAAGACCGTGTCCGTCCCCACCAGGCTCCTGATCGTGGGGAGGTCCAGATGGTCGTAGTGATCGTGCGAGATCACGATGACGTCGACAGGGCCGAGCGCGGCGAGCGACAGGGGGACGGGGTGGAGCCGTTTGGGTCCCGCGAACGCGAAGGGGGAACAGCGCTCCCCCCAGACCGGGTCGAAGAGCACCCTGCTGCCGTCGATCTCGGCGAGCACGCTGGAGTGACCCATCCAGGTCAGGCGCAGCCCCGTCGCGGGCGGCGCGGAGAGGTCCGCCAGCGTCGTGGCGTGCACCGGAACCGTACCGAGCGGGGATCTGCGGGTGCGCTCCTCCTTGCGGAAGTACCCCTTGGCGAATTCGATCATGGAACCCGACGGCCTGGTCCGGGCGCCCGAGGGGTTCTGGAACACTCCGTCGGCGAAGTTGGGCGATCGGCGGATGCGCTCCATCCGCTCGCCGGCGGGATCCGCCCCGAAGGCGTCGGGACGCAGGGAGCGGAGTCGCGTGCGGAGCGAGGGCTGGCTGTCGGCGCCGGTCACGGCATCTCCTGAGGGAGTCGGTGTCGTCTCATTATGTCCGGGAGGTCCGGCGGAGCGAGGGCTCGCAGGTGAACGGCGGACGCCCGCGCACTCCCCCGGAGCCTCCGTCCTGGCTCCGCGAGGTCAGGCACGCGGCTGCCCGTACACATGCTCGATCCGGAGGGTCAGCACCACCCTGCGGTCCTGGACCATGGCCCGGCGGTAGTCGTCCCAGTCCGGATGCTCGCCCCGGACGTCGCGATAGAGCGTGATCAACTGCTCGACCGTCGCGTCGTGCGGGTCCTCGGCGGGCGGCGTGAGCTCGGCCGTGGCGTCGGCGACGGACCAGGCCCAGCGGTCGTCACTGGTCACGTGGTAGCTCGCGCGGGGGTCGCGACGCAGGTTACGGGTCTTGGCCCGGCCCTCGGTGATGGAGACCCGGATCACCCCTTCGGCGGGGTAGTAGGCGTGGTTCACGTTCGACAGCTGGGGCCTGCCGTCGCGCTTGAGCGTGACCAGCACCCCGCCGTCGTGCTCACCGAAGAGCTGGAGCAGCGCCGCACGCTCGGGTTCGAAGTCCGTCATGCCAACTCCAACGTCCCTGCCCGCCGGAGGATTCCGCTCCCGGGGTACGAGGGTCGCGTATCGGCCAAGGCCACGTTGACAGGCGCGGCACCGTCTTCAGATACTGACCGGCTGTTCAGTACGCCCGTCCGCGAGACCCCGGAGATCCAGGAGCCCCCCCTGATGGCCGCCATTCCGATGACCGACCCCTCTCCCGCCCCGCTGGTCTCACTGACCTGGACCGACCACATCACCGGTACCAGGGGATATCTGGTCGTCGACCGGCTCGTACGGGGTGTGTCGAGCGGAGGGCTGCGCATGCGGGAGGGCTGCACCCTCGCCGAGGTGACCGGGCTCGCCCGTGGCATGAGCATGAAGGAAGCTCTGCACTTCGACGCCGACGACGCCGGCGCGCGCTACATCCCGCTCGGCGGCGCGAAGGGCGGAATCGACTGCGATCCTCGCGCCCCGGAGGCGTACGGGGTCCTGGTGCGCTTCCTCCGGGCGGTGCGTCCGTACGTGGAGAACGTCTGGACCACGGGCGAGGACCTCGGTCTCAGCCAGGACCTGGTGGACCGTGCGGCGGCGGAGGCCGGGCTGGTCTCCACGATCCAGGCGGTCTACCCGCTGCTGCACGACGAGGCGGCGGCCCGCGGGCGGCTGGCGGACGCGTTCGCCCTCACGGTGGACGGGATCGGCCTCGACGAGCTTGTCGGCGGGTGCGGAGTGGCGGAAGCAGCGCTCGTCGCACTGGACCGGGCCGGCACGGACCACCGCGACGCCCGGGTCTCGCTCCAAGGTCTCGGCACCATGGGCGGGGCGACGGCACGCTTCCTCTCCCGGGCGGGCCTCACCGTGGTCGCGGTCGCCGACGTCAAGGGCACGATCGCCAATCCGGCAGGGCTGGACGTCGAGGCCCTGCTGGCCGCGCGGGACGCGTACGGGACGGTGGACCGTGGGGTGCTGCGCGAAGCGGACCAGGAGCTGCCGGCCGACGCATGGCTCGCCGCCGACGCCGACGTGCTCGTTCCCGCCGCCGTGTCCTACGCCGTCGACGCGTCGAACCAGGCGTCGATCAGGGCACGCTGGGTGGTCGAGGCGGCCAACATGCCCGTGCTGCCGGAGGCGGAGGCTCTGCTCACCGCTCGGGGGATCACGGTGCTCCCCGACGTGGTCGTGAACTCCGGTACGAACGCCTGGTGGTGGTGGACTCTGTTCGGGGACGTCGGCGCCGACGCGGAAGAGGCGTTCGGACACACCCGCCGCTCGATGCGCGTCCTGGTCGGCCGGGTCCTGGAGCGCGCGGAGGCGGACGGCAGCACCCCTCGGGAGGCGGCCCACGCGCTGGCCGCGGAGCGGCTGCCGGTGATGGCGGAGCGGTTCGGCTGGTACCGCTGACCCTCTCGGCACCGGGCGGCCCGAGGGCCGGCGGGGGACGTTGGCTAGGGTGAGCCCGTGGCGAGAGTGCGGCTGAGCGTGGCGGAGCGTCGTGAGGAACTCCTGCGCGCTGCCGTCGAACAGATCGAGGTGCGCGGCGTCGCCGCCGTGCGGATCGCCGACGTCGCCTCCGTCCTCGGGGTCAGCAACGCGCTGGTGCTCTATCACTTCTCGTCCAAGGAGAAGTTGGTGGCCGCCGCGTTCGCCTACGCGGCCGAGGCCGACCTCGCCCACCTGCGCAGGCTGCTGACCCGCCGCACGAGCGCCGTACGGCGGCTGCGTGCCGCCGTTCGCTGGTACGCACCGACGGGCCAGGCCAAGGGCTGGCGCCTGTGGATCGAGGGCTGGGCGTCCTCGCTGCGTGATCCGACGCTGCGGGAGGTGGCGGGTGATCTGGATCAGCAGTGGAAGGCGGAGCTGGCCGAGGTCATCGAGGAGGGCGCCGCGGGCGGCGAATTCCACTGCGACGACCCGATGTCCGTGGCCTGGCGCCTCACCGCGCTCCTGGACGGCCTGGCGGTCCAGATGACGTCGTACGCGGGCCCGCTCTCCCGGGCCACGATGCTGCAGTGGGCCGAAGAGGCGCTCGCCCGCGAACTCGGCATCGACCACGCGGTTCTGACCGCCTGAGCGGAAGCAGGGGGCGGCCCAGCGACCGCGCACAGACGGACCCTGCCGTCTGAGCCCGCACCCCCAGCGGTCCGGGCGCGTACCTCCGGGGCGCGCCGACCTACCGCAGGTGGTCGCGGCACCGGTCAGGTCTGGCGCACCGGGGCGTAGACCTCTCCGTCGAGCCCGAAGGTCCACGCGACTCCCTCCTTCGCCGTCCTCGTCCTGGGCGGGACGCGCAACCAGTACGTGCGGTGGGTGCCGTCCGGCTCCGGGGTGGAGTTGACGACCTCGACCATCACGACGTCCTCGTCCCCCTCCATCGCGATGCGCCAGAGGATGCCCGTCTCGTCGCGGTGCACCGGTTCGGCGCCCGATTCGGCGAGATAGCGGTCGTAGCCGTAGTACTCCAGCATCACGCGGCGCAGCTCCGCGTTCTCCTCGGCACGGATCCGGTCGGCCGTCAGACCGGCCAGCCCGTCCAGGAATTCGACCGGCACGGGCATCCCTCGCCATGCGTACAGGGCGAAGCCGTCGGGGTAGGCCAGCGCGGGGCCGTCGCCCCGGTCGAGCCGTCCCGCCTCGTCGCGGTGGAGGACGGCGGGACGTTCGCTGATGACCACGGCATGCTCGTACGGCCACCACCAGCCGGCGTTCCTCGCGACCTCCGCCAGCCCTGTCAGCCGGTCGCCCCGTCCGTCGAAGGCGGCGAGCCACGCCGCGTCGTGCTGTCCCAGGACCGCGTCGAGCAGCACCAGCCGTATGTCCGCCTCGTCCTCGGGACGCGTGGCGAGCTCGGCCACGATGCCCGTCCGTATCCGCTCGGCGAGCCCCGCCGTGGTCTCCCACAACTGGGCGCCCGTCGCGGACCACAGCGACGACCAGCCCGCCGGGCCCAGTTCGTCGTACATCCGGCGCCGCTCCTGCGCCCAGGGGCGGGTGCGGACCTCCTCACGGACCGACCGCCCGGCGCCGACCAGCTTCTCCACGGCTTCGACGGCCGCCTTCGGCGAGTCCGCCCAGATGATGCGCTCCGGCTCGGCGAGCCCCGCACTGCGGTAGGCGAGCCGCACCCCGGCCTCCGCCGCGCCCCGGTCCGCCCTGCCCGTCGCCGCCGCCACTCTCCGCCACACGTTCACGTACTGCATCGGTGTTCCCCGTCCCCTGTTCCTGTTTTCCTGCCGCACATCGCCCGGGCGCCCGCCCCTGTCCACCGCGAAGGTGTCAGTCGGCGACGATCCTGACCGCACCCGGCGCGTACTCCCGCTGGCGCACGACGCGGAACCAGCCCGTGGGCAGGGCTATCGCCGCGTGCTCCTCGTGCACCACGCGTCCGCCCTCCGGGAGATGGAGCAGCATGGGGCCGAACGGGCCCGCCTCCCGCAGGAGGCGTCCCGGCCCCTGCACGGCATGCGCGTGTCCGGTGACCTCGCCCAGCGCGAGGACGAGCCGCCCCCGCCCGTCGCGCGGTTCGCCCGGTGCGTCGAGCAGGTGAGCGGGCACAGCCGACTCCTCCGTCGCCACGATCAATACGTCACCCTGCCGGTACACAGACCTCTCCCCTCCGTCCCGGCACCCTCGTGCCGGCCACGGAAGAGACGCTACGAGGGGGGTCTGACAATCGGCCGCCGGCGGCACGGGCCGGGCCCGGTAGCGCCGTTGTCAGTGGCACTTGATACACCTTGCGGACATCAGTCGTCCCCAGTATCAGGAGCTCAGTGCCATGTCCGACGCGGACCGTCTGCACGAGTTGCTCGGCCTTCCGGCCGTCGATTTCCAGCGCGAGACCGACGGGGCGGCCCGTCCAGCGGCCGATGCCGCGGCCTGGCGCATCAGCGTCGACCCGTACGACCCCGACGAGGAGGACGTGACCTGGGAGGCGAAGTTCGGCGCCTTCCTCGACGCCGTCGACCCGTCAGGGGTCGAGGCCCTGATCATCGGGCAGTGGGGCGAGACGTACGAGGAGAATTCCTCCTATCCTCTCGGTCTCGTCATAGCCGCCGCGGACCGGCTGACCGCCCTGAAGGCGGTGTTCGTCGGCGACCTGGTGGGGGAGGAAGCGGAGATCTCCTGGATCGAGCAGTCGGACGTCACGACTCTGCTCGCCGCCTTCCCCGGCTTGACCCATCTCGGTGTGCGAGGCGGCAGCGGCCTGGAGTTCCCGCCCGTCAGGCACGCGGCGCTCCGGGCGCTCACCATCGAGAGCGGCGGGCTCCCCGCGGGCGCTCTGCGCGGTGTGCTGGACAGCGAGCTTCCCGCCCTGGAGCGTCTGGACCTCTGGCTCGGCGTCTCCGCGTACGGCGGTGACGTGACCCTGCCGGATCTGGCGCCCCTGCTCGCCGGGACGCGCTTCCCCGGGCTCCGCCACCTCGGCCTGCGCAACAGCGAGTTGCAGAACGAGATCGCGGTCGCGATCGGCGCGGCACCGGTCGTCGCGCAGCTGCGCACGCTCGACCTGTCGAACGGCACGCTGGGCGACGAGGGCGCTGCCGCGCTGCTCGAGGGGCAGCCGCTCATCCATCTCACGACGCTCGATCTGCACCACCACTTCCTGAGCGCCCCGATGGAGCGCCGGGTGGCCGAGGCGCTGGAGCCGCACGGTGTGTCGGTGGATCTGTCCGGGCGCTGCGAGCCGTGGGACAACCGCGGTGCCGAGGGCCGCTACACCGCGGTCGCGGAGTGATGAGGCGATGATCGACGTCACCCACCCCGGAACCTTCCACGGCTTGCCGGTCCACACCCTGCCCCTGTCCGAGGCCTCGGGGGCCGGCGCGCTGCCCGCCACCGGCACCGTGGCCTGGCGGCTGGACTGCATGGCGGACGAGCTGGAGTTCGAGGAGGCCTGGCGGCGCTTCCTCTCGACGGTCGACCCCGGCCAGGTGCGCGCTCTGCTGATCGGCCCCTGGTGGGACGAGGACTACGTCCCCTTCACGCCGGTGGTCGAGGCGATCGCCTCGGACGCGCACCGCTTCCCGGCACTGCGCGCGGTGTTCCTCGGCGACGTGGACAGCGAGGAGTGCCAGATCTCCTGGCTGGAGATGTGCGACATCACCCCGGTGCTGGAAGCGCTCCCGTCGCTGGAGGAACTGGCGGTACGCGGCTGCGGTTACATGGAGCCCGAGGAGCATCTCCGGCTGCGTCCGGTCCGGCACGAGGCGCTCACCACGCTCCGGGTCGAGTCCGGTGGGCTGCCGGCCCACTTCGTCCGCGCGGTGGGCGCGTCCGATCTGCCGGCTCTCGAACATCTGGAGCTCTGGTTCGGCGTCAGCTGGTACGGCGGTGACGCCACGGTCCCGGATCTTGCACCCGTGCTGTCCGGCGCCGGGCTGCCGAGTCTGCGCCATCTCGGGCTGCAGAACAGCGAGATCCAGGACGAGATCGCCGCAGCCGTCGCCTCCGCCCCGGTGGTCGCCCGGCTGGATTCGCTCGCGCTCTCCCTCGGGACCCTCGGGGACGCGGGCGCGCAGGCCCTCGTCGAGGGGCAGCCGCTGACCCATCTGTCCGCACTGGATCTGCGCCACCACTACGTCTCCGCCCCCCTCGTCTCCCGCATCCGGGATCTGTGCGAACAGGCGGGTGTCCGGGTGGATCTGGACGAGGCGGAGGACCGGGGCACCGGGGACGACGAGGCGCGCTATGTCGCCGTCAGCGAGTAGCACGCCGCCGCGCCTCGCGGTGGTCGGTATCCCCGGCAACCGCAGGGTAGGCCTCTTCCAGGCAGCCGTGCGCGCCGCCGGGCTCCCCGCAGCCCGCCCGGTGTCCTGGCTGGACGTGCTGCGGGGGGAGGCGGGCTTCCACGCCGGGGAGACGGTGCGCATCGACTCGCCGGGCGAGGACCCCGAGGTGGACCGCCTGCTGCGCGGAACCGACGACCCGACGCGGGTGGAGGGTTCGGCGCGCTGGTACGCCCGCTTCACCTCGGCCGTCCGGGGCGTCGCGAGCGCTGCCACGGCGGCGGGCGCGGTGCTGCTGGACGACCCCGAGGACATCGCGGTGCTCTTCGACAAGCGGCTCTGCCACGGAGTGCTGGAGTCCGCCGGGGTGCCGGTGCCCGACTCCCCCACGTCCGGCCCCGCCGGGGCTCCCGTGCGCGGCTGGGCGGACCTGCGGCGGCTGATGGCGGAGCATCGCATGCCGAGGGTGTTCGTGAAGCCCGCGCACGGCTCGTCCGCATCCGGGGTGATCGCTCTGGAGACGGCCGGCCGGGGCAGGGTGCGGGCCACCACCTCCGTGGAGCGTGACGAGGCGGGCCGCCTGTTCAACTCGCTCCGGGTGCGCCGGTGTACGACGGAGCACGAGGTGGCGACGCTGGTCGACGCCCTGGCCCCGGACGGGCTGCATGTCGAGCGCTGGCTGCCCAAGGCCTCCCAGGACGGTCGTGTCGCCGACCTGCGGGTCGTGGTGGTGGCCGGGCGGGCGACGCACGCGGTCGTGCGGACCAGCCGGTCCCCGATGACCAATCTGCATCTGGGCGGAGCACGCGGTGACCTGAACCAGGTGCGTGCCGCCGTGGAGGCGGCGGGCACTGGCTGGAGCGCCGCCCTGGCCGTGTGCGAGCAGGCCGCGGCGTGTTTCCCCGACACGCTGTGCGTGGGCGTCGATCTGCTCCCCTCGACCGGCTGGCGGCGTTTCGCGGTCGGCGAGGTCAACGCCTTCGGGGACCTCCTGCCGCGGCTGACAGGCCTGCCGGGCAGCGGCGCGGAGGGCATGGACACCTACGGCGCGCAGATCGCCGCCGTACTGGACCGAGCAAGGAACGACCGTGTCACCGAAGCACCCTGAACCACCGTCCCACCGGACGAGGACACCGGACCCCGACATGAACGCCGTCGTGGGCAGCGACGATCTTCTGCTCGTCACCCTGGACACGCTGCGGTTCGACGTGGCCGAGGAACTGGCGGCTGCCGGGCGCCTGCCGAATCTGGTCCGGCATCTGCCCGGCGGCGTCTGGGAGAAGCGCCATGCGCCCGGCAGCTTCACCTACGCCTCCCACCAGGCGATCTTCGCCGGTTTCCTCCCGACGCCCGCGGCTCCCGGCCCCCACCCGAGGCTGTTCGCCGCGCGCTTCGCCGGCAGCGAGTCGACCGCGGAGCGCACCTTCGTCCATGACACCCCCGATCTCCTCTCGGGGCTCGCCGCCGTGGGCTACCGCACGGTGTGTGTCGGCGGTGTCGGCTTCTTCAACGGCATCCCGCCGCTCGGCTCGGTGCTGCCCGGCATGTTCCAGGAGAGCCACTGGGAGCCCGGGTTCGGGGTGGCCTCCCCCACGTCCTTCGAGTCCCAGGTGGCGTGTGCCGAGCAGGTGGTGGCCGGTCTCCCCGCGGAACAGAAGCTGTTCCTGTTCGTCAACGTGTCGGCACTGCACCAGCCGAACTGGTTCCACCTGCCCGGCGCCGACGCCGGCGCGGGCGATTCCCGCGCCACCCACGCCGCCGCCCTGGAGTACGTGGACCGGCACATCGGGCGGCTCTTCGCGGCGGCGAGCAGCCGTCGCAGGTGCTTCGCCATCGTCTGTTCCGACCACGGCACCGCCTACGGCGACGACGGCTACACCGGCCACCGCCTGGGACACGAGGCCGTCTGGACCGTGCCCTACGCCCACTTCTTCCTCGAACCGGGGGCCACCCGATGACCGGCACCACACGCGGCAGCACGCACAGCTCCGGCCCGTACAGGAGCTACGTCTACGCCTACCCGCACAAGACCGCCTACCGTCCGCTCGGCGACGGCCCCGCCGGGCGCCCCCTGCTGAGCGACCTGTGGGCGGCGGAGCGCAAGGACGCTCTCTCCCTGTACGCCCACATACCGTTCTGCGAGGTCCGCTGCGGCTTCTGCAACCTGTTCACCCGGATCGGCGCCCCCGGCGAGCTGACGACGCGCTACCTCGACGCCCTCGACCGGCAGGCCACCGCCGTGCGGGACGCGCTGGGTGACGAGGAGCCGGTCCGCTTCGCCGCTGCCGCGTTCGGGGGCGGCACCCCCACCTTCCTCACCGCGGGCGAACTGGAGCGGCTGTGTGACATCGCGGAGAAGCGGATGGGCGCGGACTTGCGCTCGGTGCCCCTCTCCGTGGAGACCTCGCCGTCGACGGCCACGGCGGACCGGCTGGCCGTGCTCGCCGACCGGGGCACCACCCGCGTCAGCATCGGTGTGCAGAGCTTCGTCGAGGCCGAGGCCCGCGCGGCGGTCCGCCCACAGCACCGGTCCGACGTGGAGGCGGCCCTCGGCCGGATCCGGGACGCCCGCATCCCGGTCCTCAACATCGATCTGATCTACGGCATCGAGGGCCAGACCGAGGCGAGCTGGCGCACCTCACTGGACGCCGCCCTGGCCTGGCGTCCCGAGGAGCTCTACCTCTACCCGCTCTACGTGCGCCCGCTCACCGGTCTGGGCCGGCTGGGCACCGGGGCCGACGCGCCGGAAGGACCGGACGCGGCCTGGGACGAGCAGCGCCTGCGGCTGTACCGGGCCGGCCGCGATCACCTGCTGGCCCAGGGCTACGAGCAGGTCTCCATGCGGATGTTCCGCCGCGCGGACGCCCCGCACGACGGTCCCGAAGACTACGCCTGCCAGACCGACGGCATGATCGGGCTCGGCTGCGGCGCGCGTTCGTACACCTCCTCCCTGCACTACTCCTTCGACTACGCCGTGGAGATGCGGGAGATCCGCGGCATCATCGACGGCTTCACCGCCACCGAGGACTTCTCGCGCGCGGAGGTCGGCCGGTATGTGGACGAGGACGAGACACGCAGGCGTCACCTCCTGCAGTCGCTGCTTCAGGCACGTGGCATGCGGAGGGCGGAGTACCGCGAGCGCTTCGGGTCCGATCCGTACGACGACTTCCCCGCCGAGCTGGAGATGTTCGACGCGCGCGGCTGGCTCGACGCCACCGCCCGCCCGGCGCTGCTGCGGCTCTCCCCCGAGGGCCTGGCCCACTCGGACGCCCTGGGCCCTGACCTGTTCTCCCCCGAGGTACGGGCCGCGATGGCCGCGTACGAGGCGAAGTGAGGGCACGCCCGTGGACCTGACGATTCTCTACCGGGGGCCCCTGGCCTCGTGCGACTACGACTGCCCCTACTGCCCGTTCGCCAAGCGGCGGGACAGCGGCGAGCAACTACGGGCCGACCGCGCCGCCCTGGAGCGGTTCACCGCGTGGGCCGCCGAGCAGACCGGTGACCGGCTGTCGGTGCTGTTCACCCCGTGGGGCGAGGGCCTGGTGCGGTCCTGGTACCGGCGCGCCCTCGTCGGGCTGTCGCACCTGCCGCACGTCGAGCGGGTCGCCGTGCAGACCAACCTGAGTGGCCGTACCGGCTGGCTTGCCGAGGCGGAGCGGGACAAGGTCGCCCTGTGGTGCACCTATCACCCGGGCCAGACACCGTACGAGCGTTTCCTCGGCAGGTGCCGGGAGCTGACCGCGCTCGGGGTTCGCCACAGCGTCGGCGTCGTCGGGCTCGCGGAGCATCTGGAGGAGGCGAGGAGACTGCGTTCGGCGCTGCCGTCCGAGGTCTACCTCTGGGTCAACGCCGCCGAGGGACACACCTATACGGACGAGGAGGCGGATCTCTGGACCGCCCTGGACCCCTTGTTCCCCTACAGCCGCTTTCCGCACCGCTCCGCCGGACTGCCCTGCCGGACGGGCGAGTCGGTCGTCTCGGTCGACGGGGACGGGACGGTGCGCCGCTGTCACTTCGTCAGGGCGGAGCTGGGAAATCTCTACGACGGCAGCTACCGGAAGGCTCTCGGCCCGCGCGGCTGCCCCCTTGAGGTGTGCGACTGCCACATCGGCTACGTACACCTGGAGACACTGCCGTTGTACGACGTCTTCGCGGGCGGCGTGCTGGAGCGGATACCCGCCCGTCCGGCCCCGGCGGCGCCGGACGGCCCGCTGGGTGGGCGTGCCCGCCCGAGGCAGGAATCCGCAGCGGACGGGCTCGTGACACCGCGAGGGCCGGCCCCGGACGGGCTCGTGGGACCGGACCCGGCCGGCCGGCGTCCCCTGCCGTTCGTCACCCGCTGAGCGGTCAGAGCGGCAGGAGGTCCGGGCGCTTGGCCGCCACGTGGTCACCGGAGGACTCGCCGCGCAGCCGCCGGCCGATCCAGGGGACGAGGTATTCGCGTGCCCACTGGATGTCGTCCCGGCGCACCTCCAGCGTCCCTCGGTGCGCCTGCGGGGGCCACGCCTGGTCCGGGTCGGCCGGCACGTCGAGACCGAGCACCTGGGCGGCGCGCAGCGCGACCCGGGTGTGCCCCTCGGGCGAGAGGTGCAGGCGGTCGTTGTCCCAGGCGCGCCGGTCCTGCACGGACCGCAGCGACCAGAGGTCCAGGACCGGGCAGTCGTAGCGGTCGGCGATGGATCGGACGTGCGCGGTGTACATCGCGATCTTGCCGCGCAGGTGCTTGAGCACCGGGATGCCTCGGGTGTCGAAGCCGGTGGTGACCATGACGGTGCCGACCACCTGCGTCAGCTCGGCGACCGCGCGCTCGAAGCGTTCCGCGACGTCGTCCGGGTCGGAGCCGGGACGGAGGATGTCGTTGCCACCCGCGCAGAAGCTCACCAGATCAGGTGCCAGCTCCTTGGCGCGGGGGACCTGTTCCTCGACTATCTGGTCGAGGAGGCGTCCGCGTACGGCGAGATTGGCGTACCGGAAGTTCCCGTGCGTGTCGTCCACAGGGGCGACCACCGCGCCCGGGACCGGAAGCCGGTCCGCGAGAAGGACCGCGAGCCGGTCCGCCCAGCCGACGAGCGCGCCGTCCGGGCCTGGGTCCCCGACTCCTTCGGTGAAGCTGTCGCCGATCGCTGCGTACGACCCGATGATGCCTCGTTGTGTGTTTCTCGAATCGTCTGCCACAAGCGCTTATCCTGCACCTTCGAATGTGACCTACGCGACCGTAATAAGGGGTTGACGGGTGGTGAGAAAGACCACCCGGTCAGTTTTTGGTAAAGCCGGAATAAGGAGAGGGGGGGGGGGGCGGGGGGCCCCCCCCCCCCCCCCCCCCCCACCCCCCCCCCCCCCCGCGGGGGCCCCCGGGCGCACGCACGGAGGCGGTCGGGGGGGCGGGCCCGCCGGAGCTCGGGGCGGTGGGGCCCGCGC
>NZ_JBIBEG010000003.1:686187-825404 GCF_042902585.1 Streptomyces argenteolus
ACCGCCCCGTTGGGTTGGTCCCTCCGGCGACTTTTTGTGGGGGTGGGGGGGTGTTAATAACCCCCCCCGTTTTTTTTTTTTTCCGGGGGGGGTTGGGGGGGGGGGGGGGGGGCGGCGGGCCCCCCCCCCCCTCTCCCCGCCTTCAGACCGCCGTCCCTCAGATGGAGACGCCGTGCGAACGCAGGTAGGCGATCGGGTCGACGTCCGAGCCGTAGCTCGGGCCGGTGCGGACCTCGAAGTGGAGGTGCGGGCCGGTGGAGTTGCCGGTGGAGCCGGAGAGACCGATCTGCTGGCCGCCGGACACGGCCTGGCCGGCCGAGACCTCGAGCGAGGACAGGTGCGCGTACTGCGAGTACATGCCGTCG
The DNA here is from genome assembly GCF_042902585.1 of Streptomyces argenteolus. Taxonomy (GTDB): domain Bacteria; phylum Actinomycetota; class Actinomycetes; order Streptomycetales; family Streptomycetaceae; genus Streptomyces; species Streptomyces argenteolus. The sequence goes on from NZ_JBIBEG010000003.1 coordinate 686,553, forward strand.
CTGTGCTGGATGACGACCTCGTTGCCGTACGAGCCGCTCCAGCCGGCCGAGACCACGGTGCCCGGGCCGATGGACCGGACGCTGGTGCCGGAGGCGGCCTGGAAGTCGGAACCGGTGTGGTAGCCGCTGGACCAGCTGGCGCCCGACGCGCGGTACTGGGTGGTGACGTTGGGGTTCTCGACCGGAGCGGCGTAGCCGGAGGCGCCGGCCTCCGAGGTACCGGACTCGGTGGACGCCGTGGCAGCCGTCTTCTCCGCCGGGGCGGCAGCCTTCTCGGCCGGGGCGGCGGGCTTCGCCTCGGAGGGAGCGGCCTTGGACGGTGTGGCCTTGGAGGGAGCGGCCTCCGCGGAGCCGGACGCCTTGGCTCCGAGGGTCAGCTTCATGCCCGGCTGGATCAGGCTGGGGTTCCCGCCGACGACCTCACGGTTGTCCTTGTAGAGCTTCTGCCAGCCCCCCTTGATCTTCTTCTCCGCCGCGATCTTCGCCAGGTAGTCGCCGGCGACGACGGAGTAGGTCTTCGGGGTGCTCTTGGCCGCGGCGGGCGCGCTGTGCGCGGCCGGCTTGGCGGCCGGTGCGGCCTGTTCCGCCGCGTTGGCGCCGGTGGCACCGATCAGCGGGAGGGCGAGAACGGCGCCGCCGGTCCCCGCGGCGAGGATGCCGCGGGAGATCGGGCCGGTCCTGGTACGGCGGTGCTTACCCTTTGCGGGCATGGGGCATTCCTCTCCGGCGCCTGCGAGGTGAGCTGTCGGGTGCGGACTGGAGATGCCCGGTCGCGCGGTGCGCGACTTGACCCCGAGCCGGTTCCGGATCCCTCCGGCCGGCGGCTTACCTGGTTCCCCCGCTCCTGCCACACGTATGTCGGTGCGGATTCCGGGACGGCGGCAGGATTAGGCGTTCCGTCCGGATTGACCGTGACCGTAAGCGAGCCGGGTCGCCGGGAACAAGCCACGGATTGCGTGGCGGAATGGCAGCCTCAATTTCTGCGGGGAATTCCCGTCACCCTCCGTGGATTACGGATCTTGGCATTCCGCGCGGCGCCAGGAATACCCGCGGGTGTCCCCGCCACACACCGTCACGGATATGATCCCGCTCACCCACCTCCCACCATCTCCCGTACAAGCGGGGCATGTTCCTCTAAATGCACCAATACGGACATGTAGTTGTTTCCCTGGGTCAATCCCTAAGACCGGCCGACTCCATTCATCGCGTCACCCCTCCCCCCGGGCCGCCTTTTCGGTCGAGCAGCGCCCGAGACGAATGGCCGGTGCAGCCATGTCGTATCGTCGCGAGCGTGCCCCCGTCGGCGAGCGACGCCGACGCCAGACACCACAGGAGCCCTTGTGACGCAGCTTCCAGAGGTCCCGCCGGCCGGCGCCGGGACGCCGGACGTCGAGCTGACCGGTGTCCGTAACTTCCGCGACGTGGGCGGACTCCCGACCGTGGACGGCCGCAGGGTGCGGCACGGGCGCCTCTACCGCAGCGGCCACCTCGCCCACGCCACCGCGGAGGACACCGCATTCCTCTCCGGGCTCGGGCTGCACACGGTCTTCGACTTCCGCAACGCGGCGGACCACAAGCTCGACGGTTACGACGTGGAGCTGCCGGGTGTCCGCAATGTCAGCATTCCTCTCTCCGACCCGGCCGACGGCGCGGAGTTCTGGCGGCTGGTGCGCGACGGCAACATCCAGCAGCTGCGCTCGATCCTGGCCGACGGCAAGGGAGCGGCACGGATGGTCGCGTCGTACCGCGCGATCATCAAGGACCGCACCGCCGAACACAGCCGCGTACTGCACGCGCTGGCCGAGGACAGCGTGCCCGCGCTGATGCACTGCGCCGCGGGCAAGGACCGGGCCGGGCTGTCCGTCGCGGTCGCGCTGCTGGCCGTCGGGGTGGAGAAGGAGGCCATCGAGGCCGACTACCTCAAGTCCAACGACGCGCACCGCCGCTACAAGGTGCGGCGGAGCGACACCTCGTCGGCGGGCATGTCGGACGAGGTGATGGAACTACTCAATCCGCTCTTTGGCGCCCACCCCGACTACCTCGCGGCGGCGTTCGCGACCATCGACGAGGTCTGGGGCGGCACCGACCGCTATCTCCTCGAAGGGCTGAAGATCACCCCGGCGACCCGCGAGAAGCTCCGCGAGCGCCTCGTCGAGGTGGCCTGAGGCGTGGCGGTCAGCCTTTGCCCGCCACACTGAAGAGGAGAAAGAGGAACGCCGCGATGACGTGCCCGGCCACCAGGTAGGCGATGAGCCGGATGACCACGCCGCGGGGCATCCTGCGCTCTTGCGTGTCCGCGCCCTCCCGCCTGCGGGGGGTGAGCGGGTCGTAGTGCTCGGAATCGGACATGGCAGTCCTCTCTTCCGGCCGTCCGGGCCGGGGTGACAAGGGGTCGGCAGGCTGGGGCGCGTGCCGTATCAGAGGCGGTGGGCCCCGCCGCCGAGGCACAGCTCCGCGGTGGGGCTCTGCAGCAGCGTGTGGACGAAGAGCAGCCGGGCCCCACCGACGTGGAGCGCGGCGATCCGGTGCGGGGTGAGCGAGTCGAAGTGTGCGCTGTCCCCCGGATCGAGGTCGTGGACGGTTTCCCCGAGTACGACGCGCAGCCGGCCGTCGAGGACGTACAGCCACTCCTCCCCGGGGTGGACGCGCACGAGGTCGCCCTCGGTGCCGTACGGCACGCGTACGCGCAGCGCCTGCATCGCACGCCCCGAACCGCCGGCCTGCCGGTAGAGCCAGCCGCCGTCGCCGCCCGGCGCGCCGTCGAGGGGGCCGCCGCGGACGATCGCGTCACGTTCGGGCGGCATCTCCCCCAGCAGCTCGGAGACGGTCGTACCGTAGACCCTGGCGAGCCCGAGCAGCATGGGCAGCGAGGGCTGCCTGCGGCCCGTCTCGAGCCGGGAGAGGTGGGCGGGCGAGAGTCCCGCCCGCCCGGCCGCGGCCTCCAGGGTCAGACCGCGGTTGCGGCGAAGGTCGCGCAGACGGGGCGCGACCCCTGGGAGTTCGTCGGCCGCCCCTTCGTCAGAAGGATTCATGCCTCCATTGGGCCAGGATCTTTCCTCTGAGGCAAGTTTATTGCCTCAGAGGCAAACCCCTCCCATGACGTGGGAGGCACACCCCTCACCGGTTGGCGACGGCCTGCTTGACCAGTGTCCTGCCGAAGTCCCACATCAGCCCGCCCCCGCTGTGCGCGTCGTCCATGACGGCCGTGAACGCGGTCACGAAGCGGTCGACCTCCGCCTCTCCGATGATCAGCGGCGGGATCAGCTTGATCACTTCAAGGTGGTCACCGGAGACCTGGGTGAGGATCCGGTGCTTCTGGAGCAGCGGCACCACCACCATCTGTGCGAAGAGGCCCTTGCGTGCCGCCTGGAGCATCGTCCAGCGGCTGCGGAGCTTGAGCGAGGAGGGCCGGCCGAACTCGATGCCGATCATCAGTCCGCGACCGCGCACCTCGTGCAGGAGCTCGTAGCGGCCCACGAGCGCGGAGAGCCGCTCCCGCAGAAGATCTCCGGTGCGCCGGGCGTTCGCGACGGTCTCCTCCTGCTCCATCACCGCGAGAACGGCGAGCCCGGCCGCCATGGCCTGCGCGTTCGATCCGAAGCTCGCGGAGTGGACGAGGACGCGGTCCATGGAGGAGTAGACGCGCTTGAAGATCCAGTCCTTGCCGAGCGTCGCGCCGACCGGTACGTAGCCACCGGAGAGGGCCTTGGCCACGCAGAGCAGATCGGGCTCGACCCCCTCCTCGTGCTGGTAGGCGTAGAAGTCGCCGGTCCTGCCCAGCCCGGTCTGCACCTCGTCGGCGATCAGCAGGGCCTTGTGCCGGTGCAGCAGTTCCTGGGCCGCCCGGAGGAAGCCGGGCGGCGCGGCGTGGACGCCCTTGCCCTGGATCGGCTCGACGACCAGGCCCGCCACGTCCCCGCGCTTCAGCTCACGGCGCAGGGCGTCGAGGTCGCCGAGCTCGATCGCGGTGTCGGGGAGCAGGGGGGCGAAGCCGTCGCGGAACCCCTTCTCCCCGTTGACCGAGAGCGAGCCCGTCGTCAGCCCGTGGAAGGCGTGGGTGCAGTAGAGGATCCTGGGCCTGCCGGTGGCGTACCTGGCGAACTTCAGCGCGGTCTCGACCGCCTCCGTACCGCTGTTGCCGAAGAACACCCGGTCCAGGTGCGGGCTGTGCGCCAGCAGCTTCTCGGCGAGCAGACCGGGCAGGGGCTGGCAGTCGAAGCGGGTGAGGTCGGCGAGCGAGGCGTCCAGGACGTCGTGGATCGCCTGGCGTACGACGGGGTGGTGCCGGCCGAGCCCCATCACCCCGAAGCCGGCGAGCATGTCCAGGTAGTCGTTGCCCTCCGCGTCCCAGAAGTGGGCTCCCTCGGCCCTCTCGTAGACCTTGTCGAAGCCGATGGTGCGCAGCATGCGCGGCAGTTGGTGGTTCAGGTGCCGGGTGTGCAGCTCGTAGCGTTCGGCGCCGCGCTCCTCCAGCAGCCGCGTCAGATCGAACCCTTCCCGCCGTTCGTCCTTCATGCGCCGCTCTCCTTCCGCACACTCTGCTCCTGGTCTGCCGCGCGCCGCTCCAGCACGGCGCCGATCCGTCCGGCGATCTCCACCGGCGTGAGCCCGATGTCGGCCAGCACCTCGCCGCGCCCGGCGTGCGCGAGGAACTGCTCGGGGATGCCGAACGTCCGCAGCGGCACGTCGACGTCCGCGTCCCGCAGCGCCTGCCCGACCGCCGAACCGACGCCGCCCGCCCGGCTGTTGTCCTCGACGACCGCGACCAGCCCGTGCTGCGCCGCGAGACCGGGCAGTGCTCCGTCGACCGGCTTGACCCAGCGGGGGTCCACGACCGTGCAGTGGACGCCGGAGGCGGCGAGGAGGTCGGCGGCCTGGAGACAGACCGGGGCGAGGGCCCCGACGGCCACCAGCAGGACGTCGGGGTCCGTGGCCCTGTGCAGCACGTCCATCCCGCCGATCCTGCCGAGGGAGGCGATCGGCTCCCCCACCGGCTCCTTGGGGAACCTGATCACGGTCGGCGCGTCGTCGACGTCTACGGCCTCGCGCAGTTCCTCACGCAGCCGCTCGGCGTCACGCGGGGCCGCGATCCGCAGACCGGGCACGACCTGGAGCACGGACATGTCCCACATGCCGTTGTGCGAGGGCCCGTCGGTCCCGGTGACGCCGGCCCGGTCCAGGACGAACGTCACCCCGCACCTGTGCAGGGCGACATCCATCAGCAGCTGGTCGAAGGCCCGGTTGAGGAAGGTCGCGTAGACGGCGACGACGGGGTGCAGCCCGCCGGTGGCGAGTCCCGCCGCGGAGACCGCCGCGTGCTGCTCGGCGATCCCGACGTCCCAGATCCGGCCGGGGAACTCCTCGGCGAACCGGGTCAGCCCCACCGGGTGCAGCATCGCCGCGGTGATCGCGACGACGTCCGGTCGTCCGGCGCCGATCTCGGCGATCTCGTCGCCGAACACGGAGGTCCAGGAGGGCGCGGCGGGCACCACGAGTGGCTCACAGGTCAGGGGGTCCATCCGGCCGACGGTGTGGAAGCGGTCGGCGTCGTCGGCCAGCGCGGGCGGAAAACCCCGGCCCTTCTCGGTGATGCAGTGCACCAGGACCGGCCCGTGGTAGCGCTTCGCCCGGCGCAGGGCGGACTCGACGGCTTCGACGTCGTGCCCGTCGACGGGGCCGACGTACTTCAGGCCCAGGTCCTCGAACATGCCCTGCGGGGCGAAGGTGTCCTTGAATCCCTTCTTCGCTCCGTGCAGCGAGCCGTACAGAGGCTGTCCGATGACCGGCGTCTGCTGGAGCACCGTCTTGCCCCAGGCCAGGAAGCGCTCGTAGCCGTCGGTGATGCGCAGGGTGGCCAGGTGGTTCGCGAGGCCACCGATCGTCGGGGCGTAGGAGCGCTCGTTGTCGTTGACCACGATGATGAGGGGGCGGTCCCCGGCCGCCGCGATGTTGTTCAGCGCCTCCCAGGCCATGCCGCCCGTGAGCGCCCCGTCGCCGGTCACCGCCACGACGTGGTGCGGGCGCCCCAGCACCTCGTTGGCCTTGGCGAGGCCGTCGGCCCAGCCGAGCACCGTGGAGGCGTGCGAGTTCTCGATGACGTCGTGCCTCGACTCCTCGCGCGAGGGGTATCCGGAGAGCCCGCCCTTGCCGCGCAGCTTGGAGAAGTCCTGGCGTCCCGTCAGGAGCTTGTGCACGTAGCTCTGGTGCCCCGTGTCCCACAGGATGCGGTCCACGGGCGAGTCGAAGGCCCGGTGCAGGGCGATGGAGAGTTCGACGACTCCGAGGTTGGGGCCGAGGTGACCGCCCGTCCTGGCGACCGCCCGGATGAGGAACACCCTGATCTCCTCGGCGAGTTCACCGAGTTCCGGCCGGCTCAGCGCCTTGAGGTCCTGCGGCCCCTTGATGGATTCCAGCAACGTCACGCTCGGGCCCCTCTCTCTGGTCCTGTCATCGGCTCACGGTCACCGCCGGAGCCCCGGTGGGGGTTCCCGTCTCCTCCATCTGTTCCGCGATCTTCATGGCTTCCTCGATGAGGGTCTCCACGATCTTCGATTCCGGGACGGTCTTGATGACCTCGCCCTTCACGAAGATCTGGCCCTTGCCGTTGCCCGACGCCACACCCAGGTCCGCCTCACGCGCCTCACCCGGACCGTTCACCACACAACCCATCACCGCGACCCGCAGCGGGACCTCGAGCCCGTCCAGACCCGCACTCACCTGGTCCGCGAGCTTGTACACATCCACCTGCGCACGCCCGCACGACGGACACGACACGATCTCCAGACGCCGCTGCTTCAGATTCAGCGCCTCCAGGATCTGCAGCCCGACCTTGACCTCCTCCGCCGGAGGAGCCGACAGCGACACCCGGATCGTGTCCCCGATCCCCTCCGACAGCAGCGCGCCGAACGCCACCGCCGACTTGATCGTCCCCTGGAACGCCGGACCCGCCTCCGTCACACCCAGATGCAGCGGATAGTCACTGCGCGCCGCCAGCAGACGATAGGCGTTCACCATCACGACCGGATCGTTGTGCTTCACCGAGATCTTGATGTCCCGGAAACCGTGCTCCTCGAACAGCGACGCCTCCCATAGCGCCGACTCCACCAGAGCCTCCGGCGTCGCCTTCCCGTACTTCCTCAGCAACCGCGCGTCCAGCGACCCCGCGTTCACACCGATCCGGATCGGCGTACCCGCGTCACCCGCCGCCTTCGCGATCTCCTTGACCTTGTCGTCGAACTGCTTGATGTTGCCCGGATTCACCCGGACCGCCGCACACCCCGCGTCGATCGCCGCGAAGACGTACTTCGGCTGGAAGTGGATGTCCGCGATCACCGGGATCTGCGACTTCCTCGCGATCGTCGCCAGCGCGTCCGCGTCGTCCTGCGTCGGGCACGCCACCCGCACGATCTGGCAACCCGACGCCGTCAGCTCCGCGATCTGCTGCAACGTCGCACCGACATCCGACGTACGCGTCGTCGTCATCGACTGCACCGACACCGGTGCGTCCCCACCGACCGCCACCGACCCGACCTGGATGCGCCGCGAGGGGCGGCGCACCGCGAGCGGCCGGGCCGGGAGGGCGGGGAGACCCAGGGCAACCGGTTCTCCTGTGGTCATGACGTCACCGGCTCCCGCCGACGGTCTCCCGTGCCGCTCGCAGGGACTCCTTCAGCGACCCCATGGTGGCGAGGACGGCGGTGGGCTCGTACCCGCAGTGCGCCATGCAGTTGGCGCAGCGCGGGTCCTTGCCCCGGCCGTACTTGTCCCAGTCGGTGTCCTCGATGAGCTCCCGGTAGGTGGGGACGTATCCGTCGCTCATCAGGTAGCAGGGCCGCTGCCAGCCGAAGAGCGAGTAGTTGGGGATCGCCCAGGCCGTGCACGCGAAGTCGGCCTTGCCCTCCAGGAAGTCCAGGAACAGCGGGGAGTGGTTGAGCCGCCAGCGGTTCCGGTTGCCTCCCGCGAAGGCCTTCTTGAAGAGCTCACGGGTCTGCTCGACGCCCAGGAAGTGCTCCTGGTCGGGCGCCTTCTCGTAGGCGTAGGCGGGCGAGATCATCATCTCGTCGACCTTCAGCTCGTCGTTGAGGTAGTTGAGGACCTCGATGACGGTCTGCGGGGTGTCGGTGTTGAAGAAGGTGGAGTTGGTCGTGACCCGGAAGCCGCGCCGCTTGGCCTCCTTCATCGCCTCCACCGCCTCGTCGAAGACGCCTTCCTTGGCGACCGACTCGTCGTGCCGTTCGCGCAGTCCGTCGATGTGCACGGCGAACGCGAAATAGGGCGACGGGGTGAACTTGTCGAGCTTCTTGCGCATCAGCATGGCGTTGGTGCAGAGGAAGACGTACTTCTTCTTCGCGACCAGCTGTCTGACGATCTCGTCGATCTGAGGGTGCATCAGCGGCTCACCGCCGGCGATGGAGACCATCGGGGCACCTGATTCGAGCACCGCCCCCACCGCCTGAGCGACCGGCATGCGCTGCTTGAGCACTCCCGCCGGGTGCTGGATCTTCCCACAGCCCTCGCACGCGAGATTGCAGGCGAACAAGGGCTCCAGCTCGACGATCAGCGGGAACTTCTCGCGCTTGCGGAGCTTCTGTTCGAAGAGATACGTCGCAACCTTGATGGACTGACGGAGCGGCATGGCCATCTGGGCTCACCTCCTGGGGAGCAGCAAAGATCGGTGCCATTCATGGAAAGCCGGAAGCACGGCACGAAGAACGCGGAATGCCGATATTCCACCGCGGACCGTGCCGATACGGACGAGCTCATGCTCTGGAGCGTCCACGACCACCCGTACGGCCGCAACCGGGCGCGGCCCGGTCCGCAGAGCGGTGCGCAGCGTGGCGGCGGACTCCATGTCCACCGCGATGGCCCCGGTGGCGCGCAGACCGGCCCGCTCAGGTCCCCGCACGACGTGCCCGGAGCCCGTGAGCGGACCGGTGTGCACGGTACGGCCAGGGACCGCCCTGGTCAGCGCGTCGACCAGTACGCCGGTCCCCGTGCACACCGTGACGGCCGCGCCGTCCCGGGTCTCGTCGGCCACGACGAGGTCCCCCGGGTGCATGCCGGGTGCGAGCCCGGCGCAGAATCCGGAGGCGATGACCGCCGCGCCCGCCGCGCCGTCCCGGGCCAGCGCCCGCAGGACGGCGCTCTCCGCGGCCCGGGGGCCCATCCCCGTCCTGATGACGCTCACGGGCCCGGATGCACGGCTCGCCCTGCCCGTGCGCAGGGCGAGCCGCTCGATGCCGAGCGCGCAGGCGATCAGCAGCGGCGTGGCGGGGGCGGGCGGTCCTTGCGTACCGCCCATCGGATCAGGCCCCCCCGCCGGTCTCGACGGCGCCCACGCCGCCCGCGAGGGCGAACGGATCGCCGTACACGTACCTGCCGAGCGCGGTCAGGGGGAAGACCTGCCGGTAGAGGTGGTAGTTGATGGAGAAGTCCCAGGGGAAGCCGGTTCCGGTGAAGTGCGGCTCGTCCCAGGAGCCGTCGGCCTGCTGGGTCTCGGCGAGCCAGGCGACCCCCCGTTCCACCGTCCTGGTGTCCCGCTCGCCGGCCGCGAGCAGCGCGAGGAGCGCCCAGGCCGTCTGGGAGGCGGTCGAACTCCCGTGGCCGATCCACTTCTCCTCGCGGTAGGACCGCAGGTCCTCGCCCCAGCCGCCGTCGTCGTTCTGGACGGACCTCAGCCAGTCGACGGCCCGCCGGACGGACGGATGGGCGGCGGGAAGCCCGGCCGCGATGAGCGCGGGCACGACCGAACCCGTGCCGTAGATGTAGTTGACTCCCCAGCGCCCGAACCACGCGCCGCTCGCCTCCTGTTCGGCGAGCAGCCATGCGATGCCCCGCCGGGTACGGGGATCCTGTGCGCGGCCCTCGACCGCGAGCATCTCGACCACGTGGCCGGTGACGTCCGCCGACGGGGGGTCGATGACCTCACCGAAGTCGCAGAACGGCAGCCGGTTGGGGAACGGGCTGGTGTTGTCCGCGTCGAAGGCGCCCCAGGCACCGTCGCGTGACTGCATGCCGAGGTTCCAGCGCACCCCACGCTCGATGGCCGCCTCGACCCTGGAGGGGTCCGGGTGGCGGACCCGGCGCAGCGCCAGGACGACCTCGGCGGTGTCGTCGATGTCGGGGTAGTTGTCGTTGTGGAACTCGAAGGCCCAGCCGCCCGGGGCCAGTTCGGGCCTGCGTACGGACCAGTCACCGGGCCGGACGATCTCCTCACCCAGCATCCAGTCGGCCGCCCTCACGAGCGCCGGATGGTCGGGGCTGACCCCGGCGTCGGCGAGGGCGATGGTGGCCAGGCAGGTGTCCCAGACCGGGGACTGACAGGCCTCGACCATGCGGGCGCCGTCCTCGCGCCAGACGGTGAACCGGTCGAGCGAAGCGAGCCCCGCCCGCATCACGGGGTGGTCCAGGTCGTATCCGAGGAGATGGAGGGCGATGACGGAGTACACCGCGGGCGGCTGGATACCGCCCCAGCAGCCGTCGTTCTCCTGGCGTTCGATGATCCAGCGGGCCGCCGCGTTCATCGCCGTACGCCGCAGTCTGCGCGGGGCGATCCGGTGGTAGAGGTGCAGCGCCTTGTCCAGGCGCTGGAAGACGCCGTCCCAGCTGGTCGCGGGGGCGGTGGGCCTGGCCGGATTGGGGCAGCCGGGATCGGTGTGCAGTTCGTCCAGCGTGAACGGCGCCGGGCGGACGGGCCGCAGGGCGGAGACGATGGTGAGCGGCACGATGGTCTGGCGGGCCCAGCAGCCGAAGTCGTAGATGTTGAGCGGGACCCACTTCGGGAAGAACATCAGCTCGGGCGGGAGCTCTGGCAGGTCCTCCCACCTCCACCAGCCGAAGAGGGCGAGCCAGATCCGGGTGAAGACCCGGGCTTCCGCGATGCCGCCCTGCTCCCTGACCCAGCCGGCCGCCCTGATCATGTGCGGGTCGTCGGGCCGGTCTCCGGCGAGCCGGAGGGCGACGTACGCCTCGATGGTGGCGGAGAGGTCGGGCGGCCCCTCGTAGAAGGTGTTCCAGGTGCCGTCGCCGAGTTGCTCGCCCCTGATGAAGCGGGCCGCCGCCTTGACGGTGTCCGGGTCCTGGATTCCCAGGAACTGACGGAGCAGCAGGTCCTCCGCGTCCATGGTGACGTTGGTGGCGAGGTCGCCCTTCCACCAGCCCTGCTCGTCCTGCCTGCCGAGGAGGTGCTCCACCGAGCGTTCCGCGGCCCGTCGCGCGACGGCGAGCGTGTCGTCCGCGGCGCTGGTCGATTCGGTCGGATCGCTGGCCGGGACCGCGCGGAGGTTCGCGGCCCCGGTGCTTCCGTCGGTCGTCGCTGTCATGGCTTCCCCTTCGTGCAGTCTGGTCCTCTGCTGTGCTGGGGTCTCCGTCGGTGGGCGCCCCGTGGGGCGCCCGCCGGCGACTGCGAGTCATATCTGGATGATGATCATCTCTTTCGTACGACGACGAAGTCGGCGAGCGCGGTGAGCTGCGCGCGCACATGTTCCGGCATGTCGACGCCGTGCAGCGCCTCTATGGCTACCGCGTGCTGACGGCGGGCTTCCTGGGCGGTCCACTCGCGGCCGCCCGCCTCCTCGATGAGTGCCGCGCGGGCGGCGAACTCCTCTTCGGAGAAGCTGTCGAAGTCGCTGCTCTTGGCGTCGGCGGCGAGCAGCTCGCCGAGGCGCTCGGAGGCGGGTCCGCCCGCGGCCAGCGCGGCGACGACGGGCAGGGACTTCTTGCGCTGGCGCAGATCGCTCCACGTCTGCTTGCCCGTGGCCTCCGGGTCGCCCCAGATCCCGAGCAGGTCGTCGACGGCCTGGAAGGCGAGGCCGAGGTGGAAGCCGTACGCCTCCAGGACGTCCGCCGTGCGGTCGTCGGCGCCGCCGAGCACGGCGCCGATGGAGACGGCGCAGGCGAGCAGGGCGCCCGTCTTGTTGCCCTCCATCTCCAGGCACTCCTCGACGGTGACCCGCTCGCGGTGCTCGTAGGAGATGTCCTGCGCCTGGCCGTCGATCAGCTTGCGGCTCGCCGTGGTCAGGCGCCGGGCCGCCCGGCCGGACTCCGCGGTGCCGATCTCCAGCAGGACCTCGTTGGCCAGCGCGAAGAGCGCGTCGCCGACGAGGATGGCCTGGGCGGGGCCGTGCACCTTCCAGACGGTGTCGCGGTGACGGCGCTGCTCGTCACCGTCCATGAGGTCGTCGTGCAGCAGTGAGAAGTTGTGCACGAGCTCGACGGCGACGGCGCCGGGGATCCCCGCCTCGGGAGGCGCACCCGCCGCCTCGGCGGACAGCAGGGACAGCGCGGGGCGCACCGCCTTGCCGCCGTCGCCGTCGGCGGGCCTGCCCTGGGCGTCGATCCATCCGAAGTGGTAGGACGCGACGGTGTTCATGGGCGGCGCGAGCCGCTCCACGGCTGCTCGCAGCACCGGCGCTGACAGGGCCCTTCCGCGCTCCAGAAGCGCGGTGACGTCCGTGGTGTCCGCCACGGTGTCGGAAGCCGGATTCGCCGGGGTCACAGACTCTCCTCTTGTTCCGGTGGTACTGCTCATGCCGCCTCCTGCAGCGGATGTTCGTGGGGCCGGCCGAGTGCCTGGAGCGCGGCCTCCGCGGCGGTGAAGCCGCTGCGGACCGCACCCTCCATCGTGGCGGGCCAGCCCGTGGCGGTCCATGCTCCCGCCAGGTGCAGACCGGGGGCCCGGGTGTGCGTGCCCGGCCGCAGGCGTCCCACGCCCGGCGCGGGGGCGAAGGTCGCCGTGCGTTCGCGGGTGACGAAGAAGTCGCGGACGCCCGCTCCCCGCGCCGCCGGGAGGAGCCGCTCCAGCTCGGGCAGGTAGCGTCTGCGCAGCTCGGCGACGGGCAGGTCGATCTCGTCGCCCGCCGCGGACTGGGACACCGCGAGATACTGGCCGCCGCCCTGGAGCCCGGAGGAGGCGGTGCGGTCGAAGACCCATTGCACGGGTGAGCCGAGGGCGGCGAAGAAGGGCCTGCGCAGCACGTTGCGGTCGTAGACGACGTGGACGTTGAGGATCGGCGCGTCCGTGAGGTCGAGCAGCCGGCCGGGGTCGTCGAGCGCGCCCTCGGGCAGCAGCCGGTGGGTGTCCCTCTGCGGCACGGCGAGGACGACGGTGTCCGCCTCGATCCGCTCGCCGTACGTCCCGACGGCCCAGCGCCCGTCCTCGGCGCGGGTCAGCGAGGCGGCCCGGGTGCGCAGGTGGACGCGTACGCCCGCGGACTCGAGCGCCTTGCGGGCGAGGGTGTCGTGGAGGTCCCCGAGCGGCACGGACGCCCAGCCGATGTCGGCGGCGCCCGGCTCGGAGAGGAGCCCCGTCTTGAAGACCATCGCGGCCAGCGCCATCGAGGCGTTCGGCGCGGTGGCGTTGAGCGTGGCGACGCCGACGAGGTCCCAGAGGGCCTCGATGGTGCGCTGCGACTGGCCCTGACGGCGGAGCCAGGTGGCGAAGTCGATGCCGTCGAGTGCGGGGTCGGCGGGGTCGAGACGGCCGAGTGCCAGCGCTGCCCTGGCGACACCGGCCTTCTCCGCGAGGGAGAGGTGCGGATAGGCCGCGAGTCCCCCGGCGAGGTGCAGGGGCACGGGCAGTGCGGTGCGGCGCAGCCGTCCGAGCCTCGGCCCGGCGGGCCGGCCGACGTCGAGTACGGGCACGTCGAGGCGGTCCTGCAGCGGAGCGAGGTGGCTGCCCTCGATGCGGTCGAGGAACCAGCGGTAGCCGGTGCAGCAGCGCAGGTAGACGTGCTGGCCGTTGTCGACGGAGAGGTCGCCGCGCCGGAAGGAGAAGGCGAGGCCACCGAGCCGCGGGCGGCCTTCGAGCAGGGTCACGTCGACCCCGGCGTCGGCGAGGCGCAGCGCCGAGGTGACGCCCGCGAGGCCGCCGCCGACGACCACGGCGCGGTGAGGGCTCCGGCCGGTCATGCCTGCCCCCTTCGCCGTGCCGCCGCGCACGGCCGCTTCCGTCGCTTCGTCGCAGTGTGGGACGCGCCGGGGGCCCCGGGGGTTGCCCGCGGCCCGCACCCGGGACGGTTCCGGCCCGTCATCAGACCCTCCCCCTGGCCGTCCGGCGCGAGATGTACCGCGCGTCGAGACCGGACAGACCACGCACGGCCACGAGGGCCTTCTCGTGGCCGGGGAGCGAGACCCGCCCGCGCAGCACAGCCTCGGGGTCGCGTTCGATGCGGTCCAGGAGCCGGCGGTAGATACCGGCCATGGCCGCCACGCAGGCACCGCTGCGCCGGTCCAGCATGGGCAGCAGCCGGTACCCCTCGGCGAAGAGTGCCCGGGCGCGCCGGACCTCGAAGTGCACCAGACCGGAGAAGTCGGACCCGGGCGGCGGGGTGGCCCGGCGGAAACCGGCGGAGCAGCCGAATTTCGCGAGGTCGTCGGCCGGGAGGTAGGTGCGGCCGTTGCCCGCGTCCTCCCGCACGTCGCGCAGGATGTTGGTGAGCTGGAGCGCGAGGCCGAGGGTGTCGGCGTACTCCGCGGCGCGTTCGGAGCCGGGCGCTCCCGGCTCCGCGCCGAAGACGCCCAGGCTGAGTCGCCCGATGGCGCCCGCGACGCACCGGCAGTACAGCTTCAGGTCGTCCCAGGTCTCGTAGGTCGCCCCGCGCACGTCCATCAGGACGCCGTCGATGAGCTCGTCGAGTCCACCGAGCGGGAGCGGGAAGCGCTGGGCGGCGTCGGCGAGGGCGACCGCGACCGGGTCGGTGTCGTCCTCCTCCACCGCCTTGTCCCGGATCCGGTCGAGCAGCTTGCGGGTGTCCGCCAGCCGGGCGTGCTTGGTCTCCACGTCCAGCTCACCGTCGCCGATGTCGTCGACCCGACGGGAGAAGGCGTACAGCGCCGACATGGCCTGCCGCTTCTCGTACGGCAGCAGCCGGATGCCGTACGCGAAATTACGGGCCTGCTGTCCGGTGACGGCCTCGCAGTAGCTGTACGCGGCCTGTACCGGTGCCGACATGTACGTCGTCTGTCCCTCCACGGTCCGGCTCACCCCTCTCTGTGCGCTCTTCGCAGGACGGCACCCATTTCGCGCAGCAGTCTGGGCGCGGTGGGTCTGGGCGGTCCGGGCAGTACGTCGAAACCGGCGGCCGAGATCGCGGTGAGCGCCGCGCGCCCTCCGCCGACGAAACCGGCGAGCAGCACCTTGAGCCGGCCGTGCACGCTGTCCACCAGGGGGATGCCTTCGTCGAGCAGCTCCCGGGCCCGCTCCGCCTCGAACGCGACGAGGGCGCGCACGGAGGCGTTGGCGGACGGTGCGGCGAGGTCCGCCTCGGTGACGTGGAAGCGCTCCATGTCCTCGGCGGGCAGGTAGATCCGGTCGCGGCCGAGGTCCTCGGCGACGTCCTGCAGGTGTTCGGCGATCTGCAGCGCCGTGCAGACGGCGTCGGAGCGGCGGATCCGTTCGGGGCTCGCGGTGCCGGTGATGGCCAGGACGAGGCGGCCGACGGGGTTGGCGGAGAGCTCGCAGTAGGCCAGCAGCTCGCCGTAGGTGCCGTAGCGGCGGACCTTCTGGTCCTGCCGGTTGGCCTCGACCAGGCCGAGGAAGGGCTCGGGGGTGAGGGCGCAGCGTCGGACGGTGGGACGCAGGGCGCGCATCAGGGGGTGGCGCGGGCCGTCGCCGGAGCCCGCGAAGACGCGGTGCAGGTCGGCCTCGAGGGCGTCGAGCAGGGCGAGCTTGTCGTCGCTCCGCCCGTCCTCGACGCCGAGCAGCCGGGCGTCCCCGCCGCCGGGCGCCAGGTCGCCGTCACCGATGTCGTCGACGAGCCGCGCGAAGCCGTAGACGGCCATCAGGTCGCCGCGCCAAGCCCGGGGCAGGAAGAAGGGGGCCACGGGGAAGTTCTCGTCCGTGGCCTTGTCCAGCGTGCCGGTCGCGGCGGCGTCGGTGCGCGCCTGCTGGGGAGGGGTCACTGCGGACCACCCGACGCGGGGACGGCGAAACCACGTCGGAGTTGGAGATTTTCCATCATTGCCGTCATATCTCCCGTTCTACACTGCCGACCCAAAACATCCCTTTTCGGACACGCCGCTCGTCCTCCCGAGTGCGACATGCACGCAACGGGCGATGTGCCGGGGGGCGTATCACCCCACATTGGCGCGAATCAGCACCGTCACAGCTTACGTCGTACAGCTCACAGGGCCGCGCCGGGGTGCGGCGCGCGAGCGTACAACGTCTGAACTCCCGCCAACCTTCCCCGGAGCGCGGCCAGTTGACGTCATCCGCCGGGAGGAGATCGCCCCGGACGGGCCGAGCGGTCCTCCGCCCGGAACGGGACAGCGCGGTGGCCCCCGCCGCTGCACTCGGGCGGGGGCCACCACGGACGTGAGCTACTTGCCGGTCTCCCGCTCGTACGCCTTGAGCACCTCTTCGGTGGGACCGTCCATCAGGAGCTCGCCCTTCTCCAGCCACAGCACCCGGTCGCAGGTGTCCCGGATGGTCTTGTTGTTGTGGCTGACCAGGAAGACGGTGCCCGCCTCCTTGCGCAGCTCACGGATGCGCTCCTCGGAGCGGACCCGGAACTTGCGGTCACCGGTGGCCAGCGCCTCGTCGATCATCAGGACGTCGTGGTTCTTGGCCGCGGCGATCGAGAAGCGGAGCCTCGCCGCCATGCCCGAGGAGTACGTCCGCATCGGCAGGGTGATGAAGTCGCCCTTCTCGTTGATCCCGGAGAAGTCGACGATGTCCTGGTAGCGCGCGCGGATCTCCTCGCGGCTCATGCCCATGGCGAGACCACCGAGCACGACGTTGCGCTCACCGGTCAGGTCGCTCATCAGCGCGGCGTTGACGCCGAGCAGCGACGGCTGGCCGTCCGTGTACACCTTGCCGTGCTCGGTCGGCAGCAGTCCGGCGATGGCCCTGAGCAGGGTGGACTTGCCCGAACCGTTGGTTCCGATGAGGCCGATGGCCTGGCCGCGGTAGGCGGTGAAGGAGACACCGCGCACCGCGTGCACCTTGCGTACGCCACGGGGCTCACCCTTGCCCCGGCGCATTATCCGGCTCAGCGCCGCGGTGGCGCTGCCCTTTCCGCCGCCCGTCCCGTTGACCCGGTACACGATGTGCACGTCGTCCGCGATCACGGTCGGGATGTGTCCCTGGGACGCTTGCTCAGCCACGGCCGTACCGTTCCTCTGCCTTCCAGAAGTACACGAAGCCCACGACGCCCACCACGAGCGACCAGGCGAGCCCGACGGCCCAGACGTGGTCCGGCAGGTTCTCCGAGCCGTAGCCGTCGATCAGCGCGAACCGGACCAGGTCCATGTAGATGGCCGCCGGGTTGTACTGGAGCACGTCCGCGATCCACTGCGGCTTGTCGGCCAGCATCACGGGGATGGAGAACATGACGCCCGACGCGTACATCCAGGTACGCATGACGAAGGGCATCAGCTGGGCGAGGTCGGGGGTCTTGCTGCCGAGGCGCGCCATGACGAGCGCGAGACCGGTGTTGAAGAAGAACTGCATCGCCAGCGCCGGGACGACCAGCAGCCAGGAGAGCGTGGGATAGCTTCCGAAGCCCACCGCCACGGCCAGCAGCACGATCATCGAGTACAGCAGCTGCTGGAGCTGCTGGAGCGAGAACGAGATGGGCAGGGAGGCGCGGGGGAAGTGCAGGGCCCGCACCAGGCCGAGGTTGCCCGCGATGGAGCGCACCCCCGCCATGACCGAGCTCTGGGTGAAGGTGAAGACGAAGACTCCGGTCACCAGGAACGGGATGAAGACCTCCTGGCTCATCCCCTTCCGCGTGCCCAGGATCAGGCCGAAGATCAGGAAGTAGACCAGCGCGTTCAGCAGCGGCGTCGCCACCTGCCACAGCTGACCGAGCTTGGCCTGGCTGTACTGCGCGGTCAGTTTGGCCCGCGAGAACGCCAGGATGAAATGCCTGCGGCCCCAGAGCTGTCCCAGGTACGCGAACAGCCCGGGCCGGGCACCGCTCACCGTCAGGCCGTACTTGTCGGCCAGCTGGGAAGCGCTGAGCCCTTCGTCGGCGGACGGCGGGCTGCTCAGCGCAATCCCGCCGTCGTGGGTCGTGTCACTCACAGTTAAGAACTCTCGTCTTCACAATGCGCTGCCGGTCGCGGGCGCGGCCAAGGCGGACAGGTACCCCGTACGAAATGAGTACGGCTCATGGTCTCAGAGGAGAGCCTCTCAGATCACCGGCGGCCGGCCCAGTCTGGTCAGCCGCCATACCGTACGCCACCTCATGGGGCGCCGGGGTCCGCAGGGCGTCGTCCAGCCTTCGCGGAAGCCTCCGAACCACGCCTTGAGCGCGGGCAGGGAGGGCCTGCGCACCAGCGTGAGCAGCAGCCAGACGCCCACGTACACGGGGACGAGCGGGACGGGGAGGTTCCGGCGGGCGAGCCAGACCCGGTTGCGGGCCACCATGCGGTGGTAGACCGCGTGCCGCGAGGGCGCGGTGGTGGGGTGGTTGAGCACCATGTCCGCGCGGTAGTCGATCATCCAGCCGGCGTCCAGGGCGCGCCAGGCGAGGTCGGTCTCCTCGTGGGCGTAGAAGAACTCGCCGGGGAGCGGGCCGGCCTCCGCGATCACCTGGCTGCGTACGGCGTTCGCGCCGCCGAGGAACGTCGTGACACGGGACGAGCGCATCGGGTCGGAGGCGCGCAGCCGCGGCACGTGCCGACGCTGCGTGACCCCGGTCTCCGGGTCCGCGATGCGGAAGGTGATGATGCCGAGCTTCGGGTCCGCCTCGAACGCCTGCCGGCAGAGCTCGGCGGTGTCGGTGTTGGGGAGCAGCCCGTCGTCGTCGAGGAAGAGCAGTGCGTCCACATCGGCTCCGGACGGGCCGAACGCCTCGATGCCGACGTTTCGGCCGCCCGGAATGCCCAGGTTCTCGGGCAGCTCGACGGTGCGGACGCCCGGGGGGACGTCGGGCACCGGGGCCCCGTTGCCGACGACGACCACCTCGATCCGGTCGCCGTCCTGCTTGGCGACCGAGTCGAGAAGGGCACGCAGTTCCTCCGGGCGGTTGCCCATGGTGATGATGACTGCGCCGAGTTTCATGGGAGAGCTCACTTCAGCCTGCTGGACGCCAGGATCGACACCAGGTGCAGGACGGTCTGGAGAAGGGCGATGCCGGCCATCACGGCGACCGCGAGGCGGCTGAAGAAGAGGTCGTCCCTGACCGTGTCGAGCACGGCCACCACCAGGATGACCAGCGACGCCTCGATGCCGAGGATCAGCCGGTGGAACTTGAGCGCGCCGGCGGCACGCCGTGCGAGCGCCATGCCGGAGGAGCGCGGCTCGGACGCGGACTCCTTGACGGGCGGCAGCCCGCCCTGGTGACGGGCGACGCCGACGAGGTCGGTCTCGGCCTTGATCAGGATGGCGCCGAGTGCGGCGAGCGTGCCCAGGAAGGCCCACAGCCAGTCGATGCGTCCCGTGCCCCACAGGTCTGCGGCGCGCAGGCCGAAGCCGACCAGCACCGCCGCGTCACAGAGGTACGCGGCCACCCGGTCCAGGTAGACCCCGGCCAGGGAGTACTGCTTCTTCCACCGGGCCACCTCGCCGTCGACGCAGTCGAACAGCAGGTAGAGCTGGACCGCGACCACGCCGAGCAGGGCGCCCGGGATGCCCGGGACCAGCAGGGCGGGAGCCGCGAGTACCCCCGCGACGGTCATCACGTAGGTCAGCTGGTTGGGCGTGACCTTCGTGGTCACCAGGCGCCGGGTGATGCGCAGCGAGATCTCGCGCATGTAGAGCCGACCCGCCCAGTGCTCGCCGCTGCGCCGGTCCTTCACACCCGGCGGGTGCACGACCGGACGGAGTTCAGCTATGGATGGCTTTTGCATAGTCGGCGTACGCGTCCCTGATCTGGTCGGTGGACAGGTTGAGGTGTTCCAGGATCGTGAAGCGTCCCGGGCGCGTCTGCGGTGCGTAGTCGACGGCCCGTACGAACTCTTCGGTGGTGAAGCCGATCTCGTCGGGCAGGACCGGCAGCCGGTGGCGCCGCAGCACGGCGGCCATGTCACGCGCGTCCGTGTGGGCGCCCCGCAGGTACATGGCGAAGCAGGCACCGAGGCCGACCTGCTCGCCGTGGCTGGCGGCGCGCCTCGGGTACAGCAGGTCGAAGGCGTGGTTGATCTCGTGGCAGGCACCCGACGCGGGCCGGGAGTCGCCGGCGATCGACATCGAGATGCCGGTCAGGACGAGGCCTTCGGCGAGCACCTTGAGGAAGGCGTCGTCCCCGACCTCGCCGGGGTGGCGCAGCACCGCCTCGCCGGCCTGCCGGGCCATCGCAGCCGCCAGGCCGTCGATGTCCTCGCCACGCGTCGCATGGGCGAGTTCCCAGTCGGCCACGCACGAGATGTTGGAGACGGCGTCCCCGATGCCCGAGCGCACGTAGCGCGCGGGCGCCGCCCGGATCACGTCGAGGTCGATGACCACGGCGATCGGGGTGGGGACCCCGTAGGAGCCCCGTCCGTTGTCGTTGTCCAGGGTCGCGACCGGGGAGCAGAGGCCGTCGTGGGACAGGTTCGTCGCGACGGCGACCATGGGCATGCCCACGCGCGCCGCGGCGTACTTCGCCACGTCGATGATCTTGCCGCCGCCGAGGCCGACGAGGGCGTCGTAACGGTTGCCCTTGATGCCGTCGGCCAGCCGCACCGCGGCGTCGATCGTGCCGTCGGTGACGGGATACCAGTCGGCCCCCGGCAGCACCGGGGCGAGCCTCTCGCGCAGGGCGCGCCCGGAACCCTCGCTGATCGCGATGGCGAGCTTGCCCGACGCGGAGATCCGCTGGTCGGCGAGGAGACCGGCCAGATCGTCCATGGCGCCGCACCGGATGTCGACGACGACCGGGGACGGGATGAGGCGGGTCAGTACCGGCACGCGATCTCCCTGCCCCTGGCGAGGTCGTCGTGGTTGTCGATCTCCACCCACGTCACCTCGCCGATGGGCGCCACGTCGACCGGGAAGCCGCGGTTCACCAGTTCCTGGTAGCCGTCCTCGTAGTAGAGGTCCGGGTCGCGCTCGAAGGTGGCCTTCAGCGCGTCGGCGAGCTCCTCGGCGGCCTCGGGCTCGATCAGGGTGACGCCGATGTACTCGCCGGTCGCGGTGGCCGGGTCCATCAGCTTGGTGATCCGGCTGACGCCCTTGCCGTCCTCGGTGATGACCTTCATCTCCTCGTCGGCGAGGGTCTTCACCGTGTCGAGAGCGAGGATGATCTTCTGTCCCTTGCCGCGCGCGTCCAGGAGGGTCTTCTCGACGGAGACCGGGTGGACGGTGTCGCCGTTGGCCAGGATGACGCCCTGCTTCAGGACCTCACGGGCGCACCACAGGGAGTAGGCGTTGTTCCACTCCTCGGCCTTGTCGTTGTCGATGAGCGTCAGCTTCACGCCGTACGTCGCCTCGAACTCGGCCTTGCGGGCGTAGACCGCCTCCTTGCGGTAGCCGACGACGACCGCGACCTCGGTGAGTCCGACCTCGGCGAAGTTGGCCAGCGTCAGGTCCAGGACCGTCTTCTCGCCGTCCACGGGCACCAGGGCCTTGGGCAGCGTGTCCGTGTAGGGACGCAGACGGCGTCCGGCACCGGCAGCCAGTACGAGGCCGATCATGCGAGTTCTCCTTCGTCGTGTACTGCGGGCGCCGAGGAGGACACCCAGAAGCGGATGGACTCCACGAGCACCACGAGAGCCACGGCCGCCGCGAGGACGGTGAGCGCCGTGGTGAAACCTGAACCGCCGGTCAGCACGGCGGCGAGGACGGCCACGACCAGGGTCCGGCCCTCGTGTCCGCCGATGGTGCGCACCAGCCACCGGGGCGGTGCTCCGGTGCCGCCGCGGATGCGGTACACCGTGTCGTAGTGATGGTAGGCGACCGCCGAAACCAGGCCGAATGCCGCGGGAACGGCGTGCGGCACGTCGCTGCGGGCGGCCAGCACGAGGACGGTGCAGTACTCGGCGGCACGGAAGACCGGGGGGACGAGCCAGTCGAGGGCGCCCTTGAGGGGCCGCGAGACGGCCAGCCCGGAGACGACCGCGTAGAGCGCCGCCGCCCCCACGGTCAGCCAGCCTCCGTACGGGGCGAACAGGGCGGCGGCGACGACCACGGCAGCCCCGGCGAGCGCGAGGAACGGGGCCGTGAAGCCGCCGCGCGGACGCCGGAGCACGGCGCCGACGCCCTCGGCGAGCGGCCCCGAGTCGGCGAGGTCGGCGAGGGCGCGGGCCGCGCGGTCGGTGCGCTGCGCCTTGCGGGTCAGCGAGCGCAGGAGCCGCCCGGCCGTGGTGTAGCAGGCGGCCAGGGCGCAGCCGACGAGCAGGGCGTAGAAGACGATCCGGGGCGTGGTGACGGCGGTCAGCACGGCGATCATGGCCCAGCGTTCACCGATGGGCAGCACTATCATCCGGCGCAGCCAGACCGTCCAGCCGACGCTGTCGAGCTTGTCGGACAGCGCGGCGGTCGGGCTCGTGTTCGACACCGCGTCGTGGTTGGCCTCGTTGAACGAGAAGTCCACCACATGGCGGCAGGCCTGGAGCACCATCGCGCCGAGCGCCAGGACCCATACGTCGTCGCCGCCACGGGCCGCGCCGAGGGCGAGGCCGGCGTAGTACGCGTACTCCTTGGCCCGGTCGAAGGTGGCGTCCAGCCAGGCGCCCATCGTCGAGTACTGGAGCGAGTAGCGGGCGAGCTGCCCGTCGGTGCAGTCCAGGACGAAGGAGAGGAGCAGGAGCACCCCGGCCGCGACGTAGCCGCCGCGGGTGCCGGTCGCCGCGCTGCCCGCCGCGATCAGCGCGGTGATCAGCGAGGCCGTGGTGACCTGGTTCGGGGTGAGGCCCCGGCGGGCGCACCAGCGCGCGATGTAGCGGGAGTACGGGCTGATGAAGAAGGTGGTGAAGAAGCCGTCGTGCGCCTTCACCGCGCTGCGCAGCCGTACGGCCTCGTCGTCGACGGCGTCGACGGCGGCCCGAGCGGCGACCCGCTCCTCAGGACCGGTGGGCACCTCGGCCGTGAGCGAACCGAGCTCGGGGCGCTGGACATGGGTGCCCTCCGCGTCCAGTGCCACGGCCAGCCGGCCGGGGACGGTGCGGTCCTCGGTGACGGGCTCGGCGCCAGGAGGCGCGACGGGGCTGCCCGCGCCGACGGCCACGACGGCCCGGCGCAGGGCGCGCAGCAGCGCGGCACGTGCCTCGGGCTGCGCGGTGAGCGCACCGGGGATCGCGGCGGCGGCGAAGCGGGGGTCGGTGAGTCCGAGCCTGAGGGCGTGGACGTGGCCGACGAAGCGGGGATCCACGAGCGCGACGCGCCTGCTCGCGGGGACCGCGGCGAGCAGCTCGGCGGCCTCGGAGGCGTCGGCTGCGGCGGTCACGTCGTAGCCGAGTGACCTCAGATCGTCCTCGAGTGACGACCCGGGTACCGGCGCACCGGTGAGAATGGCGGTCGACAGACGAACTCACTCCTTGGCGCTGACGGGAACGGCGCGCGACAGTGCGGCCCGGAGGTGGGCCGGCGGCACGTCGGCTGAGGCTATCGGATGAACGGAAGACCGAGTTCACCGCCCGTTTGTGCTCCGTTCGGGCGAACCGGCCATCATGCGGCGCCGTTCGCGATCATCATCGTCGATCAACGCCTCGCCCCACAAACCGCGTCCTCGCAGCGCATAAGCTGACGTCCATGACGTGGTTGATCACAGGCGGGGCCGGTTACATCGGGGCACATGTGGCGAAGGCCATGACGGCGGCCGGGGAACGGGTCGTCGTCCTCGACGACATCTCCACCGGCATCGAGGAGCGGCTGCCGGCGGAGGTCACGCTGGTGCGCGGCTCGGCCTCGGACCGCGCGGTGCTCGACCGGGTGCTCGCCGAGCACGCCGTCACGGGTGTGGTGCATCTCGCGGCGAAGAAGCAGGTCGGCGAATCCGTCGCGGAGCCGCTGCTGTACTACCGGGAGAACGTGGCCGGGCTCGCGGTGCTGCTGGAGGCCGTGGTCGCGGCCGGGGTGCGGCGGTTCCTCTTCTCGTCGTCGGCGGCGGTGTACGGGGTCCCGGACACCGAGCTCATCACCGAGGAGACCCCCTGCGCTCCGATCAACCCGTACGGCGAGACCAAGCTCGCCGGGGAGTGGCTGGTGCGCGCGGCGGGGAAGGCGTACGGCATCTCGACGGCCTGCCTGCGGTACTTCAACGTGGCGGGCGCGGCGGAGCCCGCGCTGGCCGACACGGGCGTCTTCAACGTCGTGCCCATGTTCTTCGACCGGCTGACGCGGGGGGAGGCCCCGCGGATCTTCGGTGACGACTACCCGACGCCGGACGGCACCTGTGTGCGCGACTACATCCACGTCGCCGACCTGGCGGACGCGCATCTCGCCGTCGCGCGGAAGCTGGACGAGGGCGCGCGTGACGGGAGCGGCGGGGACCTCACCGTCAACATCGGGCGGGGCGAGGGCGTGTCCGTACGCCGGCTCGCCGAGCTGGTGGCCGAGGTCACCGGGAGGCCCGTCGAGCCCGTGGTCGAGCCGCGCAGGCCCGGGGACGCGGCCAGGGCCGTGGCGTCGGCCACCCGGATGACCGAGGAGCTGGGCTGGACCGCGCGGCGCGGGATGCGCGAGATGGTGGAGTCGGCCTGGGAGGGCTGGTGCCTGCGCCACCCGGAGGCGCGCACCGAAGGGGAGCGAACGGCGGGGCCGACATGCTGACCTGCGAACGTTTCCGCAGGTCAGAGCATATGACAACGGTGTTCAGTGCCGTGTTGCCCCGTACCCCTCCCCCGTAGTTCACTGGCGGCATCGGGCGAGGTGCGTCCGAGCCCGTCGAGGGTCACGACGCGTTCCGGAGGCGTTCTCATGGGGGCTGGCCACGATCACGGGCACACGCACGGAGGGCCGCCCCCGACGGGGACGGCCGCCGCCGCGTACCGGGGCAGACTCCGCGTCGCCCTGGGCATCACGCTCGGTGTGATGGTCATGGAGATCGTGGGCGGGCTCCTCGCGGACTCGCTCGCCCTCATCGCCGACGCGGCCCACATGGCGACCGACGCGCTGGGCCTCGGCATGGCGCTGCTGGCCATCCACTTCGCGAACAGGCCCGCCGGCCCGAACCGCACCTTCGGCTTCGCCCGGGCCGAGATCCTCGCCGCGCTCGCCAACTGCCTGCTGCTCCTCGGCGTCGGGGGCTATCTGGTCTTCGAGGCGGTCGACCGCTTCATCACCCCCGCGGAGACCAGGGGCGGACTGACTGTCGCGTTCGCCGCCGTGGGCCTGGTCGCCAACGTCGTCTCGCTGTCGCTGCTGGTGCGCGGGCAGCAGGACAGCCTCAACGTGCGGGGCGCCTATCTCGAGGTGGTCGCGGACACCCTCGGCTCGGTGACCGTGCTCGTGTCGGCGGGCATCATCATGGCCACCGGCTGGCAGGCCGCCGACCCCGTCGCCTCCTTGCTGATCGGCCTCATGATCGTGCCCCGTACGGTGAAGCTGCTGCGGGAGACGCTCGACGTGCTGCTGGAGTCGGCCCCCAAGGGCGTGGACATGGAGGAGGTGCGTTCCCACATCACGGCGCTGCCCGGTGTGCTGGACGTCCACGACCTGCACGCCTGGACGATCACCTCGGGCATGCCGGTGCTCTCCGCCCATGTGGTGGTGCACCAGGAGATGCTGGACTCGATCGGGCACGAGAAGCTCCTGCACGACCTGCAGGGGTGCCTCGGTCATCACTTCGACGTCGAGCACTGCACCTTCCAGCTGGAGCCGAGCGGGCACGCGGAGCACGAGGCCCGGCTCTGCCACTGACGTGCGCCGCCCGCGTGCCGGAGTGCGCGCCGGAGCCCGGTCCCGGCCCACCCGCAGGCTGGACATGCCCGTACCCGAAGTACGGACAGGCGGCTTTTGTACGGCAGACTTGACCGCACTCGAGGGGTCCGGCGCACGAGGCCGGGAACCAAAGCGAAGGATGGGTATGCCGACCACACCAGCCACCGCGGCGCACAGCTCGTCGAACGCCGCAGCCGACGCGATCATGCTCGAACTGGTCGACGAGAGCGGCACCACCATCGGCACCGCGGAGAAGCTCGCCGCCCACCAGGCCCCCGGTCAGCTGCACCGGGCGTTCTCCGTGTTCCTCTTCGACGAGCGGGGGCGGCTGCTGCTCCAGCGCCGTGCGCTCGGCAAGTACCACTCCCCCGGTGTGTGGTCGAACACCTGCTGCGGTCACCCGTATCCGGGAGAGGCGCCGTTCGCCGCCGCCGCCCGGCGCACGTACGAGGAGCTGGGGATCTCGCCCTCGTTGCTCGCCGAGGCAGGCACGGTGCGCTACAACCACCCCGATCCGGTGTCGGGCCTGGTGGAGCAGGAGTTCAACCACCTGTTCGTCGGGCTGGCCCAGGAACAGCTGCGGCCGGACCCCGAGGAGGTCGGCGAGACGGCGTTCGTGAGCGCCGAGGAGCTGGCGGAGCGTCACGCCGCCGCGCCGTTCTCGGCCTGGTTCATGACCGTGCTGGACGCCGCACGGCCGGCGATCCGGGAGCTGACGGGACCGTCCGCGGGCTGGTGAGGCGGTCCGTCCCGCCGGGGCCGTCCTGCGGCTGACGGCGGCTCGCCGGCCGATGTCGATCCGCGGGCCGGGCCGGTGCCGGCCGCGGGTCACCGGTTCGGGGTGGCGGCGCTGCCGTGAGCCGGGGACCGGCGCCGGAACCGTCCGCCGGTGACAGCCGCGGGGCGCTGCGGGTCCGGGTCAGAGTTGCGGCTTCAGGGGCAGGGCCGCCCAGATGATCTTTCCCCCGCCCGCGGTGTGCTCCACGTCGCAGGTCCCCCCCGCCTCCGCGGTGATCTCGCGCACCAGCAGCAGCCCTCGGCCGCCGGTCTGCCCGTAGTCGGTGACGAGCGCGGTGGGGCGGTAAGGGTGGTTGTCCTCGACGGAGACTCTTATCCATTCCGCCCCGATGGCCACCTCGACGGCCAGTTCGGGCGAGAGGAGCGCCGCGTGCCGGACCACGTTGGTGACCAGCTCCGAGACGATCAGCAGCAGCCCCTGGAGGATGTCCTCGTCGACGGGGACGCCCTGCCGGTCCAGCAGATCGCGTACCGCGTGCCGGGCCTGCGGCACCGAGGCGTCGACGGCGGGGGCGGTGAAGCGCCACACCCCCTCGTACGACACGGGTCTGGCCGGAACACTCCCGCGGCTCTCCATAGTCCGGCACCCGCTCTCGACTCGCACATCGCTGACCATCGAGTAATGAGTGTCGGGAACAGCGTGCTCCGGACTACGGCCCTGACCGTAAGTGGCCTCTTATAGAACCAATGTGACCGAGTGAGCATGTCGGCGTCAGATGAATGGACTACTTCTCGCCCTCTTCGGGCCCGATCCGGCCCGTCACCAGATCGACGAACCGTCGCCCCCGGCCCCGGTCGCGAGCAGCCCCGGACGCTCGCCGGGCGCCCCCCTTCTTGGTCATGGGTTCGAGAGCTGTGGATAGCATCCGGCACATGGACCTCACGGAACGGGCCGCACGGACGGAACCCCGGCTGGAGCACACGGTCGTGGACGGGGTCGCCACCGTCGTCATCAGCAACCCGGCGAAGCGCAACGCCATGACCTCGGGCATGTGGCAGGCCCTGCCCGCACTGCTGGAGCGGCTGGCGGCCGACCCCGGGGTACGCGTCCTCGTACTCACCGGTGCGGGGGACACGTTCTGCGCCGGTGCGGACATCGCCTCCCTCCAGGATCCGGCCGGCCGGCCTCAGGCACTCGCCGTCCGTGCCGAGGAGGCCCTGGCGGCCTTTCCACGGCCGACGCTGGCGGCCGTGCGCGGGTACTGCGTGGGCGGCGGCAGCCAGCTCGCCGCCGCCTGCGACCTGCGGTTCGCCGAGGAGGGCGCGTCCTTCGGCGTCACCCCGGCCAAGCTCGGGATCGTCTACCCGTCGTCCTCGACCCGTCGGCTCGTCTCACTGGTCGGCCCCGCCTGCGCGAAGTACCTGCTGTTCTCCGGCGAGCTGATCGGAACCGAACGGGCGCTGCGCACCGGGCTGGTGGACGAGGTCCTGCCCGCGGGCGGCCTGGAGGAACGGGTGCTCTCCTTCGCGCGCGTCCTGGCCTCGCGCTCGCAGCTGACGCAGGCGGCGGCGAAGGAGTTCGCCGACGGCCGTGAGGACCGGGACGGCTACTGGTCCCGGCAGGCTCAGGCGAGCGGTGACACCGCGGAGGGGGTCGCCGCCTTCCTGGAGCGTCGTCAGCCCAGGTTCACGTGGAGCACCGCGACCGACGGGCCTTCGCCTACGACAGGATGAACCGGCTCCTGGAACGCCACTCCTCGACCATCGCCGCGGGAGCCTTCGCGGGTGATCCGCAGTCGTAGGGCGGCTGCGGGTCGTACTCGGTCAGCAGCTGGACGCTCCGGGCGTGCTCGTCGCCCGCGATCTCGCCGAGCAGCGTGAGGCCCATGTCGATGCCCGCGGAGACGCCGGCGGCCGTGACGTACTTGCCGTCGAGCACCACCCGCTCCTCGGTGGGCTCGGCTCCGTACGTCCTCAGTACGTCGTGGGCGAGCCAGTGCGTGGTGGCGCGCCTGCCGGTGAGCAGGCCGGCGGCGGCGAGCAGCAGCGAACCGGTGCACACGGACGTCGTCCAGGTGCTGGTGGCGTCGGCCGCGCGCAGCCAGCCGAGCAGCGACTCGTTCTCCATCTGGGCGCTCTGCCCGGGGCCACCGGGCACGATCACCACGTCGGGGGCGGGCACGTCGGCGAGGGTGCGTTCGGCGACGAGGCAGAGACTGCCGCTGTCGTTGCGCACCGCTCCCGTCCGCTCGGCGACGAAGACGGTCTCGGCGCCGGGGGCCCGGCTGAGCATCTCGTACGGGCCGACGGCGTCGAGTGCGGTGAAACGGTCGAAGAGCAGGAGGGCGATCTGCATGGGTGTCCCCTTCAGGGAGGTGGCGGTCGTGGTCACACGGGCTGCGCACGGAAGCGGCGCCGGTATTCGGCGGGCGCCGTGCCGAGGGTTCGGACGAAGGCGCGGCGCATCGCCTCGGGGGTGCCGTAGCCGCTGGCGCGCGCGATGCCCGTGACGCCGTCGGCGGTGTCCTCCAGCAGCCGGCGCGCCTGTTCGAGGCGGACGCGCTCGACGTACTTGCCGGGGGTCGTGCCCGTCTCGGCCTGGAAGGCGCGGGCGAAGTGCCGGGGCGAGAGACGGGCCCGGGCGGCGAGCGTCTCCACCGAGAGGTCGGCGCCGGGATGCTCGGTGATCCAGTGCTGGACCTCGCGCAGGGGCTCACGGACGGCGGTCTGGGCGGTGAGCTGCGCGCTGAACTGGGCCTGGTTGCCCGGGCGCCGCAGGAACACCACGAGGTGACGGGCGATGGTGAGCGCGACCTCCCTCCCGTGCTCCTCCTCGACCAGGGCGAGCGCGAGGTCGATGCCGGCCGTGACCCCCGCGGAGGTGGCCAGCCGTCCGTCGCGCACGAAGATCGGGGCCGGGTCCACCTCCACGGCCGGGTACTGCCGGGCGAGCGTCTCGCAGACCGACCAGTGGGTGGTGACCCGGTGGCCGTCGAGCAGACCCGCCGCCGCGAGGAGCAGGGCGCCGGTGCAGACCGAGACCAGGTCCCGGGCGCCGGGGGCGTGCGCGCGGAGCCAGGCGACCAGCTCGGGGTCGGGGGTCCTCGTGCCGGTCCCGCCCGGCACGAGGAGCAGATCGGGGGCCGGGACGTCGTCGAGTGCCGCGTCGGGGACGAGGGTGAGTCCGCTGGAGCAGCGGACCGGTGCCCCGTCCAGCGAGGCGGTGCGCAGCGCGTAGGAGATCCCGGGAAAGTGGGAGACGCCGGCGAAGACCTCCATCGGACCGCTCACGTCGAGGCTCTGGACTCCCTCGAAGAGGACGACGAGCACGGATCGCTGCTTCATGCTTGTCATCCTGGGCGGGCGGGGCGGTGGCCGCAATGACGAGTAGCCCACCCTTCCTGCCATGCGGAGTGCGTGGCGCGAGCGGCGCCCCCCGGGACTGTTCGACGTACCAACCAGTCGGTAACGTGCGGGCATGAGCATTCTTCCGCCGCGCGCCGGGCGCCGCTGCCACAACGCACTCAACCCGCTGCACTCCTCCGTCTACTTCTCGCCCGACCTGGCCGAGGAGTTCGGCGGGCTCGGCATCGAGGACGCGCGGGCCGTCTACTTCGCCGCTCGCGGAGCCGCCCTGGGCGCGGCCGGGGCGGGCACGGTCACGGCCACCTTCTACAACTTCAACCACGAGCTCGTGAGCCGCCACCTGCCCGCCGTGTGGTCCCGCGTCACGCCCGCGGCGGCGCTCGACGCCCGGCTGCGGGCTGCGGACTCGACGCTGCGCCGGGTGCTCGGCGAGGAGACGGTCGCCTCGCCGGAGATGGCGGAGGCCGCCGGTCTGGCGCTGCGCGCGGCGGAGGCCTGCACCCGCCACGCCCGGCCGCTGTACGCCGCCCACGCCGACCTGCCGGTCCCCGAGGAGCCGCACCTGGCGTACTGGCACGCGGCGACCCTGCTGCGGGAGCACCGCGGCGACGGGCACCTGGCCGCGCTGCTGGCGGCGGACCTGGACCCGCTGGAGGCCCTGGTCAGCCACACCGCCACCGGCAAGGGCATGGCTCCGCGCTGGGTGCTCGCCACCCGTGGCTGGCGCCGCGCCGACTGGGAGGCCGCGGTGGAGCGGCTGCGCGGGCGCGGGGTGCTGGACGCGGAGGGCGAGCTCACCGAGGCGGGCACCGCACTCCGGGCCGGTCTGGAGGAGGCGACGGACCGCATGGACGCCGCGCCGTACGAGCACCTGGGCGCCGACGGGGTGGCCCGGCTCACCGAGCTGGGGCGCGGCTTCCTGTTCACGGCGGCAGCGGCCGGCGCGTTCCCGGAGGACCTGGTCGGCAAGGGCTGAGTCACCGGCGCGTCCGCGGCTGGCCGGGGTGGCCGGGCGATCCGTAGCGCCCGCACGACCGCTCCGTCCGCCAGGACGCCGGGGCCGTGATCGAGCAGGTCACGCGACACGGCCCCCGGCAACCCGGCACAATGCAGGCGAAGGGGCCCACCCGGGTGTGGGCCACCCCAGTGGCACAGCCAGCACAGCCAGCATGAGAAGGCGAGTCGGGAAAACCGTGACGACGTCCATCGAAGGCAGGATCGCCGAGGAGCTCGGCGTACGTGAGCGTCAGGTGAAGGCGGCCGTCGACTTGCTCGACGGCGGCTCGACCGTGCCGTTCATCGCGCGGTACCGCAAGGAAGCGACCGAGATGCTCGACGACGCGCAGCTGCGCACGCTCGAGGAGCGGCTGCGGTATCTGCGGGAGCTCGAGGACCGCCGCACGGCGGTCCTCGACTCCGTACGCGAACAGGGCAAGCTCGACGCGGCCCTGGAGGCGCAGATCCGGGCGGCCGACACCAAGGCGCGGCTGGAGGACATCTACCTGCCGTTCAAGCCGAAGCGCCGGACCAAGGCGCAGATCGCGCGGGAGGCGGGTCTGGAGCCGCTGGCCGACGGGCTGCTCGGCGATCCTTCCGTGGACCCGCTCACCGCAGCCGCCGCGTTCGTCGACACGGAGAAGGGCGTCGCGGACGCCGCGGCGGCTCTGGACGGGGCCCGGGCGATCCTGACCGAGCGCTTCTCCGAGGACGCCGACCTGACCGGTGAGCTGCGCGAGCGCATGTGGTCGCGCGGCAGGGTCGTCGCGAAGGTCCGCGAGGGCAAGGAGGAGGCCGGCTCGAAGTTCGCGGACTACTTCGACTTCGCCGAGCCCTTCACCGCGCTTCCCTCGCACCGGGTCCTCGCGATGCTGCGGGGCGAGAAGGAGGACGTCCTCGATCTCGTCCTCGAACCGGAGGAGCCGTCGGAACAGC
This sequence comes from Streptomyces argenteolus, assembly GCF_042902585.1. Taxonomy (GTDB): domain Bacteria; phylum Actinomycetota; class Actinomycetes; order Streptomycetales; family Streptomycetaceae; genus Streptomyces; species Streptomyces argenteolus. Next base: position 718,333 of record NZ_JBIBEG010000003.1, read on the forward strand.
CCGGCCCCTCCTCGTACGAGAACATGATCGCCCGCCGTTTCGGTGTTGCGGACCGCGGCCGGCCGGGCGACAAGTGGCTGGCCGACACCGTGCGCTGGGCCTGGCGGACCCGGGTCCTGGTGCACCTCGGGATCGACCTGCGGCTCCGGCTGCGCACGGCGGCCGAGGACGAGGCGGTACGCGTCTTCGCCTCGAACCTGCGCGACCTGCTGCTCGCCGCCCCCGCCGGGACGCGGGCGACGCTGGGCCTGGACCCCGGTTTCCGTACGGGGGTCAAGGTGGCCGTCGTGGACGCGACCGGCAAGGTCGTCGCCACCGACGTCATCCACCCGCACGTGCCCGCGAACCAGTGGGACCGGTCGCTGGCCACCCTGGAGCGTCTGGCCAGGGAGCACCAGGTCGACCTGATCGCCATCGGCAACGGCACGGCGTCCCGCGAGACCGACAAGCTCGCGGGGGAACTGTGCGACCGGCACCCGGAGCTGAAGCTCACCAAGGTGATGGTCTCGGAGGCCGGTGCCTCCGTGTACTCGGCTTCGGCCTTCGCCTCGCAGGAACTGCCGGACATGGACGTGTCGTTGCGGGGCGCGGTCTCGATCGCGCGCCGGCTCCAGGACCCGCTCGCCGAGCTGGTGAAGATCGACCCGAAGTCGATCGGCGTCGGGCAGTACCAGCACGACCTGTCCGAGGTGAAGCTCTCGCGCTCCCTGGACGCGGTGGTCGAGGACTGCGTGAACGGCGTCGGCGTGGACGTCAACACCGCCTCGGCACCGCTCCTCTCGCGCGTCTCGGGCATCGGGGCCGGGCTGGCCGAGAACATCGTGGCGCACCGGGACGCGAACGGCCCCTTCCGCTCCCGCCGGGCGCTCAAGGACGTGGCGCGGCTCGGGCCGAAGGCGTACGAGCAGTGTGCGGGCTTCCTGCGGATCCGGGGTGGCGACGACCCGCTGGACGCGTCGAGCGTGCACCCGGAGGCCTATCCGGTGGTGCGGACGATGGTGAAGCGGACGGGTGGGGACGTCGCCTCGCTCATCGGGAACACGGACACCCTGCGGTCCCTGCGGCCTGACGAGTTCGTCGACGAGAAGTTCGGCCTGCCGACCGTCACGGACATCCTCAAGGAGCTGGAGAAGCCGGGCCGTGACCCGCGTCCGGCCTTCCGTACGGCCACCTTCAAGGAGGGCGTCGAGAAGCTCGGCGATCTGGCTGCCGGGATGGTCCTGGAGGGGGTCGTCACCAACGTGGCGGCGTTCGGCGCCTTCGTGGACGTCGGTGTCCACCAGGACGGCCTCGTCCATGTCTCGGCGATGTCGCGGACGTTCGTGAAGGACCCCCGGGACGTCGTGAAGCCGGGCGACATCGTGAAGGTCAAGGTCATGGAGGTCGACATCCCGCGCAAGCGCGTCTCCCTGACCCTGCGGCTCGACGACGAGACGACGCCGGGCCAGGGGGGCGGGCAGGGTCCCCGGCGCGAGCGGGGTGGACGGGGCGAGCGCCCGCCCCGCCAGCGGCAGGGGGAAGGCCCCGAGGGCCAGGGCGGCCGTGACCGGCGTGGCGGAAACGCCGCAGGCGCCCGGGGCGGCAACGCGGGCGGCTCCCGCGGTGGTGCGGGCGGGGCACGCGGCGGCAACTCGGGAGGCTCGGCACGCCAGGGCGCCGCGCCGGCGAACAGTGCGATGGCCGACGCGCTCCGTCGTGCGGGCCTCACCGGCCCTGAGGGCGGCGGGCGCAAGCGCTGACCGCGGGGCGGGCGGGACAGCGTCCCGCCCGCCCCTCGCCGCGCGCCCTCACCCAGGCCGGCGCCCTGGCGGAGCCCTTCACCCTGATGTGTCCCGCGCTCCGCCCTGCCGGCCGCTCCGGAGCCGGGCGGGCCTGGTGCGCACCCCGCGCGGGTATCGCCCGAGCCATTGACATGCTCAGGACGCACCGCCACTCTGATGCCAACCGGAATGCAACCGGTTGCATTCCGCCGGCGGAGAGGACTTCCGATGGCTCCTGCATCCAGGCGACCGGCCCTGCCGTTCCCGGTGCTCCCGGCCCCCTGACGCCTCCTCCGTCCGGCAACCGGTTGCAGAACTCCACGACAGCCCGGCCGGCGGGCGGGGCGGGCAGGGTGAGGCGTACGTGGCCATGACGATCCGTGACGTCGCGCAGGCCGCGGGAGTCCATGTCTCCACCGCGTCCCGCGCCCTGACGGCCTCGCACCTGGTGAAGAAGGAGACCAGGGAGCGGGTCCTCGCCGCCGCCGCCCGGCTGGGCTACCGGCCCAACGAGTCCGCGCGGGCGCTGACGACGGGACGCACCCGGAATCTCGGGCTGATCGTCTCGGACATCGCCAATCCCTTCTTCCCGCCGCTGATCAAGGCGGCACAGGCGCACGCGCGGGTCCGCGGCTACCAGGTCTTCGTGGCCGACACCGACGAGGACGTCCGGGTGGAGGAGGAGCTGATCCAGACCCTGGCCCGCCAGGTGGACGGCGTGGTCCTGGTCAGCCCCCGGCTCGCGGACGACGTGATAGCCCGGCTGGGCGGGGATCTGCCCTTCGTCCTGGTCAACCGCCAGATCACGGGACTGTCCGCCGTGCTCATGGACGTGGCCCACGGCGCCGTACGGGCGGTGGAGCACCTGGCCGGGCTGGGGCACACCCGCCTGGCCCTCGTCTGCGGTCCGCGCGGTTCGTGGACCAGCGCGCAGATGCGCCGGGCCGCCGGGCAGGCCGCGGCGGACGCCGGCGTGCGGCTCGACGTGCTCGGCCCCAACGCGCCCACCGAACAGGGGGGCATCGCGGCGACGGCCGAGGTGCTCAGGACCGGCGCCACCGGCGTGATCGGCTACAACGACCTGGTCGCCATCGGCCTCATCGAGGGTCTGGACGAGCACGGGGTGCGGGTCCCGGACGACCTCAGCGTGATCGGCGTGGACGACACCGTGGCCGGGCGGCTGAACCGGCCCCGCCTCACGACCGTCGCCATGCCCACGGCCCCGGCCGGCCGAACGGCGGTCGATCTGCTCCTCCAGACACTGGAGAGCGGGGAGCCGGATCACGCCACCGCGCAGACCACCCTGGCGACCTCACTGGTCGTCAGGGACTCCACGGCACCCCCGGACCAGTCACGCGGCTGATCCTTCGGCTCAACGTGTTGACCGCTCCGAATGCGTGACGTACCGTCACGGCTGTTCGCATACACGAACTGGGTTCACCCTACTGAATCTTGTTCCGCGGCCGGGAACCGGCCTTCACCACCGCACCAACCCCGACAGGTGCCTGCGGAGGACGCCGCAGGCGGTGAAAGGAATAGCCAGTGAGTACTGAGAATCAGCACGTCAGAAGGCGTGGCGGCCGTGCTGCCGCCACCCTTGTCGCCGTGGTTTCACTGCTCGCGGCGGGCCTCACGGCCCTCTTCGCGACCGGCTCGGCCTCGGCAGCGCCCGCTGCGGGCTCGTACAGACTGGCGAACGCTGCCAGCGGTCTGTGTCTGGAGGTGCCGGGCTCCAGCACGGCCGCGGGCACCCAGCTCACCCAGAACGCCTGCAACGGTGCCGCGAACCAGACCTGGAAGCTCACCGCCTCGGGCAGCGGCTACACGCTGGCCGCCGCGCACAGCTCCAGGTGCGCCGGTGTGCGGGACGCCTCCACCAGTGCCGGAAAGGCCGTGGAGCAGCAGACCTGCGCCGGTTCCGCGACCCAGGTGTGGACCCTGACGTCCGTCAGCGGCAGCACCTACCGGGTCGTCAACAGCAACGGCGGCAAGTGCCTGAACGTGAAGGACAGTTCGACCGCCTCCGGTGCCCTGGTGCAGCAGAACTCCTGCGACTCCGTGACCAGCAAGAGCTGGACCTTCACCGCGTCGGGCACCGTCCCCACGGACCCGCCGACCGAGCCGACGGACCCGCCCACCGACCCGACCGACCCGCCCACGGACCGGCCGTCGTGGCCGACCGCCAACGGCAGCCAGGCGGTCTCCGCGACCATCGAGGTCTCGGGCACGTACGACGGTGGCATGAAGCGCCTGTACGGCAGTGGTGACCTGGGCAGCGGTGACCAGGACGAGAACCAGCCCCCGATCATCAAGCTGGCGGACGGCGCCACCCTCCAAAACGTCATCCTCGGGGCTCCGGCCGCCGACGGCGTGCACTGCGCGGGCACCTGCACGATCAAGAACGTCTGGTGGGAGGACGTGGGCGAGGACGCCGCGACCTTCCGCGGCGGCTCCTCCTCGACGGTCCGCACCATCGACGGCGGCGGCGCGAAGCTGGCGGACGACAAGGTGTTCCAGCACAACGGCGTCGGCACCCTGGTCGTGAAGAACTTCCAGGTCGACGACTTCGGCAAGCTGGTCCGTTCCTGCGGCAACTGCTCCACGCAGAACGCCCGGCACATCCAGCTGCAGAACATCTGGGCCACCGCCCCCGGCACCAGCCTGGTCGGCATCAACACCAACTACGGTGACACGGCCCGGATCTCGGACGTCACGATCTACGAGGACGGCGACCGTGACATGAAGATCTGCACCAAGTACAAGGGCACGACGAGCGGTGAGCCGAGTGAGATCGGTTCGGGTGCCGACGGCACCAACTGCATCTACTCCGCGTCCGAGATCACGTACGTCGACTGAGGCGCGCAGCGTCCGGCCGGGCCCGCCTCTCCCCTCCGGGAGGGGCGGGCCCTTCGCGCTCAGCCGGCCTCGGTGACCTTGCCGTCGGCGACCTCGACCCGGCGCGTCGTGCGGACCGCCTCCAGCATCCGCCGGTCGTGCGTCACCAGCAGCAACGTCCCCGTGTACGCCTCCAGCGCCGACTCCAGCTGCTCGATGGCCGGCAGGTCGAGGTGGTTGGTCGGCTCGTCCAGGACCAGCAGATTGACCCCCTTGCCCTGGAGCAGGGCGAGACCCGCGCGGGTGCGCTCGCCGGGCGAGAGGGTGGTCGCGGGCCGCAGGACATGGGCCGCACGCAGCCCGAACTTGGCGAGCAGCGTACGCACCTCGGCGGGCTCGGTCTCGGGGACGGCCGCGCAGAAGGCGTCCAGCAGGCTCTCCGTGCCGTGGAACAGTTTGCGCGCCTGGTCCACCTCGCCGACCACGACGCCCGATCCGAGCGAGGCGTGGCCGGCGTCCAGCGGCAGTCTGCCGAGCAGGGCGGCGAGCAGCGTGGACTTGCCCGCACCGTTGGCGCCGGTGATGGCGACCCGGTCGGCCCAGTCGATCTGCAGGGTGGCCGGACCGAAGGAGAAGTCACCCCGGACGACGGCGGCGTCGCGCAGGGTGGCCACCACGGACCCGGAGCGCGGTGCGGAGGCGATCTCCATCCGCAGCTCCCACTCCTTGCGGGGCTCGTCGACGACGTCGAGACGCTCGATCATGCGCTGTGTCTGCTTGGCCTTGGCGGCCTGCTTCTCGCTGGCCTCGCTGCGGAACTTGCGGCCGATCTTGTCGTTGTCGGTGGCCTTGCGCCGGGCGTTCTTGACGCCCTTGTCCATCCAGCCACGCTGCATCTGGGCGCGGCCTTCGAGCGCGGAGCGCTTGTCGGCGTACTCCTCGTACTCCTCGCGGGCGTGGGTGCGGGCGCGTTCGCGCTCCTCGAGGTAGGAGGCGTACCCGCCGCCGTACAGGTTGATCTCCTGCTGGGCGAGGTCCAGCTCCAGGACCTTGGTGACCGTACGCATGAGGAACTCGCGGTCGTGGCTGACCACCACGGTGCCGGCCCGCAGCCCGGACACGAAGCGCTCCAGGCGCTCCAGGCCGTCGAGGTCGAGGTCGTTGGTGGGCTCGTCGAGCAGGAAGACGTCGTAGCGCGAGAGGAGCAGCGAGGCCAGCCCCGCGCGCGCGGCCTGTCCGCCGGAGAGGGCGGTCATCGGGAGGTCGAGGCCGACGGTCAGCCCGAGGTCGGCCGCGACCTCCTCGGCCCGCTCGTCCAGGTCGGCACCGCCCAGGGCGAGCCAGCGCTCCAGGGTCTCCGAGTAGGCGTCGTCGGCGCCGGGCGCCCCGTCGACCAGGGCCTGCGTCGCGGCGTCCATCGCGGTCTGGGCGTCGGCGACTCCCGTACGCCGGGCGAGGAACTCCCGCACGGACTCCCCCGGGCGGCGCTCGGGCTCCTGCGGGAGGTGACCGACGGTGGCGGTGGGCGGGGAGAGCCGGAGCTCGCCCTCCTCGGGCCGGTCGAGTCCGGCGAGCAGGCGGAGCAGAGAGGATTTACCGGCGCCGTTGGCTCCCACGAGACCGATCACGTCGCCGGGCGCGACCACGAGGTCGAGTCCGGCGAAGAGGGTGCGGTCACCGTGTCCGGCGGCGAGTTCCTTGGCGACGAGGGTGGCAGTCATCAGGGTGCCGATCCTAACGAACGGGAGCGGCCGTCCTGCCCTCCCTACCGGGGTGCGACCATGGCCTGCCCGGCCGTCGGCAGGCGCGGGGTCACGGCGGAGACAGGGGTGAGCACGGTGGCGGACGTGATCGTGGTGGGCGGCGGCATCAGCGGGCTGACCACGGCGCTGGTGCTGGCGGAACGCGGTCTGCGGGTACGCGTCTGGTCCCGGGACCCCGCCCCTGACACCACATCGGCGGTGGCCGGCGCCCTGTGGTGGCCGTACCGGATCGAGCCCGAGGCCCAGGTCGGCGCGTGGTCGCTCGCCTCCCTGCGGGTGTACGAGGGCATGGCCGCGGACCCCGCGAGGACCGGTGTGCGGATGGCCGCCGGGGTGCACGGGGGCGAGCGACTGGCCGCGCTCGGGCCCTGGGCCCGGAGCCTGGAGGGCGCCACCGAAGTGGCGGAGGGGCTCAGTGTGACCCTTCCGCTGATCGACATGCCGGTCCATCTGCGCAGGCTGGAGGAGCTGCTGGCCGAGGCGGGGGGCACGGTCGAGCGGCGTACGGTACGGAGCTTCGCCGAGGCCGCGGCCGAGGCACCCGTGGTGGTCAACTGCACCGGCCTGGGCTCCCGCGAGCTCGTCCCGGACCCGGGGGTGCGACCGGTCAGGGGCCAGCTGGTGGTGGTGGAGAACCCCGGCGTCGACGCGTGGTTCGTCCAGGCCGATCCGGCGTCCAGCACGACGACGTATCTCTTTCCGCAGCCGGGAGGGCTGGTGCTGGGCGGGACCGCGGAGGTCGACGATCCGCGCACGGCGCCCGATCCGCGCACCGCCGAGGAGATCGTGGCGCGCTGCGCCCGGGTGCGGCCGGAGATCGCCGGGGCCCGGGTCATCGGCCACCGGGTGGGGCTACGGCCGGCCCGGGACGCGGGGGTGCGCATCGAGGCCGAGGAGCTGCCGGACGGCGGACTGCTGGTGCACAACTACGGCCACGGCGGCGCCGGGGTGACGGTGGCCTGGGGCTGCGCGCGGGCCGCCGCCCAGCTGGTGCGCTGAGCTGCCTGCCGGGCGCGCCACTGTGCCGCCGGGCCGAAGCGCACAGCCGGGGCCGACCGGGTGGGGGCCGCCGCCCGGGTGGTGAGCCGAGGGCGGGCTGCGGCCCAGCTGTGCGCTGAGCCGCAGCACCTGTCAGCCCCGGGGCTCGTCCTTGTGGCGCTGGTCGGTGGTGACCTCCGCCGTGCCGGGGCCGATCCGGATCTCGAAGTCCCCGTCGTACTTGGCGTGCCCCTCGATGACCGCGGATTCGACGGCCTCCACGCCGAACTCCCTGCGGACGATCATGGGGTCGTGCCGCAGGTCCCTCATCAGGGAGACGCACATGCCGATCATCACGATGGTGAACGGCGCGGCCACCAGGATGGTCAGATTCTGCAGCCCCGCCAGCGCGTCGCCCTGGCCGTCGCCGACGAGCAGCATGACCGCCGCCACGGCGCCGGTGACGACACCCCAGAAGATCACGACCCACTTGGCGGGCTCCATGACGCCCTTCTGGGACAGCGTGCCCATCACGATGGAGGCGGCGTCGGCACCTGAGACGAAGAAGATCCCGACCAGGACCATCACCAGGATGCTCATGGTGGTGGCGATCGGGAACTCCTGGAGGACGCCGAAGAGCTGCGCCTCCGCGGTGTCCCCGACGTCCTTGAGCCGCCCCGCCTCCTCCAGCCTGATCGCCGATCCGCCGAAGACCGCGAACCAGACCAGGCTGACCGTGCTGGGGACCAGGATGACGCCGCCGACGAACTGACGGATCGTGCGGCCCCGGCTGATCCTGGCGATGAACATGCCCACGAAGGGCGTCCAGGAGATCCACCACGCCCAGTAGAAGACCGTCCAGCTGGCGAGCCAGTCGGCCACTTCGCCTTTCCCGGTGGCCTCGGTGCGCCCGGCGAGCTGGGCGAGGTCACCGAAGTACGCGGCGATGGAGGTGGGCAGCAGGTCGAGCACGATGATGGTGGGGCCGGCGATGAAGACGAAGATCACCAGGATCACGGCGAGCACCATGTTGATGTTGGACAGCCACTGGATGCCCTTCTCGACCCCTGACACCGCCGAGGCGACGAAGGCGACCGTGAGTACGGCGATGATCGCGACGAGGAGGCCGGTGCCGGTCTTCTCCATCCAGTTGAGCTCCTGGAAGCCGCTGCCGATCTGGAGCGCGCCCAGCCCGAGCGAGGCCGCGGACCCGAACAGCGTCGCGAAGATCGCGAGGATGTCGATGATCCGGCCGGGCGTCCCGTTCGCGCGCTTCTCACCGATGAGCGGGACGAAGACGGAGCTGATCGTCTGCCGCCTGCGCCGGCGGTAGGCGCTGTACGCGATGGCGAGCCCGACGACGGCGTAGATCGCCCAGGGGTGCAGCGTCCAGTGGAAGAGGGTGGTGGCCATCGCCGTCTGCATCGCCTCGGCCGCGTCCGCCGGCCGGGTCCCGGGCGGGGGGTCGACGAAGTGGGCCAGGGGCTCACTCACGCCGTAGAACATCAGGCCGATCCCCATGCCGGCGCTGAACATCATCGCGACCCAGGAGACGGTACGGAATTCGGGTTCCTCGCCCTCCTGTCCCAGCGAGATGTTCCCGTAGCGGCTGATCGCGAGCCACAGGGCGAAGACCACGAAGCCGGACGCCGCCAGCATGAAGGCCCAACCACCGTTGTGGATCAGCCCGTTGAGCAGCTTGTTGGAGACGGTCTCCAGCGAGTCGGTGGCCGTGGAGCCCCAGACCACGAAGGCGACGGTGAGCACCGCCGTGACACCGAAGACCACCCGGTCGGTCGTGGGGCGCCGGCCGTGGGGCGGCTCGGCGGGTAGATCGGCCGTGACCGGGAGATAGTCCCCCCGCCCGCCCGGACCCTGCTCGTCTTGTGACACAGATGGCACCTTTCACCCATGCGAAATTTCGCTCTCCGTAGGCAGTACCACACACGGAGTGCATGACCCAGGATCAACAAGCAGTTCCACCTTGGCCGTTTATGTACCGATATGGCGCGATGCTCCGGGCGATCGCCCGGAGTGCCTCCCGGACCAGGCGGTTAGGCTGACGGCGTTCGTGCCGAACCCGCCGGTTCGTGCGTGCCGAACCCGCCAGTTCAAGCCGTTCCCCACCGGGGCGCGCGTGTACGAGGAGCGACCCTTGCCCGACCCGACCTCCGATCCGCAGCGTGACGCCCGGCCGACCCTGGAGGCCGTGGCGGCCCGGGCCGGTGTGTCCCGGGCCACGGCGTCCCGCGTCGTCAACGGCGGCGCCGGCGTGCGACGGCCCCTGGTGGAACGGGTGCGCGAGGCGGTGGACGAGCTCGGTTACATCCCGAACCACGCGGCGAGGACCCTGGTCACCCGGCGCAACGGCGCGGTGGCGGTGATCATCGACGAGCCGGAGTTCCGGATCTTCTCCGACCCGTTCTTTTCACGCCAGATCCGGGGGATCAGCCGCGAGCTCAACGCGCACGACGCACAGCTCGTCCTGCTCCTGGTGGAGGGCAGCGGTGACTTCGACCGGGTCACCCGCTATCTGGCCGGTGGCCACGTGGACGGCGTACTGGCCTTCTCGCTGCACACCGACGACGAACTTCCCGCGATCATCAGGCGGTTCCGCGTGCCGACGGTGTACGGGGGACGCCCGGAGCACCTCGCCACGGACGCCGAGGGCGCACCGCAGGTTCCGTACGTCGACTGCGACAACCGGGGCGGGGCCCGCGAGGCCGTGCGCCACCTCGTCTCGCTCGGCCGCCGGCGCATCGCGCACATCGCCGGCCCGCGCGACCAGACCTCGGCCCTCGACCGGATCGACGGGTACCAGGACGCGCTCCCGGACGCGGGGCCCGAGCTGATCGCCGACGGCGACTTCACCACGGAGGGCGGGGCCCGGGCCATGGCGGAACTGCTGGCCGCCCATCCCGACCTGGACGCCGTCTTCGTGGCCAACGACATGATGGCGTCGGGCGCCCTGCGGGTGCTGCGGGAACGGGGGGTGCGGGTTCCGGAGGACGTCGCCGTGGTGGGCTTCGACGACATGGAATCCGTGGCGGAGGCCACGGAGCCGCCCCTGACGACGGTCCGCCAGGACGTGGAGGGCATGGGGCGCTTGATGGTGCGGCTCCTCATGGAGCGGCTGAACAGCGACACCGGCACCTGGCCCGAGTCGGTGATCACGCCGACGGAACTGGTCCGCCGGGCGTCGGCCTGACCTTCACGCCCGGCCTCCGGGCCTCTGCCTGACGCTCACGCCGGGCTCCGGGCGTCGGCCTGACGCTCACGTTGGTCTCCGGGTCCGGGCGCCGTCGCCTGAGGCACCGCCCGCCGAGGGGGGCGCTTCAGGCGGCTCTGCGTCGCCGGGCGTCAGCCGATGCCCCGCCCGTGACCGCCCCCGTCCCGTCCCGTCAGCAGACGACACGGCGTGGGCCCCCCGCCCCGGTTCCGGTCCGCACACCGGGGCCGGGGCGGGGAGCGGCCCGGCACACCCTCACGGGCGGGTCACCGCTCGCCCGGCCAGGGCCGGGCGGTCACCCCGGGTGCACGGCACCCCGGCCGGGCCGCCCTCCCCGGGCCCGCCATTCGGCCCTCGCCGACCGGGCCAGAGGCAGATACCGCAGCCGCTCGGGGAGTACCGGCACGACGCGCCGCACCACGGCGCAGAAGCGCCGCAGACGCCGCTCCTGCTCAGGGGTCCAGTCCAGTCCGATGGCCGCCCGGGCCTCCGGGGGCATCAGCCCGATGGTGATGAAGCTGCGGAACCGGGCCAGCGGCGGAAGCAGTACCGGCCACAGCGCCCTCAGGAGCAGCCGCAGCGGGAGCGGACCACGGTCGGGCGGAGGCACGGACGTGTCGGTGGCGACCAGCTCCCGTACGACGACGGTCGCCTCCACCTCGTCGGCCAGCATCGTGCGGTAGTACGGCCAGAACTCCTCGATCGTCTGCGGCATGTCCCGGTCGTGGATGCCCAGCACGCGGCCGACCTGGAGCCACTCGTGGTACAGGGCCCGCTCCTGGGCCTCGGTGAGCGGGCGGACCAGGTAGCGCGAGGCGTGCTGGTAGACGGGGAAGCCGGTGGCGTGCACCCATGCGTAGTTCGCCGGGGTGAGGGCGTGGTAGCGGCGCCCACGGGTGTCGGTGCCCTGGATGGTGCGGTGCAGCCGCCTGAGCCGGCGGCCCTCCTCGGCGGCGGCCTCACCGCCGTACACCCAGAGCTGGAGTGAGCTCAGGGACCTCTCCCCACGGCCCCAGGGGTCCGTACGGAAGACCGAGTGGTCGTCGACGCCCGCGCCGACGGCCGGGTGGGCGACCTGGAGGGTGAGAGCCGCGGGCAGCATCAGCAGTCCGCGGACGTCGCCCGCCAGGCTCCACAGCACACCGCCGGGCGGGGGCGGTACGGGCTCTCCTGAGCTGGTCATCCGGGTGCCCCCAGGGGTCGGCGGGTGCGCGGGTCGGTGCCGGGCCCGTGTGTGTTCCAGTATGCGATCGCGAGCGCTCCGGCGATGCGCAGGGGCGGCGGGACCAGCTTCATGAGGAATCGGACCAGTCGCACCAAGCGCCGCAGGGAGCGTTCGTCGCCCGGGGTCCAGCCGAGGCCGAGGCGCTCGCGGAGCACCGGGGGCAGGGTGCCGACGGTGACCAGCATGGCGTAGTGCGCGGCCCTGGCGCCCACAGGGCGCCAGAGGAAGCCGGGGAGGAGGCGGACCGGCGGTTTCCGTGGGTGGCGCAGTTCGGTGAGAACGTCCAGGACGGACTGGTTGAGTTCGAGCCGCTCCCGCACCATCTCGTCGTAGTACGCGCAGAAGGCTTCCCAGTCGGGTGGCAGATGGTGCTCCTTGAGCCCCCAGATCCGGCCGACGTCACGCATGTCCCGGTAGTACTCCGCTGTCTCCTCGGCGCTGAACCCCCTGCCGAAGATCTGGTGCCCCGCGTACCCGCCGCGGACGAGTGTGGCGTGGACCCAGTGGTACGCCTCGGGGTGGAGCGCGTGGTAGCGGCGGCCCCGGCCGTCGGTGCCCTTCATCGGTATGTGGACGCGCAGGAGCCGCTCGCCCTCGGCGGTGGCCGCGGCCTGCCCTCCGTAGATCACGGTGTGCAGCGACGCCACCGTGCGCCAGAGCCGCTGCCAGGGCCGGGTGCGGAAGTCGGAGTGGTCCTCCACTCCGGTGCCGACGACGGGGTGGGCGACCTGGAGCAGCAGAAGCTGGGGGACCAGCAGGAAGTTCCGGAAGTCTCCGAAGTGGCGCCACGCCGTACCGCCTCGGAGTGGTGCCCTGACGGCGGAGGGTGAGCGGGCACCCTGGGGCGTGTCCAAACGGGCTCCCTTCTTCGAATCTCTGTCAGCAGTGTTGACGCGCCCCGTGAAACAAGTCAATAGTATTTGTAACTTTGACTCTTCAGGGACGAGAGGGACCGTCACATGCCGGATGCGACAACCGGGTTGTGCGCCGAAGGGCTGATCCGCTGGACGTCCGCTCCCGCTCCCGGGGGCAGCGGTCCGACCGGCCTTCTCGGCATCCGGGGCGGAACCGCGCTCGCGCGCGAGGCGCGGGGCACCGCCCGGGCCACCGGCGCCGGCTCACCCGACCTCGACGGCGTCGAGGTCGGTCTCGACCGCGACGGCACCGAGTGCTTCTGAGAGGGGCGGGCCAGTGATATCCCTGGTACTCGGCTTCGGCGCCGAGCTGATGACGGAGACCGGCAGCCGGCCCGCCGCGTGCCCCCGGCTCCGGGACGGCGCCGGCCGGTGCGGGCGTGGCGCGGGCGGCGGCCGGTGCGGACGCGTTCGACGCCGTCGTCCACGGCGGCACCCGGCTCCCCACGGTGCGAGGCAGGGCCGAGGCCCTGTGGGTGCGCGCGGAACGGCCGGCCGCCGAGGACCGGGGCTTTGGGGACACCGGCTCCGACGGCGCGCCGTCCACCACCGGCGTACAGCTCCGCATCCGTGACGCCGAGGTCTGCGCGACGTCGCTGACGGCGTCCGGCCGGATCCCCGTCATCCGCGTCGCCACCCCCGCGCATCCGCATGGCCGGGACCTCGTCCCCGCGCAGTGGCCGGCGGCGGTCCGGCTCCCCCGGCTCCCCGCACACTCCGTCGAGGCGGAACGGGTCCGCGTGGACGGCCGGGACCTCCGCTCCACCGGCCGCACCGCCGGTCCCCGCACCCGAACGGCTCCCACCACCGAGGAGGTTGCACACCATGGGCCGCTACAGCCGACTGCGCGAGATCCGCCGCATGGATCCCGCACGCGACTGCGCCGAGATACTCCGGCTGATGTCGCAGTACGAGTTCCCGTGGGACTACCGGCAGGGAATCAGCGTCGCCTTCCTGCGCGACTACGGGGTCCCGAGGATCTCCGTACTGCTCGACCGCACCCAGGAGTTCGAACGTAACGGTCAGAAACGCTACGACGACACGGTCCTGTTCGGATACGAGATGGCCGCTGACGGCTTCGACTCGGAGCGGGCCAGGGCCGCGGCCCGCCATCTCAACCGGATCCACGGCAAGTACCGCATCCCGAACGAGGACTTCCTGTACGTGCTGGCCACCACGGTCGTCGGCCCGAAGCGATGGATAGACCGGTTCGGGTGGCGCCCCCTGTGCCACCAGGAGACGGCCGCGCTCGCGGAGGTGGGACGCCGGATGGCGGCCATGATGGGGATCGAGGGCGCGCCGGGCACCTACGAGGAGTTCGAGAAGCTGCTCGACTCCTACGAGGACCGGATGTTCGCCTACGACCCGGCCAACCGCCGGGTCGCCAACGCCACCTTCCGGGTCATGGCGGCCTGGTACCCGGCCCCGCTGCGCCCCCTGATCGCGCGGTTCACGCTGGCCCTGCTGGACGAGCCGCTGCTGAACGCCCTGGGCTTCCCCGCCCAGCCCCGCTGGGCACGATCGGCGGCCACACGGCTGATGCGTGCCCGGTCGTTCGGCGTCAGGCTGCTGCCCGCCCGTCCTCGCCGGCTGCCTTCCCGGCCGCGCCCGCGCAGCTACCCCTTCGGTTACCAGCTCGACGACCTCGGACCGCACTGGGCGCAGAGCCGCCCGCTGGAACCCCTGCCCATGGAGACCTCATGACGATTCGTACGGACACCCCGGCGCACAGCCTCGACGACATCCGCGCCGCGGTGACGCGGGGCAGGGAGGCGGGCCGGGCGTGGGCCGCACTGGGAGCGCGCGAGCGACGGGGCGCGCTGCTCCTGTGGAAGCGCGCCCTCGCCCGGCGCACGGAGGAGTTCGCCGAGGTGATCGCGGCCGAGACGGGGAAGCCGGTGCACGACGCCCGTGCCGAGGTGCTGCTGACCCTGGTCCACCTGGACTGGGCGGCACGCAACGCCCGCCGGGTGCTGGGACGGCGCCGGGTTCCCTCCGGGCTGCTGTCGGTCCATCAGCGGGCCCTGGTGGCCTACCGCCCGCTCGGTGTGATCGGGGTGATCGGCCCCTGGAACTACCCGCTCTACACCCCGATGGGCTCCATCGGTTACGCCCTTGCCGCGGGCAACGCCGTGGTGTTCAAGCCGTCCGAGCTCACGCCGGGGGTGGGCGTCCTGCTGGCCGAGAGCTTCGCGGAGGCGGTCCCCGGCCACGCGGACCTGCTCACGACCGTCACCGGCCCGGGGTCCACGGGGGCCGCCCTGGCCGGAGCGGAGGGTCCGTCGGGCGTGGACAAGATCGCCTTCACCGGTTCGCCCGGCACCGCCCGTAAGGTCGCGGCGGCCTGCGCCGCCACGCTCACGCCCCTGCTCGCCGAGTGCGGGGGCAAGGACGCGGTACTGGTCGCGGCCGACGCCGACCTGGACGCCGCGGCCGACGCCATCGTCTGGGGCGCGAT
This sequence comes from Streptomyces argenteolus, assembly GCF_042902585.1. Lineage (GTDB taxonomy): Bacteria > Actinomycetota > Actinomycetes > Streptomycetales > Streptomycetaceae > Streptomyces > Streptomyces argenteolus. The sequence continues at coordinate 733,495 of NZ_JBIBEG010000003.1, forward strand.
GAGCAACGCGGGGCAGACCTGCGCCGGTGTGGAGCGGGTGTACGCGGTGGCCTCGGTGCACGAGGACCTGTGCGCCCGGATCGTGAGCCGGGCGCAGGCACTCCCGCACGGTGAGGCCTACGGTCCGCTCACCCTGCCCTCCCAGCTCGACGTGGTGGAACGCCACGTGAAGCAGGCCCTGGTGGACGGAGGTCGGGCCGTGCTGGGCGGACCCGACTCCCTGCGGGACCGCGTGCTCGGGCCGGTGGTGCTGGCGGGCGTGCCGGAGGACTCGCCGGCGGTGACGGAGGAGACCTTCGGCCCGGTCGTCGTGGTGAATCCGGTGCCGGACATGGACACGGCCGTGGAGCGGGCCAACGCCTCGGCGTACTCGCTGGGCGCGGCGGTCTTCACCGCTTCCCGCGCGAAGGGGCTGGCGCTGGCGGAGCGCCTCCACTCCGGTGCGGTGTCGGTGAACTCGGTGCTCGGCTTCGCCGCGATTCCCTCGCTGCCCTTCGGTGGGGCCGGCGACTCGGGCTACGGGCGCATCCACGGCGAGGAGGGGCTGAGGTCCTTCGCCGCGCCCCGCTCCGTCACCGTGCGGCGGTTCGCGCCCGCGGTCGACCTGACCTCGTTCGCGACACCCCGGGAGAAGGTCGCCCGGGCCGTCGAGCTCGGGCGCAGGCTGCACGCCCGGTTCTGACCGCGTCCGCCCGGTGACCGCGTTCAGGCGGCGCTGAGCAGAGGCACCAGATAGCGGCGGGCGAAGGCGCGCACCTGATCGTCGTCGTCCAGTTCGAAGCAGCTGAGCGGATTGAGGAGGAAGGAGACCGTGATCCGCACCATCAGTTCGGCCACCGGTGTCGGATCCGTCTCCGGCCGTCCCTCGAGGCGCTGGGCGTGGCGCAGCCGGCCGGCCAGGTATCCGCGCATCGCGAGGAAGGCCGGCCCGCTCTCCAGGGTGAGGAAGGGGAGCATGATCTCGGGCTCCAGCCTCAGCAGTCCGCCCACCAGGGGGTGTTCGCGGATGTGCTTGAGGACGGCGACGAAGCCGGCGACGAGCCGGTCCTCCATGGTGGGCAGCGCCGCCACCGCCTCGTCCACGTCGGCGACGAACCTGCGGTACTCCCGCAGCAGGCATGCCGAGACCAGGCTGTCCTTGTTGCCGATGCGGCGGTACACCGTGACCCGGGAGACCCTGGCCCGCTTCGCGACGTCGTCGACGGTCGAGCGGCGCAGCCCGAACGTCATGAACTGCTCACGTGCCGCGTCCAGGATCTGTTCGCTCAGCGCGTCGATGGGTGGCCCCTCGACGAGCGCCCTGGCCATCAGTGAATCGTCGGTACTCCGTGCAGCCATGGGCCCTCCCCGTCCGCCGTGACCACTCCACCATACCGATATCGCAACACTGTTACCTAACCCGTCTCTTTGTAACTCCTCTGTTCACTTCCCTTCTGGAGGTCATCCATGTCCGTGAGCCACGCCCTTCCCCGGTCCGTCTCCGCCGAACAGGAGTATTTCGTCACGGCGTTGCGGGACTTCGCCCGGCGCGAGTGCGGTACCCGGGAGCAGCGCGACGCCCTGGCCGCGGAGACCGGCGGACCTCACGCCCCCTCGCTCTACGCCCGGATGGCCGAGCTCGGCTGGCTCGGAGTGTGCCTGCCCGAGGCGTACGGGGGCGCGGGCGGCGGGATGACGGACGCCTGCCTGTTCCTGCGGGAGACGGCCCGCGGCCTGGTTCCGGCGGGAGGCTTCATCACTTCCGTGATCACGGCGAAGGCGTACGAGCGCTTCGGCAGCGAGGAGCAGTGCAAGGCCGCGGTCGGCGGCGCTGTGGCCGGGCAGGTGCTCTCCATCGCGATGTCGGAGCCCGGTGCCGGATCCGACGTGGCGGCGCTGCGCTGCCGGGCCGAGCGCACGGATGACGGCGGCTGGCTGATCAACGGGCACAAGACGTGGATCTCCAACGCGCATCTGGCGGAGCACATCCTGCTGGTGGCCCGGACCGGGTCAGGGGGTGCGAAGCACGAGGGCCTGACCATGTTCCACGTCCCGGCCGCCACGCCGGGGATCGAGATCCGTCCCATCGAGACCATGGGCGGACGCGAGGTCAACGACGTCTTCTTCACCGATGTACGGCTGCCGGACGACGCCGTGGTGGGCACGGCCGACCGCGCCTGGACGCAGTTGATGGCCGGTCTCAACGCGGAGCGGCTCTTCCTGGCGGCGAACATGCTGGGGCTGGCGGAGCGGATCCTGGAGGACACCGTCGCCTATGTGCGGGGGCGTGAGCAGTTCGGCCGCCCGGTCGGCTCCTTCCAGGCGCTGCGGCACCGGCTGGCCGATCTGGCCACGGAGATCGAGTGCGCGCGGCTGCTGGTCTTCGACGTGGCGGCGGCCTGCGACGCCGAGCCGGACCGGCTGTTCCCCCGCGAGGCGTCCATGGCCAAGCTCAAGGCCACCGAGACGGCCCGGCACGCGGCGCTGGAGGGCATGCAGATGATGGGTGGTTACGGCTACGCCACCGAGTACGACATGGAGCGGCACCTGCGGGCGGCGGTCGTGTCGACGGTGTACGGCGGCACGAGCGAGATCCAGCGCGACATCATCGGCAAGAGCTACGGCCTCTGAGGCAAGGCCGCCCGGCGGCTTCCGGGGCCTTCGCGGGCGGGCGCCGGAAGCCGCGCCGAGCCCACGCCCGCACGCGGGGCGGTCGTGACCGGCCGGCTCGGCGGCCGGCGGCCGGCGCCGTCGCGGTGGACCGCCACCCCGGAACCGGCGGTACTCACCCACGGTCGTGGACATCGTCCCCGCTCCCGACGGGCACGCGCCCGCCCCCTCCGGCCGGTCCGAGGGACATCCCCCCTCACCTGTAGCCGAAGGACCCTCACCCCGACACCACCAGGCCTCACGCCTGGCCGTGCGCCGTCGCCCCGGCACCGGGCCTCACCCGTGGTCGTAGACCGTCACCTCGACACCGGCCTTCACCAGCCGCTCGGTTATGAGGGGTTCGATCCTGGACCAGGTGCCGCCCGCCAGCCCGCAGCCGATCCTCGGCATGTGTACCGAGGCGCCCAGTCCGGCGGCCCGGACCGCAGCCTTCCGCAGGCCCTCGTCGATCGCCTCGTAGCGCACGGGCACGCCGTTGCTGCCCGTGCGCATCCCCCGCTGGCCCACCATGTTGGCCACCCAGACGTACGGGGACACCTGGACGAACTGGACGGCGCCGAGCCCGAAGTCGTTGCCCGCGCGCTCGCGGTGCCAGCGGCGGTAGGCGGCTTCGGGCTCGGGCCAGCGGCGGGAGAGGGCGAGGACGAAGCCCTTGCCCCAGCCGCCCAGGTCGTTGCAGACGTGCACGATCAGCTTGACGCCCTTGCCCTGCGGCGCGGTGGCGTCCCCCCGCACATACGTGATCCCCGGCATGCCTCGACCGTACAAGGCACCACCGACAAGAGGCCTCGGCTCAGGCCCCGCCCTCCGCGTACAACCCGTCGAGGATCTCGCCGTACTGGTCGCGGATCACGCGCCGGCGGAGCTTCAGCGAGGGTGTCAGCTCGCCGGTCTCCGGACCCCACTCCCGGGTCAGCAGCCGGTAACGCTTGATCTGCTCGGTGCGGTTGAGCCGGGCGTTGGCGGCCTCGACGGCGCGGGCGATCTCCTCGAGGACCTCCGGGTGGCCGGTCGGGTCGCCCTCGATACCGCGCGCCGCCGCCCAGACCGGAGCCATCTCGGTGTCGATCACGAGCAGCGCCACCAGGTAGGAGCGCCCGTCACCGTGGACGAGTGCCTGGCCGATCAGGGGATGTTCCTTGAGGGTGTTCTCCACGAGCGCCGGGGAGACGTTCTTGCCCGTCGAGGTGATGATCATTTCTTTCTTGCGGTCGGTGAGCCACAGATAGCCGTCCTCGTCGAGCCGGCCGATGTCCCCGGTGGGGAACCAGCCGTCCTCGTCGAGCGCCCCGTCCACGGTCCCGTCGGCGCGCAGGTAGCCGGCGAAGACCGTCTCTCCGCGGACGCAGATCTCACCGTCCTCCGCGATCCTGAGTTCCAGCCCCTCCAGCGGACGTCCCACCGAGCCGAGCCGGAAGGCCGACGGGCTGTTGGTGGTGAACACGCCGACGGTCTCGGTGAGGCCCCAGGCGTCCATGATGACGATGCCGAACCCGGCCCAGAAGCGCACCACGTCGAGCGGCATCGGCGCGGAGGCGCTGGCCGTCCACACGAGGCGTTCGAAGCCCGCGAGGGAGAGCACGGGATCCAGGACGGTCTTTTTGGCCTGCCGGTACGCCTCCTCGAGCTCGGCGGGCGGCTGCTCGCCCCGCTCGCGGTAGGAGACGTGCTCGCGGGCCGTCGCGCCCGCCGCCTCGATGACGGCCCGCCGCTCCTCCGGCAGCGTCGCCAGGGCCGCCTGGACGGACGCGGCGAGCTTCTCCCACACCCGGGGCACCCCGAAGAACTGGGCGGGGTGCAGGGCGCGCGCGGTGGCGGCGACGGCGGCGGTGTCCGCGCAGAGATGGACGTGCGAGGCGCGGAAGACCGGCAGGTAGATGCCCAGCATCCGCTCGGCGATGTGGGCGAAGGGGAGGTAGCAGATGTGCTCGACGTGATCGGGCAGTTCCACCACCTGGTCCAGGGCCAGGGCGTTGACGACCATGCTGCGGTGGGTGATCGGAACGGCCTTCGGGTCGCCGGTGGTGCCCGAGGTGTAGACGACGGTCAGCGGGTCCTGCGCGCGGATCTCCCGCCAGGCCTTGTCGAAGGCCTCCTCGCTCCGCAGCCGCTCCCCCGTCCCGTGCAGCGACGCGTAGGACATGTGCGGCCCGGCGTCCGCCGCTTCGACGACGACGAGCTTCTCCAGCGGCACGGTGGGGTCCGCCAGCAGGGGCTCCCAGAGCTCGCGTTCGCGAGCGCCCTCGACCACGGCGACCCGGGCCCGGCTGTGCCGGGCGATGTGGGCCGTCTGCCCGGGGGCCGAGGTGCCGTACACCGTGACGGGTACGGCACCGAGGTGGGTGAGGGCCAGGTCGCTGAGCCAGTGCTCGAACCGGTTGCCCATCATCATGAGGACCTGCTCGCCGCGTTCCACCCCCAGGGCGCTGTAGCCGGCGGCGAGCACGGCTGTCTCGCCGCGCACCTCGCTCCAGGTGAGAGTGGTCCATCCGTCGTCGTTCCCGCCGTCCGTGGCCACGCGCCAGGAAAGCGCGGGAAGATCTCCGTGGTCCTCGGCATTGCGCAGCAGCAGGGCAGGGAGTGTGAGGTGCTCGGGTTCGGTGGGAAGTCGCAGGATCGTGGTCACGGCCGCCTCCTGTCCGTTCGGCCGGACCCATACGGTCCGTACCGGGGGTAAGACTGCGCTTCGATGCTGCCGGACACTTTCACAACAGTGGTGAGACAGCAATACTGTTGCACCTGATTGGTGCACAGGGACAGACACGGGCACGAGCACCGGCACAGCGGCACACGAGCAGGAGTGCCCCGGCAACGAGGAGTGGACATGGCGACCGGGACGGAAGAGCCGACGCTGACCGTCGACGAACTGGCGGCGCGTGCGGGAGTCACCGTGCGCACCGTGCGCTTCTACAGCACCAAGGGCCTTCTGCCGCCCCCGGTGATCGGGCCCCGGCGGGTGGGGCACTACGGGCACGACCACCTCTCCCGGCTGGCCCTCATCGAGGAACTCCAGCACCAGGGCATGACGCTCGCGGCGATCGAACGTTATCTCCAGCAGCTGCCCCCTGACCTGAGCGCGAAGGACCTGGCCATCCACCGCGCCCTGGTGGCGTCCTGGGCTCCGGACAGCGCCGAGGACATGGAGCGGGCCGAGCTGGAACGGCGGGCCGGCCGCGCCCTGAGCGCCCAGGACGTCGACCGGCTCGCGGCCATGGGCGTGCTGGAGCGCCCTTCGACGCCCGAGGGCCCCTTGCGCGTGGACCCGGGGCTGCTGCGGCTGGGGGTGGAGCTGCTGGACGTTCCCATCGAGCACGAGACGATCCTGGCCGCGCGCACGGTCCTGCTGGAGCACACCCGTTCGGCGGCGCACGAGCTGACCCGGCTGTTCCGGGACGAGGTGTGGGGCCCCTACCGGGAGCGGGAGACGGACCCGGAGCACGTGGAGGCCATGAAGTCCCTCTCGGCCCATATGCAGCCGATGGTGCTCCAGGCCCTGCTGACGGCCTTCCAGCGGTCCCTGAAGGAGGAACTGCGGGCCGCGTTCACCCGCGGCGAGCGAAGGTGAACACGGCCCGTACGGGCTCCGTCAGTCGTGGAAGGTCTCGCCCTTCTCCGCCTTCTCCACGAGGAGCGGGGACGGCAGGAAGCGGTCGCCGTAGCGCTCCGCGAGCTGCCGGGCGCGCGCCACGAAGCCGGGCAGGCCGCCCTCGTACCCGTTGATGTACTGGAGCACGCCGCCCGTCCACGCCGGGAAGCCGATGCCCATGATGGAGCCGATGTTCGCGTCGGCGACGGTCATGAGGACGTTCTCCTCCAGGCAGCGGACACTGTCCAGCGCCTCGGAGAAGAGCATCCGCTCCTTCATGTCCTCGAACGGGATCTCCGTGCCCGGCTTCGTGAAGTGCTCACGCAGGCCCGGCCAGAGCGCACCGCGCTTGCCGTCCTCGCCGTACTCGTAGAAGCCGGCTCCCCCGCTGCGGCCCGGCCGCCCGAACTCGTCGACCATGCGGTCGACGACCTCGTCCGCGGGGTGGGTGGCCCAGGTGCCGCCCGCCTCCTCCACGGCGCGCCTGGTCTCGATACGGATCTTGCGCGGCAGGGTGAGCGTCAGTTCGTCCATGAGGGAGAGCACCTTGGCCGGGTAGCCGGCCTGTGCCGCCGCCTGCTCGACCGACGCGGGCTCGGCGCCCTCGCCGACCATCGCGACGCCCTCGTTGATGAAGTGACCGATCACCCGCGAGGTGAAGAAGCCGCGTGAGTCGTTGACCACGATCGGGGTCTTCTTGATGCGGCGCACGAGGTCGAAGGCGCGGGCCAGGGCCTCGTCCCCCGTCTTCTCGCCCTTGATGATCTCGACGAGGGGCATCTTGTCGACGGGCGAGAAGAAGTGCAGGCCGATGAAGTCGGCGGGCCGGGTGACACCCTCGGCGAGCACGGTGATGGGCAGGGTGGAGGTGTTGGAGCAGAGCAGCGCGTCCGGCTCGATGATGTCCTGGATCTCCTGGAAGACCTTGTGCTTGAGCGCGGTGTCCTCGAAGACCGCCTCGATCACCGCGTCGCAGCCGGCGAGGTCGGCCGGGTCTCCGGTGGGCGTGATGCGGGCCAGCAGCTCGTCGCGCTTCGCCTCCGTCGTACGGCCCCGGGAGAGCGCCTTGGCGAGGAGCTTCTCGCTGTAGGCCTTGCCCTTGGCCGCCGCCTCGGTGGAGACGTCCTTGAGCACGACGTCGATGCCGGCGCGGGCGCAGGAGTAGGCGATGCCGGCGCCCATCATCCCGGCGCCGAGGACGGCGACCTTGCGGACCTGGCGCTCCTCGGCGCCGGCGGGGCGGCTGGCGCCGGAGTTGACGGCCTGCAGGTCGAAGAAGAACGCCTGGATCATGTTCTTCGCGACCTGGCCGGTGACCAGCTCGGTGAAGTAGCGCGCCTCGATGGTCTGGGCGGTCTCGAAGTCGACCTGGGACCCCTCGACCGCCGCCGCCATGATGTTGCGCGGAGCCGGCATGGGGGCGCCCGCGAGCTGCTTCTTCAGATTGGCCGGGAAGGCGGGCAGGTTGGCCGCGAACTTCGGGTTCGACGGGGTGCCGCCGGGGATCCGGTAACCCTTGACGTCCCAGGGCTGCTGCGACTCGGGATGCGCGTCGATGAAGGCACGTGCCTTGTCGAGCATCTCCTCACGGGTGGCGGCGACCTCGTGGACCAGACCGTTCTCCAGGGCCCGGTGCGGGGTGTACTGGGTGCCCTGGAGCAGCACCTTCAGCAGGGCGTCGGTGATGCCCATCAGCCGGACGGTGCGAGTGACACCGCCGCCCGCCGGCAGCAGGCCGAGGGTGACCTCGGGCAGGCCGATGCGGGAGCCCGGGGCGTCCAGCGCGATGCGGTGGTGGGCGGCGAGCGCGATCTCGTAACCGCCGCCGAGCGCCGCGCCGTTGATGGCGGCGACGACGGGCTTGCCGAGGGTCTCGATGACCCGCAGGGACCGCTTGATGGCGGTTCCGGCGTCGAACGCCTCCTGGGCGTTCTCCGGACCGATCTTGATCATGTCCTTGAGGTCGCCGCCCGCGAAGAAGGTCTTCTTGGCGGAGGTGTAGATGATGCCCCGGATGGAGTCCTTCTCGGCGGCGGCGCGCTCGGCGACGGCCGCGATGGAGTCCTTGAAGCCCTGGTTCATCGTGTTGGCGGACTGGTCGGGGTCGTCGAGTACGAGGGTGACGACGCCGGTCTCGTCCTGTTCCCAGCGGATGGTCGTGCTCTCGGTCATTCTTGTCTTCTCCGTAAGCAGGGGTGGCCGGGGGACGGTCAGAGACGCTCGATGACGGTGGCGATGCCCATGCCGCCGCCGACACAGAGGGTGGCGAGGCCGTAGCGCTTGTCCTGCCGCTCCAGTTCGTCGATGAGCGTGCCGAGGATCATCGCGCCGGTCGCGCCCAGCGGGTGGCCGAGCGCGATCGCGCCGCCGTTGACGTTGACCTTGTCGAGGCTCAGGCCCATGTCCTTGGCGAAGCGCAGGACGACTCCGGCGAACGCCTCGTTGATCTCGACCAGGTCGATGTCGTCGATGGTGAGGCCCGCCTTGGCCAGCGCCTTGCGGGTGGCGGGCGCCGGGCCGGTGAGCATGATGGTCGGCTCGGATCCGGAGACCGCTGCGGAGACGATCCGCGCGCGCGGGGTGAGTCCGTAGCGCTCGCCGGTCTCCTTGGAGCCGATCGCGACGAGGGCCGCGCCGTCGACGATCCCGGAGGAGTTGCCCGCGTGGTGGACGTGGTCGATCTTCTCGATCCAGTGGTATTTCTGCAGCGCCACCGCGTCGAAGCCGCCCATCTCGCCGATCGCGGCGAAGGACGGCTTCAGGGAGGCCAGCGAGTCGGCCGTGGTGCCGGGGCGCATGTGCTCGTCGTGGTCGAGGACGAGCAGACCGTTGCGGTCCCTGACGGGCACGACGGAGCGGGCGAACCGCTCCTCCTTCCAGGCGATCGCGGCACGCTCCTGGGACAGCGCGGCGTACTCGTCGACGTCGCGGCGCGAGAAGCCCTCGACGGTGGCGATGAGGTCGGCGCCGATGCCCTGGGGGGCGAAACCGGTCTCGAAGCTGGTCATCGGGTCCATGGCCCAGGCGCCGCCGTCGGAGCCCATCGGCACCCTGGACATCGACTCCACGCCCCCGGCGAGTACGAGGTCCTCCCAGCCCGAGCGCACCTTGGCGGCGGCCAGGTTCACGGCCTCCAGACCGGAGGCGCAGAAGCGGTTCTCCTGCACGCCGGCGACGGAGTCCGGGAGGCCCGCGGCGATCGCGGCGATCCGGGCGATGTCGGAGCCCTGGTCGCCGAGCGGGCTGACGACACCGAGGACGATGTCGTCGATGGCCGCGGGGTCGAGGCCGGGGAAACGGTCGCGGATCTCGTGGATGAGACCGACGACGAGGTCGATCGGCTTGGTGCCGTGCAGGGCTCCGTTGGCCTTGCCCCGGCCGCGCGGGGTGCGGATCGCGTCGTAGACGAATGCTTCGGTACTCAAGGCAGCTGCCTTTCGGGGTCGGTGCTGGGCGGGAGGGGTCTTCCGTCAGGATCGGGCCGGATCACGCGGGCCCGGCGGGACCGGGACGGGAGGCCCGGGTCAGGCGAGCAGCGAGCGGCCGATGATCTCCTTCATGATCTCGGTCGTACCGCCGTAGATGGTCTGGATGCGGCCGTCGGTGAAGGCCTTGGCGACCCGGTACTCCGTCATGTACCCGTATCCGCCGTGGAGCTGGAGGCAGCGGTCGGCGACGCGCTTCTGGAGCTCGGTGGCCCACCACTTGGCCATCGACGCGTGCACGGCGTCGAGCGTCCCCTCGGAGTGGTCGACGATGCACCGGTCGAGGAACGTCCGGGTGACGGCGCACTCGGTGGCCATCTCGGCGATCTCGAAGCGGACGTGCTGGAGCTTGGAGAGGGGCCGCCCGAAGGCCTCGCGCTCCTTGACGTACCGGGTGGTGATCTCCAGGAGGTGTTCGGCGGCGGCGATACCGGCGACCGCTATGCCCATCCGCTCCTGGGCCAGGTTGGTCATGAGGTGCACGAAGGCGCCGTTCAGCTCGCCGAGGAGGTTCTCCTTGGGAACGCGTACGTCGTTGAAGAACAGTTCGGCGGTGTCCTGGGACTTCTGGCCGATCTTGTCCAGGTTGCGGCCCCGCTCGAATCCCTCGGCACCCCGCTCGACGACGAGCAGCGAGAGGCCCTTCGCCCCGCCCTCGGGCGAGGTCTTGGCGACGACGATGACCAGGTCGGCCAGGATGCCGTTGGAGATGAAGGTCTTCGAGCCGTTGAGGACCCAGTGGTCGCCCTTGTCCTCGGCGCTGGTGCGGATGCCCTGGAGGTCGGAGCCGGCGCCGGGTTCCGTCATGGCGATGGCGGTGATGGTCTCACCGCTGCAGAAGCCGGGCAGCCAGCGCCGCTTCTGTTCCTCGGTGGCGAGGTCCGTGAGGTAGGGGCCGATGATGTCGTTGTGCAGACCGAGCGCGAGCCCGGCGGCACCCGCGCGGGTGAACTCCTCGGCGATGACCGCGCTGTAGCGGAAGTCGGCGTTGCCCCCGCCGCCGTACTCCTCCGGGACGGCGAGGCCGAGCAGCCCCTGCCGCCCGGCCGCGAGCCAGGCCTCACGCGAGACGATGCCGTCCTTCTCCCACTGCTCGTAGTGCGGGAGGACTTCCTTGGCCAGGAAGGTGCGGACGCTCTCGCGGAACGCGTCGTGCTCTTCGGTGAAGATCTGCCGCTGCACTTCAAGCCCCCTGGAGCCAGTTCTTGACGGTGGAGATCAACCGCGCCGGCTCGGGGCCGACGGGCGTGACGTTGAGCATGGTGACCCCGGCCTCGCGGAACGCCTGGAGGCGGTCGCGTACGTAACCCTCGGGACCGCAGAGCGTCATGAGCTCGCAGAACTCGTCCGGGACGGCGGCCTCGGCCTCCCGCTTCTTCCCGGAGAGGTAGAGCTCCTGGATGGTGGCGGCCTCCTTCTCGTAGCCGTAGGCGACGGCGAGGTCGTTGTAGAAGTTCTTGCCCCGTGCGCCCATGCCGCCGACGTACAGCGCGATCTGCGGGCGGGCCAGGTCCCGGACGGCCGCCGCGTCGTCGCCGATGGCCAGCAGGCCGCCCGCGACGGTCTGCAGGGGGCCCAGCGCGGGGTCGCGCTTCGCCGCGCCCTCGGCGAGCGCGGCGCCCCAGACCTGCTGGGCCTTCTCCGGGATGTAGAGGGTGGGCAGCCAGCCGTCGGCGATCTCGGCGGTCATCCTGACGTTGGCCGGGCCGAGGGACGCCACGTAGAGCGGAATCGTGTCGCGCACCGGCTTGGTGAGGATCTTCAGCGGCTTGCCGAGCTTGCCGCCCTTCTCGGCGGGCAGCGGCATGTCGGTGATGCCGTGGTGGTCGATGACCTCGCGGCGCCAGATACGCCGGCAGAGCTCGACGGTCTCGCGGGTGCGGCCGAGCGGCTTGTCGTAGGGCTTGCCGTGCCAGCCCTCCACGACCTGCGGCCCCGAGGCTCCCAGCCCGAGCAGCGCCCTGCCCCCGGACACGGCGTCCAGCCCGGCGCCGGTCTGGGCGATGAGGGCGGGGGTGCGGGAGTAGACGTTGAGGATCGCCGCGCCGATCTTCATGCGCGTGGTGCGGGCGGCGAGGTACCCCATGAGGGTGGGCGAGTCGAAGCCGTACGCCTCGGCCACCCAGACGGCGTCGAGTCCGGCGGACTCGAATTCCGCGACCTGGTCGCAGGCGGCGCGCGGATCGCCCGCGTAGTTCAGCGGCAGGGAGAGTTCCATCAGCCGGTCGTGTCCTTCCGGGTGGTCAGCAGGCCCGGCAGTCCCCAGTCGGCGGCGACGGCCTCGGTGTCCGCCCCGGGCAGCGCCGGTGCGCTGCGCACGGAGACGGGGGTCGCGGAGAAACGGGGGGCGGGGGCGGGCTGGGTGAGTCCGCCGTGCTCCACGAAGGTGGAGCGGGCGGCGAGGTGGGGGTGGTGGGGTGCTTCACGGAGCGAGAGGACCGGCGCGACGCAGGCGTCCGTGCCTTCGAAGATCTCGGTCCACTCGGCGCGCGTGCGGGTGCTGAACCGGTCCGCGACAAGTGCCCGCAGCTCCTCCCAGCGCCCGAGGTCGTTGCGGTCGGGAGCCTCCTCCCCCAGCCCGAGCAGCCCGGCGAACTCCTCGTAGAAGCGGGGTTCCAGGGGCCCGACCGCCATGTACCCGCCGTCGGAGGTCTCGTAGGAGCCGTAGAAGGGGCATCCGCCGTCGAGGAGGTTCGCGCCGCGCCGGTCCTGCCAGGTGCCGGCCGCCAGCATCCCGTGGATGATCGTGGCGAGATGGGACGCGCCGTCGACGATGGCGGCGTCCACGACCTGCCCGGTTCCGCCGGGCGTCCGGGCGTGCTGGAGGGCGGCGAGCACGCCGACGACGAGGTAGAGCGAGCCGCCGGCGAAGTCGCCGACCAGGTTGACGGGCACGGTGGGCGGCTCACCGGACCTGCCGATCATGGACAGGGTGCCGGTGAGGGCGATGTAGGCGATGTCGTGTCCCGCCCGGTCGGCCAGCGGCCCTTCCTGTCCCCAGCCGGTCATCCGGCCGTAGACGAGCTGCGGATTGCGCTTCAGGCATGCGTCGGGGCCGACCCCGAGGCGTTCCGCGACGCCGGGCCGGTATCCCTCGATGAGTACGTCGGCGCGCTCGACGAGGTCGAGGACCGTGTCCGCCCCGCCTTCGGCCTTCAGGTCGACGAGGACGGAGCGCTTGTTGCGGTTGGTGAGGTCGAAGGCGGGTTCGATGCCGATCGCCGAACCGCCCGGTCTGTCCACGCGCACCACATCGGCGCCGAGATCGGCGAGGAGCATCGCAGCGAACGGCCCCGGGCCGATGCCCGCCAGTTCCACGACGCGCACCCCGGTCAACGGGCCCTGGGGCCCCTGTCCTGTCGTTGCCATCAAGCCCCCAGCGGTGTGACACAACTGATGTAACATCGATGATGCTAAGAACGGACCGCGCTCCGCACAACCCCTTTGGCCGAGCAAGCGCTTAGTTCTTTTCAGCGGATCCTCTCGCACCGGAGCCCCGCCCGGCCGCACGGCACCACGAGTCCCTCCGCTAACCTCTGCCTGCCACATCGGCGCCCGGCCCTGCGGAGGCACTCATGAACAGGCAGAACGGGGCAGAGCGCCCCTACGACGTCGTTCTTTTCGGAGCTACCGGCTTCGTGGGGGCGCTCACAGCCGAATATCTGGCCGCCCACGCTCCGGAAGGCTGTCGCTGGGCGCTCGCGGGCCGCAACCGCGACAAGCTGGAGCAGGTGCGCGCCCGCCTCGCCGTGGACCGTCCGCACTGCGCCGCCCTGCCGCTGCTGACGGCCGACGCGGACGACGCCGCGGCCCTGCGGGAACTCGCCGAGTCCACGCACGTGGTGGCCTCGACGGTGGGTCCCTACATCCACCACGGGAGGGCACTGGTCGCCGCCTGCGCGGAGGCCGGAACCGACTACGCCGATCTGACCGGCGAGCCGGAGTTCGTGGACCGCATGTACCTGGAGCACGACACCCGCGCCCGCGAGACCGGCGCCCGCCTTGTGCACGCCTGCGGTTTCGACTCGGTGCCGCACGACCTCGGCGTCTACTTCACCGTCCGGCAGCTTCCCGAGGGCGTGCCCCTGACCGTGGACGGGTATGTCCGCACCGGCGCGGTCTTCTCCGGCGGTACGTTCGCCTCGGCACTGACCGCGATGAGCCGCGGCCCGCAGACGCTGCGGGCCGCCAGGGAACGCCGGCTCCACGAGCCGCGGCTGGTCGGCCGCCGGGCCCGCGCCCCGCAGGGCTCACCCCACTTCAGCCCGGAGACCGGGACCTGGGCTCTGCCGCTGCCGACCCTGGACCCCCGCGTCGTCGAGCGGTCGGCGCGAGCGCTGGAGCGCTACGGCCCCGACTTCCGCTACCGGCACTTCGCCTCCGTCAAGCACCTGCCGATGGCGCTCGGCGGGACGGCAGCCGTAGGTCTGCTGACCGCCGCCGCCCAGGTCCCGGCCGCACGGGACTGGCTGTCGGCGCGGGTCGAACCGGGCACGGGCCCCGACGAGCAGCGCAGGCGGCGCAGTTGGTTCACCGTCCGCTTCATCGGCGAGGGCGGGGGCCGGCAGGTGTGGACGGAGGTGTCCGGTGGCGACCCCGGCTACGGCGAGACGGCGAAGATGCTCGCCGAGACGGCCCTCGCCCTCGCCTTCGACGACCTGCCCGCGACGTCGGGACAGGCCACCACTGCCGTCGTGGCGGGCGACGCGCTGCTGGACCGGCTGACGAGGGCCGGGCTGCGCTTCCGGGTCGCGACGGTGCGCTGAGCCCGGGGCGGCGGGAGCCGGTCAGAGCATCCAGGACGCCAGGGTCACGACCATGGACACGGTCCAGCCGATTCCCGCGAGGACGCCGAGGGTCATGCCCACGGCGACACCGCGCTGCGAAAGACGTACGGTTCCGGTGCTCATCTGAGGAGTGTGGTGGTCGATCATGTGTACCAGCCTGCCCCTGATGTTCGACGAGCAACATCCGTACATGTACTCAGTCGGCAACAGTCGGTGGGCGGGTGTCCGGATCAGCCGATCGCTTCCCTGAGGGCGGCCCGGCACAGGGCGTCCGCCCTGCGGGTCGTCTCTGGCTGGCGGAAGTCCCGGGCCAGCGCGAGCGTCTGGGCGCACGCGTTGTCCAGGCCGGTGCGGTGCCCGACCGAGACGAAGACGGGCTTGGTCCCGTCCTGTGTGCGCAGGGCCCGGCCCACTTCCTCGTCCCCGTCCAGGAGCGGGGTGAAGTCGCCCCGCCGGGGTCCGGGTTGCTCGTAGCGGAAGGTGAAGGGGTTCTTGGCGACACCGATGACGGGCAGCCCGGTGAGGACGCCCAGGTGGCTCGCGAGCCCGAACCTGCGCGGGTGCGCCCTGCCGTAGCCGTCACAGACGACGAGCCCCGGGTCCGACGGCAGGTCCTCCAGCGCGGCGAGGACTGCGGGGAGCTCCCGGAAGGCCAGGAGCCCGGGGACGTACGGGAACGAGACACGGCCCGTGGCGGTGGACTCGGCGATCACGTCGAGAGTGGCGGCGTCCAGGGTCACGGCCGCCGCGACGACCAGATCGCGCCCGTCGTCGTAGGCGACGTCGACGCCGGTGACCCGGCCGGTGCCGGGCGCCGGCCCGGGCTCGTCCAGCACCACGCGCGTGCGCAGCGCGTCCTGGACGGCGCGGGCCTCGGCCTCGCCCGCGGGCGTCCGGAAAGTCGTCATGGCGGGCCAGTCTAGAACTGCCCAGCCGTCTCGGGAGGCCGGCCCCGGCACTCCGGGAAACGGCCCTCCGGGGGGCGGGTAGCCTGCCGGTCATGTTCGTACTCGAATTGACCTACACCGCACCGGTCGAGCGCGTCGACACCCTCATGACGGAGCACGTCAGCTGGCTGGACGCGCAGTACGCGGCCGGGGTGTTCATCGCCTCGGGACGCAAGAACCCCCGCGACGGCGGTGTGATCCTGGCCGTGGGCGACGACCGTGCCGGGATCGAGCGGATCGCGGCCTCCGACCCCTTCGCGGCTCACGGGGTGTGCGCCTACCGGATCACCGAGTTCCTCGCGACGAAGACCTCGGAGGCGCTCGCACCGTACCGGCAGCAACTGCCCGGCTGAGGGCTGCCTTGCGCGTTCCTGTGCCCGGGCGGGTCACACCGGGCCGGTGGTCCACGGCCAGGTGGCGTCGTGGCCGGCCTCGAGGAGACCGACCATCGTGAACGCGGCGTCCGTGAGTCCTCCGAAGGTGTACCGGTGGGGCCCCGGGGGGCTGTGGGCGGGCCGGTACCCCGCCAGGTTCCAGGTGTGGACCGGGGTGCCGGCCGGGACCGGGTCCCCGGCGTGAGGGCCGGGCGGCGCGGACTGCTCGTCGGTGACGATCAGGACCCGGTCGTGCCCGTCGAAGTGGGTGCGGAGCGCCTTCGTCGTGTACGTGCCTCCGAGACCGCGGAAGCGTTTCAGTACCTCCAGCACCGGCTCCCCCGGCCGGAACGGCACCGCCGCGCTGGACCATCCGTACTGCACCAGGTCAGCCTGCTCGGCCCGCAGTGCGAGCGCGGCGCCGAACACGGCCGCGGCGTCGGCGCGGGTCAGCACGGACCGCTCCGAGACGGTGTCCCAGAACATGGAGTCCGACCGGTCCACGAGCACCAGCGTCCGGCCGGGCAGGGCGGGCACAGCGGCCAGCGAGTGCCCCAGCGCCCGTTCCAGCGGGTCCGCCCAGCGTGCTGAGGGCGCGTGCCGGTGGGCCGCCAGGTAGCGGAAGGGGAACTGCCGCGACCTGGCGACCTCGGAGGCGTCCGAGATCCGTTCGGCGACGCGTGCGGCCGCCGCGTCGGAGACCCCCGCCTCGTCGAAGTTGCGCAGATTCCGTACGAGGGCCATCGGCCCCATCGAGGGGATCACGGCCTCCCAGACGGCGGCGTCCATCGGCCCCCCGAGCCGGCCCGCCACGGACTCCCAGGTCATGCCCGCCTCGGCCAGCCGCTCGGCTCCGCCCGGCCCGGTGACCAGGGCCCGCCACCGCTCGGCCGGAAGCTCCGTCAGCGTTCGGTGCGCGGTCAGCAACCGGTCGGAGACCGGAGGGACCGCGCGCTCCGGGTGGTGCCGGCGGTCCAGGGCGTACCGGAACAGCGCGCCCTGCCAGGGCTTGGCCGGGTCGGGGGCGGCGTGCACCAGGTTGAGCACGTCGCCGAAGCGGACGGCCCTGGACGCGGTGTCGTACTTCAGCAGCGACCGGGAGGTGTACAGCCGCCGTACGGCGTCGGCGACGCCCCTCTTCACGGGCTGCGGCACGTTCCGCCCGTACGCCGAGAGCCAGTGGGCGAGCAGTTCCCCGGGCTCGTCGGCGCGCTGGAGCACCGAGTCGATCACGGACCGGTTGGAAGGACCCTCGCTGACCCCGGCGTCGAGCCGGGCCCGGACGTAGGCCGCGGCACCCACCAGGGAGGCGGTCCGCATGCTGCCCTCTCCGCGGAGCCATCGCAGCAGCCCGGCCGTCCACGCCGGATCCTCGACGGCGTGTGCCCGCACGAGGCGGAGGTAGCGCTCGTCGCGCTCCTGGCCGCTCTCGTGGAAGGTCTGCTGCGAGACGAGGTTGCCGACGGCCAGGAGGAAGAGTTCCTCCCGGGGCTCCCGGACGAAGGCCGGGCCCCCTGCGTACGTACGGAATGCCTGTGCGCCCGGGGCGGGGCCGGGACGTGGTCGTGACGAGACGGTGCGGGCTGCCGCCGAGACGTGCGGTGCCACGAGCATCTCCGTCCAGACCTTGGAGACGCGCTGGGTGTGACGAGGCAGTGAATCCCCCCGGATTCGAGGAACGGACAGCCACGGACCCGGACCATGGACGGGCCGCGGCGGAAACGGCCGCGCCCCTCGAGATCGGTGAAAGGGCCGCGGCGTCACTCGGCTGTCAGAAGGAAGTAGCCGCAGCCGGGCGCATCGGGGGCGCGGTCGCTCCGCCAGCCTAGACAGCCCTCCGGGCGGCGCACCACTGATTAACGGCCGCGTGCACCCCTGGGCGGCGGGCCTGTGGAGCGGACGCGCCGGGACGGCGCGGGTGATCCGCCGTCACGCTCCGGCTCGCTCCGCCCGCGTCGCTAGCGCAGCCGTGCCACGCGGCCCTTCTCGCCGGAGGCCCAGCAGCCGCCGTCCGGTGCGCAGTCCACCGTGTCGTAGGAGCCGGTGTCCACGGTCCGCCAGGTGCGTCCGCCGTCCCGGGTGAGGTCGGTCCCGGTCGGGCCGACGGCGAGCGCCGACCGCGCGCTGTGCGGCAGCCACGCCACGCCCGAGCGGTAGGCGGGCGGCGGGGTGGCCGCGCTCCGCCAGCTCCGGCCGCCGTCCCGGGTGACGGAGGCGGCGTCCGGGGACGGCTGGTCCGCGCGGTAGTCGCCGCCCACCGCGATGCCGTGCGTACGGTCGCGGAAGGCGAGACCGAAGACACCGCGTGCCGGATCGCCCGCCGGGATCGGTGACGTCGCCTCGGTCCAGGTCAGTCCGCGGTCCCGGGAGTGCAGCACGCGGGCGGTCGCGGAGCCTCCGGTGGCGAGCCAGACGTCCTCGGCACCGGAGCTCACCAGGCACTGGCCGCTCGCGGCGAAACCGGCCTCGCCCGGCTGTGCGGCGGGCATCCCCGCGTCCGGCAGCACACGCCAGTTCCGCCCGCCGTCCGAGGTGGACAGGATGCGGAACCTCCCGTCCACCGGGTCGCTCATCGCGAGCCCGTGACGGCTGTCGAAGAAGGTCAGGCAGTCGTAGAACGCCCTGGCGTCGTCGTTGCGGAAGGACTCGGTCCAGGTGGTACCGCCGTCCTCCGTGCGGAAGACGCGCGACGCCTCTCCCTCACCGATGGCCAGGGCAACGGCGCGTCGCCGGTCGAACGCCTCGATGTCGCGGAGTTCCAGCCCCGCCGCGCCGGGCGGCGAGACGTCGCTCCAGTGCCGGCCGCCGTCGACGGTGCGCAGGACCGTGCCCCCCGAGCCCGCGACCCACGCGGCGTCCCGGCCGACCGCCGCGAGACCGCGGAAGCGCGCGTCCGATCCCGTCGCCGTGAGGGTCCACCCCCGTTCCCCGCGCCTCTCCGGGGCCGCCTGCGCCGACGGTGCGGCCAGCGCCGCGGTCACCGCCGCTCCGCAGAGTGCCAGTGCCGTCAGCCGTCGCGTCCCGCGCATGGACCTCATGGCGCTGGAAGCTAACGCACGGGTGGACGCGCGTCCAGGGTGCGCCCCGCGAAACGGGGCAGGTGATCGGGAAGAGCCGGGGCGGCGGGCGGTGACACAGCTCACGCCCCCCGCCAGTGCACGGATGGAGGCGTTCCGTCGTCTACTCCAATGCCGGGAACCGTCGTTTGAGGCGAGAGGGAGCAGGTCTTGTCCAGCGTTATCGAGCAGTCCGTGCAGGCCCGTATGGTCGCGTCCGCGCCGCGCATGGAGACTCTGCCCGCAACCCTGCAGTACGACCGCAAGGACCCCTTCGCCGTACGCATGGCGTTCCCGGCACCCGCGACCCTCGAAGGGACCGAGGTGGCGTGGGAGTTCTCCCGCGAGCTGCTCGCCACGGGGATGGACGCCCCGGCCGGGGTCGGGGACGTGCGGGTACGGCCGTTCGGCTACGACCGCACGGTGCTGGAGTTCCACGCCGTCGAGGGCATCGCCATGGTGCACGTGCGGACGTCCGAGCTGCGCCACTTCCTGGAGCGCGCGCAGGAACTGGTCCCGGTGGGCGACGAGTACCGCTTCATGGACCTGGACGCCGGCCTGACCGATCTGCTGGACGGATCCTGCTGAGCGGCCGGACCGCCCGAATTCGGTTGCGCGACGGCAAGGGCCGTCCGTAACGTCTTCGGTGTCCCTGCTGTCGTCGTATCGGAGAAGGACGTTGCTCCACATCTGAGGTGTCCGCACACCCAGCCGCGTGCCACCGCACGCGTGCCGCTGCGTGGCCCCAGTGTGTCCGAGCCCTTCCCCGTGTTCCTCGACGCAGCCGGGAGACCCTTGTGCCTGCATCCGCCACCCACATCACCTGCTCCTCCCTGTCGTTCGCGTGGCCCGACGGGAGTGAGCTCTTCCGTTCCTTCCAGCTCTCCGTCGGTCCCGGCCGGACCGGCCTGATCGGCCGTAACGGCTGTGGGAAGTCGACGCTGTTGCGGCTGATCGCAGGCGAACTCACGCCGTCCTCCGGCCGGATCAGGACGGTCGGCGACGTCGGCCACCTCCGGCAGGACCTCACCCTGGACACCGCGCTGCGGGTCGACGATGTGCTGGGTGTCGCAGGGAAACGCGCGGCACTGGCTGCCGTCGAGGCGGGCGACGTCCGGGAGGAGCACTTCGCGGTCATCGGTGACGACTGGGACGTGGAGGAACGCGCCCTCGCCCTGCTCGACCGGCTGGGCCTGGCCGGCGCCGGGTTCGACCGGACGATCGGCGAACTGTCGGGCGGTGAATGCGTGCTGCTGCGGCTGGCCGCCCTGCTGTTCGCACGCCCTTCGGTCCTGCTGCTGGACGAGCCGACGAACAACCTCGACCTGGACGCCCGCGGACGCCTCTACGACGCCGTCGACGCATGGACCGGCGTGATGGTCGTCGTCAGTCACGACCGGGAGCTGCTGGAGCGGGTGGACCGGATCGCCGATCTGCACGACGGTGACGTCACCTGGTTCGGAGGGCCTCTGTCGGCGTACGAACAGGCCCTGGCGGTGGAGCAGGAGGCGGCCGGACGCATGGTGCGGGTCGCCGAGGCCGACGTACGCCGGCAGAGGCGCGAGCTGACCGAGGCGCACGTCAAGCTGGCCCGGCGCAGGCGGTACGGGCAGAAGATGTGGGACACCAAGCGCGAGCCGAAGGCGGTGATGGGCCAACGCAAGCAGACGGCGCAGGAGTCCGCGGGCAAGCACCGCATCATGCACACCGAGCGGCTGGCACAGGCGCGGGAGCGCCTCGACGAGGCCGTCGGGGCGGTGCGGGACGACGAGGCCATCCGCATCGAGCTGCCGCGCACCCGGGTGCGTCCGGGCCTCGGTGTGCTCCTCCTGCGCGACCTCGAACTCGCCCACGGGACGCGGATCCGCGGCGAGTGGGATCTGCGAGGGCCGGAACGGATCGCGCTGACCGGCCGCAACGGCGCGGGCAAGACGACGCTCCTGCGCACGCTCGCCGGGGCGCTGGCTCCGGTGTCGGGCGAGGCGAGCGTGCAGGTGCCGGTGGGGTTCCTGCCCCAGCGCCTCGACGTCCTCGACGACTCCCTCTCCCTGGTCGCCAACGTGGCCCGCTTCGCACCGGGTGCCACGGACAACGCCATCCGCGCCCGGCTCGCGCACTTCCTCTTCAAGGGGGCAGGCGCGGACAGACCGGCCGGGACCCTCTCGGGCGGGGAGCGCTTCCGGGCGACGCTCGCCGCACTGCTGCTCGCCGAGCCCGCGCCCCGCCTGCTGATGCTGGACGAGCCGACCAACAGTCTCGACCTCTCCGGCGTGCGCCGTCTGACCTCCGCACTGGAGGCGTACGAGGGGGCGCTGATCGTGGCGAGCCATGACATGCCGTTCCTCCGGTCACTGGGCATCACCCGCCGGCTCGTCCTGGACGAGAGAGGTCTGCACGAATCGGACCCCGGTCAACTACGCGGGACGGGACGTACGGGTGCCTGACTTGTCCCCCTGGATATCCGCCTGAACTGCGGTAATAACGCAGAGTGGCGACTCGTACCCAGGTCGGGGGTTGGCTGAGGCCTTACCGCCGTCTTAACCTACGGTCACGTAACCTACGAAGCCGTAGGTAATTCTCCCGTCCCCAGGAGCCCTCGTGACGATCACCTCTCCCCACCTCGGCAGCTCGAAGGCGTGGACAGACGCCCAACTGCTGTACGCACTCGAGGAGGTGGTGGAGAAGGAACTCAACCGCCATCTCAAGGTCGCCAAGGCCTGGATGCCGCACGAGTACGTACCGTTCTCCGACGGCCGCAACTTCCCCGGCATCTTCGAGGACGGCGAGGCCTGGGAGACCGGCCAGTCCAAGGTCACCGACCTCGGGCGGATCGCCCTCGTCGTGAACCTGCTGACCGAGGACAACCTTCCCAGCTACCACCACGAGATCGCCTCCCTCTTCGGGCGCGACGGCGCCTGGGGCACCTGGGTGCACCGCTGGACCGCCGAGGAGGGCAGGCACGGCATCGTGATGCGCGACTACCTGCTGACCTCGCGCGCTGTGGACCCGGACAAGCTCGAAGAGTTCCGCATGGCCCACATGGCCGAGGGATTCGAGTCCGACAACCGCCACTCGATGCTGCACTCGGTGGCGTACGTGGCGTTCCAGGAGCTCGCGACCCGCGTCTCGCACCGCAACACCGGCCACCAGTCGGGCGACCCCGTCTGCGACCGCATGCTGGCGCGGATCGCGACCGACGAGAACCTGCACATGGTCTTCTACCGCAACCTGCTGGCGGCGGCCTTCGAGCTCGCCCCCGACCTCACCATGGAGGCGGTGCGCGACGTCGTCGTCAACTTCCGCATGCCCGGACACGGCATGCCCGGCTTCGAGCGGGCCGCCGCGCAGATGGCCATCGGCGAGATCTACAACATGCGGATCCACCACGACGACGTGATCCAGCCCGTGCTGCGGTACCTGAAGGTCCTCGACATCGACGGCCTCGGCCCGGAGGGACTCAAGGCGCAGGAAGAGCTGGGCCTCTACATGAGCGGCCTGGACAGCGAGGCGTCGAAGTTCGACGAGAAGCTTGCGGCCCGCAAGGCCCGGTTGGCCGCCCGCGCCGCCCAGGCCTGAGTCTCCGGCCGGCCTCCGGGCCTGGAGCCCGGTCCCGGCGCCGCTCCCCGGGCCTGGACAACGGCCTCGAGCCCCGGATCCGGGTCACGCACCACACCGTTCGGCCCTTCGGCCCCGCCTCGGGATCCGCTCCCCGACGCGACGGCCCGGTGGCGGGGGCCCCCCCCCCCGGCGCCCCCCCCCCCGGGGGCGGGCCCCCCCCCGCCCCCCGCCCCCCCCCCCCCGGCGCCCCCCCCCCCCCCCCCCCGGGCCGCCCCGGCCCCCCCCCCGGGCCCCCCCCCCCCGGCGGCGGGGCGGGGGGGGGGCCCCCCCCCCGGGGGCCCCCCGCCGCCGCGTGTCGCTGCCGCACCCGGGCCGCGATGCCACCCCCGAGCTTCACGGAACGTACTCTGTGCCGGGTGAAGCCAGTGACACGCCTCGTTCTCTTCGGCGCGCCGATCGTCATCGCCGTATCGATCCTGTTCAGCGGGAGCGACTCCGAGCCGCCCACGGTGACCGGCCCGGCAGCCGGACCCGCTCCGTCCGGCACGGCGAGGCCGGCGGCGGCGGAACAGGCCGAGGAGCACGCCGAGGAGATCGACACCCTCCCGCCGGGGCTCGCCGCCCCGGAGATGAAGGAGATCGCCTCCCGGCTCGTGGCCAGCGCCGAGGCGTCCACCCTGGACTGGCGCAGCCAGTACGGAGCGATCGAGGACATCGGTGACGGCACCGGCTACACGGCCGGGATCATCGGCTTCTGTTCCGGTACGAACGACATGCTGCAACTGATCGAGGGCTACACCGGCGAGCACCCGGACAATCCGCTCGCGCCGTTCCTCCCCGCCCTGCGCGCGGTGGACGGTACCGACTCGCACGAGGGTCTGGATCCGGGCTTCACGGACGCCTGGCGTGAGGCGGCGCGGGACCCCGCCTTCCGCGCGGCCCAGGACGCGACGCGCGACAGGCTGTACTTCGAGCCCGCGGTCGAGCTGGCGAAGCTCGACGGGCTCGGCACGCTGGGGCAGTTCATCTACTACGACGCGATGGTGCTGCACGGGCCGGGCATCGAGGCGGACGGCTTCTACGGCATCCGCGACGCCGCGATGCGAGCGGCGGACACGGCGGCGGAGGGCGGCGAGGAGAAGGCGTATCTCGACGCCTTCCTGGACGAGACCAGGAAGGCCATCAGGGCACGCAAGGTCCAGCGCGACACGTCCAGGATCGACACGGCGCAGCGGGTCTTCCTGAGCGAGGGCAACCTGGCCCTCGACAAGCCCCTGGTGTGGCAGGTGTACGGCGAGACCTTCCGCATCACGTGACGGAGGGCTCGCGGGCGGGCGCTCAGCGCCGGTCGGAACGCGATCTGCGCATCCGCTCGCGCTCCTTCTCGGAGAGCCCGCCCCACACGCCGAAGCGCTCGTCGTGCGCGAGTGCGTACTCCAGGCACGCCAGCCGGCCTTCGCAGGCGTTGCAGAGCTGCTTGGCCTCCCGCGTGGAGCTGCCCGGCGCCGGGAAGAAGAACTCCGGCCCGGCCTGCGCACACAGCGCGGTCTCCTGCCAGGTGAGCTCGTCGGTGGTGATGTTGATCGGCATGGTGCCCACCGTGCCCTGTGGCGATAAACAAGTGATCAACGACCGCGTTCAACGAACCGCCGGACGGGGGCGCTCGACCTCCCGCCCGGCGCGTTCCCGCAGGCCGGCTACGACATCGGGAGAGGCTTGATCACCGCGAAGGCCGCTCCGGCCGCGTCCGCGAAGGTCGCGATCCGGCCGACTTCCGGCACGTCCGAGGCGGGCGCGGTCACCCGGCCGCCCAGCCGCTGCGCGGCGGTGGCGGTCGCGTCCACGTCGTCGACGGCGAAGTACGGCAGCCAGTGCGGTCCGGCCTCGGCCTGGCTGGGCACCTCGTCGAGCGGGACGAGCCCTCCGAAGGAGGCTTCCTCGTTCTCCGTGCCCGCGGGACGGACGACCGTGTAGGAGCCGTCGGGGTAGGACATGTCCTGGGTCTGCCAGCCGAAGACCGTGTGGAAGAAGGCGGCCGCCGCGGGGACGTCCGGGGTGTAGAGCTCCGACCAGATCAGCGAGCCGGACTCCATGATCATGCCGAGTCCGGTGTTCGTCCCGGGCTGCCAGACACCGAAGTACGCGCCGGTGCTGTCCGTGAACCCGCCCATGCGGCCGTAGTCGAGCACGTCCATCGGGGCGAACGCCGCCGTGCCACCCGCCTTCTCGACCGACCGCGCGGTGGCGTCGGCGTCGGGGGTCTGGAAGTAGACGGACCAGGCGGGCGCACCCTGGTCCGCCGGCACGGTCATGACGCCCGCGACGGTCTTCCCCCTCAGCTGATACATGCCGTAGCCACCGGTCTCGGGGCCGCCGGGCACCAGCTCCCATCCGAAGAGGCCTCCGTAGAAGGCCGTGGCCGCCTCGACGTCGGGGGTGCCGAGGTCGATCCAGTTGGGGGCGCCGGTGACGAACGCTGGGTCGCGCATGATGGGCTCCTTCGGCCAGTTCCGTTGTCCCGCGCGTCCTGGCCGGACGTACGGGCGAATGTCTCGCTCGTCCTGGCCGGACCGGGATGTGCCGCTTTTCCCGAGTCTGGCACCCGCCACCGACAACCGCAGTTCGCGTGCACGGGGCGGGGCGGCACGCATGGCACGATGGGTCCGGTCGTGGCAGACCCCGCGCGGGCGGAGCGCGGTGGCGGGGACAGAGGGACGCACATGACGCAGGCCGGACCCACGGGCCGGACGCCCACGGGCCGGGCGGCACGGGAGCTGCTCGGGAACGCCCAGGAGCTCGCCGGAACGGCCCGCACGGTGCTGGACGACCACCACCGTGCCGTCGAGGCCGCGCGCGCCGCGCTGGCCCCGCTGCTGGACTCGCTCGTCGGCACCGAACTGGCCTCCATCCCCGTCGCACGGCTCGCGGACGTCACGGAGGGGAGGCTGCGCCTCGGCGCGCTGGAGCAGGCGGGCTATACGACCGTCGGCCGGGTCCACGCGGCGGGGCGCTACGAGCTCCGCCAGATCCCCGGCGTCGGCGCGCACACCGCGGACCAGGCGCTGGCCGCGGCCGGGCAGATCGCTCACGCCGTCCGGGAGACCGTCGCCGTACGGATGGACGTGGACACGGCGGACGAGGCGACGACCACGCTGCTCGTCGCGCTGCACCGCCTCGTCGAGGGCGGGCCGGACGTGCGCAGAGCGGTCGACGCCGCCCGTCGTCTGACGACGGAGCTGGAACCGCTGCTCGTCACCGCCGCGCCCGCGCGGAGCCGGCTGCGGATGCTCCTCGCCGGCCGGGCGGGCGCCGCGCGGGCGCTGGCCGCCGTGGCCTCCGTGCGGACGGCGACGGAGGACGCCGCCGCCCGCGGGTTGCGGACGCTGTTCGGGCAGGTGTCCGTCGACCTGCTGCGCGGCCCCGCGTCGGAGGCGGAGGCCTGGGTCGACTTCGAGCTGCGCTCCCCCGAGTACTACAGCCTGCTGGCCGAGCTGTCCGGCAGCGAGCCGGACCAAGACGCAGCCGAGGGCTTCGTCCCCGCCGGGATCGCGGACCGGGTGCGCGAGATGCGGCTGGACGACACCTGCCTGCGGGTCTCGCTGCGCGGATACCAGTCCTTCGGGGCGCGCTTCGCGCTGACCCAGAAGCGGGTGGTGCTGGGCGACGAGATGGGGCTCGGCAAGACCGTGCAGGCCATCGCGGCGCTGGCCCATCTCGCGGCCCGGGGCGAGAGCCACTTCCTGGTGGTGTGCCCCGCGAGCGTCCTGATCAACTGGCGGCGGGAGGTGTCGGCCCGCTCCACCCTGCGGGCCGTACCGGTGCACGGCCCCGAGCGGCAGGAGGCGTTCGCCGAGTGGCGCGAGCGCGGCGGCGTCGCGGTGACGACCTTCGACGCGCTGCACACGCTGCCGGACGGCCCGGGGAGCGGGATCCGGCCGGGCATGGTGGTGGTGGACGAGGCCCACTTCGTGAAGAATCCCGAGACGCGCCGCGCCCGCGCCGTGAGCGGCTGGACGGAGCACACCGAGAGGGTGCTGTTCCTGACCGGCACCCCGATGGAGAACCGGGTGGAGGAGTTCCGCAGCCTGGTGCGCCGGCTCCGGCCGGAGCTGGCACCGCTCGTCACCTCCACCCACGGGGTCGCCGGATCGCACGCGTTCCGCAGGGCCGTCGCGCCGGCCTACCTGCGCCGCAACCAGGAGGACGTCCTCGGTGAACTCCCGTCGCTGGTACGGGCGGACGAGTGGGAGGAGTTCTCGCCCGCCGACTTCGAGGCGTACCGCGAGGCGGTCGGGTCGGGGCACTTCATGCGGATGCGCCGCGCCGCCTACGCCCGGCCCGAGACCTCGGCCAAGCTGAACCGGTTGCGCGAACTCGTCGCGGAGGCGGAGGCCAACGGCCTGAAGGTCGTGGTCTTCTCGTACTTCCGCGAGGTGCTCGGCACCGTCCAGGAGGCTCTGGGTGACGGGGTGTTCGGACCGGTCTCCGGCTCGGTCCCGGCCGCGCGCCGGCAGGAGCTGGTCGACTCCTTCGACCGGGCGGACGGTCACGCGGTGCTGCTGAGCCAGATACAGGCCGGCGGGGTCGGCCTGAACATCCAGGCGGCGTCGGTCGTCATCCTGTGCGAACCGCAGATCAAGCCGACGATGGAGCACCAGGCGGTGGCCAGGGCACACCGCATGGGACAGATACGGACCGTGCGGGTCCACCGGCTCCTCGCGGCCGACAGCGTCGACCAGCGGCTGCTGGACATCCTGGCGCGCAAGGACCGGCTCTTCGACGCGTACGCGCGGCGCAGCGACCTCGCCGAGGCGACACCCGACGCGGTGGACGTCTCGGACGGGAACCTCGCCCGGCGGATCGTCGAGGAGGAGCAGTCCCGGCTGGCCGCCGAGGTCTGACCGGGGACGGCCCGCTGCCCGCGCCCGCGGGACGTGCTCCCGGCACGGAGCCGCTCCCCCGGCCGCGGCGCGGCTTCGGGTCCGCGTACGCCTCCCGGCCGCCGGGCCCCCTCAGTGCGCGTGCGCGTCGCCCGTCGCCCCGGCCGCGTGGTGCGGCGGGTCGTACCCCGGGACCGTGCCGTCCGCCTTGGCGACCAGCAGGAGTCCGGCCATCCCCATGTCGGAGTGGCTCTGGACGTGGCAGTGGTACATCCACGCACCGGCCCCGACGTGCTCGCCCGCGATGATCTGGAAGCCGAAGGAGTCGGCGGGACCGCAGATCTTCGTGTCGACGACCCGGCTGGGGTCCTCGGGGCCGGTGAGCAGGCCGGTCCTGTTGTCGGCCCAGCGGTGACCGTGGATGTGGAACGTGTGGTAGTACTCACCGTGCGTGATCATCACGACCTCGACCCGGTCCCCCACCGTGGCCTCGAAGTTCGGGCTCTCGTGTGCCGCCTTGTTGTTGATCGTCATGTCGTTGAAGACGATCGTGATCGTCCGGTCCGGCAGGACGTCCCCCTTGCGGCGGACCACGAGGGGACCGTACAGACCCTTGCGGATGCCGCCGGTGCCGTGGTCCGTGCCGACGACGTGGTCGTGGTAGTGCCAGTAACCCGCGCTACCCGCCTGCCAGGTGCCGTCCTTGCGCCGGCCCGGGGCGTGGGTGCGCCAGGTGTACGTCCGGGTGCCGCCCGGTTCGACGTGGCTGCGGTTCATCCGGGTGCCGTCGCTCGCGATGTCGTAGTCCACCCCGTGCACATGGAGGCTGGCGTCGGCGTCCGTGGTGTTCTCGAACTCGATGTGCAGCGTGTCGCCCTCGGTGATCTCGATGAGCGGCCCGGGGATCGTCGCCTTGCCCTTCTCCAGGCCGTAGCCGAGCTGACCGTCCGGCAGTTTCTCGGCGTACAGCTTGAGATGGCGTACGGCGCCTCCCGCGGGCGCGGTCTTCGCCGGGTTCTCCGCGGAGGTGGCCTGCACCGCACCGAGTGACATCGATGTCACCCCGGTGGCGGCGGCCACTCCGCCACCCACCAGCATCCGGCGGTTGAAGGTCCTGCGGTCCATGTCGAACTCCCCACTGCGAGAAGGAAACTGACGCGCTGATCCCCTGGACGGCCCACACGGTAGCCGGGGCCCGAGGGTTTATCCACACTCAGGACAAAGTTCGTTCGATTGCTGCCATACCTATTGGCGCGCCGCGAAAAGAGGTCTAGCTTCGTGCGCTGTCGCCTTCAGCTCAGAGGTGCGATGAGAGAGAAGTGACCGGAGAAGTGACCAAGAGGGGTGGGTGACCACATGCAGCGCACACCACATCACAGGTCCAGATCGCGCCGCGGCATCGCGGCGGCCGTGGCAGCGGGCGCCCTGACCGCCTCCCTGCTCGGCGGGAACGCGGCCACCGCAAGCCCTTATCCGGATCCAGGGCTGAAGGAGAGGATCGCGACAACGTTGTCCCTGCCTTCGCCGCCGGGCGGGGCCAACGTGCGGGTGCTCGTGTTCCACGCCTCGGCGGGTGACGAGTCCCCGACCGTGGACGCCGGCATCGCGGCCATCGAGAAGATCGGGCTCAGCGGTCCGGAAGCCGGGCAGTTCAAGACCGTCGCCACCGACGACGCCGGGGTGTTCACCAACGGCAAGCAGCTCGGCAGGTACAACGCGGTCGTCTTCCTGACCGGCGGCGGCGACGTCCTCGACCCGGAGCAGGAAGCAGGCCTGGAGGCGTACATGGAGGCCGGCGGCGGCTTCCTCGGCATCCACGACGCGGCGCGCACGGAGCCCTACTCCGACTGGTTCACCGGTCTGGTCGGGGCCCGCCCCGCGGCGGACAGCCCGACGGCCGTCCAGCGCGCCACCGTGGAGATCGGCGACCGGCAGCACCCGGCGACGAGGAACCTCCCGCTGGAGTGGAAGCGTCCGGACAAGTGGCTGAACTGGAAGGACAATCCGTCCGGCGACGTGCACACCGTGGCCCGGGTGCGCGAGCTCACCTACACCCCGGGCAAGAGCGCCAACGGCTGGGACCACCCGGTCTCGTGGTGCCGTGACTACGACGGCGGACGCTCCTTCTACACCGCCATGGGCGGTACGGCGGCGAGCTTCGCCGAGACCGACTTCCGCGACCACCTGCGCGGCGCGCTCGCCTGGACGAGCCGTCTCTCGCAGGCCGACTGCAAGGCCACGATCGACTCCCACTACACGGCCGAGCGGCTCACCCAGCCCAACCGGCCGGGGCAGAACGACCAGATCGGCGAGCCGCACGGCCTGGTGACCGCGAAGGACGGCCGGGTCTTCTACATCGGGCGCGGTGGCGCGGACAGCAGCGCGCCGGTGGTGACGGACTGGAACGACCCGAACATCGGCAAGGGCGAGGGCGAGATCCATGTGTACGACCCGGCGACCGGGAAGGTCACCCTGGCCGGCAAGCTGAGCGTCTTCGGCAACAAGGGCGGCGGCGACGAGCTGGTCAAGGTGGAGGAGGGCCTGCTCGGGATCGAGCTGGACCCGGACTTCGCCACCAACGGCTGGGTCTACCTGCACTACACCCCGCACGCGAAGATCGACCGCGACAAGCAGATGGCGGTGCGGCAGGTCTCGCGGTTCACCTTCGACCACGCCACGAACACGCTGGAACTCGCGTCCGAGAAGGTGCTGCTGCACTGGCCGGTCCAGATCCACAGCTGCTGCCACGCGGGCGGCGGCATGGCCTGGGACTCGAAGGACAACCTCTACATCGCCACGGGTGACAACAACTCCTCCGGTTTCAGTGACGGTTACTCCGGCAACAACCCGCAGCCGAACTACAAGGGCGTGTCCTTCGCGGACGCCCGCCGCACCGCGGGCAACACCAACAACCTCAACGGCAAGATCCTGCGGATCCACCCCGAGGACGACGGCACCTACACCCTGCCCGAGGGCAACCTCTTCACCGGCAAGGAGCCCGACGAGGGCGGTGGCAAGACCCGGGGTGAGATCTACGTGATGGGTGTGCGCAACCCGGCGCGCATCTCGGTCGACAAGGCGACCGACACCCTGTACGCGGGCTGGGTCGGCCCCGACGCGGGCTCTCCCAGCACCACCTGGGGTCCCGCGAAGTACGACACGTTCGCCGCGATCACCAAGGCCGGCAACCACGGCTGGCCGTACTGCATGGGCAACAAGCAGCCCTACCGGGACCGCAATCTGCCCGACCCGTCCAAGCCTCTGGGCTGGTACGACTGCGACGCCCCGAGGAACGAGTCGCCCCACAACGACGGCCTGGTCAAACTGCCCCCCGTCACGTCGAACACCATCTGGTACTCGCCCCAGGGCGGCGGCGTGGACTACCCGCGTGACGCGAACGGCGTCCCGAGCTACAAGGTCGAGGACCAGAAGCAGTTCCTGCCCTGGCTCAAGGGCGGCGGCCAGGCCACGATGAACGGCCCGGTCTACCGCTACGACGCGTCGAGCACCAGCGAGGCCAAGTGGCCGGCGTACTGGGACGGGAAGTGGTTCGTCGGTGACTTCTACGACGACACCCAGCCGCGCCACGCCGTGCTGACCGACCCGAAGACCGTCGGCAAGGGCGGCCTGCCCACGCACGCCGAGTCCCTGAAGAAGATCATTCCGGTCGGTGCCGACGGCATCCGCAACCTCATGGACTGGAAGTTCGCCCCGGACGGCTCGCTCTACGTCCTGGACTACGGACGCGGCTTCTTCACCTCCGACTCCAAGTCCGCGCTGTGGCGCGTGACGTACAAGGGCGGCGGTCCGACCCCGGCCGCCGCCGACCTGGCCAGGAAGGCGGCAGCGCAGTGAGACACCCCTCGCTCCTCGCTCGACGGCGGTACGGGCCCGCACGCTGGTGGCTCGCCCTGCTCGGTTCGTTCCTGATGGTCCTCGGGCTGGCGTCGACCGCCGCGTACGGACGGGACGACGACCGGGCGGCGGCTGCCGCCGAGCAGGTCCTCAACTGGACCGCCGGTGACCCCATCGACCACTACCTGACGGCGCCGAAGACCGCGGTGGCCGGCGCCGCGACCATCGTCTTCGAGAACAGCGCGGCCACGGGCAACACGACGGGCATGCCGCACACGCTGACGTTCAGCGTGTCGGACCCGGAGTTCAACAACGACGTCGCGGTCAACATCCTGGCCAACCCCAGCGACAGCGAGGGCGGCAAGCACAGCGTCGAGGTCACCCTCACGCCCGGCCGGTACTTCTACCACTGCACGATCCCCGGCCACGGCTCGATGCAGGGCATCCTCACGGTGACCGAGGACGGCGGCGGCGAGGACACCACCGCTCCCGAGACCTCGGCGACGGTGGCCGGCGAAAAGAACGCCGACGGCGCGTACATCGGCCAGGCGACCGTCACCGTGGCGGCGACCGACGCGGGTTCGGGCGTCGACACCGTCGAGTACGCGCTCGGGGCGGACGGCGCCTGGCAGCCGTACACCGCACCCGTCGTGGTGAACGAGGTCGGGTCGCACACGATCCGCTACCGCGCCACCGACAGGTCCGGCAACGTGGCCGCGGAGAAGAAGGCCGACTTCGCGGTCGCCGCACCGCCGACGGACGACGAGACCCCTCCGGAGACCTCGGCGACCGTGTCCGGTGAGAAGGACGAGGCGGGCGCATACCTCGGGATGGCCACGGTCACCGTGACCGCCTCCGACACCGGTTCCGGCGTCAACACCATCGAGTACGCCGTCGGGGCGGACGGCGCCTGGCAGCCGTACACCGCACCCGTGATGGTCCACGAGGTGGGGACGCACACCGTCCGCTACCGCGCGACCGACAGGTCCGGCAACGTGGCCGCGGAGAAGTCCGTCGACTTCACCGTCGTCGAGCAGCCGTCGCAGGACAGGACTCCGCCGGAGACCTCCGTGGTGGTCTCGGGCGACAAGAACTCGGACGGCGCGTTCCTCACCAGTGCCACCGCCACCGTCACCGCCAAGGACGCCGATTCCGGTGTCGACAGGATCGAGTACTCCCTCGACGGCGGTCCCTACCTCGCCTACACCACACCCGTGATCGTCGACCGCGTCGGCCGCCACACCCTCGCTCACCGGGCGACGGACAAGGCCGGCAATACCTCCGAGGCGAAGCAGACCTCGTTCACCATCGCCGAGAGCGGCGGGGTCCCGGCCCCGAACTGCCCCGAGTACGACGTACGGCTCACCGTCTTCGTCGGGACGGTGGACACCGGCGTGCCCAACCGGATCACCGGAAACCGCTGCACGATCAACGAGCTGATCGAGGACGAGAAGGACTGGTCCTCGCACGCGCTCTTCCTCAAGCACGTCGACAAGGTCCTCGACAAGCTGCTCGCCGACGGGGTCCTCGACGCCCGTGAGCACAAGAGGATCTACCGGGCCGCCAAGCAGTCCGGCATCGGCAAGCCGGGCCAGGACGAGGGCTACCGCAAACTCTTCGACGGCACGGCCGAGTCCCTCGCCAAGTGGGAGCAGGTCGGCGGCGGGAAGTTCGGGCTGAACACGGAGGACGGCTCGATCACGAGCTCCACCACCGTGGACGGCATGGGGATGCTGTGGTTCCCGGCCCGGCAGTACGGGGACTTCTCGCTGAAGCTCCAGTGGCGTGACGACGCCCCCGGCGCGGGCAACGCCAACGGCGGGGTCTTCGTCCGCTTCCCGGACGTCCACGACCACCCGGAGGAGTCCCGTCCGGAGTGGGTCGCCATCAAGTACGGCCATGAGATCCAGGTCAACGACCGGCCCGACGGCGACATGTACAAGACCGGGTCCGTCTACGGGTTCGACCGGGTCGGCCTCGGCGGCGCCGGGGTCACGCCCAAGGGCACCTGGAACGACTACGAGATCAAGGTCGTGGACCAGCACTACTCGGTCTACCGCAACGGTGTGCTGATCAACGAGTTCGACAACACCGGCGGCCAGCTCTTCGAACCGCCGCGGGGCGACGACCCGGGCACCGACGGGCGGCGTTACGCCTCCGGCTACATCGGGCTCCAGGTCCACAGCACCACGGACGTGATCTCGTACCGCGACATCCGCATCAAGGAGTTGTAGGGACGAGGCACACTCAGGCGGCCGCGGCCGCGTGCTCCGGCACGCGGTCGCGGCCTCCGGGGTGCCGGTGGCGCCAGACCCAGAAGACCGTGCAGGACACCAGCGCCCAGGCCGCCAGCACGAGGTAGGGGAAGACGTACTGGTGGCCCTGGTAGTAGACCGCCGTGTGCTGGGCGTTGACCGAGGCACCGGGCGGGAGCCAGCGTCCGACGTGCCCGAGGAGCGAGGGCAGCAGGGGCCAGGACACCGCCCCGCCGGACGACGGGTTGCCGAGCAGGACCATGACACCCCAGGTCGGGATCATCGCCCAGCGGCCCATCAGGGTGTTGAACATCGTGAAGACCATGCCCGACGTGAACATCGTGAACGCCAGGATCAGCCATGACTGGGCGAAGGGCAGATCGAGCGCGCCGAGTCCCCAGTCCACCACCGCGGCGATGGCGAACCCGCCGAGCAGGGCGTACCCCACGGTGAACAGGATCCGTTCCAGCGGGTTCAGCGCCCGCGCGTGCACGCTGAGCTGGATCGCCCCGACGAAGCCGATGATGACGGCGGCGAGCGAGATGTAGAAGAGGGCGAGCCCGCGCGGGTCGCCCTCCCCGAGCGGCTTCAGGTCCTTGACGGTGAGCCGGACACCGATCGTGTCGGCGACCTTCACCCCGGTCTCGCCCAGCAGCTGGGCGACGGAGGCCCCGGAGGCACTGGCCACCTGCATCAGCACGCCCTCGCCCTCGGACCGCAGGATCACGAAGACCTTCTGCTCCTCCAGCGCCGCCCGGGCCGCCGCGCCGTCGGGGTACCGATGCAGTTCCAGCGAGGCGTCGAGCGCCTTCTCCATCCCCTCGACGAACGCGGTGGCGTAGGGGGTCCTGGGCCCCTCGACCACGGCGGCCGGGATCCGGTGCGGGGTGGGATTGGCCATCGCATAGGTGTACGAGCCCGCGAAAAGGCCGGCGGCGGCGGCCAGGATGAACACCAGGACGACCGCGGGGAAGTACGGCGACTGCTTGAACGCCTCCCACTTCTCCCGCCCGGTCGGCGGCCTGCCGTGCGCCCCGTGCCCGTCGCCGCCTCGTCCGTCCCGGCCGTCCGGTTCCCCGTGCCCATCGCGTTCCCCCGGGCCCTCCGTCGCTCCGGACGTCATGCCCGGTCACCCTCGTCGCGGCGGGCACGGCTGGGCTGCACGCGCTTGGGCTCGCCCGGCATCTTGGGGTACTCCGGCGGATAGGGCAGGTCACCGAGTTCGTGCTCGTGCTCGTCCCTCCGCGCCAGCTCCAGGACCTGGTCGAGCCGGAAGGCGTGGTCGTCCATGTCGGCGTGCAGGTCGCCCACCTCGGCGTACCGCCCGGGCATGGTCCGCAGATCGAAGTCGCGCGGCTCCGCGTCGTCGATCTCGTCCCAGCGCAGGGGCGCCGAGACCGGGGCGTGCGGGAACGGGCGCACGGAGTAGGCGGAGGCGATCGTGCGGTCCCGGGCCGTCTGGTTGTAGTCGACGAAGATGCGCTCGCCCCGTTCCTCCTTCCACCACGCGGTGGTCACCCGGTCCGGCATCCTGCGCTCCAGTTCCCGGCCCACCGCGATGGCGGCGCGGCGGACCTGGGTGAAGGTCCACTCCGGGACGATCGGGACGAAGACGTGGATGCCGCGCCCGCCGGAGGTCTTGGGCCAGCCGCGCAGCCCGTTCTCGTCCAGGACCGAGCGCAGTTCGTGCGCCGCGCGCACCGCGTCGGAGTAGTCGGTCCCCGGCTGCGGATCGAGGTCGATGCGCAACTCGTCCGGGTGATCGGTGTCGGCCCTGCGCACCGGCCAGGGGTGGAAGGTCAGGGTGCCGAGGTTGGCGGCCCACAGGACCGCGCCGAGTTCGGTGGGGCACATCTCGTCGGCGTGCCGGCCGCTGGGGAATTCGATGCGGGCGGTGGGCGTCCAGTCGGGGAGGTTCTTCGGGGCGCGCTTCTGGTAGAAGAACTCGCCCTCGACGCCGTCGACGAAGCGCTGGAGGGTGGTGGGCCGTTCCCTGAGGGCCCGGAGGATCCCGGGCCCCACGGCCTGGAAGTAGTCGGCCACGTCCTTCTTGGTGTAGCCCTTCTCCGGGAAGTACACCTTGTCCGGGTTGGACAGGCGGACGGCCCGCCCGCCCACGTCCAGTTCCATCGCCGCTCCAGCTCCCATGTCGGACACCGTAGGCCGGGTCCACATATGCCGCACATCGGAGGACGTGCCCCGCTCGATGGGCCAGAATCGGGCCATGGACCTGCCGGTGATGCCGCCCGTGAAACCGATGCTCGCCAAGTCCGTGTCCGCGATCCCCCCGGGGATGCAGTACGAGGCGAAGTGGGACGGCTTCCGGGCGATCGTGCACCGGGACGGCGACGAGGTGGTGATCGGGAGCCGTACGGGTAAGCCTCTCACCCGCTACTTCCCCGAGGTGGTCGCCGCCGTCCTGGAGAACCTGCCCCGGCGCTGTGTGATCGACGGCGAGATCGTGCTGCCGTACGAAGGACGGCTGGACTTCGACCGGCTCAGCGAGCGCATCCACCCGGCCGACTCCCGGGTCCGGATGCTGGCGGAGCGGACACCGGCGAGCCTCGTCGCCTTCGACATCCTCGCCCTGGACGACACCTCCCTGCTCACCACCGCGCAGACGGAGCGGCGGGCGATCCTGGAGGAGGCCCTCGCGGACGCCTCGGCGCCCGTCCACCTCGCTCCCTCCACCACGGACCAGGCGCTCGCGCGGCAGTGGTTCGAGCGGTACGAGGGCGCGGGGCTCGACGGGGTCGTCGCCAAGCCGCTCGACCTGCCTTACCGGCCGGACACGCGCGCCATGTACAAGATCAAGCACGAGCGGACCGCCGACGTCGTCGTGGCGGGCTACCGCTTCCACAAGAGCGGCCCCGTCGTCGGCTCGCTGCTGCTGGGCCTGTTCGACTCCCACGGCGCCCTCCAGCACGTGGGGGTGTGCGCGGCGTTCCCGATGAAGCGGCGGGCCGAACTCGTCGAGGAGCTGGAGCCGCTGCGCATCGAACCCGCGGGCCACCCGTGGGCGGCCTGGGGGGACGCCTCGGCGCACGAGGGGTCCCGGCTGCCGGGCGCACCGAGCCGCTGGTCAGGCAAGAAGGACCTCTCCTGGGTGGCACTCGCGCCCGAGCGGGTCTGCGAGGTGGCATACGACCACATGGAGGGCGACCGCTTCCGCCACACCACCCAGTTCCGGCGGTGGCGGCCGGACCGCACCCCTTCCACCTGCACCTATGCGCAGCTGGAGGAAGTGGTGCGGTACGACCTGTCCGAGGTGCTCGACGCCGGCTGACCCCTCAGGCGGTGGGGGTGGGGCCGGCGCAGGGTTCGTCGGTCGGTGCGTCCGTCGGGGCGGCGGGATCGGCCTCCGCGGAGGGCGTGGGGCAGCCCGGGGTGGGGGTGGGTCCCGGGTCGGGCGTGGTGGTGGGCTCGGAAGGGCTGGGCCCGGGGTCGGGTGTGGTCGTGGGGTCCGGCGTCACGGTCGGCCCGGGCGAGGCGCTGTCGGTGGGTTCGGGGCCGGGGTCCGTGGGCGTGGCGGAGCCGCCCGGCTGCGGACTGCCGGAATCCGAGGGTGCGGGGGTGGGGGACGGTGACGTGGACGGGCCGGGTGTGCCGCCGGGCTGCGGGCCGACGACGATGCCGCCACCGCCGGTGCCCGGGCTGCCGGAGCCTCCGACCGGGGCCTTCGGCGGGTGCGGGCTCCCGGCACCCGGGCTCTGCGGGATCACGCCCCTGCCGTCGGCGACGGGGTGGGTTCCCTTGCGGTAGAAGTCGAGCCACGACAGGACCGTGCGCAGATAGGTGTCCGAGTGGTTGTAGCTCAGGATCGCCCGGTCCAGGTCCGCCCGTACGGACAGGTCACGCGTCCCGGCGCAGAGGTAGTGGCCGGCGGCGAGGGCCGCGTCGGCGATGTTGCCGGGGTCCTTGCGTCCGTCGCCGTTGCCGTCCTTGCCCCAGTGCGCCCAGGTGGAGGGGATGAACTGCATCGGGCCGACCGCCCGGTCGTAGCGCGCGTCGCCGTCGTACGCCCCGTTGTCCGTGTCGCGGATCTCGGCGAAGCCGGCGCCGTTCAGCACGGGCCCCAGGATCGGCGTGAGCGTGGTGCCCGCGGCGTCCACCCGTCCGCCGCTCGCGTGGCCGGACTCCACCTTGCCGATGGCCGCGAGTAACTGCCACGGCAGGTGACAGCCGGGGTCGCTGCGCCCGAGTGAGCGCTGCGCCGCGCGGTACGCGGTCAGCACGGTGGACGGAATGCCCGCCTCCGCCCAGGACCGCGCGACGGCCGGTCCGGGCTTCCGCCCGGTGCTCCCCGGCGGTTCGGGGGACCGCAGGGGTGGTAGCTCGGTGTGATAGCTGTCGTCGTTCGGCACCTCGGTCCAGACGACGTCGTCCGACGCCACGTTCTTCATGTCGTGGGTGCCTGAGGTGGCGAGCCCCGGGGCCTGGGACGCGGTGAGCGCCGCCATGGCGGCCACGGCGGTGGCCGTGCCCGTGAGCCCGCGTCGCACCGTTCCGTCGAACCTCATGTGTCCTCCCTCTCCTGGGTCATCGCGTGAACGTGTCGATGGCCGCGATCCGCCAGGTGTCACCGCGGCGGACGGCGTCCACGGCGAACATGGCAGCCGCGTACGTCGTCTCCTCCTCCTTGCCGGTGCGGGTGTTGCTCTGGTCGGCGAAGACCAGCAGCCGGGCCCGGTCACCTTCGAGGCGCTCGACGCCGCTCTGGGTGACGGTCGTGGTGAGGACGAGCTTCTGCTTCGGCGCCTGGGCCCGTACCTCCGCGAGCATGTCCTCGTGCTGCTGGACCGCGTTGCCCGTCAGATAAGTGCGTACGGCGCGGTCCGCCTTCTCGGGCGAGGCGTAGTCGTAGGAGAAGACCGCCGCGACGGCTTCCGTGATCTGCCCTTTGACCTCACTGGTCCGGCTGATGTCGGTGAGCGCCGCGTTCTGCCGGCTCGGGTCCTCGCGCAGCGTCCCCGCCGAGGTGAACGCCCAGACGGCGAAGGCGCCGAGGAGCAGCGTGGCGGCGCACAGCACGGCGGGCAGTCCGATACGGAGGCGGGGCAGTCCGCTGCGCGCGGGGCCGCCCCCTGCGCCCTTGCCTTCCGTCTCCTCGCTGTCACCGCCGGCTGCCTCGGCGGCCTCGGGCGTGCCGCTCTCGGCGTCGGTGGCCTCCACGGCCTCCGGTGTCCCAGGGGCCTCGGAGGTCAGGTCCTGTGCCGGTGCGGCGGCCGTGCGCGGCGGTGCGGCGGGGGTCGCGGCGACGGTGGCGAGCCGACGGCGGCGGTTGACGAGGTGTCGGGTGGTCGACATGACGGCGGTCCTTTCGAGGCGGGACGGCGGGGCGGGGTCAGCCGGCGGTGTTGCCGACGGGCGCCTGGCCGAGGGCGCTGAGCTTCCATCCGTCGGAGGTGCGGGTGAGCTGCCCGAGCATCCGGCTCTCCTTGACCGCGGGTTTGCCCTCGGGCGCGGTCACCGTGACCCGGAGCGCCACCATCACTCCGGCCTTGCCTGCCCGGTCGTCCAGCTCCGTCACGGCTCCGGACAGGACCTGGGCGGTGCTGACGGTCCGGGCCGCCTCGATCTGCTCGACGAATCCCTTGCGTCCGTCGACGAGTTGCCGGTGCAGATCGCCGGTGGTGGAGTCCTCCCAGCTGTCGAGCCCCTGGGCGAGCTTCGCGTGGTCGAGCGTGTTCAGGTTCTGCACGGCCTGCTCCCCCGCCGCGAGCGCGTCGTCGCGGGCCTGGGCGTAGGCCGCGGAGTCGTCGTGCGCGGCGTCGTAGCGTGACCAGCCGCCCCAGCCCGCCGCGACGGCGGCCACGGCCGTCAGCGCGACCGCCGCCGTCCGCAGCGGATTCGTCGTCCGTACCCGTGCCATCGGTGCTCTCCCCTACCTGGAGGTGATGTCGACGATCCGCCAGTGCCCGCCCCGCAGTTCCGCGGTGACGGACAGCTGGGCCGCCGCCGTGGTGGCGGCCTTCCCCTCGCGCTCGTAGATCTGGTCGAGGAAGACGAGGAGGTGGGCGCTGCTGCCGCTGAGCCGGGTGACTCCGGCGCGCACGACCTGGCTGGTGAGTGTGAGTTTCTGGTCCGCGGCCTGCTTCTCGACCTGGCCGAACAGCGCCGCGTACTGCTGGAGCGCCTTGCCCCCGAGCAGTTGCTTCGCCGACGCCTTGGTGGCGTCCGTGGCCTGCGGGCTGTACGAGAAGACCTTGCCCAGGGCGCTGCTCACGTCGCCCACGACGCGGGTGGTCGCCGCCGTGTCGGTCAGCGCGAGGTTGGACGTGGCCGGGGTGTCGCGCAGCTGCCGTCCCTGGACGAACAGGGCTGCTCCCGCGCCCAGCAGGGCGACGGCCAGCACGGCGGCGAGGGCGCGTCGCCACCGTCCGCGCGTGGGGGCGTCCCTGGGTCCGGGGTCGGTCTCCGGCCCGGGGTCCGGCAGGACCTCCGCCGTGGCCGTGCTCTGCTTCATGAGCCGCTCCCGACGGGTAGCGCGTCAAGGACCTTGATCTTCCAGCCGTCCCCGGTCCGGGCGAGGGTCGCCTCGAAGCGTTTGCGCTCCGTGCCGCCCTTGCCCGTGCGCGGGGTGACGGTGACGTCGACCGTCGCGATGAGCGCCGCCGTGCCGGCCCGGTCGTCGAGGGCGGTGAGTGCCGCGGCGGTGACCTTGCCGCGTGCGGTGGCGCCGGACTCGGTGAGCTCGCCCGCGTCCTTCTTCCGGGAGCGCTCCAGCTTGTCGTGCAGCGGGCCGGTGGAGGAGCCCAGCCAGGCCGTCAGTCCGGACTCCACGCTCGCGGCGCTCCCGCCGTCCATGCTGGTCAGCCGGGCGAGGTGCCGCTTGCCGTCGGCGAGGGCCGCGTCCCGGCTCTTGGCGTACGCCAGGGTGTCGTCACTCCGCGCGCCGGCGTACGACCACGCGCCGAGCGCGCAGACCAGCACGGCGGCGAGCAGCCCGGCCCAGCCGAGCCTCGTCCTCGTACGCCCGCTCATGCGCCGCCTCCCAGACCGAGCAGACCGGCGATCCCGTCGGCCCGCGGCGCGGTGTCCCCCGCGTCCGTCGTGGCCCCGGTGTCAGCGGCGGCGCCGAGGGTGCCCGAGAGGCCGGAGGCCGGCTCGAACGGCTCGGGGACGGGTCCGCCCTTCGGGGCGTTGGCGCTGCCCCGCACGTTGATCCCGCTGCCGGGCGACGAGGTGCAGCGGGCCCCGGTGTTGGCCTCGGGGGCCGCCGAGAGGTCGGTGCCGGGCCGGTAGGTGGTGGAGCCGTAACCGGCGGTGCAGGGAAGGGGCTCGAAGAAGGTGACCGACATGCCGAACCTGGCGCCGTCCTCGTCGATCGCGCTCGCGCCGGCCGCCGCGACCGCGGGTACCTTCACCAGGAGTTCCTCCAGGCCGCGCTGCCGGGTGACGGCCACCTCCGAGGTGGTCAGGAGGTTGGCGACGACGACGCCGAAGGCGGGGTCGAGGTCGCGCAGCAGCCCGCTGATCTGCTGGGTGGCGCCGGGCGCGGCGGCGATGAGCCGGCGCAGGTCGGTGTCGGACGCCTTGAGTTCGGCGGCGAGTTCCTCGGCGCCCGAGGCGAAGCCCTTGAGGGCCTCGCCCTGTTCGGCCTGGGTCCGCAGCACGGTCTCTCCGTCGGCCATCAGCTTCGTGGTGGTCGGCAGGGCCTCGTCCGCGGCCTCGACGAACTCGCTTCCGGTGTCCAGCAGGACCTGGAGGTCGTCTCCGCGGCCCTCGAAGGCGGCGCCGAATTCGTCGACCACCGTGCGCAGGGCCTCGGCGTCGACGGACTTCGTCAGGTCGTTGACGCTGGTGAGGACGTCGGTGACGGGCGCGGGGACGGTGGTGTCGGCCTGGTCGATGACGGAGCCGTTGTCCAGGAAGGGGCCGTCCGCCCGGGTGGGCCGCAGGTCGATGTACTGCTCCCCCACCGCGGAGAGGCTGGCGACGACGGCGCGCAGGCTGTCCGGGATGGGGGGCGCGTCGTTGTCGATGCGCAGTTCGGCCTCGACTCCGGCGTCGGTCAGCTCGATGGGTCCGACCCTGCCCACGGACACCCCCCGGTAGCTGACGTTGGAGTGGGTGTAGAGGCCGCCGGTCTGCGGCAGTTGCACCGTGACGGTGTAGTAGTCGCGAAGGCCGATGTAGTGACCGAGGTCGGCGTACCGCACCCCGAGGAAGCCGAGGACGAGTACGGCGATGACGAGGAAGGCCAGGTTCTTGAGCCGGGTGGCGAGGGTGATCATCAGCTGGTTCCCTCCGTTCCGGACGTGGTGACCGAGGGGAGCGGCAGGGGCAGCGCCGAGCGTGAGCTGTGCCGGCCGGCGGATGCCGGGGCGGGGGTGAGCGCGGGGATGATCTGGGTGCCGGGCAGGGCCGTCACGTCCAGGTAGACGTTGAGGTAGTCGCCCTTCACCCCGCGGAGCACCTCGTCGGTGAAGGGGTAGGTGACCAGCACCTGGAGGGAGTCGGGCAGGTCGTTGCCGGAGTCCGCGAGGGCGGTCAGGGTGGGGGCGATGGCCTTGAGGTCGGCGATCATGTCGGCCTTGCTCTTGTTGATGGTGTCGACGGCGACGGTCGAGAGCGTGTCGAGCGAGCGGAGCATGGTGAGCAGCGAACCGCGCTGCTTCTCCAGGACCTTCAGTCCGGGGCTGAGTCCGGTGAGGACCGTGCCGACGTCCTGCTTGCGGGTGGCCAGGGTCGCGGCGAGCCGGTTGACTCCGTCGAGTGCCTGGGTGATGTCCTCCTTGTGGTCGTCCAGGTCGGTGACCAGGGTGTCGACGCGGTTCAGCATCGAGCGGACCTGGGGCTCCTGCCCGGCGAGTGCCTTGTTGAGCTCGGTGGTGATGGTCTTGAGCTGGCTGACCCCGCCGCCGTTGAGGAGCATGGAGAGGGCTCCGAAGACCTCTTCGACCTCGGGGTTGCGGTTGGTGCGGGAGAGCGGGATCCGGTCCCCGTCCGCGAGGCTGCCCTCGGCGGTCCCGGTGCCCGGGGGCGAGAGCTGGACGAACTTCTCGCCGAGGAGGCTCGACTGTTCGAGGTGGGCGTAGGCGTTGGCCGGCAGGTCGACCTTGCCGTTGACCCGCATGGTCACCCTCGCGGTCCAGCTCCCGGGGGTGAGGGAGATCCGGGTGACCCGCCCGACGGCGACGTCGTTGACCTTGACGGAGGACTGCGGGGCGAGACTGAGCACGTCCCCGAACTCCGCGGTGATCTCGTACGGGTGGTCGCCCAGATCGGCCCCTCCGGGCAGCGGCACCTGGTCGAGGCCGTCGATCGACGGCAGGCCGACCGTCGTGGCCACGAGCACGAGGCCGACGCCCACGGCGACCGCGGCGCCGAGGCCTGTGACCACGCGGGTACCGGGTCTGCGCAGGGCGGGACTCATCGGGTCGCCTCCTTCTTCTCGGGCGTCCCGGTCTTCTCGGGCGTGCCGTAGACGGTGCCGACGGCGGGCAGCGGCAGGGCGGGCAGTGCCTTCTGCCGGGTGCCGTCCACCGGCGCGAGCCCGTCGAGCGTCGTGGCACCCTGCTCGGCGCTCGTGAGCGGACCGCCCATCGACAGCTCGTTGAGGTTGGTCCGCCCGTTGAGGGTGCGGTTGGCCGGGTCGTAGGCGTTGAGTACGTTGCCGGCCGCGAGCGGCAGCGTGTCGAGGGACTCGGCGAGCGAGGCGCGCTGGTCGACGAGGGTCTGGGTGAGGGGCACCAGGAGGTCCACGTTCTTCTTGAGGGCGCCGCGGTTCTTCTGGATGAACCCCTTCACCTGGCCGAGTGCCTTGCCCAGTTCGGTGAGGGCGGCGCCGAGGTTCTCCTTGTCGTCGGCGAGGAATCCGGTGACGGAGTTCAGCTGCTGCTCGGCGGCGCGCACGTTGCCGTCGTTGTCCTTCAGCATCGTCGTGAAGGTCTGGAGGTAGGACAGCGTGTCGAAGAGGTTGCCGCTGCTCCGGTCGAGGGTCTTGGTGGCCTTGCCGAACTGTTCGATGGAGTCCCCGATGGCCTCTCCGTTCCCGTCGAGGTTCTTCGCCCCGGTGTCGAGCAGCTCGGAGAGAGCTCCGTCCGCGTTGGCCCCCTCCGGCCCGAGGGCGGTGGAGAGTTCGGTGATCGACTCGTACAGCTGGTCGACCTCGACGGGGGTGGCGTTGGCCGCCGCCGGCAGGACGGCACCCTCCTCCAGCCGCGCTCCCCCGGTGTAGGCCGGCGCGAGCTGCACGTACCGGTCGGCGACCAGGCTGGGGGCGACGACGACGGCGTGCGCCGCGGCGGGGACCTCGACGCCCTCGTCGAGCTTCAGGACGACCCTGACCTCCTCGCCGTGCGGCTCCACGGACTCGACGGTGCCGACCTTCACACCGAGGACGCGCAGGTCCGAACCGGCGTAGACGCCCGTGGCCCGGTCGAAATAGGCGGTGACGGTCGTCCTCCCCCGTTCGTCCATGGCCATCACGCCCGACGTGGCGGCGACCGCCACGACGGCGAGCCCCGCGCCGATGCCGATGATGCGTGTGCGCCTCATGTCAGCGCCCTCCCTGCTTCGGCGGCATGCAGTCGCCGTTCGTCGGGGGTGTGCCGGCGGGCAGATAGCTCTTCGGCACGACACCGCAGACGTAGTTGTCGAACCAGCGGCCGTTGCCCAGGGTGTTGCCGACCAGGCGGTTGTAGGAGCCCGCCAGGGAGAGCACCTTGTCGAGGCTCTTGCGGTTCTTCACCAGGACCGCGGTGACCCGGCCGAGCGAGTCCAGGGTGGGCTTGAGCTGCTTGTTGTTGTCCGCCACGAGCCCGGTGAGCTGGGTCCCGAGGTCACGGGTCCCGGTGAGCAGCAGGTGGATGGAGTCGCGCCGGGCCTGGATCTCGCCCAGCAGCAGGTTGCCGTCCTCCAGCAGGGTCTCGAAGCTGCTCTTCTTGTCCGCGAGCGTCTTGGTCAGCTGTTTGCTGCCCTTGAGGAGGGTGGCGAGCTGGGCGTCCCGCTCGGACACCGTCCTCGACAACGCGGACAGCCCGTTCGCGGCGCTGCGTACGTCGGGCGGGGAGTCCTTGAAGGTCTCGGAGATCGTCTCGAAGCTCTGGGCGAGCCGGGCCGTGTCGATCTCGCCGATCGTCTCGCCGAGCCCGTTGAAGGCCTGCGTGACGTCGTACGGAGAGGTCGTGCGGCTCGCCGTGATCCTCGCGTCCGGGTCCTGCGGTCCGTCGCCCAGCGGGTCCACCGCGAGGTATTTGTCGCCCAGCAGGGTCTTGATGGCGATGCCGACCGTGGAGGAGTTGCCGATCCAGGCGTCCTCGACCTCGAAGTCCACCCGGACCTTGGCACCGTCGAGCGAGACGCCGGTGACCTCACCGACCTTCACTCCGGCGATCCGTACCTCGTCGCCCTCGTCGAGTCCGGCCGACTCGGTGAAGTCGGCGCTGTAGGTGGTGCCGCCGCCGATGAGGGGCAGCGAGTCCGCG
Organism: Streptomyces argenteolus; assembly: GCF_042902585.1. Classification (GTDB taxonomy): domain Bacteria; phylum Actinomycetota; class Actinomycetes; order Streptomycetales; family Streptomycetaceae; genus Streptomyces; species Streptomyces argenteolus. The sequence goes on from NZ_JBIBEG010000003.1 coordinate 778,359, forward strand.
CGGTAGGCGGCGAGGCCGACGAGGGCCAGCACGAGGAGGCCGACGATGCCGACGGCGACGGGGTTGCGTTCGCGTACGGGCTTGATCCTCATGCCTGGCACCTCGGTCCGCCGATCGTGATGCCGGTGGGCGGGGCGCTGCCGTCCTCGGTCGTCACGCCGCTGACGCGGGCTTCGCAGAGGTAGAGGTTGAGCCACGACCCGTAGGAGGTGAGGCGGGTGATGGCCTCCATCTTGGCGGGTGTCTTGCGCAGGAAGCTCTCGATCGTGGGCGCGTTCTCGTCCAGCCGGTCGCTGAGCCGCCCCAGCTGGGCGATGTCGTCCTTCAGCGGCGCCCGTCCGTCCTGGAGGAGGTCCGCGGTGACGGTGGTGAGCGCGCCCATGGCGGTGACCGCCTCGCCGAGCGGTTTGCGGTCCCCGGCGAAGCCCGTGACGAGCTTCTGCAGGGTCACGACGAGGTCGTCGAAGCCGGCCTCCCGGTCGTTGACGGTCTTCAGGACCGTGTTGAGGTTCTTGATCACCTCGCCGATCACCTTGTCCTTGGCAGCGACGGTCCCGGTCAGCGAGCCGACGTGGGAGAGGATGCTGTCGACCGTGCCGCCCTCGCCCTGGAGGACCTGGACGATCGATCCGGCGAGCTGGTTGACGTCGGGGGGTGACAGTCCCTCGAAGAGCGGCTGGAAGCCGTTGAAGAGCTGGGTGAGGTCGAGCGCGGGGGTGGTGCGCGAGAGCGGGATGGTCTCCCCCGGCCCGAAGCTCTCGCCGACGGGCCCGGCGCCCTGGTCGAGATCGACGTAACGCTGCCCGACCATGTTGAGGTACTTGATCGAGGCGGTGACCGACGCGGGCAGCTCGCGGCCCTTGCGGACGGCGAAGCGGACCTCGGCCAGCCGCTTGTCGGCGACCCGGACGGACTCGACCTGCCCGACCTTGACGCCGGCGATCCGGACGCTGTCACCGACGACGAGGCCGGTGGCGTCGGTGAACCTCGCCTTGTACGAGGTGGTGTCGCCGACGTCCGTGTCGGCGATGGCCAGCCCGAGGACGGTGGTGGCCAGGGTGGTCACCACGACGAAGACGGCGGACTTGACGAGCGGTCCCGTGAGGGAGCGGCGCTTCACTTGAGCTTCACCTCCGCACCGCGGAAGGCCGGACCGATGAGCACGCTGCTCCAGTCGGGCAGGGTCTGTGGCGGGACTTTCAGGGAGGGGGCGACGAGTTCGTTGACGAGCCGGCTCTCCTCGGGCGAGTTGGGCATGCCGAGCGCGGTCTCCGCCGTCCTGTCCTCCCCGGTCGCCTCTTCGCCGGGGGTGGCGGTGCCGGCGGGGGCGGTGCGGGCGTCCGCGGTGGGCGACGCCTTGCCGGTGTAGGGCACCGAGTAGCAGTGCGGCCCGCCGGTCGCGTCGTACACCGGGGTGTCCCTCCCGGCCACGTACTTCCCCTTGGACTCGACGGGCCTGAGGGTGACATGGAGCCCCGGCCGATCGGTTCCCTTGCCGAGCGCCTTGTCCATGGCGGGGACGAACCCCGCCATCGTGCGCAGGGTGCAGGGGAAGGCGTCCGAGTACTTCGCGAGGAGTTCCAGCGTCGGGCGGCCCGAGGCGGAGAGATGGATGAGGTTGTCCTTGTTCTTGCGCAGGAAGGAGGTGACGTCCTGGGCGGACGCGGTGGTGGAGCCGTACAGATCGGCGAGTTCGGCCTGCTGCTCGGCGATGGTTCCACTGGTGGTGGTGAAGTCGGTGAGCGCGTCCAGGACGTCGGGGGCGGCGTCCGCGTAGAGCGTGCTGACCTTCACGAGCTCCTTGATGTCCGCGTTCAGCGTGGGGAGTTGCGGGTTGAACTCCTCCAGATGGGCGTCGAGGGTGACCAGGGTGTCGCCGAGCTTGTCGCCGCGCCCCTGGAGCGCCTGGGACACCGCGTTGAGGGTGGCCGCGAGCTTCTCCGGCTTGACGGCGGTCAGCATCGGCAGGACGTTGCCGAGCACCTCCTCCAGCTCGATCGCGTTGCTGGAGCGGTCCTGCGGGATCACCGCGCCCGCCCGCAGCGTCCGCGCCGAGGGGACGGCCGGCGGTACGAGCGCGACGAAGCGCTCACCGAAGAGAGTGGTGGGCAGCATCTGGGCGGTGACGTCGGCGGGTATCTGCCCGAGTCTGCCGGGCTCGATGGCGAGGGTCAGGCGCGCCCCGTCGCCCTCGGACGCGATGTCGCGCACCTGCCCGATCACGACACCGCGCAGCTTGACGTCGGCGTTGTCGTGCATCTCGTTGCCGACGCTGCCCGTGCGCACGGTCACGGTGGCGGTGTCCGTGAAGTCCTTCTCGTACACGGAGACCGACACCCACACGAGTACGGCGGGCACCAGCACGAAGGCCACTCCCGCGAGTCTGCGGCGCACCGTCTGCGCCGTCGGAGAACGCATCAGCCGGCCACCTTCACCGTTGTCGTCGCACCCCAGATGGCGAGCGAGAGGAAGAAGTCGGTGACGCTGATCAGCACGATGGCGTTACGCACCGAGCGGCCCACCGCCACCCCCACGCCGGCCGGTCCGCCGGTGGCGTGGAAGCCGTGGTAGCAGTGCGCGAGGATCACCATGACGCTGAAGATCAGCACCTTGAGCACCGACAGCAGCACGTCGGCCGGGGAGAGGAAGAGATTGAAGTAGTGGTCGTAGGTTCCGGCGGACTGGCCGTTGAACAGGACCGTGATGGAACGGGAGGCGACGTAGGAGGAGAGCAGCCCGATCGCGTACAGCGGGATGATGGCGACGACACCCGCGATGATCCGGGTGGTGACGAGGTAGGGCATGGAGCGCACGCCCATCGCCTCCAGGGCGTCGACCTCCTCGTTGATGCGCATCGCCCCGAGCTGTGCGGTGAAGCCCGCGCCGACGGTCGCGGAGAGGGCGAGGCCGGCGACGAGCGGGGCGATCTCCCGTGTGTTGAAGTACGCGGAGATGAAGCCGGTCAGGGCGGAGGTGCCGATCTGGTCGAGAGCGGCGTACCCCTGGAGGCCGACGACCGTGCCGGTGGCCAGTGTCATCGCGATCATCACGCCGATGGTCCCGCCGATGACACCGAGGCCGCCGCTGCCGAAGGCGACTTCGGCGAGCAGCCGTTGCACCTCCTTGAGATAGCGGCGCAGGGTCCGGGGTATCCAGACGAGCGCCCGTACGTAGAAGGTGAGTTGGTCGCCGGACCGGTCGAGCCAGCCGAGCATCGACATCGGTCAGCCCCCCTTCGGCGGGACGATCTGCAGGTAGATCGCCGTGAGGATCATGTTCACGAGGAACAGGAGCATGAAGGTGATGACGACGGACTGGTTGACCGCGTCGCCCACCCCCTTGGGGCCACCGCGCGGGTTGAGTCCCCGGTAGGCGGCGACGATGCCCGCGATGAAGCCGAAGACGAGGGCCTTCAGCTCGCCGACGTAGAGGTCGGGCAGCTGGGCCAGCGCGGAGAAGCTGGCGAGGTAGGCGCCGGGCGTGCCGTCCTGCATGATCACGTTGAAGAAGTAGCCGCCGAGCGTGCCGACGACGGAGACCAGGCCGTTGAGCAGGACGGCGACCAGCATGGTGGCCAGGACGCGCGGGACGACCAGGCGCTGGATGGGCGAGACGCCCATGACCTCCATGGCGTCGAGCTCTTCGCGAATCTTGCGTGAGCCGAGGTCGGCGCAGATGGCGGAGCCGGCGGCCCCGGCGATCAGCAGGGCGACGATGAGCGGGCTGGCCTGCTGGATGACGGCGAGGACGCTGGCGCCGCCGGTGAAGGACTGGGCGCCCAGCTGCTCGGTGAGGGAGCCCACCTGGAGGGCGATGACCGCGCCGAACGGGATCGAGACGAGGGCGGCGGGCAGGATCGTGACGCTCGCGACGAACCAGAACTGCTCGATGAACTCCCGCACCTGGAACGGCCGGCGGAAGACGGCCCTCGCGACGGCGAGGGCGAGGGCGAACAGCTGCCCGGTCTGGCGCAGCGGGGCGAACAGCCGGGAGGGCGGACGGTTGCGCGGTGTCCCTGGGCTCTTCCCGGTGACCGGCACGGGCGGCCGTACGGGCGGCGGTGCCGTCATCGGCGCCCACCGTCCAAGGTCGGCGTGTAGCTGTTCATGATGGCCGTACGGGCGGCCTCGGGCAGCTGGCCCATCATGGAGATGACCCGCTCCCTGCGGCGCAGGGCGGCCTGGCGCACGGGCATTCCCGGTGAGGGTTCCAGCTGCGGTACGACGGTGCGCGGGGCGTGGCCGTAGCCGTTGCCGTTCGTCCGCTCCGCGGCGAGTGTGGCGGCGTCCTTCTCCTCCGACATGCCGATGGGGCCCTCCCGGCGTCCGGAGAGGAACTGGGAGACCACGGGGGTGTCACTGGTGAGCAGGACCTCGCGTGGCCCGAAGGTCACGAGGTTGCGGCAGAAGAGCATGCCCATGTTGTCCGGGACGGTGGCCGCGATGTCGAGGTTGTGGGTGACGATGAGCATCGTGGCGTCGATCTGGGCGTTGAGATCGATGAGCAGCTGGGAGAGGTAGGCGGTGCGGACCGGGTCCAGCCCGGAGTCGGGCTCGTCGCAGAGGATGATCTGCGGGTCCAGGACGAGGGCGCGCGCGAGTCCGGCCCGCTTGCGCATGCCGCCGGATATCTCGCCGGGCAGTTTGCCCTCGGCACCGAGCAGACCGACGATGTCGATCCGCTCCATGACGATGCGCCGGATCTCGGACTCCTTCTTGCGGGTGTGCTCACGCAAGGGGAAGGCGATGTTGTCGAAGAGCGACATCGAGCCGAAGAGCGCGCCGTCCTGGAACATGAGACCGAAGAGCTTCCGGGTCTCCATGATCTCGCGTTCGGGGCTGTTGACCATGTCGACGCCGTTGATCAGGACGCGGCCCTCTTCGGGTTTCAGCAGCCCGATGATGGATTTCAGGAAGACGGTCTTTCCGGTACCGGAAGGACCGAGCATCACACTCACCTCACCGGCCGGCAGCGTGAGGCTGACGTCCTGCCAGATGTTCTGTTTGCCGAAGGACTTCGTCAGGCCTTCGACGACTACTTCGATTCCCATCGGCCCTCCCTCGAAGGTGTGGTGAACGACGTCATCTGTCAGCGCTCCGGCTCCGGTAAATGCAAGGACGGCTCGTCACACATGCACCAGGAGGCGCACGTTATGTCCGTCGAATCCGCCAGGACAAGCCGTTGAACAGCGGAAATCGCCGGATGTCGATCTCGGTGTGGATCACTTGTCACCGAATGACAAATCCGCCCGGCGGCTTTGTCGGAATCTGCGCAAGCTCTCCCTGTGCTCCGGGGCCCCGCGGCCCAGGAGGGCCGGAGCCACGAGACCCCAGCGGTCGGGAGGACCCGTCCCGGTGGGAGGTTCGGGGTGGCGGGAACTCCCGGAGGAATCCCGGGTCGAGAGGGGCGCGACCAGGACTCCACGTGCTTCGGACGAGCAGGCGCGGACGCGTTCCCGATCTGCTCAAGCCGGACGCTACGGGCCGGTAACCTAAGTCCGCAATAGCGCTTCCGGAACTTTCTCCCAGGTAATTCCACAACCCCGTTTTCTTATGACGCGATGAGCATTCAGGGCGCGAAACCTGTCGAAAAGTGAGGGCCTGCGAAGCGGGGCACGGACTTCCGGAAACGGCTCCGGACACGCCGAAGCCCGCCCCGACCAGGGTCCATCAGGTCGGAGCGGGCTCATGGGCGGTCACGGGCCGGGCGCACGAAGTGACAAGAAGCCGGACGCGGCCCCCGGGCCCCCCTTCTCAGGTCACCGCAGGGCGGAGTGCCATGCGTCGGACAGCTCCTTGCCGGCGTTGGGGACCGACAGACCCGGGGCCGTGAGTCCGGCCGTGTAGGTCTTGGCGTCGTTCAGGACGAGGTTGTTGGAGCCGGCCGCGGCCGGCAGTCCGACCTTCAGGTCGATGGCCCAGCTGAGGATGCCGGCGAGACCGCAGCCGCTGGCCTTCGGGGCGGAGAACTGGCTGTCCCCCTGCGCCGCGCCGGACAGCGCTATCTGGATCATCGACCCCTCGTCCGGGTTCGCCGAGCCGTCGGCGTTGAACCGTGCGGCGGAGAAGCTCGGCGCACTGAGGTTTCCGGGGCGCAGGATCACCGGGTTGCTGCTGCTCCCGATGTAGCAGTTGGAGCCCAGCAGCGGGTTCTCCAGGCGGATCTTGACGGGCAGTTTGACGATGGGCCCGGAGGAGATCCCGGCGACCAGGCTGAACTCGGTCGGCGTGCCGGCCGACTCCACCGTGGCGGTCACCTTGTTCAGGGTGGCGTCGGTGATCTGCCCGCAGACGGCCGAGACGACCGGGATGTTGCTGGGGCACATGATGCCGAGGAGCCCACCGGGGATGGTGGTCTTCCCGCTGATGATGGACCCCGCCGCCGGCGGAACGACCGTGTAGGTTCCCTCGGCCGGGTGCTGGATGACCCCGAACTGCAGGTTGGTGGACCCGGTCGTCGCGGTGGTGTTGCCCAGCTTGATCGTCCCGTTGGGCGAGGTGGACGTCACGCACAGCGCGACGTCCGTGTCGCCGTCCGTCGCCAGCATGGCCGGCGCGTCCACCGGACAGCGGTCGAAGGGGGCCCAGGAACCGTTCAGCTGGGCCGCGGCGGTAGCGGCACCGGCAGGTGTGGCGGTCAGGGGCATGACCAGAGCGGCGGACGCGGCGACGGCGCCGGCGGCCTTGATCCAGTTCTTGGAGGCAGGGCTCATCGTTCCCTCAATTCGATAGCTGCTCACGGGATTGTTCTGCTGGGTACGGCGGTGGAGTCAGCGGGACGCCTCAGGGACGTCCAGCGGTTCGTACTCGTCCGTGCAGAAGGCCACGCCACCGGGCTCGGGCGGGTGCTGCGCGGCGGCGCAGGGGGCTCCCTGCACCTGCTTGACGTAGCCGGGCACACCCGACAGGGACGCGGTGAAGAGGTTGTCGAGGTCCTCGTCGGTGCCGCAGCCGCTGAACGGGGGGATGGTCACCGATCCGGTGAGCTCACCGCCCGAGGCCAGGGTGTAGCCGTCCAGGACGTTGTCCTTCCACGTCCCGAGGCCCACCAGGCCGAGCTTGAACGGCCGGCTCGTGCGGCAGTTGTCCCCCACGTCCAGGGGAACGCCGTTGACCTTGACGTCGTACAGCCTGAGCATGAGGTCCAGGGTGACTTCCGTGCGGTTCTTGCTGGTGACGCCCTCGATGGCCAGGTCGGAGTGGATGTTCTCGATCCTGGTCCCGTCGGGGCGTGTGCCCGTGGGAACCTGCGTCATCTCCAGGGTGGCCGTCGTCGGCATGAAGCCGAAGGTCAGGAACGTCCCCGTGGTGGGCGGAAGCTGGGGCTTGCCCTTGTAGTCCAGATCGATGGTCGAGTTCTGAAGGAAGTGCAGGACGCCGTCGATGAACTGGATCTCCTGGAAGCCCTGGGTGATTCGGGCACAGGCCACGGGGAACTTGTTGGCGGCCTTGAGCTTGGTGACGTTGGCGTAGCCGGTCACATAGGCGACCATGTTCGCCCCGTCGCTGTGATCACCGACGCACGCGGGCGCGTCCGCGGTGGCGGACCCCGACGCCTTGGCCCCGACCTCCGGCGCGCCCTTCTCCGGTCCGGTGGCCTCTTCCTCCCCGGGCCAGCTCGCGGAGGGGGCCGGCTCCGTCTCCTCACCCGCGCCGTCCTCGTCCTCGACAGCCACGACCGCCAGGGACTTCTCCTGACCCGGGTCGGGAGCGCAGTCGACGGAGAGGCTCGCCGATTCGGCGGGCACGCCGTCGGCCCTCTCGGGGGTGAGTTCCAGCGTGAGGGCCGAGGCCTCGAACACGAGGTCACCCGATGCCCCGGGTTTCACGAAGGGAACACCGCCCGACGCGCTCAGGAGCAGATCCCCGGCCTCGGGCAGCGGTACGGGCTCCGCCGTGGTGCCCCGCCACTCGGCCCGCGCCTTCCCCTCACCCTGGGACACATCGACGGCCAGGCTCGTCCCGGCGCTCACGGTCGCGGCACCGGACTCGGCGAGGGCGGCGGACGCGCTCTCGGGCAGGACCAGATCCAGGACGACCTTCTCGGGCTGGATCACCTGCCCGGGCCGGGCGGACTCGGGGAGCTCCGCCGTGATCCCGGCCTTCACCGGCTGCTTCCCCTCGGGGAAGTCGCAGGTGAAGGAGAGCTCCGCGTCGACCTCCTGCACACCGGACACTGCCTGAGCACCGGGGATCATGCCTCCGAGCAGCACCGCGGTGGCCACCGCGGCACCGCGCGCCGTACGCCGTCGCGCACCCTTCATACGACTGCCTCTCACTGACGATGCCCCCCTCGGACGGACGGTGTGCGCCCCACGGTGGGCGGGCCACCCGGGGCCTTTCGCTCACGCGCAGGTGCCTGAGGCCGGGTCAAGGGGTGTACTCGATCACCGGTCCGGCCATGCCGCCGATCGGGGCGGCCACCGGGCAGGTGGTCCTGTACGTCCGGTCGGAGCCCACCGCGACGAGGACCGCCCACCCCGGGGTGGGCGTCACGGCGGTCAGCTCGTCCGTGGTGTCCGCGCCGGCGGACGGTGGACCGATCGGCGGATCCCCCGTCCTGGACGAACCCGGGGTCGTGCGCCGAGCCGCGAGGGCGGCACCGGCCGCCGTCGTGACGTTCTCACGAGACCTGCGCACAGCTGGCTCCTCGATTCGGCTACGGGCGTGCGGGCCGGGGCCTTCCGGCACCGGAACGCATCCGCCGGTCGGCGCCCCCTGTGGCCGGCGTCCACTCGGGTCGGGGACACGGGGATCGCACGGCGGGCCGGGCCCGCCGTGCGATCCCCGCTCACCCGTTACCGGCGTGTGGCCGGATCAGGGGGTGTAGACGATGGTCGGCTTGGTGGTGCCGCCGCTCGGCGTGACAGCGGTGTAACTGGCACTGTAGGTCGGGTTGTTGCCCACGGCCGCGATGCCCGTGCATCCCGAGGTTACGGACGCGACGGTGAGCTTGTAGGTGGCGTTGTTGCTGACCGCCAGCTTGCCCGTGGAGTTGGTGTAGGTGGCGGCGGCGTTGCCCGTCACGGTGAAGGTGCAGGTGAGCACCTTCAGCGTGGCCTTGATGCCGCTGATGTAGCCGCTCGTGACACCTGCGCTGTAGGTGTTCGCGTTCAGCTTCCAAGGGGTGGTCGTGTCGGCGGTCGGGGTCACCGCGCCGAACGGGCTGGTGCAGCCGCTCCAGGTCAGCGGGGCGATCGTGCCGACGGTCACGTTGGTCGTACCGGCGGCCGATGCCAGGTTGCCCTGGGCCGCGGACGACGTACACGTCATCGGGATGCCGTTGAGGGTAAGGGTGACGGTGCCGGCCGTGGCCGAGAACGTCTCCGGAGAGCTGGGGCCGACCGTCCACGTCGGGGCGGCGACACCGGCGGAGGCGGTGGTGGCCCCGAGGGTGACAGCGGCCGCGGCGGCACCGGCCGCCAGGGCGATCTTTCTGAGAGAGTTGCGCACAGTGATTTCCTCCGATTCGGCAGTGCGGGTGCACTGTTGCGGGGAAGGCACTCGCATTCCTGCAAAGGTGCAGGGAGTGCCGCGAAGAATCGTGTTGCGTGGGGGCCGTGCTGCTCTTTCAGCCACACACGTTCTGTGACAGGGCGTGACGTTACTTGCGGGAAACTTCCAGCACAATCCCGTCGGTCAAGATTGGTTCGGTGATTTTTTTTCCTCGTCAGTAGGTCACTAATTCAGCGGGCGCACTTGTCACTTGGTGCGCAATATCCCTCGAAAAGCCGGCAGGGCGCCCGGATCACCGGACTCGGCACGACCGCCGGGCGGAACACACGACGAAGATCGAGGGAGGCGGGGAGGGGACCGGGGGGCCGCCCGGGGAGGCCGGCGGTGCGGCTGCCGGACCACCGCGCCGGGGCCCGTGACCCGGACCAGGCCGAAACATTGTCCGGAAGTGAGCATTTACGGCCCCACCTGCACCGAAGCCCCACAACAGGGCCATGATGTGTGCCCCTTGCACTTCGATCTTGTCCAGACAGTGTGCACCCCGTCCGACTTGGTCTATCTTCGGCGCCGATGTTGGTATACACCTGTCGGTCCGTGGGAGCGCTTTCCCCCCACATGCTCCATCCACGCCGGGCCCGGGAAAGCAAGGGGACGGTCATGCCGAGACTCATCCAGCCGCTGGACACCGGAGACCCACTGGGTCCCCTCCCCCAGGAGTTCGCCGCGATCATGCGGCCCGAACTGCCGAGCCTGATCAAAGAGATAGGCATGGAGGTGACCCGCGCCTATCCGGAATACGCGCGTCTGCTGAACGGACCCAATGGCAAATCCATTCGCATGGGTGTCGAGCAGAGCCTTTCCTCGTTCGTCGACCTGGTCGCCGAGCCCTCGGCCCCCACGGTCCTGCGCGACGACATGTGCCGGAGATTCGGACGGTTCGAGGCCTACGAGGGCCGCACCATGGACGCCCTCCAGGGGGCGTACCGGCTGGGCGCGCGGGTCGCCCTGCGGCGGGCCAAGAAAGTGGGGCGGAGCTACAACTTCTCGCCGGCGCTGATGCTCAGTTTCGCCGACGCGCTCTTCGCGTACGTGGACGAACTCGAGTCACTCTCCCGCGAGGGCTACCTGGAGGTGCAGGCCCAGTCCGACCAGCAGGGCGAAGCGGTGCGCCGGCGGCTGCTGCACCTGATCCTGACGGGCAGGCCCGTTCCCCGCAGCGCCATCGCCGAACTCTGCGAACAGACCGGCTGGACGCTCCCCGAGCAGGTCACGCTCGTCGCGGTGCGCGCCCCGGCGGCACTCGACCGGATCAGCGCGGACCACGACGTCCTGATCGACCCCGGCGATCCGCAGCCGCACCTGCTGATCCCCGGGCCGATGGACGACGCGCGCAGGGAGATGCTCGACCGGACGGTCCCCGGGGGCGGCGCGGCGATCGGGCTGACCGTGCCCACCGCGCTCGCCGCCGACTCGATCCGCTGGGCCCGCCGCGTGCTCGAACTGGTCGACGCGGGGGTCATCGACGACGCACCGGTCATCCTCTGCGAGGACCACCTCATCACGCTGTGGCTCCTGTCCGACCTCGCCCTCCTCGACCAGCTCGCCGAGCGCGAACTGGCCGCCGTGTCCGGCATCAGCACCACACGCCGCGAGCGGCTGATCGAGACCCTGCGGATCTGGCTCGACACCCGTGGAACCGCGGCCCAGATGGGCGAGTTGCTGGATGTGCACCCCCAGACGGTCCGCTACCGGATGCGCAGCCTGGAGGCCATCTTCGGTGATCAGCTGACCGATCCCGAGAGCCGCTTCTCCACCGAAGCAGTGCTGCGCGCACTGCAGTTACGGGCTCGCGCCGGCCAGACCCTCAACTGAGTCCGCATCACACCCGGTGCCTCGAGTCAACTTACTCCCAGGTAACGCGAAATAGACGGTCAGTCCCAAACGGTTGCGACACGGAGACGTTCTCGACGAGAAACCAGGAACTGCGTCCCGTTACATAAGGAGGAGCGATGGCCCACCGGCCCTCGCGAAGCACCACCTCCTGGCCAACCATCCGAGAGGGAACCCCCCATGACCGCCTCGCACCTCCTCGTCCCCGTGCCGATCCCCGACCGGGTCGCCGCGCTGATCGGGTCCTGCACCCCACCGCACATCCTGCAGGCGGAGTTCGACGCCGTCTGTGCCGCCCGTGAGGTGCGCAGGTTCCGGGGACCGAGGCTCGCCCTCGAGGACCAGGCGGACCGCGAGCAGGCGCTGTCCGAGCTGGCATGGGCCAACAAGGTGCTGTCCGCCCATCACCCCCGTCTGGCGGTGCGCCCGGACGGCGCCGTCTGACGCTTGCGGTGCGGCCGTGACCGCCTTACCTTACCCAGAAGTAAGTTTACTCTGGAGTAAGGATTTGGCGTGGCCGACAACAGCAGCGGCAACCTCACCGACGACCTGTCCGGGCTCGACTTCGCCGCCGTCTCCCCGGAGGAGTTCGCCCGGATCGTCAAAGGCCTGTCCGCCAGGCAGCTGGGTGAGGTCATGCACGGTGAGCTGCGCACCCGGGTCCTGAGCGAGGTCTTCGGCCGGATGCGGCAGCAGTTCCGCCCCGAAGCGGCCGGTCAGCTGAAGGCGCTGATCCGCTGGACGATCACGGGTGAGACCGACGAGGTGTACGAGACCTCCATAGCCGACGGTGCCTGCACCGTGAGCGCGGGGCGTTCGGACGCCGAACCCCGCACCACGCTGGTGATGGGCGACGCCGAATTCCTCAAGCTGGTCTCCGGCAACGGCAATCCCGTGACGATGTTCATGATGCGCAAGCTCAAGGTGGCCGGTGACGTCGGCCTGGCCTCGGGGCTCACCCGCTACTTCGACATACCGAAGGCCTGAGCCCATGAGCTACTTCTCCCTCGCCCTCACCGAGGAGCAGCAGGATCTGCGCACCTGGGTGCACGGCTTCGCCGCGCAGGTCGTACGCCCCGCCGCCGCCGAATGGGACGCCCGGGAAGAGACACCCTGGCCGGTCATCCAGGAGGCGGCCAGGATCGGTCTCTACGGCTTCGAGTCCCTCGCCGACATGTACGGCGACCCGAGCGGCCTCTCGCTCCAGATCGCCAACGAGGAGCTGTTCTGGGGCGACGCGGGGATCGGCATGGCCCTCTTCGGCACCTCGCTCGCGGTCGCCGGGATCTTCGCGTCCGGCACCCCCGACCAGCTCGCCGAGTGGGTGCCGCAGTGCTACGGCGACGAGGACGACCCGAAGGTGGCCGCCTTCTGCGTCTCCGAGCCCCAGGCGGGCTCGGACGTCTCCGCGATGGCCACCATGGCCCGCTACGACGAGGCCAGGGACGAGTGGGTGCTCTCCGGCCAGAAGGCGTGGATCACCAACGGGGGCATCGCCGAGATCCATGTGGTGGTCGCCTCGGTCGATCCGGCGCTCGGCGCCCGGGGACAGGCCGCCTTCATCGTGCCGCCCGGCACGAAGGGCCTGGAGGCCGGCCGGCCGATCAAGAAGCTCGGCCTGCGTGCCTCGCACACCGCGGACGTCTTCCTCGACGACGTACGCGTCCCGGGGCACTGCCTGCTCGGCGGCAAGGAGAAGCTGGACACCCGGCTCGCCCGTGCCCGGGAGGGAGGGACGGGCAAGAGCCAGGCGGCGATGGCGACCTTCGAGGTCAGCCGCCCCACCGTGGGCGCCCAGGCGCTGGGCATCGCGCGGGCCGCGTACGAATACGCCCTGGAGTACGCGGGAGGGCGTGAGGCGTTCGGCCGGCCCATCGTCGAGAACCAGTCGATCGCCTTCGCGCTCGCCGACCTCCGCACCGAGATCGAGGCCGTGCGCCTGCTGATCTGGCAGGCGGCGTGGATGGCGCGCAACGACCGCACCTTCGACGCCGGGCAGGGCTCGATGTCCAAGCTCCGTGCGGGTGAACTCGCGGTCACCGCGACGGAGAAGGCGGTCCAGATCCTGGGCGGGGCCGGTTACAGCAGGGAGCACCCGGTGGAGCGCATGTACCGCGACGCCAAGATCTACACCATCTTCGAGGGCACGAGCGAGATCCAGCGCCTGGTCATCGCCCGCGCCATCTCGGGGCGCCACATCCGCTGAGCCCCCCGGGGAGCCGGTGCGGCAGATCGCCGCACCGGCACCCGCTCAGCCGCCTGCCACGGTGAACCTCACCGGCAGCGCGGCCGGACCGCGGGTGAAGACACCTTCCTCGACGGGGGTGAACCCGTCGGCGAGCCGCAGGTCAGGCATGGCGTCCAGCAGCTGGTTCACGCCCGTCTCGACCTCCGCCCGGGCCAGCAGCGCTCCCACGCAGAAGTGCCGGCCGAGCGCGAAGGCCAGGTGGTCGGCGGCGGCGGAGAACGCCGTGGTGCTGGTCAGGTCGTCACGGAAGAGGTCGAAGCGGTCCGGTTCGGCATAGCGGGCCTCGTCCCGGTTGGCCGAGCCGATCAGGCAGGTGACGGTGGCACCGGCCGGGACGGTCCCGCCCGAGAGCTCCACCTCCGAGGCGGTCTGGCGCATGATCATGTGGACCGGAGGGGTGTAGCGCAGCGTCTCGGCGAAGGCCCGGTCGACCAGCGACCGGTCCCGCTGCACGGCGGCGAGCTGCTCCGGATGGGCCAGCAGATTGGCGAAGAGCGAGGCGATCGCCTTGTCGGTCGTCTCCCCTCCGGCGGCGAGCAGCAGGCTGCAGAACGCCTTGATGTCCTCGTCGCTCATCCGCACCCCGTCGACCTCGGCGGCACAGAGCGCGGAGAGCAGGTCCTCCCCCGGCTTCTCCCGGCGCCGCTGGATGACGGGGATCATGTACTCGGCGAACTCGCGGCGGGTGCGTTCCCCGGCCGCCGCGACCTCGGGGTCGCCGGCCAGGTTCCCGAGGAAGGCGATGACGTTGGTGTACCAGCCGTGGAAGCGCCGGTGGTCCTCCCGGTCCAGCCCGAGCATGTCGGCGATGACCAGCACGGGGAAACGGGTCGCGAACGCCTCGACGAGGTCCGCCTCGCCGGTGTGCCGGAAGGCGTCGATGAGCTCGCGGGCGTTGCGCTCGATGACGGGCAGGAACTTCTCCCGGAGATCCGCCCCGCGGAAGGCCGGGGCGACCAGCGCGCGGCGCACGGCGTGCTCCCTGCCGCTGAGCTGGAGGATCGTCCTGCCGTGGACGGGCTCCAGCTGCCAGTCGTAGTTCTCGGTGGTGAACTCCTGCGCCTTGTCCTTGAAGACGCGCTCGACGTCCTCGTAGCGCGAGACCAGGTAACTCCCCGTGGCCTCGTGATGGATCAGCGGGGCGTGCTCGCGCATGGCCCGGTACGCCCCGTAGGGGTCGGCGGCGAACGCGGGCGAGAGAATGTCGGGAGGTGACGACGCCTGGGACACGTATGACTCCTGTGGGGCAGAGACCGAGGTGCTTCATGGCAGTGAACGGGCAACACCAGCAAGGCTATTGACCGCCCGACCGATCCCGAACCCCTCTGGGAGTATTCTTGAGCGCCGCATCCGCCGGACCCCGCCCCTCCGTCCTTTGCGTCACAGATCTCGCGTACGAGGCGCGCGGGCGGCGCTACTGCGACGAGGACATCTTCCTCACGTCCCGGCTGCGCGAGGTCTTCGACGTCGCTCTCTGTCACCCCCGGGACGCCGCGGCTCTGCTGGACGGATTCGACGCGGTGGTCGTGCGCAACAGCGGGCCGGTGCTGCACTACCAGGAGGCGTACGACGCGTTCCGGGTCCGGGCGCGGGAGGCGGGGGTCCGGGTCTACAACACGCTCGACGGCCGCGCGGACATGGCCGGCAAGCAGTACCTGGTCGATCTGAGCCGGGCCGGCTTCCCCGTGATACCCACGGTGGACCGCGCGCAGGACCTCGGACTGCTCCCCCGGGCGGAGTCCTACGTGGTGAAGCCGAAGCTAGGCGCGGACTCCGTGGGACTGCGGTTCACCAAGGAGCCGGAGCTGCGGGGGGAGGAGGACGGCACGCTGCTCGTCCAGCCACGGATCGACTTCCGCTACGAGGTGTCCTTCTACTTCGTCGACCAGGACTTCCAGTACGCCCTGAACGCACCCCGCCCGGATCAGCGCTGGGTGCTGGAGCCGTACGCGCCGAGCGCCGGGGATCTGGAGTTCGCCCGCCGCTTCGTGGAGTGGAACACCCTCTCGCACGGCATCCAGCGGGTGGACGCGTGCCGGACACGGGAGGGCGAGCTGCTCCTCGTCGAGCTGGAGGACCTCAATCCGTATCTGTCGCTGGACCGCGTCCCCGAAGCGGCGCGCGAGGCGTTCGTGGCCCGGACGAGGGAGTCCGTGCGCGAACTCCTGGCTTGACCCGGCGGCGGGCGCGCCGGGGCACTGTTCACAGCCCGACCCGTCCGGCCGTCCCCCGGATGCGCGGGACGGGGCAGGATGTGACGGTGCGAGGGTGACGACTGCCAGCGAGACCGCCCCCGCCGCGCAGAGTGCCGCAGCGCCGCCCGTCCTCGACCCCCGACGCCGCAACATCGTGTTCGCCACGATCGTGCTGGGGATCCTCCTGGCGGCGCTGGACCAGACGATCGTGGGGACGGCGCTGCCCACCATCGTCTCGGACCTCGGTGGCGCGGAGCACATGTCGTGGGTGGTGACGGCCTATCTGCTGGCGGAGACCGTCGCGACGGTGCTGGTCGGCAAGTTCGGTGACCTCTTCGGCAGGAAGCTGATCTTCCAGATCTCGGCGATCATCTTCATCACCGGCTCGTTCCTCTGCGGTCTCGCGTCCGACATGCTTCTGCTGATCATCTGGCGGGGTGTCCAGGGCATCGGCGCGGGCGGGCTCATGGTCACCTCCATGGCGCTGATCGCCGACGTCATCCCCCTGCGCGACCGGGGCAAGTACCAGGGGGCGATCGGTGCGGTCTTCGGTGTGGCCACCGTCGTCGGCCCTCTGCTGGGCGGTCTGTTCACCGACCATCTGACCTGGCGCTGGGCGTTCTACGTCAACGTCCCGATCGCCGTCGTCGTGGTCGTCGCCGCCGCCCGTACCATCCCCTCCGTGCGGGCGGCCGGGCGTCCGGTCATCGACTACCTGGGCATCGCCCTGGTCGCGGCCGGTGCCAGCGCGCTGATCCTCGGCACGAGCTGGGGTGGCAACGAGTACGCCTGGGGCTCCCCGGTCATCATCGGCCTGTTCGTCGGGGGCCTGATCGCCCTCGGCCTCTTCTGTCTCGTGGAGACACGGGCGAAGGAGCCGATGCTGCCGATGCGGCTCTTCCGCAATCCCGTGTTCGCGGTCTGCTCCGTCCTGAGCTTCATCGTGGGCTTCGCCATGCTCGGCGCGATGATCTATCTGCCGACCTATCTGCAGTACGTCGACGGCGACTCGGCCACCGTGTCCGGAGTCAGGACCCTGCCCCTCGTCCTGGGGCTGCTGGCCGCCTCGATCTTCAGCGGCAACGTGGTGAGCAAGACCGGGCACTACAGGGTCTTCCCCGTCATCGGTTCGCTCGTGATGGCGGCGGGGCTCTATCTCCTGTCCCGGATGGGCCCGGGCAGCGGGGTCTGGCTGGAGTCGCTCTACATGCTGGTGCTGGGCACCGGCATCGGCCTGTCCATGCAGGTGCTGACGATCGCCGTGCAGAACACCGTCGACTACGCGGACCTGGGCACCGCGACATCGGGCGTGACGTTCTTCCGTACGCTCGGCAGCTCGTTCGGCACGGCCGTATTCGGGACGATCTACGCGAACGCGCTCCGGCCCAATCTGACGCAGGGTGTGGAGGAGGCCGCGCGGGCGGGCGGCGATCCGGTGTCGCTCGCGCGGGCCGCGGAGAGTCCGCAGGCGGTGCACGCGCTGCCGGCGGAGCAGACCGCTCCCTTGGCGCAGGCCTACGCGGACACCCTGCACACGGTGTTCCTGTGGACGGTCCCGGTGGCGCTGCTGGGCTTCGTCGTCTCGCTGTTCCTGAAGCAGGTGAAGCTGCGCGACAGCGCGCGGGCGGGCTCCACCGACATGGGCGATGGCTTCGCCCAGCCGAGTACCGGCGACGCGGCGAAGGTGCTCGAATCCTCTGTGGCGAGAATCCTCCACGAGGCCGGCCCCGACACCGCCCGGCAGATCGTGGCCCGGTCGGACACCCGTCTCGACATGGCGGGGGCCTGGGCTGTGATGCAGGTCGACCTCTTCACACGGATGGTCGGCCACGCGGGGCTGAGACTGATCGCCGCCAGGCACCGCCTCCCGCCGGAGGTCCTGGTGCCGGTGTTCGACCGGATGATCGAGGAGGGCTTCCTCACCGGGGACGGCCGCCTCTTCACCCACACCCCGGCGGGCGAGCGCGAGGCCGCGACGATCACGGCCGCGTGGGGCCGCTGGCTCAACGAACGTCTGGCCGAGGACGGCGCCCGGCCCGACGACCGGCAGCTGCGGTCCGCCGTCGACGTGATCGCCAAGCGGCTGCTCGCGGAGGACCTGGCCCAGCAGCTGGCCCCACCCGAGCGGGCGGTCGCCGCCGTCTGAGGCTCCCGCTCAGAGCTCCCAGGACCGGGCGCGGGTCAGGGCCTCCCATTCGGGGCGGAGCAGGGAGAGCACCGCGTTGTCGTAGCGGCGCCCCCGGTGCAGGCAGGACGAACGGCGTACCCCCTCCCGCACGAAGCCCGCGCCGGTCAGGACGGTGAGGGCCGCGGCGTTGTCGGTGTGGGTGAAGGCCTCTATCCGCTGGACCGGCAGCTCCCCGAAGGCCAGATCGGTGAGGGCCTCCAGTGCCGCGCGCCCGTGTCCCTGAGCTCGGTGCTCCGGGGCCAGCATCAGATACGCCTCGGCGGTGCCCTCGGCCAGCTGCTGGTCGTGCAGCGCGATGAGGCCGATGGGCGTGCCGTCCGGCAGCAGGACGAGGAAGTCGTCGCGCGAGCTGTCGTCGAGGTGGCGCTCCACGCGCTCGCGCAGTTCGTACAGCGAACCGGGCCAGACGCCCGTCTCGTGTGCGGCCGACGGGTCGGAGCGCAGGTGGTGCAGGAAGTCGGCGTCCTCGATCTCCAGCGGTGTGAAGTCGATGCCGCGCCCGCGCCAGCAGCGCGCCCGTTCGGTGGCCGGCTCCGCCGTGTCCTCGCTCATGCGGCGGATCGTAGGTACGGGCGCGGGGCACGCGCAAAGGCATTTCAGTCGACGAAGATCGCCGACGCGTAGACCCAGGCCCCTTCGTGGCGCACGAACCTGCTCTTCTCGTGGAGCGCGTCGGGCCTGCCGTCGTCGCTGTAGTGCGCGCGGAAGGTGACCGTGCCGGTGGTGTGGAAGGCGCTGCCCTCCGTGGTGTCGAGGATCTCCAGGCCCGTCCAGCGCATCGCGGGGTCGAAGTCGACGGACGGCGGCCGGGTCTCGGGGTGCCAGGTCCGCAGCAGATAGCCGGCGTCCCGGACGACGAAGGCCGCGTACCGCGAGCGCATCAGCGCCTCGCACGTCGGGGCCGCGGTGCCGGTGTGGTACCGGCCGCAGCACGCCCCGTAGGCGGCCGTGAGCCCGCACGGGCACGGCGAGCCCGGGGTGATCGGGGAGCCCGCCGGGACGGTGGCCGGCCTGCGCGTGCGTGGGGTACGTCGTGACATGGGTCCATTGTGACCCTTGCCCCTGACCGCACGGCGGGCCGGGGCGGACCGGACACGGCTGGGCACCGCGAGGGCGGGGCAGGGCACGCCGGTCAGCGCTTGCGGGCCACCCCCGCGTAGCCCGGGATCGGGTCGTCGCCGGGTACGTCGATGACCTCGCCGAGGTCGGGGCGCCAGTCCGCGGACAGGGTGACGCCCGGCGCGACGATCTCGAGGCCGTGGAAGAAGGCGGTGAGTTCGGCGCGCGAGCGGGGCCGCAGGGTCATGCCCCGTGCCTTGTACAGGGCACGGGCCTCGGCGGCTCCCTCGGGGTCGAAGTCGCCCGTGGTGTGCGAGAGGACCAGGTAGCTGCCGGAGGGCAGGCGCTCCACGAGCCGGTCGACGAGCTCCGCCGCACCGTCCTCGTCGTCCACGAAGTGGAGCAGCGCGAGGAGGGACAGCGCGATGGGCCGGTCGAAGTCGAGGACCTTGCCGGCCGCCTCCAGGATGGCGTCGGGCTGCCGGGCGTCCGCCTGGATGTATTCGGTGGCCCCCTCGGGGGTGGAGCGCAGGAGCGCGGCGGCGTGCGCGAGGACGATCGGGTCGTTGTCGCAGTAGACGACGCGCGCGTCGGGGGCGGTGCGCTGGGCGATCTGGTGGAGGTTCGGCTCGGTGGGTATGCCCGAGCCGATGTCGAGGAACTGGCGCACGCCGTTCTCGGCGAGCCAGCGGGTGGCCCGGTGCATGAACGCCCTGTTGACCCGGGCCATGTCCCTGCCGCGGGCGTCCAGGGCGAGCAGCTGCTCGGCCATCTGTTCGTCGACCGGGTAGTTGTCCTTGCCGCCGAGGAACCAGTCGTACATCCGTGCGGGATGCGGCTTGCTGGTGTCGATCTCGACGGCCTGGGGGTCCTGCCCGGTCATAGCGCACTCCGTTGGTCGTGGTGTCGGCGAACAGCGTGGGAAGCAAGGGCGTGTGACGGTGTGTCAGGTGAGCAGGAAGTCGGCCTGGCCGGCCTTGGCTCCCTGGATGAAGGCGGCGATCTCGCCGTTGGAGTAGATGAGCGCGGGGCCGTCGGGGTCCGCGGACTGGCGCACCGCCACCCTGCCGTCCGCGAGCTTCATGGCTTCGATGCAGTTGCCGCCGTTACCACCGCTCCACGGCTTGTACCAGCCTTCGGTGCCGAGGTCGGCGGCCGGCATGCCGTTGTATATGTGGTTCATCACAGCTCCTTGCGGAAGTCCCTGAGGATTTCCTTCGTGCGTTGTGCAGTGGCGGCCTGAGCCGCCATCCGGTCCATGACCTCGAGGTAGGAGGCAACCTCCGGGCGCGCGTCGAAGTAGACGGCTCCTGTGAGGTACTCGCTGTAGACCATGTCCGGGAGTTCGGGGACCGCGAAGCGGAAGAGGACGAACGGACCGTAGGTGCCGGGGTGATGACCGGTCGAGAACTCCGCTATCTGGAGGGTCACATGGGGCATCTCGGTGGCTTCGAGCAGACGGCTGATCTGGTCCCTCATGACCTGGGTGCTGCCGACCGGGCGGCGCAGGACGGTCTCGTCCATCACCACCCAGAGCTTCGGCGCCTCCGCCTTGGTGAGCAGCGACTGACGCTCCATCCGCAGCGCCACGTGCCGCTCGATGTCCGCCGGTCTGGTCTGGCCGACCGCGCCGGTACGCATGACGGAGCGGGCGTAGTCCTCCGTCTGCAACAGGCCCGGGACGAAGTGCGGTTCGTACGTACGCAGGAGGCTCGCGGCGCCCTCCAGACTGACGTACATGCTGAACCAGTCGGGCAGCACGTCGTGGAAGCGCTGCCACCAGCCGGGCTTGTTGGCCTCCTCGGCGAGTTCGACGAAGGCGTCGGTCTCCTCCTCGCTGATCCCGTAGGCCTTCAGGAGGAGCTGGACGTACGGGATCTTCAGCCCGACCTCGGCCGTCTCCATACGGCGTACGGTCCCGGGGGCCACACGGAGCACCTTCGCCGCCTGGTCGCGGCTCAGGCCGACGCGCTCCCGCAGATCCTGCAGGCGCTTGCCCAGAACGACCTGACCCACGGTCGGGGCGGACCGCGGTTCGCTCACTTCAGACCTCCCGATGCGCTGTGTGCGAGCAGTGTGCCACGCGGTCGGCCCCCTGGACACTGCCACTCTGAATTTTTCAGAGTGCCTCTTGCCAAGTGTTCATGTCAGGGGGAGAGTTGGTGACCGAACCAAGTTCGCGTGATCGCGTCCACCCGTTCCGGGGCGGTGCGAAGCGTGACACAGCCCCCACTGTGAGGAATCGGTCGTGGCACCTGGCAGTGCGCTCATCCCCCGGCTCTTGGACCTCAGCCCCGGGACGGAAGCGCTCCGACACTGCTTCGCGCTGCCGGCGCATCCCGAGTCGGTGGCCGGTGCCCGGCGCGTCACGCGGTCGCGGCTCGCGGAGTGGCGGCTGTCAGGTGACGCCCACGACGCGGCGGTTCTGATCGTCTCGGAGCTGGTCACGAACGCGGTCGTGCACACCGTGAGCACCCGGGTCGTCTGCGAGCTCCGGTGCGACGAGGAGCGCCTGCGCATCTCCGTGCAGGACCAGGGGCATCAGCCCGGCGGCCCCCGGCTGTCCCTCACGGCCGACGGCGAGCACGGCCGCGGGCTGCTGCTCGTCGACTCCATGAGCACCGCCTGGGGCTCCGTCGACGCGGGGAACTCCTCGGGGCGCATCGTCTGGGCGGAACTGCCGTACCGCACGGAGCGGTCATGCTGAAGAACGCCCTGTCCCAGCTGCTCGGGGCGCGCCGCACCCGTGCCGGGGACGAGGAGGGCCCTGGGAGCCGTGTCCGGCTGTCGCTGCCTCCCGCGCTCTCCGCGAGCCTCGGCTGCGACGCGGTGGGAGTACCCGCGCGGTACGGATTCCGGCTGATGTCGCATCTGCCGCGTGCGGGATGCGTGTTCGCCGACGCGGACCGGTGGTGGTGGATCGTTCCCTCGGGTTCGGACCTCGACCTGGACTGGCCCGAGCAGGCCTCGTACGCCACCGGTGCGTACGTCCCCGCCGGGCGTCCCCGGCTGATCCACGCGCCGGACAGCCGCACGCCCTACACGCCGCCCATTCCGCTCTTCCTCATGGTGTGCCAGGTGACCGGCCACACGCCGTCCTGGGACCCGGCGGGCCGGCCGAGAGCCGTCCACGCCCCCTGATCCCTCACCGCGGGTCCCTCCCCGGGGCGTTGTCAGTGGCCCGACCTAGTCTGGCACCACTGATCCACAAACCCGCGGCGGAGCGGGGCCGTGTGAAGGGGGCAGGCCTGTGCGCCGCTGGGAGTTCGTAGAGGGCAGTGCCTCGAAGTTCTGGGAGACCGGCGTGGACGGCGCCGTGGTCACCGTGCGGTACGGGCGGTGCGGGACCGCCGGGCGGACACAGACGAAGGAGTACGCCTCGGCCGAGGCCGCCGAGGCCCAGGTCCTGAAGACGATCGCCGAGAAGGAACGCAAGGGGTACCGCGAGGCCGGGGCGGCCGGATCCTCGCCTGCCTCCGCCCCCTCCACGACCCCCTCCCCGGCCGCTGACCGCCCCGGCGCCGCCCCCTCCGAAGGGTCCCGGGCGCCGGCGGACGAGGACACGTTCGTGATGCCGGCCTCCTGGCAGCGGGCGCTCCATCCCCGGCGGGGCGGCACGCGGCGGGCACCGGGCAAGGCGCGGAAGCAGGTGCTGGACGCGCTGGAGAAGCAGGTCACCGAGGAGGCGGCCTGGATCCAGGAGTTCCTCGACTCGCCCTCGAGCGACGGCGCACTCGTCGCCGCGGCACGCGCGCAGCTGGACGGCCTCCTCTCGCCGGCCGGTGCGTCGGTACTGGCGTCCATGGTCGCCCCCACCCAGCCGGGATCCGGGTGGGCGGATCTGTGGACCGCGCGTCACGGGCTGCCGTTCGCCGCGCGCGCCGCCGTGGAGTTCTTCCTGATCGAGGCGCACTGGATCCAGTCCGGGCGCAAGCGCCACGACCCCTGGCTGGAGGCGCTCAGCTCGCCCCGGCCCACGTACCGGTACTACGGGACGGACCCGCGCGTTCCGGCAGCCGACCGCATCCGTGCGCTGATCGCCTCGGCGGACGAGGACACCTACCGCGCGACGGTCGCGGCACTCGCGGAGTCCCGCACCACCGCACAGCGGAAAGTCATCGTCTCGTATCTCGCGCCGAGCGAGACCGCATGGGTCGACGAGCTCTGCACGGACCCCGACGTGGGGGGCATCAGGGACCACACGCTGTCCGTGATGCTCCTCTGCTCGCTCCACTCGGCCGGCCAGCTGGAGGCGTTCACCCACCACGCGGGCATCCATCAGAGCATCGCGCTGATCGGGACGGTGGCGGACGGCATCGGCACGGCGGTCGCCCCTCTGCTGGCCCAGGGACTCGGGCCCCACCAGTACGCGGACCGGGCCAAGGTGGCCGCGGCCGCCCTGGTCGAGATCCCGACGGACGAGGCGATGCGGCTGCTGATCGACCACGCGGACTCCAAGCACACCCGCGCCGCCCTCCTCGACGCGATGAGGCGCTATCCCGTGCGTGCGCTGCGTCTGCTCGCCGCCGACCTGCGCGACAAGGACGGGCGGACGGCGCAGGACACGCGCCGTCTGCTGCTCGGGCACATCGGCGGCCACCGCACCCTGGTGTCCTCGGTGCTGCCGACGCTCGGGGACGACCTGGCCGCAGTCGTCGATCCGCTGCTCAACCCGGTGGACCTGATGCCCGACACCGACCGCGGTGCCCTGCCGGCCGTGCTGACGAACCCGCCCTGGAGCCGTCCGCGTACGACGGCCGCACCGGTCGTCGTGACGGGACTCACCGCGCACGGCACGCCGTCGCTCGACTGGCTGCCCGGGGAGCAGGCGGCGTGGGCGGCCTGCTCCAGCTGGTACACCGGCGAGAAGGGCGACGGTGACTGGGAGAAGAGCATCGCCGGATTGCGGGAGGGCCTGACCGGATCGTCCCTGCAGCCGGCCTGGATCTACGTCCACGCGCCGGACGAGTGGGTGACCGAGGCGCTCGCCGACTGGGACCCGACCGACCTCTACTACGGCCTGGACACGCTGAAGCCGATCGCCGCGCGTTTCGGGCTCGGCGCCCTGCCGTTGCTGCTGCGGGCCGTGCCCCGTCAGCCGGCCTCGCTCGCGCCGCTGTTCCTCCCGTTCGTCGACGTGGCCGTGGCCCGGCACATGGCGAACTGGGCGGTGCGGCTGAAGTCCGCGGCGACGACGGCGCGTTCCTGGTTCCGCCGGCACGGAGAAGCGGCCGCGCCGCTCCTGGTTCCCGACGCCCTGGGCAAGGCCGGAACCGCGCGCCGGGCCGCCGAGCAGGCCCTCCTCCTGATCGCGGCACTGCACGGCGACCGGACGGTGCGGGAGGCGGCCGAGCCGTACGGTGCGCGGGCCGTGGAGGCGGTGGGTGAGCTGCTGGCCGTCGACCCGCTGGAGCGTGCCCTGCCCGCGACGATCCCGCAGCTGCCCGGCTGGGCCCAGCCCACGCTGCTGCCGCAGATCACCGCACGCGCGGGAGGCGCGCTGCCGGAGGACTCGGTGCGCCATGCCGTGACCATGCTGGCGATGTCCAGGCCGGGCGAGCCCTATCCCGGACTCGCCGCGCTCGCCGAAGCGGCGGAGGCGGTCTCGCTCGCCGAGTTCGTGTGGGCCCTGTTCGAGCAGTGGCGGCAGGCCGACCAGCCTGCCGCGGAGGCCTGGGCGCTGCACGCGCTGGGGCTGCTCGGGGACGACACGACGGTCCGGCGGCTCACCCCGGTGATCCGGGCCTGGCCGGGCGAGGCCGCCCACCACCGTGCCGTCGAGGGTCTCGACGTGCTGGCGTCGATCGGCACCGATGTCGCGCTGCTGCATCTGCACGGCATCGCCCAGCGGGTGAAGTTCAAGGCCCTGAAGGTGCGGGCCCAGGAGAAGATCTCGGAGGTCGCCGCCGGACTGGGGCTCTCCGGGGAGCAGCTGTCCGACCGGCTCGTCCCGGACTTCGGCCTGGACGCGGGCGGTTCGACGGTCGTCGACTACGGCACGCGCACGTTCACGGTCGGCTTCGACGAGCAGCTGCGGCCGATCGTCCTGGACGGTGACGGCAAGCGCCGTAAGGACCTGCCGGTGCCCGGCGCCAAGGACGACGCGGAGCTGGCTCCGGCCGAGCGCAAGCGCTTCATGACGCTGAAGAAGGACGTGCGCACGATCGCGACCGACCAGGTGCGGAGGCTGGAGGCCGCGATGGTCACGGGGCGTTCGTGGACGGCGCAGGAGTTCCACGACCTGTTCGTCGCTCATCCGCTGCTCTGGCACCTGGTGCGCCGCCTGGTGTGGCTGAGCGAGACGGACGGCGTGCGCACGGCGTTCCGGGTCGCTGAGGACCGTACGTACGCGGACGTGCGGGACGACCTCTTCGTCCTGCCCGGCGACGCCACGGTCCTCCTCGCTCATCCGCTGCACCTGGGAGACACGCTCGCCGACTGGGCGGAGGTGTTCGCGGACTACGAGATCCTCCAGCCGTTGCCGCAGCTGGACCGTGCGGTGGAGAGCCTGGAGCCCGGAGAGGCCGACGGCTACCGGCTGCACCGGTTCGAGGGACTGAAGGTACCGACGGGCAAGGTGCTCGGGCTCCAGCGGCGGGGATGGGAGCGCGGGGCGCCCCAGGACGCCGGGGTGGAGCGCTGGATCTCCAAGCGTCTCGGCGACCAGGGCTGCCTGGTGATCGCGCTCGACACCGGCATCGCCGTCGGTGTGGTCGACATGTTCCCGGAGCAGACCCTGGAGACGGTCTGGCTCGCCGCCGCCCCGGGTGATCACTGGCCCGGAAGGTACAGCTATCCCCTGCGCTTCTCCGCCCTGGACCCGGTCGTGGTGTCCGAACTGCTGGCCGACCTGGCCGAACTCACCGAGGGTGTCACCGCATGAGCGGGGAGGTGGTCCAGGACGAGGCACTGCGCGGGGCCGGGCGGACGGCGGTACAGCGCCCGCCCGCCGAGGTGCGGTACGCACAGGAGCCGGCGGAGCTCAGGGCGGGCGACAAGGACCCCCTCGCTCGGCTGCCGGGTCCGCCGCACACGCGAAGGTGCCGCCGCTGAGGTGTACTTCGCGCATCCGAGAGCCGGCGCCGTCCTCGTCCTGCACAAGCGGTGGGCGGCTGCCGAGGGGCAGGAGCTGACCGGGCACCGGGTCCGCCCGCCGCCATCTCGGTACGACGCTGGGCCGACTGGTCAGCGAGAACGCGCGGCGCACCGCGGGCCGCGCGCTGACGATCTCCGCCGCCGGACCGGGCACCACGAGCGTGTCACCGGTGGGCGCTTCCTGGAGCGACCTGCCCGGTTCCCTGCTCGCCGGTGATCTGGGGGCGCTCGCCGCGACCTGGGAGGGCCGGCCGCCCCGGCTGCTCCGTCCCCGGGTCGAGGCGGAGGCGATGCGTGTCGTCTCCGTCTCGACCGTGGAACACATCGGGTACGACCCTGCCGAGCAGCGGCTCGAAGCCGCCGTGCGGGACGAGGCGGGAACGCGTGCCGGGCTGCGTGTCTCCTACCGGCCGGTCTGCCCCGGAGCGCTCGACGCACTGGCCGAGGCGCTGAAGAAGAGCGCTGCGTCACCGGCGACGTAGACGCCGTCGACGTTGGTCGCCGCCGCCCGGCGGGGGGCCCGGCTGCACGTCCTGGTAGCCGGTGAACTCCTGGCCGCCGGGAGCGACTGATGCCGTCACGGTGCCAGATAGGCGAGCCCGGGGTGGACCTGGGTGTAGCCGTCGAGCAGCCGGCGGGCCACGGAGACGGAGTCGACGAGCGGGTGCAGGGCGAAGGCGCGCACCGCCGCCTCCCGTGAGCCGCTCTCCGCCGCTTCGAGCACCGCGCGTTCCACGGCCTTGACCGCCGTGACCAGACCGACCGCGTGGTACGGCAGGGGGTCGACGGCGACGGGACGGGCACCGCCGGCGTCCACCAAGCACGGCACCTCGATGACGGCGTCGGCGTCGAGGACGGACAGAGTGCCCCTGTTGCGGACGTTGAGGATCAGCGAGGTGCGCTCGTTACGGGCGACGGCGCGCATGAGGGCGAGCGCCACCTGCTCGTAACCGCCGGACTCCAGGTCGCTCTCCTCACGCTCACCCGCTCCGGCCACGTCCCTGTTCTCCGCCATGTACGTGGCCTCGCGTTCGGCGCGCGTGCGGTCCCAGGTGGCGAACGGCGGCGTCTCGGGGTCCTTCATCCGGGCGTAGAAACCCTCCTGCTGCTCCCGGAGGAAGGCGCCGCGGGTCTGCTGGGCGTCCTGACCGGCACGGACCGCTTCCCGGTTGAAGTAGTAGTAGTGCAGGTACTCGTTGGGGATCGCACCGAGCGACCGCAGCCATTCCGGGCCGAAGAGCCTGCCCTCCTCGAAGGAGCCGAGCAGCTCCGGGTCGGCGAGCAGACGGGGGAGTTCGTCGCGGCCCGCGACGTGCAGTCCACGTACCCAGCCGAGGTGGTTGAGCCCGACGTAGTCGATCCACGCCCGGTCCGGGTCCGCGCCGAGGACCCGGGCGATCCGGCGGCCGAGTCCCACGGGCGAGTCGCAGATGCCGATGACCCGGTCGCCGAGGTGCCGGGACATCGCCTCGGTGACCAGCCCCGCAGGATTGGTGAAGTTGATGACCCAGGCGCCGGGCGCGAGCCGGGCGACGCGACGGGCGAGCTCCGTGGCGACCGGGACCGTGCGCAGCCCGTAGGCGATGCCTCCGGCGCCGACCGTCTCCTGGCCCAGGACGCCTTCGCCGAGAGCGACGCGTTCGTCGGCCGCCCGGCCTTCGAGACCTCCGACCCGGATGGCGGAGAAGACGAAGTCGGCGCCCCGCAGCGCCTCGTCCAGATCGGTGGCCACGACGACGGCCGGCGCGTCGTCGATGCCCTCGGCCTGCTCGGCGAGGACCCGGGCGACGGCGGTGAGCCGGTCCGCGTCGGTGTCGTACAGGGTCACCCGGGAGACGCGGCCCTCGGCGTGATCACCGAGCAGCGCCCCGTACACGAGAGGGACCCGGAATCCGCCACCACCAAGAATTGTCAGCTTCACGCTGCTCGATGGTACGGGCCACACGGCCCGGCACCCGGCACCCCGACGGCGGGGCACCCGGCACCCCGACGCGGGGCGCCGGGCACGGCGACCGCGGTGGCCGGGGTCAGTGGCCGTTCCACCAGCGCACCACGGCCTGCCACAGCTTCGGCGGCCGGCTCCGCTGGGCGGGGACGACGGCGGGTGCGGCCTGCGGCTCGGCGGAGGGACCTGCGGCCGGGGCGTGACCCGCCGGGGCCTGCGCGGCGGGCGCGGGCAGGGCGGGCGAGGCGACCTCCCAGTCGCTCTGTGACCGGGCCCGGGCGACCGCGGGCAGCGGTTCGGCGTCGATCTCCTGCTCCGGGCTCGGGGCGAAGCTCACCGGCAGGTCCACCAGATGCCGCGACACGAAGTTCCCGACCCAGCTCAGCCGGCTCTCGTCCACGCTGAGTTCCAGGTCGGGCAGGCGCATCAGCAGGGCGTCGACACCGACGTCCGCGATGGCGCGGCCGATGTCCTGGCCGGGGCACTCGTGAGGGCCGCTGCTGAACGCCATGTGCGCGCGGTTGCCCTCCATGCTGGCGTTGAGGTCGGGGCGTACGACCGGGTCGGTGTTGGCCGGTGCGATGCCCACGATGAGGGCGTCCCCCGCCTTGATCTGCTGTCCGCCGAGTTCGGTGTCGCCCACCGCCCAGCGGCCGAGGATCGAGGTGAACGGCGGCTCGTCCCACAGCGTCTGCTCCACCGCCTCGGGCACGGTCATGTGCCCGCCGCTGAGCCGGGCACGGAACCTCGGGTCGGTGAGGACCATCCGCAGCACGTTGGCGATCAGGTTGGTGGTGGTCTCGTAGGCGACGATGAGCACCACCCGCAGGTGCTCGCTGACCTCCTTGTCGGTCAGGCCGGCGGGGTGCTCGACCAGCCAGGTGGCGAAGTCCTCGCCCGGCGCGGCCCGGCGGCGCTGGACCAGCCGGTCCAGGGCGCCGATCACGTAGGCGTTGCTGGCGACGGCGGTCTCCGAACCCCGGGTCATGTCACGGGCGGCCTGTACCAGCCGGTCGTTGTACTCCTCCGGCATGCCGATGATCGCGCACATCACCATCATGGGGAGCCGCTCGGCGAACTGGCTGACGAGGTCGGCCCGGCCCTCCTTGCAGAAGTCGTTGACCAGCCGGTTGCTGTACCGGTTGATGTGACGGCGCACGCCACGGGTGTCGATCCGCGCCATGCTGTCGGTGACCGCGCCGCGCAGGCGTTCGTGGGTGGCGCCCTCGGCGAAGGAACACACCGGCTGCCAGGTGAAGACAGGAGCGAGCGGATGGTCGGGGGCCACGCTGCCGTCCTGCAGGGCACGCCAGCGGCGCGAGTCGCGGGAGAACTGCGAGGGGGTACGGGTCATGTGCAGGTTCTCGCTGTGCCCAAGCACCAGCCAGGCCGGGACGTCACCGTGCATCAGGACGGGCGCCACCGTGCCGTGTTCGGCGCGCAGCTTCTCGTACAGTCCCGCGGGGTCGGCCTCGGCCTCGGGACCGTAGAGGCGGCGCAGGCCGCCGGGGCCCGTCCCCATGACGTGCGCGGGGCATTGCGGCGGTGGGACCGGACCGGTGGCCGTTCCGGGTTCGTGCGGGAAAGGGGTGGTCACAATGGCTCCAGGAATATGGCGTTCCGAGTGCGGGCGGGGGGACGGGGCCCGTTCAGAGGCAGATGCGGCCCGTCGTCAGGCGAGCGGTACGGCGAGGCGGTGCAGGTAGCGCATCAGGGTCATCAGCACGTCGCGGCTGGAAGCACGCAGCCGGGCGTCGCAGTCGATCATCGGGACCTCGTCCGGCAGGTCGAGCGCGCTGCGCAGGGCCTCGACGGGGTGGTGCGGGGCGTCGGGGAAGGTGTTCACGGCGACGACGAAGGGCACCCCGCGTTCCTCCAGCCTGCCGATCACGTCGAAGCTGACCTGGAGCCGCCGGGTGTCGATCAGGACGACGGCTCCGAGCGCACCTTCGAACAGCCCGTTCCACAGGAACCAGAAGCGCTCCTGGCCGGGGGTGCCGAACAGATAGAGGATCAGTTCGTCGCTGAGACTGATCCGGCCGAAGTCCATGGCGACGGTGGTGGCGGTCTTGCTCTCCACCCCCACGTTGTCGTCCACGCCGACACCGGCCTGGGTCATGGTCTCTTCGGTCGTCAGGGGCCGGATCTCGCTGACCGAGCCGACCATGGTCGTCTTTCCGACCCCGAACCCACCGACGATGACGACCTTCACCGCGGCCGTGGCCGTGGTGGGAAGGACGTCCTCGCTGCGGGGGCCCGTGATCGTGTCAGAGCTTCTGAAGTCCATGCATCACCGCTTCGAGGAGGGACCTGTCCGGGAGCGCGGCGCGGACGATGGGCGCGCGCGATTCGATCAGTTCGGTCGCCAGGAGTTCTGTCAGGAGCGAGGTGACGACGCTGAAGGGCAGGCTCAGGTAGGCCGAGATCTCGGCGACGGACAACGGAGCCTTGCAGAGCCGCAGGATCGCGGCCTGTTCGGGCTGCACCGTGGGGGACGGCTCGGCCTGCGCCACCACCATCGTGACGAGGTCGAGTGCCGCTCTCTCACCGTCGGGGTCACCGGTGATCACGTAGAGCCGTTCCGGGTCGCTCAGCTCCGGGTCGGCTTTTCGGCGCTCTCGTCGGGGAGCACTCATCCGGCCTGCCCGTCGTGGCGCGGAGGACTCGTCAGGTGCGCGCCGATCCGTACGACCATGTCGCGCATGCGCGCTCCGACCAGTCCGGCGTCGACCGTCTCACCGGCCAGGACCGCCAGGTAGGCGCCGGTCCCGGCCGCCATCAGGTAGAAGAACCCACCGGTGACCTCGATGACCACGAGCTTCATCAGGCCGTCGCTGTAGGGGATTTCGGTGGCGACGGCCGCGGCGAGGCTCTGCAGGCCGGCGCAGGCGGCGGCGAGGCGGTCGGCGACGTCGGGGTCACCGCCGTGGCGGGCGATGCGCAGTCCGTCGGCGGAGAGCACGACGATCTGGTGGATGCTCGGTACGTCGTCGGCGAGTTCCTTGAGCATCCAGTCCATGTTTCCCCGCTGCTGGATCACTTCTCGTCTCCCTTGTCCCACGCGTCGTCAGAGTTGTCGCCGTTGTCCTGATCCTTGGGCACACCGTTGACCGCCTGGGTGAAGGCTTCCAGCCAGAGGCCGGGGGGTGCCGTGTCGCCGCCGCCGTGGCCGTTGCGTGCGGGGGGAGGCTCGGCGGTCGTCGCGGACTGCTGGGGGAGGTTGTGCGAGCCGAGCGGCGCGCGGCCCCTGCTGCGGCGCTGCGGGAGTCCGCCGGCGGTCCACTCGGTCACCACGATCTCGTCGTCGGCCATGGCCGCCGCCGGAACGGGAGGCCGGGAGGCGGACGCCGGCGGTGCCGGGGCGGCGAGCGACGGGACGGGCCCGGTCGTGGCGGGGCGCGCCTTGTGCTTGCCGCGCGGGGGTACGACGTGCTGCATCTGCGACATGTCGAGCGAGCTCTGGGGGCGCGAGGTGGCGCCGATGCCGTGCGCGATGCCGGGGGCGGGCCCCGTGGTGATCATGTCGCGAGGCACGACGAGCACGGCGCGGACCCCGCCGTAGGCGGACTGCCGCAGGGAGACCTGGAGTTGGTACATGCGGGCGAGACGGCCGACCACGGCCATGCCGAGGCGCGGGGACTCGCCGAGGTCGTTCATGTTGATGCCGGCCTGGGCCTGGGCGAGCATGTTCTCGGCCCGGGCGCGGGCCTCCTCGCTGAGGCTGACGCCGCCGTCCTCGATCTCGATGGCGATGCCGGTCTGCACCTCGACGGCGGTGACGTGCACACGCGTCTGGGGAGGGGAGTAACGGGTGGCGTTGTCGAGGAGTTCGGCGCAGGCGTGGATCAGCGGCTCGACGGCCGTCCCGACGATGGCGACCTTCGCGATCGAGTGCAGGTCGACGCGCTGGTATTCGAGGATCCGGGACATCGCGCCGCGCAGCACGCTGAACAGCGGTACGGCCTTGGGCCACTGACGGCTGGGACGCGCCCCGCCGAGCACGGCGATCGAGTCGGCGAGACGGCCGATCAGCGCGGTTCCGTGGTCGATGCGGAGCAGGTCGTCGAAGACCTCGGGATTGCGCCCGTGGTGGTCCTCCATCTCCCTGAGCTCACTGGCCTGGCGGTGGACGATGGCCTGGACCCGGCGGGCGACGCTGACGAAGGCGCGCTGCGCGGAGTCACGCATGGCCTCCTCGTTGTCGATGATGTCGAGCACCTGGAGGACCAGGGCGCGCTGCGCCTTGGGGAGGTTGCGGTACGACTCGTCGGCGTCGACGACGTCGCGCATCACCTCCTGCGGCGAGTTGCTGGCCCGCAGCCGGCGGATCGCGGCGGGCAGGAGCTCCTTGGTGAGCCGCACGGTCTCCTGGTCGTGCGTCGCGATGCGGTGTTCCAGGTAGGCGATGCGCTGTTCGTACTCGGCACGCTGGACCCGCATCGCGCGGCGTCTGCGGTTGAGCACGACGGTGAGCGCCGCGACCACGACGGTGGCGAGCGCACCGCACAGGACGACTGCCACCCTCGTGTCCCCGGTGACCGGTACGGCGCCGGCGGTGGTGGCGCCCGCCATGAGTACGACGGGCAGCAGGGCGGCGCGGATTACCGGGATGTCTCTGTTGGTCGGCGGTGATTCAACACGGACCATCTAAACCCTCTGGCGGTTGATTCGGGAGGTATGGGGAGGTAGACGCACGTGTTCTGACAGTCGTGAACAAGTGCCTGAAGTCGTATCAACTCGACTTCACTGCGCGTGAGCCTAGCCAGATCAGATCAGTGCATCGGCACATTCGCCCAACCCCCTGCGCGAGCGCGCAGTCGGTAATACACTCGCCAGTTTTCGCACTCAGCGCCGCCGGACGTGTGCGGGGAGTGACACCCGAAGGGAATCGTCGCAAACCGGACCACTTTGTCCCGAAGGGCAGGACAGGCAGGAAGGCGAAAACCCTGCGGGCCACCCGCCGAACTGGGGGAACGTCGACATCTGCGCACGCGTGAGCGAGAGCCCTCTACGCGTCCGATTACGCCTGTCCCGTACAACAGGACAAGCGCACATGTGATCGAATCGGATCGAAAGGAGCAGATTCCAGAACGACGGACTCCTGTGCGGTTGTGCCACGCGAGACCCGCGCACCACGGCTCCGCCTCGCGGCGCCGACGGAGGGCGGCGGACGCGCCCGTTCCACGCCTCGCCGGAACGTCACTGTGCGTGAGGTGCCCCCCTGAGGCGGGCGGCCTTCGTCGACAGGCGGGAGGGCGTCAGCGGCGACCGCCGAGACGGCCCTCCAACTGCACCAGCAGTTCGCCGAGCTGCCGGCTGAGCCCGCCGCGTGTCTCCTCGTCGAGCCCGGAGAGCACGGAGCGCTCGTAGGCGAGCTGCTCGGGAAGGAGACGGTCGACCAGCTCGCGTCCCGCGTCGGTCAGCCCGACGTGGGCGACCCTGCGGTCCCGGGCATCGCTGCGGCGGCCGATCAGCCCCGCCTCCTGGAGGGCGCGCAGTCGTTTGGTGACGGCGGCGCCGGACGAGAAGGTCTCACGGGCCAGCTCACCGGGGGTCAGCTCACGGTCGGTGCGCCGCATCGCTCCGAGGAGATCGAATTCCCCACGGGTCAGGCCGGCGGCCCGCAGGGGCGCGTCCTCCGCCTGCTGGAGGAGTGCCGCGCAGCGGTTGATGCGGCCGATGAGCTCCATCGGTCCGGTGTCCAACCCGGGGTTGACGGCCTGCCACTGCCGTACGACCGAGGCCACGATGTCGTCGGTCACACCGCTCCGTTCACCGGGGGCAGGGTGATCAGCCCCTGCCGTTGTGCTGTCGCCGCGAGCGTACGGTGTCCTGCCTGCTCAGCGGCGAGCAGTTCCTCCTCGGGCAGGGCGCGCTGCCACCATTCGCCCGAGGCGACGTCACCCGCGTCGCGCAGTTCGACGAGCGCGGCGGTCAGCCGCCTGCGTGCCGTCTCGATCACCAGGGCGTCCGCCGCGGGGTCGGCGACGGCGCGCTCGGCGCGCTCCCGCGCGTCCCCCGCCGCGGCGAGGGCGCGTTCGACGCGGCCGGAGGCCCGGCGGTTGGTGACGGCGATCGCGGCCAGGAAGCCGACCGCGACGCCGACCAGGGTGTCCAGGGCGCGGTCGGCGATGAGCTCGCCCGCGGGCTGGAACCCCCCGAACTCCAGGATCAGCAGGGCCATCGGGGTGACGGCGATGGAGCCGAGCCAGTAGTTGCGGGTGATCAGCGCCTCGGCGGCGAAGTTGAAGAACAGCACGCACAGGACGAGGGCCAGCGGGCTGATCCGGGCGAGCGGGATGACCGCCGCGAAGACCAGGACGCCGAGGAGGTTGCCGACGGTCCGCTGAAGGGCCCTGCTCCAGGAGAGGCTGAGGTTGGGCTGGTAGACGGAGGCGGCGGTGACGATCGCCCAGTAGGGATGCCCCACGCCGAGCGCCGAGGAGACATAGCCGGCCAGGGCGCAGCCGACGAGGGTGCGGAAGGCGATCGGCAGCACAGGTGAGCCCGGGCCGAGCGCGCGCAGGAGCCGTCGCCGTGCCTCGCGCCGGCCCCGCCGCATCCGCAGTCCGGCCCGTTCGGCGTCGATCCCGAAGAGCTGCTCGACGGTGCCCGGCGCGGGCGGCGGGGCGGGCACGGGGCCACGGCCCCGGGTCGCCTCAGCCCATCGGCGCAGCTCGGCGGGGTCCGCGCCACCGACAGGGCCGTCGACGGCGGTGGTCGCGAGGGCACGCTCGGCGTGCACGACGAGCCGCTCCAGACCCTGACGTACGGGAGTGGGCCGCCCGGAGGCGAGCAGCGCCTGCCAGGCGGCCTGGACGGCTGCCGCCGCGGCGTGCCGGGTGCGGCGGTCCGGCTCCGCCGCGTAGGCCGCGGCGGCGTCGAGGGCGCGGGCGGTGGCGAGGCGCTCGGGCCCCTCCCTGCGCCACAGCGCCGGCGAGGCGGTGACCACCCAGGCGAACGCGCCCGCGGCGAGCATCAGGGCCAGGTGTCCCGGCACCTGGCCGAGTTCCTGGGGGGCGAAAAGCGCGGCCGAGGTGACGAAGGCGAAGATCACGTTGCCGGGCGGGCCGATGCGGGTGGCGTCGCAGAAGGTCTTCTGCACGGCGGCCAGCAGGGCGCCGACGGCGATCAGCACCGCGGTGGAGCCGGTGAGCGACGCAGTGACCAGCGCGACGGCGAAGCCCGCCGCCATGCCGAGGATCACCCGCAGGACGGTGTGCGCCCGGCGCGCGTACGGCAGATTGTGTCCGTAGAGGGCGCAGAGCGAACCGGCCATCGTGTACATCACGAGGTCGAGCCGGTCGAGGGAGTACAGCAGCAGGTTCGGGACCGCCGAGGCGACCACCACGCTCAGCGCGGGCTTGTACCAGATCTCCGCGGGGCTGTTCAGCCGCAGGATGCCGGTGACCGGCAGTTTGTGGACGGATGGCTTCCGGGGTCGCATGGCTGTATCACTCACCCATTTACATTAGCAGGTGTTACACCCGTAAAACATTTCGGCGGCGCGATCGGGCCGGCTCCGGTGGCCGCCCTTTCGGCACCGGCCTAGCGTGCTGCACAACAGCGTAGGAACGTCTCCTGTCGCGCGCCTCGGGAGGAAACGGGATGAAGCTCACGGAACCGGTGACCGGGAGCCCTTGCTGGGTCGAGCTCGGCACGCCGGACGTGCCTGGCGCCCAGGCCTTCTACGCGGCGGCACTCGGGTGGCGGTCGGAGACCGACCCCCGGCCGGAGGCGGGCGGCTACACGATGGCGCGCGTCGGAGAGGACGCCGTCGCGGCACTCAGCCCCACCTACCGCCCGGAGCAGCCGCCGGCCTGGACCGTCTCCTTCGCCACCGAGGACGCGGACGACTCGGCGCGGGCCGTGCGTTCGGCGGGCGGCACCGTGCTGATGGCCCCCATGGACGTCTTCGACCTGGGCAGATTCGCCGTCGCCGCCGATCCGTCCGGAGCGGTGTTCTCCCTGTGGCAGGCCCGCGCCTTCACCGGCGCGAAGCGCTTCGGCGACCCCGGCACGCTGGGCTGGACGGAACTGCGCACCGTGGACGTCGAGGGCGCCCTCGCCTTCTATCCGGCCGTGTTCGGCTGGACGGCCGACGTGTCGGAGCGCTTCACCCACTGGGCCGTGGACGGAGCAGAGTTCGGCGGTCTGAAGGAACTCCCCCGCGACGGCGAGCGCGGGCAGGGCGGGACGCCGTCGCGATGGCTCCCCTACTTCACGGTCGGGGACGCCGAGAGCACCGCCGCGAGGGGCGGTGGGCGCGGGCGGTTGCGCAGCTCTCCCCGCCGAGGCGCGTGCCCGGGGGCCCCTGCGTCGCCGTCCTCGCCGACCACCGGGGAGCGGCCTTCGGCATCCAGGCCCCATGAAGGGTGCGGGTCCCCGGGAGCACCGGCCCCCTGGGGGCACGCCCCGTCACGCCTCGCGGACTCCAGGGATCACCGGAGGGGCCCGCCCGGCGCTCCCGTCACCTCGTCTCCTCCGGCGCCCGGAGCGTCTCGGCAGCCTCCGACACCCGGTGCATCAGATCGAGGAGCGTCCGCTGCTCGCCGGCGGAGAGCGGGCCCAGGAAGACCTGGTTCATCCGGACCGTACGCAGGGCGAGCCGCCGGTGGGTGCGCACGCCCTCGTCCGTGAGACGCAGCTGAAAGCGCCGCCCGTCGCGGGGATCGCGCACCTTGTCCAGCAGCTCGCGCCGCAGCAGCCTGCTGACGACCTCGGCGATGGTGGAGCGGTCCAGGCCGACCCGCTCCCCCACCGTCCGCTGGTCGAGCCCCGGTTCGGCGGTCAGCGCGTTGAGTACGGCGAACTGCGGCGAGGTGGTCTCCTGCGAGACCATCGTGTTCCACATCAGGTGGTGCGCCTGCTGAAGGCGCCGGGCCAGATGCCCGGGATGGGTACTCAGGTCGACCGCCTGCACGGCACCGCCTCTCTCTGCCCGCCACCGGCCTTCTCGGCCCTGGACCGGGGTCCCTGCGGCCGGAGCCTCCGCCGGCCAGGACCACGAAGATACACAGTGCACTGAGGGTATTGACCGCGACTGCGCCGTCTGGGTAGCTTCATGGCCATCGAATTTTACTCAGTGTACTGAGCATTATCAGCTTTCACGGAGCCGTGACATGACCGCACGTGACCTTCCAGCCCAGCCGTTGCCCGACGGGCTGACCCAGCAGGAGATCGACTCGGAGGTGGCCAGGGCCCAGGCTGCCGCCCGGCCGGGTGCCGAGCATCCGCCGCGCGACTACCCGCCGTACCGCAGCAGCCACTTCCGCCATCCGCACCGCTCGCTGATCCCCCTGCGCGACCCGGAGGCGGTCGAGCTGTCCGGGCCCGCGTTCGGCGTCACGGACGTGACCGCGCTGGACCGGGACCTCACCGCCCAGCACACCGGCGAGCCCCTCGGTGAACGGATCACCGTCACCGGCCGCGTCCTCGACCGGGCCGGCCGCCCGGTGCGGGGGCAGCTCGTCGAGGTCTGGCAGGCCAACGCCTCGGGGCGGTACGCCCACCAGCTCGACCAGCATCCGGCGCCCCTCGACCCGAACTTCACCGGCTTCGGGCGCTGTCTCACCGACGACGACGGCGGGTACTCCTTCACCACCGTCAAGCCGGGCGCCTATCCGTGGCGCAACCACACCAACGCCTGGCGCCCCGCGCACATCCACTTCTCGCTGTTCGGGACGTCCTTCAGCCAGCGGCTCGTCACCCAGATGTACTTCCCCGGCGATCCGCTCCTCCCGTACGACCCGGTGATCCGCTCCGTCACGGACCAGGCCGCGCGGGAGCGGCTGGTCTCCACGTACGACCACGAGATGTCCGTGCCCGAACGGTCGCTCGGCTACCGCTGGGACATCGTCCTGGACGGTCCGTGCGCCACCTGGACCGAGGAAGGCGACGCCTGATGTCCCACGCCCCGACCCCCTCCCAGACCGTGGGCCCGTTCTACGGCTACGCCCTGCCCTTCCCCGGCGGCGGCGAGGTCGCCCCGGCCGGCCACCCCGGCACGATCACCGTGCACGGCTACGTGCTCGACGGCCAGGGCGACCCCGTGCCCGACGCGATCGTCGAGACCTGGCAGCCCGCACCCGACGGATCGCGCACCGGCCTGCCCGGATCGATGCGCCACGACCCCGCCTCGGGGAAGGTGATCGGGCGCAACGGCGTGGACTTCACCGGCTTCGGCCGGGCGCCGACGGACGCGGACGGGCGGTGGGCCGTGCGTACGCTTCCGCCCGGCGGCGTGCCGTACATCAGTGCCGCCGTCTTCGCCCGCGGGCTGGTCCACCACCTGTTCACCCGGGTCTACCTCCCGGACCTGCTGGACGCGGAGGGCGGCGCCGGTGACGCGCTGCTGGAGTCGCTGGACGCCGAGCGGCGCGCCACACTGATCGCTACACGCACGGACCCGCGCACCTACCGCTTCGACATCCGTCTCCAGGGCGAGGGCGAGACGGTCTTCCTGGAGTTCAGCTGATGCACGAGAGCGACGCCGGCCTCCTCGCCCCCGGGCGGGCCGGCTCCGCGGCCGAGGCCGCCACCGGCGACCACGCCTTCCTGCGGGCGATGCTGGACGCCGAGGCGGCCCTCGCCCGGGCCCAGTCCGCCTGCGGGCTCGCCCCGGCCACGGCCGGGCGGGCGGTCACCGGGGCGGCGGACGCCGGCGAGTTCGACGTACGCGAGCTCGCGCTGCGGGCCCGGTCCGGAGGCAATCCCGTGATCCCGCTGGTCGCCGCGCTGTCGGCCGCGGTGGACGACGCCAGCAGGCCCTTCGTCCACCGGGGGGCGACCAGCCAGGACATCCTGGACACGGCGGCGATGCTGGTGGCCTCCCGCACCCTCGCGCTCGTCCTGGAGGACCTGGCGCGGACCGCCGCCGCGCTGGCGCGGCTGGCGGCCGAGCACCGCGACACGCCGATGCCGGGCCGCACGCTGACCCAGCACGCGGTCCCCACCACCTTCGGTCTCAAGGCCGCAGGCTGGAGGTCCCTGGTGCTCGACGCACGCGACCGGCTGACGGCCGTACGGGACGGGCTGCCCGCGCAGCTCGGCGGCGCGGCGGGCACACTGGCCGCCTTCCCCGCGGGTGACGACGAGGCGGGGCTCCGCCTCGTGGCGGTCTACGCGAGGGAGCTGGGCCTGGCCGAACCGCCGCTGCCCTGGCACACCCTGCGCACCCCGGTCGCCGACCTGGCCGGCGCTCTC
This sequence comes from Streptomyces argenteolus, assembly GCF_042902585.1. Lineage (GTDB taxonomy): Bacteria > Actinomycetota > Actinomycetes > Streptomycetales > Streptomycetaceae > Streptomyces > Streptomyces argenteolus. Next base: position 817,639 of record NZ_JBIBEG010000003.1, read on the forward strand.
GCCTTCACCGCGGGCGCGCTGGGCAAGGTGGCGGCCGATGTGCTCGCCCTCTCCCGTACGGAGATCGCCGAGCTAGCGGAGGGATCGGGCGGTGGTTCCTCCGCCATGCCGCACAAGGCGAACCCGGTCCGCGCCACCCTGATCGCGGCAGCCGCGCGCCGGGCACCCGGGGCGGCGGCCACGCTGTACGGCTCGGTCGCCGCCGAGGACGAACGGCCCGCCGGCGCCTGGCACGCCGAGTGGGAACCCCTGCGCGACCTGCTGCGGCTCGTCGGCGGGGCCGCGCGGGACGCCGCCGAGCTGACGGAGGACCTGCGCGTGTCCCCCGCCGCCATGCGGAGGCATCTGGGGCTCACCGGCGGCCTGATCGTCTCCGAGCGGCTGGCCGCCGTGGCGGAGGACCGGGTGGGCCGCACCCGCGCCAAGGAGATCCTCACCGAGGCGGCCGTCCGCTCCCGTGACACGGGCAGCCCGCTGGCGGAGATCCTCGCCGGGGAGCCCGCCTTCGAGGGACTGGACCTCGACGAACTGACCGACCCCGCCCGGTACACCGGCTGCGCCGGGCCCCTCACCGACCGCGCTCTGGAGCGCCGATGACCACGACACCCGCCCGACTCCTCCATCACCGCGCCGAAGGCCCCGCGAGCGCCCCGCCCCTGCTGCTGGGCCCGTCGCTCGGCACCTCGACCGCGCTCTGGGACGGGGTCGCCCCCGAACTCTCCGCCACCCGCCGCATCGTGCGGTGGGACCTGCCGGGGCACGGGGGCTCGCCCGCCGGCCTGATCGGCCCGGGGGCGTCCGTCGCCGATCTGGGAGCGCTGGTCCTGGACCTCGCCGACCATCTCGCCCTGGACCGCTTCTCCTACGCCGGGGTGTCCCTGGGCGGCGCGGTGGGCCTCTGGCTCGCCGCCCGTCATCCGGACCGCGTCGACCGGCTCGCCGTCGTCTGCTCCTCCGCCCACTTCGGGGACCCGGGCCCCTGGCGGGAGCGGGCCGCGCTCGTGCGTGCCGAGGGTCTCGGGAAGGTGGCGGAGAGCGCCGCGGGCCGCTGGTTCACGCCGGGGTTCACCGCACCCCGGCTGCTCGACGACCTGCTGGGCACCGACCCCGCGGCGTACGCGGCGTGCTGCGACGCGCTGGCCGACTACGACCTGACGGAGGCGCTGTCCGGCGTACGGGCGCCGACGCTGGTCATCGCGGGCCGTGAGGACCCGGCGACGCCCCCCGCACACGCCCGGGAGATCGCCGACCGGATCCCGGGGGCGGCGCTGACGGAGCTGCCGCGCGCCTCGCACCTGGCCCCCGCCGAACGGCCCGAGGCGGTGCGGGAGGCGCTGCGCGCGCACTTCGCGTCACGCGAGCGCGGGAGCGGGACGGCGGTGCGCCGCGAGGTGCTCGGCGACGCGCACGTGGACCGGGCGCAGGCGGCGACCACGGCGTTCACCGCACCCTTCCAGGACTTCATCTCCCGCTACGCCTGGGGTGAGATCTGGACCGACCCGACGCTCTCGCGGCGCGAGCGCAGCCTCATCACCCTGACCGCCCTGGTCGCGCACGGCCACCACGACGAGCTGGCGATGCACGTCCGCGCGGCGGTACGCAACGGACTCGGCGCGCAGGAGATCGGCGCAGCGCTCCTGCAGACGGGGGTCTACTGCGGAGTGCCCGCGGCGAACGCGGCGTTCGCGGTGGCCGGGCGGGTGCTGGCGGAGATGGACGCGGCGGAGCCCGAGGCCGCCGAGTAGCCGGGGGCGGCCCGGCGCCGCCCCGGCCGGACCGGTCGGAGCGCCCCGACCGGCCCCCTCGGCAGGGGCCACACTCCAGCCGTCCGCCGGAGGGGCTCAGCCGAGGCCGCGGGCGTCCTGCTTGAGGGCGGTGTCCACGGTCAGGGCGGTCGCCACGACGAGGCTGAGCAACGGCTCGGGCAGCCGGTGGTGGATCTGGAGCACGTAGGTGTCGGCCGTGGTGAACATGGTCTTCGCCAGGCCCTCCCAGGTCTTGGTGATCCGGGCGATCTCGGTGCCGTCGTGGTCGACGATGGCGAAGTTCCAGGCGCGCCAGTTCTCCGCCTTGATCGCTCCCACCTGCCGCCCGTCGACCGTCATCGCGAAGTTGATCTTGCCGATGGCGTTCTGCTGGACGATCTCACCGACGGGCCGGCCGTCCGGCCGCTGCACCACGACCCTGGACTTGATGAACTTCGCGGGCCGGGTCAGGAGCAGCTGCGGCTGCCCGTGGGCGTCGCGGATCTCCAGACGGTGGGTGAGGTACTGGTCGATGCTGGAGACGAACCTGAGCACCTTGCGCAGCGCGCTCTGTCCGACCTGGACGACCGAACCGACGGTGTTGCCCTGCTGGTCGAAGACGCGGTACTCGTTGGTGACCTCGATCAGCTTGGCCTTCTGGTTCACCACCAGGACCTGCTGGTCGAACAGCGAACCGGCACCGGGAGCGCCCTGCTGAGGAGCGAACTGCTGGTGGGCGCCCTGCTGAGGAGCGAACTGCTGCGGAGGCACGGCGTGGGCCTGCACCGGAGCCTGGTACTGAGCCGAGGCCTGGTGCTGGGCGTGCGCCTGGGCCTGGACCGGTGCCTGTGCGGGGGCCTGGGCCGGATGGGTGTGCTCGGTCCAGCCGGTGCCGTCCCAGTAGCGCAGCAGCTGGGGCGCACCGTGCGGGTCAGGATGCCAGCCCGCAGGTATGTTCGATTGCGTCGTCACCGAGGCACACTATCCTGCCAAGCTATGGGCCCGGACTCATTGAAATTTCACACACCATTACGATGGCGGCGATGACCAGAGTGAGCGTGGGGACGGACCGGCGGCGGGGCACGGACAGCCTGCCCGTCGCGCTGGCCTGGGCGCTGATGCTCGTGGCGGTGTTCCTCTGCTGCTCGCACACCGCCGCCCCCTCGCCTCGCGACGGGGCCCCGTCGACGGCCACGGACGTCGCTCTCACCCCGGGGCCGTCGGCAGCCGTCTCTGTGGTCACGGCCGACGCACCGGCCGAGCGCGGCGTCGGCAGTTCCTGTCACGGCGCGACGGACCACTCCTCGGCGGTCGTCCTGCCGGGCCCCACCGCTCCCGTCGCGCTGCCGTGCGGCGCGGCCACCCCCCGCACGGCCCCGCTCTCGGGTGCGGCGGTCATCAGGGGCCCCTCCAACGACGGCGTGCACGCCGTCGATCATCTCCGTCTTCAGGTTCAGCGGATCTAGAGGCAGGATCTCCGCCCTTCCGCGCCGTGAACGCGCCGGAGGCGGTTCTTCCGCACGCCCTCCCCCGCGTGACGCGCCTCCCGCGCACGCCGTCCGCCGAATCCGAGGACCGAGACATGGCTTCCGCCAAGAACAAGAACAACCCCTCCGCCGCGCGTCGCGCCAAGCTCGAGGAGGCCCGCCGCAAGGAACGGGCACGCGAGCGCCGGAGCCGCATCGTCACCATCACCGCCGCCGTCGCCGTGCTCGCCGGACTCGTGGCCGGCGGCGGCTACCTGGTGTCGGCCGCCGACGAGAAGGACAAGGCCGAGGAGCAGGCGAAGACCTCGCCCGTCACCGGCGAGAAGTCCTGGGACAAGCTGACCCAGAACCACGTCGAGAAGCCCGTCGACTACCCGATGAACCCGCCCGTCGGCGGTGACCACAACCCGGTGTGGATGAACTGCGACGCCGACGTCTACACCGAGGCCATACCGAACGAGAACGCCGTCCACTCCCTGGAGCACGGCGCGGTCTGGGTCACGTACAACGAGAAGGCGAAGGACGCCGACGTCAAGGCGCTCGCGGAGCGCGTCGGCAAGACGCCCTACTCGCTCATGAGCCCCGTGGCCGACCAGAAGGACCCGCTGATGCTCAGCGCCTGGGGCAAGCAGCTCACGGTGAAGAGCGCCACCGACGCACGGGTGGCGCAGTTCTTCACCAAGTACGTCCAGGGCGCGCAGACCCCGGAGCCGGGCGCCGCCTGCTCCGGCGGGGTCTCCAAGTGACCTCCTCCGCGCCCGCTGCCCGTCCGATGGTGTGGGCGGGGGCCGTGGTGTTCGTGGTGGCGGTGGGGCTCGTCCTGCTGATGGTCGTCCGGCCCTCGGCGGCCTCCCCCTCCGCTTCAGGTTCGGGTTCCGGGAGGTCCTCGGCGGCGCCTGCGGAGGCTTCGGCCGACGTGGGCTTCGCCCGGGACATGTCGGTCCACCACCAGCAGGCGGTGGAGATGGCGTTCCTCGTCCGCGACCGCACCGAGGACGAGGACGTGCGGCGACTGGCGTACGACATCATCAACACCCAGGCCAACCAGCGGGGCATGATGCTGGGCTGGCTGGAGTCGTGGGGCAGGCCCAAGAGCTCGGAGCGGCCCCCCATGAAGTGGATGGGCCACCCGGCCACGCCGGACGACGGCGCCCTGATGCCCGGCATGGCGACCGACACCGAGCTGGAGCGGCTCCGCACGGCCGAGGGCAGGGACGCCGAGGTGCTGTTCCTGCGGCTGATGACCGTCCATCACCGCGCGGGCGCCGACATGGCGCGGGCCGCGGCTGCTTCGGCGGGCACGGACGAGATCGGAGGGCTCGCTGCGGGCATGGCGCGTGCCCAGGAGTCCGAGATCTCGCTCATGGCGGACATGCTGAAGGCCAGGAACGCCACGCCCTGAGCCGTGCGGTGCACCGGGGCCGGGTCCGGTGGCGGTCGTCACCGGGCCCGCGCGGTGCCGGGTCCGGGCGGTGATCACCGGACCCGGCACCGCCCCGCGACACCGGGAATTCACCTGCCGCCCATGTCCCGCCCACGGGTGTGACACCGGCGCACCGCCCCGCCACCCGACACTTCCTGACGAGTCATGGACAAGCCCCTCTCACGACAGGAAGCATCTGTGCGCATGCACCGCTCCCCTCGCCTGGCGGCCACCGCTCTGCTCGGTACCGCGCTGATCACCCTCGTCCCGCTGGCCCCCGCCCACGCCCGGTCGCTGCCGACCGTGGGCGCGACGGCGGAGACGGCCGCGCTGTACGACGACGAGGCGGGCGGCAACGCCAACGCCGACGACCCGGCGATCTGGCGCAACGACGCGGACCCCGGCCGCAGCCTGGTCGTCGCCACCGCGAAGGAGGGCGGGCTCCGGGTCTACGGCCTGGACGCGTCCCTGGTCCAGTCCCTGCCTGCGCCCGCCCCCGCCACGGAGGACGACGCCCCGGGCCGGTTCAACAACGTCGACCTCCTCGGCGGCCTCCGCACACCGGCGGGCCGCACCGACGTGGCCGTGGTGAGCGACCGGGGCAACGACCGCCTCCGCATCTACCGCATCGACCCCTCGCAGCCCGGTGGTCCGCTGAAGGACGTCACCGACCCCGCCGCCGCCCCGGTCTTCTCCGCGGACCAGGCCGAGATCAACGAGCAGCGGACCGTGTACGGCCTGGCCACCTGGCAGGACCGCGCCACCGGACGCTCGTACGCACTCGTCAGCCGCCGCAACACCACCGACCTGGCGCTCCTGGAGCTGCGTCCGACCGCGGCCGGCACCGTGGGCTACAGCCTGGTGCGCACCCTCTCGCTGCCCTCCTCGTTCCGGCTGCCGGACGGCACCTCCTGGACTCCGTGCGGTGAGCCCGGCGAGCTGCCGCAGATCGAGGGGATGGTCGTCGACCCCGCGAACGGCACCCTGTACGCCGGCCAGGAGGACGTCGGCATCTGGCGCCTGCCGGCCGGCCTGAACGGGCGCCCGGTCCTGGTGGACAAGGTCAGGGAGTACGGCGTCCCCAGGGCGTACGACCCGGAGACCGAGGAGTGCACCCCGGGCGCGGACCCGGGCTTCGGCGGCAAGCGGCTGGCGGCGGACGTCGAGGGGCTGACCCTGCTCCAGGAGTCCGGCGGTGACGGCTACCTCCTCGCGTCGGGGCAGGGCGACAACAGCTTCGCCCTGTACGACCGCGAGGTGTCCGAGGACAACGAGTACGAGGGCGGCTTCCGCGTCACCGCCGTGTCGGCCGACCTCGACGGCAGCGAGGAGTGCGACGGGGCGGCCGTGCTCGACAAGCCGCTGGGCTCCCGCTACCCGCGTGGGCTGCTGGTGGTCCAGGACGGGCACGAGACCTCCGCGACGGGCACCGAGGAGGGCCGGGAGGCGACCGGCTTCAAGTTCGTCGACCTGGGCGCGGTGAAGGACGCCGCGGACCTGTAGCCCCGTCGGCGGGGGCGGGCCTCGGTCCTGCCCCCGCTGCGGCCTGGATCTGCTCGTTCGCTGGGGTGCGCCACGAGCGGGCCCCGCAGGCAGGAGGCCGCGCGCACCGGGTGACCGAGGGCCCCGGCGGGACGGGTCCTCCTGGCGTCCGTACAGACGTGCACCATCGCATAGGCTCGTCGGCGATATGAAGAACTACCTCACGCCCCTGGGGTCCAAGGCCGACAAGGACACCGTACGGCGCCACAACCTGAGCCTGGTGCTGCGCGCCGTACGGGACGAGGGCGAGGCCGGTGAGGCGACCCGGGCCGGTGTGTCCGCGCGGGTCGGGCTCACCCGGGCCGCGGTGTCCTCCCTGGTCGAGCAACTGCTGGACAGCGGCTTCGTCACCGAGTCGGGCAAGACGTTCAGCGGACAGGCCGGGCGCCCCGGCACGGCCCTGAAGGTGGCGCGTACGGGGCCCGCCGGGCTGGGCGTGGAGGTCAACATCGACTACGTGTCGGTGTGCGTCGTGGACCTGGCGGGGACCGGCCGGGTCCGCCAGACCGAGCATCTGGACAACCGCGGCGCACCGCCCGAAGAGGTACTGGCCCGGGCCGCGGGCATCGCGGCCCGCACCCTGGACTCGGCGCGGGAGCAGGATCTGCGCCCGGTGGGTACGGCGCTCGCCCTGCCGGGACTCGTGTCGGGAGGCTCGGTGCGCCAGGCGCCGAACCTGGGCTGGAACCAGGTGGCGGCGGAGGAGCTGTTCGCCGAGGCGCTCGCCGCGCGGCGCCCCGCCACGGCTCCGCTGCCGGTGCGCTCGGAGAACGAGGCGAATCTCGCGGCGCTGGCCGAGCTGTGGTTCGGCGGGCTGGACACGGTCCGCAGCTTCCTCTACCTGACCGGCGAGATCGGCGTCGGCGGCGCGCTCGTCCTGGACGGCGAGCTGTTGCGCGGGGCGCACGGCTTCGCCGGGGAGATCGGCCATGTGGTGGTCGATCCCGCCGGGCCCGAATGCCGCTGCGGCTCACGCGGCTGCCTGGAGCAGTACGCCGGCCAGTCCGCCCTGCTGCGGGCGGCGGGCATCGACGAGGCCGGCGGCGGGGCCGCCGGGGTGATGGAGCTGGAGCGGCGGGCGCAGGCGGGTGACCCCGTGGCGCTGGCCGCCGTGGCCGGCGCCGGCCGGATGCTGGGGCAGGTCCTGTCCGGCGCGGTGAATCTGTTCGACCCGGACGCGGTGGTGCTGGGCGGGATATACCGCGGCCTGATGCCGTGGCTCTCGCCGCCCGCCGACGAGGAGCTCACGGGCCGCGTGGTCTCCGGCCTCTGGTCGCGGGGCGGCGGCAGGCTGCGCGCCTCGTCCGTCGCGGGTGACGCGGCCCGGGGGGCGGCGGCCCTGGTGGTGCAGGACGTGCTGGCCGATCCGGTCGCGTACGCCAGGCCGGCTCCGGCCATGGAGAGCTGAGGCCGGAGCACGCCCGGACCGGGGTGTCCGGCGGTGGTCGTCGGACACCCCGGGGGGTGGGTCAGCTGGGTCAGCGGACGCCGAGGAGGTGTTCCATGGCGAGCTGGTCGAGGGCTTCGAAGGCCATGGAGCGTTCGGCGGCGGTGGTGGCGTCGAAGTCC
>NZ_JBIBEG010000004.1:0-178262 GCF_042902585.1 Streptomyces argenteolus
ACGCTCGTTCCCGCATATCCCCGTTCGAAAAATAGATGTGCGGCTGATTCCAGCAATACTTTGCGGGTTTCTCGGGCCCTGTCCTGCACGTATGCCGGTGAGCGCCGCCTCGAAGTGGAGACCGCGGACGGAACGGTCGAACTCACCGCCGACCAGGTCGTGGTGGCAGCGGGCAGCCGTCCGGTGGTGCCGCCGATTCCGGGGCTGGCCGAGGTCGGCTTCCGTACCAGCGACGATGTCCGCACCATGGAGCGGCTGCCGCGCCGGATGGCCGTGGTGGGCGGCGGCTTCGTGGCCACCGAGCTTGCGCATGTGTTCTCGTCGTTCGGTGTCGAGGTCACCGTGGTGGAGATGCTCGACCAGCTCCTGGCCCGCGAGGACGCGGAGATCGCCCAGCGCTTCACCGAACTGGCGAAGCAGCAGTGGGACGTCCGCCTGGAACGCAAGATGGTGGGAGCCCGGCGAAGCGACAACGGGATCGTACTGAGCCTCGAAGGTCCGCAGGGTGGCGAAGAGGTCGAGGTCGACGAGGTGCTGATGGCGATCGGCCGGCGTCCCAACTCCGATGGGGTGGACGCGGCGGCCGGCGGTCTGGCCACGCGTCCCGACGGCCGGATCGTGGTCGACGAGCAGCAGGCCACGTCGGTGCCCGGCGTATGGGCGCTGGGTGACGTCTCCTCGAAGTGGATGCTCAAGCACGTGGCGAACGCCGAGGCGGAGACGGTGATGCATAACGTCCTCCACCCGCAGGACCCGATCGCCACCGATCACCGCCACGTCCCGCACGCGGTGCTCTCCTCCCCGCAGATCGCCGCCGTGGGGTTGACAGAGCAGGAGGCGAAGAAAACCGGCACAGCGTACGTGGTGGGCCGTTCCGACTACTCCGACATCGCCTACGGCTGGGCCATGGAGGACACCACTGGCTTCGCCAAGGTGCTGGCCGACCCCGCCACCGGGAGGCTCCTGGGGGCGCACATCATCGGCCCGCAGGCGCCCACTCTGATCCAGCCTCTGATCCAGGCGATGTCGCTCGGCCAGGACGCCCGCTCCGGGGCACGCGGCCAGTACTGGATACACCCGTCCATGCCCGAGGTCGTCCAGGCAGCACTCAACCACCTCCCGAACATCCCGCTCCACTGAGCTGCAACGCCGGTCCCGCGCACCTGCCCCGCGCGGGACCGGCGTCACCGGTGCAGTCCGGATTTCCGGGGCGGGCCAGCTGCCACGCCTTCAGCCACCGGTCGCTCCTCCCGGCCGCGAGGTAACCCAAGCGCTGGGCACACAGGGAACGCCTTCCCCAGTCCTGGCCAACTTCCTCGAAGAGCCGAGCGGCGGGCTTCCAGCCTCCCAGGACGGCAGCCCTGCACCCGCGCTGCAAGGGGGCATCAGGGCCGGCGAGGGAAGGGTTCTGCCAGCGCAGTGGCAGCAGGCCGAAACCCAACCAGCACCGGAGCAGTAGCGGGCAGGCGGGAACAAGGAGTGCCGTAACAGGGCGTTTCCGTCCAGGAAGAGCGTCGCGACGCGCAAGCGTGGGGGCGGCAGTATGGCTGCCCGTGCGGCGCGGGGTCGAGGGACCATCCCCGCAGGCGCGGGGAGCACTGGGAGTGCCCGGATGACGGCAACTGGATCGGTGCGGTGACTCTGGTGGAGACCGAAGCGGGCAAGAAGATCACCCGTCGCTCTCCCGGAGATGTGGCCGGGTAGACCGCCGTGGCGGACACCTCAGACCGCTGCCGCCTGTGGTCTGCCGCCCCACCGCATTCCCCCTCACCGCGGACACGTGCGCGTTCGCGCCGGCGGGCGGCCAGAATCGGGCGTTCTGGTTGCGGCAGCGCAGGAATCGCTGCAGCGCGCATGTCTGCACGGTGGCCCGCCTCGGGTGCGGTTCTGCCCACGTCCTCGTCGACGCTGCCGAGCCTGGTCGTGAACATGTACCGGCACGCGATGGTCGCCGATGACTCCGGCGTCCTGGTCACCACCGGTACCGGCTACGGCACGGCCCTGATGTGCCGGCGGCTCGGAGACCAGCAGGTGACCAGCGTGTACGTCGGTCCCTACCTGGTCGGGGCCGCGAGCAGCCGACTGGCTGGGCTCGGGCTCCGTCCACGGATGACGTCGTCGACGTCCCCGGCCCCCTCCCCGGGACCCTCGACCAGATCATCTCGACGGTGTCCGTGCGCCCGGTCCCGACATCGTGGCTGGACGCACTCCAGCCCGGTGGCCGCCTGATCACGACCTCGTCGGCACCGGGCTCATCGTCACCGCCGACAGAACCGCGGACGGAGGCACTGCCGGCCGGATCGCACCTGCCCCCGCCGGCTCTTCATGCGCACCCGCCACGGCGACGACCACGACTCCCCCACCAGCAGGGTGTGGGAACAGGCGTGGGAAGCCGCCGGGGAAAACACCGAGATCTGCCGATACCCGCGCTCTACCCGTCGGACTTCTGGGAGGTCAGGTCGGTGCTGGGCCCTGCAGGTCCCCAGGATCGACTACCGACTCCGCTGAGACGGCGACGAGCGCCCCGTGTGGCTGCTGAACCCTGACGGCTCTTGCGCGCTGGCTACCACTGATTTCCTTGGGGCGAGCCGGTCGTTCATCAGAGCGGGCCGCAACGCCTGGGGCGGTAACTCCAGCGGGTACGCAACCGGCTCAACCGCGAGAGCACCCTGCCCGTCTACGGCACCCGGGTCACCATCACCCCGGACGGCGCCACCACCCTGACACGCGGTACCTGGTCGCAAACCCTGTAGCCGCTGTCCCCGACGTCCTTACAGCCCCACCTCCCGGGCCACGCGCGATTCCCTGCATGCCCCTCGCGTTGCACCAAGCATCGCGGGGAACGCGTCGACCGCGGCCTGGTCCACGGCGGCGACGGGCGGGGTTCGGTGGCGCAGTGGCGCAGCCGGTTGCGGATCGTCGCCTTGAGGCCCTTGCCCTCCTTCGGGCGTCCCGGAAACGGACGCCGGCTCATGCCCCGCCGCCACAGCCACCGCCGCACGAACTGGACGCGCCGACACCGCCGTCGTGGGCCCAGCCGGAGGTAGCCGCGGAGCCCGTACCAGCAACCCGCTCCGGTTCAAGGACGCGAACGCCCGCCTCGGCGACGCAGCGCTCGCACAGCGCCCCGAACTCGGGCCACTGCTCCGGTCCCCTCCGCCCGTCCGCCACACCGAGCCAGATCGCCACCGGCACATGCACGGCCAGGGCAATCATGAACCAGAGTCCCTCCGCGCCCGGCTGGCGGGCGTAGAAACCGACGCCGAGGACGAGGACGGCGAACAGACCGCACACCGCGGCCCACCCTTCCCTCGCACCGGGCACGTCGCGCGTGCGACGAACGGGGAGGTTGCGCCGTGCTGTACGCCGCAACTGGGAGCGGAAGGCCGGGAAGCGGGACGATGCTCTCACCTCCTCCAGAGAGCCGCTCCCTCCGGCGTCGTCGATGGCCGTCTGCAGTGACCCCAGCAGGCGGTGCGTTTGCGGTCCTGCTTCCGCGATCGCCCGGCGCCGACCGTGAAAGGAGCGGGGCCCGGCGGAGAGCAGCAGCATCCCGGCCTGTGTCGCGGCCCGCTCTCCCTCAAGGTGATACATGGCGAGAACGGGCTTCGCGCCGCCGGTCTCGAAGAAGCGTCCGATGGCCTGCCGGTCGCGCCGGAGCACGTATCGGAGGCGGACCAGCGAGAACGCCATGAACGTCGTGAAAGCGCCGACCCAGACCGCCGCGAAGGCCCAGAAGGTCGGTAAGTCGGTCAAGAACCCTGGCATCCGTTGTCCCCGCTGTCCCTCGCCGATCCAGACGGTCCGTCAGGGTTGCCGAGCTAGCGGTCTCCCTGGCTTCCAGAGTGGCAGGAACGACTCCCGCCGCACAGATGCCCGCCAGAACACCCGATTCCGGCGCGGGCGAGGCCGGCGGGACCCCTCAAGTGGGACGTGGGGAGCGCCTCCGGCGGAGTGGTCCTGAAGGCGAAGCCGTGAGCGGACGGGCTCAGGTGGGGAAAGCCATGAAGCCTCCCGCATCCCCATCCCCGGAGAACTCGAATGAGACGCACCGCCACAGCGGCCACCTGTGCTGCCTCCCTTTTCGTCGCCGCCCTGGCCGGCTGCTCCGACAGTTCCCCGGGTGAGGCGTACGGGCCTACCTCATCCAGCGCCTCGCCTTCGACGGCGGCGACGGTGGACACGAAGTCCGCAGGCAAACTCGGCAGCATCCTCGTGGACGACAAGGGCAACACCCTCTATCTCTTCCTCGCCGACAAGAAGAACAAATCGAACTGCACAGATGCTTGCGCCAAAGCGTGGCCTCCCCTGCTCACCAAGGGGGCCGCAGAAGTCGGCAAGGGAGCGGACAAGAAGCTGCTCGACGTCACCAAGCGCTCCGATGGTCACGAGCAAGTCACATACAACGGACACCCCCTGTACTACTACGCCGGCGACACCAAGCCCGGCCAGACGAACGGCCAGGGCCTCGACCAGTTCGGCGCCGAGTGGTATGTCCTTGACACCAAGGGCAACAAGGTAGAGGGCTGATCCGGCTGAACGGCAAGGGTTCCCGGCGACGCGACAGCGGCAGGAACCTCGCCGTCGGAACCCTGTCAGCCGTCCTCCTACCTGTCGCGGTCGGCTACGGGATCTACCTCTTCGGAACCCACCACACGCCCGACTACGACAACGGACTCCTCGGCGAACACGGCACCGCCGCTGTCGACCTCAAAGCCCGGATGGGCACCGCGCTGCTCGGCCTCGCCCTCGTCCAGACCGGCCTCGCCTTGTGGATGTACGGTCGCGTGCCCGGCATCCGCTCCGCACCCCGTTCGGTGCCCTTGGGACACCGACTGCTCGGGTTTCTCATTCTCCTCGCCTCGCTGCCTATCGCGTATCACTGTCTGGAGACCTATGGGATCGAGACAGCGTCCCCGCGGGTCGCGATCCACTCCTTCGCCGGGTGTGCGCTCTATGGCGCATTCGTGGCCAAGGTGATCGTTGTGCGCAGCAGGCGCCTGCCTGGCTGGCTCCTTCCTGTGGCGGGTGCCCTGCTCGCGCTCGGCGTGGCCCTCCTCTGGTACACGGCTGCCCTGTGGGCACTGAACGGATCCTCAGTACCGGGGCTTCCCTCCGTCTGAGGGAAGGCGGCCGGGCCTCAGCCTCCCGCGCTCCCCGGCGGGAACGAGGGCAGCATCCGAACGGGTATGCACCGGCCTGCCTCGGGACAAGGCCGAAGCCGTACGACGTCTGGGGGTCGGAGGCGGAGGGACCCCTCGCTACGCCCACGTGCTCATGGAACTGCGCTACCCCCGGGCGGATGCGGTCGACCTGCGCCCGGAGCTGCTCGAGAAGCGGCAGCAGCAGACAGCGTGCCCCGGCGGGGGACGGCACAGCTATGGGCCTGACCGCGGTGCTCGCCGTGCCGCCCACCACGCCTGCATAGGGTTCTCCGTGGCCTGGAAAGACCAGACGCTGGGTTGTCCTGGTTGTGCACGGGGGCGATGCCGAAGTTGGCGGTGTAGGAGTCGGCCGAAGAACGCGGTCGGCACCGGGGAGGCCGAAAAGGTCGGTGGGGTCTCGGTGCTCACCTCCGAGCCGGGAACAGGTCTGCGGCCTGCTGCTGGGACGGTAGGCCGGCGATGATCGAACACCACGTGCTCGACCCGGCCCTTCTCCATCGTTCACCGCCGACGATCCGACCGCAGCGGTCGGCCCGACTACGGGCACGGTCCTGGACCAGCTTGCTCGCTCGTGACGATCTCTACGTCGATGCCCAGGCCGACGCCGTGTACGAGGACCTGGTACTTGAAGCCCTGGTCGACAGAAGCCTTACGGACGGTTCCTCCCGGCCTGTTCGGCGACCTGGTCCAGCAGGACGAGGCCTCAGGCGCGCCCAGCCGTCGTCCCTGCTGGAAGCCGGAGTTCGGGGTTGAGTAGTAGCGGTACAGCCGATGGGCAGCAGGCCGATGCCCTCGCCCATGAGCCGGTGGGACTGACGGCGCTGACCTAGATCGGCGAGGCAACGGCCGCCAGAGTGCCGGCTGCGGTGGTGTCGTGGCGACGCGAATCTCGGGGCTGGATGGTCCCGGCAAGATACTCGGTTTCTCACCAACTCTGTGCTGCGGCCCGGGCCACGTCGGGAGCACCGCTCCCGCGCTGACCGACGCAGGCCAGCCACCCCGGGGAACAGGGCCGAGGCGTACCAGAATATCTGAAACGGGCGGTGTGCAACCGATGTTGGATGTTGTACTGGGTCGGATGAGGGCAGCCGTCGCACCGCTGCCGACGTGGGAGGAAGGGAGCCGAGGGTGGCCGTGGAGCGTATGCCACTGGCGGGTGGCGGGGAGATCCTGTTCGAGTCTGCGCCGGAATCGCGGCCGCCGGTGGGCGAGGGACCGGTGAAGGCCGGTCGGGTGGCGGACGCGGTGAGGGACCTGCCACGGACGGTGCAGGATGCCCTGGTGCCGATTCGGGAGATGACTCAGGCAGCGGTGGCCCAGTTGCGGGAGGCCGGTCCGGCGGAGGTCGAGGTGGAGTTCGGGGTGACCCTGTCGGCGCAGGCGGGTGCGGTCATCAGCAAGGGCGAGGCGACGGCGCATCTGAAGGTTCGGGTGCTGTGGCGGGACGGAGCGGGCGCCGGCGACGCGTCGTGACCGAGGGGGCTTGGCGATGGGGGACGAACTTTGTTCGGCGGCCGATGAGGCGGGTTCCGGCCGGGGCGGCGTTCGGGGCTTCGGTGACAGGCAACGCTCGTGGGCTTCCGCGGTCGTCCAAGTCCTTACCGGCACCGGCGACGTGGCCGGGGCGGGATTCCTGGCAGATGGGGGCATTGTCGTCACCTGTGCGCACGTGCTGCGGGCCGCCGGGCACGACCTGGGCGACGAGGTGGAAGTGCGTTTCCCGCATCTGCCGTCGGCCCCTGTGGTGGCGGGTGTGGTCCTCGCGGAGGCGTGGCGGGCACCAGAGGCGGAGGACGTCGCGGCCGTCCGGATGGCGAACGTGCCGGTGTCGGCCCGCCCTCTGGCGCTGGGGTCGGCGGAGGGAAGCAAGGGACACCCGGTCAGCTCGTTCGGATTTCCCACCCAGGCACCGGAGTTCGGGCACTTCGGGCACGGAACTGCCGGTGGCACGCTGCCCACGGCACGCATGGGCACTCAGCTGCAGTTGACCCGTGCCAACGATCTGACGACCGGTTTCAGCGGCGGGCCGGTGGTTGATGACATGACCGGTCTTGTGATCGGCATGGTGACGGCGATCACCGCTCCGGATCCGTACGGCAGGGGGCAGGGCATCGCCTACGCCACGCCTGCGGAAGTGCTGCGCGAGGTGGTGCCCGGGCTGGCGGAACAGCGGATCTGTCCCTACCCGGGGCTGAAGCCGTTCACCGCACAGGACGCCGAGTGGTTCCACGGCAGGGACGCGGCGGTGGACAGCGTCCTGGAGGCGCTCCGTCGGCAGCGCTTGGTACTGCTCCTGGGTCCGTCCGGCGCGGGCAAGTCGTCCCTGGTCCACGCGGGCGTTCTGCACGCGTTGTCCGAGGGGCGACTGCCCGGGAGCGACCGGTGGGATCGTGTGGTGACCCGGCCGGGGCAGAACCTGGCGGCGGAGTTGGAGCGTGCAGGCCTGCCCGGAGCCGGGGCCGTGGGCATCAGGAGCGCGGTCGAGGGCCGACTCGCGGCGGGACCGGACGGGGAGCACTTGCTGCTGGTCATCGACCAGTTCGAGGAACTCCTCGCGCGACCACGTGCCGACGTCCGCCGGACCGTCGACGACCTGCTCGCCGTGGTGGACGGGTGCCCCACCACCAACGTGGTCCTGGTCATGCGCAACGACTTCTTTCCCCGCTTGGCCGAGGTGTGCCCCCTGTTGCTGGCAGCTGCGACGCCCGGTTCGGTGAACGTCCCCGCCCAGCTCACGGCCTCCGAGCTGCACACCATCATTACCCGCCCCGCGCTGGACGCCGGTGCCCGTTTCGAGGACGGGCTGGCGGAGGGCATCGTCGACGACCTCCGCGCCGCCGACCCGGACGGGGGAACTCCGGCCACCCTTCTGCCCCCTCTCCAGTTGGCACTGGCCCAGCTGTGGGAACGTCGCACCGACGGGCGTCTCACGCATCGGGCGTACCGGCGCATCGGCAGGGTTTCCGGGAGCCTGACCGATTGGTGCAACAACGCGGTGGGCCGGCTGCCTGCCGGGCACCGGCCCACCGCGCGCCGGCTCCTGACTGCGTTGGTCCGCCCGGCTGACGACGTCCGCGGCATCCCGGCCGCTCGTCAGCAGGTTCCGCTCGCGCGGCTTCGGGCCCTGGCTACCGACGCGACGAGTGCCGGCTCCGGCCCGGGCGAGATCTTCGACGAGGTTATGGCCGCATTGAGCCGGGATCGGATCATCATCACCGGCACTTTTCCGCGGCCTGACGGTGAGCCAGGTGAGCCGATCGCGGAACTCATGCATGACGCACTGATCCGAGACTGGGGAGACCTGCGCGAATGGGTCACTCGTGACCACCGGTTCCAGATGTGGCTGCACCGCGTCACCGAGCAGCATGACCGCCACACCCGGACAGGTCTCTCAGCGGACCTGCTCGACGGCACCGACCTCGCCGAAAGCATGGACTGGTCCGGGCAACGCTCGCTGCCCGCGGAGATCACCGACTTCGTGACCGCCAGCGAGCGCCACCAGCAAGCCGCTGTCCGCCGCACCCGGCGTCTCAACAGCATCCTCGCCGGTCTGCTCGCCCTTGCCCTGATCGCCGTCGGCCTGGCGACGTGGCAACGCCAGGAAGCCGTCACTGCAGAGCGTGAGGCCCAGTCCCGGCAGCTTGCCGCCCAGTCCGAGGCCCTGATCGACATCGAGCCGGAGCTGGCGTCATTGCTGGCGGTGCATGCCTACCGCACCTCACGCACCGACGAGGCACGCGCGAGCGTCCTCCAAGCCGCCGACCTGGGACTCACCTCTCTCCTGACCGGCCACTTGGACGATGTGGACGCCCTCGCGTTCGGTCCCGACGGTCGGACGCTGATCTCGGGCAGCGGCGACGGCACGGCTCGGACGTGGGACATCGCTTCGGGTCGACAGCGGGGAAGGCCTTTCGTCGGCCACGGAGGACCGCCGGTGGGCGGTTTGCCGTTGGCGTTGAGTCCGGACGGCCGAACGCTTGCCTTGGACGCTTCGGACCCGGGTGGCGACGAATTCGCGGTGCGGTTGTGGGACGTGGCATCCGGAAAGCAGCGCGGGGAGCTGCGTACCGGCGAGGACGGTGCGGTGATGTCGATGGCGTTCAGTCCGGACGGCAAGACACTGGCCTCGGGTGATTTCAGCGACACCGTTCGCTTGTGGGACGTGGCTTCGGGAAAGCCCCTCCGGGGACCGCTGGGCGGGCACGGCGCGTGGGTGACGTCACTGGCGTTCAGCCCGGACGGCCGGACGCTTGCCTCGTACGGCACCGACTTCGTGGTGCGGCTGTGGGACGTGGCGTCCGGAGAACAGCGGGCGGAACTACGCGCCGGCGAGGCCGACTCGCTGATGTCGATGGCGTTCAGCCCGGACGGCCGGACCCTGGCAGGGTGCGGCGGCCATGGCAAGGTGCGGCTGTGGGACGTGGCTTCGGGAGAACGGCGGTCGGAATTGCTGACCGGCGAGAACGACTTGCTGGTGTCGGTCGCGTTCGGCCCGGACGGCCGAACGCTGGCCGCGGGTGACAGCGAGGGTGTGGTTCGGTTGTGGGATGTCGATGCAGCTGAGCAGCAGCGTGAGCTGCTGACCGGCCAGGCGGGCGCGGTGGCGTCGCTGAGGTTCGGCCCGGACGGCCGGACGCTGGCCGCGGGCAGCGAGGACGGCACGGTACGGCTGTGGAATCTGACTTCCGGGAGACAGCGGGAGGAGCTGCGGGTCGGCGAAAGCGGCTGGGTGGTGGCGTCGGTGTTCAGCCCGAACGGCCGGACGCTGGCCGTAGGCAGCCAGGACGGCACGGTACGGCTGTGGAACCCGGCTTCGGGCGAAAAGCCTGAGACGCTGCGCACCGGCGAGGACGACTCGGTGATGTCGATGGCGTTCAGCCCGGACGGCCGGTCGTTGGCCGTGGCCTGGGCGGACGGCACAGTGCGGCTGCAGGATCGGGCCACGGGCCGACTGCGGCCGGTGCCACTGACCGCCCTGAAGGGAGAGGTCGTGTCGATGGTCTTCAGCCCGGACGGCCGGAAACTGGCCGTAGGCGGCGACAACGGCACGGTTCGGCTGTGGGACGCGGCGTCGGGAGAACTGCTCGACACGCTATCGATGGGCAATCATGACCTGGTCCTGTCGCTGGCGTTCAGCCCGGACGGCCGGACACTGGCCGCAGGCAGGGGCGAACGTACGGACTTCCGCTCGTCGGCCGCGCGGAGCGGTGACGGTGTGGTCCGATTGTGGGATGTGGCGTCGGGGCGGCAGCGCGGGGAGCTCCTGATGGGCGACGACGACCTGGTGGGATCGCTGGCGTTCAGTCCGGACGGCCGGACACTGGCCGCGGGCAGCGAGGACGGCACGGTACGACTGTGGGAGACGGCGTCGGGGGATCAACGGAACGAACTCCCCACGGGCACGGACGAACTGGTGGCTTCGCTGACGTTCAGCCCGGATGGCCGGTCGTTGGCCGCGCGGACCGACGAGAGTGCGGCAACGTTGTGGGATCTGGCTTCCGGCCAGCAGCGAAGGGTGCCACTGACCAGCCCGACGAACGAGGTGGTGTCACTGGCATTCAGCCCGGACGGGCGGGCCGTGGCCTCCGGAGACAAGAACGGCGCGGTACGGCTGTGGGACATGGCGCTCCCCGACACGGCAGCAGCGATCGAACAGATCTGCCATGCCCTCCACCGGGATTTCACCCAGGAGGAACGCTCCCAGTACCTTCAGGGAACGCGAACCGACCCGGTCTGCCCTCGATGACAACGAAGGGGGGAGGTGGCTGAACGGTTCACCCGGCGCCCGTCATCGCTCAGGTACTCGGCCATCACGACGAGAGCACCACTCGTCGAACGGTTGTGGATCGTGGACGGAACCCTGGTCCCGGTCCGCGACCGCAAGGTCGCCGCGTCATCCCGCACCTACCGGTTCTCGGCGAACGTGCAGGTCGTCATTACGCGGACAGCCGCCTGGTGACCGCCTCAGCCCGCCCCGTCCCCGGGAACAAGGCCGACACCCACGCCTGGCGAGAATCGGACCTGCCCACCATCGCGGCCGGGACAACGGTCATCGCGGACGGCGCCTCCCTGGGCACCGGGCTGATCGTGACCTGCGGCGATACGAGGTCGTCGACCACGTGGATCTGTGACAGACCTTCAGCCCCGGCCCGTGACCGCGGTCGCTTCACCGGGTCCGGTAGCGCCGGACCAGCTCCGTGTGCTGCGGGAAACGGTTCGCCAGCTCGTCGGCGTGGCCGAGCGTCATGTCCGCATAGTCGAAGCCGGGGGCCACGGCTTCACTGATCAAGGCGTGATCGCCGCCGTCAAGAGAGGTTGCCTTCCACACACCACCGGGAACCGCCAGCATCAGGACCTGCCCCTGGTACGGGTCGGGGCCGAGGGTGACGGACTCCGCCCGTCCGTCCGGGTGGATCAGGTGATACGTCAGGGGTGCACCGGAGTGGTGGAAGTGGAGGATGTCCGAACGGTTGAGATGCCAGCACCCGATGGGTGACGCCTCGGTGAGCAGGTAGTGGATGGACGTGAGCAGCAGGCGCTCGCCTTGCTCGGTCCGCACCGGTGGACGGTGATCTGCCTGGTAGGTACGCCGGAAGAAGCCGCCTTCCACATGCGGTTCGAGCCCCAGGGCTTCGATCCACTGCTGTGCTGTGAGCACACGAAACTCCCAATCGATCATCGGTTCCCGAGGGGGCGGGGGACGTGCGCGCGTCGGGCCGGTGGATGCCCGGGGCGGCGGGCGGACACCGTCGCCTGGGACCCCCGCCTCCGCACCGTACCTGCCGCTGATTGTTTCACGCGCTGACGCGTCTCCCTCGCGGCAGCATCCATCACCCGGTGCGCGCCAGGAGGAAGAAGCGTTCGTCATCACCCGCGCAGGAGAGGTGTCTCGACGGGATCCCGCGGCTTCTCCGGCGTACCTCCACAGCGCGCACAGCCTCGGTTGGTGAGTCCGTCCAGGTGGAGACGGTGAGGCAGCAGACCGGGGCGGCGAACGAGGAACTTCCCGGCCCCTCGAGTTGTACACGTGGTCCCGTGGAGTCGAGATGGCGATGACAAGCGCGCCCGAAGCCGCCGGAGTCCTCCGGGAGAAACACCCCGTGAGCGACGACGCGCCGAGCGGAGCCCTGGTCAACGCCCTCACCGTACTGCAGGAGGCGAATACCCTCCCTGCACCACCGTGACCAGGGGTTCCCCTGCTGGATGTAGCCCTCATGGCGGCGCTGCTCTCGACCCGTCCGCCCTGCTCGGCGATGACCTTGCGGTCATCGTTGGCACGCGTGGAGCTGGTGGGCTGGGCGCGAGTACGGCTGGGCTGCCACACCCGCGCCCACGTAGTTGTCGGCGCATTCCTCGGGGCGGCGGTCACCGGCGGGGTCTTCACCTCGCTCCCCCAGCCCGCGCTCGGCCCAGGAGTCACAGCGCGCGTTCTGCAGCCCACAACGGCAGATACTCGAAGAACTCGACAGCGTCCCCACGCCAGCGTCCACGCCATCCCGCCGCGACAGCTGCCGCGCCTTCCGCGTTCTGCCGGATGTCAGCACGCAGTTGCTGGTCAACCCCGTGGCGCCGGGCGATCCGCTGGACCTGCTCGACCGTCTCCGGAGGGCAGCCCGGGGCAGTGAGCGCAGCCTCCACGAGCGCTCGCTCCTGGTCGGCCGTCGCGGCCAGGACTGCGCAGACGGCGTAGCTGCGGCGGCCCGAGCGCAGATCGGTACCGGCCGCCTTGCCGAGCGTGGCCGTATCTGCGAACAGGTCGAGGTAGTCGTCGCGTAGCTGGCCGCTCACCCCGACCAGCCGCGCGTAGCGAGCCAGTTCCTCGTGGTGGTCGGCCGGGTCGGCCCCTGCGGCGAGCAGACCCAGCTGCAAGGGGGCCAGAACCGAGTACCGGGCACTCTTGTACTCGGATACAGCATCCAGCGCCTCCCGGTCGGGCAGGGGGCCGAAGTCGCGTTCCAGATCGAGGACCTGTCCGACGACCGTATCCGCCCCTGCCGTCGCCTGCACTGCCGCCATGGCCCGGCGCGCTTCCCGCGACACCGGTGCGCTCATCAGTACCTGCACCGACCAGAACGCGGCCAGGTCGCCGGCCAGCACCGCGAGTCCCAGAGCAGTCTGCTCCCGATCGGGATAGCGATCACGGTAGGCGTAGTACACCGACGACGCGCCCCGGCGCACCGGGGAGTCGTCGATGATGTCGTCGTGGATCAGGCCGTGCGTCTGCAGAAGCTCGATGCTCAGGGCTGCCTCCTCCAGCCCCGGCACGGGATCGGGGGTCACCAACCTCGCCGCCTCGTAGAGCAGCGCCACGCGTAGCCGCTTGCCGCCGCGCAGCGACATGTCACGCACCAGCTCCAGCGCCTCGGGCACGAAGGTGCTACGCGGGAGCCGCTGCTGGGCAAGCGTGTCGAAGTAGCGGGCGAAGACCGCGTCGAAGCGGTCTCGGTATCCGGCCAGCCGAGCGTGAATATCGGCTGTGATCTCAGCAGTCATGACTCTCCCTGAAACGGCAAGCACGGCGAAACCTCGGCAGCCGACGGTAAATCACCAGGTGAAGCGAGGCCATCCCTGCCGTGTTCGGGGTAGCCACCTCGGGAAGACCAGGCCGCACCCTGACGCCGAACGCACCGGCCGTCCCAACGTCTTCGCGGGAGTGGATCAACGCCCCGGCCCCCGCCCGTGAAGAGGGCAGGGCGTCGTACGCCGGGCCGTTACCGCTCCTGGGCGGTCAGGAGCAGGATCAGGGCCTTGGTCCGGCTGATACCGAGCGCGGCGGCAACCGCTTCGGGGGACACATCGGCGTTCAGCATGCCGACGGCCGCCCCGGTAGCCCTGGTGGTGACGCTCCAGCATGTCGGCGGCGCGCGGGGTGTCCACGGCGGTGGTGGTCAGCTGGTCAGCGAGGTCGGCCAGCAGGCGGCCAAGGGTTCCGGCAGGGGCACGGTCCTGTCGCGGCCGACGGACAGGCGCGCGGTCCAGTCCGAGCGCGGCCCGGCCAGGTCGGTGTCCGCCTCGTGCAAGGCCTGATCACCGTTCGCCGCCCAGTCCAGCGGGTACTTCGCGGCCGTCTGCCAGCCGCACTCGCACGGCGCGCACACGGCTTCGGCGTGACGGCGGCGCGAGCGGCCGTCATAGGCTGTACGGAGCGTGGCAGCCCGCTCGGTCAGTGCCTGCGCGACCGTCGACTTTCCAGAAGCCTGGATGCCGGAAATGGGAATGGTCGCCTGCTCGCGCTGCCGGAATTCGACGATGCCGTGTGCGTCGGCGTTCGACGATGCATGCGGACTGCTGGTCATCACGCCCTTCCGTCCCTTCGTGGGACACGCATGCGCATCCCACGAGGTCGCCGGTCCGTATGGCCGGAACAGGGGCGAGGAGATCGGCGGCGGCGTGCGACCGCCGGATCGTACAGAAGAGTGCGCCCCACAAGTTGGCACACACATCGCCTTTCTGACACCGCCTACTCGGTGTGCAGTACCGAGGCGATGGTCATCCGGCCCGCCGACCGGGCCGGGACCAGGGCGCCGAGGACTGCGATCGCCACACCCGCCATGAGCATCGCGGCCAGCTGCGGCGCGTGCCACACATCCTTCATGGACGCGGGGAAGTCGACCACCCCGACGTTGTCCACGACGAGGCGGTGCGCCACGATCCCGAGCGGGATGCCGAGCAGCCCGCCGACCGCTCCCGGCCCGGCGACCGAGGTCACCGTCATCACCACCACCTGTCGGGGGGTCATCCCGATCGACTTGAGCATGCCCAGGTCCCGGCGCCGCTCACGAGTGTTCAGGAGGACGGTGTTGAAGACCCCGAGCGACGCGACGAGCGTCAGCAATACCGTGAACACAGTCGAGAAGGTGACGACGGTGGTGGTGCCGGCGTTGCCGGAGTCCATCACCGACGCGTGCAGGTCCGGGTCGAGCGCCGCGACCGCCTCGGCGTAGGCGCGCGCGTCAGCGCCCGAGGCGAGCCGTACCGTGTACTCGGTTGCGTGGGCGTCCGGTGCCAGTTGGACGAGGGTCCGCCAGGTGGCCTCCAGGGCCCGGGCGTCGCCCTCGACGAGCTGGCCCACGACGGTCGCGGTGATCTTCCTGCCGTTCAGCTCCAGCGTGACCCGGTCACCGAGCTTCAGGCCGCGCTGTGTCAGGAAGGCCGGCCCGGCCACGATCTCGCCCGCCGCAGTCGGCGCCCGGCCCTTGACGATGGTGTGGTCGTACAAGGAATCGTCGCCACGGTAGAAGTCGGCGAAGACGGGCTGGGTCTGCCCGGTCATGTTCACCTGGGACAGCGCGCGGGCCCGTACCCCCTCCGCACGCGGCAGGGAGCGCAGCCGAATCTCGATCTGCGGGTCACTGAGCCGGGGCGGGGTCCGGTCGTTGCCCGATCCCCCGGTCGTGACGTGGATCCTGGCGCCTCCGTCCTCCCGCCCGACCTTGCCGTACGCCACCATGGTGCTGGTCAGTCCGGTCGACAGGGTCACCGTGGTGACCCCGAGGACGATGGCCGCCATGGTCAGCAGGGTGCGGCTGGGACGGGCGAACGGCTGGCCGAGGCCCAGACTGACCGGGCGCGGCAGCCAGGTGGCGCCGAGCATCCGCTGGACGCGCAGCCCGCGGCCGGCCCGCGGCGCGTCGCCCGCGCTGATCGCCCGCGCGGCGGGCAGCCGGTGGGCGCGCAGGGCGGGGATCAGCGCGGCCAGCAGGACGAGGGCGGGCATGCCCACGAGGCAGGCCACGGACACCCACGGGCTGATGTCGCCGACCGAGGCCCGGCCCACGTCGATGCCGGTGAACGCGACCTTCAGGATCGGCCGGGCCAGCGCGTTGCCGGCCAGCGTTCCCAGCACGCAGCCCACCACCGCCGGTACGGAGAGCATCGTCAGGTAGACGGCGACGACCTGGTTCGGGGTGAAGCCCAGGGCCTTGAGCACCCCGATGTGCCGGTACCCGGAGACGACCGCCCCGCTGACCACGTTGCCGACGATCAGGGTGGAGACGAGCAGGCCGAGGATGCCGAAGAGCGTCATGAAGGGGAGGTAGGAGTCGGCCAGCGCGGAGAAGGCCCGCTTGAGGGTGAGGTAGGTCTGTGCGCCGGTGAGCGCCTCCGTGGGCAGACCCGTGGTCGCCCGTGCCAGCGAGGCGCGCAGCTGGGCGTCCGTGGAGGAGTCCGTGAAGCGGTACAGCATCTGGGCGGAGGCCGGTCGCAGTGCGGCCATCTGCTCGGGCGAGACCCAGGCGCTCGCCGACTTGCTCATGCTGGTGGCGAACCCGACGACGGTCAGCGTCGCTCCGCCGGGGGTCTCCAGCTTGGTGCCGAGGAGCGCCGTGCCCGGGGAGCCCTGGGCGGACCAGTTGACGACGATCTCCCCGGGTGCGGTGGCCCAGTGGCCCTCGAGGAGTTCGATCCGGTCTACGGGGCCTGCTGGACCGGCCCGGCCCACCACTGTGAGGGTACCGCCCGCCGTCCAGAGCCAGTCCTTGGGGATGTCGACGACGGCCTGCCCGAACGGTCCGGCCGCAGCCTCCACTCCGGGCTGCCGGCCGGTCCGCGCCAACTGCTCCTGCGAGACCTTCGTGGTGTCGAAGGTCGCCACCGTATGGGCACCGCGCTGTTCGGCGTAAGCCTTGTCGAACGGGCCCGAGGCGGCGCTCAGCAGCACCAGCGCGAGCAGAACGGTCGTGGTGGAGCCGAGCACGACGAGCCCGATGACGAAGGTCTGGAGCCGACGGCGCTTCACGGCCGCGCGCGAGGCCCTCCATACGGCGCTCACGCGGTCGCCTCCAGCGTGCTCTCTCGGGCGACCCGGCCGTCGGCGACTTCGATCAGCCGGCTGGCGCAGCGGGTGGCCAGCTGCGGGTCGTGGGTAACGATCAACAGGGTCTGGCCGATCTGGTTGAGGTCGATCAGCAGATCCATCACCTGCTCGCCCGACCGGCTGTCGAGGGCGCCGGTCGGCTCGTCGGCGAGCAGCAGGGCCGGGCGGTTCATCAACGCCCGTGCGACGGCGACGCGCTGGCGCTCTCCACCGCTCAGCGACGCCGGATAGTTGTTCCGGCGCTCGGCGACACCGAGTTCGTCCAGGAGCTCCAGGGCACGGCGGCGCGCCTGGCGGGCCGGAGTGCCGGTCAGCTGCGCGGCGAGCGCCACGTTGTCCAGGGCCGGCAGATCGTCGACGAGGTTGAAGAACTGGAAGATCATGCCGACGTTCCGCCGCCGGAACAGTGCCAAGCCGGTCTCGTTCAGTTTCCCGAGGTCATGACCATGTACCTCGACTGTGCCCGAGGTCGGCCGGTCCAGGCCGGCCACCATGTTGAGCAAGGTGGACTTGCCGCAGCCGGAGGGGCCCATCACGGCGACCGCGTCCCCCGCCGTGATCTCCAGCGACAGCCCGTCCAGGGCCTTCGCCTCGCCGTACTCCTTGTGCACGCCGTCCAGCCGCACCATCACTTGCCGGGCACCGTCGTGATCAGTTGTCATGGCTCGAACTTAGGACGGAGTCCACGGAGGGGGCGTCGGCTCTCGGATGTATCCGTCCGGGCAGGTCATCCTGGGGATGTACGGAGCTGCATCCGGGGGCTGATGCCGGGCGCGTCGTGCAGCTGCGAAGATGAGCCGGTGTGGGCTTCGGGGACGATCTGGCTGGTCATTGCCCTGGCGGCGGCAGTTGGCGCCGCCGGGTGTCTGTGCGTGGCGGTGGTGCGGGCGCGGCGGCTGCACCAGGCGGCCATCGAGGAGCGCGGCTGGCTGCTGGAGCGGGAGCGCGAGAGCGCAACGCGGACCGCTGTAGACGCCGAGCGGGCCAGGATCGCCACCGAGCTCCACGACATCGTCAGTCACAATGTGAGCCTCATGGTGGTCCAGGCCGGGGCTGCCCGCGAGGTGCTGGCCACGATGCCGGACGAGGCCGCGGCGGCGTTGAGCGCCGTCGAAACCGCCGGGCGGAACACGATGACCGAGCTGCGGCACCTGCTCGGCCTGCTCGCACCCGCGCAGAACGGCGACGACGAGCCGTACGGTATGGACTTGTCACCGCAGCCGAGCTTGAGCCGACTCAGCCCGCTGATCGACCGGATCGCCTTTGCCGGCCTGCCCGTGGAAATGCGGATCTCGGGCGAGCCGCGCCCGCTGCCGACCGGGATCGATGTCACCGCCTACCGGATCATCCAGGAGGCCCTGACCAATGCCCTCAAACACGGGGACGGAGCGAAAGCCGAGGTGACGGTGCGATACGCGGACCGCTACCTGCGAGTCGAGGTGCTGAACGGAGGACCGAGCATCCTGTCGGGCAGTCGGCCCGCGCGGAGTGAACCGGTCCCGGGCAAGGCGGACGGAACGGGACGCGGGCTGCTCGGCCTGCGGGAGCGGGTCGCCCTCTACGGCGGCGACATGGACGCCCGACGCCGCCTCGGCGGCGGCTACCGCGTCCGCGCCCGGATCCCGCTGGACCGGCCATGACGACGCTCACCGAATCCGCCCCTCGCGTCGTGATCGCCGATGACCAGGAGCTGGTCCGCACCGGCTTCCGTCTGATCCTGACCGCCCGCGGCATCGACGTGGTGGGCGAGGCCGGCGACGGAGCCGAGGCTGTGGCCGCCGTGCGGAGGCTGCGGCCCGACGTGGTCCTGATGGACATCCGCATGCCCACCATGGACGGCCTGGAAGCCGCCCGCCGCATACTGACGCAGTCCCCGGACTGCCGGGTGATCATGCTGACCACCTTCGACCTCGACCACTACGTCTACGCGGCCCTCGCCGCCGGAGCCAGCGGATTCCTGCTCAAGGACGTCACCCCCGCCCATCTGGCCGCCGCCGTACGCCTGGTCGACACCGGTGACGCCCTGCTCGCACCCTCGATCACCCGCCGTCTGGTGGAGCGCTTCGCCTCCAGCGCCCCCAGAACCGGTTCGGCACTCGCCGCCCCGGCCGTCCACCGAGACCTGGCCGCGCTGACGCCGCGCGAGCGCGAGGTGCTGACGCTCATGGGGCGGGGTCTCTCCAATTCCGAACTGGCGCGGGAACTGACGCTCAGTGAGGCGACAGTCAAGACCCACGTGGCCCGGATCTTCGCCAAGCTGACCCTGCGCGACCGGGCCCAGGCCGTCGTCCTCGCCTACGAGACAGGACTCGTCTCACCGGGCGAGTCCGGTGACACCGCCAACCCCTGCCGATAGCCGGCAATCCGGAGATCACATCGGGCCCGCCTTCCCCCCTCCACACAGCCACCGTCTACACGGGCAGGCAAGCGGCCGGGCTGTCTGGGCTGGTCGGTGCTTCTTCCGCAACACCAGAGCCCGCTTCACGTTCACCGTCCGGGGCTGCGTCTCGGTCGTCATGGTCGGGTCGGCGGCACCGGCAGCCAGCCGCATCGTCGCCTCCGGGCTGGCCGTCCTGGCCTGGGCAGGAACCTCCGACTTCGCCCTGCGCGGGCTGAGCCTCCGCCCCATGATCCACAACTTCCCCACCGCTCCCCCGTCCTCCGTCCGGAGTTCCGGCGGCCCGAGCTCCACATCCACGCCACAATCCCGTCTCCTGGCTCCCCGCCCAACGAGCGCAACGAGCCCGCTGGGTGTACGACCACTGCGGCCGGAAAGCGCGCTGCGAACCCGCTGGTTCCGGGTACGAGCGTGGCGCCGTCCCCGAAGGTCTGCTCACCCGGCGCCAGACGAGGGCCCTGTCGATTCTGGCTCCCAGCGGGGCCGCGCCGGCATCGGCAGGAACGGCCCCAGACGTACGAGGTCGGCTACTTCCCGAGCCATTTCTGGACGGTCATGCGGTCGCCTCCGGCCTGGCGGGCGAAGATCTGGCTTCGGTGACGTCTCCAGAGCCCGTGCGGCGATGGCGTTCTGCCGGAGGCCGGCAAAGGCGTTCAGTTCTGCGGCACGAGCGGTGGCGCGGCATACCGCTTGGGCAGCTTCAGACCACGCTCGGCCATCACCGCACGCAGGCGGTCCGGGTAGTCGGTGATCAACCCGTCCACTCCGTCGTCCATCAGCTTGCGCATGGTCGCCTCGTCGTCGACGGTCCACGGGATCACCTTGATCCCGGCTTCGTGCGCTCGACGTACCAACTCCTGCGTGGTGTAGGGGACATATCCGGGATCGGTGACCTTGCCGTCCTGAGGTGAGCCGTGCACGGGGGAGAAGGCGTCCGCGCCGAAGGAGGCGACGGCGGCCACCGGGTCACCGCCGAAGTCGTCGATGTCCAAACCGCCCAGCCAGGGCGAGCCACCGGGCTGCCCGGGCTGCAGGAACTGGTTGCCGTTGGTGAGCGCGACGAGGCGCAGTTCTGGCGCGACCTGGCGCATCCGCATCAGCGCCCCCCAGTCGAAGCCCTGCACCGTGACCCGCCGGGCCAGCCCTGAGGCGCGCACCTCCCGCGCCACCACCTGGACAAAGTCCTCGCGCGGCGCCGTCTCGTGCGGTGCCCCCGCCTCGACTTTCGTCTCCACGTTCAGCCCGACCCGGTGCGCCTTGCGCTCCTCGACCAGGTCGAAGACCTCCGTGAGCAGAGGCATTCGGGCCCCCGGACTCGGCCGCTGTCCCGGGAACTGCGGCAGCGTCTGCGAACCGCAGTCGAGGGTCCGCACCTGGGCCAGCGACAGATTCACGATGTATTTGCCCACGTAGGGGTACTCCGGGTCCCCCGCCGCCACCGGCCCGGTGTCCCGGCACTTCGCCGCCGAGACGCGGCGGTCGTGGGTGACCACCGCCCGCTTGTCCTCGGTGATCTGCACATCGAGTTCAAGGGTGCTCACCCCGACCTCCAGCCCGCGCGAGAAGGAGGCGAGCGTGCTCTCCACCGTCAGCCCGAGCCCGCCCCGGTGAGCCTGGAGGTCGAAGTGCCGGGGCCCGTGGCCGGGCCCTTTCCCGGCGGCCGAGGCGGGCGAGGCCGTCAGGAGCCCGGCGCAGCCGGCGGCAGCCAGTACGGCGGCCGTGACCGCTCTGTGCAGGCGCGATCTCATAGGGGAAATCCTCTCCGTCAACGGACGACGGCCACGCCCTTCGTACGGGTACGGCCACCGCCACCCTCACCGACCGGTCTTCGCGCAGGAGAACTTCCCACGACACGGACATGCCGACCGCGCCAACGTCGGGATTCCGTTGAGACCCTGCCTGCGCGATCACTGCAGGCACCACGCAGTACCCCCGGCGCCGTGCCGTACCGCGTGCCGGGGCGCCTCCGCCGCCCCGCAAAGCATCGCGCTGACGAGACGGCCGGAGGAGCGGGTGGCAGGGCACCCAGCGCCCGGCCTCGTCCCAGCCGGGCAGCAGGTCGTCACCCGTGATCCCAAGGGCTCTGTCACGGCGGCCGGCGGTGCGCAGCCCTGGGCGAGTACGGGCGCGGTGCCGGCGAAATCGTGGGCGTCCACGCGGAGCGCGGGACTGATCACCAGCGCCTGCCTCCCCGCAGCAGCGCTTCAGGTCCCGCTCGGTCCGGAGTTCCACGAGAGAAATGCGCGCGTGCCTTCAGCCAGCGGGTGGGTGACCGCGCGGTCGCCAGCAGCGACGGCGTGCTGACGGTCCTGGTGTCCTGGGGGGACGTCGTGCCGAGGACCGCGACGACCGCCCGGAGCTTCACCGGGCGGGTGTCGGTGCCGTCCGGCACGGGCGCCGCAGGAGGCGGCCGCGCGTCGTCGCCGACGATTTCCGTAACCGGCTTGCGCAGGTCACGGGGCCGAGGTCCCCTCGCAGGCATGTCACGTCCCGGTGGTACCCACCGTCACATCGACCCCGCCGCCTCGTCGCCGGTCGTGAGGCCCAGGCGGTCGGCGACTGTGGTGAGTGCCACTCCCAGCGGGAGGGAGATCCGGATGACGGCATGCCGGTCGCCCCGGGTCGGGTCCCGGTTGATGATCAGCACGGGCGTTCCGGACTGGTCGGCCTGGCGGACGAAGCGGAGCCCGGACATGACCGTCAGCGAGGAGCCCAGGACCAGCAGGGTTGTCGCTTCGCGGACCAGCGCTCGGCAGTGCTGGACCCGTGACGGCGGTACGGCTTCCCCGAAGAACACCACATCCGGTTTGAGGATGCCGCCGCAGACCGTGCACGGTAGCACCTGGAACTCGCCGACCTGCTCGTCGGAGAGGTCGGCGTCACCGTCCGGGTTGATCGCGGAGTCCACCGGTCCGAAGCCCGCGTTGGCTGCCTCCAGGCGCGCGGCCAGTTCGCGTCGCGGGCTGACGGTGCCGCAGGACAGGCAGACGACCCGGTCCAGCCTCCCGTGGATGTCCACGACGTCCTCGCTGCCCGCTGCCTGGTGCAGACCGTCGACATTCTGGGTGATCACACCGGTGAGCAGACCGTGCCGCCCGAAGGCGGCGACGGCGCGGTGCCCGGCGTTGGGGCGGGCACGACCGAAAGTACGCCAGCCGAGATGGCTGCGAGCCCAGTACCGGCGACGGGCCTGGGCGCTGCCGGTGAAGTCCTGGTAGGTCATCGGCGTGTGCCGGCTCAGGCTCCCGCCCTCCCCTCGGTAGTCGGGGATACCCGACTCCGTGGAGAGGCCGGCACCGCTGAGCACCAGCACGCCACCGGCGTCCAGCGCGTCCACGACCGGTTCCAGGGCCGTGGCGCCCGGGGACGGGTCCCCGATGGGGGTCCAGCTCAGAGTGGGGCGCATACGCATAACCCCCAGGGTACGGAACAGGCTGCCATCCCCCCTGCCCCGCGCCAGGCCCGGCTGCTGGAGCGGGTCCACGCAGCCAGGAAAGGTCAGTCACCGTGCCCGAAGCGAAGCCCCGACCGTGCCCAGCCCGCCCGCCGACACCCTTCACGTGGTCACCGCGGCGTGCCCCGGGCTTCGCCGCCAAGCAGACCCGTACAAGATCGGCGCGCCGCTCGCCGACGTCCGTCTCCCCCGCAGCACACCGCTCGGCACGCGTGGACGGGGTACGAGGGTTACGTGTCCGGCGAGGAGGATCACCTCGGCCGCGACCACGCGGACAGCACCGCCCTGCACCACCAGGTCCCCGTCCGCGCGACGCTGTGACTCCCCGACCTGATCGCCCACGCCGCCGGGGGAGCCTGGGCACGTCGAGACGGCGGACGACCGCGCCGGGCCCTCGTCGGCGGCGGTTGCTCGGCGCCTGGTGCCGTCATGGCCGCTTTCCTGTCGACCGGTGCCCGTCCCCTTCCAGGTCAGCCGCGTGCCTCCACGTGCCTGACCAGGGCCGACAGGGCGGCCACCGTCTCCGCGTCGCGGTCCTCGTCCTCCGCGGTGTTCCAGGCGCTCGTCTTCACCACCACCAGATCGGCGTCGGGGTCGACCCACAGGTACTGCCCGTGGATGCCGATCCCGGTGAACGCCCGGCGCTCGCCCGCGAGGGTCCACCACTGGTTGGCGTACCCGTAGTGCCCGGGGAAGTCGGTGCCGAGCGCCCCGACCGCCAGATGCGGCGCGTCCACGCCACGGCTGCGCTCCACCCAGGAAGGGGGCACGATCCGTTGCCCGTCGAGCTCGCCGCCGCGCGCCATCAGCAGGCCCACCCTCGCCATGTCCCGGACCGAGGCGTTGAACGATCCGCCGCCGAGCGCGGTGCGCGGCCGCCCCCGGGTCAGGAAGTAGTACGCGTCGCGCTCGGCGCCGATGTGGCTCCACAGACGGCTGTGCGCGTATCGGGATAGCGGCAGCCCCGTCGCCCCTTCGAGCACCCAGCCGAGGACCTGGGAATCGACCGTCGAGTAGTTGAAGGTGCCACCGGGCTCGGCCGTCCGCGGCAACGACCGCACCACGTCCAGCAGGGAGCCGCCGCCCGACACCGCCCGCTCGAACCGCGCGAACGACGACTCGGGGTCGGCGTAGTCCTCCACGAACTCCACGCCGCTGCTCATGTGCAGCAGATCCTCGACCGTCACCCCGTCGTACGCGCTGCCCGCCAGACCGGGAACGTACGAGACCACCTTGTCCGCCGTCGATCCGAGGGCGCCCTCCTCCAGCGCGATCCCGATGAGCATCGACGTCACCGACTTGGTCAACGAGAACAGCTGGAACCTGGCCGCCCGGGAGGCGAACCGGCCCGGGTACTCCTCGCGCACCAGCACCCCGCGGTGCAGTACGGCAAAGCCCGTCGTGTGCGTGCGTATGTGAAGGTCCGCCAGGGTACGCCGCTCGCCCGCATGCTCGTACGTGAAGTCGCGCAGCCCTGGCTCGGACGGCAACAGCCGGGGCGTCGCCGCGCGGGACACGGGCTCGGTGGGCAGCACCGTCGACATGTGCGTGAACGCCCACTCGTTAACCGGCCGGGAGAACGCGATGTCGGCCTGGTGCCGCCACAGCCAGCTCGCCCCCGCGCCCAGACCGGCGACCGCCGCCCCGACCGCCAGGGCGCCGCCCGCCCGCCTCGTGGTCCTGCCCATGTGCCCTCCGCCGCGCCGCGCCTCGCAATTTCGAACCGATGGTGACACCGGTGGTTCGACGGGGCAAGGGACGAGGGCGACGGCTCCTGAGCGGAGACCGCCGTGGCCAGTCGCGGTATCCGTCTTCTGCGGACGGCTTCCTGCTCACCGCTTCGGCCGCCGCCGTTCTGATCGCCCCCATGCCCCACAGCGGTGAGGGCGGGGAAGGCGCAGACCGAAGGGTCACCGGCCTGGGCCTTCCCCGCGCTTGCTGGAGGGTGGATGCCCACCCGAGGATTACCTCACGTCGACGTAGTCGGCTGCGGAGGCGGCCGCCGGGGTGGTGGACGTACCGACGAAGGAGTAACGGAAGTAACCGTCCGCCATGGCCGCCGTCGTGGTCCTCAGGTTGCCCTTACTGTCCGTCGTGACGGTCTTGACTGTCTTGTAGGTGCTGGTGCCCTTCTTCTTGAACTGGAGCTTGACCGGCTGCTTGGCGTAGCCCCCGTACTTGTAGGTCTCCCAGTTGGCGCGGGTCAGGGCGCCCGTGACGGTGATTGTCCTGTTCTTCTTCACCGGTTCCGGCGAGGCGTTGACCGTCAGCTTGGAGTTGCGCAGGACCTTCGCCTTCGCGGCGGAAGGCTTGGTCATGTAGTCACCGTCGTTGGCCAGGGCATGGGCTCTCACGGTCCAGGTCCCGGCGGTGGTGTTGTCCTGGAGGTGGATACGCGGATTCATTTTCAGGGTGTAGGTACAGGTGGTCGTGGTGAAGCTCGGGTGCACACACGTGCCCGCGATGTTGTCGGGCACCACGAGACCGTAGGAGTCGCCATTCGGGAGGGGCGTGTGCCACAGGGTGGGAAATGTCCTTCCGACCTCGATGCCCGAGTCGTCCGTGGCGGTCACCGCGACGGTGAACGTCTTCACGTCCGTGGTTCCCAGGACGATGTCATTCCCTGCGTTGACGACCACCTTCGTGATCTTGATGTCGCCCGCGAAGTCATCCGCCTGGGCGGCCGTCGGCAGCGCGAGCGCAAACAGGGCGAGGGCCCCGACGAGGCCTGCCACGGTGGTGCGGTGATCCATGAAGGCGTTTCCCCTACGTTCCAGCGCCTCAAGAGCATGCAGAGGCGGAGCTGACCACGCCTACCCGGTACACGGGTGGCACGGAAATGACCATCGGGTGGCAGGAATGGTTGCGCATCGATCACACCCCGGCCGGGGCAAGCGCGGGAGTCACGTCGTCTTCCGGCCCCAAAGTGTTCCCGCCTCGATTCACCCGGTGCCCCTCCCGGCCGGAAGCGGAGGTTGGGGCTGCGTTCGTGGCTGTCGGCAAACGACCGTTCGCGCGCCGCGGTGATCCTCGCGCTGCCCGGGATCGAGGCAAGTGCGAGGTCGTCTTCGACGTCCGCCGCGCCGCCGAGCGCGATGTCGACGAGGTGGACGAGGTGCCGCGAACGCGTGCCGGGAGTCTGGCCTGGTGCTCCTCGGCAGGTGGTACGTCATCGAGCGCCGTCGCGACGTCGTCGAGCAGGGCGTCGGCGCCGAAACGGCTCCCAAGGGGAACCTGGGGCGGTTGAGCCAGCGCCGTCCCTCATCGCCGTTGGCACCGAGGGCCCGGAGCTCGCCCGCTCGGCTCAACCCCTGCCCCTGACGTGCCCCTTGCGAAGCCGCTTGCCGCATTCCGTCCCGATGGGTTGTCAGGGACACACCCATGCTCCTACAGTCCCCTACGAACCAGCGGGTGGGAGCGCTCCCAATCGAAGACGGCTGGGCGCTCCCGATTCCCTGATCGCCCCACCCGATCATCCCTCCTGGAGAGGTCCCGCATGCGAGCGTTACCGCACGGCCCCCATACCTCCCGCAGCCTGCTCGGCGCGCTGCTCCTCGCTCTCGCCACCCTGGCGGCCGTCCTGACCGCTGCTCCGGCGGCCCACGCGGACACCCTGATCTGCGAACAGTACGGTTCGACTACGATCCAGGGCCGCTACGTGGTGCAGAACAACCGCTGGGGTACCAGCGCCCCCCAGTGCGTCACCGCTACCGACAGCGGCTTCAGGGTGGCCCAGGCCGACGGCTCCGTCCCCACGAACGGCGCCCCGAAGTCCTATCCCTCGGTCTTCAACGGCTGTCACTACACCAACTGTTCGCCCGGGACGAACCTCCCGGCGCAGGTCAGCGGAATCGCCAGCGCCCCCAGCAGCATCTCCTACGGCTACGTCGGCGACGCCGTGTACAACGCGTCGTACGACATCTGGTTGGACCCCACGCCCAAGAAGGACGGGGTGAACCGCACCGAGATCATGATCTGGTTCAACAAGGTCGGCCCGATCCAGCCGATCGGCTCGCAGGTCGGCACCGCTTCCGTGGGCGGGCGCACCTGGCAGGTGTGGACGGGCAGCAACGGCTCCAACGACGTCATCTCCTTCGTCGCCCCGTCGGCCGTCTCCAGCTGGAGCTTCGACGTCATGGACTTCGTCCGGAACACCGTCTCCCGCGGCATGGCCCAGAACAACTGGTATCTCACCAGTGTCCAGGCCGGCTTCGAGCCGTGGCAGAACGGTGCCGGGCTCGCGGTGAACTCCTTCTCCTCGGCCGTAAACCTCGGCACTCCGGGCACCGGCGATCCTGGAGAGCCCGGGGACCCGGTGACGGCCTGCAAGGTGACCTACGCGACGAACGTCTGGACCGGCGGCTTCACTGCCGACGTCACGGTCGCCAACACCGGTTCGACGCCCGTCGACTCCTGGAAGCTGGCCTTCACCCTGCCCTCCGGCCAACGCGTCACCAACGCGTGGAACGCCACCCTCAGCGGGCCTTCCGGAGCGGTGACGGCGACCGGCCTCGCGCACAGCGCCGGGATAGCGGCCGGCGCCAGCCAGACGTTCGGTTTCCAGGGGACCTACAGCGGCACGTTCTCGCAGCCGTCCGGATTCAGCCTCAACGGCGCCCGCTGCGCCTGAGTCCGCCGCGCGACCACGGGCCGCCTCCTCACCTCCCCGCACGGGCGGGGCGGGCCCCGCCCTCCCCGCACGCCTCGCCGCGGACCGCCCCGGGCCTACCGCCGCCCCGGCCCACGCACGGTACTCCCCCAGATCCCTCGCCCCTCGAGGCGGGCGTTTTCCCCGGAGGACGAGGTGCCGTCACCGGACGGTGGCAGAAGGAGACAGGCGCAATCAGAAGACATCCCCACACAAGCACAGGAGAGACCATGGCTCGACGCAAGAGACAACTTGTTTCCCTGGCGGCGGTGTTCGCCACCCTGCTAGGCGGCATTGCCCTGACCTTGCTGGGCCAGGGCAACGCGCAGGCCCACGGCGTGACGATGACTCCGGGCTCGCGTACCTACCTCTGCTGGCTGGACGCCAAGACCAGCACCGGCTCCCTGGACCCGACCAACCCGGCGTGTAAGGCCGCGCTCAGCGAGAGCGGTTCGACGGCGCTGTACAACTGGTTCGCCGTGCTTGACTCCAACGCGGGAGGGCGAGGAGCCGGTTACGTCCCGGACGGCAAACTGTGCAGCGCCGGCGACCGGTCGCCGTACAACTTCACCGGATACAACGCCGCCCGCTCCGACTGGCCCCGGACGCACCTGACGGCCGGCCGGACGATCCAGGTCAAGCACAGCAACTGGGCCGCGCACCCGGGCTCCTTCCGGGTGTACCTGTCCAAGCCCGGCTACTCTCCCAGCACCGAGCTGGGCTGGGACGACCTGGACCTGATCGAGACCGTCACCAACCCGCCCCAGACGGGCTCCCCGGGCACGGACGGCGGCCACTACTACTGGGATCTGGACCTGCCCTCGGGCCGCTCGGGTGACGCGGTGATGTTCATCCAGTGGGTGCGCTCGGACAGCCAGGAGAACTTCTTCTCCTGCTCCGACGTCGTCTTCGACGGCGGCAACGGCGAGGTCACCGGCATCCGGGGCTCGGGCAGCACCCCCAACCCGACGCCCACGCCCACGCCGACCCCGGACCCGACCCCCACGCCGACCGACCCGCACAGCGGGTGCATGGCCGTCTACCGCGTGACCAACTACTGGAGCGGTGGATTCCAGGGCTCCGTCGAGGTCATGAACCATGGCACGACGGCGCGTGACGGCTGGGCCGTGCAGTGGACACCCGGTGCCGGAGCCAAGATCAGCAGCGTGTGGAACGGCGCGCTGACCACTGGGTCCGACGGAACGGTCACGGTCAGAAGTCTCGACTACAACCGCTCCATCCCACCGGACGGCAGCGTCACCTTCGGATTCACAGCGACATCGACCGGCAACAATCTCCCGGTCGGCTCGATCGGCTGCGTCAACCCGTAGCCGCTGACCGAGGCAGCGCCGACTCCCGCATCTCGGGGAGCCGGCGCTGTCGCGCTTCGCTGCTGACGGTGCCACCGTGGCGGCGGTCGGCGGGCGATACCGCCACTACCGCCGGTCAGTGTGCGTCAAGCCCTGGTTGGACCCCGTAGATGCCTTCGCGAGGGTGAGGTCGCCGGTCGCGATACGGCGCACGACCTTCAGGTCGCCCGAAGGGAGACTGCCGGGATGCGCGCGCTCATCGAAGTGGATCTCGCCGGTGAACTCCCAGATGGTGCCGTGCTTCGCTGCGAATCGACGTGGAGGGAGAGGAGCGAAGCGGGCTTGTAGTGGCTGAACGAAACCCGCAAGCCATCTCCAGGCCTGTGCAGCACCAGACGACGAAATACCGGCGCAGCAGCCGCGTGTCCAGGTTGTAGGGGCGAGGGCCCTCGGCGTCGTAGACCCACAGCCGGACGTAGTGGTCTCGCCAGGAGACGAGCCGGACTTCCAGCGGAGCCTCCCGGCCCGGCTCCGGTACACCGCCACGTACGGAAGCCCGGCGGCATCCCGCTCCCGCGCCTTATCGGCGGACATCGGCCGCCAGGGCATGCGAGCCTCCAGGTCCCAAGCCTGCGCCTGTCCCGCCTCGATGACCATTGCCGCTCCTCTTCATGCACCCTGCCGTGGCTCTGTACTGAGCTGCAAGGGCGCCACTGCCTGTGACGCAGTGTGAGGCCCGTGCAACGTGGCCTCAGAGCAGCGGCGCCCAGGTCGGTGAGCACCCTCGCGCGTACTGCAGTCACGCGGCCGGCTCGTCTGCCGTCGGGCCACCCGCCACCGGCACTGAAGGCGACTCGACGCCAGACCAAGGAACTCAGGCGCGGGCCGCAGCTGCGGCGTTGATCCAGTTCCTGAACTCGACGGCGTAGTGCCGCAGGTGGTGCTCCAGGACGTCCTGCGGGCAGGCGGCGGGCACGTAGACCGTGAGGCTTGCGGAGAAGCCGTCGGCGGTGTCACCGAACTGGGTCAGGGCCCGCCCGACGACGGTGCCGTCGGCCAGGAACAGGTTCGAGGACATCTTGTGCGGATACTCGGACTCGGGGAGAAGTTCGTCCGCGTCGACGGCCCAGGCCATCGCCTCCGTCCCCCAGCCCCCCATGTATAACGAGCAGACGTGGGGCCCGATGTTCTCCACCACGTTGAACGCTCCGTCGGCCCCGGGGGCCATCACGTAGTGCTCGGGGTGCGCCGCCAGGAGTGCGCCCTCGTCGCCCGCGAACGCCTTTTCCATCCAGGCCATGAACGCGGAGGAGGACAGACCCCGCGTGGCGAGCACCGTCGTGCCTGCCTTGAAGACGCCGCCGGAGGCACGGGCGCCCTCCCGTAGAAAGGCGTTGCCTTCCTCGATGTCCGCGGCCAGCAGGTCGAGCAGCCCCTGGCGGCCCAGCCGCCTCCTGAAGCGGTCCAGAGCTCGGCGAGCGTAGAACAGCTCGAAGTCGTCGATACTTCCGGCGCCCGCAGGCCCGGACTCGAGCGTCACGGTCACTGGTGCGCTCTGAGGCACTCTGGCTGCGAAAGGAGGCAGCGCATTCGCCCCGGTGAACCCCTGCTGCCGGAGCACCAGGAGTCAGTTTCGTCAGGCGGCCGACCACGGCCGGAGGATGCAGCCCGAGGGTCGCTGAAGCTGGCGCGATCACGGTGGCGCCCCATCACGGTGCTCGTCGCACGTGCCGATCAGCTCGCCCGTCCGCCCCCGGCGGTGGCGGCCGACTGGATCGATGATCAGCGCGCTTCCCGTGGGGGCGTACCGAGTATCTGCCGGCCAACCGCCGGGGATGCAGCACCGATACGCCTTCAAAGATCAATCGGCTTCAACCCTGTGTTGTAATCCTCCGAACGGTTCCGGGAAGGGCCGATGAGAGGTGAGGGGGCAGGGCGTGACTACTCGGCTTGGACGTGCCGCTTGGGTGCTGGTGATGGCGGTGACCCTGCCGCTGGCAGGGTGCGTCGCGACCGATGACAGCGCGGACGGCGCTGGGAGTAAGGAGCGTGCGACGGCTGCGATCGAGGCCGCCCGGGCCTATCAGCAAGCCCAATTGGACCATGACTGGCAGGCCGCCTGCGAGGCTACAACCGAACGCATGCGGCGGAGTCGGGGGATGGACTCCATAGCGGAGTGCGTCGAAGCTGTTGCAGCGCCCAAACCCGGCGACAACAGGGACGCACGAATGAGCACCAGTGAGGCGATCGAGGTCCCGGCCTTCGGTCCGCACCCGGCGGGAATCGGAGTGGGGGTGACTGTGGACTCCAAGCGACTCGCCATGGTCGTTCAAGTCGCGCTGCGGCTTGTTCCCGACGAACGCGGCACCTGGCTCGTCGACCAGGCGGTCAATCTCTTCGAGACCGAAAGCGCAGACTCCAAAGCTGTGCGTACAGCGCTAGAAGGAGAGTGACCCAACAAGCTCCCGCACTCTGCAGAACGGCGGACCGGCTGCACGCCGACGTACAGCGGAGCCGGGCACCGACTCACCCGATCGCACCTTTGCTACCGCCCTGCTGCCTTGCTTGTTGGCATCCCCCAAGAAACAGACCCAGCTCCGGCTAGAACCTGGAGTGCTCGCGGCTGGAAAGGACGCCGCGCAGCTCGCGACCTCGGCTTCAACCGCTACGTCAAGCGGCTCATCGCCGAGGACACGTCCGGGGCCAGGCCGCGGGGATGGCGAGCGCCCGGCGCCTCCTGTACGCAATGGTGCTGCCCACCGGCTGTGCCACGGTGTTCTTCGACGTCGCTCGCAGAGCGTCTTGCCCGAACTGGCCGACCGCGAGCGCCTGGTGCCGGCGAACGCCGCCATCGTCAGCCTGGTGGCCGGCGCCAACATCGCCGGCCGCGGCGCCGGTGGCTTCATGGTCCAGCTCCTCACGGCGCCCCTGGCGATTCTCGGCGGTGCCTTCCTCTACCTCGCCTCCGCCTGCGGGCTCACCGGGATCGCCTGCCACCACACTCGCGCCAAGCCCTCGTCCGCCAGGCGACGGCTACGGCCCGAGATGGCGGAAAGGCTGCGCCACGTCTTCGGCACCCGCGAGCTGCGGCCCCGGGCGCTCACCGCATCCCTCACCCACCTCGGCGCACAGATGATCAACGCCATGCTGCCGGTGCTGTTCACCCGCGAACCGCACCTGCCCGTCGGAGCGCTCGGCCTGTACTGGGCAGCCGGCGGCCTGGGCATCCTGCTCGGTGCCCGTCTCGCCCGTCCCCTCGCCGCCCGCCTCGGCCACGGCCGCACCCTGGCATTGGCCGGGCTGTGGTTCGCACCCGCCGCGCAGGTGGCTGCACTGGTCGACACCGGTCCGTGGGTGTGGGTGACCGGCGCAGGATGGTGGCCGCCGTGACCAAGACGGGCATCGACAACGTCCTCGGCGTCACCTTGCGCCGGCACCTGACTCCGGACCCGCTACTCGGCCACATGAACGCCATCGGCTCCGCCCTGGGTGGCCTCATCGGTGAGGCCACGAACGTACGCATCGCTGTGTGGGCAGGCGCGCTGCGCCTGGCCGGCGCCTTCCTCCCGACGTTCCGCTCCGTGCGTTCCGGGAGCTGCCGTCGAGTCCGGAGCCGACGCGCGGGGCATCAGCGACGAACCCTCTGGTCATGGCTCGTCGCGGACAGGGTGCACGGTGACCTTGTCCCTGTTGCGGACGACCCGGACGTGGTGGTGCTGCCCGGATGCGGTGCGAGCGGACCGGAGGTCCTCGCTCACCTCCACGAGGGACGGGTGGACCCCGGTCAGGCGGCCGACATGGGCCTTGACGGCGATTACCTCCAGATGGTCCACGCCTCGCGATCCGGGCGGGAGACCGAAGGCGTGCGCCATCGTGCCCCTGAACCAGTCCAAGGCCTCGACGTCCCCTGCGAGGAATTCCGTCGTTCCCTCGACGGTCCCGGACGGCCACATCCCCTCCACGGCCCGGCGGTGGGAGAAGAACTCCCGGCGCTCGACGGGCGACATGTGGGAAAACGGCCCGAGGGGCAGCAGGACGCTGATCAGCCGCAGTACGGCGGCGACCCGTCCCTCCACGCAGAGCTGGAAGTCGATCGTCAGCGTGGGCCCGAGGGTCACGTCCCCGGAATCGAGTCCCGCGAATCGAGCCTCGGCTTCGAGCTCGCCGAACTCCGGCAGGTCCTCGAACAGATCCAGCGAGACCACCCTGAGCGGGAAGCCGGCCCTGCCGCCTTCGATCTGCGGCTCCCATCGCTGCAAGCCGTCCCACGGGACCACGTGGAGGAGCGCATCCAGCACTCCCTGGTTCAGGCACCCCACCGGCACCGTGCCGCGCGCGGCTTCGATCACGCCGGACGATCCGGCCGTGCCGATCGCCAGCGATGTCAGGTACTGGAACGCCGGTCCGTGGAAGAGCTCGGCGGACGCGTACGGGTCCGGGTGGACCACAGCGTCCGGCAACGGGTCGAACCGTTCGGGGCGGCCCTCCGGCCGGGTGCCCACGAGGACGGTGCCGCGCGCGACCTCCTCGAACCGGGACAGCTCGGACGACGCCGCCTCCCGCCACGTCAGCAGCGTCACTTCCAGACCCGCCGGTGCGGGCACCACCTCGGTCCGGAGCCGGACGGCATCACTGAGCGCGATCCAGCGCCGCAGCCGGACCTCGCGCACGGCGATCACGTCCTGCCCGCTGTGGTCCGCCGCGGCTTGCGCGATCCGGTCCACGACGGACATCATCGGCAGCGCGGGGACCGTCCAGGTCGGACGATGGTCGCCCACCCACGTGTCGACGGCAGGATCGAGCGTCCTCTCCGACACCGCCGGCGGGCCTTCTCCGGGCACGACGCGGATGCCGAGTCCATAGGCGTGGTAGATGCAGATCTCGTCTCCCCAGAGCCGGGCCTCGGCGATCGCGTACGGCCCGCGCGCATCCTCGCCGGCCTCCAGGATCTCCATGTCCACCCTGATCAGGCCGCTGGTCGGGGTGATCTGCCCGCGGTACTTCCAGATCACCTCGTGGTCGAGCATGACGGGCTCGAACCGGGGTGACGCCACGCCGTCGGTGAGGCCCCGCTCGATCATGTAGAACTGCAGCAGTTGGCACATGGCCTCGATACCCAGGGAGCCCGGCTGGACCGGGTCCTGGAAGAAGTGGGCCTTGAAGAACCACTCGCCCGCGTCGACGTCCTTCTCCGACCGCAGCCGCCCCAGTCCGGCGCTGCCGCCCTCCGGCCAGTAACCGGTGATCCGGTCGAGCATCAGCAGCATGGGGCCGGGCAGGCGGGCCGCACGGGCGAAGTAGCGGGCGGGCCTTGTCGTCAGGTCGACCGAGCGCTCGCAGGGAGCTTCCAGCGCGTCACGGTCGGCCTCCGACACCGGCAGCCCGTTCTGATGCTCGAAGGCCGAAGGCGGGAAGAATCCGAACACCGCCGACAAGGCGAAGACCTCATCGTCGTCAGCGAGGCATCGCACCGCGAACGACACGATGATCACCTCGCCGACCCGCGAGACCCTGGTCAGTTCTGCCTCGGTACGCACGGTCCGTGTCGTGGGCGTGATCTCGCCGGTGACCGTGCCCGTCCCGTCGAGGTTACGGAAGAGCAGATCGCCCTCACTGGTCAGCGCGCCGCCGATGTAGCCGGACAGCCAGCCGCACGGTTGCAGCGCGATCTCCATGAGCACGGCGAACGGCATGGCCGCGCCGCCGTTCTGCTCGAAGTACCAGGCATGGTCGGGTACGTCGTACTCGGCGATCACTCTGCTGCCCTGCCGCATGCCGCCCGGCGGACCGTCCACCGAGACGATGCGGGACATGAAGAGGTAGGGCGGCCCGGGCAACCGCGCCGTACGGCGCGGGCCGTCGAACACCTCGGCCATGGGACCGGAAGCCTCGGTCGGCCTTCCCCAGGCGCACGCCAGCAGCGACGGGTACCCGAACGCGAGCCCGTCGTCGGATACGGCGACCGCTTTGGGCTCGCGATGGCCGACCAGGCCGCCGAGAACAGGGAGCGGCACCGGTGTTCCGCTGGTCTGTTCCGTGTGCCCGCCGAGATGCCTCCAGTGCGACAGGGGCCAGTCCGGAACCAGTTGGAGCGCGATGTTCTGGCCGTGGAACGCCTTGACTCCGTCGACGCTGACCAGAAGGTCGGCGTACAACGTCGGCACCGGGCCGGCCGAGACTCCGTGCACGAACACCTCGTAGACCACGCTCTGGCTGGCCGGGGTGACCTGCCCACGGCAGCGGACCGCATAGGGCCGATCGCCGGCCGCTTCGAAGCGCCACCCGTCCCTGGCGACGGTGAAGCCCATGGCCGCCAGGTAGAAGGCCATTGCCTGGAGGCCGCCTTGGAACATCAGCGTTCCCGGCATGCACGGGTCGTTCTCGAAGTGCCCCTCGAAGAACCAGTCGTCCGGTGAGACGGGGGCCTCGGCGCGGAGGTAGCCGCGGCCCCACGGTCCGCCGGCGGGGTCGAACTCGGTGATTTCGCGCAGGAACAGCAGACGGCTGTCGTCGATCCGGGGTGAGCGCACGTGTGTCCGGGTGAGGACCCAGCCGGGTCCGAAACAGTCCCACGGGCGGCCGTCGGCGAAAGCCCTCACCTGCTCCTCGGTGAAGGACGACCGTGTGCAACGTGCTGCGGGGGCGTCGAGTGGGAGGCTGCCGGCCGGTGAGGCGGTGGCCGGATCCCAGCGCACGCCATCGGTGCTTTCGAGTTCGGCCCTCGTGAAGAAGCCCGCCTGCCCGTTCCGGACGCTCAGCCGGAGCTCGTCGCCGACGTAGCAGTCGGAGTGGAAGAAGAACAGGCGGACACCCTCGTGCTGGGCGTGCCCGTCGATGTGGATCTCGTACCGCAACGTCTCCCCGGCCTGAGGCGGACTGCCGTGGTAGGTGATCTCGCAGCCGAGCAGCCGATAGGCCCGTTCGCCCCCGTTGAGCAGGTCGATCCCGAGCCAGCTGATCAGGAGGAGGTCCGCCTGGCCCGCCTCGATCAGCAGACCGGCCGGAATGCGTCCGGTGCAGTCGAGGTACCAGCTGTCGGTGCGGATGTCGGTCTCGGTCCGGATCGTGCCGGTGGCGCGCTTGGGGCCGAGTTCAGCCAGGGCCGCGGGCACGGCATCGATTTCGGTCACCCGGTCGGCGAGCAGCATCGGCGGTCCGGGCATCCTGGTCTGTACCTCGTACGCGTCCTGCGCGGCGAACTTCGGTCCGAACAGGTGGGAGACCGGGCCCGAGGCGAGGTGTTCCAGCTGGGCCCTGTCGAACGCGG
Organism: Streptomyces argenteolus; assembly: GCF_042902585.1. Taxonomy (GTDB): domain Bacteria; phylum Actinomycetota; class Actinomycetes; order Streptomycetales; family Streptomycetaceae; genus Streptomyces; species Streptomyces argenteolus. The sequence goes on from NZ_JBIBEG010000004.1 coordinate 36,058, forward strand.
GGCCCGGTACGTGGTTCTGCGGCCCGGCGTCGTTGGGTGCGGTCGGCGGCGCGGCGACCGGAGGAGGCGCCTGCGGGAGCGGCGGAAGCGGCGGCGCCGTCGATCCGGCCGCCGCGTGTACGAGCGCGGTGGTGAGCTGCGTCCTGCTCTGGAGGAACCTCTGATGCACCCGCGCGTGGTCGGCCAGGACCTGTTGGTGCAGCGCGGCCACACGCTGCACCTGCCGGGCGACGAGCGTCCGCAGATCCGTCGCCGGCGGCTCGGTCACCGCCGCTGGGAGAGGAACGGCGTCGACGACGACGGGCTCTGTCTCCCGGCACGCCGGGAGAGGTGCCAGCCGGGGCGCCCGAGGCATGATCATGGCAAGTTGTTCGAGTGACGGCAACGTGATCTCCGGGTGGGCGGGCACCGTGAGGGTGGGGACGTCATCGGCCGGAGCCGGTGCGGCCGCCCTCAGCTGCTCGAAGAGGGCTTCGGACCGGACGGGTACGCCGGCGGCGACGAGCTCGGCGACCGCGCGACACATCGGCCACACTCCACCCCCCTGGGAGTCGAGCGCTACGGCCACGTGGTCACGGTCACCGAGGATGCGCTTGATCCACCCCGTGCACAGGCCACGCGGCCCGTGCTCGACGAAGACGCGGACCCCGTCGGCCCACGCCCGCTCGATCGTGCCTGCGAAGTCGATGGTCCCGACGCCCTGCGCGGTGACGGCGTCGGCGGCCCGATCGGCGGTCGGGGTGTACCAGTGTGTGGTGGCCCCGCTGTAGAACCGCACTCCCGGCACGACGCTGGTGCGGCGGTGGTGGAGGTTCCACCACCGGTCGCGCACTCCGGCCAGTTCCGGGGCGTGGGCGGCCAGGTCGTAGTCGATCGGAATGACCCGTGCGGCTCCGAAGCGGGCCATGGCGGCGCCGCACGCCCGCGACTCGCCGCCGACCACGCAGACACCGGGGGCGTTGATCGCCAGCAGGTGGACGGCTCGTTCGCCCGCGAGTTCCGCGCGGATCCGGTCGAGGGGCGCTGTGACCAGGTAGCTCGACCAACGGTCGCCCTGAACGCCGAGTTGTTCCCAGACACGGCGAACCGCTCGGAGCTCGCCGGTGAGTTCGCTGGTGAACAGGCCGCTCTCCCAGCTGTCCTGGCGCAGGGCCGAGACGTCCTGCCACGCGCCGAGGGCGACCAGGGCGGCCGACTCGCCGGAGGAGTAGCCGATGGCCGCGTCAGGCCGCAGTCCGAGCAGGTCCCGCGTCAACTCGGTGTGAACGGCCGCCAGATGGGCGGCCCCCCAGATCTGGTCGAGTACGGTCGGCGCGGATCCGGACGTGGGCGGCAAGGCCGCCGGCCCGTACCTGGCGGCGGTCGCGTCACCGAGTGCCGGGAGGGCCAGCAGCAGCTCACGGCCCATGCCCGGGTAGGCGGCCGACCCGTTGGTGAACACGAAGGCGACTTCACCCACCACCGGGGCTTCGCGATACGCCGCGCCGGCTGGCCTGACGCCGCCCTCCGCGAGCCAGCGGCGCGCGGCCTCGCGGTGCTCTCGAGGGTCACCGTCCGACACGAGGGCCAGGCGCGCCGGGCCCTCGCTGGACTCGGTACCCGCCCTCAGCGCCGCGAGCACCCCTTCCCGGTCCTGACCGGAGTACACGTGCAGTCGTGGCGTCGGTCCGGGCACCCAGGGTTCAGCGTCAGCGGCGCGCAGCCGCACCCGTACCGGTGGCGCTTCCAGCGGGGACACCACGACGTCGGCGGTACGCAGCCCCGGACGGCATTCGGCGGGACCTCCCGCCCGCGGCAGTACACGGTGTTGCAGAGCGGTCACCGCGACCGCGACCGACAACAGGCCGTGGGCCGCGTGGGCGCGGCCGAACAGTTCGGCGGGGTCACATCCGGCGTTCGCCTCGTCGCCGAGGAACACATCCGGCTCGCCCGCGGAACCGTCGGGCTGCCGGGAGGATGCGTCATCGAGAACGGCGAGCACGGCATCGCCGTCCCTGCGGGCGTCACGGAGACGCTTGAGCACCAGCACGACCGCGCCGTCCCCGGTGTCCGTCTCCCGTCCGAGCTCGTGTAGGGCCGCCTGGTGGACGGGTTCGCAGGAGAGGTCGACGGCGCCCACGAGCGCGGCGTCGGCCTCGCCGGCCCTGAGCGCGCGGGCCGCGAGGTCCAGTGCGACCAGACCGGAGGCTTCCTCCGCCGACACCGTGTATCCAGGGCCGGCCAGGTCGAGTTGGGTGTTGATCCGGTTGGCCACGAGGTTGGGCAGGTTGCCGACGACCCGCTCCGCTCCGAAAGAGGGGGCGAAAGCGTCCCGCAGGCTCGTTACCAGGCCCGGGGCGTCGGTGCTCCCGGCTTCCTCCAGCCAGTGCGGCGCACGCCAGCGTGCGGTGGCGCGGGCGATCTCCGGGTCCACCCCGGCACCGACGAGGACCATGGTCCGCTCGCGCGGCACCTTCACGTCCCGTACCGCTTCCCGTGCGACCTCCAGCATCAAGCTCTGCTGGGGAAGTGCCTGTTCGACAGCCAGGGGAGGGATGCACAGACCCGGCAGGCCCACGCCGATCCTCGTCATCGGCCCTTGCCGCCGACCGTCGAGCACCGAGCGGCGGAAGTCCTGGGTGCCGGCCCCCTCCCCGACTCGGGCGGAGACGGCCACGATCGCCACGGGCGTGCTCGGCGGACGCGGCGGTGCGGGCAACGCCACTCCCCCGCCCTCGGCACCGCTCCAGGCATCAACGATCAGATGGGCGTTGGTCCCGCCGAAGCCGAAGGCGCTCACCGCCGCCCGGCGAAGGCCGGGCCACCGCTCGGATTCACCCAGCACCCGCAGCCCGGTACCGCGTAGTTCGGCCAGCGGCTCCTCGGCGGCGAGCGTGGCCGGACGGATACCCGCCTTCATCGCACCGAGCACCTTGAGCAGTCCGCCGGCGCCGGCCGAGGCCAGCAGGTGCCCGACGTTCGACTTCACCGAGCCGATCGGCACATCGGAACCGTCCGCGAAGACCCGTGCCATGCTACGGACTTCCACCGCGTCGCCGAGCGGGGTCCCCGTCGCGTGGCACTCGACGAGGGAGACCGTGCGCGGTGCGACTCCGGCCATGGCGTAGGCCAGGTGCATCGCCCGCTCCTGGCCTTCTTGCGCCGGGCTGAGCAGTCCCCGTCCGCGGCCGTCGTTGGACAGCCCGATCCCCCGGACGACACCGAGCACCGGCGTGCCCCGCGCGAGTGCGTCGCGCAGTCTCATCAGTGCGACGAATCCGGCGCCCTCGCCGTGCAGCAGCCCGTCGGCGTCGCGGTGGAAGGGACGGCTGCGGCTGGTACGGCTCACCGCGGACAGGCCGCAGAACCCCACGTGCAGGAAGAGGTTGTCGACCCGGTTGACCGCCCCGGCCACCATGACGTCTGCCGTGCCGTCGTGGAGGCGGTCGCAGGCCAGCTTGATCGCGTACAGCGACGAGGCGCAGGCGGCGTCGAGCGCGAAGGCCCCTGCACCGAGCCCGAGTGCCCTGGCCGCGAGGTGCGCGGGCAGCGCCGAGGAGAAACGGTTCCGGGCGTCGGGCCTGGCTCGCCTCGCGCCGGACAGCAGGGACGGTGTCCTCTCGGACAGCCACACGTGTTCGGCGAAGGCCGAGCCCGCGCTGGTGGGAATGGACAGGTTTCCCAGGACCAGTCCCGCGCGTGCCGACGGCTCGTCGTGTCCGGCCTCCCGCAGGGCCTGCCGGGTACCGTGCAGCACCCAGTGGAACAGCGGGTCCAGGCCGAGGATCTCTTCCGGGGTGACGAGGAAACCGTTCGGGTCGAACGCCGCTTCGAAGTCCCGGACGTAGCCGCCGACGTCGGTCCAGGTGCGGTCGAGGTGGTCGTCGACGGTGCCCATGGCCCACCGGTGCGGCAGCCTCCATCGGCCTTCCGGGACCGGCGACAGACTGCACCGGCGTGCGGCGATGTTGTCCCAGAAGGTGTCGGGGTCGAGCGCGTCGGGAAACACGCATCCCCGGCCGACGATGGCGATCGGTTCGTATCCCATACGGGTGACCAGTCTCATTTCACGAACCCGGACGAAGCCGGGGAAGCGGGGTCAGGAGGGGCGTCGGACGAGTTCCACGCCGATCAGCTCCACGCGGGGGGAGCCGTCCGCGTCGACGAGTGCCGCGTCGCAGCGTGCGCCCGTTTCGTGCACCTTCCTGGCCTTCACCACGCATCGCACGGGGCCGTCGACCGGGCCGCGCCGGTGCACCCGGCACTCCGCGACCGCCATCGGCAAGGTGGCATCCCCGAGCGCCTGCTCTGCCCACAGGAGGGCGAGTTGCAAGCCACCGTCCACCGCCGCCGGGTCGAGCTGCCAGCGATCGCCGCCCCAGCCAAGCTCGGTCAGACCGGACACTGTCGCCTCGGCCCCGTCCGCCCCGATCCCGTGGAGGGAGCGGATGGCCTGGAAGCGCTGCCGGTGGAAGAGCACCCGGCCGTCGTAGATCTCGGTGCGCTGCGCGGGGAGGAGTCCCCGCGGACTGTCCCAGATCGCCGGGTGAGGGGGACCTGCCTCGAACTCCAGGTGGGTCCGGAAGTGTGGCATGCCGTCCTCCCCGAGCAGCTCGGCCTCCAGGCTCGAAGGCAGTCCGGTCAGGGCGCGGCGACCACGCAGGGTGAGCCGATGGCCCGCACTGTCGAGGTGCGGCAACCCGACCTTGCTGAAGACGCGCAGGTCACGCAGCACCACGTGTTCGGCATCCGGCCGCCAGGCCGCGGCGGCACCGACGAACCAGTCCAGGGCCATCGCCACGGGCAGCACCGGGACTCCGGCGACATCGTGGTCGGCGAGGTAGGGATGTGTGTGCGCGCGGATCCGCAACTGAGCCTCGATGGGCTCGGTGGCGGCTGCCATCGGGCCCAACCCGTCACCGGCCGCGACGACCACCCGGGTGTCGGCGCCCGGGTCCCCCAGCTCGGCGGTGAAGGCCGCGGCGCCCTGCTCGGTGGGGATGAGGGGGACGCCGGCCCGGCCGAAGTGCGCGGCCAGCGCGGGGGTGACCATGCCTCCGTCCCAGGGGCCCCAGGCGATGGACCGCACCAGGCAGTCGGGGCGCCGGGCGCGCTCGGCGGAGGCCACGTGGTTGAGCACCTCGTTGGCCATGGCGTAGTCGCTCTGCCCGGCGTTGCCGACCACGGCCGTCACCGAGGAGAACAGGACGATCGTGTCGAGCGGATCGCCCTCGGTCGCCGCCAGCAGCGCGCGCAGGCCGCCGACCTTGGTGGCGAGAACGCTCTCGAACTGCTCGTCGGTCTTGTCGGCGATCAGCTTGTCGGCCAGAACTCCGGCGCCGTGCACCACCCCGGTGATCGGCCCCCAGTCCCGGCGTACGCCCTCCAGGACCGTGCGGAGCTGTCCGCCGTCCCGGACGTCGACCGTCACGTACCGGACCTGGGAACCGGCGCCTTCCAGGGCCGCCACCGTGGAGCGGATCTCACGGGCCGCCAGGATCGCGCGGACCTCGGCGCCGATCACGGCGGGAGCCTTCGTGCCGGAGCGCTCGGCGAGGGCACGGGTGAGAGCCGCCTCGTCCGTGGCCGCAGCCAGTCCTGCCGGTTCCTCGGTGGGCTCGGAGCGGCCCAGCAGCACGATCCGGGGCCGGTGGGTTCTCGCGAGGTCCAGCAGCGCAGCTGCGGTCACCCCGCGGGCCCCGCCGGTCGCCACGATCACCGAATCCGGTCCGATGTTCACGGCCGGACCGGGTTCCACCGCTGCCGGGACCGCGCTCGGGGTGGTGCGGGTTCCGTCCGCTCGCAGGCCGACCTCCATCGCCGGCCCGCCGCCCAGCAGTTCCCCGACGATCGCCTCGGCCAATGCCTCGGCATCGCGCCCCCCGCGCTCACAGTCGATGGTCTTGACCGAGGCACTCGGCCATTCCCTGGCCGCGGTCCTGACCAGTGCGGCGATGCCTCCCAGCCAGGCGCGGTCGGGCTGCCGGCCATCGTGCCCGAAGTCACCGCCGGTGTCCTGTACGGCTACGAACACGCCGCCCTGGGCGGTGAAGCCCGATGCGACCGACCGCGCCGCGCGGAAGACGTCCCGCTGGAGCTTCAGCGCGTCGTCGGGTGTGCTGAGCGGCGCGAGGCCGCCGAGGTACACGACCGCGCGAGCGTCCGCGGGAACGCTGGGCACGACGGTGGCCTGGATGCCGTGGTCGATCAGCTTGGCCGCCACCCGTTCGGCGGTGCCACAGCCGTCATCCATCACCACGACCGGATCGTCACCGAGACCGGCCATCGTCAGACCGGGCGCGGGCGTGTCAAGGGTGCGGACGGCGAGCCTGCTGAGTTCGGCCCGCTCGGCGGGCGCGTGGTGCGGGGCCGGCATCCGCTGATCCGTACTCCGCGTCTCGGCCGGACCGGCGGCAGGGGAATCCGAGGGGGTGGCGGTAACGGTGGCGGTGAACGCTTCGACGATCTGACGCAGGGTGCGGAGCTTGAGGAGCTCCCCCACATCGCCGTTGGCTTCCGGACGGCCACCGACCAGCTCCGACACAGCGGAGAAGATCTCCACCCGCTTGATCGAGTCGACCCCCAGGTCCGACTCCAGCTCCATGTCCACGTTCAACATCTCGACCGGATAGCCCGTCCGCTCGGCCACTACCGACAGCAGGAGCGCCTCGAACGATGTCGGGGACAGGTCCTGGGGCGTGGCCGGAGAAGCTGGAGCCGGGACCGGTGGATCATTCGGAAGTACGACAGGTGCGGCAGCAGGTGCGGGGGCCGATGAGGGCACGGCTGTCTCGAAGGGTCCGACGTCTTCGCGCGGCATGGGCACCACCGTCCGTACGGTCGGCAGGCTGGGCGCCGCAACCGGCTGTGGAGCGGGCGCACCTTCACCGCCCCGCGCTCCCAGCAGCGCGGCGAACGTCGTCTCCGTCATCTGCAGGAAGGCCAGGTGGCTGTCGATGAGCATGCGCTGGCAGGCCGTATGGGCCTCCGCGGTCTGCCGTTGGGCGTTGTCGAGCAGCGCGTACCAGTCGGCGTCCAGGCCCGGCCCCCCGGCCGGCACAGGGACGGCCCGCGCGCCGAGCCCGCCAGGTGCGGGCTCGGTGACCTGCGCGGTGATCGGCGCCGGGATCGGCGCGGCCGGTGCGGAGCGCGGGGGTTCCTCCGGCGAGCGGGGCGGATTCGGTGCGGGCAGCGCGTCGGCCCCACCGGCGGGTGGATAGAGCCGACCCTGGTTCTTTCCGCTGATCTGTACCGTCATCCTGGGCTTGTGCTCCTTGGCTGCTGCTGCGGGAGGCGCGTACGGCACCCACAGGTCCTCGTGGTCGAGAGAGACGCCCCACACGGTGAGTCGCCCGATCGCTTCCTGAAGGGAGGTGATTCCGTTGCGCCCCTTGCGGTCCAGACCGACCGCCACGTGCTCGCGTTCGCCGAGGATCTGGCCCACCAGGCCCGTCAGCGTGTCGCCCGCGCCGACCTCCACGAACGTCCGCACCCCCGCGGCGTACATCGCCTCGATCTCGTCGCGGAACAGCACGGGTGAGGCGAGGTGGTCCGCGATCCTGCGCCGGATCTCGTCAGGTTCTGACGGGTACACCGCGGCGTCGGCGTTCCCGTAGGCCTCGAGCCGGAGTTCGCCGAGCGCGACCTCCCGCAGGTACGCGAGGAGAGGTTTGCCGGCCGGTGCGACGACCGGGCTGTGGAAGGCCGTCGCGGCCTCCAGCCGTCGGGTGAGGACTCCTTCGGAGGCGAGCTTCCGCTCGACGGCCTCGATCGACTCCGTCGCGCCGGACACCACGACCTGGGCCGGGGCGTTGTGGTTGGCGAGCCACACGTCCTCGGCCCCGATGCCGGCGATGGCGTCCTCGACCTGGTCGCGTCCTGCCGCTGCTGCCAGCATCGCACCCGGTGTGGCGGCGGCCTCGCGCATCAGCTCACCGCGTCTGCGGGCGAGTCCCACGAGCGCCTCGGCCTCCAGTGCACCCGCGGCATGCAGGGCCACCAGCTCGCCGAAGCTGTGCCCTGCCACGCAGTCGGGCCGCAGGCCGAGACCGCGCAGTACTTCGAGCAGCGCGAGGCTGTGCACCGCCAGAGCGGGCTGCGCCCACTCGGTAGCGGTCAGCAGCGCCTGTTGGCCGGTGCGCTCCTCGTCGCTGAAGGCCGGCGGCGGGAACACCACCCGGTGCAGACCACGGTCGCCCAGTTCCACGGCTCCCAGACGGTCCCAGACGGCCTGGGCGGCAGGGGACAGCATCGCCACGTCCGCGCCCATGCCGACGTACTGGGCGCCCTGTCCGGGAAAGAGGAATCCGATCCTGCCGACGGAGGGGCTGCCGTTGGCGTAATGGACACCGGTCGGTGTGGAGAATCCCGTGTCCGGCTGCCGACGGATCAGTGTGAAGGCCTGCTCGAGCTTTTCCGACAGGTCGTCCTCGTGTGACACGACGACGGCGAGCCGTACGGGGTCGGTCGCCCGGAAGTCCCGTTGGCTCTCCCGGGCGATGTCCGCCAGCGGGCGGTCGCCGTCGAGCTTCCGTTCGAGCAGGGCGGCTGCCGACGGAGCGCTGAGCAGCATCAGCTCGGTGGGCGCCGTGCGGGTCCGCCATGCCGAACGGCCGCCCGAGGCGGCGGAGGGGACGTACTCCTCCAGCGTGACGTGGAAGTTGGTTCCGCCGAAACCGAAGCTGGACACCGATGCGCGGCGCGGGTGGTCGCCGGCGCGCACCCATGGGCGCGACCGGGTGTTCACGTAGAACGGGCTGTCGTCGATCCCCATCGCGGAATTGGGCCGATCCACCTTGATCGTCGACGGGAGGATCTTGTGGTTCAGGGCAAGGACGCTCTTGAGGAGCCCGACGGCACCGGCGGCGGCCTTCGTGTGGCCGAGCTGCGACTTGACCGAGCCGATCGCACACCACTGCCCGTCCGCCCGGCCGGACTCCTCGTAGACCTCGCGCAGCGCGGCGAACTCCGCGGCGTCCCCCGCCTTCGTCCCGGTGCCGTGTGCCTCGACCAGCTCGACGGTCGCCGGGTCGTAACCGGCCTCCTGGTAGGTACGCCGCAGAGCCCGGGACTGCCCCTCGGGCAAGGGCGCGTAGATTGCGGTGCTCCTGCCGTCCGACGAGGTGCCGATCCCCCGGATGACCGCGTAGACCCGGTCCCCGGCACGCTCGGCGTCGGCCAGCCGCTTCAGCGCGTACATGGCGATGCCCTCGCCGAGCATCGTGCCGTCGGCCGCCTCCGAGAACGGCCGGCAGTCGCCGCTGGGCGACAGGGCCGGCGTCTTGGAGAAGCAGATGAACATGCCGACGTCGTTCGAGGCGTCCACGCCACCGCTGATCACGAGGTCGGACCGGCCGAGGGAGAGCTCGCTCACCGCCGTGGAAAGGGCCGCGAAGGAACTCGCGCACGCGGCGTCGGTGATGTGGTTCGTGCCGTGCAGGTCGAACCTGTTGGCGATCCGGCCCGCGACGACGTTGCCGAGCATCCCCGGAAAGGTCGACTCCTTCCAGGGTTCGTAGTGGTCGGTGATGCTGTCGCAGATGGTCTGCGCCTCGTCCTCGGGAATGCCGTTCTCCCGCAGGGCCTTGAGCCACACCGGGCGTTGACCGCGCGCCGCCATGTGCATCTGCAGTTCCGTCGAGCCGGCGCCGAGAATGACGCCGACGCGCTCGCGGTCCATTCCGGCCAGCCCGCCGGCATCGACGAGGACCTGTTCGGCCACCATGAGGGCGAGCAGCTGCGCGGTGTCCGTCGTGGCGAGGGTGTTCGGCGGGATCCCGAAGGCCAGCGGATCGAACCCGACCTCTGGGAGGAAGGCCCCCCGGCGGGCATAGGTCTTGTCCGGGGCGGCAGGATCGGGATCGTAGAAGTCCTCGACGAGCCAGCGGCTGGCTGGGACGTCCGTGATCAGATCGCGGCCTGCCACGACCGTGCGCCAGAAGCCGTCGGCGCCCGGCGAACCTGGCAGCAGCGCGCCGATACCGACCACGGCGATCGGGACCTGGGTGGGGCGGATGTCGGACATGCTGTCCCTTGGTTCGAAGGTACGGTTGGCGCGTTCGGTGGGTGGGCGTGGTCAGGCGAGGCGGCGCGGCGTGAAGACGAACGCCGATGTCGGCACCGGCACGCCGTACGTGCGGAGCTGGTGCGCACGAGTGGTCACCGTGGCGCCTTCGAGCAGGTTCAGCGCGATCTGAACCACGGAGCGGTTGGCCCCTTCGGCCAGGAAGCTGCCGGCGGTCCATCGGTTGAACGCGCCCATCGCCGGACCGCACCAGATCTGGTAGTCGCTGCGCCGGGCGCTGTCCCCGGTGATGGCCCAGCGGCTGGAGTTCCCCAGGTACCAACGGAAGACCAGGGCCATACGGTGCTTGGGGTCCTTCTCCGCGCGCACGATCTCAGCCGGGTCGCGCTGCTGCCAGAACCGCCTGGTCCGCGCCCAGATCTCGTCGATCGGGCCCCGCAGAACCTCCTGTTCGATCTTGGAGCGAAGCTGTGGCGGCAGTTCCTCCAGGGACGGATGGGCCTGATAGGCCTCGTAGAGGCGCCCGGCCCGCTGCGCGAACATGGTCCCGCGCCGAAGAACTTGGAGTTTGACGCCCAGCTCGAACATGTCGGCGGACGGAGCCATGATCACGTCCGCGATGTCGGCGGCGGCCAGCATCGCCTTCGCGTCGTCGGAGACATCGGCTTCGACGGCGACCTGGTTCACCGACCCCGTCACCACGTAGGCCGCGCCGAGTGCGAACGCCGCGGCCACCCCTTCGGGTGTGCCCAATCCTCCAGCGGCACCGATCCTGACCGTCCTTGCGTAGCCGACGCGCCGGGTGAGTTCGTCCCGAAGGCCCAGGATCCGTGGCAGCAGGGAACCCAGTGGCCGGTTGTCGGTGTGTCCGCCGCTGTCGGACTCCACCGTGATGTCTTCGGCCACCGGCACCCGTGCGGCCAGCGCGGCCTCTTCCGCACTGAGCTCTCCTCGTTCCACCAGGGGGCGCAACAGCTCGGGGGGCGCCGGAGAGAGGAAGCGTTCGGCGACCTCCGGTCGCGAGACCTTGGCGAAGAGCCGCGTGCGACGCGCGATCTGCCCGTCCGCCCCCAGGCGCAACCCTGCGGCCGAACACAGCACCACGGCGGGGGTGAGCCCCATGAACGCCGACACCGAGATGCAGGGGACGGCCTGCCGCAGAAGCAGCTTGGCGACGCGGTACTCCAGCTCGGGTTCGCCGGGCGAGTGGATCAGGTTCACACCCCAGTTGGACGCGCCGGCCAGCTCCGCGGCCAACTCGTGCACGGCACGCTCGACCTCGGGGAGTCCGAGGCCGCCTGCGCCGAAGAACCCGAGCATCTCGGCCCGGGCCATGGCGGCCACCATCCGCGTCGACGCGATGCCGTTCGCCATCTCGCCGGCAACGTAAGGGAAGCGGACGCCATGCGCGTCACAGAAGTCCCGCCCGCCCAGCCACTCCGGATACAGCGGCGGCAGCGTGCCGACGACCGGGCCCGCGGGTCTCGGGCCCATCACGAGGCCCAGCTCCCGGCCCGTGGTGCCGGTGACAATGTGCGCATGCTCGCGAATCCGCCGGACGCAGACCTCGATCTGCTCGGCGGTGAACGCCGGCGACGCGGTGTCGGCTTCGTCGGGACATGCCAGTACGGACAAGGGTCGGGTTCCTCTCGAAGGGGGTGTGGACGTCGCGTCACGAGGGGGAAATCGGCGGCAGGGAGACGGCTTCAGCCCGTCGGGATCAACGCGCCCCCGTACCCGACACTGCCGTCGCCTTCGTGGTGAGGCCGCTGGACAGGTACTCCACACCCACACGGATACCTGAGGAAACCGGACCCAACAGGGTCCGTACGCGGGTGTCGTCAAAACGGCGACGATGCTTGAGATAGGCCATGAACCCGGGGTAGAGGTCCGTGGCTGCTTCAAGGGGGGTCGGATCCTCCGGCGCCTCGTCGACGATCTTCACCTGCACGCGCATGAACCGCTCGGTCAGTGCGGTCATGACGTCGACCGACACGTCGTGCTCGTGGACGACGTGGTAGGTGTCGACCCGCCCCGAGGACGGCATGCCCGCCAACTGGACCATGACAGCGGCCGCATGCTCCACAGGCATCAGGTTCAGGTGACCGTGGGGGTGGCCCGGCATCCGCAGCACCGGTCGGTTCCCGTGTGACATGGCGCCGGTGACCTCAGGCAGCCAGCTCTGCCCGGCCTCACGGATGAACTGCATCGGATGGCGCGGCAGGTCCGGGTGGGGTGGCAGGTCGGTAACCAGGACGCCGGGCCTCATGATCACGACCGGGCGTCCATGCACCCGGGACCATTCACGTACGAGGACCTCGGCCTCGTACTTCGACTGCTCGTATCCGTTCTCGAAGCCGTGCGTGTCGTCCAGTTCGTCCTCGTAGAGCACGCCGTCACGTCGCGCTCCGCCGACGAAGGCGGTGCTGATGTGGTGGACCACCGGTTTCCGGACGCCCACGGCGGCCAGCTCCAGTACGGTCCGGGTGCCTTCGACGTTGACCTGACGGAGATTCACCAGAGCGTCGTCCAACTTGATGTTGCCCGCGCTGTGCCAGATCACGTCCAGCTCATCTGCCAACTCCTGGAATGCGTCAGCCGAAAGTCCCATCCGGGGTCGTCCCAGATCCACGTCTACGGTGCGCAGCCTGCGGGGAAGCTCCTCGACCAGACTGGCGGGCGCGCCGGTCAGCTCCATGAACCTCGTGATCCGTCTGAGCGCGCACGCTCCACCGGAATGCGCGAGAACTGTCAGTGAGTCGTGGCGCGTGAGCAGCTCACGGAGAAGGCGCAGTCCAAGGAACCCGGTGGCACCGGTAAGAGCGACATGCACTTTCAGCAGCTCCAAAGCTCGGAGGAACCAGGACGCGGCCGCCTTGCGACGGTGTGCGAAATTGTCGGGACTCCCAGGCCTGTCTCACCCATCGCCCCACTGCCATGAACAACCGGTGGGAAGTCGGCTCGGAAACGGCACGGCCATCTGGAGCAGCGGACTTCACCCGAATGGGCCTTAAGGAGTATTTTGTACGATGATTTCTCCCCGACCATCGTCGCCCTCTCAGCGCATGAACCGGATGGTGCGACTCCTTGAGACGTGCACTGCCCCGCGGTGGCACAGCGACTGACGGCGCTGGTGCCTGGGGGACGCTGGAGTGTGCTTTCCGGTCAGGGCCGCCCGCGGCCGTGCGCTCAGCAGGGCCGCACGGAAAGGGACGCCAGGGTGGCGCCGCCGACACCACTCCTCACCAAGAGCTCGCCGCGCCGTGGGCCCACATCCTCGACCGCAGCGCGCCCAACTCCGTACCTATGACCGGACACCGTCTGTCGGCCGCGGTCGGCGACCTCCCCGACGCGAAGCCGACCGAGGGGAACTGCCTTGCCCCGGCCTACGTACCGACCGACGCCGTATCAGCGTGATGCCGCAGTACGCTCTCGCAGGCGCTGCCGGGGCCGATGCTCGTCGCCGTAGCCTCAACCCGGCCTGCCGAGGTCCACAGACCGTGCGCCACGACGCCCTCGAGCTCCAGGTACGGCACGGGCACCGGAGGCACCGTGCGACTGGACAGGGTCACAGGCAGAACCCCGAAAACCCTTCCGCGTAGGTGGGAGGCGCGGAAACGCACGGCTCCCGAAAGGGTGATGCGTTCGGCCGTCATGCACGAGGCCCCGGCGCCGCCGGAGTAGCGGATACGGGGTTTGCGCAGGTCGATCGAGACCGCCCGGCAGGTGTCCGTGGCGGGGGGACAGTAGAGACCGGCGACGGTGAGCGTGGCCCCCCGCAACGTGACCCCGTCAAGGGCGGCACCGCTGTCCTGGACCGCCGCGGACATGCATGCCACCACGGCACGGGCCGCGGGCTCGCGTGTGCCGCGGTCCGGAGCGACGGAGGGCAACCCGCCGGGGTCACAGCCGCGGTCAGGCCGAGCAGCACCGTCGGCGCGATCGGCCGCCCCAGCTTCGGCCCGGCCGCCCGGCGGCGCGCCAGGGGTGCCCTGTGCCCCGGCAGGAGCCAAGCAGACGAGCAGGGTGAATGCCGCTACCACCACCGGTCGTCGGAGCACGGAGCGATGACTCACCTGCTGTTCCCGGCGTCGGCGCCGGTGTGCGGTACCGGCTCCGTCTGCGCCTCCCAGGGGGTCGGCACATGAGCGAGCGGCGGCTGCCAGGCCAGCGCCAGTGAGCCCCCCAGCAGAGCGAGGAACAGACCCAGGAGGAAGCCGCCGAGGTTGGCCAAGGGGTAGGACAGCAGCCCGAATGCAATAGCGGCACTCCCGCTGTACGCGGCCCGCGCGGGCCGTGTCCACATGTGAACAGCGCAGCCGGCCAGCGCGAACGCCAGCATCACCGCCGTCGCCCCACTGGTGCCCTGCACGGGCAGCAGCCCCGGGTCGGCCAGTGGGAAATAACCGAGTTCCGCGCCGGAAGCGGCGGTGCACACCGTTGCAGCGACAGGGCGGCGGCCGCTCCTCACCGGCATGGGTGCTTCCCTGCAACGACCTGCATGGTGGCGCCGTTCAGCGAGAACATCCCGGCGGTGACGGACCAGGCTTCAAGGCGCATGTGCTCGATCGTCAGCGTGCCCGCCTGCTGGCCGTAAGTCCCCGACGGCCCGGTGACACCGCCACCCTCGAGCGTGGCCGCGTCCCGGCCCATCTCCACCTGCCCGAACGTCATGTCCCCTTGCAACAGGGCCAGGTCAAGAGCCATCGACGAGACCCGTACCGGCTTCTGCTCGTCGGCCCGGATCAGCAGCGTCGCGGTGCCGAGCGGCGTACGGGCCACCGCTGACTGGCACAAGCCGTACAGCGTGGCCTTGCGCAGGCCGACGGCCGCGACGGGGGTCTGCCCGCCCGAAGCGTTCTCACGGAAGGAGGCGAACTGCACTGCGCCCTCCGCCTCCAGTCGCTGGGCGGTCACGGAGAAGGGGTTGCCCGCCATGGCGAACGACACGGGGACGGCCGCCGCGGTCGTGGTCGCGATCGTACCGACGGCAAGTGCGGACGAGCCGGCTGCCGCGAGAGCGAACCGCCGCCAGCTCGTCCGCCCCCGCCCCGCGCCCCACCGGTGCTCGGGGGCTTCGTGGGCACGTGCGCCCGTCAGCTCCAAGGTGATCCTCCTCGGTTTCGGTCCAGGACCCGTTCAACGAGGAATCGGCATCGGGGTTTCGCCCTCCTTTCGGCAATCACCCCGCCCGTCGACCACGTCCGGGTGCCCTACGACACATGCAACGGTCACGCCTCACGGGCCGGCTTGTCCAGAACGAGCGCGATGTAACGGCTGGCACGCTGAACGGGCACGTGCGCCAGAACGATGCTCGAGAAGGAGAGCCACTGGGCACGGGTCAGATCTTTCAGAGGGGGCAGCACCCGTCCCAGGAGGCCACGCCCGGCGGGTGAGAGGGCCAGGCCGGCGCCAAGGACGCCGACGGTCATGAAGCGTCGGGCGACGGGACGGGTCCAATCATGGACATGGCACGGGCGGTATCCGATGTCGATCGCATGACGGATGTAGCGGTCGAGCGGTTCGAATTCCTCGAATGCCCACGTGTCGCGAACGACACGCCCGGGGTCGGCCGCGTTGATCTCGGCGGGATCACCGGTGGCCCAGGCAAAGTCGACGATAACGAGCCGGCCGCCGGGCTTGAGGAGACGGTAGGCCTCTTCCAGGAAGGCGCGGCGGCCATCGGGCCCGAAATGGAACGCGGCTTCCAGGCAGTGGACCTTGTCGAACGCGGCGTCACCGAAAGCGGGGGCGGAACGCAGGTCGGTGGCGTCGGCTTGCAGAAAGTTGGTGCGGACATCGTCACCGTGCTGCCGGCGGGCCTGCGCCACGTGAGGCGGATAGAGGTCGATGCCGGTGGCGAAGGCGCCTTGCTCGGCGATCCGGCGGGTGGTGTGTCCAGCGCCGCAGGCGACGTCGAGAACCTGTTCGCCCGGCTGGATCCGCAGCAGGCCGAGCGAACGGCTGACGAGGTCCTCCTGGAAGGACGACAGGCCGCCTGGGAGGCGGAGCAGTGTCAGGGGTGTGAAGTAGCCGAGGTTGAGCAGGTCTCCCCACCCAAGGGAGTGCAGAACGGAGAAAAGAGGGTTCTTGTCGGTCTCGTAGGCTTCAGCGAGTTCGAGAGGCGTGTTCATCGAGGACTCTCATCGAGGGTGCGAACGCGATCACTTCCTGGTGATCAGACAAACGCCGCGGCCCGGCCAAAGTAACGACTTCTGCCATGCGGTCCGGTCGCGCCTGTGGACTGCCCCGCAAATGATCTTTGAGTGGCGTCGGGCGTGGCGGGCTTCCGCTTCCCGAACCGCTGTGTGCTTCAGCCCGGTGTCTGGCGGATCCGGTGACTGGGCTCAGCGCTGTCGGCGGCTGCGTCTGGTGTTGTCTCAGGGGGCACCATCTTCAGAACCCGGCCGGCCAGCAGTCAGCCGCCGTGAAGTCCCCACTCGTCAAGGCCACCGTAGACATGGGCTTCAAGGCATCCCGGAGCGTCCATGCTGACGGCCTCACCCCGGTACAGGGCGATGAGGGAGTCCTTGCCTCGCCACCAGGTGTCGGTCAAGCCCCGTACCTCAGGTACCGGCTCGTACCCTTCGAGGTCCAGGGATTCGACGGCTTCGCCGGTGATCCTCGTGATGGTTTCGGCCCAGCGTCTCGCATGGCAGGCCAGTGCCAGCGACTCCACCCAGCCTTCGGTACTGGCATGCAACGGTGCCCAGTGGTAGCCGTGGATCCCGAACTCGCCACCAGGGCCGATCATGAATCCGTAGGCCATGGAATAGCGGCAGTCCCCGGCGGGGATCCACCAGCCCTCAGCGTCCGAGCCTTCGGGAGCGTCCGCGCCCAAGACGCGCGGGCCGCTCTCGTAAAACGGCGCCGACGGCAGCGCGAGACCGCCCCACAGGTCGTCGAAAGCCACCGCGCGATCGACCTCCACGGCCGGGACACCGTGCTCGATCCAGGCGTGTCGGTGACGCTCGATGTCCTGCCGGGCGACAAGGATGCCTTCACACGCGACGAACCTCTTGGCCCTGCTGGTCAAACCGTCCGGCGCGACCGGGACGGGCGATACGGGTGTGGCAGCCACCATGGCATCGGAGTCTATTGGCGAGGCCCGGCAACACCTCAGGCAGAAGCCCGCCTGCTCTGTTACGGCCCAAGACCTGCACCCAGGCACGCAGGCACGCAGGCACCCAGGCACCCAGGCACGCAGGCACGCAGGCACGCAGGCACGCAGGCACGCACCCAGCGTGCAGCAGACTCGACCGGGGGGAGGCACTGGGCCACCAGATACGCGATGGCAGCTCCTGCATGGAGACGTCCTGGTCGGTGAGCTCAGTGAGTACGGCTGTGATCAGCCGTCCTTCCTGGCGCACTGCGCCACGGGGCCGGGCTGGGAAGGCGTGAGGTCGTTGTCCGAGCCATGGGCAGCCCGGGAGTCGTCTCGGTCGCCCATCGATCGACGTTTGACCTCAAGCGCGGTTCAGCTTCTACCTTCAGGGTCATCGGCAGCAGCCATCCGAGGAGGCAGTTCCCATGACCGAGACCGCCGTTCCCGAGACCTACCGCAACGCCGTCGTCGCCCACATCATGGTCGACGGCGCCGCGAACGCCATCGAGTTCTACGCCCGGGCCTTCGGCGCCGAAGAGCTCTTCCGCCTCGACGGCCCGGATGGACGCATCATGCACGCAGAGGTCAGGATCCAGGGCTCCACCCTCATGCTGGGCGACGCCGAGGGACCACTCTTCAGCGCACCGACGGCTGTCGGCGGAACCACCGTGGTCCTGCACGTCTTCGTCGATGACGTCGATGCTCTGGCGCGGCAGGCCACCGCGGCCGGTGCGGAACTCCTGCAGCCCCCGGCCGACCAGTTCCACGGCGACCGCACGACCATGATGAAGGACCCCTACGGCCACATCTGGGTCTTCCTCACACACCTGGAGGACCTCACGCCGGACGAGGTGGCCCGTCGAGCCCGGGAACTCTTCCTCTGAACGATGATCCGGCGCACAGGTCCTAACCATCAGTCGCTATCCCCCGCTCGCGCAGGACCTCCAGGAACTCCGGCGGCCAGAAGTCGTCGGCACCTCTGATGTGCTTGAGGTTGGGCAGGAGCTGCAGGTCGTCGAGGGAGTGGACATCGTAGAGGTCGTCCTCCCCGTCCCAGATCGGGGAGCAGTGGAAGTAGACGCTGTGTCCACCGTCGAGCAACAGCTCCTCTACGGTGGCCAGCAGCTCAGGGCTGATCTCCAACGCCTCGAAGTAGTTCCGGGCGATGGGCACCACCTGATAACTCAGACCATTCCGCACGGTGTACGCGTACGCGGGATCCCCGTCGTCCTTGATCAGGCCCTGCTCCACGAGATGGGATCCCAATTCGAACGTGGGGGCGAGCGTCTTGTCGGAGTACATGAGTTGTTCGATGACCAGCAGCTTGAAGTTGAAGTCGTGGAATTGCGTCATGGGTCCACCATAGGAGCGGGGTGTGACAACCTCGGTGTGGCTGAGGGTCGCCCCGTAACGATCTTGGATTTGTTGGAGGAAGAGCCGGGCGCGACACCGTCAGCCCTCCGTCGCCTTTGAGTCGGCGGTCACGCAGGATCTTCCAGCTCTCGCCCGACGAGGCGGCGTCTGCTGGCCCTTCCCGGCCGGAAGGCGGGCCGGGGCCCCGGTAGCCGAGGAGCAGAGCGCGGCAGTTCCGCGGGCGAGCGGTCCCGCGCCGACCTCACGGAAGCGGTCCGGACGCCGCTCGGCCTGCCCCCGCGGCGGCGGCGAGGAACAGCACGGCGAACAGCAGGAGAGCCGTGCCGCCGAGCACCATCGCGCCGGACCGCTCGCCGAAGAACAGGACACCGATGACCGCTGCGGTGAGCGGCTCCACCGGGGCGACCACGGAAGCCGGGGTCGCCTTGACGGCGCCGAGGCCGACGAAGAACACCGTGTACGCCAGCGCCGCCGGCACCGCGCCCAGGTAGAGGACCCGGCCCAGCGTCCACCCCGGGCGCGCCACGTCAGGCAACAGGCCCTCCACCAGGGCCGGCGGCAGAAGGCAGACCATGCCGACCGCGAAGCCGGTCACCGTGGACCCCCTCGTGCCACCGGCGTTCTCCCGGCCGGGAGAGACGGCCCAGCAGAGTCACGCCCGCGGAGCCGGCGGCGGAGAGAAGCGCGTATCCGATGCCCACCAGAGGGGCGGGGCGGTGCGCCCGTCCGGCCGTCAGCAGCGCCAGGCCGCCGACCGCGCTCGCCAGCGCGGCGGTTGCGGCGGGACCGGTGCGCTCGCCCGGCATGAGCCGGGCTCCGGCGGCGACCAGTACCGGAGCCGCGCCCCGAGTCACCCCCGTGGCCACGGTCAGCCCGGCCTGTTGCACGGAGGCGAAGTAGGCCGTCTGGTACACCGCCGGCCCGAAGCCAGTAATCAGTGCTCGCCGGTCACGGCTGCCCGCCTCAGGCGGCGGGCGGCGGAGGCGTCGGAAGCAGCTGCATGGGGAGCGACCTGTCCGGTGAAGGGCCCCGACCCGGCCAGCCGGGCGACGAAGTCGTCGACCATGGCGATCTGCACGTCCTCGGAGAACCGGCCGGGGTCGAAGAGTGCTTGGACCACGAGTCCGTGGACGAAGGCGACGGTGGCTGCCGCCAGTTGACCGGTGTCGGTGTTCGGAGGGATCTCCTCTCGGTCACGTGCCGTCTCGAGATGAGGGATGAAACGGTCGCGCAACCTCGTGTACCGGTCGCCCTGTTCGGCGGCCAGCGTCTCGTCGGCGAGGGACAGGTCCCAGGAGCTGACCCAGATGCGATTCCGGGCGGTGTCGGCCGGAGTGAGCGGCAGGATGTCGAGCAGCATGGCCCGCACGGCGGGTAGACCGTCGGCGGGAGGAGTCCGGCGCGGGCGTCCCGCCGTGTCGTGTTCCAGCAGGTCCAACGCGTGCGTGACGAGGGCCCGTTTGCTCGGGAAGTAGTGCGTCAGCAAGCCGGTCGAGACGCCCATCTCGGCGGCGACGGCGCGCAGCGTCAGACCACCGAACCCTTTGGCTGCAAGGACGCGCCATACGGCCTCGGACACGTCCTTGCGGCGGGCTTCGTGATCTCCGGGTGCGGGGGGTGCCATGCCGCTATCCTACGTACCAAACGATTGTTATGTACCCGCTCGCCCTATGCCTGTCGGCAGTTTCCTGCCCGAGAATCCGGCCGGCTGGACCTGAAAGGCGGAACGCCCATGTTCACCCATCCCCTCGACGACCACGCTCAGCTCTGTCCTCTGGAACCCTGGCAGGCACCGGAGTTCCTCGCGCACATCGACCGGGCCCGCCCTCTGGTCGACCCGTGGATCCCTTGGGCGTCGCTCACCACCGACCTCGCCTCGGCCAGGACGACCCTCCAGCGCTACGCCGACCGCTCGTCCTCCGACAGCGGCCGGATATACGGGATCCGGCTGGACGGTGTGCTCGTCGGCGGCGTCATGTTCACCCGCTTCGACACCGTTTCGGGAGTGTGCGAGATCGGCTGCTGGCTGGAGGAGGCCGGGCAGGGGCACGGGCTGGTGACCCGTGCGTGCAGGGTTCTGATCGACTGGGCCTTCACCGAACGCGGGATGAGCAGAGTCGAGTGGTGGGTCGCGTCCGGCAACACCCGCAGCATCGCGTCCGCGCGCCGTCTGGGCATGACCCGGGACGGCGTGCTCCGGCAGCGCTATCCCTACCGCGGGCTCCGGCACGACAGCGAGGTGTGGTCCGTCCTGGCGCAGGAGTGGCCTCCCGCAGAGGACCGGTCGGCTCCCCCGGCCGACGACCGGGCGGAAATCGACCGGCTGATGAGCCAGTTCATGGACTCCTTCACCAACACCGGTGGCAGGCGAGCCGACCTCGGGATCATCCGCGAGGTGTTCGTCCCGGAGGGGCGGTTCATCTCGAACATCGGGAACGACCCCGTGATCATGGATGTGGACGCCTTCGTCGAGCCCCGTCAGAAGATGCTCACCGACGGAACGCTGACGGAGTTCTCCGAGTGGGAGGTCTCGGAGCGGACGGAGCTCTTCGGATCGGTCGCGCACCGGTTCTCCGAGTACCGCAAGGCCGGTGTCCGGGACGGAGCGCGTTTCGAGGGGTGCGGCCACAAGACCACCCAGTTCCTGCGGACCCGCGAAGGCTGGAGGATGTCCTCCATGGCCTGGGACGACGAGCCTGCTGCCCTCCCGGAGTGACAGGCCTCCCTCGGCTGTCCCTCAGGAGTCACGTGGCGATGTTCACGTCACGCGGATGCAAGAGCTCGAAGAGCACCGCGCCGGTGGCGGTGTCACCCATCTCCACCCCGTCCGTGCCGAGCACATCGGCGTCCGTATCGCCCGCAAGCGCATCCAGTCCGGCAAACGCTCAGGCCGCGCCAGATGGGGCATCGAACACGCCATGTCCCGGGTGACCGGGTAGCCGACTCAACCATCGACACGAACGCCGTCCCCCTTGTCGGCCTCACCGCCTGCTGCTGCAAACGACTACGCCGAGCCTGAGGAATGACACATTTCGGCCTACGGAGCGACGCATCCGTAGCTCCACCGAGGAATCGCCCGCGCAGGGTGACGCCGCATCGCCAGGGCTTCACGGGGCGTGTGTCCGAACGGGCCGCATTCGTGTGGGGTCATGAGCGCTGCCTCACACGGCGCAGGCAGCCCGCCCCGGACCGCCGACGGGGTCCGCACCGCTCCTTTCCGGCCCTTCCTTCATGACAGGGGCATGATAAGCACGGAGCGATGGGCATAGTTCTGAGGTCCTCGAAGAAGCCGCGACCGGCCACTCCGCCGGTCGCGGCCTCTCCCCACTCTCGGTTCGGAGCGAGCCGAGTCCCCCACGAGTGAAGGGACAGCAATGCTGCACTCCCCATGGCTGAAGGCGGCCGGCGCCGCCTTCGCGGTCGTCCTGGCCACAGCGACAGCAACCCAGGCCGCACCCGCGCCCGCACCCGAGTCGACCGCAGCAACAAGCGCGTCTGCCGTAGTGACACTCCACTACGACGACAGCCGCGCAGGCGGCTGGGAAGCGGCGATCGCCGCCGGTGTCGCCTCGTGGAACCGGAACGTCAGCAACGTCAGGCTCGTCGAAGCCGCAGCCGGCACCCGGGCCGAGATCCAGATCGTCGCCACCACTGGCTGGCCGCAGGCGACACTCGGACCGGTGCGCCCGGGGGGCCAGGTGCGTGTCGAACTCGGCAGCCAGGCGGTGGCCCAGGGCTACGACAAGACCCGCATCGCCGCCCACGAGATGGGGCACAGCCTGGGCCTGCCGGACACCAAGCCCGGCCCGTGCTCCCAGCTGATGTCCGGGTCGGCCGCGGGCACCAGTTGCACGAACGCGGTTCCGAACGCGACTGAACGATCCCGCGTGGAGTCCGCCTACGCCGGCGGCCTCGCCTCGCTCGTTCCCGCCGACGGCCGCACTCTGGTGGACGCGCCCTAGCCGTCGGGAGGACCATCGCGCGAGGTGTCGGGCCCACTGCGTGCGGCCGGACACCTCGCGCGCGTGGGATCACACCGCTGTCGCCCGATCCGGGTCGTCAAGGGGGGTGTTGACCCTCAGCCACCGGTAGCCGTACGGGTCGAGCGCGACATCGACGAGGCCGGCAGCCGCCGACTTGAGGGTGTCGCCGGTGAAGACATCGGTGAGCAGCCGGCCGCCCCTCAGGCCCGGCACCTCGACGGAGGCGGTGACGGACCGCTCGGAGAGATTGTGCAGCACGAGCACCGCGCCGCCCTCCAGCGAACTGAGGTGGGCCAGCACGCCCGGATCGTCCGCGTCGATGACCTGGTAGTCGCCCCAGGCCAGCTCGGGGGTCTCCCGGTAACGCTCGATCAGCGTCCGCATCCGGCCCAGCGGCGAAGCCGGGTCGTGCGCCTGGTCGTGGGCGTTGACCTTCGCCGGGCCGAACGCGCCCGTCACGACGGGATTGGGCAGCTCCACTCCCTCCCCTGCGGTGAAACCGCCACTCTTGTCGGGCGTCCACTGCATCGGGGTGCGGACGGCCTGCCGGCCCTCGGCGGCGAGGTTCTCGCCCATGCCTATCTCCTCGCCGTAGAACAGCACCGGTGTGCCGGGCAGGGAGAAGAGCAGGCTGTACGCCAGTTCCACGCGCCGCCGGTCACCGCCGACCATCGGCGGCAGGCGGCGGCGCAGGCCCCGGTCGTAGAGCTGCATGTCCTTGTCGGGGCCGAAGGCGGCGAACACCTCGGCCCGCTCGTCGTCGTCGAGCTTGTCGAGCGTGAGCTCGTCGTGGTTACGGACGAACGTCGCCCAGTGCGCGTCGCGGGGCGCCGCGGGGCGCTCCCGGAGAGCCGCCGCCAGAGGGGCCGCCTCGCCCCGCGCCATCGACAGGTACATCTGCTGCATACCGATGAAGTCGAAACACATGGTCAGCTCGTCACCGCGGGAGGACTCCGGGTCGCCGAAGAACTTCGCGGTGTCCGGGTAGGGCAGGTTCACCTCGCCCAGCAGCACCGCGTCACCGCTGCGACGCCCGAGGAAGGCCCGCAGGTCGGCGAGGTACTCGTGCGGGTCGGGCAGCCGGTCCGCGTCCTCCTGGCCGTCGGTCTCCAGCAGGAACGGCACCGCGTCGACCCGGAATCCCGACAGTCCGAGCTGCGTCCAGAAGCCCATGATGCGCGCTATCTCGTCACGGACCGCCGGGTTGGCGACGTTGAGGTCGGGCTGCTGCTTGTAGAACCGGTGCAGGTAGTACTGCTCGGTGGTCTCGTCGTACTCCCACACGCTCTTCTCGACGTCTGGGAAGACCACACCCTCAGGGCCGTCCTCCGGCGGGCTGTCGCACCAGACGTACCAGTCGCGGTACTTCGACGTGCGGCTGGAGCGGGCGTCCCGGAACCACGGATGGTGGTCGGAGGTGTGGTTGACGACCAGGTCGGCGATGACCCGGATGCCCCGGTCGCGGGCGGTGCGCACGAACTCGGTGAAGTCGCCCAGCGTGCCGAGCCGGGGATCGACGGCGTAGAAGTCGGTGATGTCGTAGCCGTCGTCACGCTCCCGCGTCGGATAGAACGGCATCAGCCACACGCAGGTGACGCCGAGGCGCACCAAGTGGTCGATCCGCTGTGTCAGGCCCGCGAAGTCGCCGGTGCCGTCGCCGTCGGAGTCCTGGTACGTCTCCACGTCCAGGCAGTAGACGACCGCGTTCTTCCACCACAGGTCGGAGGTGCGGGTGAGCCTCATCGGACACCCTCCGCGACGGCGGCCGGGGGCCTGGTGACATCCAGCTGCGGCAGCACCTTCGCGCCGAACGCGTCGATGAAGGCGCTCTGCTCCTTGCCGACGTGATGCAGCATGACGGTGTCGAAGCCGAGGTCGGCGTACTCCTGGAGCCAGGCCGCGTGCCGGCCGAGGTCGTCGGAGATGTTGACGGACTCCGCGACCCTGTCCGGAGAGACGTGCTCGCTGACGCTGTCGAACACCTCGGCGGAGTCGAGGTCCCAGCTCGCGGGCGGACCGTGCACGTTGGTGCGCCATTGGTCGTGGGCGAGTTCCTGGGCGGTCTCCAGGTCGGGGGCCCAGCTGAGGTGCACCTGGAGGCGCAGCTCTCCGACGCCGCCCGCCGAACGGTAGGCGTCCACGATCCGGCGCAGTGTCTCGCGCGGCGCGTTCACCGTGATCAGGCCGTCCGCCCACTCCGCGCACCACCGCGCGGTCGCCTCGCTGCACGCGGCCCCCACCAAGGGTGGCACCGTCTCCGGACGGGTCCACAACCGGGCCCGGTCCACGGTCACCAGCCCGTCGTGGCTCACCTCCTCGCCGCGCAGCAGCGCCCGGATGATGTCGACGCACTCGCGCAGCCTCGCGTTCCGGACGTCCTTACGCGGCCAACGGTCGCCGGTTATGTGCTCGTTGGACGCCTCGCCGCTTCCCAGCGCCGCCCAGAAGCGGCCCGGGTACATCGCGGCGAGGCTGCCGATCGCCTGCGCGACGATCGCCGGGTGGTAGCGCTGGCCTGGGGCGTTCACCACTCCGAAGGGGATCCTGTCGGTGGCCTGGAGCGCCGCGCCGAGCCAGGACCAGGCGAAGCCGGACTCACCCTGCCGGACGCTCCACGGTGAGAAGTGGTCCGAGCACATCGCGGCGGTGAAGCCCGCGCCTTCCGCGCGCACGACGGCTGCCAGCAGGTCGGCGGGAGGTACTTGTTCATGGGAGGCGTGGAATCCATAGGCGGTCATGGGATCCGCGTACCCGGTACCGCAGGGATCATCGGGCGGCGTCCCCCGCCCGCTCCGCTCAGTCGTCGCGCCGGTGCACCCGCGCCTCCCACGGGGCGAGCACCAGGCGGCCGGGCCGCGGGGGGACCGACGGGCCGTTGCCCATGACGAGTTCGGCACCGTCCCATCCGGCGGGCATCACGGCGGAGGCCGTGTCGCCGGTGAAGTTCCCGACGACCAGGAGCACCGTGCGGCCGTACCGGCGGGTGAACGCGTAGATCCGCTCGTCGTCGGGCAGCAGCATCGTGAAGTCGCCGTGCACGACGGCCGGTTCCTGGTGCCGGAGGGCGATCAGCCGGCGGTAGTGGTGGTAGACGGAGCCGGGATCCGCGAGGGCCGCTTCGGCGTTGATCTCGGTGTGGTCCGGGTTGACGGGGATCCACGGGGTGCCAGTGGTGAACCCCGCATGCGGCGACGCGTCCCACTGCATGGGTGTACGGGCGTTGTCGCGGCCCATCGCCCGTAGTCCCGGGAGGACGTCTTCGGGTTCCGCCCCCGCGCGCAGCGCCTCCGTGTAGTGGTTCAGGGACTCGATGTCCCGGAAGTCCTCGATGGTGCGCAAGGGCGCGTTGGCCATGCCGAGTTCCTCGCCCTGGTAGACGTACGGCGTGCCCCTGTGGAGGTGGAGCACGGTCGCGAGCATCGTCGCGGACCGGGTCCGGTGGCTCGGTCCGTCGTCGCCGAACCGGGAGACCACCCGGGGCTGGTCGTGGTTGTTCCAGTACAGGCTGTTCCACCCGACGTCGGCGAGGCCGGACTGCCAGCGGCCGAGCGAGGCCTTGAGGTCGGTGAGCCGCAGCGGGCGGGGATCGAACTTGCCCCGCCCGTGGTCGAGCCCTACGTGCTCGAACTGGAAGACCATGTCGAGCTCGGCACGCGCCGGGTCGGTGAACAGGCGGGCCTGCTCGACCGTCACCCCGGGCATCTCCCCCACGGTCAGCAGCCGGCCCGGGTACCGGGCGATCACCTCGCGGTGCATCTCCTGGAGGTAGTCGTGGATGCGGGGGCCGCAGACGAAGTAGGGCGAGCCGTCACCGTACGGCCCCTCTTCGTGCACCTCGCCGTCGGGCAGGGTGGGGTCCTTGGAGATGAGGTTGACGACGTCCATCCGGAAGCCGTCCACGCCCCGGTCCAGCCACCAGCGCATCATCGCGTACACGGCCCGACGCATCCGGGGGTTCTCCCAGTTCAGGTCGGGCTGCTTCGGCGAGAAGAGATGGAGGTAGTACGAGTCGCTCGCGGCGTCCAGCTCCCAGGCGGAACCGGAGAAGAAGGAGCCCCAGTTGTTGGGTTCGCGTCCCTCACGTGGCGGACGCCACCAGTACCAGTCGCGCTTCGGGCTCGCCGGGTCGCGTGACTCCTGGAACCACGGATGCTCGTCGGAGGTGTGGTTGACGACCAGGTCCATGACGAGTTTCATCCCGCGCTCGTGCACGGCGCCCAGCAGCCGGTCGAAGGCCGCCAGGTCACCGAAGACGGGGTCGATGTCCTGGTAGTCGCTGATGTCGTACCCGTTGTCGGCCTGCGGGGACGGGTTGACGGGCGAGAGCCAAAGCACGTCGACGCCGAGCCCGGACAGATGGTCCAGGCGTCCGGTGAGACCGTCCAGGTCGCCGACTCCGTCACCGTCGGAGTCGGCGAAGCTGCGCGGATAGACCTGGTAGACCACCGCGGACCGCCACCACGCGTCCTCGGCGTGCCCCATGTCGTCGGCTGCCATCGGTGGACTCCTCTCGCCCGGGAGTGGGGAATGTGACTCTCCTTTCCCCGGGGGCTGAGGCCATACCGGTCAGGGCGGCATCGCCGGCCGGGAGCCCCGTCTCCCCCCAGGACGAACCGACCTGCTGGGGGCCGTCCCCGCGCGCACCGGCGCCTTCCCGGCGAGCTTCCGCAGACCTGGTCGGCTCGCTCAGGGATCGTGGGCGGGATGCCGTGGCGGTGGAGACAGGGCGGATGGCTGTCGAGCTGTAGCCCTTGTCGCCAAGAGGTGTTCGGGCCGGGTGCAGGAGCGCCCTCGCCTCGGACCTGGGCCGTATGCAGCGTGACCCACGGACCTTGGCGCCTCTGGCACATCACGCCAGGCCCTTCCGGTCCGGAACCTTCAGACGATCCGTTCAACTCCTGACCTCAGCAGTGGGCAGCACGGCCCGGTTCAGGCTCCGGACCCGTACTGGAAAGGCCTACGAGTACTCCAGCCCTGGAGTCCGGACGTCATGCCACCTGCTCGGTCGGGCCCGGCGGGATGCGAACGCGTGCGTGATGATGTGCGTGCGGACGTCCTGGGCGCGAAGGTGCCGAAGCGGGCCGGGCAGAGGCTTCGGCAGAGGCCTGCGCCCCGCAGGATCAGCGCTCCCGGCGTCAGTGTGCGGCTGGGTGATGAGCGTCGGTTCGCACGTGGGCGACAAGGTTCGCCGACGGAAGTGGTTCGACGTCGTTGAGGACGGAACGTATGACCGACGGTAGTTCTTATGGGAGTCATCCGGAGTACCTTCCGGACTTCATGAATGACCCCCGTGACGATGACGGCCGGCAGGTGATGAAGCTGGATCTCGCCGAGAACCGCGCACTGGCCGCAGCGACGCTCAGCAGGTTTCCGGCTGCTTCCGGCGACGTGATCGACTTCGGGTCCACTCCGTTCACAGAGCGCCTCTGGTGGGACGACGAGGAGCACTGGACGAGGATGGCGGCGGTGCTGCTTTCCTCCTATGTACAGCGGGGCGAGCGGATCGCTGTCATCTGGGGCAACTATCTGATGCCGGCCGTGACCATGCCCGCGGAGGTTGCGGTGCGACACGCGCGGGACATCCTGGATGCCGGACCGCACTTCTGGATCCACCCGCTTGGCGGTTCGGTGCTCATCGAATGCCTGATGGATGGACAGGTGACGGTCGTGACGATTCCGTCGAGCTGAGTACGGAAACGGCGAGAACGCCCCGCTGAGGAAACCGCGAGAACGCCCGCCGAGGAAGCGGCGGGGCGTGACCGCGCGTTCCGCGCGAAGACCGCAACGTCGTCGGACACTGCTCGAGGCGTCTCACTGGTTGCCCCGGGCGGAGCCGGCGTGGTGCCGGCCGCGCCCGGGGTGTCGGAGGCCCCCGGTCAGTGCTTTGCGGGACGGGCGCGGCCCAGGCCGAAGGCGACCAGGGCGGCGGTGGCCAGGACGACAGCCGCGTCGATCGCCAGGACCGTGTGGACGCCCGACAGCCGGTCCGAGGTCGTCGTGGCGACGACTCCGAGCAGGGGGATGCCCACGGTGATGCCGACCTGCTGTGTGGAGGTCACCAGTCCGGTG
The DNA here is from genome assembly GCF_042902585.1 of Streptomyces argenteolus. Classification (GTDB taxonomy): domain Bacteria; phylum Actinomycetota; class Actinomycetes; order Streptomycetales; family Streptomycetaceae; genus Streptomyces; species Streptomyces argenteolus. The sequence continues at coordinate 64,592 of NZ_JBIBEG010000004.1, forward strand.
GCAAGGCCCTGCTCTTCGTCGGGCACGCCGGAGGTGACCGTCAGGCCGTAGGAGACGATTGCTCCGAGGTTGCATACGCAGGCCAGTGCGAGGCAGAGGGCCGCCGGCCACACGCTCCAGCTCTCGGTTCCGACGACGAGCAGCCCGGCCACGGAAAGTCCCTGCCCGGCGAGGGACGCGACCAGGGTCCAGCGGGCCCCCAGGAGGCCGAGGACCTTGGGGACGTAACTGCCGGAGACCGCGGCCGCCGTGCCCTGGAAGCCGAAGACCAGTCCGGTCTGGAACGCCGAGAGCTCCAGAACATCCTGGAAGTACAGCGTCATGGCGAAGACGACGGTGCTCATCATCGAGAAGGTGACGAGACCGCCGAGATTGCCCCAGGCCACCGTGCGGCGCTTCAGCATCGGCAGCGAGACCAGCGGTTCGGCAGTACGGGACTCCACCAGGACGAACGCGGCCAGGAGCGCCACGCCCAGGACGAGCGCCGCCAGCACGTCGCTCCCGCCGAAGCCCCGGTCCGCGGCAGTCGACAGGGCGTAGATCAGCGCGAGCAGACCGCCGGTGACGGTGACCGCGCCCGGCACGTCCAGGCGGGGCCGCTCGGGCCGCCGGGACTCGCTGAGCAGGGCAGGGGCGAGCGGCAGGACGATCAGGGCGAACAGGGCGAGGAGCGCCATCGTCGAGCGCCAGCCGAGGGTGTCGGTCAGGACGCCGCCCAGCACCATCCCGGTGGTGAAGCCGAGCGAGAGCAGCGTGCCGCTGATGCCCAGTGCCCGGTCACGCAGAGGGCCTTCGGGAAACGTGGTGGTCAGCAGCGACATGCCGGTCGGAACGATCGCCGCCGCGCCGACGCCCTGCAGCGCACGTCCGGCGAGGAAGGAGGCGGGGTCCCAGGCGAAGGTGGCGAGCAGCGAGGCCGCGCCGAAGAGAGCGAGGCCGGAGAGGAACAGCTTCCGGCGCCCGTACAGGTCCCCCATCCGCCCGAACAGCAGCAGGAACCCTCCCGAGGGCAGGGCGAAGGCGGTGACCGCCCACTGCAGCTCAGCCTGCCCGAGACCGAGGTCCGTGCCGAGTTCCGGAAGGGCCACGTTCAGTACGGAGAAGTCGAGGGCGATCATGAACTGTGCGGCGCACAGCACGAAGAGGATCAGCCTGTCCCGGCGGGAGAGCCGGACGGGTGTCCCGGCGGCGGGCGCTTCGGGGAGGGGCGCGGCGGACCGGGGTGAGCGGTCCTCACGCATGAGTTCGTCGTCGAGGTGCTGGGTCATGGTCTTCCTAGGGGACGGGGCCGTGGCGGGCCGGGGGCCCGGCGGGCACGGCTGACAGGGCGGACGGGCGAGGGGTGCCGGTGGCGGGCGGGAGCGACCGGAGCGGGTGGTCAGTCCGGTGCGACCGGCCTCAGGGTGCGGAAGGCGCCGCCCTCGAACACCAGGGGCGGCGCGTCCCGGAGCGTCCCGCAGTGCTCCACGGCGCCGATCGCGATGACGTGGTCGCCCGCCTCGACGAACCGCACGAGGCGGCAGGTGAAGTAGCCGATCGCTCCGGCCAGTACGAAGCCACAGGCCGGCGACGGGTCCGCCGGTTCGGCGCCGTCGGCGAACCCGCCCGTCCCCATGGGTCGTTCGGGGTCGGCGAACCATTTCGCCACATATGCCTGTTCAGCCGCCAGGACGTTGACGACGAACGCGCCGGACTCCTCGATGAGGCCGCGGATGCGTGCGCCCTCCTTGACGGAGAACGACGCAAGGGGCGGGGTGAGCGACAGCGTGGTGAACGAGCTCACCGTCATGCCGTGCACCGACGCGCCCCGCCCACTGGTCACGACCGTCACCCCGGCGGGCAGACAGCGGGCGGCTGCGCGCAGTTGGGCCGCGGTGACCGTGGCCGGTTCGACACCCGTGGTGCTCACAGGTCTCCTTCCGCCCGCCGAGGCAACGGCTCCGCACCGAGCAGGACGGCCGCGAGGTGCGAGACCCCCGCGCCGAAGAGGACGAGCGAGTCGTCGTCCGCCGCCCCGCTCGTGGTGTCCTTCCCCTGCGCCAGCCGGTCCGCGAGGTTGATCAGCGGATCGCTGCCGAGGCAGTGGGCGATCCGGCCGACGTTGCCGAGCGACAGTCTGTCGCCGAGTCCCACCTCGGAGAGGTACAGCGTCAGGACGTTGCGGGCGAAGTTGCTGGGCAGCACGGACCGCACGGTGCCGAGGCCCGTTCCGGCCCGGTCTGCGAGGCGGGCGAACAACGCGCGGTGAGCGGTGATCCGGGACAGCAGCTGCTGCTGCGGCCCGCCGCCCAGGTTCAGTTCGGGTGCCGAGTGGTGGGCCATGCCCCGGACGGGGAGCCCGGGCGCGGTGGCGGACACCAGGACCGATGCCGCGGCGTCGCTCGCGATCGCCGCGCCGCCGGCCACGATCCGAGCCCCGCCGGTCGCCCGGTCGGCGAGGTCTCCGGTGACCACCAGGACGTTGCGGGCCGTCCCGTCGCGCACGTAGGACGCCGCCGTGCCCACCGCGACCATGGCCGTGGCGCAGTCCATGAGTCCCATCGTGAGCACGGTGGCCCGGTCGATGCCCGTCCCGTCGAGGAGTTCGGCCACGTCCCGGTGGGCGGTGCGGTCGCGCGGCAGCGAGTCCGTCGCCAGGATGACCATGTCGACGTCGCCCCCCGGCACCCGCGCCTCCGCGAGCGTGCGGCCCACGGCGAGGGCCATGAGTTCGGTGACGTCGGCGTCCGACCAACGGTAGGTGTGGAATCCGGCCGCGGGCGCGGTGAGTTCGGCGGCGGCCGCGGGGTCGGCCAGCATCTCGGGCAGCTCCGCCACGGGATCGGCGCATTCGCCGAGCTCGTAGGCGGGGGCGCACAACCGTGCGGTGATCACTGGTCCGCCTCCTGTGCCACGGTGTGCGCCAGGGCCGTGAACCGCTCGGCGAGGCGGCGCACGGTGGCCTCGTCGTAGAGTCCGGTGTCGAACTCCAGCCATCCGGCGACCCCGTCGGGTCCCGGGTAGACGGCGAGGGTCAGGTCGAACCGCGCTGTGCCCTTGTCCAGGTCGGTGGTGGTGACGTGGGCGCCCTGGATACGCCGCTCGTCCGCGCCGAGGTTGTCGAAGACGAAGACGGCGTCGAGGAGCGGGTGGGTGCCGGCGACGCGCCGCCCCGCGTCGATGAGTTCCCCGGGGTACGAGGCGTGCTTCAGTCCGGCGCGGGTGGCGGTGCGCACGGCGCGGACCCGGTCGCGGTGGGATCCGGTGCCGCTGTCCCGCAGCCGTACCGGCAGGACGTTGAGCAGATAGCCCACGACCGTCTCGGTGCCCGGCCGGTTCCGGCCGGTGGTGAAGGTGCCGAGCAGGGTGTCCTCGCTGCCGCCGAACTCCGCGAACGCGGCCCAGGCGACTGCCAGCCAGCCCGTGTAGGCGGTGGCCGCCTCCTTCTTCGCGGACGCCGCCACGGCGTCGGCGACGGACGCGGGCAGGGTGAACCCGATCCGCTTGCCGGTCCGCCGGGTCCGCCCGTCGCGGGGCCGGTCCGTCGGCAGCGGTGCGGGGGCGTCCGCGGTCTCGGCGGCCCAGTGTGCCGCGCCGGCCCGGCCGTCGGGCCCTCGCAGCCAGCTCGCCTGGTCGTGGACGAAGGAACCGAACGGCCGGGAGGGGGCGGGCGTGGCGGTCTCCCGGGCCAGTTCGTCGAGCAGCAGCTCGAACGACCAGGCGTCGAAGACCAGGTTGTGCACGGCGACCAGCACCCATGCCAGGCCCGCTGCCGGCCCTTCTGCCAGGGCCACCCTCAGCAGCGGCCCGGTGGCCAGGTCGAACGGCTCCGCCGCGAGGCGTCCGGCTGCGGCGTGGGCCTCGGCCTCGTCGGCGCAACGGATGCGGGAGAGGCGCGGCGCGAGCTCCCGGTGGACGACGCGGCGCACCGTGCCGTCACCGGAGGTCTCGAAGGTGGTGCGCAGCGCCTCGTGGGCCGTCACGAAGCCGCGCACCCGCTCGGCCAGGAGCCCGAGGTCGACCGGTGCGCCGCTCAGCCGGACGGCCTGGCACACCACGTCGACCGGGCGGCCCTCCACCTGGTGGTGCACCTGCCACAGGCGCAGCTGGCCAGGTGTCAGCTCACCGCTGTCGGGCCGCTGCTGCGGCAGAGCGGCGCGGAGCCGGGCGCGTTGTTCCGGCCCGAGTGCCGCGAGGCGGGTCGCGAGCGCGTCATTCATGCGTACCGCCTGCGCAGCTCGTCGAGGTGGCTCAGGCTCTGTACGACGAGGTCCTCGTCGACGCCGAAGTCGATGAGGCAGGCGATCTCGGTGACGCCCATCCCCTTGAACCGGTCGACCACCGCCCCGCAGGAGTCCGGGGTGCCGAGCAGGGCCCCCTTCTCGAAGTACTTGTCGAAGGCGAACTCGATCAGCTGGTCCTGGTCGCTCTGCGTCATGTCGCGGACGCCCGCGCCTGGTGCGAGGTTCTTCTTCTGCGAGTCGATGACGGTGAAGAAGGAGCGCAGGTAGTCGCTGAAGGGCTCCCGGACCGTCTCGCGGACCTCGTCGAGGTCGTCCCCGATGAACGTGTGGAGCATCAGCGTGACGGTGACGCCCTCCGGGTCGTGTCCGTACTCCTGGAGGGTCTTGAAGTACAGCGCCAGTTTCTCCTCCAGCTCCTCGTTGGTCATGTCGATGAGGGCGGTCAGTACGTTGCAGCCGAGCCGGCCCGCGGCCTCGAAGGTCTCGGGGCTCTTGGTGCAGGTGAGCCAGATCGGCAGCTCGGGCTGGACGGGCTGCGGATGCAGCTCCACCTCGACGTGGTTGCCCAGGCCGTCCTGTACGTAGACCGGGGCCCCCTCCCACAGTTCGCGCAGGGTGGTCACGGCGTCGAAGGTGCGGCTGCGGCGGTCCTCCCAGCCGGTCGGGTTGATGGCGAAGTCGACCGGGCTGAAGCCGGTCGCCAGGGCGATGCCGGCGCGTCCGCGCGAGAGGTTGTCCACCACGGACCATTCCTCGGCGACGCGGATCGGGCTGTGCAGCGGGAGGATGACGCTGCCGGCCCTGATCTGGAGCCGCTGGGTGGCCATGGCCAGGCCGGCTCCGAGCACCGAGGGGTTCGGGTAGAGGCCGCCGAACCGGTGGAAGTGCCGTTCCGGGGTCCAGATCGCGGTGAAACCGTGTTCGTCGGCGTACTTGGCCGCGTCCAGGACGAACCGGTACTTGTTCTTCTCGTCGCCCGAGAAGAAGATCAGACTGAAGTCCACCGTCAGCGCTCCTGTTCCTGAGAGGTCACGGCCGTCGCATCGGGGGCCGGGTCGGTCTCGGCCGCCGCGAGCAGCCGTTCGAGCTCGGCCGGGTCGAGCCCGTCCAGCTCCCGTGCCAGCAGGGCGACTTCGTCGTCCTCCTCGGCCGTGGCCACGAGACGGTCTCCGACCAGGCCGGCGAGCGCCCGCGGGGTCGGGTCGCCGAGCACGTCGGCCAGCGACACCTCGACGGAGAACTGCTCGCGCACGTTCGAGAGCAGCCGGACGATCAGCAGCGAGTCGCCGCCGAACTCGAAGATGTCGCCGTCGAGCGGCATGTCCTCGCTGCCCAGGGCGTCACGCACCAGCCGGGCCACCTGGTCGGTGAGGTCACCCGCGTCGCCGTCCGCGTCGGCTCCGGTGACGAGGACCCCCGCCACCGGCTTGGCGATGCGCTCGTCGCGCACCCACTGGTCCAGCCGGAAGTCGATGTCCCAGGTGGAGACGGCCACATGGCTGACGTCGCGCAGCGTCAGGAGCCGGCGGATGGTCTCCAGGCCCTCCTCGGGCTGGATGGCCTTGTCGTCCATGCTGCGGCCGATGGCCGACAGGGCCCGCTTCTCGTCCTGGTGGTGCTGCCAGACGTCCCAGGCGGCGCTGATCCAGACGGTGCGGTCGAGGCCCCGGTTGGCGCGCTCGGCTGCCGCGTCCATGAAGTGGTTGGCCGCGCCGTAGCCGAGCAGTCGCAGGCCTCCGAGCACACCGGCGAGGGAGGACAGCATGAGGCAGAAGTCGACGGGGTGGTCGGCCAGTACCTTCTCCAGGGCGATCTGGCCGTGCGCCTTGGACACGAAGTGCCACTGGCACTGTTCGACACTGGCCGCGGTGATGGCGCGGTCCCACTGCTCGCTGGGCAGGCCCGCCGCGTGGACGACCCCGTCGAGCCCGCCGAACTGGGCTTTGACCTTCTCGACGGCGGTACGCAGCCCGTCCTCGTCGGCGACGTCGGCGTTCACCAGGAAGGGCGTGGCCCCTGCGGCTTCCAGGGCGCGCAGCCGGCCGATCCGCAGCGTCGTCTCGTCGTCGTGCGGGTGGTCCTCCAGCCAGGCGTCCCAGGTACTGCGTGCGGGCAGGGCCTCGCGCGTCAGCAGGGCGAGCCGGGCCCCGCACTCGCGGTGCAGCCACCCCGCGATCGTGGAGCCGATCTCACCGAGTCCGCCGGTGATCAGGTAGACGCCGCCGTCCTTCAGCCGGGTCTCGGCCGGTGCGGTCCAGTCCGCGCGTATCCGGGACATCTCGGCGACCCAGCGGGTGGCGCCGCGCAGGGTGACGGCCACCTCCGGGCGCCGGAAGGAGCCGAGCTCGACGGCGAGCGTGCGCAGCGACCGCTCGTCCGGCCCTGCGGGCAGGTCGAAGTGGCGGGAGCCGATGTTTCCGTGCTCCTGGCCGATGACCCGGGCGGCGACGGCCAGCGTGACCAGTTCGGACGCCGGCTCGGGCTCGGCGGGGCTCACCGCGTACGCGCCGGCGCTCACCAGGTCGAGCTGCACGGGGCGGGTCACGCCGTGTTCGCTCAGCGCCTTCACCAGGGCTATCAGGCTGTAGAGCCCGGCCTGCTGGGCCCGTTCGAAGCGCTCGGTGCCGCGTTCCGGCGGGAGTGTCCCGGTCGACCAGGCGTGCACCACGTGGCCCGGCAGCCGGTCCTCGCCGAGCAGGTCGGCGACGAGACGGCTGTGGTCGTCCTCGGAGGCGGGGCGCACCGTCCAGGTGTCGCCGTCGCGTCCGTACGCGTCACCCGCGCGCACCGTGAGCACCTCGCCGGCGAAGGCGTGCGCGGCGAGGCGCAGGGCGGTGCCGTCCGGGTCGGCGAAGAGGAGCACGGGTTCCGTGAGCGGCCGGGCCGCGGCGTCCGGGGTGCCGACGGCCTGGCGCCACACGGGCGCCGAGAGCCAGTCGTCCAGCGGCAGCTTCCCGCCCGGGGCCGCGGCGCTGCGGCCGGTGCCCGCGGTCAGCGTGTCCGGGCCCGGCTCGATCCAGTACCGGGTGCCCTCGAAGGGGTAGGTGGGCAGCGGCACCCGGCCGCGGCCGTGGCCGGAGTGGAAGCCCGCCCAGTCCACCGTCAGTCCGGCCGCCCAGAGCCGGCCGAGCGCGGCGTGCACGGCGGTGAGGTCGGCGCCGGCGTCGCGGCCCCGGGCGGCGGAGGTGATGACCGGCACCCCGGTCTCCCGGTCCGGGTGGCGGCGCGTGAACGTGGCCAGGGTCTGGCCGGGGCCCACTTCGAGGAAGACGTGGTCGCCGTCGGCGAGGAGGGTGGCGAGACAGTCGGCGAAGCGGACGGTGTCACGCAGGTGGCCGCCCCAGTACGCGGGGTCGGTGGCCTCCTCGTCCGTGATCCACGTTCCGGTCCGGTTGGACAGGAACGGTGTCTGCGGGCGGCTGAGCTCGACGGAGCGCAGCAGATCGGTGAGCGGGCCGACGGCGGGGTCCATCATCGGCGAGTGGAAGGCGTGGGAGGTGGTGACCTTGCGGTGGGCGACACCGTCGGCGGTGAGGCGGGTGGTCAGCTCGCGCACCGCCTCGCGGCTCCCGGCGACGGTGCACACGGCGGGCTCGTTGACCGCGGCCAGCGCGACGTCGTCGCCGAGGTACCCGGCCAGTTCGTCGGGAGGCAGCATCACCGCGGCCATCGCGCCGCCCGGAAGCCCGTCCACCAGGCGGCCGCGTTCGGCGATGATCCGCAGGGCGTCCGGCAGCCGGAAGACCCCGGCCAGGGTGGCGGCGACGTACTCGCCGACGCTGTGTCCGACGAGGACGGAGGGGCGGATGCCCCACTCCTGCCACTGCCGGGCGAGGGCGTACTCGACGGCGAACAGGGCGGGCTGGGTGAGGCGGGTGCGGTCCAGACTCAGGTCGGGGGACGGGGCGCCGCCGCCGCGCAGGGAGGGATAGAGCGCGTCACGCAGGTCGAGCCCCAGGTGGGGCAGGAGCAGTTCGGCGCATTCGTCCAGGGTGGCGCGGAAGACCGGCAGGTGCTCGTACCAGCCCTGGCCCATGGCGGGGTGCTGGGTGCCCTGGCCGGGGAGCAGCAGGACGACGGGCCGGTCGGCGGGCTGCCCGGAGTCCTGGTGGGTGTGGCGCGGGTCCGCGCTGCGCAGTGCCCGTACGGCGGTCTCCCGGTCCGGGGCGGTGATGACGGCCCGGTAGTTGAAGGTGCGGCGCGCGGTGGCGAGGGTGTACGACGTGTCGTCGAGACCGGTGTCGCCGGACGGGCCCGCCTCGGCGGGGGCCGTGGCCTCCAGGTGGTCGGCGAGCGCGGTACGCGCCGTCTGGAGCGCGGCGGGCGATTTCGCGGAGACCGGCAGCACCACCACGGGCGCGGCGTGGGCGCGGGGGCGGACGCCGCTCTCCGGGGCCTCCTCCAGGATGACGTGGGCGGTGGTGCCCCCCATGCCCGTGGAGGTGACGGCGCAGCGCAGGGGGCCGTCGCCGCCCTCCCAGGGCTCGACGGCGGTGCCCACGCGGAAGCGGGTGCCCTCCACGGCGCACTCCGGGTTCCACCCGGTGAAGTGCGGGGTGGGCACGAGGGTGCGGTGGTGCAGCATCAGGACGCACTTGATGAAGGCGGTGACGCCCGCGGCGACGCTCAGATGGCCCAGGTTCGCCTTGACCGAGCCGATGGTGAGCGGCTGCGCGCCGTCGGCGGCGTAGGCCTGCGCCACGGCGGACAGCTCGATCGGGTCGCCCATCCTGGTGCCCGTGCCGTGCGCCTCCAGGTAGCTGACCTCGGCGGGTTCCACGTCGGCCACGGCCAGCGCCTCGGCGAGGACGGCGGCCTGCCCGGAGACTCCGGGCGCCGGGTAGCCCGCCCGGTCGGCGCCGTCGTTGCCGACGGCGGAACCCCGGACCACCGCCCAGACGGTGTCGCCGTCGGCGAGCGCGTCGGCCAGGCGCTTGAGGACCACGACGCCGGCCCCGTTTCCGAAGACGGTGCCGTCGGCCCCGGCGTCGAACGGCCGGACCGTTCCGGAGGCCGAGGCGATGCCGTCGGACTCGTGGAGGTACCCCGCCTCCTGGGGGAAGCGCAGGGCGACTCCCCCCGCCAGGGCGACGTCGCACTCCTCGGAGAGCAGGCTCTGGACCGCGGTGTGCACGGCGACCAGGGAGGTCGAGCAGGCCGTCTGCACCGAGATGCTGGGGCCCGTGAGGTTGAGGTGGTAGGAGACCCTGGTGGCCAGGTAGTTGGGGTCGTTCCCCATCATCGTGGGCAGGTCCTGGCGCATCCGCCGGATCGACCCGTTGAAGCCCTTCTCCCCCGTGAGCACGTTGTTGAGGAGGTAGGTGCTGCTGAGGGAGCCGGCGAAGACCCCGATCCGGCCCGGGTACTGCTCCGAGTCGTGACCGCTGTGCTCCAGGGCGGCCCAGGAGCACTGGAGGAACATCCGCAGCTGCGGGTCCATCCGCTCCGCCTCGCGGGCACTGAGGTAGAAGAACGACGCGTCGAACAGGTCGGCGTCCGCGACCGTCGAGGCGCGGCGCACGTAGCGGGGGTCGGCGAACGCCTCAGGGGCGACCCCGGCAGCGCTCAGCAGGTCCTCGTCCACGTCGGCTATCTGCTCGGTGCCGGCGAGCAGATTGCGCCAGAACTCCGCGTGGTCACGGGCCCCCGGCAGTCGGCAGTCCAGGCCCACGACGGCGATCCGGCCGTCCAGGGCTGCGTCGTCGTACGCGCGATCAGTCACGGGTCCCTCCAGGGGCCATGGTTCGGTCCCCGCCGGGAGGCGGGAGTGTCAGGAAGGGGGCGGCGCCGGTCGAGGGGCGGCGTGGGCGGCGGGCCGTGCGGCGGCGGGCGCCGCGCGCCGTGCCGCCGGCGGCGTCCTCGCTGCTCGGCCCGGTGGGCCCTGCGGCCCGCCAAATCAGCCGGGCCAGGCTCCGGATCGTCGGCGCCCGGTAGAGGTCGGTCATCCGCAGTCCGGGGGCGACGGTCCGGGTCAGCCGTTCGTGCACGGCCGCCATGCGCAGCGACGTGCCCCCGAGGTCGAAGAAGTTGTCGTCGGGACCGGCGCCCGTGGTACCGAGCACCTCGTGCCAGGCCGCCGCCACGGCGCGTTCGAGGGAGCCGGCGGGACGCGGGCCGGTGTCGTCGGCGCTCCGCGCCGCCGTCAGCGGATCGGGCAGTGCCTTCCGGTCGATCTTGTGGTTCGCGGTCAGCGGCAGTTCGTCGAGCAGGACGTACGCGGTGGGTACGGCGTGGTCCGGGAGGACGCCCCGCAGCGCTGCCCGCAACCCGGCGGCTGTGGGCCGGGTACCGGGTTCGGCCACCAGGTGGGCGGCCAGCTGGCGTTCGCCGAGCCGGTCGGTGAACGGCATGACGACGGCCTCGCGGACCTGCGGCAGTTCCTTGAGCGCGCTCTCCACCTCGCCGGTCTCGACCCGGATGCCGGAGATCTTGACCTGGAAGTCGGCCCGCCCGATGAGCAGCAGGGTGCCGTCGGCGAGCCTCCGCGCCAGGTCGCCGGTGCGGTACGACAGGTCCGCAGCGACGGTCCCGGGTGCCAGATAGGGGCTCAGGACGACGATCTCGCCCTCGCCGGGCCCTTCGACCGTCCTCCCCTCGCCGTCCTGGAGACGGACGGTGGTCCCCACCACGGGGAGGCCGAGAGGGAAGACACCGGTCGGCGGGCGGTAGCCGGGGTCCTCGACGCGCAGCAGCGCGCACGAGCACTCGGTGGAGCCGTAGGCTCCCGCGATCCGGCAGTGCGGCCCGAAGGAACGCCGGTAGGCGTCGAGGTCGCTGAGGTGCAGGGTGTCACCGCCGAGGGCGAGCACGCGCATCGCCGGGAGAGCCGTGGCGCGCGATTCCATGGCCCGCACGAGCGCCCGGAAGACGGGCAGGGTCGAGTGATAGACGGTGAGGCTCTCCCGCGCCATCCACTCCAGCAGACCGCTCACGCCCAGCGACTTGAGGTCGACGGGATACAGGGCGGCACCGTTGAGCAGAGCGGCGAAGGTGTCCTGAACGGCGGAGTCCCAGCTGTAGGCGGACTGCAGGGTCAACCGGTCCCCGGGCCCGATCCGCAAGCCGTCGGTCCACACCCGGGTGTGGTGCAGCACGTTGCGGTGTACCTGGGCCACGGGCTTGGGGCGGCCGGTGGAGCCCGAGGTGTAGAGCACGTACGCCTCGCCGTCCGGCGTCGCGCGCACCACCGGGTGACCCTCGTCGTGGAGCACCAGGTCCTCGTAGGCGAGCACGGGCCGGCCCTGGGCGAGCGCGGTGGCCGACGCCAGGCTCTCCCGTACGGTGACCAGGGCGCGGGCCCCGGAGTCCTCGGCCATGTAGGCGAGCCGCGGTTCCGGGTAGGCGGCGTCCAGCGGTACGTACGACAGGCCGGCCCGCAGCACTCCGAGGAGCGTGGCGATCATCTCGGCACCGTGCGAGAACAGCAGGGCGACCCGCTCGCCCGGGCGCAGGCCCGCCGCGGCGAGCCCGGCGGCCACCCGGGCGGACAGCCGGTCGGTCTCCTGGTACGTCCACCGGGTCGCGGGGGTCACGACCGCGTCCCGGTCGGGGTACGCGGCGGCAGTCTCCAGGAAGCGGTGGGCCAGGGTCCCGGCCCGCTCGGCGGCGGGGAACGGTCGGTGGCCGGTGTCCGGGGCGCCGGACGGAATGTCGGTGGTCACGGTGCGCGGTGCTCCTCGGGTCGGTCGCCGGTGCGGTGCGAGAAGAGCACCGCCGGATGGGCGGGCCTCGCTCGCAGTTCGGCGTAGGCCTCGCCGGCCCGGTCCAGCGGGAAGCGCGGCAGGCGCATCGCGGCCGGCCGGATACCACCCGAGACGATCAGGTCGAGGGCCCGCTGGAGGTTCTCGGTGACGGTGCCCTCGCCGTCCGGCGCTGTGACCTCGGCGTGGCCGCGCGCGTACGCGGCGTCGCGGTATCCGGCGCCGCAGCGGGCCGCGTACCGGATGTCCAGGTTGCCCAGCTCGACGCTGAACTCGACCCGGGCGGAGAACCGCCCGACCCCGACCAGCCGGGGCCGTCCGAAGGCGCGGCCCGCCCAGCGGGCCGCCGCGGCGACGGTCTCGTCGGCGTCACCGGTGCCGCAGAGCAGCACACACCGGCCGCCCTCGGCCCAGGTGCGGGTGGCGGCCAGGAACGGGGCCGCCTCGGCGACGTCGAGGCCGAGCGCGGCGGCCTCCTTCAGCCGGTCCTGGCGTACGTCGAGAAGGGTGACCCGGTTGCCGCGGGCGGCGGCGGTCTGCGCGACGAGCTGGCCGACGATGCCCGCCCCGACCACGGCGACCTCGTCGCCGGGAGCGAGCCCGGCACGGTCGACGGCGTGGACGGCGGTGGCGGCCAGATTGGCCACCACGGCGTCGGCGAGCCCGAGCCCGTCCGGGACCTTGCGGCAGAGCCGGTAGCCGGCGGTGATCACGCCGGCGTGCACGGCTTCGCCCCATCCCATCGCAATGACCCGGTCACCGGGGGCGAAGCCCGGCGCGTCAGGGCCGACGGCTTCGACGACGCCGGCGGAGCAGTAACCGAGCGGAAAGCGTTCGCCGGTGCGTGCGGAGCGGTCCAGGTAATGCAGTTCGGTGCCTGGGCTGACCAGGCTGTAGGCGGCGCGGACGCGCAGCTCGCCGCAGCCGGGTGCGGGGCAGTCGGTCTCCTCCAGCACGGGGAGCGGGGCGCCCTTGGCGACCAGGCGGCGGGTGCGCAGGGCACGGGCGGCGGGCGGGGCCGTCATCGCTGTTCCTCCGTGGGCGTGGGGGCGGCGATCCAGCGCTCGTCAGGGACGATCTCCAGGTCCTCCCGGAAGCCGGGGATGGGGCCCATGGGGGTGGGCTTGCCCGATCTCTCGTACGAGGCACGCCGGTTACGCTTGCGCTCCAGCCCGAGGTTCAGGCCCGTGAGGTCCACGGGGCTGTGCGTGAGCAGTCCACGGGCCCTTCCCTCGGCGACCGCTTCCGCTCCGGCCGCCGTGCGGATGAACACCCTTCCGTGTTTGGCCTGGTCCCCGCCGCCCACGCTCGCGGCGAAGATGTTGGGGTCGCCGTCGCTGACGCTCACGTCGGCCAGGCCGGACATCCAGTCACCGCAGGAGAGACAGCGGTAGGTCTTGTTCCCGGCGAAGTCCCTGACCGCCTGCCAGAAAGCGACCTGGTGCTCCGCCCCGTCGTCCGTACGGATCCTGATGTCGCCCGGGTAGTCGCCTTCCCGGTATCGCAGCCGGACCACGGACTCCAGGGGCACTTCGGCCCGGTCACGGATCACGGCAGCGGTGCCCTCGGGCCGGGTGCTGGAGGAACAGGCCGGCTCGATCGCCAGCACCACGTGGTCGCGGGCCCAGCGGCCCGCCGCGGTGTCCATCGCCTGGAGCTTGCGCAGCGCCTGGATGTGGCAGGCCACCCCGGTCATCGCGACCCGGGCGTCCGGCTCCTGCTCCATCACCTGACGCAACGCGCCGAGGTAAGGGGCCAGTTGGTAGGTGGACTGGGCGGTCTCGGTCAGCTGACCCGCATCCCGCACCAGCGCGGGGGCCGCCCGCCACGGCTCGTCCGGATCCCGGCCCATGGAGAGCACGACGTCCACGTCGAGCGCGGCCATCGCGGTCTGCAGGAGCGCGGTGAGGGTGCCGCCGCTGGCGGACGCCTCGAAGACGGCGGGGTCGAGCGAGTGCCCCGCGACCACCTCGGTGAAGACACCGGTCCAGCGCTCCTCGGGGGTGCGCCTCCGGCCGAACAGCCTCTCCTCGGAGACGGGGGTGGCGGGGTCGGCGCCGGGGCAGACGTCGAGGCAGTCGCCGCAGTCACCGCAGTCCGTGTCCGTCCAGGACGCGGCGGTGAGCACCGGGGCGAGCCCGTCGAAGCCGATGACCGCTTCCGGACAGGCGAGCTGGCAGGCCCCGCACACGGTACAGAGGTCGAGGTCGAGTACGTCCTTCTGCAGTTGCTGGAACGTCACAGGGATTCCTCACTACAGGATTCGGCCTCGGCAATCGCGGCCGACAGACCGTTCATCAGATATCGGTACGCTTCGTCGTCGAGCAGCACAGGCGGGACGATCTTGACGCTGGCCCCTTCCGGTCCGCCCCCGAACAGCAGCAGCCGCCGGTCCAGGGCCCCCCGCAGCACCGCGCGGGCACGCGCGGGGTCCGGCAGTCCGTCCCGTACGCAGTCGAAGGCGGCGAGCGCGCCCGCGGTGCGGACCGCGCCGATCCACGGGTGCCGTTCGGCCAAGGCGCCCAGGTCGGCGAGGAGCCGGTCGCCGAGAGCGCGTGCCCGGGCCGGCAGGTCGGCCTCGACCACGGTGTCGAGCACGGCAACCGCGGCGGCGCAGGAGACGGGATGGCCCGAGAAGGTGGAGGTCTGCACCCCGGCGGGCAGGGCGTCGACGACGTGTCGCTCGCCGACGACCGCCGCCACCGGGAAGCCGTTGCCCAGCGTCTTGCCGAGCAGTGTCAGGTCGGGCCGTTCGGTCATCGCCTCGGCGGCGAACATCCGCCCTGCGCGGCCCAGGCCCGTGTAGATCTCGTCCAGGACGAGCAGCGCGCCCCGGCTGTGCGCCTGCCGGGCGATCTCGTCGAGCAGGGCCGACGCCACTGTCAGGACGCCTTCGGTGACCTGGACCGGCTCCAGGACGACCGCGGCCGTTCCGCCCAGCAGGTCGGCCTCGTCGAGCGAGGCGGACAGGGCCGCCGCGAAGTCCCGGGCGTCGTCCGGGTGCGGCCGTCGCGGGTCGGGCAGCTCGGCGCGCACCACGGGGCCGGCCGTCCGGCCGCTGTAGGCCTTGAACTCGTCCCGCCAGGTCAGGGCGAGTGCCCCCGCGGTCTTGCCGTGGTAGCCGTACCGGAAGGCGACCACCGCGCGGTGCCCGGTGAAGGCCCGGGCGATCTTGAGCGCGGACTCGACGGCTTCCGCGCCCGTCGTGGTGGGCAGGACGGCGGGGTCCTCGTACGGGCTGATCCGGCCGATGGCGGAGACCATCCGGGTGCGCGCGTCGGAGCCCAGTTTGCAGCCGGTGTGGGTGAGCCGTCCGAGCTGCCGGGCGGCGGCGGCGGTGACCGTGGGGTGCTGATGGCCGAGGGTCGCCGCACCACTGCCCGACGTGCCGTCGAACCAGGCGGTGCCGTCCTCTGTGTAGAGCCAGGGGCCGCTGCCCGTGGCGAACTCGGGTCCGAGCACGGTGCCGGTGGACCGGGCTTCGGAAACCGGGGCCTTCACTTCCGTCATCGGTTGCTGTCCTCGCAGATCCTGGCGCCGACGGCACGCTGCACATCGGCGAAGTCGGGAAACGACGTGCGGTGGCAGGCGCCGCCGGCGACGGTGGTGCGGCCGGGCAGGGCCATCGCGAGGGTCGCGGCCGCCATGGCGATCCGGTGGTCCTCGAAACCGGGCACGAGGCCGGCGCCGAGTGCCGAGCCGCCCCGCACCAGGAGGCCGTCGTCAGCCACGTCGACGGTGGCTCCGAAGGCCTCGGTCATCCGGGCCGTGGTGGCCAGCCGGTCGGTCTCCTTGAAGCGCAGTTCCTCGGCGCAGCCGATCCACGAGTCACCGGGAAGGGTGGCGGCGACGACAGCGAGCAGGGGGACCTCGTCGATCAGCGCGTGCAGGAGGGCAGGGCTGTCGACCCGCACGGAGGTGACTCCGTCCAGACCACCGCGTGCGACGACGGTTCCGACCGGCTCTCCGCCTGCGGTCGTGCGCCGGTCCTCGTAGGTGATGTCCGCCCCGGCGGCGCGCAGCACGTCGAAGAAGCCCAGCCGGGTCGGATTGAGGCAGACCCGCGGGATCCGGAGCACGCCGCCGTCGCTCCAGAGCAGATGGGCGGCGACGGGGTAGGCCGCGAGCGACGGGTCGGCGGGGATGTCGATGGCCTCGGGCACGGTGTATCCGCCGTCGCCGCAGACGACTTCGCGCTCCGTCCCGGTCAACAGCTTGCCGAACGCGGCGAGCATCCGCTCGGTGTGGTCCCGGGACCTGACCGGGTGCCGCACCGTGACCGGCAGCCCGGCCGCCACCGCGGCGAGCACCACGGCGGAACGTGCCTGCGCGCTCCCGACGCGCAGGTCGACCGTGCCCGGGCGGTCGACGGGGCCGGCTGTCCGAACCGGCAGTCGGCCGGGCTCGCCGAGATAGGTGATGTCCGCGCCGAGTTCGGTCAGCGGGTCCACCAGCCAGTCCATGGGCCGGTGCCGCAGTACCTCGTCACCGTCGACGACGGCGTGCGTGCCCGTTCCCGCGAGCACGCCGATCAGCAGGCGCGCGGCGGCACTCGACCCCTCCGTGTGCAGGTACGGAACGTCCTCGGGCCAGGCGTCGATGTCCGGATGCGGCCGTACGTGCTGCGGCTGGGGCGTCACGGGCTGTCGGACCACGAGCGCGTCGCCCTCGGCACGGACACCGAGGCCGAGGGCGCGCATCGCGGGGAGCAGGGCGCGCACCGCACCACCGGCGTTGGCTCCCCGCACCGTGAGGGTGGCGGGGGCGCCGGGGAGCAGGGCCGCGAGCAGCGCCCGGTGACTCACCGACTTGTCGCCCGGCACGACGACCTCGTGTGCCGCACCGGATCGCGTGGTCCTGCCGCCGTCCACCACGAGGTCCGCCGACTCTGTCATCGGCATGGCGAAGCTCTGGACTTCAGGCACTGGTTACTCCTCTTCTGACGCCCGGATCACCGGCGGGGTGGCCGGGGGAACCCAGCACCGCTGCGGGCTCTGAAAGGGGGGTGGGCCCGCAGCGCTGCGAACCGTGCGGCGGATCCGGGGGCGGCCGGGGTCCGACGTGTGAGGACGGTGGAGCCGGGCGGTGTACCTGGTACCCGGCGGAATGCCGTGGGCCGTGTGGCAGGGCCCGTGCTGCCCGCCCCACCGCACCGGCCCGGCTCAAACTGTCACGGCGGGAGACCGGGTCACAGGGGCTCGCGCTGGCCACCCCGTGACTTGGCCCCAACCGGACAGCCCGCCCGGGGGCCCCGCGGGGTGTCATGGAACGTCCCGGCAGAACCCCCCAGGAGGGCGCGCCGAGCCCGGATATTGGACCGGTACCTGCACGGACGTGCTGCTCATTACCATGCAAGGGGCAGCGCGAAACGGATTGTTGGGGGACACAAGCACATGGACGCACAGGGGAAGGCGCAGGAGCTGTTCCGCTTCATGCTCGACGATCCCGACTGGACACCGGAGGGCGCCCGGCGCAGTCTCGGGTTCTCCCAGATCGATCTCGAACTGGCTCAGCACTCGCTGCTGGAGGCAGGACTGCTGCACATGACGCGAGGCAAGTCGGCGCGCCCCACGGCGGTCGAGCCGGCGATCGCCGTCGCCCGACTGCTCGCGATGGAAGAGGACGGCGCCAGGGAATGGATGGCCTCCGTGCACGAGAGGCGCTCCACGCTGGCCGCGCTCGGCTCGAAGATGATGCGGCTCCAGGCCCAGGCCGACACCGACACCCGGGTCGGGCTACTGACGGGCCAGGAGCGCATAGCCACCGCACTGAACGGGGTCTCGGTGACCGCTCAGCAGGAGATCCTGAGCATGCATCCGGGCACGCCGCTCCCGCGGACCGTGCTGGAGGGCAGCATGGACCGCAACCGGGCGGCGCTCGAACGGGGCGTCACCATGCGCTCCCTGCACCTGGAAGCGATGAACAAGGTGCCGCGCGCCCGGGCCCACCTGGAGGCCTTGGAGGATTCCGGGTGCCAGGTCCGGCTGACCCCGGCGCTGCCGTTCCGGCTGATCCTCGTCGACGGGGTGCTCGCCTACGTCTCCGCCCCCTCGGCCGGCTCGCAGGTGTCGGCGCTCGAGATACGGGGGGAGGAGATCTGCTGGCTGCTGCGCCAGGTCTTCGAACACTGCTGGCTGCACGGGAGGGCCATCCCGAAGGGGGAGAGCGCCGTCCAGGAGGTGGATCTGTCGGATCGGGAGAGGGCGGTGCTGCGCATGCTGGCCGCCGGTTACACCGACGCCTCGGTGGCCCGCGCCCTGGGGATCTCCACCCGTACCCTGCGCCGGATGACCACCGTGATCCTGGAGAAGATCGGCGCCCGGAGCCGGTTCGAGGCAGGGGTCAGGGCCGCCACGCTGGCTCTCGTCGAGACGTCCCCGGGCGGCTCCGCGGACCGGTGAGGCGGGGCGGCACCGGGTCCTCGGCGGGGCGTTGATCACGGCACCGGGTCCTCGGCGGGTGGTCCGGCCACGGCAGTCGGTCCCCGGGGCGGGTTGTCCGATCGCGGCACTGGCCTGTCCCGGCCACCGGCCGGGCATGGACACCGGCCGGGCCGCTCCGTTGGATGGGCGCTGCGCTCTCTCAGGCAGTGGCTCGCCCCGTCGAAGGCAGGAACTCCAGATGGCTCCCCACCGTGCCGCGGCATCGGCCCGCGTCCCCTCCCCGCCCTCCGAACTGACCGACGGTGTGGTGTGGTTGCGGCCCTTGCGGGCCGCGGACGCGCCGGCCGTCGCCCAGGCAGGTGACGACCCGGAGGTGGCGCGCTGGACGCCGTTCCCTTCTCCCTTCACAACCGAGCACGCCCGCCGCTGGATGGCGGCCCAGGACGCCGCCGGCACTGTGAACCTGATCGTCACCGACCGGGCGAACGGCACGCGGGTGCTCGGCTGGGTCGGGCTGCACGACCTCGACCTGCCGCAGCGGCGGGCGGAACTCGGCATCTGGCTGGCGGCCGACGCGCGCGGCCGGGGCGTCGGCCGCCGCGCCATGGTGCTGCTGACCGGGTGGGGCTTCCGCGAGATGGGCCTGCTGCGGATCGCGGCCCTCTGTCTCAGCGGCAACACCAGGGGTCGCCGCGCCATGGAAGCGGCCGGCTTCGTCCCGGAGGGAGTGCTGCGCGCCTACGAGGACGTGAAAGGCGTCCGCCACGACACCGCGATCCTCGGCATGGTCCACACCGATCCGCGCGACTGACCTCAGAGGGAACGGACGAAGGAGACCCGGTCGAGACCGGGCCCGTCGTAGTCAGGCTGGACGGGCCGTCCGTCGAGTTCAGCGGGGCCCGCCTCCGCGGTGAATCCCATGCGCGTGTGGAAGGCGAACGATCCCACGTTGGCGGCGGAGGTGATCGCGCGCACCACGCTGCGTCCGTGGTCCCTGCTGTAGGCGAAGAACCGCTGGTAGAGGAATGCGCCGAGCCCGCTGCGCTGCTCCTCGGGAGCGACCCCGACGAAATGAATGTAGCTCTCGTCCATTCGCGTCTGAGACAGGAAGCCGATGAGGAATCCGACCAATTCCCCGTCCCGCTCCACGAGGAAACTCCCCGTGGTGAAATGCTGAAAGTAAAGACGGGGCAGGAGAAGCGCCCGCTGAACACTTCCCGTACTTCCTTCGAACTCCCCCCACCACCGGTCGAGCACCCGCAAAACACGGGCCTGGTCGTCGGGTTCCGGATGCCGGACCCACATTCCGTTGAATTCGATGTTCGACATGGCGGGATGCTAGCACGGCCGTCGAACCGGGTGACCGGACCGAAAAGGACAGACATTCCGGCAGAGGACGTGGCCGCATACGGACACCCTCTGAACCTGTACAGGACCCCTTCGGCGCACCAGTATTCAATCGTTCCCTCGACGGTTTATGGAGACGAAATATGCCGGGCTCACCTCTCTCCGCAGCAGCGGCTGTCCGCGACAAGCTGTACGCCGCCGGACTCGTCCTGCACCTGGAGGACGGAGCGCTCCGCTACTCCGCTCCCCCCGGCGCGCTCACCGAGGAACTGCGCAGATCGGTGCGCGCCTGCCGCGACGAGCTGATCGAGCTGCTGCGCGAGACGGAGACCGGTCCGGACGGCCGGGACGCCTCCGGCTCCCCCGCCGAGGACGCCTGGCACTTCACGTCCGACCCCGCCTCCGCCGGCGCGGCATTCTCCCTGACCGACCTGCAACAGGCCTATCTCGTAGGCGAGCAGGACTTCTACGACCACCCCGCGCCTGCCGTGTTCGTGCACGAGTACGCCTTCCCCGCCGGATCGCGCCCCGACGCGGACGTCATGCAGACGGCACTGACCCTGCTGCGCCGGGCCCACGGCGCGTTGCGGCTCGCGGTGTTCAGCGACGGCACCCAGCGGATCCTGCCGGTCCCGGCGAGCGGGGAGGAGCCTTCCCTGGTCGACCGGCACGACCTGGCCGCCCTGCCCGACGAGGAGGCACGGGCCGAACTGCTGGCACTGCGCGAACGCCTCACGGACGACCTGCCGCCGTATGCCGAGGGACTTCCTTTCCTCCTCCGCCACATCCTGTTGCCCGACGGCACCGCCCGCCTCCAGATAGCCCTGCGGCTGATCGCGTTCGACGGCGTCACCACCCAGTTGTTCTTCACCGAGCTGGCCCGATGTTGCGTCGAACCCACCTACCTCCCGGACACGCTGAGCCTCTCCTTCCGTGACTACGTGCGGGGCCTGGAGGAGCGTCGCGCGACCGGTGCGCACCACTCCGCCCTGCGCTACTGGGAGCGCAGGGCGGGCCTGCTCCCGGCACCCCCCGCCCTTCCGTCCCGGCCGGCCGCACCCGCTGCCGACGCCACCGCGGAGCCCCGCCCGGGCGCCCCGCTGCGCCGCCTGTCGACCCGCCTCGACGCCTTGGCCTGGGCCCGCTTCCGGGCGCACGCCGCGGCCTCCGGACTCCCGGCGGGAAGCGCCCTGTTCGCCCTGTTCGTCGAGGCCTTGCACCGGTGGTCCGACGGGGCCGCCGGGGCCGTCACCGTCCTGGCATCGCACCGCCCCGGCAGCCACCCGGAGCTCCCGCGTGTCTGGGGCAACGCCAGCACCACCGTGCTCATCGGCTACGGCCCCGACGAGCCGGGGCTCTCCTTCGCCGAGCGGTGCCGCCGGCTGCAGAGCGGCCTCTACGCCGACCTCGCCGCGCTGGAGGTGTCCGGCGTGGAGGTCAGCCGCTCCCTGCAGAGCCGCCGGCCGGGAACAGGCAGCCCGGCTCCCGTGGTCTTCACCAGTGGACTCGATCTGGTCGACGGGGCCCCCGGCGGCTTCCTGCTGCCGCTGCCCGGGGCCGAGCTGGTGCACAGCTCCATCAGCACGCCGCAGATCCTTCTCGACCACCAGGTGTACGAGGAGGGCGGAGAGCTGGTCTGCAACCTGGACTATGCCGAGAGCGCCTATCCGCCCGGTCTGATCGAGGAGTTGGCGGCCTACCACGGCGAACGGCTGCGATCGCTGGCCGGCGCCGTCGAGGAGTGGGGCCGCAGCGCCCCCGCCCCGCTGCCGGATGCCCAGCTGGCAGACCGACACCGGGCCAACGCCACCGCGACCCCCCTGCCCACCGGCGAGCTCCACTCATTCGCCCTGCGATCGTGCCGCACCGCGCCGGACTCGGCCGCTGTGCACGACGCCGAGGGCACGTTGAGCCGGGACGAGCTCGACGCGGCCTCCGCCGCGCTCGCCGGCCGCCTGCGGGAACTGGGCATCGGCCTGACCCCGGACCGGCCCGAGCTGGTCGGTGTGCGGGTGCCCCGGGGCCGGTCGCAGTCGGTGGCCGTCCTCGCGGTGCTGCGCGCCGGCGGAGCGTACGTACCCATCGATCCGAGCTGGCCCGAGGCACGGGTCCGTACGGTGCTGCGGCACAGCGGCGCCCGTGCGCTGGTGACCGGGGCGGAGCTCGGGACGCCCGGCGAGCTCCCCGACACCGTGCGCGCGGTCGTCCTCGACCCTCACCCCGGCACGGTCGACCTCGCTCCCTCCCCCGGCGGGCCCGTGTCCGGAACCCCCTCCCCCGGCGGGTCGGCGTCCGGCACCCCGGACACGGGGGCGCCGCCGGCCGACGGCGGTCTCGACCGGAGTGCCTACGTCATCTACACCTCCGGGTCGACAGGCACCCCCAAGGGTGTGGTCATATCCCACCGGGCGGCCGTCAACACCCTGCTCGACCTCACGGAGCGGTTCGCCCTGACCTCCTCCGACAAGGTGCTCGCGGTCTCCTCGCTCGCCTTCGACCTCTCGGTCTTCGACCAGTTCGCCGTTCTCGGCTGCGGCGGCACCGTGGTGTGCCCCCCGGAGAGCGCGGTGCCGGACCCCCAGGCCTGGGGCGAGTGCGTGCGGCGCCACGGGGTGACCGTGTGGAACTCGGTCCCCGCGCTGCTCGCGCTGACCCTGGAGTACCTCGGGGAGCAGGCCCGCGAACTCCTCGCCCCGCTGCGTCTGATCATGCTCAGCGGCGACTGGGTGCCGCTGCCGCTGGTGGACCGGCTCGCCGAGTACTGCCCCGGTGCCGAGGTCGTCGCGATGGGGGGCGCCACCGAAGCCTCGATCTGGTCGAACTGGTACCCCGTGACCGCTGTCCCCGCCGGCTGGCAGAGCGTGCCGTACGGGACTCCGCTGGCCAACCAGACCATGCACGTCCTGGACCGGAACATGGCCGACGTCCCCACCTGGGTGCCCGGTGACCTCTACATCGGCGGCGCCGGCCTGGCCACCGGTTACCTCGACGAGCCCGGGCGTACGGCCGCGTCGTTCCTCCGGCACCCCACGACCGGTGAGCGGCTGTACCGGACCGGCGACCGCGCCCGATACCGGCCGGGCGGGATCCTGGAGTTCCTCGGACGGGCCGACCACCAGGTCAAGATCAACGGCTACCGGGTCGAGCTGGGCGAGATCGAGGCCAAGCTGACCGACTGCGCCGGGGTCCGGTCCGCGGTCGCCCTGGTCGACACCGCGCACGGCCAGCCGTCTCTCGCGGCGTTCATCACCCGGGACGTACGGGACGCCCCGGTGGACGCGGCCCGGAACGCTCCTGACGGGCCGGCGCTGCGGCGGGAACTCGGCGGCACCCTGCCCCCGTACATGGTGCC
Source organism: Streptomyces argenteolus (assembly GCF_042902585.1). Taxonomy (GTDB): domain Bacteria; phylum Actinomycetota; class Actinomycetes; order Streptomycetales; family Streptomycetaceae; genus Streptomyces; species Streptomyces argenteolus. The sequence goes on from NZ_JBIBEG010000004.1 coordinate 87,597, forward strand.
GGCCGCGGTCATCGAGGTGCCCGAACTTCCGCTGAGCGGCAACGGCAAGGTGGACCGCAAGGCGCTCCTCGGTCTGCTCGACACGCTGCGCGGTCCTGGGGAACCCGGGACGCCGGACGCGGTGGGCGGGCGGGCACAGAGCCCCAAGTCGCAGGTCGAAGCCCGCCTGCTCGGCCTGTGGCAGGAGCTTCTGGGCCCGGCCGCGGGCGGGGTCACCGACGACTTCTTCGCGTTGGGCGGCAGCTCGCTGACCGCCGTACGGCTGTTCCGCGGGATCGAGGCCGCCTTCGGCCGACGGCTTCCGCTGGCGTCGCTCTTCCAGAACCGGACGGTGCGCGCGCAGGCTGCGCTCCTCACCGCCTGGGACGGCGGGACGCGGGCCGACGACACGGGGCCGCTGGTCGGCTTCGGCGGCAGCGGTGAGCAGCACGTGGTGTTCGTCCACCCGGTCGGTGGAGACGTCCTGTGCTACGAGGAGGCCGTCTCCGCCATGACGGCCGACCCGGACCTCGCCGCGCGGATCTCGCTGCACGGGCTGCGGGCCGCCGGGCTCCACGGCACCGAGGAGCCTGCCGCCAGCCTGGACGCCATGGCGAAGCACTACGCGCAGACACTCGTCGAGCGGCTTCCCGACGGTCCGCTGCATCTGGTGGGCTGGTCCCTGGGAGGCACCGTGGCCCTGCACACGGCGGTGATCCTCGAGCAGGAGGGGCGGCCGGTGGCCTCCCTGACCACGATCGACTCCTTCGTCGGACGCCCGGACGGCTGCGCGCCCCCGGTCGAGGTGCGTCTGGCGGGGTTCTTCGGCGATCTGCTCGGCCGGAGCGACCTCGCCGCACACCTGCCTCGGACGGGTGCGGAGATGTCCGACGAGGAGCGGTTGCTCGCCGCCCACGACGCCCTGTTCGCCCTCGGGCTGCTTGAGCGTGCCCTCGAACCGGTCGAGCTGTCACGGCTGTTCGCCGTGTACCGCAACAACTCGGAGATGCTGGAGCGCCATACGCCTGTCCCCTGGAACCCCGGCACCCGTGCCGGGGCGCCGGCGGAGCCGTGGCTGTCGATCCGTGCCGGGCGGACCGCTCGCCACACCTTCCCGGGGCTGCTGCCGCTCGACGAGGTCGTGGCCGATCCCGGCCCCGTACACACCGTCGACGAGGACCACTTCTCGGTGGTACGCGGAACGTCCGCTGTCCGGCTGGCCCGTCGGATGGGCGCGCTGTGCTCCGGAGCCCCTGCCGCCGAGCGCCCGAGAGGAGCCCGGCGATGAGGCCACTTTCCGTGGAGCGCACCCTGCTCGACGCCCACCTGCCCGGCTTCGACGCGTGGCTCGCCGCGCTGGGGGTCCCCGGTGCCGAGGACCCGGACAGCGACGTGATCGAGGAGTTCCGCCGGGTCGGCGGCGGCAACCTGCTCGTCCCCCGGGAACTGGGGGGCGCCGGGCTCGGCTGTCGCGACGGTGTACGGCTCCAGCGGGCGATCGGCGCCCGGGCGCCGGCGCTGGCCGTCGCGACGACCATGCACCACTACAAGGTCGCCTGGCTCGCCCGGTCGCTCGGCGCCGACGCCGACGGGGTGCTCCGCGAGATCGCGCGCGAGCGCCATCTCGTCGCGTCCTGCGGCGCGGAGGGACAGGTGGGCCGGAGCCTGTTCACGCCCGGTATCCGAGTCACCGCCGCCGACGGAGGGCTGACGGTGTCGGGCACCAAACGCCCGTGCTCCCTCACCCGCTCCATGGGTCTGCTCTCCATGACGGCGACCGCACCGGCCGGTACCGGCCAGGAGGGCCGGCTGCTGGTGCTGGTGATCCCGGCGGACGGGCCCGGGATCACGCGTGAGCCGTTCTGGCACAACCGTGTGCTGCGCGCCACCCAGACCGACGCGGTGGTCCTCGACGAGGTGTACGTACCGGACTCGATGATCATCCCGGTCGGTGACCCGGCGCTCTCACCCGGCCGCTTCACCTCCAACCTCCTCTGGTTCCAGCTGCTCGTCACCGCGGCCTATCTGGGCGTCGCCACCGGCCAGGTGGAGCGGCTGTACACCGCGAAGCGCGGCACCCCCGGCGACCGGGTGGCCGCTCTGGCCCCGCTGGAGACGGTGTGCGCCGCCCTGGAGGCGGTGGCCCGGGAGGTGGACGAGCAGCGGTGCGACGACGATCTGCTCGGCCGGGCCCTGCTCGTGCGCTACACCGCCCAGCGGGTCATCGCGGAGGCGACCGACCGGGCCCTGGAACTCGCGGGCGGTATGCCGTTCGTGACGAGTACGGAGGGTGTCGACACCCTGGCCGCGAGCCGGGGCCTCGCCTTCCACCCGCCGTCCGAGATCTCGGCGCGGGAGCCCCTGGACACCTGGCTCGGCGGCGGCGGACTGAACCTGATGTGACCGCGTCCCCGGGCAACCCCACCTCGCAGACCGATCGACGCGCCCGTCGGGGCGCAGCACTTGGAGATTCGATGATCGTCCTAGGTCTTCACTTCGGCCACGACGCGGCCGTCTCCGTCCTTCGTGACGGGGCCGTCGTCTCCTACGTGCTGCGCGAGCGGCACACGCGGGTCAAGCACGCGGCCACCCTCGACGTGGCCACGGTGCGCCGCGCGCTCCACGACGCCGGGGTCCGGGCCGATGACCTGGACGCGGTCGCGGTCTGCTCCACCCAGGGGGTGGAGCTGATCGTCGACGACCCCACGGCGCTGTCCGTCACCTACGAGCCGAGCGACCCGTTCGGCCGGCCGTGCACACTGTTGGAGGAGGAGCCCGATGCGGCGGCACGGCGGGGCGGAGGAACCCTGCTCGACTTCCTCTACGACCCCGGTCTGTCGGCGACGTGGCTGGGCCGCTCCTACGCGCGCCTGTACCCCGAGCACGCGGCACACGACCGGGCGGACGTGCCGGTCACGCCCTGGGTCGACGACTACGTGACCGTTCCGGAGTGGTCGGGTACCCGTGGTCTCACCGAGATCGCGGCCACGCCCGTGGCGCCCGAGGAACGTCACCGGTACGGCTTCCACCTGCCGGTGCGGGTGTCCATCGACGGGATCACGGTCCCCGGGTACGCGGTCCACCACCACCTCGCCCACGCGGGAAGCGTGTACTACGCCTCCGGCTTCACGGAGGCCGCGGTGTTCACCCACGACGGCTACGCCGAGGGCGAGAGCTACCACAGCGGCATGTTCTATCTCGGCCGGGAGCAGGCGCTGTATCCGCTCGCCCCGCACCACCTGGGCCTGGGCGGCCTGTACGACAGGGTCGGCGCGGCACTGGGGCTGGGGCTGGTGGGACCGGCCGGGAAGCTGATGGGTCTGGCCGCCTACGGCCGTCCCCGCTTCTACTCGTCCCGCTTCCTGGGCAACCACGCCGACCTGCGGGAGCGATTCCCGATGGACGTCACCACGGCCTGGCTGCGGCACTGCCGCCGAGAGGCGGAGCGCATGGGGTACGACCTCGCCCCGTACGGCGACCCGGAGCAGGCCACCGCGGAGGTGAACGCCGACATCGCGGCCAGTACCCAGAAGCTCTTCGAGGAGGTGCGGATGGAGGCGGTGCGTACGCTGCACGCCTCGCTGGGCGCGGCTGGGCTGACGGTGCCCGCGCTCTGCATGTCCGGCGGCACGGCGCTCAACTGCCCCTCGAACAGCCAGATCGCGAAGGACGGGCCTTTCCGGCGCGTCTTCGTCGAGCCGGCGTGTGACGACGGCGGCATCGCGATCGGTGCGGCGCTCGCCGTCTACCACTCGATCCTCGACCACCCGGTCCCCGAGGCGGACGGTGAGGGGCGCTTTCCCACGCCGTACCTCGGCACGGCCCCCTCGGCGGACGACATCGCCGCGGCGGTCGCCTCCGTGGGCGACCGCATCACGGTCGAGAGGCTCGGCAGCGGCGAGGAGCTGGCGGAGCGTGTGGCAGACGACCTGGTCGCCAACCGCGTCGTGGCCTGGTTCGAGGGCGGCAGCGAGGCAGGCCCGCGGGCCCTGGGCCACCGGTCGATCCTGGCCGATCCCCGTGACGCGGAGAACTGGCCGCGGGTGAACCGGGTCAAGAGCCGTGAGGGCTGGCGGCCGTTCGCACCCGCCGTGCTCGCCGAGTACGCGGCGGACTGGTTCGGCGACGTGCCGCTGCCCTCGCCGTACATGTTGTTCAACGCAACGGTCCGGCAGACCGGGATTCCCGCCGTGACCCATGTGGACGGCACCGCGCGGATCCAGACCGTGGACGCCTCGGCCGGCGGCTACCACGCGGCGATTGCCGCCTTCCACCGCCGGACAGGCGTGCCCGTGGTGATGAACACCTCCCTCAACGGGCCCGGTGAGCCGATCGTGGAGCGGCCCGAGGAGGCGTTGGACCTCTTCCTGAAGACCGAGCTCGACGTGCTGTACCTGGCCGGACTCCGCATCACCCGCGCCTGAACGCCGACTTCGGGAGAGACGATGAAACTGACGATCTGCGATACCGCTCCGGCGGAATGGGCCGGCGAGGTGCTCGCCCTGGGCGTGTACGACGAAGGCGGGGCGCCGTCGGCCCAGCCGTGGCTGAGCGGTGTCGACGCCGCGCTCGGTGGCGCTGTCACCCGTCTGCTCGCGCACGACTCCTTCGGCGCGTCCCTCGACGAACTGGTCACGGGGCCCGGTGTGCCGGGCCGGTGCGAGCGGCTGGTGCTGGTCGGTCTCGGCCGCCCGGACGAGGTGACGCCCCACACCGCACGGCGTGCGGGCGCCGCCCTGGCCCGGACCCTGACCACGGGCCCCAACCGGCGCGTGGCCGTGGCGCTCCCGTCCTGGCACGCCGGAGGAGACGAGATCGTCGAGCACGTGGTGGAAGGCCTGAGTTTGGCCGTCCACTGCGGCCGGTGGAACGTGTTGACCGACCGCTTCCGGGCGGACTACGGCTCCGACCTGCCGAGGGAGCCCGAGAGTGTCGAACTGCTCGGCTGCGCGGCGCCGGAGCGGCTCCTGCGCCGCGCGGCGGTGTTCACGGACGCCGTCGTCCTGGCCCGGGAACTGGTGGCCGCGCCGGCCAATCTGATCACCCCGGAGCGGCTCGCCCGTGAGGCGGCGGCGCTCGCCGACGCCGACGGCCGCTTCGACCTCGAGGTGTGGGACGAGAAGCAGTGTGCGGAGCAGGGGCTGACCGGTTTCGCCGCCGCGGCGGCGGGTGGCGCGGACCCGGCACGTCTCATCCGGCTCAGCTACCGGCCCGCTGACCCCGTGGGTCCGCCCGTCGCCCTGATCGGCCTCGGGCTCACCCATGACGACCGGGGGGTGCTCCGGTCCGGCGGTGCGGTCCAGGGCGCGAAGAAGTACATGGCGGGGGCGGGAGCGGTGCTCGGCGCCGCGGCGGCGCTGTCCGCGCTCGGCGGACCGACGGAGGTCCATCTGCTGATCCCGGCCGTGGCGAAGGCCGCGGGGCCGGGCGCGATGCGGGTGGGAGACCTGGTGACGACGGCCTCCGGCGCCACGGTCGAGGTCAACCACGAGGACGCGCACGGCCGTCTCATGCTGGCGGACTCCCTGCACCTGGCGGCGCGGCTGGGGGCGGGCCGTACCGTCAGCGTCTCCGCGCTCGGCCTGCCCGTCGCCGCGGCGCTCGGCCCGAAGGCGGCCGGCCTGTGGAGCACGCACGAGGCGCTCGCGGCGGACCTCGTCGCGGCCGGTCGCGCCGCCGGGGAACTGCTCTGGCGGCTCCCGCTCGTCGACGAGTACGACGACGAACTGTGGGCGCCCTTCGCCAACATGAGGTCCGCCGGGCCGGAGAGCGGCGACGCCGCCACGGCCGCCGCCTTCCTGCGCCGGTTCGCCCCGGCGGGCGGCTGGGCCCATCTGGAGATCACGGAACCGGCGTGGTCGCCCAGGATCGACGGCTACTACAACGCGGGTGCCACCGGGTACGGCTCCGGCACCCTGGCCCGCTGGCTCTGCCCCCGCTGAGCCGGTCCCATCGTCCGAGGATCACTCATGTACGCACCCCCGCTCTACCGTTCCGAGGAACTCGCCCAGCAGCACGCGCTGATCGAGGCCCACTCCTTCGGCATGCTCACCGCGACGGTGGATGGCCGGCCGCACGGCACCCACATCCCCTTCGTCCTCGACAAGGGCCCCGAGCACGGCCCCCACGGCCGGCTCCGTGCCCACCTGGCCGCGGCCAATCCGGTGGTGGCAGTCCTCGCGGAGGGTGCCGAGGTGATGGCCGCCTTCCTGGGCCCGCACGCGTACATCTGCCCGGACGACTACGCGACCGAGACGCACTTCCCCACGTGGAACTACGCGGCGGTGCACGTCTACGGACGGCCCCGCCTGATGGACGAGGAGGAGGAGCTGCGGCAGCTCGACGACCTGATCGCGGCGGAGGAGGCCCGTCGGCTGCCCAAGAAGCCCTGGACCCTTGACCGGGTGCCGCGGGAACTGGTCGAGCAGTTCCGCACGCGGATCGTCGCCTTCGAACTGCCCATCGACCGGATGGACGGCATCTTCAAGTTCGGCCAGAACAAGAAGGAGGAGGACGTCGCCGCGCAGATCGCGTCCTTCCGCGACCGCCCCTCCGACTCCTCGGCACGGGTCGCGGACCAGTTGTACGCGCACAACGCCGAACGGCTCGGGTGAGCCCTGCGGACCGGCTCACCCAGGGCGGCCCGCCCTCCCCCGAGGCGGGCCGACTGCCGACGTGATGTGGCCCAGCACGACAGACATGAACAGAAAGGCTCTTCGATGACCGCAGCACATCCTCTTCCGCCCCTCTCGGCCGGAACGCCTCACGAGGAGGTCCGCGAACGGATCTCGACGGTGTGGCGTGATCTCTTCGCGGAGCCCGGCCTGCGGATCGGGGAGGAGGACAACTTCTTCGCCCTGGGTGCCTCGTCGCTTCTGGCCATGCGGATGGTCACGACCCTCTCGGAGGAGCTGGGTGTTCCCCTCTCCGTGCTCGCGGTGGTCGAGAACCCCACGCTCGGCGGTCTGACCCGCCATGTACGGGAGCTCGCCGCGGCCGGCCACGCCCGGGAGTTCGGCGAGCTCTGACCCGTCCGCGCCATGCCTGACGGCCCGCATAGGTATGCGGGCCGTCAGAGCGATCGGCTCAGCCCCAGATCAGATCGCCCAGGACGACAGGGCCCTCCGGCCAGCCCGTCACTGACGGAACCCGCACAGCCCTGGCACACCTCGTACACATGTCGTTCTGCGAAGTACCCATTTGATCTCATTCCCCCACTTCGTGATGGACACCCGAGTCCGGCGTTTGCACGCCGAAACCGACGTGACGGAGAGTAGTCAACTCGCAACGCTGGTCGTCACGCCGGATTCATATTCAGCGATCCGTACATAATTCCGCAACAAAAAACGGCCTCGGCTCACATCGTGGACGGCACGGCAGGGGCCGGAGTGTCCGCCTCCACGGCAGGCTGCTCCGTCGCGAACAGCGCCGGCTCGGCGGCCATGTACCGCTTGAGCCGCGTCATCAGCACGACGAGCCCGGCCAGCGCCGCCGCCCCCGCCACGGGGATGAGCACCACGAGCGGCACGGCGTGGCCCGCCACCGCCAGCAGCCCGCCGGCCAGGGGCAGCGACAGGAAGTTCAGCAGGGAGACCGCCGCGACCGTACGCCCGAACTCCTCGCTGGCCACGACCCGCAGCCGCAGCGTGCGGATGACCACGCTGAACACGCTGTCGCCCGCCATGAACACCGCGACCAGCGCGGCGAAGAAGAAGAACCCGGTGGTGGGGCCCAGCGCGATGAACACGACACCCTGCACCACCGCGCTCGCGGCGGCCACCCCCAGGAAGCCGTAGCGGCGGATCAGCCGGGGCGCCGCGGTCAGCGTCACCATCGCCACCAGGCCCGCGACCGAGTACACCAGGCCCAGCGCGCCTTCGCTGCGGCCGTAGCGGTCCGCGAGGGCGGGAGCCGCACCCTGGATCAGGCCCAGCATGATGTTGATGCACATGGTGGCCAGGACGATGGTCCGGAGCACCGGGATACGCACCACGTTGCGGACCCCGGTCACGGAGTCACGCAGCAGCCGGCGTCCCGCGGAACCCTCGGCCGGGGCAGGCCGGCCGCCGGTGTGAGAGCCGCGCGGCAGGCTGAGGCTCAGCAGCAGGCTCACGCCGAACAGGCCCGCGACCACCGCCACGATGGGCAGCGGGCCGGTCAGCAGCAGGGCCCCGCCGATGACGGGAGCGAGCAGCAGCGTCCCCTGCTCGATCCCGCTCAGCACGCTCTGCGCGCGGTGCATGTCCTTGGGCGCCACCAGCGTGCCCGCCAGCTTCTCGCCCGCCACGAGCACCTGCTCGCAGCAGACCCCGGCCAGCAGGGCGAAGACGATGACGACGGCGAAGGCCTGGCTCTCCAGGACCACGGCGAGCACGGTCGCGACGGCTCCGAGCGCCACCCTGACGAGGTCGTTGACCCAGTAGATGCGCTGATCGGGAAAACGGTCGGCGAGCAGCCCCGCGGCCGGCAGCGACAGCAGTCTGGGCACCCACTGGGCGGCGAGGACGATCCCGGACCAGGACAGTTCTCCGGTGGCCTGGTAGGCGAGGACCGGGAGCAGGAACTGGATGAGCTGGTCGGTCGTCCAGCCGACCGCGCGCAGGGCGTAGTAGCGGTGGACGGGGGTGAAGAGGCGTGAGGAGAGTGTGGTCATCAGGACTCCGTGCGGGTGTGGATCTCGGAGAGAGGGACGGACGGGTGTCCCTGCGGACGGGCACGATGCCCGCACCGGTCCGGTGGGGGCATCGTGAGGGGCAGGGCCGCGGAGCGTGGTGTCCGCCCGGCGGTCGGCTGCCTACGGGACGGGGACCACCGTCTCTCCGAGGCTCTGCCAGATCTCCCGGGCCTGCTCGGGTGAGTCGGCCGAGAACAGCGCGTACCCGATGCGGCCGCGGAAGTCGTGCAGGGGCGGGATCTCCTCCCCCGCGGCGATCACCAGCCCGGTCTCCGTCACCTCCGGGCGTGCGGCTACCTCGTCCCAGCCCTTCAGCTCGGAGTAGCTCGTCAGTCCCTCGGCTGTGAAGTAGCGGATCCCGGCGCACTTCGCCTCCCGCTCACCGTCCGCCCGGAGCTCCTGCGGCGTCCTGCCCAGGTAGGCGGCGAGCATCACCCGGGACATCGAGGTCCCGGTGGCGCGCTGGACCAGCTCCGTGATCCGGTCGCCCGGCAGCCGGGCCGCTATCTCGATCAGTACGGGCTCGTCCTCGGGCAGCCTCAGCTCGCAGTGGAACGGGCCGGACGTGAGGGACACGGCCTCGGTGACGCCCCGCACGTACTCCGTCACGCGCTCCAGGACGTCCGCGGGGACGTCGGAGGGGACGATGTGCCCCAGCTCCACGAAGTACGGCTCGGGGCCGAGGAGTTTGCGGGTCACCGAGAGCACCACGACCTCACCGTCGTGGACATAGCCGTCGGCACTGAACTCCGGCCCGGTCACGTACTCCTCGACGACCACCTGGGTGTCCATGGCGAAGCCCAGATCCAGCCGGCGGTCGGCGGCCAGTTCCTCGAAGGCGGCGCGCAGTTCGCCGGCCGTGTCGGCCCGGCGGACATGGATGCTGCCCGAGGACTCGACCGGCTTGATCACGCACGGAAAGCCGATGGTCTCGGCGGCACGATTGATCTCCTCAGGCGTACCTGCCCGGACGTGCCGCGGCACCCTCAGTCCCGCTGCGGCGGTCCGCTCCCGCATCAACGCCTTGTTGCGGACCGGATCGATGGCTTCGAGCGGCAGACCGGGCAGCCCCAGGCGGTGCACCAGGCGGGTCACCGCCGGTATGTAGAACTCCGCGCCCGGCACGATCGCGTCCACCGGGTGCTCCGCGTGGTACGCCACGACCGCGTCCGCCAGCGCCTGTTCGTCGTTGGTGTCGACCGTGAGCAGGGTGCCCACGAACCCCGCTACGCCGGGCGGCAGACTGCGGTCGTCCACCCCCGCGCTGGCGACGACCACTTCGAACCCGAGCAGGTAGGCGTCCTCGACCGTTCTGGTACCCGAGGAGACCGGCTCGACGATGAGGACCCTGGTGCGCCGTTCTGCGGTGCTGCGGAGGGAGTCTGGCATGTGACGTTCCTTCTCGTGTGGTGCCGTGGTCGGGTGGGGGCGGAGCGGGTGCCCGGCCGGCCGGAGGCTTCCGGCCGGCCGGGGAGCACGGTCAGACCAGGGCGCGGCCGTGGTCCGAGTAGCGGCGCCCCTCCGCCTTGCGCAGATCCGCCATCACGTTGATGCGGCGCAGCCAGCGGTCCGTCCCGTCGTAGCGGGCGGCGAACGGGCGGCGGCCGTGGACGGCCCGCTTGTTGTCGACGATCAGCATCTCGCCCGGTGCGAGCGCCACGTCGCGCAGCTTCGCGTCGATGCCCTTGATGACCGCCTCCAGGGCGGCGGCGGCCTCCGGGTCGAGGTCACGCGGCATGAACGCGGGGTCGATGCAGATGAAGGGTGAGTCCGGGTTGCCGGAGAGCACCGAGGTGCGGCGGGGCTCCTCGTTCATCTCGGCGATCTTGCGGAATGCCTCCGTGACCCAGTCGCCCTCCTCGACACCGGTGGTGTCGGCGTTGAAGCCGGCGGTGTGCGACTCGTCCGGCAGGATCACGAACCGCTCCTGGAAGAGCACCTCGCGGGAGGCGTCGTCCAGTTCGACGTCCTGGATCGGCGCGAACGTCGTCGGGACCTTGTCGTGGTTACGCAGCCCGACCAGCATGATCCAGTCCGCGCGCAGCGGGTGGAACGCGTCCTCGTTGTGCCACTCCAGGTTGACCGTGGAGCTGGAGCCGAGCTGCTCGTTCTCGTGCCCGGCGATCGGGAAGAGGTCGAGGACCATGCGGCCACGCTGCTGGGTGAGGTAGGAGACCGGGTCCCCCAGCAGGGAGCCGATGAGCAGCAGTGACGCGGCGGCCCGCCTGGCCTCCCGGCTGTCCGGCACGTCCGTGTAGCTGAGCGGGGTGGGGCCCGCCTCGGCCTCGTCGATCGGCAGGTTCGAGATCACGAATCCGCCGAACGGGCGGCCGGTGAGGCGGAACTGGCTGATGGTGGCCCGCAGCCGCGCCGGAAGCTCGTGCGAGAGGAGGGAGAGCTGGCCGAGCCGCTGTTCCAGCGGCAGGTCGGTCTCGGTGTCCAGCACGTGGTCCGCGATGTCCTGTACGTGCGTCCGCTCGGTGTCCGTGAGCTCCAGGCACGGCACGTCGTCGGCGGCGCGCGGGGTCAGCTGGGGAGCCGTGGGCACGGTCAATTTCGGCACGGTGACGATCCTTGTCGTGAAGAGGTCTGAAGTGCTGGGCGCGGACTGCTCCGTAAGGCCGTGAGGGCCCGGCAACAGAGGGCGAAGAGCGACGGCGGCACGCCCCTGTCGGTCCGCGATGGGCAGGGGCGCCTCCCGCTCCCGTGCGGACGGTGCCCGGCACGGGACCCCGTCTCGTATACGAGAGGACCCCCTGTCCGGAAGTCTGGAGGACCCCGATCGGTCCAGTCCAACACTCTCCGTGTCCGTGTGCGGACAAGTCCGCACACGGACACCACCGGGCTACGGGCGGTGCTCGGCGATCGCCCGGGTCAGGCGCGAGGCCGCTTCGGCGAGGTCGGCCGGGGAGAGGCCGGCATACCCGACGACGAGCCCTTCGGTGAGGCACGGGCCCTGCTGGAACGCGGACAGCGGAGCGACTTCCACCCCGAGTTCGGCGGCCCGACGGGCCACACCCACCCCGCTGACGCCGCCTTCCAGCAGCAGCACGGCGTGCAGTCCGGCCTCCAGGCCGGTCAGCGTCACCACGTCGGAGACGGGCTCCAGCGCCTCCCGCAGCACGCTCCTGGCCCGTGCGTAGTGCAGCCGGGTCCGGCGGATGCGCCGCTCCAGCGCGCCGGAGGAGAGCATCCGCAGCACGGTGTGCTGCACGGGCCAGCTGACCGGACCGTCCACGATGTCCTTCAACGCCGCTATCCGGCCGGGAAGTTCTCCCGGGGCGACCAGGTATCCGCAGCGCAGCGCCGGGGTGAGGACCTTCGAGAGGGTGCCGAGGTAGATGACCCGGTCCCGGTCGAGGCCGGCCAGCGCCGGAAGCGGCGGGCCGTTGTAGCGGTACTCGCTGTCGTAGTCGTCCTCCAGGATCCAGGAGTGGTGCTCCCGCGCCCACATGACGAGGTCGAGCCGCCTGCCGACGCTCATCCGCGAGCCGAGCGGGAACTGGTGGGAGGGTGTCACGTGCATCAGCCGGGGCGCCGGGTCGATGCCCGCCAGCACGTCGACCCGGGCGCCGTCGTCGTCGACCGGCACCGGCACCGAATCCGAACCATGCGTCCGGATCAGGGAACGGACCACCGGATGGCCCGGGTTCTCGCAGGCGACGGTGTCCCCCGGACGCAGAAGGGTACGGAGCACCAGGTCCATGGACTGCGTGGTGCCGGTGGTCACCACGATGTCGTCCGGGGCGCAGACCAGTCCGCGGGCCCGGGCCAGGTAAGCCGCGATCTCGGCGCGCAGTCCGGGCAGCCCCGCCGACTCCTGGTAGCGGGTCGGGGCCGTCGTTCGGGCCGTCGCCCGCCAGGCCTGGGCCCATCCGTCGGTGCCCTCCTGCACCGGTCCGGTCCCGCCGGTGCGCAGACTGAGCGCGGGGCGCGCCGCCGACGCCGTACGGTCGGACACGGCGGGGAGGGCGGGGGCCGCGACCATCTGCCTGGCCGCCTCGTTGAGCGGCGCGACGTAGGTGCCGGAGCCGGAGCGGCTCTCCAGGAAGCCCTCGGCCTCCAGACGGACGTACGCCTCGGCGGTCACCGTGCGGGAGACGCTGAGGTCCTGCGCGAGCGTACGGGTCGAAGGGAGCCGTTCACCGGGTGGCAACAGCCCCGAAAGCACGGCTTCACGCAGTGTCTCGACGAGCTGCACCACCAGGGCCCGGCCGTCCTCACGATCGAGCGCGACGGGCAGGGCCAGATGGGGTTTGGCCCGGGCCCTCTGCTCCGGCTCTTCCACAGGTGGCATCTTCGGTTCTCCTCCTATTGGCCATTGGACGAGGTCCGCGCCGAGGGTAGCTTCAACGCTCGGCGCTTCGAAGCGACGGCGTACCGAGCCGTGGAGGCGCCGGTCCTGGAAGGTGGGGTCACGGGATGACCAGCAGTGTGTCGCCGGCGGAGTACGGGGTCAGCGAGAGCAACGGCTTTCTGCCTGACGTCGCACCGTTGACACAGTTGCCCGGCCGCTTCGCCGAATGGGACGAGATCGGTGCGGTGCTGCCCAAGCACCTCGCCGCGGGCCGTGCCCGGGAACTGCTGAGCAGCGTCGCTCCGCTCGATCCCGGTGCGCTGACCGAACAGGCAGAACGCGAAAGGGCGATGCTCCTGCTGTCCTATTTCGGACACGCATACATCTTCGGCGGCGATGTACCGGCCAATGTCTGTCCGGCGAACATCGCGGTGCCCTGGCACAAGGCGGCCGGTCTGCTCGGCCGGCCGCCGGTTCTGTCCTACGCCACCCAGCAGTTGCACAACTGGGGCCGTCTCTCCGACGACCCCGCGATCGAACTCGGCAACATCCACCGGCTCCAGGGCTTCCTCGGGGGGATGGACGACGACTGGTTCGTCCTCGTCCATGTGGCGATCGAGGCCGCGGCCGCACCGGTGCTGTGCGCCGCGATCGCCGCGCAGGACGCCGTGCTCGACGGTGACGACGGCGGGCTCGTCCACGCGCTGGGCGAGATGGCTGCGGGGCTCTCGGTGATGAGCGGCACGCTCGCGCGGATGCCCGAGCGGTGCGACCCGCACATCTACTACCACCGTGTACGGAGTTATCTCTTCGGCTGGAAGAACAATCCGGCGCTGCCGGAAGGAGTCGTCTACGAGGGGGTGGCCGCCTACGGCGGCAGACCGCAGCGGTTCGGCGGAGAGACCGGCGCGCAGAGCGCCATCATCCCCTTCCTGGACGAGGTCCTCGGTATGTCCGGCGAGGACGACCCGCTCGCCGCGTACATGCACGCGCTGCGCGCGTACATCCCGCCGGGGCACCGGGCGTTCATCGAGAAGGTGGGCCCCCGGGTCGACCTGCGGGGCTTCCTGCTGCACCACCGTCCGGCCGGGGCGGTCGCCGCCTACGACGCGTGCGTCACAGCCATGGCGGACTTCCGCGAACTGCATCTGCGGTACGCGGCGACGTACGTGCAGCGGCAGGCGCAGCGGTCCTCGGCCAACTCCAACGAGGTCGGCACCGGCGGCACGCCGTTCATGCGCTACCTCAAGGGCCACCTGGACACGGTGCGCGCCCACCGCATCGGCGCCCCGGGATGACCTCACCAGCCCGCCCGCGGGTCCACAAACACCTCCTTCCCGGCCTCGATCGACGGATCTTCGCGCTGCGCGTACCGGACGAGGTCGACGGTTTCGTCGTACGCACGGAACGGTTCGTCGCCCTGGTCGACACGCTCAGCACACCGGAGCTGTGCGAGCAGGCGCTGGATCTGATCGCGGACGAGACCGCAAGGCGTCCGCTCCTCGTCATCAACACGCACGCCGACTGGGACCATGTCTGGGGCAACGCAGCTGTCGAGGGGCGGACACCGGTCATCGGTCACCGGTCGGCCGCGACCCGCGTCCGTTCGGCCAGGGCGCTGGACACGCTGCACGCCAAGCGCGCGTCCGACGACCGGTTCGCACGGGTGCGCCTCATCGCCCCGACCGTCACCTTCGACACCTCGCTGTCCCTGGACGGCGGGGACCTGACGCTGGAGCTGCTGCACACTCCCGGCCACACCCCGGACCACATCGCCGTCTGGATTCCGGAACTGCGCGTGTGCCTGGCCGGGGACACCGCGGAGGACCCGCTTCCCGAGCTCTGGGAGGGCGACGCCGCATCGCTGGAGCAGCTCACCGCCTCGCTGGAGCTCCTGCGCTCCCTCGAACCGGACCATGTGCTCCCCAGTCACGGCGGCACGACGGACCCGGCCCTGCTCGACCGCAACCTCCGTCACCTGTCGGGCCTCACCGGACGGCACGCTGACGCCGTGCGCGCGGGCGGCCTGCCGTTCGAGGCGGCCTTCCCCGGCAGCACGCAACTGACCGCCGAAGCACGGGCGTTCTACGAGATGTGCCACCACAAGGCGCTCCGGGCGGCAGCGGCCACCCTCGCCTCCTCTGCGGAGTAGCGCAGTCCTCCTCTCAGCGGCGAAGCCCGGACCGCGCCGTGAGCGGCAGCGTTCCGCGTTGCGCCAGGTCTGCTCGGGCTCGGCGTGCGGCCCTGCCGGGGTGGCGCGGGCCGGCCGTCCCGGGGGCGAGAGCCCCGCGGGTCAGGGGCCCGTTCGCCACTCCCCCGTCCCGCGCTCCGAACGATCCGTGCCTCCCCGAGGCTCGTCGTGGGTGATCACGACCGGTGCGTTCGCCTCCGCCCGTGCGCGGTCCGAAGCCGCCGCGATGTCCTCGTAGGTCCATTCCTTGTACAGACGGCTCCCGTGGGCGTCGGTGATGTCGATGACCAGGCCGGTCCATTCCTCGGCAGGCTGTTCGGGGACGAGGCCCAGTTCGTACGTCGCGTCCTGGAGGAGGGATTCGGTGACGCGTATGCCGGTGAGTCTCTCGGCCAGAGCGAGGACGGCCGCCTTGCGGTCGACGGCCGGGGCGCTCTCGTCGTGCTCGCCCTGAGGTGTCAGTGGGAAGCCGACGTCCCGCAACAAGGGAACCAGCTCATCGGGGCTGTTGCCGTCGCGCACCGAGGGGACCTCGAACGTCGTACGGAGCTCTCCGTCCTCGAACCAGTGGAAGAGGTGGATGGGCTTGCCGCCGTTGCTCGAGTGCGCCACTGCCCGGCCGCCCCTCGACAGCGTCTCCACGCACGCGCCCTCGATGCCCAGGCCACCGTCGAAGCCGAGGACGAGGGTCCAGTCGCCCCTCTCGCCCGGGGCGCTGAAGGCGCCCGCGACGTAGGACTCGTCCCAGGGGTCATCGTCCGCCTCGGCCCGGTGGGCCTCGTCCGCCTCGATCAGCCCGGCCGTTCCGTCGCCGGTGCCGTTCGGTTCCGCCTCCATCGCGCGCAGCACCTCGTGCGGGCTCCGCCCCTGTATCAGCGTCAGGGTGTATCCGCTCTCCATCGCGTGGCGGAAGAGCGGCGAGGTGCGGATCCAGGCGTAGTCGTGCGCGGTCACCAGGTTCATACGGCGCAGTGTGCCTGAAGCCTCTGACAACGCACCGTGCCGGCCGGTTCGCACAGCTGGAGCTCGTCCTCGCGGCTGCGCCCCGGTCCGCGTCGGCGACATGATCGTGCGGGGCGGGGGCGCGCGGGACCGTTCGTCTGCGCTCAGCCGGTCTTCTCCTCGGGTCCGGCGACGCGTCGTGCGGTCGACAGCCAGAGGCACAGCAGCAGCGGGGGCAGGGCGGCCAGGGTGCTGAGGACCTGCCAGCCCAGGGTGGTGAACAGGTACCCGGAGACGAAGGAGGAGGCGGTGAGGAAGATTCCGGTGCCGCCCTCCACGGCGGCCTGGACACGGCCGCCCGCGTGGGGCGGATAGCAGCGCACGACGAAGGTGCTGCCCGCAACGTAGAGGAAGTTCCATCCCACGCCGACCAGGCTCAGCGCGACGACGAACGCGGCGACGCCCGTGTCGGCCGCGCCGACCAGCGCCCCGGCCGCCAGCAGGGCCGCGCCGAGCACGGCGTTGCGGCGCGGGCCCAGGGCGGTGTTGAGCCAGCCGCTGAAGAGGGAGGGCGCGAACATGCCCACCATGTGCGCCTGGATGACGAAGGCCCCCACGCCGTCCGAGTGGCCGGCGTGCCGGCTCCCCAGCGGGCCCGCGGACATGAGCAGGGTCATCACGCAGCCTCCCACGGTCAGGGTGGCGAAAGCGGTGCGGAACTGGAGGGTGCGCGCCGCGGCCCGGATGCGTACGGGCGGCGGCGAGGGCTCCTGTTCCTCTCCCGCCGGGCCGGAGCGGACCGCGAGCACGGGCGGAATCACGGCCGCGGCGAGCACGGAGACCAGCAGGTAGGAGCCCGCGTACTCGGTGTCCATCAGTCCGGCACACGCCGTCGCCGCCCATGGCCCGACGAAGGCCGCCAGCACCCCGCCGCACAGCAGGACGGAGACCGCCCGCTCCCGGCTCTCCCGGGGGACGGAGTCGGCGGCGAGGTAGCGGAAATATCCTCCGGTGGCCTTGTACAGACCCACCAGTGCGGTGCCCGTGCAGAGCACGGAGAAATCACCGGACCGGATCCCCGCCATGGACACCAGTCCGCCGGCCACCGCGGTGGCCGCGCCTCCGGCCGCCACTTTGCGGTGGCCGAACCGGTCGCTGAGCAGCCCGGCGGAGAAGTTGGCGATCATGGCAGCCGCGCCCATGAGGGTGATCGGCAGAGTGGCGAGCACCGGGGTCGGTGCCAGCCGCAGACCCACCACCGCGGTGAGGGTGAGGTCGATCCCCATCCCCATGTAGTAGAGGAATTGACAGATCGTCAGCAAGGTGAGATTGCGGCGTCCGGCGGCGGCTGCCCGCGCGGACAGATCCTTCACGGCGCCTGCCGAAGGGTCCTGCGGCATGGTTTCGCGGTCCACCGGACCTGGTTCTCCCGTCGGTGTGCGGTCAGGGCTATGGCGTGGCGGACGGTCGGCGACGGCCCCACTCCGCCGTGTCCGGCCAGGTGCGCCGCACCCGGCCGACGCAATGGTCCCAGTAGGAACGCACCGCGAGGTCTCCGTAGATGAATTCGCGTTTCGCCAGCACATCGGCCGGGGTCGACGTGTGGTAGCCGCCCGGCACCTGTTCCGCCATCAGCTGGAGCCGGCAGGCACGCTCCAGGGTGTGGGCGTGCACGGTGGCGTGCCGGACGGATCTGCCGACCACGACACCGCCGTGGTTGCGCAGCAGGACGGCCGGGTCGGCGCCGAGCGCGTCGGCGACACCCCGCGCGGTCACCATGTCGAGGATGGTGTTGCTGGTCATCGTGAACCGGCCGATCCGCTGCTCGAAATAGGCGCCCTCGTGCGAGACCGGGCGCAGCGGCAGGTCGGTGGCTCCGAAGACCAGGGTGTGCGGGGCGTGGCTGTGGACCACGCCGTTCACGTCGGGGCGTGCCGCGTAGACCGCCTGGTGCAGGGGGAGTTCGGGCGGTGCGAGCGGCGGGGCGGGGACGTCGGGGTCCAGGGGTGCGACGACCACGTCCTCGGGGGTGCATTCGTCGAAGCCCTTGAGGGCCCCCTTGATGAGCATGTAGTCGGCGCCGGGGACGCGCGCCGATACCTGCCCCTGGTTGAAGTCGTCGTGTCCGCCGAGCGAGAGCGAGCGGGAGGCCAGTGCGACCTGGACACGCAGTCCGAGGGCGACGGGTGGCAGCCGGGCTTCGTCGAGCCGTGCGGTCATCGGCTGCCCTTGGCGGTCACGCCCTGCTCGTCGAGGTACGTGACCAGGCCGTCGACCGATCCGAGGAACGCGGTGTCCTCCTCCAGGTCGATGTAGACGCCGAACTCGTTCTCCAGGGCGTCGATGAGCCGCAGGTAGGACAGGGAGGTCAGGCCCAGCTCGGTGAGGGTGCGGCCGTCCGCGACGGCGGCTTCCTGGCTCACCGCGCCTTCGCTGGCCTCGGCGACGAGTTCGGCGATGCGCTGGAGAAGGTGCGGGGAGGGGGGCATCGGTTCTCCTACAGGTGATCGGGGCGGTCGTCGGGGTGCTGCGGAGGGGCCGGCGCTCAGGATGGCTCGGCGGGGGCGGAAGTCCTTCCGGACGCCTGCTCGTCACGGGGGGCGCGCAGCAGGTCGGTGAGAAGTGCCTCGGCGGCGCCCAGTCGGGGTTTGCCCGCGCCGCCGCGCGGCAGCCGGGGCACGGCGAAGATCCGTTCGGGAACCTTGTACGGCGCGAGCAGGCCGAGGCAGCGTGCCCGCAGCTCCTCCTCGGTGACGCCGGCGGTGCCGGTGACCAGGGCGGCCAGCATCGGGTCGCCGTTCTTCTTGACCGTCGTGAGCACCAGGGCATCGGACGCGCCGCACCGGCCGAGCGCCTGCTGGACCTCGGCCGGGTCGATCTTCCGGCCGCCGATGTTGACGCCCTTGCCCGCCCGGCCGCGCAGCACCAGTCGGCCTTCGTCGATCAGGCCCTCGTCCCCGGTCAGGTAGAAGCCGTCCGCGTCCAGACGGCTCTCCAGCAGGCCGGGGGCGTTGAGGTAGCGCGACCCCATCGATCCGCTGCGGACCCGGACCGCCGTGGCGCCGTGGGCCTGTGTGCCGAAGGCGAACTCGACCCCTGGCAGCGGGTATCCCAGGCCGCGTCCCGGAGCGGGATCGGGGTCGTAGGTGAGGGGTCCCGCCTCGGCCACCCCGTAGTAGTCGTTGACGGCCAGGCCGTGGCGGCGACGCAGTTCCGCAGCGGTCCCGGCGGAGAGCGGCGCCGCGGAGGAGAGCGCGGAGCGCAGCCCGGCCAGTTCGGGGACGGGCTGTTCGCGACGTAGCAACGATTCGTACAGGGCGGGGAAGCCCGTCAGGCGGGTGGGTTCTACCTGCCGCAGGAAGCGGGCGACGTGTCCGGAGCTGGGGAGCCCCGAAGGCACCCACAGCGCCGCGCCGGCGAGGAAGGAGGCCAGCAGCGAGGTGTTGAAGGCCAGGCCGTTGAAGAGTCCGGCGAAGCACAGCACCCGTTCCCCCGCACTCATCTCGGTCGCCTCCCGCCACGCGCGGGCTGCCGCCAGCACGGCGGTACCGGAGAATTCGATGCAGCGGGGCGAGCCGGTGGAGCCGGAGGTGAAGCGGCAGACCTCCGTGGTGTCGAGCAGCGCGGGCCGGTCGGGGGCAGCGGGCAGCGCGGTCAGCCGCATGTCGCCGATCCGCGTGGTGGCGGTGACCGGCAGTCCGGCCGGCAATGGACGGTCGCTGACGAACAGGTCGATGCCGCAGTCGGTGGCGATGACGGCCAGTTCGGCCGCGCCGAGGGCCGGGTCGAGGAGCAGGGGCACCATGCCCGCGCGCAGCAGTCCGGCGTACGCCACCACGTAGGCGGCGGAGTTGGACGCGTGGATACCGGCCCGGACCCTGCCTTCGGCCGGGGCTCCCGCTCCGCGGGGCACGCCCGAGCGCCACCACTCGTCAGCGGCCGTACCGAAGTCGGCCGCGGAGTCGCCGAGTTCGCGGTAGGTCAGGACTCCGCCCGCGTCGCCGACCGCGGGGGCGTCGGCGTGCTGGGCCGTGAGTTCGGTGAGGACGTCGTTCAGCAACCGCATCAGGTGGTCCGCCTCCCCTGGGTGCCGCGCCGAACGGGCTCATTCTCCGTGCGCATGTGCGACCGCCAATCGGTCGATCTTGCTCCCGGTCCCCGCCGCGACACCCAGCGCCATCAGGTAGACCACTTCCTCGTCGTCCCCGAGGCCTGCCACGGTCCGCAGCGCGCCGGCGTCGAACCCTCCCACCGCCGTCACCGCGACGTCGTTGCGGGCCGCGCCCAGATAGATCAGGTGGGCGGCGGCCGAGGCGCGGAAGAGGGCGTCACGGACCTCCTGCGGCCGGCCGGCACCCAGCAGCCGCCCGGTGCGCAGGTGGAAGGCGACGAGGGCCTGCGCCCCCGCGATGTGCCGCTGGCCGCGGCACAGCCGGGTGATGACGGCCGGGTCGTTGATCGCTTCGCCGACGGTGATCCGTACGTCGCCGCCCGGCAGGCGCCGGGCGCAGGCGTCCGCGACGGGCCCGGGCCCGGTCAAAACACTGACCCCGACACCTCCCCGTCGCCCGCCGGCCGCGTCGGGCAGGTCGGTGGGGAGGTCGGTGAGCAGGGCCTCGACGGCTGCGGCGATCGCGCCGGCAGGCTGCTCCTGCCGCTCGAACCGCTTGCACGAGTGGCGCAGCCGGGTCAGCAGCCGCCATTCGTGGCGCCCGACCCGGCCGAGGCCGGCGGGCCCGTCGCCGACCGCCACCACGGGGGCGCAGGTGACGGGCAGGGGCGGGTCACCTCCGTTTCGCAGGGCCCCCGGTATCTGCGACCAGCAGAACCGCTCCATCGATGCGGACGCGTCGCGCCTCGGCGGTGGTGCGAGGTTCACGGAGGTGTCCCGCGGCGCGTGGTTCCGGCGGGCGGGCCCGACGGACACGACGGAGTGCACCTCCCGGTAGGGCAGCAGGGGATCGAGCCGGGCGCTGATCCGGCGTCGCGGGACGCGCAGGCGCAGCACGGCGGGACCCTGCCCCAGCGCCGTGCCCAGCAGGCTGGTGGCGGCGTGCCCGGCGTCGAGCTGGGTGTAGAGGTGCCCGCGGGGGCCGTACTTGCGCATGGACAGCCAGGGCCGGGCGAGCACCACGATGTGGTCGGCGCCCTCGATGCCGCACCCCTCGTCGAGCGCGGCCCCCACGGCGCGGGCCGCGGCCACGGACAGGGGCAGCTCCGTGCAGCCGTCACGGCCGAGATCGGCCTTGAGCAGGCGGGGGTACGGGCCGGACCCGCCCACGACCACCACGTCGTAGGGGTAGAGGGCCCCCGCCGAGGGGACGCTGCGTCCTCCGTCGTCGCCGGGGCCGCACAGGGCGTCCCGCACGAGTCCGAGGACGCGTGCGGCGCGGGCGTCCCGCAGGGGGGCCAGGCGTTCCTGCGGCGCCGGATCGAGGGTGATCATCCGCAGCCAGTCGGCGCCGAACGTGTCGTCCGCCCGGCCGGAAGGGCGCGGGCCGGTGCCTCGGGGCACCCGTTCGCGTGTGGTCACCACGTGTCCCCTCGCCGCCGCGTGCGGTTCACGGCTGCCACCGTAGTGACCTCTCGTACGGGGCGGAGGCAGATGCGGGGGCAGATACGGATCGCCCGCCGGAACACCGGTGCGCTCCTGGCCGGGGGCGTCGGTCCCGTGTCCGTCACAGCCCCTCCCCCAACGCACCGATCCGGATCGATGCGCCCTTCTCGTGCACCCGGCGCAGCACGGCGTCGATGGCCGGCAGCAGCCTGGCCGTGAGCTCCGGTGCCACGTACCGGGTGTCGGCGCGCAGCGCGAACTGGAGCACTCGCGCTCCGCCCACCACGGCGATCGCGCAGCGTCCGCCCTGGTAGGGCCAGTGGGGCAGGTCGTGCAGGCAGTGGTCCCGGCCCGGGTCCGGCTCGGCCGGATGGTCCAGGACCGGGGGGAAGTCGGCCGCCCGGATGTCGTTGAAGGTGTAGGTGGTGCCGAGCACCTCGTCCAGCGACCGCCCGGTGGCCGTCAGTGCCTGCGCCAGGCCGGCGGGCGCCCACAGGGCGCTGTTGTAGGCGCTCATGGCACGGCGCGCGACCTGCCGCACGGTGTCCTCGAAGCCGGCGTCGGGATCGAGCCGTGCGGTGAGTGGGCCGAACTGTGCGAGAACGCCCACGTAGTCGCGGGCGTGGGCCCGGTGCCGGTTGGAGGTCACCACCTGCAACGGCAGCCGGTCCAGCGCGAGCGGTGCGGCGAGCGCGACAGCGGTGGCGGCCAGCAGGACGGCGGAGGCGTCGGCGCCGAGTCCGGCGGACATCTCCTTCAGCCTGACGGCCGCCGGGGCCGAGGTGAGTGCCGTCTGCACGACCTGGCTCCGGTCCGCTCCAGCACGCGCAACGGCGAACGGGAAGGCGGTGTCCCCCGCTTCCCTGGCCCAGGTGGCGGCGGCGCGCTGTCCGGTGCGCACCAGCTCGCCCGCCTCACGGGCCGCCTGTTCGCGGGGCTGGGGCGCCGGTTCCGAGGAGGGCCGGGCGAGTCCGTCCAGGACCGTCCGGACGCTGGACGCGTCGACGACCAGGTGGGAGAAGGCCAGGACGAGGGCGCGGGGGCGGCCGGCCGGCCCGGCGACGGACGCGGCGAACGGCGGGAGGCCGCCGGTGCCCAGAGGCAGGGCCCGTAGCCTGGCTGCCTCACGGGCGGTGTCGGCGGGTGCCGCGCCCTCGATCCGGCCGACCGCCAGGGTTCCCGCTCCGCGCACCCGCTGGCGGAGGCCTTCGGGGCTTTCGTACACCTCGGTGCGCAGGCCTTCGTGACGGGAGGTGACGTGGGCCAGCAGCTCCAGGGCGCCGGGGAGGGTGGTGCCCTCCGGCAGGGGGGCCACCACGGCGACGTTACGGTTCCAGCCTGTGCCGGCGTAGCGCGACAGCCCGTCCCGGAAGGCCTGTTGGCCCCAGGTGGCGGGAGCGTCGGACGCCTGGCCCGAGTAGCACGCTTCGTACGGGAGCAGCTCGTTCATGCGGCCGTTCCTCCGTGGCGGGGGTGGGGTGGGGCGCGGGCATCAGAGGCTCTGGGCGATGGTCGCGCGCTGGATCTGGTTGGTGCCCTCGATGATCTGGAGGAGCTTCGCCTCGCGCATCCAGCGCTCCGTGGGGTGGTCGCGCACGTACCCGGAGCCGCCGAGGATCTGCACGGCGTCCGTGGTGACGCGCATGGCGGTGTCGGTGGCGAAGAGCTTGCACTTGGCGGCCTCGGCGGAGACCGGCCGGCCCTCGTCCATCAGCCGTGCGGTGGTGAGGAGCAAGGCGCGGGCCGCGGCGATCTGGGTGGCCATGTCGGCGAGCAGGAAGGCGACGCCCTGGAAGGAGGCGATGGGGCTGCCGAACTGACGGCGCTGCTTGGCGTAGTCGCTCGCGTGGTCGAGCGCGGCCTGCGCGAGGCCGACGGCACAGGCCGCGATGCCCAGGCGGCCGTGGTCGAAGACCGAGGCGGCCACGAGCATGCCGCGGTTGCGTCCGCCGACCATCCGCACTGCCGGGACGCGCACGCCGTCGAAGGCGACCGGGGCGGTGGGCAGGGCGCAGACGCCCATCTTGGCGAACGGGGGGTGGACCTGTACGCCCTCCTGGCCCGCTTCGACGAGGAAGCAGGAGATGCCGCCGGGTCCGGCCCCGCCCGTGCGGCAGTAGACCAGGTAGACGTCTGCGGCCCCGGCATGGCTGACCCAGGTCTTGAGTCCGGAGATCCGGTACCCGCCGTCCACGGGGCTCGCGGCCGTGGTCATGGCGCCGAGGTCGGAGCCGGCCTCCGCCTCCGACATGCAGTTCGCACCCAGCAGCCTGCCCTCCAGCATGGCCGGCAGGTACGCCTCGCGCAGCTCGTCCTTGCCGTGCCGGGCCAGTCCCCGGCAGGTGAGGGCCTGGAGGTGCACGGACTCGGCCACGGCCAGCCATCCGCGTGCCAGTTCTTCCACGACCTGGAGGAAGAAGGCGACGGACTGGCCGCCACCGCCCCAGCGCTGCGGGAACGCCAGGCCGATGACGCCGAGTTCGCCGAGCCGGGTCACCAGGTGGCGGGGGTAGTCGGCGCGGGCCTCGTGGTCGGCGGCGACCGGGGCCAGCTCCTTCTCGCTGATCCTTGTCACCACGTCGAAGAGCTCGGCCTGCTCCGCCGAGTCGAAGTGCCTGTGGATGGTCACGTTCTCCTCCGTCGGCCCGGTGGCCGTTGTGTTCGCGCGGGACGCGGTGGGGGCCGGACACGGCCCTCATGTCACGGAGGCGCTCCCGCGTGGTGTCGCCGAGCTGTCCGGGAGGAGGATCTCGTCGAAGAGTTCCGTTCCCGTCCAGAGTCGCGGGGCGCCGCGGTGGATCCAGGTGGCGGCGGTGAGGGCGCCGAGCGCGGCCGGTCCGAGGTCGCGCACGTCGTGGATGATCGTCAGCGTCTCGTGGGCGAAGCCGAGGGCGAACCGGTGCTCGCTGACGGGAAGGCCCGCCCGGTACGAGGCGATCTCGTGGGTGCGGCCCGCACCGGCCGTCTCCCAGACACCGGCGAGGGAACGCGCCGTGGCACTGGGGCGGTCGCGTTTGGCGGTCGTGTGCCGTTCCAGGACGCTGGTCTCCGGAACTTCGGGCAGGCGGGCGGAGAGGGCCGCCGCCGTGCGGACCAGCTGGTGCTGGAGCCAGTTGACGATCGACAGGTTGGCCGCGAGGACGACGGGGACCTCGGTGGACAGGTCCGCCGCCGCGCGCCGTTGCGCGGGACCGATGTCGGACGCGCACACCAGCAGGGCCGCGCCGACGGACCGGCAGTAGTCGGCGGTGCGCGGCAGGACGTCACCGCGGCTCGCGTCGACGACCACGGTGGGTACGGCGTCCCCGTCCTGCCGCGTGGGCCAGGACGTACGCGTGGCCGTCCACACGACGGCCAGGCCGTGCCGGTCGCACTCCTGGACCACCCTGGCGCCGAGCCGTCCCGCTGCTCCGACGACACCGAGCCGCGGCGGACCGCCGCTCCTGTGATCCTGTGGGGTGATCGTCACCATGGGCGACGACGCTAGCGGCGGGGATCCGCGTCGAGCGGCACCTTCGGAGGCAGATGACGCGCCCACGTGCCGCTGCCGCCCGCGCCCCGCCGTGCGCAACTGCCGCCGGGGCTGCCGCCTCCGCCGCACGCGCGCCGATAGCTTGACGGGCGTTCGGCGGCCGGGCGCTGCGGTGGACACGGGCCACCGGCGCGAGGGTCGCGTGTCGGCGTACGGGAGGCGATGGTCGGTGCAGACGTCGGGGCCGCTCACCTTCGGTCAGTTGTCCGTGATGCGGGCGGTGCAGGACCTTCCCGTCGCGCAGTGGCACGAGTCGAACCTGCGCACCCTGTGGACGCTTCCTGAGCGTGTGCCGCCCGCCCGTGCGGTGGCCGCCCTCCACACGCTGCGCGCCCGCCACGTCTCGCTCCGTACGGTGTACGACCTCGGCGACCCGGCGGTGCCGCGCCAGTCGGTGCGTGACGACGCGGAGCCCTCGATCGAGGTGGTGGCGGCCGACGGCTCGGACGAAGCGGAGCTCCGGACGAGACTGGCCGCCTCGGCGGCGCGGCCGTTCTGTCTGTGGTCCGAGTGCGCGTGGCGCGCGGTGGTCCTGACCCGCGACGGTCTGGCCGAGCGGATCGCGCTGGTCAACCACCACATCGTCGCCGACGGGTCCGCCAAGCAGATCCTGTGGCAGGACCTGCTGGCGGCGCTGCACCGGCCCGGTCCTGCCGCCGAGCAGCCGCCGGACCTGCTGACCGCCATGGCGCGGGAACAGCGCTCGGAGGGTTTCCGGGCCCGGCTGCGGTCGGCCGAGCGGCACTGGGAGAAGACCCTCGCCGCGTCGGTGGCGGGTGGACTTCCGCCCCGTCCGTCCGGGGACGCGCCGCCGGACGAGGTCTTCGTGGCCCGGCTGCTCTCGCGCCGGTCCCGCGCCGCCGCGGAACGCGTGGCAGGGCAGGGTGGGGTGTCGGTCTTCGCTGTGCTGCTCGCCGCCTACGCCACGGCCGTCGCCGAGGTGCAGGGCGTGCGCTCGATCCCGATGCGGATGGTCTCCTCCAACCGGCACGGCAACCCGTGGACCGGACACGTCACGTCGATGAACCAGTGGGTACCGCTCCACGTCGACGTGCCCGCCGGGGACACCGTGGCGGAGCTGGCGCGCCGACTGGGCCTGAAGAGTCTTCAGGCGTTCCGCAACGGCGTCTTCGACCTCGATGCGGTCACCCGGCTGTGCGCGCGCCATCCGGCGGCCGTCGCCTCGCACGACGAGGTCTGGTCCTTCAACCTCATCGTCCAGGGCGTCTCCGGCGATCCCGGCTCCTTCGAACCGTTCGAGGTGACCGAGGAGGAGGACGGCCGGGTGGCCTACGAACCCGCCTTCCTGACGCTGGGTCCCCGCTTCTATCTGCGCGTCATGGACGACGGCGAAGGCGCCTGGGCGTTGCGGCTACGGGCCCGGGGGGTGCCGCACGAGACGGCCGGCGCCGTCCTGCGGACCGTGCACGAGACGCTGCTCGCCGAGGGACGGGTACCGGAGTCACCCGGTAGGTCCCGGTGAGGGCGCTCAGGCACCGGGCGCGTCTGCCGCCGGGTGCGTCCCCCCTCGTCCCGGTGCCGGCACCCGTCCTCCCCCGACCTTCGACCACGACCACGTGAACCAGGAGTCAGCCCCATGGACAGCACGTTCCCGACCGGTTGGACCGACCCCCTCGCGCTCAAGGCCGCTTACGCGGCGGACGGCTGGTGCCGCCTGCCCTTCCGGCTCGACGCACCGACCGTGGTGCGGGTCCGCGACCGGGTCGACGCCATCAGCGCGACGCGTCGCCCGGAGGTGGTCCACGAGAAAGACGGCGACACGGTGCGCGCGATCCACGGCTGCCACGCCTTCGACGACCTCTGCGCCGCTCTGGTGCGGCACCCCGCGCTCGTGGGTGCCGCACAGGCTCTGATCGGCGGACCCGTCTACGTCTACCAGTTCAAGGTCAATCTCAAGCAGGCCCACGAGGGTGCCGCCTGGCCCTGGCACCAGGATTTCTCGTTCTGGAACCAGCAGGACGGCATGCGGCGGCCCGACGCCGTCAACCTGGCGATCGCCCTGGATCCGATACACGAGGGCAACGGCCCCTTGACCGTCGTCCCCGGTTCGCACCGCGGGGGCCTTCTGGATCTTCCGGACCCGGCCGACACGAGCGACGACTGGCGCCGGCACGTCTCGGCGGACCTGGCCTACACGGTACGGGAGGAGACCGTCGAGAAGCTCGCGCGCGAGCACGGTACGGCGCTCATCACGGGAGAGGCGGGCGAGGTGCACGCCTTCCACCCGAGCATCGTGCACTCCTCCACCAACAACAGCTCCTCCGACCGGCGGGCCCTGCTGCTCATCACGTACAACGCGGTCGGCAACGTACCCGAGGCGCCGACCCGGCCGGAGTTCCTCGTCAGCCGTGACGCGACACCGGTGGCGGCGGCCTCCGACACCCGCATCAGCACGCTGGGAGCCGCACTGGTCTGACGGCCCGCGCCGGGCACACGCCGGCGCGGGGCGGGACGGCGGGCGCCGTACGGGCCCGGCCCGTCGGCGTGCCCGCGGCGCGCCCGTCCCGGCTCCTCGTACCCGCCGGGCGCCGAGGCGCTTCACCGGGGGCGGGCCGCCCACAGCACCGACCAGTCGAGCGCCGAATCCGCGGACCGGGTCGCCACGAAGACGATCTCGTCGCGGTCGTCCGCGGCCTCCTCGCCCGCCGCCAGTCTGCGCCGCTCGGTTACGAGCAGTTCGGCCAGGGCGTAGACGTCGGTGTCCGGCCCGTCCCGGCCGTCGGTGATCCGTATACGTCCCGGGGCCTCTTCACGGTTCGCGTCCGGCGTCGGCTGCTCCTCCCACGTGACCCGGGCCGCCGCCGTCGTGAGGAAGACGGCACGGCGGCCGTCCCGCAGCCGCAGCGCGTCGGCCAAGAGGCGGACCGTCTCCTTCCGGGGCCGGCTCACCCGTCCGCGTTCCAGGTCACGTACCGCCCGGACGCTCAGTCCTGCCAGATCGGCAAGCTCCTTCTGCGTCAGACCGATCCGGCCGCGCAACTCCCTCAACAGCACGCCGAACTTCTCCGAGGCTCTCACCACCGGGTCCCCCTTCCGTGACGACCGCCGTCCCCGTCGTTGCGTCCGCCTCCCCCTGCGGACCCGGTCCGCGCGAGGCAGGGACCGGTTCTCGCGTCGGCGCCCACCGGCACGGTGGCGGCCGGCGGGACAGAACCGCCGAACCGCGGCCTCGGCCGTTCGCTCATGGCCGGGTCTCCCTTCTCCGCTTCGTGCCGGCCTCGGAGACGTCCGGGTGGGGGACGGAGTGCCGCACTCCGGCCACGGGCCGGGGCGGGCCCCCGCCGTGCTCCGCGCATCCGGGCGCCTCCGCCCGGGAACCGTCGCGTGCTGCGGCGGCCCGGCGGACCGCCGCCGCCCAGTACCTCAGGGCGGGGGGCATCCCCGGTACGTCGGTGGTGAGTTCGAGCCGCTCCCAGATCCCCGCCGCGCACAGTTGCCGGAAACGGCGATGCGCCGTCTGCCACGAGGTGCCGAAGGTGTCCGGCACGGCACGCCAGGGCGACCCGCTGACGAGCACGTAGAGGATGCAGGCGAACACGGCCTCGTCGTCGAGCCGTCTGGTGCCGCCGCCCTGCGGCCGTACCGAGGCCACCGGCATGATCCGCCGCGCCAGCGGCCACAGCACCATGGGGGCCAGCCAGTCGTACTCGCGCGAGATCCCGCGCGCGCCGATGGTCCTCACGCCCGCCCGCCCTCCCGGCCGGCAACGGTCCGGCCTGCTGGTCGCCGAACTGCCGGACCCGGGACCGCGCGTCCTGCCGGGGTGCGCCGGACGGCACAGGGCACCGCGGCAGGGCCGCCACCGCGCGAGGGGGCCGGTGGCCTGCGCGGTCCGGTGCCGGAAGCGCGGTCCGGCGTTCCGAAGGCACGGGTGAGCGATCTCGTCGGCGGGACGCCGGACGGGCTCGGAGCGATGGTGCGGCCGGACGCGTGCCGACGTGCCGGTGAGGCGTCCACTCGGCTCCCCCTCCAGAGAAGGTCATAGGTTGGATCGGACGCGCGGCGGAAGAATCCCGTGGGCCCCGCCACGCCCTGCGTCAGGACTCCGCGCCGCTCACGGGCCGCCGCGAAGTGGCGGCGACCGTACGGGCGGACGGGACCGACTCGGGTCAGGGCGCCCTCCGTCGTGCGAAGGGCGGGCCGGCCGGTCACCCCCGGGCGTGCCCGCCCGCGCGCCGCGGACGGCGTGGGGTCACACCCCGGACGCGGCGACGTCCCGGGTGCGGAGCGCAGTCGGCTGCCGCGGACCCCGGGGCCGGGCAAGCCCTGGCCGTCACCACGTGAGACATGTTCTCGCCTCCGGTGGAGGGGGGCGTCTAGGGTGGCCCGGCAGAGCCCGCCGGTGGACGAAGCCCCTTCGACGCACCCGGAAAGGACCGACTGTGGACCGAATGCGGTTCGGTTGCTTCATATCTCCTCTGCACCCTCCGGGGGAGGACCCCAATCTCCTGCTCCGCAGGGACATCGCTCTCGCGGAACTGGCCGACGACCTCAACTTCGACGAGTTCTGGGTGGGTGAGCACCACTCGGCCGGCTGGGGCACCGTCACCAGTCCGGAGCTGTTCATCGCAGCCGCCGCCGAACGGACCCG
Organism: Streptomyces argenteolus; assembly: GCF_042902585.1. Lineage (GTDB taxonomy): Bacteria > Actinomycetota > Actinomycetes > Streptomycetales > Streptomycetaceae > Streptomyces > Streptomyces argenteolus. Next base: position 117,381 of record NZ_JBIBEG010000004.1, read on the forward strand.
CCGGATCGTCTTCGCGACCGGTGTGATGACGCTGCCGTACCACCATCCCTTCATGGCGGCCGAGCGGGCGGCCCAGCTGGACCATCTCACCCGCGGGCGCTTCATCCTGGGGGTGGGCGCGGGCTCCGTCCCCTCCGACATGCACATGCTGGGCATTCCGGTGGCGGACACCCGGCGCAGGACGACCGAGTCGCTGGAGGCAGTCCTGCCCCTGCTGCGCGGTGAGGTCGTCAGCGCCACCCGCGACTGGTTCGAACTCCACGACGCCCGAATCCAGTTGGGTTCGTTCGCCGCGCAGGGTGTGGAGGTGGCGGTGGCCAGCGCACAGTCCCCCTTCGGTATGCGGCTCGCCGGCACCCACGGGGTCAGCCCTCTGTCGTACGTGGCTCCGCCCTGGGGGGCGCCGCGCGCCGGGCACGGACTCGCCCTGGACCGGCTCGGCGAACAGTGGCGTCACTACGAGGACGCCGCGGCCTCTGCCGGGCGGAAGGCCGACCGCGCCGCCTGGCGGCTGTTGCTGCCCGTCCACGTCTCCAGCAGCCGCGAGCAGGCGATGGAGGAACTCTACGAGGGCTGGCTGTACCAGCGGGAGCACCTGTGGGTGCGCACCATGGGCATGCCGCTGACGACCAGTGGGGTGGGGGCGCGCAAGGCGTTCGAGTACACCGTCGAGGCGGGTGGCATCATCGCCGGCTCCCCGGCGGACTGCGTCGCCGCCATCCGCGGCCTGCAGGAACGCAGCGAGGGGTTCGGCTGCCTGCTGCTGTCGCTGATGGACTGGGCCGCACCCGAGCGGGTTCGCCGCAGTCTCGATCTGTTCGCCCGTCATGTCGCACCCGCCTTCCGTCACTCGGCCGCCGGCACCGTCGCGTCCAACACCTGGGCCGCGGCGCACAAGGACGCCTTCCAACAGGCGAACTCCCAGGCTCGGGACGCCGCCGTGCGTGAGGCGGCCGCGGCGTCCCCGCACTGACCGGACCCGCACCCCGGGGCCCGTGTGCGAGAACCCTCCCCGGCCCCGGGTCCCGGGGAGGCCGCCGGCCCCTCGCGGGAGGCGGCCCGGCGCCGTTCGCCGTTCCGGGAGCTCCCGGTCCCCCGGCACCGCGGCCGGCCGGGGCGCGTGCCGTCTCCGGTCAGCGGGGGACGGCAACGGCGTTCCGGTCCCGCCGCGTGATCGCCGGAAACAACTCCTCACGCACGTAGGCGTGGTCCTCCGGGAAGTCGCACTCGGAGAACAGCAGGTCCGCGGAGACCTGGGAGACCTGGAGCCTGCCGAGGGTGAACAGGTACTGCCACATCTCCTCGTGCTCGGAGAGGCGACCGCCGTACCCGTACGGCCGCTGTCGTGGCGGGTCCCCGACGGCCCAGCGCGTCAGCTCGGCCACCGAGACGGCCTCGGCGGCGTCGAGGAGGATGAGACCGAGGCTTTCGCCGAGCAGGTCCAGCCCGCTGGTCATGCCGCTCGCGAGACCCTTGCCGATGAGCACCGGCTGTGCCGGGGACCTGCCGTAGACCCGGACCTCCTCGGTGTCGCCGTTGGTCCGTTCGATGGTGAACAGCCGTGATCCGCGGGTGGACGACACGTGGTCGAGCAGCGCCTGCTCGTACACGATGTCGGCGTCGCTGATCACGGTGCGGCAGCCGTGCGGCCTCCAGGCCAGCAGGGCCCTCAGCCCGGCCAGCATGCTGACGCTGGATCCGGTGCGTTCGCTGCCGTCGCCGCACACCACGAGTTCCACCACGTCGTCGGCGAACGGCTCGAACGCCGCGCGGTTGGCCGGGCTGACGACGAGGAAGACGCGCTCGGCGCCCGCGCGGCGCAGCAGGCCCAGATGCCTGCTGAGGAACGTGGGCCCGGCGGAGTCGCTGCCGAGCGGCAGCAGCGACTTCGGTGCGGACGAGTTGCCCATGCGCCGGTTCTCTCCGGCCGCGAGGACGACTGCGCTTTCCAGCATGACGGTTTCCTCCACTCCCTCGCGCGGCCCGGACGGGCCGGACGCGGTCGGCGTACGGATCAGTGGTGTTCCGGGCGTGCCGCCCGGGGGCGGCCCGCCCCGCGAGGAGGTGCCCCGTGGGCGGGAGTCACCCGGTCGCGCCCGCACTGATGATGGTCGAGGTGATGGCCGAGGCGGAGCCCACGCAGATGCGTGACATGCGGTCCTTGTGGTCGCGGTACTTGCGCTCCCACGCTTCCGGGTCGCGTTGGTAGATCGCCTTGTTGTAGCGCTCGAGGAAGCCGCTGACCAGCTCTTCCAGCCGCTCGGCCGCGATGTTGCTGAGCCTGAGCGTGGAGCGGGCGGTGTCGATGTGCAGCGCTCCCTCGTAGGTGATCGCGCCGTTGCTGACAGCCTGCTCGAACAGCTCGGAGCCGGGGATCGCGGCGGCGATGAACACGTTGATCGAGTGGAAGGGAAGTTGCTCGACGAAGGCGAAGCCGTCCTTGATCTGCTCCTCGGTCTCCCCCGGCATGCCGACGACGAGGGTCCCGTGCATGAGCACGCCCAGGTCGTACAGGTAGGCCATCAGGTCGGGGACCTTGGTCAGGTCGACCGGCTTGCGGTGCTGCTCCTTGAGCGTCTCCGCGCTGCCGCTGTCGAGGGAGAGGGTGATCTGGTAGAGGCCCGAATCGACCATGCGGTCCACGAGCGGTGCGCTGAGCGTGTTCACCATGATGCCGTTGGGCGTGCACCAGGGCAGCCCCAGGGGCACCATCTTCTCGAACAGTTCGGTGGCCCTCTTACGGTCGAACGTGAGGTTGTCGTCGGCGAACTGGACCTCGTCCACGCCGAAGGCGTCCTTGTAGTGACGGATCTCCGCGATCACGTTGTCCACGGAGCGCGCGATGTACTGCTTGGAGAAGTTCGTGCTGGCGCAGAAGGTGCATCCCACGGGGCAGCCGCGTGAGGTGTAGAGGGGCAGGACGCGCTTGCCGCGCGGGTAGGGCGAGAACGGCACGTTGTGGGCGAAGTACTTCTCCACCGGCACCTTGTGATACGCGGGGAAGGGAAGCGCGTCCAGGTCCGTGACCCGGGCGAACTGCGGGTTGGCGAAGATCTTTCCCTCGTGCCGGCCCGCCAGCCCGTCGGCGCTCAGGTCGACCCGGCCGTCGGCGAGGTTGCGCAGGAAGTCCCCGAGCCGGATCTCACCCTCGCCGCGCAGGACGTAGTCGATGAAGGGCACGTCGTCGGCCACCGCGTCCTGGAGGAAACGACGGGCGTAGATGCTCGCGTGCAGGCCGCCGGCGATCACGGTGGTCTCCGGCCGGACCTCCTTGACGAGCTGCGCGTAGCGGTAGAGGTTCTGGAGGTCGGAGGAGTAGATCATGGTGAATCCGACGACGTCGAACTCGTTCTCGGCGATGTAGGCGCGGAAGCGTTCCTCCGACATCCCCATGTTCCAGACACCCTTGCCGACCGGCACCTCCTCGTCGATCCCCTCGACGATGCAGTCCAGCACGGAGACGTCGATGCCCTCCTTCTCCAGTGCCCCGGCGATGTAGCAGAGCCCGATCGGGGGGACGACGCGCTTGACCGCGCCCTCGTACATGCACATGGGCGGCATCACCAGCAGCGTGCGCGGGATACGGCCCAGCGGCTCCCGCACCTGGACGAGCCTGGACTCCGGCCGGGGTTTGCGCACCCGGGCCGTCTCGTCCTTCTCCGCGAGGTAGAGGCGCAGCGGGCTGTCCTGCGGGAGCTGCGCGTCGAGCTTGTTCTGCTTGACCCGCAGGTCCTTGTCCGGCGTCGTCTCGGGCACGGCGGCGTCTCCTGTCAGTTGGTGTTCCCTGGATACGGGCGGTACCGGGGCACGGCCGTCGGCGGAGGACGGCGGCGTCACCGGGCGCGGTCCGGGCCCGCGACCGTGGCCGCGAATCGGGCCGCGGCCTGCGGCGGAGCGAGCACGGGCCGGCCGAGGGAAGGGTCGGACCCCGGACGGATACGGACGCGGAGGAGGTGCGGCCCGGGTGCCGCGCGCGCCCGCTCACTCGCCGTGCGCAGGCCGGCGACGTCGGCGACCTCGGCCGCGGTGGAGTAGCCGCAGGCCAGGGCCACCGCGCAGAAGTCCACGTCCGCCGAGAAGGTGGCCTGGCCGCCTGTCGACTCGTAACTCTCGTTGTCGAGGACGACGTGGAGCAGGCGCTCAGGGGCCTGCCGCCCGATGGTCGCCATGGCCTCCAGCCGCATGAGGGCCGCACCGTCGCCGTCGAGGACGACGACGTCCCGCTCGGGCGCGCCCAGTGCGACGCCGAGGCCGATGCTCGACGCGCACCCCATGGAACCGACCACGTAGAGGTTGGCGGCGCGGTCCCGGTCACGCTCCAGTTCGCGTGCGGTCTTGCCGGTGGTCGCCACCACCAGGGTGTCCGCTGCCGCCGTGTCGACGACGGTCCTGATCGCCTCCGCCCGGAGCATGGACGTCGCTGCGGCCGGGGTCTCTCCCCGGGTCCGTGCGTACGGCGCGAGGGCGCCCTTGTGCACGAGGAAGGCGTACGGCAGCCCGGTGCGGTCCATGTGGAGGATCGCCCTGGCGAGGGCCGGACCCACCTCCGTCGCCGTGGCGGGGAACTCCTCGTGGCTGATCCGCATCGAGCTCAGCAGCTCCGGGGTGATGGCCCCCATCAGCTGGTGCTGGGGCTCGTCCTGGTGCCCGGGCTCGCCCCGCCAGGTGATCAGGAGCAGGACGGGCAGCCGAAGCGTGTAGCAGAGCGAGGTCAGCGGGTTGACCGCGTTGCCGAGGCCCGAGTTCTGGAGGATGACGACGGGGCGGCGGCCGGTCAGCCGGGAGCCGGCCGCGATGGCCACGGCCTCTCCTTCGTTGGCGGCGGCGAGGTAGGCGTCCGGGTGCTCCGCTTCGAGGGCGCTGATGAGCGGCCCGAGGAAGGAGCAGGGCACGCCGGTGAAGGGCCCGAAGCCGGCATCGACGAAGAGGCCGGCCACCGCGGAGGCCTCGAGCGCCCCGGCGGGGGGTCCCGGGTGGGTGGCGGCCGTCACCGGCCCCCGGCGGTCCGCGCCACCCGCGTCGTCGACGGCCGGTGGGATCCCGGTCGCGGCGGCAGCCGGTGGGGCCGTGCGGGCGGAGGGCTCCACGGTCGGTTCCTTTCTCTGGAGCCCGCGTTCGCGGGGTGCGGGAGGTGCGGCCTGTCGGGCCGCGCGGGCGGCCTGTGCGCGGGACCAGCCTCGGGGTTGCCTGGGCGCCTCGGGGACGAGGATCCGGAGCGGCCGGGAATCCGGGACCAAGACCGGGCAGGGGCCCGGGTTCAGGCGTGCGGCACGTTGGAGGGCGCGCTGTCCCGCCCGCGCCCGGTGTCGAAGAGCCGGTCGAGGAAGGGCAGCGACCAGCGGGCGGTCTGGCCGTCGAGGGTGCCGTACTGGTCGAGGTAGCCGGTGTCCTCGGGCCGCAGGGTGTCGAGCACCCGGGCCGGGATCGACCCGGGGTAGAGGAGTTCGGTGTGGTGGAGGGCGTAGTAGGCGATCCCCGCCGCGTCGTACTGCTTGGTGCGGTCGGTGAAGTCGTCCCACTCGCTGTCGCCGAAACCCGTCGCGAAGAGGCTGACGTCGAGGAACTTGCTGATCTGGAGGTCCACGCTGTCCTCGATGAAGCGCAGGCTGGTGGCTTCCTTGTGCAGGTGGGAGCAGAGGTCCAGGAGCGCGTCGACCGGTTCGGCCACCCAGGTGCCGGTGCCGCAGAGAACCACCGGGACCCGGCGCCGCAGCAGTTCGGCGGCGCTCGCGCTGCTTCCGGACTTGCGCTGGAAGATGTCGTGACAGAGGTCCACGTTGTACTCGGACACGTCGGGCCGGTTGCCTGCCTTGAGGTACGGCAGCTGGTTGCTCAGGTTCAGCCGCCAGAAGAGCTGGGTCTCCCGCTTGAAGGGTTCGATCCGGTCGCCGTCGGCGGCGAGGTTCCCCTGGAGGTAGCCCAGGCGGACCATGACCTCGTGGGCGAGCGGGGCGTCGGACCGGTCGACGAGCAGGTCGAGGTCGCTGATCCGCCGTACCGAGATGTCGTGGTAGAGCCCCTCGGCCAGCGAGAAACCCTTGCGGACCGCGTACGGCACGCCCGCGTCCCCCAGCTCCTTCAGCACCAGGGCGAATTCGTCGGAGAGGGCCTGGTTGCGCTGCCGGTTGCCGAGATGGGCCGAAGCGAAGAGCCAGGGGTAGGGAAAGCCCTTGGCGTCCCCGGCAGGTCGCCCCAGGCGGTAGGTGTGCACATGGCGGCCGACCAGCGGGAGCAGCTTGTGCCGGGCCGCCGCGTCGAGGAACGCACCCCAGTCCAGGTCGTCGCGGCCGGCGAGGGAACGCGCGAGTGCCACCTGATCCGCGTCCGGATCGAGCCGGGCCAGGACCAGGAGCAGCTGGGCGTACGGCGGCAGCCCGGCCGCCTGCGGCGGAATCGGGAGACCGCTGGTCGTGTTCGGCACTGCTTCCTGTGTCATCGCTGCCTCTCCTCGCCCGCCTGGCCGGCCGGCGTCGCCGTGCCCGTCAGGGGGTCCTCGTCGGTGTCCGATGCGGTGAGGCCGTAGGTGGCCGCCACCCAGTCGTCGTCGTACAGCGTGTCCAGGTAGCGGTCGCCCAGGTCGGGGGCGATCGCCACGGCGGTGAGCGGCCTTCCGGCTTCCTGCCGGGCGAACCAGCGCTCCACCCCGCTGACCACGGTGCCGGTGGAACCGCCCGCGAGGACACCGCCACGGGCGAGCCGCCGGCACATGCGGACCGTCTCCGTCTCGGGAACCCGCACCACTTCGTGGGCGAGCCCGTCGACGACGAAGGGCATGGCCTCGCTGGCTCCCAGACCGGGGATGTACCGGGGCCCCGAAGGCATCCCGAAGTTGACCGAGCCGACACTGTCGACCGCGACGATCCGCACGTGCCCGAAGTTCTCCCGGAAGAACCGCGCACAGCCGGCGAGGGTGCCGCCGGTGCCGGCACCGACGAACAGGACGTCCAGGTCCGGGAACTGTTTGGCGATCAGCGGCGCGGTGATCTCGTAGTGCGCCAGCCAGTTCGCAGGGTTCTCGTACTGGTCGAGGCAGACGTAGTCGTCGTGCCGCTCACAGAGCTCGCGCACCCGGCGCTTGCGTGCCGCGAGGTAGCTGCCGCTCGGGTCGGGGCCGTCGACCACCTGTACCTCGCTGCCGAGGGCTTTCATGAGCTTCATGGTGGTGGGGCTGCACTTGGGGTCGGTGACGCAGACGAAGCGCAGCGACCGGGCCGCCGCCACGACGCTGAGCGCCACGCCGAGATTGCCCGACGACGACTCCACCAGGGTGGTGGTGTCCGTGATGACCCCACTGCGGATGCCCTCCGTGACCATGGAGACCGCGGTACGCAGTTTGACCGATCCCGCGAAGTTGAACCCTTCGCACTTGAGCATCACGTTGACACCGACCACGTTGCCGAGGTCGAGGTAGATGTCGGTGTCGAGCAGTTCGTCGGCTGCGGAGATTATGGTCAATTTTGGCCTCTCATCGCCTGGCCGTCCCCCGGTATGCGATCGGTCATGCGTCGAGCTCGCACCAGGCGTCGAAGCGCTGGAGGGCGAAGATGTCCTGGACGGACGCGATGGAGTCCTCGACCGCCGTGGTGTCGCCGTTCGCGTACACCGAGCGATAGGTCGTGCGGAGCGCGCTGACGGTGGCACGCAGGCCGTGGTTCGCGTAGATGACGGCCGATACGCCGGCCTTCTGTATGTCGTCGATGTGCCAGTCCGGATAGGTGGTGGGCACGATGACGACCGGGCAGCGGAAGTCCCACCCGTCGAGGAAACCGACGATCTGGTCCCGCGTCTTCTGCTTGGAGTGCACGAGGACGGCATCCGCTCCGGCGTCCGCGTACCGGCGGCAGCGCTCCAGCGCTGCCTCCACCCCGAGGCCGCTGATCATGGCCTCGGTGCGGGCGATGACGAACATGTCCGGTCCGGACTGGGCCCGCTTCGCGGTGGCTATCTTCCGGGCGAACTCCTCGGCACTCTCCAGGTGCTGGCCGCCGTCGGCGAAGCTGTTCCGCTTGGGGAAGAGCTTGTCCTCGATGCACACGGCGGTGAGGCCGGCCGCCTCGAACTCGTGGATCATGTGGGCCACGTTGAGGATGCCCCCGTACCCCGTGTCGCAGTCGGTGACGACCGGGATGGTGAGCGCGCTCTGCGTGTGGGCGGCCGCCTGGAGGTACTCGGACATGCTCAGGAGACTGGCGTCCGGCAGGCCGCGCGAGGAGGACACCTCCAGGGAGGAGGACCAGACCGCCTGGAATCCGGCTTCCTGTGCCAGCAGCCCTCCCAGCGCGCTGTGCGCGCCGGCCACGCGGATCACGCCGTCCTTTGCGCCGGTGAGTACGGATCGAAATGACGGAAAGCTGGTGCGCTGCATTGTGAATACCCTTCGACATTACTGAAGAACCGGGCGCAAACACACGTACGGAACCGCCTGCAGCGGCAGAGAATTCAAGTACTTGTGGGCGGAAATGAACTTCGCCACATTTCTTGATCGCGCCAACAGTAGACGTTCAACTTTCGTACAGCAAGAGAAGGTAACAACTGTCCGGATTCCTTCTACTGCCCTGTCCGACCCTGCCGCGAAACACCCTGGAAAATGGGACCAAAACGGGCTGAACAGTGCCTGTGAGCAGCCTATGAGGCGATGCCCAAGGCCAAAGAATCGCACAATAACGGGCATACCTTGCGGTTCTTTCCAGCCGACATCGATGTGCGCCGTTGATGTTGGACCGTTCGACGCCTTACGATCCCGTCAGTCCTCGAACAGCTCAAACGCACAGCGCGGCGGGGCTCTGGGGGGAGTCATCAGGTTCCGAGGGGCGAGGTGTCCGCAAAGTGGACGAAAGCACTGCACCCGCAATTCAGATAGACGAACTGTCGCGCAGTTTCAAGGGCCCGCAGGGCCGCGTCAAACACGCCCTGGATAAACTCTCTTTGTGTGTCGGGCGCGGCGAGCTGGTAGGTCTTCTCGGGCCGAATGGGGCCGGAAAAACCAGCACGGCGAAGATACTGATGACCGTCCTGCTGCCCACGTCGGGTCAGGCGCGCATCCTCGGACACGACGTCGTGCGCGAGGCTCAGGCCGCGCGGCGGGTGACAGGTGTCATCCTCGGCGGCGACGCGGGACTGTACGCGCGGCTGTCCGCCGTCGACAACCTGCTGCTCTTCGCCGACCTGTACGGAATCCCCTACCGGGAGCAGAAGCCGAGGATCCGCGACCTGCTGGACATGGTGGGGCTGCTGGGGAACGAACGGAAGCGGGTGGAATCGTTCTCGCGCGGCATGAAGCAGCGGCTGCACATCGCCCGCGGCCTGCTGCACGACCCGGACGTCGTCATCCTGGACGAGCCGAGCAACGGCATCGACCCGGTCGGCGCCCGGGAGTTGCGCGCGCTCATCCGCGAGCAGGTGCGCGGCGGCCGGAGCGTCCTGCTGACGACGCACTACATGTTCGAGGCCGACGAACTCTGCGACCGGGTGGCCGTGATGCGCGACGGAGTCAAGATCGCCGAGGGCACCCCGGAGTCGCTGAAGAAGCAGACGGACGGTCAGGTCGTCCTCACCGTCCAGGTCAGCGGGGCCGGCGAAGGACATGTGGCACGGCTGCGGGCGCTTCCCGGTGTCCGCTCGGTCGGGCTGGCCGAGCGCGACGGCAGCCAGATCCTGGACGTGCACAGCGGCCAGGAGACCGACGTCACGGCCGCGGTCCTGGCCGGACTCGGCGGCCTGCCCGTCCTCCAGGTCTCCAAGCGCGAACCGACGCTGGAGGATGCCTACGTCTCCCTGATCTCGCAGGACCGCACGTGACGGCGGCGCGGCCGGCCCGGCTCCGTACCAGCGCCGGCTTCCTGGCGCGTGCCTGGCGCTACGAACTCCGCCAGCTCGTCCGCACCCGGCTGTACGTGTTCCTCGCCGTCCTGCTCCCCCTGATCCTGGCCTCGATGGCCTTCTACATGTTCCGCGGATCGGGCAAGCAGGACCCCCCGATGGCGGTGGCCCTGAGCGCGGCACTGATGGGCATGTGGTCCTCCACCCTGCTGGGTTCGGGCAACGCCATCACCCGGCTGCGGCTGATGCAGCTGCTGGAGCCTCTGGTCGCCAGTCCTCGCTCCACCTTCCTGGTGACTCTGCCGTTCGCGCTGGCGACGTCGTCGCTGGGGATCTACGGACTGCTGATCACGCTGCTGTGGAGTGCGCTCCTGTTCGACATGCCGCTCCACCTGGAGCACCCCGTGCTCTTCCTGGCCGCTGTTCCGGTGACGGTGGTGGCACTCGGCATGCTGGGCCTGCTGATGGCCTCCGCCTTCATCCTGTATCCGACGGCGCAGTCGCTGGCCAACTTCTTCGAGTTCCCGGTGTGGATGCTCAGCGGGATGCTCGTCCCCGTCTCCTCGCTCCCGGACCCGGTGCAGAACGTGTCGTACCTTCTGGCCCCAACCTGGGGTGTCAAGGCGCTCACCGGGGCGGCGGTGGGGGGCGGCGACCCGTTGACGGCGATCGGCATGTGTCTCCTGCTCACCTGTTTCTATCTCGCCGTCACCCTGCTGCTGCAGAGGAGGTTCGAATGGCTGGCACGCTCCAGTGGAACGCTGGCTCTTCAGTGACCTGGCGGCTGTTCTTCGTGGCGGGCTGGCGCTCCTATCTCGCCCTGTTCCGCTGGCTGCGGCCCTCGGCGTTCATCCCGACCGTGATCGGCGTGCCCGTCGTCCAGCTGATCTGGGCGGTGCACCTGGGCCGCTACCTCGGGGCCTATCCGTCCGACTACTACGTGGTGGGCAATGCGCTGCACGCCTGCGCGATGGCCGGCCTGTTCGCCCCCGCTCACTCGATCCAGGGCGAGCGGTACGGCGGCACGCTCACGGCGCTCCTGGCCACCCCGGCCAACCGTGCCGTGATGTTCGGCGGCCGGGTCCTGCCGGCCGTCGTGACCGGCGCGTTCACCTCCGCGGTCATGCTCGCCCTCGGCTCGGCACTGGGATGGGTGCACATCGCCCCTGGCTCGCTCCCCCTGCTGGCCCTCACCCTGCTGGTCACCGCCCTGTCGTGCAGCGCCTGCGGACTGGTCGTGGGGGCGATCGGGCTGCGCACCCGGGAAGCGACGTTCCTGGCCAACGTGGTGCTCTACTCGATGATGCTGCTGTGCGGCGTGAACATCCCCTTCTCCTGGCTGCCCGGCTGGCTCGCCGCCCTCGGGCACGCGATGCCGATGTCACAGGGGATCGAGGCCGCCCGCCGGGTGCTGTCCGGGGCCGACGGGGTGCCGGGGCTGCTGGGCTGGGAACTGCTCAAGGCGGCCGTGCTGGTGGGGCTGGCCCTGTACCTGCTGCGGGTGCTGGAGCGCGGCAGCCGCGCGAACGCGTCCCTCGACGATGTGTGAGAGAGCGGAGAACCCCATGACGGTGGACGGCGTCCCTCTGACGTTCGGCCAGCTCTCGGTGTGGCGGGTGATGACCGACTGGCCGCACTCCCGGTGGCCGGAGACGTATCTGACCGGCGCGGTCGAGCTCCCGCCCGGCTGCGGCGAGGACCGGGTCGTGGCCGCCTTCGGTGCGCTCCGCAGGCGCCACGAGTCACTGCGCACGCGCTTCACGGACACCGCGGACGGGCCGGTGCAACGGGTGGACGACGCGCTCGGCGACCCGGTCGTCGGCCAGGTGGAACGGCAGGTGTCCACCGTCGAGGAGGCAGCGGCGGCCGGACGGGAACTGGCCCGGGAGCGCATCGACCGCGCCCGGGAGCACGCCTGCCGGTTCGCCGTGGTGACCAGCGCGGGACGGCCGACGCACGCGGTGATCACCACCGACCACATCGTCGCCGACGGGTTCTCGATGGGGCGGCTGCGTGCCGAACTGACGGCGCTCGCCGGCGGGGACAGTCCGGAGGGCAGTCGCTGGCTGGAGGAGGAACCGCCCCAGCCCCGAGCCCTCGCCCTGGCGCAGCGGTCCGCCGCCGGCCGGGCCCGCGGTGACGGCGTGCTGCGCCACTGGCGGGACCTGCTGGCCGCGCTGCCCCCGGACACCTTCCCGGTACCCGACGACGCGGGCGGCAGCCCCGGACGCATCGAGGCGGTCCTGCGCTCGCCCCGCGCCCGTGCCGCACTGGCCGTGGTCGCCCGGGAACACGGACTGGCACCCCACGACGTCCTGCTGGCACTCGCCTCCCTGGCCGTCGCCGTTCTCGAGGAGAACGCGCGGGTGGTCATGACGCTCCAGTCCAGCAACCGGTTCGGCCCGCCCTGGCACACCGTGGTCAGCTCCATGAACCAGTACGCGCCGATGCTGCTCGACACCGGCACCGCACCCGGCACCTTCGGCGAGTGGGTCCGCCGCGTGCAGCGCACCGCGCTCAAGGCGTACCGCTTCGGCTCGTACGACATCGACGCAGTCGACGCCCTCGTGCGCGAGGACCGCGGCAGGGCGCCGGGATACGACAACTTCTACAACTTCCTCGCCCACGACGTCGCGCAGTCCGCGCCCGTCCCCGGCGCGGACCGGGCAGGCCGCGTCGAACGGACCCGTCCCCACCGCCAGATCGGCCCCCGGTTCGACGTCAAGGTGCTCGGCGGACCCGACATGCCGGTCGTGGTACGGGCCGACCCCGCCCTGCTGTCCGCCGACCGGCTCGACGACCTGCTGACCTGGTTCGACGAGGAGGTGCACCGGCTGGCGGCGGAGCCTTCAGGCAGCACGGCCGCGCTGGTCCGGCGGTGCCGCTCTGCCCTGGAGGGCCGGTCCGCGGACTGAATCCCGAGCACGCAGTGGAACGCCCCGTACGTCTCTGATGCGCCCCGCTGATCAGGAGGCCCGTGTGCTGCCCCTCTCCTTCGCCCAACGACGGCTGTGGTTCCTCGAACGTGTCGAGGGAGCCGGGGCGACCTATCTTCTGCCCCTCGCCCTGCGGCTGCGCGGGCCCCTGCGCGTCACGGCGCTGCGGAGCGCGCTGGGCGACGTCGTGGCGCGGCACGAACCGCTGCGGACCGTCTTCCGCGAGGCGGACGACGAGCCGTACCAGGACGTCCTCGACGCCGGTGCCGGCCACCCGGGGATGGCGGTCGTCGCGTGCGGTCCGGACCGCCTGGACGAGGAGCTGGCGAGGGCCGCCGCCGTGCCGATCGCGATCTGCAAGGCCGAACTCCCCCTGCGTGTGACCCTGTTCGAGACCGGCCCCGAGGACCACGTCCTGCTGCTGGTCGTCCACCACACCGCGGCCGACGGCTGGTCGGTGGACACCCTGCTGCGCGACCTGTCCGCGGCCTACCGATCCCGGGCCGAACGGGGCATCGGACCGTCCTGGGAGCAACTGCCGGTCCAGTACGCGGACTTCACCCTGTGGCAGCGCGAACTGCTGGGCGATCCACAGGATCCCGCCAGTACGCACGCCGTGCAGAGCGCCTTCTGGAGACGGACCCTGTCCGGTCTGTCCGGACCGCTTCCGCTCCCCGTGGACCGGCCCCGCCGGACGGTGGCCGGGCACCGTGGCGCCTGCGTCCCCTTCCACTGCGACACCAAGCTCCACCACGGGGTGACGGAGCTGGCCCGCACGCACCGGAGCACCTCGTTCATGGTGGTGCAGGCCGCCCTGTGTGTGCTGTTGTCGCGGCTGGGGGCGGGCACCGACATCGCGGTGGGGTCAGCCGTCTCCGGCCGGGTGGAGGAGGCGCTGGACGACCTCGTCGGCTTCTTCGTCAACACGGTGGTGCTGCGCACCGATCTCTCGGGCGATCCGGACTTCGCCGAGGTCCTGCGGCGGGTGCGGGAGTCCGACCTGGACGCCTTCGCCCACCAGGACCTGCCGTTCGACCTGGTGGTCGAGGCGGTCAACCCGGTCCGCTCACTCGCGCACAACCCGCTGTTCCAGGTGATGGTGAGCTTCGAGAGCGACGCGCCCGCGGAGCCGGACTTCGGCGAGGTGAGGGCTGCGGTGCGTCCGCTGGCCCCGCTGCCGACCGCGAAGACGGACCTGACCTTCCAGCTCGTGGAGCATCTGCGGGGCGGACCGCAGGGCATCGACGGCTACCTGGAGTACGCCTGCCACCTCTTCGACGCCTCCACCGCCGAGTCCGTCGTGGCCCGGCTGCTCACCGTCCTGGAGGCGGTCACGGCGGACCCGTCGCTGCGGGTCAGCGAGATCGGCCTGCTCACCGATGCGGAACACCGCCTGGTGGTGACGGAGTGGAACGCGACGGAGCGCGCGCTGCCGGTGACGGCCCTGGACGAGGCGCTCGTGGCGCAGGCGGCCCGCACCCCGGACGCGCCGGCGGTCGTCGACGGCCCGCGTACCCTCACCTACGCCGAACTCCACGAGCGGGCCGACCGTCTGGCCGCCCACCTCGACTCCCTGGGGGCGGGGCCCGGCACGGTGGTGGCGCTGGCGCTGCCCCGCTCGGCCGAGTTCGTCGTCGCGATGCTGGCCGTCCTCAGGACGGGGAGCGCCTACCTCCCGCTGGACCCCGATCACCCCTCGGAGCGCCTGGCCCACATGCTGCGGGACGCGGCGTCGCCCTGCGTGCTGACCGACCGCGCGACCCGGGCCGCCCTGCCGGCCGGAGGGCCGCCCGCCGTGGCCCTCGACGAGCCGCTGCCCGCGCCGCCGCGGGTGCCCGGAGCGGGACGCCGGCGCGCCGGGCCGGGTGATCCCGCGTACGTGATCTACACCTCCGGCTCCACCGGGCTGCCGAAGGGCGTCGTCGTCCCGCACGCGGCCATCGACAACCGGCTGCGCTGGATGCAGGACGCCTTCCCGCTCACCGCCGCGGACCGTGTGCTGCACAAGACGCCCTGCGGCTTCGACGTGTCCGTGTGGGAACTGTTGTGGCCCCTGCGTGAGGGTGCCGTGCTGGTGGTGGCGGCGCCGGGCGAACAACGGGACCCCGCACGCCTGATCGACACGGTGCGGAGCACCGGCGTCACCGTCGCGCACTTCGTTCCCTCGATGCTGGACCACTTCCTCGCCGAGCCGGAGGCGGCGTCCTGCGCAGGGCTGCGCCGCGTCTTCTGCAGCGGCGAGGCACTCCCACGGGAGACCGCGGACACCTTCCACCGGCTGCTGCCGGGCACCGCACTGGAGAACCTCTACGGGCCGACGGAGGCCGCCGTCGACGTGACGTGGCATCCGTGCCGGGCGGGCGAGAGCGGCCCGGTCCCGATCGGCAGGCCGGTCCACAACACGCGGACCTACGTCCTGGACGAGACGCTACGGCCGTGTCCGCCCGGGCTGCCGGGCGAGCTGTACCTCGCGGGCGTCCAGCTGGCGACGGGCTACCTGGGCCGCGCGGCGCTGACGGCCTCCCGTTTCGTCGCGGACCCGTTCGGTCCGTCCGGCTCCCGTATGTACCGCACCGGCGACGTGGCCCGCTGGCGCGCGGACGGCTCCCTGGAGTACCTGGGGCGCGAGGACACCCAGGTCAAACTGCACGGCCAGCGCCTGGAACTCGGCGAGGTGGAGAGCGTGCTCGCCGCGGGGAAGGCGGTCGGCTCCGCCTGCGCCGTGGTGCGCTCCGACGGCGGCCACCAGCGACTGGTCGCCTACGTGACCCCGGCGCGCGGGGCCTCGGGCGCCGGGACGACGCCGGGCGGTCCGCAGCCGGACCACCTGCGCGAGCACCTCGCGGAGCGGCTTCCTGCGTACATGCTGCCCTCGGACATCGTGGTCGTGGACCGCTTCCCGCTCACCGCGAACGGCAAGCTCGACCGGGCGGCCCTGCCGCCGCCCGTGCCGCGCAGCGGCCGGGGCCGCGCCCCGGGCACCGACCTGGAACGGGGGGTGCTGGAGGTCTTCCGCGCATTGCTGGACACCGACGGCATCGGTGTGGACGACGACTTCTTCCGCGCGGGCGGGACGTCGATGCTCGCGATCCGGCTGGCCAGGCGGCTGCGCCGTGTCCTCGGGACGGAGCTCCCGGTGCAGGCCGTATTCCGGCATCCGACGGCAGCCGCGCTGGCCCGCCGGGCGGAGCGGGGCGCCGGGAGCCCGGACGGCTCGGCCGCCCTGCTACCGCTGCGTCCGCACGGCACCGGTCTGCCACTGTTCCTGCTGCACCCCGGGACCGGGTTCGGCTGGTGCTACTTCCGGCTGCTGGAGCACCTGGACACCGACCGGCCCGTGTACGCCTTGCAGGCCAGAGGGCTGGGAGCGGAGGGCGGAGCCGGGCTGCCCGCGAGCGTCGGTGAGATGGCCGACGACTACGTGCGGCGGATCCGGCAGGTCCAGCCGTCGGGCCCCTACCACCTGGTCGGCTGGTCCTTCGGCGGGCTGGTGGCGCACGCCGTGGCGACCGCGCTGCGCGCCGCGGACGAGGCGGTGGACCTGCTGGTGGTGCTGGACGGCCGTCCCGTGACCGAGGAGGAGGCCGCCCGGGACCACGCCGCGGCCGAGGATCCGCATGCGGAGGCGCTGCGCGGCTTCTTCGACGGCGCTCCCCCGCCGTCCACCGCGCGGGACGGCGTCGACGACGCGCTCGTCGCCCACCTGCGCGAGAGCTTCCCGCCGCTCAGCCACGCCGGTCCACGCGAGGTACGCGCGGCGGTGGAGGTGGCGGTCAACAACATCCGACTCATGAACGACTTCGTGCCCGGCCGGTTCGACGGCGATCTCGTCCTGGTGGCCGCCGACGACGACGGCACGCGCCGGGACACCGGTCCGGACCTCGGCTGGGATCCGTACGTCGGTGGGCGGATCACGGTCCTGGACGCCGGCTGCGGCCACTACGAAATGCTCGGCAGGGCGGTCGCCGACGTCGGCCGGCTGCTGTCGCGGATCCTCACGGCACCCGGCTCCGCACGGATATGACCACAGGAGGAACTTCCATGGGCAACCCCTTCGACGATTCCGGCGCTCCGTTCCACGTCCTCGTCAACGACGAGGGCCAGCACTCGCTGTGGCCGGCCTCCGCGGCCGTGCCGGACGGCTGGAGCGCCGTGCTGAGCGATGCCACGCACGAGGAGTGCGTGGCCTGGGTGGACACGCACTGGACGGACATGCGGCCGAGGAGCCTGGCTTCGGCCATGGACGCGAACGGGCCGCGGGGCGAGGCGTGAACCCGTCCGCCGACCGCGAGGCGGTCACCCCCGGCGAACTGTTCACGCGGCGCGCGCGGCTGTGGCCGGACGCGGTCGCGGTGGAGTGCGCGGGCGAGCGGATGACGTACGCGCGGCTCGACACGGAGTCGGACCGCCTCGCACAGCTGCTGCTGGCACGGGGCGCGGCACCCGAGCGCCCGGTGGCCGTCGGGCTGCGGCGCTCGCCGCTGCTGGTGGTCGCGCTGCTCGCCGCGGTGAAGGCGGGGGTGCCGTACGTCCCCGTGGACCCCGCGCACCCTGCCCGGCGCAACGCCCTGATCCTGGGCGACGCGGCGCCCGCCCTGCTGCTTGCATCCTCCGACACCCCCGTGGAGGGCGCCGACGGAGAGCTGGGCCCGGAACTGGTACTGCTCGACGAGTTCCACGGCGGCGAGCCGCCCGAGCAGGAGACTTCCCGGTGCCTGCCGCGGACCCGTCCCCCGCATCCGCTGGACGTGGCCTACACGCTGTACACCTCGGGCTCGACGGGGACGCCGAAGGGCGTGGCCGTGACCTACGGCAACCTGCTCAACCTGCTCGGTTCCTTCGGGAACCGGCTGGGGCTCGTGCCACGGGACCGTTTCCTCGCCGTCACCACCGTCGGATTCGACATCGCCGCGCTGGAGCTGTTCGTCCCGCTGCTCAGCGGTGCCCGTCTGGTGCTGGCCACGGAGGAGGAGCGGGAGCCCGCGCGGCTCGCCCGGCTGCTGGAGCAGCGGGGCATCACCGCGATGCAGGCGACGCCCGCGCTGTGGCAGGCCCTCGTGGAGGAGACGGTCGACCTGTCAGGGGTGCGCGTCCTGGTCGGGGGCGAGGCCCTTCCGGCCGGGCTCGCCGCCGACCTGTGCGAACGGGCCGCGGAGGTCACCAACGTCTACGGCCCCACCGAGACCACCGTCTGGTCGACCGCGGTGACACTGGAGCCAGGCCGTCTCACGGACCACCCGCCGATCGGGGTGCCCGTCGACCGCACCCGGACCCATGTGCTGGACCACGCGCTGCGGCCGGTGGCCCCCGGTGAGGAGGGCGAGCTGTACATCGGGGGCGCCGGGGTCGCCCGGGGTTATGTGAACCGTCCCGGTCTCACCGCACAACGCTTCGTCGCCGACCCCTACGGACCACCCGGCACCCGCATGTACCGCACCGGCGACCTCGTACGCCAACACCCCGACGGCAACCTCGAATTCCTCGGCCGCACCGACTTCCAGGTCAAACTACGCGGCTTCCGCATCGAACTCGGCGAAATCGAAACCGTCATCGCCCGCACCCCCGGCGTCGCCCAAGCCGTCGCCCTCGTCCGCGAAGACCGCCCCGGCGACAAACGCCTCGTCGCCTACGCCGTCCCCCGCACCGGACACCACCTCGACCCCACCACCATCCGACAACACACCACCCACACCCTCCCCGACTACATGGTCCCCGCCCACATCGTCGTCCTCGACACCCTCCCCCTCACCACCAACGGAAAAATCGACCGACGCGCACTACCCGCCCCCCACCACAACCCCACCACCACCGACACACCCACCACCCCCCACCAGAAAACCCTCTGCCACCTCTTCGCCGACACCCTCGGCCTCCCCCACATCGGCACCCACGACAACTTCTTCGACCACGGCGGCCACTCCCTCCTCGCCACCCGCCTCATCAGCCGCATCCGCACCCAACTCGGCCACCACCTCACCATCCGCGACCTCTTCGAACACCCCACCGTCCACGACATCAGCCACCACCTCACCACCACCCCCACCACCACACGCCCCGCACTGCTGGCGGCGCCGCGTCCCGCGCGGGTGCCGCTGTCGTACGGTCAGCGGCGGCTGTGGTTCCTCGACCGTCTGGAGGAGACGGGCGCGGCCTACCACATGCCGTTGGTGCTGAGGCTGCGCGGACCGCTGGACCAGGACCGGCTGCGGGCCGCCCTGGCAGATGTCGTGGCCCGCCACGAGAGTCTGCGCACCGTCTTCCGCGAGGCGGACGGGGAGCCGTGGCAGGAGGTCCTGCCCGTCGAGGACGCGGCTCCCGCGCTGAGCGTGGTGGAGGCCGGCGCCGCCGACCGCGTGGACGCGCAGGTGCGGGAGTTCCTGTGCCGGGGCTTCGACCTCGCCGAGAAACCGCCGCTGCGCGCCGGGCTGTTCAGGACAGGGCCGCAGGAGCACCTGCTGGCCGTCGTCGTGCACCACATCGCGTGCGACGGATGGTCGATGGCCCCGCTCGCCCGCGACCTGCAGAACGCCTACGAAGCGTCCGGACGCGGAGTGAGACGGGACGCGGACGGCGCGCTGCCCGTGCAGTACGCCGACTACACGCGGTGGCAGCGTGAGCTGCTGGGCGACCCGGACGGCCCGGAGAGCCTGGCCGCGCGGCAACTGGCCTACTGGGAGAAGGAGCTGAGCGGCCTGCCGGAGGAACTCCGGCTGCCCTACGACCGGCCGCGGCCGGCCCGTCCCTCCTACGCGGGCGGATCGGTGGTGGTGCGGGTCGACGCCGCGGAGCACCAGGCGCTCCAGCGGCTGGCGCGCGCCTCGGGTGCGACGGTGTTCATGGCGGTCCAGTCCCTCGTCGCCGTGCTGCTCACCCGGCTGGGCGCCGGCACAGACATCCCCATCGGCACGCCGGTCGCGGGCCGCTCCGACGAGGCGCTGGAGGACCTGGTCGGCTTCTTCGTCAACACGCTGGTGCTGCGCACCGACACGTCCGGCGACCCCGCCTTCACCGACCTGCTGGAGCGGGTGCGCGACCGGGACCTCGACGCCCTGGGCCGCCAGGACCTGCCGTTCGAGACGCTCGTCGAGCGGCTGCGCCCGGCACGTTCACTGGCCAGGCACCCCTTCTTCCAGGTGCTCCTGGTGGCGCAGAACAACGAACGGCAGCCCTTCCGTCTCCCGGGACTGGAGGTGGACGAGCGTCCGGCCGCCCTGGGCACCGCCCAGTTCGACCTGTCGTACAGCCTGGTGGAGAAGACCGCCGCCGACGGTCGCGGTGACGGGATCGAGATCACCGTGGAGTACGCGGCCGACCTGTTCGACGCGGCGACGGTGGAGCGGATGAACGACTGTCTGCTGAGGCTGGTGCACGGGGTGCTGCGCGCGCCGGACGTGCCCGTCAGCACCCTGGCACTGCTCTCCGCGGCGGAGCGCCGCCGGCTGATCGTGGACTGCAACGCGACGGACCACGAGGTGCCGCGCCTCTCCCTGCCCGGGATGATCGAGGAGCAGGTGGCGCGCACCCCCGGGGCGACGGCCGTGGTGCACGAGGACCAGCGGCTGACCTACGCGGAACTCAACGCCCGGGCCAACCGGTTCGCCCGTCTCCTGATGCGCCGGGGGGCGGGGCCCGAACGGACGGTGGCCCTGTTCGCACCGCGCTCGGCCGAGCTGGTGGTGGCCCTGCTCGCGGTGGTGAAGACGGGCGCCGCCTATCTGCCGGTGGACACGGCGCACCCGGCGGACCGGATCGCGTATCTGCTGGAGGATGCCGGTCCTGTCTGCGTGGTGACCACCGCCGCGCTGAGCGAGCACGTCCCCGACGGCACGGCGACGGTGGTGCTGGACTCGGACGCGACCGCCCGGGAGGCAGCCGCCCTGACGGACACGGACGTGACCGACGAGGAACGCACGACACCGCTGCTGCCCGCGCATCCGGTGTACGTGATCTACACCTCTGGCTCGACGGGCCGTCCGAAGGGGGTGGTCCTGCCCTCGGGGGCCCTGGTCAATCTCATGGCCTGGCACCACCGGGCCTTGGGGGGCGGGCCGGGCACGGTCACGGCCCAGTTCGCGTCGCTGAGCTTCGACGCCGCCGCCCACGAGCTCTTCTCGGCCTTCACCATGGGCAAGACGCTGGCCGTCCCCCTGGACGACACCCGCAAGGACACCGAGGAACTGGTCAGGTGGCTGGACCGGCACCGCGTCAACGAGCTGTTCGCCCCCACACCGGTGGTCGACGCGGTGGCCGAGGCCGCGGGCCGGCTGGGGCTGGCCCTGCCTCATCTGGTGGACATCGCGCAGGCGGGCGAGGCCCTGACGCTCCACTCGGCCCTGGGCGGTTTCTGTGCCCCGGGGTCAGGGCGCAGGCTGCACAACTACTACGGGCCGACCGAGACCCATGTGGTCACGGCGTGGACGATGCCCGATGCCGCGTTCGGCTCCCCGGCCGCGCCTCCCATCGGGCCGCCCATCTGGAACACCCGCGCCTACGTCCTGGACGAAGGGCTGAACCCGGTGCCGGTGGGAGTGCCGGGCGAGCTCTACCTGGCCGGTGACCAGGTCGCCCGGGGTTATGTGAACCGTCCCGGTCTCACCGCACAACGCTTCGTCGCCGACCCCTACGGACCACCCGGCACCCGCATGTACCGCACCGGCGACCTCGTACGCCAACACCCCGACGGCAACCTCGAATTCCTCGGCCGCACCGACTTCCAGGTCAAACTACGCGGCTTCCGCATCGAACTCGGCGAAATCGAAACCGTCATCGCCCGCACCCCCGGCGTCGCCCAAGCCGTCGCCCTCGTCCGCGAAGACCGCCCCGGCGACAAACGCCTCGTCGCCTACACCGTCCCTCGCACCGGACACCACCTCGACCCCACCACCATCCGACAACACACCACCCACACCCTCCCCGACTACATGGTCCCCGCCCACATCGTCGTCCTCGACACCCTCCCCCTCACCACCAACGGAAAAATCGACCGACGCGCACTACCCGCCCCCCACCACAACCCCACCACCACCGACACACCCACCACCCCCCACCAGAAAACCCTCTGCCACCTCTTCGCCGACACCCTCGGCCTCCCCCACATCGGCACCCACGACAACTTCTTCGACCACGGCGGCCACTCCCTCCTCGCCACCCGCCTCATCAGCCGCATCCGCACCCAACTCGGCCACCACCTCACCATCCGCGACCTCTTCGAACACCCCACCGTCCACGACATCAGCCACCACCTCACCACCACCCCCACCACCACACGCCCCGCACTGCGTCCGATGCGTCCGGCTCCCGCCGGCCGGGACGTCCGGTGACGGCGGCCTCATCCCCTGGAGCAACCGTGACGGAACAACAGGTCGGGATCCCGGCGTTCTCGGTCGTCCCCGGAGCCACGGTGCACCGGTGCCTGGCGGGCCGGCAGCACGAGGTCATGGACATCGTCGAGCAGGCGTACCGCCTGCACGGGGCAGCCGAAACGGTCAACCCGCCGTCGTACTTCCTGCGCTTCCCGGACCGGCCATCCGCGCGCATCATCGCGCTGCCCGCCTCGCTGGGCGGCGAGTTCGGGGTGGACGGTCTGAAATGGATATCGAGCTTCCCGGAGAACCTCTCGCACGGCATTCCGCGCGCCTCCGCGGTCCTCATCCTCAACGACGCCCGGACCGGGTACCCGTTCGCCTGCCTGGAGAGCTCCATCATCAGCGCGGTGCGCACCGCAGCCTCGGCGGCGGTGGCCGCGCGGGAGCTGACCCGTGACCGGCCGGCACCGCGCCGGATCGGCTTCGTGGGTACCGGACTCATCGCCCGGTACCTCAACGACTACCTCTCGGTGCTCGGCTGGGACCTGGCCGAGATCGGGGTGTACGACCTGTCCCCCGAGTACGCCAAGAGCTTCGCGGGCCATCTCGCCGAACGGACACCGCAGGTGCCGGTGCGGGTGCACGCATCGGCCGAGGATCTGGTGCGCGCCAGCGACGTCGTGGTCTTCGCCACCACCGCCTCCACCCCGCACGTCACCGACCCGGACTGGTTCGGGCACCATCCGGTGGTCCTGCACGTCTCGCTGCGCGACCTGGGCCACCAGGTCGTCGAGGCGGCCTGCAACATCGTCGACGACGTCGAGCACGTCCTGAAGGCCGACACCTCGGTCCACCTCGTGGAGCAGCGCACCGGAACGCGCGACTTCATCGACGGCACCCTGTACGACGTCCTCACCGGCCAGGTCGTGGTGCCCGCCGACCGCACCGTCGTCTTCTCCCCCTTCGGCCTGGGGGTGCTGGACCTCGCGGTCGGCCACTTCGCCCATGACCGGGCCGCCCGTACGGACGAGCTGCTGCGGGTCGACGGCTTCTTCCATGACGTCGACCGCCATCAGAGCCCCGCACCGCTGGGCGCGTCCGCCGGGAGCGGCCGATGAGCGACGTGACCCCCCTCGGCGACCTCCGCCTCCTGCCCGGCGCGGCCGAGGCGGCGCGTGCCCGCGCGCTGCGCAACCCGCTGCCCGTGGACACGGCGAGCGCGGTCCTCGACCACGTCGCCCGGCACGCCGGTACGGACGGGGACAGGGCCGCCGTGGTCCACGGCGACACGGTCGTGACCTATCGGGGCCTGCTGGAGCGGGTCGGCGCGATCCGCGCGGGCCTGCTCGGCAAGGGATGCGGCCCGGGCGACGTCGTCGCGGTGACCGGGCTGCGCTGTCCGGACGTCATCGCGGTGCTGCTGGCCGCGGAGAGCCTCGCCGCCGTCTACCTGCCCGTCGATCCCGGCTGGCCCGCGGCGCGGGCCGAGGACGTCCTGACACGTGGTGCGGCGCGCTGGCTGGTGGACTGCACCCCCTCCGCCACCGGCCCGGTCCGGGAGGCGGCAGCGCGGGCCGGCGTCGAGCCGGTGCCCCTTCCCGGCCGCACCGCGGCGAGCCGCGGCACTCCCACGGCCTCGATGGGCGACCGCTCGCGGGAACCCAGGTACGCCATCTTCACATCGGGGACGACGGGTCGTCCCAAGGGAGCACTGGTCGAGCACCAGGGCATGATGAACCACCTGTGGGCCAAGGTGTTCGACCTGTCCCTGGACCGCGACGACACCGTGGCGTTCAGCGCGCCGCTGGTCTTCGACATCTCGGTGTGGCAGATGCTGGCCCCGCTGCTCGCCGGAGGCACGGTCGCCGTCATCGACGACGCCGACCTGGCCTTCCCCCGTCGGCTGACGCGCGCCCTCTCCCGGTCCCGGGTGAGCGTGGTGGAGCTGGTCCCCACCGTTCTGGGCTGGCTGGTGGACCAGGTCGCCCGGACGGGCCCCGACGCCCTGGCGAGGCTGCGCTGGGTCATCTCCACCGGTGAGGAGCTGCGGCCCGCCCTGGCGCGGCGGGTGTTGACGGGGCTGCCCGAGGCCCGGCTCCTGAACGCCTACGGGCCCACGGAGTGTTCCGACGACGTGACCCACCAGGTGGTGGGGGCGGCGGAGGCGGAGCTGGAGCGTCTGCCGGTCGGCACCGCGGTCGTCAACGCCGTCCTTCACGTGCTGGCCGGGGAAGGCGACGGCCGGTGGCGGGCGGTCGCGGAGGGCGAGCCGGGCGAGCTGTTCGTGGGCGGGCTGCCGGTCGGCCTGGGCTATCTCAACGACGAGGCCACGACACGCGCCGCGTTCTTCCGGGACGTCATAGATCCCGGATCCCCGACCGGGCGGCTGTACCGGACGGGCGACCTCGCCCGGGTGGCGGACGGCAGGGTGCACTACCTGGGCCGGGCGGACCGTCAGGTCAAGGTGTCCGGAGTGCGCATGGAACTGGACGAGGTCGAGGTCGTACTCAGCCGCCATCCCGCCGTCGGCAGTTGCGCCGTCGTCGTCAGCGGGACGGACGGAGCCGCGGAGCTGACCGCGCACTACAGCCCGCGAGGGCCGGTCTCGGCCGACGAACTCAAGGAGCACCTCCGCAGTCGGCTGCCCCCGGCGATGGTGCCCGGGCAGTGGCGGTCGTGGGAGGCGCTCCCTCTCACCCCTAACGGGAAGACCGACCATCGCGCCCTGCGCGACGCCGATGCCGGGCAGGGCGCCGCCCCGTGACCCTCCGGCCAGGGCGGGCTTCGGCGGACCTGTGCACACAGGTCCGCCGAGCGGCCCGCGCATACCCGAACACCCACCGACGACATGCGGAGCACAGCCATGAATGAACCGTGGGACGACCGCTTCAGAACCCTGCTGGCCTCCCAGCTCGGCGACGCCGTGGCAGCCCGACTCACCGCTGACGACGACCTCTTCGACAAGGGCCTGAACTCGCTGGGCGTCGTCGCCCTGGTGGTCGCCGTCGAGGAGTGCTACGCGATCGAGTTCCCTGACGAGGCGCTGGACCGGGAGACGTTCCGGACCCCCGGACGGCTCTGGGCCACTGTCGAGGGTCTGCTGCCCCGGGTGCAGGACGGCGGGGGCAACCGATGATCGTCTCCGTCGCCGGGACCGACGGGGCCGGCAAGTCGACCGTCACACGGCTGGCCGCCGAGCGTCTGGCGGGCGCGGGCACCGCGGTCGAACGCGTCGAGCGGTGGGACATCGTCGGCAATCCCCGGTATCCGTCGGCGGACCTGCTGCGCCGTGACGTCCCGGCCGCGCGGACCTGTGTGGCGGACATGCCGCCCGGCCCGCGCTTCCTGTTCCTGATGTGGTCCATCGACCTGGCACTGCGCGGCCGGGCTCCGGGCGGCCAGGAAGCGGCGGTGACCTTGCTGGACGGCTACTGGATGAAGCACGCGGCGAGCGAGATCGCCTACGGGCTGGACCGCACCTGGGTGGAGTCGGTCGCGGCCGGGCTTCCGCCCTCCTCCGAGGTGGTCTATCTCCGGCTCGACCCGGAGCGGGCGTGGGAGCGCAAGGCCGGCCGGGATCTCGTGCCCTACGAGTGCGGGATGGATCCGGCGTGCTCCCGGGAGAGCTTCCTGACGCACCAGCGGCGCGTGCTCGACGTGCTCGACGGCTGGGCGGCACGCTTCGGCTGGCGCGAGCTCGACGCCGCACAGCCCGTGGAGACCTTGGTGGACGCGGTCGTCATCGGCACGGTGGGGCGGCTGACGAGCGGTACGCACCGTGTGCCGGCGCATACGGAGGCACGATGAGGAGCGGCGGCGCGGGCGGTCACGAGACGCCCCGGACGGTCGTGGTCAAGGTCGGCGGCAGCCTCGTGTCGGACAAGCGCACCGACCACGACATCGACGAGGCCGCGGTGCGGGACTACGCGGAGCTGGTGGCGGACCTGGTGCGGAGCCATCCCGGCCAGGTGGTCTTCGTGGCGGGGGGCGGTGCCCTCGGCCACTCCTCGGTACGCCGTAAGGAACACGACGGCCGACTGGCCCTGCTGCCCCTGACCCGGGCGACGTTCGACGTGAAGTGGGTGTGGACCGAGGCGTTCCGCGCCGTCGGGCTGCCCGCCGCGCCGCTCCAGGCGATGGCGATGTACGCGGAGGGCCCGGACGGTCCGGTCTTCCAGACCGGGGTGGTCTCCAGGCTGCTGACGGCAGGTGTGCTGCCGGTGCTCTCAGGGGACTGCGTGCTGACCGCCGCCGGCGGACTGCGCATCCTGGGCAGCGACCACGTGCCGGGAATTCTCCTGGACGGCTCCTTCGGGCCGGTCCGGGTGGTCGCCCTCACCGACGTGCCAGGCATCCACAGCGGTCCGGATGGCGACAGCCCGGTCGTACCGTACCTGGACGCGGCGGACCCCGAGCGGGCTTACGCCTGCCTCTGGCCGACCGCTGCCTGGGACACCAGCGGGGCGATGCACGGGAAGGTGGAGGCGTTCTTCTCGCACGCCGACCGCGGCGCGGAGTGCGTCATCACTCGGGGCGACCGCAAGGCCGCAGGGCTGCGCCATCTGATGGCTCCGATGTCCGCATGGCCGCACGACCTTCCACGCACCCTGATCTCCCGCAGCCGCCCTGTCTGAGCCCTGCCACGGCAGGGCCGGTCCACCCCCGGCACCGGGCGCCCGTGGTGCCCGGTCGTCAGTGTCCACATCCTCGATCCCGGTGGAGTCCCCATGTCCCCTTCTCCCGCCCCGCCCGAGCCCCGGCCGCAGGACCGCGTGGTCCTGATGAATCCGGGACCGGTGAACGTGTCCGAGGAAGTCCGGGCCGCGCTCACCCTGCCCGATCTGTGCCACCGCGAACCGGAGGCGCTCGCGCTGATGCAACGGATCAGGAGGAAGACGACCCGTGTCTGCGGCGGTGACGACCGGTATGCCGCGGTCCTGCTTGCGGGTTCGGGGACCACGGCTCTGGAGGCGGCATTCTCCTCCGTGGTGCCCGCGGACGGCCGCGTTCTCGTGATCGACAACGGCCACTACGGGGAGCGGCTGGCCCGGATCCTGTCGGTGCACGGCATCGCCGTCGAGCACCTGACGTTCGGCTGGGGCACCCCGGTCGACCCGGCGGTGGTCGAGCGTTCCCTGGCCGGGGACCCGTCCCTCACCCACGTCGCCCTCGTCCACCACGAGACGAGCACGGGGATGCTCAATCCGTTGCGGGAGATCGGCGCCGTGACCGCCCGGCACGGCCGGTCCCTGGCCGTGGACGCGATCAGCAGCCTGGGCGCCGAGGAGTTCGACCTGGTCGCCGACGGAGTCGACTGGTGCGTCGGCACAGCGAACAAGTGCCTGGAGGGATTTCCCGGGGTGAGTTTCGTCGTCGGCGCGCGGGAGCGGCTCGCCGCTCTGGAGACGGTCCCGGCGCGGACCTTCTCCCTGGACCTGCACCGCCACTTCGTCGCCCAGGAACACGACGGGGTTCCCCTGTTCACCCTGCCGCTTCAGGTCATGGCGGCGTTCGACACCGCACTCGACCTGGCCCTGCGTGAAGGCACCCAGCAGCGCCACGCACGGTACACGGCCCTGGCCGAGCGGCTGCGTGACGGTCTCGCCGAGCGCGGCCTGGCACTCCGGCTGCCCCCCGAGCACCGCGCGAGCTCGCTGACGGCTTTCGCGCTTCCCGACGGGATGACGTACGAGGAGCTGCACGACGGTCTCAAGGCCGAGGGGTTCGTCGTGTACTCGACCCAGGCACGCGGGGAGCGGGAGTTCCGGCTCTCCACCATGGGCCACATCACCGGCGAGGACATCACCCGCTTCCTGTCCGCCTACGACCGGGTCGTCACCCAGTACGCCGGAGCCGCTCTATGACCGACACCGTGTTCTCCACTCCGTCCGCAGCCCTGCGCCCCGGCCCGGAGCAGAAGGACTCCACGAGCACCGCACGGGTGACCCTGGCGATCGTCGGCGGCGGGCCCAGCTGCACCTACGTACTGGACCGGCTGGCGTCCGCGACCCGGGACGCGGCAGGCCCGTTCGACCTGGAGATCCATGTCTTCGACCGGACGGGGCACTTCGGCGCAGGTCAGGTGCACAGTCCGGACCAGCCCGCCACGAGCTATCTCAACCGTATCGTCGGGCAGGTGGGGTTCGCCGCCGACGAGAGCGTGGTGGACGCCGGCCCCTTGCTGGACCTCGCCGACCGCCCGACCCTGCTGGAATGGTGCCGCAAGAGGTTCCGCGACACCGGCGACCCGGTGTTCGACCTGACGGCCGAGGACTGGCCGAAGCGGTACGTCCACGGCCAGGCGCTGCGCGACCAGTTCGACCTCTACGTACGGCTCCTGCGGCAGCGCCCGGGGATACGGGTCCTGCTCCACACCGCCGAGGTCGTGGATCTGGACGAGGGGGCCGACGGAAGGCTGACCGTGGTCACCGCGGCCGGCACCCGGCCGGTGCGCGCCAGCCACGTCCTCATGGTGACCGGGCACTCCTCCAACGACCCCCTGAAGTACGCGGGGCCCCGGCGATGGACGGAGTTCGCGGGGCGGGGACAGGCGGATTTCCTGCCCTCGGCCTACCCGCTGGACCAGGCCTTCCCGGCCGGTGCGGCCGGTCCCGACCGCGTGGTGGGCTGCCTGGGCATGGGCCTGACCACGATCGACGTGATCCTCCATCTGACGGAGGGCCGCGGGGGCAGCTTCGTCACCGGGCCCGGCGGCCTGCTGGAGTACCGGCCCTCGGGCGCGGAGCCCGCCTCGATCGTGGCGTTCAGCCGCTCCGGCCTGTTCACCTTCGCCCGCCCGTACAACGCCAAGGAGCGCGACCCCCAGAATCTGGAGCACCGGGGAACCTTCCTCGTCGAGGAGGCGGTGGACCGGCTGCGGACCTCGGCCGGACGGCCCGCGCAGGTGGGCAGGACCGAGCGCAGGCAACTGGACTTCCGTGCGCACCTGCTGCCCGTCGTGGTCCTGGAGATGGCGCACCTCTACTACACGACGCTGTTCGGGCCCGGCTTCGGCCGGGCAGCCGAGCGGGCCGCCCGGCCGGAGTACGAGGCGTTCCTCACCGACGGCGGGGCGGGAGCCGCGTCCCAGGTGTCGGTCGACCGGCTGCTGGCCCCGCTGGAACGGGCCGTCGACGAAGCGGTGGCGCTGGTCGACGGTGCCCTGGCGGGGGCGGGCTTCGGTCCCGCCGACGTACCGGACTGGGCCGAGGGCGCCCTGGAGCGGTTCCTGGCGGTCGTCTTCGGTCCGGAACGGGCCGCGGAGATGAGCGCCCTGCGTGGGGACGGGGAGGCGTTCGCCGCCGCCGTCGCCGCTGCGGACTCCCCCTTCCGGCACCGGAAGTCCGCCGCGGCCGGCCGCTTCTCGTGGGAGCGCATGATCGAGCCGCTGCGGCGCGAGGACTGTCGCACCCCCGAGCAGTACCGCGAGGCGCTGCTCGACTTCATCGACCTCGATCACCGCTGGGCCGCACAGGACAACCTCTGGAACCCTGCGAAGGCGGCGGCCGACGGGGTCTGGCGGGATCTGCGCCATGTCCTTTCGCACGCGCTCGACTTCGGCGGTCTGCGGGCCTCGTCGCACCGGGATTTCCTCGATGTGTACATGCGCCACCACAACCGGCTGTGCAACGGCGCCGCGCTGGTGGTGATGGAGAAGATGCGCGCGCTGATCCGGCACGGTCTCGTGGACGTGTCGGCCGGACCGGACGCGGTGGTGGAGACGGACGAGTCCGCGGGCAGGTTCCGGGTGCGGGGCCCTGTCACGGGCGCGGACATCGCGGTGGACGTCCTGGTGGACTCGCGGGTGCATCCTTTCGACGCCGCGAACGACGTGCGTCCGCTCTATCCGAACCTGCTGCGGCGCGGGCTGGTACGCAAGTGGACCAACCCGGGCCAGGGGGAGCCCGGCTTCTCCCCGGGCGGACTGGACCTGACCACCGCCTTCCATCCGGTGCAGGCGGACGGCCGCACCGACACCCGGCTGACCCTGCTCGGTCCGCCGAGCGAGGGAGTCATGTTCTTCCAGCTGGGGGCACTACGGCCGCATCAGAACCATCACGTGATGCAGGACATCCTGTTGTGGCTGAAGGGGTTCTGGCCGGACGTCACCGCCGCGGAGAGCTGATGGGCGGGGGCCACCGCTCACCGGAGGGTGCCCGGTCCGATCGGGCCGGGCACCTCCCAGTCCTCCGGCGGGCGCCAGTCCCGCCACCGCTCCCACCAGGGCGCTCCGCGGCTGACCAGGTCCGTCACGTCGGCCGCGGCGCGCCGCACCTGGTCGGCCTGCTCCGGAGAGAGGGCGCCGCTGCGCTCCAGTGCGTGGAACTCCTCGACGTCCTTCCATCGGGAGGGAGAGCCGTCGCCCGGGATCCACAGGTCGAGTTCCAGATCGAGGGTGTCGAAACCGTGTACACCGCGGCGCAGCGGCTGCTGGAAGTTGACGTACCACCCCTCGAAGGCGTCGCCCCTGCGGCGTTGCCAGACCGCGTAGGCGTCGGAGGCGCGCTGGATCTGGAGGACACCGTCGGACTGCCAGACCGGGTCGTGCAGGCTCCAGGGGTGCGGCCCCCAGCTGAACTCACCGGGGCCGAAGGTGAGCGGGGTGCGCTCGGAGAGGTAGACGGCCACCAGATCGCCCTCGTCGGCGACCACCCGCACCGGGTAGAGCAGCCATTCCCGGCCGTCCAGCATCTCTCGTCTCGCGACGACCTGCCCTGGAGTGAATCTCGCCTGCATGGGACGACATTACCCCTTTCCGATCATGGTTCTTCCGCATTCCGGCCATCCCCCGCGCTCCCCATCTGCCCTGCTGAAGCCCGCAGTTGGTCTTCGTCGTGCGGATGAAGTACGTTTCGGGAGGTCCGCGCCCCGCGGACCTGCGCGCACCTCCTCGCGGCCGGCCCGCCGGGGCGGGCGTCCCTGCGCACGCCCCGCGTCCGGTCGCCCCGTGCCCGTCGTCACCGGGCGGGGTCCGCCCGGACGCCCAGCCTGCTCCGCGGGGCCCTCGCGGAGCCGCCCGGTAGCGTTCACCCGTCCTTGACAATCCTGCGAACCCCGAGTGGAGAAGCGAGACACATGGCCACTGAGCAGAAGTCACCCACTGTGCGTGAGGTGCTCCGGAGTCTTGACGTGTTCGCCGGCGCCCTGCCCCGGTTCGATCCGCAAGAAGTCCCGGGCACACCGCAGGACCTGTTCACCGAGTGGCTGACCGAGGCCATCACGGCAGGCGTGCGCGAACCGCACGCCATGACGCTGTCGACGGCGGGGCCGGACGGGACACCGTCGGCCCGGGTGCTGCTGCTGAAGGACGTCGGCCCGGCCGGCTGGAGCTTCGCCTCCCACGCGGCCAGCCCCAAGGGCCAGGACCTGGCGGCCACTCCCGCGGCCGCTCTCACGTTCTACTGGCCGTTGCAGGCCCGCCAGGTGCGGCTCCGTGGCGCCGTGGCGCCCGAGAGCCCGGAGCTCAGCGCCCAGGATTTCCTCGCCCGCTCGCTGGGATCCCGCGCGGAGGCGTTGGCCGGCATGCAGAGCAGGCCGCTGGACGACCCGAAGAGCGTATCGGCGGCGACCGAGGAGTCACTCGCCCGGCTGGAGCGGGAACCGGACCTGGTGGTCCCGGAGTGGACCCTGTACACCCTGGCTCCTCACAGCGTCGAGTTCTGGCAGGGCGACAAGCAGCGCAAGCACACCCGGCTCACCTACCTCCGTTCCGGGGACGGCTGGGACCAGCAACTGCTCTGGCCGTGACTCCGGGCGCCTCACCGACGGCCTGCCGGACCCACGCGGCCGAGGGCCGCGAGGGGGGCCCGACGGTGGCTGAGTTCGACGCAGGCCGGACGGGAGTACCTGGATGAGCGACACACAGGTACCGCGCTGACGCCCGCCCGATGGGGGCGGCCCGAGTCGGCGGCCGGTTCGAGAGCTGGGTCGCCCCCGAACGGACACCGGTCGAGACCGTGGGCGAGGACCTGACCTCCGGCCTCACCGGGCACGCTCCGTACGAGGACCGCCGTGCTCACCGGCCGGCGGCACGAGGTCCTCGCCGCGACGGTGCGCGGCGAGGCACTGCTTCACGGCGCCGGGCCAGGTCAGGCAGGATGTCCCTCGGGCCCCTGGACGTGGCCGTTGCCGTGCCATGCCGACCGCAGTCCGGGTTCATCCGCCCGGGGTGGGTTCGCGCCGGAGACCGAGCAGGTCAGGGCGGCGACAAGGGCCCCGAACACGGCGGCGCCGGCGGCGTCTTCGAGGGTCAGCGCCTCGAGTCGGCCGCCGAGGTGCCCGAGGGCGCCGAGGTGGTGGAGAAGGCCCGCGGTGAAGGAATCCCCGGCACCGACCGTGTCGACGACGGTGACGGACGGGGCCGGGAAGAAGAGATCGGCACCCGCTTCCGGCCCGACCGGGCCACCGCCCGCGCCGACATCTTCGACTTCATCGAGACCTTCTGCAACAGACGCCGCCTGCGCAAGCACATCCACTGGGGTTACCTCACGCCCCACGAGACCCGCCTGCGATACCGGCACGATCAGTCCCTCGCGGCGCAACAACACGGTGTCCAAGATCACGGGGAAACTCAGTCACCGACAGTCCCGGACCATGCCTCGGTACTGCCCGTCGGCACGGCAGGGGGACAGCTACGGTTGGCCGATGCCACCGACCCCGCACCGTGCCGCGCTCCTCGTCATCGACATGCAGCTGAACATGAAGGCGATCATGCATCGCGCCGACCGCACAGTCGAAACCATCGCAGCGCTCAGCTCACGTGCGCGTGCTGCGAACGTCCCCGTCATCACGGTCCAGCAGGAAGGATGCGGCAGTGCCCTGCCCGGACTGGCCCCGCACGACGGAGAGCCGGTGGTGAGGAAGACGTGCGCCGACGCCTTCCTGGACACCGTCCTCGACGAGCTACTCGTCGACCTCGGTGTGACCGAGGTCCTGGTCACCGGCTTCGCCACAGAGAACTGCGTGGAGACCACTGCCCGCCAGGCCCTCAGCCACGGCTACGACGTGCTGCTGGTGGCGGACGGTCACACCACGTCGGTCCGCCCTCAGCCGACGGACTTCGTCCCTCCCGACCAGTCGATCGCGCATCACAACGAAATCTACCGGCACATCGACTTCCCCGATCGCAGCGTTCGGGTCCTGCCTGCCGCGCGGATCGACTTCCTGGCGCCGAAGCCGGAACCCGAGGAACAGGACTGAGAGCGTGCACCCGTGCTCCGGCAGAGCGGCCGGAAGAATCGTGCGGCCCGGAGCACACGGAAGCTGCGCGGACCGCGGCAAAGGGGCGTTGGCCGGTGATCCCCGCGGCTTGGGGAGGTGTCCTGACCTCACGGTTTGTGCGCTGTCCAGAGGAGTTCCGCCGGCCAGCGGTGTGCCCAGTCGGAGGGGTCGGTCTCGTTGTAGCCGTTGGGTGTTCCGCGTTCGGGTCGCGGCTCGATGAGGTCGTCGATGACGAGGCCCGCGCCGCGCAGGACTCTGACCCAGTCACCGTAAGTGAGCTGGTAGCTCGTCGCGCCGTCGCCTTCGGCGATGGCGTCCAGCCCGAAGTAGTCCTTCTTCAGTGTCGTGGTCACGCGGTCGGCGGATTCGTCGTAGCAGACTTCGAACCACGGGCTGGCAACGTTGAACACCAGGCGCCCGCCTCGGCCCAAGACGCGTGCGGCCTGGGGGACGACCAGGTGCGGAGGCGCCCAGCTGAGCCCGCCGAAGTCGCAGAACACCAGGTCGAAGCTGTCAGCGGCGAAGGGGAGTTGTTCGGCGGCGCCTTGCACCAGCGGGTAGCGAGCTGCCCCCATGGAGCGGGCCGCCGCGGAAAGCTGGGCTTCGGAAAGGTCCAGCCCGACCACGGTGGCGCCCTCGGCGGCGAGCACCCTGGACCACTGGCCGGCGCCGCAGCCGAGTTCGAGCACGCGCTTGCCGGTGACGTCACCGAGGGCACGCAGGTGCGCGTCGGGGACGGAGTACATGCCCCACAGCCGGGGTGCGGCGCCGATCTGCGGGTCGTGCTCGTGCTGGTAGGTGCTGCTGATCCGGTTCCAGAGCCGCCGGTTGGCGGGGATGCTGTCCACGTGCCGACTCCAGCACTGCCCGGCGGGGCGGTCAACACGACAACGGCACCGGTCGTCCCTCCTGCCATGGTCGCGGGAGCGTGCGACGAGGTGGGTCGGCCTGCGCGGAAGGCCCGACCGGGTGTGGTCGGGCCTTCCTTCCGGAGCGGGCCTTCCTTCCGGAGCGTGGCCGAGCACGCCGTGAGAAGCGCTACGAGGACGGGCCCAGCGAGCCGGCTCCGGTAGTCCGAGTTCCCCTCAGCCGGTGGCCGCCTGCCGGTGGGCGCGGATGATGTCGGCGTACCGCCGGCCGCTGGTCTTCACGGTCCGCTTCTGCGTGGCGTAGTCGACGTGGACCAGGCCGAAGCGCTTGTCGTAGCCGTAGGCCCACTCGAAGTTGTCGAGCAGGGACCAGGCGTAGTACCCGGCGAGCGGGGCGCCCTTGCGCAGGGCGCGGGCGCACGCCGCGACGTGGTCCTCCTGGTACCGGGTGCGTTCCGGGTCGTGGATCTCGCCGTCGGGGCCGACGGTGTCGGGGTAGGCCGAGCCGTTCTCGGTGACGTACAGCTTCCGGATCCCGTAGTCCTCGGTGAGCCGCAGCAGGAGGGCCTCCAGACCGCCGGCGTCGACCTGCCAGTCCATGCCGGTGCGGGGCACCTCGGGCAGGCGTACTTCGCGGGCGTACGGGACGGGGCCTGTCGGGTCGTCGGTGACGGTGACCGGGAAGTAGTAGTTGAGGCCGTGCCAGTCGAGCGGCGCGGCAATCGTCTCCAGGTCCCCCTGCCGTTCCGGGAGTTCGACCCCGTACAGCTCGCGCATGTCGGCCGGGAAGCCTCGGCCGTAGACCGGGTCGAGCCACCAGCGGTTGGTGTGGCCGTCCATGCGGGCAGCGGCGGCGACGTCCTCGGGCCGGGTGGAGGCGGCTTCGACGGTGGAGTGGTTGGTGACCAGGCCGACCTGGGCGCCGGGTGCCGCAGCGCGGATGGCCTGGGTGGTGAGGCCGTGGCCGAGAAGGAGGTGGTAGGAGGCGCGGACGGCTGCCGTGATGTCGGTGAGGCCGGGGGCCATGCGGCCCTCCAGGTGGCCGATCCACCCTGAGCAGAGCGGTTCGTTGAGGGTGGCCCACTGGGTGACCCGGTCGCCGAGGCGCTCGGCGACCACGGAGGCGTACGCGGCGAGGTGTTCGGCGGTGGCCCGCTCGGTCCAGCCGCCGTGGCTGTCGCGGACGCGGTCCTGGAGGGCCTGCGGCAGGTCCCAGTGGTAGAGGGTGACGGAGGGGGTGATCCCGGCGTCGAGCAGTCCGTCGACGAGCCGGTCGTAGAAGTCGATCCCGGCCTTGTTGACCGGACCGTCGCCGCCGGGGACGATGCGCGGCCAGGCGACGGACAGCCGGTAGGCGTCGGTCCCGAGGGCCTTCATCAAGGCGATGTCCTCGGGCCAGCGGTGGTAGTGGTCGCAGGCGGTGTCGCCGTGGTCACCGTTGTCGACCGCACCGGGGATGCGGCAGAAGGTGTCCCAGATGGACGGGGCTCTGCCGTCCTCGGTGACGGCGCCCTCGATCTGGTAGGCGGAGGTCGCCGTGCCCCAGGCGAAGTCCGGAGGGAAGGCCTCCAGGTCGAGCGAGGCACGGGAGCCGGGGTTGGTGGGTTCGGACACGGAGAACCTCTTGGTGTTCGGTGTGGTGAGGGGTGCCGTGGTGCGATAGGGGCGTCGTCGCAGCGGCGAGGGCGTCACTTGACCGCGCCGGCGGTGAGGCCGGCGACGAGGTAGCGCTGGAGGAGCAGGAAGCCGACGACGACGGGCACGCTCACCACGAGGGAGGCGGCCATCACCTGGTTCCAGTAGACGTCGTTCTGGGTGGCGTATCCCTGGAGTCCGACGGCGAGGGTCCGCGTGGTGTCGGTGGTCATGACGGAGGCGAAGAGGACTTCGCCCCAGGCGGTCATGAAGGCGTAGATGGCGACGGCGATGATGCCGGGGGACGCGGCGGGGATGATGACGCGGAACAGCGCCGTGACGGGTCCGCAACCGTCGACCTTGGCGGCTTCGTCGAGTTCGCGCGGGATCGAGTCGAAGTAGCCGGTCAGCATCCAGATGGAGAACGGCAGCGAGAAGGTCAGATAGGTGAGGATCAGGCCTTCGCGGGATCCGAAGAGGGCGATGCCGGTGGCGTTGCCGATGTTCACGTAGATGAGGAAGAGCGGCAGAAGGAAGAGGATGCCGGGGAACATCTGCGTGGAGAGGACCGTCACGGTGAAGACCCGCTTGCCGCGGAAGGTGTAGCGGCTGACGGCGTACGCGGCGAAAATCGCGACGATCACGGACAGGACGGTGGCCGCGCCCGCGACGACGATCGAGTTCACGAAGTAGTGGGCGAGCGGGACGGTCTCCCAGATGTCGGCGTACGGGCGGAGTGTGAGCCCCGAGGGGATCCACTGGAACTTCCCCGAGACGTCCTCCAGCGGTTTCAGCGAGCTGGAGATCATCACGTACACCGGCAGTACGACGAACGTGGTGAGCACGGTGAGGAAGATGCGCCGGGTCCAGAGGAAGGAGCGGGGCGCGGCCATCGGGGACCGGGCGGCCTGGCGCCCGCGTGCGTACTCAGGCATCGGAGGTCTTCCTTCCGCGGGTGGTGAGCAGGAGGTAGACGCCCGTGACGACGAGGAGGAAGAGCAGGAGCAGCACGGACATGGCCGAGCCCGTGCCGAAGTTCCACGTCTGGAAGGACGACTGGTAGATGTGGAGGGAGATCAGGTCGGCGGCCTCGGGTGCAGCCTTGCCGAAGAGGACGAACGGCGTGTTGAAGTCGTTGAACGTCCAGAGGAAGAGGACGAGCACGAGAACCTGGTTGACGGACCGCAGCGACGGCAGGGTGATGTGCCGGATCTGCTTCCACACGCCGGCCCCGTCGAGCGCAGCCGCCTCGTACATGTCCCGGGGGATGTTCTGCAGTCCCGCCATGACGGTGAGGAAGGCGAACGGCCACCCCTTCCACACGGAGACGATGAGCAGGGCCCAGAAGCTGTTGTCCCCTATGAGCCAGAAGGCGGGGCTGTCGCCGATGCCGAGCTGGTCGTGGAGCACGTGGTTGATGAGGCCGTTGTCCCGCTGGAACATGAACGCCCAGGTGATCACGGCGGCGTAGACGGGCAGCGCGTAGGGGACGAGGAACAGCGTTCTGAGGAAGCCGCGGCCACGGAAGTTCTCCTGGAGGAAGATCGCGGCGGCCGTCCCCAGCAGCCAGCAGAGCCCCACGGACAGGACGGTGAACAGGCACGTCGTCAGGAACGACTTGAGGAGGGCCTGGCCGACGGGGGCGTCGAAGTCGATCGCGACGGAGAAGTTGTCGAGACCCGACCACGGCGCCTCGGACCAGTTACGGATGTAGAACTGGGTGAGCTCGCGGAAGCTCATGGTGATGCCCATGAGCATCGGGACGATGTGGACGAGGAGTTCGAGGAGCAGGGCGGGCAGGAGAAGGAGGTACGGCAGTGCGATGCGGCGACGCCTGGAGGGGCGCTGTGCGGGCGCCTCTCCGGGTGTGGCCGCGCGCACCGCCGGCTCCCGCGCGGGAGTGACGGCGGTTTCGGTCATGGGGGGGGCGGCCTACTTCTTGGGCATCTGCTGCTGGGCCTTTTCGAGCTTCGCCCGCACGGAGTCCGTGGTGACCGGGCGGCCCGCGGCGGCGTCGGCGAACAGCTCCTTGACGGCGGTGCCGACGACGGTCTCGAACTGCGACTCCTCGGGCACCTGCGGCAGTGCGGCGGCACTCGTGGCCAAGGTGTCACGCAGGACCGTCAGGGCGGGGCCGTTGAAGGCGGCGTCCTGCTGGGCGGCCTTGACGGGCGGGATGGAGCCGTAGGACGTGTTGAGGACGATCTGCTCCTTGTCGCTGGTCATGAACTTCACGAACTTCAGCGCGCCGTCGTGGTTCTTGGTGTTCTTGAAGACGGCCATGTTGATGCCGGCGACCATCGAGTTGGTCTGCTTGCCCTGGCCGGGTGCGCCGGAGGGGACCGGCGCGGGAGCCACCCCCCACTCGTCCTCGTTCATGCCCTGTGCCGTGAACGTGGCGGAGGCGGTCTGCCAGAGGACCATCGCGGTCTTGTCCTTGGCGAAGTCGCTGAGGGACTGGTTCTGGGCGTACTCGGCGTTGCCGGGCGCGACGATCTTGTGCGTGGCCATGAGGTCGACGTACTGCTTGACGGCGGCGACTGCTCCGTCGGAGGTGAAGTCGGCCTTGCCGTCGGCGGTGAAGAAGTCGGCGCCGTGCTGCTTGCCGAGGACGAAGACCTGGTGGATGTTGTTGGAGAGGTTGGAGCCCTCGACACCGATGGCGGACGTGCCGCCCTTCGTCAGCTTCTTGCCGGTGGCGATCAGCTCGTCCCAGGTGGCCGGCGGCTCCGCGATGCCTGCCTCCTTGAACAACTTCTTGTTGTAGTAGAGCGCATAGGCCATGGAGTAGAGCGGCACGGCGGCCGGGTCCTGTGCCTGGACGCCGGTGGAGCCGAGCGCGGACTCGACGAAGCGGTCCTTGCCGCCGATCGCCTCGAAGTTCTTCGCGTCGAAGGGCAGAAGGGCGCCGGTGGACTGGAGGGACGCGCTCCAGGTGTTGCCTATGTTGAGGACGTCGGGACCCTGGCCGGAGGTCGTGGCGGTGAGGATGCGGTTGAGCAGGTCGGCCCAGGGCACGACCTCCAGCTTCACCTTGATCCCGGTCTCCTTCTCGAACTTGTCGAGTTCGGGCTGCAGGACCTTCTTGTCCACCTCGATGCTGGCGCCCTGGTTGGAGGCCCAGTAGGTGAGGGTCTTGGGCTGCTCGTTGGAGCCGCCGCCCGTGGAGCCGCCGCAGGCGGCCGCCGTGAGGACGAGGGAGAGGGTGACGGCACCGACGGCTGCGACTCTGATTCTGCGCATGGTCCTGGAGTCCCTTTCAGGGAGGCGAAAGCCCGAGAAGAAGGGGGCGCTGTCCCGCAGGCGCTCCCGGCCTAGCCTCTCGGCTTAATTTAGGGTGTGAGTTAAACCTTCAGCGGAAGGTCGCGTCAAGGGGCATCGCGGCGGTATGTTGCCGGGAGGACTTACGGAAGAGGGTGTCCGGTGACAGTGCGCAGCGGTCGTACGGTGCATGACCTGCGGCGGGAGAACCGCACGGCGATATTGCAACGGTTGTATTTCGACGGGCCTCTGAGCCGATTCGCGCTCGGGCCGGTCACGGGCCTCAGCTCGGGCTCCGTCAGCAACGTGATGGCGGAACTGGTCGCCGAGGGCCTGGTGGAGGAGGCCGGGAGCGTGGATTCCGCCGGTGGCCGGCCCCGCACGCTCCTGCGCATCCGCCAGGACAGTGCGTACATGATCGGCGTCGACGTCGGCGAGACACGGGTCCGGGTCGAGCTCTTCGACCTGGCGCTCACCGAGCTCGCGCGTGTGGAGAAGCCACTGGCCACCCACGTGTCACGGAGGGAGGACCGTTACGACGTCACCGTCGTGATCACACACGTGCGCGACGGGATCGAGGAAGTCGTCCGGCAGGCGGGTGTGGAGCCCGGCCAGTTGCTCGGCGTGGGCGTGGGCGTCCCGGGCATCGTGGCCAGGACACCGGAGGACGGGGCGGTGGTCCACGGCCAGACGATCGGCTGGGACGCCGTGCCCTTGGAACGGCTGTTGCGTGAGTCCGTGCCCCTGCCGCAGTCGGTGCCGTACTTCATCGACAACGGGGCGAAGACACTCGGCCAGGCCGAGATGTGGTTCGGCGCCGGACGCGGAGCGAGCAGCGCCGTGGTCGTCCTCTTCGGTTCCGGGGTCGGCGCGTGCGTCGTCAGTGACGACCTGCGCTCCGGCCGGGCTGTCGAGTGGGGTCATCTGAAGGTGAGGGTCCGAGGACGCCGCTGTCGCTGCGGCGCCCAGGGCTGCCTGGAGGCCTACGCGGGAGCGGAAGCCCTCCTGGAGCGGTGGCGCGAAGCCGGCGGCTGTCCGCCCGCGGGCGCGGACGAGGAATCGGCGCTGACCGCGCTTCTCGCCGCCGCCTACCCGCCCGCCCCCGGAGCCGAGGCCGATGCGATCGCGCTCGCCGTCCTGGAGGAGACCGCCGAGTATCTGGGCGCCGGATTCGCCGACCTGATCAACCTCTTCCAGCCCGAGCGCATCCTCGTCGGAGGATGGGCCGGCCTCCAGCTCGGCTCCCGATTCCTCGACAGCGTCAGGACGTACGCCACGTCCTACGCCCTCTCCTATCCGGCCTCCCACGTGCGCGTCGAGCTCGGCACCCTCGGACCGGACGCTGTCACGGTCGGCGCGGCGATCCTGCCGCTCGCCGACTTCTTCGCACACGGGGGTCGCCGGAAGCCGGCGGAGACCGAGGAGTCGGCGCCGGCGTGGAAGACGTCGCTCCGGGAACGGGCGGCGCAATGAAGGCCCCGGCGGCGGCCCTCCCCCGGGACCGGCTCCTCCCGTCCGTCGCCGGGGAAATCCGACGGTCGGAATCTGGACGCCTGTCCCGTCAATCCAGCCCCGGCACGTCATCAGGCGCTGGACAGATCCTCCGCCCCCGGTGATCGAACACGTACAACTGTGCCAGGTCGACCAGCAGCGGCACCTGTGCACCGCTCCTCACCCGGCCCTGCGGCCCCGTCCGTACGACGAGGTCGCTGCCCACCGTGGTCCGCCGCTCCTGTGCCGCCGTCGCGGAGGGGCCGCCGGACACGATCGGAGGCCGGCTCTTCCGCCGCGCCGGGAAGACCCGCACCCGGCCGGGACCAGGTGGGCGCGGCACGCGCCTGCGCGAGGCGGGGAACCGGGGGCGCGCGGTCTCCGGATCCGGCACGACGGCGGGCCGTGAACCCGTGTTCAGGTGGACGAGCACTTCATGCCCCTGGTACTCCACGTGCTCCACGAGCCCGGTCAGGGCTGCCTCGCCCGGTCTCGCCTCACTGGGCGGAGCGATCCGCACCGCCTCGGAACGCAGTCCGACGATGACCGGACGCCCCTGCTGCACGCGCAGAAGCTGGTGGTCCGCACTCAGCGGCACGGGCAGGGCGAGGGACTGACGACCGAGGTTCAGGGCCATCCGGGCATCGAGCGGAGCGTGGACGACCGCCTCCAGCAGATTGATGCGCGGCGTACCGACGAAGGCCGCGACGAAGACGTTCGCGGGAAGCGTGTACAACTCTTCGGGTGAACTGATCTGTTGAAGGACCCCCTCGCGCAGGACCGCCACCCGGTCCCCCAGGGACATGGCCTCGGACTGGTCATGGGTGACGTAGACCGTCGTCACGCCCAGCTCCTTGGTCAACGAGGAGATCTCCGCGCGCAGGTGTTCCGGCAGCTTGGCGTCGAGGTTCGACAGCGGTTCGTCGAACAGGAAGACCGACGGCCGCCTGGAGACCGCCCTGCCCATCGCCACCCGCTGACGTTCTCCTCCCGACAGCTGCCCGGGAAGCCGCTCGAGCAGATCCTCGATGGCGAGCATCCGGGCGGTCGCCTCCACCTGAGGCCCATGGTCCGCCGCGGGGTCCCGGAGTTTCAAGGGAAACCCGATGTTCTCGCGGGTGGTCATGGACGGGTAGAGCGCGAAGTTCTGGAACACCATCGCGGTGTCCCGCTGGTGTGGTGGGGTCTCGTTGGAGTGGACGCCATCGAGGAACAGCTCGCCCTCACTGATGTGTTCCAGGCCGGCGATCATGCGCAGCACCGTTGATTTGCCACAGCCGGAAGGCCCCAGCAGGACCAGGAACTCGCCCGGCTCGACCATCAGGGAAACGTCCTGAACCGCGTAGGAGCCACGGTCGTACTTCTTACTCACATGTCGCAGCGCAATGGAACGACTCATCGAGAACCACCCAGGACAGAGTTGGAGGGGCGTGAACGGCGACAACCCGTGCGGGTGCGCTGCGAACCAGATCAGCTCCCGCGCAGAGACGGGCGGATGGACGTGGGCAGGAGCGGCGGCGCCTGGGGCGGCTCGCGCCCGGGAAGGAGTGCGGGTCGCAGAGGATTCGGGTGGGCCGCTCGCAGATTCGTAGCCGGCAGACCCGGCATTCCTCCATGGCAGCGGTGCGCGCGACCGGCCGGCGCACCGTTCTCGGCGGTGCGGCGCACGTGAGCGCGATGCTCGAATCGGCGGGACACGCCATGGGTACGGGGCGGCGCCGCTCTCATGGCCGGGGTTCACCGCGGCGGAGCACGTGCACCCTGTGCGGCTGCGTACCGGAGGCGGGTGCGTGG
Organism: Streptomyces argenteolus; assembly: GCF_042902585.1. Lineage (GTDB taxonomy): Bacteria > Actinomycetota > Actinomycetes > Streptomycetales > Streptomycetaceae > Streptomyces > Streptomyces argenteolus. The sequence continues at coordinate 159,711 of NZ_JBIBEG010000004.1, forward strand.
AGGGCCCGGCCGCTCCCCGAAAGCGGCCGGGCCGTGTGACGGAATCACCGCCCAGGTCAGGGCAGGCGGTACTCCGCGTTCAGGACCGCGCCGCGCTGCGGCTGGTTCTGGTCGTAGCCGCGCGGGTCGCACTGCAGGCCGCCCACGATGCAGTGGTCCACCATGGCCTTCAGGGTGCGCTCCTCCCAGGCGTTGAAGAAGTCGTAGTGGAAGGAGTAGCCGCGGCCACTGGCCAGCCGGACCTGACTCATGTCGCCGTTGACCGGCCATGCCATCTTGAATTCGATCATCGGCAGGGCGACCGGGTGGGACGCCGGGCACATGTTGTCGTTGGTGCCGGGTTTGACGACCGGGTACGCCATGTGACTCCGGTGGTCCGGCGTGTCGAGGTACAGGCCGTTCCAGCAACTCGGCGCCTGCATACGCAGGTTGAGCTGCACGTCGGGCCGGCTCGGGCAGCTCGCGGGGAAGTCGGTGTTGAAGAAGCTGTCACCGCACTCCCAGCCCTCGACGAAGCCCTTGTGCGCGCGGAACTCCTGGGCGCTCTGCATCGGGTTCCCGACGACGAACCGCAGCCCCTTGGGGAAGGGACGGACGCTCCGGTAGTCGGTGACGCCGGCCTTGTAGTAGATGACCTGCGGGCCCACCGGCAGGATCTTCTGGTCGCCCTTGTAGAGCGAGGGCATCCAGTACGCGGAGGCGTCCGCGGGCGCCTTGCAGGTCGTGCTCCCTCCGTGGAGCGAACCGGTGGTGCTGGCGGCGTCGGTGGAACGGTTGCCCATGAACGTGTGGTCGTGCGACGCGCCGGACTGGCCCGGGAACACGATCGGGTCGTCCGGGGCGGTGTGCGTGACGGCGCAGTTGGCCTGGAACTCGTGGAAGTAGGCCTGCGGCGGGGTGGCCCCCGAAGGGGTGACGCCGGTGACCTGCGGGACGGCGGGAATGTAGCCGTCCCCGTCGGCGTCGTCGCCCAAGGCCTGGGCGGACGCCGCCATCGTGTGCCCGCTGTGGTCGACGACGGCGGCGGTGGCGATCGGGGCGTCGACGCCCGGGTCCGCGGCGGACGCGAAGGTGCCGACTCCGAGGACACTGGCGACGAGGGCTGTACCGAGGAGGAACGCGGGGAGCCGCTTCGGACTCGATCTCATGGGGGGGTCTCCTGCCCGTGGGGTGGTTTCGCGCGTACGTCGCAGACGCCACGCGACTGGTGGGAGGGATGGGACTTCTTTCGGCCTGTGCGGTGGTGCCGGGGCGGGGCAGCGCGGTGACGGCCCCGCCCCCCGTTCACGGATCCGGCGTCGTCAGCCGTAGATGCCGAGCTCGTGGAGTGAGTAGCCCCAGCCGGTGCCCCTGGCCGTCAGCTGGAGGCGGACGTGGCGGGCCGTGGCGGAGACGTCGACGGTGTCGACGTCTCCGTCGGCCGTGGTCGTGGAGTGGACCGTGCGCCAGGTGGTGCCGTCGTCGGAGACCTGTACCTCGTAGGACTTGGCGTAGGCGGGGTCCCACACGAGCTGAAGCGTGCGGATGGGCTTGACCGCTCCGAGGTCCACCCGGATCCACTGCGGGTCGCTCCAGTCGCTGGCCCACCGGGTGGACGTGTCGCCGTCGGTGGCGTTGGCGGCCGGGCAGGGGCAGTCGCCGTACTGGGCCTGGGCGGAGGAGGCGGTGGTGGGACGGTTCAGCGCGAGGTTCGTGCCGGTCACGGGCGGGGCGACGACCTTGACGGACTTCGTCTCGATGCCGGCGTTTCCACGGCCGTCCTCGGCCTGGATGTAGACCTTCCACACCCCGAGCTTCTCGGGCGCGGTGACGGCGAAGGTGCCGTCGCCGGTGGAGCGCCATTGCGCGGCGACGAGCCGCTTGTCGCCGTTGGCGTAGTTCCCGCTGAGGTAGATCTTGGGCGTGATCTGGTCACCGTCGGGGTCGCGGATGTCGGCGCGCACCGTGAACTCGCGGCCCGCGGGGGCCGCGGAGGCCGGAGAGACGGTCATGTTCGTGATGACGGGCGGGGTGTTGTCGCCCGAGGTGGAGCCGGTGTACGCCTTCTTCACCGCGTAGTACGAGAGTCGCTTCAGTCCGTCGGGCAGGAGGTTGAACCAGACGCCGCCGAAGTCGTGTTCGAGGCCGTAGTGGAACAGGGTGGCTCCCAGGGCGACGCCCTGGTGACCGGTGACGCAGCCCCAGGCCTTGGTGTAGCCGTCGGCCTTCTGCACGTCGGTCGGCTCGTCCGGGATGCCGTTGGCGTCGTCGGGAACCTCCCACTCACCGGCGGGACCGCCCTCGGTGATGATGTAGGGCTTGGTGTAGCCGCCGTCGATCCAGTCCTGGCGCACCTTGCAGAGGTTTCCGTAGGAGTTCATCGAATACAGGTCGAGGTCCGGGGCGTTGCGCTTGTAGTACGGCCAGGCGCCGGTCCAGGCGTCGGTCGAGGTGACGGGGTGGTCGGGGTCGATGGAGTGGATCTTCTTGGCGACGTCGTTGACGAAGGAGGTGTAGGCGTTGCGCTGGGCCTCCAGTTCGGTGCCGCTGTAGCAGTTCTGCAGGCCGAGGACGGACTCGTTGCCGGCGTTCCACATGAGGGTCGCCGGGTGGGACTTGTAGGTGTCGACCCACTTGGCGAACTCGGTGAGCGAGTTGTTCTTGTAGGCGGTGTCCGTCACGTAGTTGACGCAGCCTCCGGCGCCGGGACCACCGCCGGGCTGGAGCCAGAAGCCGTTGACGACCTTGAGTCCCTGGGCGGCTGCGGCGTCGAGGAGGGGCTTGGAGGTGGCGTCGGTGCCCCAGGTCCGCACGGTGTTGACGCCCATGGACTTCAGGTCCGGCATGTAGCGGGGGGCGTCGGCCATGGCCGGGCCCCAGGTGAGGCCCTTGAGCGTGTACGGCTGTCCGCCGACGGTCAGCTGCCAGTTGCCCTGCGAACCCGTCACCTTGACCGCGCCACCCGGAGGCGGGTTGGTACCGCCGCCGTCGGTGCCGTAGACCTGGAACTCCCACAGCGAGTATCCGTAGCCGCCGGCGCGCGCGACGCCCTGCATGCGTACATACCGGCCCGATCCGGCGACGGGGATCTCGTCCGTCCCGCCGTCGCTGCCGGTGACCGTCTTCAGGGTACGCCAGTCGGTGCCGTTGTCGGAGGCCTGTATCTCGTAGTTCTTGCCGTAGGCGGCCTCCCAGGTCAGGACGATGCGGCTCAGGTTCCTGCTCGCCCCGAGGTCGACCTGGATCCATTCGCCGTCCTGCCGCGCGCTCGACCAGCGGGTACCGGACAGGTTGCCGTCGAAGGCGGCTCCAGGGGCATACGCCTCGCCTTCCTGCGAGGAGGCTGTGGCGGGCTTGCCCTGCGAGAGAAGCGTCTCCGCCGCCTGCGCCTGCGCCTGCGAGGACAGGCTCAGGGTCAGCGAGGACGCCAGGAGGGCGCCGAGCATCGCGAGGGAGATCCCGCTGCGGCAGCGGGAAGGAGTGAACAAGGAGGGGGGACTGGACACGTGTGCTCCTGGCTGATGGGTGACGCCGGCGCGCCACCGGCCTCTGCGGCCGGCCGCGCGTGCGGCGTTCTTCGTGGAGGGGACGGTGCTGTGATGCGCGCCCTTCCGGGCCGGGCCGCGGGGACGTGAACACCCGGCCCGGAAGGGAGTCAGTGGTCCTCACCGCCGGAGGTACGAGGCAGGGACCTGCTCAGGGGTAGGAGACGACCGTGGAGGGAACCGTGGAGGTGCCGGCGGGCACCGTCGAGGCTCCGGTGTCGTTGATGACGTGCTGGTAGTGGCCCTGGCCGCCGAGAGACACCACCAGGAGGCTGTGGAACTTCACGCCCGGCTTGACGGGTACCTTGAAGCCGTGGTCCTGGACGATGGCCGGGTCCACGTTGTAGTTGCAGTAGCTGCCGAGCCCCCACGCCTCGTGGGTGTTCACCGAGTCGTCGACGCGGTAGGCGGCGTACCCCTTCGTGGAGCCGTTCTGGATGGCCGCCTGGTCGGGGGCGTCGTACGCCTTCTCGTTCTGGTAGAAGATCGTCCGGCCGCGCTCGCCGTACCACTCCACGTCGTACTTGTTGAAGTGCTCGACGAACAGACCGGTGGCCAGCACGTCGTCGCCGTGGACACGAACGCCGTAGTCGGCACGGTTGGTCTCCCAGCCGACCCCCTCTCCGTGGTCGGCGCGCCACACCCAGGTGTGGTCGATGATCGCGTCGTCACTGTTCACGACCACGCTCGTGGTGGCCTTGCCCGCGCCCGCGCCGCCGACGCGGATGTACACGTCCTGCACGGTGGTCGGGTTGGCGGCGTGGTCCGCGGAGGAGTTCTGCGGGCCGAGTTCCAGCAGCGTCGGCGAGTTGACCGGGCCGGCATCGATCAGGAAGCCCGCCAGCTTCACACCGTCGACGTCGGCGACCTTCATCGCGGTGACGCCGTTGTCCGGGATGATCGTGGCGAGACCGAGACCGAGCACGATCGTGTCGGCCCGGTTCACGTTGATCGTCTGGTCGACGTGGTAGACGCCCGGGGTGAACAGCAGGTGCAGGCCCTGGGTCAGTGCCTGGTTGATCGTTGCGGCTTTCGTGCCCGGCTTGACCACGTAGAACCGGCTCAGCGGGATCGACTCGCCCTTCGGTGTGCCGTTCGCCCACGTCGTGCCCCGGGCGTTGGTCCGTTTGGCCGGCGCGAACACCTTGTACTCGTTGCCGTCCAGGTAGAGGTACGGCTTCTCACGTGAGATCGGCGTGGTGTCGAGCGTGGTGTAGCGGGGTTCGGGGAAGCCGGTGGCGGGAGCGCCCTCGACGCCGGAGAAGGTCTGGTTCCAGACGGAGTTGGACCAGCCGCCGATGGAGCTGTCCCGGGTGTACCACTGCTGCTGCGAGTAGTTGCCGATCTGCCCGTCGACCTTGGAGTCGGCGATGTAGCCACCGCTGGCCCAGCCGTACCCGTTCGGCGCCAGGTTCAGCGCGCCCTTGACGTGCATACGGCGGAAGGACGAGGCCTGCGAGACGGCCCAGCGGTTGGTGCCGTTGGCCGGGTTGAGGGTCAGGCCCTCCGCGCCGCGCCAGAAGTTCTGTGTGGCGTTGCCGTTGAACCAGCCCGCGTCGACGGTCACGTCACCATTGATGGTGGTGTCCCCGGGCTTGAGACCCAGGCCGGCGATCTGGGTGTAGAAGCCGATCTGCGCGTTGAGGTTGTCGTACGTGCCCGGCTTGAACAGGAAGGCGTGCCGGCCCGAGCCGAACTGTGCCGACTCCTGCTCCTGGAAGACCTGGTCCAGCTTGGCCTGGATACCCGGCGTGGACGGGTCCACGACGTGCACGTTCGGGCCGAGGTCGCCGCCGCCCGGCAGGGTCGCACCGCCGTCACCGCCGCCGAACACCTGGAACTCCCACAGCGAGTACCCGTAGCCGGTCGCCCGCGTCACACCCTGCATACGGACGTACCTGGCCGTGCCGGACACGGCGATGGTCTCGTTCCCACCCGCCCCGGTCGCGGTCGAGTACGCCGTAGACCAGTTCGTTCCGTCCGTCGACAGCTCGATCCGGTACCCCTTGGCGTAGGCCGCCTCCCACCGCAGCACCACCTGGCTGATCGCGACGGAGCTGCCCAGGTCGACCTGCAGCCACTGGCCGTCGGACGCGGCGCTCGACCAGCGGGTGCCGAGATCCCCGTCCACCGCGCCGGCCGCCGCGGTCCCGTAGTGCTCCTGGCTGGACGCCGTGACCGGCTTGCCCTGGGACAGAAGTACGGGAGCCGCCTGCGCCGTCGTCGCCGGGACGACCGAGAGAAGCGTGGCGGCCAGCGCGGTGACGACCGCAGCAGTCAGACTGCGCCGCACCCGCCCGGAGGCGGGTGGTGGAGCAGTCACGGGCATGCCAAATATGGACATGGAGGAAACTCCTTGAAGCGAGAGAAGCGCATGGGAGAGCGCTCTCCCGACCATGCCGCCCCCTTGGCGCGCGGTCAACATCCCCGACACGACTTTTCTTCCGTCTTGAGTTAACCCTTGTTTTTCATCTTTCGCGGCTACGGGTTCCGTAGCCGCGCAGCGCCGAAGCGGCGCTGAGGCAGAACGCGCTGGTGGGAGACTGTCGGCGCGAGTCCTGCGGCCCTGCGCCGGTCCTCGCGGACCTGCACGGCGCGGGGTTCACGGCCCGGGCCTCGCAGGCAGGACCAACAGCTGCCACGTTCTCGTGTGCCCGGGGACCGTTTCAGTTGAGCTCGACTCCTGTCTCCTGCGCGAGCGTGTGCAGAAGACGGTCCTGGAAGACCCCGTCGTGCACGGCGGGGTGGGGCTGCTGCCGCTCACGGTGATACCAGTAGCCACCCGTCGTCATCGCCTCCGGGTCATCGCCGACCGCAAGCCATTGCTGGGTCTGATGACCGAGCACCAGATCGGCCGGCGCGCCCGGGCCGCCCATTTTCGTCGGCACCCAGCCGGGGTCCACGGAATTGCTCGGTGTGCCGGGCCGCAGCCGCGCCACCGTGGCCGCGAGGGTGGTCACGAACAGCTTGCTGTCCGCGTACGAGCCAGGGCTGAGTCCCTGCCAGTCGACTCCGTCGACGGCGGGGCGTCCGCTGAAATGGGAGCCGCTGCTCAGATACACCAGCCGGCCGGGCAAGGGCATCAGAGCCGTCAGCAGGTACGGGGCGACGACGTTGACGGGCATGACGGCCGGTCCGCTCCACACCCCGGCATTGTGGATGACCGCGTCCAGCGGTGCGACCTCGCGGAGTTCGGCGGCCATGCTCCGCACGGCATCACGGTCGGCGAAGTCGGCGACCACCAGATCGGCCCCCCGGGCCACCAAGTCACCCATTTCCTGCGCCCGCGCAGGGTTGCGGGCGTGCACCACCACCTGGTGACCGCAGGACAGCAGGGCGTCCGCCACCGCTCGCCCGAGCCCATCGGCAGAACCCGTCACCAGAATTCGGCTCATGCCCGCACCATCCTCCGCATCGACGTCAGGAACCGCGATCCGCGCCTCCGTACAGTCCGACGCTACGGCCGTACAGGCAGGGCAGGGATGCACCGGTATTACACCCCTCATCCGTGACTCGGTCCCGCCACGCCGGGCCGGTTTCCTGGAGTCAGCGGCATCCGCGGTACCCGTAGGTGACAGCAGCCCCCACCTCCGCGGCCTCCCCGATCGCCCCGAGGACAGACCTTGCTCAGCCCCCTCGCCCGTATGGCCCCCGCACTGGCCTTGGCCCTGGCTGCGTCCGCGTGCGCCACGAATCGGACCACGCCGTCGTCCGAGCCCTCCAGCCCGCCCGCGTCCCCTGCGCGTCACCCGACCACGGCCCAGGAAACGACCCCCGGTACTTCCGACAGGAGCACTGCCATGAACCTCCACCTGACGATCGACGGTCACCGGGTCGACGCCACCCTGAACGAAAGCGCCACCGCCCGCGATCTGACCGACCTGCTGCCGCTCACCCTGGAGACGGAGGACTTCCACCGGACTGAGCGGATCGCCCACCCGCCCCGCACGCTCGACACCACGGGCGCACCCGCGGCCTCACGGCCGAAGGCGGGCGACCTCGCCTACTACGCCCCCTGGGGCAATCTGGCCTTCTTCTACCGCGACGGCGATCACTCCCCGAGCCTGATCATCCTCGGGCGGCTCACCGACCCCGGCGACATCGACCGGCTCGCCGGAGCGCAACACATCCGCATCGAAGCTGCCTGACCCCTCCCCCCGCGCCGCCGAGGCAGTGCGTCTGAGCCTTGGCCGCCCTGGGTGTACCGACCGCCGCGGTCGTCGCCGGCCCCCCACCCACCACCGGACAGAACTCACCGGTCCGGCTGTGCACGCGGAAGATCCGCGGCCTGCGCAAGGCCGGGCCCTGTCACGGGGCCCGGAAAGGTCCCGCTGCTCCAGGTCGCCTCGGGACTCGTGCGGTCGCAGGCCCCGCCATCGGCGGACACACGGCCGACAGGCGCCCCATGCCCACCTCGATCAGCGGCGCCGCATGCACCACGATCACGGCGCCGCCCCATGCCCCTGCCGCTGATCTCCCTGTGCGGCCCCTGCTCGCTTTCGCGCTGAGTACAACATGCCGACAGGCGTGTCGATAACATTGGATAGGATGCCGACACCGGAGTCGTCAACTTTTGGCAAAGCTGGCGGGCTCCGTCGTCATGCCCCATCACCTTCCCTACTCGGAGAATCCGTGTTTCTCGCCCTACGCGATCTGCGCTTCGCTCGCGGTCGCTTCGCCCTGATGGGCGCGGTCGTCGCGCTCATCGCCGTGCTCGGCGTCCTGCTGTCCGGACTGGCCTCCGGTCTGGCTGATGCCGGCATCTCCGGTCTGCGCGCGCTGCCCGTGACCCACATGGCCTTCGACGAGAAGGCCACCAGCGAGAAGTTCTCTCGCTCGACCGTTGAAGAGCAGGACTGGCGGGCGTGGTCCACGGCCCCGGGCGTGGAGCGCGCGGAGCCGTTCGGGAACACCCTGGCCAATGCCCAGGTGACCCAGGGCGCCAAGAAGGGCGAGCAGGTCAACCTCGCCGTCTTCGGCATGGCCCCGGACTCCGCCCTGGCCCCCAGCCCCAGCACGGGCAAGGGCCTGGACGAGGGCAGTGCGGGCATCGTCATCACCCAGGAGATCGCCGACCTGGGCGTGGCGGTCGGCGACGTTCTGACCGCGGACAGGAGCGAGGTGCGGCTGAAAGTAGTGGGCCTGGTGGACGAGACCGTCTCCTACGGCCACATCGGTGTCGCCTACGCCGACCTCGACACCTGGCGCCACCTGCACTACGGCCTGCCGGGCGACCTGCCCGAGGCCGCGAGCCGACAGGCCACAGCCGTCGCCCTGACCCTGAAGCCCGGTACCGACGTCGCCGCCGTGGAGAGGGCGACCGCGACCCGGGCCGAGACCAAGGAGGCCACCTTCGACGCGTCCCCCGGTTACGCGGCCGAGTCGAGCACCATGGCCCTGATCAAGGGCTTCCTCTACGCCATCTCCGCCCTGGTCGTCGGTGCGTTCTTCACGGTCTGGACCATCCAGCGCAAGGCCGAGATCGCCCTGCTCAAGGCGCTCGGCGCCCCCACCGGATACATCCTGCGCGACGCGCTCGCCCAGGTCGTCGCCGTGCTCGTCGGTGCCACGGCCACCGGCACCGCCGTCGGCCTGGCCCTGGGCAGCGCGATGATCGGCAAGGCCCCGTTCTCCCTGTCCGCCCCGGCCATCGCCACCTCCTCCGGCCTCCTCATCGCCCTGGGGACCGTGGGGGCCGTCGTCGCCGTCCGCCGCATCACCGCCGTCGACCCTCTGACCGCCCTGGGAGCCACGCGATGACCACACCCGCCTCCGACTACCACACCGCCGCTGACACCGTGAACCCCGGCGGGCTGCGCCTGGACGACGTCACCCTCACCCTCGGCGACGGGGACGCCGCCGTCACGGCCCTCGACCACGTCGTCCTGAGCGTCGCCCCCGGCGAGTTCGTCGCCGTCGTCGGCCCCTCGGGTTCCGGCAAGTCCAGCCTCCTCGCCGTCGCCGGCGGCCTCCAACGCCCCAGCTCGGGCACCGTGCACATCGCCGGCACCGAGCTGACCGCCCTGCCGGACAAGGAACGCACCGCCGCCCGCCGACGCCACATCGGCTTCGTCTTCCAGCAGTCGAACCTGCTGGCCTCACTCACCGTCCTGGAACAGCTCCTGCTGCCCCTGCACATCGACGGCCGGCTCGACGCCGCGGCACGGGCCCGCGCCGTCGAACTCGTCGAGGCCGTCGGGCTCGCCCACCGTGCCGCCTCCCGGCCGCACCAGCTGTCCGGTGGCGAGCGCCAGCGGGCGGGTCTGGCACGGGCCCTGATGACCTCCCCCGCCGTCCTGCTCGTGGACGAACCCACCTCCGCGCTGGACCGGGTCCGCTCCGCCGAAGCGGTACGGCTGATCGCCGAGCAGACCCATGAACGCGGAACCGCCACGGTCATGGTCACTCACGACACGGCGATAATGGACGTTGCCGACCGGGTCCACGAGATGGTCGACGGCCGCCTGTCCTGACCGGCGCCGTAGACCGGCCCCTCGCTCCCGGCCCCGTCCGCCACCCAGGAGCTCGCCCGCATGCCGAAGATCACCGCCTCCACCGTCGCCGAGCACCGCGCCCAGCAACGCGAGGCGCTGATCGAGGCAGCGATCGACATCCTGGTCAACGAGGGCGCCGCCGCCGTCACACCGGCGGCGGTCGGCGCCCGCGCGGGACTGGCGCGCTCCAGTGTGTACCAGTACTTCGACTCCTCGGCCACTCTCCTGTCCACCATCACGGAAGAAGCCTTCCGACGATCCAACGAGGCGCTCGCCCACGCCCTGGCCACCGCAAACAGCCCGCTGGAACGCATCGAGGCATTCTTCAGGGAAAGTCTTCGCCTCGGCGCCGAAGGGGCGCACCGGCCCGCCGCCGCCCTCATGAACGCCGGCCTTCCTCCGGTCTGCCAACAACGGCTGATGGAACTCCACCTGGAACAGGTCGAACCCTTCCGCGCCGCCGTCCGACAGCTCGGCGCTCCTGAACCCGCGCTCACGGCCGACCTGATCGCCGGGATGCTGCACACGGCCCTCGCAGCGGTCGAACACGGCACCCCCCTCGACACGGCCACCGAACGCACCCTCGCGCTCGTGCGCCGCTGCCTCACCCCCACCGCCGACGTGGTGCCCAGTTCGGACACAGGGCGCTGACCTCACGGTCGCCGCACCCCCTCCGCGCAGACCAGCGCTGAAGCCCGGGTCAAAGGCAGCCTCGTCACGGACCTCGTAGCCGTCAGCGGAGCCGGGCGACGGCCGCGCCCATGAACCGGGCGTCATGTATCGGCGGGTCCAGAGCTGCCCGGCGCGATCGCAGACGGCCTTTCGGGCCGGCGCGTGGGGGCATTCATGACGGTGGGCCGGACCTCGATCCGGCGCCGGGAGCCGACGGGCCGACCTGCCCGTCCCGAGCACCCGTACGGACTCTGGGCAAGCGCGTGTTTCTGATCACCGCTGCCCCGCCCACAGGGCCGCCGTCCCGCAGCACTCCCTGAACTACCCGCCCCCGGGCCGCGGCCGCCCGGTACGCCACGCCAGGGCGGCCGGCGCCGCGGCCGGAGTGCCCGCGCTCGCAAGGCGCAGGTCTCGCGGTGTGATCAGATGCGGACCGCCGCGTAGAAACTGCCGATCGTACTCATCGACTCGATGCGGACGTAGGCGCCCGGGTAGGGGGCGTGCAGGACGTTGCCGCCGCCGGCGTACAGCCCGACGTGCGAGTTGCCACTGAAGAAGACAAGGTCGCCAGGCTTCAGCTGGCTCTGTCCGATGCGGGTGCCCTGGTTGATCTGGGTGTACGTGGTGCGGGTGATCTCGACACCGGCCTGGTGGTACGCCCATTGGGTCAGGCCCGAGCAGTCGAACGAGTTGGGGCCCGTGGTGACGGAGTGTGAGTACGGCATCCCGATCCGCGTGCTGGCCGCTTGGAGCGCTGCGGCACCGAGGCCGGACGCGGCGACCTCGTTGCCGAGGTCGAGCCTCCCACCCGCATCACGGCTGGCGCGCTGCTCCTTCTCGGCGAGCTCGGCGCGCTCGGCCACGGTCAGGGTGTTCAACAGGTGCTGGGCAGCGGCGAGCTTGGCCTGGGACGCCTTCTTGCTCTTGCCGAGCGCCTCACGCACCTCGGCGAGTTCGGCGAGCTTGCCCTGGGCCTCCTTGCGCTCCTGCGCGAGGGAGCGCTGCTTGGCCTGGATCTTCTGCAGAGACTCGGTCTGCCTGGCGGTCAGGCCTTCCAGCGCCGACGCCTGGTCGAGGAAGCCGTCCGGGTCCGAGGAGAAGAAGAGCTGTACGGAGGGGCTGATGCCTCCGGAGCGGTACTGCGCGGTTGCGATGGACCCGAGTTCGCTCCGCAGCGCGTTCAGCTCTTCCTGTCCGCGCGCGACCTTGTCCTGTACCGCGCTGACTTCCTTCGTGAGCTTGTCCTGCTGCTCCTTCGCTCCGTTGTACTTTTCGCTGGCCTTCTCGGCCTCCGAGTAGAGCTTGTCGACCTTCGCCTTGACCTCGCTCTTGGTCGGCTTGGGGTCGGCGTGGGCTCCCTGAGCGGACAGGGCGACAGCGGCGGCGGCGGAGGCGGTGATCACGGTCACGCGGGCACGGCTCGGCGCTTTGGGACGACGGTGGGACGCCACGGAGGCGAACTCCTTCTCCTCGAGCCGTCCACCGGGCCGCGGAGGAGCTGAATGGCTGGCTCCAGGCACGACACGGATACGACGGCGTCTTCGCTGCCACCCGGACGGGTGATCGATCGCGCGAAGGTTCGATCACGAACTTTAGTGACCATTTCGTGATGGGAGCAATCTCCGCCAGGAGAATCGCGAGGTCCGGAAGGTTTCTTTACTCACCATGCACAACGCGTAACGGCTACTTGACAGTTCGCTTGCGCCGATGGTCACGACACCCGCCGCGTGGTCCAGTTCGCGTCCCGCACCGCCGGCTGCCGTTGACCCACTGAGGAACGGATGACTGAAGTCGTACTCTGAACAGGCGAGTTGGGTCGGCGTCCAGGACCTTCGCCGCCCTCACCGCCCCCCGAAGCCAGCGCTCGGGCTCGCCCCTGACGCCGACGGGGACGAGAGCTGGTCAGCTGCTGTACAACGGCACGTGCCGAACCGCTCCCCAGGCCGGCTCAACAACTGCCCAAGCCGTCCTCTTCGAAGCACAACGCGCCTGGGCGCCGACGACGACGCCCCAGTTTCCGGAGCGTTGAGCACTCGGAGAGGGGCAGGGCTACGGTCGGCTCGCTGCTCACCTCGTCCGTCCTGTCCTTGCCGGTTGCCTTGCTCAACCCTCTCCGGTTGCCCTGCTCAGCTGGGCGGCGAGAAGCGCGACAGTCTTCTCCCCCGCTCGCTGTCTGATCAGCCCCTCTTTGGCAGCGGCACGAAGCCAGACCTCCGAGTGGTCGTCATCGGCCTTCAGCACGCGCGCGGTCACCACTACGGGATTCAGACCCCCGGCACCGCCGCTGGCGACGATGCGAACAGTTACGTCCTCACCAGCGCGAACCGCAAGGGGCTCGATGATGTGGCCCGCCTTCCCGAGCACGTCGGAAACACGCTTCACCGCATCGTCGAAGGGCAAGGGAAGAAGCAGATCGACCTCGTGGACTTCCTTCCTCATCAGCTTGGCCACCACCCGGACCACGCGACCACTACCCCCACCCGCCGCGCCCAGAGCAGCAAGCTCCTCAGCCAGGATCTGGTCTTCGTTCCGCTCCACGGACCCCACCCACCACTCGTATCGATGACCGGGCCGGCACATCCTGTTCCGCCCGGCAGCCCGTGGTGACGTACGCCGGTCAAGGGGTCCTGTGCGGTGTCGGGGCGCCTGCCGAGTTCTCGGCCGAAGCCGTCCGGTGCGTAGCTGCACCCCGGGGTCCGTCGCGGCAACCGTCACTGCGGCCGCGTGTGAACCCGGGCGTCGCCCCGGGCAGCCGCTCGTCCCGCCGACCGCACCCCGCACCGAACGCGTTCGTTACGATCGGCGCATGAACGGGAGAAAAGAGCCGGTCAGCCGGCGCGAGCGTCCGGCGAAGCCTGCCCTGTCCCGGCGCTTGATCGTGGACGCGGCCCTACGGATCCTGCGGGCCGAGGGGCTGGAGAAGCTCACCATGCGCCGCCTGGCGCAAGAGCTGGACACCGGCCCGGCCTCCTTGTACGTCTACGTCGCCAACACCGCCGAGCTGCACGCCGCCGTCCTGGACGCGCTGCTCGGCGAGGTGGATCTGAGCGGCCGGGACGGAGATGGCGACTGGCGCGATCTGCTGCGCTCCGTCATCACGTCGTACACCCTGGTGCTGTTCGAGCACCCCCAGCTCGCCCGCTCCGCGCTCGTGGCCAGACCGAGCGGCGAGAACTACCTGCGGCTGGTGGAACGCATCCTCGACCTGCTGGCGCGCAGCGGCGCTCCGCGCGCCCAGGTTGCCTGGGGGGTGGACAAGCTGCTCCAGGACGCCACGGCCACCGCCGCGGAACAGTCCACTCACGAGCACGACCCGACCGCCGAGGACGACTGGAACACCACCGTGCACGCGCTGCACGCCGTGGACGAGACCACACATCCGGCGATCACCGCACACATGCCGGACCTGATCGGCGGCACGGTCCAGGACCGCCTTCGCTGGAGTTTCGACGTCCTCGTCAACGGCATCACGGGCACAGCGGTACCGCATCGAGCCGACTGAGTCCTGACCGCTCCGGCGCGCGTCGCCCGCCGCCGGCAGCGAAGCACACTCCTCGACGAACTTGTTCGCTACGAACATGTTCGTTAGGGTGGGAAGTGGCCGGAAGGACCGCTGCGACGCCATTGCGTAGCGCTGCCGCACCCGGGCGCCGACACCGATGGCCGCAGCCGCTCCCCCGGGTGCGGCCAGCTCTCCCACTCCTGCGAAGAGGTCCACCATGAGCACCACCCACTTCCCCGTCGCGATCGTCGGCGGCGGCCTCGGCGGTCTGACCGCCGCCCGTGTCCTGCACGTCAACGGCATCGAGTCCGTCATCTTCGACCTGGAGTCAGGCCCGGAAGCCCGCACGCAGGGCGGCATGCTCGACATCCACGAGGAGAACGGGCAGAAGGCTTTGCACGCCGCAGGTCTGCACGAGGACTTTCTCAAGATCGTCCACGAGGGCGGCCAGGCCGTGCGCCTGCTCGGCCCCGACGGCACCGTCCATGTGTCCAGCGAGGACGAGGGCGACGGCGACCGCCCCGAGGTCGACCGCGGCGCCCTGCGCGACCTGCTGCTGAGCTCCCTGCCCGAAGGCACCGTCCACCGGGGCCGCAAAGTGGCCGGCGCACGTCCGCTGGGCGACGGCCGCCACGAGGTCTCCTTCACCGACGGGACCGCCGTCACCACCGACCTCCTCATCGGCGCCGACGGCGCCTGGTCCCGTGTCCGGCCACTGCTCTCCGACTCCAAGCCCGCCTACACCGGCATCTCCTTCGTCGAGACCGACCTGTACGAGGCCGCCACCCGCCACCCGGGTAGCGCCGCCCTCGTCGGCGGCGGATTCTTCATCGCCCTGGGACACGAGAGCGGCTTCCTCGCCCACCACGAGACCGACGGCAGCCTCCACGTCTACACCGCGCTCAAGGCCGACGAGAGCTGGATCGACACCATCGACTTCAACGACCACATCGCCGCGAAGGCCGCCGTGCTGACTCATTTCGACGGCTGGAGCGAGGACCTGCGCGGCTTGGTCGCCGATGCGGAGGCGATCGCCCCACGACGCATCCACGCCCTGCCCGTCGGCCACCGCTGGGATCGCGTTCCCGGCGTCACACTGCTCGGCGACGCCGCCCACGTGATGTCTCCGTTCGCGGGCGAGGGCGCCAACCTGGCGATGTACGACGGCGCATCGCTCGCCCTCACTCTCGCCGCCCACCCCGGTGACACCGAGGCCGCGCTGGCCGCCTACGAGGAGGCCCTCTTCCCGCGCAGCGAGGCCTCCGCCGCCGAGTCCGCCGCCAGCCTGGACACCATGTTCGGCAAGGACGGCCTGGAGCAGATGATCGGGTTCTTCACGTCCGGCCCCGCCGGGCGGTAAGGCCCCAGCCGGTCACCAGGCGATCCGCCCCGACCAGCCCCGGAGCAGGAGCAGCATCGACGGGCGAGCGGCCGCGAGGGCACCCCTCGCCCTCCGGAGAGATGCGCGATGACGGCGACAGGACACGCACGCCCGGTGGTTCGGGTCGATCGTTCGCCGAACGGGAAACGATCTTCAACTGCCTCACGTACCCTTTTCAGCCGTCCTCGTGACTGCCTCCGGAGCGGGATGACGCTGGGTCAGCGCTGCGAGAGGTCTTCCGCTACCGAGGCACACAGGCCAGGTCGAACCACGAAACTCGTGCGCGCGGGCTGACCGCGGCATCCAGGAGGGCCAACCACAGCGCTGACCGCCACCGCGGCCCCCAGCGTCGTGTTACCGAGCGCAGGGGGAGCACGCCGCCGGTCGGGTGGGCCAGGCACGGCGAGGGATGAGGTCCGCTGCGAAAGTGAGGCGGGTGATGTGCTCGCGGAGTTCGTCGATCTCCTCGTCGTACTCGTGGGTCAGCGGGGCGCGGTGAGGCTCGCCGCGCCGACCGGCGATGAAGAGTTCGGCGCCGAGGACCAGGGGGCCCGCGCCCGGCCATGCCGAGCAGCGCGAAGGCTCCAGCCCTCACTCAGGCGTTCACGGCTGCGCTGGCTGGAAAATGATCACTCATCTGTGGGACTTCGGCATACAAGGCGCGTTTCGTGACCAGTGTCCCGGTGGCCGTCGCGGACGGCTGAGCACACAGGAAATCAGCAAGGGACGTCGACGATGAGCTTCATCCAGACCGGCAAGATCATTCTGGGATCCGACAACGCGATCGAGACGAGCGGGGGGAACACCTCGACGTTCACGCGGGTCACGTTCCCGTCTCCGTTCCCGGCGGGTTCCGAGGTCGTGGTCTTCCCGCTGACCCAGACGTTCAACGGCCCCGAGACGCCGGGCATCCGCATCCACGACGTCACCAACACGGGCTTCCTCATCCGCCTGAACGAGGTGTACGCAGGGGCCGCCAAGAGCGACGGCAAGCACACGCCCGAAACCATCGGCTGGATGGCCGCGACCGTCTGACCCCGTGCCCGGCCGGGCACGGGCAGCTCCGCTCCCTCGTTCGAGGGGCACCTACCCGGGCGCCCGCCCGCACCTGATCGGGGCGGCACCCGAAACCGGGTGCCGCCCCTCCCCCGCACCCGCCCTCGCGTCAGGCCCGCGCCGGCGCAGTTCCCGGGGGTGGCGCTCGGGCATCGGGCCGAGCGAGATCCGTTTCGCTCATCCACCGACGCGCCCCTGCCCGACGGCGCTCCGGAAACGGGGTGGCAGCCGCCCCGTCGGCCTCCACATCGTCCAAGCCACTGCCCCGCACTGCTCCTCGACGCCGACCCCACCGTCGGACGCCGCGTCAGTCAGCCTGCTCCCCACAGGATGCCGGCTGCGCGCAGATCACCTGGCGGAACTCATGCGCGCCGATCCACCCCTCCCACCGGGCTGGTCCGCGGCGGTATCGGTACGGGCCGCGCCGAGGTCACGCGCCCAAACCATTGCGGGCTCCGCCCGGGGCGGGCACCAGATCGAGCACCGGATGCCTGGAGCGGTACCCAGCGCCTCGCGCACGGCCGAAAGCTGACGAGCCTCTCACCGCAACCGCACAGCCCGCCGCATGTACGCGGCGGGCTACAGTCGTTCGTGGACCTGATCGGTGACACGGAGAGTGAGTACCCGTCCCCGCGTGCCGGGAGAAGGCGCGGTGAGCTCACGGCCGGCCAACGCCCCATCCGTCAGTGACCTCCGCCCATGGGAGCACCAGCGGCGTTGTCAGTGGTCGGTGCTAGCTTCCGGACGTGCTGGTGCGGAGATCACGGGTCTCCCCGCCGGCCCCATTTGACCCGTACTTGACAATCGGTCGTTGTCGTCACCGCCCTTCCAGGCCGGTAGCACCTCCGATGAGGGAGAGTCTTGATCAGAAGCAGCGTGTTGGTTCGCAGAGTGACCCGGACGGCGGCCGTCCTCACGGCAGCCCTCGCCCTGACGGCGACGATCGCCCCACTCACGGGCACCGCCCAGGCCCATGAAGCGGTGACGGGTTCGCTCAGCTTCAGCGGGGAGCCGGGCGAGTACATCTCCGGCGGCCAGGCCTACACCTTCACCCCCGAGACGACAGAGATGTTCGACATCTCCGGACCGACGACGGAGTCTGCGGTAGGCGCCACTGTCGTCACCCCGGAGGGCGAGCGCTGGGCCCTCTCCATGGAAGCTCCGTACGGCCAGAAACTGGTTTCGGGCACCACCTACTCCGACGCCCGTAGCTGGCCCGAGGCTCAGCCGGAGGATCCTCAGCTGCAGTTCAGCGTGACCGACAGATACTGCGAGAGCGGAACCGGTTCGTTCACCATCTCGCACATCGCGTACGGACCTCACGGCTATGTCCGTGAGGTCGACGCCAGCTTCGAGCGGTACTGCAGTGGATCGAGCCTGCCTGTACGCGGCGAACTCCACGCCCGTATGCCTGAGCCGCCCGCCGAACTCGTCATCGGCGTGCAGTTGAACCTCACCGGCACCGTGACCACCCGCACGGGTGAGATCGGCGTCGGCGGCACTGCCACCTGCAACAAGCCGGCCCGCCTCAGCCTCAACGTCAGCGCTTTCCAGACCCAGAAGCGCGGGACGGCGGCTGGCTCCCACGAAAACCTGACGGTGGTCTGCGAGCCCGGCGCTCCGGTCCCGTGGACCATTTCCTTTCCCAACAACATAGACTCCAGCGCCTCCTTCGAGCCCGGCTCAGCTGTGCTGCGCGCGACGACCACCGCAGACGACCGTGACTACCCGGCGAGCGTCACCGACTTCCAGAGCACCGACATCACGCTCACCAGACCCTGACCCCGTGGTGGGGGCGGGGGGGCCGGGGCCCCCCCGCGGGGGGCCCCCCCCCCCCCGGGGCCGGGGGGGGGGGGGCCCCCCCCCCCGGGGGGCGGGGGGGTACGGACGGGGCGGGGGAGAGGCGGGCCCCGCCCGGCGGCG
>NZ_JBIBEG010000004.1:178271-263594 GCF_042902585.1 Streptomyces argenteolus
TCTGGTGTGGTGGGCGCGACCCCCCCCGCAGACGCCCGTGACTCCCGGGCGAGCGCCACCCCCCCCCCCCCCCCCCAAACCCCCCCCCCCCCCCCCGCCCCGGGGGGGGGGCCGGGGGCCGCCGGCCCCACCGGTCGGGGCCACGCCGGACGACCGTCCCTGCGTGAGAGCGGATCACCGCAGCGGCTGTCTACGGTGATCCGCAGGGTCCGTCATCTCGGCGCTCCGAGCCGGTCGCCTGACCCTGGGCATCCGCTGCTGCCGAGGCAACCCCAGTGCGACCCGGGAGGACGCGTCGCAGCGGCAGGCCGGGTTTCCGCGCACGTGCCGGCAAGGGCCTTCTTGTCTTCCTCACCCAACCACTCGGGATCTGGATCCGCGTCGCAGCTGACGGCGAACCCCCGGCCCTCACTGATGAGCATCCGGGGATGCCTCAGCTTCCGACCTTTCCGGCCACGATCTGTTCACCTCGTGTGGCGTCGACCACGATCGGGAGACCGTCCGGTACGTGCCCTTCGAGATCCCTGAGCAGGTCGCTGATCGGCGGAAGTCCGCCCGGACTGCGGACATGGACGTACAGGGTCCTTGACTGCGCGTCGACGCTGGTGACGGCCGCGCCGGGAGTGTGCGACAGCCACCTCTGTGCGCTGCTCCTCGTCTGCGAGGTCCAGTTGGCCAGCAGCACCGTGGCCACCGTGTTGGCGCCCAGAGGCAGCAAAACGGCCACGAACAGCAGGCTGAGCATGAGATAGGCGCGGCGCGGGACCCAGCGGTGGTGCCGTTGGGCGGCGCGGGGCAGCCCTAGGGCGGCGAAGACGATCATGCCGGCGAAGACCAACGCGAAGAGGTTGGACAGGAAGAGCACCAGGGCGCCCAGCGCGAGCCACCACGACGTCTGGCCGGCGCATACACCGGTGACCACCAGGGGTGGCACCAGGGAGATCGCGATCGCCACCCCGGGCAGCACCGCGGCGACGTCCTTACGGGCCAGAGCCACCGCGCCGGCGAAGCCGGTGGCCAGAGCGGCGATCAGGTCGAGCAGCCCAGGCGAGGTACGGCCGGCGATCTGGCTGTTCGACAGCAGGTCGTAGGTGCGGGGCACGACCATCGAGGCCGCCACACCGACGACGACCACCAGGAGGCAGCCGAGTGCCACGAAAGCGACCGCCGTGCTGCTGCGGCGCTGCACGGCGGCCAGCGAGATGCCCATGATCGGGGTCGACAGTGGTGCGATGATCATGGCACCGATGACGGTGGCGGTGGAGTCCGTCAGGATCCCGCCGGCCGCGATGACCGAGGACAGCGTGAGCATCGTCCAAAACGCCGACTGCTTCGCCCTGCTGTCCCCCGACGAAAGGTCCAGATCCTCCGACAAGTCGTCCGAGGAGCGACGCTGGTGGTCGGGAAGGATCTTGGTACGCACGTGGCCCCACATGCGCCCAGTATCCGGGCGGGCGTCCGTACGGGACGGCCGGACACGACGCGCGTTCGAGCTGTGTCAGCAGCCCGGCCATGTCGCCACGCGTCACGGCACGCACGGGACGCTCGGCGACATGAGCCGGCAGTCGGACACAGGCCGCGACCGACTGCGTTCGCTACCGGTCAGGACGCCCGTAGCCACAGCGCCCCCTCCGCTTGACCGCGCGTATGACCTGCGGTCCGGCGGCGGGATCCGGTGAGCGGACCGCAAGCCGGTCGCCGATACAGGCACGGTCCGGAAGCCAAGGGCTGTCCCGTAATCGCTGGTGGATCAGCGCGCGGCGTCAGCTGCGGTGCATCGCAAGGCGGAGGGGCGTTCGCATACTGGATGTATTCGGGCGTTCCGACAACGCGGCGAGGTGCCGTAGCTGTCGTCGTGCGCCCGCCAGGGATTACGGGACAGCTCTAGGGGCGGGGGGCAGTATTCGCGGTCGTGTCGGTCCAGGCGATCTCGAAGTACGTGAGGCGTTCGTCTTGTCCGGCCGGCTGCATGCCGGCGGCCGTCATGACGTGCTGCGAGGCGACGTTGTCCCGGTCGGCGTCCCCTTTCACACAGGTGACGCCGCGTGCCCGCGCGAACGACAGCAGTTCACGGAGGGCTTCGGAGGCGTACCCCTCGCCTCGCGCCGAGGGGACGAGGCCGTAGCCGATCGTGACGCTGCCGTGCGCGTCCGCGGGTCCGTGGAAGCCCAGGCCGCCGATCGTCCGGCCGTCCTCCCGGCGCCGGATCTCGTAGTTGCCGAAGGGCTGGGAATCGCCGGTGCTCGCACACGTGCCCAGGAAGCGTCTGGCGGCAGCCACATCCCCGGCGGCGGGGTATCCGGGCGCCCATCGGGCGCCGCTGTACGGCTCACCCGCCGCCGTTCGCTCCGCCTCGCTTACGGTCATCGGATGAAGCACGAGCCGCGCTGTCACAAGATCGTCCATGTCAGGAAGGAGTATCACGCGGTGCGATGCACCCGCATGGGGATTATCCGACGCGACAGCGCCCCGCCTCGGTCGGCGACCGTAGGCGCAGGAGAAGCGCGGTGTGCACAGGGACGGGCCGTTCGCGGTCGAGCCGGTGGCCAAGCAGCCGTAGGGCGGTGCGGTGGGTGGACAAGCCGATCACGGCGGGTGACCCGCACCAGGTCCTGCCGCGGTCCCGCCGTGGACGACTGACTGCCCCGGAACCACCTCGCCCGGTTCGGCACGGACCTGGTCGACGACGTGCTGGACCTGGGACAGGTCTTACCCGACCCACCCACAAGCACCGCTGCCCGCCCTGCGAAACGCGGCTGAAGCCGCGCCTGTCGAGTGGCGGCTGCACCCCCGAGGTGCGCTCCTCGCGGGCGGTCGAGCGCAGGTGCGCCGCTGGCATCGGGTCGGTTCCAGTTCCTGGACGCGACCGGGGCCGGCCTTCCGCTCGATCTCGCGGTTCCGCCACAGCCACCTGGACGCCGGTCCGCGCGGACTATCTTCTCCGGCATGGATCATCAGGGAGGGTTTCGTCGGGCAGCGCTTGAGCTGGGCATCCCCGACGAGGAGATCAGCAGATTCAGCCAGTACCTTCGTTTGGCGATCGGACTGTCCGGGGGTGGCGATGGCTCGCCGGTCGGGCACATCGGGGGGTTGCCCCGGCTGCCGGTGGGCATGAAGTGGCCGTACGCCGGGGACATTCCGTTGCCGTTGCTCCTTTCCGTCGACTGTGGGGCGCTGCCGAGGGTCGACGGCTTCGACCTCCCGGCGGACGGGACGCTGCTGTTCTTCGTCCACCAGGAGATGGACTTCCGGGAATGGCGGGGCGATCCGGGACAGTACGCGCGAGTCGTGTATGTGCCGGACGACGCCGAGACTGCAGTAGCGGAACCCCCCGACTCCGTGTGTGTCCGCAAGCAGATCGACGTCCGCGCCGAGCTCGGAGCCGAACTACCCCTTTGGCTCGAGGAGGGCGACGAGGACTGGCACGAATTCTGGGAGGATCTGGAGTGGGACGACATGTCACCTTTCCAGCAGCAGCTGGCCCGGTACCTGGAGCGTGAACTGCCGCACCTGGACGAACTTCGCTCGCTGGCCCACCGCCTCTGGCCTTCCGGCGCCTACCTCGTCATCGGCGGGTATGCCGATGACGAGGCGACGGTCGGCAGGATCGCGGCGAAGACCCTGGCGAAGGGAGAGTGGTTTTCCTTCCAGGACGAGGACGCGCTCCGACTGGCGGGCGAATGGATACCGCTCGCCAGTGAAGGCCGGGTCTACACGGAGTACTACACGAGATTCGTGATCCGCCACGAGGACTTGACCGCTGCCCGGTGGGACAAGACGCTCACCGTGACCCATTTCGAGGCCCCGTGACCGGGGTCGACGCGCTGCTCCGGAGGACAGGCCAAGGCTGGTCACAACGGGCGGGCAGGGCCTCCGCACCGTAATCACGACCGGGCCGGGAGGCTTCCTGCTTCCAGTAGGGGAACGGTGGCGCAGGAGTCGCTCTGATTCACACACCGGACCGGACTCCTGTCGGTACGCCGCCGCGCTACTTCTTCAGGTCCTCGCACTCGCCGTGCAAGGTGGCTCCTGCGAGATCACGGTGCACGCTGTGGCCCCCCGGGTGGTGCGGACCGGCATGAGCGCCGCAGTTCGTGAGAACGCCGACGTGGCAGCAGCGATCGAGGCGGACACTGCCCCGGGGCGCTGCGGCGAAGTCTCCGACCTCGCCGCAATGGTGGCCTTCCCGGCCGCCGACGAAGGCCGCCGAGGGGCGTCCAGGTCATCGAGGTGAGCGGCGGGTACACGATCTGAGCTTGTCGTTCAATGTTCTGACCTTCGGCCTTGGGCGCAGCGGAGCCGTCGGACGCGCGACGCCAGTACCGAAGAGGGCGTGCAGAGCCAGTCCACGACGGTGCTGGTCACGGCGAAGTAGTGAAAGCTGACTTGCCTGTGTTCCCTGTCCACCAGGGCCGGCGCGCCATCGCGGTAGATCCAGCGGAGGTAGCGGCTGCGCAGGTGAGCCCCTGCCACGAGAAGGACCGGGGAGACGACGACGGCTGCCAGGGCCACGCCCGCCCTGACGGTCGTCACCTTGGCAGTCCGATCGATGCGCACGGCCTCATTGTCGTCGGTGCGGGCCGAGTTCCACCGGACGGCGTGCGTCGCGGTCGGCACCCTCCCTGCGGCGTGCGGGCGGACTGCAGGCCTCGACGTCAGCGAGGACATGTCCCGCGTCATGCCGGATGGCCGGACGGTGATCCGGGCCCGGAGGCCGGCAGCTCCGTTGCGGGGCCACGAAAAAGGTAATGGGGGCCGGGGTGGTGCGGGAACGGGAGGTGGTGGCGGGCGGGGCAGCGGCCGGAGGCGGCGCGAGAGCAGCGCGGGGTCCGTCAGGGGGACTGACAAAGACGTCATTAACGCTCCTAAGCTCGAAGAAGTCAAGGGCCCGGAGCCCATGGCTTTCCTCTCGCCCTGCCGGGGGCTCGAGCCGGCCTGTCCGGACGCGGGCCATGGTCCCCGCACTCGCCCCATGAACCCCGTACGGGAGAACTCATGATCCACACCCGCGGGCTCACCCGCACCTTCCGCGCCAGGGGAGCGACCGTCGAGGCGGTGCGCGGCCTGGATCTCGACATCGAAGCCGGCTCCGTGGTCGCCCTCCTCGGCCCCAACGGCGCCGGGAAGACCACCAGCCTGCGGATGCTGACCACCCTGCTCCGGCCGACATCGGGTACCGCTGTCGTGGCCGGTCACGACGTGCTGGCCGACCCCTCGGGCGTCCGTCACCGCATCGGCTATCTCGGTCAGGGCAACAGCGCCGGCAGCAACTTCCGGGTCGGCGACGAGCTGGTCGTCCAGGGCCGCGCGTACGGCCTGAGCCGCGTGGAGTCCCGCGCCCGGGCACAGCGGCTGCTCGGCGCACTCGAGCTGGAGGGCCTGGCGAAGCGGACGGTGGCGACCCTCTCGGGCGGCCAGCGCCGACGTCTGGACATCGCCATGGCTTTGGTCCACGAGCCGCAGCTGCTCTTCCTGGACGAGCCCACCACCGGGCTCGACCCGCACAGCCGCGCCAACATCTGGGAACACGTGCTTCGGCTGCGCGAGGAGCTCGGCACCACGGTCGTCTTCACCACCCACTACCTCGAGGAGGCGGATCTGTGGGCCGGACGGGTCATGGTGGTCGATCACGGCCGGGTGATCGCCGACGGTTCCGCCGAGAGGCTCAAGGCCGACCTGGCCGGCGACCGCATCACCCTGGGGACCGCCGGGTGTGCCGACGCCGAGCGGGCCGTCGCGCTCGCCCGCGCCCTGCCCGCCGTTCACGAGGTCAGTGCCGAGGGCACGCAGGTGCGGGTGCGCACCCCCCGGGGAGACACGCAGCTCCCGGTTCTGCTGCGGCATCTGGAGGCGGCCGGGGTGCGGGCCCTCACGGCCCGGCTCAGCCGCCCGACCCTGGACGACGTCTTCCTCCACTTGACCGGCCGCACCCTGTGGGAAAGCGCCGACGCCGACGTCCCGACCGTAACGCACGACGGAGCCTGACCATGAAGGTACTCACCGATACCCGCACCACGTTCGCGCGCGAGCTGGGTCCCGAGCTGCGTCAGCCGGCCGGCCTCCTCTTCACGATGCTGCTGCCCTTCCTCTTCCTCGCCCTCTTCGCACCCCTGCTCTCGGACACGGTCACCTCGCGCGGGGGCACGGGCTCCCCCTGGCAGTGGTTCGTCCCGGGCATGCTCGTCCTGCTGGCCCTGTCCGCGACCGCCGGGGCCGGTGCCTCCCTGCTCAACGAGATGTCCTCGGGGGCCTTCGAGCGCATGCTCGTCACCCCGCTGAACCGGACCGCGATGCTCGTGGGGCGGGCCCTGAAGGAGGTCGTGATCCTGCTGGCGCAGGCCCTGCTGATCCTCGCCCTGCTGCTGCCGACCGACTTCCGGCTCCGGCCGCTCGGCGCGCTCGCGGGTCTGGCGCTGCTCACCGTCTTCGGGGTGGGGATCGGCGCCCTCTCCTTCACCCTTGCGCTCCACTCCCGCAGGCAGCCGACCCTGTTCTACGGGGTGCAGCAGATGATCTTCTTCCCGCTGCTCCTGCTCTCCGGTGTCCTGCTGCCGATCACCCAGGCCTCGGCGCCCACCTGGCTCTTCGTCCTGAGCCGGATCAACCCCGCGACCTATGTGGTCGAGGCCGAACGCGCCCTGTTCGAGGGCCGGTTCGCGGAGGCGAGCGTGGTGTACGGGGTCCTCGCGGCGGCGGCCGTGGCGGCGGTGGGGGTCGTCGCGGGCATCCGTGGCATGCGCCGAGCCTCGGTGTGACGCACCGTCCGCTGTACCGGCCCACCGCCGTCCGAGACCGTACGTGAAGGAGCACCGGACCGTGACAACCGAAACCTTTCCCGGCGCCTTCCGTCTGCGGCCGCGCACCGTGGACGTCTGGTTCGACCCCGCCTGCCCCTACACCTGGCTGACCGCCCGCTGGCTGCGGGAGGCGGCCCGGGTCCGCCCGCTGGAACTGCGCTGGCACCTCATGAGTCTGGCCGTGCTGAACGAGGGCCGGGAGGAAGATCCCGAAGGCGACGCGGAGGGGTACCTGATGGTCCCGGTGCGGATCGCCACCGCCGTGCGGCGCCACCACGGGCAGGAGGCCCTGGCCCGCTTCCATGCCTCGCTGTGGGCCGATCTCAGCTCCCACGGTGCCCTGGGCAGGACCAGCAGGAAGTGGATCAATGATCCGGCGCTTGCCCTGGCGGACGCGAGCCTGCCGGAGCAGCTGGCGGCGGCCGGGACCACCACCGCCTACGACGAGGAACTGCGGGCCTCGCATGCGCGAGCCGTAGGGCTCCTCGGCCCAGGGACCGGGACGCCGGTGGTCGCCGTCGGGGAGCCGACGCGGCCCCTCCGTCACCGGCCGGTCTTCTTCGGGCCGGTGATCTCCCGCGTACCGAGGGGGGAGGAGGCGGGGCGCCTGTGGGACGGGACACTCCTGGTCGCCGGTACTGCCGGGTTCCATGAGCTCAAGGGAAGACCCGCCGACCCGGACCCGGACGTGGGCGGACCAGACGTCGTTCCGGAGTGAGCGCAGCCGTACCGCCGGCGCTTCGGGCGGGGTGCGCGGGAGGCTGCGGGCCTGTGGGGTCAGTAGTCTCCGAGGCCGCCGCAGACGTTGAGGGCCTGGGCGGTGAGGGACGCACCATGCCCCCGGGCCGGTCGCCCGCCTGTTCCTGAACCCGGCGGACGCACATGACATACGGTCGGGAGATCACGGTCTCCGACGGTTGAGGTGGCTCGTCTTGAGGACACACATCCCCTATCTGTTAGCCGTGGCGAGCACCGTAGCGGCACGTCGGGTGGACGAGCGGCTGGCCGCATACGACCTGACGGTGCGGCAGTACGGTTTGCTCTCCCAGCTCTCGCTCGAACCCGAGCTGACCATGGCGGAACTGGCCCGTCAGCTGGGCATCGCCCGGCAGTCGGTGCATCAGCTGGTCGACGAACTCGTCGAAGCCGGTCACGTACGTCGGCGACCGGGTGCGGACAGCCGCTCGCGACGACTGGAGATCACCGACACCGCGCGCTATCTGCTGACCCGGATCGACGGGCCGCTGGAGCGGGTGGAGGCGGAGCTGCTCGGCGATCTCGCCCCAGGAGAGGCCGACACCTTGCGCAGCCTTCTGCAGCGTGTCCTGGCCCACGTCACCGACGACGAGGCCTGGCTGCCTGCCCGCTGACGACAGCCCTGTACGTAGTGATGCGCCGCACCTGTCAGGACTCGGCGCGTACCGGCAACCGGAGGCCGTGCCGAGATCTCGTCTCCACCCTCGCGACCATTCGGCAAGCAGGGGAACGGAAGACCGCCGCTGCGTCGGCAGCCGGCCTGACCCGCGGGTCAGGGCACTCGGCATCCGCCGGACGGACAGGGCACGGCCTCCGCCCCACGCACCGGAAGCACCGACTCCTTCTCGGAGTACTGGCACCTCCGGCCCTTCTACGCGACAGGTCCGGGACTGTCTGCCAGTCCTGGGCCGAGGCATCCGGGATACGTGCGTCCGGCAGCGACCCATCGAGTCCGGGTCGGAAAAACACTTCACGTCACCGCACAGGAGAACATCCACACCGCCATGCTGCCCCGGCTCACCGACCGGACCCACCCGCGCTTCCCCTGGCCGAAGACTCAGGGCCCCCGCAGCACCACGTTCACCGGCAGGCGCTGTGAGCTGGGACAATGTCGTCGTCTTCTCCCCCTCTCCCCCTCCGGAAGGACTTTCTTCACCATGCCGCTGGCTCTGCTGGCCCTGGCTGTCGTTGCGTTCGGCATCGGCACGACCGAGTTCACCACCATGGGGCTCCTGCCCCAGATCGCTGACGGGGTCGGCGTGTCCGTGCCTCACGCGGGCAACCTGGTCTCCGCGTACGCACTCGGCGTCGTCGTCGGCGCCCCCGTGCTCACCGGCATCGGTGCGCGAATACCGCACAAGCGGCTGTTGCTGCTTCTGTCAGGGCTGTTCATCGTGGGGAACACCGCGTCGGCGCTCGCCCCCGACTTCGGAACACTCTTCGCCGCCCGCTTCGTAGCGGGTCTGCCGCACGGAGCGCTGTTCGGCGTGGGCGCCGTCGTCGCGTCCCGGCTGGTCGCTCCCGAGCGGGCGGCGCGGGCCGTGTCGAAGATGTTCCTCGGACTCACCGTCGCCAACATCGTTGGCGTACCCGCCGGCACCGCTCTGGGCCAGCACCTGGGGTGGCGGTCCGCCTACTACGCCGTCGCCGTCATCGGGCTCATAGCCCTTGCCGCTCTCGCTGCTTCCGTCCCTGATCAGCCGCGCGGTGAGCAGTCCGGAATCCGACAGGAGCTGCGGGCGATGGGTAACAAGCAGGTCTTCCTCGGCCTGGCCACGGCCGTGGTCGGATTCGGAGGGTTCTTCGCCGTCTACAGCTACTTGGTGCCGATGCTGACGCACCTGACGGGTCTCTCGGACTCCTCCACCACCCTGGTCCTCGCGCTGTACGGCGTCGGTATGACGGCCGGCACACTGATCGCTGGACCACTCACCGACCGCGCTCTGCGGCCGACCCTCTACGGCGGCCTCGCTCTCCTCGCGGCGGCACTGGTGCTGTTCTACTTCACCGTGCACAGCACGGTGCCCGCTCTGCTCACGGTCACCTTCATCGGCGCGATGGGGGCGCTCATCACCACGCCCGTGCAGATGCTGCTCATGGCCAAGGCGAAGAACGCGCCCACCATGGCAGCGGCCTCGAACCATTCGGCGTTCAATCTGGCCAACGCCGGCGGTGCCTGGCTGGGTGGCCTGGTCATTTCGGCGGGCTGGGGCTGGGCCTCACCCACCCTGGCCGGTGCAGTCCTGGCCCTGGCAGGCTTGGGCCTCGCCTTGGTCAGCAGCCGCCTGGACCGAGGGTCCCACTCCGAACCGTCCTCCACCTCGGGTACGCCCCTCCACACGGGAACGGAGCAGGCCGCAGCGGAGCGATGAGGGCTTCCGCGCGCCCTCCCGCGCACCGGACGTGCGCGGACTCGTCGATCCGTCTCGCCGTGTTGATCAGCTCTCAGAAGGTACGGGTTCCGCGTGGACCGACACGGCGGTCAGATAGAGACCGTCGCTGCTGAGCCGGAGTGTCGGGGGCAGCGTCGAGCGTCAGGCCCCGGTAGCGCGCGTTGAAGGCCCAGCGGACGCCACAGACCCACCCGTCGCGAACCTCCGCAATGGTGGCGACGGCCCATCGGGGGTGCGCTCGTCCATGCCGAAACGGGGGGTGTCGGCACCGGCAGGGAGCCGGAGACCGACCTCGGGAAGGATCTCGAACATGCGGAGGCGGTTCCAACGATCGGCACTCTGCCACAAGCCCATCCTGACCCTCCCCTTGCGGTACGCAGTTGAGACAGCCGGATCATTGAGGTTCTGGTCACGGCAGTAGCGGTCGGGTCGCGGTCCACGTGACGAGTTGCTCACGGACGGGGCCGGGTGGCAGATAGCTGACCAGGCTCTCCAGATGGGCCGTCAGGTTCTTGTGGCGCCGCAGCGTGCGGATCTGCTCGACGGGAAGGTCGTTCCAGTCCTGGGCGAGACCAGCGGCCCGTGAGGGCGTGAGGATCAGTGCGTCAAGCGTGTCGGAGGCCAGCGCCTCGGGACTCCAGTCCGGATCCGTGTCGTCGGGGCCCAGACCGTCGATCACCCACATCCGGAGCGTGAAATCCTGCTGGAGCACCCGCACTGGTTCGCCCCCGGCGTGGGCGAGCATGCGTCGGTTCGCGAGCAGGGACAGCTTCGCCCACTGACGACGGGCTTCCTGGGGATGGCAGGCGTTGTACGCCTGTCCCTGGGCGGCGACGCGTGCCGTCTCAAGTTGCGGGCCGCGGGCACCGGATACGAACGTCTGCAGCTGGTCGAGTGTCCATGTGCTCAGGTCGTGAACTGGTCGAACTCGATACACCTCACCACTCAAGCTCCCGCTCCCCGTCGCAGACACGCCACGCCTGTCGGTGGCCTTGTGCGACCACGCACCGATTCGGGCGAGCTTATCCGCGCGGGCGACACCGACGTCGAGGCATCATCAGATTCTCCCTGGCGCAACCCAAGTCCATGCCCTGGCGTCCTCTTCGGTGACCAGCTGCTACCGATGAATCAGGAGGGCACGTGGCGAAGAAGGACCACACGGCGGACGCGGCGAGGGACAAGGACCGCGAAAAGTGGATGGCACGATTCCAGGTACGGCTGGCCATGCAGCCGGGCGTGGACCGGGCGGTGGTGCTCCAAGCGGTCAAGAACGTCACGACTCACTGCGCGGATACGGGAGAGCACCCGCGAACCGCCTTCGGCGACCCGGACGCGTACGCCGTACAGGCCGCCGCCCAGCTGGTGCCGGCGGACCGGGCAGCGCGCGACAGGAGGCACGACGCCGTGGCGGGGGCACTCGACTCCATACGGAAGAGAGCCGAAGACATCGCCGGGCTGTGAGCGGGCGGAGCTACACCTGTCATGGCCCGGGTACGCTGCCGCCGCGTCACCTCGTGTCGCCGGAGCTGCTGAGCGTCCGCTTCGGTGGCGCCGCACTTCCATTCCTGGCACAAGACAGCGCTCGACGGCCCCACACGGCGGACAGCGAGGACCGGTGCAGCGCCCCCTGCCCGATCCACTCGCCCTGCTACGAGGCGCGTTTTCACGTTCGACGCGACCGCCTGCGCTGCAAGGCTGTCCAGCTGGTAGGCGCCGACGCGTAGATGAGAACGAGCGGGCACCTGAGGCCTGACCGCCCCGCCTGACAACTCAAAGGCCCAGCCGGCTGGAGACAGCTCCAGTGCGTAGTCACAACACCTTTGATCGAGCGCCACAGTTGGGCTACTCGCTGGACGGTCGCCCAGCCGGGCTCATGGCTGCGCTGCTTCGCTGGCGCTCCGGTATTCGGCATTGATGCGCCGGGCTTCCTCAAGCTGGTCCTCAAGAATGATGATCCTGCAGGCCGCGTCGATAGGAGTGCCCTGATCTACGAGTTCCCGGGCGCGAGCGGCGATCCGGAGCTGGTAGCGGGAGTAGCGGCGATGGCCGCCCTCCGAGCGGAGAGGGGTGATGAGTCGGGCTTCGCCGATCGCGCGGAGGAAGCCTTGGGTGGTGTTGAGCATGGCGGCTGCCCTGCCCATGGTGTAGGCGGGATAGTCGTCGTCATCGAGACGGCCGAACGAATCATCTGCTGTCATTTGCACCTCTTCTACGGGAACGCGTGGAGGGGCCCCGGTGCCATATTGCACCGGGGCCCAGAAGGAACTGCTACACCATCCGCCGGCCCTGCTCCTGCGCCGGCCTGTTGTTTCCGCATGTCCGACCTGAAGGGTGTCGGGTTCGCGGGGATCGCGGTTGCTTGACCGGAGACCACCTCACTATCGATGTCCTGCGGTACCCGGACTCATCACTACCGTCCGGGCGATCCTGATGGCGTCTTGCCCCTCCGTTCATCCTCTGTGTCACTTACTGAACTGTCGGTACTGCGTACTGCCGATGGCGGCCCCTGATCACTGCGGGCCACCCGGTGCGGTCGTCAGACCCGTCGCCGACCTGCAAAAACCCTGGCTTCGAGACTCCACCACCGCACCGCTCTGCGTACTGCACTTGCTGACACTTCTGCCGGGCAGTTCGTCCCTGCCCGGCCCTGCTGTCCTTCTGGCTACGAGAGAAACCATAACCAGATCACGACCCAATGTCTACCTTGACCGACATAGATTTTCAGATGCGCGGCAGCAAGGTAGTCCCTCCGGGGCGCGCCCCGGATCCACGGCCGACTCGTCTTGGGATCAGCCAACTGGGCTCACGGCCAGGAGTCACTCCACTGAGTCCGCAGACGGGCCGGGGCCACATCCACCCTGCGCGAATCGAGCACCCGTCGCACCGAGGACCCCGCGTCCCGCCTTGCTGTGACTACGGGTCCTGACCTCCTGGCGTCCGGGGCTGCTGCGGGCACGGCTCACGAGGCACGCCGGAAGCTACGAACGGACTGGTCAGGACAAGGGTGGTGTCGTACTTCCAGTCGGGCATTTTTTACGGCGGCGCGCACGGCAGCCTGCTCGAGGTAGGGCTGTCCCCCACGCCACCGGGCTCAGCGCGTGGCCGCGCGCACCGACGGGGACCTCCATGCCCTTGCGGCAGTTCCGCCGCGCCAGGCGGGCGCACCAGGCGATGACAGGCCTCGATGATGTCGAGCCGCTTGCCGATCACGAGGTGGTGGCCGTCGCGGCCCAGCACCGCGCCCAGGAGCACCGGCGCGGCGCTCAGCGTGCCCGGCACCACCGCCCCGCTCCCCTCCGGCTACTGCGCGGCGCGCCGCCTACGCGCGCGCTCGAGTTCAGCGGCATCCGACATCCAGGAGCCGTGCTCGTCGAGTGCTGCGCAGCCGCCCCGGACGAAGGCGCTCACCAGCTTGCGGTACCCGCTGATCCCGTCGACCAGGCTGTACTCGACGTAGTACTCGGGATCTGCGCCACCTTCCCCCTCCCGCGCCGTCGTGATCCGGGCGATGGAGTCCGCGTAGAAGTGGAGCTGGATCCCTTCGCCCCTCTCCTCGTCCTCGATGGTGAACACCTCGTTGTCCCCGGCCGAGCGGTCGCCGACGAATTCCCAGAACTCCACGCCGGCAGTACGGGGATGGTCGAGGCGCCACTTCTTCTCGACCCCTTTGTCGTCGGTGAACGACAGGATCGTCTTCCTCGCGCCCTCGCCGAGGTCGGCACCGTCGCCGGCAGTCTCCTCGTCATCCTCCATGGGTGTGTTCCTGGAGCGGTCCGCAGCCTCTGAACACATCAGAAAGCTCACGGTACGGATCGCGTCATCGACGAGCTGGGGGTGCGCCTCGCGCACGGCCGCGTCCACCGCCGCCGCCATCCCGTCCCAATCACGCTTGTCCGTGGCACGCTTACCTCGTCGCGGGTCGCGGCCGATCCGCATCCCGGCGCACGCCTGCTCGGCGGTGGCGATCACCCGCATGACCTCGGGCAGCAGCGCGCGATCGACGGCATCGGGTATGCGCCGGGGAACGGTCGCACCGTGCAGGTACTGGCCCGTGTACCGCAGGATCGCTGCGTCGAGTGGACCGAGCACGGCTCCTCGCTCGGCGCGACGGCGGTCGGCGAAGTACTCCTGCGCCCGAGTCCCGTCCGGCGTCTCCGTCGCAGCGCGCATCGCCGCGCAGACCTGACCGCGCTCGAGCAGAGCGATGTCCGCTCCGTGGGTGATGAGCCGGCCCCTGTCCCACCGAATGCCCTGGAACAGGGAATCGACGTCCGCAGGCGCGGAGAGCAGGATCGGGTCCAGCAGCGCGACGGCAGCCCTCTCGTCGAGACCGCCCCGGGTGCCGGCGTCGTCGCACAGCGGGAGGACCGCACTCCACAGCAGCAGGTGTCGCGCCAGGTCCTCTCGGATCACCGCAAAATGATCTTCGTTGATCGGGAACGTGAACGTGCGGGGCGCATGAGATGCGACCGCCCCGGCACCGAGCATCAGCTTCAGCGCACCGTCCTCACGGATCACGTTCGGGATCCAGCCGCTCCGGCGGGTGAAAACGATGTCTCTCATGGACTCAGTCTTTCCCATCCGAGGAGAATGGCGATCACTGCCCCACGCGTGAGGCACCCCGCGACGCACCGCGAGGGGGGTGCTGGAGGCCTCCGAAGACGAGGCCGTCGCGGGGGCACCTTGCCTGTCTGCGCTCGAGACGGTCGCCGTACGGCCGTTGACGTCGAGGTGGCACCCGCCGGAGCCCGGCTGTCGTAGCCGTCGGCGGACGGTCGCCGCGCGGGAGCCGGCTGCCCTCCTGAGGCGGCAGGCGCTACGGGGACACCGCGCCGTAGTGGCGGGTGACCATGGCGGGAGGCGCCCTCGGAAGCGCCTTGCTCTCTCGATCGTTCCACGCCGCGCGGCTGCCGTCCTGCGAAGCGGGGCACCGCCCAGGACGCTGCGCGGCGTGCCGAAGAAGTTCGCCCCGAGAGGCTCGAGTTCCGTCGAGCAGCAGGGTGCCTCGATCACGCATCCGGCGGCGTGTGGCCGGAGGGCCCAGTCGGTTCGTCGGTTCCGCCCTGCCCCGGCAACACTGCGAGCGGGAGATGGGCGTACGCGGACGGTGCAGCCTGAACTCGCCATGGCGGGCAGGGGCGGTGAGTGACGATCAAGTTGTTGTCAGTGGCGGCCACTAGGGTCGCCCTATGACGGTAGACCTGGTCCAGGCCTCATGGACTCGTATCGACGCGTGGCTACGCGAGCACGCTCCCCGCACGTTCGCCACGCTTCGGCCGCCTGCGGGCCACGAGGAGATCGCGGAAGCGCAAGAGGAACTGGGGGTCCCTTTTCCTCCCGACCTGGTCGCTTCACTCTCCTGGCACAACGGGGCGCTGGAAGGGCCTGAGGCTTTCCGGTTCAGCTCCGGCGACCGCCTGCTCGGCGTGAGCGGGATCCTCGCGGATACCGGGTTCATGCGCGGCATCGCCCAAGACCTCGACGGGGAGGCCGAGGACTACTGGCTCCGCGGCTACGTGAAGTTCGGTTCTTACGACGTGACGTCGGACGGTCTCCTCATGGATTGCCGTACGGGGCGGGACTCCTTCGGTGCGATAGGACGGTTCTTCGACGAGACCGGCACCCGTTTCGGGGAGGCCGACTCGCTGGGTGCATATCTGGCCGAACTGGCCGACAGGCTCGAGCGCGGCGCGGAGGCTGGTGTCGTCACGTTCAACGGCCGGCTGTTCTGGGAGGGGCCTCTGCCTGCCTGGCCGGAGTACGGTGCTGACGAACCCCTCCCCGCCCCGGATGAACGGCTGCCGGAGCTGGACCTGTCCCCCAGCCCCACCGACCCCCTCCACGTGAGCCATCTGGACGGGCATGAGGAACTCGGTGCCCTGATCGCGATCCTGCCGTATGAGCAGGTGGTGGAGGCCGCTCGGAAGCAGCTGCGCAGACTGGCTGTCGAATCGGGCCTGAGCACCTATCCGGAGGTCGAGACAGCCCTGGACGCGTGGGAGCGCGGTGTTGCCCCACCACGGCCGGACGCGACAGACCCGCTCGCTCTGAGACTCCGCGCGGTGCTCGCGCAGGCCGATGCCGGCCGGGACAGCGCGCGCAGGTGGGCCGCGGAGAAGATTGCGCTCGGGATCTGGGGATCCCCCTACAGATCCGTGTGCGAGAGTGCAGAGTTGCGCAGCCACTTCACTCTCGACTGGCGTGCGGATCTGCATGCGGACCTGGGCAGTTCCCCACTGCCACCGATACCTGACGATCGATTCTGGGGGGCCTTGCGCAATCCCGCCATCGACTCCAGTTGGTACGCAGCTCAGTACTCTCCAGATCAGGACTGATCCCAGGGGCGCCGGTTCCGCGTGGGCGCTTCATGCGGCGGCCGGCGCCAGCTGAAGCGCCCGGTCACAGTGAGGGATCATCAAGCGCGACGAGCGAGGCCTCCGGCCTGTTGAGCGGAGGCCGGACGCTGCACTCACATGCTTCGGAGGACTCGTTGATCCTTCGTCCTGCCGCGCTCGTACGTAACTCACCACCTGCTGATCGTCATTCGTGGGGAAGCCACCGTGGACGTTCCGTTCGTCCCAGCGCGCGCTGGGGGCACGGCGAACCTGCGCGAGCACACCATCCGGCCGAAGATCGCAGCCCGTACGGAATCAGCGAGTCTGGTGCGGACGCCTGTCCCCCACGAGGTCGTCGATCCGCTCGCCGACCAGGCGCCGGGCCCGCTGAACCAGACGTACCTGGTCGCCCCCCGCGTCAGGCTCGTACCCATCCACATACTCCGAATCGGCGTAGCGAGCTGACGTCCTGGCGGATCTTCCACAGGCCGCGACAGAACGCGGGCCCCCGGACGTCAATCGCCCAGGCTTATCTCACGCTGCGCAGCAAACGGAAATCTCAGTGACCTGTTTTCTCACGCCCCAACCGGAACGAGCACTGAAAGAGGAGTCCGCCGCGAGCCCGGCTGGGTCACAGATGAGCGTCGAGACACCAAAGAAGGCGACATGGTCCGGCGCGATCGGCCCAGGCGCGCGCGTCGAAGTAAGAAGGAACATCGCACGGGAGTGATCCAGCGCAAATATGCGCATCGCGCATTTCCTTCCGAAGAAATACAGCAGAACCCTCGCCTGCTGACGCCATGGAATTCAAAGCCCCTTCTGCGGTCACCGACGACCACCGCACTCGTACAATCCGCACGTCCGCCGGCACGCGTGGGGAGCGCGTCAGCGGGGGCTCGACTCTCCTGAACCTGCCGTGCGCGCAGCCTGGGTCGAGTGGCCGGACCTCCATGAGCAGAGAGGTCCTCACCGGCGTCACCCGCTGTGTCCCGCCACCCACCGCGACGTGCTGCCCGGCGCGCACCGAAGCTGCTGCCGCGCGCGCACGAGGCATGCGCGCACAGGGCGAGGGACGGGCGAAGGCCGGAAAACAGAGCGGGAGGACCGCTCCGACGCGGCCGATCCCGGGGAAACATCGGCATCGCCGTCCCCTCTGCCGCACCAGTTGCACAGGGGTCGTGTTCCCGGACCGGCTGCCGATCTGTGTAAGCCCCGGATTGGCGGGCAGATGGGGACGACAAGAGACGTTGCAGCAGATAGGCGGTGATGGCAGCGTGAGCGAAGAGCTTGCAAAGGTTCTCGTTGTCGGCCTCCCGACGAGTCCAGCTGCTGCCCGCGAGCATGTCGACGCACTGCTCCACGCACAGTTGGTTCCCGGCAGTGAGGGAACTCGAGACGACATCGTGTGGGCCGATGCCCTGTTGGTGACCTCCGAACTGGTGACAAACGCGTTCCGGCA
Source organism: Streptomyces argenteolus (assembly GCF_042902585.1). Lineage (GTDB taxonomy): Bacteria > Actinomycetota > Actinomycetes > Streptomycetales > Streptomycetaceae > Streptomyces > Streptomyces argenteolus. The sequence goes on from NZ_JBIBEG010000004.1 coordinate 196,012, forward strand.
CGGCGGAGGTCTCACGGGGTTCTCCGCGCGCATCCAAGGTGACGAACTCTTGCTGGCGGTCGCGGACGGAAGCCCCGACTTTCCTGTGAATCGACGGCAGCCTCCGGACCAGTACACCGTGGGCGGTTACGGGTGGCCCATGGTCAACCGTCTGACGAAAAGCCTGTCCGTGACATCGACTGCTTCCGGAAAATGCATCGAGGCTGTTGTGCATCTCGTATGAGGTGGCTTCGCGCAGCTGAATACGAGGCCGACCGGTCATCGAATTCGACCGGTCGCCCCCCTCGTGGACGGATCTCACGCTGACGAACCACGGCGCACCAGCGGCCGTGGCGGCCCCGAGGAAATCGTGACGGGGAATCCATACTCCGGGATTCGGTGCATACATACCGGAATACTGCGCGGCCATCGGCCAGCGGGCATGAGGCCTGCACGGGAGACACTCCATGAGGTCGGGCGAGAGAGGTTCACGCGACGCCGAAGCGGCCGGAGTTCTCCGTGGCGTCGAGCAGACGGCACACGGCCAAGGACGGTGCGGCCAGGACGACGCGCGTGCCGTCGGTGTCTGTGCCGAGCAGCGCACGCAAGAAGGCGATGTCCGCAAAGGTGACGGCGGAACAATCGATCACGATGCGGGAAGCCTGCGCCTGGCACGCCTGGTCAAGGGCCTGTTCCAGGAGGCTGGTGGTGGCGGCGTCGAACGCTCCGTGCGCTTTCAGCACCCATTGGTCGTTGCGCAGGTCCTGATACGCCGTGAGCTCGGCCTCCCCACGGTTGCGCCGGCCTGAGTGAGCTGTGAGCACTGCAGACCTCTCTCGATGTGTAGACGACACGGTCGGCCTGCTGCGGTAGGCCGCTCGACGCGACGAATGCCCTCCTCCTCTACCTGCACACCCTGATGTCCGCACTTCACAGCCTGTATTTCGCGGCAGGGGCTACGGTGCTTCGTTTTCTGACCTTTCCGGAGCGCCCGCCCCTGCGCCGGACCAAGCTCGGCGGAGCGCTGACCACCAGGTTCAGTGCTTCCACGACGTCCATGAGCACGTCCGCGAAATGGGTCGTCGTACGATGTGGCAGGACTGCCGCGCCGGAGCGCGCATGGAGAGGTAAGGATGCAGACGGAGCGTTTCGACAGCAGTAGCCTGGAGGCGACGGAGGAGTTCTTGTCGCGGGCCTATACGCCGATGCGTATCGGCGGTCAGCCCAACGACACGCACACGCGCATTGTTCGCAACGCTGCCGAAGGCCTCATCGTCGACCGTCTCGCTTTCGGCTACACGATGTCCTACACCGCGAATCCTCTGGGCTTGGTCTGCCTGATCACTGTGCACAGCGGCACCATGGTCGACACCACCGATGGCCGCTCCGACGTCTACGGCCCAGGGGAAACCTTCCTCATCGCCCCTCCCGACCGTCCCTACACAGGCGCGCTGCACTCGGCGCGCTACACCATCACCATGTTCGACCCGACGGTGCTCGGCACGGCGGCAGCCGTCGGCTCTCATGCTGCCCCAGGGCCCGTCCGGCTCACCGGTCAGCGCGCACTCGACGGGGGCGCCAACCGTCGCCTGGGCAGCACCATAGCCTTCCTCCGCGACCAGGTCCTGACAGGACCCCCAGCCCCGGACCCTCTGGTCGTCGCCACGGCCACCCAGCACCTGGCCGCTGTCGCCCTGGCGGCCTTCCCGAGCACCACGCAGCAGGAGGAACTCCACCGCATCGACAGCCGTGACGCGCACACCGACACCTTGCACCGGGCACGAACCTTCATCGAAGAGAACGCCCACCGCGCCATCGGCCTGTCCGACATCGCCGCTGCCGCGTTCGTCACCCCACGCGCGGTGCAGTACGCCTTCAACCGCCACACTGACACGAGCCCGCTCGGCTACCTGCGCCACGTGCGCCTCACCCGTGCGCACCACGAGCTGAAGACCGCCGATCCCTCCACGTCCAGCGTGACGCAGATCGCCGCCCGTTGGGGCTTTGCCCATGTCGGACGCTTCGCAGCCGCCTATCGCCAGTTGTACGGCACGACGCCTGCCACAACCCTTCGCACACGCGGCTAGGGGACGAAGGTCCACTCCTGGCCGCTACGGTGCTGAGCCCCTGGCACGGGGGCCGTTGATCGCGGACGGATTCGTGCGTGTACACGTCGGGCTCGGGTCAGCTCACCCCTTCCCTTACGGACCTCGACGGCGAACGGCTCCTGCGTCAACGGCCCGGAAGGTGCCTTCTGGACAGCCGGACAACGCTTCGGCGCGAGCACAGGAAGACGAACCAGGGGTCAGTGGCTTCCTCCACGCCGATACCCGCCCCTGGGTCGCACACCGAACACGAAGAGGACACACGTCGGCAGCGCCGCGACGTTCCGGCGACCCCCCTCTGTCCCTGAAGGGCCCGGACCAGAGCGCTGACCGGACCCGAAGGGGAGCAGAGCCAGAGGCAGCGGGACGTCCGTGGGCGTGACACGGGGCTCGCGTCGGCGCTGCACCCGTCCGCGGGATGGATGGGGACGCGATTGCCGGGTAGCCGGGCGACGACGGCACACACACGGAAAGGGATCCCGTGCTGTGGCCGACCTCCACCGAGGAGTCGGCCCTTCACGATGGGGACCACCGGAGGAAGGCAAGGTGACCTCACCATGAGCACGCCAAGGGAACAGTCGCGCGCCGACAGCGAAGACGTGGGCGCGCTGGTGTCGCGCGCCTCGCAGCAGATCTCGGAGCTGGTCCGCGAGGAAATGCAGTTGGCACGTTCGGAGATGGCGCAGAAGGGCAAGCGCTACGGAAAGGGCGGCGGCCTTTTCGGCGCGGCGGGCTTCGTCGCCATCCTGGCGGCCCAGACCTTGGTGGCGGCCTGCATCGCCGCACTCTCGCTGGCCCTCCCCGTGTGGGCAGCCGCCCTCATCGTCACGGCGGTGCTGGCGGCGGTGGCGACAGTCTCCGCCCTTACCGGGAAGAAGCAGATCACCCGGGCCGGCTCGCCCGCCCCCGAACAGACCGTCGACAGCGTCAAGGCCGATCTGGCTGAGATCAAGGAGAAGGCACACCGATGAACGACGAACCGCACGACAAGATCGGTACACCCACCCCCGAGGAACTGCGCGAGCAAGTCGAGCAGACGCGCGACGAACTCGGCAAGACCGTGGAGGCACTGGCCGCCAAGGCCGACATCAAGGCGCGGGCGAAGGAGAAGGCCGCCTCAGCGAAGGAACAGGCCACGGAGAAGACCACCGCGATGAAGGAACAGGCGACCGAGAAGGCGGCCACGGTGAAGGAACAGGCGGCAGGCAAGGCTGCGTCGGCCAGTGGGCAGATCCGCGAGAAGACGGAGCAGGCCGCACAACTGGTGCAGGACAAGACCCCGGACGCCGTGCTGGAGAAGACGACGCAGGCCGCTGCGCAGGTGCGCGCGGGCGCGGCCCGAGCGGGACAGTACGTAGCGGACAAGACACCCGACCCCCTGCTCGAAAAGGCGGGCCAGGCCGCGACGACCGCACGCGCCAACCGCACCCCCCTCCTGGCGGGCAGCGCACTGCTGATCGCCTTCCTTCTGATACGCCACGCACGTAACCGCTGAAGGGCACCCCGGCCCGCCTGACAGTCGGCCGGCCCGGCCGGAGCGCGGTCCGCGACCGATCGCGGAGCCACGTCCCAGCAGGCCGGAATGCTCGAACGTGACCGCACCGCCCCCGTCCCCCCGCCCCAGGACCGTCCGGTTCGATGGCCGTGCTCGGCCGTGCCGGCGGTCCTGGGGGGCAGACGTCCACGCGCGGCCGGGCACCGTGCGGGACCGGGCTGAGTGGCGACGGACCTCTCGTCAGGGGCCACCATGGAGAGGTGATCGACAGGGGGTCACCATGGAGAGGTGATCGAGTCGAACAGCAGCCGCCGCTCCCCCGCCATCAGTCTGTCCAAGCTCAGAGAGCAAGCCCCTGACCTGGTGAGTCTGTACAAGACGGCAGGAAGCAGCGTCCACGCCCACGGGTTGGACGGCGTGCGGGCAGCGGTCCACCTCGTACTGGATCGTTCCGGATCCATGCGCCCGTACTATCAAGACGGCACCGTCCAGCATCTGGCCGAGCAGGTACTTTCCCTGTCCGCGCATCTCGACGACGACGGCGTCGTCCCGGTCGTGCTCTTCTCCACCGACGTCGACGGTTCCGCCGATCTGACGCTCGGCCGACACCGGGGCCGGATCAACGAACTCCATGAAGATCTCGGCCACATGGGCCGCACGAACTACCACTGGGCGATGGACGAGGTCATCGACCACTACATCGCTTCCGGCAGTGACGTGCCCGCTCTGGTCGTCTTCCAGACCGACGGCGGACCCACCAGCAGGCTCGCCGCAGAGCGCTTCCTCTGCAAAGCGGCTCATCTCCCCCTGTTCTGGCAGTTCATCGGCTTCGGGGACCCCGACGACAACGAGTTCACGTTCCTGCGCAAACTGGACACCCTCGCTGTCCCGCGCCGCCGGATCGTCGACAACGCCGGGTTCTTCCACGCCGGCCGCACCCCGCGAACCACCGACGACGGCATCCTCTACGACCAGCTCCTGCGGGAGTTCCCCCGGTGGCTGGCCGCCGCACGCACCGCACGCATCCTGCGGTGAGGTCCTTGAGGGAGTTCGGGCCTGCCGCACGGGGGCCCTCGGTCGGCACCGCTCCGCGCGCGACCACGGTCGGGGGCGGACGGAACCGGCAGAGTAGTGCCCCGGCGGCCCGTCTCGGGGCTGAGGCGGCACACGGGGGCACGACACACGCCTACGCCTGAGCCCCTGAAGCCGCTGGCCTGCCACCGCTTCGGCACAGGTGTGGCCCTCGTCCGTCCTCCTCGTTCGTAGCCCCGGCTGACGGAACGTTCCGACAGCGAGGCAGGAGGAACTGGGCCACGCTGCCGCAGCCGACCCGCCCCTGGATTCCGAGGTCACCGACCGGCTGGTGACAGTGCGGGGACAGCGGGAGAGCATGTCCCACAGTGGCCGGGGCCCGCTGACAGCGGCCACCCGGATCAGCCCTGCAGCTCCAGCTCAGCGGCCCGCCGCCGGTACTCGCGGGCGACCGCCCCGTTCGGTGCGGTCGCCTCCGCCTCCCGGTACGCATGCGCCGCCTCGCGGGTACGGCCGAGGCGGCGCAGCGCGTCCGCGCAAACGGCGGACAGCGCGTGGTTCCCCGCCAACTGCTCGGCTGTGCAGAGGGAGTGGACGGCGTCCAGTTGTGCCTGCGGGCCGTCGCGCATCCCGACCGCGACCGCGCGGTTGAGCGCCACGACGGGGTTGGTACGCAGGGCGAGGAGGCGGTCGTACAGTGCCACGATCGTCCCCCAGTCGGTCGCGGCGGCGACAGGGGCCAGGGCGTGCTGTGCCGCGATTGCCGCCTGGAGCGCGTAGGGCCCCTCCTCGGTCGCCACCTCCTGGGCGAGGGCCACGCCCTCGTCGATCAGTCCCTGGTCCCATTGCGTCCGGCTCTGGCGTTCGAGCGTGACCAGCTCGCCGTGCGTGTCGATCCGGGCGGCGCGCCTCGAATGCTGGAGCAGAAGCAGCGCGAGCAGCCCTCGTGCTTCCGGCTCGTCCGGTGCCTCGGTGGCCACGAGCCGGGCGAGGCGGATGGCCTCTTCGGCGAGGGGGTCGCGGACGGTGCTGCCGTCGCTGGGTGTGTATCCCTCGGTGAAGACGAGGTAGATGACGGCGAGAACCCCGTCCAGCCGTTCGGCGCGTGCGCCGCGCGGCGGCACCCGGTAGGGGATGCCGGCTGCCGCGATCTTGCGTTTCGCACGCAGGATCCGCTGCGAGACGGTGTCCTCACCGACCAGGAAGGCGCGGGCGATCTCGCGCGTGGTGAGTCCGGCGACCGCGCGCAGGGTGAGCGCGACCCTGGATTCGAGGGGGAGCGCCGGGTGGCAGCACGTGAACACCAGCCGCAGCCTCTCGTCTCCAGGGGGCTCCGGTTCGCGGCCTGCCTCGATCGCGGCGACCTCTGCCAATTTGCCGCGCTCCGTCGTCCGGCGGCGCAACACGTCCAGCGCGCGGTGCCTCGCGGTGGTCACCAGCCATGCCCCCGGTCGGGTCGGTACGCCGTCCCGCTCCCAGGCCGGCAGGGCGCGGGCGAACGCCTCCTGTGCACAGTCCTCGGCCAACTCCCAGTCGCCGGTCAGGCGCACGATCGTGCCGAAGACGACGCCCCACTCGACGCGGTACGTCTCGGCGAGCACCGCCCGCACCTCTGCCGGCCCGGTCCTCACGAGAAGTCCGTCCGGAACTCGCGCAGCTCGGCGATACCTGACCGCGCCATGGGGCAGCGGGAGAGGTAGTCGATCGCTTCCTCCCATGCGCCGTCGATGAACGCGATCCCGGATACCCACTCCGGCACGTCGGTGTACCCACCGGCGCTGATCAGCAGTTCTCCTCCCCGGTGGCGTACGAGCGTGGCGTCCTCCACGGGCCGCAGGCGCTCACCCCCGAGGTACTGGCCGGAGGCGAGACCGTCGCGGACCCATGCGGCCACTGCTGCGGGACCAGGGGTGTGCGCCGGCGCGCTCGGATCCGTCCGGAAGATGCCCAGGAAGCGGGAGGCGGGCACGTCGCCCTCGTGCGGGACGCTCCCTGTACCGGGTCCGAGGGCGACCGGTTCGACCGGACGGATTTCGATGCGTCCGGCGGTGGCCATCGGGTGTGAGGCGGCGACCTCGATCGCTTCGTCGAGGTCGGCGGCCTCCAGGAGGTCGTACCCGGCGATCCATTCGGCCGTCTCGGCGAAGGGGCCGTCGGTGACCAGCACACGGTCCGCGCGGACGCGCACGGTCCTGGTCTCGGCAACGGGCGTGAGCGCCATCCCCTCCACACGGACGCCGCGTTCACTCCACTTCTCGGCCCATGCCCCCGGGTTCTCGTCGGTCGGTTCCCCGGCGGGGTCGGTGGCGACGAACAGTACGTACTTCATGACCGTTCTCCTTTCGAGCGTTTCTCCAGGACGACGAAGGGCGATCGCGTGATCCGACAGAGCGACGAAGGTTCCGTCGAAGAATTCTCCGTCCGGTCGTCCCGGCGGTGTCCGATCAGCGGCTTTTCGCCGGAGATGCCGCATGGCTTGTGCCCGGGGGCGGGTGGTGCGGCGGAGTCGCCCGGTCCTCGACGGGATGCTCGCCGGTCGCCCCGCCTCCCCGCAGTGGGCAAGAGGTCGTCGGTGCAGCAGTTGCTCGACCTGAGGCCGGTCATGCCGGAGGTCTCACCCATGGCGCCAGGTGTTCCCCTCCTGCGAGTTCTGCGCGCCAGTATCGGAAGACGGTTCCCCGGACGATGTCGAGCCGACCCGCCGCCACGAGACCGGAGGCGAGGTGCCGCCCGCCCGCATCGGCTTCGAAGGCGACCAGCACGGGCGGGGTCTCCCCGACCTGCCGGGCGACGAACCGGACCTCGTCGGCCGTCGGCTCGCGGAACACCGGATCCTGGAAGGCTGCTGGGCACGTGACGAAAGCCGGATCGCTGAAGACCAGTTCGAGACCATGGGCATACGAGAGGTCATGTCCGGCGCCCAGACGCAGTTGCCCGGGGTTCCAGGCGACGACGTCCCAGTCCCACCAGGACCCCTCGGGAAGCTCGATCACGGTCCGTTCCCCCGTCCGGCGCGGAGTCGTCGATCAGGGACCGCGAGGCCGGACTCGGCCAGCGCCGGAAGCCAGGCGTTCAGACACGCCTCCACCCACACGGCGTCCGTGCGTATCGGGAGTTCTTCCCGAAACGGTGTGCCGGTCGCGACGAAGGTCCAGTGCTTCGCCCCCTGACGCATGTGCTCGGCGTCGGGCTTGAACAGCAAACGGTGACTCACCGCTGCACCAGCGATTCCCTGACACGCACGACGTCCATCGCCCGCCCCCCTGCCCGACATCGAACACGCAGGAGGCTACAACGGTGGTGCACAGCCACGCTCGACGGCTCGGAGGCGTGGCGTAGCCACCGTCTCGCCGGTATCGGCGATCGTGCTGTCAGTGGTGGCGGGCACACTGGCGGCATGACCATCTCCTCGTCCACCGCCGCCGACGCACCTTCGACCTCTCCCGTGTGGGTGGAGTCGATGGGCGGGCCTCTGATCGTCGTTCCCGTCTCGGCGTTGGCCGCGTGGAGTGGGAGTGCGGAGACCGGGGTCGTTGCGGGAGACGGCACCGCTCCGGACGACTACGACCGGGCCTGCGCGGTGGATGATCTGGCCGGCGTCATAGCCGTCGGAGACGAGGGTGCGCAGGCACTCGTGCTGGCCGACGAGCCTGCCACCAGCTGTTTCCTGCCCGAACACCGAGTCTTCCTGAGGTGGCTCGCAGCTGACTCCGAAGCCGGCCTGAAGGCTGCGGCCTGCGCTGTACTGGCGGACGCAGAGACGCAGTGGGAGGACTGCGGCACATGGGTGTCCGACGGCCCGGCCACGCTCATGGACTCTGCTGAAGCGGGCATCGATCTGACGGTCGAGCATCCCCGCGGCGGTTTGCCCGCCCAGGCGCCGGTGCCGCTGCCCGCCGGCCGCTGGGCGGTGCGCGCCACCCACACCAAGGCGGACGAGGACAGCTGGGTCGGCCTCGTACAGCTTCTCCCCGTCGAGTCGTGAAAGGGGCGGGGCGGAGGACGGAGTTCGGCGCATACACACGTCGCGTGCAGGATGGCACAGGCATGCGCGTCGTACGCCGCCCGTCGTGCCTCCTCCCGACCGGCGGAGCGGAGCAAGCCGCAGCGGCACAGGAGGAGCAGCCCGGCCTGTTCATGGGCCTGGCGGTGCCGCGTGCGGCCCACGACGCGTCACCGTCGGGGCACAGCGGCCGATCTATCGGCGCAGGTCGAGCCGCATGAGAACGCGGGGGTGCCCGGCCAGTACCGAGGTGGTGTCGGCGGCGTGGACGAACCCTGCGCGCTCGAAGTTCTCGCGGATTCCGGCATAAGCCATCGTCGCGTCGACCTTGGCACCACCGTTGTCGAGCGGGTATGCCTCGATCGCCGGTGCCCCGTGGTCACGGGCGAACGCGACCGCTCCGGCGATCAGGGCGTGCGAGAGCCCTTTCTTGCGATGGCCGGGGCGTACACGGATGCACCACAGCGACCAGACCGGCAGGTCGTCGACGTGCGGGATCCTGCGGCTGCGCGCGAAGGAGGTGTCCGAGCGCGGCGCGACGGCGGCCCAGCCGACGGGCTCTTCGTCGTCGTAGGCGAGAACCCCCGGCGGGGGCTCCGCACGGCACAACTCGGCGACGTACTCCCCGCGGGCCGGGCCGCGGAGCTCGTTGTTGAGCGTGGACGGAATCCGGTAGCTCAGACACCAGCAGACATTGGCCCCAGGGGATTTCGGGCCGACCAGGGTACGGACATCCTCGAAGGCCGTGGCGGGCCGAACCGCGATGGTCATGGCACCACGATGCCACGTCGTGTCTTCGGGCACCGCGCGCACCCCGGCGACACGGCACGACCCGCGCGGAACTGCTCACGGTGTGCCCGTCGTCGAAGGGCCCCAGGGCTCGGGCGCAAGGTTCCCGGCCGTGACGGGGCCGAGGTCGGCCGCGAGTTCGGGCACGGCTGCGTACCGCTTCGTGCGCTGTGGCGAACCGGCCGAGGTCGTCGCCGATGATCCCGGTACCGACCCCGAAGGCGCCGTCGCTGCTCGCGGACAAGGAAGCTCCGGCCACGGTCAGTCGTGGCCGGGTGCTGGTCGCGCAGCGCAGCACCCGGTGACTCGTGAACGGGGAGAGGCTACGCAGCGCCGGCTCGGCGTGGGGCGTTTCGGCGAGGGACCGGGAGCCCGGCTGCCAGGCCGATTCCCGTTCCGCCACTTCCCGGCGCAGGTGCTGCCCTGCGGACTGCGTCAGGCAAGCCGAATCGTTGTCGGATACGTCGATTCGGCCGGTCAGGTGCGCGAGGCGGGCGATCCGGCGAATCTGCCCAGCGGCTTCCGCGTCGCACCAGGCCGGGCCGCTCCGGCGCCGTCGGCCGGGCACGGCTCTCACCTGCCATGAGGGCAGGGCCCCGGAACGAGTCCGCCCCGCGGATCGACCATTTCCGCTCGCGGGACCAGCCGGTGACCTCCAGCCCCGCCCTGGACTGCCGCAGGCAGACCTCCGGACAAGGGAAGGCGGGGGTACCAGGTGGTGTGCGGAGGCGCCCCGATGGTGGCCGATCGGCTCCGCCTGAGCACGAACGCGCCATACCTGTTACGGAAGCGGCAGAAGAGGGCAGAGGAACTGCGGAAATCCCGACAAAAGGAGCATCATGCCGTCCCCCACCCCGCGCTACACGATCCCTGGCCTCACGACGAAGAACGGCCAGCAGCTCGTCACCCTCCTGAGCGCCCGGCTGCACGCCCTCAACGACCTCGCGCTCACCTTGAAGCACATCCACTGGAACGTGGTGGGGCCCCACTTCATCGCCGTGCACGAGATGCTCGATCCGCAGACCTCCGCCGTGAGGGAGATGGCCGACGGCACCGCGGAGCGCATCTCCGCGCTCGGCGGTGTGCCGCAGGGCACCCCCGGCGTACTGGTGTCCGAGCGCACCTGGGAGGACTACAGCATCGGTCGCGCCGACGCCATCGCTCATCTCGGCGCCCTGGACCTCGTGTACACCGGCGTCATCAAGGACCACCGGTCAGCCGCCGACAAGGCCGGCTCCATCGATCCCGTCACCGAAGACCTCCTCGTCGAGCACCTGCGCTCCCTGGAGCAGTTCCAGTGGTTCGTCCGCGCGCACCTGGAGAGCACGGGCGGATCGCTCTCCACGGAGGGGACGGCGACCGAGGAGCAGGCCGCACGGGCCGCGTCGCCCGCGCGTAAGGCGGCTGCCAAGCGACCGGCCAAGAAGGCCAGCAGGTCCAAGAAGTGACCGCAGTGCACGCACGCGGGACAGGGACGAGCCACCGGGTACCGGCCCACAGACACCCCGACCGGTAGAGAGGCCACGTTCGTCCCTGCACCCCGCCATGAACGTCGCCCGTCGGACAGTCGCGCCCGCGCCCCTGCCGCCGTGGCCGTCGCGGGCACGGGAGGGCGGCATGTCCGAACGCCGGGCCGCTTCCCCCCTGAGGGGGAAGCCGGCGCTCAGCGCCTCGACCGCTTCTCCCCCGCCCTCCCCGCCACGACACACCGACACGGCCACCGGAGCACCCCGCTGTTCCCCGTGCGGGCACGCATGGGCGGCAACCGCGCCGGGCCCGCGCTGGCGCGGGCGCGGGCGCGGGCGCGGGCGCCGGCAGCTCGGACGGAGAAGCCTGTGACCTTCAGCGGGGTCACCCGACGATGAGCCGGAGCCCTTCCTCCGCCTCCGTCCCGGCGAGAGTCATCAGGGCGGGGGGATCAACCCAGAGGGGCGGTCGTGTCGCGCAGGAGGGCCAGGGCGGGGCCGTACATACGCGCCTTGACGGTGCCGAGGGTGTCACCGGCCTTGTCCACCTGGGCCTGGGCGAGCGCGACCGCCGCAGCCCGGACGGCGTCCTCGGCGACAGCCTGGTCGACGATGCCGGCGGCTTCGGCGTCACTGCCCCCGTATCGGTGGGCGGTGACCATGGCCCGGTGCGCGGTCTGCGGGGCGAGCCGGGCCTGGACGAGGGCGGACATGCCGGGGGTGAAGGGAATGTTGATGTCCACCTCCGGCAGGCACCAGAAGCCTCGGTCGGCACGCATCACACGGAAGTCGTGAGCCAGCGAGAACATCGCCCCGGCAGCGAAGGTGTGGCCCTGCAGAGCGGCAACGGTGATCACCGGCAGGGCCAGCAACCGCGCGAAGAGCTCCTGTACCGATACGACGTATTCCTGGTGCTGGTCGGCATGGGCGAACAGCCAGTCCAGGTCGAGACCGTTGGAGTAGAACTTCCCCGTCGCAGCGGTCACCAGGGCCCGCGGCCCCCCCGCCTTCTCCACTTCGTCCAGTGCCGCACCCACGGAGGCGACCCAGTCGGGGTGGAAACGGTTCTCACCGTCACCGAGATCGAGAACGAAGACGCTCTCCTGACGATCGAGCGTAGGCATACGAGCTCCCTCAAAGCGGGTGGATGGATGGGCAGGCGGGATCGGCGGGCGGGCGGAAGGCGGCGAGGGCTCTCGGACGACAGGGACCGATCGGGCGCCGGTGCGAAGTAGTGGGCAATCGATCCCCCGAACCTCTCGGTGCAGGGATACGGAGAGCCAGTCGTCGGGTCCTCACCACCGCGAGGGCTCATGCGGGCGCCACCCCAGCCGCTTCTCGCGAGGAGGGGGCAGACGGACACGCCGATCCCCTCCTCCGCACACCCGGTGGGCACCACCCACGTAAACTACCTACGGGTAACTTACGAGGCGGTGCACTGACCCCGCAAGACTTTCGCCTCAGCACTCCGAGGGCGCCCCTCCGTCAGCATCGGCACGACGGGACGGACGCGTGCGGTCGCCGGTTGCGTGGCAGTGCGTCGTGGTCGTCGGCACGCGCAGCACGGCATGCGTACGGTGCGGGCCGTGGCGGGACACGCGGGTGGCACCGCGCGCCGTGACTCCACCGCCTCGCCACCTCAGCCGTGCGGCATCTGGGCACATCGACGCTCCGTCGGCGACGAATTCAGGTGACGGCGCACGGGGTGCCGCCCTAGCGTTCCGCCCATGCGCCTTCCGTACGACGACCCTGAAGACCTTGCGGGTGTCACCATCCGCTGCCAGGACAATGCCTCGGTCGGCGTGACGTTCAGCAACCGGTTCGGGTTCGACGAGGACATCGTCCACTACGCCGTCGAGCTCCGTGCCCCGGGTCTGACCGCTCGCGTCGACGAGGTCGCCGCCTGGAGCTGGGACAGCGATCTCGTCCCGTTCCTGGCAGGGCTCGCCGCCGATTACCGCGGGTGGGACGGTGAAAGGAGCTGGCAGACCAGCGATCGGGACCTGGCTCTGTCGGCCGTCTTCCGGTCGGGCGGACACGTCGGTCTCACCTGGACCGTGCGGCCCTGGCCGAAGGCCGCCGCGGGCTGGAGCGCATTGGTGACCACCTGGCTGGAGGCCGGCGAGCAGATGGCCTCCCTGGTCGCCGACCTCCGGCACTTCCTCGCCGGGGAACAGCGGTGACATCCGCCTCCGCATCCCGGAGCAGGGCGCCCCCTGCGCGGCAGGCGCACATCCACTGCCTGCTAGCGTCGACGTCCGTGGACTTCACCTCCGGCACATCGGGCGGACCTCGCCTCGACGCCGCCGCGCTGGCACAGGCTGATCTCGGCACCAACATGTGGGGGTCCCTCACATCGGCGACCGAAGCCCAGCAGGTGGCCGAGGAGTTCCACGCCGCCGGGTGGAGCGTCCGCCGATCGAGCTGGACCACATTCGAAATCACGTGCGCATGCGCCGAGTTCGAGCTGATTCCTTCGGACCCCGTCCTGTTCAGCGGCTTCGTGGACCCTGACCGTATCGCTGTACTGCTGAGCGCACTGCGCGACATGGGCATGCGGTTCACCGTCGAGTTCGAAGACGGCGAGGGGCGGGAGCACGTCTTTCGAGGCGAGGCCTGAGGCCACCGGCTTCGATCGCGAGCCTGGTCGTGCGGGCTGCCGGGCATGAGCAGCAGCTCGGGTCCGGTGGTGTCGACGGGGAGACGCGTAGGGTGCCCGGATGACAACGATGCCGGAGGAGTTCGTGCAGAGCACCCTCGACCGCGAGGGGGAGGCCGGGGCGGCGTGGCTCGCCGAGCTGCCGGGCATCGTGGACGAGCTGCTGGGGCGCTGGGGGTGTGTGCCGGACGGGAAGGTCCTGCACGGGGGCGTCGGCGTCATCCTTCCGGTCCGTCGGGAAGCCGAAGGGCAGGCGGTGCTGAAGGTGTCGTTCCCGCACCCCGGCAACGTCCACGAGCCGGACGCGTTCGTCGCCTGGGGCGGGCGCGGCGCAGTGGTACTGCACGAGCGCGACGACGAACACTTCGCGATGGTGCTGGAGCGGGCACGGCCGTCGACCCTCGCGGAGGTCGAGGACGGCGACCAGGTGGTGACGGTCGCCGGGCGGCTGAGCCGCCGCCTGGCCATCCCCGCTCCGCCCGGGCTGCTCCGGCTGCGTGAGCGGGCCGACGCCTGGGAGCAACAGCTGTGCGAGGACACACGGGAGCTGACGCACACCCTGCCGCGTCAGGTGGTGGGCGCCGCCGTGGCGACCGTGCGGGAGCTGGGGCGGCCCCAGCCGGACACCGTCGTCCACGGCGACTTCCATGCCCGGAACATCCTGCGGGCAGATCGGGAGCCGTGGCTGGCCGTCGATCCCAAGGGTTACGTGGGAGATCCCGCGTATGACGGCGGCACCCTGCTGAAGTCCCGTGCGCCGGCGCTCCTGGAGGCGGATGATCTGGGCAAGGCTGTCCACCGCGTCCTGGACGTCTTCGCCGAGGCCGCGGAGCTCGATCGGGAGCGTGTCCGGCGATGGGCGCAGTTCCATGCCGTCCAGGCGGCGTTCTGGGGCCGGCGCCATGGTTTCCGGGTCGCGCGCGACGGTCCACGGCGGGTCCTGCTCACCGAGTTCGCCGAGCGCCTGGCGGAACTGCTGACCGGACGCTCCACGGGCTCGGGGTGCTGACCTGGATCGGGGGACGAACAGCCTCAGGTGCGAGCCTGACTGCGTGAACCCTCTCGGCGACGCACACCTGCGCACCTGGACGCTGCGCCTCATAACCCTCCTGTCGGCCGACCGTCCCGATCAGCTCGCCTGGCTGGGCGCGCGTGCGACGGAGACCGCGGACGTCGTCGAAGAGGTGGAACTGCTCTGCCGCGGCGCGGAAGGCCTCGCGGAGCGCGGCGTCTTCGCACCCGATGAGCTGAGGGAGCTGCGCAGCGTCGGCCGTCACCTCGGCGCGACCCAGGCGTCCTCGCACCACGGCCTCTGGGGCGAGGCCCTCACCACCGATCCGGCGTGGGACGACATACGGCCCCTCGCCCGTCAGTTCCTCCTCACCACACTGGGCGACTGGCAGCAGCCACTGCCGAAGCCGGCGCGTCCGCATGCGGGCGACCGCTGAGGGCCCGCGGTCCGCCCTCCTCTCTCCTGCCCGGCCGGACACCTCACGCAGCTTCCTCAGAGCTCAGCCCTCCGGAGGACTCGCCGCCTCCGCCCGGGGCACCAGGCGCACGTCAGCTCCGTCGCGGACCGGCACAACCTGCGGCCGTGACCGAGAACAGGCGGCCCTTCCGGACTTCGGCGGGCTGCCGCACCATCAAGAACTCCTGGCCGCTGCGGACCGGGCGCCCTCGCCGGGGCCGCGCCCCTGCCGGGTCGTTCGCGCTTTCTCCCCCGTGCCGACACCGACCGGCGCCGCACGGGCCTCTCCGAGGGTGTGCGATGGAGGCCGGCGCCCACCCTCTGGGCGGGTCGCCGCGCACCCGCCCCACCGGCACGATGCCGGCCCCGCGGGCTCAGCCGAGGGCGGCGACCAGCAGGGCGAAGGCGGCGATGAGGACGGCGACGCGGGCGTAGTGGAAGCGGTCCCAGCGGTTCATCTGCTGCTTCCAGTCGGCGGGCCGGTTCTCCGGGGTCCACGTCTTGCCCCGGTTGTTGATCGGGACGAGCAGCAGAATCGACATGATCACGCTGAGGGCCAGCAGCCCCCCGGCGGTGATGACGAGACCGGCGCCGTGGTGGTGCCGTCCGGCGACGGCCCAGATCCCTACGAGGACGAGCGAGGTGATGTACCAGACGGGCATGACGGCGCCGAGCATCCGGCCCCCGTGGGCGCGGCCGAGTTGACCACTGTCCTCGGGGAGTGCGTCGAGGATCGGGTTGATGACGAAGGCGACGGAGAACTCCACCCCCACCATCACGCCGACGGACACGGTGGTGAACACCTCAAGTGCGTTGAGCATGATGACCCCTCCTGTGATCTAGCGTCGCTAGATGATGAGTCAACGCTAGCCCTAATGCCGCTCGATTGTCTAGCAGTGCTAGGATCCATGTATGTCGGTACAGGAACGCAAGGAACGTGAACGGGCGGAGCGCGAGCGCCTCATCGTGGCGACCGCCCGTGAACTCGCCGAGCAGCAGGGCTGGGACGCGGTCACCACTCGCCGGCTCGCCGAGCGCATCGAGTACAGCCAGCCCGTCCTCTACAGCCACTTCCGCGGCAAGCGCGAGATCATCGGCGCCGTCGCCCTCCAGGGCGCCACCGAGCTGGCCGCCGCAGTGCGGGCCGCGACCGCCGCCGTGGACGGCCCGCGCGAGCGGGTCGCCGCCCTCGCGCGCTCCTACCTCACCTTCGCCGCACGCAACCCGGCGGTCTACGACGCCATCTTCCAGCTCGACGGCGGTCTGGCCTACGCGCAGGAGGACACCCCGGCACCCCTCAAGGACGCTTTCGCCGCGCTCATGGAGACCCTCGGCGAGGTGGCCGGGGACGGCGTCGCCCCGGGCCTGTTCACGGAGGTGTTCTGGGCATCGCTCCACGGGGTGGCGACCCTGACCCGGGCGGGCCGGCTGCCGCCGGAGGAATCCGAGCGCAGGACCGAGCTCCTGGTGGACCGGCTCGCCGTACTCTGAGGCGTCGCCCCTGGTCCGGGCACCGCCACGTCCTGGCGTGACCGGACCTGGGTCAGTGGCGCCGCCGGAACGGGGCGAGGGTGGCGCGTACGAGGTCGGCTGCGCCCCAGTCGGGGTCGAACTGGGCCGTCACGGCCAGGTGCTGGCGCAGTTGGAGGATCGGCATCCGTTCGCGCCAGTCGCGGTCGAGCCCGGTCAGTTCGGCGTACAGCTCGAAGAACCCGTTCGCCTCGGGAGGCGGGGACGTCGTCCACAGGTGGGCCAGGTCGACCTCAGCCCACGTGTACGACACGGCGGGGTCGATCAGCGCGGGCCGGCCGTCGGGGGTGGCCATGAGGTTCAGCGACCACAGATCACCGTGCGTCAGGCAGGCGGGCCTGAGCGGCAGCAGCTCGGGCAGCCGGTCGCACAGCCGCTCCAGCGCCGCCCGGTCCGCGGGGCCGAGCGCCTGCTGGACACGAGGCTCGCCGAGCCAGCGCAGGAGACGGTGCTGTGCGAAGAACTCGAACCCGTCGTCCTCCCAGGTGTTCACCTGCCTGCGACGACCGAGCCAGTTGTCCCGGTGCCACCCGAACCGGGCGTGCCGCGTGGTGGTGTGCAGGTGGGCGAGCACATGCGCGAACTGCTCCCAGAACGCAACGGTGTCCGCCCGGGGCCGCAGCACGGAGAGCACGAGCACGTCGCGATCCGCGAGGAGGATCTCGGGCGTCGCGCCGCCACCCCTCTCGCGCAGCACCGTGAGCCCTTCGGCTTCCGCGGCGAAGGTGTCCTCCGACGGCGGCTCACGGAAGGCCTTGACGAACACCTGCGTGCCGTCGCGGCGGTGGGCGAGCCCCGCGGTCGCCGCGAGGCCCCCGGAGGCCGGCTCGACCGCGACGACATCGGTCAGCCCGGCCGCGTGCAGGCGTTCCAGCAGGAAGGACATGGAGGCGGACACGGGTGGGGCTCCTCTCGTGGGTCACACATCTTCGCAAAGAGGCGCCCGGGCCCGCGGCGGATCACCTGATCACGTTTCGGATCGTGCGCGTACGGTGTGCTCGCCCAAGGGCTCACGGCCCCGGCAGAGGTGGGCCTCGCTGCGATACGGGTGCGGGCGAGCGCCCGGGCGGCGGGTTCACCTCGCGAGGAACTCGGTGAGCTGCGGGGCGAGTTTCTTCGGGGCCATCACGACCGCGCCGTGGTTGAGGCCGGGAAGGGTGCGGTGGTCGGCCTGCGGCAGGATCTCGGTGAGAGCGACGGCGGCGCGGCGGAAGGCGGCCGGGCTCTTGCCCCCGGTCAGCACACGGGTACGTACGGCCACCCCCTTCCACTCCTCGGGGTCGAGCGGCCTGCCTCGCTGGGTGTCGCCCATGACAGCGATGTCGTGGAGCAGAGTGGGGGCCAGTTCGACGAGGCCTGCCCATGTCTTCGGCATGAGCTTCATGAAGAACACGGCCACACCGGGCATGCCCTGCGCCTTGGTCATGAAGTACCTGACCGCCTCACTGCGACGGCCCGCGTCGAGCAGCACGGCGATCTGCCGCGCGAGGTCCAGGGGCGGTGCCTCGTCGCCTTCGGCGACCACGAACGGCGGTTCGTAGAGGGCCAGCCGGTGGACGTTCACTCCCGCGGCAGCCGCGCGCAGGGCGAGGACCGCGCCGGAGGACGAGCCGAACAACGACGCCGAGCCGCCGGCGTGGGCGATCAAGGCGGCGATGTCCTCGATCTCACGGTCGGGAGAGTACGCGCCGCCGTCACTGCTGGCACCCCGCCCTCGCCGGTCGTAGTTGATCACGGTGAAGTGCTGGGCGAGGAGCGCCGCGAGCCGGGTGGTGTCGGAGCGGTCGGCCAGTGCCGAGGCAACCAGGACGACGGCCGGCCCACGGCCTGACTGCTCGAATGCGATCTCGGTGCCGTCGGCGGAGACGACACGGCCCTCGGCTGCGGCTTTCCGCTCTCGGTCTACTGACATGCCATCTCTCCGGTTCAGGTCGGGGTGGTAGCGCCGGGGTGGGCGTCACTGCTGGTAGGACCTCCGCGAGGACGAGAACTCATCGGCGTCCCCGGAACCGGGCGTTGGGCGCACGGGCGCCACCGACCGGCTTCCGTGATGGTCTCCCCCGTAAGGCCCGGACCCGCAGCCGGCCTGCGACGGGAGGGGGTGACCCACGTCACAGCAGTTCTCTGTCAGCAAGCGCGGCCCTGTCTCGTCGAAGGGGTACGCCAACGAGACAGGAGCAACGCCATGAAGCACCGCATCGTCGTCCTCGGCGCCGGATACGCCGGGGCCTTCGCCGCCGGAAACCTCGCCCGGCGGCTCTCCCCTGCCGACACGGAGATCACCGTCGTCAACGCCGCGCCCGACTTCGTCGAGCGGATGCGGCTCCACCAGCTGGCAGCGGGCCAGGACATCACGTTCCGCACGCTCACCGACGTGTTCGCGGGCACCGGCGTGCGGCTGCGCATCGGGCACGTCACCGGCATCGCACTCGACCGCAGGACCGTCGCCGTGACGGGGGAGGACGGCGACCACGAGGTCCCGTACGACACGCTCCTCCACGCGCTCGGCAGCTCGGTGGCCCACCAGGGTGTCCCCGGCGCGGCCGAGTACGCCTTCGACGTGACAGGCCGGTCCTCTGCGCTGCGGCTGCGCGAGCGTCTGGCGGCACTGGGTGAGGGCGCCAACGTGCTGGTCGTCGGTGAGGGACTGACCGGCATCGAGACGGCCGGGGAGCTCGCCGAGTCCCGGCCCGACCTCTCGGTCGCCCTCGCCGCCCGGGGGGAACCGGGCGCCTGGCTCTCCCCGAAGGCCCGCCGCCATCTGCGCGAGAGCTTCGGCCGGCTCGGCGTCACCGTCCACGAGCACGCCGGCATCGTGGCCGTCGAACCGGAGCGGGCGATCGCCACCGGCGGCAGGTCCCTTCCGGCCGACGTGACCGTGTGGGCGGCCGGGTTCGCCGTACCGTCGGTGGCGGCGGACAGCGGCCTGGAGGTCGCCGGCTCCGGCCGGATCGTCGTCGACCGCACGATGCGCTCGGTGTCGCATCCTGACGTCTACGCCGCCGGTGACTGCGCCTACGCGATCGGCGACAACGGGAGGCCCTTGCCGATGTCCTGCGCCTCGGCCGGCGTCACCAACATGCAGGCGACCGCCGCGATCATCGCGCGCCTCACCGGTGACAAGGTCCCGGTCACCGGACTCACGTACTACGGGAACCACATCAGTCTCGGGCGGCGGGACGCGATCTTCCAGATGGTCGACGGGGACGCGCGGTCGACGTCCTGGTACCTGGGCGGCCGGACCGCCGCGCGGCTCAAGGCGGGTGTGCTCAAGGGGGCCGGCTGGGGCATTGTCCACCCGACCTTCGGCGTGCCGCGACGCAGACGCCGCGTGGCCACCGTGCCCGGGGCCGCCGGGGTGAGGACTGGCGCCTAGGCTGTCGCGCATGGACAGCGCTGCCGTCGATCGGTTCGAGGCCGTCCGGGGCCGGCTGGCCTCGCTCGCGTACCGCATGCTCGGCTCGGCGACCGATGCCGAGGACGCCGTGCAGGACACGTTCCTGCGCTGGCAGGCGGCGGACCACGAGCAGATCAGGGTGGCGGAGGCGTGGCTGACCAAGGTCGTCACCCGCCTCTGCCTCGACCGGCTCCGCTCGGCTCAGGCGCGGCATGAGCGCGCCGCCGGGGACTGGCTGCCCGAACCGCTCCTCGACGGCGACCCCATGCTCGGTCCGGCCGACACCTTCGAGCAGCGCGAATCGGTTTCCCTTGCCGTGCTGATCCTCATGGAGCGCCTCTCGCCGGTCGAGAGGGCCGCTTACGTCCTGCGCGAGGCCTTCGCCTACCCCCATGCGGAGATCGCGGGGATCCTCGACATCACGGAGTCCGCGAGCCAGCAGCACGTCCACCGGGCCCGTAGCCGGGTCGCCGCCGAGCGACGCGGCGGCGAGGTGGACCCCGCGTCCGCGCGCCGCGTCGTCGAGGAGTTCCTCGCGGCGGCCACGTCCGGGCGTACGGAGCGCCTGGTGGAGCTGCTCACCGCCGACGTGATCGCGGTCTCGGACGGTGCGGGACTGGCGCGGCGGCTGCTGCGGTACCGGACGCGCGAACGCGTCGCGTCCTACGTCCGGGCCGGCTTCAGGCCCACCCCGGCGAAGCGGCGACTTGCCGGCGGCTCCCCCGCGATGCACATCGCGAGGCTCAACGGTTCCCCCGCCGTCGTCGCGGTGGTCGCCGACCGGGTCGTGGGTGCCGTGGCCTTCGGGATCAGCGACGGAAGGGTCGCCTCCCTGCACGGCATCGCAGCCCCCGGCCGGCTCGGGCGCCTCGACGCGGCCTGGGGGCAGCGCCCCTTCGAACCGCCGGTCATCGCCTCGTGGTGACCGGAGCCCGCGGTGACTCTCGACGCGAGGGGCGTGGGCTCGTCGGGAGGCGAGGGAGGCGTGCATCAGCGTGTCTCGACGAAACACGTGGCCACCGGGTCTCCCCCGGCACCCCACCTGTCCTTGCCGGGCCAGGTGTAGCCGAAGTGGTCCTTCTCGACCGCCTCCGCGGTCCAGGCCGCGGGCACCGCCCCGTAGGCGTCCTCACATGCGTCGCGGGCCATCCGCCTGGCCTCCTTGTGGCCCGGGTACGCCGCGTCGAAGCGTGCGTGGGCGAAGACGCGGGCCTCGTGGCGCTGCGCGCAGGGAACGGACACCATCATGTCGAGGGTGCGGGTGCCGGTCGTGAGGTCGGCGCATCCGCCCTTCTTCATCTCACCGACCGGCATGACAGCCGTCTTCGCGTCGAGTGTCGGCTCCGAGTCGGCGGGCATGACCGGCGCGGACGCCCCGAATCCGCTCACCTTCAGGACGGCGCGCAGCCCGGTCACCTCGGCCAGGGCGCTGTCCTCCGTGTCGAGCAGGCCCGAGAAGTCCGCCTCCGCGCGTGTGACGCGCCCCTTGGCGTCCGCGGACATGCTGAGCGACACGGGCGTCGCCGTACCGTGCGGATCGATGTCGGCGGCGAGTTCGGCGCCCAGGTCCTTGGGGAACATGCGCAGG
Source organism: Streptomyces argenteolus (assembly GCF_042902585.1). Lineage (GTDB taxonomy): Bacteria > Actinomycetota > Actinomycetes > Streptomycetales > Streptomycetaceae > Streptomyces > Streptomyces argenteolus. The sequence continues at coordinate 217,523 of NZ_JBIBEG010000004.1, forward strand.
GCGTTGAAGGCGGTGAGTTTCGCCCGGTAGGTACGTCCGCCCTTCTCCGCCGACGCCTGCTTCACTTCCTGTGCCCCGCTGAGGACTTCGAGGAGTGTGCCGCCGAACGCGGACTCCGTCCCTCTCAGCGCGCCGATCGCGGCGCCCGTCCCGAACGCGTCGAAGGCCCCGTCGTAGCGCAACCAGTAGCCGGCCTCGCCCGCTCGCAGCCGGATGGTGTCCGGTTCGACGGCCACCCGGGTCTGCGCGGGTGCCCGGCCCGCTCCCAGGCGGACGCCCAGCAGCACGTCCCTGGCTTCCTCCGGCAGGTCCTCGGCCACCGCCCACGCGCTGGAGCCGACGGCCCTGCCGCCGGGGAAGTCCAGCCGTCCCGAGGTCGTCTGCACGGTGTCACCGGACGGGGAGGTGAACGTCAGGGTCTGGGTGAAGCTCGCGGTACGGGCGGCCTGGGTCGTCAGCAACGCCTGGCGGGGCTGCTGCTCGACCGGCACGTCGAAGACCGGGTGTGCGGGCTTGTCGTCGGTTCCGTCCGCGCCGCATGCGGTGAGCAGCAGGGCGGCTGAGGCTACGGCGGCGGACATCGGCAGGAGGTGGCTTCTGATCACGCCGGTTTCGACCGCGAACGGTGGCGATCGGTTGCCCTCCCCCGGATAACGGTACGGTCACCCGTCCTGGCCGGCCGTACCCCCGCACGGCCGCTTCAGGCCGCTCCCCGCCAGATGGTCAAGTCCCCTTGCAGAAAGGCGAGGTCAGGCAGGGCCGTGGACTTCGTCTGGATCGCGTACAGACCGATGTTTCCCTCGTCGTCCTTCATGCAGATCTCGGTACCGGCGGCTGTGGCGGCCAGCAGCCATCGGTGGCTCGTGGCCTTGGCGAGCATGAGCCGGCACTCGCCGAGGGTGGTGCCCTGTCCGCCGAAGATCTGCATGAACACGGTGTGGTCGCTCTTCAACTCGCAGCCGGCCGACTCGCAATCGAGGCGGATGTCGCCCTTACGGCTCTTCAGCTCCGGCTCGGCGCTCTTCAGACTCAGCGAGCTGTTCCGGTAGAGGCTCACCAGGGGGAAGCCCTCGGGCCGTGGCTCCCGCGTCGCGTCCGGCGACGGAACCCCGTCCCCGGATGTCCCGTCACCTGCCCCGACCGCCGACGGATCCGACGCGTCGGAGGAGGCCGGTGCGGATCGCGGCGCCCGCACGGCCGGTTCCGTGGCGGACGAGCCGGGGCCGGCCGAATCCGCCTCGATGAGCCGCTCCCGCACGTCCAGGATCGACCACGTCAGAGCAGCCACCAGCAGCGCGCCTCCCGCTACGGCGCCGGCCGCGATCAGCGCGGTGCGCCGCCTCTGTGTCTTCCGCTCCTCCGGAGTCCGCTGCGGCATGCCGCCGGCCTGCGCGTACGCGTACACAGAGGCGGAGGTGGATACCGGAACGGACGGGCGAACCTGCGTCGGGCCGGGCACCGTCACGGAGGGCTGAGCCGGGGTCGGGTCGGGGACCGGCGCGGGGACCGTGGCCTGCGGACCGGCGATCTCCCGCCACACCTCGGGTCCCCCACCCGTGCCGACGTCCACTGTGAGGCGCTGCCGGCACCACTCCACGACCTCTGCCGGCGTGGCCCGCTCCGCCGGGTCGGCTGCCAGGCACCGGGCGAACAGGGGACGCAACGACTCGGGCAGCAGGGACAGGTCGGGGGCGGAGTGGACGATCCGGTAGAGCACGTTCACGGCCGAACCGTCGCCGTAGAGCGGTTTGCCCAGGGCCGCGAACGCCGCCGTCTGGCCGAGTGCGAAGACATCGGTCGCCGCTGTGATCTCGCCCCCGGACGCCTGCTCGGGGGCCATGTAGAAGGGGGTGCCGAGGGCACCTCCGGTCGCCGTGTAGGCCGTCCCGTCCGCGGCCAGCGCGATCCCGAAGTCGATCACCCGAGGGCCGTCCGCGGCCAGCAGCACGTTCGACGGCTTCAGGTCCCGGTGCACGATGCCCTCGGCATGGATGACCTGCAGCGCCTCGGCCACCCCCGCCATCAGCCACAGCAACGCCGGTACCGGTAGCGGCCCCCTCCGGGTCACGGCGTCCGTCAGGGACGGTCCCGGCACGTAGACCGTGGCCAGCCACGGGGGGACGCCGTCGGCGTCGGCGTCGATCAGCTCGGCGGTGTAAGCCCCTCGGACTCGCCGTGCCGCCTTGATCTCGCGGCCGAACCGCCGCCGGAAGTCCGGGTCGTCAGCCAGTTCCGGACGCACGACCTTGATCGCCAGGGGACGGCCACCCTGTGTGTGCGACAGATACACCCGGCCCATACCGCCCGCCCCCAGCCGCGCGGCAAGCCGATAGCCCGCAACGGTGGGCGGGTCGTCCGCCTGGAGCGGCTGGAAGAACTCCGTCGCCTGGCTCATGTCTGTTCTCTACCCCCACGGTGACGCTCTGGCCAACGGCATCAGCCTATGCGGGGTTTCGGCCCGGCCGTCACCGGACCTCCACTCGGGACGCACCCCACCATCCGCAAGAACAGCGCCGTGCGAGGGGAACGCGTCGGTGGTGGTCCGCTCACCGTGCGGGGTGCCCTGCCGGTCGCCGGGAGAGCCTGGGACGGTCGTCTCGTGGGGCGGCGGATGCGCCTGGAACGGTCGTCCTGTGGGTCAGCGGGTGCGGCGGATACGGATCGGGCCGCGGGCGTGCGCCGGGTCGACGGGACGCCCGGACTGGGTGATCTCCACCTCGCCGGCCGTGACGAGACGCCGGGCCGCGCGCCGGGCGGGCTCCATGAGCGCGCGCCAGCCGTCGCCGTCCCCCTCGTACACAGCTCTCGCCGCATCGGAGGGGCAGATCGTCGCGCTCGGCCCACGCCGTTCGAGCAGGTCCAGGATGGCTCGCTCCAGACGCCGGTCCGTCTGCCGTTCGGTGTCCGTCACCTCGCCAGTGTCGCACCGGGGGCGAAGACGGGCGCGACGATCTTCCGGTGCGCGACGTGCGGTCGGCCCGGGGCGGTGTCCGCCTCCGGCCCGTACGGCGACGCCGGTCGGACAACACCTCGGCTGCTGGCTGGGCCCCACGATCGGGGGCCCAGCCAGCAGCCGAGGTGGCACCGGCACCGAGGCGGCTCAGGAGCCTGCCAGCAGGGCGCCGAGGACCATGCCGCCGATCAGGCCCACGGCGCTGACCACGATGGCGGGAACGGCGAGCCGCTCATGGCGGACGGTCTTGGCCACGATGCCGAGCACCAGGCCGATCACACCGAAGACGATCGGCAGGAAGAGTAAGGAGATCGCACCGAGCACCATCGCGATGATGCTCAGCACGTTGCCGGTCGCCGTGCGCTGCGAGGCGCCGTGGGGGTGGTGCCCTGCCGGCTGGTTGCCGTATTGCGTGGTCATCTGCCGCTCCTTCGGGACGCTCAGCTTCCGGCCGGCTCCCGGATGGACCGGCCCGTCCCCACGGGTACCCCCAACTCATCCGCGAACACCACACCTGGAACCCACAGGCATGGAGGTCATGCGACGACGCGGCCGGAAGCTTCTTCCGCGCACGGCGGAGATCTACGTCCGGCGCCGCGTACGGCGCGACGCGGGATCCTCGGAGGATGTGCCGGAGGACCGGCCTGCAACCTTGTCCGCCCTCTTCGCGGTGGGACGTGCCGCGGACGTCTTCGCGGCAACCGCCTTTCCGGAGGCGGCCTTGCGGGACGGTGCTTTTCGGGCAGCGGCCTTCTTCCGAGCCGCCTTTTTCGGAGCCGTCTCCTTCGGCGCGGCCTTCTTCCGGGCGGCCTTCTCCGGAGCCGTCTCCTTCGAAGCGGCCTTTTTCGGGGCGGGGGCGGGCTCCTTCGGGGCGGCCTCCTCCGGAGCCGTCTCCTTCGAGGCAATCTTCTTCGGGGCGGCCTTCTCCGAAGCCGCCTTCTTCGAGGCGGCCTTCTTCGAGGCGGCCCCCTCCGGAGCCGTCTCCTTCGAGGCAGCCTTCCGCAAGGCGGCCTTCACGGTCCGACCGGCTCGTCCCGCTCTTGACGGCGCCTCAGCTGCCCGCTTCTCTTCCGGCCCGGTCTCTCCCGCCCCGCCCGAGCGCGTCGCGCTGCCCCGCTTCGTGGACCCGCGCTCGCGTCCGGGGCCCCGGCGTCGGGTGGGTCTGGCCTCGGCTCCCTCTCCCCCGTCGCCTCCCCTCTCCTTCCGGGCGCTGCCGGCGGCCTCGCCGACCGTGCCCGCGGCCACCTCGCCGACCCTTTCCGCAGCGGTGCGGCTCGTCTCTTCGACGGCGGCCCCGGTGCGGCCACCCACGCCCTCCACGGCTGCGCCTGCGCTGTCACCGACGGACTCGACCGCCGCCCCGGCGCCCCGCCCGACATCGCTCACGGCTGCCCCCGCACCCTGGCCCAGTTCCCCCACGGCCCTGCTGGTCCCGGTGCCTACACTCTCGATCGCCGCGCCCGCGCTTCTGGTCAGCTGCTCGAGGATCTGCGGATTGCGGTCGACCGTGGCCAGGAGCCGGGTGACGATGAGGGCGATGTTGTGGAGCCGCACCCTGAGCTGTGCCTGTACGTCCACGCCGTCGATGCCCAGCGAGACGCGCCCCAGCCTGACGTCCGCACCGACGTTCAGCTTGAGGAGGTCCAGTACCTCGGCTTGCAGCGACACATGGGCTTCGAGGTCGTCGACTTCCAGATCGAGTTCGTCGACGTGGAGAGCGGGAACGTCCAGGAACACATCTGACGGGCCCTTACCGCCCTGATGCTCCGGAGTGACGATCTCGTGGGTCTCCGGTTCCTGCTGCTCGTGATCGGCGCCGTCTGGGCTGGGCATGAGCTGCACACATCCTTGATGAGCCCCCCGCCGTAATCGTCACATTCAAGTGTCGACCGGGCGAAACCATCCCGCAAGGGAGGGCCTGCCGCCCGCCGGGGCGGGCGGCACGATCCCCCGCGAGGCGTCTGCTGCCGAGGTGGCCGGGACGTCCTCCACCGGTCTCGAGTCCTCTGCGCTCGGCCCTCGACATGGACCTACGCGCCCGGAAAGCCGTGCCGGCCGCCGAGGGCCGCTGGGCGCACGCACCCGTCCTCAGCTCGCGGAGGCCATCGGGTCCTCAGCCATGAATTCCGTGATCAGCTCGGCCGGATTGGCAGCCGAGGTCAGCTCGAACATGACGTCCGGGTCGAACATGTCGTAGAGGATCACCGGAACGGGCCGCCCCAGCGCCTCGATGATCCGGCCGCTTTCGTGAAGGTGCCGGGCCGCCCCGACGCACACTTCGTAGAACCACGTGACCAGCCTCTCGTCGGCGTCGTCCGGCTCGTCGTCGTCCTCGTACCAGAACTGCCGGGTCTCCGCCTCGCGACGGTGCCACTCCGCGCTTTCCGGGTCGCACCCGACGGACCTGACCCCTTCGAGACCCGTCGGCGGGAAGCACGCGTAGCTCCAGCGCGCTTCCCATGCGTCCGCCCCCGTCGTCGCCGACTCTGCGGCGTCGGCCTCGGTCGTGTAGCCGATCGCCACGTACGGGAAGCGCGGATCCTGATCGACACTGTCGATCCTGAACGTCACCGCGTATATCCCGTCGTCCGCCGGGAACTCTCCGACGATCGCGACGGCGGCCCGTGTCACATGCTCCTGGAACGCCACAGGGACTCCTCCTCGATCAGGTCGAAGAGCATAGGGGGGGTCCCGGCTGCCGATCCGTTCCGGCGCTCCCGCGGCGCTGCCCCGAGGCGCCCCGATCAGACGTGCGCCGGCTCCCGCCGCGCTTCCCCGGCCGCACGGAGGGCCGGGGTTGCGCGCCAGTAGCCGCAGAAGTAGATGTGCTCCTTGTCGATGCCCCGCTCGTTCACCAGGTAGCGCCGTACGGACGTGGCCAGGGTGGATTCGCCGGCCACCCAGACGTAGGGCCTCCCGGGCGGGAAGGGCAGCGCGCGCAGGGCCTCCACCGTCCGGGCACCGGGGGTGCCCGAGCGGTACAGCCACGTGGCCTCGCCGGCCAGGTCCACCACGACCTGCTCGTCCTCGACCTCGAGGAGGGTGTGCACCGGGGTGCGTACGCCCTCCAGCATGGACGAGATCGCCGGAAGAGCCGTCTCGTCGCCGATCAGCAGCTGCCAGTCCGCCTCACCGGCCTCGTACCGGGCACCGTCGCTGAGAACGCCGATCCTGTCACCGGGTACGGCCCTCATGGCCCAGGCGGATGCAGGACCGCTGTCCCCGTGCAGGGCGAAGTCGACGTCGAGCCGGCGGTTGGCGTGGTCGATGCCGCGCACCGTGTAGTTGCGCACGACAGGGCGCCGGTTCTCAGGCATCGCCTGGAGCTCGGCCCACCAGTCGGCGCCCACCGGCAGCCGCAGGTCGTCGTCGACCGGGAGGAACAGCCGTACCAGATGGTCGGCGCCGGCGTAGTGGAAGTCCCCCACAGCCTCGCCCTCCAGCGTGATCCGGACCATGCGCGGCGCGAGCCTGCGCACCTCGGTGACGGTCACGAACATGGGGCGCTGCGGTGGCAGTTGACGGGCTGCGCGCGATTGAGACATCAAGGACCACTCCCGGACAGGACCGTCGGACCACGATTAGGTGAGGCTCAGCTTACTTGCGATCAGGCTGAGCGCCACCCCGCCCCCGTCCTCGACCGGCTCGGCCGCGACGTCGGGCCGGCGGTGCCCGCCGGGCGGTTCCGGCGGCGCAGGTCGCCGGGGGCGGCGCACCGCCCCCGGCGTCACCTGTCAGCGGTCGGCGAGGAGTTCGAGCGTGTCGATCACCCGGTGGGAGAAGCCCCACTCGTTGTCGTACCAGGCGACCACCTTGATGTGGCGTCCTTCCACGCGGGTGAGGGCCGAGTCGAAGATCGACGAGGCGGGGTTGCCCGTGATGTCGGACGACACGAGCGGGTCCTCCGAGTACTCGAGGATGCCGGCGAGCGGTCCCTCGGCCGCGGTGCGGTACGCCGCCAGTACCTCGTCGCGCGTCACGTCACGGGCGACGGTCGTGTTGAGTTCGACGATCGAGCCCACCGGCACCGGTACGCGGATCGAGTCGCCCGACAGCTTGCCGTCGAGGTTCGGCAGCACCAGGCCGATCGCCTTGGCGGCGCCGGTCGTGGTCGGCACGATGTTGACGCCGGCCGCGCGGGCACGACGGGCGTCGCGGTGCGGGCCGTCCTGCAGGTTCTGCTCCTGCGTGTAGGCGTGCACCGTCGTCATGAACGCGTGCTCGATGCCGGCGAGTTCGTCAAGGACCGACGCCAGCGGCGCGAGCGCGTTGGTGGTGCACGAGGCGTTCGAGACGATCGTGTGCACGGCGGCGTCGTAGGCACCGGTGTTGACCCCGAACGCGAGCGTGACGTCGGCGCCGTCCGAGGGCGCGCTGACGAGCACCTTCTTCGCACCCGCGTCGAGGTGGGCCCGTGCGGCCTTGGCCGAGGTGAACCGGCCGGTCGCCTCCAGGACGACGTCGACGCCGAGTTCGGCCCACGGCAGCTGCGCCGGTTCGCGCTCCGCGAGGACCCTGATCCGGCGGCCGTCGACGACGAGGACGTCACCGTCCACGGTCACCGGGCGCCCGAGCCGTCCGGACGTGCTGTCGTAGGCGAGCAGCCGGGCGAGAGCGGCAGGTTCCGTCAGGTCGTTGACGGCGACGATGTCGAGGGCGCTGTCACGCTCCAGGAGCGCGCGCAGCACGTTGCGTCCGATGCGGCCGAATCCGTTGATGGCGATGCGAGTCATGAGTGATGTCCCTTTCTCTCCCCCTCAGGCTCGCTCGCGGCACGGGCCGCTGACAGTGGCGGGATCGCCACGGTTCACAAGGATCTCGCCAGCGCTGTCCGGACCCCCGGGGCAGGTGCCCGGACCCCGCCACGCGGGTGCCGGGTCGAAGCCCCTGGGCTGGTGCCTTCCGCGCCCGGGAGGAGCGGGTCACTCGCCGCGGGTGAACGTGCGCCGGTATTCGCTCGGGGTGGTGCCGAGGATGCGCTGGAAGTGCAGGCGGAGATTCGCGCCCGTGCCGAGCCCGATGTCTGCGGCGATCTGCTCGACACTGCGCTGCGAGCGTTCGAGCAGTTCGCGGGCCAGGTCGATGCGGGCGCGCATCACCCACTGCATCGGGGTGTAGCCGGTCTCCTCGACGAAGCGCCGGGAGAAGGTGCGCGCGGAGACCCCGGCCTCGCGGGCGAGCAGGTCGAGGGTGAGAGGCTCACCGAGCCGGTGGAGCGCCCATTCCCGGGTGGCGGCGAATCGTTCCCCGAGCGGCTCGGGGACGCTGCGCGGCACGTATTGGGCCTGGCCGCCGCTGCGGTAGGGGGCCGCCACCAGACGTCGGGCCGCGTGGTTGGAGGCGGCCACCCCGAGGTCGCCGCGCAGGATGTGCAGGCACAGGTCGATACCGGAGGCGGCCCCGGCCGAGGTGAGAACGCTGCCCTCGTCGACGAACAGCACGTTCTCGTCGACCTGGACGAGCGGATGCCGGACCGCCAGCGCCCGCGTGTAGTGCCAGTGCGTCGTGGCGCGTCTGCCGTCGAGCAGGCCCGTGGCGGCGAGGGCGAAGGCGCCCGTCGAGATGGCGGCGAGCCGCGCGCCCCGGTCGTGGGCTGCGATCAGGGCCTGGACGACGGCCTGCGGCGGGTCTTCGCGGTCGGGAAAGCGGTAGCCGGGGACGAAGACGATGTCGGCCCACGCGAGCGCGTCGAGACCGTGGGCGACGTGGTAGGCGAGGCCGTCGCCACCGGTCACCAGGCCCGGCGCCGCCCCGCACACCCGCACCTCGTACGGCATGCTCGCCCGTGTCGTGAAGACCTGTGCGGGAATGCCGACGTCGAGCGGCTTGGCGCCCTCGAGCACGAGGACTGCGACGCGGTGCGGGCGAGGTGCGGACACGGGAAGAGGGTACGTGCGGTGTGCCTCCGCCACGCTCACGGATCCGGCAGCCGCACTCCGGAGGACCCGGCGGTTGTACATGCTCACGCCCCGCGGGACCGCGTGCCGGTGCCCCAGCCCCGTCGCCCCGGTTCTCAGCCCGTCGTGGGCTGCCGGGTGGGGGAATCGGCTTCCTGGGTGGCCGCCCACGAGGCGAGCAGGCGCAGTCCCTCCTCGGAGGGGGAGCCTGGTTCGGCGGTGTAGATCGTGAGGGTGAGCCCTGGTTCGGCGGCCATGTCCAGTCCCTCGTAGGCGAGGGTGAGCTGTCCTACGGCCGGGTGGTGGAAGTTTTTGGTCCCGGTGCCGTGGTGGCGGACGTCATGGGAGCCCCAGCGGGTGCGGAATGCGTCGCTACGGGTGGACAGCTCGCCGACGAGGTCGTGCAAATCCTTGTCGTGAGGGTCCCGCCCGGCTTCGGTTCGGAGGATGGCCACCGCGGTGTCGGCCGCCGTGTCCCAGTCGGCGTAGAAGGACCGGGACGCGGGGTCGAGGAAGTTGAAGCGGGCCAGGTTCGCCTGGTTGAGGGGCGTGGCGTAGACGTCGGAGTAGAAGGCGCGGGCGAGCTGGTTCGCGGCGAGGATGTCCATCCGGCCGTTACGGACGAAGGCGGGGCCGGCGGTGATCGCGTCCAGGGTCCAGCGCAGGCTGCGGTGCGGGGTCCACTGCTGCCTGGTGGTGCGGCGCCGGGGCCGGGTGAGGGCGTGTGAGCCGTCGGCGGCCTGGGCGAGGTGGAGGAGGTGGGAGCGCTCGGCGTCGTCCAGCTGAAGGGCGCGTGCGACGGCTTCGAGGACGGCCGGGGAGACGCCGGCGAGGTTGCCGCGTTCCAGCTTGGCGTAGTACTCGACGCTCATGTCGGCCAGAGCCGCGACCTCGCTCCTGCGCAGCCCCGGCACCCTGCGCCGGGGGCCGGCGGGCAGTCCGGCCCGCTCCGGGGTGATGTTCGCTCGGCGCGAGGTGAGGAACTCGCGCACTTCCGCATGGTTGTCCACGTCTTCGACGGTACGGCCTGTTCCCCACCGGAGGGATGTACTGCCGGTACACCTCTTGCCGGTGACTCGCTGACCGCGGACGGAGCGGGTTACCTGGGTGGAGTGGCGCTCCTCGTTCGGCCGTACCGGTCGGCGGAAGGGCGCCGGACAGGCCCCGGGCGGCCACCCGCCGCCGATCCCGTCCCGCAGCCCCCTCCGGCGGCTGCCGACCGAACGAATGCCTGAGCACGTAAGGAACCTCTCATGCGCGGAGCAGTGATCCACGCCCCCGGTGACGTCCGTTTCGAGACCCTGGACGACCCGAAGATCCTCGAGCCCACGGACGCGATCATCCGCACGGCCCTCACCTGCGTGTGCGGCTCCGACCTGTGGCCCTGGCGCGGCCTGGAGCCGACCGGCGAGGCGCACCCCATGGGGCACGAGTACGTCGGCTTCGTGGAGGAGGTGGGCAGCGAGGTCACCTCGGTCAGGCCGGGCCAGTTCGTCGTCGGCTCGTTCGCCACCTCGGACAACACGTGCGCCAATTGCCGCAACGGCTTCCAGTCCAACTGCCTGCACCGCGAGTTCATGAGCTCCTGCCAGGCGGAGTACGTACGCATCCCCCACGCCCAGGGCACCCTGGTGGCCACCGCCACGGTGCCGGACGAGGGGTACTGGCCCGGACTTCTGGCGGTCTCCGACGTCATGGGCACGGGCTGGTGGGCGGCCGACGCCGCGGAGGTGAAGCCCGGCTCGACCGCCGTCGTGGTCGGTGACGGCGCCGTGGGGCTGTGCGGGGTGATCGCCGCGAAGGAGAGGGGCGCGGAGCGGATCATCGCGATGAGCCGCCACGCCTCCCGGCAGAAGCTCGCCCGTGAGTTCGGCGCGACCGACATCGTCACCGAACGCGGTGAGGAGGGTGTGGCCCGGATCAAGGACCTCACCGGCGGGATCGGCGCGGATTCCGTCCTGGAATGTGTGGGAACCGCCCAGGCGATGCGGCAGGCCCTGCACTCGGCGCGGCCCGGTGGCAACGTCGGCTTCGTCGGTGTCCCCCACGAGGTCGCCCTCGACGGGCAGGAGCTGTTCTTCTCCCACGTCGGCCTGCGTGGCGGCCCCGCCCCCGTGCGCCGCTACCTGCCCGAGCTGATCGACGGCGTGCTGTCGGGACGCATCGAGCCGGGCAAGGTCTTCGACCTCACCCTGCCCCTGGAGCAGGTGGCCGAGGGCTACCGGGCGATGGACGAACGGCGCGCCGTCAAGGCGCTCCTCAGGCCCTGACCCCAGGGGGCAGCCGAGCCGTCGGCGTCGTCATGCCGTCCCTCGGTTGTCCCGTCCGTCCTGGACACCCCACGAGGAAGGAACGACCATGCAGATCACCCGAAGCTCGGTGGACACGGTCAAGGGCCCGGCCGACTGGTTCACCGGGGACGTCTACATCGATGCCGTCGCTGCCGCGCCCCCGCCGTCCCGGCTCACCGCCGCCCTGGTGCACTTCATGCCGGGTGCGCGTACCCACTGGCACCGCCATCCGCTGGGCCAGACCGTCTTCGTCACGGAGGGCGTGGGCCTGTGTCAGCGCAGGGGTGGGCCCGTCGAGATCATCCGCCCCGGTGACCGCGTCCTTTTCGAGGCCGACGAGGAGCACTGGCACGGCGCCGCGCCGAACCGGCTGATGGTGCACCTGGCCGTCAACGAGAGCGACGCCGAGCATGAGGTCGTGCACTGGCTGACTCCGGTCACCGACGAGGAGTACGCCGCCGCCCCCGCGTCCGGCTGACTTCTCGCAGTCCTGACCGGTCTCAGCGCGCCCCGACGTGGCCGCCCGGCCCGCCGGGGTTCCGGAGGGCGCTGTCGGCGGCCCGGATGTGGTCCGCGACCGGGCCGAACGAGACGAGTCCGCTCCCGGCGCCGGCCGCCTCGCCTCCAGCTGCGGCGAGTGCGTCGCGGGCGCGGCGCAGGACCGGCACGTGGCCCACGGCAGCCGCGGCCCGGGCCAGTACGCACCACAGCGCCTCCTGGAGGAGGTCGTGCGGAGGGCGGGGCACGACGGCGAGCGCTCGGCGGGCCTGCTCCGTGGCGCCCGACGCGGCCAGCAGCAGGGGGGCGAGCCACGGCCGGTACGGTCCGGTGTCGAGGCCGCTGAAGTCCCCGGGGTCCGGCAGGGCCTCGCCCCGCATGACGGGGACCAGCGCGACGAGGGCGGCCAGTCCCCCGGTGAGGCCGGGCATGCCGTGGTTCGCCGTCGTCCCGAGCAACCGCTCGTACCGGGGGCGGGCCGCCGCCCAGCCGTGTGTCTCGCAGATCCGCAGGGCCTGGTACCAGGACGTGAACACCACCGCGAGCGGGCGTTCGTTGCGGTGCGCCAGGCGGTCGATCTCCGCGGCCTCGGCATCGGCCGCGTCCAGGTCGCCGAGCCCGGCGCAGGCCTGGAGACGGATCAGCCGGCCCAGGACCTCGTGGCCGGAAAGCTGGTGGGCCGCGGCCAGCCGGGCCAGTTCTCCGCCGAGCTCCGCACGGCGTGCGGCCGATCCGCAGGAGCCGAACGACTGCATGAAGGCACCGTTGAGGGCGAAAGCGAGCAGGGCGGGGTCGGCGAGGCCCCGGGCGATCCGGACGGCTTCCTCGGCGGCGCGCTCGGCGCGCAGTCGCCATGGTTCGGCAGTGGGCGAGTCCGCCGCACGGGGAAGCGGCGCGTCGGCGGCGGCGTCGCCGCGTGACTCGACCGCGACGACCGAGAGCAGCCGGGCGCGCAGCGTGGGCGGGCCTTCGGGGCCGAGCCGCGCGGCGGCCCGGGCGGCGGCCCGGGACAGCTCACCGGCGTCCTCCGGGTCGTCGGCCCTGGTCCACAGCGCGGGCACGTCGTAGGCGCCGATGATCCTCGCCGTCAGCTCGTCGTCGCCCGTCGCCTCGGCGGCGGCGACCAGGTCCCGCCGGTGCTCGCGCGCCTCCTCCAGGCCGCCGGCGCCGGTCACGGCCAGGTCCCGCAGGAGGCCGGCGGTGGCGTGCAGCCTGGCCCGGGACCTGGCGGGTACCGACCGCTCCCAGGCGGCCGACGCCCGGTCCCAGACGCCGTCCGCCACGCCGGCGCGCTCGGTCACGGAGCCAGGTGCGCCGCTGAGGATCCGCGCTTCCACCCGGGCGAGTGCGGAGCCCGGGCCGTGGCCGCCGGTCAGGGCAGTGCGGGCCTGACGCAGGCTCTCCAGGGCCTCACCGCGACGGCCGGACCGGTCCAGTGCGGTCGCCAGCAGGACCCAGCCGTCCTCCCGCCCCGGGTGCGCGGCGACATGGGCGCGCAGATCGGCGACGGCGTCGCGGGCGGCGCCCGTCGCCAGCAGGGCGTCGGCACGCCGCTCCACGGCGTCGAGGCGCAGGGCCTCCAGCCGGGCCTGTTCGGCAGCGGCCCACGCCGCTCGGGGGAAGTCCGCCAGCACAGGTCCCCGCCATCGGACGAGCGCCTCGTCCCACAGGGCGACCGCCTCGTGCGGGGGCGCCTTCTCGGCCCGCGCGGTGGTGTCCTCGAACCTCCAGGCGTCCACCGCCTCCCGCCCGGCGCGCAGGACGTAGCCGGGGCCGTCGGTGACCAGGAGCCGGGACGGCTGGCGGGGAGGGCGGCCGGGTTCCAGTGCGCGGCGCAGCGCCGCCACGAAGGTGCGCACCGCGCCCACCGCGCCGGCAGGGGGTTCGTCGCCCCACAGATCCGTGACGAGGCGGCCTACGGGCACCACCCGGTTGCGGGCGATCAGCAGCCGTCCGAGCACCTCACGGTTGCGGGGGGCTCCGAGCGGGAGCGGTGCGCCCTCGGAGTCCCAGGCGCCCACCGGTCCCAGCAGTCCGAACTCCACGCCCACGGCACGGTCCCTTCGTGGGCGGCGCCGTCGCCTGAGGTGCCGCGTCTTCACTCATCGATCGCTGATCCGAGGCCCGCAGGGTGGGTGCCGTCCCCGGACGGCCGGACCGTGAGGCCCGGAACGTCCACTCTGCCACGCATCACAGGAGTCGCAGTGACACACCTGAGCATCCCCGGTTTCACCGAGCACCGCGTGCGGGTCGACGACGACGTGACGCTGCACGCCGCCGTCGGCGGCAGCGGCAGCCCGCTCGTCCTGGTGCACGGTTTCCCGCAGACCCATCTGATGTGGCGGCACGTGGCCGCCGATCTCGCCGCGGACCACACCGTCATCTGTCCCGATCTGCGGGGCTACGGAGCCAGTGACAAGCCCGCCGAAGCGGGCCCCGAGACCTATGCGAAGCGGACCATGGCCCGGGACGTCGTCCGCCTCGCCTCCGAGCTGGGGCACGACCGCTTCACCCTGGCCGGCCACGACCGTGGGGCGCTCGTCGCCTTCCGCGCGGCCATGGACCATCCCGACGCGGTCTCCCGGGCGCTCTTCCTGGACGTCCTGCCGACCCTCGACATGTGGGACGCCCTGGGCGGCGTCTCCGGTGCGGTCGGCTTCCACCTGTATCTGATGGCGCAGGCCCCCGGTCTGCCGGAGGAGATGATCCAGGCGTCGGCCGAGACGTTCTTCGCCCACTTCCTCGATGCCTGGACCGGCGCCCCCGGCGCCATGACCGCCGAGGTCCGCCGCCACTACCTCGACGCCTCGGCGGCGGCCGTGCCCTCGATCGTCGCCGATTACCGTGCCTCCGCCGGTGTGGACGTGGAGCACGACACCGCCGACCGCGCGGCGGGCCACCGGCTCGCCATGCCGGTCACCGTTCTCCAGCAGGACTGGGGCGCGGCGCTGGGGTACGACGCCCAGGGGCTGTGGAGCGCGTGGGCCGATGACCTGCGGCACCGCACGGTCTCGTGCGGCCACTTCATGGCCGAGGAGGACCCGGAGCTGATCGCCGCCGAGATCCGGCGCCTCGGGGAGCGCTGACGGCTGGGCCGCCCCGCTCCCTCGCAGGGGTTGCCTCCTGCGCACCGGGCGGGGGTGGGGGACCTGCGCGGGTCGCACGGGGAGGCCGCGACTGACTGCTCCGGCGCGACCACCGGAGCCGCAGGCCTGTGCCGCGGCCGGCACCCGGAGGCGAGGGGGCCGGGCGTACGACCGTCCCCCCCACCCTGCGACGCCGCGCAGGGGGCCGCTGGACGCTCAGGGTTTCCGGGCAGGCGGCATGGGACGGAACACGTCGGCGTGGCGTTGTCCGTTCGGCGTCAGGGTGCCATGCACAGGTAGCCAGGACATGAACGCGCGTGACGCCCCCCGTGAAGACCGGGAGGGCCTCCGCACCACCGGCCGGAGGCGCTCCGCCCACGGACCGGACCCCGAGCGGGACTCCCGGCGGGGGTCCGGTTGACGGGGCCTCAGATGGATGTGAGAGATTGTCACTCCTCTTGTGAAGGACCCGTTGATGTATCCGCTTCGAGCGGCTTCCAGGGGCGACTGCGGTGGAGGCGAAAGGGCAAGTCAACCTGACGCGGCGGAGGCCGTGTTGGCCGTCTGCGCGGCCATGACGCGAGTCCTTCGAACGTAGATCCGGTGATAGCATCCCGGCATCTGTGATCTTGATCCACTTGACGCAGAAAATGATTTCCGATCGGCGGCCTGCTCTCCGCGTAACAGCAGGTGAACAGTGCCGAGCGGCCGTGCCGCGGGTCCTTCGCGAGGTGTATCCGCCGCCGTCCGCATGCCATGCGCCGGGAAAGGTTTCCATGAATCGAGACGCACTTGTCTGGTGTCTGGTTGCGCTGGCGGCGATAGCCGTCGCCGCAGTCGTGGCACTCGTCGCCCGCAACAGAGCCCTGGGGGCGAAGAAGCAGCAGACCGAGGCCGACCTGAGGCGACAGCTACTCGCGGCGGACAGCCTGCTTCACGCATCGCGCGCCGAGCTGCAGCACTTCCGGAACGAGCAGGACAACACGCTCCGCGAGGCGAAGGAAGCCGCCGAGGAGAACACCAAGGCCGTCCTCAAGGGTGCGGCCAGCTTCCTGCAGAGTCTGGCCGCCGAGCAGACGACCCTCCTGGACGGCATCCAGCGCAAGTACGGCAATCACGCCGTCCTGAGCGAGCTGCTGGACGTCAACCACGCCAACGCCCAGATGGCGCGCAAGGCGCAGGGCATCGCCGTGATGTGCGGTGCGCCCCTCGGCCGCCGCAACAGGCCCGCCAGCGTCTACGACGTGGTGCGCAGCGCGCAGGGTCAGATCCGTAACTTCCACCGGGTCGCCATCATGCAGCAGACCGGACTCGCGCTGAAGGCGTCGGCCGTCGCACCGGTCGCGCTCGCCGTGGCGGAGCTGCTTGACAACGCTGCCAGCTTCTCCCAGCACGACGCTCCGATCGAGGTGACGTTCCAGCGCGTGCAGAACAACCTGTGCATCGTCATCGACGACGCCGGTGTGAGCATGAACGACGAGGACCGGCAGCGGGCGACCGCGCTGCTCTCGGGTGAGGTCGCCCCCCGGCTTTCCCAGCTCGGCACCCAGCCGAAGTTCGGCTTCCCGGTCGTCGGACTCATCGCGCGCCAGCACGGTTTCAAGGTGGATGTCACCGGAGTCTCCCGGTACGGCGGCGTCCGGGCCGTCGTCCTCTTGCCCGAGGAGCTGTGGACCATGGAGGAGATCCCGCCCGCCCAGGAGGCCCCCGTCAGCAACATCAGGCGTTCGGCCGAGAGCCGTCCCCAGAGCGCCGAGAGCCGGCCCCAGACGTCGACGTCGCGCACGATGCACGGGCTTCCCAAGCGGGGAGCGCGCCAGGCGCCCATCGCGAGCGTTCCCGACCCCGCCCCCGACAACGCCCCGCCGGCGACGCGGAGCCCGCAGGAGACGGGCCGGGCCTCCGGGCGCAGCCTGGGCGCCTTCCAGCGCGGCACGCTCTCCGGCCGCAACCTTGACGCCACCTCGCTCGAAGGGTCCGAAGACGCATGACCGCAGACCTGTCGTGGATGCTCGAGGACATCGTGCACAACGTGCCCCGTGCACGGCACGCCGTCCTGCTGTCCGCGGACGGCCTTCCCCGCGGGGCGACGGAGGGCCTGGCCGAGAAGGAAGTGCGTACCATCTCCGCCGCCATGGCCGGGATGCAGTCGCTCAGCCGCGCCACGGCCCACTTCGCCGGACCGGAGGAGGACCGGCAGTGGAACCAGACCATCATCGAGTTCTCCCACGGGTGGAGCTTCCTGATCGGGGCGGGCCAGGGCGCCTATCTGGCCGCCGCTGCCGCCCCCGACGTGGACATGCAGCAGATCTCCTTCCGGATGCACCGTCTCGTCGCGCGGCTGGGCAACAACCTCACCTCTCCTCCGCGCGTCCGTTCCGAGGACGCCGGTGGTGCGCGCGGGACCTCGCCCCGGCGGGAGAGCGCGAGCGACGCGGGATTCGTCCTGGCCGAGCTCGACGAGGTCATATCCGAGGTCAAGGGCGCGCGCCATGCGGTGCTGCTGGGGGCGGACGGCCTTCCCCGCGGGGCGACCAAGGGGATGAGCAGGGACCTCGCCGACACGATCTCCGCCGCCATGACCGGGATACATGCCTACAGCCGGGTCACCTCCCAGTTCGCCGGGGTCCTGGAGGACGCCGAGTGGCGTCAGACCGTCATCGAGTTCCAGCACGGCTGGATCTTCCTGATGGCCGCCGGTACCGGCTCGTTCCTCGCCGCCGCCGCGGAGCACGACTGCGACATCGAGGAGTTCACCACGCGTCTGCACGAGGTGGTACCGAGACTGACCGCGTCCTCGACACGAGGGGAGGGCGCAGGCGATGCCTGACGGCCCCGAGCAGGATCCCGAGCTGGAGCTGACGGCCCCGTTAGTCCCGCTCTTCGTGATCACGAACGGCCGTGCGCTTCCCCCGGACCACGAGTACGAGCACACGACGCTCGTGACGGCGGCGGCACAGGACGGGCCGGTCGTGGGGCGCACCCTGTCACCGGAAGCCGACCAGGTCATGGACCTGGTCGCCAACGGCTTCCTGTCCGTGGCCGAAGTCGCCGGGCACACGCACCTGCCCCTGGGCATCGTCCGCATCCTGCTGGCGCAGTTGGAGGAGGACGGACTCATTCTCGTGAGACGGCCCATCCCCCGCGCCGAACGTGTCGACAGAGAACTGGTCAGCGCCGTGCTCGAAGGCCTGAAGAATCGATTCGGAGCGTAAACGCGTGTACCTGGATCCAGATGTCTCCCACGCGGTGAAGATCCTCATAGTGGGGCACTTCGGGGTCGGCAAGACCACCTGCATCGGCAGTCTCTCGGAGATCGAGCCGCTGCGGACCGAGGAGGAGATCACCGAGGCCAGTGTCGGCTTCGATGACCTGTCGGGGGTCCCCGACAAGAAGACCACCACCGTGGCCATGGACTTCGGCCGCCTCACTCTCAGCGACTCGCTGGTCCTCTACCTCTTCGGAACGCCCGGGCAGGAGCGTTTCAAGGAGATGTGGGAGGAGCTCTCCCGGGGGGCCCTGGGCGCGCTCGTCCTCGTCGACCCGGAACGGCTGCACGAGTCCTTCCCCGTACTGGACCTGGTCGAGCGCTTCGGCCTGACGTACGCCATCGCCGTCAACCACTTCGAAGGCACGACGGACTACCCGCTCGACGAGGTGCGCGAGGCACTGAACCTCACCGCGGAGACCCCGGTCGTGAAGTGCGACGTACGCGACGAGAGCTCCTCGGCGCAGGCCCTCATCACCCTCGTGAAACACCTCATGTCCCTACTCGGCTAGGAGCGCAGGAATGCAACAGCCACTTGACCCGCAGGAGATACCCCCCGGCTGCCCCGCGCACGGGAACGTCCAGCTCTACGGCCCGTCCTTCGGAGCGGACCCCGACGGCCACTACGCGCAGCTGCGCGCGTACGGCCTGAGCGCGCCCGTGGACATCGCCCCCGATGTCCAGGCCGAACTCGTCACCAGCTACGACGCCGCGCTGTACGTGCTGCAGAACCCGACCTCCTTCGTCCGCGACTCGCGCCGGTGGAAGGCCCTGAACGAGGGGCGGGTCCCGGCGGACAGCCCCGCGCTGCCCATGATGGGTTACCGTCCCAACGCGCTGTTCAGTGACGGCGCCGCCCATGCCCGGCTGCGCCAGGCCGTCACGGACAGTCTCGCCACCGTCAACGAGCACCAGCTCATCCGGCAGACCCAGCAGTCCGCCAACTACCTGATCAGCCGGTTCAGTTCGGAGCCGCGCGGTCAGGCGGAACTCATGGCGGAGTACGCCCAGCCGCTGCCGCTGCTGGTCTTCAGCGACCTGTTCGGCTGCCCTCCCGAGATCGGCGACCGGGTGATCGCCGGGATCAGCGGCATCTTCGACGGGACCCCCGGGGCCGACGAGGTGCTGGGCGGGGCGCTCACCGAACTGATCGCCCTCAAGCGGCGCCAGCCTGCCGCCGACCTGACGACCCGCCTGATGGAGCACGCCGCCCAGCTCAGCGACGAGGAGGTGCTGCACCAGCTGGTCACCCTGCTCTCCGGCGGCACCGCGCCGCTGACGGCGGCCATCGGCACCAGCAGCGCCCTGTACCTCGGTGAGGAGTGGCAGAGCGGCCTGCCGGTCGAGGACGCGGTGTCGCAGACCCTGTGGAACTACGCGCCGATCGCCAACTACGCGGCCCACTACCCGACCCACGACGTCGAGCTGGGCGGCCGGGTGATCCAGGCGAACGACCCGGTCCTGATCTCCTTCGCCGCGGCCAACACCGACCCCAAGCTGACCGAGCACCGCGAGCAGCTCAGCGCCAAGGCCCATCTGGCCTTCGGGGCCGGCCCGCACGCCTGCCCGGCCAAGGACCCGGCGTTCATGATCGCGGTGACGGCGGTGGAAGCGCTCCTGAACCGGCTGCCCGACGTCGAGATGCGCGTCCCGTTCAAGGCGCTCACCTGGGCCCCCAGTCCGTGGAGCCGTTCGCTGGTGACCCTGCCGATCCGCTTCACCCCGCGGACGGTCCCCTCGGCCGCCGAGTCCGCCGCCCCGCGCGGGAGTCAGGGCTACCAGCAGCAGGCGGGTGCCTCGGCGCCCTCCTCCGCAGGGCCGTCGCGTCCGGCGCCCTCCGCCTCCACGCAGCCCAAGGGAGGCCTGTTCAGCCGCTTCCTGGCCTGGACACGGGGCGAGTGAGGCGAGAGTGATCTAAGTAACCTCCCGTGTACCCAGGGGTAGTGGATGCTTTAACGATCATGTGGGTATGCATGGCGGCTGGTTCTCAGAAAGGAGCCGCCATCATGGGGGTTACCACAACTCCGTCGTACGACCGTCGGGCGTCTGCCTCCCTCTTCTCCCGTCTCCGGACGGCGGGAGGGCAGGCCGACCCCTTCCCGATCTATGCCGAACTCCTCTCGAGAGGAGAGGTCGTGCCCGCTCCTTGGGGCGGCTCGGTCGTCACCGGTTTCGCCGCCTGCGACCAGGTCCTGCGCAGCCGTGACTGGCTGGAGCCCGACAAACGCTGGCGAGAGCGCCAGGGGGCGGGTACGCGGTGGAACGCACCGTCGTCACGCGAGATGAGCAACACCCTGGCCGCCCTCAACCCGCCCGACCACACGAGGGTCCGGCGCGCCGCGGGCACCTTCGACCGGGCCACCGTGGAGCGGATCGGCAGGAACGTCAGCCGGACGGCGGATCGGCTCCTCGACTCCTTCTCGGAACGAATACGCACCGGCGAGGCGGACTTCGCGGCCCTGGTCTGCGAGGAACTGCCGGTTGCCACCATCGGAGACTGGCTCGGGCTGCCCCAGGCGGACTGGCCCCGGCTACGTCAGCTGACTCATGATCAGGTGTTCACCCAGGAGCTGCTCCCCTCGGCCAGCCAGCTCGCCCTGTCCGACGCCGCCACGGCTGAGCTCCGCACCTACTTCATGGAGCTGGTCCGGTATCGCCGCTCCCACCCCGGGGACGATCCCGTCACCGGGTGGATCCGGACCTGGGACGCGATCGAGCCCGACCAGGACAAGGCGGACGAGGGGGTCTACTTCCTCGTCCTGTTCGTCCTGCTGGCCGCCCTGGAGACCACCGCGACCCTGCTCTCGACGATGACGCTCCGGCTCGTCGAGACTCCGGAACGCTGGGACCAGGTCGCCGACAACCCCGATCTCGTGCCGGGGTTCGTCGAGGAGACCCTGCGCTACGACCCGCCGACCCACGTCATCAGCAGGGTCGCCTCCGAGGACCTCATCCTCCGGGGACACGAGATCCGCCGCGACGAGATGGTCCACCTCATGGTCGGCGCGGCGCACCGGGACCCGGCGAGGCACCTCGACCCCGACCGCTTCGACCCGGAACGTGCCCCCGGCCACCTCGCCTTCAGCGGAGGCATCCACTACTGCCTCGGCGCACCGCTGGCCCGCCTCGAGGCACAGACCCTTCTTCGCCGGCTGATCCGCCGCGTTCCCCGTCTCACCCTCGTACGCCCCCCGTCGATGGCGCCCCGCGTGGCGTTCCGGCGCCTTCTGAACCTGGATGTAGCACTCGCATGACCGAACCGATCTCCACCCGCTTCCCCGCTCGCACGCACACCCGCCCCTCCCCCAAGGCGATACTCGTCGAGCAGGACGGACCCGTGCTCCATGTGCGCCTCAACCCCTGGGAGGGGGCGGACACACTCGACGCAGCCGCCCTCGACGACCTGGCCACCCTGCTCGACGACCTGCACGAGAGACCGGACATCCGCGTCCTGACCCTGTCCTCGCGAGGCGAGGACTTCTGTCTGGGCGCGGACCGCGGTGAATACCAGGAGGCTCTGGCCGCCGATCCGACCGGCGCCGGACTGCGGCGCATCGCGGACCGTGCCCAGCGCCTGTGCCAGTCCCTGGAGAACACCCACGCGGTCACCATCGCCCGCCTGCACGGGCGCGTCATCGGCGCGGGACTCGCGCTCGCCTCCTTCTGCGACCTCCGCGCCGGCGCGGACACCAGCCGCTTCCGTATGCCGGAGGTCGGCATCGGCCTCCCGCCCGCCTGGGGCGGCGCGATGGGCCGCCTGGTCTCGGAGGCCGGCGCCGCCAGGATCCGTGAACTCATGCTCACCTGCGACGTGTTCGACGCGGAGGCCGCTCAGCGCCTCGGCCTACTGCACAGGATCGCCCCCCTTGACCGGCTCGACGCGGTCGTCGACGCCTGGACGAGACCCCTGCTCCGGCGCTCGCCCGAAGCGCTCGTCCTCACCAAGCGCATGCTGGCCGGCTACGCACGCGCCGACCGGACGGCGGACATCTCCCTGCTCGACTCCCATCTCCTGACGGCTTCCCTCCAGCAGCACGCGAAGGGCTGATACCGCGAGGGCGACCTCGGCACACCGCGTACGCGTTCGAGGATCCCGACCATGGCCGCCGACCGGGCGGCCCTGCTCGCAGATCCTCGATCGCCCTCTCCCCCTTCAGCACGGCTGACCCCATCCACGCCGGCCCGGTTCCCCCCGCTCCGGCCCCTTCAGTGTGACGGACCGGACGACGGCAGGGCGTGTCGATCGCCCCGCCCCGGCCCGGCGGGGTGCCGCGGTCCGGGCCGGGCCGGCCTTCGGGCACGGGTTCGCAGGCCCCCCAGGCCCCCCGCCACGGGCTCGCCCACGGGCGGGCGGTGAACGGGTCTCGGCCCACGGCCCGGCCTCACCGACCCGCCCGGGGCTCGCCGCATCGGCGGCCTCGCCCTCGTCTCCTCCTGCTCCCCACGGCCCGCCCTCCGAGCGGATTCCGCGCGTCCGTCCTCCGTACCGACACCCGGTTCGATGACGAAGCGGTCCGGATTCAGGAGTGGCCCCCTGCCGTGCGACCGCGCGGCCACCTTGCGAGAACCGTTGACCTTCTGGTGTGAGACGTTTACGTTGCCGAACCAACGACATGTTAATGGACATGTTGTTCGGTTACGCAGCAAGGGAGACTCGTGGTGCCTCGATCCACCGAAGCCGCACCCGCCGAATCCTCGGTACGGCCCGAGCACACACCGCCACGCACGGGCCGCAAAGCCTGGCTGATCCTGGCGATGATCGTGGTCTTCATGATGATCAGCTACGCCGACAAGGCCGTCCTCGGTCTCGCCGCGGTGCCGCTGATGGAGGAGCTCGACATAGGCAAGAGCACCTACGGACTGATCTCCAGCTCCTTCTACCTGCTCTTCAGTCTCTCCGGGCTCGTCGTCGGCTTCTTCTCGGCGAGGGTCTCCAGCCGCGCCCTGCTTCTGGTGATGGCTGCACTCTGGGCGGTCGCCCAGCTCCCGGTCCTGGTGGTGGCCGCCGTGCCCTCACTCATCGCAGGACGCGTCCTGCTCGGCATGGCCGAGGGGCCTGCCGCCTCCATGTCCATGCACGCGCTGTACAAGTGGTTTCCCGCGGGCAGGCGCGGCCTTCCGTCCGCGCTGCAGATCGGCGGAGCCGCGCTCGGGACCGCTGTCTCGGCGCCCCTGCTGACCTGGCTCATCGTCGACCACGGCTGGCGGTCCGCCTTCCTGGCGCTCATGTTCGTCAGCGCGGCCTGGTGCCTGGTCTGGCCCTTCGTGGGACATGACGGACCGTTCGGCGGCGAGCGCCGGCCGTCCAAGGACGCGGGCCGCCCGGCACCCGTGGCGGGTCCGCCTCTGCGCGCCCTGCTGACCAACGGCACCGTGACGGGCGGCATCCTGAGCGCCTTCGGGTCCCACTGGGCGCTGGCCCTGTCGAGCGCGTGGCTTCCGGTCTACCTGCAGACGCAGATGGACATGACCGCCACGGGCGCCTCCAGCGTCGTCAGCGGGGTGTCGGCGGTGAGCCTGATCCTGCTGCTGTCCGTACCCGCGTACGTCGACCGCCTCAAGCGCAGGGGCGTCTCCAGCCGGCACGCGGACGGGATCCCCCAGGGCGCGGCGGTCCTGGTCGCGGGTCTGGCGATGGCCCTGCTGCCCCTCGCCGGCGCCAGGCCCGTCCAGCTCCTGCTGATCGCGGTGGCGTTCGGCTGCCACGCGGTCGCCCTGCCGCTGCACTACGTCACCACAGCGGCGGTCGTGCCCGACGGACGCCGCGGCGCGGTCTTCGGCATCGTGGCCGCTTCGGGAACCCTGCCAGGACTGTTCGTTCCCTATCTGACCGGTCACCTCGTCGACAACGCGGCCACCGAGGCGGCCGGTTACACCGAGGCCTTCCTGCTGTCCGCGGGCGTCATGGCGGTGTGCGGCCTGCTGGCGATCGCGACGGTCAGGCCGGAGCGGGACGCCCTGCGCCTCGAAGCCGCAGGGTCGCCCGCCGCCGCCCCTCAGACAGGCGCGTCGAAGCCCGTGGCCCAGTAGCGGCCACGCAGGGCGAGGTCGAGCAGCATGCGCACGACCTCCTCGGCCGGCATGGGCGGCACGTCGTGTTCCACCCACCACTGCAGCACGCCGACCTGCTCACCCACCCAGGCCCTGGCCAGGACGTCGGAATCGATCCTCGGCTCGACGGCGTTGCGCTCCGAACGGCCCCGGAACTCCTGTGCCGCGACACGCGCACAGGCGTCCGTGAACATCCGCAGCGGTTTGCCGTCACCCTCCCCCCGGAGCACGATCCGGTAGAGGTCACGCTCGTCCTGCGCGTGGCGCAGCATCTGCAGGATCGGTTTACCGGTGAAGCCGACCGCACTGTCCTGCACCGCCGGACGCAGCCGGGTGTCGAGTTCGGCCAGGAGGTCCGCGGCGACCCGGGCGAAGAGCTCGTCCTTGTCGCGGAAGTGACTGTAGAAGGTCGCGCGGGCCACGTCCGCCCGCTGGGTGATGTCCTCGACGCTCAGGGCGGTGAACCCCCGGTCGAGCACGAGTTCCACCAAGGCGTCACGCAATGCCTTGCGCGTCTTGCGGATGCGCCTGTCCTCGGCCAACGCCGTCCCTCTTTCCCTCGCCGCGCCCGGGCCCCCGCAGTGGGGGCGACAGCTCAGTGTACGGAAGCCTTGACAGTCACCCTGTTACTGAACAGACTGTCCGAAAATTTGCAACTCCTCGACTTTCTCGTCCCTCCCCCGCTCACCCTCGCGTGTCGGGTCTCAGGAGCCGCCCCATGAATCTCGGTACGTACCTCACCCGCAGCGCCCGCCACCGGCCCGCCCACCCCGCCCTGGTGTGCGGGGATCAGACCTGGTCGTACGACCGTCTGGAGACCGCCACCAACCGCCTCGCCTCGGCGCTGCTCGGGCAGGGACTGCGCCCCGGCGACGCCGTGGCCTCGCTCGCGTGGAACCGCGCCGAGCTCGTGGAGGTCGAGTTCGCCCTGTACAAGGCGGGGTTGATCCGAGTGCCCGTGAACGCCCGGCTCGGCCGCGCCGAGATCGAGCACATCCTGCGCGACGCGCCCGTCCGGGTCCTGGTCTTCGACGCGGCGCACCGGGCCGACGCCCTGGCCGCAGTGGAGGCGGCCGGCACCGGCTGCCTTCCGGTGCAGCTCGACGACACGGGCGAGTCGCCTGCCACGGGCCCGGAAGTCGTCCCGTACGCCCGTCTGGTGGCCGAAGGGGACGACAGTGCCGTCGCGGTCGAGACCGCTGAACACGATCCCGCCGTACTCAACTTCACCTCGGGCTCGACCGGCGCCCTGAAGGCGGCGGTGCAGACCTTCGGCAACCGTCTCGCCAACATGCGCAAGACCCTCATGAGCGAGGAGTCCCGGCCCGGCCCCGAAACCCGCTATCTGGCCTGCGGACCCATCACGCACGCCACGGGCATGGTGCTGCTCGCGGGTGTCTTCGGTGGCGCGACCACGCATGTCCTGCCGACGTGGAGCGCCGAGGCCTTCCTCGACGCCGTCGAGCGGGAGCGGATCACAGCCACCTTCCTCGTCCCCGCCATGCTCAACATGGTGCTGGCCCATCCGGGGGCCACGGAACGCGACCTGTCGAGCCTCACGAGCGTCCGTATCGGCGGGGCCCCGGTGTCCCCCCAGCGGTTGCGCGAGGCCGTCGCCCTGTTCGGGCCTGTCGTGGCACAGGGGTACGGACTGGCGGAGACCACCAGCGTGGTGGCCGGCCTGTCGAGCGCGGACATCCGGCGGGCGGTGGACGAGGACGCCGAGCTCCTCCGGTCGTGCGGGCGCGCCGCTTACGACTCCGAGGTCCGTGTCGTGGACGAGCGAGGGGACGAACTGCCCCCGCGTGAGGTCGGGGAGATCATCGTGCGCGGTCCCGACTGCGTGCGTGAGTACTGGCACGCACCGGAGCTGTCGGCACAGACCTTCCGCGACGGCTGGGTGCACACCGGTGACCTGGCCTGGATGCGTGAGGACGGCTATCTGTTCCTCGTCGACCGCAAGAAGGACATGATCATTTCCGGCGGCTTCAACATCTACAGCACCGAGGTGGAGACCGCCCTCTACGAACACCCCGCCGTACAGGAGGCCTGCGTCGTCGGTGTGCCCGACGAGAAGTGGGGAGAGGCGGTCAAGGCCGTCGTCGTGACCCGCCCGGGCGAGCACGTCACCGAACAGGAGCTGGCCGACTTCTGTGCCGCCCGGCTCGACCGCTTCAAGAAGCCGCGCTCCGTCGATTTCGTGTCCGCACTCCCTCACAACCGCAACGGCAAGCTCGACCGCAAGGCCGTGCGCGAGCCCTTCTGGGCCGACGCTGACCGGCGCGTGCACTGACAGACCCTCAGGAGAGACCTCTCATGACCTTCTCGTTCCGTCCCACCCACGAGGACCCATACCTCGCCGGCCTCGTCGACCGCCTGCGCGACTATCTCGACGGCGAACTGGCCGACTACGAGCGGGACCGCGGCATCACGCGTGAGTCGCGGCTCACCCGGGCCGACCTGGAACCGGTCTGGCGGCGCAGCCGCGAGCTCGGCTTCTACGGCATCCACCTGCCGGAGGAGTACGGCGGCCAGGCCCTCAGCAACGTCCGGCTCGCCGCCCTCAAGGAGGAGATCGGCGCCTGCGGCCGGGTCCTGGGGCACTCCGTGCTCGGCGACATGGGCGGACCGCTGCGGGCGGGGGACATCCTCAAGCACGCCACGCAGCACCAGCTCACCACCTATCTGCTGCCCCTCGTACGCGGAGAGCGGGCGTGCTGCTTCTCCCTCACCGAGGCAGAAGCCGGCTCCGACGTCCGGTCCATGACGACCACCGCCGTAAAGGACGGGGACGGATACCGGCTGACCGGACACAAGGTGTTCAGTTCGGCCGGGCCGTTCGCCGACTTCTCGATCGTGGTGGCCAGGACGGCCGGTACCGAGGACTCCTTCTCGGCGTTCCTGGTCGACCTGGACAGCCCCGGATGCAGCGTGGTGGAGGGTGCCACGCCGATGTCCGGCGAACACATCGAGAGCGACATCATCCTGTCGGACTGCCGGGTCCCGGCCGCCAACCTGCTGGGCGAGGAGGGCCAAGGGCTGAAGATCGCGTTGGGCCGGGTGACGAGCAACCGGCTGCTGCACTGCCCCACCGCCATCGGTGCGGCCCGCCGGGCACTGCAGCTGACCCGCGACCGGGCGCTGACCCGCACGGCTGCCGGCGGCCGGCCTCTCATGGCACTCCAGTCCATCCAGCACAAGCTGGCCGACATGGCGACCGACCTCTATGCCGCCCGTTCGATGACGTACGCCGCTCTCGTGGCCCTGGACAGCGGCGCGGACGTCCGGGCTGAGGCCTTCATGTGCAAGCTCTTCGTCGCCGAGTCCGCCTTCCGCATCCTCGACCAGGCGGTGCAGATCCACGGCAAGGACGGGCTCACCCAGGGCAACGAGATCGAGTACCTGTTCCGCAAGATGCGGATGTTCCGCGTCCTGACCGGAACCTCCGAGATCCAGCGCAACGGCATCGCCAAGTCGCTGGTCACGCTGGTCTGAGGCGCGACTTCCCGACCTCTTCCGCGACTCCCCGGCCGCCCCGCCTCCGCACCCGAGACGAGACCGAGCACATGACCCCCATCCCGCAGGAGAACACCTGCCCTCCCCCCACGGCCGACGGTGAGCAGGACTTCGCCGACGCGGCCCGGGGCTTCCTCGCCCGCCTCGAACCGGGCACCGTGCACGACGCCGAAGGCCGCCTCGTCTGGGACGCGGACGCCTACGCGTTCCTGGAGGAGGACTGTCCGCCCACGGCCCATCCCTCGCTCTGGCGGCAGAGCCGACTGGTGGCCCGGCAGGGCCTGTTCGAGGTGGTGCCGGGCGTCTACCAGGTGCGTGGCCTGGACCTCTCCAACATCACCTTCGTCGAGGGCCGACGCGGGGTGATCGTCGTCGACCCGCTCATCAGCACGGAGGTGGCCTCGGCGGCGCTCGCCCTCTACCGGTCCAGGCGGGGCGACCGCCCCGTGACCGGGGTGGTGTACACGCACTGCCACGTGGACCACTTCGGCGGGGTACGCGGCGTCATCGACCCCGCCGACGCGGCCTCCGGCAGGGTACCGGTGATCGCTCCCGCCGGGTTCCTGGAACACGCGGCGGGCGAGAACGTGATGACCGGACCGGCCATGGGCCGCCGGTCCGGCTACATGTACGGCGCCGCGCTGCCCAAAGGCCCCACGGGACAGATCGGCTGTGGACTGGGGCAGACCACCTCGCTCGGCAGCATCTCGCTGATCGCGCCCACCCTGGACGTCACCGTCACCGGGCAGACGGAGACCGTCGACGGCGTACGCATGGTCTTCCAGCTCACCCCCGGCACCGAGGCTCCGGCCGAGATGAACTTCCACCTGCCGGAACTGCGCGTCCTGTGCGTGGCGGAGAACGCCTGCCACACGCTGCACAACGTGCTGACCCTGCGTGGCGCCCTGGTCCGTGACCCCAGCGCCTGGGCGCGCTACCTGACGGAGACGCTCAGCCTGTACGCCGATGACACCGACGTCGTCTTCGCCTCGCACCACTGGCCCACCTGGGGCCAGGACCGGGTCGTGCGGTTCCTGGAGGAACAGCGCGACGCCTACGCCTTCCTCCACGACCAGTGCGTACGGCTGATCAACGCGGGCCGCACCGGCGCGGAGATCGCGGAGGAACTGCGCCTCCCGCCCGCGCTGGAGCGGGCCTGGCACGTCCGCGGCTACTACGGCTCGCTCAGTCACAACGCGAAGGCGGTCTACCAGAGGTACATGGGCTGGTTCGACGGCAACCCCGCGCATCTCTGGCAGCACCCGCCGCAGGAGGCCGCGGTGCGGTACGTCGCCTTCATGGGCGGGGCCGACGCCGTCGTCGAGAAGGCCCGCGCGTCGTTCCAGTCCGGGGACCTGCGCTGGACCGCGGAGGTCCTGAGCCACGTGCTCTTCGCCGAGCCGGACCACTCACAGGCTCGTGACCTGCAGGCGGCTGCGCTCGAGCGGCTGGGCCACGGTGCGGAGAGCGGACCGTGGCGCAACTTCTACCTCATGGGCGCAGCGGAGCTGCGTGAGGGCGTACTCGGCACCCCTGGACGCGGCGCGCCCGACATCGTCGCCGCCCTGACGGTCGAACAGATCTTCCGGTCCATGGCTGTCCGCATCAACGGCGCTCGTGCGGCGGCGGCCGGCCGGATGCTGTTGCGCTGGGAGATCACCGCCCCCGGTCCCGCGGCCCCGGCCGAGACGTGGACCGTCCTCCTGTCCAACGGCGCACTCACCCCGATCCCCGGCGACGCCCCGCGCGGTGAGGATCCGGACGTGACCCTGCGGCTGCCGCGTACGGTCCTCGACGCCGTGATGAGCAGAACCACCACACTCGCCGACGCCATCGCCCAGGGGCACGCCGAGGTCGAGGGCGACGTCCGCGTCCTGCTCACCTTCGGAACACTCTCCGACCGGCCCGACCCGCGCTTCCCCATCGTCACACCGTAGGACCGCCCGGGGTGCCGACGGACGCCTCCCCGCCACGAGTGCGAAGGGGTCGCGGAGGGGAAACGTCCGGGCCTGCCACGCCGTGTCGTGGTCCTCCTTGACGACGACCGGGCGTAACTGGGCCGGCACCATCCCCCTCGTCATGCCCGCGCCCCGACCACGAGTCCCGCGCGGACCGTGAGCACGAGCCGGCCGCGTCGCCCGAGTGACAAAAGGGCGGAACGCGAGGCGGTGGAGAGCCTGACCCCCCGGCGGCCGACGTTCCGTCCTGATTGTCGGCAGACCCGACCGGGATCTGACGACCGGACATCGATCGGCTCCCAGCACGAGTTGCCGTAATCACGCGCAGCACCAGGAAGGCACCACACCCCACGTCAGGAGAGCCAGGAAACAATTCCCAACCATGACGTCGCACCAGGTGGGACTGCTCTGACGGTGGGCAGCAAAAGCGAAGCGTTCACGAACGCCATTTCTGCAATCACTTAATTCCTGCGATCGAACAGAACTACTGTTCTCGAACAGGCAGCAATGATCCGCTGGCCTGCAGGAGCGGTTACCAGGTACTCACGAACCTGAACCCGGAGCCATCCCGTCCCTCAGCATAACCGCATGGCTCGATCCGAAGATCTTTCACCTCTCTCATAGGGAACTGGTCGACAATTTCAGCAATCCAAGGCGGCATGACACCGCTCGCCTCTCGGAATAGGTGGACCGGATCCTCCTCTATCAGAATAGATGCCCGATGGAGCACCGTGAGGGACAGGATCACTTCGCGAAAATCTTCGGCGCTCGACAGGGCGACACCACACGCAACCAACCCCCTCCTGATGATTTCCGGATCTCGATTTCGCACTCCAAGTGAGGCCATGCGGACGGCGAAGGCATTGAAAACCCGCCAGGCGGAGCGGCGGGTGAACCTCACTATTACCTCCATATCCGCGGAGCTGGTGATGGCGCGGATGGCTGCGTCGACATGCGCATCCTCGACGCAGGGAATTTCCCGCACTCCGTATCCAATATACTTTTGCGGATCCAGAGCTTCCCATTGCTCTTCCGAGAGCATCATGACCTCATCTCCAGTTCCCCACTTTCTTCCACCGAAGATGCCATCTTCCCCATATCCCCCGTTTTCGAACACCTCCAGCCCTGTCGCGAAGTCCAGAGGCCGCCGACGCTCGGCATCTCACAGATTTGACGAGGCGGTGGATCTCCCACCGCCTGCGGAAATCCTCGGCGGGGGGGGGCCGGGGAGCCCGGGGTAGGTGGGCACGACGTTGCGAGCCAGGTGCAACGGTCCGCGACTTCAGGGGCGTGGAGGCCGAAATGGCTCGACCAAGGGGCGGCTTCCCACATCAGGAGCTGTGCTCCAGATCGAAGCGCTGGAGAAACGTCTGCCATAGTCTTCCCACGCCATCCCGGGTGGCACCTGCGAAGGGTCATAGCCACAACGGCGGAGCAGAGCAGTTCTTCGACAGATGCTCAGATCATCGACCCACATCACGCCGGGCCCCTGCAATTGGAGGTCACAACCTTCCCGGAGCATCTCCACGCGTTTTCTCCGTCGGCATACATTTCACTGAGCGTGAAACGCTGCGCCGGATGACTGGGCAGCGCTTCCGTGAAAATTTCACCCTCTGCCGGAATTCTTACGGGACCATGCTCACCGGCAGTGTCGGTATATCTTGCTTCGATATGCCACCTACAAGACTCACGCCCAACGGCGGACTGCACCCTCAATGCGCCGGGCGCCGCACCGTCACCCAGGTCAATTTGGTTGTACCAGAAGTAAGGCTCTCCTTTGTGTTCATCGTTCTCGTCGACGGCTATCGGATTATCATTTCCGCTGTCCAGATCCCAGAGCACTCCCGGAACTTCGACTGTCCCGGCGGGAGGTTGGGTCACCACTGTCTGAGCGGTCGACGGGGAGCAGCTGTCGATTTTTGACTTCATATCGACGATCGAAAGTTCTGCATTCCGATCGCTGTGCAGATTCAGGAAAAAGCTGCGTGCCGTATTGTCCCTGCCCAGCGCGTAGCCCGCGTAGGTGATCACTCGCGCTCCCAAGGGTGCGAGGATCTTGTGTACTTGAGCAAAGTATTCAGTACCCTCACCCCTGACACTGGTCAATTGCTTCTGTTCCGCCTGCGTGAGCGGGCGGTCCAGCACCATGTGCCACGGGTTGGCGAACCCGGGACCGAAGGTCTCATACCTGAGTTCCACAGTGAACGGAGGGTCCTTGAAGTCCGCCTTCTTCTCTGCGTCTTTCTGAGTGCGAACGGTCGAGTCAGCAGTCAAGGTGTCGAGAGCGAAGGGTATCCAGTAGGTGGCAACGCCGCCCACGAAAACCCCGACGACCAAAAGAAGGGTGGCGTACATTGCCCGCTGTTTCAGAGGAAGATCGAGAACTCCAGGAGCATGGTTACCGAGAAAAGTCGACCAGGCCGAAGGAGCGGAACGCGCAGAAGGATCTGGAGGGGAGGCAGATACGGCAGGCCGGGCATCTGGAGGTTGCCTTTGAGAGCTCGTCGGCGTGCCCCCGGAAGCGACGTCGGGACCCTGCCTCCGATGTGCATCTGCTCCGACCGGGTCCGTCGAACCTGAAGCTCCCGATAGGTTCGACGACGACTCTTCCACCGCAATCCCCCGCTTGCCCGGATACCTCGTCAACAAACTCGCGCTTCAGCAACCTCGAACGATTGCATCATCACAGACAGTAGTTAATCGCGCTATGCAGAAACCAGCCAAGCGTGTACCGTCACGCACTTCTGCTTCTTGGCGATGCCCGCTCGGGTAGAGGCGGGTGGAGATGGGCAAATTCGAAGCCACCTGCCAACAGCGCTGCGCCCGGACCTCGATCTTTCATGACGGCCCGTC
This sequence comes from Streptomyces argenteolus, assembly GCF_042902585.1. Taxonomy (GTDB): domain Bacteria; phylum Actinomycetota; class Actinomycetes; order Streptomycetales; family Streptomycetaceae; genus Streptomyces; species Streptomyces argenteolus. Next base: position 249,894 of record NZ_JBIBEG010000004.1, read on the forward strand.
GGGTTATCCGGCGGGCCGTTCCGGTGTCGTGGATGGTTGCGGGTGCGGTGGGGGCCCGGCTGTCGCGTCGGGTGGGCGCCGGGTTCCACGATTTCCGGCGGAGTGATCAGGCTCGTTGGGGCGGGCGACGCTGTTGGTCAGCCAGGGTTCGGGAGAGCCGCGAGTCGCTGGATCGCATTGGTGATCACGTCGGACCAAGGCAGTGACGGCCGAACTGAAGGTGTCGGCGGCGGGCGGTGGTGACAATCGGGGCGGCGGCGGAGAATAGTCGCAGCCGCAAGCGGCGGGGCTCCCAGAGACGGTTTGCCGATCAGGGCTGGCATTGGAAGCCAGGCCAGCAGGTCGAGGGCGAGCTGGACGATCTCCAGCCATATCTGGTTCTGCGCCGTGTCGTGCAGGGGCAGGTTCCGCAGACCGGTGGCCCGTGCGGCCCGGATGCGGCCCTCGCGTGCTGACGGTGCCGCAGTTCGAGGTCGGTGATCTTCCCGTCTGCCGTGTTCGTGGCGAATGCGGTGAGCCGCAGCCCGTCGGCGTCGGCGTCGGCGTCGGCGTCGGCGTCGGCGTCGGCGAAACGCAACTGGAATCCGGGATGGCGCCGTTCCTTGCGGACGATCAACCGCATCCTCTGCGGCCAGCCCTTGAGGCCGTCGCGTCGAGCTCGGCGGTCCAGGCACCGTCGCGGACCTCGCCGCCCGGTTCGACGGCCGGCGTCCAGGCGGAGTCGGGAACCTGCAGGACAACCTGGTCAATCTGCTCGGTGATGGTCATCCCGACCGAGTAACACAGCCGCCTCCCGGGCTGGGCGAGCCAGGCCACGAACTCGTGGGTGCCGCCGGCGGCGTCAGTGCGGATCAGTGTGGACCCCGGCCGCGCCTATGCTGCTGGGGAAGCGGGGCCAGGGCGAGCCGGGTGGCGGTGATGTGGCCGGCGGCGATGTTGGAGCCTGCCTTCCCCGGCCGCAGCAGGGCGGCCACCGGCTCCCCGGCGCCGCCACGTCCGTGATCGACGAAGCCCATCAACGGATGGTGCCCGTAGGTCTTCTTCCAGGTGGCCGCGTCCTGCTTCTCGAGTGTGCCTACCAGCACGCCGTCCAGGTCCACGATTACGTGACCGTCCCTGTCCGGCGCCTGCTTCCGGGCCAGTTTCCCTAGGTACTCGCGTGGCATCGGCCCGAGCGGTGCGGATCGCATCCAGGGCCTCGGCCCGGCGGCGGCCAGTTTGTCGACCAGACGGGAGACGGTCGGGTCAGAGGCCACCGGCCCGAATACGGCAGGCTCGGCCCGCAGCATGCTGACATCGGCCGGACAGTCCCCGCCCAGCGCGAGGGCGAGCGCCACATCCCACAGGATCTTGCCCGGATCGTGCACCGCCCGAGGACGTCGCCAGGGCACGAGCGCCGCCGATATCGCGGTTCCCAGGCCACTCTTGCGGGCGGTCTCGATCAGCAGCACACCCCCTGCCTGAGAGACCACCCCGTGACCGCCACTCTCGATACGGACACGCGGGTACGACGAGCTACGCTTCCTCACCTGGAGAGTGCCTCTCATTGAGACGGGCAGAACCCTAGAAGAGCCCTATCTCCCCAGTTCAGAGGCGCTCTTCGGTGACCTGACCGGCGGTTGGACATCAGCTCGCAGGTGTCACAGGGCCCAGGATCCGGGCAGTTCCAGCAGCGTGTCGCCGACGATCAGAAGCGGTCGCCGCGAATGCCACCGCGCATCGTCCGCCTGGCCGCGCAGCGGCACGGTGGCCAGTTGGAAGCGGGCATCCAGCGCGTCGAGCTCCGCCTGCCTCACGGTCCGAACCCTGTCCGTGAACACAGGCCATGCCTCCGCCAGCCACCTGCGGCAACGAAGCATGTCCCGTACTCCCAGACCTGTTCGGCGTCGAAGCCCTCTTCGACATCCTGCACCAACGCCTCCCACGCCTCCATCATGGCGTTGAGCGTCACCATCCCGTATCGCGCCGCCAAACCTCGGCTGGCCCGATGCACCGACTCGTAGTCATCGGCGCTGAGCGCCTCCATGTCCATGGGCACAGCCTGTCAGCTGTTACACGCCGGATGGATGCGTCACTCAACAGGTGAAAGCACTGACACCAGGACTATGACCGGGCCGAGATGCAACAGCCCACATCACAGCCGGTGGAAGCAACCGGCCATAAGCCTGCGCGAGCAATCGTCATGAAAGCCCGCGGCTAATGGCTGGCCCGTAGCCCCTGGTGGATAGGTCGAGTTCGGCCGGCCGGACATGGCGGTGGGGCCCAAGAAGGAGGACCGCCGGCCGTCCGCGACCGGCCTCGGGCACGTACGTGTGCGGCGATGAGCGGTCGTGGTCCAGCACTCCTTGCTCGTTCCACATCCCCGCGCCTGTGGCGCCGAAAAATGCCGGACATCACGTCCGAGACCGCTGTTTTCGTCGCCGACCGGCTCAGTGCGCGCGGCGTTCCGCGGCGGCGTGCCACCAGCCGGGCGGACTGGGACCGCCTGTCCCCGAGTTCGGCTGGTCGGGGTGCAGGCCGAGGCGGCGCAGGGCGTCGGCGTCGACATGGACGGCGAACCAGCCGTGCCAGCGACCGTCGCGGCCTGTGCCGCAGGCCAGGTCGAAGTTGATCTCGCCCGACGAGAAGGGCATCCAGTCGATGCCCCGCTCCCGCAGTCAAGCTCGCACGGCGGCCTTCGGGTGGAGGCAGCCGGGGATGTTCTCGTAGCTCGCGACAGTGACCCGGCCGGAAGTCGGAGTGCTCATGGAGACCAGCGTGCCCGGCCATACGTTTCCGGTCAACGGCCTCCGGGGCAGGGTGCGGACGCGGAACGGAGGCCCGCCGCAGAAGCCGTCGCGGCTGCCGCTGTCCGGGGGCCGTTCCCGAGGTGTCCGGGCGGCGGCCGGTGGGACAGCGAGTTCAGTCACCGAGTGCGAGCCGGACGCCGAAAGCGGCGATGACGGTCCCGGTGATCCGGTCGAGCACCCGGCGCGCCCGGGGTTCGCGCAGCAAGCCGTGCAGCACGCGGGCGAAGCCGATGAGGACGGCGGACCACACCAGACCGATGAGGACGTGCACCGAGGTGAGCAGGAGCCCCATGGCGAAGTGGCTTGCCCCGTCGGGGATGAACTGGGGCAGGACCGCGACGTAGAAGGCGCCCACCTTGGGGTTCAGGAGGTTGGTGAGTGTCCCCTGCCGCCAGCCACGCAGAACCGCGTCCTCGCCCCTGAGCAGGGACGTGTCGTCGCCACCGTGCGCGGGCAGGCCACGGAAGGTGTTCCGCAGCATGCGAACACCCATCCAGACCAGGTAGGCGGCACCCACCCAGCGCAGGGTGACGTAGGCGAGGTGGGATGCCGTCAGGAGCGCGGTCACACCCAAGGAGGTGAGCGCACCCCACAGCAAGGTGCCGGTCTGGATTCCGAGGACGACGCCCCAGGCTCGTCTGCGCCGGCCGAGCGCGGAGGTGCGCAGGATCAGGGCGGTGTCGAGACCAGGGGTCAGGGTGAGAAGCCCCACGACGAGGGCGAAGGACCACAGCGCGGTGTCAAATGCCATGGAAGGCCACCCTACGACACACCCGTGCTGCGGCCCCCTTGCGAGGCAGGGGCGGGACCTGTCGCGCGGGCGGCGTCGCGCACGACCGCGCCGCGCAGGTGACTCGTTCGGGGGATTCCCGCTCGCCCGGGAATAGCGGCCGGACGGCGCTGTTGATCACACCATGACTTCTGAGACGCGCAAGGCATTCGGACGGGTCGGTATCTGGAGCTCTGCCCTGCACTGGTCGCGGGCGGACGACGAGGGCAGGAAGGCGATCGCGGAGGCGGCCACCGAGCTCGAGGAGCTGAAGTACGGCACCCTCTGGCTCGGGGGCAGCCCTTCGCCCGACGACGCCGCGGCGCTGGTCGCCGCCACCCGCACGGTGACGGTCGCCACCGGCATCCTGAGCATTTGGGACCACACCGCCGAGGAGGTGACGGCAGGGTTCGCGGCCATCGAGTCGAGTGCGCCGGGCCGCTTCGTCCTGGGCCTCGGCGTCAGTCACGGCCCCATGGTGCCGCAGTACGCGAAGCCGTACAGCGCCATGGTGACCTATCTCGACGCCCTCGACGCCGCGGCGCCGCCCGTGGACGCCGGCCGCCGGGTACTCGCGGCCCTCGGACCGAAGATGCTGAAGCTCGCGACCGACCGGGCGCTCGGAGCACACCCGTATCTCGTCACCACCGAGCACACGGCGGAGGCGCGTGCGGCTCTCGGCCCCGACGCGCTGCTCGCCCCGGAGCTCTCGGTGGTGCTCGACACCGACCTCGACAGGGCCCGTACGACGGCCAGGAACATGTTGGCGATGTACCTCCAACTGCCGAACTACACCGACAACCTGCTGCGCCTGGGGTTCGCCGAGAGCGACTTCGACGGCGGCGGCAGCGTGCGTCTCCTCGACGCCCTGTTCGCCCTGGGCGACGCCGAGCGCGTAAAGGCCCGCGCGCAGGCGTACTTCGACGCGGGAGCCGACCACATCGCCCTCCAGGTCCTCACCGCCGGGGAGGGCGGCAGCGGTCTCCCGCGCGCCGAATGGCGTGAGCTGGCGGAGGCGTTCGCCGACAAGCTGTAGAGGGGAGGCCGCAGGAGCACCGCACGTCGGGAGCATCCCCTCGGGACCGCCCGTACCCGCCTGCCCCATCTGCGGGTCAGGCGGGTCGGACGGGTCACGTCACCCTGTCCGTACGCCCTCGACGAAGCGGCCGGCCAGGTCGACGCGCTCCTGAAGCGTGGCGGGTGTCTGCCCCAGATCCAGGAAGAGTTCGTGGACGCCCGCGTCGGCCGCGGCGCGGGCGTAGTCGATGTACTGACCGATCGTGCCGGCGCGGGGGACCTGCTCCGGGTCGCTCTTCGTGTCGGTCAGCGTGGGGTTGACCCGCAGAGCCATGCGTACCGCCGCGGGCTCACGCCCCGCCCGGTCGGCTTCCTTCACGACGACCGCCCACATCGCCTGGATGCGTGCCAGGGGCATCGCGCCGGGCAGCCAGCCGGCCAGCCGCCGGCCGATCCGTCGCAGCCCCGCGGGGGTGAAGGCCGCGAGGAGAACGGGCGGCCCGGGCCGCTGGTGCGGCTTGAGGCCGACCACCGTCTCCGGGACGGTGAACAGCGGTCCCGTATGGGCGAACACGTCGTGGGTCCAGTACCCCTCCAGCACGTCGAGGGTCTCGTCCAGACGCGGTCCCCGGCCCTCCCACGGCACGCCGACCGCCGTGTACTCGTCGGGCATCCAGCCGAATCCGAGTCCGACGTCCAGGCGCCCCTGGCTGACGACGTCGAGCGTGGTCAGCGAACGTGCGAGCAGCAGCGGAGGATGCCAGAGGCCGTTGAGCGTGCTCGTTCCGAGCCGTACCCGCCGGGTGTGGGCCGCGGCGAGCGTCAGGGCCAGGAGAGGGTCCATGTGGTTCTCGTAGGCCCGTGGCATGACGCCGTCGCCACCGGGGTACGGCACGCTCGGTTCTCTGGGGGCGAGCACGCGGTCGCCGCTCCACAGGGAGTCGTAGCCCATCTCCTCGGCGGTACGGCTCACGGTGACGATGGCTTCGGCTTCGGCGTCGGCGTTCCGGCCGAAGGTGGGCAGCGCCAGGCCCAGTCGCATGTGTCTCCCTTCGTCCGCGGACACGGGTGCGTCGCGCAGGAGTGGGCTGGTGCACGCCGGCATCGCGTGCACCTCGGGCACCTACCCATATTCATGCAGGACGCAACTACATGCGCTCGCGGCGCGCACCCGGCGGAGGCGGACCGGGAAGGGCGCAGCCGCCCGCGCCCCAGGCCGAGCGGGCGAGTACGACGCTCAGGAGGCGCCCCCGCCGAGCCGGTGCGGGTGGGCCGGATACACACCGAGGACGCGCACCTCGGAGGAGAAGAAGCGCAGCTCGTTCAGGGCGAGATCGACCCGGGGGTCGTCGGGGTGTCCCTCGATCTCGACGTAGAAGTGGCTGGCGTTGAGCCCGGCGCCCGCCTGGTAGCTCTCGATCTTGGTGAGGTTCACGGCGCTGCTGGCGAAACCTCCCAGAGCCTTGTAGAGGGCGCTCGGGATGTTGCGCACGCTGAAGAAGAGGCTCGTCATCGTGGGCTCGCCCGTGTCGGGTGCGATGACGGCCTCGCGGGAGAGCACGGCGAACCGGGTGGTGTTGTCCGGGTCGTCCTCGACGCCCGCGCTCAGTACGTCCAGCCCGTGCAGCCGGGCCGCTGCGGGCGGGGCGAGCGCCGCGTGCCGCGGGTCGCCGAGCTCCGCGACCTCGCGCGCCGCACCGGCCGTGTCATCGGTGACGAGAGTGCGCCAGCCGCCGGCGCGCAGGACCTTCCGGCACTGCCCGAGCGCGTGCACGTGGCTGCGCACGCACTCCACGCCCTCGGGGGTCGAGCCGGGGACGCCCATGAGGTCGAAGCGAATGGCGAGGAAGTACTCGGCGACGATGAACAGGCCCGACTCCGGGAGCAGGTGGTGGACGTCCGCGACGCGCCCTGCGGCCGAGTTGTCGACCGGGATCACCGCGAGGTCGGCCGTGCCCAGCGTCACGGCGTCCAGTGCCTGCTCGAACCCGGTACAGGGGAGTTCGGTGCATTCGGGGTACAGGAACCGGGCGGCCGTCGCCGAATTCGAGCCGGGCTCGCCCTGGTATGCGACGGTCGTCGTCACCGTGTTTCGCCTTCCACCGTGCTGGTCGCGTCCATCAACGGCAGAAGATCCACCGAAATCGCGTGTACTCCAGTATCGGGGCTGCGGTCGGTGCCGGTGCAGCAGGGTGCAGCAGCGTGCAATCGCAGCAGGGCGATCAGCTGGTCACCACCCGGAGCCCTGGTGGACCGTCGTCGTGACCCCCTCACGCCGCAAGGCCCCGGGCGATGGCTCCGGGGGCCTGGGGCCTGAGGGCCGTTCCGTCGCGTGGCCAGACCGGGGAGCCCGGGGCGGGCCGGGTCAGGAGAGGTTCTTCTGCTCCACGTCCCAGTCGGTGGAGCACAGCCCGCAGTTCGGGCCCACGAATTCCGTCCGGGCCGTCGCGTCACCCTTGAGCTGCCACTTCAGCCAGTTCACGCCGACCCGGCCGAATTCGCCGCCGTTCGGCTCGGCGTAGGTTCCGTAGTGGCCGACGTCCCAGGTTGCCGGAGAAGGCGGGCAGGCCTGCGGGGAGCCTGTCCCAGTCGTCGGCGGCGTTCTCGTACGCGATGTCGTCCGGCCCTGCGACGAAGTAGGCGATCGGCGCGTGCAGGCGGGGCAGCTGGATCCATCTGTCGAGCCTGCTCATCAGGCCGCTGTTCCACATCACCGTCGTGTCGATACGCGGGTCGTCGGCCACCTCCATCGTCTCCAGCCCGCCGCACGACTGACCCATGACCGCGATCTTGGACGTGTCGATCCTGCCCCGGAAGCGGCTGCCCGGGTCGCTGTTCGCGTCGACGGCCCAGTCCACCGCCTCGATGAGCATGTCCGACGACGTCTGACCGGAGCCACCGGGGACCCCGTTGGCGATGACGAGGAACCCGTGCGAGGCGAACTCCGTCAGGATGTTCTCGAACCAGGTGCCGTCCGCCCGGCACGCGCCGTTGCCCCAGGCCACGATGGGCAGCTTCTCCCCTGCCGGCAGGGCGTCGGGCCGGTAGACCGTGTGGCCGGGCAGCTTCGCGACGGTCTCCTAGCTCGCGGGATAGGGCCCCGTGCCGCCTGCCGCTGCGGCCTCGGCGTCCGCCCCCACCGCCGAGGCCGGTGCGGGTAACACCATGGCGAGCAGCGCAGCCACCGCGCCCGCGACGCGGTGCATCGTCCGCTTCATTCGTGTTCCACCTCCTGGATCCGGAATCCTGTCGGTGGAGCACGCTAAGGACGCACGGGGGCCGAGTCAGCCACCGGGCCGGAACACCGGTGAAAGTACCGATCGCCGCGTGTACCGGGTCCGGCAGCGGAACGGCCCTGCGGGCGGACCGTTCAGGGACTGTCCGCCTGCCAGGCCCACAGCTTCCGCTCCCCGGCCACCGGCCCGTACACGGCGCGGCCTCCCGCGCCGAACTTCCCGAGCTCCGTGCCGAGGGCCGCGCCCACCGCGAGGCGCTCCTCCGGCCAGCCGGTCACGTCCAGGAGCAGCCCGTCCAGCGGGCCGCCGACCAGCTCCACGTAGACATGGCCGGGCCGGGGTCCCGGATCGGGGTCGTCGTGGTCGGCACCGTAGACGCGGCGTCGCATCAGTTCGTCCATGGCTCCAGCATCACAGCCGCCACTGACAACGCGCTGCCGCGAGCCTGCCCGGGCGCCGGCGGGGCTGTCATCCGCGGGTGGGCGGGCGCCAGACCGTGAAGTCACTGATCCTGAAGTGGCTGGTGACCGTCCGGAACGCGAAGTGGCCGCTGGTGTACGGGGCCGGGTCCTGGTGGTCGAACACCAGGAGGCCGTTGTTCCACCACTGCACGGTCGAGCCGTCGGAGACGATGCGGACCCGGTTGGGCTCGTTGGCCGTCAGCAGCGGGGCGGTGTAGTCGAGCAGGAGAGGACGGTTGCCCGCCTCGCCCACGTAACGGCGCAGCCGGGACGTGGTGTTCGCGTTCGCGCCGTAGCCGACGTAGTAGGTGGTGAGGTGGTCGTACTCCGCGAGGGCTCCACCGCGTGCGGTGCCGAAGATGTCGTCCGGCGAGCGGACGTCGGTGGCGTTCCAGAAGTTGTTGAGATCCGACACCCGGTCGTTGGCCCCGCCGGCCGAGACGGCGGTGGCCGTGTACTCGATCTCGTACGGGCCGCTCAGCCTGCGCTCGAACCACACCGTGGCGCCGCCCGGTACGTCGATGTCGAGAACGCCGTCGGCGGCGGTCACGCTCCCGCCGTCCTGGAGTTCGGCGGTCCACCGGTCGGTGCCCGAGCGGAACGTGTCGCCCGCGATCGGTGTCCAGGCCAGGCCGGGCCCGGTGTCGGTGCGGATCGCGGGCCTGGGCGGGTTCCCGGAACCGTAGCCGAGGTAGTAGTCCGTGAACGTGGACTGGAGATAGCCGCGCACGGTCCAGCCGAGGCGGTAGGCCGGGTTGTGGGCGAGGGTGTAGAGGCGCGTGGAGGTGGGCTCGGTGGTGGTGTAGAGGCGCAGGGCCGTGTGGTCGCCGCTCTCCGCGAGGATCTCCTCGCGCCAGTCCCCCAGGATGTCGCCGTAGAAGGGGGTCGCGTTGCGGGCGCCCGCCACGACCCCGGCCGGGTCGAAGACGCGGCGGGCGGTCTCCGTCGCGGGGTTCCACTTCTCGACGTGTGTACTGTCCAGGAGCTCGGCCCCCTTGTCCCCGTCCCACCAGATGCGGAAGTTGACGCTCGGGGTGGTGCCGGAGACCTTGCCGTCCCTGACGTTGCGCACGCCGGCGCCGGGCGCGGTGACGTCGGCGGTCGAGGTCCAGTACTCGAGGCCCTTGTGGCGGGGGTCGATGTCAGCGGTGGTGCCCCGGCCCACATCGAGGTCGGCCTCGCCGGCCGGGTCGGCGGGGTGCTCCCCCGTCACCAGCCTCTCCCCGGTGTCCGCGTCGTAGTAGTACCAGGGGAAGCGGGAGACGACGCCGAGTTCCGACTGCTGAATCGCGAACCCCTCCAGGCCGGGCCTGGCCGGATCCAGATCGGCGATGTGGAAACGGTCCCCGTGTCCGGCTCCGTCGACGACGTAGCGCAGGGTTCCGTCGCTGTTGACGACGTAGTTGCCGTCGGCGATGTCGTCCTTGCCGTCCTGGTCCACGTCGACGGTACGGATCTGGTGGAAGCTCGTGGCGCCGCTGTCGGCCGGCACGACGTACTTCCAGCGCGGCTTCAGGGTGCGGCCGTCGAAGTCCCACGTCTGGATGAGCGTACGGAAGGCACCGCGCTTGGCACCGACGCGCGTGACGAGTTTGGTCACCGGACTGGGGTGGATGCCGTCGAGGTAAGCGATCCCGAACTGTCCGCCGGAGGGCCCGTCGGCGGTGAGGTCTCCGGGGACGGGCTGCCGGGTGCGCTCGGTGCCGGTGGCCCCGTCGACGACGGAGACGAACTGGTCGGCGGGTGACGCCGCCCGGACCGTCTCCCCGTCGGCGAAGGTGGTGCCGTCCGCGGTGTGGACCAGCACCTCCGCCTTGCCGTCGCTGTCGAGGTCGTAGACGGTGACGTTGTCGTCGTTGCGGAATCCGCCGATGGCGGTGGAGCCGCTGATCGCCGCCGGTGCCGGGTCGTTGGCTCCGTTCCCGGGTGCCTGGGTGTACGAGCCGGGCCCCTGGTCGACACGCCACAGACGCTCGCCGGTGAGGGTGTAGGCCTCCAGCAGATCCGGCCGGTCCCGTGTGCCGGAGAGACGGCTCACCACGAGTTCGTAGCGGCCGTCACCGTCGAGGTCCCCGGGCCAGGCGTGCTGCACGGTGTAGCCGGCGGCATCCGCCAGAGGTATCTCGGCATACCCCTTCCCGAACTCCAGGGCCGCATCGCTCGCCTGCCGCTCGCGGCCGTCCACGACCGCCCGCACGGTGTAGGCACCGTGCCCGCGGCCGTTGTCCTGGTACGTGGTGGAGGAGGTGACGGGCCGGTGGTTGAGCCGCTTGCCGCCCCGGTAGACGTTGAAGCCGATGTCGGAGCCGTACTCGGTGCCGAGCAGCCGCCAGCTGAGGAACGTGCCGCGGCCCGCGGGTACGGCGACGAGGCCCCGGTCGAGGTTCTCCTGGAAACGGCGGGACTGGGACTCGGCGGGGCGACCGCCGTCGTGGGCGGCGGCCGGTGCGGCCTGTACGGACGGGGCGGCGAGCAGGCCGGCGAGAGCGGCCACCGCACTCGCCGCCGCGATTCTGCGGCGTCCTGGCAGGACGGGGAGCATGACGGTTCCTCCGGAACTGGGAAAGCGCTGTCTACGAAGATCCACACTGCGGCCGGAGCGGCCCGCTGTCGATGCTTTCCGGCACGCCGCCACACGACCGCAATGCGCGGCACATCCAGCCGTCACGCATCGTGTTCCGCAGGGGTGACCAGCCGCTTTCCCGCCCTCACGCCTTCGCCCGAGGGGCGGTCCAGGGCATCGTCTCCGCCGTGTGGCAGCGTGGAGGGCGCGCCCGCCGGATCACCGGATCTGGTTCCCCGTCACGGACGGGCGCGGCACGAGACGAAGGAGAGAACATGTCGAAGCCGCCGCTTCCCGACGCAGCCGTCGCCATGCTGCGCAAGCCCAATCCCGCCGTCATCGCGACCCTGCGCGCGGACGGTCAGCCCGTATCCACGGCCACCTGGTACCTCTGGGAGGACGGCAGGGTCCTGGTCAACATGGACGAGGGCCGCAAGCGGCTCGACCACCTGCGCCGCGACGCCCGGGTCACGCTGACGGTGCTGGACGACTCCGACTGGTACACCCATGTGAGCCTCATCGGGCACGTCGTCGAGATGGCGGACGACGAAGGCCTGGCCGGCATCGACCGGCTCTCCCGGCACTACCTCGGCCAGCCGTACGCACAGCGTGACCGCGACCGCGTCAACGCCTGGATCGAGATCGACCGTTGGCACGGCTGGGGCGGCTTCCGCGACAGCTCCCAGGCGGCGACATAGGCCGTGCGTACGGACCGGAAGGCGGGCCGGGCCCCTGGGCGCGGCGCGCGGCCCGGCTCCTCGGCAGGAACGTCCGGAACCCGTGGTCCCGGTCGGTGCACCGGGGACGGTGGTCCCGGGAGGTGCTTCGGGGCCCTTCGTCCCGATCAGGGCGGGGCGGGTCCGGGGGCAGGCGTGCCCGGACCGAGCCCGACGAGCGGCCCCCGGAGACCGCATGCGGGCAGGCTCGCGCCCATGAGCCTGCCCGGCCGGTCGGCTGCCCGGGGCACGGAACCCGGCCGGCGATGTGCGAGGACCCCCTGTCACCCGTGCACTTCTGCGGGAGATCAGAACGGCCGGGCGCGGTGCTCGCCGACGACCTTCCGTGCGGCCCGCACGAGCTGCGCGTTGCCTTCTGCGGCAGAACCGTCGGGCAACGTCAGCACGTCCTCCAGACCGATCCGGGTGTCCAGCCCCAGACGGGCTGCCACGCGCAGCACGGGCCAGGCCCCGCCGTCCTCGCCGTGCAGCAGCAAGGGCGCCGCGAGTCCTTCCTCCAACTCCCGCACCAGGGCCCCGGCCGTCCCGGCCGCCGTGACCGGATCGGTGTCGGTCACCTCGGCCAGCACCCGCAGCACACGTGAGGCCGATGGCCAGGCACGGAACCGGCGGGCGCCCCCGGTGCCCGACCAGACACCGGCCTCGACACCGATCCCACGCTCCAGCAGCGCATCCGCCACCTCTTCGGCGCCCTCCTCGTGCCAGTTCACCGACGCGTGGTCGGGCAGGACCGTCCAGGACCGGATCAGCTCGGCGCGCTTGGCCGGGTCCGGCTCCGCCCAGGATCCGGTGGTGACCCCGACGCGTACCTCCTTCGGTACGGCAGCACGCACCGCGCTGACCGCCTCGCCCACTGCACGTGGCGCCAGCGAATCGAGACCGTCGGCACCTCTGGGGTGCAGGTGCACGTCATCCGCTCCGGCACCCACCGCCCGTGCGGCCTCGGCCGCCAGCTCCCTGGGGGTGACGGGAACCCAACGGCTCTCGCTCTGCCGCCGCACTCCGTTCAAGCACGCCTGCACCATGGACGGAACTCTGCCAGATCGACGTTCCCCCGTTCCATGAGTCCCTTCACAGCCCGCGGCCCGGTCCGGCCGGAGGACCCGTGGGTCCTCAACGGCACGGAAGCAGGACGGACGAGGCCAGCCGCATCTCCTGATCGGACAGCAGAAAGGACCGCGGCTCCTTCGCCTCGGGCGGGAATGCGCGCGAGAACGACACGCGGCCCGAGCGATGGGCACGGGAGCGCCCGGCAGGCGGCCCCCGGGCGGGGCTGTTTGACCGGCCCCACCCCGTAGCCCTGCCTCCGGCATGCACCTGGCCGGCAGCACGACAGACCGACGGGCCGACGGGTGCCGGCCGCGGGGCACCGGTCGGCACACGGCGGGGCAATCGGGCGCAGTGTGGACCTCGATGGCGTTTCCCCGTGCGCTCCGGCTGCTTCCCGGGTGACGGTTGACCTCCTTCGGACTCCGCCGTGGCACATGGGGCACTGCCCCGATCGCCACGGCGAGACTATCCGGCCGGCACGGCGCACCGGCGCCACGCAGAGGAGGCTCCATGAACTGGACACTCGAGGTCATTCCCGTCCCCGTCACCGACATGGACCGGGCCAAGGCGTTCTACACCGAGAAGGCCGGGTTCCGGCTGGACCTGGACGACGAGGTCGCCCCCGGCATGCGCATCATCCAGCTGACACCGCCCGGCTCGCGCTGCTCCGTCGCCATGCTCCAGGGCATGCCTCCGGCCCCCGGCACGAAGACGATGGCCCCCGGCACGCTGCAAGGGCTCCAGATCTGCGTGACGGACATCGAGGCGGCGCGCAAGGAGCTGGTGGGCCGCGGGGCGGACGTCTCCCCTGTGCGGCACGTGGGGGCGACGGGATGGGAGGAGGGCAAGGGTGCCACCTGGAACTCGTTCATGTCCTTCGAGGACCCGGACGGCAACGGCTGGGTGATCCAGGAGGCTCCCTCGGAGCTCTCGGAGCGCTGACACCCTGCCGGGGCGGGGGGGGGCCGCGGGGGGGGGGGGCCCCCCCCCCCCCCCCGCGCGGGGGGGGGGGGGGGGGGGGTTGGGGGGGGGGGGGGCGCGGAACGCGGGGCGGGCCAGTTACCGACGTCTGTAACACG